>BJHH01000016.1 GCA_014192065.1 Gemmatimonadota bacterium | reverse complement strand
GGTGATCCGAAGGCGCGCATCATCACGCTCGCCCGGCGCGCAAAAAAACGGTTTGCGGGTGCTGCGGGCGAATTCATTTGGGTTGGTACGACCGGCGTATACGGCAGGTTCGCGATCTGCCGTGTGGTGGGGTGCGGCACGGATAGATGAGACACTCGGCTGAGGTAAATTTAACCTCAACCGGAGTGTCAAACATGACGAATGATGAAGGGCGCAAGCCCGAAGGGACGCCGGAGCGCTCCCCCAAAGCTGGCGCAGGCGTCCCTTCGGGCGTCGATGTTAACCGGCCGAAGCGTAATTCCGTCAGGCGTAAGTTGGCGGTCGTGGCACGGCTGTTGCGTGGCGAGCCGTTGGAGCTTGTGGCCCGGGAGACGAATGTCACCGTCGCCAAGCTGACCGAGTGGCGCGACCGGGCGCTTTCTGGGGCAGCAACATCCCTGAAAGAGCGCGAACGTGATGATCGCGACGACGAGATCGCCCGGCTGAAATCCAAGGTGGGCGAGATCACCATGGACAACGAACTACTCTACGCCAAGATAGCGGCGATGGAGGGCAAACGCCCTTTTGCACACAGGAGGTCGAGACGATGAGCCAGACGCTCTCGCCCTCCGTTGCTCGTTGTTATGGTCTGGCGCGCGTTGCGCGGGTGTGGAAGGTCTCGCGCGCCAGCGTCTATCGCTCGCTCAGAGAGACACAGCCGACCACGATTGCCCGTCGGCCTGGTCCGATCGGCGCATGTTCGGACGCGGAGCTGGCAGATCATATCCGTCGGCAAATAGATGCCTCCCGCTTTCACGGGGAAGGCTACCGCAAGTTATGGGCGCGATTGCGCTTTGCCGGCGTTCGCGCGAGCCCCCGCCGTGTCAGACGGGTGATGCGGGAGAATGGCTTGCTCGCGCCACATCGCGTTGGACGCACCGAGACCAAACTGCACGATGGGACGATCGTCACCGACAAGGTCAATGAAATGTGGGGAACCGACATGACTCAAACGATCACCGTCAGAGAAGGCCGGGCCAATGTCTTCGTCGCCGTGGAGCACGCCAACTCGGAAGTCGTCGGCATTCATGCGTCGCGATCAGCCAACCGCTTCGAGGCGCTGGAGCCGGTGCGCCAGGCCGTGCATCGGTGCTTCGGCGCAATCGCGCCCGGCGTGGCGCGCGGATTGAAGCTGCGTCACGATCACGGCTCGAACTACATGTCCGACGATTTCCAGAACGAAATCAAGTGCCTGGGGATCGAAGCGTCGCCATCCTTCGTGCGAGAGCCCCAGGGCAACGGGGTCGCAGAGCGCTTCATCAGAACCCTCAAGGAGAACCTACTGTGGGTACGGACCTTCGACACAATCGAAGAACTGCGAGCCGCACTCATCGAGTTCGCCAGGCATTATAACGAAAATTGGCTCGTCGCCCGCCACGGTCATCGTACCCCAGCCCAGGTGCGAGCCAATCAATATCGACTTGATCAGAACGCTACGGCCGCTGTAAAGTTGGCCGCCTGAATAAGCTCAGCCGGGTGTCTCAAAACCGGGCCGCGGTACACTCACCTCCTCCTGGACAAGCTCGGATATTTATCGACCACTAGAGCGGTTTCCACCCGATGTGAATCAATTTAAGCAGCGAGGGATTCCCTAACTCCTGCAAATCAGATTCGATGTTCGCTCCCATTAGCGGCGAGGGCGATCATGGCAAAGGGCTATTCGACGG
>BJHH01000015.1 GCA_014192065.1 Gemmatimonadota bacterium | reverse complement strand
ATCCCGGAACTGGAGTTTGATCAGACGTTGGGTTGGTGATCCTGCGCTGCAGGAGTGGCACACGCAGCGGAGCGTGGAGGGGTATGGATCAGGTGCTGGCGCGCTGCGGTGAGTGTTGTGGGCTGCCAATGCCGTATCGTAGGTATTGTGCATTTTCCGTTTGTTGTGCAGATCGTACCTCTTGGAATATCGCACAAAAGTGATTGATTGCTATTCGACCATTGGTGGAGTGGAAGTTAGTGCAGAGTGGGACTTGACCACTGCGGAGCCAGCGCTTACAATTCGTAGGAGTTTGGGAGCTTGAATTTCCTATCCATAAAATCGTTGTACTCGACGGCGCTACGCTGAACCCCGGTGACAATCCCTGGGACGATGTCGCCCAACTCGGCGAATTCGTCTGCCACGATCGCACGGCCGTGGATCAGATTATCGAACGGTCCCTCGACGCGGACGTTCTCCTGACCAACAAGACGCCGTTGTCGGAGGAGACCCTCGCCCAGCTCCCTCAGCTGAAGTTCGTCGGCGTCCTCGCCACCGGTTACAACATCGTCGACGTCAAGGCGGCGCGCGCGCGCGGCATCGCGGTGGCCAACGTTCCCATCTACGGCACCGACGCCGTCGCCGAGTATGTCTTCGCTCTCCTGCTGAATTTCCTGCGGCAGCCGCAACTCCACAGCGACCTCGTCCACCAGGGCGAATGGAACCGGACCAACGAATGGAGTTTCTGGCGCCGTCCGCTGGCGGAGGTCGCCGGCCGCACGATCGGAATCGTGGGCTTTGGACGGATCGGGCGCCGGGTCGGCGAGCTCGCTGCCGCCTTTAAGATGAAGGTCCTCGTCAACGACGTCTTCCAAGGCAACCCGCCGTCCTATCCGGTTGCGTGGCGCAGCATCCCTGAACTCTTTGCCGAGGCGGATGTCGTCACCCTGCACTGCAATCTCACGCCCGAGAATACCGGCCTGATCAACCGGGCACTTCTGCAGTCGATGAAGCGGAGCGCGTATCTGATCAACACGTCGCGCGGGCCGCTGGTCCGGGACGCCGATCTCGCCGAGGCGTTGCACGCTGGCTGGATCGCCGGCGCCGCGCTCGATGTCGTGACCGTCGAGCCGATTCCGGCCGACAATCCGCTGCTGCAGGCGCCCAATCTCACTCTCACCCCGCACATCGCCTGGGCGGCCGTCGAGGCGCGTCGCCGCCTAACCAAGGTCGCCGCCGAAAACATCGCGGCCTTCCAGGCGGGCCAGCCAATCAATCTGGTCAACTGAAGGCGCGCCACGCGCGCCTTCTCCTTCGGCCGGCACCCGGCCTTCGGGTTTTTGTTTCTGGATTCCCGACCCGCCCGGCGACGAGCGCAGGCCCGACATCGAAGGCGTTCCGGATCACGCGCCGACAAACTCGTTCGTGAAGAACGCGTCGGCGAGGCGGTCGGTTTTGAGGCCGCCGTGCTGCTTGAGCACGTCGAGAGTCTGCTGGAGCGCGGACGGCTCGATGCGGCCGGTCGGTTTCGCGCCGGTAGCGAGGCCTTGGAACACTTCGAGGCTGTTCGCGAGCAGCTCCGCGTTGAGCGGGGTCTCGGCGATTTTCACCAGCGCCTGCACGGCCGCCTTCGGATCCTCGAGGGCGGCGACCCAGGAACGCTGCGTCGCGGAGACCATCCGGCGCACGAGGTCGGGTTTCTCGCGAATCGTGTCCTGGTGCGTGATCAACGCGGACCCGAGCGTGGGCACGCCGAGGTCGGCAAACGTCACCGCGACCGCGGGAAAGCCGGCTTTGCGCAGCGTCACCGGTTGATCGGAAATCCCGCAGAACGCGGCGTCCACCCGGCCGGTGCGCAGCGCGGCAACCGCGGCCGTGCCGTCGAGGTAGACCAGTTCCACGTCGGTGGGCTTCATGCCGTTGGCCGCCAGCACCGCGGGCCAGATCTGCGTGTTGCCATCGCCCGGCGTGGCCGAGACGCGTTTGCCGATGAGATCGCGCGCGGTGCGAATCACGAGCCGGTCGCGGAGCGAGGCGACCCCGAGATTGCACTTCGTCAGCATCATCACCGCCTTTACTGGCACGCCCTGCGAAGCGACCACGAGCAGGGCCGACGTGTCGGCCCAGACGAACGTGTCGAGTTTCGCCCCGGCCTGCCGGATGGTGGCACCGGAACCCTTGCCCTGTCCGACCGTCAGGTTGATGCCGGCATCCCGGTAGTAGCCGCGCTCGCGGCCGAGCACGACCGGCGCGTAGTTGCCGACCCAGGACCAGTTGAAACGGATGGAGACGGCATCGGGTGCGGCGGCCGCACGGGATGCGAGGGGCCAGGCCGCTCCGGTGAGAAGCCCGGCTTTGAGGAAGGCGCGTCGGTGCATGGGGTAAAATCGGGGGCGCACTCAGGCCGGCGCGCCGGAGAACTACAGCGCGCCGCGGTGTATCAACGCCGGCGGCCGGAGCGGAGTGTGGCGTACCAAGTGGTGCAGCAAAATCTGGAGACATGGCTGGCGCGGCGGCGCGCGGGTGGGCTGGATGCGGGTGCAGATTGGGTGGTAGACCCGGTGCCGGCATACGTGGAGCGCGACCTGCGGAAGTTTTTAGAGTGCGGCATACTGGCGCACGGGTTTGCGCGGGC
>BJHH01000014.1 GCA_014192065.1 Gemmatimonadota bacterium | reverse complement strand
GGGGCTTCGCTGGCGTTCGAGCCGCGATACTTGCCGATGCGCACGATGACGAGTCCGTGTGTCGGCACCATCCATGCGCTCTGACCACCGGCGCCGAGAAAGGCGAAGGCGTTGGTGGGAAGCGGCTCGCGACCGTCGCCGTTGATCCAGAGAAAGCCGCCGCCGTAGACCGGGCGACCGTCGGCGAGCCAGCCCGGTGCGATCGTGCGCGCGTACTCCACATAGCCAGCCGGCAAGAGTCGCTCGCCGTTCCAGAGGCCGTCCTGCAAGTAGAGGTTGCCGAGCCGCGCCCAGTCGCGCGCGGCAATCACTTCGGCGCCCTGTCCCAGGAAGTTGCCGTACGGGTCGGTGTAGATGGTGACGTCGCGCATGCCGATCTTGTCGAAGAGCGCGCGCGCCGGGAAGGCGTGATAGTCCTGCTTGAGCTTCTCGGCGCCGAGCCGCACGAGGTAGCTGGCGAGCACGGGATCGACGTTGCGATAGCGGCCGACCGTGCCGGCCTTCCACTGCTGCGGGCGTGACGCGGCGTATGCGTATTCGTTGACGCTGCCTGTGTAGAGGTAGAGGTGGTCCGGATAGACGGCCTCATTCTCCTTGTAACCCGGATCCTGCGGAGCAAGGATGCGCAGGCCGCTCGACATGCGCATGATGTCCATGATGCGGATCTGCTGGCGCGGATCGCCGGGCTTCTGCCATTCGGGGAATGGCGCGGCCTGGTCGAGCCGGTAGACACCCATTTGGATCAGGCGTGCCACGAGCGAGCCGGTGAGGCTCTTGCCCATGGACCAACTCTCGAGCTGCGAGTGAAGGTTGATGCCCTTGGCATACTTCTCGCCGATGATCTGGCCCTTGTAGGTGACGACGAAGCCGAGCGTCATGGCGGAGTCGGGGCCGAAGGCTTCGGCAACGGCTTGCGCGACGAGCGCGGAGTCGACGCCGGCCCAGTCGGTCTTCTTCGGAAGGACGTCGCCCATCGGCCACGGGGTGGTGGTGGCGGGAGGCAAGGCGGACTTCACGATGCTCGGCGTGAAGTGCACCGAGTCCTCGCCGATCGGGAGTGGCACGCACCCCTGCGAGCCGTAGCGTCGCGCGACGCGAGTGACGCCGTTCTTGAGGGTGAGCTTGACCGTCTGCGTCTTGCGATCGATGACGGTGTCCTTGACTTCGCTGCGGTACTTAAGCGGGCCGGCGAAGAAGCCGACGTTGGCGGCGGCGTCGGCCGGTTCGAGACCGGTGATGAAGACCGCGCCGCAGAGCGTAACAGCGAAGCCGGCAATGTGATGACTGAGTGGAGCGCCGGGCACTGGCTCGCGCGTACCGGGGAGTTGCAGCGAGTCGCCGCGCGCAATGACGGACGCCATCGACGAGGTCTTGATCGCTTCGGGCGCGCCCTTGGTGGGCGGTGCGAGTACGATGCGCGCTGGGCGCGCGGTGGCGGTCGCCTGCGCGTGCAGCGTGGGGCCAAGCGCCAACACGAGCAGCGCGGCGGAAGCGATGAAGCGTCGCATCAGCTACCTCTGGATAGGAAATTCGATTGGGGTCAGTCGAGTATACGGCGTGATCGCCGACCGCGCGAGCACTGACAGATGGGCGGCGGCGTGCTGGCTGACGCTCTCGCGCGCCTCGTGGGCCGTGCGGCCGGCGGTTCTAGTGGTGGCGCGATGCCGGCGGGGACCGATCTGACACGCCAGTGGGACTGCCCGCAAGCTTCGAGATCTCACCCCGCGCGAGTTTGCGCTGGCACTCACGGACGCCATACCTACCTTTACCCCATCCACCGGACCGACATAATCCTCGGTACAGAGTTGGGGGTCACGTCAGGCAACCTCGGCATCGTAGTTGTGCGCCCAGGTGCCTGTCTCATCACAACAGGAGACTGAATGCTCGTTTTCGCCCTCACAAGCGCCTTGTTGTTCGGCCCGACCCTCAGGGGGGACAAGTGACATTGCGCGCAGATGGATTGGCCAGGGCAGACGGTTGTGCGGCGTGCGTGGTGAGCCGGCGCACCTTCGTTGGCGCCGCGACTCTGGCGGCGGTTGCTGCCGTACTCGACGGATGTTCCTCGCCGACCGCTCCGAGCGCATCAGG
Source organism: Gemmatimonadota bacterium (assembly GCA_014192065.1). Taxonomy (GTDB): domain Bacteria; phylum Gemmatimonadota; class Gemmatimonadetes; order Gemmatimonadales; family Gemmatimonadaceae; genus Fen-1231. The sequence goes on along the minus strand of BJHH01000014.1, from coordinate 1,043 downwards.
CACAAGCGGGGGCCCGATCACGGTAAAACTCTCCAGCTTCTCCGCATTGGCAAACGTCGGCGGAGTGGCCCGCGTCGATGGCGGCAGCGGTTCGCCAACGGCGCTCGTGCGTTCCGGCGCGTCCACGTTCACCGCGTTGTCGATGATCTGTACACACCAGGGTACGACGGTCAATATCAGCAACGGCGGCTTCTTCTGCCCAAATCATGGCGCACAGTTCTCGGCCACGGGGGCAAACACCGGCGGGCAGCGAACGGGCAGCCTGCAATCGTTCGGCACGACGTTTGACTCTTCAGCCGGTACCGTCGTCATTGCACGACCGTCATAGCTCATCCACAGGATATCGGCTGGAGTTGTTTCGTCGACTCCGCGCCGCCGACCCCTCGCCTCTCCTTGCCCAATGCTTTCCCTAGCCGTCGCGCTGGCCATTGGCGCCAGCGACACGCTGTCGCCGCCGCCGCCTCCGGCGGTCATACTCATGCCCGCCGGTATCGCGCGCGCCGACACCACACGTCCGCGTGCCAAGGCGATCGAAATGAGCGATTGGTACCAAACCCGCCTCGCGATTCACAAGGCGGCGAGCTGGACGATGATACCGCTGTTCGTGGGGCAGTACTACACCGGCCAGAGGCTGATCAACGAAGGCACCGATGCACCGCAGTGGGTCAAGCGCACGCACCCGATTCTCGCGACCGGCGTACTGGCACTCTTCGCCACCAACACCGTCACCGGCGTGTGGAACCTCATCGAATCGCGCGAGGCTCCCAAAGGCCGTGCGTGGCGCACCACGCACGCGATCCTGATGCTCGCGTCCGACGCGGGGTTCGCGTATGTGGGCCAGTTGTCGCGCGACGCCAAGCAGTCCGGATCTATCCGGAATCAGCATCGTACCGCCGCGATATTGTCGGGAAGCACAGCGTTGGCGTCGTACCTGATGATGCTCTCACCAATCCGGAGAGACTGATGAGTGCCACCCATGATGTGGCCTGCACCGGATGCGCGCTCGACCGGCGCACCTTTCTCTCGCAATCCACGCTCGTCGC
>BJHH01000013.1 GCA_014192065.1 Gemmatimonadota bacterium | reverse complement strand
CGCGGGTCAACGCGGGTCAACGCGGGTCAACGCGGGTCAACGCGGGTCAACGCGGGTCAACGCGGGTCAACGCGGGTCAACGCGGGTCAACGCGGGTCAACGCGGGTCAACGCGGGTCAACGCGGGTTCCCACGGCTCAGCGCGGGTACGCCTCGCTGAATCAGGACTGACGCGTAGTCACCCGAGCCCACCCGCGAAAACCCGCGGCCGCTGTTTGTGCTTACTGCGCGGCCGCTGTTTGCCGTTACTGCGTGGCCGCTGCTCGCCCTTACTGCGCGGGCCAGGCGTCGTCGTGCGCGACCGAATCACCTCGCCCATCCGCGCGTGGCATCGGCTCCGCATCCGCGCGCTCCGCATCAGCGCGCTCCGCGCCTTGCGTCATCGCGATCGGCGCGAGCAGTACCAGCGCCATCACCTCGTCCATCGACTTCGCGAACACAATCCGCATCTGATCACGCACAACAGCCGGCAGGTCGCGCAGATCTTTTTCGTTTGTCGCTGGCAGGATCACGTCGCGCAGCCCCGCCCGATACGCGGCGAGCACTTTCTCCTTGACGCCGCCAATCTCCAACACTTTGCCACGCAGCGTGACCTCGCCCGTCACGGCCACATCGCGGCGCACCGGCCGCCGGCTCATCACACTCGCGATCGCGAGGGTCACCGCGACCCCAGCGCTTGGGCCGTCCTTCGGCACCGAGCCGGCAGGGAAGTGAATGTGCAGGTCGGTGGCCTTCATCTCGGCGTCTTGAATCCGCAACGGCTTCGCCATCGAGCGCACGTACGAGCACGCCGCATCGACCGACTCCCGCATGACATCGCCGAGTTGGCCGGTGACGTGCAGCTTGCCCGTGCCGGGCATGCGCAGCGCTTCGATCGTCATCAGTTCACCGCCGGCCGCGGTCCACGCGAGTCCCGTCGCCGTGCCGATTTCCGGTTCGACCTCGGCTTCGTCCACCGGGTAGCGCGGGGCGCCGAGGACGTCGTCGATGCGCGGGCCGTCCACCACCCAGGCGCCTTCCTCGCCCTTGGCCTTCATCCGGGCGCGCCGCCGCATCAGCGCCGCGAGGTTGCGCTCGAACCCGCGCAGTCCGGCCTCGCGCGAATAGCGGTGCGAAATCGTCGAGAGCGCCTCGTCGGTGAACTGCAGGTCGCGGTCGCTGATGCCGTGCTCGCGAAACAGGCGTGGCAGGAGGTAGCGCCACGCAATCTCGACCTTTTCTTCGACCGTGTATCCCGCAATACGGATCACTTCCATTCGGTCGCGCAACGGCGCCGGAATGTCGAGCAGTGAGTTGGCGGTGCAGATGAACAGCACCGACGAGAGGTCGAACGGCACGTTCAGGTAGTGATCCACGAACGCGCCATTTTGTGATGGATCCAGCACTTCGAGCATCGCCGCGAGCGGGCCGCCGCCTGATCCGCCGCCAGCCATCTTGTCGATCTCATCAATCATCAGCACCGGGTTGTTCGACTGCGCGCGCCGCATCGCCTGCACGATCAACCCCGGCATCGATCCGACGTAGGTGCGACGGTGGCCGCGCACGTCGGCTTCGTCCCGCACGCCGCCAACAGAGATGCGATAAAACGCGCGCCCGATGCTCGCGGCGATGGCCTCGCCGAGCGACGTCTTGCCCGTGCCCGGCGGTCCGACGAAGCAGAGAATGGGGCCGTGTGGGTCGCGGCTGCCCGCGCCGAGCAGTTGGCGCACCGAGAGGTATTCAAGGATCCGTTCCTTGGCCTCGTCGAGCCCGTAGTGCCGGTCGCCGAGCGCCTGCTCCACGCGGTCGAGCGGGATCTCCGTCGCGCCCGAGGCACGCGTCCACGGCATTGCCAGCACCCACTCGAGGTAGTGGCGCAGTACCTGGTATTCGCTCGAGGCTGGGGGCAGCGCACGCAGACGCTCGGTCTCGCGCCGCGCTTCCTGCGCCACGTGGTCCGGCAATCCCGCGGCCGCAATCTGCTGCAGCAACTCGTCGGCTTCGCTCTCGGTGCTGTCGCGCTCGCCGAGTTCGGTGCGAATCGCCTGGAGCTGTTGGCGGAGAAAAAACTCGCGGTGGTGCTGCTCGACGTTCTTCGTGGTGCGCCGTTCGATTTCCCCGAGCACCTGCGCGCGCGCGACCTCCTTCTCGTAGCGTCCCGCGAGCCGCTCGAGCCGTTCGGCGGGATCCAGACATTGCACCAACTCGTCGCGCTCGCTGACCCGCATCGTGGCGTGCGCCGCCGCGAGATCGGCGGCGCGTGCGGCGTTGCTGGCGTGACGGGCCACGAGCCCCGCGAGTTCGGCGGGGAACGTGGCGTCGAGCTCGGCGAGCAACTCGGCCGCGCGGATGAGGCGTTCGAGTGACGCATCGGCAGCGCCGGCGGCGACGACGAGTTCCGCGGCCGGCTGCGTTCGCGCGACCGGGTAGGGCACGCGCTGCGTGAGTGCGCCGATCCGGACGCGCGCGATCCCTTCGAGCGTGACCTGCAACGTCGCCGCGCCCGCCGGCATCCGCTCGCGCACCCGCGCCACCACGCCGATCCGGTGCACGAGGTCGTCGAGGTCGTCGGCGTTCGGACCGAGGCCCACGGCCACGAGCACGAGCCCGGCCGTGGCGTCGAGCGAGCGAAGGAGCGCGATGTTCTCGGTTGTCCCCACCTGCACGGCAATCCGGCCGTGCGGGAAGACAATGGTGCTGCGGAGCGCCAGGAGAGGCAGCTCGTCCGGGACATTCTGCGGTGTGGGCGCAGGCACAACATCCAACCTAGCGTGCCGCGCTCCAGGCTTCTACTGCGTAGCGGCGGCAGTCTCCGCGAATCTCCGCGGTCCCGCCTGGATGAGCCGGCCGCGGCACGCGGCTAGATTCCACGCCCTATGTTCGATGAACTCCAAGACAAACTCGCCGCCACCTTCGCGAAACTCCGCGGCCGTGGCGTCCTCAACGAAGCCGACATCAAGGAGGGCCTGCGCGAAGTGCGCCGCGTCCTCCTCGAGGCCGATGTCAACTTCCAGCTCAGTCGCGAATTTCTCGAGCGCGTCGAGCAACGCGCCATCGGCACGCTGCAGGTCAAAAGCGTTTCGCCGGCCCAGCAGCTCGTCAAGATCGTCTACGACGAGCTCGTCACGCTCCTCGGTGAGCGCCGCGAGGGACTCAAGCTCTCGAGCGTTCCACCGACCGTCGTGATGCTCGTCGGGCTGCAGGGCTCGGGCAAGACCACCACCTCGGCCAAGCTGGCCCGCAAACTCAAGGCCGAGGGGCGGCAGGTGCGCCTCGTCGCACTCGACGTCTATCGTCCGGCCGCGATCGACCAGCTCGAGACACTTGGCCGGGCACTCGACATTCCCGTCTATGCCGACCGCACGACGAACGACGTGGAGCAGATCGCGCGCGCGGCACTCGATCTCTCGCGCCGCGAGCGCGACCGTGTGGTGCTGCTCGACACCGCCGGTCGGTTGCAGATCGACGACGACATGATGGACGAGTTGCGCCGCCTCAAGGAGGCCGTGCGTCCGGACGAGATTCTGCTCGTGGCCGACGGCATGACCGGCCAGGAGGCCGTCAAGATCGCGCAGGGCTTCGACCGGGGCGTCGGCATCACCGGCGTGATCCTCACCAAGCTCGATGGTGATGCGCGCGGCGGCGCCGCGCTCTCGATTTATGGCGTCACGAAGAAGCCCATCAAGTACATCGGCACGGGCGAGAAAACCGACGCCCTCGAAGAGTTTCACCCCGATCGGATGGCCGGTCGCATTCTGCAGCAGGGCGACGTCATTTCGCTCGTGGAGAAGGCGCAAGCCACGATGGATGCCGACGAGGCCAAAAAACTCGAGAAAAAAGTCCGCAAGGAAGGCCTCGACCTCGGCGACTTCCTCTCGGCGATGAAGCAGATCCAGCGCCTCGGGCCCATCGAGGGCGTGCTGCGGATGCTGCCCGGTGTCAACGCGAAAATGCTCAAGCAGGTCAACGCCGATCCCAAGCGCCTCAAGCACGCCGAAGCCATCGTGCTCTCGATGACGGCGGCCGAACGAAAAAAGCCCGAGATCCTGAACGGTTCGAGGCGGGCGCGCATCGCCAAGGGCAGCGGCCGGCCGATCAGCGACGTGAACCGGCTGCTCGAGCAGTTCCGGGAGATGCAGAAAATGATGAAAAAGGCCTCCCAAGTTGGCGGGCGGGTGCCGCCCGGGATGTTTGGCGGTTATCGTTAAGGTCTTCGTTTTCCGAGTGCGGTCGGGGTCGTCCCGGCACGCGATGAGCTCGGCTGCTCCACCCGACACACTTTCTCGAGGGTACCCCTGTGGCTGTTCGTATTCGTCTCCGCCGTACCGGGCGCAAGCACAACGCGTCCTATCGCATTGTCGTCGTCGATGGCCGCAAGCCCCGTCAGGGTGAGTACCTCGAGTCCATTGGTCAGTACGCGCCGCGCGGTGGCAAGAACGCGCTCAATCTGTTGAACGAGCGCGCCATCTTTTGGCTCGACCAGGGTGCACAGCCGAGCGACACCGTCCGTTCGCTGCTCCGCCGCGCGGGCGTACTCAAGGCCCGTCACGAAGCGCGTCTCGCGACGAAGCTTGCCGGCGCTGCGGTGCCGGTCGTCGAGGGGTAAGCCGTCTCGCAACAGATGGCGCTGGTCGGCCGCGTGCGTCGCGCCTTCGGACTGAAGGGCGAGCTCGTGGTCCAACCGACAACCAACGAGCCGGGCGCCGTCTTTGCGCCCGGCCGTCGTGTATACGCGAGTCGCGTGGAGCCTCGCCAAAGCCCTGTGGCACCCCGTGCGCCTCGCGGGGCAACGGATGCCCCAGCAGACGGCACGCGTCGGGAGTGCATCGTGCAGTCCAGTCGCCCGTTCAAGGACGGATGGTTGGTGAAGCTCGACGGCGTGGCCGACAAGACGGCGGCCGACCGGTGGCGAGGCGTGCAGTTCGAAGCCCCGATCGCAGAACTGACTCCGCCCGGCGAGAACGAAGTCTACGAACACGAACTCGTCGGGATGCGCGTGAGCGAGGCAACGCATGGCGAGATCGGGGTCGTGGCTGGATGGTACGCCGTGCCGCAGGGACTCGTGCTCGAGGTGCGGGGCACGGCGTGGCGTGCCGACGTGCCCTTCAACGACGCATTTGTCACCATGGTCGATCGCGAGCGTCGCGCCATCCGCCTCACGCTGCCCGACGGTCTGCTCGAACCGGTCAAGGCCGAGCCCTGATGCTCACCATTCGCATCGTCTCGATCTTTCCCGGATTCTTCGAGGGGCCGCTGGCACTCTCGATTCCCGCGCGCGCCAAGGCAGCGGGCGCCGTGGCGTATCAACTGATCGACCTGCGCGACTACACGCACGACAAGCACCGCACGGTGGACGACGCGCCGTACGGTGGCGGTCCCGGTATGGTGATGAAGCCCGGCCCGTTCTTCGAAGCGGTGGAGGCCGTGCAGGCCAAGCCTCCCATCATTCTGCTCTCGCCCCGCGGGCGCCGGTTCTCGCACGACGACGCGGTCCGCCTCTCGGAGCTCAGCGAGTTCACGCTCCTCTGCGGCCACTACAAGGACGTGGACCAGCGCGTTGCCGACCATCTCGCCACCGAGGAGCTCTCGCTGGGCGATTTCGTGCTCTCCGGTGGCGAGCCCGCGGCGCTCGCGATCGTGGACTCGGTGGTCCGGCTCTTGCCAGGGGCCATGAGTGACCTGGACAGCGCGCGCGGCGACTCGTTTTACGATGGCCGTGGGATCAGCGCGCCGAGTTACACTCGGCCGCCCGATTTTCGGGGGCACACGGTGCCGGAGGTGCTCCTCTCGGGCAACCACGCCGAGATCGAGAAGTGGCGGCGGGCGCCGCAGCCGTAGCGGGCGCCCGGACCTACCGTCCAGTCGCTCTTGAAGTTAGGTGCTGCGGCGACTACGTTTTTAGGCTCTCCGTAAACTCAGTCGAAATATCCCCATGCATGCCTTTATCGAAACCCAGAAAGAGTGGCTCCGCGAGATCCCGCCCTTCCGCGCCGGCGACACGCTGCGCGTCAACGTCCGTGTTCGTGAAGGCGACAAGGAGCGTCTCCAGGCGTTCGAGGGCGTGTGCATCGCGCGCCGCGGCGCCGGTGTCAGCGAAACGTTCATGGTGCGCAAGATCTCCAACGGCGTCGGCGTCGAGCGCATCTTCCCGGTGCACTCGCCAATGCTCGAGAGCATCGCGGTCGTCCGTCGTGGCATCGTCCGCCGCGCCAAGCTGTTCTATCTGCGTGGCGTGACGGGCAAGTCGGCGCGCATCAAGGAAAAGCGCACCCGCCTCGTCGTGCCAGAGACCGTCGCGCCGGCCGCACCGGCCGCCGAGTAAGCCAGAGCCCCGGGCGCGCGAAGCCCACGATGGCGCGCTGGAGCCGCATCGAGCGCGATCTGCGCACCGCAGGGTTCCGGCTGATTGCCGGAGTAGATGAAGTCGGACGGGGCCCGCTTGCGGGCCCCGTTGTCGCATGTGCCGTCATCATGCCGCCCGACGTCCGCGCGATTCCGGGTGTCGCCGACTCCAAGGCCCTCTCGGCGCGGGAGCGCCAGCGCCTGGCGCCGCTCATTCGCGAACGCGCCGTGGCCTGGGCGCTGGGCGCGGCAAGCGTCCACGAGATCGATGCCCTGAACATCGCGGGCGCGACCGCGCTGGCCATCCGTCGGGCCATCCGGCGCCTGAGCGCCGCCGCCGACCTCATCCTTATAGATGGTCGCCCCATCCGGCAGCTGGGTATGGCGCACCGGGCCGTGGTGGGCGGCGATGCCCGGTGCTACTCGATTGCTTGCGCCAGTATTGTGGCTAAAGTGTTGCGCGACAAACTGTTAGCATCTCTCTCGGTCCGACACCCTTCGTATAAATGGGACCGAAACTCTGGGTATGGGACGGCCGCACACATCGCCGCCCTCAGGATCTCTGGCCTGACCCCCCACCACCGCCAGCGGTTCTGCCAATCCGCGCTCCGTGACGTTGGCGCCACCGGCTCGTCTGTTCCGTGACAGGGAGACGCTCAGGTGGCGTGCGTTGCTTGACGTCTTCTCAAGAAGGGTGTAGTATTTCGTGCACGCCGAGAATATCGGCGTGACTCGGAAACGTGGCAGATCGGGCCGGAACGCTTCCTCCCAGGTAGGGGGGGTTGCTGTCCAGCCCGATGCGTGCCACATTTCACGAGATTAGCCAGCAGTGCGTTTTTCACTCTTAGGAGGTCGCATGAAAGTTCTTCGTTATTCTGCTGTCGCCGCCGTAGCGATTTTCGCTGCCGCGTGCGGTGACAAGGTCACAGTGGCCGGCCCAACAGCCGTCACGTTGACCTCCACCACGACCACGACCACAACCACGACGCCGGTAGCCCCGGGCAAGATCAACAGCATCGCGGTCGCTCCTGCGGCTGTGACGCTCACGATCGGCCAGGCTGTCACGCTGGTGGCTGCGGTCAACGCGGATCCGGGCATCGCCACGACTGTTACGTGGTCTTCGTCGGATGCCACGAAGGCCTCCGTTTCGACGGCTGGTCTTGTGACCGCGCTGGCTGCGACGCCTGGCGTCGCGATCTGCGCGACCTCGACGGTGAACGTCGGCGTGAAGGGTTGCGCCTCGGCGGTTGTTGTCGCCGCGTCGGCGACGGTGCCTGCGACCGTTAGCATTGCTGGCGTCTACGTCACCAACGTCAGCACCCCCATCACCCCAACGAGCGTCTCGGGTTCGGTGTTCGTGATGGTGAACGTTGAGCCGGGCACGGAGACGATCTCCAAGGTCTATCTCAAGATCGGGACCGTGGTCGCGGATTCGCAGGTATTCACTGCGGCGCAGTCGGCAGCACTGCGGAACGCCGTGGAGACGGCCAACGAGACCGGCGCACAGGCCGCTGGCGAAAACATGGCCGATGCAAGCTCGAGCGTTATGCTGACGTTCAACTCGGCCGCGTACAATGCCACGACTGGCGCGGTGAGCTACGCGAACGGAACGGCTACGATGTCAGTTGTGCTGTACGTTGGCACGACCGCGCGCTCGACCGCGACGTACTCGTCCAACCTGACGCTGAACAACAATGACGTAGCGTACGCGACGTACACCTACCCGTCGACCAAGACTACCGCCACGGATCCAGAAGGTTATGCATGGACGGGTCTTGGTGGCGGTAATTTGGCCGTCGGTGTCGTGCCCGTGCTGTACTCTGGCAAGACGCTTTCGAGTGCGACCATTAAGTTCGGCGGCGTAATGAGTGGCATCTCAAAGATGGCGGCTGGCGGCGGTCTAACGTCTAACTACTGCGACGTTGCTGACGTGACCGACACCGAATGCACGACCCTCACCAATACGGATACGCTCGTCACCAAGACCACGACTGCGAGCGCGGCGTACGACGTGAACTTCGCGCTGCATGACCGTAACTACAACCGCGCCAACAGTATGTCGTCGGTAGTAACGCCGAAGGTCTCGATGATCTTCACGGACGGTTCGAGCTCGGCGGACTCTGACTTCGCGAACGCGAGCACGTTAGCTGCCCGGTTTGACAACAAGGGTCCGGGACAAACCACAATCGCAAAAGTGGTCGCCAATGGGTCGCTCACCTACCTGCGTGGCAACGTCAGCTTCGGCTTGCGCATCCTGAGCTCCGGCGTCGATACGACAGATCTCGTCACCGCCATTGGCGCCGACAGCGGTATCTCGTTTGGTGCGACGCTGACCGACCTGCGCGGCAACGCCTTCACGGTGTATCGCAACGCCGGCGGTACTGGCGTCACCGTCACTGACACGCTCCAGACGATGTCGGTGAACCACGGCACGACAGCCGACATTTCCGCCTTGTCAGAAGCCGGTTACTACTGTTACCGCGTGACTCAGACTGACGCCCTCGGTAACCCTTCAATCGCAGGCAGCGACGCCCAGGTTAAGGTTTCGGCAAAACTCGGCAAGAAATGCGCCACGACCGGCAACATGGTGTATGC
>BJHH01000012.1 GCA_014192065.1 Gemmatimonadota bacterium | reverse complement strand
GGCAGCGGAAGCCGGGCGTGATCCGTTGGTGGGCGATGCGGGTGGGGATGCAGAGTTGATCCCGGAACTGGAGTTTGATCAGACGTTGGGTTGGTGATCCTGCGCTGCAGGAGTGGCACACGCGGCGCAGCACAGGTAGGCGTGGTGTGGCTGCTGGCAGAGCGCACTGAATGTTTAGGGGTGCCAATACTGGCCTGTAGAAGTTCAATAGTCTCCGATTGTTGCGCTGATCGTACCTATCGGAGTATGTAACATAAGTGATCATTGACCATTAGGTAATGGCGGGGCGGAGGTTGGTGCTGAGTGGTACTTGACAAGTGTGGGGCTAGCGCTTAACATTTGGGTGTGCCGAAGTGCTTGAATTTCTTTTCCGTTTGATCTGCGCCAGCTTTTTATCGAGGTCAGTAAGCCGTTCGGGCTCGCGCCGCTGTCGGTCTAAGCCGGCCGGCAGGAGCTCGCTTACGGCGACGAGCGATTTGTCGGACCGCTCAACTGGACCAACACGGCGCGCGTGTTCGACGCGGTCAAGCTGGTTTACACGCCTGAAGGCTGGCTTCAGGTGGACGCGTTTGGCGGCCGGGTCGTGCGCAATGAACCGACCACGACCGACTGGAGCGCGTATGCAAATAACTTTTATGGCGTGTACGTGGCATATAAAAAGATCCAGGACCACGTCCTCAATACGTTTCTTTTTATGCGTGACGTGAATGACGGTTCCTTTGTCGGCGAGGCGGGCGGCGCGCGGGGGGATGGACAGTGCAGCATCTAGTGGCGGATGACTTCATTATGTTTGTCCACCTTTTGGATGGCGACGGCCAGTCAGTGGCGGGAGCGAATGCCTACCCGCTGGAGCCTATTTACCGCACCTATGAATGGCAGCCGGGAGAAACAATAATCAGCAGCGCCAAACTGGATATCCCACGCGAGTTTAAGCGTGACTTTGACGTGCTGATGGTCGGCACGCAGTCGTCGAATATTCCTTCCATGCGGATGTACGAAAAATGTGGGTTTCGAATTTCAGAAACCGCCGACATGGCGCACCTTCATCGGCGGGCGGAACGGGCAGAGTGATCGACCTATGTGCGGGATAGCCGGGTATCGCGGCCCGGGCGAGTTGCCGCAAGCGCGCGTGCGTGCGGCCCTGGCGCTGATGAACCGCCGCGGCCCGGACCATTCCGAAGCACGGTCGTTCGTCGGTCCCACCGGGCGGCACACGACGTTGCTCCACAGCCGCCTCGGCATTATCGATCTAGATCCGCGTTCGAATCAGCCATTTCGCGCTGGCGGCACGTGGCTCGCGTTCAACGGCGAGCTCTACAACTACCTTGAGGTGCGCCGGAAGCTGGAGGCCGGGCATGCGTTCGTGACCTCCTCGGATACAGAGGTCGTCGCGCAGGCGCTCGACCACCGGGGCGCCGCGGCGCTCGATGACTTCGAAGGCATGTGGGCGTTTGCCGCCTATGACGAACGGGACGGCTCGCTCACGCTGTGCCGGGACCGGTTCGCCGAGAAGCCGTTGTATGTCTATCTCGACGGCGGCTCGATCTACTTCGGCTCCGAAGTGAAATTCATCGCAGCGCTTTTCGGCCGTCTGCTCAAGCCGAACATCGAACATCTGTACCGGTACCTCGTCAACGGTTACCGGTCGCTCTGCAAGGCCGGTCACACTTTCTTCGAGGGGCTCGAGGAAGCGCCGGCGGCGTCGGTCGTGCGGATCGACGCGGATGATCAGGTCTCGACCACGCGATATTGGCACCCGTCGTTCACGGCCGACGCCGTGATGAGCTACGACGACGCCGTCGCTGGCACGCGGGAGCGCGTGCTGCGGTCGATGGAACTCCGGCTGCGCGCCGACGTGCCGCTCGCGTTCTGCATGAGCGGAGGCATCGACTCGAACTCGCTGATCTGCACCGCGAAGCGGGTCTTTGGCTACGACGTCCACGGTTTCACCATCCTCAATACCGACGCGCGCTACGACGAGCAGGAAATGGTGGAGCAGGTCGTTCGCGAGACCGGCGTTCGCCATACGGCTGTGCCAATTTCCCCGGACCGGTTCCTCGAATGTCTGCGGACGCTCGTGCGTCAGCATGACGCGCCGGTCTACACCATCTCGTACTACGTGCACTGGCTGCTGCAGGGAGCGATTGCATCGCAGGGCTATCGCGTGGCGATCAGCGGAACAGCCGCCGACGAGCTTTTCAGTGGTTACTACGATCACCACAACTCGTACCTCTATGAGATGCGGAACGATCCGGCGCGATTCGCGTCAGCGCTCGCCGAGTGGCACACGCACCTGGGCCCGATCGTGAGGAACCCCTACCTGCGAAACCCGCTGGTGTTTGTCGAGAATCCTGCCGAGCGCGGCCATCTTTATCTCGATGCCAAGGGCTTCGCTCAGTATCTCAGGCAGCCGTGGAGCGAAGCGTTCGCGGAAACGCGATACACCGACGCCCTGCTGCGCAACCGCATGCTGAACGAGTTGTTTCATGAGAGCGTGCCGCAGATTCTTCACGAGGATGACTTGAACGCGATGTTCTACTCGATCGAGAACCGGTCGCCGTTTCTCGACCGCGCGCTGTTCGAGTTCTCCTGCCGGATTCCGACACAGCACCTGGTGCAGCAGGGCCGGGCAAAGGCGGTGTTGCGTGACGCCATGCGCGGCATCGTGCCGGACGCCGTGCTAGACAATCGCACCAAGGTCGGCTTCAACGCGCCGATCCTCGAATTGCTCGACGTCACCGACCCGGACGTGCGCGGCTGGCTTCTCGATGACAGCCCGATTTACGAGCACATTCGTCGTAACCGCATCGAAGACCTGATTGCCACGGCCGCCATGCCAAACAGCGAGAGCAAGTTCCTGTTCTATTTCATCAATAGCAAGCTGTTCCTCGAGGAGTTTGGCGAATGAAGTACTGTCGGCGCTGCGTCATCCCAGATACGCGGCCCCATTTTTCATTCGACGCCGACGGCGTCTGCAACGCGTGTAGGTCGCACGACAGCAAATCGGCGATCGATTGGGCGGCGCGCTCCGCAGCGTTTCGTGCCGTGGTCGCCTCTGCGCAATCGCGCAGGCGCGGATACGACTGCATCGTGCCGGTGAGCGGCGGCAAGGACAGCACCTGGCAGGTCGTCATGTGCCTCGAGCACGGCCTCAATCCGCTGGCCGTGACCTGGAAAACACCGGCCCGCACTGAGATCGGCCGGCGCAATCTGGAGAACCTCGTGCGACTCGGCGTCGATCACATCGACTACCAGATCAGTCCCGCCGTCGAGCGCGTGTTCATGCTCGACGCCTACGAGCGCTTTGGCTCGACCGCCATTCCGATGCACATGGCGCTGTTCGCGATTCCGCTGATGCTCGCGGTGCGCTTCGGTGTGCCGCTGGTGGTGTGGGGCGAGAATTCGGCCTTTGAATACGGCGGCACCTACGACGAACAAACCGGCTTCCGCCTCGATGCGGCCTGGCTCAAGAAGTACGGCGTCACACACGGCACGACGGCGAAAGACTGGGTGTCGCCGACGCTCACTTCCAAGGCGCTCACTCCGTACTTCGGACCCACTGAGAGTGAGCTGGCTTCCGCCGGCGTCCAGGCCGTGTTTCTCGGCTACTACTTTGAGTGGGACCCGCAGAAGACGGCGAAGGTCGCGCGACAGCACGGATTCGAATCGGGCAGCCGCGCGCGCACGGGCGTCTACGAGTTCGCGGATCTCGATGATGACTTCATCGCCATCCATCACTATCTGAAATGGTACAAGTTCGGCTTTACGCGCGCGTTCGACAACCTGTCGATCGAGATACGGCACGGTCGCATTACCCGAGACGAGGCAATTGCCACGTTGCGCGCGCGTGGAGACGATGCGCCGCGCGAAGACATTCGCAAGTTCTGCGCGTTTGCCGGCATCGAGAAAGCCCGGTATACGAGATCGCCGAAAAGTTTCGTAACGCGAACGTCTGGACCAAGAGGGACGGCGTCTGGCAAATCGACGGTTTTCTCATTCCAGACTGGGGATGGACATGAAGTTTACGCCCTCCGACCCACCACGTAGGTTCACGGTTGGCGTCGCCGAGGTGCTGCAGATCTCCGACACGGCGCACGTCCAGCTCGACGAGAACGAGCAGATCACTCTCGTCACCAACGAAGGTCGCGAGTTCGACATCGTCCGCAAATCGTGGGGCTACTACGCGACGCCATCGCTCAACGGCCGCCTGAAGGACTTCGGCCTGCGGGCGCTTCTCGTCAAGAGCCCGTCAGGCTTCTTCTTCGTGCTCATGATCGAGCAGGGAAAAGAAAAAGAGGCGCATCGATACCTCGACATCGAAAACCAGCAGATCATCTGCTGGCTCGATACCGATGAGGCGCTTGCACGCATCGAGCGCGCCCTCGCCGGGGAGGCGCCCGACGCGTGATCCCGTCTCACTGCAGGCTCGAATGCGCGACGACGAAGCCGTATCTGGTGGTGCCGGAGAACCAGGGCATGGCCGGTTCGGTGCTGGTGCAGTGCGCGGCGTGCAGCCTCGTGATCGAGTCGCCGCGGCCATCGAGAGAGAAGATTGATGCGTTCTATTCGAACGAGGCGCTCTGGACCAACTCGCGCGATGCGGAGGGCAATCAGCGAAGTTACGTCAACGAGCTGCTCGCTAAGCGACCGCAGTTTGACGACCTTGTGCAGCGCATCGAACGATTTCGACGCGGCGGCCGGTTGCTGGACGTTGCGGCAGGCGCCGGCTTGCTTGAAAAATCGCTGGACCCTGCGCGATGGCAGGTGGTCGGTGTCGAGAGCTCGCGTTACATCGCCGAGTTTGGCGCGCGCGAGTTGAACACGCGCGTGACGGCCGGGTATTTCGAGGACATGGCGCTCGAGCCCGCGTCGTTCGACGTGGTGGTGATGAAATACGCGCTCGACCACATGGAAAGGCCCTGGGATGTGCTGGTGAAGGCGCGTGAAATCCTCAAGCCCGGCGGGTTGCTGGTGATCGCGGATCTCATCAACATCGACAGTTTTTCCGCGCGATTTTTTGCCGAAGGCCATCGGCTGTTTCATCCGATGCATTTCACGTATTTCTCCGCGAAGACGATTGGTACGCACCTGCAGCGGATCGGCTTCGAGGTGATCCAGGTAGAACGTCCGTTTATGAAGACGCCGTACTGCAACGCAAAGAATCTCCGGACGTTCGCGGGGCGTGTGGTCCGCCGCGCCTTGAACAAGTTTCGCGGCAACAACGAGAAAGTGTTTTCGACGGCCTTCTACGGGAACATGATCGACGTGTTTGCGGTGGCCTCGTCAGGCAATCCCTCATGAGCATCACGATGCCCGACCCCGGTTCGCGACAGGACTATCTGCGTCGTCACTTGACATCGCTCTGGCTCAGGCCGGAAAGCGCACTGTGGTACGCGCATGAAGCGTTTGTGGTGCGGAGTATGCTGCAGACACCGATGCGCGGGCCGTCGCTCGAGTTCGGATGCTTTGACGGTACGCCGTCGTTCATTTTGCTCGGCGGTGAATTCGGCCTGAACTTCGACGTGTACTCCGATGTGTTGTGGAACCGCGGCTCCGTGCACTGGCAGTCGCTGAACGACGATTACTACAACGTGAGCCGCACCGCCTCGGAAGGCATCGATATCGTCACGCGGGCGGCCGAGAAGTTCGACGTCGGATTGAGCTGGAAGGCGGTGCATCTCGAAAAGGCCGCGCGGCTCAACCTCTACGGCCGGCTGGTCGAGCACGATCCAAATACCCGCATGGCGATGTTCGAGGACCATGCGTTCGAAACAATCTGGGCGCCGAATCTGTACTGGGTCGACCGGCTCGACGTGGCGCTCGCCGAACTTCGGAGGATTCTGAAGCCCGGCGGACGCCTGGTGACCGTGTTGCCGGATCCGTCGGTGCTCGATCACATGCTCTCTCGGTTCGCTCCGGTGACGGATGCAGACTGGATCCGCGATCTCGATCGGGGGCGGACTGAAAATTTCTCGAGACAGGCGCGGTCGCTCGATGACTGGACCGCGCTCTTTTCGAGCGCTGGCCTCGGCGTGAAGCGGCACGAGTGGTTCATCCCGCGGCCGGTGCTCCAGGTGCATGACGTGGGCTTCCGTCCGATGTTTCCAGTGTTCATGAACATGTATGAATCGCTCCGCCAGCACCGCCGGCGAGAGTGGCGCGCGCTCAAGGAGCACTGGATTGAAACCGTGTACTATTTCCTTTCCCCGCTCTGCGAAACCGCCTGGATGGACCAGATGCAGATGGAGCGGGTCTATCACGCGTTCGAATTGACTCCCAGAGCCTCGGTCACCGCATGAACCAGAAATTCAGCGCCACTGAATACGAGAAGAAATACCAGCAGGGCTACGGCGTCGCATACCCGGAGTCTCACATCATCCGCGTGTACAAGCAGATCATCGAGTGGGAACTCGGGATTCGCGGCGGGACGATGTTCGACTTCGGGTGCGGATCCGGCTCGCATGTGAAGTATTTCGCCTATCAGGGCTTCGTGCCGTACGGTTGCGACACCAGCGAAACCGCAGTGTCGCAGACCAAGGCGCTGTTGCCGCAGTTTGCCGATCACTTCAAGACGTCGCACGTGATGCCGGATCTGAAGGCGATGTTCGGACCGCTTGAGCTCAACGTCTTCATGACCAATCAGGTCCTCTATTACCTGGGCGACGCAGACATCCACCGGATTGTCGACCAGGCCTACGCCATGACCGCCAAGGGCGGCGTGTTCGTCGCGTCGATGATGACGCACGGCTGCTGGTACGCCCGCGACGTGATCGGAACCGAGGGCGATTTCTCGAGGCTCCAGATCACGTCGCCACGACAGACGGAATTCATGCTTGTGAATCTCAAGGAGCGCGATGAGATGGAGCCGCTCTTCAGGCCGTTCCGAAAGCTGCATCTCGGCTCCTACGGCTGGCAGATTCGTGACGAAGAAGGCCCGCACGAGCACTGGCTCTACGTCGGCATCAAAGACTGAACGCGAAATAACCTATGTCTCGAATAGCAGGGATCATCGGCGGCTCGTCCGCTGAACGGCACGATCAACTTCAACGTATGCTGGCCGCGGCGCTGCCGCCGGGCCAGATCTGGCGAACGGCTTCGCATGACTCCGGCAACGCGGGCGTCGGCTGGACCGGTTGGCGCGAAGCCGATTGCGCCGAGCTCGGCGGCGACATCGCGGCCGCCGACGGGTTCGTCTACAACGGCGACGAACTCGGCGTCGCGGGCGTTTCAACTGCCTTCGCGATCCTGACGTTGTTTCAGCGTCACGGGTTCGAAGGCGCGCTCGCAAAGATAAACGGCGACTTTGCCGTTGCCGTCTACGACGCGAAGGAAGTTGTCCTGTGGCTCGGCACCGATCGTGTGCTGACTCGGCCTCTGTACTACACGCAGACCCGGGACAGTTTTCTCTTTGCGTCGCAGCCGCGCTCGCTGCTGTCTGTGCCCGGCGTTAGCCGCGCCCCGAATCGCGAGTTCGTCGCGCTCTTCGGCGGCTCACACTACCGGACTGTCGACAACGCCATTCATGATTCGCCGTTCGCCGCCCTCCGGCGCCTCCCGGCGGCTCACGCGCTCCGCGTCTCGAAAGGCGTAGCCCGCGAGGTCTGCTATTGGCGCCTGACAGACGCGCCTGATCACACCGAGCCGGAAGCGACGCTGGCCGAGCAATATCGCGCTCTGCTGCTCGACGCCACCGCGCGCCGGTTCGCCGCGGCCGACAAGCCCGCGTTCACCCTCTCTGGTGGCATGGACTCCTCGTCCGTGCTCGCGTGCGCGGTGAAGAACACGGGCCGCAAGCTGCCGGCGATTTCGGTCGGGTATGTCGATCGAACGTACGACGAGTCCGACGAGGTCCAGGCGATGCTCGAGCCCACCGTATCGATTTGGCACAAGCTCACGGTCGACAAGCCCGACGTGTTCGGCACCATCGAGAAGATGGTCGCCGTGCAGGACGAGCCCGTTGTGACGGCGACGTGGCTGTCGCACTACATGATGAGCGAGGAAGCATCGCGCCTCGGGTACGGCGCGCTCTTCGGCGGTCTCGGCGGCGACGAGCTCAACGCGGGCGAGTACGAGCATTTCTGGCACTTCTTTGCTGATCTCAAGACCGGCGGCCATCTGGCGCAGCTCGGACTCGAAGTCGAGATGTGGGCGGCGAACCACGATCACCCGATCTTCAAGAAGAGCTCGGCGATCATGGAGCAGAACCTGCCGAGGCTCGCTGATCTGTCAGTGCCCGGCCGTTGCCTGCCGGACCGCCTTCGCATCGAACGCTACGCGGACGCGCTCGATCTGGGCTTTTTCGACTTGCGGAAGTACACACCCGTCATGGATCACCCGTTCCGGAGCTATCTCAAGAACCGGACGTACCAGGACATGATGCGCGAGACAATTCCGTGCTGTCTGCGCGCGGAAGACCGTCACACCGTGTCGTTCGGCATGGACAACTTCGTGCCGTTCTTCGATCATCGCCTGATCGAGTTCATGTTCCGCGTTCCCGGCACGATGAAGTTCCGCGACGGCGTCAGCAAGCACCTCCTGCGCGAAGCGATGGCCGGGGTGTTGCCGGAAGAAACCCGGACACGATTTAAGAAAGCCGGGTGGAACGCGCCGGCGCATATCTGGTTCACCACCACGGCGCGCGAGCCGCTGCGCGACATGATCGCGTCGAGGAAGTTCCGCGAGCGCGGCATTTTCAACCTCAAGGAAATCGAGCGCCTGCTCGTCGAGCACGAAGCGATCGTCGCCGATCAGCAGCGCGTCGACAACCACATGATGTTCTTCTGGCAGCTCGTCAACGTCGAGTTGTGGCTGCGGAGTATCGAGGCGATGCCCACGTGACCTAGGCGGTAGCCCCCTGTGGGACCCGCGGCGCCGTTGCCGCGGCGACAGAGTGTGCGGGCCGCTGTCACGATCGTCGCCGCAACCCCCGCGGCCTGGATGGCCCGCGACCAGCTCGGCATTGCCTGGGCGATCCTAGACGATCTGTACAGCGAGCACGCGCTGGCCGAATCCGAGTGCTAAAAGAAACGTCCACCCGCTGAGTGACCACTCGTCAAACAGCACTGGATTGAAACAGCGTATCATTTTTGGCAGCCGATGTGCGAGGAGGGATGGATGAAAAAATTGAACCATCCGCTTCTGTAGAATATTTTCGAACTGGGACACGCGCAAGCATAGCCATGGCCCGAATCATTGGATTGGTTGGGAATGCGGAGCGGGGGCAGAACGAACGCCTCGTGCGTGGAATGCTCTTGGCCTCTTGTTTTGGCTCTGCAGTCGACATTGTCGGCGCCGTGAGAACAGCCACCGCAGGCCTAGGTACGTTTGGCGAGTGGACATGCGAGACGTCGGCCTGCACGATGGATGGAAACATCTCGGTTGTCGTGGATGGGCTGGTGTTCAATGGCGAGGAGTTGGGCTTTTCGGCTGACGAACCTGTCCGCGGGATTGTATGCCTCTATCGTGAACGCGGTTTCTGGATGATGCTCGAGAGACTCAATGGAGATTTCGCGTTGGCGCTGTACGACCACGATGCGCGCACGCTCTCTGTCGCACGCGATCGCGTCGGGTGTAAGCCACTGTATTACGCGACGGCGCCCGGTGTTTTTGCATTTGCTGCCCGGTTGCGCGCCCTCGCGACGGTGCAAAACTGCAAGGAATGTTACATAGCATCGGGTGTGGTTATTGAGGGTCGCGCCCAGCTGCTGGAATTTCAACTTGGGCCGTGAGTATGTGCCGCGCTGCTGGTGTGCCGGGGACACGCGCAGCTGGTAGTTGCAGAGTACTGCGAGCCGCGGTATATCAACGCCGGCGGCCGGAGCGGAGTGTGGCGTGGTAAGCCTGCGCTGCAGAATCCGTACCTGCGGGCGCACAAATGCCATGCGACCTTTCTCAGCGCGCCGCGTCCGGCGCGTTTGTTTTATCTTGAGTGGCTCCAAACTCCCCGGGGGCGTGGAACCAAAATAACTGGGTTGTTGCCGAACTGGCCGCGGCTGCATGGTAATCTTTCCAAACCCATGGCACTCCGTGTTCAATTTGTCGACTCGCTGGGTAGCCTGCTGGTACCGCTGGCGGAGCTGCTTGGTACGCCCACTGGCGCGCTGCTGATGCCCGAGCTTGTGGCAATCCCCAGCATTG
>BJHH01000011.1 GCA_014192065.1 Gemmatimonadota bacterium | reverse complement strand
CAGAGCCACAGGTCGGGATTGAACCGACGACCGCTCGATTACGAATCGAGTGCTCTACCACTGAGCTACTGTGGCGCACAACCGCTACGAGGAACATGCCCTGGCTCGGATTCGAACCGAGACGCCTTGCGGCACCACCCCCTCAAGATGGCGTGTCTACCAGTTTCACCACCAGGGCGAACCGTCCTGCTTCCTACACCTACAACAGCAGCTACAACAGCAGCTACAACAGCAGCTGCAACTACGGGAGCGACGGGGCTCGAACCCGCGGCCTCTGGAGTGACAGTCCAGTGCTCTAACCAAGCTGAGCTACGCCCCCAACCCACTCTGTCCGACCCCAACACGGGGCCTACTTTCATAGCCCCAACGGGAATCGAACCCGTCTCTGCACCGTGAAAGGGTGCCGTCCTAACCGATAGACGATGGGGCCGTCGTCGTCTTGTTGTTCACTGCGTGCTGCACCGAGTAGCGATAACGGGATTCGAACCCGTGTTCCAGCCTTGAGAGGGCCGTGTCCTAGTCCCCTAGACGATACCGCCTCATCCAACCTCTCCGACTCCCACCAGCAGGCCCGGCAGGAATCGAACCTGCAACCCCCGGTTTTGGAGACCGGTGCTCTACCAATTGAGCTACGGACCTACAAGGGTGACTGAGGGGACTTGAACCCCCAACCCCCGGTGCCACAGACCGGTGCTCTAACCAGTTGAGCTACAGCCACCATGCACACCCTTGAGGTCGGGAAAACTAACCCCGGCCACCAGCCCGTTCAATCAGTCCTTCGCCCGATCCAGATATTCTTCGGTCGTCGGGTTCACCCGCACCCGCTCGCCCGTCGCAATGAACTCGGGCACGTTGATCGTCACGCCGTTCTCCAACTTCGCCGGCTTCGTCGAAGCCGTTTTCGTCGCCGTCTTCATCACCGGCGCCGTATCCACAATCTCGAACGACAGATACTGCGGCAGCTGGATCCCGATCGCGCGGCCGTCGTAGTACTCGGCCAGGATCTTCATCCCCGGCTGCATCCACGGCGCGTTGTCGCCAAGCATCTCCGTGTCCATTTCCAGCTGGTCGTAGTTTTCGGTGTTCATGAAGTGATACGTATCCCCACCCTGATACATGAACTCGAGTTCATGCGTCTCCATGTCCGCCTTGTCGATCGTGTCGGCGGCGCGGAACCGATGCTCAAAGCTGGATCCGTTTCGAATATTCTTGAGCTTGGTCTGGATCATCGCGCGGAGGTTCCCCGGCGTGTGATGCCGGAACTCGATGACGCGACAGGGCGCGCCCTCGAAGACGATGACCATTCCGCGGCGAATTTTGGTAGCTGGAAATGCCATAACCGTACTTCCCGTGTTGTACCCAGGCTCAGACCTGAGGCGAAACGTGAATAGCCCTTAAGTTTAGCCACGCAAAGGAGATGGGTCAACGGTCGAGGCCCGCGAATTGGTCGCATCCATTCGCGCGTCCGGCACCGCTTAGCGAACTGCGGCGCCGCCCTTCCGGTCGTCTGGCACGAACCGGTCGCGCGCGGGCATCCGCACCGCTTTCAGCGACTCGGCGTCCAGTGTGGCATCGGCCTTGATGACCTCGTTCTGGGCCAACAAGTACGCCGTCAACGCATAGACCTCGTCATCGCTGAGCGAACCCGGCGTGAACAACGGCATCGCCCGGCGCACGTAGTCGAACAACGTTGTCGCATAGGGCCAGTAGTTGCCGATCGTCTTCTCGAGTTTTGGATCGCGGCCGAACGGGAACCCCTCGCGCGGCTCGCGTCCAACGAGCTTCGGATACGCGGGCGGCATCCCTTCGCCCTGCACGCCATGGCACGAGGCGCACTGGGCGCCGAAAAGTTTTGCGCCCTGCGACACCGTGCCCTGGCCGGCCGGCAGCTCGACCCCGTCCGGCCCCACGTCGATGTCCATCACCGCAATTTCGGCCGCCGTCGCAGCCCGCCCGATGTCGTAGCGACCCGATGGGGGCGGTGCCCCCATTTCGGCGTCCCTGCCGCCGCCACAGGCCGCGATCAGGGCGACCGCCGCAACCGCACCGCAGGCCACCACGCCAGCCACCACACCGCGAATTCTCCTCGTGGTCTGCTGCATCAGGTATCTCCGTGAAAAAACACGCGACCGTCGGCCGCCACGCGCCATCCCACAATGTGATTCAGATGGTAGTCCGTCCCCGCGCCGCGAACGGTAATGATCCGTTCGCGCGTGGGCTGGACATACCCCGTCTCGTCCGTCGCGCGCGAGAGCAGCAGGGCGGGCGTGCCGTCCCACGCGAAGGGAATCGAGAACCGTGTGTAGGCCTTGGACAGCACGGGAGGATGCAGCAGCGCATCGATCCAGCTCTTGCCCCCGTTGGTACTCACTTCGACACGACGAATCTTGCCGCGGCCTGACCACGCAAGCCCGGAGATGTTGCGCCACCCCTTGTCCACCGTCCCCGGATGCGCGGGTGACGTGATGATCGACCGCGCATCAACCTCGAAACTGAACTGCCGCGCCATCCCGCTGGCGAGCGGGTCGGTGTACTTGGACGTTTCCCATCGCGTCATCCAGGGCTTCGTGCCGAGTTCGAGGCGGCGCAACCACTTCACGCTCGTGTTCCCTTCCCAGCCCGGCAGCAGCAGCCGAATCGGATAGCCCTGCGCGGGACGCAGCGGCTCACCGTTCTGCGCGTAGACGACCAACGCATCATCGAACGCTTTCGACATCGGCACGCTCCGCGTCAGCACCGACGCGTCGCCGCCTTCGGCGAGGAACCACGCGGCCTCTGGCGTTGCTCCGACTTCGTCAAAAAGCAGGCGGAGCGGCACGCCGGTCCACTCCGAGTTTGACGACATCCCCGCCGCGCGCTGCGGCGTGACCTTCTCCCCCTTCGGATCGCGAAACACGGCGCGCCCGTTGCCGGCGCACTCGACGACGTGCGTGCGCGTGACGAACGGAAACCGTTTGAGGTCGTCGAGCGTGAACGCCGACGGCCGCTCAACCAGCCCATGGATCAGCAGCGTGTGCCTGGCCGGGTCGATCAGCGGAATACCGGCGTGATGCCGCTCGAAATGCAGATCCGAGGGCGTGATTGTGCCCGTCAGGTCCTGGAGTGGTGAATACGACGTGCCGGTGATATCGCCGGTCGGCGTGCGCGCGAGCGTCACGAACGGCGAGCGCGCGCCCTGGGCACTCGTGGGAAGTCCCGGCACCTTCGTCGGATCGACGGGCACAACGGGAAGCACAGCAGGAGGCACAACAGGAGGCACGGCGGGCGCCGCTCCCGGTGCGGCCGCTGGCTTCGGCGCGCCCTGCGCATCGAGCGCGGGAACACGCGCGATCAGGGCGCCGCCTATCGCGCCTGCGGCGCCGGTCAGCAGCTCACGACGCGAGAGCGAGGTATCGTCAGTCATTCGGAGAAGATCCTTGGCAGGTGTTGACTTGGCAGTGCTACGGCGCGCCGCGGCGCACCGATGGCGGGGCCGGAACCGTCGCGCTTTTGGGATTGGCCCTAGGGAGCAGGCTGGCCGGCGTTCCAGGCGGCGTATGGCCCATCGTGGCGTACGGCACGTCACGCGGTGCACCACCAGCCGGATAATCGTTTTCCTTACCGGGCGAGTCGGGGCGCGGGTGCGAGTTCACATACGCCGCTAGGTCGAACGCCTGTTGAGCGGTCAGCGAACCCGGATTGCTCTGCGGCATATTGTGATAGATGAAGCTCGCCGCGCGTTCGAGGCGCGACATTGACGCGCCGATTGAGTACGACGTAGGGCCCCAGAGCGACGGCACGCCGGCCACAGCGCCCGCGCCGTCCGTTCCGTGACAGAGCACACAGGTCCCCTGAAACAGCATTTTCCCGCGCAGCGTGTCACCCACCAGCGTGTCCTGCATCGCGATCAGTCCGTCGGCGCCTGGCGTCTTGCCACCCACCGGCGCGCCCTTCGAGATAAAAGCGAGGTAGGCGATGATATCGGCCATCTCCCGACTGTCGGCTGGCAGCGCATTGCCGGACAACGACCGGGTGACGCAATAGTTGACGCGGTCGGCAATCGTGACCACGGCGCCGGTGCGCGGCATGTACTTGGGATAGCGCGCGTACGACGCGACGAGCGGCGCGGCCGACAGCTTGCGTCCGTCCAGTTGATGGCAACTCACACAGCGGAGATTCGATGTCGCATACCGCGGCAGGCTCTCCGGCGTAAATCTGAGGAGCGAGAGTCCGCGGCGAATCGCCGCGCCCATCGAATCGGCCGGAATCGAGTCTTCGGCCGGGGGCTGCCACGCGACGACCGTCTTCGCACCGCCGGCCACACCGCCGGCTGAGCCGCCGCCACAGGCCAACGCCGTCCATCCCACCACGACGGCAAGAATCGATCGCTGGATTGTCTTCACGGATGTAGAGGTTAGTACCTGTGGCCGCACGCTGCTACCACCTGGAACAACTTGCCCTGAACCGCTCAGGGATTCCTGAGTGAGAAACGGATTCCCGGCCACAGATTGTGCGCGGCGATCCGTGCACCTTCGGCGGTCGGATGGATGCCGTCGCCCTGGTTGAGCGTGGCGACCCCCCCCACGTCCTGCAGGATGAACGGCAAAAGGGTGGTGCCGGTCTGTAGCGCCACGCGCGGAAACAGGTCATGAAAGGCCTTGGTGTACCGCGGCCCCATATTCGTCGGCGCTTCCATCTGCGCGAGCAAAATCTTCGCCCCCGGATTCGCGGTCCTCACCTTCGCGACGATGCTGGTGATGTTCGCGGCGGTCGAATCCCAGTTCAGCCCGCGCAGCCCGTCGTTCGCGCCGGTCTCAATCACAACCAGGTCGTACCGCTCGCGCATCAGCCAGTCGACGCGCCGGAGCGCGCCCGCCGAGGTTTCGCCAGACAATCCGGCATTGACCACCAGCAGGGGGATCTGCGCGGAATCGGCTAACTGTTGGACGACCGCCGGCCAGCTCTCGGTGGCCGGATTGTCGAGTCCGAGCCCCGCCGTGAGGCTCGTACCAATGAAGAGCGCCCTTGGCGCACCAGTACGGTCGGGCGCCGGCGCGGCCGCGACGCTGCCACCACCCGTTGCCCCAGCGGGCGCCCCTGTGGATGATTCAGGCAGCGCGGTAGCACGCCCTCCTTGGGCGTTACTCCCGCTCCTTGCCGCCGGCGCGCCTGATCGGTCACCGCATGCCGCGAGCGGCACCAGCAGGATCACACTCAGCACCGCTCTCAACGCCCTCATGCTGGTCGCATCCAATCTCCAGAAGGAATACCCGAGTGGCGCCGGCACGCTCGCCGTGCTCAAACAGGTGTCATTCACAATACCCCAGGGCTCACTCGTCGCCATCGTCGGGCCCTCCGGCAGCGGCAAGACGACGCTCCTTGGACTCCTCGCCGGACTCGACGTGCCCTCCAGCGGCACCGTCTCGCTCGACGGGGTGGAACTGAACCGGCTGACCGAAGACGAGCGCGCCCGGCTTCGCGGTGAGAAAGTTGGCTTCATCTTCCAGACCTTTCAATTGATCCCGACGCTCACCGCACTGGAAAATGTGCAGGTGCCGCTCGAACTGCGCGGGGACTTTGGGGCTCCGGAGCGGGCAAAGATGCTCCTCGAGCACGTTGGGCTTGGCGACCGGATGGATCACTTCCCCTCGCAGCTCTCGGGCGGCGAGCAGCAGCGCGTGGCAATCGCCCGCGCCTTCTCGAACTCCCCAAAAATCCTCTTTGCCGACGAGCCGACAGGCAACCTCGACGGCGTCACTGGCGCGAAGATCGTCGAACTGCTCGAATCGCTGAACAAATCGTCCGGCTCCACCGTGGTGATCGTCACGCACGACCTGACGCTCGCTGAGCGGGCGGGCCGGATCATCCGGCTGCGTGACGGCGATATCGTCGAGGACCGTACGACCTCCGCCACGCCCCCAGTGCCCGCGAGTTCGACCGCCCGATGACGGCACGCTGGCGCTGGATTCCCAGCCTCGCGTGGCGCGAAAGCCGCACCGCGCGCCGCCGGTTGCTGTTGTACATGTCGTCGATCTCGCTGGGCGTCGGCGCACTGGTCGCGATCGACTCGATCGCCGACAACGTCAGCGCCGCCGTGCGCCTGCAGAGTCGCAGCGTGATGGGCGGCGACGTGTCGTTTACCTCCGACACGCGCTACCCCGATTCGCTCAAGGCCCTACTCGATTCGCTCGCCCGCACGGGGCCGACGATGGCCACGGTGGTCACGTTCACCTCGATGGCGTACGCGCCGCGCACACAGATCACGCGCCTCGCGCAGGTACGCGCCGTTGGGCCAACCTATCCGCCGTACGGCGCCGTGACCTCGGAGCCCGCCAACCTGTGGGGTGAACTCCAGAAGCGCCCCGCCGCGCTCGTCAGCCCGTCGACGCTGATTTCGCTCGACGCGAACGTCGGCGACACCCTCTCGATCGGCTTCTCGCAGTTCATTATCATCGGCACCACCAACTCCGTGCCTGGCGATCCCGGGCTCGCGTCAGCCATCGGCCCCCGCGTATTCATCGCGGAGCAGTACGTCGCCAGCACGCAGCTCTTGGGCTTCGGCAGCCGCGCCTCGTTCGAGACACTCGTGCGCCTCCCGGACGGCGTGCAAAGCCCCCAATGGGTCGAACCAATACGAGCCCGGTTCCGAGCGGCCAACATCCGCGTGCGCACGGTCGTGCAGCAGGAAGAGAACATGACCGAGGCCATCAGCCGGCTCGCCGACTTCCTCGGCATCGTCGGAATGATCGCGCTGCTGCTTGGCGGGATCGGCGTGGCCAGCGGGGTGAATGCGTTCATGAACCGAAAAATCGACACGGTCGCCGTTCTGCGCTGCCTCGGCGCGACCGGCTCTCAGGTGCTCGCCATCTACGTCACACAGGCCGCGCTGATGGGCCTGGCCGGCGCGGCAATCGGCGCCGCGATCGGCGTGGCCATCCAGTTTGCGCTGCCCGTCGCGCTCGAGGGCACGCTGCCGCTCGACGTCACGGTGCAGATCGTCCCGAAGGCCATCGGCGTCGGCCTGGCCATCGGTGTCTGGGTCGCACTCGTCTTCTCGTTGCGCCCACTGCTCGCGCTCCGCCGCGTCTCACCACTTCAGGCGCTCCGCCGCGACGCCGAAGCGCTCGAACATCAGCGCCGCCGCGACATCCCGTCACACCTCGTGAACATCGCGCTCGTGGCGAGCGTGGTCGTGCTGGCCATTTCGCGCACCGACAATTGGCGCCGCGGCATCCTCGTGGCCCTTGGCATTGGCGTGAGCCTCCTCCTGCTCTGGGGCAGCGCCACGCTGCTCTCGCACCTCGCGCGCCGTCTCGTCGCGCAGCGCCTCCCCTACCTGCTCCGGCAGGGCGTCGCCAATCTTTATCGCCCGGCCAACCAGACCCGCTCGGTCATACTCGCGCTCGGGTTCGGCGCCTTTCTCGTGAGCACGCTCTACCTGGTGCAAGCCAACCTGCTCCGCCAGTTCGAGGTCTCCGCCCAAGCCGCGCGGGGTAACCTGGTGTTCTTCGACGTGCAGGACGACCAGCGCGTCGCGATCGACTCCATTGTGCAGGCGACTGGCGAACAGGCGGTGAGCGCTACGCCGCTGGTCACGATGAAGCTCAAGTCCATCAACGGCCAAGCGCTCGACGTGTGGGGCGCCGCGCACGCGCTCCCGCGCCGGAACTGGGCCTTCAACCGCGAGTACCGCTCGACCTACCGCGACACCGTCGTCGTCACGGAACAGATCACCGCGGGGAAGTGGTTCGGCGGCAGCGGCACCGATACGCTCAGCGAGATGTCCCTTGAGCAGGGCCTGGCGACGGACCTCGCCGTCTCGCTGGGCGACACGCTGACCTGGGATGTGCAGGGCGTGCCGGTCGCCGCGCGACTCACCAGCCTGCGCGAAGTGAACTGGGGCCGATTCGAACCGAATTTTTTCGCGGTCTTCCAGTCCAAGGCACTATCCACGGCACCAAAGATGTTCGTACTCGTGGCCGCGATCTCCAGCGACACGGTCATCGCGCGTATTCAACGCAATGTGGTCCTCCGCTTCCCAAACGCGTCCAGCGTCGACCTCTCCCTGCTGCGCGCCACGGTGCTGGAGATCATCGGACGCATCACGCTCGCTGTCCGGTTCCTCGCGCTGTTCAGCTTGGCGATGGCCGTCCCGGTGTTGTTCAGCGCCGTCGCCGCCACCCGGCGCGACCGACTCCGTGAGGGCGTACTCCTGAAGACGCTGGGCGCCACGCGGGCGCAGATCGGCCGCATCTTGCTCGCCGAGTACGCACTGCTCGGCATGCTCGGCGCGTTCACGGGAATGCTGCTCTCATTCGTGGGCGCCTGGGCGTTGGTCACCTTCGTGTTCGACGGACAGTTCTCGCCCGCACTGCTGCCAGCCTTCCTGATCGCGGGCGTAATGATGACGCTGGCCGTCGCGATCGGCATGGCGACGGGCCGCGAAGTGTTCCGCGAAACGCCGATGGCGGCGCTGCGCGACACCTAGGCTGCTGAGTCGCGCCTCCAAGCTCGATGCACTCGGTCGGCAGGTAGACTGGGCCGCGCCAAGCGCAGGCAACGCCGACGCGAGCGCGAGCGCCCGCACGGTGCTGGTGAGATGCATAGAGCCAACATAGCCGAATCCACGACCACTTGGCGCGCGGACCGTGCTACGGTGTGAGCAACTCTCTCAGCGCGGCCTCGAGCGCGTCGAGGTCGGACGCGTCGTTGTAGTAATGCGGCGACACCCGGAGCAGCGATCCGGCACCAAGGCGGCCAAGCGCCACGGCGTTTTCGTCCCGCGATTGCGACGACACATTGACCCCAAGCGCGCGCAGCGCTGGCACCAGCGCCGAGGCGTCGTGCCCCTCGCATTCGAACGAGGCGATCGCCGAGAGTCGCGGCGCATGGTCGAGCGATCGAACGCCCGGTATCCGAGTCAATTGCTCGCGCGCGGCAGAGGCCAGCGCATGCGCGCGCGCCGCGGTGCGCGCGATGCCCGCGTCGAGCGCATAGCGCGCCGCGGCGCCCATCCCCAGAAGCAGCGCGAGCGGTTGCTCCCACTGCTCGAACCGGCGTGCGCCGTCATACGTCGAGTACGAGCCCGACGCATTCCAGTTCGCCCCGCGCATATCGACCAGCAACGGGTGCATCCCGCGGGCCAATGCGCTGTCCGAGACGTACAGGAACCCGATACCACGCGGCCCGCGCAGGAATTTCCGCGCCGTCGCGGCCATGAAGTCGCAGCGCACCGCCACCACGTCGATGTCGAGCTGGCCCACGGCCTGGCACCCATCCACGAGGTACGGTACGCCGGCGTCGGAGCAGATCCCGCCGACATCCTCGACGCGCTGTACCAGCCCGCCAAAGGTCGGGACCCAGGTGACCGCCACGAGCCGTGGCCTGGCCGCAGCGATCGCGGCCGCGACGGCGGCGGGGTCCACGCCGCCTTCCGGCAGCTCCGCGGCCTCGATCACCCGTACGCCGCGGCGCGCCGAGAGTGCCTCGAACATGATCCGGTTCGAGAGGTAGTCGGCGTTCGTGGTCACGATCGTGTCGCCGGGCGCAAAGTCAAAAGCCGACAGCGCCTGCGCGTATGCCGCGGTCGCGCTGGAGGTGACCGCAATGTTGTGCGGCGCGACGCGCAGCAGCGAGCCGAGCGATCGGTAGCAGTCGTCGATCGCGCCGCCCGCGGCGGCGGCGGCCTCATACCCGCCGATCGTCGCCTCGAGGTCGAGATGGCTATGCACAGCGTCCATGACAACGCTGGGCGGGAGCGCGGCGCCTGCGTTGTTCAGGTGATGGCGGTGTTTCGTGCCGGGTGTGTCGTCGCGCCATTGCGCCACCGCACGCGCGAGTGTCGCGGCGTCGCCGGCGGCGTCCATCAAGGCGACGTACCCTGCCATTCGTCCGCGGTCAATGTGAACCGCGGAATCGCCGCCTCGAAGGGCGTGGTGTCTGCGCGAACGAACCGGTATTCGCCTTCCATATGCCCGCTCGCCGACTTGAGCACGCAGAAACTCTGGTACTCATGCACCGCCCCCGCCACGAGCAACGGCTGCTCGCCCACCACACCCTCTCCGGCGACCACCGTGTCCTCGCCGATCGAATCGTGAATGCGCCAGCGGCGCGAGATCAGCTGCGCCGACTGCGGCGTCGTGTTCTCGATGCGCACGTTGTACATGAAGACGTACTGGCGCTGCTCGGGAATCGACTGATCCGGCAGAAAGGTCGGGCGGACGGTGATCCGAATCCCGTCCGTGTTCCGATAGAAGAAAGGTGCGGCGGAAGGCATAGAGGCGTGGCTGCAAGATATGAGGCGATCCGTTCGCCCAACACTCCCGGCACGCTGGCACGGCGGGGCGTGACGGCCGACGCGTACGCCCGCCGACTCATCGTCGAGCAGGCGAACCTTACCTTACCTTACCTTACCTCGCTTCCGTCCCCCTCACTCACCCGCCCCTGCAAAATGGTCATGCCGGCATCGATGTCGCTTCGCGTTGCGCTGTTGGCCGTGATCGCGGGAACGACGCCTTTTCTGACCGAGGCCCAGGGCGGAACGGATTCAACGCGCGCAGACTCTGTCTCCCGCCGGCTCCGGCCGGTCACGGTCACTGAGTCCCGCGCAGCCGCCGTCGTCGGTGGGGCCAGCGCCCTGATCGTGACCACCGACAAGTTGCGCTCCTCGCCGGCGCCGCTGCTCGACCAGCTGCTTCGCGAAACGCCATCGGTCAGCGTCCGTCAGAATTCGCGGGGCGAGATGGAACTCACCGTGCGCGGGTCTGACTCGCGCCAGGTCGCTGTCATCCTCGATGGCGTCCCCCTCACCCTCGGGTGGGATCATCGCACCGATCCCTCGCTCGTGCCGATCACGGGATCTGAAGAAGTGGTCATCGTTCACGGTCTCGGCTCGCTGCTCAGCGGCCCGAACGCGCTCGGTGGAACGATTTCGGTGTCACAAGGCAGTACCGGCTTCCCCGCCGGCGACCGGCGTGCGTGGGGCGGCGTTGGCCTGGATGCCACCGCCGCGTTCGGCACGTCGATCGGCGCGAGCCGCACGGACTCGCTTGGCCGCGGCCTGCTGACCACCCGCGCCGGGATGGCGTATCGCCAACGGGACGGCGTCGCGCTGGCCAGCGGCATCACCGATCTGACGGCCCGCGACGGATTGCGCACTAACAGCGACCTGCGCGCAACCGACGCCTTCGCGTCGCTGCGCTGGCGGGGACGCTCTGGCCGATCGATCGGCGCGACATTCACTGGATTCGACGCCGTTCGCGGCGTGCCACCGGAAGAGCATCTCGCCGCGCCGCGCCTTTGGCGCTACCCGCACAGCACGCGAGGCGTTGCGGCGATCTCGGCTAGCAGCGGGGCGTTTGCCACGCCATTCGGATTTGCTACGGCCGACATCAGCGCCGGCTACAACGCCGGCCGTCAGAAAATCGAGTCGTTCACCTCCCGAACCTATACCACGCTGAACGGCGAAGAACTCGGCGACGAGCGCACCACCACGACCCGCGCGTATTTCACACACACGCTCCCGCGCGGCGCAAAGCTCGCGGCGGCCGTGACGGCGGCCGACGTGCGTTACAACGAAACGCTCTCGCCTGCCGCCGGTGTGCACTACCGACAAATTCTTTCCAGTGCGGGCCTGGAACTTGAAACCCCGCTTGGCCCGAGCACGACCTTCGACGTCGGTGGAGTCGCCGACAAATCACGCACGCCGGAGTCCGGTGGACGCGAACCTGGCCAAGCACCGCTCGGCGACATCGGCTGGCGTACTGGACTCGTGCGCGAAGTTGGCACGGCTTGGAGACTGCATGCGAATGCAAGCCGCCGTTCGCGTTTCCCTGCTTTGCGCGAGTTGTACTCAGGCGCGTTGAATCGGTATCGGCCCAATCCCGACCTGAAGCCAGAAACGCTGCTAGGACTCGAGGGAGGCGTCACCGTTCACGGATCGGTTGGCGCGATCCCCGACGCCAGCCTGCAGTTCACCGCCTTCAGCCACAACTTGGACGACGCCATCGTGCGCATCACGCAGTCGAATCCGACGCGCTTCATGCGCATCAACCGCGACCGGATTGAAAGCCGCGGCATCGAACTCGTGTCTGGGGCCACCTTCGGCGGTGGCCGCGACCAAGCGATCTCCGTCAGCGCCGACGCCACGATTCAGACGATCACCGTCTTCGACCAGACCGCGAATGGCGCCACACGCCACTCAGAGAATAATCCCGAAGTGCGGGGTGCCTTGGGCGTCGCCGTGCCGCTGCCGATGCAGATCCGGGCATTCGGCACCGCGCGCTACACGGGCGCGCAGTACTGCCTTCACGCGGAATCCGGCGCCGAGGTCCGGCTCAAGGGCCAGGCGGCGTCCGATCTCTCGCTTGAGCGCACGTTCGGCATGCTGGCCCGTGGACCGTTTCGTACCATGAGGGCGCTGCTTGCACTGGACAACGTGGCCAACGCCGCCGTGTACGACCAATGCGGACTGCCGCAGCCGGGACGGACCCTGCGGTTCATGCTGACGTTGCGATAGCGGCGCGGCCCGCGCGGTAGCGCGGCGACGGTCAGACGCGCTACTGGCCGAGCGAACCCGGATTGATCCGCGCGCTTCCCGGGAGCGAATCGAGGAGCGGCTTGAGGTCGGCCGCGCGCTCCAACGTCGTCACGAAGGTCAGTCCAGGCCGCGTCACCACCAGCAGCTGCGACACGCCGAACATCACCACCGTGCCCGATTCGGCGTGCACGACATTGCCCGTCGCGTCGGTGAAGTGTGCATCGCCGAGCGCCCCGTTGCCCGCATCGTCAAGGTCGCGCACGCGGCGCAGGCCGGCCCAGGTCCCGACGTCGTCCCAGCCGAACTCAGGGGCCATCACGAGCAACCGGCCCACCCGCTCGAGCAACCCGCGTTCGATGTCCACCGCGCGCACCTGCGCCGCGAACCCTTCGATGTCGCCGCTACGCAGCGCAGAGAGTCCGGCCGCCACCTCAGGCACGGAGCGCTCCAGCGCATCGAGGAACTCCTGCGCCGCGCCCAACAGGATACCGGAGTGCCAGAGCGCGCCAGCGCGCACCAGCGCCGCGGCCGCCTCGGAACTCGGCTTTTCCGTAAACGTCGCCACCTCGGCGGCACCGCCGCGGTCGAGCGAATCCATTGGGTTGAGCAGCACGCCCGATTCGATGTAGCCGAACGACGGCTCCGCGCGCGTCGGCCGCACACCGAGCGCGACGATGGCCTGCTCGCCCGCCGACGTAACCGCCGCGCGATGGAGTGCCGTACGCAACGCCGAGGGGAAGGCGGCGGCAAGGTCCGCGTGCAACGCACAGACCGGCGTGTGCGGACCAGCACGGCGGCGCACTTCGTTCGCTCCCCATGCCAGCGCAGCGGCCGTGCCCATTGGCCGCGATTCAACCAAGAAGTTTGACTCGGGCACTGACGGCAGGACCGCGCGGACGGCGGGCGCGATGTCGGCGCTCGTCACGATCAGCACGCGGTCGGCCGGAATCAGCGGGTCGAGCCGTCCGACCGTGTCGGCGATGAGTGGACGGCCACCGACGAGGGCGAGCACTGGCTTTGGCGCCGCGGGGGTGGAAAGCGGCCAGAATCGTGACCCGATGCCACCAGCGAACACGACCGCCCAGATTGGCGGCGCGGACTGCGCGTCGCTGATGGGCGCGGCGTCTGGGAGCGCCATCGTGCCAGACGCGCCGCCCGAATCGCCGCCTGAATCGCCGGCGGGGTGACCCGTTGCACTACTCGCTGCGCCACGCGGCGCGCCAAAGCCATCCGTCGGAACCGGCATCGTGCGCGAAACATACGCCCAGGCCCTGCCACCGCGACCGATCGCTCGGCAACGCACTCGCCGCGGTGTCCGTATGAAAGACATTGCGCAGTCGCTGTTGCGCAGTCGCTTGCCCTCGAGCGGCCGACAACCGCAAGTTGTTCAGATCCCTCACCCCTCCTAATCCGTATGACAATACGTCTGCGCTCTCGCTCGCTTGCCGCGCTGCTCATCGCGGTCGCCTGCACCACGCCAGCAACAACTCCGGCGCCAACACCAACTCCAGCTCCAGGACCGCAGCGCGGTGCCGGTGCCGGTGGTCGTGCGAACGTCGGCGCGCCCGCGCCAGCACCCGCACCAGCACCAGCTCCTGATTCCGCGGCGCCCGCACCAGGTGGCCGCGGCGGACGCGGCGCCCAAGGCGGAGCCCCTCCTCAAGCCGGCGGTGGTGGCGGCGGCGGTGCGCTCGGCGAACCGAATCCGCAACCGTACAGCAGCGTGGTCACCGGCGCGGCGCGCTCACGCGACGGCTTCATCAAGGTGCACCGCATCGGCCAGCGGTTCCTCTTTGAAATCCCGCGCGCGCAACTCGGCAAGGACCTGCTCCTCGTGACCGAGATCAAGCGGACGGTGCTCGGGACCGGCTACGGCGGCCAGTCACTCGGCAATCGTGTACTGCGCTGGGAACGGCGCGACAACCGCGTCTATCTGCAGGGCGTATCGTATGACGCCATCGCCACACCCGGTCGCCCAGAGTTCCGAGCGATGCAGGACGCGAACGTCAATCCGATCATCGCCGTGTTCAACGTTGAGGCCTACGGCCCCGACAGCGCGGTAGTGCTCGACATCGGCCGTCTGTTCACCGCGCCGCCCGCCGAAATCGGCATCAACGGACGCGTCCCCGGTACCATCGACGCGACGCGCTCGTGGATCGAGAAGATCGTGCCGTTCCCGGACAACGTGAACGCCGAAGCAACGCTCACCTTCGCTCAGCAGGTGGCCGGTGGTCGCGGCGCCGCGGCGCCGGCCGGTCGCGGCGCAGCACCAACGAACACCAACCCGTCCAACACCATCGTCATGAGCTGGAGCTTCCACAAGCTCCCCGAGACGCCAATGATGGGGCGGCTTTGTGACGACCGCGTGGGATACTTCGCGCGCCGCGCCACCGACTACACCGATCTGAACCAGCAGGTGAAGGAGCGCTGCTTCATCACGCGCTACCGCCTCGAGAAGAAGAATCCCGCGGCGGCGATGTCGGAACCGGTGAAGCCCATCGTGTACTACGTCGATCCGTCGACGCCGACCAAGTGGGTGGAGTACATCAAGAAGGGGATCGAGGACTGGAAGCCGGCGTTCGAGGCGGCCGGGTTCACGAATGCCATCATCGCCAAGGATGCACCGGCGAACGATCCGGACTGGTCACCTGAAGATGCGCGCTACTCCGTCGTCCGCTGGCTCCCGTCGGCGACAGAGAACGCGTCGGGTCCCAACGTGCACGACCCGCGCTCAGGCGAGATTCTCAACGCCCACATCCAGTTCTATCAAAACGCCCAGCGCCTGGTCATGCACTGGTACTTCACGCAGGCCGCCGCGATCGATCCGCGCGCGCGAACGATTCCGTTCCCCGACGACCTGATGGGCGAACTGCTTCGGTACGTTGTGGCGCACGAAGTCGGCCACACGCTCGGATTCCAGCACAACCAGAAGTCGAGCGGCACCTACCCCGTGGATTCGCTGCGTAGCGCTTCGTTCCTGAAGGTCTGGGGCCACACGGGCACGCTGATGGACTACTCGCGGTGGAATTATTTGGTGCAGCCGGAAGACAACGTGCCGCCCGCACTGCTCTTCCCGGTCATCGGACCGTACGACAAGTGGGCGACCCACTGGGGCTATGCACCGATCCCCAACGCGCGCACACCGCAGGCCGAACGCGCCACACTCGACAGCTGGGCGAAGGAACAGGACGCCAAGCCATGGCTCCGATTCTCGACCTCAGGCCAGGGCGGCAGCGACCCGGAAGATGAATCCGAAGCTGTTGGCGATCAGGACGCGGTCAAGGCCACCGGCTGGGGGCTCAAGAACCTCAAGCGGATCATGCCGATGGTGATGCCCGCCACGATCAAGCCGGGCGAGGACAACGACGATCTCGACTTCCTCTACGGCCACGTGATCGGCCAGTGGCGCACCGAGCTGACGCACGTCACGAATGTGGTCGGCGGCTCGACGTCGCAGGAAAAGTGGGGGGGCCAGATTGGCGTGCGATTCACGCCGGTCCCCAAAGCACGGCAGCAGGCGGCGATCAAGTTCCTGAACGAGAATGCGTTTACCACGCCGTCTTTCCTGCTCGACAAGGATATCCTGCGGCGTCTCACGCCGACGGGTGACGTGGCGCGCATTCACTCGGCGCAGGCCGGAATCCTTGGCTCGCTCCTGCAGAACGCCCGGCTGCTCCGCGTGGCGGACCAGTCGGCATCGGCGAAGGCCAGCGAGAGCTACTCCCTCGTCGACCTCTTCGCCGACGTGCGCAGCGGACTCTTCGGTGAGTTGGCAAGCGGCACAAATACCGACAGCTATCGCCGTGCGCTGCAGCGGGCGTATGTCGAGAATCTGCGCGACAAGATCAATCCTGCGCCGGCAGCAGCTGGCGCTGGTGGCCGCGGCGGTGCCGGCGGCCCAGCGGCGCCGGTGCTCGAGGCCAAGGTTTCGGATCTCTATCCGGCGGTCCGCGCTGAACTGCGCGGGCTCGACGCGCAGCTGAAGGGAGCAAAGACGTCCGACCGTACCGCCGCCGCGCATGTCGCCGACCTGCGACACCGCATCGCCGAGGCCCTCAAGGGCAAGGCCGGCGCGGGCGAAGAGTAGTCGCCCCAGGGTTGCACCGAAACGAGGACGGCCGGTCGCGGATCTATTCCGCGACCGGCCGTTCGTTTTTCTGGATCGTTCGCCCCTGACCCATGGCGCGCACCCCTCGCCACCAGCCGCGGGGCACCGGTAGCTTCAGCTTCATGCTCGGACTCGTCGCACTCCTCGCCGCCCTCATTGCCATGACCGGTCCAGACCTTGCCGCGCAATCGCGCGCCGCCAGCACCGACACGACGCAACCCCCGCTCGTCGTCGCGGGCCGGTCGATGATCACCACGAAGCTCGGTATCGTCGCCTCGAGCCAACCACTCGCCTCGCAGGCCGGCGCGCAAATCCTGACCGCGGGAGGCAATGCCATCGACGCAGCCATCGCGGCCAATGCGGTGCTCGGCCTCACCGAGCCAATGATGAACGGCATCGGCGGCGATCTCTTCGCGATTGTCTACGAAGCAAAGACGGGCAAGGTCTACGGACTCAACGCGAGCGGCTGGGCCGCGAGCGGCGTCACCGCCGATCTCGTCGCGGCACAGAGTCCGAACGGGCGCATGCCGCAGAGCGGCGTCTGGAGCGTCACCGTGCCGGGGATGGTGGCGGGGTGGGACGCGTTGCGCGCGAAGTTTGGCACGAAGTCGTTTGACGAACTGCTCGCGCCGGCCATCTACTACGCGGAGCATGGATTCCCGCTTGGCGAAGTGACCGCACGGTTGTGGAATCCCGCCGAGCGCGGTGCGGGCAACGCAGCCTTCAAAGCCACCTTCGCGCCGGGCGGACACGCGCCCAAGGCTGGTGAGGAGTTCAAGAACCCCGGCTACGCCGCGTCGCTCAAGCGCATCGCCAAGGACGGCAAGCAGGGTTTCTACACTGGGCCCACGGCCGACGCGATCCTCGCGACGATCAGCGCCGAGGGCGGCACGATGACTGCCGCTGACCTCACCGAGTTCACGCCAGAATGGGTGAACACGATGACGACGAACTATCGCGGCTGGACCGTGCACGAACTCCCGCCCAACAGCCAGGGAATGGCGGCCCTCATGATGCTCAACATCATGTCGCGTTACCCCATCGCCGAGTATGGATTCCTGAGCACCAAGGCGATGCACGTCGAGATCGAGGCCAAAAAGCTCGCCTACGCCGATCTCCTCAAGTACATCGGCGACCCCGCCTTCTCGAAACTGCCCATCGAGCAGCTGATGAGTTCCGCCAACGCCGACGCACGCGCCAAACGGATTGACCCTGCGAAGGCATCGTGCCGAGTGGAGCCGGTCGCGCTCGCCGGCCTCGAGCAGGGCGAGAGCGAAACGATCTACATGACCGCGATCGACCAGGACGGCAATATCGTCTCACTCATCCAGAGCAACTATTCGGCGTTTGGTTCGCGGCTCGTTGCTGAGGGCACGGGCTTCGTGCTGCACAACCGCGGCGGACTGTTTACGCTGGACAAGGGACAGCCCAACACGATCGCACCGCGCAAGCGGCCGCTGCACACGATCATTCCGGCGTTCATGGAGAAGGGCGACGTGAAAATCGGCTTTGGCATCATGGGCGGCTGGAACCAGTCGCAGGCGCACGCGCAGTTCGTGAGCAACATCGCGGATTTCGGGATGAACATTCAGGAAGCACTCGAGGCGCCGCGATTCTCGAAGCGGACGTTCGATGGGTGTGACGTACAGATCGAAGCATCCGTTCCGGCCGCGACGGTGCGCGACCTGAAGGCCTTAGGGCACGAGGTCGAGGTGCACGTCGGCCGCTTCACCGACCAGTTCGGCTATGGACAGGCCGTGATGTCCAATGGCCAGGGTATCCACTTCGGGGCGAGCGAACCGCGGCACGACGGCGCGGCGATTCCGCAGGGGCCGCCGGTGGGGGCGGGGGGCGCGAAGAAGCCATAAGCCCGACGCAGCGGCGGCCGACCAGGTGCGCGTCGTGCGTACAGCGTACACGATGCGACTTGACACTCGCACGGCCGGACATGCATCGTTGTCGGTCGGTCTGTTTTAACCGACAATCGCAGGCAAGCGATGCACCCTTCCCCACCCCGTAGCCTGCTCAAGGATTCCTGATGCGAATCGCCACAACCCTCCTGATCCCCGCCGCGCTGATTATTGGCGCGTCCTGCTCTTCGTCCACGAGTTCCGCGCCGAAACCGGCTGCCGCCCCGGCCCCGACCGCCGCCGCGCCAGCCGCGGGGCGCGGTGCCGCACCAGCAGGCGCACCCGCCGCTGGTCGTGGTGGCGCTGGGGCAGCCGCAGGAGCGCCAGCCGCAGGAGCGCCAGCCGCAGGAGCGCCAGCCGCTGCCGGTGGCCGCGGAGCGGCTCCACCGCCGCTCACGCTCGAACAGCGAACCGCCCGCGCCGACTCGATCACCGCCGCGCGTGCCCTGTACGTCAAGGAAGTGATGGCGTCGATCGCCGGCAAGGAAAACCTC
The DNA here is from genome assembly GCA_014192065.1 of Gemmatimonadota bacterium. GTDB lineage: Bacteria > Gemmatimonadota > Gemmatimonadetes > Gemmatimonadales > Gemmatimonadaceae > Fen-1231. The sequence goes on along the minus strand of BJHH01000011.1, from coordinate 8,414 downwards.
CCCGCCGGCGAAGTGTTCAAGAACATCCAACTGATGAAGTCCGTGCCGGCCGGCCAGCTGGTGACCGCGATGGATCAGGGCATCGGCCGCGGCACGGGCAAGGGCTGCAACGACTGCCATATCACCACCGACTGGGCGTCAGACACGCTCGCGCGCAAGAAGACGGCGCGCACAATGATGGGCATCGTGAATGACATCAACATGACGCTGCTGCCGAAGATGGGCCCTGGCCGCGGCGGCGCACCGCGTACGATCCAATGCCTCACCTGTCACCGTGGCGGCCAGGCCGGCCGTAACGTGACGATTCCGTAGCACTCTGACCTGAGTGACAAAGCGCCGCCGGATCTGATGGCAGATCCGGCGGCGCTTTCGTTTTCCCGTCTACCGCGCGTCTAGAACACGACCGGCGGCAGCTTCAGTTCAATCTCCTTGAGCCCGCGCGCCCTCAGCCGTGCGTTGAGCGCGGCGAGATCGCGCTGAATCAGCAGGTCCAGCGCCGTTTTCGTGGCCTTGGACTGTCGGTCGAGCACCATGTACACGTCACGTTGCGGCGCGTTCGGTGCATTGTCTGCCGACGCCGCGAGGTTGCCCGACAGATAGTTGAGTTGCCCCGCAATCTGCGTGGGCCAGCGCACGCCGTCCTGTCCCTGCCCTGTCTGCCGCAGGTCGATCACCGACCGCTCGAGATCGGTGAACTTGCGGCCCACGGAATCCACGGCCGGCAGGATATCCGCGTTCTTGGCATCCGACGCCAGTGTCGCGGTGAGTTGCTGCACCTGCACGCGTACCGCTTCCATGGAGGTCACCCAATCACCAGCCGCGGCCATCTGGGCCTGGATCTGCAGCTGCGCATCAACGGACGCCTTCATGTCGAGGTCGGTGACGGTGACGTTGGGATCCTTCTTCACCTCGAGTGGCTGGGAATAGGACTGGCCATCAACCGTGAGTTGCACCGTGTATTTGCCCGGCAGGATCAAGACGGAAATCGCACCGAATCCTGGCGCCGAGCGTGTGCCATCGGCGTCCAGTGCGAACTGTTCGTTGAACGACGGCTTGGTGCGGAGCCGCGGCGGCACCGTCGGCTGGTTACCGAGGTCCCAATAGATGCGGTTGAGTCCCACGCCGCGCGCACCGCTCAGCGTACGCACGAGTTTGCCGGCCGCGTCGCGAATCGTGATCTCTGGTGCCGTCGCTGGCGCCGTCTTGAGCCAGTAGTTGATCGACGCACCGTACGGCGGATTCTGCCCAGCCGTGAGATCGTCCTGCATCGTCACGTTCTGTTCGACATTCTGGAACCGGTAAGCCGGACGCGGCGCGAAGAGGTGCGCCGGCGCCGCAGCGGCCGCCACCGTCAGTTTCTGCAGCGGCGTGATATCGTCGAGAATCCAGAATCCGCGGCCGTACGTGCCGATCACCAGGTCGTTGAATCGCGACTCGATGGTCATACCGTACACCGGTGACGCCGGCAGGTTGAGCTGCAGCGGCTGCCACTGATCACCGTCGTCGTACGAGAGGTACACCGCGTTCTCCGTGCCGAGGTAGAGCAGTCCCTTGCGGACCGGATCCTCACGGATGATGTGCGCATAGCCCATCGGCACCTTGGGCAATCCGTTCACGATCAGCTTCCACGTCTTGCCAAAATCGTGCGTTCGGTAGACCCACGGGTCGCGGTTGTTCTCTTGGTGGGCGTCGTTGATGATATAGGCCGTGCCGGCCGCGAAACGCCCTGGCTCGACGTGACGCACCGACCCCCACATGGGCATCCCCGGCACGTTGGCGGTCACGTTCGTCCAGCTCTTGCCCGCGTCGCGCGTGACCTGCACGAGGCCATCGTTCGCGCCCGTCCAGATCACGCCCTTCTGCACACGGGACTCGGCGATCGAGTGGATCACGTCCGCGTATTCGACGCCAATGTTGTCCGGCGACAGGCCGCCCGACATCTGTTGCTTGCTCTTGTCGTTGCGCGTGAGGTCGGGGCTGATCTCCTTCCAGCTCTTTCCCCCGTCGTTGGACATATGCACGTACTGGCTGCCCGTGTAGATCGTTTTCGCATCGTGCGGCGAGATCTCGAATGGCGCGTCCCAGATGAACCGGTACTTCAGGTCCGCGGCCGCGTGCCCGCCGGTTGACTGCGGCCAGACTTCGACGTTCGCGCCCGTCTTCGACCGGAGATCGAACCGCACGATGATGCCGCCGCGGCTGCCCGAGCCGGAGGCGGTGGACCAGACCAGGTTCGTGTCGGTGGGGTCCGGCGTTGCGAATCCGGACTCACCGCCCTGCACGCCGTGCCACATGCTGCGCGGAATGGTCCCGCCCGACCGCGTGTTGCTCGGCCCTCGATACGACGGACCGTCCTGACGGTTGCCGTACACCCAGTACGGAATGCGCGCATCGGTCGTGACGTGATACATCTGGGCAATCGGGAGCTGGATGCGCAGCCATTCGCGCGCGCGCGTCGTCGAGATCGAAACGCCTTGGTCGTGGCCGACGATCATCCGATTGCCATTCGTCGGGTCGATCCACATATCGTGGTGATCACCGCCCGGCGCCGTCATCGGGTTGGGATTCACCGCCGCACGGCCACCGGCACCAGCGACCGGTGCGATCGCGCCGCCACGACCGCGGCCGCCAGCGCCGCCCTGCCCACCAGTCGTCGCCGTCACGCCGCCATCGAGCGTGCGGTTGAACGACGCGCAGGTGAAGTACGCTTCATCCGGATTGTCCGTCGAGGTCGTCACGCGGGTGTAGTAGGCCTGCCGGCACGCGAGGTCGCGGTTGTAACTCACGATCTTCCACGTCGTGCCGCCATCGTCCGAGCGCCAGAGTTCGCCGTTGTCCACCGCCTCGTCCTTGACCGGCACGCCGTCGGCCGTCTCGATCAGCGCGTAGACGCGATTCGGATTCGAGTAGGCAATCGAGAGACCGATTTTCCCGACGGGATGTTTCGGCAGTCCGCTGCCAGCCAGCTTCTTCCATGTGGTGCCGCCATCCATCGACTGAAAGATGCCGCCGCCCGGCCCACCCGACTGACGCCCCCACGTCCGAATCTCGAGTGTCCACATCGCCGCGAAGAGTTTGTTGGGATTCTGCGGGTCCATCACGACGTCAATCGCGCCGGTGTGCTCGTCAACGAAGAGCACCTTGCTCCATGTCTGGCCACCGTCCGTCGTGCGATACAGGCCGCGCTCCTGCTGCGGTCCGTAGCTGAAGCCCTGCGCCGCGACGTAGACGATGTCGGAATTCGTTGGATGAATCACGATGCGCCCGATCCGCCCCGATTCCGGGAGTCCCATGTTTTTCCAGCTGCGTCCCGCGTCGGTCGATTTGTACACACCATCACCGACGGAGATGTGGCTGCGGATCCACGGCTCGCCGGTGCCGGCCCACACAATGTTCGGCGCCGTGCGCGCGACAGCCAACGCACCGACCGAATGCACTTTCTGGTTGTCAAAAATCGGGTCCCAGTGCACGCCGCCGTCGGTGGTCTTCCAGAGGCCACCCGACGCAGCGCCGGCGTAATAGGTGTTCGGGTCACCGGGCACGCCGGCAACCGACGCCACGCGATTGCCCACCGGACCGATATAGCGCCAGCGCAGCGCTGCGGCTGCGGCGGCTTGGCTATACGGAACGGCCTGCGCCACGACTGTGGTCGCGGCCATCACCGTGAGTACGGCCGTGGCTGCCGAGCGAACCGCCGCGTTGATCAGGCGACGAGGAATGAGCGAAACAGTTCCGTGCATTATGGAGACTCCTGGCAGAATGTGACGGCGGGACGGCCGCATAAACCTCTCGACCGCCCCGCATGCAAGACGACAGCACTTTCCTGCGAGTTGAGCAGACTACGGAACGACCGTCTTCTTGGGCTCGAGCTTCGCCGCCCAGAGGCCGGAGTTGAAGTCGCTCCAGATCACCTTGCCCTTCCACGGCATCGCGTTCATCACGAACGGCGCGTTGGCCGTGAAGCCATCGGGATCGTAAGGCTTGAACACCGCGATCTCGCGATTCTGGTCCACAATATTGCCGAGCAGTTCACCAGACACGTCCACCACGCGCACTCCGCCGTCGTAGTACGCCTGGTAGAGAATGTCGTTCTCGACAATGATGTCGTGCGACCCATAATCCTCGAGGTGGTAGCGGCCCACGGGGATCGGTTTCAGCGGATCGGTAAAATCAATGATGTGCGTGTAGCCACCCGAGGTCTGCGCGATGCCACCCTTCGGCGGCTTCCCGTCCGGTCCGGCGAGTGAATACTGCGTGCCCTCCCACGCTTGACCGCGACGATTCATCTCCTCGTCGCCGATAAAGAGGTACACCTTGCCCGTCGACTTCTGGTAATACGGGAAGATCTCGTGACCCGAGTTCACCTGATAGACGCTGATCAGTTTTGGCTTCTCGATCGTCCCGCCGTACTTACCGTTGCCAACGTCGACGGCCACCGTGCCGGCACCACCCTGCGCCGAGTATGCGATGCCGTCGTGTACCCAGAGGTCGTGGATGCGCGCGTTCGGGTGCCGGTACTCACTTACATACTTCGGCTTGTAGATGTCCTTCATGTCGATGATGATGTACTTGGCACCGCCGGAAATCGCGAACAGGTAGTCGTTCGTGGCGAATGCGTTGTGCACGCCGCCATTCAGTTCCTGATCGAACGACGCCGCGATTTTCGGATGCGCCGGATCGGCGAGATCGAGGATCACCACGCCGTTCACCCGGTTCGACGCGCCCTCGCGGGTGAGTACGCCGTACCGCCCGTCAGGCGACACGGTCACGTCGTTGATCGTGCGCGCATCGATCTTGACCGAATCGGTCTTGACGATGTTGTTCAGGTCCGTGATGTCGAAGACGATGGCGTATCCGTCACCGCCCCACGTCCCGACGAGGCAGTAGTCGCGGCCATTCTTGGCCGTCCACGGCCAGAGATCCGACGTGTGCGTCGAGTTGATGTTGCCGCGGCTCGTGACCGTGATGCGCTGGCGCACATCGCGCGGCGCCACCTGAATCGTCTTCTGCGCGCTCGCACCGCCGGCCGAAGCCATCAGCGTGTAGCGGCCCGGATAATTGCCCGTGAAACGGCCGAACTGCACGATGCCCGCGCCGCCGGGGACGCCGTTCGGGGCGATCGAATCGTCCGGCGTGTAAGTGTAGGTCCAGGTGACCGGCGCATCACCGACGATGCCGCCGTCCGCCTTCTTGGCGTTCGCCGTGAGGTGGATAACGTCGCCTGTGCGGATCTGGTCATCCTTCACCGTGATCTCAAGCTTTGACACCGGGTTCGTCGCAACCAGATAGGTGCGTGTCGCCTTCACCCCGTCGGTCTCAGCCGTGATCGTCACGGCGCCAGCCTTGATGCCGCCCACGTTACCGAATCGGTCGACCGTGGCGACCGCTGCGTTGGAGCTCTTCCAGGTCGCGCTCACACTGCCGCGCTCACTGGAGTCGGCATGCCAGCCGCGCAGGCGGTTCTGCAGTGTGGTGTTTGCGTACAGCTTGCCTTCGGCGGGCACAATCTCGAGCCTGGCCAGTGCCGGCCACGTGACGTTCACGGGAACCACGACCGTTACCATCTGGTTGTTGGCGCCCGGCCCAGCGACCGTCATTTCAAAGCTGCCGGCTGCGCGGGCGGTGAGGGTGCCCTCGCCCACGGTGATGTTGCGGCCACCCCCCTGGATACGTAGCCCTGGGTTGGCGATGACCGCGCCGGCAGCATCGTACGCCGTCACCTTGAACGACGCCGCCTTGCCTGCCTGCGTGGTGATCTGCGCCGGCTCGACGGTGATCCGCGCCACTGGATTCTGTCCATGCGCCGATTGGGCGATAGCACCCACCACGGCGGCCGCGGCAACGAATCGCGTGACGAATCGCATTCCCTGTGCTACAATCATTTGAAGAACTCCCGACAGTTGGGTTGGCCGGTTGACGGCGTTCGCATCAACCCTGCGCGAACATGTGGCTTCGATGCTGCATTGCGGAGTTTCACTGGGAAAACCCCCGCAAATGGATGAGACGATGATGCCTCAGACGATGCATGGACGCAAGAGCGTGATGAGCCTGACTACCGCGCTTTTTGCGATTGTCATCTTCGGTTCGCTGCCTCGAGCCGTCCTGGCCCAGCAGGCCGCCGCCGTTCTGGAAAAACCCGCTGCCAACTATTGGGTCTACGTGGGCGCTGAGTCGGCTGACAAAATGCACCGACTCCGGTTCGGGCCGAGCGGGTTCGTCGTCGAACGTACCTGGGAGGTCGGCGAGTTGCCGGCCGAGATGGAGGGCCCGCATGGCGTCCAGATTTCCAAGGACGGGAAAAACCTGTTTGTGACCACCGGACACGGCTTTCCAGACGGCAAGCTCTGGATCTACCAGCTCGGCCCCGACACACTCGTGGCGCCGGGCGTCCTGCTCGGCAACTTCCCCGCTTCGGTCGACGTGACGCCGGACGGCAAGTACGCGCTCAACTCGAACTTCAACTTGCACGGCGACATGGTCCCGTCGTCGGTGTCGATGGTCTACGTGCCGACGATGACCGAAGTCGCGCACATCGTCACCTGCACGATGCCACACGGCAGCCGAATCACCCCCGACGGCCTGTTGCATTACACCGGCTGCATGATGGATGACCAGCTCGTCGAGATCGACATCGCCAAGAAGGCGGTCTCGCGCCGATTCTCGGTGGCCAAAGACAAGGAAGGCCCGCTGCCGGTAGACGGGCCGCCTAGCCTGATGCTGAACATGTGGATCGACGGCGCGAAGAAGGTATCGAAGGGCGTGACAAGCGACCCCGCGCAGGTCGGCTATGAGGCGATGGGCAAGATGAACATGCCGCCGCAGAGCTGCTCGCCAACCTGGGCCCAGCCCTCGGCCAACGGGTCAAAGATCTACGTGGCGTGCAACAAGAGCGACGAGATCGTTGAGGTCGATCGCGCCACATGGCAGATGACGCGCAAGCTCAAGACCGGCCGCGGCCCGTACAACCTCGCCGTCACGCCCGACGGCAAGCTGCTCATCTCGACGCTCAAGGCCGCCGCATCGATCGAGATCTATGAGATCGCTACGGGCAAGATTCTCGCGACGATCAAGAACTCTACGACGCTCGCCAACGGGGTGACCGTCAGCCCCGACTCGCGCTATGCCTGGGTGGCGAGCGAGGGCGTCGGCGCGGCGCCGGGCAAGGTCGACGTGTACGACCTCAAAGCATTCGTGAAGGTTGGCTCCGTCGACGTCGGCCAGCAGGCCGGTGGCATCGCGTTCTGGAAGATGGAGCCGGCGCGGTAACGCGCCTTCGAGCCACTTCGGTCAGAGACGCCGCGCTCAAGTCAGCGAGCCAGCGCCAGTCTGAACTCAGTCGTCAGAGTCCGCGGCCGCAGCCTGAACCTTGTTCACTGAGGGCGGGCGACCGGGACGCGAGAAATGGTGCCGCGCTTCGGGCGGAAGGGCACGCACGCGAAGCAGGTTTTCGTAGTACTCGGTGATCCGCTTCTTGACCGACTTTTCGGTGTCCTTCTCCGCGACTTCGAGTACGGCGTAGCGCTGCTGGTCGGACGTCACTGCAAACCACCACCACCAGCCCACCGGCGCCGCCATGCGCTTTTCCTTGGTGCACGTGTAGGTGCGACCGCCGTGCTCAAAGGTGAAGCCTTGCATTATTACTCTGCTCCTACGAAGGGTTTCGAACAGCCGTGCAATTTTTGGTGCTGAAACGCGGGAACGCCGGCCCGGCCTAAAAGGCCTGAGCCGGCGCTCCGCGGGTCATGTAGCGACGATTACGCGAGCTTCGTCACGTTTTCCGCGGCCGGGCCCTTCTGGCCCTGCACCACGTCGAACTCCACGCGCTCGCCTTCGCCGAGCGACTTGAAGCCCGTGCCCTGGATGGCCGAATGATGCACGAAGCAATCCTTCGATCCGTCTTCAGGCGTGATGAAACCGAAACCCTTCGCATCGTTGAACCACTTGACCGTTCCTGTCGTACGCATTGTCGAACTCCTTATGGTGTGTAGTCTTCGGAGTCCGGACAATTCCGTACACCGCCGACGCCTGATCAATAAAAAAAGACCAACGCAAGAGCGAGGCCCCTGATCAGTCGGCCAGTCACGCCCTGTGCGCGGATGGCCTAGGAAGGAATATGGGGTGGGCGGACAGAAAAAGCGATAGGGGGCTTCCTGGGTGGGGTACCCCCCCCCTCCCCGCCGGGGGATCCGGTTGGCCCGTTCACCCCGGGCGCCCCCCGCCACCCGCCACACGCCACACGCCACCCGCCACCCGCCCCACGCCCCCGCCGCCCCGCGACCCGGGCCCGCCCCGCCCCGCCTAGTCGGCCGCCCCGCCACGCGATATTGTTTCACAGGTAACCCAACGAGCCGGCTCGCTCGCACGGTCGGCCAACTGACGGAGCATGCACACCATGATTACCAAACGCCCTCTCG
>BJHH01000010.1 GCA_014192065.1 Gemmatimonadota bacterium | reverse complement strand
CGTACTCCGGTCCCGTAGCAACGCGAGCTTGTGTTGCACGAGCGGATGTCGTACGACGAAGAGTCCGGGGATTGTGGGGGTGGCTGGCATGACGTGGAGTCTAGTATTTTGCGCGCATGAAAGAATACCAAGCCGTGATTGTGCGCCTGACCCGGCGCGTTCGTGACGACGAGGACGCCATGACCGATCTACTGAACGAACGCAGTCGCGGCGGCTGGGAACCGGAGTTGATCAGCCAGGACGCCGAACGCGTGACGGTCGTGTTTTCGCGCCGAGCGGAATCGGGGCGCTGATCGCACCCATCGCGTGTCGCGCGACCGGTAGGGGTGTTCAGGGCCGTCGCGCCGCGCTTTCACGGGAATGATAATGGACCAACCCACCGGAACAGTTTCGTCACAGCGCGTCTATAGCGGACGCATTATTGCCGTTGACGAAGATGCGGTGAGGTATCCCGATGGCTCAACCGGGATGCTTGCCATTGTGCGGCATCCAGGAGCCAGCGCCGTCGTTCCATTTCTGAGCGATCCGCGCGGTGCCAACCCAACGATTCTACTCATCCGTCAGTACCGCCACGCGGCAAACGGATACCTGCTCGAGATTCCCGCCGGCCGACTCGACCCGGGTGAGACTCCAGAGGCCTGTGCACATCGGGAACTCAAGGAAGAAACCGGATGTACCGCGGGACGGATCGAGCGGCTGACCACGGTGTTCACCACCCCGGGATTCAGCGACGAACAGATTCATCTGTTTATGGCGATGGACCTCCTGTCTGGAGATTCCGCCCGTGAAGCGGATGAGTTCATCGAACCCGTCACCATGACCATGACGGAGGCATTGTCGAAGATTGAACAGGGAGAGATTCGTGATGCGAAAACGATCGTAACTCTCCTGTTTGCAGCTGGTTACAAAACACGGACTAGCGATCAATCGCGGTAACGATGTAGTCCTTATTTTAGGACGACGTCCGGTTGTTGAGAGAAATTCCATATCCAGTAATAACTGTAAGCCATTGTATTGGAACGGGTTAGCTGATATAGCTTCAATGGTATGGCCTGGCACGGCAAATGCTCTCCATTGTATCGGCAGACAGACGACCGATCTCAATTGGAGGGCACTTTATATGGTACAGGCCACCGCACGCACGCTGCAGGCGACGACAACTGTTGACCTTCCGGGCGGACAGCTCCGGGCCATGGATGATGGTCAGCTCGTGGAGGCACACCTCGCCGGTACGACTCGCGCATTCGACGTCATCGTCGAGCGCTATCAGGTCAGGCTCCTGAACTTTGTGTACCGCATTGTCGGCGATCGCGAACGGTCCGAAGACCTCATTCAGGAAGCTTTCGTCCGGGTGCACCGACACCTCGCCCGATTTGATCGGTCCAAGAAGTTCTCAACGTGGATCTACACGATCGCATCAAACCTCGCGAAGAATGAACTTCGCAATCGCGCGCGCAGCCCCCTCGTTCTGTTCACGACGCTCGCTCCACAGTGGGATGATGACGAGCGTCCTCTTGAGTTCGAGGATGTCAACGCGCAGCCGGACGAAGCGTTTCGCCAGCGGTACCTGCGCGAGGCCGTTGAGGCGTCGGTGGCGAAGCTTCCGGCGAACCATCGGGACGTGTTCGTGCTTCGTGAACTGGAGGGTCGTTCCTACGAAGAGATCGCCGAACTCACCAAGTGCAACCTTGGGACGGTAAAATCACGGCTCAACCGCGCGCGCAACGCGTTCGCTGAGATCATAGAACCCTCGCTTCGGTAGCCTGACGGGAGAGACGGTGCGCTGCCAGAGCCGGGGTGCGGCGGTGCGGATTAACGAAACGGTATCGTGCCGCTCCGGACAGCGGCTGCCAACCGCTATATTCGGATTATGTCGCAGGTCGTTATGCGCGCGTTCAAAGCCGCGCTCGAACAGGGCACACCTGATGCCGTCTACCTGCTTCATGGTGACAACGAGTTCCTGAAGGACGAAAAGGTCGCGGATATCATCGTGCGCCTTGTGGACCCGGCTACCCGTGACTTCAATCTCGATCTGTTGCGCGCATCTGACCTCGATGCCGGTCGACTTTCGGCTGTGCTCGACGCGCTCCCGCTCATGGCCGAACGCCGCGTGGTGGTATTGCGTGACCCCGGGGGGCTGAAAAAGGATGCTCGGGTCGTGCTCGACCGATACCTCGCCAAGCCGGCCAGAGAAACGGTGCTTGTCCTCGTCGCGCCATCGGCATGGAAGCCAGAGCCGTCACTCATGGATCGCGCGAGTACCGTCGAATTGCGCTCCCTCACGGAAGCGGAAGCCGTATCGTGGATCGTGATGCGCGTGGCGAGCCTGGATGTGTCGATCGACCAAGATGCCGCTAGCCTACTCGTTCGCTCGACGGGACCCGACCTCGCGCTGATTGATGGCGAGCTGCGAAAACTTCGCGATTACGCAGGTGGCGGCCCCATCACAACCGAAGCGATTCAGGCCATCGTTGGCGTGCGAGCAGGTGAAACGTCGAGTGATCTGCTCGACGCGGTGTGCTCCCGTGACGGCGTGCGCGCTTCGGGCCTCGTTCCGCTCATCCTGTCCCAGCCAAAGAGCACGGGCGTATCGCTGGTGATGTCGTTGACCACACACCTGCTGGGAATCGGCCAAGTGCTCGTTGCGCGGCGCAGCCGGGTTTCACCGCGCCAGTTGTCTGGCGACCTATACGCCATGATGGGAGAGTCTCGGTCGGCGGTTGTCGGTCGCCCGTGGGGTGAAGCGGTTACGGCGTGGACCCGACATGCCGACCACTGGGACGAACCAGCGGTGGAGCGGGCGTTACATCTCCTCCGTGCAGCGGACGGCGCGTTGAAAGAGTCGAGCCTCTCAAGCGATGAGCAAATTCTTTCGACGTTGATTCTGGCGATGTGCCAGACGCAACGGATCCACGCCGCGTGATGCGCCGAATTACTAGGCGCCTACTTCGCGGTCTCACCCTCGTCGGTGGTTTGGCGGTGCTTGCTGAGCCAGTGTTCGCCCAGCAAACCGGTGCTGGGCCGGACTCAGTTGCGCATCGGATTCAGCAACTCGTACTGCGGGGCGATGCCAGCGCCGCCCGCCGCCTCGTCGACTCCGTGCTCGTGCACGTCGGCTCGACGGATCCAGGGTATGGCGAGGCGCTCTACTGGAGGGCGGTGCTGACGACCTCACCAGACAGCGCACGCCGGGACTTACTGCGTCTGGTCGTCGACTATCCGTATTCGCGGTGGATGGAAGACGCGCTCATCCGGCTTGCCAATGCCGAACTGGTTTCAGGCAACCGGGCATCCGCCAGACGACATCTCGAGCGGATGGTGCGCGATCACATGGTCACTGACGGGGGTGCGCGTGCGGCGCGCCAACTGGCAGAACTCATGATTGCCGACGGATCTGTCATTGCCGCATGCAACGTGGTCGATTCTGCGCGTAGCCGAGTCTCACCGAGTAACGTCGAGTTGGCAAACCAACTCACATATACCGGGCGCACCTGCGAGCAGGTCCGCGCGGCGGCCGAACCCGTGACGACGGACGCGCGCCAACCGGAACGCCGAGCCTCGGGGTCATCACCTCAACCGCCGTTGTCGAAGGCGGAAAAGACTACTGACCGCCGACGGGTGGAGTGGTCTGTACAGGTGGCTGCCTATGGGGTGCGCGGGGATGCGAGTCGGCTGGCCGCGCGCCTTTCGGCTCGCGGATACGAGACGCGGATTACGGTGGCCAAGCCGTACCGGGTACGGATTGGCCGGTTCACCAACCGCGCCGAGGCGGCCGATGTTGTGGCGAAGCTGAAGGCCGAAAAAACCGCGGCCATTATCGTGGAAGCTGAGCGGAAATGAAGTCGGCTCAAGGCGCACACAGCACGCCACTCATGCAGCAGTACCATGAGATCAAGTCGCGACACCGGGACGCGATCCTGATGTTCCGCATGGGCGACTTCTTTGAGATGTTCTATGACGACGCGGCAACGGCTTCGCGCGTACTCGGCCTGACACTGACGTCCCGCAACAATGGTGGGGCAGCCGAAGTCCCGCTCGCCGGCGTTCCTGTGCGATCGGTCACGGAGTACGTCCGGCGACTGGTGCAGCAGGGGTATCGCGTGGCGATTTGCGAGCAGGTCGAAGACCCCAGGTTGGCCAAAGGGATCGTAAAGCGTGCCGTTGTCGAAACCGTGACGCCAGGCGCAGCGTTTTCGGATGACCTGCTCGATGGCGGTCGCAACACCTTTCTTGGGGCGATTCACTTTCGTGGCGATCGGTGCGGTATCGCGGTGGCCGATCTGTCTACGGGCGAGTTCCGCGTGATGTCAACGACTTTGGGCGATGCGCCAGCGACGATGGCACGCCTCGGACCACGCGAGGTAGTGGTTGCTCCGTCAGATGCGGGCGCGCTTGCTGCCACAACGGGGCTCGATCTGTTGCTGACGGAACGTCAGGCATGGGAGTTCGACGCGGCGTCGGCGACTCGCGAACTCACCGAATTGTTTGGCGTCCGCTCCCTTGAAGGCCTCGGCTTTGGCGCCGATGATGACGCCATGATTGGCGCTGCCGGCGCACTGGTTCGCTATCTACGGGAACTCCAGCCATCCGGCCTCTCGCATCTGGCGCACCCCGCCATCGAGCGACCTGGCGGTGTGATGCCGATCGATGACATGACGAGGAGAAATCTCGAGCTCGTCGAGTCGATGCGTGGAGGGCCGTCCGGCGCACTGAACACCGAGGGCACGCTGCTTGGCGTGCTTGATCGTACACTGACGCCTATGGGTGCGCGCCTTCTACGGGCACGCCTCCTTGCGCCGCTCACCGATCGGACGGCGATCGAGGCGCGGCTTGACGCGGTCGCCTCATTCGTCGCGAACCCCACCGTGCTATCCGGCGTGCGGGAGGCGGTGCAGGGGGTGCGGGACGTCGAGCGCCTTGGCGCAAAGACGGCGGCTGGCCGAGTCAATCCACGTGAGCTTCGGGCTCTTGGAGATTCGCTTGGGCGCCTGCCCGCTGTTGCCGCAGCGCTAGGGCGCGGCGAAACGGCCGGAGAGCTTTCGGTGATCGCGGGCGGCTGGGATTCAGCGGATGACATTCGTGCCGTGATCGTTGGCGCGCTCGTCGAGCGACCGCCGGCCGTGCTCGGCGACGGCGAGACCATTGCCACCGGTGTCAGTGCGGAACTGGACGACCTGCGCACCATTGCCGCCGGAGGGAAGGATGCGATCGCCGGCCTTCAGCAGGTCGAACGCGAACGCACGGGGATTGCATCGCTGAAGGTTGGGCACAACCGGGTGTTCGGGTACTTCATCGAAGTGACGCACGCCAACACGCACCTTGTTCCTCGCGATTATCAGCGGCGACAGACGTTGACGGGGGCTGAACGGTATGTCACGCCGGCGCTCAAAGAGTTTGAGGAGAAGGTGCTGCACGCCACGGAGAGGATCGAACAACTCGAGCGCGACCTGTTCGAGGGCATTCGTGCGAGCACCGGAGCGATGATCGGTCGTTTGCAGGCTGTTTCGGGACGGGTGGCGGGAGTGGACGTCATTGCGGCGCTGGCCGACGTTGCCGTACGCGAGGCGTACGTTCGTCCAGACTTGCACGACGGACTCGATCTCGAAATCATTGGCGGTCGGCATCCTGTGGTCGAGCGGATGATGCCGCACGAGCAGTTTATACCGAATGACGTGTTGCTCACGCCTGCGGCGCGAATGATCATCCTGACCGGTCCAAACATGGCTGGCAAGAGCACCATCCTCCGACAGATCGGACTCGTCGTGTTGATGGCACAGGCCGGCAGCTTCGTGCCAGCTGCGCGCGCAACAATCGGCGTGTGCGACCGGGTATTCACCCGGGTTGGTGCGAGCGACAACCTCGTGCGTGGTCAGTCCACGTTCATGGTAGAAATGTCCGAGACCAGTGCGATCTTGCACACTGCGACGGCGCGCAGCCTCGTTCTGCTGGACGAAATCGGGCGTGGCACCAGCACCTGGGACGGAGTCAGTATCGCCTGGGCCGTCAGCGAGGATCTGCACAATCGGATTGGTAGCAAGACGGTGTTTGCCACGCACTATCACGAACTCACTCAACTCGCCGACGAGTTGCCGTCTGTCCGGAACTTCAACGTGGCCGTGGAGGAGCATGCCGGCGGAATCCGGTTTCTCCACACCCTGAGGTCTGGCGGCGCCGACCGATCGTACGGGATTGAGGTTGGTCGACTGGCCGGCTTACCGACGACGGTATTGCAGCGCGCCCGTGCATTGTTGACGATTCTCGAAGGTGAGCAGTTAGCTGCCGCGCTGGCTGGCGGTTCGATACGGCGGGTTCCGGCAGAGCAAGCACCACTCGGCCTCTTTAGGGAAATGCGTGATCATCCAGTTGTGGAACGGCTACGAACGCTGGATGCCAACCAGCTAACCCCGCTCGAGGCACTTGCGCTGCTTGCCGAGTTGTCGGCAGGCGCACGCGAAGAGGATCTGCCAATCGCCGAGCACGATGTGCACCGGTAGATTCCCCTTGAGCTTCCTTCTGCCATCTGTCGCGACTCCATGACAACTCCTCCGCGCGACCTGCATGTGTACCAGTCGGTTCTCGAATCGATCGGCTGGACGCCGCTCATACGGCTGACGCGCGTTACGCGCGGAATTGCGACGCCGGTCTGGGTGAAGTGCGAGACGCGGAATCCCGGTGGATCCGTGAAGGACCGTATTGGCCTCCTGATCATCGAACGCGCCGAGCGAGAGGGTACACTCAAACCTGGTGGCACGATCGTCGAGGGGACGAGTGGCAACACCGGCGTGGCGCTCGCCATCGCGGCCGCACTCAAGGGCTACCGCTGCATCTTCACGATGCCGGACAAAATGTCGCAGGAGAAGGTTCGGCTACTCAAAGCGTACGGCGCGGAAGTGATCATCACACCGACCGCGGTTCCTCCGGACCACCCGGACAGCTACGTGATGATGGCGAAACGCATTGCGAAAGAAACGCCGAACGCAGTGCTCGCCGATCAGTTCTACAATCAGGCGAACCCTGACGCGCACTTTGCGACCACGGGACCGGAAATCTGGGAGCAGACCGAGGGTCGGGTGACGCATGTGATCTCGGCCGCCGGCACCGGCGGCACGATTACAGGGGTGGGTCGGTTCCTCAAGAAGAAAAATCCCGCGATCCAGATGATCTGCGGTGATCCCGTCGGGTCGATACTGGCAGAATACTGGCGCAGTGGCGGGACGCGTATCACGGAAGGTGTTCCCTACAAGGTGGAGGGGATCGGGCAGGACAAGATTCCCGGTACACTCGACATGGGCATGGTCGACGAGTTCCAGACGGTGGCCGACCGTGATGCGTTCGCGATGGCGCGGCGGCTGACTCGCGAGGAAGGCCTGTTTGGCGGTGGTTCGTCTGGCTTGCATGTCCATGTGGCGCTGTCGGTTGCTCGTCGGGTGAATGACCCGAAGGCCTGCGTTGTGACCTTTCTTTGCGACACCGGCGAGCGCTACCTGTCGAAGCTGTACAACGACGAGTGGATGCGCGAAAACCAGATGATGGATCAGACGCGCACGACTCTGGCTCAGTTACTCGACGGCAAACATGGTGCGGCGCCCGTGGCTGTGATCAGCGTGATTCCCCAGGCCGGCGTGCGACAGGCGCTGGGACTCATGTCACTCCACGACATATCGCAACTGCCCGTCATGGAAAACGGTAACTGCGTTGGGTCGGTGAGCGAGAGTAGCCTGAGTTCAGCCGCGCTCGACGACGTGAAGGCGTTGGATCTCACCGTGGCGGACGTCATGGATTCGCCGTTTCCGACGGTCGAGTCTGGCCAGCCGGTCGACGCGATCGTGAAAGTGTTGTCGAAGGCCAACCCGGCCGTGCTCGTGCGCGAAGCCGGTATGATCCGCGGCATCGTTACGCGATCGGACATGTTGGCGTTTCTGATGGCGCGATAGCGTGCGAATCACCGTGTTGATGGGCGGGACATCGTCGGAGCGGGATGTCTCACTTGCATCGGGGTTGCGCATCGCGGCGGCGCTGCGATCGAACGGCCATGAGGTGGTGTCCGTCGACACCGTGCGCGGCGCCATGTCGGTGGCGGCGGAGCAATCGATGCTGGCAGGTGGCATTATGCGCACCCTCCCACCAGACCGTGCCGAACTGGCTCGACTGGGCGCCGAGACGCTACCCGCCGCGGTTGGTGAACTCCGGGGTTCCGGTCACACCGACGTCGTGTTTCTCGCGATGCACGGCGGACAGGGGGAGGATGGAACGCTCCAGGCGTTACTGGACCTTACGAATCTTCCATACACTGGAAGCGGTCACCTGGCGAGCGCGCTGGCGATGGATAAGGATCTGTCGAAACGGTTGTTTCGCGACGCCGGCGTACAGACGCCTGACTGGGTGATGGTGTGTGCCGGCGACGGCGGTGATTGGCATAGCGATGCATTTGCCGTGGATGCCGTCGCACGTCTCGGGCTTCCACTGATTGTGAAGCCGTCAAAAGAGGGTTCTACAGTAGGGCTGACATTGGTGAAGTCAGCCAACGCCATTGCCGCCGCGGTGGGCGAAGCGTTTCGGCACGACGACGAGGTGATGCTTGAGCGCTTCATTGCGGGCCGGGAGTTGACGGTCGGAATTCTTGGTGACCGCGCACTTCCTGTCGGCGAGATTATCCCGAAGCACGAGCTGTACGACTACGAGTGTAAGTACACGCCGGGTATGGCGGTGGAGCTGTTTCCTGCAGACATCTCCGACGCGGACAGGATCCTGGTGCAGTCGGCAGCGTTGGCGGCATTTCGCGTGTTGAAGCTGAGCGGGTATGCCCGCATCGACTTCCGCATGGCCGAGAACGGAGAATTCCACTGTCTCGAGGCAAACACACTGCCCGGGATGACCGCGCTCAGCCTCATTCCGCAGGCTGCGGCCGCGGATGGCATTTCCTTTCCCGATCTCTGCGAGCGGATCGTGACGCTCGCGTTGCGGGCGCATGCCACAGCAGATCCCGCATGACCATCGGTGGCCGCCAAACGCGGGGACGCACGCACACTGCTTAATGACGTGTCGCGCCGACGGCGCGACCACTAGCCAGAGAGGAGTTCCTTACCATGCCGAAACCGTTGTTACTCGAAACGTTTCCCAATCCATATCCGGGCCGGGACTATGAGATTGTCATGACCTGTCCGGAGTTCACGGCGTTGTGCCCGGTCGGAGGAATTGAGTCGGACGCTCGCGAA
This sequence comes from Gemmatimonadota bacterium, assembly GCA_014192065.1. Classification (GTDB taxonomy): domain Bacteria; phylum Gemmatimonadota; class Gemmatimonadetes; order Gemmatimonadales; family Gemmatimonadaceae; genus Fen-1231. The sequence continues at coordinate 21,662 of BJHH01000010.1, read as the reverse complement.
CTCGAAGCACTTGAGGGCGGGGCGCCGGATTTTGGGACGATCACGATCACTTATGTGCCCAACCGGCACTGTGTCGAACTTAAGAGTCTCAAGTTGTACCTCTGGAGTTTTCGAAACGATGGGATCTTCTACGAACGCGCGGTCAACACGATTCTCGACGACCTCGCTAAGGTCATCAAGGCACGCCGTATTTCGGTTGTCGGAGACTTCAACATCCGGGGCGGGATCAAGTCGGTCATCACCGCGAGCGCCAAAGCCAAACGGCGCTAGTTCGGTCGTTCGAATGACCCAGAATGCTGCCTGATTGAACCACGGTGGGCCCGCCGGGGTTGGCCGGAGGGTGAGCAACGGGCTAAATTCACCATCGGTACGGCTAGGTAGCTCAGTTGGTAGAGCAGCGGACTGAAAATCCGCGTGTCGGCGGTTCGATTCCGTCCCTAGCCACTGTGGTAATCGGCCAAGGTGGGGTAGAACGGGACTACCACATTTCTGCTAAATCAAAGGGAGGGCGGGGTATCCGTCCTCCCTTTGTCGTACCCACTGCGATCGCTGTGACGTACACTTGATTATGCGAGTAATTCAGCCTCGATGATGCGACCTCGTCACCATAGCTGCTGGTTTGCCAGCGCCATCTGTGCGGCGGTGCTGGTCATCGGGCCCACCGAGGCGCGCTCGTACGCCGCTCACGCCGGCGCGCTTCCGATGCTGATGCCGTTCGCGTCTGACACGATTCGCGGCCTGGTCTATGACAGCCTTGCGCAGCGCCCACTCGTCGGCGCGAGCGTCATCGCGGAGCCCGGCGGGCAGAGCGCCACGACGGATGCCACGGGCCGGTTTGTGCTCGTGACCGCAGCACCCGCGACCCGAGTCTCAGCCTTTCACCTGACATTGGACCGCACCGGCATCGGGAGCCTCTCGGCGGCGGTACCGGCCGGTTCGAGTGTTCGGGTGACCTTGGCGACACCGTCGAGCCGAACGGCATGGGACCGGTTGTGTCCTGGAGTGGTACGGGAGGCGGCGCGGGACGGTGTTGTGTTCGGGACGGTCCGCAGTGCCGATGGGCGCACGAGAATCGCGCGCGCGCGCGTGCGCGTCACGTGGGACAAGGGTCCGCCCCATGCCGCAACCGGCATCCGGCAGTTTGAAGTCCGGACCGATTCCATTGGTTCGTATTACGCATGTGGTGTTCCGGCGCAGGACAATGCCTACATCGTGACGTACGCTCCTGAGTACGCATCAGGGTTGATCGCCATAGCTGGTGATTCGCTCCCCCTGCGCAAGCTCGACCTCTTTGCGGGGCGCCTAAGCGATGCGGCGACCGCGGCGCCGGCCACCACGCAAATCGTGACGGGATTTGTGCGCGATGGAACGCGCCGGCCCGTGGTGGGTGCCACGGTCGACATTGACGGGATCGAACTCACGGAAAAGACGGACCTGGGCGGTCGATTCCGTTTTGCGGCCGCGCCAACGGGCACCCGAATGTTGCTGTCGAGGTCGGTCGGTTACACCCCAACACTGCAGCCGATTGACGTGATGGAACGCGGCATGGAAGAGGTGCAGGTCGAACTCACGCGCTCCGTGCTGCTGCCGGGTGTGAAAGTCACGGAACGACTCGCGATTCCAGTGCTGCTCGCTGAATTTGAAGAGCATCGCCGGGCCGGTTTTGGCACCTTTCTGGATTCGAGTGTGATCGAACGCAAAACGAGTATCAGAAATGTGTTTGAGGGCATTCCCTCGCTCGAGGTCACTGGCCGGGACCAGTCGGAATTCAAGATGTTCACGCCCGTCCTGTCGTTCTCGGGATCCTGTCCAGTGAACGTCTTCCTCGACGGCCGGAAGTCGGGCACCGACGAACTCCAGGCGCTCCCGAAAGATCTCGTGGCTGCCGTCGAGGTCTACGTGCGCCAGCCGAACGCGCCGGCCAAGTACCGTCCGACGCAGAACGCGTGCGGCGTAGTAATTGTCTGGACGAAGATGGCGTTTCGGCGATAGGCGGACGCTTGGCGGCGGGTCGTTACGCCGACGAGGGACGGGGTTGGCGCAGTCCCAGGTTCACGATCCGCTGCAAGAGGTCTGGGTACGACACGCCGGCAGCCAGTGCGGCCGATGCAAACTCTTCGCGCTCAGCGATCTCCGGATTGGGATTCGCTTCAAGAAAGAAAAACTGACCGTTTGCGTCGAGCCGGAAGTCGAGTCTCGCGTATCCGGTGAGCTCCAGAATCTTGTAGATGCGCTTGGCGGCGTGGACCAATTTGGCGGCCAGGTCATCCGGAAGCAGGGCCGCGCGCGTGTCGATGCCGTGCCGCAGCTGGTACTCGACATCATGCTTCACACGGGCCGTGGCAATGAGCGGCTCACCTTCCGGACGCTTCTCGGCCACGAGCTCCCAGATGGGAAACACAACCAACCGATCGTTTCCGATGAGGCTCACATAGAGTTCACGGCCCTCGATGAACTGCTCGGCGATCGCATCGGTGCCGATGCGATCGTGGACGAACGTGACGCGCTCTGCGAGTTTTTCATCAGAGTCCACCACCGAGGCTCGTGCGATGCCGATCGAGGCATGTTCGATCAAGGACTTCACGATGAGCGGGAACTTGAGCCGCGGTGGACGGCGCACCTTGTGTCCCATGGGAAACACCGCAAAATCTGGTACGCGAATGCGGTGATAGGCGACCAGCTTTTTCGACAGCGCCTTCCCCCTGGAAATGATCATCCCGCGAGGGTTGCACCCCGTGTAGGGGGTGTGCAACAGCTCAAGAAAGCTCACGACGTTCTGGTCAAAAAGCACTTCGCCGTGAAACTCTTCGAGCAGGTTGAAGACGATGTGTGGTTTGAGCTGGTCGATCGCGTCGCGAATGGGAAATAGTTCGTATTGCACACCGAGTGGATGCACTTCGTGCCCGGCGGCGCGTAGCGTCCGTACGACGTCGTACTCCGTCTTGGACTCGGACACCTCTTGCGGTGTCAGCCCGTCGAGCGTTTCCGGTGGCACGAGCTGCGGGTGCATCAGCGCCAGGATGCGAAGCTTCTTCATACGACGATCCAGTCGCGACGGCCCTTTTTGGAGAGCATTTCCATCGTTCGGGCTGTGAGGAGTACCATAAAATCGGTTAAGACCTGCCGGTCACGGCCGAGTACCCGCAGGTTGAGTTCGCGGCATCGGCCAATCATGTCTCCGAGCACGGTATCTAGTGTGAATTGGTATTCGCCAGTCCACTTGGCGACGACGTGCCGGATGGACGAGCGGTGCCGCCTGAGAAAGACGGCGGCGGATTCGCGGGCCTGAATGCGGCGATCGCTTGAAAATAGGCGCCGCAGGTCATCGTCCCACGTCTTCGGGTACTCAATAGAATACAGCGCACGCCGATACGTGTAGTGCTCGAAAAGCGTGAGGGAAAGCGTCTTCAGCGGATCGACGCGCCGTCGCGAGCGGACCATCGGTTGGACGCCGGCGAGCTCTCGCATGAGCCGATCCACGTATTGCAGTTTCTTGAGTGCCGGCCAGCCGGCGTAGCGGCGCCGCCAATCGGAGTGCGGCCTGAGCCAGACGGCAAAGGTCTCGGCGAAATCTTCATCTGGGTGACTCTGGGCGTACCAGCGGCGCAAATGCTGCACATAGCGCTTGCTCCCGGGGTTCGGACGGTACGATTCTGGATAGGGTTTCGATGATCGGCCAAAGAGCCGTTGCCACTCGCGCCGCCTGTGCAGATCGAACGCATGTTGGACGGCGTGCCCGCATTCGTGCCGGAGAATCTGCATGCATTCAGCGTGCGTTCCGCCTTCGACCTCGAGCAACTGGGCCCGCTCGAGGCGCATGAGCCTGGGGTGGGCGAGGTAGAAGGGAATGGCGATTCCTGGGATGCCGCTTGGGGAGAACCATTCGTCGGACAGCCAGGCGTGGGGCCTGATGGTGAGCCGCCTTGCCTCCAGTTCCCCAAACAGCTCCTCGATATTCTGTTCGAGCCAACTTCCCTCGATCCGGAGATCGAGGTCCTTGAGGCGAAGCTGCAGGAGGCGCACCGTGGACCACCGGGTCCACGGGCGGGCCACACGCTTGGCGGGTTTGGCGGGTTTTGAGGATCTTGGCATAGGGGCGTCGACCGGAGACGATGCGACCAATGCCTGGTAGTAGCAAGGGGATGGGACGTTGCCTAGGATTCCCGCGGTGAGTACCCCTGCCGCCAGTCCCTACGCCGTACTTCGCATTCCGAACTTTCGGCGTTATGTGCTGGCGGTGGTCGCGATGACGCTTGCCACGATGATCCAGGGAACGATCGTTGGCTGGCAGGTCTACGAACTCACACACGACCCGCTCGCGCTGGGCCTGATCGGGTTGGCCGAAGCGCTGCCATTCATTGGCGCGTCGCTGTTTGCCGGCCATGTCGCGGATCGGTATGACCGTCGTCGGATCGCGATGATCGCGCTGATGGTCGTCGGTGCCAGCGCCATGGCGCTCCTGATACTGCCGTCATGGCTTGGCGATTCACCTCGCACACTGGTGCGCGCGATATTCGGCGTGATCATCGTGAGTGGTTTTGCCCGCAGTTTTCTCTTGCCAGCGCGTCAGGCACTTGGGGTGGAAGTCGTGCCGCGTGAGCTGTTTGCGAATTCCGTGACCTGGCGGAGCGGGGCATGGCAGTTGGCTGCCGTGATCGGTCCGGCGCTTGGTGGCGCGCTGTACGCTGTAGGCGGAACTCGCCTCGCGTACGCCACCGATGCGGCGTTGACGATGGTTGGTGTCGTGGCACTCTTCCTGATTCAGCGCACGCCGGCGCCGTCAAGTTTGGCGAATGCGTCGATTGGATCGAGTTTGATTGCCGGCGTGCGGTTCGTGTTTGGTGAGCGCATCGTGCTCGGCGCCCTGTCGCTTGATCTGTTCTCGGTGCTGTTCGGTGGGGCAACCGCCTTGCTCCCCCTGTATGCGGCCGAGATTCTCCACGTCGGCCCCCAGGGGCTTGGCGTGCTGCGCTCTGCGCCTGCCATTGGCGCGGTCATCACGTCCGTCATACTCATGCACGCGAAACCGTTTGAGCGAACTGGTCGGGTGCTCCTTCAGTCGGTCGCCGTGTTCGGCCTGACGATTATCGGGTTCGGTCTATCGACGAGTGTCGTCGTTGCGGTTGCCGCTTTGGCCATCGGCGGGGCGGCGGACATGGTGAGTGTGTTCATCCGGTCGACGTTGCTCACCACGCGCACGCCTCCGGAAATGCTCGGCCGCGTGATATCGGTCAACGGGATCTTTATCGGCAGCTCGAACGAGATCGGCGCGTTCGAGTCTGGGCTCACCGCGAAATGGTTTGGCACGATTCCGAGTGTCGTGCTCGGCGGCGTGCTGACACTCACGGTCGTTGCCGTGACCGCGTGGCGAAACCCGCTACTCCGCCGTCTCGGCAGAATGGAACCGCCCCCCGCTCAGCGGGCAACGGTCTAGGCTCGGTAGCCTGCGCTAGGAGAGCAGCGCACGGGCGGTCGCCACGACGCGTGCGGGCGTGATGCCGTACTCTTCGTAGAGTTTCTGGGATGGGGCTGATGCGCCGAACCGGTCGATTCCGACGACCGCGCCGCGTCCCCCGACCAGTTGATACCAGGACATTGGGTGTGCGGCTTCGACGGCCACGCGCGGTACGCCTGGCGGAAGAACCTCGTCGTGGTACGCCGCATTTTGCCTCGCAAAGAGCTCGTGGCTGGGCACGCTCACGACGCGCGTGGCAATTCCCTCGGTGGCGAGCGTCGCCTGTGCGTCGAGGGCGACCTGTACTTCGGATCCACTCGCGAGCAGCACGACACGGGGCTGGACGCCGGAATCACTCAACGTGTACGCACCGCGGGCGACGCCAGTCGCCGGTGCAAAGCGGGCGCGGTCGAGCAGCGCGAGCTTTTGGCGGGTGAGGACGAGCGCGGTCGGGCCTGTGCGGTTTTTTATGGCCGCGCGCCACGCCTCGGTGGTTTCCGCGGCATCGGCTGGGCGGAGCACCAGCAGGTTTGGAATGCAACGCAATGCGGTGAGGTGTTCAATCGGCTGGTGCGTTGGCCCATCCTCGCCAAGGCCGATCGAATCGTGCGTGAACACGTAAATCGCCTGCCGGCCCATCAGCGCCGCGAGGCGGATTGCGGGGCGCATATAGTCCGCAAAAACCAGGAATGTGCCGCCGTAGGGAATGATGCCGCCGTGGAGCGCCATCCCGTTCATCACGGCACCCATCGCGTGTTCGCGAATGCCGAAGTTGAAGTTCCGCCCGCCCGGAGTCGCTGCTGAGAAGGCTGGCGCACCTTTCACCGTGGTCAGGTTCGATCCGGAAAGGTCGGCCGAGCCTCCGATGAGTTCGGGAATCTTGGTGGCGATCGCATTGATGACGACACCGGACGCCGCGCGGCTGGCGACATTGCCGTTTGCCGATTCGAACGTGGGGAGCGAGGACTCCCAGCCAGCCGGAAGGTCGCCGTGGATGCGTCGACCGAACTCCTTTGCCTCGTCGGGCGCGGTCTGTGCAAAGGCGATGAGTTGGCGGCGCCAGGCCTCTTGTGCCACTGCGCCGCGGTCACGAGCGGTGCGCCAATGTTCGAGCGCGACGGCGGGCACGTGGAACGGTTCGGTTGAAGGCCAGCCAAGTGCCTTTTTGGTGAGTGCGATCTCATCCGCGCCGAGCGGTTCGCCGTGCGCCTTGGCCGTATCGACCCGATTGGGGCTACCGAAACCGATATGCGTTCGGGTGATGATCAACGAGGGGCGCGTGGTCTCGGCGCGTGCCGCCGCTACGGCGGCGTCGATTGACGCCAAGTCGTTCACGTCAGCGATCTGCCCGACGTGCCATCCGTAGGCCGTGAATCGCGCCGCGACGTCGTCGCTGCATGAGAGGTCGGTACTTCCGTCAATCGTGATGCGGTTGTCGTCGAAAAAGCCAATGAGCTTGCCGAGTTTCTGGTGTCCGGCGAACGAGGCGGCTTCGTGCGAAATGCCTTCCATCAGGTCGCCATCGCCGGCGATAAACCAGGTGGTGTGGTCCACGATGTTGTGGCCGCCGAGATTGAACGTGGCGGCGAGGCTCCGTTCGGCAACCGCCATACCCACGGCGTTGGCAATGCCCTGACCAAGTGGGCCGGTCGTTGTCTCAACGCCAGCCGTGTGGCCGACTTCTGGGTGACCCGGCGTCTTGCTTCCCCACTGCCGGAACTGCTTGATATCCTCGATCGTCAGGTCGTAGCCCGCGAGATAGAGCGTCGCATACAGCAGCATGGACGCATGTCCGGCTGAGAGGACGAATCGGTCGCGGTCCGGCCAGGCCGGATCGGCCGGGTTGTGCTTGATGTGGCGGTGATAAAGGGCGTAGGCCAGCGGCGCGAGCGCCATAGGCGTGCCCGGATGACCGGACTCAGCCGCCTGCACCGCGTCCATGGCTAGTGTGCGGACGGTGTTGATCGCGAGCAGTTCGATGTTGTCGTTTGCCACGGAGATACGGCCAGGAATAGGAAAGCAGCTGGTGGAGCGGACGTGTGAAAATAGCGTCGATACGCGATGGCGGGATGCGCCACGACAGTCGTGCGCCACGGAGTCTCCGGTCGTCAGGCCGGCCCGGTGGGGTGATCGGCGTGTTGAGCGGCGCGTTCGTGCAGTCGACCGTGGCGCTGCGTTCGAAGTGCTTTGAGTACCGTACCGCCAACCGAGAGGCCGCCAAGCAGGATGTACAGGTAGAAGGAGTAGAACCGCCACCAGAGTAGCGCGCCTCCTAGTACGGCGGGTGCCATGGTGCCTTCGTAGGCGAACTGAAAGCCGAACTCAATCGCCCCGCCGCCGCCTGGCGCTGGCGCGACGGCGCCGCCATAGAGGAGTACGAGCGGCCAGAGGACGAGCGATGCGAGTGGAAGGTTGGGGTCGAGTGCGAGCGCAATCACCGGAAGCACGGCGAGCCGCAGCCCAACGTGCACAAGCGATGCGATGAACGCCGCGACCGCTGGGCCAATGGCTGCGTGCCGCAAAGCGAGCACATTTAGCCGTAAGGATCGCAGTGCCTGCTGGACACCCCGCCAGCGGCCAGCGTGCAGTCCGACGGCGAGCGCCCAGCTTGGTGGCGGACCCTTGGCGTGAGTGCGCGCGAGTGCGTACCCGACGACTCCGGCCGAAAGCACCAGTACGGCATAGCCGCCGATCATCCCGGTCATGAGTCCGAGGACCCTTCCTGCGTCGTGGAACACGAAGAGGAAGACGATACAGAGCGCGGCGAGCGACCATGTCTCGAGGAGCAGTTCGGCGAACAGGATCAACACTGACGGCGCGGGCGCGACACCGTCTTTCGCGAGCACAAAAAAGCGGGCTGGCTCCGCACCGGATCGCGCTGGCGTGATGGACGCGGCGAAATCACCGGCGAGGCAGACGCGGAGCGACGTTCCGAACCGCAGCGGTATCCGAAGGGCGGCGGCGCTCCAGTGAATTTTCACCGAACGCGTCGCGATCTCGAGACAGACGATAGTGAGTGCGGCGAGGTGCGCCCACCACGGCAGCGAGGGGTGCGGTCCAGGGCGAGACAGTCCCTTGGAGAGGATGTACGCCGTGACGCCGATGGTCGCCGCGAACGACAGGAGGAGTACGAGCCACCGCCTGCGGCTCATCGCCGGCCGCCTAGCGGTTGGCCAGTCGACTGGAGCGCGTGCGGATTCAGGCTGACCGGCTTCTGGGACACGATGCTGGAAATGTAGGGATGGGCACGCCGAATGCCGCGCCTCGTACCACTTGCATGGTGGCACACACTGGCGAACGTTTCGCTATTGCGTGGAGAGACTTTTCTCGGCCCAGAAGGAGGGTTGTGTGACTCGAGTAGATCGGTTGTGTGTGTGGGCCAAGATGGCGGCCGTCGTCGGATGCATCACATCAGCCGTTGCGCAGGCGCAGGCCGTGGACACGCTGGCGCTCAACGGAATTCGTTGGCGCGAAGTCGGTCCGTTCCGCGGCGGCCGGTCTGTCGCCGTCGCCGGCAGCGCGGCGCGCCAGAACGAGTACTGGATGGGCACGACCGGCGGCGGTGTGTTCAAGACCGTCGATGGAGGGCTCAGTTGGGCGCCAGTGACCGATCGGTATTTCGGGGGAACAATCGGCGCCGTGCAGGTGAGCGAATCGAATCCGGACATCGTCTGGGTCGGCGGTGGCGAGACGGACATTCGCGGCAATGCCGCGCCAGGTGACGGCGTCTGGACGACACTGGACGCAGGCCGGACATGGAAACGCATCGAGTATTTCGATGTCAAGAACCACGTCAACCGCATTCGGATTCATCCCACGAATTCGAACATTGTGTGGATCGGCGTGCTGGGGCATGCATTCGGCAAAAATGAACAGCGCGGTGTGTTCAAAACGACCGACGGCGGACAGACGTGGCGACGCGTGTTGTATCGCGACGACATCACGGGCATTTCCGACCTCTCGCTCGATGCGAACGATCCCAATGTGCTGTATGCGGCTTTCTGGCACGCCTACCGTACCCCGTGGTCCATGAACTCAGGCGGGCCGGGTGGCGGGTTGTTCAAGAGTACCGACGGCGGCGAAACGTGGCGTGAGTTGACGGCAAACATCGGCCTGCCGAAGGGACTCTGGGGCAAGGTTGGCCTTGCCGTCTCACCGGCGAAGTCGAGCCGCGTCTGGGCGATGATCGAGGCAGATGAAGGCGGCGTGTACCGTTCCGATGATGGTGGCGCCACATGGGCCAAGTTGAACGAGGAGCGCAAACTGCGTCAGCGCGCGTGGTACTACACACGCATTTATGCGGACCCGAAGGATACGAACATCGTCTATGGGCTCAACGTGTCGTGGTATCGGTCGCGCGACGGTGGCAAAACGTTTGCGCAGGGCATTCAGGTTCCGCACGGGGACAATCACGATCTCTGGATCGCGCCAGACAATCCCGAGCGGATGATCGAGGGGAATGACGGCGGTGCGAACGTGTCGACGAATGGCGGGCGGACCTGGACGGGGCAGGAGTATGCGACGGCACAGATGTATCACGTCACGACGACGAACCAGTTTCCGTACCAGATCTGTGGCGCGCAGCAGGACAACAGTACGCTGTGCGGACCGAGCCGGAAGGCCGGCGGCATCACGATCACGGACTGGAAAGACGCCGGCGGCGGTGAGTCTGGCTACATCGCCGCGAGTCCGACGAATCCCGATATCCTGTTTGCCGGCTCATATGGTGGCCTGTTGACCCGCAAGGATATGCGCACCGGGCTCGAATGGAATGTGAACCCCTGGCCGGACAACCCGATGGGTATTTCATCGGAGGATATCAAGTACAAGTTCCAGTGGACCTTTCCCATCGTGTTCTCACCGCACGATCCGACGACGATGTACGTGGGCGGAAGCCACCTGTTCAAGACGAACACGGGTGGCGACAGCTACCAGATCATTAGCCCGCCGCTTGCACGCAATGATCCGAAGACACTCGGACCATCGGGCGGACCGATCACGAAGGATCAGACCGGTGTCGAGACCTATGGTGTGGTCTTCGCGTTCACGGAATCGCCTGTCATGAAGGGTGTACTCTGGGCCGGCACCGACGACGGACTGGTGCAGCTCAGTCGTGATGCGGGCAAGTCATGGAAGAACGTCACGCCAACAGAGATGGGCGACTACTCGCGCGTGTCTATCATTGAAGCCGGACACTATGCGGCTGGCACGGCATACGTCGCAGCCAATCGTTTTCAGCAGGACGACTTCTCGCCGATCCTGTTCAAGACGACGGACTTCGGTGCGACCTGGACCAAGATCGTGAATGGCATTGCCTCAACTGAATTCACGCGCACAATCCGTGAGGATCCCGTGCGAAAAGGGATGCTCTTTGCCGGAACGGAACGCGGCGTGTGGGTGTCGTTCAACGACGGCGCGGCGTGGCAAAAGCTGCAGCTCAACATGCCCCCCGTGCCCGTGCACGACCTGACCATCAAGGAAGGCGATCTGATCGCCGCCACGCACGGTCGGTCGTTCTACGTGCTTGACGACCTCGGACCGTTGCGTCAACTAAATCCCGCGGTCCTCACCGGCGTGCACCTCTACAAGCCGCGCAACACACACCGCATTGATTGGGGTGGAGGGCGCGGCGGCGGTCGCGGGGGCAGCACGGTCGGTCAGAATCCACCGTCCGGCGTGGTCGTGAGTTACCACCTGCCGAAGTCCGGCGATGACGTGACGCTGGAGTTTCTCGACGCCGCTGGCAAGGTGATCAAATCATTCAACTCCCGCGCTGACTCGGTACCGGCCACCGGTGGCCGCGGTGGCGCGCCGGACCCTGAGTCGGGCTTCTCCGGTCCGCCGGCAGCGCCACGCGCACCAAACCGCGTGGGCTTGAACCAGTTTGCCTGGAACATGCGCTATCCGGATGCCGTCGTGTTTCCGGGAATGATCCTGTGGGCAGGCAACACACAGGGACCCATCGCCCCCGCGGGGACGTACACGGTCCGGATGACGCCCGGCGGTGGAAAGCCGATCACGCAAACATTCCGGTTGATCAATGATCCGCGAGCGCCGGCCACGGCGGCGGACCAACTGGCACAGTTCAACTTCTTGATGAGGATTCGCAACCGCGTCTCGGAAGCAAATGAGGCAGTGATCTCCATGCGCCATGTGAAGAGTGAGATTGACGCGCGCCTCAAGCAGGCGCCGGCCGAGGCGATGCAGGAGCTGACGACCGAAGGCAAGTCGCTCGGCACCAACCTCACCGGCGTCGAAGCCGAGGTGTATCAGATCAAGAACCAGAGCGGGCAGGATCCGCTCAACTATCCGATCAAGCTGAACAACAAGCTGGCGGCGCTCACTGGCGTTGTGGCGTCGGCTCCGGGAAAGCCCACGGCGCAATCGGTCCAGGTATTCAATGAGCTCGACGGAAAACTCGGCGCCCAGACCAAGCGAATGGACAAGATCTACGCTGAGGATCTCAAGCGGTACAACGAACTGCTCAAGAAGTACAAGCTTCCGGAAATCGACCCCAAGCCCAAGCCGAAGGTGGCGATGTAGGCGGTTGCGCGACCACGGCACGCGCAGGTAGGAGAGGTGACTGAGCCACGAAGCGGGCTGGTCGTTCGGGCAGGAATGCCGAGCGACCAGCCCGCTGTGCTCACGCTGAACAACGCATCAACACCGCACGTGAATGCGCTAGCCGATGAGCAGTTTGCGTGGCTTGCGACCCACGCGGATTTCTATCGTGTTGCTGAGGTCCATGGTGTGTTGAGCGGGTTCGCGATGGCGATCCGCCACGGTACCGCGTACTGGAGCGGCAACTACGCCTGGTTCGGCGAGCGCTATGACGCGTTTCTCTATCTCGATCGGATCGTCGTGGCAGCGGACGCGCGACGTGTTGGCGTCGGACGGGCGTTGTATGCCGATCTCGTGCGTTACGCGACAGGCTGTTGGCCCCGCATCACACTTGAGGTGAACGTAGAGCCGCCGAACCCCGGATCCCTCGCGTTTCATGACCGACTGGGGTTCCTGTGTGTCGGAACCCGCCGTTACGCCGACGGCGAAGTAGCGATGTTCGAGCGGACCCTCAGCGTTTCTTCGACGCCTGCGACGGGGTGAGCCCCTCGCGGTGCGGCAATCTGGGCGTGGGCCAGGTCATGCTTGATCGCTGTGGACCGCCATTCCCATGATGTTGTAGCCCTTGTCGACATACACGGTAGAACCCGTGATACCGCTTGCGAGCGGAGATGCGAGAAATGCCGCTGCCGATCCCACTTCGGCTGCAGTGAGGGCCTCGGGGATCGGCGCGTTGGCCGCACAATACGAGACCATCTTCTCAATGATCCCGATGGCGCTGGCGGCGCGCGAAGCAAACGGTCCGGCGCTGATGGTATTCACGCGCACCCCCCACTGCCGGCCGGCCTCGAAAGACAGCGTTCGCGTGTCGGATTCGAGCGCTGCCTTCGCAGACGACATCCCACCGCCGTAACCCGGAATGACGCGCTCGCTCGCCATGTATGTAAGCGAGAGAACGGAGGCGCTAGGCCGCATCATCGGCCCGAATCGACGCAGCATACCAATCAAGGAGTACGCGCTGACGCTGACCGCCGCGAGGTATCCGTTCCGGCTCGTTTCGAGCAACGGCTTCTTGACGTCGGGTCCGTTGGCGAGCGAATGCACGAGTATGTCGAGTGACTTCGGGCCGAAATCGGCGAGCATCCCCGCCGCGAGGCCATCAATCGAAAAATCCCCAACGTCCTTGTAGCGCTTGTTCGTCCGGATCTCCTCGGGCGCGTCAGAGAGGAGGTCGTAGGCCGCGTCGAGCGGATAAATCTTCTCGAAGTGGAGAAGCGATCCATCCGACAGCCGGCGCGACTCGTCGAGTTTTCCGCGTTCGAGTAGGTTGTTGAAAATGTTGAGTGCTGGCGGCCAGGTGGCCACGCACACCGTCGCGCCAGCCTCGGCGAGCGCCTTGGCGATCGAGAAGCCGAATCCTGCATCGTCGGCAACTCCGGCCACGAGGGCGCGCTTACCTGCGAGATCGATCTTGAGCATGCCGTGATATGAGCAGGTGGAGGGGATCGGGCAAGTGGGGAAGGGGGCCTGTCCGGATCGTCATCCCGCACGGGCCGCGACACGCGCGCACTGCGCGAGTACGGCCGCCCCAACGAAGATTGCTTCCTCAGCGGGGGCAAACCGCGGCGTGTGTACGTCGCGATGCTCGCCACCCGGTTCGCGCGCGCCAATGCGCATGAAGCAACCACTCATTCGGGTGAGATAGTAGGCGAAATCTTCCCCGGCCATGTTGGTCGTGCCGAGTGGCTGTAGCGCGGATGGTCCGAGCGCGTCGCGCACTGCGGTTGCAGCCCAAGCCGCCGCATCGGGCGAGTTCTCGAGTGATGGTGTACCGTCGGAGACCAAGACATTCGCCGTGAGTTGATGCGTCGCAGCCACGGCATGGGTCACCCGGGTCAATTCGGTTGCCAGGAGTGTTCGTGCCGCCGCCGTCGTTGCGCGAATGGTTCCGGCGAGGTCGACCGAGTCGGGAATGACGTTCGGCGCTCGTCCGCCGTGGATCGAGCCGACCGTGATGACACCCGGCAGGGCGGGGTCGAGCCGGCGTGACACGATGGTCTGCAGCGCGAGAATGAGCGCAGCGCTTCCAACGACCGGATCGGCTGCTTGGTGCGGTCTCGCCCCATGGGCGCCGCGACCAGTAAGCCTGATCGTGAACGAATCCGCCGATGCGGCGAGCGGGCCGGCCTGCGCGACGACCTGGCCGACGTCGAATCGCCTATCGACGTGACCTCCGAAAATCGTGCGCACGCCGTCGAGCGCGCCGGAATCAAGCATTGCCTTCGCGCCTTCGCCGACCTCTTCGGCTGGCTGAAGGATCACCACGACATCGCCGGCCGCCGGATCGCGCGCGAGTAGCAACGCAGCGCCCACGGTCCATGTGGCATGCACGTCATGGCCACAGGCGTGCATCACGCCAGGGTTGAGCGACGCGAACTCGAGCCCGGTGGCCTCGGTGATCGGGAGCGCATCGATATCGCCGCGGACGGCGACTTTCGGCGCGCCTGCGTTGGTGCCGGGGATTCGCGCGACGAGTCCCGTCGTCGCCACCCGCCTGATGTCGGACGCCCCAATCTCGCGCAGTGCGCGCTCGAGCCGCTCCTGCGTACGCACCTCGTTCCACGAGAGTTCTGGATAGCGATGCAGGTCACGGCGCAGTTCGGTGAGTAGCGCCCGATCGGCGGCGGTGAAGGGTAGGGTCACGGGCGCAGCGTCTCCGTGCGCACGGTCAACGCTGCGATGCGCGCTTCGTCGACGGCGACACCGATGCCGCGATGCTCGAGCGGTACGCGCATCATGCCGTCAGTCATCGTCCATTCGGGCGAGACGATGTCCTGCGCCCAGTAGCGAGCGCTCGGACTGACATCGCCGGGAATCGTGAAGTTCGGAAGCGAGGCGAGCGCGACATTGTAGGCGCGGCCGATCCCGCTTTCGAACATCCCGCCACACCAGACGGGAATGCGGTGCTGTTGCGCGAAATCGTGGATCGCGATGGCGCTCGTGAACCCCCCAACGCGCCCAGCTTTGATATTGATGATCCTCCCACTGCCCAGCGTGACCATATCCTGTGCGCGTTCGAGCGATGTGATCGATTCGTCGAGGCAGATGGGGGTCGAGAGGCGTTTCTGCAGCTCGGCGTGCCGGACGAGGTCGTCCCAAGCGAGGGGCTGCTCGATCATGACCAGGCCAAGAGAATCGAATCCCGCGAGGTGGTCGGCATCGTCGATCGTGTACGCGTTGTTCGCATCGGCCATCAGGTGGGCATCTGGGCCCACGGCTTCGCGCACCGCACGCACCCATTCGACGTCGTGGCCGCGCTCGATCTTGATCTTGATTTTGCGATATCCCTCAGCGAGTGCGGCCTGCGCCTTCTCGATGAGTCGGTCGGGCGAGGCTTGGATGCCGAGCGAGATGCCGACCGCGACTTCGGTGCGCGTGCCGCCGATGAAGAGCGAGAGCGGCTCACCGGCGAGCATTGCCGCCAACCCCCACGCCCCCATCTCGACGCCAGCCTTGGCCATGTAGTGCCCGCGGAAGTCGTGCTCGAGTTCGGCGTACAGCTCACCGGGATGTTCGATCGTGCGACCAAGCACTCGCGGGGCGATCCACTGCGTGATGGCCGCCCAGGCGGTGTCGATTGTTTCAGGCGAGTAGTTGGGCGCTTCGCCGGCGACACACTCGCTCCAGGTGTGCGCGCCCGAGGCGTCGCGGAGTTCGAGGAGGAGGATCCGGCGTTCGCGGATCTCACCGGACGAGATGCGAAACGGCTCCTTGAGTGCGAGTCGAATCTCGCGCAGCGTGATCTGGTCAATTCGCATCATCGGGGTGCCGAGAGGAGATAGGCGGCATCGCTACCACCGCCGCGCACGAACGCGGAAACACGGTATCCACCGTGGAGATAATGCATGAATGCGCGCCGCGCCGACGCGCGCCAGGCGCGTGCGACGGCAGGATCGCCCGCGAGGAGCGTGGCGTAGTCGTCTGGTATTCTGACGACGACACGAGGCTCGTCGGAGAGCGGGTCGCCGGGCCCCGGTGCCTCCGCGGGGGCGCCTCCCACAACGGCCGCGTTGAGGAGGAGGGCGGGATCGGCCGGAAGTGGGTCCGGTGCGCGCGTGAGCGCCCAGAGCGCGACGAAACGGTCGGTACCGAGCGCACCGTGGAGAACGCTCCCGGTTGCCGTGCCGTACATGTCGGGTACGAATTCGTCCACTGACGCGCCGAGCACGTTCAGGTTGAGGTGCGCGTTGCGCGCGACGAAGGGGTCGAAGGTCCAGTACATCCGCTCGACGCCGATGGCCTTACATCGCTCGCGCTGATAGCGCTTCATCGCCTCGCCGAGCCGCCGACCCTGTGCCTCAGCGCGCACGGCGAGAATGTCGGACCAGTGGATGAGCACGCCAGCCCGCAGGCCCGTGAGGCCGAAGACGAAGCCGACCATTCGGCCGTGGGGCGTAAAAGCGCCAGCGGCGACACCGTCCGTCTTCTCGGCGACGAGAAGGATCGCGGCGGGGACCTTCTCGCTGAATCCCGCTCCCCAGGTGTCTTCCTGTAGGCGCACCGCTTCCGCGCGCTCCTCGTGCGTGGCGAGTGGGCGGATGACGGTACCATCGGCAAGCGTTACGTTCTGCATTGGATAGTTGGTGAGTTCACGGGATACTGGAATTCCGCAGGAGGGAGTGGTGATGCGCAAGCTCTCGGTCCTTCGGCCCTCGTTGCCGGCCGGTCGTGCGATGGGATGTCGCCGTTGAAACAGCACGTGCCGAACGTCGTATGGCGGGTCGATATCGCGGCAGAGCGCGTGGTTCGCGACTCGGCGGTGCAGGCGATGCCCGTTCTGCGCGACACGGCGCAGCTCGCCAATTGGTGGGGTGGTTCTGGTGTTATCTGGTTTGCCGTTGTGGTCTGGCTTGGCTCGCGGGCGTTGCGGAGGCAGTCAGTGGCCCGTGTTGGACTGCGAGGCGTCGAGGCGCTCGCGATCGCGAGTGGTGTGAGCGCGATCCTCAAGGGACTCGCCGGACGGGCGCGGCCGTTCGTGACGCCAGGCGAGCCGTGGCATTTCGAGTTGAGTCGTGGATGGCTGGAGGCCCAGTTCTGTTCGATGCCGTCCGGGCATACCACGGCCACGACGGCGTGTGCCGTGGCGATGACGCTTGCGTTGTCCCAACCATTGTCCCAGTGGCGCCCGGCTACGCGATGGGCACTGGCTGTGCCCCTTCTGGCCACCGCGATCGCCGTGGCGTTTGCCCGGATGTACACGAACCAACACTGGCTGAGCGATGTGGTCGTCGCGATGGTGATCGGTTCCACCACGGCCCTATTGCTGGCGCGGGTGCATGCGAAACGACCGTCGTCGCGGTACGATCGCGCCATGCTGGGCAGCGCATGATGCGCTCGTCGATGCGCTCGCGAGTTTGGCAGCGGATTGCGCCGGCTGTGGCGGCCGGATTAGTGGCCCTCGTCATCAGTACGCGCCCCGTTCAAGCGCAGTCCGACCCGGCTCCAAGATCTGGGCCCGTTGTGACCCATGGTGACTTGAGTGTGCTTGGCGCAGCCCTCGCAGGTAGCGCGCTGCTGGTCAGCGTCGACCGGTCGATCTCGGATCAGATGCGCCGGTCGTTGCTCCACGACAATGCCGCTGTGCGCGCGGCGATGGATGGTGGCCGCGTATTCGGCGATCCTGTGGTCATCGTGGCGGGCGCTGGGCTATGGGCGCTTGGCGAACTTCGCGCCAATAGAACTCAGCGACTGGTTGGGATGCGTTCGGTCGAAGCGATCGTTGCGAGTGGCATTGTCACTGGAGCAATCAAGGGACTGGTGGGCCGGTCGCGCCCGAGCACGTCGCCAGCTAATCCGCGTGATTTCGGGTTGGCGCGCGGCATCCGCTCTGGGAGTGAGTTCCAGTCGTTTCCGTCTGGGCATGCGACGGCGGCGTTCGCCTTCGCGTCGGCGGTGGATGCTGAGTGGGGCCGTCTCTCGCCGAGTCGGTCGGGTTGGGTCGCGCCGGTGTTGTACGGCCTGGCCACGCTGACGGCGACCTCGCGCGTCTTCCACAACCGTCACTGGGCGAGCGACGTGCTGATGGGGAGTGCGATCGGGCTTGTCACGGGACAGGCGGTCGTGCGTTGGCACGCGGATTGCCGGTAAGCAGCCCATGAACGGGATCTTCATTACGACGGAGCTCGAAGGGTCCGTGGCGGCGCGCATTCGGGCGGTGCAGGAGCGCCACGATCCGAAGCTGGCCAGAGAACTGCCGCCCCATCTGACGCTGGTCGGTTCATCGGGGACGGGGTCGATTTCTCCCGACACGCCGGTAGCTGAGTTGCGGAAGGCGGTCGAGCCGGTCGCGCGCGCGGCGAGGCCGCTGACACTGACCTTTCGTGCGCCGCTGCGGTTCATTGGGCGTGAGATCGTGGTGCTGCCGCTCGATCCACATGGTGAGTTGCGCGGCCTACACGACGCGCTGCAAGGCGCGCTGCGTGCGGCGGGCATTCGGTACGAAACTGCGCGGTGGCCGTTCACGCCACACTGCACGTTGAACTTCTATGCGACCGTGACGCCGGAATCGTTGCGCGTGCTCCTGGCGGTCAGCGAGCCGGAGCCGTGGGTGATGCACACGTTGCTCGTGTATCACACCCGCGACGGTGTGCCGCCGAAGCGGTTGTTCAGCGCGCGGTTGGGTGTGTAGGGCGCAGCGCCTCCTGACCGTAACCGAGGCGCGCTAAAAGGCCTTGGCGATGGCCGCGGCGAGGTTCTGTTTGCCGCCCAGCCCGGTGTAGACCACCCGCCCCTTGGCATTGATCACGACGACGAAGCTCGTTGCCGGCACTTCGTAGGCGTCCGTAGCAAAGCCCTTACGATCATAAAGTTGTTCACCTTGCAGAGCGTGCGCTGCTACGTAGCGCTTTACCAACTCAGGTGACTGGTTCACGCTCACTGACACGCCGATGAACCGCATCTTGCCGGCGTACCGCTTCTGGAGCTGCAGCAGTTGGGGCTCGAGCTGCTTGCAGTTTGCGCACCAGGTGGCCCAGAACTCGATGAAGACGGGTTCCTTGCCGACCCAGGTGGCGAGGTCGGCCGGCTGTCCGTCGAGCGTTTCGAGTGTTGCGGCTGGCGCCTTGCTGCCCACGGGAATCCCGGAGTCCTGCGCGCGGAGGCGCTGCGCCGGCGCCGCGCAGAGCAGTACGGCGAGTATCGCCAATGGAATCCGGCGAAGCAGTCGTGTCGCGTTCGTCAGAGCCACAGTTTACCCGCCTGAATCAGGTAGTACTCGGCGACTCCAATCATCAGGATGGCGAACAGTCGCTTGATCCACACCATCCAGACCCCGGCTCGAGGGAGCCGAGCCGCGAACCCGCTCGACAGGCCGACCGCAATGAGGATCGCACACATGCCCAGTGAGAACGAGAAAAGATACACGAACCCGAGTAGCGCGGATTTCGTCGTGGTGACCCAGGTGAGTACCGCGGCCATTACGGGGGCTCCACAGGGGGCGGCCACGAGGCCCGAGACGGCGCCCATCACGAACGCACCGGCAAATCGCCCGCCCGTTCCCGCCGTCGAGGCCCGTTGGACCAGTGAGGCAGGGATGGGCACGGGCAGCACGTCGAGCATGATCA
Organism: Gemmatimonadota bacterium; assembly: GCA_014192065.1. GTDB lineage: Bacteria > Gemmatimonadota > Gemmatimonadetes > Gemmatimonadales > Gemmatimonadaceae > Fen-1231. The sequence continues at coordinate 2,024 of BJHH01000010.1, read as the reverse complement.
GGCCCGAGAGCAGCAGGATCTGTGAAACCGTGAAGTAGATCCAGGGATTACTACTGACGCCGCCAAAGATCGTGCCGCTCATTCCGGCGACGAGGCCGAGGGTCGAGTAGACCAGTGCGAGGCCGACCGCGTACGTGAGCGAAAGCAATACTGTGCGCCCGCGCGACACCGGAGCCCCGATAGACGACCCACCGACAATGGCCGCTGTGATCGGGATCATCGGGTAGATGCAGGGATTCAGACTGGTCAATACCCCGCCCAAAAACAGCAGGGGCAGCGCCGTCAGCGGGCTGCCGCTCAGGCGCTCAACGAGGGAGCTGAAGTCCATGAGGGATTATAGCCCGTGGGGCGTCGGTGCCGGAGGGAGCGGGGTGCTCCATGGATTAGTTTTAGGCTGTGCCGCGCCGCCCCGATTGCGGCAGTCGCCTCAACGCGATTTGCGGCCGATTCTCCCCACCGACCGAACGTATGGCTCCGCAACTCATCTACGTCATGAAGGGACTGCGGAAGGTGATTCCACCTTCGCGCACGATCCTCGACGACATCTGGCTGTCATTCTACCCGGGCGCCAAGATCGGGGTACTCGGAGCCAACGGTTCCGGCAAGAGTTCGCTCCTCAAGATCATGGCCGGCGTGGACCAGGAGTTTCAGGGCGAGGCCTGGGCACACAAAGGCACGAAGATCAGCTACCTCTCGCAAGAGCCTCACCTCGACGAGTCGCTCGACGTGCGCGGCAATGTTGAGGTCGCGCTCAAGGACCAGCGTGCCAAGCTCGACCGCTACAACGCGATCGCGATGGAGTTCGCGGAGCCGATGGATGATGCGAAGATGGCAAAACTGCTCGATGAACAGGGAAAGCTGCAAGAGTACATCGACCATCACGATCTGTGGAATCTCGACAATAAGGTCGACGTAGCGATGGACGCGCTGAGGCTGCCACCACCAGACGCCGACGTGACCTTGCTCTCTGGCGGCGAGAAGCGTCGCGTCGCGCTCTGTCGTGTGCTCCTTGAAGATCCGGACATGCTGCTGCTCGACGAACCGACGAACCATCTTGACGCCGAGTCGGTGGCGTGGCTCGAGCATCATTTAGAGCGCTTTCCGGGAACGGTTGTGGCGATCACGCACGACCGGTACTTCCTGGACAACGTGGCGAAGTGGATTCTCGAACTCGACCGCGGGCGTGGCGTGCCATACGAAGGCAACTACTCCGGCTGGCTCGACCAGAAGCGTGACCGGCTCGCACGCGAAGAAAAGGCCGCGAGCGTGCGCCAAAGGACTCTCGAGCACGAACTCGAATGGGTGCGGCTCGCGCCGCGGGCGCGGCAGGCCAAGAGCAAGGCGCGCCTCCAGCAGTACGAGGAACTAGTGAGCGAGGTGCACCAGGACAAGATCCTGCAGAACGAAATCGTTATTCCGCCCGCGCCGCGGCTCGGCAACGACGTCGTGATCGCCAATAAGCTCAAGAAGGGGTTCGGGGACAAGCTGCTGTTCGAAAACGTTTCGTTCTCGCTGCCCCGTGCTGGTATCGTCGGCATCATCGGTCCCAACGGTGCCGGCAAGACGACGCTGTTCAAGATGATCAACGGCATCGAGACGCCGGATTCCGGCACGCTCAAACTCGGTGAGACCGTCTTGATCTCCTACCAGGACCAGAATCGCACGCTTGAGGGCAAGCGCACGGTATGGGAGGAGATGACGGGTGGCATGGAAATGCTCCAGGTCGGCAAGAAGGAAGTGAACTCGCGCGGCTACTGCTCGGCATTCGGTTTCAAAGGTTCCGACCAACAGAAGCTCGTCGCGAATCTTTCCGGCGGCGAACGCAACCGACTGCATCTCGCGAAGACGCTGATGCAGGGCGGCAACCTGCTGATGCTCGACGAACCGACGAACGATCTCGACGTGGACACGTTGCGGGCGCTCGAAGAAGCAGTAATCGACTTCAGTGGCTGCGCGGCGATCATTTCACACGACCGGTGGTTTCTCGATCGCGTGGCCACACACATTCTTGCGTTTGAAGGCGA
>BJHH01000009.1 GCA_014192065.1 Gemmatimonadota bacterium | reverse complement strand
TGGGCCATCGAGGAGTTGAACCTCGGACCTCACGCTTATCAGGCGTGCGCTCTAACCACCTGAGCTAATGGCCCGCACTGCTACTTTCGCGAGCCGTGAAAGTAAGCGGTCAGAACGACTCCGGTCAACGCGCCGGAGCCCCACAATATCTACTCGTAGAACTTGTGCGGGTTGTCGTGCCGGTCGTCCTCGCCGAGGTCCTTCTCGTCCCACTCGTCGTCGAGGTCGATCAGATCATCGTCTGCGTCCGCGGACTCATCATCACCGTCGACGGCCTCGTCGTCGGATCCATCCTCTTCGAGGTCCTGGTCGTCCAGTTTGGGATCGATGACGGGCTCCACAACGGGATCCGCATCCGTTCCGTTCCTGTCTTCCCCGCCCAACATCGTTGATTCTCCGTCAGGGTAACTCGTGAGGACTCCAGCCAACCGACACGGCAGATAATACTACGACTCGCGCTCGCGTTTCAGCTCGCGTGAGGTCTTCTTCCGGTCGTTGCCGGCCAGCAGCCGCTTCCGCAGACGAACCGCCTTCGGCGTCACCTCAATCAATTCGTCGCTTTCGATATACTCAAGCGCCCCTTCAAGCGTCAACAGCCGAGGTGGCTCGAGCATGATATGCTCGTCCGCACCCTTGGACCGCATATTGCTGAGCTTCTTTTCCTTGCATGGGTTGACGTCCATGTCAGCCAACCGGGAATTCTGTCCCACGATCATGCCTTCGTAGACGTCCTCGCCGGGCGCGACGAACAGCACGGAGCGGTCCTGCAGGTTGTTGAGCGCGAAACCGACGATCGTACCGGTCTCCATCGAGACCAGCACACCCCGCCCGCGACCTGCGAGGTAGCCGGCCCACGGCCCGTACTCGAGAAAGCGGTGGTGAATGATGCCGGTGCCGCGCGTGTCGGTCATGAACTCTGACCGGTACCCGAACAATCCGCGCGCCGGAATCTTGTACAGCAGGCGGACCAGCCCATGGCCAGGGTGCTTCATCTCCAGCATCTGACCCTTGCGGGGTCCGAGCTGCTCGATGACCACGCCCATGAACTCGTCCGGCACGTCGATCGACAACTCCTCATACGGCTCGAGCTTCTCGCCGTCTGGCCCCTCGTGCGTGATCACGCGCGGACGCGACACTTGGAACTCGAACCCCTCGCGCCGCATGGTTTCCATCAGGATCGTGAGGTGCAGTTCACCGCGCCCGCTCACCGTCCACGTGTCGGTCGAGTCGGTGTCGTCTACGCGGAGCGCCACATTTTTCTGCAGCTCGAGCATCAACCGCTCACGAATCTGCCGTGAGGTGACGAACTTTCCTTCCTTTCCGGCGAACGGCGAGTTGTTGACGAGGAAATCCACCGAGATGGTGGGCTCCTCGACGGCAATGCCCTCGAGCCGCTCGGGGTGGTCGGGTTCCGTGAGCGTCAGGCCGATCTCGACACCCTCGAGGCCTGCCATCGCGACGATTTCGCCAGCGCTGGCAGACTCGATTTCGATCCGCTCGAGCGCCTCGAAGCCGTACAGTTTTGTGACCTTGGACAACGCCGGCTTCTCGGCCGGGTTGAGCGGCAGCAGCGTGACCTGATCGCCGAGGTGCACGGTTCCCCGTTCCACGCGGCCAATCGCGAGCCTGCCGAGGTAGGGCGAGTAGTCGATCGTGGAGACCAGCATCTGGAACGGGCCGCTCGCGTCGGAGGGCGGCTTCGGAACAAACTTCACGACCGTCTCAAAGAGCGGCGTCAGATCGACCGCCGGCACGTCCATGTCGAGTGTCGCCGTGCCGTCGCGGCCAGAGGCGTAGACGAAGGGGCAGTTGAGCTGCTCTTCCGTGGCTTCGAGCTCAATCAGCAGGTTGAGCACTTCGTCATGCGCCTTGAGCGGGTCGGCGCCCGGGCGATCGATTTTGTTAATGACGACGATCGGCTTCCGTCCCAGCGCGAGGGCCTTGCGGAGCACAAACCGCGTCTGCGGCATCGGACCGTCGAAGGCATCCACAATGAGCAGCACACCGTCCACCATGCGCAGGATACGTTCCACTTCGCCACCAAAGTCGGCGTGACCGGGCGTGTCGATGATATTGAGTTTCGTACCGTGCCAACGCACGGACGTGTTCTTGGCAAGGATGGTGATTCCCCGCTCGCGCTCGAGCGGATTCGAGTCCATCACACGCTCGGCGACGACCTGATTCTCGCGGAACGCACCGGCCTGGCGCAGCATCTTGTCCACCAGGGTGGTTTTCCCGTGGTCGACGTGCGCGATAATTGCAATGTTGCGGATGTCCATAGCCTGTAGAATCTAACGGGTCACGGCCTGAATTTCTTGCCCCGGGACAAACTCGGTTTGGTAACGGGTAAGGCCGTGTTTCCGTGCCGCTGCCCCCCCCTGGCGCACCCCTGGCTCAGACGGCGCGGTTCTCTGGCGGTCGGCAGTCCGCGAGGGCGCGGCCTTCGATCTGGATCGTCGTTTGATGAATGCCGTGTGCAGCCGCCTGCGCCGTCATGGCTTCGAGCGCCTGCTGGTGCTGATCGGGCATCGTGACCACGGCATGCGCGCTCATCGCGACCACGCCGGAGGTCAGCGTCCAGACATGAAGGTCGTGCACAGACTCGACGGCCGGAACGCTCTCGAGCGCCGACCGCAGCTGCACGACATCAATGTGCGCCGGCGTGGACTCGAGCAGGATATCGACGCTTTCGCGCACGAGCGACCAGCTCCCACGCACGATCAGCGCGGTCATCAGGATTGACGCAATGGGATCGGCCAGCGACCAGCCAAGGAATCGCGCGCAGAGCGCTGCGGCAACTGCCGCGACCGAGCCGAGCAGGTCGCTGACCACGTGCAGGTAGGCACCGCGCAGGTTAAGCGAGTGCCTAGCGCCGCCGTGCAGCAACTTGGCCGCGATGGCGTTCACGACGAGCCCCAGCGCGGCCACCACGAGCATGATGCCCGTCTGCACAGGCTCAGGGTGGCGCAGCCGCCCGACGGCCTGCCAAACGATCCAGGCCGACACCGCGAGCAGGGTCGCGCCATTGAGCAGGGCGGCGAGGATCTCCCACCGGAGGTATCCGTACGTCCGGCGTGGCGTGGCCGGCTGACGGGCAAGCCAGGTCACGAAGAGCGAGAGAGCCAGCGCGCCGACGTCGGTGAGCATGTGCCCCGCGTCAGCCAGCAGCGTGAGCGAGTTGGAGACGATGCCGCCAACCACCTCGGCGACGAGAAACCCCGCGGTGAGGACCAGCGCCCAACGAAGCGCCTTCGCGCTGTCGTGCCCGCCGCCGTGCACCGGCGCCCCCGCCAGATCGTGCGCGTGCGCCCCCGCATGCGCGCGGGAATGCTCGTGGACGCGACCGCGCGACACACCCGCTGCATGCTGGCGATTCGCCGTGACGCAATCGTAAGTTGTGTCTGTGCTCGCGCGGCTATCGGTCATCGCTATTCTGCTGGTCCTCAACGGCTATTTCGTCGCGGTGGAGTTCGCCCTCGTGCGCGCCCGCCGGACGCGGCTGCAGGCCATGGTGCGAGACGGCGACCTGATCGCACGGTTTGCCCTAGCAGCTACTGGCAATCTCGCCCGCGTGCTGTCGGCAAGCCAGATCGGGATCACCCTGGCATCGCTCGCCCTGGGTTGGGTGGCAGAGGACACGTTCGGCCATGCGTTCGCGTCGTTCATCGAAACGCTGCCGTTCGCCGTCGAAGCATCGCTGCGCGTGAGCATCGGCGCCGGCGTGGCGCTGCTGGTGGTGACCTACCTGCACATTGTGTTCGGCGAGCTGGCCCCGCGGTCGGCGGCGTTGACCCACCCCGAGCTGATTGCCAAGTGGCTCGCCCCGCCACTGCTCGCGTTCGCTTGGGTGATGACGCCCTTCACCGTGGTGCTCAACCGCTCCGCGTCCGGTGTTCTGCGCCTCTTTGGCCAAAAACTCGGTGAGGCCCACGACACGGTGCACTCGCCCGCCGAACTGCGCATCCTGGTGGAGGAGAGCGGGGAGCGCGGAGAACTCCAGTCGCAGGACGCTGATCTGATCGACGCGGTGTTTGAGTTTTCGGAGAAGAACGCCCGCAAGGTGATGACGCCGCGCACCAAGATGATCGCGATCCCCGTTGCCGCCACACTCGAGGCGGCGCTGGCGATCGTGCGTGACGGCGGCTTCTCGCGTTACCCGGTATACGACGAATCGATCGACCACGTGGTCGGGATGATGCACGCCAAAGACCTGCTCTGGGCCGTGGTAGACCACTCCGCGGATTTCTCGCTGCGCCACAGTATGCGCCGCATTCACGTGGTGCCGGGATCGCGTGAGGTTGAGGATGTGCTGGCGGACTTCAAACGGATGAAAGAGCACATGGCCATTGTGCTCGACGAGTTCGGTGGCACCGCGGGGCTCGTGACGATGGAGGACCTGCTCGAGGAGATCGTCGGCGAGATTCGTGACGAGTTCGACGAGACGATAGAACTGGCCGTTCCTCGCAGCGAGACGGGTGAAACCATTGTGCCTGGGCTGATGGCGATCGGCGCCGCGAACGCGCGATTCGGAACCACGGTCCCGGACGACGACTACACCACGATCGGCGGGTACCTGTTCGGCGCGCTGGGCCGGTTACCGATCCCCGGGGACAAGGTCGAGGGCTGTGGCGCGACGTGGACGGTCCGCAGCATGGACGGACGCCGCGTGGACACGCTAACGGTCGAGACGGTGCCGCAACCCTAGCCCGCGCGCTGTCGACCGCCGACGCGCGTCGTGTAGACCGTCTACTGCCGAGCGGCGACCCGCGCGCAGAGGAGGATCGCCGCAATCAGTGACTCCGGACTCGCGATGCCCTGCCCGGCAATGTCCATCGCGGTCCCATGGTCCGGGCTCGTCCGCGGGAACGGCAACCCAAGCGTCACGTTCACGGCATGCCCAAAGCTCGCCACCTTGATCGCGGTCATCCCCACATCGTGATATGGCGCGATGACCGCATCAAACTCGCCACGCATCGCGCGGACAAACACCGTATCCGCGGGAAAGGGGCCGGCGATACCCGCCGCGCGCGCCGCAGGGGCGAGGATTTCGTCGTCTTCGGTGCCGAACCGGCCGCCGTCGCCGGCGTGGGGATTCATCGCGCACAGCGCGATGCGCGGCTCCGCGATCGCGAACCAGTCACGCAAGCCGGCCTTGGTAATACGGGCCGCGTCTGCGATCGCGCTCATGGTGACGGCGCGTGGCACGTCGCGCAATGCGATGTGCGTCGTCGCGAGCACCACACGGAGTCGGTCCGACGCGAGCATCATCGCGGTTTTCGCGCCCATGAGCGAGGCGAGCATTTCCGTATGGCCTGGAAAGTCGTAGCCTCCGGCCAGCAGCGCGTGCTTGTCGATGGGTGCCGTCACGATGCCCTGCACCGCACCGGAGTTCGCGAGTTGCACGGCACGCTCGATCGCGAGGCCGGCGAGTCGTCCGGCGTCGGCAGCCGAACCGCTGCCGGACCACGACCCCACGGCGAGATCGGCCGCGACCTCGGTGCCGGACGGGCCGATGACGGTGGCCTTGATCGCGTCGCGCACCCGCGGATCGGCGAGTGCCTTCGCGACGATCTCCGGCCCGATGCCGCGCGGGTCACCGAGCGTGAGAGCGAGACGCGTGCGGCGTGCCATCGGACTCACTACGAGACGCGTTACGGGACGCGCTTGGGCGGCGCGGGCGCAGCGGCCGGCTCGTCGAACAGCACGCGGACATAGTTCTCGCGGCGGAGCTGGTCGAGCATTCGGCGAATCTGTTTTTCCTGCACCAACTGGCTGCGGATGCGCGTCTTCAGGTCGGCGACCGTGAAATCGCCGCCTTCCTTGCGCTCCAGCACCTGCACGATGCCGATCTTGGGCTGGCCCGCGCGCGAATCCGGAATTTCGAAAGGCTTGCTAAACCCCTTGGCTGCGACGCCTTCGACCGCGGCCTTGTACATCTCCGGCAGGGAATCCACGGCGATCCCGTCTGGCACACTGCGTTCTTCGGCCGGATCGTGATAGCGCACTACGAGCGAATCGAATGGCGTGCCAGCGCTCCATTTCTGGAGCACGGTGTCTGCGACCAAGCGCGCGACGGTCACGTCCGACGTATCGAGTTTGGGCGCGACGAGAATGTGCCGCGACTTCACCTCGGCTGGCTGAATGCGATCGACCTTGATCACGTGGAAGCCGAAACTGGTCTCCACCACTGGGCTCAACTGCCCGGGCGGCAGCGAAAAGATCGCGCGCTCGAACTCGGGCACGAAACCACTCCCACGTCGCGCCCAGCCCAGATCGCCACCAAGCTCCTTCGAGCCCGGATCCATCGACTCACGCCGAGCGACGGTGGCAAAATCGGCTCCCGCCTGCAGCTCGACGAGCAGCGATTCGGCCTTGGCGCGCGCCAAGGCCTTCGCCGCCAGCGACGCGTGCGGCGCCACCACGATCTGCCGGAACGCGAGGGTCGCCGGCCGCTTGGGCAGCTTGTCCTTCGACGCATCGAACGCCTTGTTCACCTCATCTTCGGTCACCTGCACCGGCGCCGAGAGGCGGCCGTGGGCGCGCAGCGAATCGTAGCCGAGTTGCTGGAGCCGGTACTTCTTGCCCTGCTCGCGCAGCGTCCGTCGGTAGTCTTCCGGCGTGCCGAACCCTTCGCGCTTGATTGCTTCGCGAAACTCGGGTTCCGACTTAAAGTTTTTGCGGACTTCGTTGTAGCGGTCGTCGACACCCTTGGCGACGTCCTCGTCCGTGACATCGGCCTTGTACTGCTTGGCTACCGCTACGACCACTTCATTGTCTACGATATCGTTGATGACGCGCTTCATCATCGCGAGCTGGCCGAGCGAGTCCTGCGGAATCGCCTGCCCCTGCGCACGCAACGTGTTGACCTCCTCGATCACTTCGCTGAGCAGGATCGGTCGCCCGCCGACGACGGCCACAATTCGATCGATCGGTACGCCACGCACGTCAGCTGCCTGAACCGACGGTACAGCCTGCGGAGCCGCGGGTACCGGGGGTCCGCCCTGCGCGAGCGACTGCCGAATGGGCGCGAGGCCGCAGGCCGCGATCACGAGGATCGTGGTCATCCGACCTGCGGTACGCCCGGTGAGCATCACGGCTTCTTGGAGCCGGCGGCCGCACCCTTCTTCGCTTCTTCTTCGGCCTGCTTGATCATCGCGTCCATCTGCTCCTTGGAGATCGACGCAGGCGGTGTCCCAGCGCCCGGCATCGGCACGTCGGAGGTCGGCATGTCGACATTGGCGAGCGAGTCGGCCTTGGCCTTGGCCTCGGTCACCTGCGTCACGGCCTTGTCGATGCCTCCCACCGTCACCTTCGCGGTGTACTTCCGCCGGAGTGCCAACGAGAGCGGCTCGGACACGTCGACAAACTGCGCCTCGTTCTTGAGGAGCTTCGCCATATAGGCATCCACGCGTGCGGCGCCGAGCGTGGCCTTTTCGGCATTGGACTTCGCGCTGTCAGCGAGCTGCGACGGCAGCAGGCCGAGGCTGCCCATCGCATTCTGCACCGACTGCCGGAACGCCATGCGAATCTGTGTGAGCTCTGCCGAATCCACGACGACTTTCGCGCTATCCGCCGCCTTCAGCATCAACTCATTGCGCATCAGGTTCTTGAGGAAGTCGGGCATTGCCGAGTCGGGCGCCTGCTGCAGCTGGCGACGGATCTGCATTTGCGCCGGGAAGGCCGCCATCCAGAGTGCGACGCGCGAGGCGCGCAGGTCGAACGACTTTGAAGTCGCCAGCACGGTCTTGTCGTCGCGGTACGAGTCCACGTCCTCCGCGATCGCCTTCACCGTCTTGGCCGCACCGTCTTTGACCGTGATCTTCGACGCCTTGTCCATGCCAGCGATGTAGAGGCTCTCGGCGCGCTGCTTCGACGACGACACAAAGGTCGAGTCCCACTTCGACTTGGCCTCCGCGTACGTCTCGCGGCGGATGATATGGAAGCCGAACTGCGTCTTGATTGGCTGCGAGATGTCGCCCGGCTTGAGTGCGCGCGTCCCCTGCTCGAACTCGGCCACCATCTGGCCAGCCGGGAACACGTACTCGCCGCCGTTGTCCTTCGAGCCCGGATCGGCGCTGTGCCGCTTGGCCATTGCGCCGAAGTTCGCCGAGGTCAGTTGCTTGCGAATGTTATCCGCGCTGAGCTTCGCCGCCGCCACCTTGGCGGGCGACGAGTCGGCTGCGATCAGGATGTGCTGCGCGACGAGGAAGCCTTCGCCGTTTTCGTAGGCCTTCTCGAATGACGCCGGATCCGGGTCCACGAACCCCTTCTGCATTTCGATCTGGAACTTCCGGAGCCTCGTCTGCGCGATCTGCGCCCACATCGCTTCGTCCGCGACCTGGTCTGTGGCCATCGTGTCGGACTTCGCACCGGCCTGCGCCAACAGCTGGTAGTTCACCCAGAGGTTGGCGACCGCGAGGCCCAGATCCTTGCGCGGCGGCATCTGTGCGGCTGCCATCATCTCGGCCAGCTTGGCGGACGACAGTTCCTGCGAACCGGCGCGGGCAGCGACGTCCGAGTGACTGGTCAGGGCCCCACATCCAATGAAGGACAGGGCAAGGAATGCGAGCGCAGCCGGGCGACGGGGCATGGAGCGGTGGGTTGAGTGGAGGGGCAGTGTTCGACCTCAGACGGTCGCGATCGTTTTCAGTGCGTGGAGCAATCCGTCCAGTATCGGAGAGCCGCCGAGTCGTGTCAGCTTCAATGACAGCGGCTGAACTCGCCGCACATCCACCTGAAACTGGACCTCCCGAAAGGCGGCCGACAGCGGTTTCAGGCGCGGTAGCGCATCAGGGGAGAAGTTAACACGAGCCTCGTCCCCGCGCACCAGCATCCCCTCGATTCCCAGCGGCCCGCCCAGATGCCTGAGGGCCGCCAGCGCAAAGTACCGGTCCGCCTCTGGCGGCAGCGGTCCGAACCGGTCGCGAACCTCGGCGCGAACCTCGGCGATCGCACCGGGGCCCGCTACGGTGGTGAGCCGGCGGTAGACATCAAGCTTGGCCGCCGCACTTTCGATGTAGTCGTCCGGCAGGTACGCGGGCAGATCGAGCGACACGTCGGCCGGCGGGGGTGGCGGCGCGGTGTCTCCGCGCTTGATCCGTCCGACCGTCTCCTCGAGCATCCGGAGGTAGAGGTCGAAACCGACGGCGTGCACGAATCCCGACTGCTCCGGACCGAGCAGATTGCCGGCACCACGCATCTCGAGATCCTTGAGCGCGATGCTGTACCCCGCCCCAAGCTCTGTGTGGTGCTCGAGCACTTTGAGCCGGCGTTCCGCGTTTTCGTCCACGGTGTCCGGCACCATGAGGTAGCAGTACGCGCGACGGTGCGATCGCCCGACCCGACCGCGCAACTGGTAGAGTTGGGCCAGGCCGAGGTGGTCAGCGCGGCTGACGAACATGGTGTTGGCGTTGGGCACATCGAGTCCGCTTTCGACGATCAGCGTTGAGACCAACACGTCGGTTTCGCCGGTCACGAACCGCGTCATCACGCGCTCGAGTTCGCGCACGGGAAGCTGTCCGTGCCCTACGTCGACCCGTGCCCGCGGCACGAGGCGTCGCATATGGTCCGCGATCGCCTCGATCGTCTCAATGCGATTGTGCACCACGAACACCTGACCGCCACGGTCGAGTTCGCGGGTGATCCCTTCCTCCAGCAGCCCGTCGTCCCACGGCTCCACGAAGGTGAGCACCGGCGATCGGTCGCGCGGCGGTGTCCGCATGAGCGTCATATCGCGGAGACCGGCGAGCGAAATGTGCAGCGTACGCGGGATGGGTGTGGCCGTCAGCGTGAGCACGTCCGTCTCGAGCCGAAGCTGTTTGAGCCGCTCTTTGTGCTTCACACCGAACCGGTGCTCTTCGTCCACGATAATCAACCCAAGCGCCTTGAACTCCACGTCCGGCGAGAGCAACCGGTGCGTGCCAATCACGACGTCGATCGTGCCGTCCTTCACCTCGGCGAGCACGCGCGCCGTTTCCTTCGGCCCCGCGAATCGGCTCAACACACCGACCCGTACTGGAAAATCGGCAAACCGTTCGCCGAAGGTCCGTCGATGTTGTTCAGCGAGCACCGTCGTCGGGACGAGCACTGCCACCTGCCGCTGACCCTGCAAAGCCTTGAACGCAGCCCGCACCGCAATCTCCGTCTTGCCGTAGCCGACGTCGCCGACGAGCAGGCGATCCATTGGCCTCGACGCTTCCATGTCGCGTTTCACGTCGTCGGTTGCCTTGATCTGGTCGGGCGTGTCCTCGAAGAGAAAGCTCGACTCCAGCTGCCGCTGCCAAGCACCGTCGGGCACGTGCGGTGGCCGGCTGGCGATCTTGCGCCTCGCATACAGATCCAGGAGCTCGACCGTCATCTCCTGAATCGCGTGGCGCGTATGGTCGCGCTGCTGCGTCCACTTCTTGCCACCCAGCTTGTGCAGGCGTGGTGGCGGCGCATCTGGCGAGACGTCGGCCGCCGCGCGGTACCGCTCGATCTGGTCGAGGCGGTAGAGCGGCACGTTGAGCCGGTCGCCGCCTTCATACTCGATGACGATGGCCTCGAGGGTGGACTCGCCCGAGAAAATGGTGTTCATCCCACGGTAAATGCCAACGCCATGCTCGAGGTGCACGACGTAGTCGCCAATCTGGAGCGCCGTAATGGATTCGAGTGAAGTGCCGGCGGCGTATTTGCGCGTGCGACGCATCCGGCGCTCGCGCCGGAAGATCTCGTGGTCGGTGAGGACCCGCAGCCCTGTCGCGCGGTCGTCGCCAGTCGGCGGCACCACAAACCCACCACCGAGCACACCGATCACGATTCCCGCGGGCGACGGCGACGCAAAGCCCCCGGTGCCCACCGTGAGCAGTTCGTCGAGCCGCTCCGCCTGACCGGCATTGTCGCAGAGGATGATCGTACTCATTCCGTCGCGCACGATCGACGAGAGCCGCGGCATGTCGCGATCGATCGCTTCGGGGCGCTGCAGCGGAAAGCGGACGATCTCAGATGCGCCTTGCGGCGGCGTCTCCTGCGTGTCGGCCGAGCCCTCGCCAACGAGTTCCACCGTTGGGAATGCCTTGAGTCTGCTGAGCGTGCGTTCAGGGTTCTCGAACAGCGTGTCGCGCGTGACGACCTCCTCGCCGCGGCGGCGGGCGAGTTCGGCGTGATGCAGCGCCTCTTCCCACGTCCGCACGAGTTCGGGCCGCAGGCGTGCCCCGTCGGCCCGCACCACCAGCGTCTCCGGCGGCCAGAGCGCGGGCAGCGACGTACGCGTGTCTTCGGTGGCGTCGTCATCGGAGCCGACCGACTCGACGGGGAGAATCACCAAGCGTTCCACCGCCCCGCTCGACCGCTGGGTAAGCAGGTCGAAGGGCCGGATTTCGGAAATCTCGTCGCCGAAAAACTCGAGGCGCATCGGTTGCGCCATCCCGAACCCGTAGATGTCGACGATGCCGCCGCGGATCGCGTACTGCGCGACATCCTCGACGAGTTGGGTGCGCTCAAACCCCACGCGGTCGAGGTGCGCCGCCAGCTCCTCGATGCGCTTCGTGTCGCCACGCGTCACCTCGAGGCGTGCGGTGGCGAGAGCACGTGGCAGCCGCGTGCGCTCCAGCGTCGCCCGCGCGGTGGTGACCAGAATCCGAATCGCGCCGCCTGAAAGCCGCGAGAGCGTCTCGATCCGCTCACCGGCGACTTCGGCGTGCGGCTCGAGTTCACCGAACCCTTCACGCGGCGGATAGAGTGCAACGCCCTCGGCGCCGAGCACGGAATTGAGGTCCGCCAACCATCGCTCGGCTTCGGCGACGTGGTCGGTCAGCACCACGATCATTCGCGTGGGTTGTCGTTCGCTGAGCGCAGCGACCAGTACCGCGTCAGACGAACCGGGCAATCCCGCCACACGCATCGAACCGGTGCGCACCGGAAGCGTCGCCGTCAGCCGCGTAAACGCCGGAAGAGCCGCGATCCGTTCGAGGAGCGCGGGCAGCGCCACCGTTAGAACCTCACCTAGTCGCCGTCGCCTTCAGGGACGGCCCGCGTCACTGCGGCCTCGGCGGCGAGCAGGAGCAACGCGAGGAGCAGGAACGTGCCTTCGAGCGCCCGGCGCCCAGTGACGGCGAAGACGGTGGCTGTCCAACGCGACGCGTCGCCGAGCACCGACACCGGTGCGCCGGAAAACTTTGCCGAGAAGCTCGCCGGCGTGAGGCGCGACAAATCGCTCTCGACGACTTCGGCGTTTACGACGAGCGCACCCCCACGGGCGGTGCCACGACGCCAGAAGTAGACGCCTGCTCGGTTCGGCGCGCGCATCTGCGCATCGATCACCGCGTGCACGCTCCCGTCAGGCCACTCAAGCTCTCGCGACCAGGACGGCCGCGCGACTCGTGCCGACGGAGCGGCCTCGATGACGGCACCGGCCTCACCGCCGAGTCGATCGGAAATCGCGGTGCCAATCCACGGCACCCACGCGGCCCGGAGCGGCAGATCGGTCGCCTCCGCCGTCAGCGGAGAGGCGATCAGCACATAGCCGTCGCCGGCGACGGCCCACGCATCGCCACCCGCGCGGGCGAGCGTGTCCACTGGGGCTGCATCGGCGCCCGCGGCGACCGGCTCGAGCGCGTACCACCGAGTGGCGGTAACGCCGTCGAGCCCGGTTCCCCGCACGGGGGCTGGGCCGCTGCGCGCGGCGCCAAACCGCCACGGAATGCCGGCGCGCTGCAATGCGCGGTTGGCCGCACCCAGTTGCACCGGATCGGCCGGCGCGAAGAGCACGGCTGGCTTGCGCGCGGCTTCTGCGCCCGCGATCACGACGTCCGCGCCTCGCGTCACGCGGCCCTCTTGCACGAGGGCGTCGACGGCCGTGCGCGCAAATGGACCCGCGCCTGCATCGGCCACGACGGCCGGCGCTGGCCCAACGTGTGCGGCAAACCAGCGCACATCATCGCCACGCAGTTCGTCAGGTTCGAGTTCTACGGAACCGGCGATCCAGCCCCGCTCGACCGGCTGCAACCGCACCGCCACTTCGGCGCCAGGCGCAGCCGTGCCGCGGGCCGTCGCCTTGCCGCCCAGCATCACACGAAAGGTCGCCGTGTCGGTGGCGGTGGTGGTGGCGCGAATCGTTCCGCGCGGCGTCCAGTGCGGCGGTTCCGGAATCGCGCGGACCACCGCCCGATTGCGTGGGGGCGTACCATCGGGCGCAAAGACGGTCGTGCTGACGCCATCAAGAGAAGAGACGCCAGTCCACGCCGACGCCTGACCATCGGTGAGAATCGCCACCTGATGCGCGGGGATGCCCGAGGCCTCGACGAGCTGTACGGCTCGCGACACGGCGCCGCCAAGGTCGCCGGCACCGGCAAACGCTTCCGTGCGATCGACCGCGTCTCGCACCGCCTCCATGTCACCGCCCACGACCTTGCCGTCGGCGGTGACGAGCCAGGCGCGGTCGCCATTGCCGGCGCGCGCCAGCGCGGCCTTGGCCGCGTCCTTGAGGCGTGCGAGCACGGGCTGACCGTTCACCACCATCGACGTAGACAACGAGTTGTCGAGCACGACTGCGAGCGCGGTCGGCGCATGGCCGCTGCCAATCATCTGTCCAATGGGCCGCGCAGCCGCCAACGCGAGCGCCAGCACAATCGCGATGCGAATCAGCATCAGCAACAGGTTTCGCAGCTTGAGCGTACGCGAGAACTCGCGCTGGGCCCGAAGCAGGTACTGAAGCGCTGGGAACTCCACGTGCTCGCCAGACTTGCGGCGGAGCAGGTGGAGTGCGAGCGGAATCGCGATGGCGCCGGCGAGCAGCAGCGCGAAGGGAGCGAGAAAACTCACGGCAGGATCTGTCGGTTCATGAAGGCGCGCCGGAGCGGCATGCCGAATGGTTGGTCCGTCAGCACAATTTCATGGCTGGCCGCAGCGCCGCTCAGGTGCTCGCGCCACTCATCGATCGTCTCGGTCACCGCGGTCTTGTACGCCTCGCGCACGTCCGCCACCGTGGCCGCCAGCGTCCGCAGGGATTCCGGGTCCTGGAACTCGGCTTCAATCGCGTTCACACCGAGGTCCCGCTCGGCAGGATCCATAATGTGCAGCACCGTCAGGTGGTGGCCGGCGCCGGCAAGCACCTTCAGCGCATCCGCCACTTCGATCGGATCCATCAGCAGATCGGAAATCAGGATGACCATCCCAGGGCGCGTCACGAGCGACGCCGCGGCGAGCAGTCCGCCCGTCGCATCGCTGGCGAGACCCGCTCCGGGCTCCATGAGTGATCCCACGATTCGGTGCCAGTGGATGGTGCGGGCCCGCGGTGGAATCACGGTGCGTACTTCGCTGTCAAACCGGATGAGGCCGACCGAATCGCGCTGGCGCAGGAGCAACAGGGCGACGGTCGCCGCGAGCCGCTCGGCATAGGCGGCTTTAGTGAGCCGGCCAGGCGCCCCGGACCACTCCATGGACTTACTCACGTCGAGGACGACCGTCGCGCGAAGGTTGGTGTCCTCCGTGTTCATCTTCATCAGCCAACGGTCAGTGCGCGCCAGCACCTTCCAGTCGATGAATCGCAGGTCGTCGCCAGGCTGGTAGGCCCGATGGTCGGCGAATTCCACCGAAAAACCCTTCCTGGGTGACCGATGCAGCCCCTGCATGAAGCCGTCGACAATGCGACGTGCCACAAGCTCTATAGAACCAAGCCCCGCTACGAGGGCTGGGTCCATGAGGTCCGGTCGGGTCGCGCGTGGATCGGCCATTGAGGTTCCAAAACTACACGTGGGGGAAGGATGGCGGCACGGCGCCGGAAATCTCGGTCCTTATAGTACGCGCGACTATTATTAAAGATTGAACGGCAGCACCCCCGAACCCGTGAATTCGTGCAGCTCGACCGTATCCGCAATTTTTGCATCGTTGCCCATATCGACCACGGCAAGTCCACGCTCGCGGACCGCCTGATCGAAGCCACTGGCATGCTCCAGAAGCGTGAGATGAAGGAGCAGGTGCTCGACACGCTCGACCTCGAACGCGAACGTGGCATCACGATCAAGCTGAACGCCGTCCGGATGACCTACAACGCCGCCGACGGCCTGAGCTACGAGCTCAACCTGATTGATACGCCTGGCCACGTGGACTTCACCTATGAAGTCTCCCGGTCGCTGGCCGCCTGCGAGGGCGCGATCCTCGTCGTCGATGCGTCGCAGGGCATTCAGGCGCAGACGCTCTCGAACCTCTTCCTCGCCATGGAGGCCGGCCTCGAGATCATCCCGATCCTGAACAAGATCGACCTGCCGGGCGCCGAGCCCGAGAAGCGGCGCGCGGAAGTGGTCGGCCTGCTTGGCTGCAAACCAGAAGAGATCCTGCTCGTGAGCGCCAAGGAAGGCGTCGGCGTGAAGGAACTACTCGAGCTGGTCGTCGCGAAGGTCCCGCCACCGCGGGGCGATCCGAAGGCGCCGCTGCGCGCGCTCGTCTACGACTCGTACTACGACCGATATCGCGGCGCGATTCCCAGCATTCGCGTCGTCGACGGCTCGATCACCAAGGGCACCAAGATCACCTTTGGCACGAACGAGGCCGTCTACGAAGTGGCCGAAGTCGGCTACAACCAGCTGCGGCAGGTGCCGACCGATATCCTGACGGCCGGAGAAGTTGGCTACGTCGTCGCCAGCGTGCGCTCCGTGCGTGAGACGCGTGCGGGCGACACCGTGTTCGACGCCAGCAACCACGCCAAGGAGCCGCTCCCGGGCTACCAGGCCGTGAAGTCGTTCGTCTTCGCGGGACTCTACCCAACCGACACGCAGCGGTACGAAGATCTGCGCGACGCACTCGAAAAGCTCCAGCTCAACGACGCCTCGCTCAACTACCAGCCGGAAACATCCACAGCGCTCGGTTTTGGATTCCGCTGCGGATTCCTCGGGCTGCTCCATATGGAAATCGTCCGCGAGCGGCTCGAGCGCGAGTTCGACCTTTCGCTCGTGACCACGGTCCCGACGGTGGAATACCGAGTGCACAAGACCGACGGCGAGTTGCTGCTGATCGAAAACCCGGCGCTCATGCCCCCGCAAGCCGTGATTGACTACATCGAAGAGCCGTACGTGAAGGCCCGCATCATGGCGCCGACGGAGTATATCGGCCCGATCATGACGCTCGGCACCGACCGGCGCGGCGAGTACAAGGGGATGCACTACATCGACACGGCCCGTGTCGAGTTTGAGTGGGAGTTTCCGCTCGGCGAGATCATCCTCGACTTCTTCGACAAGCTGAAGTCGATCTCGCGCGGGTATGCCTCGCTCGACTACGAGATCCTCGGCAATCGGCGCAGTGACCTCGTGCGCCTCGACATGCTCATCAACGGCGACCCGATCGACGCCTTCAGCGTGATCATCCACGGCGACAAAGCGTACGACTGGGGCCGCAAGCTTGCCGACAAGCTGAAGGAACTGATCCCGCGCCAACTCTTCGAAGTCGCGATTCAGGCAACGATTGGCATGAAGGTCATCGCGCGCACAACAGTGAAGCCGCTGCGGAAGGACGTGCTCGCCAAGTGCTATGGTGGCGACATCTCACGGAAACGCAAGCTCCTCGAGAAACAGAAGGAAGGAAAGAAGCGGATGAAACAGGTCGGGAGCGTGGAGATTCCGCAGGAAGCGTTCCTCGCAGTGCTGCAGGTCGATTAGGGAGCGCGGAGACTGACTACGCCCCTATCGTCCCTCGTCATCCAGACCAGCTTCCTCGGCGACGTCATCCTCACGACGCCGCTGCTCGCGGAGCTCGCGCCACGCGGCCCAGTGGACGTCATCACCACGCCGGCGGCCGCGCCGCTGCTGGCCAACCATCCGGCGGTCCGCCACGTCATCGTCTATGACAAGCGCGGGCGCGACAACGGACCGCTCGGGTTCTGGCGTCTGGTGCGCCGCATTCGCGCGAGCGCCTACACCGACGCGTACCTCGCGCAGGGCTCATCGCGCAGCGGACTGCTCGCGGCAATCGGCGGCGTGAAACGACGTGTGGGATTCGATACGTCGGCTGGGAGCTTTTGGTACACGGAACGGAGCCGCTACCGCCGCGAGCAGCATCACGCCGAGCGGCTCTGGCGGCTGGCTGTTGGCCACGACGTCGCATCCGGATCGAGCGCGGCTATCCGTCCGCGACTCTATCCTGGCGAGGTCGAACGGGCAGCCGTCGCTGCGCTGATTCGCCACGCGCCAGACGACGGCGCACCGATGCTTGCGCTCGCCCCCGGCAGCATCTGGGGCACGAAACGTTGGCCGTACTTCGCGGCGCTCGCCGCGCGACTCTCGCCGCTGTACCGGCTCGTCGTGGTGGGAGCGGCGTCCGACCGACCGCTCGCCGACGAGATCGCGAAGGCCGCCGGCCCGGAACGCGTGCTTGACGCCACGGGCCAGCTTTCCTTGCTCGCCTCTGCCGAACTCATCGGGCGCTGCGCCGCGATCGTCACCAATGATTCTGCGCCCCTGCATCTGGCCAGTGCGGTTGGCACCCCAACGGTCGCCCTCTTCGGCCCGACTGTTCCTGCGTTCGGTTTTGGCCCGCTCGCTCCGCGGAACGCGATCGCCGAGTTCGCTGGCCTGCCGTGCCGGCCCTGCGACTCACACGGCCCGATGTCGTGCCCGCTTGGCCACTTCTCGTGCATGGTGGATCTCGACGTGCAACATGTATTTGACGCCGTGATCTCCGTCACCGCAGCCTAGCTGCTCGGCGTGCGCGTCACGCCTGACCCGTCACGAGCGCTCCCATGACCCGTCGACTTCTCCCTCGCTCCGTCCCGTTAGTTTTTCTCTATGCATCTCGTCATCGGCGTTGACCTCGGCGGGACCAAGTTCGCCGCGGGCGCGATGACCGCCGACGGCCGCCAAGCGTTCGCCTTTCAGTCAGAGTTGACGCGTGCTGAGGAGGGAGCCGACGCCGTGGTCGCGCGGATGGCGCAGCTGATCGACAAAGTCATCGCTGACACGATCGCCGAAACCGGCGCGCAACGCGCCGACTTTCATGGCATCGGCATCGGCGCGCCCGGACCACTCCGCCGAAAAGATGGCGTCGTCGTGGTGGCCCCGAATCTCGGCTGGCACGACTACCCGCTCAGCGCGCGCCTCGCGGCGGCAACCGGGATGACGGTCACGCTCGACAACGACGCCAACTGCGCCACGCTTGGCGAGTGGTGGATTGGCGCGGCGCGCGGCGCGAAGAATGTCGTCGGCATCACCATCGGCACCGGCATTGGCGGCGGCCTGATCATCGATGGACGGCTGTATCATGGCGCGAGCGACGTGGCCGGCGAAATCGGACACACGACCATCGAGACCGCGGGACGCCGCTGCACATGCGGGAACTACGGCTGTCTCGAGGCCTATGCGTCGGGACCGGCGATCGCCGAACGCGCGCGCGAGGCACTCGACTCGAACGTCCGGTCGCTGCTCAGGACGATTGCCGGCGCTGACCTGAGCGCACTCACGGCGCAGCAGGTGTACCAGGCCGCGCAAGACGGCGATGAACTCGCCCGCGAGGTCGTCCGCGACACCGCGCGCTACCTCGGTGCCGGCGTGGCGAACCTACTCAACCTGTTCAACCCAGATGTCGTGGTGCTCGCCGGCGGCGTGACGGAAGCGGGCGAACTACTGCTCGCGCCGTTGCGCGCCGAAGCGCGGCGACGCGCCTTCCGTCCGGCGGTTGACGCGGCACGCATCGTGCCGGGCGCGCTCGGCGGCCGGGCCGGTGTGGTCGGCGCGGTCGCCGCGTTTATTGCCGAGCATCCTGTACCGGCGTGAGCCCGTGGTGAAGCGAAAGCGCGTCGGGGTGATCGGCACCTTCGTCTGGGACCTGATTCACGGCCGGGACGTGCGGACCTCACCTATTGAAGAATGGGGCGGGATCACCTACGCGCTCGCGGGGTTCGACGCGGCGCTGCCGAACGACTGGGAGCTGGTGCCGCTGGTGAAGGTGGGCCAGGACCTCGCGCCGCGTGCGCACGATTTTCTCCGCAAGCTGCGGCGTCTCGCGCCGGACGCACATCCGATCGTGGTCCCATTCCCGAACAACCGCGTCGAACTCGTCTACCGCGACGACGTGCGCCGGAGTGAAGTGCTCACCGGCGGCGTCCCAGGCTGGAGCTGGATCGGGCTGGCGCCGCTGCTCGGCGACCTCGATGCCCTGTACATCAACCTGATCAGCGGCTGGGAGCTCGACCTGCCAACGATGCAGCTGCTGCGGCAGCATTTCCGCGGCCCCATCTATCTCGACCTCCATTCATTGGTCATGGGGCTGCGCGACGACGGACTGCGCATGCTGCAGCCCCTGCCCGACGCCGCCGCCTGGTGCCGGTGCGCCGACTTGCTGCAAGTCAATGAAGACGAGATGTCGATGATGGCCGCAGACCCGCTGGCCCTGTCGGCCGTTGCGTTGCACTCCGGCGTTCACGTGCTCTCGGTCACGCTTGGACCGCGCGGCGCCGTGTATTTCGCCGTCCCGTCATTCACTCGTCTCACCGACCTCGACCCCAACCGTGCGCACGCGCTCGGCGCCAGTCCCGGCCCGGTTCGCACCGCGCTTTTTCCGGTAGAACGCTCGCAGGTTGCGCAAGGGGGAGACCCCACCGGCTGCGGCGACGTGTGGGGCGCCACGTTCTTTTCGAGACTGCTCGCTGATGATACTATTACTGACGCGTTAGGCGCCGCGATGCGCGCCGCGTCGAAGAACGTCGAGCACCGCGGAGCCACCGGCCTCGCACACTATCTCCGGGGAGAGCTGAGTTCCACGTGACTGCCGTCATCACCGTGCCGTCGTCGCTTGACGACCTGTCGTTCGAACAGGTACTCGACCAACTCGCGGCACACCCGCCTGACGCCAAGGTCATTGTTGATGCGCGCCACTGCAGCTTCGCGTCGCCGTACGGCCTCACGGCACTGCTGACGCTCGCGCAGACCCGGTCCGAACGACCCACGTTTCTCCCGCCCGAAGACGCCGACAAGCTCACGTACTGGGCGCGCGCAGGGTTTTTTCGCTACGCCGAGGAGCTGTACGATGTGCAGGGTGTGGTGCCCCGACCCCGCTCGGCGAGCGAAAGCGATGTCCTGCTCGAACTGACACCGATCACGCAGAGCGATGACGTGCACACGGTCGTCGAGCGCATCAAGGACAAGGCCACGCAGATCCTCACCAACCGGCTGCACCTGATCTCGCGAGCCACGATGGGCTTCACGATGGCGCTGTCCGAGGCGTGCCAGAATATCGTCGAGCACGCCGGTCGTGGCGGTTGGGTGATGGTCCAGGTGTACCAGTATCGGAAACGGCTCGGTGGTCGTCAGGTGTGTGTCATCGCGGTGTGCGACGCGGGCGTGGGATTCCGGCGTTCCTTGGAATCGAGCCCCCGCCGCCCGCTCACCGACCGGTGGGACGACGGATTCGCGCTCGAGACTGCCGTCGTCAATGGAATCAGCCGCTATGGGGACCCGGGGCGCGGTCAAGGCCTGAAGGGGATCCGGGGGTATGTCCATCGATGGGACGGCAAACTGTCCGTGCGAAGCGGCACGGCCCGAATCGCCCTGGTGCCGCCGTGGGACGACGATGTCCCGCGCCGCGACAACCTGGCGCCCTTTCCGGGTTCCCAGCTGCAAATCACGATTCCGGAGAAGTCGGCCGCGTGATGCACATCGACGTGGGTCATGTGCTGCGCCATTCGGCGAGCCTGCCATACGCGGATCTGGTCACCCGGTCCACCGGCGCGGCCGTGCGCCGCTGCATTGAGGCAGAACTGGCGGGCCTGTCCGAAGGCGACGTCGCGACACTCGACTTCACGCACATCGGGATGATGGACTACTCGTGCGCGGACGAAGTCGTGGCGAAGTTGTTGCTGGACCTCGCGCGGCGCGGCGCGCGTCCGTCTTCACTGGTTTTCCACGGAATCACCGACGCGCACGTCGAAGCCATCGAGGACGTCCTGCTCCATCATGGACTCGCGCTGGTGGTCCACTTCGCCGACGGCGCGGCCCGACTGATCGGCGCGGCGAGCGACGACGAACGCGCACTTTGGCAGCTGGTGCACCTGCGCGGCGCGAGCGACGTGGCCGATTTGGCACGCGAAAGCGCGCGCGAAAGCGCCGACATCCTCGTCGTCCTCGAGGCCCTGCTCGACCGGCGCCTGCTCAAGCGTGAAGGCTCCACCTTCGCGCCGATCGGCGTCGCGGCCTGATGGGCCAGCGGTACAACCCGCCGTTGCAGGTGATCGGATTCATCGCCACGAAACTGCGCGACACCGACCGCGGCCCCGAAATCCGACTGCAGCCATTCGAGGCCCACGTCCGGATGGTGGAGGAAGGGGAACTCGTCTGGGTATACGGTCCGCGGGGGCACAGCTTGGCCACCGTGCGCATTGACGACTCCGTAGCACGGGGCGGAGTGATCGTGCGCGACATTGTCAGCCTGTCAACGACCGACGTGGTCCGGCTCGTGCGGACCAACGACGCCGACCGACCAATCATCACTCCCGCTCACGCCTGAGCAGGATACCTTTCGGCCCATGAGTCGAAAGAAGAACGCGCGCGCGACGCTAGCGATCCACGGTGGTACGGGCCCGCACCGCACCGGTGACCCTGTCGCGCCACCGCTGGTCCAGTCCGTCAACTTCATCCAAGAAATCGGCACCGAAACCGGGCTGCTGTACACGCGGTACGGCAACACGCCGAACCTCGTGCGGGTGCAGCAACGGCTCGCGCTACTCGAAGGCGCCGAGGCCGCGCTGCTGCTCTCCAGCGGCATGGGCGCGACCGCGTGCGCGATGCTCGCCCTGCTCCGCCCCGGCGACCACCTGCTCACGAGTGCCTTCATCTACGGTGGCACGCACCGGCTCTTCACCGAAGAGTTCACCCAGAACGGCATCGACGTCACGTTCGTCGATCCGTACGACACTCGGGCGTGGCGCAAGCGGATCCGCAAGAACACGCGCGCCGTATTCGTCGAATCGCCCATCAATCCGACCTGCCGAGTGGTCGACCTCAAGCCGATTGCGGCGCTCTCGAAGGAAGCCGGCCTCGCCCTCGTTGTGGATTCGACCTTTGCCAGCCCGATCAACATGCGACCGCTCGAGCATGGCGCCGACGTCGTCATCCACTCGGGCACGAAGTACCTCAACGGCCATCACGACGCGATGCTCGGCGTGGTCGCTGGCACGGCTTTGTACATCGAGAAAGTGCTCGCCAAGATGAAGGTCTGGGGCCACGCGGCGGATCCATTTGCCGCCTGGTTGCTCGAGCGCGGGCTCAAGACGCTGGACGTGCGCGTGCAGCGCCAGAACGAAAACGCGATGCGCATCGCCACGTGGTGCGATGGCTGCAGCGAGATCAAGCGCGTGCACTACCCCGGCCTCGCAAGCCACCCCGACCACGAGATCGCGAAGTCGATGCTCGACGGGTTCGGCGGCATGATGGCGATCGATCTGGCCGGTGGCGGCAAGGCCACCGACCGATTTCTCCGGCGCCTCAAACTGTTCCAACACGCGACCAGCCTCGGCGGCGTGGACTCGCTCGTGAGCGAGCCACGCTACAGCTCGCATGCGCGACTCTCGAGTGCCGAACGCGCGCGTATCGGGATTCCCGATGGTTTCGTCCGCATCTCGATCGGGATCGAGGACGCCGGCGACCTCATCGCCGACATCGCACAAGCACTCCAATAGCACCGCGAGCAGCCGAGTCGCATTCCGTGGCGAGACGTTCGGATACATTCCCCAAATGATCCGCTTCACCCGCGTCCGCAAGGAGTATCCGCGAACGGGCGTCGCCCTGCAGGACGTCTCGTTCTTCGTGAACAAGGGCGAGTTCGTTTTCCTCACCGGCCCGAGCGGCGCCGGCAAGAGCACGATCCTGAAGTTGATCTTCGCCGACGAACTCCCGACGGCCGGTGAAGTGAAGGTGGCGAATGTCAGTTCGGCGACGCTTCAGCGTCGCGACGTGGCCAGCCTCCGCCGGAAGCTCGGAATCATCTTCCAGGACTTCCGCCTTCTCGAGGACCGGAACGTGGAAGCGAATGTCGCGTTCGCTCTCGAGGTCACCGGTGCGCCGCGTGCGCTCATTGGCCCGCGTGTCGCGAAGCTGCTGGCACAGGTAGGCCTCGCGTCGCAGGGACGTGCGTACCCGCGCGAACTGTCGGGCGGCGAACAGCAACGTGTGGCCATCGCGCGCGCGCTGGCCAACGATCCCGTCGCCATCGTCGCCGACGAACCCACGGGCAATCTCGACGATCGCGCCACGCGCGGCGTGTTCCAGCTGTTGCGAGACATCAATGCCACGGGCACCGCGGTCATGATGGCCACGCACGACCTCGAACTGGTGAAGCGCTCCAACTGCCGGACGCTTGAACTCAACGACGGCACGCTGGTCTTCGACTCGGCCGAGCAGATGCCGGGAGCGGATACGCCATGACGCTTGCCTGGCGCGAGGCCATCAACGCGTTCAAACGGGCGCCGATGCTCAGCGCGCTGTCGATCACCACGATCGCCTTCTCGCTGTTTGCGTTCGGCCTGTTTGGGCTGGTCGCGCTGAACATCCGTCAGGCCCTCACACAGATTGAGGAACGGGTCGAAGTGCGGGCTTTTCTCGGCGACGGCACAGCCCCCGAGGCGTCAGCCGCCGCGTTGGGCGACATCCAGGCGTTTCCGGAGGTCGCATCGGCCACGCTCATTACTTCGCGGCAGGCGCTCGACCGCGCACGCAAGGAACTGGGCGAGTTCAATGACATCTTCGACGCGGCGCTCCTGCCCGCGTCGATCGACATCCAGCTCAAGCCAGGCTTCCGCGACCCCACGCACGTACGGGCGGTGGCGGCGCGGATTCGCACCTACGATTTCGTCGAGGACGTCCGGTTCGGCGAGGAATGGGTGGAGAAGCTCCACCAGATCCGGAACGCTTCAACGCTCGCGGGCCTAGCGCTCGGCCTGACCTTTGCCATCGTGGCCGTGATCATTATCGGATCGACCATCCGGATGGCGGTGCTGGCTCGTGTCCGAGAAATCGCCATCATGCGGCTCGTCGGGGCCACGGATGGCTTCGTGCGGCGACCGTTTCTCATTGAAGGCGCGCTGAAGGGCGCGATGGGCGGACTCCTAGCGTTGCTCCTGACCTGGCTGGCCAACGAGATCGTCGGACGGGTAGCATTCGAAGCCGCGTTCTTCGACATCCGGCTGTCGATCGCCGGCATCTTTGCCGGTGCATTGATTGGACTCGGCGGCAGCGCCTTCAGCGTGGGCCGGCACCTCAGGGACCTGTGAGCTGCGCATCGGCCGCGAGGCTCTGCAGCGCCACCCGACTCGTGTGCGCCGCGCTGATGCTGGCCGCGCTGATGCTGGCCGCAGCCACCGCAGCCACCGCAGCCACCGCACAGCAACCACCGGCCAGTCAGGATCGCGCGAAGCAACAGCGCGAGGAACTCGACCGGATTCGGCGCGAGCGACTCGACCTCGAACGGAAGGCGCGCGAACTCAAGTCCACCGTGCACAGCCTGTCGGAAGAGCGCGCCAACCTCGACCGGCAGGCCGACGCCACCGCCCGAGTCGTGCGCACGCTCGACCGGCAAATCGTGTCGATCGCTGACGAGGAATCCGATGCGACCGCGAACCTCGTGTTGGCGCAGGACGCACTCGTCGTCAAGCGTGCGATCCTGCGGTACCGCGTGCGCGAGATCTACAAGCGCGGTGGAACGCACGCACTCGAAGCGCTGATCTCCGCCAACTCATTCGGTGAGTTGCTCGCGCGCTACAAGTATCTGCACCTCGCGGCATTGCGTGATCGCACACTCGTGACCCGTGTCGCGACGCTCAGTGACGAGATCGCGGCGCAGCGGGTCGCGCTGGTCAAGCTGCGGGATGGCGCCGAAGAGTCACGCCAGGAGAAGGCCGTCGAAGAGCGTCGTCTGCGAGGACTCGAGCAGCAGCGTGGGCGCCGCATCGCGCAGGTCGAGGTGCAGCGAACAGCGGTGGACGCCAGGCTGGCCCAAGTGGCACGCGACGAAGCGCGGCTGACCGCCGTGCTCGCCTCGCTGGAAGAGGCGCGACGACGGGCCGAAGCCAAGCCGGGCGCGGGGCCTGCCGCCGCGAGCACGCTCCGGACAAGCGATCTCGGACAACTCGACTGGCCGGTCGACGGGACGGTGCTCTACCGGTTTGGCCGCCTCGTGAACGCCAACAACACGACCGTGCGCTGGAACGGCATCGGTATCGGCGCCGGCGCCGGCGCCCCAGTCAAGACAGTGAGCAGCGGAACGATCGAGTACGCGGAGCGATTCGGCACCTACGGCCTCACGGTCATCGTGAACCATGGGTCAGGTGACTATTCGATCTATGGGTCGCTCGGCCAGGCCCGCGTCGCGAAGCACGCCAAGGTGACCAAGGGGCAGGTCATCGGAACGGTCGGCAGTGCTGATCCCGACCTCGAGCCGCACCTGCATTTTGAAATCCGCCCGAACGGACGCGCCGTGGATCCACTCGGGTGGCTGCGCGCCAACCGATGATCATCACGCGGTGTGGGGTATAAGGTGGAGAAGAAGCCATCCAAGGTCGCTCCCGCGTCCACCCGCGCAAAGCTACGGCAAAACAACAAGCCACGGGTTGAACAGCCACGGGTTGAACAGCCACGGGGTGGCATGAGGGCCGGCAAGCCCAGTGCATCCGCGAAGGTCAAACCGTACGACGTCCCGCCGCTGGGCCCGATGCCGCCATATCACGGCCCACCGCTCGGCGCTCATGTATCGACGGCCGGCGGCGTGGCGCAGGCTCCAGCCCGCGCCGATCTTATCGGCGCCACGGCGATGCAGATCTTCACCAAGACGCCCAACCAGTGGAAGGAACCGATCATCGACGAGGTCGCGGCAGGCGCTTTTCGCGCGGCGCTCGCGACGAGCGGCGTGCAGTTCACGAACTCGCACGACAGTTACCTGATCAACCTCGCCTCACCTGACCCGGCGATTCGCGGGCGGTCGATCGAGAGTTTCGAGTGCGAACTCACGCGCTGCCATACGCTTGGCCTCGACGCGCTCTGTTCCCACCCCGGCAACTTCATCGATGACCGCGCGAGCGGCATTGCCCGCAACGCGGACGCGATCACGCAGGGGCTTGAACGGCGCCCTGGACGCACCCGGCTGTTGATGGAACTCACCGCCGGCCAAGGGACGGTCATTGGCTCGACGTTTGAGGAGATGGCCGCCTTGCTCCGACTCATTCCGGCAGCGTTGCAGCCGCGCCTCGGTGTGTGCCTCGATACCGCCCACATCTTTTCGGCCGGATACGACCTGATTGACGCCTACGATGGCGTCTGGACGGCATTCGACGATCTGATCGGACTGGACCGCCTCGGCCTGATGCACCTCAACGACTCCAAGGTGCCATTCGGCTCGAAGAAGGACCGGCACGAACTGATCGGGGTAGGAACGATCGGCACAACACCGTTCGCCCGGATCATGAATGACCCACGACTGGCTCACGTGCCCAAGGTGCTCGAGACGCCAAAGGGTGACGACATGGCTACCAACGATCGGCGCATGCTCTCCCTGCTCCGTGGCTTCACCAACTAACGGATTCACAACCGCCAGCGTATTCTCCTCTGTGCCATGCCGAACCTGCCGTTGACCCCCCGCCGCCTTCGCCTCGCGCGCCATCGCGCCGCGGCAGTGGTCGTCGTGGCCATGCAACTCTTCGTCGCCGCGTCGGCGATCTGGGAGCCGCGCGCGCAGGTGCGACTTGGCGCGCACGCGGAACAGCAGGACGCACAGCACGTCGGTCAACACGACGAGGCGACCTGCGCGCTCTGCTCGGTGCGTTCGCAGACATCGATGCCGTCGGCTCAGCAAGAGACCGCCGTCGCCGCGTTGCGTGCGATGGCCTCAGTGACCGCGGCGGTTCCGACTCCGGTCGCGGCACGTCCGTCCTCGACCCGGTCCCGCGCGCCGCCCTCGCTCCCAGCCTGACGTACCTGCGCGGCACATCGCCGCGTGGGATGTTATGCCACGGAGCCCGTACAACATGAATATGCATCGTCTGGTCGCGACCTTGGTCGCGGCCGTCGTAATTGGCGCAGTGCCACTCGCCGCGCCAGTCGCCGCACAACAACTGCCAGATAGCACCGCGCGCCGCCAGCAGCGCGCCCTCGACTCACTCGCGACCGCCATGCGAGGCCTTCAGAACCGCCTCGACAGCCTGACGCGCGCCGCCAACACTCCGGCCGCCAACACTCCGGCCGCCAACACTCCAGCCACCGCCGCGCCGATGACACCACGCGCAGCCGGCGCGTATATGAACACCAGCTTCGTTGGGCAGACCGCCTTTGGCTGGTCGAGCACGCGCGACGTCGAGTCGCTACAGCGTGGCGACCACGATCCAAAAGTCCGCGGATTCTCGCTCCGGAACGCCGAACTCTCGCTCGACGGCGCGGTGGACCCGTACTTCAAGGCCGTCGCCAACATCGTGTACAAGCTCGATCCCAATGGCGAGACCGGCGTTGAGCTCGAGGACTTGTATGCCGTGACGACCTCGCTGCCGCTGAATCTGCAGATCAAGGCCGGGCAGTTCTTCGCTGAGTTTGGACGACAGAATCCGCAGCACCCGCACGCCTGGGCATTCGCCGACCAGCCGCTCGTGCTGACGCGGATGTTCGGCCCCGACGGTCTGCGGAGCACGGGCGCGCGGGTCTCGTGGCTGCTCCCGACACCATTTTATGCCGAGGCGATGCTGGCGGTGATGAACAGCGCGGGCGCGACGGCGAGCTTCCGCTCCGACGAGTCAGCCGAGATTCACGGAGCGACACCGTTTGACCGACCGGTGATCGGCGTCGGCGAGATGCTCTACGTCCCGCGTCTGACCACCTCAGTAGATCTCACCGACACGCAGACATTGCTGATCGGCGCATCGGGTGCGTTCGGCCCGAACACCGGCGGCGCAACGAGTGATACGCGGATTCTCGGCGCGGACCTGTACTGGAAATGGAAGTCCGCGCGGGCCAATCAGGGCTTTCCGTTCGTCTCGATTCAGAGCGAGTACATCGCGCGCGCGTACGACACGGACGCCCGCGTGCCGCTCGACGATGCCACGCCGACGCTCCTGGGCGCGACGCTCAAGGACGACGGCGCCTACGCACAACTCCTCTGGGGAATCAGGCCTCGCATCGTGGCGGGACTTCGCGGTGAGTACGCAGAGGCCAACGAGGCCACCTACGTCTCAGCCGAACGCGCCAACCGTTCGCGCTGGTCGCCAAGCCTGACCTGGTATCCGACCGAGTTCTCAAAACTGCGAATCCAGTACAACTACGACAACCGCGCCGGCATCGGCATCGATCATTCGGTATGGATGCAGTTTGAGTTTCTGCTCGGCGCGCACGCGGCTCACAAATTCTAGGATCGAGGCCCCCATGCAGACCATTCCACTGCTCCAGTTGGCGCTCGCCGCCGCGCTCCTCACGCCGGTCGGCGGCACGCCGCGAGCCCCGTTGGCCCCAGCTGCCCCGTTGGCCCCGCAGGCCCGAGCCGGCAAGATCCAGGTGGTGGCCACCACACCCGACCTCGCTGCGCTGGCCCGCGAAATCGGAGGCACTGCCGTCGAGGTGAAAGCCCTCGCGAAGCCGACCGAAGACCCGCACTTCGTTGATGCCAAGCCGAGCCATATCGTGACGCTCAACCGCGCCGACGTGCTCATCGATGGCGGCGCCGAACTCGAAATGGGCTGGTTGCCGCCACTCGTCGAAAGCGCTCGCAACGACAAGATCGCGTCGGGCGCGCCAGGGCGGATCGTGGCGTCGCATGGCGTCGCGATGCTCGAGGTGCCCACCACGTTCGATCGGGCCAAAGGCGACGTGCATTCCCTCGGCAATCCGCACTTCCTGCTCGATCCCGTTCGCGTGAAGGTCGTCGTCGCCGAAATTGCAAAACATCTGGCTCAGGTGGACCCAGCGTCCGCCGCGCTGTTCGCCGCGAATCGCAAGAAGTTCGACGCCACGCTCGACTCGAAACTCGCCGAGTGGCACAAGACGCTCGCGCCATTCAGGGGCGCAAAGATCGTCGCCTACCACAAGGACTTCGTCTATCTGGCGGACCAGTTCGGCCTGACCATCATCGCTGAGCTCGAACCGAAGCCCGGCATTGCCCCGTCACCCGCGCACCTCGCGAAGGTGATTGGTGAGATTAAGGCGAACCGCGTGCAGGTGATCCTGGTCCAACCGTACCAGAACCGCCGAACGGCGGAAACCGTCGCGCGGCAGGCCGGTGCCGCGGTGCTCGATGTGGCACAGCAGCCCGGCGCCGTCCAAGGCACCGACACCTACTTCACGCTGATGGACACCATCATTGGCACGCTGGCCAAGGCGCTCGCGGAGGGCAAATGAATCCCGTCGATCTTGGTGTCGTCTGGGAGGTTATGAAGTGGCCGCTCGCGGCCTGCCTCATCCTCCCTCCGCTCCTCGTGTATCTCGGACTGCACGTCGTACAGCGCGAAGTGATCTTCGTCGATCTCGCGCTGGCGCAGGTCGCGACCTTCGGCACCTGCGTGGCGCTCATCATGGGCTACCACTTCGATGACCGCATGACGTTCTGGATTTCGCTCGGCGTGACCTTCCTCGGCGCCGCGCTCTTCAGCTGGTCGCGGTCCAGCCGTCAGCACAACGTCCCGCAGGAGGCGATCATCGGCATCACGTTCGTCGTCGCGGCGGCCGGCGTCATCCTCCTGCTGAGCCGAGTCTCGGGTGGCAAAGAAGAACTCGAGCATCTGCTCACGGGCGACATCCTCAACGTGTCGGCCGAGGACGTTGGACAGCGCGCGATCCTCTTTCTCGGATTGGGCGGCTTTTACGCGGCGTTCCACCGGAGATTTGCGCTCATCTCGAAGGACCCCGACGCCGCCGTCGCGAGTGGGATGCGAGTACGGACCTGGGATTTTCTCTTCTACGCCGCTTTCGCGCTGATTGTCGTCAGCTTCGTCCGGGTCGCGGGCGTGCTGCTGACCTTTGCCTATCTGATCGTGCCCGCCGTCTGCGCCGTGATGCTTGCGCGATCCTGGAAGTGGCGTTTGATCGTCGGCGGCAGTATCGCCACGTCGGCCAGCCTCGTGGGGCTCTGGGGGTCATACCGGCTCGACCTACCGACGGGCGCGGCGGTCGTCTGCGCGTGCGGATTGGCGCTCGCGGTCGTCAACCTGTACGTGGCGGTGCTCAAGCGGAGCTAACGGCCCAGCGGTCGTCAAGCGGAGCTTCGGTCCAGAATTCGGCGACGTATTTCGTCCGAACATTTCCCGAATCCGCGACCCCGCAGGGGCGTGGGCGGAGCTAAGTTTGACTTTCTATGAAACGTGAAGATGCGCTGGACTACCACGCGCGCGGCCGCCCCGGAAAGATCGCCGTTGTTCCGACGAAGCCGCTGACCAACCAGCGCGATCTTGCGCTCGCCTACTCCCCTGGCGTCGCCGAACCCTGCCTCGAGATTCACGCCAACCCGGAAGACGTCTACAAGTACACGGCCAAGGGCAACCTGGTCGCCGTCGTCACCAACGGCACGGCCGTCCTGGGACTCGGCAACATCGGCGCGGCCGCTGGCAAGCCGGTGATGGAAGGCAAAGGCAACCTGTTCAAGACTTTTGCCGACATCGATGTGTTCGACCTCGAAGTCGGATCGGAATCGCCCGATGACATGATCCGTTTCTGCCAGCTCCTGGAGCCGACAGTTGGCGGAATCAACCTCGAGGACATCCGCGCCCCCGACTGCTTCTACATCGAGGAGACGCTGCGGAAGACGATGAAGATTCCCGTCTTCCACGACGACCAGCACGGCACCGCGATCATCTCGGGCGCCGCACTGCTCAACGCGCTCGAGGTGGTCGGCAAAAAGATCGAGGAAGTCCGCGTGGTGTTCTCCGGCGCTGGTGCAGCGGCCATTTCGACCGGCGAGCACTATGTGGCCCTGGGCGTAAAGCGCGAACACATCACCATGTGTGACCGGGTCGGTGTGATCCACACAGAACGCACGCCCGAGCATATGGACCCGTACAAGGCTCGGTTTGCGATTACGACCACCAACCGCACGCTCGAAGAAGCGCTGCAGGGCGCCGATGTTTTCGTTGGCCTCTCCGCGGCGGGCGCGATGTCGCAGGCGATGGTCCGGGCCATGGGACCGAAGCCAATCATCTTTGCGCTCGCCAACCCCGTTCCAGAAATCCTGCCTGCCGAAGTGCACGCCGTGCGCGACGACGCCATCGTTGCCACCGGTCGCAGCGACTTTCCGAATCAGGTCAACAACGTACTCTGCTTTCCGTTCATCTTCCGCGGGGCGCTCGACGTGCGTGCCACGGAGATCAACGAGGAAATGAAGATGGCCGCGACGCGCGCGCTCGCCGCGCTGGCCAAGGAAGACGTGCCAGACAGCGTCTCGCAGCTGTACGGGCTGTCGTCGGTAAAGTTTGGGCGGGACTACCTCATTCCGTTCACCTTCGACCCACGCGTCCTACTCTGGGTCGCGCCAGCCGTCGCGTGGGCAGCAGTCGCCAGCGGTGTCGCTCGTGAGATGATCGACCTCGAGCAGTACCGCGACGTGCTGGAGCTTCGGCTCGGGCGCGCGCGCGGGCTGATGCGCGGCATCATCAATCGCGCCCAGCACGACCCAAAGCGCATCGTGTTCGCCGAAGGCGAGGACCTCAAAGTGCTGCGCGCGGCGCAGATCATGGTGGACGAGGGAATCGCCCACCCGATTCTGCTTGGCCGAGCCGACCGCATCCGCCGCACCGCCGATACCCACGGTATTTCCCTCGGAGGGATCCGGATCGAGGACCCCGGCACGTCTCCGGATCGCGAACGGTACGCGCAGTACCTCTTTGAACTCCGCCAGCGCAAAGGACTGTCGCTCTCAGAAGCGGAGCAGCGGCTGTACAAGGGGGTCTACTTCGGCTGCGTGATGGTGGCCGTGGGCGACGCTGACGGCATCGTGGGCGGGCTCGGCAAGCACTACCCCGAAACGATTCGCCCGGCCCTTGAAGTCATTGGCGCGCACCACGTCACGAAGCTCGCCGCCGGCCTCTACATGCTCGTCTTCGAACGCCGCGTCGTGTTCTTTGGCGACACGACGGTGAACATCGACCCGACCGCCGAGCAGATCGCCCAGATCGCGATTTCGGCGGCCGGATTGGTCGCAAATTTTGGACAGGTTCCCAAGATCGCGATGCTCTCATTTTCGAACTTCGGATCGGTCAAGCACCCGCATTCCGCAAAAATGGCCGAGGCGGTGCGCATCGTGCGCGAGCGACGGCCTACGCTCCAAGTGGATGGCGAAATGCAGGCTGATCTCGCCTGCAACGACGAAGAACTCGCCAAGCGCTACCCGTTCAGCCGCCTCACCGAGTCGGCCAACGTGTTGATCTTCCCGAACCTGAGCGCCGGCAACATCGCGTACAAGTTGCTCACAGAACTGGGCGGGGCCACCGCGATCGGCCCCATCCTCGTCGGCATGGCCAATCCAGTGCACGTGCTGGAACAGGGCGCCGATGTGCAGGACATCGTCAACATGGCGGCCGTCGCCGTGATCGATGCGCAGTGGCGGGTGCGTACCACCAGCGGCACGTACATCCCCGTCGGCACCACCGGCGAAATAAGCGTCACGAATGGCGAGACGTTCACCGCCGAACAACCTGTGCGTGCCCGCGCGGAACGGACAGATGCTCCGTCCCGCACGGCTCGCTGATCCAATTACCACACTCTCCTCATCCATGCCTACTGCCTCACCTGCAGCTGCTGTGACACGCGAAAGCACGCACGGTCTCGCCGCCCAGGGCCTCGCGCCAAACGGAAAGCTCCAGTGGAACCTTGTCGCTCCGGAACTCATTCAAGCCGCGATCCGTAAGGGCGAAGGCGAACTGGCCGACATGGGACCGTTCGTCGCCGTCACGACCCCACACACCGGCCGGTCGCCGAAGGACAAGTTCGTCGTCGTCGAGCCGTCGTCCGAGCAGGACGTCGAATGGGGCCCGGTCAACCAGAAAATCACAGAAGCGCATTTCGAGACCCTGCTGACGGATGTCCGGGCGTACTTAAATGCCCAGGACGAGCTCTTCATTCAGGACCTCTACTGCGGCGCCGATCCGAAGTTTCGGTTGTCGTGCCGCTACGTCACGCCCAACGCGTGGCACGCCTCGTTCGTTCGCAACATGTTCATCCGGCCCGAGCTGGCCGAGCTGACGAGCTTTGCCCCGAACTTCAGCATCCTGCACGCACCGGAGTTCCAGGCCGACCCAGCGAGGCACGGCACGCGCACGAGCACGGCGATTGTGCTCAACCTGGCCACGCGCACGATCGTGATCGCCGGCACGCGCTACGCCGGCGAGCTCAAGAAGTCGATGTTCACGGTGATGAACTACCTGCTCCCCAAGCAGGGCGTGCTCTCGATGCACTGTTCGGCGAACATTGGCCCGACGGGCGATACGGCCCTCTTCTTCGGCCTTTCGGGCACCGGCAAGACCACGCTCTCAGCTGACCCGGAACGCGGCCTCATCGGCGACGACGAGCATGGCTGGTCCGATGAAGGCGTGTTCAACTTCGAGGGCGGCTGCTACGCGAAGGTGATCAACCTCTCGCCAGAGCAGGAACCAGAGATCTACGCCACGACCCAGATGTTTGGCACGATCCTCGAGAACTGCGAACTCGATCCGATCACCCGCACGGTCAAGTTCGCAAGCCAGACAATCACCGAGAACACCCGCGCGAGCTATCCGCTGCACTACATCGGCAATCATGTGCCGAGCGGCCGCGGCGGTCATCCGAAAAACGTCGTGTTCCTCACGGCGGATGCCTTTGGCGTGCTCCCGCCGATCGCAAAACTCTCGCGCGAACAGGCGATGTACTATTTCCTCTCGGGCTACACGGCCAAAGTGGCCGGTACCGAGCGCGGCGTGACGGAGCCCCAGGCCACATTCAGTGCCTGTTTCGGCGCGGTCTTCCTCGTCTGGCACCCGACCAAGTACGCGGAGATGCTCGGCGCGCTGCTCGACCGGCACCCGGACGCGAAGGTCTGGCTCATCAACACCGGCTGGAGCGGCGGCGCTTACGGCGTAGGCGCCCGCATGAAGATCGGCTACACGCGCGCGATGGTGCGGGCGGCGCTCAATGGCTCGCTGGCTGACGCGGCGGTAAAGACCGACGCCGTCTTCGGACTCGCTGTACCGCAGCAGATCGCGGGCGTGCCGGCCGAAGTACTTGACGCGCGCGGGACCTGGCAGGACGGTGCCGCATACGACACACAGGCCAGGAAGCTCGCGGAGATGTTCCGGGAGAACATCAAGAAGTTTGGCGCCGCGGTAAGCGACAAGATTCTGGCGGCTGGCCCAAAGGGCTGATCCGACGCCGTGTGGGGATTGGGGCCCGGCGCTGAGATTCTGGTGCCGGGCCCCACGTGTATTCCGAGGTGACGCGGGGATGACTGCTACTGTTGCCGCGGGTTTACACGGGTAACCACGGGTACAACGGGTACAACGGGTACAAACGGACGGGTCACCACGGGTATACAGCCGCAGTGATCGCTTCAGAATATTCGAATACACCATCCGCTTGAACTCAGGGCGCGGCCCAAAGTTGAGGAGCAGGCCAACCTCGATTCCTGTGGCCCGCAGGTAGTGAATTAGTTGCGCCTCATGTTCTGCTCGCAGCGCCTTCATCGCCTTCAACTCGACCACGACGCGCTCTTCGACAACGAGGTCGGCGAAAAACCGCCCGATCACCGCGCCGCGGAAGAACACCTCGATCGCCTGTTCACGCACCACGCCGAGACCGGCGTCGCAGAGCACGCGCCCCAGGGCAGCCTGATAGACCGACTCGAGGAAGCCCTCACCGAGCTCATTGTACACCTCGTAAAACGCGACGATGACCTGCTTCGTGATCGCCGCGTGCTGAAGGTGCGCATCCGATCGTTCGTCCGTTTCGATGTCCATCGCGCCGTACCCGTGAAAACCCGTGAAAACCCGTGGCCACCTACGGCCACCCGCGGCCACCCGCGGCCACCTGCGGCCTCTTCTTGGCTGTCGCTGACTACGGTGTGGGGGACGGCGCCAGATTCCGTCATCGCGATCACGCCGAGCAAATCAAAACATTGCCTCGGGCTCGGAGGCGGAGGCGGGGGCGCGGGTACTACTGGGCCGCTTCGAACACCCCAAGGTCACGGTTCTTCCGTACGTCGTCCCATCGGAAGTACCGACCGTTCATGGCGACATAGACGCCGGCTGGCAGCACCTGCGCGAACGACAGGGCGCTGCCAAGATTGAACAGTCCGTCCGAACTACCGAAGGCAAACGGCACCATCGCCCCGGTTAGCACGACGGTCCGTTCGTGCACCGCCGCGGCGATCGCGCGCGCGGTCTCCACGATCGTGTCGGTCCCGTGCGTGATGACGATGCGCGTTTCCGCACACGCCACGCACGCCTGCACGATTCCGGCGCGGTCGGCATCGGTAAGGTCGAGGCTGTCCTTGAGCAGCAACACCTCCACCTCGACGTCCGCGCGGCAGCGGCCGAGCGCCAGCATCCGCGGGACATGCGTCTCACGAAACGCGAGCGTCGCCGTCACTTCGTCGTACTCCTTGTCGAAAGTACCGCCGGTGACAAACAGTCGAATGCTCATGCACGGGGATATTGCGCCTGACCGACCGAGGCGCAAGGCAGCCGCCGCGTCGGGCCGTGCGGCTCGCCCAGCGGCACCAGCCGGCGATCATCGTCCTGACGTTGTCCCACCCGTCGTGCCGTGCGACCTTACACAGACGATGCTCTACATCCGCGACCCGCTCTGGGGCTCCGTCGCCGTCGACCCGGTCGCTGCGAGGCTGCTCGACACGCCCGCGCTCCAACGTTTGCGCTATGTGCGCCAACTTGGGCTCGCGCACCTCGTCTACCCTGGCGCGACGCACTCCCGGTTCGAGCACGCACTCGGCGCATACCACCTCGCACGCCGCGCGCTCGCCAACCTGCGCGAGGCAGGCGCGCTCGCGTCGATCGCCACCGACGAGCCGGCCGTTGTCGCCGCCGCCGCGCTACTGCACGATGTAGGCCACTACCCGTTTTCCCATGCGCTCGAGGAGATCGGTGCGCCACACCATGAGGCGCTCGCCGAGGCCCTGGTCACGATTGGCCCGGTCGCGGAGATCCTTCGGGGCGAAGTCGCGGCGGACGCGCCTGAGCG
The DNA here is from genome assembly GCA_014192065.1 of Gemmatimonadota bacterium. Taxonomy (GTDB): domain Bacteria; phylum Gemmatimonadota; class Gemmatimonadetes; order Gemmatimonadales; family Gemmatimonadaceae; genus Fen-1231. The sequence goes on along the minus strand of BJHH01000009.1, from coordinate 20,466 downwards.
CGTGTTCGCACTCATCTGCGGGACGAGTGCCTCTCCGCTGCAGGGACTCATCTCGGGCTCGTTCGACCTCGACAAGATCGATTACCTGCAACGCGATGCGCGGATGTGTGGCGTGTCGTACGGCGAACTGGACGAGGATCGCCTGCTGCAGTCAATGCTGGTCCTCACCGACCCGCAGACCGGTCAGGCCTCGGTCGGCATTCGCGAGAAGGGGCTGTCGGCTGTCGAGACGCTGCTTTTCGCGAAATACCAGATGTACCGCAACGTCTACTGGCATCACGCCTGCCGAAGCGCGACGGCGATGTACAAACGGATCGTTGAGCGCGCAGTCGAACGTGGTGCGCTCGGCGCGGCTGGGCTGGGCAGTTTCACGGACGAGGGCCTGCTGCACGCTGTTGATGCGGCCGGGAGTGTCAAAGACCCGATGCTCGCCGCGCTGCGCGAGCGCCGACTCTTCAAGCGGGCGTTCGAGGCGCCCGCGGCCGCCTTGCCGGCCGGCGACTTCGAGTGGATCGCCGAGCACCGCGATCGTGTCCGCGCCGCTGAGGCAGGGATTGCCGCGCGGCTGAATCTCGATCCATCAGAGGTCCTGCTCGACTACCCGGCAAAGACCCAGATGCTCGGACTCGACCTCTTGGTTTCGCACCGTGACGGCACCGTGCAGCGCCTGACGCAGGCCGGGCTTCCCGGGGCAATCAACCTGCCTCGCCTCGCAGAAGAGCTGTATGCGTCCGCGCGCTGCCTCCGCGTGTTTACCGCGAGTCGCGTAGACGCCACCGCCGCCGTGCACGCCGAGCTACTCCAGTCGTAGGTCGTCGGTGGTCGTCGGTGGTCGTCGGTGGTCGTCGGTGGTCGTCGGTGGTCGTCGGTGGTCGTCGGTGGTCGTCGGCAGCCGTTGGTAGCAACCACCGCAAGACGATTCCACTACGGGGTAGGCCGAACTCCCCGTTCGCGGCCACGCTCGTCAGCCAACAGCTTGCCGATGCCGCGGTAGAACTGCGCATCCTCCGCCTTTCCCTCGCCCTCAAGCGATATCGCGCACCGCTCGATCGCGTAGAGGATGTTGCCGAGGTACAGCGCGGAGACCGCCGCGACCGTAGCGGGTGTCACACCGGCCGGATCGCCAGCCTTCACTCCGGCCTGGTCGCCAGCCTTCACGTCGGTCGGGTCGTTCGCCTTCACGTCGGTCGGGTCGCCCGCGATCAGGTCGCTGTGGGCACTAGCACGGCGCCAACCTGAATGACGATGGCCGTGATATTATCGAGCCCGCCGCGGCCATTGGCCTCGGCCACTAACGCATCGACGATCCGGCCCGCAGTCGACTGCGCAAGCAAGATCTGCTGCAGGCGACGGTCGTCCACCATGCCGGTCAGCCCGTCGCTCGCCAGGAGGAAGACGTCGCCCGGGACGGCGTCGCCACGATACAGGTCGACCTCGACCGATTCGTGTGAGCCGACGCAACGGGTGATCACGTTGCTGTAGGGATGGCGCCGCGCCTGTTCTGGCGTCAGCAGGCCGGCGTCCATCTGCTCCTGCACAAACGAATGGTCCTTGGTCACCTGGCGCAGCACACCGTCGCGCAGCAGGTAGATACGCGAATCGCCAACCTGGCCGATCAGATATTGATTCTCCGAGAGCACGAGGCAGGAGGCCGTCGTCCCCATTCCCTTCTTGTCCACCTCAGCGAGCATGCGTGCGTAGATGGTCCGGTTGGCATCGCGCAGCGACTCCGCCATCTGTGCGCCAGACGCCTCGTCGCGAACGTGCTCGAGCGGCAACAGGTAGCGGCAGATGATCTGCACCGCCATCTCGCTGGCCACTTCGCCCGCCGCGTGACCGCCCATCCCGTCGGCCACGACGAACACACCACGGCGAGCGTCCGCCTCGGCGAAGAAACTGTCTTCGTTGCCCGAGCGGACCATCCCCACGTCTGTACGGGCGCCTACGGATAGCTCCATGTACGTCAGCCCCTGAGCGTGTAAAGCAACGCCAACATCTCGGCGTCAGCAGGCAAACTACCCAACCCACCACGGGGGTGGCAAGGCATTTTTTGGGGCCCGACGAGGCCAGTTTTTCGCTCTCTGGCTAGCTTGTCAGTGTGAAGGATCGCATACGGATTCGTGGTGCCCGCCAGCACAACCTCAAGGCCATTAGCCTCGACCTTCCGCGCCGCGCGATCACGGTCATCACGGGACCGTCCGGCTCGGGCAAATCCTCCCTCGCGTTTGACACGATCTACGCCGAAGGACAGCGTCGGTACGTGGAGTCGCTCTCGGCGTACGCCCGCCAGTTCCTCGAGCGGATGCACAAACCCGACGTCGACTTCATCGACGGGCTCTCGCCCGCAGTGGCGATTGAGCAAAAGAACTCGACGCGGACCTCCCGATCGACCGTGGGCACTGCCACGGAGATCTACGACTACCTGCGGCTGCTCTGGGCCCGGGTGGGCCGCACCGTCTGCCCGGTGTGTCGCCGCGAGCTGCGGCCGGACTCGGCAGAGTCTGCGGCCAATGACGTACTCGCCTTGCCCTCCGGCACGAAGCTCCACGTCACCTTTCCGCTGAAGCGGTCGACGAAGCTCACGCACACCGAAATCGTCGATGGGCTGAAGGCCAAAGGATTCGTGCGCGTTGTGGCCGACGGCACCGGCATGCACGTAGACGAACTGGCACCGAAAACCAACCTGGCGAAGGCGAAGGAACTGTTGGTCGTCGCCGACCGCCTCGCCGTATTGGAGGGCGAGCGCACGCGCCTCACCGACGCGCTCGAGACGGCCTTTCGGGAAGGCGATGGCGACACGGTGGTGCTGATCACCCCGCCCGTCAGCGACCTCCCGCTTAATCGGCTTGGCTTCACGCAGAAGCTGCAGTGCCCCGACGACGGCCACATCGCGCCCGCGCCATCGCCCCAGTTTTTTTCGTTCAACAATCCACGCGGCGCCTGCGCGACGTGCAACGGGTTCGGCGCGACACTCGAGTACGACGAGTCGTTGATCGTTCCGTACCCCACGCGGACGCTGGCCGACGGCGCGATCGACCCCTGGACCATGCCGCGGTACGACAACAAACGCCGCGCCCTCGCCGAGTTTTGCGCGCGTGAAGGCATCGCGATGGACCGGCCATGGACCCAGCTCACCGGTGCGCAGCGCACCGCACTGCTCCGCGGCAAAGCCAAGGGGTTCCTCGGCATCGTGCGGCACCTCGAATCGCTCGAGCCCAAGAAGTACAAGCAGTACATCCGGGTGTTTCTCAGACGATACCAGACGGCGCAGGAATGCCGAAGCTGCGGCGGCGCACGCCTCACGGCCGAGGCGTTGAACGTGCAGGTGAGTGGCAAGACGATCGCGGCGGTGACAGCGATGCCGGTAGATCTGGTGCGCGTCTGGCTCGACACGCTGGCGCTCTCCGGCGGCGAGATGGAGATCGCCGCGCACATCCTCCGCGAGGCACGCGACCGCCTGCGATTCCTCTGCGACGTCGGCCTCACCTATCTCACCCTCGACCGCACCGCGCGTTCGCTGTCTGGCGGCGAAGCACAGCGTATTTCGCTGGCCAACTCGCTTGGCTCGCAGCTCGTCGACACGACCTACGTACTCGACGAACCGAGCATCGGCCTACACGCGCGCGACCTCGAACGGCTGCTCACGATTCTCGCGCGGCTGCGTGACAGGGGAAACACGGTCGTGGTGGTTGAGCACGATCTCGACGCCATCCGGGCTGCCGACTGGATGGTTGAACTTGGCCCCGGCAGCGGCGAGTTGGGCGGCAACGTGGTCTTTGCCGGCACGATTGCCGACGCCGCGCTGCAGAGCCCCCTCACGGGCAAGTATCTGTCCGGCGAGCGGACGCTGCCGATGCCAGCAACGCGGCGCGCGGTGGACCAGCGCTGGATCGAACTCACAGGCGCCCGCGAACACAACCTGCGCGGCGTAGACATTCGCGTGCCGCTTGGCGCGCTCACCGCGGTGACCGGCGTCTCGGGCAGCGGCAAGAGCACGCTCATACACGACGTGCTCTACCGCGCGCTCGAGCAACGACTGACGGGCGAGCACAGCGCCAAGCAGCACCTCGGCGAGCGGGTTGGCGCCTACGACCGGATCAAGGGCGCCGAGGCCATCGACGAAGTCGTGCTCGTGGACCAACAGCCCATCGGCCGTACACCACGATCGAATCCCGTCACGTACATCAAGGCGTTCGACGAGATCCGCCGCCTCTTCGCCGCCGCACCGCTGGCCCATGAGCGCCGGTACACCGCCAGCACCTTCAGCTTCAACGTCGCCGGCGGGCGCTGCGACAGCTGCGACGGCGCGGGCTATCAGGAAGTGGAAATGGTGTTCATGGCCGACCTCTTCCTGCCCTGCGAAGCATGCGAGGGGCGACGCTTCCAAGCGGCGGTGCTCGACGTGAAGGTCAACGGCAAGAGTGTCGTCGAAGTGCTCGACCTCACGGTGGATGCGGCGATCCGGTTCTTCCCGCGCGAAGAAAAACTCGGCCAGGCTCTCTGGCAGGTGCAGCAAGTCGGGCTCGGGTATCTGCGGCTGGGACAGGCCGCCACCACGCTCTCCGGCGGCGAGGCCCAGCGGCTCAAAATCGCACGCGAACTCATCGCCAGCGAGAAAGGCAAAGGCCGGAAGCTCTTCGTAATGGATGAGCCCACCACGGGGCTGCATCTCGACGACATCCGCAAACTGATGCAGGTGCTCGACCGGCTCGTGGACGTGGGGCATACCGTGGTGCTCATCGAGCACAACCTCGAGGTGATTGCACTGGCCGACTGGGTGATTGACCTCGGCCCTGATGGCGGCGAGGGTGGCGGCCGGCTGGTCGCGATGGGACGGCCGGAGGAGGTCGCCGCGGTCGAGGCGTCACACACCGGGCGTTGGCTACGGCCGCTGCTGGCGCGCAACGCTGGGTAGAGCCCGAAAGTAATTCCGACGGTCAGGAAGGCCGATCATCTGGACGGTGTCGGCACGGATGTCCTATGTTCTGTCGGCCCGGACGCGACTGCGGCACCGAAGCCTTCTCCTTTTCTGGCCCACACCGCATGAGGACGCTGCACCTCGCATTCCTGCTCATCGCCGTTGCGCTGGACGGCAACGGTGTGGCCGCACAGGGGCCGCGCACCGAATCGCGCGCACCGATCGGGACAATCTCGCAGACCTGGAAACCGGTTCGCGACGGCAGCGCTGAGATCGCCGCCATCGACGTCCGTACGGAAATCGCGGGATTGCCGGCCGCCGCTGGTGACCGGTTCAGCCTCTCCGTTCCGGTCGTCTATGCGGGCGTCATGGGTATCGCCGATCGCACGACAAACCTCTCCGTGCGTGACGCCGACGGCCAAGTGCCGCTCACGGTCGAGGATGACGCGCCGGCGCCCGGCGGGTTTCCGTACTACCGGCACCTGCGCGCCACGCGCCGCGTGACCTTTCCGCTGACCTACACCTACCGCGCACTCTCGCAGACCGCTCAGCTCCGCAGCCCGCCGTTCGGCCTGTTCTCGGCAGCCGGCGGAATCAGCGGCGCAGGATCCGGGTTTCTGGTGGTTCCCGAAGGCGACGGCGTCGTCACAACGCGCGTACAGTGGGACCTCTCCGATCTCGCGCCAGGCGCGAGCGCCGTTAGCTCTTTCGGAGACGGCGACTTCACGCTCCGCGGCGCTCCGTCGGCGCTGATCAATGGTTGGATCATGGCTGGGGTGCTTGGCCGCTACACCTCACCAGGCGGTGGCACGTTCAGCGCCGCGTGGACCGGAACACCGGCCTGGGATCCCACCGCGGAGATGCAGTGGGCGTCCGAGATGTTCGCGTGGCTGGGAAAATCCTACGGATACCTTAACCCGTTGCCGCGCTATCGGGTGTTCATCCGCACGGGCGGGACGCGCGGCGTCGGCACCGCGCTCGATAAGTCGTTCATGATGACTGCGGCGCCGCGGAATGCCGGTGCGCCCGCGGAGGGGGAAGCACCGCGTGAGACCATCACGCACGAGCTCGGCCACCTATTCGTCGGCCAGATCGACGCGCCGCAGGGCGTCCAGAGCTGGTTCAGTGAGGGATTGAACACCTACTACACGCGGCTCCTGCCGATGCGCGGAGGTTTCACATCCGTGGCCGACTACGGCAAGGCCGTGAACACCGCGTTTCAGGAGTACTGGTATGGCATGGCGCGCCACTACTCGGCCGACTCGATCGCGAAAATCGGCTTTGGTGACGAGAAGGTGCGACGCATGCCGTACATCCGAAGCAGCCTCTACTTGGCGGACCTCGACGCGAAAATTCGTGCGCGGTCGCAGGGGCGCCGCACGCTCGACGCCATGGTACGCGAGCTGTTCGAACGCCGCGACCGCGGCGAGCCCTTCAAACATGAGACGTGGATCAACGCGATCATCAAGGAGGCCGGTCCATCCGCGCGCGCCGAGTTCGAGGACCTAATCCTCAAGGGCACGTTGACGCTCGTACCGGCCCCGGACGCCTTCGGCCCCTGCTTTACGCGACGCGGAACGCCGGCGACCGTTGTGGACGGAACGACGCGCGCGCCGGGATTTGAATGGGTGCGCGTCCCCGGAGTGGCCGACTCCACCTGCCGTACGTGGGGCGAGGCGCCAGTGCCGCGTACACTTGCCAGGCGCCGTCCGTCCGTCGTCAGCACGAAACAGACCGGTACGTTCGACGGCGTGCGGGTACCCTACACGGCCACGGTCGAGGAGCACCTCCTTTCAAGCCGCGGTGGCAGCGCCGATGCGTCGCTCGTGACCATCGCGTACCTGCGCGACGGCGTGTCGGATCGCGCGCGCCGACCAGTCACCTTCGTCTTCAATGGCGGGCCCGGCTCTTCATCGTCGCCACTCCACATGTTTGGACTCGGACCGCGACTCACCGCAGGCGAGAGCACCGTCCCCAATCCGCACAGCATCCTCGACGCGACCGATCTCGTCTTCATCGATCCAGTGGGCACCGGCTTCAGCCGTCCGTTCACGACCGAGGCCGGGCGCCGGTCGTACTGGACGCGGAGCGGCGACGCAGCTGCCGTCGCACAGGCCATTCGGAACTGGCTCCGCGTTCACGGGCGCCAGCGCTCGCCGCGCTACCTCGCAGCGGAGAGCTATGGCACGGTGCGCGCGGGCGTGATGCTCCGCGACCAACAGGACCTCCGATTCGATGGGGTCATCCTCGTCGCGGTCGTCGCCGGTGCCGCCAGCAATAACCCGGACGTAGCGGCCGACCTCGCCTACAGCGGCGCGCTCCCGACCATGGCTGCGTCGGCCTGGTTCCATGGCAAGGGCGAGAGGAATGTGCGCACGGTCCAGGAGGTGTATGCGCGAGCCACCGCATTCGCCGGTGGTGATTACCTCGCGGCGCTCGGGAAGGGCGCGAACCTCGAGCCCGCCGAGCGTGACCGCGTGGCCGCTCGGATGTCGGCCCTGATCAGCGTGCCGCCTGCGTTCATCATTGCGCGAAATCTCCGGCTGTCCAAAGACGACTGGATGTTGAACGTCCTGGCCGACAAGAATCTTCGCACCGGCATGCTCGACACGCGCGTCACGGCCGTGCGCGACACCACGAAGACCGGCGGGCTCAACGACCCGTCGTTCAACGGCGGCGCGATGGGCTTCGGCACATCGATGCTTGCCCCGTCGCTGCTCGCTGGTGAGACGTCACCGCCGCCAACCCCGCGCGCGCCAGCACTCGAGGCCTACCTCAAGCGGGATCTGCGATTCAAGACGCTCGAGTCATACCGAACCCTCAACCTCGACATCAACATCGTGTGGGATCACGAGGGCGGAAGCGAGACCAACTCCGCGATCGCAGCGGCGATGCGTGAGCAGCCGGCGTTGCGCCTTTTCTGGACCGGCGGCTACTTCGACCTGACGACGCCAGTTCATGCGGTGGAGCGCGCGTTCAAGCAGGTCGGCATGCCCGCCGCCCGTACGACCGTGGCCCTGCTCCCCGCGGCCCACAGCGTCTTCGCCGACGAGGCGAGTCAGCAGATTCTCGCTAAGCAACTTCGGACCTGGATTCGCTAACCCACTGCTCACCAAGGCACGGAGCCATTCTATGACCATGAACAGACGTGAACTTCTCACCGGGCTCGGCGGATTCGCCGCGACGACCGCCTTGGGCCCGCATGGCCGACCCGACGCCATCACCCGTGGTGATCTGCCATTCGCCGCTCCTCCTGGGAGCGCCGCCCCGGCCGAGTTGCCCGGCCCGCAGGCCACGTTTCCCCGCAAGGCCGACTTCTCAATCGAGGACGGCTACACCTACATCAACGCCGCCTACACGCATCCGATTCCGCGCGTATCGGTGGATGCCGCCCATCGGGCGGCGGATTTACGAGGTGCACTACGTCCCACGCCACCGCCGTCGGGTCGCGGAGGCGGCAGCGGCACGCCCAATCCTCGCGCGCTCTTCGCCGAGCTGATCAACGCGAAGCCAACCGAAATCGCCTACGTCTCGAGTACCAGTGCTGGTGAGAATCTCGTCGTCCGCGCGCTCGGGCTCGACCATCGGTTCGACGGCAATGTCGTCACCGACGGACTGCATTTTGAAGGCGCCATCATGCATCTCCTCGAGCTGAAAAAGCGCGGCCTCGATGTGCGGGTCGTGAAGCCCACGACTGATTTCCGAGTGGATCTGAAGGACCTCGAACGGGCGATGGACCGAAAGACGAAGCTCGTGGAGGTCTCGTCCGCTGCGATGTACAACGGTTTCCAGCACGACCTGAAAGCCGTCGCCGACCTCGCCCACGCGCACGGCGCGTACGTCTACGCCGACATCGTCCACACGGCGGGCGCGGAGCCGTTCGATGTGAAGGCCACCGGCATCGACTTCGCATCTTGTTCGAGTTTCAAGTGGTTGATGGGCGATTTCGGGCTCGGCTTTCTGTATGCACGCGAGGAGGTGCTGCCAAAGATCCAGCGCCCTGTTGTCGGGTACTACCAAGCGCCAAATCTCGACGCGAACTACCCACCGCACCTGCCTCCCGGCGACTACAAGCCCGTGGACTACTCCTGGGGCGCACCCACGGCCGCTAGTTATTTCGAGATGGGAACGCTCACGGGAAGCACCGAGGTGAACGTTGCGCTCCTCGCCTCATCACTGGCGTACGTGAAGGCCCTCGGGGTCGCAAATATCCAGGCCCATCGCCTGCCACTGATCCGCCGGTTGCAGCAGGAGGTTCCCCGCTTCGGCTTTACGCCCGTGACACAGGCGAATGCGACCGGTGGCAACGTGTCGTTTGCAAAGGCCGGCCTCGCGAGCAGCGATCTCCCCAAGCGATTGATCGCGGCCAAGGTGAACGTTCGCCTCGGACGAGACTGGATGCGGCTGTCACCCTCGGTCTACAATGACATGGCCGACATCGAACGGTTCCTCGAAGCGCTGGCCTGAGACCCACGACTGCCCTTTCGCCTAGTCAGCCTGGGAACTCGGCCCCGCGGGTGGCATCCCGCGCGCGCGGCCACCCGCGGAGCCTCCCGCGGGGCCAATATCTTCGATGCCTCGTTCCGTTGCCCCTCTCCTTCACCGCGGCTATTTTTCGCAGATTCCCGAGTAGCTCAGGGGTAGAGCAGGCGACTGTTAATCGCCGGGTCGGGGGTTCAAATCCCTCCTCGGGAGCTTTGCTTCCTTCACCACGGACCGAATGGTGGGGGATCAGTTGACAGAAGCCTCGCGAGACACCTCGCGGGGCTTCGTCGTAAGAGCGCAAGGCATGCGCGGAAAAATCCACGGTCTCATCACCCAGCTCAGGAGCGACGCATGACTAATCCAGGAATCGTGACCAGATGGTCGGCCTGCGCGCCGTACCTGTCGAGCATCTTGCGGATCGCTGCCGCCTTCATCTTTGTCCTCTCCGGCACGACGAAGCTCTTTGCGTTTCCTGCCGGGATGCCCCCGAACGGCGACACCGCGGCGTTCCTGTCGCAGTTCTGGATCAGCGGGGCCCTCGAAACGTTCGGCGGCGCCCTGCTGCTGGTCGGCTTATTCACCCGGCCCGTCGCATTTCTGCTGTCGGGGATGATGGCCGTCGCCTACTTCCAGTTTCACGCGCCTGGCGGATTCTGGCCCTCCATGAACGGCGGCGGCCCCGCGGCGCTGTTCTGCTTCGTCTGGCTCTATTTCTCAGCCGCCGGCGCCGGACCCTGGAGTCTGGATGCGCGACGGGCTGTGACAGCGCCGACCGCTCGGTAATCCGCGTCTCCAGCCCCGTCTCGGCTGGCCGTGGCCGGCAACAAGAACTTGTGCGCTCGCCATATTTCCCGCTATGACGAATCCCGAAGTCGGTATCCTGATGGGCTCGAAGAACGACTTCGAGACCCTGAAGCCCTGTTGCGACGTGCTCACCGAGTTCGGCATCGTCTGGGAAGCCAGAGTCCTCTCCGCGCATCGCACGCCTGACGCGGCGCTCGATTATGCGGCAAGCGCCGAGTCGCGCGGACTGCAGGTCATCATCTGCGCGGCTGGCGGCGCGGCGCACCTCGGCGGCTTCATCGCAGCAAAGACCGTCCTGCCCGTGCTCGCCGTACCCATCGCGTCAACGCCGCTCGGCGGCCTCGACGCGCTGCTCGCCATGGTGCAGATGCCGGCGGGGATTCCCGTTGGCACGCTCGCCATCGGCAAGTGGGGCGCGACCAACGCCGGCGTGCTGGCCGTGCAGATCATCGGCACCAAACGACCAGAACTCCGCGACGCGATGCGTGCGTGGCGCGCGGTCAGGGCCGAGGCCGTGCTGGCGCAGACGCTGCCCTGATACGTGGCCGCGGCCTCTTATCGCGGCCGGTATTTCGCCAGGATTTCCTTCACCTTGTCGATGGGCAGCGGCTCCACTGTGCGGCCATTCGATCTGACCGGCGTGGCCTTCAACATCGAGTTGTACGCCGCCTCCTCGGTGGCCTCGATGGCCGCCTCGAACAACGCCGACGATTCTTCGTTCGACAGTTCCGTGGTCGTATGCCGCCGCGCGTCCCACGCCCTGCGTACTTCGGCGGCCGTCGAGAACGCGACCACATAGTCACCCGATCCGTTGGACGCGCTCGATCCGGTGCGCCCAATGCCCAGCATCGCACGCGCCGCCAGCCGCTCAAGATTCCGGTCCGACAACGGGGCATCGGTCGCGACAATAATCATCACCGAGCCGTCGCCCCGTTCGGTGCTCGTTTCGTTCTTGTACGCGTATTGACCGAGTTCACGACCGACCGGCGCGCCGTCCATCTGGAGAATGCCCCCGTAGTTCGTCTGCACGAGCACCCCCAATGTGTGCCCGCCCAGCGACACCGGCAGTTTTCGCGATGACGTCCCGATCCCGCCCTTCCAGCCGAAGGCGACAGTGCCGCGCCCCGCACCCACGCTCCCCTCCTCCACCGCGCCGTCGCTGGCGCTGTCGAGCGCGCGCTGCACCTGTTCGGCGGTGATCGGCCGCGAGCGAATGTCGTTCAGCCCGCCGTCGTTCGTTTCGCCAACGACCGGATTGATCGACCGGATACGCTCCATCCCTGGCTGAGCGAGCATCCACTCGGTCATCGCGTCCGCGGCCTTCCAGACGCAGAGTGTGCAGGTGAGCAGGATCGGCGTTTCGAGTTCGCCGAGTTCGCGCAGCTGCGTCGTGCCGACGAGCTTACCGAACGCATTGCCGATATAGACGGCAGCCGGCACGCGCGAGAGGTAGGCGTTGCCCGGATGCGGCAGAATGGCGGTGATGCCGGTGTGCACCCGCGACCCGTCGTCCACTGTCACCTGACCGACCTTCACTCCGGCCACGTCGGTGATCGCATTGAGAGGCCCCGGCGCGAAGACCCCGGGCGCGATACCGAGCTCGCGCGCGCGGAGGCGCGGGGCGGAAGATGTGGACGTGGCCGGCGCCTGCGCCTGGAGTGGCGCGGCAACGGCTACACAGAGGGTCGCCGCGGCAACCGCGGCGCTGGCGAAACGCATCGGAGTCATGGACACTATCTTACGATTGTGCCGCTCCCGCCGCTCATAGGTCACGACGCGCTGCGTGCGCGACTGGACGAACAGGTCCGGCGCGGCTCGCTCGCGTCGAGCCTCCTCTTCACCGGCCCGGCCGGCATCGGCAAGCAACGGCTCGCGCTCTGGCTGGCGCAGCGGCTGCTCTGCCCCGACGCCGCATCACCCTGCGGCGCCTGCCAGCACTGCCAGTACATCGCCGCCGGGGCCCATCCGGACCTGCTCTGGATCTTTCCGACGCCGCGGATGAAGGACGGAACCGATGCCGCGCTCGACGACGTACAGCAGGAATACGCGGAGGCCGTGGCCGAACGCATTGCCGGCAATGGCCTGTATCCGCGTCCCGACGGCAGCGCCGGCATTTTCCTCTACGGCGCACGGCTGCTCGTCCAGCGAGCGACCCTGACGCCGTCGCTCGCCAAGCGAAAGGTGTTTGTCGTGGGCGAGGCCGACCGGATGGTGCCGCAGGCCGCGAGTCCGGAAGCCGCCAACGCATTCCTCAAGCTCCTTGAAGAGCCGCCCGCCGACACCACCGTGATCCTGACGTCGAGCGAGCCGGGCGCGCTGCTCCCGACCATTCGTTCGCGGGTCATCGAGGTGCGCACGCGGCCACTCAGCGATGCCGCGATGCAGGAGTTCCTCGCGCTCCCCGCCGCCGAGGCGCTCGTCAAAGGCAAGGCCGTAGACGACCTCGTGCGGCTCGCGCACGGAGCGCCCGGGGCATTACTCGAAGCGGACGCCAAGGCCGCGGCGCTCGCGCGTGCGCGCACCCTGCTCGACACGGTCTCTCGGCGACGTGACAACCTGTACCGTGTGGCGTACGCCCAGGGCAGCACCAAGGCGCGCGGCGCCTTCACCGATATGCTCGACGCACTCACCGAACTACTGCACGAGCAGGCCCGCGCCGCCGCCGCCGCCGGCGATGAGGTCAGCGCGGGCGCCGGTGCGCGCGCCGTGATGATGGTCGAGGAGACCAAACGTGACGCCGAGCGCAACCTGGTACCTCAACTCGCGACATTCCGCCTCATGACGCAGCTCGCCGAGACGCTCCGATGACCGCCAAGGTGCGGAAGTCACCCGCGAAGCCGCCGTCGTCGCCGGCAAAACCGTCGTCGCGCGCAACGCCGTCGTCACGCAAGAAATCATCGTTGCCCGCGAAGGCCACCTTGTCGCACGTCGGCGCACGCGGCGCGGCGCAGATGGTGGACGTGGGCGCGAAACTGCCCACCGAACGCCGCGCGCGGGCCGCAGGCGAAATCCGGATGACGCGCGCCGCCTGGCTGGCGGTACGCCGCAACACGATCAAGAAAGGCGATGTGCTTGGCGTAGCGCGCCTCGCCGGGATCCAGGCGGCTAAGCGGACGGCGGAACTCATCCCGCTCTGCCACCCGCTGGCGCTCTCGCACGTGGAGATCACGCTGACGCTGGTCGCGACGCCGCCAACGATTCGTGTCGAAGCCACCGTGGCGACGGTGGCACCAACCGGCGTGGAAATGGAAGCGCTCACAGCCGTGTCGGTGGCGCTGCTCACTGTGTACGACATGGTGAAGAGCGCCGACAAACGGATGCGGATCGGCGCGGTGCGACTGCTCGAAAAATCCGGTGGACGCAGCGGCCACTTCAGGGCCCGCTAGCGCTTCTGGGTAGCGGCCGGCGGTTTTGTGACTGGCTTCGCTGCTGGCTTCGGTACGGACTTCGAGGCCGCGCTCGTCGTCGCACGCGACACGGGACGCCGCGTTCGCTGCGGGTAGCGCTCGATTGACGGATTGGGCACGTCGCGCGCGGCAGCAACCACAGCCGCAGAAGGCACGAAGAGAGGCTGCCCCGCCACGAGGTTCCCCGACTTGAGCCGCTGAGCCTGTGGATTGAACCAGTTGAGCTGCTTCGCCGTCAGCGCGTGCTTGCGCGCAATCGAGGTGATCGACTCGCCCTTCTTTGAGACAACGCGAGTGAGCGCCACGCGATCGGCCGAATCGAGCGCGGCATAGCGCGACTCGAAATCGGTCGCCGTACCGGTCGGGACCCGCACCCAGAGCGAATCGCCCGGCGGGACCATGCCGCGGAGCAGATGCAGATTCAGTTGCGTGACCAGAGCGGTCTCCACGCCGGCCGCACGTGCGATCGCAGGGATCGGCGCGCCACCGGGAGCCCAGACGCTGTCGACCGCATACGCCGGCACCGAGTCGACCGTGAGGCTGTACTTATCCGGCTGTTTGGCCACGAGCGCGGCGGCGATCAGTTTCGGCACGTAGTCGCGCGTTTCCGTGCGCAGATACTTGGTGTCCGAGAGCGCGAAGAAGCGGTCCTCTCCAGTGAACGGCTCAATACGCGACGCGAACTGGGCCAGCCCGCGCGAGACACGTCCCGATCCGCCATTGTACGCGGCCACGGCGAGAAAGAACGAGCCATACGCGTCGTGGAGCGAACCAAGCAGCCGCACCGCGCCCTCGGTACTCCGCACCGGGTCGCGCCGTTCGTCCACCCACCAGTCAACGCGCAGCCCAACGCCACGCGCCGTGCCGGCCATGAACTGCCACATTCCGACCGCTGCCGCCTTGGAGTAGGCGTCAGGATTGTACCAGCTCTCGATGAGCGCGAGGTAGGTCAGGTCCTGCGGCAGGCCGTTGGCTCTGAGCCGGTCGCCAATCATGCCGGCGAACCGGGTCTGCCTGCTGAGGGCCAGCTCGAACGCCGGCCGTGCGCGCCCAGAAAATACCTCGGAGAAATAGGCAACTCGCGTGCGCGCCGCGTTGGCCTCCACCTCGAGGTCCCAGACAATGGGAGGGGGCGTTGGAGCGGCGGCGACCTCGGAAAGAGGCGCGGGCACCGCAGAATCGATCGGTAGTTCGCGAACCAGATCGACCGCCGAATGACCCACCGTTCCAGTGAGGGCAGCTGACGATTCCGCACCCCCTCGCCCCGCCAGCTCTGCCGGAACTGCCAACGACGGGTGCCCGGGCGCGATCGCAGCCCCAACCAGCCCCTGTGCCGAGTCGATGCTCTGGCGTGGGATCGGGGCCACCGACACGAGGCGCCTGAGCGGCATGCAGCCAGCGGCCAGGCTCGCAAGCGCTACCCCAGCCACGACACCCCGCCAGACCCGTCCGGTCAATCGCATTTCGTATGTTCGGCTTTTGCGACTCCTCGTGCCAGCCCTTGCCGCGATTTCGATGAGATGCACGTTCCACGCGGAACATTCCCGTGAGAACGGCCGCTCAGCGCTTCGTGGCGGACCGAGGGAGCGGCGCCTGGGCAGACGCCACGACGTCGCGATAGTCGCGCACCAGCCGGTCGAAGATCGAGTCCCAGGTCGTCGCGCGGGCGAACGCGAGGCCCGACGCGGCGATCCGGGCACGCAACGCCGCATCGTCCACCAACCGCAGCAGTTGGCCTGCGAACGACTCGGCGTCCTTGGCCCTGAATTGCACCGCCGTTTCTGGTGTCGCGTATTCAGTGGTGGCGCCGATGTCGGGCGCGACGACTGCGAGCCCGCTCGCCATCGCCTCAAGCACCACATTACCGAAGGTCTCGGTGATCGATGGAAAGGCAAAGATGTCGGCCGACGCATACGCCGCCGCGAGTTCGCGGCCCGTCAGCTTGCCAGTGAACACCGTGCCAGCAGGTGCAGCCGCGCGGCACTCCGCCTCGGCCGGCCCATCACCCACGATCGCGAAGACCACGCGATCGCCCGCGCGATCGCCCGCGCGCTCGCGCATGGCGTGCATCGCCCGCATCAACACGATCAAGTCTTTTTCACGCGCCAGCCGGCCGACGTACGACACGACCACCTGGTCGGGGCGCGTCACGCCCAGGTGCGCCCGCATGGCCTCGGAGCGAAATGACGGACTAAACCGCGAGCCATCCACGCCGCGCGACCAGACGCGCATATTCTCGAATCCCATCTGTTCGAGCTCGCGCGCGACAATGCCGGACGGCGCAAAGGTCCGCCTGCCGCGGTTGTGAAACCAACGCAGATAGGGCCACGCGACCGGGCCGAGGGCTGACAAGTTGTAGAACTCGAGATAGGCCTTGAAATGCGTGTGGTAGCTCGTGACCACGGGCACGCCCGCCTCTTCGGCGGCAAAGAGTCCTGCGAGGCCCACGCCGAACTCCGTGGCCACGTGCACCAGGTTCGGCTTCCACTGATCGATCAGATCGAGCGCACGCTGCCGCGACGGCGCGGCAATGCGAAGCTGGGGGTACGCCCAGAACGGGATACTGGGCCAGCGCTCGACCTGTGAATCGGGCGCCGAATCGGGCGCCGAATCGGGCGCCGTATCGGGCGCCGCATCGGAACTCGCGCCGGGGTCCGCGATGGTCACGATCCGCACAGCGCCGCCACGCTGCTCGATGGCCTGCGCGAGACGCGCCAGCGTGCGCGCTACGCCGTTGACCTGCGGCGGGTAGGTGTCGGTGAAGATCGCGAGCCGCAGCCCGTCCGCGCGTGCATCGGACATCATCGGCAAATCTACTTGGGAGTGCGCCGCATCAGTTGCCAGTTCCGCACCGGCAAAGCCCCGCCTGCTCCTGTGATGTTGCTGCAGTACTCCCTGCCCTACCAGAGCGCGCGCACGGCGACACCTGTGGCAATCGCGATCAGTTGCCCAACGAGCACGTCGCCCGGATAATGCACGCCAAGGCGCACCCGCGAAAACCCAACGAGCGCGGCGAGCATCAGCATCGGCACAGCGAGCGAATGGAAGTTCGCCGCATGAATGAACGCCACGCTCATGACCGACGCCGAGTGCCCCGACGGAAAAGAGAACCGATCAGGGATGGCGACATGCGCCACCGTGGCGATGGCCTGGTGCGGACGCTCCCGCTCGACGTTGCGCTTGATCACCTGCACGATGAGGTGCGAGATCGTCAGCGCCCACGCCGCCTGAACGGCCGCAACCTTGAGCTGCCCCTCGGCGAGCAGGAGCGGGACTAATGCGAACGCCACGCTCACCGCAACACCACCGCCATGTGTGAGCAACGTCCAGAACTGGCGAGAGGTGACCGATGCCGATTCCGCGAGCACCCACCGCAGAAACAGCTCGCGGTCCGCGTGCTCCAGCCGGTGAACCAACACGCTGTCCATGAGCAGTGAATTTAGCGGGGTTGGAGCCAGCGTGTGAGGAGAAGGCGGATTCTGCAACGGGTTATTGGGCAATGCGTGGTACGGGTTGTCACCCGGCGCGGTTTCTGCTGAGAGGGAAGGCGTGGTCATCAGGCCGCCGACGCCGCCGCGAGCGGTACAGCAGGCGGCGAAGCCATCATCCCGCGCGGCACCAGCGATTGGCCGGCGTAGCTCGCGGGCCGTGGGATGCCGAGCAGGGCCAGAATGGTCGCGGGAACATCAAGCAGTGATATGCCGGCTGGCAGCGTTCCCGGGCGCACGCCGCCGCCCGCAAAAATGACCGGGATGGTTCGGTCCGCCGGGTGATCGCTATTGTGGTGCCGAAGCGCCCTACCCCCGCCACCGTGATCGGCGAGCGCAATCATGACCGTGGACCGATCCGACAGGTCCACCACACGCATCAACTGCCCCAACGCCCTATCCATCGCCACCGCAGCCTGGCCGTAGGCATCCGACATCCATCCATGCTCGTGACCGGCGCGGTCAGCGTCAGCCCAGTGCAACAGGATCAACCCCGTGTCCTGGATGCGCAGCTGCGTCCGCGCCGCCTCGAGGACTTGGGTCGCATTGTTCCCTCGAAAGCGCACTGTCGTCAGGCCAAGCGTTCTCGCAATCCGCCGGGCGAGCGGGCGAATCAGCCAAGGCACGTGCGCCATGAACCCTGAGGACGGCATTCCGCAGCGTGCGAGTTCGTGCGCCACCGGATGCAACGCGCCCTTCGCGCGCGGAATGTGGAACCGTTCACTCTCGAGGCCATGGTGCGACGGCGCCGCTCCGGTGAGCAAACTCCCCATCGCCGCGGCGGTGACCGAAGGCGACACCGTTCGCGCGTCGAATGTCGACGCCCCGTTGCGGGCGAGCCGCAAGATGTTTTGCAAGCCGAACCGAGTGATCGCATCGGGCCGGAGCCCGTCGAGCACCACGACGATCACGCGCCGCACACCGCTCGAGATGATGAGTTGCTCCGTCACGCTGCCTCCGACTAGGAGTTTCGGCGCGCTTAGCGCGCCTACCCGCCTGCTGACACCATAAAGACGCACCGGGTGGCGACGACCAGAACACAGCCAAGCGGCGGGTAGGTAACGAAATCATGGCACCACGCACGTTTGTGGTGGCTCGGCTGTGACGTGGCCGTCACACCGTCGTTTCTGACGCCGCGCTGATTGGTCAGTCATCATGCGCGTCGTCTACTGCACGGACACCTATCTGCCTCAGGTCAACGGCGTCACCGTCGTGACCGAGCTGTCGGTGCGCGGCCTCATTGCCCGCGGATGGGAGGTGGAGGTCATCGCGCCACGCTACCCACAGCAGGTGCCCGGGGCGCGGCCACCCAGGGGCGCCAACGCCGCCCTCGCTCGCGTCCACAGCATTCCCTCAGTGCCGGCACCACGCTACCCCGAACTCCGCGTGGCCCTGCCCGATGTGTGGACCATCGCCGGAGTCATCAAGCGAGCCCGCCCGGACATCGTGCATTGCGCGACTGAGTTCGTCATCGGCCGCCTTGGGATGTGGGCCGCGGAACGCTACCGAGTGCCGGTGGTCACCTCCTACCATACGAACTTCAGGCAGTACGCCGATGTCTACGGACTCGGCCGGCTGGCGGGCGGAGTTGAGCGGTACATCGGATCCGTTCACCGGCGGGCTTGGCGGACCTTCACACCGTCGGAGGTCGCCCGGGGCGCATTGGCACGGATGCAAGTGCACAATGTGGAGGTCTGGGGCCGCGGCGTTGACCTGAACCTCTTCTCGCCGGCGCGGCGGTCTGCGACGCTACGGACGACGCTCGGCGTACGCAGTGCCTTCACCTATCTATACGTTGGGCGGCTCGCGCCGGAAAAGGATGTGGGCACCGTGATCCGCGCCTTCGCCAAGCTTCGCGAGCAGATCGGGCCGGATGCCGCACAGCTCGTGATCGCCGGCAGCGGCCCGGATGAGATCAGGCTGCGCCAGATGGCGCCGACGGGGACCGTCTTTCTCGGCAACCTCGACCGGACGACCGAACTTCCGGAACTGTACGCGACCGCCGATGCGTTCGCCTTCGCCTCGACCACCGAAACACTCGGACTCGTGGTACTCGAGGCGATGGCCAGCGGACTGCCCGTCATCGCGGTTCCGGTGGGCGGCGTTGGCGAGCACCTGCGGCACGGCGAGAACGGAATTGCGTGCCCGGCGGGCGACGCCGACGCGATGTCGCGAGCGATGCTCCACCTGCTGACCGAATCAGAGTGCCGGGACCGGCTCGCCGCTGGCGCCCTCGCGACCGCGCAGGCGCTCGGTTGGGAATCCGAACTCGACCGGCTCGACAGCGCGTACCGCCGCATTTGCGCAGACGCCGCGGCCGGCCGCGAGCTTCGGCCGCCCCTGCGTCACTCCTGACGGCGGCTCTCGCTCCGCTTGGTCTCACCCCTGCGACTTGCGGCCCAGACCACGCGCCGCCAGCATTGCTCCTGAGCCTCTCGCCAAGGAAACCCGCCATGACCAGCCCCGACGCCCCAAACGCCACGAACGCCCCAGCTCCCGCCGCCGCGCCCGGACTCTTCGAGGACTTCGTCGACATTTTCGCTACGCCCGCGCGGGTATTCGCGCGGCGCGCAACAAGTGGTGGAGGGATGGCGTTCTTCGTGGTTGCCATCCTGCTCGGCGGGATTCTCTATTCGGGCAAGAGCGTGATGGAGCCCATCATGGAAGCCCAGATGGCCAAGGGGATGGCCGCTGCACAGAAGGCCAACCCGGCCATGACCGCTGAGCAGATGCAGGTGGGGATGAACTTCCAGAAGAAACTGATGCCGATCTTCCTCGTGATCGGTGCGCCGATAGCCCTGTTCGGGGTCGGCATCGGCGTGTGGCTCGTCGGCAAGCCGCTCGGCGCCCAGATCACCTTCGGTTCGAGCCTGATGATCGCGGCGTACGGGGATGTCCCACGCATCATCGCGGGGGTGATCACCGACGTGGAGGGGCTCCTGATGAGCGACACGAGCCATTTGACGAACCTGTCGCAACTGAGCCTTGGGCCGGCACGATTCCTGGACCCCGACGCAACCGGTGCAGCGATGCTTGCCGTGCTGACGCGGCTCGACGTCATCACCATCTGGGTCACCGTGCTGCTCGCCGTTGGCCTGTACTCGGCTGGCAAACTCACCAAGGAGAAGGCGATCACTGCAGCAGTTCTCCTCTGGGTGCTCGGGACGCTCTTCCCGCTATGGGGCGCCATCCGGCAGGGCTGACACCGGCAGGGCTGACCGCCTAGGCGACACCGACTGAACGCAACGAAGCCCGCGACAATCTCGCGGGCTTCTTCGTTCCGACGAGTGACCCGGGTGGGGATCGAACCCACGACCTACGGCTTAAAAGGCCGCTGCTCTACCAACTGAGCTACCGGGTCGGA
>BJHH01000008.1 GCA_014192065.1 Gemmatimonadota bacterium | reverse complement strand
GGACTTAAAATCCCTTGGCCGAAAGGCCATCTGGGTTCGACTCCCAGCCCCGGCATGCTTGTGTCCTGTTCGTGCTCCTGTTCGAGTCCGCCGTTCCTCGCACCGCTCAGCGCTCCATGACTGACGTCCTCGCGCTCGCCGCCGAACTCGTCGCGATTCCCTCCGTCACGAAGGACGAGGGAAAGATCGTGGAGTTCGTCGCGCGCTGGCTTGTGGAGCGCGGCTGGAACGTCACGGTACAGGAAGTCACGCCGGGCCGCGGCAATGTCTGGGCATCGCGCAAAGGCGGGGGCGTCACGCTCAGTACACATCTCGACACCGTGCCGCCCTTCGTGCCGCCGCGTGTCGATGACGGTCGTCTCTACGGACGCGGATCGTGCGACGCCAAGGGCATCGCCGCCGCTATGATGGCGGCGGCCGAGCAGCTCGTCGCCGAGGGTGAGGAACGCGTGGACCTCCTGTTCGTCGTCGGCGAAGAGCGCGGCTCAGACGGGGCACGGCTCGCCAACCAACTCCCTGCCACGAGTCGGTTCCTGATTAACGGTGAACCCACCGAAAGCACGCTCGCCTCTGGCAGTAAGGGCGCGTTGCGGATCACGCTTCGTACGCATGGTCGCGAAGCACACTCGGCCTATGCCGAACTTGGAGAGAGTGCGATCATCCCGATGGCCCGACTGCTGTTGGACCTTGGCGCGCTCGTGCTGCCGACCGACCCCGTGCTTGGCCTCTCCACGGTGAACGTGGGGACGATTCGCGGTGGCAGCGAAGCGAACATCGTGCCAGGCGTCTGCGAGGCTGAACTGATGGTCCGCATCGTGGGCGATCCGGCGCCGGTCAAGGCGGCATTCGAGCATTGGGCCGCTGGCCGCTGCGAGCTGTCGTACCCGACCTATACGCCCGCGCAGCGATTTTCTGAGGTCAAGGGCTTTGCGACGAAGGCGTTCGCGTACACCACGGACGCGCCGCTGCTCGGCAACTGGGGCACGCCGATGCTCTTCGGGCCGGGCTCCATCACGGTTGCCCACACACCCGATGAGTTCATCGACACGGCCGAGCTTCGCGCGGCCGTGGACCACTATGTGCGCCTCGTGCGCACGTTGCTCGTCACCTGACGCACCACACCATGACCGACACACGCACCCCCGTCGCGATCCTTGGCGCCACCGGCGCCGTCGGGCAGACCTTTATCAGGCTCCTCGATGGACACCCGTGGTTCCGTGTCGCGGAAGTGGCCGCGTCGGAACGATCGGTCGGCAAGGCATACAGCGAGGCGGCCACGAGCTGGCTCGAAGGCGTGATGCCTGCCGACGTCGCTCGGCTCGCGGTCTTGCCGTGCGATCCCGCGGTGGTGAAGTCGCCGATCGTGTTCTGTGCGCTCGACAGCGCCGCCGCACAGGAACTCGAGCCGGCCTTTGCGACGGCCGGACGGTTCGTGCTCAGTAACGCGAAAAACTTCCGGATGGACCCGGACATTCCGCTCGTGATCCCTGAGGTCAACGCGTCACACCTCGATCTGATCACGCATCAGCGAACGGTCCGGGGCTGGTCGGGGGCGATCGTGACCAACGCGAACTGTGCGGCAACAGCCGCTGCCATCGCGCTCGCTCCGCTGCATGAGGTGTTCGGCGTCCGGACAGTCTTCGCCGCCACGATGCAGGCGATCTCCGGTGCCGGATATCCCGGTGTGCCGTCGCTCGACATTCTCGGTAACGTGATTCCGTTCATCAACGACGAAGAGCCGAAGCTCGAGCAGGAGATGCAGAAGATGCTCGGACGCCTCATCGGTACCGCGATCGAACCAGCGCCCTTTGTGGTGAGCGCACACGCGAATCGCGTGCCAGTCGAAAATGGCCACACGATCGTGATGTCTATTGGCTTCGATCGCAGGCCCACGGCGGCCGAAGCGATCGCCGTGATCCGCGGCTGGCGCGGCAACAGCGAGGTGCGTGGATTGCCGTCCGCGCCGGATCTCCCGCTCCGTTATGCCGACGAGCCGAACCGGCCGCAACCGCGGCGTGACGCGCTGCTCGGCCGAGGGATGACGGTCTCGGTCGGTCGCATCCGCGAGGACTCAATCCTCCATCTCAAGATGGTCGCTATGGGGCACAACACGATTCGCGGCGCCGCCGGCGGATCGGTGCTCAATGCCGAAGTGCTTGTTGCCCGTGGCTTCCTGCCGAGCGCTGGTGGTTCAGGCGCATGATCGTCATGAAGTTCGGTGGTACGTCCGTTGGCGATGCGACGGCAATACGGCGGACGGCAGAGACCGTCCGCGGCCGGTTGTCGCGCGGTCCGGTTGTCATTGTCTCTGCGCTGAGCGGTACCACGAATGCACTGCTCGCCGCGGCCGAACAGGCCGCTGCCGGCAACCTGGTGGCGGCCATCTCGACGGTGGAGCAGCTTCGTGAACGCCACCTGACAGCCGTCGCGGAGCTCGTCGGTACAGGGCCGGACGCACACGACCTAGCAGCAACCGAGTCGGTGCACCTGGACGAGTTGGCGCAGCTGGTCGAAGCGCTCTCCGTGCTTGGCCACGTGACGCCCCGGTCGATCGACGCGATGGCGTCGATTGGCGAGCAACTGTCTGCTCCGATGGTGACAGCGGCGTTGCAGCGCGCCGGTATCGACGCGGTGTTCGTGGATGCGCGCAAGGTGCTGATCACGGATGCGCAGTTCGGACGCGCCGAACCGCAGCCGGAACGCATCGCCGCCGCTGCGCGCGAACACATTCTTCCGCTCGTGCTCGCTGGGAAGGTCCCAGTACTCGGTGGCTACATCGGGGGCACGAACGAGGGCGTGACGACCACACTGGGCCGAGGTGGCTCGGATTACAGTGCGTCGTTGTTCGGTGCCGCGCTCGACGCCGAGGCGATCGAGATCTGGACCGATGTGGACGGAATGCTCACGGCCGACCCGCGTGTGGTGCAGGGCGCACGTCTCATCGAACACATCCGATTCGACGAAGCGGCCGAACTCTCCAGTTTCGGTGCCAAGGTGCTGCACCCGAACACGATTACCCCAGCCGTCAGTCGCGGTATTCCCGTCTTCATCTTTAACTCGATGCGTCCGAACGGTACGGGGACGCGCATCACGGCCGATGCGCCGCGCCATGCGGTGCGGGCGATCGCCGGAAAAGGCAATACGGTCATCGTGAAGGTCCGTTCTGCGCGGATGCTCGGCACGCCGGGCGCGCTGAAGCAGATCTTTGAAGTGTTCGCCCGCCACCGGACATCGGTCGACGTCGTCACGACGTCGGAAGTGTCGGTGTCGCTCACGGTGGATGACGACCAGTATCTGGACGCCGTCATCGCGGACCTCCGAGCATTCGGCGATGTGAGCGTCGATCGCGGACGCGGCATCATCGCGGTGGTCGGCGCCGCACTCGGTGAGCACACCGAGGCGATGGCCAAGGCCGTTGGCGCGATCGGCAGTGTGCGGTTGCACATGCTGTCATTGGACTCCACCGGTATCAACCTGACCATGGTCCTGGACGCCGATGCGGTGCAGCCAGTGATGCAGCGGTTGCACGATGCATTTTTCGGCGCGGCCGCGTGACGCAGGCCAAGCTCGCCATCATCGGCGATGGCAAGATGGGGCTGGCGGTGCGCGACCTTGCCGTGGCTGCGGGGTTCGACGTGGTGGCATTTCTCGGAGAGGCCGACGTGTCCTCCATCGGGCCGACACCGACGCAACTCGCTGGTGCTGATGTGGCTATCGAGTTCACGATGCCGACTGCTGCGCCGGCAAACATCGTGGCGTGCGCGAGGGCGGGCGTACCGGTGGTGTGTGGCACGACAGGCTGGGCCGATCAGCGCTCGCGCGTCGAGGCCGCCGTGCGTGAGGCGGGCGGCGCGTTATTCGCATCGCCCAATTTTTCCGTGGGCGTGCATCTGTTCTCGCGAATCGTCGCGTTCGCCGCCGCCGAACTCGCCGCGATTGCCGAACGGTTTGACGTGCACATGGTCGAGACCCACCACGTCGCCAAGAAGGACGCGCCATCGGGCACGGCACGGCTGCTGGCTGACCGGGTGCAGCAGGTGCTCGGCCGCGAGGTGCCCATCACGAGCATTCGCACCGCCGATGTCCCCGGCACGCACGAGCTAGTCCTGAATGGGCCGTTCGAGCAGATCCGGCTCACTCATGAAGCGCGCGATCGGCAGCTGTTTGCCGCGGGCGCGTTGACCGCCGCTCGATGGGTTGTCGGTAAAAAGGGGATTTTCACGATGGACGACCTGCTGGAGACTCGCTGATGGCCAAGGCCGCACTGCTCACTGGATGCTGGACTGCGCTCGTGACACCCTTCACCGCAGACGGCGCGATCGACGAGGCGGGGTATCGCTCGCTTGTGGACTGGCAGATCGCTGAAGGGATCCACGGGCTTGTGCCCTGCGGTTCGACTGGGGAAGCGGCCACGATGTCGCTCGCGGAGCGCGTGCGAGTGGCCACGATCTGCGCGGAGCAGGCGGCCGGCCGCGTACCGGTGATGGCCGGGGCCGGCGGCAACGACACGGTCGTGGCGATTGCCACGTCGCACGCCATGGCCGCGACGGGCGCGACGCATCTCCTGCACGTCTCGCCGGCATACAGCAAGCCGCCGCAACGCGGAATCCTCGCGCACTTCCGCGCGATAGCCGATGCGTCGCCGCTGCCGGTGATCGTCTACAACGTTCCGGGGCGTACGGCCAGCAACATCGAAGCGGAGACGACGCTCGCACTCGCCGAACACCCAAACATTGTCGCGGTGAAGGAAGCATCGGGCAACTTGGCCCAGATGTCGGAGATCATTCGCCATCGTCCGGCGCACTTCTCGGTCATCTGTGGAGACGATCCGCTGACGATCGGGCTCGTGGCCGCCGGAGGGCAGGGCATTATCTCGGTTGTCTCGAATGCGGCGCCCAAGCCGACGGCCGGCCTGACCCGGCACGCGCTCGCCGGTGACCACGAGAAGGCGCGGGCGCTGCACCTCGCGCTCACACCGTTGTTTGCCGCAGCGTTCGTCGAATCGAACCCGATTCCGATCAAGGCATCGCTCGCGATGATGGGGCGCATCCAGAACGTTCTGCGCCTGCCGCTCGTGCCGATGGATCCGAAACACGAACCGGTGTTGCGGGCGGCGCTCGTCGCCGCGGGAGCGCTGCCGGCATGACGCTCGCGACACGGATCGCCGCTCTCGCCGCGGTCGCCCCGGGTACGCCGGCCCCATCAGACGCCCTCACGCTCATCGATGAACTGCTGACGCATCTCGAGTCGGGGATCATTCGAGCCGCCGAGCGCGATGCAGCCGGTCGCTGGCACGCTGTTCCGTGGGTGAAGCAGGGAATCCTCCTCGCATTTCGTTTCGGCGTGATCGCCGATCTCTCGGCGTCGTCTGGTGCGTTTTCATTCGTCGACAAACACACCATGCCACCGCGGCGTTTTGCGCCTGAGGATGGCGTGCGCATCGTGCCGGGCGGCTCGACGGTTCGGCGGGGCGCCTACCTCGCGCGTGGCGTGGTCTGCATGCCGCCGATGTTTGTCAACGTCGGGGCCTGGATCGGTGCGGGCACCATGGTGGATTCGCATGCGCTCGTGGGATCGTGCGCTCAGGTCGGCGAGCGGGTACACCTGAGCGCCGCCGCGCAGATCGGCGGTGTGCTCGAGCCTGTCGGCGCGTCGCCGGTCGTGATTGAGGACGATGTGGTGGTTGGCGGCAACTGTGGCGTGTATGAGGGCACGGTGGTTCGCGCGCGCGCTGTGCTTGGTGCCGGCGTCGTGCTCACGCGAGGCACGCCGGTGTTCGATCTCGTGAAGGAAACGGTCTACCGCGCCACGGCCGATAGGCCACTCGAGATACCGGCCGACGCCGTCGTCGTGCCCGGCGCGCGGAGCGTGAAGGGCGGATGGGGGGCGGAGCAGGGACTGTCGCTCCAAACGCCGGTGATCGTGAAGTACCGCGACGAACGGACGGACCTTGCGACGGCCCTCGAGTCCTGGCTGCGCTGACATGAAGGTCCACGGGCGCATTCGCGTACCCGGCGACAAGAGTATTTCGCACCGCGCGCTGATCTTCAGTGCCCTCGCGAACGGATCGTCACGCCTCTCCGGCCTGCTCGCATCTGCCGATGTGCAGCGCACCGCTTCGGTGCTACGCGCGCTGGGCGTGAGCATCCCAGAGGTGGGTCGCGACCCGATTGTGGTAACGGGCGACGGGCCGCTGTCGTTGCATGCGCCTGCCGGGCCGCTCGACGCGGGCAACAGCGGGACGACCACGCGGTTGATGTCCGGCGTGCTCGCCGCGCGGCCCTTTGCATCCACCATCGTTGGCGATGGAAGTCTGAGTAAGCGCCCGATGCAGCGAGTGGCTGCGCCGCTTACCGCGATGGGCGCGCGGTTCGCGTTCGCGCACGGCGATGGGCTTCCGATGACGATCCACGGTGGCGCCCTGCAGGGCCTGACCTGGCGTTGCGAGGCCGCGAGCGCACAGGTGAAGGGCGCGATCGTGCTGGCCGGGTTCGTGGCTGGTGTTCCCGTCGAAGTGCATGAGCCGGCTCCGACGCGCGATCACACCGAACGGATGATGCGCGGCCGCGGTGTCGATATTCGCAGCGAAGGCAACGTCGTCACGTTGAACCCCAGCGCGACGATGCACGCACTGGACGTGGATGTCCCGGGCGATCCTTCGTCGGCGGCGTTCTTTGCGGCGCTGGCGGCGCTGGCCTCCGGTGGCGAAATCGCACTGCCGGGCGTGTGCGCCAATCCGGGGCGTACCGGTGCTTTTCGTGTCCTCGGCCGGATGGGCGCCCGCGTTCTTTGGCAAGACATGGTCGATGCCGGCGGCGAACCGATTGCGACTCTCGTCGCCGCGCCGCACACGCTATGTGGGACGACGATCGAGCCGCACGAGGTTGCGGCGCTCATCGACGAGTTGCCGGTGCTCGCCTGTGTCGCGGCACGCGCCGCTGGTGAAACGCGCGTCACCGGCGCGGCCGAGCTGCGCGTGAAGGAGAGCGATCGGATCACGTTGGTGGTGAACAATCTGCGCGCGATCGGCGTGGACGCCGAAGAACTTCCCGACGGATTCGTCGTCCGCGGCTCCGATCGTCCGTTGAGCGGGCGCGTGCACACGGAAGGCGACCATCGGATCGCGATGGCGTTTGGGGTGCTCAGCGCCGCGACCGGCGGCGCGATCGAAGTCGACGATCCGGCGTGCGTCGACGTATCGTATCCGTCATTCTGGACCGACCTCGCGAATGCCTGTGCCTGATTTCCTCCCCGTCGTCGCCATTGATGGTCCCGCCGCCTCGGGGAAGTCGAGCACGGCGCGCATGGTCGCGGTCGCGCTAGGATTTCGTCAGGCTGACTCCGGCGCGTTGTATCGCGCGGTCACGGCTGCACGCATCCGGAAGGGTGGAGATCCCGGGACCTGGACCGAAGCGTCGGTGCTCGACGCGGCGTCGGGCGTCAGTGTGGTCGCGCAAGAGCGGGTCTTCGGCGTTCGGCTCGCCGGCGAAGTCATTGACGAGGAACTTCGTGGGCCCGCTGTCACGGCGAGCGTGAGTCTCATTGCGCGGATGCGCGGCGTGCGCTTGTGGGCGAACGCGCGGATGCGTGAATGCGCACTCGTCGGACCGATTGTCGTGGACGGTCGCGACATGGGCACGGTGGTGTTCCCGGATGCGGTACTCAAGGTCTGGCTCATTGCCGACACGGTGGAGCGTGCCAGACGCCGAAGCATCGAGATGCTCGGCCGGAGCCCATCCGACGAAGAGCTCGCCCGCGAGGCGACCGATCTCGAGCGACGCGACAGGGGGGACTCCGCACAGACGCAACCTGCCGCCGACGCCGTCGTAGTGGACACCACGCGACTGACCCAGGCCGAACAGGTTGCGCAGATCGTGGCGCTCGCTAAAACGCGACTGCGAGGCGAGCGGGCCGAGTAGGATTCGGCCCGCTCGGCTCGCCGAGGCTACTGCAGCACCGACTTCGTCCCGAGCGTGTACTTCGAGATCCAGTCGAACTCGCGTTTCATTTTGTCGATCTGGTGGTAGTACTCGCCGAAGCCATGTCCTTCGCGGGGATAGAACCAGAGCTCCGTCGGCGTGCCGCGGTCCTTCATCCCGCGATAGAACTCCATCGGCTGACCGATCGGCACGCGGGCGTCCTGCGCTCCGTGCAGAATCAGGGTCGGGGTTTTCACCTGGTCGATGTACGTCATGGCCGACCGTTCGCGGTACTTCGCGAGCGTTTCCTTGGACGGCGGTCCGTTGAAGAACGCGCCGATGTACCCGGGGATGTCCGTGGTCCCGTACATACTCTCGAGGTCTGAGAGGCCCGCGCCCATGCGCGCGGCCTTGAAGCGCTGCGTCTGGGAGACCACCCACGAGGTCATGTAGCCGCCGTAGCTCCAGCCGGCGACGGCGAGCTTGTCCGGATCCGCGATGCCTTTGGCGATGACCGCGTCGACGCCGGTCATGATGTCGCGATAGTCGCCGCCGCCCCAATCCATGATGTTGCCGCGCATGAACTTTTCGCCGTAACCGGTCGAGCCGCGCGGGTTCGGGTAAAACGTGGCCCAGCCGCGTCCGGCCCAGTACTGACCGGGCGAGCCGTTACTCGCCTTGAACCCCGCATTGTGCGCACCGGTGGGACCGCCGTGCGGCTCGACGAGCATGGGCACCTTTTGCCCGGGCTGATAGCCCACAGGCTTGAGCAAAATGCCTTCGACTTCCTGTCCGTCGTTGCTCTTCCACGTGATCACTTCGGTTTCACCGAGGGCGATCTGCTCGAGCTGCGGATTGAGGTGGGTAAGCTTCCGGTGCTCACCCTTCGCGTCGAGCCGCATAAAGTAGATGTCGTTCGGTGCGGCCGCCGTCTGCTTCGTCATGGCCGCACTCAACCCATCCTTGCTGTACGACAGCCCGCCGACCATTTGTCGCGAGATGGTCTTCGTGAATCGTCCCTGCGCGACGCGCACCGTCCAGACGCTTTGCCACGAACGATCCTGCGCCGTGAACCAGAGTTGATCGCCTCCGACGGACCAACTGAGCCCGTTCGCGTCCTCGTCAAACTGCGCGGCATCGTAGAGGTCGCGTGGCTTGCCGGTCGCGACATCGTACAGGGTCAGGTGTGTCGACCGCTGCTCGCGCTCCATCATGCCGTCGGCCTGCGGCACGTGGCTCTGGGCGAGGGTGGTGAAGGCGAGTGTCTTGCCGTCGGGTGACCAGACCGGTGCAGCCTGAACTGCGCCAGCGGCGGTTATTTGCGTAAGCGCGCCCGTGGCCGCGTCGACGATATACGCGCTGCGGCGTTCGTCGCGAATGAGCGAGGTCGGTCGCGTCGAGATGGCGAGCCGGGATCCGTCGGGTGACCAGTTCGCGCCTCCGTTCATCGTCCACTCGGTGGAATGCGCGAGTTCACGCGATTGCTTTGTCGCAACGTCCGCGATCCAAATGTGCGAGAAGCGTTGGTCGCCTTCGAACTGCTGCGGGTCGTCGCGACGCGCGCGTTTCGCTTCCTCGTCCCGCGACAGCGAGTCGCTGCTGGCGAACGCGATGGACTTGCCGTCAGGCGACCAGTTGAATGTTGACGCACCCTCCTTCACGTCGGTGATTTTCTCGGCCTCGCCGCCCGCGAGCCGAAGCAGCCAGATCTGCGGACGCGGCGCTGCGCCACCTGCGCCTACCATGCCGCGGGCTGATACAAAGGCAATCGACTGTCCATCGGGAGAGAAGGCGGGCGCCGACTCGCCGCGCTCGCTGAACGTCAGCTGGCGGGCAGGCGATGTCCCGTCCGATGGCACAATCCAGACGTGCGACCGATTCTCGTGCGTATCGCCTTTCGCGGAGTCGCTCTTCGCGTTGGGGTGTTCCCATCCCCCGACGGTAAAGACGATCTGCGTGCCGTTCGGTGAAATATTGGGCCCTCCCACGCTCTTGATGGTCATGATGTCATCGATACCCATCGGCCGCTTGGTGGTCTGGGCATCGAGAGGTGCGAAGGATGCGGCTGCCACCAGCGCCACCAGCGCCACCAGGGCGGCGAGTGCAGGTGCTGCGGGCCGCTGCCACGGCTTCGGGCAGGCAGTGCGGGTCGATCGGATCACGGGAATGGCCTCGGTGGAGGGGACGTCAGTGCGCGAATATACGGCTCCTCCGGCCTACAGCGAGCGGTGTTCCGGGTTTTGGTTGACCCGCGGGCTGGTGTCCGATATCTTAATCGGTTCCCTCGGCATTTCTGCCGGACCGTTTTCCACCCAGCCTCGTCGCGACGAGCCGAACCCTTCGCGAACAACCCCAACGTGACTACTGAAACGCCCGTCGTGCCGTCAGACGAAGCCGCGCCGTCCGAAGCCGCCGCACTGACCGCCCGCGAAAAGCGCGACCTGCAAAAGGCGCAGCTTCGCCCCCTGAGCAACCGCCGCCCCGAGCTGTACGAGGAAGACGAATACTCGTCGTCCGACTACGAGGCGATGATGGATATGTACAACGGCACCTTGGCCGCGATCGAAGAAGGCGAGATCGTCAAGGCGATTGTGTTGGAGATGCGCGACAACCTCGTCGTGCTCGACATCGGGTTCAAGTCGGAAGGCTCGATCCCGATGGAAGAGTTCAAGGACATGCCCGATCTCAAGCCGGGCGACGAAGTCGAAGTTTTGCTCGAGCACCTTGAGGATCAGGAAGGCTCCGTCGTCCTGTCGAAGAAGAAGGCCGACTTCATGCGGGTGTGGGAGAAAATCCGCGTGGCCTACGAGTCCGACCAGCCGGTCGAAGGCGTGCTCGTCAAGAAGATCAAGGGCGGCGTGGTCGTCGATCTCATGGGTGTCGACGCCTTCCTCCCGGGTTCGCAGATCGCGCTCCGTCGCGTGCCGAACATCGACGACTTGCTCGGCCAGAAGTACGAATTTAAAATCATCAAGCTCAACAAGCGCCGCCGCAACATCGTGGTCTCGCGCCGCGTGATCCTGGAGACCGAGCGCGCCGGAAAGCGCGAGAAGTTGATGAAGGAGCTCCAGAAGGATCAGGTGCGCAAGGGCGTCGTCAAGAACATCACGGACTTCGGTGCATTCATCGACCTCGGTGGCGTCGACGGCCTGTTGCACATCACTGACATGTCGTGGGGCCGCATCCAGCATCCGACCGAGATGGTGCAGATCGGGATGGAACTGGAGATCAAGGTGCTCGACATCGACTGGGAGCGCGAGCGCATTTCGCTCGGACTGAAGCAGCTCCAGAGCTACCCGTGGAAGGACGTGGCCGCGAAGTATCCGGTGGGTACGCGCGTCTCGGGTAAGGTCGTATCGATCACGAACTACGGTGCCTTCATCGAGCTCGAGCCAGGCATCGAAGGCCTCGTGCACATCAGTGAAATGAGCTGGACGCGCAACGTGCGCCACCCCTCGAAGCTCGTCTCGATCGGCGAGGCCATCGAAGCGGTGGTGCTCAAGGTCGACCCGACCGAAGAAAAGATCTCGCTCGGCATGAAGCAGACCGAGCAGGATCCGTGGATGGTGCTGCCGGAGAAGTACCCGGTCGGTACGCGTCTCTCGGGGAAGGTCCGCAACCTGACCTCGTTCGGCGCCTTCGTCGAAATCGAGCCGGGCATCGACGGCCTGATCCATATCTCCGATATGAGCTGGACCAAGCGCGTGCAACACCCCTCAGACGTCGTGAAGAAGGGCGACGACGTGAACGTCGTCATCCTGAACATCGATGGTGACAACAAGCGCATCTCGCTCGGCCTCAAGCAGGCGCAGGACGATCCGTGGCTGAAGATCGGCGAGAACTACCCGGTTGGTACGGAACTGCCGGGCAAGGTCGTGCGCTTGATGGACAAGGGTGTGGTCGTGGACATCGGAAACGACATCGAAGGATTCGTGCCGCTCTCGCACCTCAGCACCACCGGGACGAACGTCGACAGCCCCGCCGAAGTGGCGTGGGAAGCGATGGACCTGCAGGTACGGGTGCTCGAAGTCGATCCGATCCACCGCCGCATCGTGCTGGGCGTGGTGAGCATTCCCGACGGACAGGAGCGTCCGGCCGAGCCCTCCAAGATCCATTCGGAAGACGAAGTCGCCGCCGTGCCGCCGGTCGACATGAGCGCCGTACCCGACGACGAGAACTAAGCATTGGGTTTCCCGCATCGTGGCTTGACTGCCACGGTGCGGGAAGCCATGCTTCGCCTCCGCCTATGAACAGCCGCTACGCCTCCTATTACCGCTATTATCACGCCGCCGGCCGCTACACGGGCCGCTCGGCTGGAGCGTTGCGCAGCTAGCACCGATTCAGTCCTGCGAACACTTCACGGGCCCGTGGAACACTCCACGGGCCCGTTGTTATTGTCCGGTCGTCATCCGGCGTTCTTGACCCCATTCAGGCAAATCCCCAATGATTATTGTCACCCGCCCACACATCACCGACGCCGAACTCGACGCCATCCGAGAAGCCGTCGAGCGCGCCGGACTTCAGACACACCTCTCGCGCGGCGAACACCGCACGATTGTCGGGTGTATCGGGGATGAGCGGATGCTCGCCGAGGTCGGCCTCGCGACCCTAGCTGGCGTCGAGAGCGTCATTCCGGTGCTCAAGCCGTATCGGCAGGTGGCGCGCGAGTTCCGGGCAGACCCGACCATCGTCGTCGTCGGCGAGGGAGCTGGCGCGGCGATCGGAGGGAACGAACTTGCGGTGATCGCCGGGCCGTGCTCCGTGGAAGGACGCGAGATGTTGTTCAGCGCGGCGGCATCGGTGCGCGCCGCTGGCGCGACGCTTTTGCGAGGCGGGGCGTATAAGCCGCGCTCGTCGCCGTATGCGTTTCGCGGATTGGGAGAGGAGGCGCTGGCTTTGCTCGCCGAAGTCCGCGCCGAGACTGGGCTACCGATCGTGACCGAGGTCATGGACACGCGGCAGGTGGACGTTGTGGCGGAGCACGCCGACATGTTGCAGATCGGCGCACGAAACATGCAAAACTTTGCGCTCCTTTCGGCGGTGGGCGACGTGCGGCGGCCGGTGTTGTTGAAGCGCGGGCTCTCCGGCACGATCGAGGAACTGCTGCTGGCCGCCGAGTACATTCTGGCGCGCGGGAATGACCAGGTAGTGCTCTGCGAGCGTGGGATACGCACTTTTGAAACGGCGACGAGAAATACTCTCGACGTAGGAGCGATCCCCGTGCTCAAGCGGGAAACGCACCTGCCGGTGATCGTCGATCCAAGTCACGCAGGCGGAAAGTCCTGGCTCGTCGCGCCGCTCTCGTTCGCCGCCATCGCCGCGGGCGCCGACGGGCTCATGATCGAAGTCCACCCCACGCCGTCGACCGCGCGGTCGGACGCCGAGCAGTCGCTGACCCCCGACGAGTTCACCAACGTCATGACGCGGCTTCGTGCGTTTGCGGCGGCGGCCGGGCGGACGATGGCGCCACCCAATGTGCTGCATGTCAACACGCCGCCCGATGCTGTCGGCGCGGGAGCATCCTGATGAACCAGCAACGCGATGCAAAGGGCGCCGCAGCGATCGAGTCGTTGCGGACCCGAATCGAAAAGACTGACGACGCGCTGCTGGCGCTGCTCCAGCGGCGGATGACCCTCGCGCGTGGCATCGGCCGGGCGAAGCTGGTGGCCGGCCTTCCCGTGCTGGATCCCGCGCGCGAGGCGCGGGTGGTGCGCCGCGTGGCAACCCGGGCGCGTGAACTCGGTATGCCCGCCGAAGAGGTGCGTTCGCTCTTCTGGAGCGTCATCGCGCTCTGCCGAAGCGAGCAGATCCACGCGCGGATGAGTGCGGCACGGGCGGCGAAGTGAGAGTGGCGGTGATCGGACTTGGCATGATCGGCGGTTCGGTCGCGCGCGACCTCGCGGCTGGCGGTCACGAGGTCGTTGGCTTTGATCGCTCGGCAGCGGTGTTGCGCGCGGCCCGCCGTGCGGGCATCATCGTGCCGGCGTCAGGGCGCGGGTATACGGCCCTCGCATCGTGCGACGTCTGCGTCATCGCCGTGCCGGTGTCCGCCGCGTCCCGGCTGATCGGTCGCTTGGCTGGGTCGCTCGCCAACGTGCCGCTTGTGACGGACGTAGGAAGCACGAAGCGGTCAATTGTGCGCGCGGCCGCCGCGGCTGGACTTGGCGGGCGATTCGTCGGAGCGCACCCGCTCGCCGGCGACCATCGCGCCGGATGGCATGCGTCGCGACCGGATCGGTTTCATGGCGCCACGGTCTTTCTCACTCCGACGTCATCGGTGTCGCCGGCTACGCTCAGACGGGCGCGGCAGTTCTGGCGCGCCCTCGGTGGGCGTCCCCGCGAACTCTCCGCCGCTCAGCACGATCGCCTGTTAGCTGCGGCGAGCCACCTGCCGCAGCTCGTGTCGAGCGCTCTTGGGATAACGCTCGCTAGCGCTGGTGTGGGTCGTGACGCGCTGGGACCTGGCGGGCGCGATGTGTCGCGACTCGCGGGCTCGGATCGCCGCGTCTGGTCGGCCATCGCCATCGACAACGCAGACCAGATCGTGCCCGTGCTGCGCCGCTACGCACGCACGCTGCACCGGCTCTGTGCGGCGGTGGCGGGTGGGAGCCGGCGCGACGTCGAGCGCCGGCTTGCTCTGGCGAATCGGTGGCATCAGGCAAGCGAGTAACGGACGACTGACGGTGAGGCTGCCGTATCGCATTACCTCGCGCCACTGGACACGCCATTTCGCGGTACGTTGATTTTGTCGTATGTCCATGCGCGAAAAACTCGACCTGCTCGACCAACGCCGCCAACAGTCCGAAGAGGGCGGCGGCCCCCAACGTGT
Organism: Gemmatimonadota bacterium; assembly: GCA_014192065.1. Taxonomy (GTDB): domain Bacteria; phylum Gemmatimonadota; class Gemmatimonadetes; order Gemmatimonadales; family Gemmatimonadaceae; genus Fen-1231. Next base: position 42,911 of record BJHH01000008.1, on the reverse strand, counting down.
GAAAGCTCAGCACGACAAGGGGAAACTGTCCGCCCGCGAGCGCCTCGACGCCTTGCTTGACGAAGGGTCGTTCGTCGAGCTCGATCGCTTCGTGACGCATCGGTCAACAGACTTCGGCCTCGAAACGCAACGTCCCTACGGTGACGGAGTGGTCACCGGCTTTGGCCGGATCGACGGTCGGCTGGTCTACGTATTCTCCCAAGACTTCACCGTCTTTGGCGGCTCGCTCTCCGAAACGCATGCCGAGAAGATCTGCAAGGTGCTGGATCTCGCGGTGCGAAACGGCGCGCCGATGATCGGGCTCAATGATTCTGGTGGTGCGCGGATCCAGGAAGGCGTGGTCTCGCTTGGTGGCTACGCGGAAATCTTTCTGCGAAACACGATGGCCTCGGGCGTGGTGCCCCAGATCTCGGCGATTCTCGGGCCCTGCGCCGGCGGAGCGGTCTACTCGCCGGCGATCACCGACTTTGTGTTCATGGCGCGCGGGACGAGCTACATGTTCGTCACCGGCCCGAACGTGGTGAAGACCGTCACGCACGAAGACGTGACGATGGAGCAACTCGGCGGCGCCGAAACCCACGGCGCGATCAGTGGCGTCTCGCACTTCACGTGCGCGAGCGAACTCGAGCTATTGGATGGCATCCGGCGGCTGATGCGGTACATCCCGTCGAACAATGTCGATGCGCCCCCCAGGGGGAAAGGAGAGGACCCGCGCCATCGACGGGACGAGTCGCTGCGCGACATCGTGCCCGACAGCCCGAACAAGCCGTACGACATGCACGAAGTGCTCCGTCGAGTGATCGATGACGCCGAATTCCTCGAAGTGCAGGCGGACTACGCACAGAATATCATCTGCGGATTCGCGCACCTGGGCGGATTCAGCGTTGGTATCGTCGCGAATCAACCTGCCATGCTCGCGGGGGTGCTCGACATCGAGGCGAGTACGAAGGCCGCGCGGTTCATTCGGTTTTGCGACGCCTTCAATGTCCCTATCGTGACGTTTGAGGATGTGCCCGGCTTTTTGCCCGGGCTCGCGCAGGAGCATGGCGGCATTATCAGGCACGGCGCCAAGCTGCTGTATGCGTACTGCGAAGCGACGGTGCCGAAGCTCACGGTGATCACGCGCAAGGCGTATGGCGGCGCGTACGACGTGATGAGTTCCAAGCATATCCGCGGCGACTACAACGTGGCGTGGCCGACGGCGGAGATTGCCGTGATGGGTCCCAAGGGAGCCGTCGAGATTCTCTTCCGCAAGGAAATCGCCGAGTCGCCGGACCCCGCAGCGGCCACCGAGTGGCGCGTGCGTGAGTACACCGAGAAGTTCGCCAATCCGTACGTGGCGGCGGCCCGCGGCTACGTGGATGACATCATTGACCCGGCCGATACACGCCCGCGGTTGATCGAGGCGCTGGAGTCGCTGCGAGGTAAGCGCGACTCGAATCCGCCCAAGAAGCACGGGAACATCCCGCTCTAGATGCTGCGCAAGGTACTGATCGCCAATCGCGGAGAGATTGCGCTCCGCGTGGTGCGGGCGTGTCGCGAACTGGACGTGCGCTCGGTCGCCGTCTATTCCGATGCGGACGCGCACGCGCCCCATGTGCGCGAGGCCGACGAGGCCGTGCACATCGGGCCGTCGCCGTCATCCGAGAGCTACTTGAAGGGTGACGTGATCATCGCCGCCGCGCTGACGGCCGGTGCCGACGCGATCCATCCGGGATACGGCTTTCTTTCGGAGCGCGAGTGGTTCGCCCGCGCGGTCCGCGACGCCGGGCTCGTCTGGATCGGTCCACCGGCTGAGGCCATCGCGGCCTTGGGCTCCAAGACCGCCGCGCGCACGCTGGCCGTGGCGCACGACGTGCCGATCGTGCCGGGTACGACGCAAGCCCTTAGCAGTTCCGAAGAGGCCGTAGCGGTGGCAACGACCTTTGGCTTCCCGGTGCTCCTCAAAGCGGCGGCTGGAGGAGGGGGCAAGGGGATGCGCGTCGTCCGCTCAGCCGCCGAGATGGCTGGCGCATGGGACGCGGCGCGCCGCGAATCCCAGAACGCGTTTGGCGACGATGCCGTGTACATCGAGAAGTACATCGAGGGGCCGCGGCACGTCGAGATTCAGGTGCTCGCCGACCAGTATGGAACGGTGATCTCGCTCGGCGAGCGTGAGTGTTCGGTGCAACGGCGCCACCAGAAAATGATTGAGGAGGCGCCGAGCATCGCCGTGGATCCGGCGTTACGCAAGCGCATGGGTGAGGCGGCGGTGCGCGCTGCGCGAGCGGCAGGGTACGTCAACGCGGGCACCTGCGAGTTTCTGCTCGACCGCGACGGCGCGTTCTACTTCCTCGAAATGAATACACGGATCCAGGTCGAGCATCCCGTGACCGAACTCGTGACGGGCATCGACCTCGTGCAGTGGCAGATTCGCGTGGCGTCCGGTGAGCGGCTTCCGTTTGCGGCGGACATTGCGCCGCGTGGTTGGGCCATGGAATGCCGCCTGACGAGTGAAGATCCAGTCAACGGGTTTCTTCCATCCACGGGACGCATCGAATACCTGCATGTGCCGTCAGGACCTGGCGTGCGTTGGGACGGCGGAATCGAGACGGGCTCGGTGGTCGGCCTCCACTACGATCCGATGCTCGCGAAACTCATCGTCTGGGGCACCACTCGCGATCAGGCGGTCGAGCGCATGGCGCGCGCGCTGCGCGAGTTGATCGTCGACGGCATCGAGACGTCGCGGGAGTTTCACCTCCGCGTGATGGAAGACGCCGAATTTCGTGCCGGAGCGATCGACATCCAGTGGCTTGAACGGCGCCTCCCCTCGCTGCTCGCGGTGCCGGCCGGAGAGGAAGAGCTCCGCGACGCCGCGGTGGCGGCTGCGCTGATTGCCGCTGGCGATCGGAACGGGAGTAGTGCGCGCGGTGTCGCCGCGGCGCCGGCGCCGGCGGAGTCGCCGTGGGAGGCGCTGGCGCGCCGCCAAGGACTTCGGCGCCGATGACCGAATCGCCGATGACCGAAACGATGATGCTCGAGATCGACTCGATTGCTGTGGGTGGTGATGGGGTGGCGCGTCAGGACGGGCTGGTGGTGTTCGTGCCGCGCACGGCACCCGGCGACCGCGTGGTCGCGCGGATCGAGCGCGGTAAACGGTTTGCGCGCGGCATCGCCGAGCGCGTCGAGCAGCCGTCCCCGTCGCGCACGGATCCGTCGTGTGCCCACTATCTGATTGACCACTGCGGCGGTTGCCAGTTGCAGCACATGACCCTCGACGCGCAGCACGAGGCAAAGCGGGGGATCATTCGTGACTCGCTGCGTCGTATCGGCAAACGCGTTGTGGACGCGCCGCCGCTTCGTGCGGGGACGGCGCCGTGGCGGTATCGGCACCGTCTCTCCCTCGCCATTCGCCGGCGCGCTGACGGTTCGTGGTTTGCCGGAATGCATGCGTGGCACGACCCGTCAACAGTGTTCGATCTCCGCGATTGCCTGATCACGGACGAGCGTGTGGTCGCGTTGTGGCGCGAGGTGCTCGCGGCCGCCGACGCTTTGCCGGAGGCTGCCGTCCTGCGTGGTACCGTGCGCCTCGTCGGATCGCGCGGTGCCTTCGTGCTGGAGGGCGGGGCGGCGTGGCCCCGTGCCGACCAGTTTGCCGCGCGGCTCAGCTCGTTCGATCAGTTCTGGTGGATTCCGGCCGGCGGGAGGCGCCAGCGAATCGGACCGCAACGCGGCGACGCGGGACCGCACGCGAGTTTCAGTCAGGTGAATCCATCCGTGGCGGAGCAGATGGAAGTATTTGTGGCTGAGCGTGTCATGGCGCATGCGCCAACCCACGTGATCGATGCGTACGCTGGGACGGGGGATCGTGGCGCGCTCCTGCAGACCCACCAGGTCCGCGTCACTGCGGTCGAGCTGGATGAGGAAGCCGCCGCCTACGCCGCTACCCGTTTGCAGCACCCGTCGCGGTCCGTCACCGCCAAGGTCGAGGATGTGATCGCGGCACTGCTTCCCGCCGATCTGGTTGTCTTGAATCCCCCTCGTGCCGGCGTGGACGAGCGGGTCACCGCCGCGATCGAGGCGGCCAGCCCGCCGCCGGCATGCGTGATCTACGTGAGTTGCGATCCGGCGACGCTCGCACGCGATATCGCACGGATGCCATCGTGGGACATTCGGTCCGTGACGGCGTTCGACATGTTTCCGCAGACCGCCCACGTTGAGACGGTGGTGGAGCTGGTGCCACGCGAACGAGCGGCTTCGCCGGGGACCGTTGCATGAAATACGTCGTGGACATCGATGGCCGTTCCTTTGTCGTCGAACTCGACGGCGCGTTTGCCCGGGTTGACGGCGGCGAGCCGATCTCCGCGAAGATCGAGGACGTCGAGCACACCCCGGTGCGGTTGGTGACGGTCGGTCAGGCGCTGCACCGGGTGACGGTGCGACACGATGGCGCGCGCGGGCGTTACATCCTTCGCCTGGCCGGACGACGATTCCAGGTCGATGCGCTCGACGAGCGAACGCGGGCGATCCGCGACATGGCTGATGCCTCGCGGCCGCCGGCTGGGCCGGTGCCGCTGCTCGCGCCGATGCCGGGCCTCATCGTGCGGGTCCATGTCGCGCCGGGCGATCTGGTGCAGGCCGGTCAGCCGCTCGTCGCGATTGAGGCGATGAAGATGGAGAATGAACTGCGCGCGCCGGTTGGCGCCAAGGTGACTGTGGTACGCGCGGTTCCGGGGTCGCCGGTTGAAAAGGGCGCCACCTTGGTCGAGTTCGAATAGCGGTGTTGGGCGGGGCGTTGAGTCTCGCTCGCCACCCCTCTTGGGTGCTGCGGGGTCGCGGAACTGCCGCCGATTGACACCTGCTAAGTCGTTGCCTAGCTTACAGGTCTGTCCAAAAACGCCTTCGGGCGGCCAAAACCTGGGTTGCATCCCGCACCGGTGAGGCGTAGTCCGTATCGCGGCCGTGCCTTCAGTTGTGCGGTCGCATCAGTTGGAGCTGGGTTTTTCGCATGTCAACGTACTCCGCACGACCCGCCGACATGGACCACAAGTGGTTCGTCGTCGACGCGGAAGGGATGGTCCTCGGACGCCTTGCCACCGAGGTCGCCAAGATCATCCGGGGAAAGCACAAACCCGTCTTCACCCCCCACATCGACACCGGTGACAACGTCATCGTCATCAACGCCTCGAAAGTAGTGGTGACCGGTCGCAAGGCCGAGCAGAAGACCTACTTCACCCACTCTGGCTACATGGGGCACGACAAACAGACGCCGTTCGCGACGATGCTGGCGAAGCATCCCGAGCGCATCATCGAGAAGGCTGTGCACGGCATGCTGCCAAAGAACGCGTTGGCCCGTCAGGTCCTGCGGCTCAAGCTGCGCGTTTACGCCGGTGCGGATCACCCGCACAGGGCGCAACAGCCCGCGACCCTGACGTTCGCCAAGCGAGAGGCCAAGTAAATGAGCGACGCCGCCATTCACACCATCGGTCGCCGCAAGGAAGCGGTCTGCCGTGTGTACATCCGCCCGGGCTCGGGCAAGTGGGACGTCAACGGCCGCACGCTGGGAGACTACTTTCCGCGCCCGTCACACGTGTCCGCGATTCAGCAACCGTTCACGGCGACCGACACGCTCGGCCGCTTTGATGTGCAGGCCAACCTTGCCGGCGGCGGTTCCACTGGTCAGGCTGGCGCGCTGCGCCTCGCCGTGGCCCGCGCGCTCGTGAAGATGGATGAAGCGCACCGTCCAAAGCTTCGCACCCTCGGGCTGCTGACGCGCGATGCGCGTGCGGTCGAGCGCAAAAAGCCCGGTCAGCCGAAGGCCCGCAAGAAGTTCCAGTTCAGCAAGCGATAGTCGCTCGTCACGCAGCGCAGTTCGTTGGTGCAGTTGCAGTCCATCTCACAGGTGTGATGAGTTTCGGCCGGGTGCCGCCCCTGAACGTCTGTTCACGGGGCGGTCGGCCGAGACGACGACTCACACTGACGTCATCAACCACCGCAGGGACACATGTCAGAAATCACAGTCGAAGAATTGCTCAAGGCCGGCGTACACTTCGGCCACCAGACTCGCCGTTGGAATCCCAAGATGCGCCGGTTCATCTTCGCGGAACGCAATGGCATTCACATCATCGACCTACAGAAGTCGCTTCGTCAGCTCGAGCTGGCGCAGGCGCTTGTGCGTGAAGTGGTGGCGCGCGGCGAAAACGTGCTCTACGTCTGCACCAAGCGCCAGCTCGCGCAGATCGTACAGGCCGAAGCTGAACGCTGCGGTGCGATGTACGTCACCGAGCGCTGGCTCGGCGGACTCCTGACCAATTTCGCGACGATCAAGAAGCAGATCCGCCGCCTCAAGGAACTTGAGGCTGGCACCGAGGATGGTGGAGAGTTCAAGAACTACACGAAGAAGGAAAAACTCCTCCTCACCCGTCAGCGCGACAAGCTCCTGAAAAACCTTTCGGGCATCAAGCAGATGGGCCGCGTGCCAGGATTGATGTTCGTCGTGGACGCGAAGAAGGAACGCATCGCGGTGGACGAGGCCAATAAGCTCGGCATCCCGATCGTCGCCATCTGTGACACGAACTCCGATCCAGATCTCATCACCGTGCCGATCGCGGGCAACGACGACGCGATCAAGTCGGTCGATCTCATTACTCGTGCATTCTCGGATTCGATCATCGAGGCGCGTCGCGAGGCCCCAGTGCGCGAAGAAGCCGCGGACGGTGAGGGCTACACCTACTCGTCCGACCGCGGCGCCGAGCCGGAAGGCGATCGCGACGGCCGTCGGAAGCGTGGTGGCGGTGGTGGTGGTGGTGGCGGTGGTGGCGGTGGTGGTGGTGGTGGCGGTGGTGGTGGTGGCGGAGACGCTGGTCGTCCGCGTCGCCGCGCGAAGCCGGAAGCGATCGCCGCCCATCTCAAGACCGATACTTCCAATGCACCCGACGCCGCTCCGGCGCCGGCTGCCGAGTAGCCAGGTCGTGTGACAGGTCGCGCCGGCGGTGATCGCCGCCGGCGCGACACGCAGGCCAGAGTCCGTTCGACCAAAATTCAGCGTTCAGGATCCGCATCCATATGATGACCGTATCAGCGAAAGACGTCGCCGCGCTCCGTGCCCGTACCGGGGCGGGGATGGGTGATTGCAAGAAAGCCCTCGAGGAGACCGGGGGAGACATCGAGAAAGCGATCGATCACCTGCGCAAGAAGGGCATCGCCAAGGCCGACAAGCGGGCCGATCGCGTGGCCGCAGAGGGGCAAATCGTGACGTGGGTGGCGGACGATGCGTCGCTCGGCGTGATGATTGAGCTCAACTCCGAAACCGACTTTGTGTCCCGCAACGAAGAGTTCGTCGCCGTGGCCACATTGGTGGCGCGCCACCTCGCCGAGGACACCGCGCTCGACGCGGTCGCCGAGATCACGGCAGACCACGCACTGCTCGGTAAGCCGTGGCACCACGACCAATCGCTCACCCTGGGCGAAGTCGTCAAGCAGACGGCCGCCAAGACGGGTGAGAATGTCACGCTGCGCCGTGTCGCACGGATTGTGACGCGCGGTGCCGTCGGGTTCTATCGCCACTTCAACGGAAAAGTTGCGGTGCTGGTTGAGGTCGAAGGCGCGACGGGTCCGGCGGCGGCAGCGCTGGCCAACACGATAGCGGAGCATATCGCGGCGGGTGTGCCGGTAGTCCCGCTGGCCGTGCGCAAAGAGGACGTGGCGGCAGACATCGTCGCGCGGGAACGCGCGATCTATGCGGATCAAGCCAAGGAAAGCGGGAAGCCCGAGGCCATCATTGAGAAGATGGTGGCGGGGCGGCTCGACAAGTATTTCAAGGAAGTCACGCTCCTCGAACAGCCGTGGGTGCGTGATCCAGAGAAGACGATTGGCCAGATCGTGCAGGAGACGCCGGGCGCGACGGTGAAGCGATTCGTCCGGTTCAAGATGGGTGACGCCTGAGTCCAGGAGAAACCACCGCGATGCCACGCGCAACCCCGCTCATATACAAGCGCATTCTGTTGAAGCTGTCGGGTGAAGCGCTCGCCGGAAACGGCGGGCAGGGTTTTGACTTTCCGACGATCACCGGCTACGCCAAGGCGCTCAAGCAGGTCGTCGCGGCTGGCGCGCAAGTGGGACTCGTGATCGGCGGCGGCAACATCGTCCGCGGGTCGCAGATATCGAGGCTGGGCATGGACCGCGTGAGCGCCGATTACATGGGAATGCTCGGTACGGTCATCAACGCCATCGCTTTTCAGGACATCATGGAACGCGAGGGCGTGGCCACGCGGGTCATGACGGCGATTCGGATGGATGAAATTGCTGAGCCATTCATCCGCCGTCGTGCGCTGCGCCACTTGGAGAAAGGCCGGGTCGTGATCTTCGCGGCCGGCACCGGTAACCCGTATTTCAGTACGGACACTGCGGCGGTGTTGCGCGGCATCCAGATGAAGGCCGATGTCATCATCAAGGCCACGAGCGTCGACGGCGTGTACAGCGCCGATCCCAAGACGACGCCGAATGCCAAACGGTACACGAGCATCAGTTATCGTGATGTGATGAAGCAGGAACTCGGCGTGATGGATCAGACGGCCATTACGCTGTGCAAGGAAAACACACTTCCCTTGATCGTGCTCGACATCAACGCGCCGCGGGCTGTGCTGAAGGCCATTCGCGGAGAAAAAGTGGGGACCCTCGTTTCATGAGCACTATCGCGCAGATCCTGAAGGATTGCCGCACCGGCATGGAAAAGAGCGTTGAATCGGCAAAACACCAGTTCAACTCGATTCGTTCCGGCAAGGCGTCGGCAAGCATGCTCGATTCGGTCAAGGTCGAGATGTACGGTGCCGAGATGGCGCTGAACCAGGTAGCCACCGTCTCGGCGCCAGAACCCCGGCTGCTCGTGGTCACCCCGTTCGACAAGACGCAGGCGAAGGCCATTGAAAAGGCCATTCGCGATGCGAACCTCGGCCTGGATCCGGCACACCAGGGCGGCGTGATCCGCGTGCCGCTTCCGTCGATGAACGAGGAGCGGCGGAAGGAGCTCGCCAAAATCCTCCATAAGTACGGCGAGGACGGCCACATCGCGATTCGCCACCTCCGTACGCACGCGCGGGACACGTTCAAACAGCTCGATGGCGTGTCGGAAGACGACGTGAAGCATGGAGAGAAGGACCTCCAGAAACTCCACGACGACTTCATTGGGAAAGTCGATCAGGCCATGAAGGCGAAGGAACTCGAGATCATGGCAGTGTAGGGCTTTTTGATTCATGCCTGACGCCGCCGAGCTTCTCTCGCAGATCCGGATCAGTGGTGCGATCCCGCGGCACGTCGCCATCATCATGGATGGCAATGGCCGCTGGGCGCGCGATCGCATGCTGCCGAGGCCGTTGGGGCATCGCCATGGTATGAAGTCGGTCCGCGCCGTCGTCGAGGGCGCCATCGAGGCCGGGGTGGAGGTGCTCTCGCTGTTTGCCTTTTCCAAGGAGAATTGGCAGCGGCCCGCTCTCGAGGTATCGGCGCTGATGTCGCTGCTCGAGGAGTTTGTTCAGGGCGAGGCCGACGAACTCGAGCGGCAGGGCGTGCACGTGCGGTTTCTTGGTGAACTCGAGCGGCTCGCACCGGCCGCATCTGCGGCCGTGGATCGCGTGGTCCGGCAGACGGCGCACTGCGCCACGCTCCGGCTCAATCTGTTTGTATCGTACGGTTCGCGCGCCGAGATCCTTCTCGCGATCCGGTCGCTTGCTTCCGATGTGGCGGCGGGGAGGCTGACCCCGGAACAGATCGACGAATCCGCCTTCACCGAACGCCTCTACACATCCGATGTGCCAGACCCCGACTTGTTGATCCGCACGTCAGGTGAACAGCGCATTTCAAATTTCCTCCTTTGGCAGATTGCCTATACCGAGTTTTCCATCACGCCCGTGCTCTGGCCGGATTTCGGACGAAAGGAACTGTACGAGGCGATTCTCGATTATCAGCAGCGCGACCGTCGGTTCGGCCGCGTGCCCGCGTAGTCGACTCGTGACCTCGCCCGTCGCCCACGGCAGGCCGCGCCATGTCTGAGCTCGCCAAACGCATCGCGTTTTCAGCCGTCGCGATTCCGGTGGTCATCGGTGTCATCTGGACCGGTGGGCTCGCCCTCGCGCTATTGCTCGCAGTCGCGGCCGCGTTGGCGGCGTATGAGTTCTACACACTGGCGATCGGCACCGGCAGCGTGCCACTCTGGGGACACGGCGTCGTACTGAGCGCGATGATTCCGCTTGCCGTGCACGCGCGATTCCTCGGCTACTGGGCGCCTCCGGTGAGCGTCGTGATGCTCGTCGTGCTCGAGTTGCTCACCGTCGCGCTCTGGGTCCGTGGCGCTAAGGGGAAGCCGCTTGAAGTCGTGGCGATCACGCTGCTGGGCACCTTCTATACCGGGGGAATGCTCGCGTTTGGTTACGGCATGCGCTACCACCGGTTCGCGGTGGAGCCGGTCGCTGGCACGTTGCTCGTATTGCTGCCGTTGCTGCTCACCTGGGCCACCGACACCGCAGCCATGCTGTGTGGAAACGCGTTCGGTGTGCGAAAGCTCATGCCGAGCGTGAGTCCCAACAAAACGGTGGTGGGTGCCGTAGCCGGTGCGGTCGTTGCGGTCGCGTTTTCCGTGCTCTTCGTCAGGTTTGCGCTCCAGCCGTACGCGCGACTCTCTATGCCGCTCGCTGCCGCTGGGGCGTTCGGGTTGGTGGTCTGCTTGGCTGGGCAAGTCGGAGATCTGGTCGAGTCAATGCTCAAGCGTCAGGCTGGGGTCAAGGACAGCTCGGCATTGATACCCGGTCACGGCGGGGCACTCGACCGCGTGGATTCGCTGCTCTTCACGTTGCCGGTGGCATTCGTGCTCTACGAGCTGCTCTTGGTGCCGACGCCGTGACGGCTCGTTGTGGTCGGGTGTGGACGCTCGGGATCGGGTCCTGATGCGCAAAGTCGCGATTCTCGGGTCCACCGGATCGATCGGAACCACGGCGCTTCGCGTGCTCGCGCGTCAGCGCGAGCGATTTATTGTGACGGCCCTCACGGCCCACTCCAATGCAGGGCTGCTCGCAGAGCAGGTCGCCGCATGGCATCCCGCGTTCGTTGGCCTTGTGTCACCCAATGGAAGTGGCGCGCAGCCCGGCTGGAACAGGGGCGCGGAGGCACTGGTGGACGCGGCGACGCGGGACGACGTGGACATCGTGCTCAACGCCGTGGTTGGCGTGGCGGGGATGGATGCCACGCTCGCTGCGCTCGGCGCGGGCAAGCGGGTGGCGCTGGCGAACAAGGAATCGCTCGTGGTCGCCGGTGAACTGGCGCTCGCCACCTGCGCGCGGCACGGCGGCGAAATCATTCCAGTCGACAGTGAACACTCCGCGATCCTGCAGTGCCTTGGGACGCGTAGCGCACGGGACATTCGCCGGCTCATCATCACGGCGTCCGGCGGGCCATTTCGCAAATGGGACCCGAGCCGCATCGACGCCGCGACGCGCGCTGAAGCGCTTAGGCATCCGACCTGGACGATGGGCCGCAAGATCACTGTCGACAGCGCCACGCTGGCCAACAAGGCGCTCGAAGTGATCGAGGCGCACTTCCTGTTCGGGCTGCCGTACGACCGGATCGAGGTCGTGGTGCACCCGCAGAGCGTCGTGCATTCGATGGTCGAGTTTGTGGACGGCAGTGTGCTCGCGCAGGTTGGTGTCCCGTCGATGGAGCTGCCGATCCTCTACTCGCTCACGCATCCCGACCGACTTCCGGACGTGGATGTGCCGAGGTTCGATCCGGTCGCCGCATCGCCTCTCACCTTCGAGCCCGTTCGGCTCGACGCATTCCCCGCGCTGCAGATCGGTATCGACGCAGGTCGGGCGGGCGGGATCGCCCCGGCCGTGTTTAACGCGGCAAACGAGGCGGCCGTGGCTAGGTTCCTCGAAGGCCGCTTGTCGTTTGGTGGTATCGCACGCGCGATTGAACGCGCGCTTGCAACCGTGTCTGGCACTGCTGTGCCGACACGCGACGACCTCATGGACGCCGACCGGCGCGCGCGCGCGGTCGTGGGAGAACTCGCCTGATGCTTGCCTGGCTCGCTCCGATTCTTGTGCTTGGCCTCGTGGTCTTCGTCCACGAGCTCGGACACTTTCTTGCGGCAAAACTCACGGGCGTCTACGCGCCCCGTTTTTCACTCGGATGGGGAAGTCCGCTCTGGAAATGGCGACCAAAGGGTGGCGAGACGGAGTACGTCATCGCGTGGCTGCCGATCGGTGGCTATGTCCGCATGGCTTCGCGTGATGACGAGACGATGTCCAAGATCGAGGGTGGAAATGAGACGCCCCTCGACGCCGACCTGCCCAAGCCGGCTGGCTGGGATCCGGATGCGATGGTGCCGCATGGGCCGCACCCGGTGCCCGAGCATCGTTGGTTCGAATCGAAACCTGTGCTGGCTCGGATCTTCATCCTGCTGGCGGGCGTGGCGATGAACGCGCTGCTCACCATCACGGTTGCCTCAGGTATTTACGCCGGGTATGGCCGCCAGATCGTTCCGGCCGTTGTCGACTCCGTGGTCGCTGACCGACCGGCCGCACGCGCCGGCTTCCTACGCGGCGACTCGATCATCGCGATCGACGGCAGGGCGATCAGTCATTGGGGCGACTTCCTTCGTGAGGTGACGGCACGTCCTGCGGAGGCCATGCAGGTTGCGATTATCCGGGATGGTGCGCCGCTCACGCTGAGCGTTTCGACGGAGTCGCGTTCAGAAGCCGACCCGAACACCGGCGCTCCGGTTACGGTCGGCCGCATCGGGATGGGCCCCGTGAACCGGGTGCAACATGAACCCATCGGACTCAGTCAGGCAGCAGTGCTCGGATGGAACACCACCTGGTCCATGGCTGGAGCGGTGACCGGGGTGCTTGGCGGGCTCTTCCAGGGCACGGTGAGCGTTGAGACCTTGGGTGGCCCGATCGCGATCGCCAGGACATCGGTTGCGGCCGCGAAGTCGGGGCTTGAGCCGCTGCTCACGCTGATCGCATTCTTGAGCATCAATCTGGCTGTGCTTAATCTGCTCCCAGTGCCGATTTTGGATGGCGGCCAGATCCTGATGACGGTGGCGGAGGGGGCTCGTGGTAAGCCATTCAGCCTCCGAACCCGCGAAAACCTGATGAGGGCAGGCGTGGCACTCATCCTGGTGCTCTTCGCCGTTGTGATGTTCAACGACCTGAAGTCCCTGGTTCTGAGCCTGATGAAGTAGCTTGGGTCGCGTTGGGGGGGGCTCCGCGAGAGTGGACCGCCCACTTGAAGGGGTGGCAATTGCCACTTATCTTATTGTGCTACAACAAAATCGACGAAAGGACTCGGGTACAGGAACAATGGCTTTTTCGAAAACCGCCGCGCTGGCAAAGAACCCGCGGCACGCAACTGACACAGGCTCACCGGAAGTGCAGGTCTCGGTGCTGACGGATCGGATCAACTACCTCACCGATCACTTCCGTGCGCATGCCAAGGACCACCACAGCCGGCGTGGCCTGTTGAAGATGGTCGGCAGGCGCCGCCGTCTCCTGGATTATCTCAAGCGCACCGATCTCGCCGCTTACCGCAAGCTGATTGAACAGCTTGGGTTGCGTTACTAACTGACCACAGCATTGCGAGCGCGCGGACGCCTGGACACACCAGCGGACCGCGCGTTTTCGCATTGGTCGGGACGTGATGGTGCGCGACACGACGTCGCGGGATGCTGTGATCCCCGTCGCCAGGTGTCGCGCTCGCTGCTGCCGGCCGAGCAATCCTGATTCACACTGCCGTTCTCCAACTTCTTATTTGCCCATCATGCAACGTATTGAAAAGACTTTCGCGGGCCGCCCACTGATCATTGAGACCGGGCGTATGGCCAAGCAGGCCGCCGGTTCCTGTGTCGTCCGCTACGGCGACACCATGGTGATCGCCAGCGTCACGGTGAGCGACAAACGCAGCACGCTCCCGTTTTTCCCGCTCACCGTCGAGTACAAGGAAAAGACCTACGCTGCGGGCAAGATCCCGGGCGGTTTCATCAAGCGCGAAGGACGTCCGCGCGATGAGGAAATCCTCTCCTGCCGGATCATCGATCGCTCCATCCGTCCGCTCTTCCCGGAAGGCTTCCAGAACGAAGTGCAGGTTTTCGTATATGTCGTGAGCGCTGACCAGGAAAATGACGCGGACGTACTCGGTCTTGTCGCCACCAGCTACGCGCTCGCCGCGTCGAAGATTCCGTGGGCCGGCCCGATTGCCGCTGTCCGCGTTGGCCGCGTGCAGGACAAGTGGGTGTTGAACCCGACCTTCCAGCAGCTCGAGTTCTCCGACATGGACCTCGTGGTTGCCGGCTCCAACGATTCGATCATGATGGTCGAAGGCGGCGCGCTCGAGATTTCCGAAGCGGACGTCGTCGAGGCGCTCGGCATTGCACAGCGGGGCATTCGCGAACTCGTGGCGATGCAAAACGAGTTGCTTGAGAAGTCTTCGCAGCCGAAAATGGCATGGACGAAGCTCGATCCACCGGCAAAGGTCGTGGAGCGCGTTCGCGCCGAAGCCGAAGCGAAGATCGCCAAAGCCATCAACCAGGCCGATAAGGCGACGCGCGTGCAGGCCGTGGAGCGCGTCAAGGACGAGGTCAAGGAACAGCTCAAGGCCGAGCTGCCGCCCGAAGAGCACAGCTTCATCGGGTCCGTCCTCGGCGATCTCGAGTACGTGGCGCTTCGCTCGCAGGTGCTCGACTCGGGCCTCCGCGTGGATGGCCGCAAGCCGACGCAGGTCCGCGCCATTTCAATTGACACGGGGCTCCTGCCGCGTGCGCACGGATCGGCGCTCTTCACGCGTGGCCAGACCCAGGCGCTTGTCGCCGCGACGCTCGGCACGGCGAATGACGTCCAGCGCCTCGACTCGATCGACGAGCCGAAGGAGAGCACGAAGAGCTTCATGCTGCACTACAACTTCCCGCCGTTCTCGACCGGTGAAGTGCGTCCGGTACGCGGCACCAGCCGTCGCGAAATCGGGCACGGCAACCTCGCCGAGCGCGCGGTGCAGGCGGTGCTGCCGCCGTTCGAGGAGTTCCCATACACGCTCCGCATCGTCTCCGAGATTCTCGAGTCCAACGGGTCGAGCTCGATGGCCTCGGTCTGCGGCGCATCGCTCGCCCTGTATGACGCCGGTGTGCCGATCCAGGCGGCCGTTGCGGGTGTGGCGATGGGCCTGATCAAGGAAGGCAACAAGTACGCGATCCTCACCGACATTCTCGGCACCGAAGACCACCTCGGCGACATGGACTTCAAGGTCGCCGGTACGGCCGAAGGGATCACGTCCATTCAGATGGACATCAAGGTTCAGGGGCTTGCGCTCTCCCTCATGACGGAAGCGCTCGCGCAGGCCAAGGAAGGCCGGCTCCATATCCTCGGCGAAATGAACAAGGCGATGGCGGGCCCGAAGGCGGAACTCTCGCCGTTCGCGCCGCGCATCGTGACGGTGCAGATCAGCCCTGAGAAGATTGGCGATCTCATCGGTCCCAAGGGCAAGACCATCCGCGGTATTCAGGACGAGACGGGCGCGGAACTCAGCGTCGACGACTCGGGCTTGGTCACGATCGCAGCGGTCGGTGGCGAAGCGATGCAGCGCGCGCGTCAGATGGTGCAGGCGATCACGGCCGAGCCCGTCGTTGGCGAGATCTACGAAGGTCCAGTGCGCAGCACGACCGCCTTTGGCGCCTTCGTCGAGATTATGCCCGGCACCGATGGCCTCGTACACATCTCGGAACTGCGCCACGGGCGCACCGAGAAGACCGAAGACGTCGTCAAGAAGGGTGACCGCGTTCGGGTCAAGCTCATTGAGCGCGATGAGCGCGGGAAGCTTCGCCTCTCGATGAAGGCGCTGATTCCGAAGCCCGACGGTCCGGCTGGCGGATCTGCTCCGGCTCCTGCGGACGCGACCTACGCTGAGGGCGGGGATACCCCGGCTGCGGCTGTCGAAGCCCCTGTAGAGGGCGCCGATGGCAGCGAAGGCGGCCGCGAAGGTGGACGGGGCGGCCGCGGTGGGCGTGGCGGTGCCGGAGGACGGCGGCGCGAGTGACCGTGGCTTCCGGGTCGCCTCTGAATCAGATGGCGATGCGCTCGGACCACGACGCGGGCGTTGAACGGAGCGTTCTCCCAAATGGCCTGACGGTCGTTTCGGAGCAGGTTCCGGGTGTACGCTCGGTGTCGCTCGGTGCCTGGGTGCGTTCGGCGTCGCTGCACGAGGCGGCCGCCGAGATGGGGGTGTCGCACATGCTCGAGCACCTCTGTTTCAAGGGCACCGAACGGCGGACGGCGAAGGAAATCGCCCTGTCGCTCGAATCGCTCGGCGGCTCGCTGGACGCATACACCGCGCGCGAGCAGATCTGCTTTCAAGCGCGCGTGCTCGACGAACATCTGGCGGAGGCCGTGGACGTGATTGCTGACGTCATGTTTCGTCCGCTCCTCCGCGACGCCGATCTCCAACTCGAACGCAAGGTCGTGCTCGAGGAGATCTCGATGGTCGAGGACACCCCAGACGACATCGTATTTGACCTGCACAACAGCGCGCTCTGGGGCGACCACCCGTACGGCTACTCGATCCTCGGCACGCGGAGCACGGTGGCCGCGCTCGGCATCTCGTCGGTTCGCGCCTTGCACGCACGCGCATTTCATCCGTCGCACGTCGTGGTCGCGGCAGCAGGCAATATCGAGCACCAGCGCCTTGTGGACGCGCTCGCGACGGCCGGGTGGGCCGACCTGCCGCAGCGACCGATTCCGGCCGGCGCACCGGCCCCGCCAGTCCAGTTCGCGCCGGTCCAGCGACATGTCGCGCGGGATTCGGCGCAGGCGCACATCGTGTTCGGTTCGCCGACGCTCGCGCATTCCGACCCACGCCGGGAAGCGCTGATTCTCGTCGACACGTTGCTTGGCGGCGGCATGAGCTCGCGGTTGTTCCAACGGGTAAGAGAGGAACTCGGACTGGCATACTCCGTGTATGCGTTCCAGTCATTCCATCGCGATACGGGTATGCATGGTGTGTATGCGGGCACGGCGCCGGAGTCGGCCGAACAGGCCGTCAATGCGATACGGAGCGAACTCGCGCGTATCGCTGCCACCGGCATCTCCGCTGACGAACTGGCGATGGGCAAGCAGCAGCTCAAGGGGCAGATTACCCTTTCGATGGAAAGCGTCAGCAGTCGGATGTACCGGGCGGCGGCGGGCGATCTGTTCGGCGAGCCGTGGCTTCCGCTCGATGCCCTGCTCGCGCAGGTTGACGCCGTCACCCTCGACGGCGCGCGTGACGTGTGTGCAGCGTTTTTTCAGCCGGACCGTCAGACGGTGGTTCACCTCGGACCTGCATAAAGTTCCTCGTTCCTGATTTCCAACTTCCTCCATTCATTTTTCTCCCATGCATATCGGCATCCCGAAGGAAATTAAGACCAACGAATACCGTGTCTCGCTTGTTCCTGCGGGCGCCGAAGCACTCGTCGCCGCCGGCCATTCGGTGATGGTCGAGAAGGGCGCGGGACTCGGCAGCGGCTTCAGCGATGCGCAGTACACCTCCGTGGGCGCCACGATTGGCGGCACTGCCGCCGAGGTGTGGGCTGGTGCGGAGATGATCATCAAGGTGAAGGAGCCGATCGCGCGCGAGTGGAAGGAGATGAAGAAGGGGCAGACGATCTTCACCTACTTCCACTTTGCCGCCGACGAAGCGCTGACCAAGGCGCATATGGACTCGGGCGCCGTGTGCATCGCCTATGAGACGGTCGAGTCACCGAACGGTGATCTGCCGTTGCTGATTCCGATGTCCGAGGTCGCGGGCCGGATGGCGGTGCAGGAAGGCGCGAAATATCTGGAAAAACTCTACGGCGGGTATGGCGTATTGCTCGGTGGCGTGCCCGGTGTGGCGCCGGCCAAGGTGGTGGTGCTCGGAGGCGGTATCGTCGGCATCAATGCCGCCAAGATGGCGGCGGGTATGGGAGCCAAAGTCACGATCCTCGACCTCTCGCTTCCGCGCCTGCGCTACCTGAACGATGTCATGCCAGCCAACGTGACCTGTATCTACTCAAATCGGCACAACATCCTCGAGCAGATCTTGACCGCCGACCTCGTCATTGGCGGCGTGTTGATCCCTGGCGCCAAGGCGCCGAAGCTGATCCGCCGCGAAGACCTCAAGCTCATGAAAGAGGGGTCGGTGATCGTTGACGTCGCGATCGACCAGGGTGGCTGCGTCGAGACGATTAAAGCGACCACGCACGAGGATCCCGTGTACACGGTGGACGGCGTGATTCACTACGGCGTGGCGAACATGCCTGGTGGAGTGCCGCGCACCTCGACCCTCGCGCTCACGAACGCGACGTTTCCGTACGCGCTCAAGCTGGCGAACAAGGGGTGGAAGGCGGCGCTGGCCGACGATGCAGCACTGCTCAAGGGCCTGAACGTCGTGGCCGGGAAAGTGACGTACGCAGGAGTTGCCGAGGCGTTCGGTTTCACGCTCCACGACCCGGCCAAGTTTCTCTAGCCGAGCCCATCAATCAGGTGGGCTATCACGGCATCCGGCGGAATCAACGCCGGATGCCGTGACAGCGTTTAACCTTAGAGGGATAAGGAGATAGGGGCGTTGCGCGTACTTTACATCGATCGCTCCCTCGCTTTATAGTTGTTCATGCTCGCTCATCAACCTTGCAGGAGGGTGTTTCGTATGCGGACAATTCGGTCTTGGACGCGCCGGGCTCGCAGCCTGGCGGCGGTCCTCTTGACCGGCGTCGCGGCTGCTGCGCAGGCGCAGGGCACGGTCGCGGTTCACGTCGTTGAAGCTGGTGGTAGTGCCGTCGCGCAGGTGCAGGTCGCTATTGTCGGAACAAACCTCGGCGGCCTCACCGGCTTTGATGGCCGCGCGACGCTTCGCGGCGTTCCGGTCGGTACGCAGACCGTTCGCGTGCTTCGTGTCGGCTACGCCGAGCAGAAGAAGGTCGTCGACGTTGCTGCGGGCCAGAGCATCGCCGTGGAGTTCACGCTCTCCGCAGTGGCGGTGAGCCTCACGCCGGTCGTGACGACGGCAACGGGCGAAACACGACGGGTCGAGATCGGCAATGCGGTGGCGAGCTTTACGGTGGCCGACATCACCGAGAAGGCGCCGATCGCCAACGTCCAGGACGTACTGAACGCGCGCACCCCTGGCGTATCGGTGCAGCTCGGCACGCAGACCGGCACAGGCGCCCGCATCCGGATCCGCGGCGCAAACTCGCTCTCGCTGTCCAATGAGCCAATCTGGATCATCGACGGCGTTCGCATGACGAGTGACATGGGATCAGGCCCCGGTACGGGCGGCAACGCGACGAGCCGCACGAACGACCTGAACCCCGACGAGATCGAGAGCATCGAAATCGTGAAGGGTCCCTCGGCGGCCACGCTGTACGGCACGGACGCCGCGAACGGTGTGATCGTCGTGACGACGAAGAAGGGACGTGCCGGCGCGACGCGTTGGAGCGGGACCGCGGAAGGCGGCATCCTCACGGATCGCAACACCTATCCCGACAACTGGACCATCGCCGGCCACCTGCCCGGGCAGACGACGTACCAGAACTGCCTCGGGCTGGTCGCCGTGTCGCAGGGATCTTGCATCATGGACAGTGTTCGGATCTACACGCCGTTCCATGACGCCGACGCGACACCGATCAGTCAGGGCGACATTTCGCAGTATTCGATGCAGGCGTCCGGCGGCAACGAAGCCGTTCGGTTCTTCGTCTCGGTCGACCAGAACAAGGAAACCGGTACGCTGCGCCTGCCGGCGTTCGAACGTCGGCGCATTAACACCGAAGGCATTGGGTTCCA
Organism: Gemmatimonadota bacterium; assembly: GCA_014192065.1. Lineage (GTDB taxonomy): Bacteria > Gemmatimonadota > Gemmatimonadetes > Gemmatimonadales > Gemmatimonadaceae > Fen-1231. The sequence goes on along the minus strand of BJHH01000008.1, from coordinate 23,100 downwards.
CCCGTGGGTCGAGCGTCCGAACATGCTGGCGAAGTATTCGTTCCGGACGAACCTCCAGACGGCGTTGACCCCGAAGCTCGATGCGCAGTTTCAGGCCAACTACATCAACCTGTACCAGCGCTTCACGCAGGAATCCAATGCGACCGTTGGCCTCGGGTCGCAGGTGTTTGGTGGACAGGGGTACAAGAACAACGGAAACGTCAACTGCACCGGCTGCGGCCCGCTCAACGGCTACCGCGCCTGGACGCCCGGGTACACCTGGCAGGAGCGCACCGACCAGACGCTGAACCGCCTGCTGATGTCGATCAACCTCAACTGGCGCCCGACCTCGTGGCTCCAGAACCGGGTGAACTTGGGCACAGATTTGGCCGACGCGATTGATGGACGTTTTCTGTTCCGTGGCGAAGGCGCGCCGATTACGGCGACGAACCGTAACGGCTTCAGCAATAACAACCGTACAAGCACGAAGACCACCACTGCCGACCTCGGCACCACCGCCACCTGGCGCGCGCTGTCGTGGGTTGTGTCCAAGACTACGCTCGGCGTCCAGTATACGAACTATCAGGACGATGGTACGGCCGCGAACGGCTCAGAGCTTCCACCCGGATCGCAGGTCCCGGACGGCGCCATCACCCGTTCGGCGTCGACCAACACGACACTCCGCAAGACGCTTGGTCTCTTCATCGAAGAAGCGGTGGCGCTCAACGACCGCCTGTTCCTCACGGGCGCACTCCGCTCCGACCAGAACAGTGCGTTCGGCACGAACTTCCAGAGTGTGCTCTATCCCAAGCTCAGCGCCTCGTGGGTGATCTCGGATGAGCCCTGGTACCAGGTGCCGAAGTTCATCAACTCGACCCGCCTGCGTGCGGCATTCGGTACGTCAGGTGTCCAGCCTGGTCCGAACGACGCGCTCCGCAACTACGCCACCGTGACATCGAACGTTCGCAACGCCGACGTATCCGGCGAAATTTTCAGCGCTATCGGCAATCCAGACCTCAAGCCGGAGCAGTCGAGTGAGTACGAAGGTGGCTTCGAGATGAAGCTGTTCGACAACCGGTGGAGTCTCGATGTCACGTACTATCGCAAGCAGACCCGGGACGCGCTGATCAGCGCCATTGTGCCGCCGTCGCTTGGTTCGGCATCCAACGTTCGAAAAAACCTCGGCGAAGTCCAGAACACCGGCATCGAGTTCCTGGTGAACGGCCAGATCGTCGACAAGCCGAACTTCGCGATGGACATCACGTTCAACGGCTCGAAGAACGCGAACGTCCTGAAGTCGCTGGGTGGGACCCCGCCACAAATCGGTACGTCGACGAGAGCGGTCGAAGGCTACCCACTGTTCGGGCTCTGGGCGCCACCGATTACTGCCTGGAAGGATGAGAACAAGGACGGCATCCTGACCGCGAACGAGTTGACGGTCGGGCGCATTTGCCGTGCTCAGGACGTCGGGGCGGCGGGTCACTTGTGTTCGGCGGTTGGAGCAAAGGACACGTCGGCGGTGTTCATCGGTTATTCCTCGCCGCGTCAGTTCTTGGCCGTGACGCCTGGCTTCGACCTGCTTCGCAAGCGTCTCCGATTTCAGATGCTGATCGACTATCGTGGGGGCAATGCCTACTACAACAACACGGAGCGGATCCGCTGTGTGAGCCGGCAGAACTGCAACGGTTTCATGAATCCCAAGTCCGACCTCGAAGACCAGGCCATGGTGGTCGGCACGCTCTATGACCCGACCAAGACCCTCCATGGGTTCTTCCAGTCCGGCGATTTTGTGAAGCTGCGCGAAGTGTCGGTCAGCTACGAATTGCCGACGTCGTGGGCGCAGCGCCTCAACGGCCGGTCGGCGCGGTTCAGCCTCGCGGGCCGCAACGTTTGGAAGCACACCCTGTATAAGGGCGTGGATCCCGAGAACGACTTCACGATCACCAGTTCGACGGCGAATGCGCCGAACGACTTTCAGACGATCGGCGCGCCGTCGTACTTCACGGCCCGTCTCTCGATCAACTGGTAACCTATGCGATTCCTAAGGAGAACTCACCAGATGAGCCAGCATTCGAAGTTTGCTGGGCGCGCCCTCGCCACCGCCGTGACGGCGGCGGCGCTGGTCGTGGCCACGGCGTGCGCCGATGCCAAGAGCGCCCTGCTCACGGCACCGGATCCGGATCTCATCGATCCGTCGCTTGTCCAGTCCCCCGACGGTGCGAACGCGGTGCGTATCGGCGCGCTCGCACGGCTCCGGACAGCAACGGCTGGCAGCGATGGCGATTGGCTGTTCGGCGGCTTGCTCACCGATGAATGGAGCACCAGTTCCACCTTCATCCAAAACGATGAGGCAGACCAACGCCGCATCGCGCTCAGCAACGGCACGGTGACCGGTTTCTACCGCAACCTGAACCAGGTGCGTACGGCCGCCAATCAGGCGATTGGACTACTCAGCAAGTTTGCGCCGACCCCGGCGTCGAACATTGGCGAGATGTACTTCGCACGGGCGTTCGTTGAAATGCAAATGGCGCAGGACTTCTGCAACGGACTGGTCGTTTCCGACGGCACGGCCGCTAGCCCGGTTGGCGGAATGCCGATGACGAACGATCAGGTGTTCGCGATGGCCATCGCGTCGTACGACTCGGCAATGGCCCAGGCGACCGCGACCGATGCGGCCACGGTGGCCATCAGGAACGCGGCGGCGGTGGGTAAGGCGAGAGCCCTGCTCGGACTCAATCAGCACGCTGCTGCCGCCGCACTGGTCGCGGCCATTCCCACGTCGTTCACCTACGACGTAACGTTTTCGACGACGTCTGGCAACAACATTCTCTGGGACCAGCCAAACAGCTCGACGCGCTATACGGTCGGCGATTCGCTCGAGGGCAACGGCCGCAACCTACTCGTGACCGGCGCGCTGCCGTTTTTCTCGGCGAATGACCCACGCTTGCCGGTGTCGTATACGGTGTCGGCCAACGGCAAGGACACGACCAAGTCGCAGGATGGTCTGACCTTCACGCGCCGTACCACGCTGTGGGCTCGCACCACGAACGTACCGATCGTGAATGGTATTGACGCCCGAATGGTCGAGGCGGAAGCCAAGGCCAAGGCCGGTGATGCCGCCGGCTCATTGGCGATTCTGAATACGCTCCGGGCGGCCCCGCCAAAGCTTGGCGAAGTACAGGCGACAGCAGCCGGACTTCCGCCACTCAAGCAGGCGGCGACGACGGCGGATGCAGTCGATCAGCTGTTCCGGGAGAAGGCGTTCTGGACATTCAGCCGTGGCCAGCGCCTCAGCGACCGGCGGCGGATGATGCGCCAGTATGGACGCGCCGAACAGACGGTATTCCCGACGGGTAACCACTACCGTGGCGGCACGTACGGGAATGACGTGAACTTCCCCATCCCGGTGGACGAGGCGAACAACACGAACTTCAAGGCCTGCACTGACCGCAAGCCGTAGAGCGCGAGCAGGCCAGTGGTTTCAGAGGGGCGGCGAGGGACACCTCGCCGCCCCTTTGTGCGTCAGTCGCCCGGTCGCCGGCGCGCCCCGGGAAGTCACAAAGGTGTCGAAATACTAATCGCTTGCCCGACCTCAGCGTGCGGGCTAGATTTCAACGCGTTCATCGTGCCCATCCCAGAGCTGATCCCTGCTGCCGGCCGCCGTCTTGTCACGGGCAGCCAAACGAGTCGCCAGATAATGCGTTGGCCTTTCTTTAAGCCTGGTTCGCTGTTTCCAGCTAACGCGATCGCCGTAGACCTGGGTACCGCCAACACGCTGATCTACGTAAAGGGCCAAGGCATCGTGCTCAACGAGCCGTCGGTCGTCGCGTTAGACCGCGAGACGAAGAAGATTCTCGGCGTTGGTCTCGAAGCGAAGCGCATGCTTGGTCGCACCCCTGAGGGCATCATGGCCGTGCGGCCGATGAAGGACGGTGTCATCGCCGACTTCGACGTGACAGAAAAGATGCTCCGTCATTTCTTGCGGCTCATTATCGACAACCATGTCTTCAAAGTGAAGCCTCGCGTTATCGTCTGCGTGCCCTCGGGTATTACCGAAGTGGAGCGCCGCGCCGTGCGCGACTCCGCACTCGGCGCAGGTGCGAAGGAAGTGTTCATGGTCGCGGAGCCGATGGCTGCGGCGATCGGTGTGGGCTTGCCGATCGAGACGCCAACGGGCAATATGGTCATCGATATCGGCGGCGGTACGACGGAGATTGCGGTGATCGCATTGAGCGGTATCGTCAGCGATACGTCGATCCGTGTTGGCGGCGATGAGGTGGATACCGCGATCGTGCTGTTCATGCGGAGGAGTTACAACCTCCTCATCGGTGAACCAACGGCGGAGCTGATCAAGATCCAGATTGGTTCAGCAACGCCGCTCGCTGAAGAGCAGGAGATGGAGGTGAAGGGCCGCGATCTGGTGTCGGGAATCCCCAAGACGGTACGGGTGCACTCCGCCGAGGTGCGCGAAGCGATTCAGGAGCCGATGCAGCAGATCGTTGATGCCGTCCGCCGTGCGTTGGAAATCACGCCTCCAGAACTCGCCAGCGACATCGTCGACCGCGGCATCGTGATGACGGGAGGCGGTGCGCTCATCCGTGGCCTCGACGTCCTGCTCACGCAGGAAACCGGCCTGTCGATTCATGTGGACGAGGATCCTCTGACCTGCGTCGTGCGCGGGACGGGCCGGATTCTGGATGATGAAGCGAAGTACTGGTCCGTGTTGACGACCTGACCGCGCCAACCACCTCGCACCTCCACGCGCCCACTTGGCACGCGCCGCGCGCACTGACGGACCGATCGACGCTGCGGTAGGCGCCGCCTGCGTTGTCGCCGCGCTGGTCTGTATGGCGTTGCCGATCAGCACCCGCGACGGATTCGCTGGCGGCCTCCGAACGACCGTGATGGCGCCGCTCGTGAGCCTGCAGGAGCGGGCCGAACTTGGTCGGCGCACCTTCCTTTCGCACGACGCCTTGATCCGCGTGGCCGACTCCGTCGCGCTCCGATCGCTCCGGCTGCAGGGCATTGAGCAGGAGAACGCGAAGCTTCGCGCGCTGCTCGGGTTAGGCGCCCTGTTGCAGTGGGGGTTCGTGCCCGCCGAGGCACTCAAGGGGCGTGGTATCGGCGACGAGCAGACGCTTACGCTCTCGGCGGGCCGCAGGGCCGGCGTAGAACCTATGGCGCCGGTCGTGTCGGACGCCGGCGTGGTGGGCATCATTGAGCGCGCCGACGCGACCATGTCGACCGCGATCCTTTGGCAGCATCCAGAGTTCCGTGTGAGTGCCATGTCGCTAAACGGCGAAGCGTACGGCATGGTACAGGCGCATGGCGGTACCGGTGCCGACCGGTATTTTCTCGAGCTGCGTGGCGTCTTGCTCCGGAGCCAGATCCCATCTGGCGCGGTCGTGGTCACGTCGGGACTCGGCGGTGTCTGGCCGCGCGGTGTGCCGATCGGCACCGTCGTCTCTGAACTGAAGACTCCCGATCAGTGGGCGCGTAGCTACCTGATCAAGCCTGCCGTGGCCTTGTCGGACCTTGGCTCGGTGCTCGTATTGCTTCCGAGTCGAACGCGTGCCGGCGTCGACAATGTGTGGACCAGCGCTGCGGGCGCGGAGTTGGCCGCACGCCGGATCGTGTCGTCGATTGACTCGATCGCTCGGCTCACGGGCGACTCCAACAGCGTTCGGCAGCGCCGTGTCATCGCGGACAGTGCATCGGTGCGCGCGGAGCGTGACACGGTTCGGAAACGCAGACCGTGAGGCGGGCCGATGCCTAGCGCTCCCCGAACGCTCTGGACCGTCGGTTGGTTCGGCCTGTTGGTGATCCTGCAATACTCGCTCCGGCCCATGTTGGGCTGGCGTGTACAGGCCGACTTCCTGGTGATCGCGTTACTCGTGATCGCGATCCGTTCGCGGCCCGCGATCGCGGCGTTTTGCGGCTTCGTGCTCGGCGTGGTGACGGATTCACTCGTGCCCGGCGCGTTCGGTGCTGGCGCTCTGGCCATGGCAAGCGTCGGATTCGCGGCGAGTTGGCTCAAGTCAGTGTTTTTCACTGAAAATATCGCGCTCAACGCAATCTTCGTGCTGGCTGGTAAGTGGGCGTTCGACATCATATACCTGCTGGCCGAGCACCGCCTTGGTGGGATTGACCTCGTGGCGCAACTGTTTTGGTGGTCGCCGTTGTCCGCGGCGTTGACGGCGGCAGTGGGGGTGGGCGTGTTGTTGGTGTCGAGCCCACCGGTGTCTGGGCACCGTCGGTGAGGTTCCACCCGAACGATGTACAGCGCCGGTCGCGCGGTGCGGCGGCTGCGCTCTTTCTGACCGTCGTGTTCCTGATGGGTTCGTTCTTCCGCGCGCAGGTGCTGCAGCATAGGCGCTATGCGATTGCGGCGGAAGAAAATCGGCTGCGCGAAGTGCCACTCGCGGCGGCGCGTGGGCTCATCCTTGATCGGCGCGGCGCCGTGATCGCGGAGAACATCCCCGGATACACCGTGTCTGTGCTGGCGCATCGCGAGGATTCGCTTCTCGCCGTGCTCGGTCGCGTGGCAAAGATCATTCCGATGGCGTCCGGCCAGATCGAGTTGGTGAGTCGCCGCTTCCGTCGCGGTTCGAGTCGGCCGACCGTGATTCTGTCGAGCGCGTCGTTCGACCTCGTGAGTCGTCTCGAGGAATACCGACTGCAGTTTCCGGGACTGATCATTCAGGAAACCCCCAAGCGGTATTACCCAGACGGTGCGGCGGTTGCCGCCTTGGTTGGCTACACCGGTGAAATTAGCGACGATGAACTTGGCGCTGAGGCCTTCAGCGGCTACAAGCCGGGGCAGCAGGTTGGCAAGGGCGGGATTGAGAAGCAATACGAGACGCGTCTCAGGGGCCGCGAAGGCGTTCGTTTTGTTCAGGTGGATGCGCGCGGACGTGTCGTGCGGAACGCGGATGCGGAGACGACTCTCCTGCCTGAGCCCGCGGCGGCGCTGATAACAAACATCGACCTTGATCTACAGCGGTATGTGGCGGGCATCTTCGGTGATTCGCTCACCGGCGCCGTCGTCGCCCTCGACCCGTCTACCGGTGATGTTCTGGCGCTGCACAGCGCGCCGACGTTCGACCCCAATCGGTTCGTCGGCGGGATCCCCGTTGCCTACTGGCGCCAGCTCAATGACGATCCGCGCAAGCCACTGTTGAGTAAGGCGCTGCAGGGGAGATATCCGCCTGGCTCCACATGGAAACTCGCTACGTCGGTCACCGCGCTCGAACTCGGCCTCGTCACGATGGATGAGCGGATGGCCGTGCCATGTACCGGCGCGTTCCAATATGGCAATCGGCCGTTTAAGTGCCATTTGGCGCGTGGCCATGGAACGTTGAATCTGCAGCAGGCCATTGAGCAGTCGTGTGACGTCTACTTCTATCAACTCGGCCTCAGGATCGGCCTGCAGCGACTCATCGCTGGCGGCGTCAAGCTCGGTGGTGGCAGCCGTTCCGGCATCGACCTGCCGAACGACAACCGCCCTTCGTTTCCGACTGAACCCTTCGCGGACTATTTCAATCGGAAATACGGCGCGCGCGGTTGGTCCGGCAACTCTCCGTCGCTCAACCTTGCCATCGGGCAGGGCGAGAATTCACAGACGGTGGTGAATCTCGCCCGATTCTACACGGCGCTGGCGAACGGTGGTGATGCGATGACGCCGCATGTCGTACAGGCTGAGCCAGAGCGGACGCGGCTCTTCGAACTCGACAGCGCCACCTTGGATGGCGTGCGGGCGGCACTCGCCGGCGTGGTTTCACGCGGCACGGCCGCGGCGTCACAAATCCAGGGAGTCGTGCTCGCGGGCAAGACGGGTACCGCGCAGAGCGGACGGTTCGTGAATGGTACGGAGCTGGACCATGCCTGGTTTGCTGGTTTCGCCCCTGCCGTTGCGCCGAAAATTGTTGTCGCCGTCATGATCGAATACGGCGGGCATGGTACGCGTGCGGCGCGGATCGCCTCGAAGATCATCGAGCATTACCTCAAGGCCGCGCCAACGCAGTTTCTGAAGACAGAGGGCGAATGAGGCGCGCGATCGGGGTGGATTTCCCGCTCGTCGGGCTGGCGCTGCTGCTGTCGATCATGGGGGTAGCGGCCGTGTATTCGGCTGGGCAGACCGACGTGTCGACAGGCCTCGCGAACCTCTGGCGAACGCAGTCGCTCTACCTGGCCCTTGGGCTCGGAGCGGCGTGGATGGTGAGCCGGATCTCCGTACGCGCGCTGGATCACTTTACGCCGCCAATCTACATCGGTACGCTGTTGGCGCTCGTGTTGCTGCTCTTTGTTGGCCGCGGCGCGGGCACGGGTCAGCACAGCAAGAGCTGGATCTACATTAGCGGCGTCTCGATCGGCCAGCCGTCGGAGCTCGCAAAAATCGCAGCGGTGATCATGCTCGCTAAGGTGCTCGCTGGGCGCAGCGGCGCACCGCAGTCCCTTGCGGAGTTGGCGCGTCCGGCACTCGTCATCGGAGTGCCGTGGGTGCTGATCATGCTCCAGCCCGACCTGGGCACGGGCCTGGTGTTCATCGGCATCTTCTTCGCGATGTTGTTCTGGGCGGGCACCGACTGGACGTTGCTCGTGCTCGCGGCAAGCCCGGTGGTCAGCCTCGTGCTCGCGTTCAACACGGGCATCTGGGGCGCTTGGTTCATCCTGCTCGTCGCGTTGGTGTTCTACGCCAGACCACATATCCTCGAGTCCGTCGCGACGGTGGCCGCCAACCTCGTGACAGGCGTGGCCGCTCCAATTATTTGGGCGAGCCTGAGCCCGTACCAGCAACGCCGCCTCTTGGTCTTCCTCGACCCGTCGAGCGATCCGCTCAAGGGCGGCTACCACGTGATGCAGTCCCAGATCGCCATCGGTTCCGGCGGGTGGTTCGGCAAGGGGTTCACCAGCGGAACACAGAAGCGGCTGGGTTACCTGCCAGAGCAGCAGACCGATTTCATCTTTCCCGTGATCGGTGAGGAGTTGGGTTTCGTGGGAGTAGCCGTCGTGCTCGCGTTGTTTGCGTGGTTGATGTTGCGTTGCATTCGCGTGGCGGGGCGTTCCACGAGTCCGTTCGCCAGCCTCGTCGCATTCGGGCTAGTCTCGATGATCTTCGTTCACGTGCTCATCAACGTCGGGATGACTATCGGCGTCATGCCGATTACCGGCATCCCGCTACCCTTTTTCAGTTACGGCGGCTCGTTCATGCTGACCTGCTGGCTGACGGTTGGGCTCCTTGTCCGACTCTCGATTGAGGGGCGTGGACGCGCCGATTCACTGGTGATCTAGGAGCCGGCCGGCTCGCCAGACCTGCGAGCCGGGCGGTAGATTCCCGGATGGCTTGGTTTCGAAAGGAAAAGAAGGCGCGGCAGCCCCTGACCGCAAAGCTCGAGATTCCCGCCGATGTGTGGGAGAAGTGCGAGTCGTGCGGACATACGGATACTCGCGAGAACTTCCAACGCGGGTTTAACGTCTGCCCGACCTGCGATTTTCATCGCCGGCTCCGCGCGCTCGAGTACACGACGATGCTGCTCGATGATGCATCGATCGAAGAGGCGGAATCCGACATCAAGTCGGTTGACCCGCTGGGCTTTCCGGATTATCCCGGGCGACTCAAGAAGGCGCGCACGAACGCCGGCGACGCGGATGCCATCCTGACCACGAGCGGCACGATGGACGGGATGCCGGTGAACCTCGGCGTCATGGACTTTGCGTTCATGGGCGGCTCCATGGGTTCCGTCGTCGGTGAAAAAATCGCGCGGCTCGGCCAGCGCAGCCTCGAGAAGAAGTTTCCGCTGATCATCGTGTCGGCGTCTGGTGGCGCGCGCATGCAGGAGGGCGTGCTCTCGCTCATGCAGATGGCGAAGACGTCGGTCATGCTTTCGCAGCTGTCGGAGCGAAGAATCCCGTACGTGTCGATTGTGACCAATCCGACAACGGGCGGCGTGAGCGCGAGCTACGCCATGCTTGGGGACGCGATCCTCGCCGAGCCAGGCGCGGTGATCGGGTTCGCTGGCCCACGGGTGATCAAGCAGACGCTCGGACAGGACCTTCCCGCGGGATTTCAGACCGCCGAGTTTCTGCTGGAGCACGGGATGGTCGATTCTGTTGTGCACCGGCGCGATCTCAAGCAAACGGTCGGCCAGCTGCTCCGTCATATGAGCGGCAAGCCAGCCGCCACGGGGTGGGCGTCGTCCTGAGCGTGCGGTGACGACGTATGGCGACTCCCTCGACTTCCTGTACGCGCGCACGACGGGCGCCTGGAAGCTTGGACTCGAGCGGGTCAGCGCCTTTCTTGACCTGATCGGCAATCCGCATCGTGAGCTCGTGACGCTCCACGTTGCCGGGACCAACGGGAAGGGGAGCGTCTGTGCTGGATTGGAGGCGGTGCTGCGCGCCGAAGGGCTCAAGGTGGGCAAATACACGTCGCCGCACCTGGTGGACTTTCGCGAGCGGTTTCTCGTGAATGGCGCCCCAGTGCCCGCGGATCAGATCGTTGAGTTCGTCGCGCGGTGGACTCCGGACGTCGAGCGCCTCGGCGCAACCTTCTTCGAGGCCACGACCGCGATGGCCTTTGAATTCTTTCGGCAAGCGGCGGTGGACGTCGCCGTGATCGAGACTGGCCTTGGTGGGCGACTCGACGCAACGAACGTGATTACTCCGCTCGTCGCGGGCGTGACCAACATCGGCATCGACCACGTCGAGTACCTCGGCGATACGAAGGAACTGATCGCGGCCGAAAAAGCCGGAATCTTCAAGCGTGGTGTTCCGGCAGTGATTGGCGAAGTGGATGCGGAGGTGGCGGCGCTCCTTCGGCAGCTGGCATTGGCTGCCGGCAGCGGCCCGGTCACGTTAGCCTATGCGTCTGGCGGACCTACGGACGTTCGCGTGACGCAGGCGGGAACGCGGTTCTCATACGCGGGGCACGCGTGGGAGTTGCCGTTGATTGGGGCGCATCAGGCTGCGAACGGCGCGATGACGCTCGCCATGCTCAACGCCCTTCCGGACCGGTATCGGCCCAGTCAGGCCGTAGCGGCAGCTGGATTGCGCCAAATCGTGCTTCCGGGGCGGTTTCAGCGGTCGGGTCGTTACTTGTTTGATGTGGCGCACAATCCTGCTGGCGCGCGCGTACTCGCCGACGCCATCCGGGCCGTCGAGCCCGAGCCACCGGTAGTCGCGTTGCTCTCGGTCCTCGGCGACAAGGATTGGCGAGGGATCATGGATGCGCTAGCGCCGGTCGTGGATTCGTTTGTCCTGACCGTGGCCCCTACGTCACCGCCGAGTCGAACCTGGAGCCTGCCTGAGCCACTCGCCTATGCCCGCGAGCAGGGGTGGCAGGCGGTGGTCCACCGTGACTTCGACCGCGCTCTGGTGCGCGCTGCTGAAACCGGCGCGACCGTGCTGGCGACTGGGTCGTTCCATACGGTCGGCGACGCCATGGATCGGCTGGAGGTAAGTCCCACCGGCCGCTAGCTTTACCGGATGGCAGGAGGAGCGCTCCCAGGGTTCCGCGATTTCTATCCGGACGAGTTCGCACACCGCGCGCATATCATGCGGGCGTGGCGCGAGGTTGCCCGTCGCTACGCGTTCGTGGAGTATGACGGGCCGCCGCTCGAGCCCCTCGACCTCTACACGAAAAAGAGCGGCGACGAGATCGTCGGTCAACTCTACCACTTCGTGGACAAGGGTGACCGAGAGGTCGCGCTCCGGCCGGAAATGACGCCGACGTTCGCGCGGATGGTGGCGGCGCGCGCGAACGCGCTCCGAAAGCCGGTCCGCTGGTTTGCGATTCCACAGCTGTTCCGGTATGAGCGGGCACAGCGTGGGCGGCTGCGTGAGCACTTCCAGCTCAACGTCGACATCGTCGGCGAGGCGAGCGAAGTGGCGGATGCGGAGCTGCTCGCGGTGGCGATCGACGTCATGCGGGAACTTGGGTTGACGAGCGCCGATGTGCGCGCGCGCGTGAGCGACAGGCGCCTGCTGAACGCTGTCCTCACGGCGATCGGTGTGAGTGGCGCGGCTACCGGCGTCGCCTACGGCGTCCTCGACAAGGTGGGACGCCAGCCCGACGCGGTGGCATTCGAGAAACTCTCTGGCGCAGGGCTCAGCGCGGAGTCGTCTGCGGCCATTATGCGCCTCGCGCAGCCGGGCGCCCTCGACCTGATTCGGTCCGTCCATGGCGCCAATGCCGAGGTGAAGTCCGCGCTCCAGACCTTTGACGCCTATCTGGCGCACCTCGCAGCGCTTGGCGTCGCGGATTCGGTAGACGTCGACCTCTCGATTGTTCGGGGCCTGGCGTACTACACCGGTATTGTGTTCGAGCTGTTTGATGCCAAAGGGGAGCTGCGCGCCATCTGTGGTGGCGGGCGGTACGATAATCTGCTCAAGGACCTTGGCGGCGTTGACCTCCCGGCGCTCGGGTTCGGGATGGGCGACGTCGTCCTCGGAGAATTGTTGAAGGACCGCGGCCTGATGACGCGCGCGACGCCAGACCGACCAGCGTTGTTTGTCATCGGCGGCCCCGGCGCTGCGACCAGCGGTATGGCTGGCGCGCTGCAGTTGGTCAGCGTGCTGCGCGCGGCCGGATTCGCCGTGGACTACGGACTCAGCGAGAAGAAGTACCAGACGCTACCCCGCAGCCAGTACGAGTCGGCGCAAAAGGCAGGGGCGCTGGCCGCGATTTACTTCGAAGGAGACGGCCGCGTGACGGCAAAGGGGCTCATCGGCAAACCGGCCGACGCACCGACCTTTGCGTGTGATGCATCGGCACTGCTCTCGCTTGAACCGGTGACACTCGACGCGCTGCGCGCATTCGTGCAGCGCCTTTCTCAGGGGTCGTGATTCTCGATGGCTGACGACAAGAAGCTCACCACCCGCGCCGAAGATTTCAGCGCATGGTACAACGAGGTGGTCCTCCGCTCCGAACTGGCGGACTATTCGCCCGTGAAGGGCTCTATGGTCATCCGCCCGAACGGCTACGGCATCTGGGAGCGGATGCAGCGGGCACTGGACGATATGTTCAAGGCGAGCGGGCACGTGAACGCCTACTTCCCGCTGTTCATTCCGCAGAGTTTCATCGCGAAAGAGGCGAAGCACATTGAGGGATTCGCGCCCGAGCTGGCCATCGTCACCCACGGTGGCGGCAAGGAACTCGAGGAGCCACTGGTCGTCCGGCCTACCAGCGAGACGATCATCTACCACATGTACGCCAAGTGGGTACAGAGTTATCGCGATCTGCCGATCCTGATCAACCAATGGGCGAATGTCGTGCGCTGGGAAATGCGCACGCGATTGTTTCTGCGAACGCTCGAGTTTCTCTGGCAAGAAGGGCACACGGCCCACGCCACGCACGACGAGGCGGAGGCCGAGGCGCTCACCATTCTCGGCATCTATCGCAAGTTCGCTGAAGAGTGGATGGCGATGCCGGTGCTCACCGGCCTCAAGAGCGATAGCGAACGGTTTGCCGGAGCGCTGCGGACGTACAGCATCGAAGCGATGATGCAGGATCACAAGGCGCTGCAGGCGGGCACCTCGCACAATCTCGGACAGAACTTCGCGAAGGCGTTCGATCTCAAGTTCCAGACGGAAAAGGGCGAGGAGGCATTTGCCTGGAATACGAGCTGGGGCGTGTCGACGCGAATGGTGGGCGGGCTCGTGATGACCCACGGCGACGACAATGGCATTGTGACGCCACCACGACTTGCGCCGATCGAAGTCGTGATCGTCCCCATCTGGAAAACGAACGACGAGCGGCCCGCCATGGTGGAGGCCGCGATGCAGCTGAAGGCCGAACTCACGGACTGGAATGGGCGCGGCGCAAGCGACAAGCTCCGCGTGCACGTTGATGCCCGCGAAGGCATCCGCTCCGGCGCGAAGTACTATGAGTGGGAGCTTCGCGGTGTACCGCTCCGACTTGAACTCGGCCCGAAGGATCTCGAGAAGCAGTCGGTCTTTTCGGCGCGACGTGACACGCGGGCCAAGGCGGCGATTCCGCGCGCCGGCGCCCCGGTGGCCGTGGCGGCGCTGCTTGAGACGATTCAGCATGACATGCTCGCGGCGGCAAAGGCTCGGCGGGAAGCGGCGACGGTGCGTGGCGTCCAGTCGTACGACGAGTTCAAGGAGATCATGGCAGGCTCCGGGGGGTTTGTGTACGCCGGCTGGAATGGCGACCCCGCGGTCGAAGCGCGCGTGAAGGCGGAGACCAAGGCGACGATTCGCCTGATTCCCGACGCTGAGTTCCGTTCGGCTACGGCGCCGACCAGGTGCCTCGTGACGGGCGAACCGGCAAAACACGAGGTCGTGTGGGCAAAGGCGTACTAAGCGCCTCCCGGACGCCAGTGGCGCCCTTCGGCGTACGTAACGGCGACTTGCACTGCGAGGGGCTGCCTGCCGAAACCATCGCGCTCGCGGTGGGCACACCGACGTTCGTCTACAGTACCGAAGCGATCCGCGACCGGTATCGACAGCTGACGGACGCGCTGAAGGACTGCCCGTTCCGCGTGCACTACAGCATGAAGGCGAACGGAAACCGCGCGATCGTCACGCTGCTGCGCGAACTCGGTTCAGGTGTCGATGTCGTCAGCGGCGGCGAACTGGCTCGTGCCCTGCGGGCTGGTTTCCGCGGTCCCGACATCGTGCTGGGCGGCGTTGGTAAGACGGCGGTGGAGTTGCGCGAAGCGCTTCGGGCCGGGGTGAAGTTGATCAACGTCGAATCCCGGGCGGAGCTCTTCTTGCTCGACGCCATCGCTGGCGAACTTGGCGTCGTTGCGCCGGTGGGTCTGCGCGTGAATCCTGACGTGGTCATTGCGAACGCCCACGAGTACATCGCCACGGGCGCGCGTGGACACAAGTTCGGAATCGAACATGGTGAGGCGCTCGTCGTCGCACGCGAAGCCATCGCCCTGCGCCACGTACAGCTCGTTGCGCTTGACATGCACGTCGGTTCGCAGTTGGCGACGCTCGACCCCTATCGGGACGGGCTGGCCCGGTTAATGGATCTTGCGCGGCAGGTGCGCGCGGCCGGAGCCGGCCTCAAGTACCTCGACATCGGTGGCGGGCTGCCCGTCGTGTATCAGGACGGCGATCAGGAGCCGGACCTCGCGGGATACGGCGCGCTCGTCAGCCGGGCGATCCGTGAACTCGGCGTCGAGTTGATTGTCGAACCGGGACGGTTCTTTGCGGGCGTGAGCGGAGTCTTGCTCACGCGCGTGCTGTATCGCAAAGAGAGCGGCGGTAAGCAGTACGTGATCGTCGACGCGGGAATGAACGATCTGTTGCGGCCTTCCCACTACGATGCCTACCATCGGATTGATGCCGCGCGGCCCTCCGGAAAGCGGGTGCGGGCCGACGTCGTCGGTCCAGTCTGCGAGACCGGCGATTTTCTTGCCTTGGATCGCGATGTGGACGATGTTGCTCCCGGTGATCTGGTGGTCGTGCACGGCGCCGGTGCGTATGGCTACGTGATGTCATCGAACTACAACGCGCGTCCGCGCGCGGCTGAGGTGATGGTGGACGGGAACCAGTATGCGGTGGTGACCCGGCGCGAATCGTACGACGACCTGATGAGGCTCGAGCTCGAGGACCCGCACTGGAGGGACGCCTAATGCTCGTTGGCTTGATGTCGGATACGCACGACCGCTTGCCCGCCGTCCGCGAACTGCTAAAGGAAATGACGCAGCGTGGGGTCGGGATGGTGTTGCACGCCGGAGACTACTGTTCGCCCTTCGCGCTGCGACCGTTTCAGGAGAATGGCGTGGCGCTGGCCGGTGTGTTCGGCCACAATGACGGCGATCCCGAGGGGCTCAAGGCGTTCGCCGCTCAGGGGATGGGACACGAACTGTTCGAGTCACCACACAGCATCACGATTGGTGACCACAAGATTCTCATCGTCCACGATATTGGCGATGTGAGTCTGCGATCGATCAAGGCACATCATATCGTCGTGCATGGCATGGAGCACCAGCAGTCCATGAAAACCCGCGGTGATACCATGATTATCAACCCTGGCGAGTCGTGCGGCTGGGTTCACGGATCGCCGACCGCCGCGGTGCTCGACCTCGATACCAAGCATGCCGAGTTCATCAAACTGCAAGGGGATCAGTGGCAGTTCTGATCGGCTTGTCCGCCGCATTTGCACGGGAAGATACCAGCGCATGAGTTCACGGATATTGATCCTCGATTGTGGAAGTCAGTTCACACAGCTGATCGCGCGGCGCGTTCGAGAGGCGCACGTTTTCTGCGAGATTCACCCGCCGACGCGCACACTGCAATGGATTCGCGAGTGGAAGCCGACCGGGATCATCCTCAGTGGCGGGCCGATGTCCGTGACGGACGAGGGCGCGCCCACGTTTGATCCGGCGATTCTTGACGTCGCGCCGATCCTCGGTGTGTGCTACGGGATGCAGTGGATCGCGCATGCCGAGGGCGGTACGCTGGTCGGCAGCGGTAAGCGCGAATACGGACGAGCCGAAGTGACGGTCGAGGAGCCGACGGGTGTGTGGGCGCGATTCGCGTTCCGCGAACAGACGCAGGTCTGGATGAGCCATGCCGACCATGTCGAAACCGTGCCGCCTGGCTACCTCCTCACCGCGTCGAGCGCCGACAATCCAGTGGTCGGGTTCCGTCACAAGTCGAAACCGATCCATGCGATTCAGTTCCATGCGGAAGTGGTACACACGGTCCGCGGTGCTGATATCATTGGCGGGTTTCTGTTCGACGTGTGCCAGGCGACGCCGGACTGGACGCCGGGAGCATTCGTCGAGCAGGAAATCGCGAAGATCCGCGAGACGGTCGGATCGGCGCATGTGATTTGCGGTCTGTCCGGCGGCGTCGATTCGTCAGTCGCTGCCGCGCTGGTGCATCGCGCCATCGGCGACCAGCTCACCTGCATCTTCGTGGATACGGGGTTACTGCGCCTTCACGAGCGCGAGCAGGTGGAACGGACGATGGGGCAGCACCTCGGGATGAAGCTCGTCACGGTGCGCGCTGAGGAGCGGTTTCTCTCCGCACTGGCCGGGAAGGATAATCCCGAGGAAAAGCGTAAGATGATCGGACACACATTTATCGATGTGTTCGAGGACGCGGCCGCGCGGGAAGGGAAGAATGCGGCCTTTCTTGTGCAAGGCACGCTCTACCCCGACGTGATCGAGTCGTTCAGCCCGAAGGGTGGGCCCAGTGCGACGATCAAAACGCACCACAATGTCGGCGGACTCAAACCCGACATGAAATTCAAGCTGATCGAGCCGTTGCGCGAACTATTCAAGGACGAAGTGCGCAACGTGGGACGGTCGCTGGGCTTGCCCGAGGAGATGGTGGGTCGCCATCCGTTCCCCGGGCCCGGGCTCGCGATTCGCGTGCTGGGCGCTGTCGGCGAGCGAGACCTCGACACCCTGCGCCGCGCCGATGCGATCTACCTCGAAGAGATTCGCGCGGCCGGGCTCTACGACGAGATCTGGCAGGCGTTCGCGGTGTTCCTTCCCGTCCGCTCGGTGGGCGTGATGGGCGATGGCCGAACGTACGAACATGTGATCGCCCTGCGTGCTGTCACGAGTCGCGACGGGATGACGGCCGACTGGTTTGCCTTTCCTCCAGAAGTGCTCGCGCGGATGTCGAACCGCATCATCAATGAAGTGCCGGGCGTCAATCGCGTGGTGTATGACGTGAGCAGTAAGCCGCCGGCTACGATTGAGTGGGAGTGATGTCGGGCGGTTCCGCCGCCTGCTGCGCGGGCGTATGTGAATCGCAGGTGGCAGGCGAGCGCCGATGATCCCGCTACATGAACTGCGCCCGACGCGCGCCGAGCTGTTCGAGATGGTGCGGCTCGCGTCACCTGTGGTGTTCGCGCAGGTCGGCATCATGGCCATGGGCGTCGTCGACACGGCGATGGTAGGCCGAATCGGCCCCGAGGCCGTCGCCGCCGTCGCGCTCGGTCATATCTACTGGATCAATCTCACGATCCTTGGGATCGGCGTGCTCATGGCGCTCGATCCCGTGGTCTCTCAGGCCTTCGGGGCGGGAGACACGGTCGGTGTCCGCCGCGGCATCCAGCGCGGCGTTGTGCTCGCGACGCTGCTCACCGTGCCGACGGTGTTGCTCCTGCTACCAGGGGAATCGCTGTTCGCCTTGCTGCGCCAACCTGACTCCGTTGCCCCAGTCGCCGCGAGCTGGGCGAGGTGGTCGGCGCTCGGGATACTGCCGTTCTATCTGTTCGTCGCGCTTCGGCAGTCATTGCAGGCGCTGGCATCTGTTCGCCCGGTCGTCACCGCGATCGTGCTGGGCAACGTCGTGAACGTCGTGCTCAACTGGTTGCTGATCTATGGTCGCCTCGGCTTCCCAGAACTCGGGGCCGTGGGGTCATCGATTTCCACCGTCATCGGGCGATGGGTGATGCTTGGCGTGCTGCTCTGGTCAGGCCGCGCCCTTCTCCTGCCGGCGCTCCGTCCGTGGAGGGCCGATTCGTGGCGGATACCGCCACTCATGCGGATGGTCAGCATCGGCGCGCCGGTGGCATTTCAGCAGTGGCTCGAGATCGCCGTCTTTGGTGGCGGAGCCATCGTGCTCGGTTGGTTTGGCCCGACGGCACTCGCGGCCCACGAAATCGCTATCAGTCTCGCGGCATTGACGTTCATGGTGCCGCTCGGACTTTCTGCTGCCGCTGCGGCGATGGTCGGTCGCGCAATCGGCCGTGGCGACATGCCCGCTGCGAGGCGTGACGCGGTTGCAGCCATCGCCGTTGGGCTCGGGTTCATGGTCTGCTCGGCGCTCGTATTCTGGGCCATTCCCCAAACGCTCGCCGGCCTCTTCATTACCGATCCTGACACCCTCGCGCTCGCGGCCTCGCTTATCGTGATCGGCGCGATCTTTCAGGTGTTCGATGGAATCCAGGGCGTGGCGACTGGCGTACTACGCGGCACAGCCGATACGCGCGTGCCGATGCTCATCCATCTTGCCGGGTTCTGGTTCGTGGGCGCTCCGGCTGGCCTCTGGCTGGCCCTGCGAACTCCGCTCGGGCCACGCGGTGTCTGGTGGGGCTATGTGGCCGGACTCGTGGTCGTCGCTGTGCTGCAGCTCTGGCGCGTACGCTGGCGCCTCGCACGCGATCTGTCGCGACTTCAGGTGGACGAGACCAGCGAGTTCGGCGTTGTGACCGAATGACCCGGAGCGCGGAGGGGCGCTAGACGCCCTTTTCCTTGAGGAGATCCATGAACTCGGACGGCTGCGTGAGCTGCAGCAGTCGTTCCGGCACATCTGGCTCCTTCGAGAACTGCGCAATCTTTCCCAGTACCGGGAGGTACTGGTTGGAGACTTCCAGTGGCGGCGCGACGATGAGAAAAAAGAAGTGGACCGGCTTGTCGTCAATCGCCTTGAAGTCGAGCCCGGGTTGCTTGCGACCGAACGCCACGCGAAGCTTGCTCACGACAAGCGAACGGCAATGCGGGATCGCAATGCTACGCCCGATGCCTGTGGAACCAAGATTTTCGCGGCGCTTGAGCATCTTGAACAGCATGGCCTCGTTCTTCTCTTCGAGGCCGAGCAGGCCAATGAGTTCCTTCAAGACATCGTCCTTCGTCGTCCCTTCGATGTCGAGCTTGATCGCGTCTTCTGTAAAGAACTCGCGGAGTTCCATACCACTCCCTCAGGCCAGGTCAACAAGTCGCCAATCCATTGGGCCCCAAGAATGGGACACAATCCTAAACTAACTTCTGGTAGAAACCGAGTCAAATCCTGATGTTGCAAGCAGTTGACTGCTGGGATAGCTTGCAATGATGAAGCGCTTTCCCTATCCGACTGGGCACGACGTGCCCCTCTTCCTGGCCCCCATGGCCGGGGTGTCGGAGTCGCCATTCAGGCGGCTGTGCCGTGGTCATGGCGCTGATGTTGTGGTCACGGAGTTCTTGTCAGCCGAGGGGATCCGTCGAGAAAACGAGGCGACGCTGAGCAAGCTGCGTTTCAGCGCGGACGAACGTACCATCGGCGTGCAGATCTTTGGCGCCGATCCGATGGCGATGCAGGAAGCGTCGGCGCTGGTGACGGATCTATTCCAGCCCGAGTTCATCGACATCAACTTTGGCTGCCCGGTCAAAAAGGTCGTCCGGCGAAATGGTGGATCCGGTTGCCTGAAGGATCTCGACCTCGTGCAGGAAGTGATCCGCTCGGTGATCCGCGGCACGCACCTTCCGGTCACCTGCAAGATTCGAAGTGGCTGGAGCGAGGAGATGCGTGATCCCGTGGCGATCGGTCTCCGCTGTCAAGATGCCGGCGTGAAAGCGATCGCACTGCATCCGCGCACACGCACGCAGATGTATAGTGGCAGAGCCTGGTGGGAAGAGATCGGTGCGCTCGCGGCGGCACTCGAGATCCCGGTCATTGGGAACGGCGATATCAAGACGGCCGAGGATGCCTACCGGATGTGGCGCGAAACGCAGTGCGCCGGCGTGATGATTGCCCGCGGATCGTACGGCCAGCCCTGGGTGTTCGCACAGGCACGCGCGCTCATCGAAGGGCGCGTGCCGCTACCAACGCCGCCGGTGGCCGAGCGGTTCGCCGTGGCGCTGGACCATGCCCGCATGGTGCAGGCGTATGAGATCGATCCTCAGGGCGCAGCCATCGAGTTCCGGAAACACCTCGGCTGGTACGTTCGTGGGTTGCCGCACTCAGCCGACCTGCGCCGCAGACTGCATCAGGTGAACGGCTTCAGTGAAGTCGAAGGGATTTTCGGCGATTATCTCGCTGCTGCAGCTCGCGGCGATTTCGCTGAGGACGGGCTACTGGCGGCCGCCTGTTCCGCGACGACTTCGGCGGACGCTGAGCGCCCCGGCATCGCCCACGAATGATCAGGGCGCGCGTTCGCGCTCTCTTGGCGGAAGTCGCCGCGGGAACCTCGAGCATCGATGACGCGCTCTCGCGCCTCGATTCGGAGCCGATCGAGACGCTGGCGCACACGACGATAGACCACCACCGCGCGCTTCGCTCTGGCTATCCCGAAGTGGTCTACGGTTCGGGCAAGACGGTGGAGCAGGTGATCGAGATTTGCGCGAGTATCAGCGAGCGGTCGGCACATTTCCTGGTCACCAGAACCACGGCCGAGCAGCGCGACGCCCTAGTGTCGCGGTTCGCAGCCGCCATTGCAAGTGACATCGCCAGGACGGTGCGTTGGTCGGCAAGCGGGCGGCCTGATGTCGATTCGCGCGGCGATCGGCCTCGCGGCCGGGTCCTGATTGTCACGGCTGGAACAAGCGACCTCGCGGTGGCTGAGGAGGCGTCCGAGACGCTCGCCGCGCTCGGGATTGGCGCGGATCGCCTCGTCGATGTCGGCGTGGCAGGTATCCATCGGCTCCTCGCGAAGACCGAAGCGCTGCAACAGGCTGCGGCGGTCATCGTCGTAGCGGGAATGGACGGCGCGCTCCCGTCGGTTGTCGGCGGGTTGGTCCGAGTGCCGGTAATCGCGGTGCCCACTAGCGTAGGGTATGGGGCAAGCTTCGGCGGACTGGCCGCGCTGCTGACCATGCTGAATAGTTGTGCGGCAGGCGTGGTCGTATGCAACATCGACAACGGTTTCGGAGCCGCGATGGCAGCGGCGCGCGCGATTGGTGCGTAAGTAGATGTCAACCCTACACGCCTAGAGTGTCTGATGACTGATAACGTTCGTTTTACGCGACGTAGTGTGCTCAAGCTGGGCGTCGGCGCTGGCGTCGCGCTCTCCCTGAACCGCCTTCCGGCCTTTGCGGCCGAGCCGAGTTTCGTCGTACCGCCGCAGGTTGGCGGGTTGATTCAACGGGCGATCCCCTCGAGTGGCGAACGGTTGCCGATCGTCGGGATGGGTACAGCGCGCAACTACGAGAATCCGATACCGGAACAGGTGCCACCGCTTCGCGATGTGATCCGCCAGTTCCCGGAGATGGGTGGACGGGTGCTCGATACGGCGCCTTCATACGGACGGGCTGAGGTTGTGGTCGGCGACCTGATGAAGGAGCTGGGCAATCGCGAGAAGTATTTCATCGCCACCAAGGTGTCGCTGGGCGGTCGCGGTGGTGGTGGTGGCGGTGGTGGCGGTGGTGGCGGTGGTCCGGAAACCGCCACGGCATCTCTGGATCGCTCGCTCTCACGATTCGGAACCGACCACATCGACCTGATGCAGGTCTGGAATCTGTCGCAACCCGACGTGCTGCTGCCTATGCTCGACGAGTGGAAGGCTGCGAAGAAGATCCGCTATACCGGCGTCACCACGAGCAGTGACCAGCAGTACGGTCAGCTCGAGGCGCTGATGCTGGCGCGGAAGTTCGACTTTATCCAGCTCGACTTTGCAATCGATAATCGCAACGTGCAGGACCGGCTGCTTCCGCTTGCCGCCGAACGGGGCATCGCCGTGCTGGTGAACCTGCCGTTTGGCAGGGGGCGGCCGTTCCAGAAGGTGCAGGGCAAGCCGTTGCCAGGCTGGGCCACGGAGATCGACTGCACCGACTGGTCCCAGGTCTTTCTCAAGTACGTTGTCAGCCACCCAGCCGTGACCTGCGCGATTCCAGGCACGGAGAAAGTGGATTATCTCCAACTCAACCTCGGTGCGGCTCGCGGGCGGCTGCCGGATGCGGCGCTGCGGAAGCGGATCGAGACCGATTTCGACGCGATCTAAGCCGTAGGAGCGCAGGGAACTGAGCCGTACGCGGACGTGGCGGCTCGGTTATATTGAGTGGACAGGGGGCGACCGGTTTCGATTGTGCAGGTGGCCTCGTGGTTGCGTGCCCAGGTCCTCGGGTTCCTGGTAAAACACTCGGGAAACTTTCAACTGCGAACCAAAACTTCGCCCTGGCTGCGTAACTCCGGCTAACGCCGAGCTACACCAGCAGTGCTCCACAGGAAGCCCTCCCGGGGCGGCCCATGGAGTATCGCAAATCTGGGATAGTGTTGCGGTCCGTCGTCGGCCGAAACGCGAAACTCTAGACGGCTCATCTGTCTGTGGGCGGCCTGTCGGCCAGCGGACGGAAACATCAATCGACGGGCTACGCACGTAGGCGCTGCGGGAGATCCTATGCAAGACGGGAGTTCGATTCTCCCCGCCTCCACTCCCTGAGGTGAACGATACGAGGGAAGGGGCGTCCGAAAGGGCGCCCCTTTTTCGTTTTC
>BJHH01000007.1 GCA_014192065.1 Gemmatimonadota bacterium | reverse complement strand
GGGATGAGGTGAGAGAGTGAATGAAAGGCTGGATACGCTTGAATATAAGAGCGGGAAATCCGGACAAAGCCACCGTCTGCGCGCGATGTCCGCATCGTGCTGGTTTTTGAAGATTTCGGGAAGGAACTCACCACCGCCCTGCTCTGGCTGCGCGATCGCGACATTGACATCCGCCGCCTTCCGCGCGTCGTCCGACGGCCCGTTCAAAGACGACATCTCGCTGCTCGCGATCGAAGGCCGCGGCCGAGGCGCTACCCACAATGCAGGCCTCGCTTCAGCGGCGGAATACGAGGATGTGCTGCCACGGCAGCACGCCGATGACGCGCTCGAAGCGGTAGCCTTCCGCCTCGAGCTCCATCCGCGCTTCCTTCACGCTCATCTTGTGCTCCTCCCGAATAGGCACCCAGGCGTTTTCCTTGCGGAACTCGACGAGCACGAGGCGGCCGTCCGGCTTCAGCGACGCGCGCAGCTTGCGCAGGACCTCCTGAGGACGCGCCAGTTCGTGATAGACGTCAACCATCAGCACCAGGTCGAATAAGCCCTCGGGCAGCCGGGGATCGGCGTCCGCGGACAGCACCAGCTCGACGTTGTCCAGCCGCGCACGCGCGACGCGCGACCGAAGCAGGGAGAGCATCTCCGGCTGGATGTCGGTGGCGAACACGCGGCCGGTGGGCCCGACGCGTTCGGCCAGCCGGACGGTGTAGTAGCCGGACCCAGCCCCGACATCGGCTACCACTTGGCCCGGCTTGATGTCGAGCGCCTTGATGGCCTTCGACGGCCGCTCCTCGGACTCGCGCTCGGGCCGCTCGAGCCAGGCCGCGCCTTCGTAACCCATCACCTGCGCAATCGCACGGCCCGACACTGGGTGGCGAGCCTGGGCGCCGGCCGTCGCCGAGGACAGCACCACGGCCACCAGCGCCGCGGCCACCAGCGCCGCGGCCGTTACGACGGTGCCACGGGTCCATGTGAGAGGCCTGATCAAAAGCACGGCGGCGTCAAGGGGAAGAACCTCGTCGTGATCGAACTGAAGCGCACCAACGACGGCGGGCGAATGGAACTGCAAGCCATCCGCTACGCCAGCATGGTGTCGGCGATGGCCTCTAAAAGGGCGGAGCAAATTCATGGGGAGTTTCTGGAAGGCGGGCAACATCGACGGTCACCGGATGAGATTCCCGTCAGGGAAATCTGCTTCCCTTACTGCCGGTTTATCAACCTTTGAGGTCCTCATGCGCCCGTTTCGGCTCGTTGCCGTTCCGACCCTGTTGTCGCTCGTTGCGGTCACGCCGTCCGCCGCCCAGAAGCCGCTCATCTC
Organism: Gemmatimonadota bacterium; assembly: GCA_014192065.1. Taxonomy (GTDB): domain Bacteria; phylum Gemmatimonadota; class Gemmatimonadetes; order Gemmatimonadales; family Gemmatimonadaceae; genus Fen-1231. Next base: position 62,588 of record BJHH01000007.1, on the reverse strand, counting down.
TTAAGCGGCGCTCCAAAATATCGTGGAGAACCACAAGGCGGCGGTGCTGCGATTCATAGACGTGGCGCCCGAAGTTATGCTTGGCCGTCGGCTACGGAGGGCGTCCGCACGTTTGCCGAACAGATCGAACATGCCGACGGCAGCGATGCAATCATCTCGCACGCGGCAATAAGCGACGGGGCACTCCGGTCTCCCGGAATGCCCCGTCGGCCTACGCGGACCTGTGCCGTGGTTACTTGTTCCACCACACCCGGGTGGAGGTCAGGTCGGGCCCCTGGCGGGCGATGGCTTCTGTCCGGGCGACCGCATTCACCGACTGTTCGTTGCTGGCATAGATGAGCCGGCGCGGAACCTGCTGCACGTCAGGATAGGCCGCCGGGCCCATCTTGATCGTCGCCGGGTTGCCCGTGCGACGCCATTCGCTCCACGCTTCCGTGCCCTGCGTGAACAGCGAGATCCACTTCTGCAGACCGATGCGCCGCAGACCCTCGGCGCCCGGGACATACGCCACGCTCGGCTGCGCCAAGTACGCAGCCGCGTCCGCCGCTGACCCGCCCCACTGGCTAATCGACGCGGTCACGGCGGCACTGTAGTGCGCCGCCGCACCCGTCTGGCCGCCGAGGCCCCGTTCCGCCGCTTCGGCCGCCATGAACTTGACTTCGGCAAAGGTCAGGATGTACGAGGGCGTCTTCTTGCCCGCTGACGTTCCAAACGTGCCGTACGTGGTCGTGCCCGGATAGAAAATCGTTCCCGGCCGCGAGGTCGTATTGAAGAACGGCGTCACCGTGACGTTGTCCATGCCGTTCTGCAGGCCCGTGTACTTCGTCGGGTCCGCCTTCGTGGGCTGCGCGTAGATCTTCACACGCGGGTCGTTGAGCAGGTTCATCGTATCGAGCAGCGTCTTCGAGATGCGATGGTCGTCGCGTGTGGAGAAGCTTGCCGACCACGGATTGTCGAACACGCCGTCACCCGGCCACGCCAGCATGGCGTTGTCGGCGTTCGACGTCATCACGCCGGCCGCAAATGCCGCGGAGAGTTCCGTGGCAGCCTTGGCCGCGTCCGCGGTCGACATGCGCAGCGCCAGGCGCGCGCGGAGCGAGTTGGCGAACTTCACCCACTTGGCCGCATCACCCTTGTATACCAAGTCGGCGCTGCCGAGCCCTTCACCAGCCGCCGTCTTCATGGCAGCCGACGCGTCCGTGAGCGTCTTCAGCAGTCCGTAGTAGATGTCCTTCTGGGCATCGTACTTGGGCTTGAGCGGCCCACCAGCGTCACCCTTGAGGGCTTCGCTGTATGGCACGTCGCCGAGGATGTCCGTGAGATTCTGGAATACCCACGACTGCATGACGGCGGCCGGGCCCCAGAAGTTGGCGTTATTGGACGCTTTCCCCTGGTCCTGCACCTTTTGGTAGTCCTCCAGCTCGGCCGTGTACGAACCTGCGTAGAAACCGTCGACCGTCGTCGGGCGGATGTGCCCCCGGTCCTCGTCCACGTATTGGACCTGCGCCACGTGCTGCGCAAAGAGCGACGTCATGGAGAGCGTTGTACCGGATCCATTCCACCGGCTCAACGTCGTGACCGTGGCGTTACTGAACAACGAGGTAGCCGGCGCGGTGGTCGGGCTATTCGGGTTGGTGTTCAACCCGGTGAGATCAGTCTTGCAGGCCATCGCCGCCAGTGAGGCGATTGTGACCAGCGCGGCCGAGAGTCGAGTGAGTTGCATAGGTGTATGCTCCCGGTTGACGGTCACGGTGTGATCGTGATGTTGAGGCCGATCGAGCGCATCGAGGGCAGCGCGCCCATTTCGAAGCCTTTGCCGGCATTGCCGGAGTTGGCCGTGTACTCGGGGTCGTAGTTGGGGAACGACGTCCAGGTGTACAGATTGCGTCCGACGAGCGCGATGTTCGCCTGCGAGATGTTGAACCGCGAGGTCAGGCTGTTCGGTACTTCATAGGCGAAGCGCATTTCACGGAGCTTGGCAAACCCGGTGTTCAGGATCGCCGGCTCCACGATCGGGTAGATCGAGTGCTGGTAATCCTCAGCCGTGATGACGGTCGTGTTGGCCTTCCCGGTGGCCGCGTCAATTCCCTTGACCACGAGGCCGGGCTTGTTCCACTCGACTTCGCGGCCTTCGAGCGTGTTCTCGAGGATGCCCGCATAGTTGCCCCACCAGTTGCCGATGGAGAACGTCTGCCCGCCGTGCTGCATGTCGATCAGGAAGCTGAACGAGTAGTTCCGGTAGTGGAAATCGTTCGACCATCCGCCCGTGTAGTCTGGATTGACGTTACCCAACACCTGCTTGGCGCTGGCGCGCTGCGGGTAGCCGTCAGCGAGCAGGAGTTGACCCGTCGCGGAGTCACGCTTGAAGCCGTACCCGAAGATCGCACCGTACGGCTGACCAGCACGCGCCTCGATGTTCGTCCCCCACTGTGAACCAACGATGATCGTGGCCAGTCCGGGGGCGAGCTCATCAACCTTGTTCTTGACGGCCGAGTAGTTGAGCGACGTCGTCCACTGGAACCCATTGGCGAGCTTCATCACGCGCGCCGACACCATCGCTTCGATGCCGCGGTTCGTGATCTGACCCGCGTTGATCGTCGTGGCCGTGAAGCCCGTGGCCGGCGCAATCGTGAGCGGGATGATCTGGTCGCGCGTCTGCTTGACGAAGTAGGTCGCGTCGATCGTAATGCGGTCGTCGAAGAGGGCGAACTCCACACCACCCTCGGAGCTCGTCGTGCGCTCCGGTTTGAGGTTTGGATTCGCCGACGTATTGCTGAGGCTATACAGCGGTAGGCCGCTGAACTTATTCGACGAGCCGTTGTACAGCGTCCGCAGCTGGTACGGCGCCGCGTCCGAACCCACGAGCGCATACCCACCGCGCAGCTTCAGTGACGACAGAACGCCATTGCGCGTGAGGAACGGGAACCGGTCGGAGAGGACCAGCGAGCTATTCACCGACGGGTAGAAGTACGACGCATTCTCCACGGGGAGCGTCGAAGACCAGTCATTCCGCCCGGTCACTTCGACCGTCCACCAGCGATCAAATGTCACGACCGCTGATCCATACATCGAGTTCACGGCCGAGTGACTCTCACTGTTCGTGAAGGTGGGCGCGATGCCGGCGTTCGACAGATTGTAGATGCCGGCGACGAGGATGCCCGAGGTCGAGAACGCCGCGGCGTTCCGGTCGTTCCGGCGGATGTTGCCACCGCCGTTGGCCGTGAAGTCAAACTTCCCAAGCGACTTGCGTGCGGTCAGGATGCCTTCGAAGTTCGTTTCCTGGGCCCGCGCCGTCGACGACGTGAAGCCGCCGTTGTACGACGGGTTGGCACGGTCGATGTTGCCGGCCGCGAAGTGTTCTTCCTGCGTCTGCCGATACGAGTCCATGCCGGTGCGCAGGATGCCCGAGAGCCACGGCGTAAACGCATAGTTGGCCGTGAGCTGCCCGATGATGTGCTCGCGAGAATCTGGCGCTTCGTTGTCGTACTGCTGCCAGTACGGATTCCGATGGTAGTTGTCGTTCCAGTTGAACAGGCTGCCGTCTGGGAAGCCGTACGGGCTCGCCGTGTTGACGTACTGGTTCTTCAGCCTCGCGACATCGACCTGCCGACCGAACCAGGTAAACGTCATGAACGGGTTGCCTTCGGTATACCCGTTCTCCGGCCGGTTCATGCCCTTGGTCTGCGTGTACTGAGTCGATCCAGACAGCGTGAGCTTGCTGTTGACCACCGCGTTGACCGAGAGTGAGCCGGACAGTTTCGCAATCGACGAGTTGGGCACCAGACCCTTCACGTCTTCCTTCGTAAGCGAAAGGCGCGACCCCATGGTTCGGCCCGACGACACCATGTTCAGGTTGTTCGAGACGGTGCTGCCAGCCTGAAAGTAGTCCTTCACGTTGTTCGGGTTGGCGATCCACGGCTGCTTCTTGCCGAAGAACTGGTCGATGAGGCGGCCGTCAAGCATCGGGCCCCACGATTCGTCAGCACCGTCATTCACGCCGCTGCCGGCGCCGTCGACGTACTGGAACTCACCGCCGAAGCCCTGCCCGTACCGGTTTTGGTATTTCGGCATGATCGACGGGGCGTCGCTCGTCATACGTGTCGTGAAGTTGAACTTGACGCCATCTGTCGCCGAACCGCTACGTCCCGACTTGGTGGTGATCACCACCGCGCCGTTCGTCGCGCGCGATCCATAGAGCGCCGCCGCGTTCGGTCCCTTGAGCACCGTCACTTCGGCGATATCGTCGGGGTTCAGGTCGGCCGACGCCGAACCGTAGTCCCGGCCGCCGCCGGCGCTGGCCGTCGAGAATCCGGCGTTCGAGACCGGAATACCGTCCACGATGAAGAGCGGCTGATTCTCGCCGAGGATCGAGCCGGCACCGCGAATCACGATGCGCGACGACCCGCCCATATTGCCCGACTGGTTGATCTGGACGCCGCTGACTTTCCCGGACATCGAACTGATGATGTTCGGCGTCACCGTGCGGGTGAGGTCAGCGCTCGAGATCGTCTGCTGCGACGTGCCGACCGTGGCCTTGTCGGCGAGGATGCCGAGCGCCGTCACCGTCACGCCGACGAGCTGCGTCGCGGTGGGAACGAGCGTGAAGTCCACGGCCATCGCGGCCCCAGCGATGTTCACCGTTTGCTGCACCATCTTGAATCCAAGACGGCGGACGGTGAGCTGACCGGCACCGGACCGACCGCTGGGCAGCGGCAGGCGGTAGGTCCCGTCGGGCCGCGTGACGGTGGAGATTTCGGCAGCGCCGAGCGTGACCGTGGCGCCGGCGACCGGCGGCCCCGCCTCGCTCACGACGCGGCCAGAAATCACCGTACCCTGCGCAAGCACAGGGGATACCGACCCCGCGATCGCAGTCAGGGCTATCGCGCTGACAAGCAGCAACCGAGCTAGCTTGGTTCGCATGTACACCTCAATCCAGTGTGAGTGTGTTTAAACGGTAGTACCGAAGAGACGAAAGCGCCAGAAAAACATTCAGCTAAACGAGTAAAAGTCGTATGCCATGCAACCTACAAGGTCGTGCGTTAGGTAGTGCGAACGGCGATGACCGGGCCCTGCTTGGCCGTGGCACCGAACCGCTGCATGGCCGCGGCGGGGCTGAGTAATCTGATTTCGCGCACCGCGCTGGCCTGAATCCGTTTCAACTCGTCGATGGGTAGGACACCACTGTCGTCGATCGATGCGTGCACCTGCCCCGACTCAGGGTCGGTGACGGCGCGGTTCTGATCGGTCACGATAAGAAAACACAACGCCCCGCAACCCCTTGGGGCGCGGAGCGTTGCGTGCATAGCAGGGGTGGGACTCGAACCCACGACCCCGGCATTATGAGTGCCGTGCTCTAACCACCTGAGCTACCCTGCCCTACGGCCAATCTGAACCGAAAAATAGTGGGCACGCAACCCGAAGGCCGCGTGCCCACTCTTTCCGATGGCGGGGGCGGGATTTGAACCCGCGACCTTCGGGTTATGAGCCCGACGAGCTACCAGGCTGCTCCACCCCGCGTCAGTGTAGGAAAAGTAGCCCGCGCGGAGCGACAGTCAAGGCGAACTGGTCGTACGTTGGGCCGCGTGAGCACCTTGCGCCGCAGCGCCCCCGCACGATGCCGCGCCCGCACGGTGCCGCACGCCGTCAGTGGACTACCTGATCGGTCGAGCCGGTTCCGTGAAGCGGTAGAGCAGTTCCTTGCTCCCGCGCACCATGCCGAACTCTTCGCGCGCAATGCGTTCCTGCAGCGCGGGGTCGGTATCGAGCCGTTTGCGATATCCCTTGAGCGAATCGACCACGTGCTGCAGCGAATCGACGTGCTGCTCAAGCCGTGCCATCCGCGTCCGCTGCGAGATCAGGTCGAGCGTGCCCCACTCGCCGCCCTGCACCGCAAAGAACAGGATGGCCACGGCCGCCAGGGCGATCGCGATGCGCGTGGCGAGCGGAGTGCGGGAACCGGATTTGGAAGACATGAGATCTCAACCGAAAAGACGCGCCGCACCCAGCTCGGGCAACCGCGTGCGGCCGTGCCGCTCGCCGTTAAAGTCCGTACACCGACCCGCCTGGGAACTCCGCTGAGGTTCCCAGCTCGGCCTCGATGCGCAGCAGCTGGTTGTACTTCGCCACGCGATCGGAACGGCTCGCCGAACCGGTCTTGATCTGGCCGGCATTCGTCGCAACGGCGAGGTCGGCGATAAAGGTGTCTTCGGTCTCGCCGCTGCGATGCGAGATGATGCTCTGGTACCCGTTCCGCCGCGCCATCTCGATCGTCTCTAGCGTTTCGGTCACGGTACCGATCTGATTGAGCTTGATGAGAATCGCGTTGGCGACGTCCTCGTCGATGCCGCGCGCGAGGAACTCGGGGTTCGTCACAAAGAGGTCGTCACCCACGAGCTGGCACCGGTCGCCGATGGCGGCCGTGAGCTTGGCCCAACCGGCCCAGTCACCTTCGGCCAGTCCGTCCTCGATCGAGACGATCGGATACTTCTCGAGCCAGCCGGCATAAAGGTCTACCATCTGATCGGCGCTGCGGGTCTTCGCCCCGCTCTTCTTGAAGACGTACTTCGAACCGTTGTAGAGCTCGCTGGCCGCGCAGTCGATCGCGATCGCCACTTGCGAGCCGGGCTTGTAGCCCGCGGCCTCCACCGCCTCGAGGATCATCTTGATGGCGTCTTCGTCGCTCGCGAGATCGGGGGCGAAACCGCCTTCATCGCCGACACCGGTCGCGAACTTGCGCTTCACAAGCACCTTCTTGAGCGCGTGAAAGATTTCCGCACCCGTTCGCAGCGCCTCGTGAAAGGTCGTCGCGCCCACGGGCACAATCATGAACTCCTGGCAGTCCACGGTATTCGTCGCGTGGGCGCCGCCATTGATGATGTTCATCATCGGCACGGGTAGCGTGCGCGCCATCGGACCGCCGAGGTAACGATAGAGCGGCTGGCCGGAATCGATCGCGGCAGCGCGTGCACAGGCCATCGACACGCCGAGCATCGCATTGGCGCCAAGCTTGGACTTGGTTTGCGTGCCGTCGAGCGCCACGAGAAGGTTGTCGATGGCGACCTGATTCGTCACGTCAGCGCCATCGAGCTCCGGCGCAATGATCACCTCGACGTTGCGGACGGCCTTCAACACGCCCCTGCCGAGGTAGCGCTTGGTATCGCCGTCGCGCAGCTCGAGCGCCTCGTGCTTACCGGTCGAGGCGCCGCTCGGCACGGCCGCGCGTCCGGCAGCGCCGCTCTCGAGGTGGACGTCGACTTCGAGCGTGGGATTGCCGCGGGAGTCGAGAATCTCGCGGGCGACGATATTCGTGATGGCAGACATGGCCGCAATGGCAGGAGTGGAAGACAGGACCCCGTACCCGATGAAATCTATCGTGCCGGACCGGCTATTATTCTACAGGAAGCGTACTTCCCCAACCCCGCCCCGTGCTCCGCCCCCTCATCGCGTTCCTCGTCTGCGCCTCATCGACCCTCCCACTCGCTGCACAGGAGCCACCATCCGCCGCAAAACCATCCATCGCAGCGGTCCGCCGGACGGGGTCGATTGCCATTGATGGGCAGCTGGACGATGCCGCGTGGAGCCAAGCCGCGGTAGCCAGCCGTTTCGTGCAGCGTGCGCCGGTTGAGGGTGCTGCCGCAGATGAACGCACCGAAGTGCGCGTCCTCTACGACGATGCGGCGATCTACGTCGCCGCCCGGATGTTCGATGCGGACCCGAAGAAGATTGCGCGGCAGCTCGTGCGGCGCGACGACGAAGGCGCCGCCGATTGGTTCGGCGTCGCGTTCGATCCGCGGCTCGATAGGCGCACCGCATACGTCTTCGTCGTGTCGGCGGCCAACGTGCAGCGGGACGAGTACGCATACAACGACACTGAGTCTGACGACGCGTGGGACGCGGTCTGGGAGTCGGCCGTGCGCCTCGACTCGCTGGGCTGGAGCGCGGAGCTACGCATTCCGTTGTCGCAGCTCCGCTACGAGACCTCGACCGGCGAGCAAACGTGGGGCGTGAACTTCGTTCGTAGCCGCAACAGCGCCAAAGAAGAGACGCATTTCGCGCTGATGTCCCAGCTTCGCCGCGGTTTCGTGTCGCAGTTCGGCACCCTCACGGGGATCCGCACCGCACGCGCCGCGCGACGCATTGAGCTGCGCCCATACGCGCTCGGATCGGCGCGATTCGAGCCAGCCGAGCCGGGCAATCCTTTCGTTGATGGCAGTTCGAGCCAGCAGCGGATGGGTATCGATATGAAGTACGGTCTCGGATCGGCGTTCACGCTCGACGCCACGATCAACCCCGACTTCGGCCAAGTGGAGTCCGACCCGGCGGTGATCAACCTCACCGCGTTCGAGACGTTCTTGCAGGAGCGCCGGCCATTCTTCGTAGAAGATGCACGGATCTTCGACTTCTCCCTTTCAGGGGGAAACAACCGCCTGTTCTATGGGCGCCGTATCGGTCGGAGCCCTAGCGGCCGCGCGCCGGCCGGCGCGGACGAGGTTGAGGTGCCCGACGCGACGAAAATCCTCGGCGCAGCCAAGCTCACCGGGCGGACAACCGGCGGGCTGTCGATTGGCGCGATCGCCGCGCTCACGGAACGAGCAAAGGGTCGCGCCTGGTTTGCGGATGCGAGCGACACACGGTCGTATGTGGCCGAACCGCAGACGCTGCACAGCGCGGTCCGCGCGCGACAGGACTTCGGCGGCGGCACGTCGACGATCGGCGCCATTGCGACCCTGCAGTCACGTGCATTGCCTGGCGACCGGACCTTCGCGTTCCTACCGTCACTCGCCATCAGCAGCGGAGTGGACTGGGAACACCAGTGGAAGGATCGCACCTACGCCTTCTTTGGATACGTGGCCGGCAGCCACATTCGCGGCGACTCGACCGCGATGACCCGCATCCAGCGCGCGAGCACGCACTTCTTCCAGCGGCCTGATGCGCTCCGCCTCGGCGTCGACTCATCCGCGACGACGATGACCGGCGTGGACTGGCGAGCGACGGTGGAGAAGCGGCGCGGCCAGCACTGGACGGGTTCGGCGTGGGCAGCGCAGGTAACGCCTGGCTTCGAGGTGAACGACCTCGGCTACAGCAGCCGGCAAGAGGTGCTCGACGGTGGCATGCGGGTGCAGTACCGCGAGATCACACCTGGACCTGTCTGGCGGTCCTACCGCTTCACGGCGTCCACCTTCCACAACTGGACGCACGAAGCCCTGGAAGACCCGTGGTCAGCGGCTTCGTGGGGCAACTCGCACTTGAACGGCTCCGTATCGCTGCAAGCCAACGCGACACTCCTCAACTATTGGACTTGGGACGCCAGCCTCAGACTGAGCCCCGAGCTTGTCGACCGCAACGGTACCCGCGGCGGGCCGATGATGCTGACGCCTCGCTCGATCCAGTGGAGCGTCGAGCTGAACACCGACGACCGGAAGCCGATCGTGTTCGAGCCGTCGTTCACCGTCGAGCGACGTGCGATGGGAGCAGGCTGGCGTGAAGAGTTTGCCATCGGCATCAGCTTTCGGCCGTCACCTCGTGTGGAAATGTCGATTGAGCCCACGTGGGAGCAGTCGCGGAGCGGGGCGCAGTACGTCGGGACTTCGATGGCCCTTCCCTACACACCAACGTTCGGCGCGCGGTATCTCTTTGCCGACCTCGACCGGCGCGAGCTGGGCATCGATACGCGGCTCAATGTCACGTTCTCGCCGAAACTCACGCTACAGCTCTACGCGCAGCCACTGCTCTCGTCGGGCAATTTTCTCTCGTACAAGCAGCTCACCGCACCACGCACATACAATTTTAACCTCTTCCGCGAGGGCACCGCGTCCTCGGTCCGCGGCGTTCCCGGCTGTGTCGGCGGCAGCACCTGCATGGATGCCGATGGCAAGCGTCGGATCGACTTCGACGGCAATGGCACGGCGGATTACACCTTCGCAGACCGCGACTTCAACGTGCGCTCGCTGCTCGGCAACGCCGTGTTGCGCTGGGAGTACCGGCCCGGTTCCACGCTCTTCCTCGTCTGGCAGCGTGAGCAGGAAGACGAAACGATGGACGGGCGGTTCGACTTCGGACGCGACTCACGCGCCCTCTTCGGCGCGCCGGCCCGCAACGTCTTCATGATCAAGGCCAGCTGGTGGATCGGCTTCTAAGCGTCAGCCGCCCGTGGCCTTTGGGTCCCACGCTGGGCTGTGCACGCCGTACGCGCGCTCCAGCAGCTCGGTGACAGCGTTACGGGTGCGGACCGCCAGCCGGTCGCGGTCGTCGTAGCTGAGGCCTTGAGTCAGGATCGGTGGCAACAAATGGATGTGCACGGTCCCGGAACGGACGCGCCATCCCGTCCGCGACATCACCTCGATCGTGCCATGAATGAGCATCGGCACGATGGGCGCCTGCGCGCTCACCGCGAGGATGAACGGGCCCTTCTTGAACGGACGGATGGCATACTCCGCACCACGCGTCCCTTCGGCGAATACCACGATGTGTGAGCCGGCGTGGATGCGTTCGGCCGCCGCCTTATACTGCTCCAGCGCGGCCTTCCGGTTTTCGCGTTCGATGTAGACATGACCGGCGGTGCCCGCGGCGCGCCCAATGAGCGGAATGCGCCGCACCTCGGCCTTCGCCACGAAGCGACAGCGCGGAATCGCGGCGGCCACGCAGAACACGTCGAACCACGACACATGATTACCGACGATGATCTGTTGACCGTCCGAGAGGTGCTCGTGACCGTGGACTACCACCTTCACGCCGGCTCCCCAGATGATCATGCGCGCCCACCATCGCTGGAGCGTGTCGAATACGCCGCCTTTGCGGTCGGGCACACGGAGCGCACCAGCGATGATCACGCCCGTCGCACAGATCAGCGCCGCGAGCATCGCGATGCATAGCGTCCACGCGGTGCGGATCATGGCTGGAAGTGGCTGAAGCCGGCGGGAAGCGCCACCGGCCTGCCACCCTGCAGGGCGTCCACTCCAGCGGCACCAGGCAAGGCAGACGCGACGTTGCCGACCTTCGTGAGCGGAAGGCCGAACCGGGATGCAAACGCGGCCGCATCGAGGTCGGCGGGGCCGGCGATGAGCAGCTCGTACTCTTCGCCGCTCGCCGCCGCGTCGGCAGCGGTCGCGCCGTCGACGCAGGGCACGCGATCCAGATCGAGCGTGAGGCGCATGCCACTCGCCGCGGCGATGTGCGAGGCGTCTGCCGCGAGACCGTCCGAAATGTCGATGGCCGCAGTGGCCCCGCGTTCGGCGAGCCATTGCGCCTCGGCGATGCGCGCGCGCGGCGCAGCGAACCGCATCCGATGCCCAGGCGCCGGCGCCGTGCCGGCAAGCAGCGCGCGCAACGCGAGCACTGATCCACCAAGCTGCCCCGTCACCCAGAGCGCATCGCCGGGGCGCGCGCCCGTGCGATAGAGCGGGCGCGCGGCCGAACCGAGCACCGTCACGGCGATCGCAAGCACCGCTCCATCGCTCAGGTCACCGCCGATGATCGGCGCACCGAAGTCCCGGGCCGCGCGCGCGATCCCGTCAGCGAGCGCCTCAGCGCCTGCGCGCCGACGCGGCGGGAGCGTCAACGCGATCACCATGCCAAGCGGCTTTGCGCCCATCGCGGCCAGATCCGACAGTGCGGCGGTCGCGGAGCGGAATCCGATCTCGTTCGGCGTAAGCCACGTGGCGCGAAAATGGACGTCCTCGACCGCAACGTCCGTGCTGACCACGAGCTGTTCACCGTCCGGCACTCTGAGCGTGGCCGCATCGTCGCCGATTCCCGCGCTCATCTGGCCGTAGCGTGCAACGATCGCGCGCAGGAGGTCGAACTCCGGTCCCGGGCCGAGTGGAATGTTGGCCGTCACGAGCGGCCGCCAACGTCCGGCAACGCGGCGCACATGAGGCCGTACGGGCCAGTGCCAGCGGCGATCGCGAGCGCGTCTCTCGCTGCGGTATGCGCGGCTGTCGTGACAGGCACGTTCGAGAGATGCATCGCCCTGTCGTCGCCCTAGGCGACCTGCGCGACCTTCCAGGGGTAGTCGCGGTCGAACGCATCCTCAAAATCATACACGTCCGCGAACTCCTCTTTCGTGTCATTCGGCTCGCTCTGCAATAACCCGAGGTCGACGAGCGCGAAGACCACGTCGCCGAAGTCCGACGTCTCCGTGATCCCCCAGTACTCGAGCACCGTGCGGGCCAGCAGGCCGTAGCGCTCAATCGCGAGACCGCGGCACCCGTCAAGCAGCTCGCGCCCGCTCAGGTGGCGACGCGCCGTGAGCCTCGACTGGCAGAACTCAAGCGCCGACAGCACGAAGAGATAGGCGTGCTCGTGGTACCGGGGCTCCCTGAGCCGGATCCGGTCCATGACTCCATCGCGAAACGCCAACTCGTTCATGCGTGAAAGGTGTCCTCAGGCACCAGAACTCTCAACCGTTCCGTGGGCTCAGCGCGACGGAACAATTGTCAGATCCACACGGGATGCCTTCGAAGAAGTGTGCCAGATCCGGTGCGTCTTGGCCTGAAAATCCACCGCCTTGGCCTGAAAGATATTCGTCACCCACGACTGCGGATTCCTGTCGTACGCCGGGAACCAGGTGCTCTGAATCTGCACCATAATGCGGTGGCCCTTCCGAAAGGTGTGCGACTGCTGGTGCAGGTCGACCGTGAACTCCGTTGGCACGTTCGGCTGGATCGGCTCGGGATTCGTGAAGCTCTTCCGGTACCGGCCGCGCATGATCTCGTGCGCGACCATGAGTTCGTAGCCGCCGCGCTTCCAGTTACCTGGAACACTGTCGGGAAAGACGTCGATGAGCTTGACCACCCAGTCGGCATCGCGGCCGGTAGTCGCCGCCACGAGCTTCGCGATGACGTCGCCAGCGATCGTCAGGTCCGCGGCGAGCGGTTCGGTCTTCCAGGTGAGTAGATCGGGGCGACCGTCCACGAATCGCTGGTCCTCGGTCTCCCAGTCGGACCAGCGTGAGCCGCGTGAGTCGTAGGTCTGCTCGATGGGGCGCGCGCGGTATGGCACCGGTCGCGCCGGATCCGAGATGTACTGGTCAAACGCTGTCTCGGCCGCCGCGGGCGGATCGAACGACAACAGTCCGGCGGCGCGAACGTAGAGGCTCTTCTGCACTCCAGCCTTCGGCGGCCACGAGTCATAGGAGCGCCATGTTCTTGCGCCGGCGTCATAGAGCTTCGCTTCGGGCTGCGCGACGGCCTTGGTGTCCTTGAGGTAGGACGCGAAGAAGGGCGCCTCGATGTCACGGAGATATTCCTCAGAGGTGCCGGGATCTACGACCTCCATCCGCTTCGCGGCGTTGCGCCAGCCACCATGATTCCACGGTCCCATCACGAGAAAGTTCTTGTTACCAGCATCGCTCCGTTCGAGCGCCTTGTACGTGGCGAGTGCCCCCCAGCGGTCTTCCTGGTCCCACCAGCCGCCAACGGTAAGCGTCGGAATCGTGACCTTGACGAGTTGTCGCTGCACCGCGCGCGCCTGCCAGTACGCGTCATACGTCGGGTGCGCGGCGAACGCCGTCCACGTGGGCACCTTGCCTTTGAAGTACTTCGCCTCGACGTTCGCGAGCGAACCGAGATTGAGGTAGAAGTCGTACGTGTCCCAATTGCCAATCGGGAGCGGCACCGATGAGTTGGCGCTGAGCTCCATGTCGCCCGCGTACTCGAATCCGTACGAAAGGCGGAACGCACCCTGATGGAAGAAGTCGTCGCCGAGCCAGGTATCGGTCATCGGCGCCTGCGGCGAGATCACCTTCACCGCAGGGTGCGGGTTGATGCCCGCCATCGTCGTCAGAAATCCCGGATACGAAACGCCCAACACGCCGACCCGCCCGTTGTTGTTGGCAACGTGCTTGACGAGCCAATCCACCGTGTCGTAGGCGTCGGTGCTCTCGTCCCACGTGCGCGCGTCGTTCGGTGCCCGCAGCGGCGCGTTCATCAGGAAGGTCCCTTCACTCTTATGCCGACCCCGACTGTCCTGATAGACAAACTGATATCCGTCGGCGGCGAGGAATCGATATTCGCCGTGGATCGCCCGCCATTCATTGATGCCGTACGGGGTCCGACCCAGAATAATCGGGAGCGGCGCGGCACTATTCTTCGCCTCGCAGACCTTGGTGTTCAGCTTCACACCGTCGCGCATCGGCACCATCACGAAGCGGCAGTTGTGCGTCGTTTCGTCTGCGGGAACCAGCTGAGCGCCGGCCAGCGACGACGAGGCTGCGCCCACCAGTGCGATGAGCACCCCTCGAGCGGCGTTCCGGCGCATGCGCTACACCCCGTTGTGGTAGAGCGGGAATCGCTTCGTGAGCGTCAAGACTTCTGCACGGACGGCGGCGTGAACCGCCGCATCGGCAGGCGCCGCCAGCACGCGGGTGATCAGGTCGGATACCTGCTGCATCTCCGCCGTGGCCATCCCACGCGTCGTGATCGCGGGCGTACCAATCCGGATACCGCTCGTAACGAACGGCGACTGCGTCTCCTTCGGCACCGTGTTCTTGTTCACCGTGATCCCCGCCTTGTCGAGCGCCTCCTCGGCGACCTTACCGGTGAGCCCCTTGGACCGCAGATCCACCAGCATCAGGTGGTTGTCGGTGCCGCCGCTCACGATGTGAAATCCATGCGCGGCCAGTGCAGCGGCCAGCGCGCGGGCGTTGTCCACGACCTGCCGACAGTACACCGTGAATGACGGGTCGAGCGCTTCCTTGAACGCGACCGCCTTGGCGGCGATCACATGCTCGAGCGGTCCACCCTGTGTTCCTGGGAACATCGCCTTGTCGATGACCTTCGCATACTGCGCCTTGCAAAGGATCAGCCCGCCGCGTGGGCCGCGCAGCGTCTTGTGCGTGGTGGTCGTCACGACGTCGGCGTGCGGGACTGGTGATGGGTAGACGCCGCTGGCCGAGAGTCCCGCGAAGTGCGCCATATCGACCAGCAGGATTGCACCGACCTCTTTTGCCACTTCGGCGAAGCGTGCGAAATCGATCACCCGCGAGTAGGCGCTGTAACCGGCGATGATCATTTTCGGCTTGTGCTCGCGTGCCGCCGCAGCCATGCGATCCATGTCGATGATGCCGTCGTCGTTCACACCATAGTGCACCCCACGGTAAAGGAGCCCGGAGAAGTTCACCGGCGATCCGTGCGTGAGATGCCCGCCCTGCGAGAGATCAAGCCCGAGGACCGTGTCGCCCGGCTTGAGGAACGCGAGGTAGACCGCGGCGTTCGCCTGCGCACCGGAGTGGGGCTGCACATTGGCATGTTCGGCGCCGAACAACTGTTTGGCGCGATCGATCGCGAGCTGCTCAACTTTGTCCACGACTTCGCAGCCACCGTAGTAGCGCTTACCCGGGAGTCCTTCGGCATACTTGTTCGTCAGCGGCGAGCCCATGGCCTCGAGCACGGCTGGCGACACAAAGTTCTCGCTCGCGATGAGCTCGAGCCCGTCCGACTGCCGCCGCGTCTCCTCAACAATCAGGCCAGCGATTTCTGGATCGGCCCCGCCAAGGGCCCGCCCCGGCGCCACACGGTCCCACGCGCCCCATCCGCTCATGGCGTGTCGCCGAGTTCGATCTTGTTGACGCGCGGCTGGTGCCGCCCGCCCTCGAATGGCGTGTCGAGAAACTTCTTCAGAATGTGCTCACTGTCCTGTTCCGATACGAAACGCGCCGGGACAACCAATACGTTCGCGTCGTTGTGCTTGCGGGCGAGTTCCGCGATTTCGGGCAACCAGGCCACGGCCGCGCGCACGTGCGGGTGGCGATTGGCCGCGTAACTCATGCCGAGTCCGGTGCCGCAGAGCAGCACGCCCCGCTTCGCGGCACCCGACGCGATCGCGTTCGCGAGCGGGTGCGCGTAGTCGGGATAGTCGGTGCTCGCTGCCGAGTTGGTGCCGAGGTCCTCCACGTCATACCCCAACGCCGCCAGCGTTGCCTTGAGCTTTTCCTTCAGCTCGAAGCCGGCGTGGTCGGACGCGATCGGTATTCGTTCGCCCATCAGCTCATCCTCGGCCATTGCGGCCAGGTACGCGTGAAGTCCATGGATTCAACGGTTTCGAAACGCTGCATGATGGAGAAAATATGTAGACGGGAGTTGGTGACGATTTCTACGAACGGCGACTACACACCACAACGACGACCACTTATGAAGCCGTGACCGCTCGCCCAATCACGATCCGTTGAATCTCAGAGGAGCCTTCGTAGATCTCGGTGACCTTGGCGTCGCGGAAGAGGCGCTCCACGGGATAGTCCGTGACGTAGCCATATCCGCCGAACAATTGAATCGCCTGCGTGGTCACCCACATGGCGGTCTCGCTCGCGAACAGCTTACTCATCGCGGCGTGCGCACCGACGTTTTCGCCGCGATCCTTCGCGGCCGCCGTGGTATGCAGCATCGCGCGTGAGGCGTGCAAGCGCGTCGCCATGTCGGCGAGCTTGAACTCCACGGCTTGGAACTCAGTGAGCGGCTTCCCGAACTGATGCCGCTGGCGGGTGTACTTGATGGCATGCTCGAGCGCGGCCTTGGCGATGCCAACCGCCTGCGCGGCAATCCCAAGGCGGCCGGCTTCGAGGGACTGCATCGCGTAGACGAAACCCTGGCCTTCCGCACCGAGCAACCGGTCGGCCGGCACACGCAGGCCATCGAAGGAGAGCTGCACGGTTGGCGACGCACGGAGGCCCATCTTGTCTTCCTTCTTTCCCACGTGGAATCCGGGCAGATCGGGCGTGATGATAAACGCCGAAATCCCGCGCGAGCCACGCCGATTGCCTGGCGTGTCGGTGCGCACCATCGCCAGAATCACCTGTGCGCGGTTGCCGTTCGTCACCCAGGCTTTGGTGCCGTTCAGCACCCAGCTATCGCCGTCGCGGACGGCCTGCGTGCTCACGGCCGAGGCGTCGGAGCCGGCCTCTGGCTCGCTGAGCGCAAACGCTCCAAGCCACTCGCCGGTCGCCATCTTCGGCAGGAACGTCGTCTTCTGTGCCTCGCTCCCAAACGCGAGGATCATCTCGGTCGGCAGCGAATTGTGCACAGACATGGCGACGGCCGTTGAGGCATCGCCAGCCGCGATCTCTTCGAGCGCGATCAGATAGCTCAGCGAATCGAGGCCGAGCCCGCCGTACTCCTCGGGCAGCAGCATCCCGAGGAAGCCGAGGTCGCCAAGCTCGCGCACGATGCTCGCCGGCTGTTCACTCACCCTGTCCCAGGCACCCGCGTTAGGTGTGAGCCGTTCGGTAGCGAAGTCACGCGCCACCTGCTGGATCTCGCGCTGTTGTTCGCTGAGGTGCGTGAGCGTTTCGATCATTGGTCGGCGGGTGGCGGTCTATGCGCTGTAGTTATGGAACCCGCGTCCGCTCTTTCGACCGAGCCATCCCGCCGCGACGTACTTCCTCAGCAGCGGGCAGGCACGGTACTTGGGGTCGCCGAATCCTTCGTGCAGTACGTCGAGAATCGCAACACAGGTATCGAGGCCGATGAGGTCGGCCAGGGCGAGCGGTCCCATCGGATGGTTCATACCGAGCTTCATCACCTCGTCCACCGCGGCCGGCGTGCCGACACCTTCCATCACGCAATAGACCGCTTCATTGATCATCGGCATCAGGATGCGATTGGCGATGAACCCCGGGAAGTCGTTTGCCTCCACTGGAGTCTTGCCGAGCGCGGCGGCCAGTGCGACCGTCCGCTGCGCCGTCGCATCGCTCGTGGCCAGCCCGCGGATCACCTCGACGAGCTTCATCATCGGCACCGGATTCATGAAGTGCATGCCGATGACGTCGGCCGGTCGCTTGGTCTGCGCGGCGATCTCCGTGATCGAGATCGAACTGGTATTCGTCGCCAGCAGCGCGCCGGCGGGCGCGAGCCGATCGAGCTCCGCGAAGATCTTAAATTTGAGGTCGCGCCGTTCCGTCGCGGCTTCGATGGCGACCGTGGCCTGGGAGACGGCGCCAAGATCCGTCGACGTGCTGATGCGACCCATGGTAGCGTCGCGGGTTGTGGCGTCGAGCGCGCCCTTCTTGACCTGACGCTCGAGATTTTTCTCGATCGTCGCCTTCCCCTTGGCCAGTGCGTCGGCCGACACGTCGATCAATGTGACGGCGATGCCGGACTGCGCGGTCACGTGGGCAATGCCATTGCCCATCTGTCCAGCGCCAATAACTGCGATCGTTTCGGTCATCGTGGCTCTTTCACCTAGAACGTTGGTGCGGCATGCGCCGCGCGATCAGAAAAGTAGCCACCGCGAGCCTCCTCCATGACCGCTGCTCCGACCTCAGGGCCGCGCGACTTCTAGGCCGCGCGACTATCAGGCCGCGCGACCGGCCATGGCTAGACCAGCTCGACGCTCAGCGCCACGGCGTTTCCGCCACCAAGGCAGAGCGTCGCGAGCCCGGTACTCTTGCCGCGCGCCTTGAGGGCGTAGAGCAGCGTCGCGAGCACACGCGCACCGCTTGAGCCGATCGGGTGGCCGAGCGCGATCGCCCCGCCGTTCACGTTCACGCGGGCAAAATCCCAGCCCAATCCGTCGCCGTCGGCGAGCGCCTGGCTGGCAAACGCCTCGTTGGCCTCGATCAGGTCGTAGTCACCGATCGTGGTACCCGTCTTCGCCATCAGGTTCTGCACAGCAAGGATCGGCGCGAAGAAGAGGTCCTTGGGCTCCATACCGCCCGACGCATAGCCCGTGATGCGCGCCATGACCGGCAGTCCGTGCGCCGCCGCGAATGCGTCGCTGGTGACGACGAGCGCCGAACCGCCATCGGAGAGGCCCGGCGCGTTACCGGCCGTGACCGTGAGTTCTTCGGGCTTCATCTCTTTCGGTGCGTCCTTCGGGAACGCTGGCTTCAACTTGCCGAGCACCTCGAGCGTGGTGTCCTTGCGCGGACTTTCGTCGTTCGCGACGACGGTCGGTCCCTTCTTGCCGGGAATCTCAACCGGCGCGATCTCGGCGGTAAACGCACCACTCTCGATCGCCGCCACAGCCTTCTGGTGCGACGCGAAGGCAAACTCGTCCTGCCGTGCGCGCGTAATCCCGGCCTTCTTGGCGGTGTATTCGGCGTACCCGCCCATGTGGTTCTGGCCGAAGGCACACCAGAGTCCGTCGTGGACGAGACCGTCAACGAGCGCCTGGTTGCCGAACTTCACGCCGCTGCGGAGTCCGTTCAGATAGAAGGGCGCGTTGCTCATCGACTCCATGCCGCCGGCGACGAGCGCCTGCGCATCGCCCGCCTTGATGGCCTGTGCGGCGAGCATCACGGCCTGGAGGCCAGAACCGCACACCTTGTTCACCGCAAATGCCGGCACCGTCGCCGGAATGCCGGCCTTGATCGCAGCCTGGCGCGCGGGAGCCTGCCCTACGCCGCCCTGCACGACGTTGCCCATGATCACTTCGTCGAGTAGCGACGCGTCGATACCCGCCCGCTCTACGGCGGCGCGAATCGCATGGGCGCCGAGATCGGGCCCAGAGAGTCCACTCAATCCACCGAGGAACCGCCCGATTGGCGTGCGGGCCGCGGACACGATGACGGGGATGCGCGAACGGTCGGTCATTTGTATCGCCTACTCGAAGTAAATGCCAGGGTCGCGCCGATCGAGGGCAGCATCGCCTCAAGCGACGCTTCGATCCAGCGCATGCGTGCCCACTTTCCCTCAGTAGGGAGTCGCGCATGCCCGTAGAGGAGTTGATTCAGGATGATGCCTGCCACGACGCCGCCGGCCGTACCAGCAAGTGCGGCCGGGTACGAACCCGTCTGGTCGCCGATATTGCCAACGACCGTGACGGCTGTCGCGGTCGCGAGGCCCGCGCCGACGACTTCCATGGAGAACCGGATCTGCTCCTTGGTCCCTTCTGACGCCGCGTCCAACCATTCGCCCGTGAGCCCACCGAGCCAACTGCCGACGAAGTATCCGGCGAGGCCAGCGTAGGCGCCGGCCAACGCTTCGCCGACGACTCGAGCGGGTTCAACAGGCGGACGGCCGCGGCTTGTCGAGGTGGTCTGGAAGAACGGCCGCAGTCCGTCCGGCGCAGCCCGGACGATTCCCACGGGCGAGAGCCGCGCTGCGACTGGCGCGTACCCCACAGAGCCCTGCGCACCAGCGAAAGCGGCCGTCACCGCCAAGCAACACCCCGCGCCCAGCGCACGGTGGCTCGCCGCGACGTGCGCGCGCTGGAGCCTCACTCCTCGGTGACCGGCGGAAGCGCACGCGTGCGAATCTCCTCCTGCACTCGCGCAATGAACGCTTCGACGGAGACAACTTCCTGCTTTTTGCCCTGCCCCCGCTCGCGCACCGCCAGTGTTCCGGACTCTGCTTCGCGCTGACCGATCACGGCCATATAGGGCGTCTTCATCGTCTCGGCTTCGCGGATCCGATAGTTGAGCGTGTCGTTCCGGTCGTCGAGGTGCGCGCGAATGCCTGCCGCGCGCATCGCCGCCGTGACAGCGCGCGCCGTGTCGGCGAAATCGTGCGCGATCGGCAGGACCCGCACCTGCTCCGGTGAAAGCCAGACCGGGAACGCGCCGGCAAAATGCTCAATGAGAATGGCGATGAACCGCTCGAACGAACCGCTCACGGCGCGATGGATCACCACCGGGCGGTGGTCGGCATTGTCCTCGCCGGTGTAGTTCAGGTCGAACCGATCGGGCGCGTTGTAGTCGAGCTGAATCGTGCCCAGCTGCCAGTGCCGCCCGATCGAATCCGTGACGTCAAAGTCGATCTTCGGCCCGTAAAACGCGCCGTCACCCGGCTTCATCTCGTACGGAAGCCCGGTCGCGTCGAGTGCTTCGCGCAGCGAACGCTCCGCACCGTCCCACAAATCGTCGGTGCCGATCCGCGTCTCAGGCCGGGTCGCAAATTTGAGCCGGGCCTTCAACCCGAACGCGCCGTAGTAGCCCAGGATGAACTTCGTGAGCCGTTCGACTTCGTCGCGGATCTGCGACGGCATCAGGAAAATGTGGCAGTCGTCCTGGGCGAACTGGCGGACGCGAGTGAGCCCCGACAGTGCGCCCGACACTTCATTACGATGCAGCACGTCGAAGGTCGCGTAGCGGAGCGGCAGTTCGCGATACGAATGCTTCTTCGCACTATACAGCAGATAGTGCGACGGGCAGTTCATCGGCTTGAGCGAGAAATCGTGCTCCGACGTCTCGTTGTCGAGGACGAGGAACATATTCTCCCGGTACTTGCCCCAGTGCCCGGACGTTTCCCAGAGCCCCTTGTTGTAGAGGAGCGGCGTCTTGATTTCCTGATAGTCGACGCGCTGCAACTCACGGACGTAGTCCACCAGCGCGTTGTACAGCAGCGTGCCACGTTCGGTCCAGAACGCGGCACCGGGTGCGTACGGATGAAACATGAAGAGGTCGAGTTGCTTGCCCACCACCCGATGGTCGCGCCGCCGCGCCTCGGAGAGGCGATGGATGTGCGCCTCCAGCTCTTCCTTTTTCCAGAAGGCCGTTGCGTAGATGCGCTGGAGCATCTGCCGTCGCTCGTCGCCACGCCAGTAGGCGCCGGCGGTGCTCAGGAGCTTGAAATTCTTGAGATGGGACGTGTCCGGCACGTGCGGGCCGCGGCACAGATCCACGAACGGACCGTCGGTGTACGTCGAGATCACCTCGTCGGCACCAAGCTCGGCGAGCCGCTCGAGTTTGAGCGGGTCGTCGGCAAACCGCTTCATCCCTTCGTCCTTGGAGATCTCATCGCGGACGAATGGCAGCGCCTCGGCGACGACCTTCGCCATCTCAGCTTCAAACGCCTCGAGGTCCTCAGGCGTGAACGGCTTCTCCACCTCGAAGTCGTAGTAGAAGCCGTCTTCGATCGCGGGACCAAAACCGATCTTGGCATCCGGGCGGAGCCGGCGGACTGCGGTCGCCAGGATGTGGGCGCCGGAATGGCGCAGCACATCGAGCGAACGGGGGTCGCTGGCCTTGAGCACGACGAACGCACCGCTCGTCCGGATTGGCGTCATCAGATCCTGGACCTCGCCGTCAATCGCGACGGCGATGGCCGCTTTGAGCAGTCCCGGACCGATTGACAACACCACGTCGCGGGCGAGCGTCCCTGCCGGCACGTCGCGGGTCGCGCCGTTCGGGAGGACGAGATGGAGAGTTAACTCGCTACTGGAAGCCACATTGGAAGCTAACGGAGCCGTCGCGCCCAACGCCACCGTCTCGCTACTTTTGATAGGCAATGTCGAACCCGTCTCCGACTGACGAACTTCCGTCGCGTTACGACGCGGCACAATCCGACCCCGCGCTGTACGAGCAGTGGGAGCGTGCTGGCGTGTTCCGCGCCGCGGCAAGCGAATCCGTGCGCGCCGGTGGCCCAGTAAATCCCTACGTGATTGTCATGCCGCCGCCCAACGTCACGGGCGTACTGCACATGGGCCACGGACTCAACAACACTGTGCAGGACGTGCTCATCCGCTGGCGCCGCATGTGCGGCGACGCTGCCCTCTGGATGCCAGGCACCGACCACGCCGGGATCGCCACGCAAAACGTCGTCGAGAAGCAGCTCGCCAAGGCCGGCAAGACGCGCGACGACCTCGGCCGTGACGCGTTCATTGCAGAGGTGCAGCAGTTCGTCACCGAGAAGGGTGGTGTCATCCTCAAGCAACTGCGCGCAATCGGTGCGTCGTGCGACTGGGACCGCACCGCCTATACCTTTTCGCCTGAACTCTCACGCGCCGTGCGCGAGATCTTCGTTCGCTGGTACGAGGACGGACTGATCTACCGTGGACACCGCGTCACACATTGGTGCTCGCGCTGCCTCACGGCGCTCTCGGACGAAGAAGCCGAGTCGCACCCAGCGCAGGGACTGATGTACCACGTGCGCTACCCGCTGGCCGCCGACGCCACGCAGTCGATCGTGGTGGCGACCACTCGACCCGAAACCATGTTCGGCGACGTCGCCGTGGCGGTGCACCCCGCCGACGAGCGTTACGCGCGCTTCGTTGGCCAGCAGGTCGTGAATCCGGCGAACGGGGTCGAGATTCCCGTGATCGCCGACGAGTACGTCGATCGCGAGTTTGGCACCGGCGCGCTCAAGATCACGCCCGCGCACGACGCGAACGACTTCGAAGTGGGCAAGCGCCACGCGCTCTCGATGCCGATCATCCTGACGAACGACGGCAAGATCGGCGAGGGGACGGACGCGGCAGGACGCGTGCCCGAGCAGTACGCCGGGCTCGACCGGTTCGACGCGCGCAAGCGCGTCGCGAAGGATCTCGAAAAGGCCGGTGCGATGGTGAAGACGGACCAGCACCACAACGCCGTACGGCGATGCTACCGCTGCGACACGGTGGTCGAGCCGCGCCTCAGTGACCAGTGGTTTGTGAAGATGGCCCCGCTGGCCGCGCCGGCGCTGGCCGCGGTGCGTGACGGCCGGGTACGGATCCTGCCCGAACGGTGGGAAGCGGTGTACGTGAACTGGATGGAGAACATCCGCGACTGGAACATTTCGAGGCAGATCTGGTGGGGACATCGCATTCCCGTCTTCTACTGTCTCGCACCGCAGGCTGGTTGCCCCGCCCACTTCGCCAGCCGCGACGACGCGGCGACCTGTCCAGGCTGCGGCGGCGGCACGCGCCAGGACAACGACGTCCTCGACACCTGGTTCTCGTCGCAGCTCTGGCCGTTTTCGACCCTCGGCTGGCCCGACAAAACCGCGGACCTGCAGGCGTTCTACCCGACCGATGTGCTCGTGACCGCGCCGGAGATTCTGTTCTTCTGGGTTGCGCGCATGATCATGAGCGGTATGTACGTCACCCGATCGGCCGAGTCGCCAGATGGCGTCGTCCCGTTTCACTCGGTGTACCTGCACGGCACGGCGCGCGATGCGCAGCACCGACGCATGTCCAAGTCACTCGGCAATGGCATCGATCCGCTTGACGTCGTCGGACTGTACGGCGCCGACGCGTTGCGTTGGACCGTGATCGCGGGGATGGGACTCGGGAGCGACCTGCTGCTCGATCATGAAAACATCGAACAGTCGTTCGCGCCTGGGCGCAACTTCGCGACCAAGCTCTGGAACATCGGACGATTCCTGCTCATCCAAGTGGGCGACGAGCCAGTGAAGCCGATTGCGGGATTGACTGCCGCCGAACTCACGCCGGCTGACCATTGGATTCTTGGGCGCATCGACACCGCGATTGCCGCAGCAGACACAGGCCTGGGCCCGGCCCGTCCGCCGGGCGGTGGTGCGTGGAGTGACCGCGACCACAAACTCGGCCTCCGGCTCGACGAGTACGCCGAGTCGGCGCGCGCGTTCGTCTGGAACGATCTCGCCGATTGGTACCTCGAGCACGCGAAGACGCGACTCACGCCCGGACACGCGGAGCGCGACACCGCGCGCGCCGTGCTCGTGCACGGATTCGACCAGGCGCTGCGCCTCCTGCACCCCGTGATGCCGTTCGTTACCGAGTCGCTCTGGCAGAAGCTGCCAGGCCGGGGCGCCAACGAGTGGCTCGCGCAGGCCCGCTGGCCCATACCGCTCGGCCGCGCAACGACGGCGGGAGCGGCGACCTTCAACGCCGACCGTGACGCGATCACGGCGGTGCGCGAGATCCGTAGCGACTATGCCGTTCCCGCCGGCCAGTTGGTGCAGGTCGCCATCACGGACGCGGCCGGACAGGCGCTCAGCGTGGACTCGGCCTTCGTGACGCGTATGGCGCGCTGCGAACTCGTCCTAGCGTCGGCGATCCCGGCCAGTGCCGCCGCGCGGACGCTACTCCCCGGTGGTGGCGAGGTGAGCGTCTCGCTCGAAGGGGTCGTCGACTTTGCGCGCGAACGCGAAAAGCTCAGTAGCGAGCTCACCGGGCTGCAGACACAGCTCGATGCGCTCCGTGGCCGACTCAGCAACGAGAAGTTCACCGCCAAGGCGCCAGCGGCGATCGTGGAAGCCGAACGCGCCAAGGAACGGGAGTGGTCGCTTCGCGCCGACCAGCTCGCCGCGAAGCTGCGGTCACTCGGCGGCGCATGATGACCGGGCGCGGCGTCCACCGCATCGGCGAGCCATACCGCGCGCGCGCCGCGTGCGCCATGGTCCTTACGGCCGCGATCATCGCCGGCTGCGCATCGCAGGGCATGCCACCGGGCGGACCGCCGGACACGGCGCCGCCGACGTTGGTGAAGGTCACGCCAGAAAGCGGTTCGGTGCGTGTCAATCCCCGCGTCGTGGATTTTCAATTTGACGAAATCGTCAGTGAACGCCCGCGCGGAGCTCAGTCGCTCGATCAACTCGTCCTGATTTCTCCGAGTGATGGGCGGCCGAGCGTCGCCTGGGGCCGCGACCGGCTGGTCGTGCGACCACAGCATGGCTGGCGACCGAACACGGCGTACACCGTCAGCGTACTGCCGGGCCTGAACGACTTGCGCGGCAACGCCGCCGACCAGCGATTCAGTACGGTGTTTTCGACCGGCTCGGAGTTTCCGAACGGTGTACTGCGCGGCGTCGCGTTCGATTGGGTTGCCGGTCGTACGGCGGCCGGCGCGCGGATCGAAGCGACCATTGGCAGCGACACGGTATTCAAGTGGGCTACCACCGCCGACAGCAGCGGGCGCTTCTCGCTCGGATCCCTCCCCGCGCAACGGTTCACCGTACGGGCGTGGATGGACCAGAATACCAACGGCATCCGGGACGCACGTGAGTCGTGGGATTCCGTCACCGTCACGGTCAGCGACTCCGCACGCAACGATCTGTACATGTTTCCGCACGACACCGTAGGCGCGCGATTGGGTGAGGTCACCGTCATCGATTCGGTGACGATCCGCATTCGATTCGATCGCGCGTTATCGCCAGCGGACTCGCTCACCGTAGGTCAACTCCGGCTCGTCCGTGCACGCGGCGCTGACTCAACCGCACTCCGGATCCTCAGCGTCATGGTGGCCGGTCAACATGATTCGGTTGCCATCCGGTCCGTGACGGCCCGCGCCGATTCGATGGCGCGGGCCGATACCTCGGAAAAGGGCCGACGGTCGCTTGCGACGGCAGATTCACTGAAGAGAACCCAGCTGCGCGACTCCACCGCGCAGGCACAGATCGCGAGCATACGCGCGGCGCGCGACACCGCGACGCGCGTGCCTCCGCCGGTCTTCGGACGACCTGTGCCGCGGAGCGAATTCGTGATCGTCACGGCGGTGCCATTGCTGGAGCCGGATACGCTGCGGCTCTTTGCGCGCGACGTGCGTGCGCTCGCCGGTCCTGCGCGCTCCACAGACCGCCTCCTCATTCGCCGCAAGGCCGCGCTGCGCGATTCGACCGTCAAGTCGGCGCGACGTCCCCCGCCGCAGGGCAACCGATGAGCGACGCGCGCCGCCGCCTGCCCGCGGTGAGCACGCTGCTGGAGTACGAGGGCGTACGCGCACTCCATACTGCGGCACCGCGCGAGGTCATTGCCGACGCGGTACGACGCAGCATCGAGACGGCACGCCGCGACCCGGCGGTCGGACCAGACTCCGAAACGGCGTGGGTGGCCGCGGTCACCGCTGAGGTCGACCGCGCGCTCGAACGCTCGCTCCGGCCTGTGATCAACGCGACCGGAGTCGTTTTGCACACCAACCTCGGTCGGGCACCGGTGGCCGCACGCGCCATCGCGGCGGCGCAGGCCGTGGCGTTCGGATACTCGAACCTCGAATACGACCTCGCGGCGGGCTCGCGCGGGTCGCGTCACGGCCATTGCGCGCGCATCCTCTGTGAACTCACCGGCGCGGAGGACGCGTTCGTCGTCAATAATTGCGCGGCAGCGCTCGTGCTGGCACTCAATACGCTCGCCGACGGCCGCGAGGTCATCATCTCGCGCGGCGAACTCGTCGAGATCGGCGGAAGCTTTCGGGTGCCGTCGATCATGAACAAGAGTGGCGCTACCCTGGTTGAGGTGGGCACCACCAACCGGACCCATCTCGCGGACTACCAGCAGGCGATTGGCCCGCGTACCGGCGCGATCGCCTCGGTGCACCGCAGCAACTTCGTGATCGAAGGATTCGTGGCGTCGGTCATGCCCTCGGCGCTCGCGCCAGTCGCGGCCGCAGCCGGCGTGCCGCTCGTGCACGACTTCGGCAGCGGCCTGATGCTGGACCTCGCAGCGTGGGGCCTGCGCGGAGAGCCCACCGCGTCCGATGCGGTCCGCGCTGGCGCGTCGGTGGTGCTCATGAGCGGCGACAAGCTCCTCGGCGGGCCGCAGTCCGGCATCGTTCTGGGCACACGGGCCGTCGTCGGGGCGATGCGCGACAATCCGCTCGCGCGGGCGCTTCGCGTCGACAAGTTCACGCTGGCCGCACTCGAAGCGACGCTCGAACTCTACCGCGATCCGGCCGCCGCGGTGCAAGACATTCCGGTACTCCGGATGCTGACGATGCCGACCGTCGCCGTCACCGCCCGCGCCGACGCCCTGTGCGCACAGCTCAAGGGGCGTGGCATCGACTGCGATGTCGTGGCGACAGAGGCCACGGTCGGTGGTGGCGCATTCCCTGCGTCGCGAATTCCCTCGTCAGCGGTGCGATTGCTTGGGGGCCAAGCCGGAGAATACGACCGACGCCTTCGCGGCGGCCGCACACCAGTGATCGGCCGCACGGTGGACGGCCATCTACTGCTCGACCTCAGAAGCGTGACCGAATCCGTGGACGAGCTGCTGTGCAGCTCGGTCGCGCAGGCGCTGAACAGGTGAGCGAGTCCCAGTCGTCGCCGCTACGCACCCTGCGGCCCGCGCTCTTCCTCGACCGCGACGGCACGATTATCCGCGACACTGGCTACCTGCGTGACCCCAATGCCGTCGAGTTGATGTCGGGCGTGGCAACGGCGTTGCGCCTAGCGCAACAGTTGCATTGGCCAGTCATCGTCATCACCAATCAGTCAGGGCTCGCCCGCGGGCTCATCAAGCCGGCAGAGTATGACGCGGTACGCAAACGCACGGGCGCACTGCTCGCGGAGTTCGGTGCCCGGATCGACGCCGAGTACTTTTGCCCGCATCACCCCGATTTCAGCGGCCCGTGTGACTGCCGCAAACCAGGTATCGCCCTTTACGAACAGGCAATTCGCGACCACGCGATCGACGCGGCGCGATCGGGCTTCATTGGCGACCGCTGGCGCGACGTCGCGCCGGCACTCCATTTCGGCGGCCGAGGGATTCTGGTCCCCGGACCGGGAACGCCGTTGGACGAGATCAATCGCGCGCAGGCTGAGTGCCGCGTCGCACCGACACTACAGGCCGCCATCGAAGCGGCCATCGGACGGGTCGCGTGATCGGCCGGCTGCGGTGACACCGTGACGCACACCGCGCCGGAGGGACAGCCCACGGCCCGCCTGGCCGTATTCGCCTCCGGGTCTGGATCCAACCTCGGCGCCCTTGTCGACTACTTCGATGCGCTCGGCCCCGACGCGCCCGCCACGGTCGTGCTCGTCATGTCCGACCGTGCCAACGCCGGAGCGCTCATTCGCGCTGCGCAACGCGGGATCGCTACGGCGACGCTCGACGACCCTGCCGACTCGGCCACACTCCTCGAGCGGCTCGGCGGGCATCGTGTCGCCGCCATCGCGCTGGCCGGCTACCTCAAGCTGGTGCCGCGCGCTGTAACGGAAGCTTTCGCGGGACGGATCCTGAACATCCATCCCGCGCTGTTACCCAACCATGGTGGCCACGGCATGTACGGCGCCCGCGTTCACCGCGCCGTACTCGACGCCGGCGACGCGGTATCGGGAGCCACCGTGCACTTCGTCGACGCTGAGTACGACCGCGGCGCACCGGTCGTGCAGGCCCGCGTGCCCGTATTGCCCAACGACTCACCCAGCCAGCTCGCGGCCCGCGTACTCGTGGCCGAGCACTACCTGTATCCGCGGGCCTTGCATCTGGTCATCTCCCACCGCCTCTCCCTCACTTCGGCAGATGGAGCCGAGCGCGAGCGCATCGCCGCGACGTTGTTCGACAATCCACCACCCGGCGTCACCATCGTGATTCCTCCGATCCCATAAGCGTCGCCATCACAAGGCTGGCGGATGGGGAGTCCCCTCTCCTCTCGCCTGTCGCCAAATTGTCTCATCGGCCATCCGTCGTCCGTCACTAGCCTTCCGTCTCCCGTCAGACTGTTCAATGCCCCGCGCACTGCTCTCCGTTTCCGACAAATCAGGACTGGTCGACTTCGCCCGCGGCCTCACCGAGCTTGGCTTTGAACTCGTCTCCACCGGTGGCACGGCGAAAACGCTTCGCGCCGCAGGGCTCGCCTGCCTCGACATCAGCGACGTCACGAATTTTCCGGAGATGCTCGACGGACGCGTGAAGACGTTGCACCCGGCCGTGCACGGCGGCTTACTCGCCCGCCGCGACCTGCCCGAGCATCTCGCCGCCATCGCAGCGCACGGCATCACCACGATCGACGTGGTCTGCGTCAATCTGTATCCGTTCCGCGAAACCGCGCGAAAGCCCGGCGTGAAACCGGATGATGTCATCGAGCAGATCGACATCGGTGGCCCGTCGATGCTCCGCTCGGCCGCGAAGAACTTCGCAGCGGTCACGGTCGTCGTGGACCCGGCCGACTACCGCCGCGTGCTCGAGTCGCTCGCACCGAGTGCTGCCGGGGTGGCCGATCTTCGGCGCCAACTCGCCGCGAAGGTCTACGCGCATACCGCGGCATACGACGCCGCCATCGCGTCGTGGTTCGCCGGGCAGGCCGGGGACCAGTTTCCGGAGCGGATCACGCTGGCGTTCGACCGGCAGCAGGCGCTTCGCTACGGAGAAAATCCGGAGCAGAAGGCCGCGTTCTACGTTGAGGACCAGGGCGCCGGACTCGCGGGGCTCGTACAGAAAGGCGGCAAGGAGCTTTCGTTCAACAACCTGCTCGACCTCGAGGGCGCGTTGCTCGCGCTCGACGCATTCGACGGAACATGCGCGTGTGCGATCGTCAAACACACCACGCCCTGCGGACTCGCGACCGGCACCGACGCCTCCGATGCATACCGCAAGGCGCTGGCCTGTGATCCGCTGAGCGCGTTCGGCTCCGTCATCGCGTTCAGTGTACCCGTGGATGATGTCGCGGGCGCGCTGGTGGCCTCGCTTTTTGTGGAGTGCGTCGTCGCACCGGCTTTCAGTGACAGCGCGCTCGACACGCTGGCCGCGAAGAAAAACCTTCGCGTGCTCGTCGGCACACCGGGCGCATTCGCGCCGACCGACCTCAAGCGCGTGCGCGGCGGCCTTCTCGTGCAACAGCGCCCTTCGGCGCGCCTCGACGAGGTCGGCTGGACCGTGGTGAGCAAACGGCAACCCACGAGCGCCGAGCGGGCCGACCTGCTCTTTGCCTGGCGCGCCGTGGCCAGCGTCAAATCGAACGCCATCGTACTCGCCCGCGACGGTGCCACCATCGGCATCGGCGCGGGACAGATGTCGCGCGTGGACGCGTCCTTTGTCGCCGTGCACAAGGCCAAATCCGCTGGGCACGAAACCGCCGGTTGCGCCCTAGGCTCCGATGCTTTCTTCCCGTTCCGCGACGGGATCGACCAGGCCGCCGCGGCAGGGGTGACGGCGATTGTTCAGCCGGGTGGCTCGGTGCGCGACGCGGAAGTCATCGCGGCTGCAGACGAGCATGGAATGGCGATGGTGTTCACCGGCCGCCGGACCTTCAGGCACTAACGCCGTCCGTCTGGCCCGCAGGCGCATCCGATCGCCGGCCCACCCGCTGGCTACGGCCTCTACGGGGAACCCGCCTCAGCCACTCCCCGCGGAACCCTCCCGGCGCCAGATTGTAGGACTGTTCAACCCCGTCCCGTAGAGCCGAAGAGACTGATGGCAACCGCCGCCCAATCGCTCGACCATCGCCCCAGCTATGGGGCCGCGGCTATCGCCGCGTTCGCCGTACTCGCGCTGTATGTCCTCACGCTCGCCCCAGAGACGGCGATGTGGGACACCAGCGAGTACATCGCGGCGGCGTACACCCTCGGCATTCCGCATCCGCCAGGGAACCCGATGTTCGTGCTCATCGGGCGCGTGTTCAGCATCCTCCCCATTGCGCCATCCGTGGCGATGCGCGTCAACCTGCTGGCCGCGGTCTCGAGCGCGGTCGCAGCCGGGATGTGGTTCCTCATCACTGAGGGTGTGCTGGTTGGCTGGTTTGCGGCACGCTGGCAGCGCATCGCTGGCGGGTCGCTCACCGTACTGATTGGCGCCACGTCGTTCACGGTCTGGGCGCAGTCGGTCGTGAACGAGAAGGTCTACACGGTTTCGCTCGCGCTGCTGGCGATTGTCGCGTGGCTCACGGTCCGCTGGTGCGACGACCCGGACGGCCCCAAGGCCGACAAGGTGCTCATCCTGATCGCCTACGTACTGGGCATCGGCTACGGCATTCACATGGCCGGCATGTTGCCGGCACCGGCCGTCGGGCTGGCGATCCTCATCCGCCGCCCCAAGACGATCCTGCGTTGGAAACTGTTGGCGGCCTGCGTCGGTGTGCTCCTGCTCGGCATAACCCCGTTCGCGACACAACCGATTCGTGCTGCGCACTTTCCGGCAGTGAACGAAGGCGAACCCACCGGCTGCCGCGAGAAGATCGGCCTCGGCTGCACATTCTCCAAGCAGACGTATACCGCCTTCATGTACAACTTCAACCGCGAGCAGTACGGCAAGCCGTCGCTGTCCGACCGCCGCGGCACGCCGTTCTCGGCACAGATCGGCATGTGGTGGATGTACTTCAAGTGGCAGTGGGTCCGTGACGCCCACAGCGAGCATCAGATCCTGCAGGGTGCGCTGGCCGCGGTATTCCTCGTGCTTGGCTTGCTCGGCGGCTGGGTCCACTACAAACGCGACCCTCAGAGCTTCACCTTCTTTGGGCCGCTGATGTTCACGCTGACCTTGCTGCTCATTTATTATTTGAACTTCCTGTACGGCGCTTCGCAGGCGCCCGAGCTCGGCGACAGCGTCGAGCGAGAGGTGCGTGACCGGGACTACTTCTACCTCTGGAGTTTCTCGGCCTGGAGCGTCTGGGCTGCACTTGGCCTCACCTACGTCTGGGAATCGCTGGCGGCCCTCTTCGGATCGGAGTCGCGCAAACTGGCCGACGGCTCGAAGGTTGAGGTACCCAAGACGCGCAACTGGGCCATCACTGCACCGGTTCTCCTATTGGCTGTTGTGCCGCTCTTCGCCAACTGGAACAGCGCGTCTCGGCGTGGCGAGACCGACACCGCCGACTTCGCCGTGGACCTCCTCAACTCGGTGGAGCCGTACGGCGTACTGGTCACGGTCGGCGACAACGACACCTTCCCGCTCTGGTACGCTCAGGAAGTCCTCGGCGTGCGCCGAGACGTGCTCGTGGCCAATACCTCGCTGATGAACACCGACTGGTACGCGCGACAGATGATTCGCCGGCCGGTTGTCGCGTACGACGAGGCGAAGGGCCCGGCAGTGTACCGAGGCAAGGCCTGGACCAAGCCGACTGGCGCCGTCGTGGACATGAATCTCGACCAGGTCGATGCCATGGAGATCGGCGTAGACCTGGAGAAAGCGCAACTCTTCGAGGCGGGGAAGATCCGGGCCATTGTCCCGAGGCAGTTCCTGCAAAAGGCCGACATCCTCGTCCTGCAGATGGTCAAGGATGGAAGGCGCTCGGTGTACTTCAGTCGCACGTCGGCCGGCTACCCCTCCGAGAACCTTGGGCTCGACGCGTACCTCGTGACCGAAGGGCTCACGCGGCGCCTCCTGACCGACTCGGTGAAGGTTGGCGGCGATATCATTGAAGTGCCCGGCGACGGCTTCATGAACCTCCCCCGCACCGAGGCACTCTGGAACGACTTCAAGGCGCCCGACGCGCTCGCCCGGAAGGGGGACTGGGTGGACCGCCCGTCGGCCGGGATTCCCTTTCTGTTCGTGCATCTGGGGTATATCCTCGCCGAGGCGCAGGGAACCCATGGCAAACGCGCGGAAGCTGCTATCACATACAACCGGGCGCGCGGCGTCGCCGTGGCCGCTCGCCTCGACACGCAGGTACCGCCACCCGATTCAGCCGGCTGGCTCCCTGCTCTGCGCGGTGACTCCGCACTCCGAACCGAGATCCCCGTGACGAAAGCCGTGCCACCAATGGTTCCGGCAAACACCCCCGCAAAGAAGACACCGTAGTCGCGGGAGCATCCATCCAGATCCGGCCGGTGCTGACGTTGTGCCGCGGCATCGGTTCCGCGAAATTCAACTGGCTCGGGAGGGCTAGTCCTAATTGGTAAGGCAGCGGTCTTGAAAACCGCCGCGGTGAAAGCCGCTTACAGGTTCGAGTCCTGTGCCCTCCGTTCCGACCGCAGTTGCCGAACGCCCGCTGTTGAACCCTGATCTCACAGGCGGTGACTTCGAGTTCGCCAGTATTGAACACGCAGTATCAGGAAACGTGGCCGAGAGGCTGAAGGCGGCGGCTTGGGCCCCGGCGATTCCCAGGCCCGAAGACTCGCGGACGTGGAATTGTGCCCTGCGCGCCGGCACTCACTGCCAGGCACTTCGTCAGAACGCCTGTCACCAGAGGTATGGCGGATTCTCAGGGAGTGGCGCGGCTGCGGTACTTCTCGAACCAGCCCGCCAACGTCGTCAGCTTGGCCGCCTCGTGACTCGGCCGCCGGCGAATCCCGTGCGGTTCCTCCGGGACGCGGACAAAGACGGCGTCGACGCCCAGCATCTTGAGCGCCTTGTAGTACTGCTCCGACTCGGACGTGGGGGTGCGGAAGTCCTCCTCGCCCACCATCACCAGCGTCGGCGTCTTCACGTTCTTTACCACCGACAGCAGCGACCGCTTGGCGTAATTCTCCGGGTTGTCCCAGGAGAAGCCGGGGAACCAATTGTTGACCGCCGATGGCGCCATGTCAGAGGTGAGCGTGAAGCTCTCCCAGTTGATCACGGGATAGAACGCGAGTGCCGCCTTGAAGCGTGTGGTGTGGCCAATCATCCACGCGGTAAGGACGCCACCGCCGCTGCCGCCGGTGACGAACAGGTTGTTGGCGTCGACGAATCCCTTGGCGATCGCCGCGTCGACCCCGGAATTGAGGTCGAAGAAATCGTCACCTGGATATGCGTGGTGGATCAGGTCGGCGAATTCCTCGCCGTAGCTGGTGCTGCCCCGCGGGTTGGTGTAGAGCACGACGTAACCGAGCGCAGCCATCAGCTGCTTTTCCACGTCGAACCGATCACCGTAGTTGCTGAACGGTCCGCCATGCATTTCGAGGATCATTGGATACTTCTGGGCGGGATCGAATCCCGGGGGCCTGATGAGCCACCCCTGGATCTTCCGCTGGTCCTTGGAGGACGGGTACCAGATCTCCTCCACATGGCCAAGTGTCCTGCCGGCGAGGAGCCCTGCGTTAAGCGCTGTGAGGATGCGGGGCTGCGCGGCCGGCCCGGGCCGAAGCACGGCGATTTCCGACGGCAGGCTCGGTGTGCTAGTCGTGAACGCGATTGTGCCGTCCTTGGCGACACTGAAGCTTCCCCCGCCGGACGCCGAGCCGCCACCGCCAAGGTTACCGGCGACGATGCGATGCGAACCGTCCAGCGCGAATAACGCGAGCTTGGTGTTTCCCTGGTCGTCGTAGGAGGCATAAATCCCCTTGCCGTCGGCGGCCCACGTCGGCCGAGCAACGCTCCGGTCGAGCTTCGACGAAATGGCCCGTTTTTCGGAGCCGTCCCGGTTCATGGTATAAAGGACGTTGTTCTGGTAGCCGAGCTTCCGGTCGTCGTAGCCGACGAATGCGATGAGCTTGCCATCGGGCGACACTGCGGGACTCTCGTCGGGACCGAATCGGCTTGTGAGCCGCCGGGCGGTGCCGTCCTTGACGGCGAACGCGTAGAGGTCGGTTTCACGCGCGTTCCATTCGGGCCGTTCACCTCGACGGGCCGGTAACACCAGTTCCGCGCCATCGGCGGTCCAAGTGAGTGCGCCGCCGCCGAAGACGCCGCCCCCGTCGTGGAAGTCGCCGCTACTGATCTGGCGCTCCGTGCCGCCGTCAGACGGAACCACGAACACATGCACATATCCGCTCGGCAGTTCGCCGACGCCGTCGTACCGGAACACCAGCTTGTCAGTCACCTTTGGTGGGGCCGCCCATGTGGCTCCAGATGGCGGGGTGATCGGCTCGCCAATCACCAGCGCCGGTTTCGGCACCAGCTTCAGGAACGCGATCCGCGTCCCGTCCGGCGACCAAGCGACGGCGCTCGGAGAATTCGTCACGTTCGTAGCCTGGACGGTCGTGCCGTTGTCCATCCACCGGACGTACACCTGCGGGCTGCCATTCCTGTTGGAGATGTAGGCGAGCCGCTTGCCATCGGGCGACCAGCGCGGAGTATCCTCGCTGAACTTGCCCGTCGTGACCGGCCGATGATCGGAGCCGTCGGTCTTCATGATCCAGACATTCGAATACCGGCGATCGGTCATCTGGTCGGCCGATTGCCGAACGTAGGCGATCCACTGGCCGTCCGGCGACACCTGCGCGTCGGCGGCGAACTCGAAGCGAAAGACGTCGGCCGGCGTGAGGCGGGTGGCCTGGGCACGCAGTGGCGCGGGGTTGATCGCGACCAATACGATGGCCGTGCTGAGGGCGCCGAGCACGAGCGACGCGCGGATCGTGGATCGCATTTTTATCCCGGAGGTCTTGGGGCTAGTACGAACAGTACTAAGATTGTACGGGTCACCGGGTGTCTAGGTCAACTCGCGCGTGCGCCCAGCCACGCCACGCCAGGTTGAAAACGCCGGTCTTAGCTTGCATGAAGGCAGGTTATCTACGACGAACGGCCCCCTCGGCCGGCCTCGTCCGGCGAGCGATAGCCCTACTCGCGGTGACCCTGACCGCCTCTCCTACGGTACTGGCACAGGCGACCGGCCACCCAGCCGCGCTGCCGATCGCGCCCACCGACGTCGCGCTCGGCAGCATCACGTACGACGACATTCCGTAACCCCTCACCGTGTCGTACATGGCGGTGACGATGTACGGCCAGAACGTTCGCCTGGCCCACATGGACGTGCCGCCGGCCGTCCGGCGAACGGCCGCGCCCCGATGATGCCGAGTCAGGGATCAGGTCTGCGATTCCTTGACACGCGACCAGAACCTGCACCACGTTGGATCTAAATATTATGGGCAGCCGTGACATCGCGGCGCTTAGGCGAGCACAAATACAGTAGGGCCTGCCCGCCTGCAGGCCTGTATGCCGTAAAAGTTTTGGGCGGGTAAACCACCATTTCCCAAGGCAGGATATTTCGATGACGGATACATCCGCGTTGGCTCGTGCGCGTTCCCTTGCCTGTCTGCCAGCTCTTGTAGGGTTGCTAATGGCGATCCCGGCAGCACTCGTCGCCCAGACCGGAATAATCACCGGCAAGGTCACCGACGGCGCCAATGGCGCTCCGATCGCCGATGCCCGGGTGACTATCGGAGGCACCGCCCTCGCGACGATCACCAGCGGCGTCGGCGAGTATCGCTTGACGAACATCCGACCAGGACGCGTGACCGTGGCGGTTTTTCGCCTTGGCTTCAAGGCCGCCGGCGACACGCTCAGGGTGGCGGCTGGACAGACGATTACGTTCAACGTCGCGATGACTGCGACGGCGGCGACACTGTCGGAAGTCGTCGTCACCGGGACGGTGGGCAATCAGGAGCGGAGGGCCCAGTCCGCGCAGGTCGCGTCGCTCGCGGTCTCGGAGATCCTGAAGGATGCTCCGGTGACGAGCGTCGGCGCCTTGCTGCAGTCGCGCATACCGGGCGTCGCGATCAGCGCAAACTCGGGCGTCCTCGGTACATCCAAGACGATTCGCATCCGAGGCGCCTCGTCGGTCTACCTCTCCAACCAACCGCTGCTCTTCGTCGACGGCGTGCGGGTCATCGAGGGGGCGATCAACGGAAATGTGAGCGGCCAGTCCTACGACCGCATGAATGACCTGAACCCGGATGAGATCGAGAGCATCGAGGTGGTGAAAGGGCCAGCCGCCGCCACGCTGTACGGCGCCGACGCCTCGGCGGGCGTGATCCAGATCATCACCAAGAAGGGTCGCCCCGGCGCCAACCAGTTCGTGCAGACGGTGAAGTTCGAGGTCGGTTCGACCGACCAGAACTACCTGCCAGCAGACAGTTACGGCACTTGCTCCGCGGCCCTCGTCGCCCCAGCGAGCACCAATCCGCTTTGCCGCGGCCAGGCGGTCGGAGCGCTCGTCCACGACAACGTTTGGGTGCGGTACAACGTCCTCCGCACGGGCCGGGACTTCTCAACGACGTGGAATGGGCGCGGCGGCGGCCAGAACTACGGCTACAATCTGTCGTTTGGAACCCAAGGCGCACTCGGCACGTTGCCCAACAGCAACCTGGACAAGTACAACATCCGCTCCAACTTCAACTACGTCCCGGATTCGCGGCTGACGATCGACCTTGGCCTCGGCCTCGCTCAAAACCGAACGCGGCTGCCCAACCTGGACAACTCGCTGTATGGGTGGATCGCCGGCGCGCTTCTGGGCTCGCCGCTGACCCGCTCCGACAAGCCGGAGAACAGCGCGGACAGCTGGTTCGGGTACAATCGTCATTACAACGCGATCGCAGCCATCGACAACCAGCTGCTGACGCACCGCGTGACGATGTCCATGGCCGCCAACTACATGCCGACCCCATGGTTAACCAACAAGTTCACCATTGGCGTCGATTTCGCGATGGACGAGCAGGGCGAGTTCAACCCCAAGAACGACAGCGCGTGGTATGGAGGCCAGACCGACCTGGGCCGGGTGAGCCGCCAGGCGCGCACGGCCGAGCGATACACCGTGGACTACCTTGGCAACATCCGCCGCACGCTTGGCGCGCAGAAGCAGTGGGAGGGCAACCTCTCCTTTGGCCTTCAAGTGGTATCGACTCGAAACACCAACACTCTCAGCTCGGGCGTCGGGTTCGTCACGAACGCGAACAACTCGGTCAGTTCCGCCGCGACGAACACCGGTGGGGGCCTATTCACCGAACAGAAGCAGTTTGGGTACCTAAGTCAGCTGCAGATCGGCTACCTCAACCGGATGTTCATCCAGATGGCCGTGCGCGTCGACAAGAACTCTGCGTTCGGCGCCGCGGCTCCGGCCTTCGTGCTCCCGAAGGTGGGCGCGACCTGGACCCTCTCGGACGAACCGTCGCTCGCCAAGTGGACGAGGTACTTCAGCTCGCTTCGCGTCCGGACCTCATGGGGCACGACCGGCCGTTCGCCGGCACCGGGCGCTGCGCTTACGACGCTCGTGGCTTCGCCATACAACATCACCGGTGCCACCCTCAATGGCGCCAACCCGGGGAACCCGGGCAACGCCGACCTCAAGCCGGAGCGGGGCACGGAGTACGAGGCGGGCCTCGACGCGAGCTTCTGGAAGGATCGCGTATCGGCCGAGCTCACCTACTACAACAAGCAGACCAAAGACCTGATCATCGCCAAGCCCATCGCCCCGTCGCTCGGCTTCAACAGCAACCCGCTGCGGAATATCGGCTCGGTCGTCAACAGCGGCGTGGAACTCGGCCTGACGGTCGCGGCCGTCCAGATGAACAACTTCGAATGGGACATTCGCGCCGGCATTAACACGCTGCACAACGAACTGACGAGCCTAGGCGGCGTGGCGGCCTTTGCTCCCGGCGGCAGCTTCAGCCATACGCGCGCCATGCTCGGCCAGCAGTTGGGGGTGTACGTGTCCAAGCGGATCAAGTCGATCGACGAGGCGACCGGACTCGTCGTCGTCGCCGACACGGTGTCACCGGTAGGCAATCTCTACCCGACGCTCGAGTGGAACGTCTCGAACAGCTTCACCATCATGCGGGACTTCAGGGTCACGGCTCTGGTCGACTCGAAGCGGGACTTCATCACGGACAATTTCACGGACTTCTACCGTGAGACCCAGCTCGTGCGCGGGCAGAACCGGCTCGATCCCAACAAGCTCTCGCGCCGCGAGCGGCTCCGCAGGTACGGTAACGACACTCCAGGCAAGCCTGCGTTCGTGACGGTCACCGGTAGCGTGGCCACCCAGAACGACGTCTACGAGGCGTGGGAACAGCCGGGCGATTTCGTGCGCTTCCGCGAGCTCTCAATCTCGTACAACGTGCCCAAGCGTTTCCTTTCCTCGCTGCGCAATACCGTGCAGAGTGCGTCCATCCAGTTCGCGATGCAGAACCTCAAGCTCTGGACCAAGTACGAGGGACCCGATCCCGAGGTCGTGACCGACAGCGGCAACTTCTCGCGTGCGGATTTCTTCACGCTACCAACACCGAAGCGGTCGCTGCTTCGCGTGAACATCACCTTCTAACAGGCGAGAGGACCACTATCATGATGACGATCCAACGCGCGGTCTCGCGCACCATGATCGGCGGCGCGCTCGTCCTAGGCACGCTCGCCTGCACCGACAAGTTCCTAAACGTCACCAACCCGAACCTGATCGATGCGATCACGGTCAACCCGGCGGCCACCGCGGGCGACTTGGCGGCAACGGTGCAGCAGAACTTTGCAACGGAGTTCGGCGCCACCGCCATGTTCGAGTCACATTTTACTGGCGAGACGTACATCATCGAGACGAGCTCGAGCCAGAACGAGTTCGGCAAGCGTGAAGTGTCAGTCGACAACGGCACGCTCGCCGGCCGCTGGTCGGGCCTCCAGCTGGCCGCGTCGTCGGGGAAGATCCTGCTCGACCTTGCGCTCCCCAACCCGACCACCAATATCAACCTGGCGCGCGGCGCAACGTACCGGGCGTACAGCATCCTCTACATCGCCCTTGATTTCTGCAGCGGAACCCTATCGTCGGGGCCGCAACTGACCACGGTCCAGCTTCTCGACTCGGCCATCTTCTGGTTTGGCAAGGCGGTCGATGTCGGTACCGCCAACGGCTCGGCTGACGGACTGGCGCTGGCCCGCGCGGCACTGGTCGGACGCGCCCGCGCCAAGCTGCAGAAGGGCGACAAGTCCGGTGCGCTTGCGGACGCAAACGCCGTTCCGGCCGGGTTCACCTACAACCTCACCTATACCGACGATCTCGCCAATCGCGGTCGCCTGTCCAACGCGTATTGGCGGTTCACGGTGGATCGGGGCACCGTCAGCGTCCCGCCGTATTACCAGACCACCGACCCGCGCATCACTTTCCTGCTCCCGTCGCAGCACAAGTTCGTTGCGGTCGACCAAGCAGCCGGGCCGTTCGTCGTGCAGCAGAAGTTTCAGACTTATGCCTCGCCGATCCGACTCGCATCGAAGCTCGAGGCGGATTACATCGTGGCCGAGGCATCGACCGACGCCACACAGCAGCTCACCCTGATCAATCGACAGCGCGTCGCAGCTGGTCAGGCGGTGTACGCCGGCGCCACGGATGCGGCCAGCGTCCTGTACGAACTCTTCAACCAGAAAGCCCTAGATTTCTGGATCGAAGGCAAGCGCATGGGCGACTGGCGCCGCCATCCCGTCGCGGCGGCGAACCGGGTCGCGGTGACCGGCACGCCGTACTGGCGCACTGGCTTCGGGTCCGTGGGTTCGCAGACCTGCTACCCAGTACCGCGGACGGAACTCGACAACAACCCGAACTTTAAGCCGTAACTGCTGGAAGATTATGCAGGGCCGGGGACGGCGGGGCGCGAACGCGCTCCGCCGTCTCGTGCGTTCTGGTGCCCGAAGCGTGCGCCATGAACACTGGCCAATCATAACCGTACGGACCAGCGGGGCGCCCATGCTGTCGAGGTGGGAGCGCCGCGCGTATTCGATAGGTCGCGTCAGCTGGCCTGCACCCCAATTCGACGAGGCACTTTGGGAAGCGTAGGTTCACTTCTCATAAGGATGGGCAGCAGATGGAAGGACATCGGTCGGCGGATCTTCAGCACGACCTTAAAACTGCAACAGACTACTGAAGAAAGATTCCGCCACGGCATTGTTGCAGCAGTTCCCCTTCCGGCTCATACTGGGCTCCAAGTCAGCGTCGCTTCGAACGGGGCATAACCCGCCCGCCACTCCACTTATCTCAGGCCCAAAACCTGTTCAGATAAGCGGAGCCACTGCTGTTGACCTCGTCATTCATCGGGACTGCGGGATTTGAACCCACGACCCCGGTGCGCTCACCCTCGCGATGACGCGGATAAGGCTACAAACAGATTAAGGCACATGAGAGTGAACGCCGGGATCATCTCGACAAACGGATCCCGGATCCTCACTCGTACGACCAGTCCAATCACCATCATCGCTGCGAAGCCGCCGGCCGACAGCAAGAGAAGTGGACGGAAGAAGTAACCGACGAAAAGGGCCACGCTTCCCACGATTTGCAGGGTGCCGGTCAGCACTCGTAAATGGGCGAGACCGAAGCGCTGGAATTCCGCTGCCATGCGGTCGGTCACCAACGCGCTCGCGCCGTACCCGGCAAACGCGACGATCGAGAGGGCCTGCGCAAGGGCTGCGGCGAGTTGCATTGTATCCTTATCTTAGTAGTCTTCACCCCCGCAGGGCGCGACATTACGTGTCACACACTGGAGCGGATATGAGAACGGTCATGGTCATCCTGCAGGTCGTAGCGGCGCTTGGACTACTGAATGTGTGGCTGCTGCGATTTGATCGACCCACGGCGTATCGGGGAGCCAACGCCGCCTCGATGCTGGAGGAGTTCGCCGCATACGGACTGCCGGCATGGTTCGCCTACGCCATCGGGACACTCAAGGTGGGATCGGCACTGGCATTGATCGCGGGCATCTGGTTGCCGGCGGTGATATTCCCGGCGGCTGCGCTGATCTGCGTTCTGATGCTCGGGGCGCTGGCGATGCACGTCAGAGTCCGCGATCCGTTGCGGAAATCGCTGCCCGCGCTCGGTATGCTCGTGCTCTGTATTGGTATTTCCGGGGGCGCGCTCGTCGTCTGATCCATCAGCAGCGCCGCGCAAGGCGGGTGTCGTCATCCGCGGCAGCCGAAGGCAAGGCTTGCGTCATCTGTCCCCGCGTCGCTCCGTGCGCACGCTGGACATGCCGCCGTCCACCCCCCAGACCTGGCCGGTGATCCACCGCGATTGATCGCCAAGGAGGAACAGCGCGGTTGCGGCGACGTCGTCGGGCTGCCCGACCTGGCGGAGTGGGTGACGGTCCCGGCTCGCCTGCAGACGCTCGTCGCTCGAAAGAAGCCGCGCCGTGAGGGGGGTGCTCGTGAGCGATGGCGCAACAGCGTTGACGCGGATCACCGGCGCCCATTCCGCCGCGAGCGATCGGGTGAGCCCCTCCACCGCCCCCTTGGCCATCGCAATCGATGCGTGAAACGGCATACCCTGCCGCACTGCCACTGTGCTGAAGAGCACGACGCCGGGCTGCCGACCGGCCTTGAGGGCATTGGCGGTCGCCTGGAGCACGCGCACCGCACCGAGCGCCGAAATGCGGAAGTCGTCCAGGAACTGTGATTCCTGGAGCGCCCCGAACGACTTGAGATTCAGGCTCCCGGGGCAGTACGCAACGCCGTCCAGGGCAGCCGGTAGGTCTAGCGAGGCGACATCGACCTCGAGCACGTCGGCCTGGCGTTCGCTGAGGTCAGGCGTGACGATGCCCGAAACGCGTCGCGACACTCCGACCACCGCGTGGCCGGCATCCAGGGCCAGTTGAGTGAGTGCGAGTCCGATACCGCTCGAGTGGCCGACGACCAGGTAGGTGCGCTTCATGGCAGTTGATGGCGCCTCAACGCCGTACCCGGCCGTCCCATTTCACGAGTGTGCGCAGGATCATCCCGGGCTGATGTGCGCTGAGGAAGACAGTGCCCCGTCTAGGCCCGCGGCAGCAGATCCGGTTCTCGCCGTGCCTGACTCTTCTTCGCTTCTTGCTCATCGATGCCGGCGGCGTACAACAGAGCGACCACGACGGTCCCTGCCGGAACAGCGACTGCCAGTCCGATCGCAAAGAGGACGAGGTCACTCATCGCGGACACCGCTGATCTGGAGTGCGACGCACCCGAACGAGAGAATTGAGGGCACCCACAGTCCCACATAAAGACCCTGCTCGTGGCTGCCCGTAAACCAGAGCCAGACGGAGAGGAGAAACGAAGCGAAGGCAGCGACAAGAATCGTCAGGCCGGCTCGGCGACGCAGAGTGTTTCGTGGCATCATTGGAAAAGGTATAAAGAGTCAGAAGGTGCACTTCATGAGTCGGGCGGAGTCCCGCGAGTAATGATAGCGCGGCGGGAATGTCCACGCACGTAGTGCTCACAGAAAATGAGCTTCAGTGGGCGTCAGCGATTGCGCCTCGTAACTCTGGCCGACCTGCCCGGCGGTTGCGACGATTATCGGCAGAGGCAATGCCCTCCGCAAGCACAGCAGCAGCCGCAGCGGCTACCCCCGCAGCGGCTACCCGCGTAGCGGAATCACGAGCGTCACGAGCCCCGCCAGGAGCAGCACCGCAGCCGACGCCAGCGCCCACTTGAGCGTATAGCGTTGATGGTCGTCGAAATCGACACCCACCAGTCCGACCAGGAGGAAGGTGGACGGCACGAGCGGGCTCAGGAGGTGCACGGGCTGCCCGATCAACGACGCGCGGGCCATCTCGGCGGCCGTGATCCCGTACGCCTCGCCCGCTCGCGCAAGAATCGGGAGCACACCGAAGTAGAACGCGTCGTTGGAAATGAAGAACGTGAACGGAATACTGAGCACACCGGTCACGATCGCGAGATAGGGGCCGAGCACCGGCGGCACCAACTGGATCACGCTCTCGGCCATGGCGTCGACCATCTTCGTGCCGGAGAGAATGCCGGTGAAGATGCCGGCCGCGAAAATGAGGCCGACCACGGCCAGCACATTCCCCGCATGTCGCGACAACAACGCCTTCTGCTCGTCGATCGTCGGGTAGTTGAGCAGCATCGCGACGGCGAAGCCGATCATGAAGAGTACCGGCAACGGCAGCACGGCGGCGACGAGCGCCGCGAGCAAGGCCACGGTGAGCGCCGCATTCACGAAAAGCCGGCGGGGACGTCGGTGCCGCGTGTCGTCCCGCAGCTCAGGATTGGCGAGCTCCTCGCGCAATACCTGTTCGTTGGCCGGAGACAACGCACCCACCGCGGCGAGCCGGCGGCGTTCGCCAAGCCCAAGCCGATACGACACATACAACACCCAGCAGACGCCGACAACGAGGGCGGGGATCATGGGCACGAACACCGTGCTCACGTCGATCGAGAGCGCGCTCGCTGCGCGCGCGGTCGGTCCGCCCCACGGCAGCGTATTCATGACCCCGGACGCGAGCATCGTGACGCAGGCCAGTACAAGCGGTCGC
Organism: Gemmatimonadota bacterium; assembly: GCA_014192065.1. GTDB lineage: Bacteria > Gemmatimonadota > Gemmatimonadetes > Gemmatimonadales > Gemmatimonadaceae > Fen-1231. Next base: position 18,423 of record BJHH01000007.1, on the reverse strand, counting down.
ATACCGAGTCGCCGAAACAGCGGCAACATGGCGGCGATGGTGATCATGTAGGTCGTAGAGCCGTCGCCGTCAAGTGAAACGAGCAGCGCCAACACCGCCGAGCCGACGACAACTTTCATCGGGTCGCCGTGCACCCATGCGATCAATCGCTGCACGAACGGCTCGAACAGGCCGGCGTCAAGCATGATCGCGAAATACAAAATGGCGAACATCAGCATCACGCCGGTGGGGGCCAGCTTGGTGATGCCGGCGACCATCATCTCCCCGAGCTGCAGGGCGAACCCACCCGCGATGCCAAAGGCCACCGGCACGAGAATCAGCGCCGTGAGCGGGGAGAGCTTCTTGGTCATGATCAGCGTCATGAACACGAGAACCATGCCGTAGGCGAGGAGGGTGAGCAACATCGCTGCGTTACGGACGCGCGGGCGCGAGCGGCAGTACGATGTGCGACGGATAGGTCGCACTGTGCTGAATCGAGATGTCGGTCGTGACCAGGCGGCGATTCTTTCCCAGTGGTTCCCCCGTATTCGGATTCACGTCGAAGCGCGGGAAGTTGCTGCTGGAGATGTCGACACGAATACGATGCCCCTTCTTGAACACGTTCGCCGTGGGGAAAGGATCAATCGTGAACTCGTACACGCGTCCGGGCTGCAGCATCACGGCATGATCGCGGGTGGCGCGATAGCGTCCACGCACGATGGCGTCGGTGAGATTGAGATCAAAACCGCCGGGCCAGTCGGTGCTCGAGGGATAGACGTCAACCAGCTTCGCGGTGAAGTCCGCGTCTACCGTGGTGACGGAGGCGAAGAGCGTGACGGTGATCGGGCCGATGACCGTCATGTCCGCGGTGAGGGGCTCCGTCTGGAAAACGACCACGTCGGCGCGGGAGCGCAGCGGCAGCCAAGGTGCTTGGGAAGGTGGGAAGCGCGGGTCTTCACGCTGATCGTACGCACCGTCTTTAAGGCGCGCGGACGACCCGCCACCGACCGTCGGCACCGGATGGCGCGGATCGAAGGTATATGTGGTTTTCGAGTGCAGCGCCTTCGGCTTCGTGGCGCGCAGCGAGCCGTCGGCCTGGAAGTAGTACGGCACCATGCGCGTGTTCGTGACTGGCCAGGCGTTGCTCGTACGCCAGTAGCCGCCGTGCTGCAGGCGCCCATTGGCGTCTTTGCGACCATCTCCCGTACCCATCACGAACAGGCGAACCGCCGAGTCCTTCTCGATGCCATTCGCTACGCCTTTCAGGTGATGGTCGAACCAGCGCAGATGGAAGTCGGTGAGGAAATCGGGGATGGCAGCACTGTCGCCATAGGCTACGTCGCCCGCGAAGCTGCGATTGTTACCGCCATGTGTCCACGGACCGACGACGATGCGCTGCGGCGTCTTCTTGAGTTTGCGCAACTCGGTAAAATTTTTGAACGTGCCGGCGGTGAAAATGTCATACCATCCGCCCACGTGCATCATGGGGATATCGGACGTTTCCCCGTAGTGTTCATCCCACGCCAGCATGGGGTCCTTCCAGAACGCGTCGTAGTCGGCGTGCTCGAAGAAGTCGAAGTACCACCCTTCATACTGCGGGTTTACCGAGAGTGGATTGAGGCCGCGCCGCATGGGCTGCACGCTGTACCAGTCCTCGACCTTTTCCTTGGTGAGCAGCGCCTGCACATCGGGCGAGCGCGCGTCGGCCAGCAACTGGCTCCACGCCCAGGTGAGCTGACGCCCCATTTCATACGTGCCGCGATAGCGCACACCGTGATCCCAACCATTGGCGAGGCCACCCATGTTGAGCACCATCGACTTGAGCGATGGCGGGTTGTACTGCGCGGCGCCGGCCTCGGTGTGGGCCGAGAACGACGTGCCCCACATGCCGACCACGCCGTTGGCGTAGGGCTGCTTGGCGAGCCATTCGATGACGTCGTACCCATCGGTGGCGTCGGCGGGCTGCACCTTGGAGAACGTGCCTTCAGACTTGTAGCGACCGCGCGTGTCCTGCAACGCCACCACGTAGCCCCGCTCGGCGTACCACACGGCTAGTTCGGCGAGCGCCGCTTTGTTGTACGGCGTGCGATTCAACAACACCGGCAGTGGCTGCGTCACGGGCACGCCATAGCGAGCCGGCCGGTACACATCGGTCGCCATGCGCTTGCCATCACGTGTGGGGATCATCAGGTCGGTCGAGACCTTCAGTGCATCGTATTGCTTCGGCGATCCGACCCACCCGACTGGAGGCATCCGCGACGCATCGGGCGCGGGAGCAGCTTGGGCAAACAGTGTGAGCGGGGCGCCAGCCAGCAGCGCCCCATCGAAGAGCGCCGCCAACGCGAGAAGCCGAATAGGTCGAAGCATGCCCCAAGTTGGCGCGCGACGAAGGGTGCCGCTACCGGTCGCCCGTGGCCCGCGTGTAGTTCACGAGGACGCCCCAAAGTGTGCGGTCACCGAACTGAGGGGTACGGGAATCAGTGGGCAGTGAGTTAGGCCACTGCCGCCTGCTCGAACGTTATGGGACTCGTGTTGCCCAGCGTGGAAGCGGGCGTGTCGCACGGCGGGTGTTCCTGACCGACTCATGAGGCTGTGCGGATGGAAGACTCGTGTTATGTTTGACCGCTACAACATCACGAATCAAGAAGACCTGAACGAAGCTGTCGCCTCAGTGGACCGTCACCGCCAAGTCAACGGCAAACAAGCGGCAAACAAGCGGCAAACAAGCGGCAAACAAGCGGCAAACAAGCTGAAGGCGGCGGTTTGCTGGACCTCAAAGATGCCGCACTACGAAGAGCCAACTTTATAGTCCGGCATCAACCCCACGAACGCACGGGCACGGCGCCATGCAGAAAGCACGGAGGGGCCGGCTCGCAACGCGAACCGGCCCCTCCGTGTGAAAGCTGCGATGCCGCCGATCCCGCCTACGGATTCCGGTCCGTGCACGCCTTCCAAGCGCCGTTGTTCTGCTCGGCTTGCGACGGCTTGAGGGCCACGTCCGTGCCGTATACGCCCCCCTTGAAGTAGGCGCCCGTCGGCCAAATCGTCGCTGCCGTGCGTCCGTACTGGCGGCTGAGCCGGCGCAGGTCGCCGACGCGATGGGCCGTCATGTACAACCAGAACGCGCGCTCGCGGAACATCAGGTCGACGCGGGCGTCTTTGTTACCAGGGTCGGCCAACGGCGCAAGCGCGGGAGCTCCCGTGAAGGCCGCGCGTAGGGCGTTGAGCCCGTTGAGCCAACCCGTGCCGTCGCCTGCGGCAAGGAGGGCCTCGGCCTCGATCAGCCGGGCCTCGGTTCCGGTAGCGAGCGGGACGGGTGACGTGGGCAGCGGGTACATCAGCGAGGTGAAGATGCGCGTCCCGTCCTGACCCGCCACCGTTGTCTTGGCGGCCTTGACCCGCGGATCGCCGGAGGTCACGAAGTCGAGTCCGTTGCCTCCCTCCTTGTCGGCCGCCCCGAAGTTCGGCGTGGCGACCATCCAGTCGTACATGGTGTTGACGATCGACACCGTGCCGTACTCGACGTTAAACACGAACGAGCTCGGGATGGCGGCGCTCCCGCTGCCGTCTCCGCCCGCTCCAAGGACAGCGACCGCCTGGGGGTACTTGTTGAGGTTCATCAGGGCGCGCGCCTTGCCGACGCGGACCATGTAACGGTACGTCAGGTCGCCGGCGGCCGTCGGCGACAGAACGGCGAGCGCCGAGTCGAACTGAGCAAGCGAGCGAGTGTAGAGGTCAACGTTGTTGAGGGTCTCCGTGACCGGATTGGCATCATCGGCATTGGCAATCGGGACGCCGTTGCAGAATATCTCTGCGGTGATGGCCATCAGGAACCCCCTTTTTCCATACAGTTCGCCGACCTGCATGTTCCGCGACGCGCTGGCGGCGACGTACGTATTGAGCGCCTTGATTGCACGAATGATCTGCGTACTCGCGGTGCCTACCACGTTCCACGACGTCGACGGGAACAGGTTGTCGTTCTGGGCGCGCTGGTCGAGGTGCTCGGTTCCACCGCGCGACGAGATGATCTCGTCGGAGAATATCCCGCTGTACATGTTCATGCCGACCGGCGAGCCGCCGGAGGGATCACCGGCGAAAAAGTTGGCGAAGTTGCCGATCGCAGCCGCGCGTATGGCAGCCGCGCCCGCGGGACTGGCCGCGGCGGCCGGCGTAATCTGATCCGGCGTGTTCACGTCCAACAGCGAACTAGCGTCGCACGCAGTGAGCACCAGGGCAGCGGCAACCTGCCACGCCCACGGCCCCACGCGGCGCGTGCGCGCCTTGGTCTGAATGGAAGTCATCGTCCGTCGAGCTCCGAATGGGAGAAAACCGTTGGTCATGTTAGAACGCGACATTCAACCGCACCTGGTAGGTCCGCAGCACCGGCGGCGAATAGAAGTCGTTGTTACCGCCGCCCGTGTTGGCGACTGAGCTGTTCGCTTCAGGGTCGAGCCCAGGGTACTTGGTCCAGAGCACGCCCAGGTTGCGCCCGCTCAGCGAGAGCGACGCGCCCTTCGAACGGAGGTACTTCTGCGTGAGGTTCTTCGAGAAGTCGTAGGTGACGCTGAGTTCCCGGAAGCGGACAAAATCGTTCGGGACGAAGAAGCCCCAGATCGTCTTGTTTGCGGAGCTGGCACCCATGACCGAGCGTGCCTGCGCCTCGAGCGGCGCCGTCGGATCGTTGACCGCACGACAGTTGCCGGTAGACACGCACCGCTGGCTCTCGTAGCCCCACTGGTTGAAGAACCCACCGCGGTAGTCGAACTGCGCGGTGATGTGCACCGTGTTCTTCAGGAAGCCGAACGTGTTCGTGACGCCGGCCTCCCACTCCGGGAGCGTCGATCCCTTGAACAGCGCCGTATCGGAGAGCACAACCTCGTTCTCCGTGATCTTGCCGTCGCCGTTCGCGTCCGTATAGGAAATGATCTTGCGATCCCAGAGCCCATTGAGCGGATACCCGACGACCTGGCGGTTGCCCGGCGTGACCGCCAGCGGCACGGTGCCCGCGTCCTTGAGCGTGTTCTTGAGGTGCGACCCGCCGACCCGAACGTTCCAGTTGAAGTACGGACGGTCGATCACCTGGCCGTCAACGGAGACTTCCACTCCCGTATTCTCGACGGAGGCGAGGTTCTGGAACTGCGATCCGCCGGCACCATACGACGGTGGTAGAGGGCGCGCGAAGAGCGCGTCGTGGCTCTGCTTGTTGAAATACGTGAGTTCGACGTTGATGCGCTCCTTCAGGAGCGCGAAGTCGGCGCCGATTTCGGTCTCGGTCGTGACCTCGGGCTTCAGGCCGGGATTGCCGATGCTGCTCAGGCGCAAACCAGGGACCTCGGAACCGCCGATCGGGAAGGTCGCCCCCGACAGGAACTGCAGGGCGGCGATCGTGGTGGGCTGGACGCCGGCCTTGCCCCACGCGGTGCGGAGGCGGAGGCGGTCGACGTACTTGATCGCCGGGAACCACTTCTCGTCCGAGATCAGGTACGACAGCGATGCCCGCGGGTACTGGGTGTTGCCGACCGATCGGCCGAACGCGCTGTTCTTGTCCTGGCGCACGCCGAATGTTCCGAAAAGCCGGTCGCGCCACGCGAGCTGCTCTTCGAGAAAGACGCCTTCCGTGGCGTTCTCCGTGGTGAACTCGGACGAGATCCGGATCCGGCCGGCGGCGTTTGGCGACGTAGCGCCAGGGAGGAGCCCGTACCCTTCAACGAAGGTGTCGTACGTCTGGTCCTTGAACCACTGCACACCCAGCGTGGTTTTCGACGTGATCACGTTGGTCAGGTTACTCGTCGCCGTCGCGCTGGCGTTGAAGGATGTCTTGTTCAGATTGATGCGGTCGGCGTCCTTGCCGCCCTCACGGCCGATCGGGCCCCATGCGACACCGACGCTGGTGCCCTCGCCGTTCTTCTGCATGCGATAGTTGTACTGATGGTTCTGGTCAATCCCGATGACCGAGTGCACCTTAAGCCAATCGAGCGGGTTCCAGTTGAACGTGGTGCTCCCGGTCCACCGCTGTTCGCTCAGCCGCTGTTCGATCGAGAAGATGTCACCGACGAACTCGCGCTGCGTCCCGAGCGTGCGGTTGTACGTGTACCCAGGCGCCGTCATCAGCTGGAACGTCATTCCGGCGAAAAAGCCGCCGTCGAACGGCGTGTGCAGGTTGCGGTCGATGTACCCGACGTTCACGTCTACCGTAGCCTTTGACGCCAGCGCGAACGAGAAGTTGCCGCGCAGCGACGTCTGCTGCAGCTGGTTCGGACGGATCTGGATGCCGGTTGGCGGGGTACCGCGTTCGGCGGTGATGCGCTTCACGTCCGTGTCAGGCATCTGGTATGGGCCCACCTCGTTCTGCCGTGTGAGCGACACGAAGTACCGGAGGAGATCGTTTCCGCCACCGGCGGAGACGCCCGCGGTTCGGGCCTCGCCCGTCTTGTACGGATTGGTCAGCGGGTTGGTGTACGGATTGTTCCTCGACAGGCTGTCCTGCACGCAACGGCCGAGCGAGAGGTTGACCACCTTGCACTGGATCGCGGCGCCGGTCGGCGCGCCGTTCACGACGTTGCGCCCCCAGCTCTGCCAGTTGTCCTCGAACTTCGACGGCTGCGAGATCTGGCCCCGTTCGGTGAACAGGCGCCACTGCGTCTTGCCCTGGGTGCCGCGCTTAGTCTTGATGACGATGACGCCGTTCGCGGCCGCGGTGCCGTAGAGCGCTGCCGCCGAGGGACCCTTGATGACGTCGATCGTCTCGATGTCCTCGGGGTTGAAGTCGCTGAACGCGTTGACGCGCTGCGTTGTGGTGTTCGCGGTGATGGCGTTGTTGTCGTAGCGGATGCCGTCGACAATCACGATCGGCTCATTGCTGAGCGACAGCGAACTCGTGCCGCGAATGCGGATGGACGACGACGCGCCGACCTGCCCGGAACCCTGGACTACTAGCACCCCGGGGATGCGCGACTGGAGAATCTCGTTGACGTTCGTCACGGGTGCCTCCTTGGTCAGCTTGTCTGCGGACAATGTTGCCATGACATTCCCGACCTCGCGACGCGCCAGGTCTCCGGTGGCCGTCGTGACGACCTCTTCGAGGCGGGTCACTGAGCGGGTCGCGCTAAAGTTCGCGACGACGGTCCCTCCGTCGGGAACCACTGCGGCCTGCGTCGCCGGCTGGTAGCCGATGCGCACGATGCGGACCGTCACGGGACCGCTTGTCACGCCCGGCAATACGTAGTCGCCGTTGGTATTCGTGAGCGCCACGAGCCGCGTGCCGACGATGGACACCTGCGCGGAGCCGATGGGCGAGCCGTCTTCGGCGTCGGTGACCCGGCCTCTCACCGTACCAGTGGCGGCGGCAGCCGCAGCATTGGCTGCCGGGAAAGCGAGGAACAAGGCGCCTAGCAGCGCCAATAGTCGCAACGACACACGCCTAGGCATGACGGTCTCTATGCTTGGGAGTTGGGAAAGGACCTACACCGCTGGCAAAACATTACGACTCAAGTTCGCGAAGCGCCATGCCCGTCCCGGCTCCTGTCCGACTAGTGCATGACCTCCGCCGCACCGCTGCCCGCGAGTTTGTCGAGGCGGGTGTCAGCGAGGGCCGACTCATGAGGCTGTGCGGATGGAAGACTCGTGTTATGTTTGACCGCTACAACATCGCGAATCAAGAAGACCTGAACGAAGCTGTCGCCTCAGTGGACCGTCACCGCCAAGTCAACGGCAAACAAGCGGCAAACAAGCGGCAAACAAGCGGCAAACAAGCGGGTTGAAGCGGGGCTGGCGCAGTAGCGAAGTGCTTGCAGCACAACATGGGAGACGTGGCCGAGAGGCTGAAGGCGGCGGTTTGCTAAACCGTTATACGGGCTTATACCTGTATCGAGGGTTCGAATCCCTCCGTCTCCGTTCGCAGTCGTAAGAAACGAGAACCTGGCTGGTCATCACATGGTCCGCGTCAGATTTGCCCCGTCGCCGACGGGCTACCTCCACGTCGGCGGCGCGCGCACGGCGCTGTTCAACTGGCTGTACGCCCGCAAGCTCGGCGGCCAGTTCCTCCTCCGTATTGAGGACACCGACAAGGCGCGGAGCAGCGACGACTCTACCCGTGCGATCTTCGACGGGCTGATCTGGCTTGGACTGCAGTGGGACGAGGATGTGGTGTTCCAGGGCGCGAACGTCCAACGCCACGCGCGTGATGCCGCCGCGCTACTTGAGTCCGGCGCTGCCTATCGCTGCTTCTGCACCGCTGCCGAACTCGACGGGCGTCGCGCAGAGGCCGAGGCAAAGCAAGAGACGTTTCGCTACGACCGCCGCTGCGATCGACTCGAAGCCGCCGACGTCGCGAGTCGCACCGCAGCTGGCCTACCGCACACGATCCGCTTTCGTGTCCCTGAGGGGACGACCACGTGGAACGACATCGTGCACGGTGACATCAGCTTCCCGAACAAGGACCTCGACGACCTCGTGATCCTCCGCTCGGACGGCACGCCGATCTACAACCTGGCCGTTGTTTCGGACGACATCGCGATGCGCATCACACACGTGCTGCGCGGCGAAGATCACATCAGCAACACCCCAAAACAGATCCTGCTTTACCGCGCGCTCGGCGGGGCCCTGCCACGCTTTGCGCACTTTCCGAACGTGCTCGGCACCGATGGCAAGAAGCTGTCCAAGCGGCACGGCGCCACCGCCGTTGGCGACTACGAGCACCTAGGAATCCTGCCCGATGCAATGTGCAACTTCCTCGCACTGCTGGGCTGGAGCCCGGGCGGCGATCGTGAGGTGATGTCACCGGCCGAGATGATCGAGGCCTTCAGTGAGGATGGCCTGCTCGCCAAGGCGTCGGTGTTCGACATCAAGAAGCTCGAGTGGATGAACGGGCAGCACCTCCAGCGCATTCCGCTCGAGGCGCTCGCCGCGCGGGTGGCCGTGGCTATCGAAGCGGCCGGCTTCTCATCCGTGACGGACTTGAACGCTCGACCGGAATGGACGGCCCTGCTCGTGGACCTGCTCCGGATTCGCTCGCGCACGGTCGACGACATCGTGCGCCAGTCGCAGCCCTATTTCGGTACCAGCGTGGCATACGACGAGCAGGCCACCGCCAAGCAGTGGAAGGACGCGGCCCTCTCGCGCACGCTCCTTGCCGGCGCGCGGGCGGCGCTCGCTACGCTCGAACCGTGGGACGCGACGGCCGTGGAACCCGCGCTACGCATCCTCGCCGAGGCACACGGAGTCGGCGCCGGGAAGCTCTTCCAGCCGCTGCGCGTCGCCCTCACAGGCGTGGCAGAGAGCCCGGGCATCTTCGACGTGCTGCTCCTCCTCGGCCGCGACCGCTCGATCGCGCGGATCGACGCGGCCCTCTCGCATCCGCGACTCGCGCCGTGACTCGCTGATGACCATCTTGGGCCTCCCCCCAAGCCACCGGCACCTGTGACATCTCCGCGCGACTCACTTTCCAACATCGAGCAGGAGCTCTACGAGTTCCTGCTCGACTTTCTCGCCGAGCACACGTATCAGCCGAGCGTGCGCGAGATCGGTCGCGCGCTAAAGATTCCGAGTACCAAGTCGGTGGCCGACCTGATCATTTCGCTCGAACGCAAAGGCTACGTCCGGAAGCATCCGGGCCGGTCGCGTGGCGTGTCGCTCGTCGGATTCGCCGGCGCACAGGGCACGATGCCGGTCCCGCTCATGTCGCTGAACCCCGTCACGGGCATGCTCGAAGCCGACGATCATGTGACGCTGGATCGCCGGCTGGTGGGCGCGCCCGACGCCTTTTTGGTGCGCGCGCTCCCCCAAGGCGCTCCGGCGCACGGCATCCTGCAAAACGATCTCGTGATCGTGCATCCATCGGCGCGGGCGCAGGAAGGCCACCTGATCGTGGCGCGGGTGGGTGGCGCGCTGCTGGTGCGGGCCATGACGCGCCGCGGTGCGACGCTGATCCTCGATGGCGCTGGCACAGGAGAAGAGGTCGAACTTGGTGTCGGCGATGACTTCGTGGTGCTCGGCGTCGTGGCCGGCGTACTCAGGCCGCCGCGGCCACCCTCGGCAAACGAAGGTCCCGCTACGGAATGATTTTCGACGGCTCCACTTTCTTGCCTTCGTCACGTTCCTTCTGCTTCCGCTCGCGGAGCGACTTCACCGCTTTTTGAAAGTCCTCGTCACGGGCCGCTCGCGCCGCCTGGTTGAGAATCTCGCCACGCATCTGCGTGAGCCGGCGGTCGTGATCGATCGTCGTCGGATTCCCCTGCACATTGAGCGGCAGGAACGCGAGCGCAGCCGTCGGGATCGACACCGGTCCAAGGCGGATGAACCGCCTGTCGACACCGAACCGCTGCCCGCCAATCTTGAACGTCCAGTCTGCCGGGTCGCGGCCTTCGGCGGCGGCGCGCCGCATCGAGTCGGCGAGTTCGCGAAAGATCGGGGCGATCGCGCTGTCGAGTCTCGCCGTCGCCGACAAGGGCGCAGTGACCATGGGCGCCGACGGCGCCCAGAGTCGGGGATCCGAATAGGACGGCCGCACGCCACGCGTATCACCGCCCCCGCCAACCAGCGGGCCTGTCCCGATATCGCCTCCGGCACGTGGAGGTCGATTCGGTAGAGGAGGCAGTGAAGACGGTACCGCGACCGGCGCCACGTGCGCAACGGCCGTTGGCGGCGCCTTCGCAAACGCCCGGTTGTCGCCGCCACGACGCGGCACTTCCGTCGGTGGCGCGCCGCGAGGCAACTGGAGGAACCCGATCCGCTCAACCGGCGTCGCCGGCGCGCTACGCAGCATCGAGGCGATCCAATCGCCGCCGGGGCCAGCGGTGATCTGCAGGAATGCGAGCACGACCAGCGCGTGGACGACAAGCGACACGACCACCGAGCCGGGGCCGCGGCCCTCAGGATCGCGACGCTCACCCGGCGTCGAAATCAGACGGCGGCGTGGCCCCGTCACGGCGCGCTCACGGCGTGATGACAACCGTTCGTTGGACCCGAGTGCTACGCGGCGGCAACGGGGTTGCTGACCTTCGACAGGCCAAGCAGTTCAACCTCGACCGTGTCGCCGGGCTGAATCTGCGAGACGCCGGCCGGCGTGCCGGTGAGCAATATGTCGCCTGGCTCGAGCGTGATATAGCGCGAGATGTACGAGAGCAGGAACGGAATCTTGAAGACCATGTCCGCTCCTGTCGCGCGCTGGCGCTCCACGCCGTTATGGCGCGTCACAACCGTCACAGCGTCCAGATCGTCCGGGGCGGGTACTTCGTTGCCGAGCGGCAGGAAGGTGTCGCACCCCTTGGCGCGCGCCCACTGACCATCGCTGTTCTGCCAGTCGCGAGCCGACACGTCATTCGCGGCGATCAGGCCGCGAATTGCTTTCCGCGCCGTGGCCTCGTCGGCATTTTTGAGCCGGGCACCGACCACCACACCAATTTCGCCCTCGTAATCGATCCGACCAGCGTTCGGCGGCAGTTCGATGGCCACGCCCGCATCGATCACGCAGGAGGGCGGCTTGAGGAAGAGAAGCGGTTCCTTGGGAACGTCGCCCCCCATTTCTTTGGCGTGGTCACGGTAGTTCCGGCCGACGCAGATGATTTTTCCAGGTATTGGCATAATGAGAATCTACCCGCTTATACCGGTATTGGTTGCACGGTAGAACCGCTCGAGCTCTGGCCGCAGGGTCACCCACGGCCCCTCGAGGCGGCGGGCGGGGGGGAGGCCAGCAAGGAGCGCTGCGCCATATCCCTTTCGCACGACCCGAGGATCGCAGATGACGACGGCGCCGCGGTCGGTGGTCGACCGGATCAGGCGCCCGAAGCCCTGCTTGAGCCGGAGGGCCGCGTGGGGGATCATATAGTCCGAGAATGCGTCACCGCCTGCGGCCTCGATCGCCTCGCAGTGCGCGGCCGTAATCGGCTCCGATGGTACACGGAACGGGATCCGCGCGAGCAGGAGTCCTCGCAGCGCACGGCCCGGCACGTCCACGCCCTCCCAGAACGACGCTGTGCCGACCAGCACGGCATCGCCGTGCGCACGGAAACGCCGGAGGATCGCGTCGCGCGAGTCCTCGCCGTGCACGAGCAGCGGCCAGTCGCGGTCGATACCGGCTGCGCGCAGCAGCCTCGCGGCCTCACGCACGTCGCGGTGGCTCGTGAAGAGCAGGAAGACGCCACCGCCCGCGGCGCGGACGAGATCGGCGGCCACCTCGACGGTCCGTTCCAGGTGGGCGCCGTCGCCCGCCCCCGGCATCGGCATGTCGGTGGGAATGGCGAGCACCGCCTGCGTTGCAAAATCGAACGGCGAGCCGAGGTGCGCCGTCGCGGGCTCAACATCGTCTTGATCGAGACCGAGCCGCGACGCGATGAACCCGAACCCGTCGCCGACTGCGAGTGTGGCGCTCGTCACGATGCACGTTTCGACGCGGCGGAACAGATCCTCGCGCAGAATCGGCGCGAGGTCGAGCGGCACGCTGGCGACACCTACGTGGCGCAAGCGTTCGCGTCCCCCACCCTCGCTCTCCTCCAACGGCCCGCCACCCCGCGCCTCGATCCAACGGATGCGTTCGTGCGAATCGCTGGTCGGCCTGAGCGCGCTACGCAGCGCGTCTCCGGCGGACTCCAGCCGACGGATCACGCCGCGCAACTCGCCCAGCACGGTGGCGAGTTCCTCGGCCCTTTTTTCGTCCGTCTCGATGCGGTCGCGCACGAGGATCAGCCCGTCCGAAAGCGAGTCGAGTTCGCGCAGCATGTCGTCCAACGCGCGGCTCAGCCCTTCGCGCCAGATGGGGTCGTCGTCGAAGCGGTCCGTCAGTCGCACCTGAGTGTCCGACTGGCGTGTCATCCACTGGTCGAGGACGTCGAACAGCAGCTCGGTGGTCTGCCGCGCCGCCGCCGTCGTACCGTACAGGCGCACGCGCACGAGGTCGAGACTTGCCGTGGAGAGCAGGTCGTGGGAACGGCCAAGCTGCATTTCGAGCGTCGGCAAGAGGCCACGCCCCTTGCGCTCGAGCCGCGAGAGCAAACGCAGGATTCCACGGCGGGACGCTTTCGACGCGAGGTGCGACGACGCGGCGTCTTCAAGGTGATGCCCCTCGTCGATCACGAGCCGCGCGTACGCCGGTAGCACGGCAGATTCGGTCCAGTTCTGCGATGCCCGACGCACGGCGAGGTCGGCCATCAGGAGATGGTGGTTCACCACGACCACGTCGGCTTGCGCCGCCGTCCGCCGCGCGGCGAAGACGAAGCAACGGTCGAAGTGCGAGCACCGAAGTCGCGTGCAGAGATCCGCTTCAGCCGCCACTTCGTCCCACACATCGGGACGCGGCGCCTCGGGCAGGTCGGCTAGTGATCCATCCGAGGTGCGCGCCGCCCAGGCATCGATCATCTCGAGATCACCGCGTGCTCCATCGTCGAAGAGCGAAGTCGCTGCCGCCCGCGCGTGATCGAGCCGCTGCAGGCAGACGTAGTTCCGCCACCCCTTGAGCATCGCAAATCGTACGCGCTGGTCCGTCAGCGCCGTCTCGAGAAACGGCAGATCCTTGCCTACCAACTGCTCCTGCAGCGTGATCGTGTTCGTGCTCACGATCGTACGCTCGCCATTCGCCGCAGCCCACCGTAACGCAGGCACGAGATACCCGAGCGACTTGCCGACGCCGGTGCCGGCCTCGAGGAGGCCGATCCCGCCGAGCGAATAGAGTTTGGCGATGCGCGCGGCCATCTCGCGCTGGCTCGGACGGTCCTCGTAGCGACCTAAATGCTGTGCGATGGGGCCGTCGGGACCGAGCAGCGCGGCGACCTCGTCCTCATCGAGTGGCGTGACCTCGGCCGCACGCGGGACTTCGACCACGACGTACAACCGCTCGGCCGCATTGTCGACAATCCCAAAGCCGATCCCTTCGTCGTGCATCCGCGCGGCAATGTCGAGGTCTGGCCCCGACGGCTCCAGCTGGCCCGACGGATGATTATGGACGAGCATCTCCCCGCGGCGCGCGAACCCCGGAAGGGCCAGGACGCTATTGGAGTCGCCGCGCGCGACAGCCCGAGCGCTCACTACCAACCCGGTCGCGTCGACGGTGCAGGTAAAGCACACTTCGCGGCCACCCGCCAGCGCGATCGCCGAGCGAATGGCCCGCGCCGCCATGGCGGCAAGCCGGGCTCCGGTAACCGGCGCGCTCATGCTCGCGCGGATGCTCGCGCCGATGCTCGCGCGGATGCGCGCGGGCCGTGCATCAGGTCTTCAGTGGCTTCTTTTTTGCAGCCGGAAACAGGACGTTGTTCAGGATCAAACGGTAGCCCGGCGAGTTGGGGCGTTGCGCGAGGTCGGTCGGCGGCGCGCCGATGTTGTGCTGCGGATCTTCAGGATCATGCCCGCCGAAAAAGGTCCACGAGCCCTTACCGAAGTCACCGTGCACGTATTTCACCCACGGCGTCCCCTCCTCGTTGGCTAACACGCTCACGCCAGGCTTCAAGCGCGCTTTTACGAACGACGTGGTCACTCCATAGAAGTCCGGTACGACATTACGGTGGTTCTGCACCAGCATCGTTGCGACCGGATCGAACTTCGCCGAAAAGTTGAAGAGCGTGAAGGTGTTCAGACTCTGGCGCCGCGACGCCACGTTCACCTGGTGTCCGTCGATGTCGCTCATGGCGTTGACGCCGGGATTCATCTCGAGGCGCGCACCCTGGAAGGCAAACGTTTTCGACCAGTCCATCTTGGCATCGGCGTCGGCGTCCATTGGCGTACCGTCGGAAAACGCGGCCGCGATGTCCACGCCCTGCGCCGCGAGCGCGAGTTCGATCGTCTCCGTGGCGCCGCACATCGCAAAAATGAACCCGCCATTGTCCACGAAGGTGCGAATGCGGCCCGCGACGGCCTTCTTGAGCGACGGCACGTTGGGAAAGTTGTGCTTGATGGCCGTACCCATGTCGCGGTCGCGCTGTTCGATAAACCAGGGCTGGTCGCGAAACCCGAGGTACAGCTTGTTGAATTGCCCGGTGAAGTCTTCGTGGAAGAGATGAATCCAGTCGTACTTCGACAGGTCCTGCGCGAGCATATCGTCGTCCCAGATCTGCGTGTACTCGATGCCCGCGTACTTCAGGGCGAGCGTCACCGCGTCATCCCAGGGCGGCGATTTGGGCGCGGCGTAGATCGCGACGCGCGGGGCCTTCTCGAGCGGGATCGCGTCCATGTTACTCTGCGAGATCTCGCGGCGGGCGGCCGCGATCGCCGCGGCGTCGATCGGCATGAACGTCACGCCATCGAGCGCCGCCTTGCGGCGAATCGCGGGGCTGTCGGGAAGCAGAAAGCTTCCTCCGCGATAGTTGATCCACCATTCGGCGCGATCCCCATTCTTGAGCGCCAGGTACGTGAGACCATACGCGCGCAGGTGATTCTGCTGCGACTCGTCCATCGGCACGAGGATCTGCTGCGCCAGCCCGCGCGAAGCCAAGGTGGCGAGCGCGAGCGCGAACGCGAGCGCGGCGAGCGCCAGCGTGCGGCCGAGCCGCGAATGAACCACAGTACCGTTGCGAATTATCACGCGACGCCGCTCCGAAGGGTTTCCAGTTCGCGACGGGCCTGCGGCACGAGCGCACTGTTGGGAAACGAAAGGATAAGGTGTTCGAACCGTTCTGTGGCACCCGCGAGGTCGCCCTTGCGCCGCAGCGTGCGCGCCCACTCGAGGTCGGACTCCGCGGCCTCGGGCGAAATCGGGTAGGAATTCACGATCCGGCCCCAGATGCTGATCGCCTGCGCGTCGTTGCGGCGCTGGCTCCACAAGCGCGCGGCGTAGCCGAGCAGGAGCGGCGCCGCATCGCCGAGTTCGTCGGCGGCACGTTCGAACCGTTGGGCCGCCGTCGCGGTGTCGCCGCGCGCAAGCGCCAGGAACGCCGCGCCCGCGACTCGCCCAGTCTCGCCGCGCGTGCGGCCGAGCAGCGCCATCGCGGTGACCACGTCCGGGGTGGCGTCGGCAGGGCGCCGAAGCCCCGCGCGGGCACGCGTGAGGTCGCCCTCGAACAGCGCGATCCACCCGGAAACTTCTTCGTCGTCATCGCCGCTCGCGCCGGCCAGTGCCGCTTTGGCCTTCTCCACTTCTCCGGCCCGCACCCAACCCCAGGCGATCTGCTTGGCGAACTGCCGCTGCGTCAGCGCGTCGGCCTGCCCCCCTTCGCGCGCCACGAGCGCCTCCGCATCTGCGGCGCGCCCGAGATTCGTGAGTGCACGCACCTCGAGCGGCAACACCTGCGACCGCACGGTGGCCGCGTCGGTTTTTGTGCGCGTCAGCGCGAGGATCGTCAGCGCAGAGGACGGCTCGCCACCCGACACCGCCGCCGTCGCCGCCCGCAACTGGATCGTCACCGCAGGGCGCGCGATGTTCATCCGGATCAGCGCGTCACGTGCCACCAGCCACGCCTGCTGCCGCTCAGCCTCGGCCGCGAAATCGCTCCAGGTGTCGTAGGCGGAGTCGGCGATCGTGAGCGTGGAGAGGAGCCGCCAGCCTTCGCGCGGATTTCCCCACTGCAGTTCGAGCTGGCCGTGGACCTTTCGTGTGGCCGCGTCGGCGGGCGCCTGCATCGTCCCTAGCAGCGCGGCACGAACCGAGTCGCGACTTGCCGACGGCACGTTGTACATCGAGAAGAGCGCGGCCTGGTCCATATACGGCTCAGCCGCCATCACGTCGCGCCAGAGTGCGGCACCGCGACCCCATCGGCCCAGCGCGACCTGCAGCTGTGCGAGTTCGACAAGCAGCGGCTTCGAGCCACCCAGCGCCGCGACGCCCCCCTGCAGCACCGAATCGGCAAGCGCGGTGCGCGTATCCGAGATCAGCTGCATCGCATATTCCTTGTACGGCGCGACGTCGCCCGGCACGGCCTTCACCCACGCCGCGAATGCCTCGCGCACGGATTGCTCGCGGCCCAGTGCGCGCAGAGTCCGCAGCTGTACCCCGCGCAGGATACGATTGTCCGGCTGGCGGGGAATGAGTGTGTCGATCGCGACGATGACGGAATCTTCCTGGCCGAGCTGCGAAAACACCCGTTCAAGCCCGAGCACCCCCTGCCCCGCGTCGCCGCCGTCGATCACGCTGCGCCACGCCACGATCGCGTCGCGCCACCGGCCGGCCTGCTCGATCTCGACCGCACGGGTGACTGCTGACGGCTGCGCCTGCGCCCCGAGCGAGGCTGCCGCAAACCAGACGGCCAGAACGGCTAAGCGCATCGCGCCGTGAACCAACGGCTTGGCTACGGCTTTTCGCCGTTGAGCCGACGGAAGTAGTCGATCACAAGGCGGCGTTCCTCAGGGCTCAGCGCGCGCAGCTCATTCCATTCGGGGACGCGAAACTTCAGCGCGGCACGACCTGCGGCCGTTCCGTTCGGCGGCAGGAATGGATTTGACTGGTCACCAGGCTTCGACTCGCGCTTGGCCGATTCGTCCTGCTTGTCGTTCTGAAGGGTCTTGCCGGCGTCGAGCATCCGGCGAAACAGTCGCTGCTGCCGCTCCAGCACGGCCGGATCGACCGCGCCCTGCTCCAGCGCCTGGGCGAGCTGGCGCGCTTCACGCGCGAGTTCGGCGGCGCGTCCCGACTGGTCGGCATCGCCGACTTCAGCGAGCTGGCGCGCGACCTCACGCTGCGAACGACTCAGCTCGCGGGCCTGGTCGCGCATCTCACCACCCTGCTGTCCCTGCCTCGCCTGCTGCTGCGCCATCTGCAGTAGCCCCTGCATCTGCCCGTTGAGGCCACCCTGCTGCTGCGCGAGCTGCTGCAGCTGCGCGAGGAGTTCGGGCAAACCTGACGCCGATTGCGAGTTATTCGCGCGTTCGCGATCGCGCGCCAGCGCCGACCCGACTTGCCGAAGTGCCGACGCGGCGTCCGACATCGAGTTGGCTGCCTGCGTCATTGTGCGCGGATCCGCGGCGTCGCGTGCGGCCTGCTGCACACGCTGCTGTGCGTCCGACATGGCGCGTTGCGACCCCTGTGAGACGAGCGCCGACCGCTTGGCCTCATCGGCCAGCCGCTGAGCGGCCTTGTCCACACCCTGCTGCAACGCCCCCTGCTCGGAGCGGAGGGTGGGATCGTTCGGGTTGCGGCGTGCACGGTTGGCCAACTCGTCCTGCTGGCGCGCGAGCTGCAACATCTCCTGCAGCGAGCGGTCGATTTCGCCGGTCACCTCGTTCTTCCACTGATCCACCTGCGCCTTCCGACCTTCGGCGAGCGCCTCAGCGGCCTTCTGCAACATGTCGGCAACTTGCTGCTGCGCCCCGCCCTCAGCGCCCTGTTGCCCGCCCTGCTGCGGCTTACCGCCCTGCTGCGGCTTACCGCCCTGCTGCTGCTGGCCACCCTGCTGCTGTTGGCCGCCCTGTTGCTGCTGGCCCTGTTGCTGCTGGCCCTGTTGCTGCTGGCCCTGTTGCTGCTGGCCCTGTTGCTGCTGGCCCTGTTGCTGCTGGCCCTGTTGCTGCTGGCCCTGTTGCTGCTGGCCCTGT
>BJHH01000006.1 GCA_014192065.1 Gemmatimonadota bacterium | reverse complement strand
CCACTGCCCACGCGCGAATAGTGCCGCGTTCTCAAAATACGCGACGCCGTCTGGCGTCAGCGTGGTTCTTGCATAGTACGCGATGAAAAGCAGTATGAATACTGCAATGGCCGCGTCAATCAGCAGCTGCGGCTGTTCTGTTGCCTGCCCCCCTGCTCGAGGTGTCGCCTTTCGACTCATCCGTTCAGCTTCGTCCCGATCGGCAACGACCGAATGCGTTTTCCGGTCGCCTCGGAGAGGGCGCTCCACCGCGCAGGCATCGCCGGCGGCGGCGCTGTTGGTCAAGTGCCTCAGTGGCGACTTGGGCGCTAATAACCGTGCCCATTTGCGATATGGGAGCGGGCCAAGCAACTGCCGTCAGCGCAACAAGGGGTACGACGCACGAGCGCGAGACTCGACTCATTGAGTGTCCTCGGATTTCGGGCAAGTAGCAGTCGGCGAGCGGCGCATTCGCATCTCTAACGTACGACCACGACCGCTTGACCAAACCCCAAGCTAACTCGTCCGAATCAGGTTCGCCCCGGCCACCCGTACCGCTAGGCCAAATCCGGCCTCGCATAAACCATCTACTGCAAACCGCAGGCCCAACCGCGCGAGCGATCCGCAAAGGACCGCGATTGACATTCCTATCCCGCTTCGTATCGCTTACGGCTTGGGCACCTTGAACAGCGAAGCAATAGTCGCAGTCCCAAGCCGAAGCGAGAACAACTCTCCTGTCGAAGGCGTGGGGTCGTCGGGATACCGAAAATTAGTGATGAAGTAGTCGGCTTCCTTGATCGACTGCACATACTGGAGGCGACGACGATCGCTCGGCACGAGCATCAGCGAGTTGACCACCCCGGGGTAGTTCTCGACGCGCACCTTAATGACCGCAGATGAGTCCATGCGCACCAAACGCTCCAGCATCGGTCGGTACGATAATCCCCAATAGTCGAAGTCGAAACGACTGCGCGCGGTGGCAAGATCAGCGCCGGCGATCTTGTTGAAGTACAGATGCTCAAATGGATGGCTCGTCGCCATGAAGTTCACCGATGGCGCGAGGCATAGCGCCACCGCAGCCACTGCTACTACGGTACGTCGGCGCTCCGGCCAGTCCGCCGTCCACCGACGACCCCAGATCCACGCGGCCTCAGCGCCGCATACGCCGAGATACAAGAGCGCTGGGTAGACGAAATACAAATGCCGCCATCCGTCATACAGAATTGGATGCAGCACGATCGTCATCAACAACGGTGCGGCAAACCAGCATACCACCACCACATCCTGACGCGGCGCCTGCAATACGCCGCGCCATCCTGTAATGGTCCGACGCGCCACGACCGCCACGCCAGCGGCAAACAGTACGAGATACGGAATCGGGATGGTGACCAACATCCACGACGGGATGTAGTGCCAAGGCAATTGCTTGGGCGAGATGGACTCGCCCCAAAACATCACCGATCGCGGACTTAGCGTGTTGCTACTCGCGTTAAGGACCGCCTGTGAAAACACACCCCAGTAATCAATCCGTAGTACGGGCCAGAACACCGGTAGCAGCAGCGCGATCAACACCGCATAGGCAGCAAGGCGAATGCGCGCTGCGCGGTCACGGTGCCGCAGCAGAGTCAATACGACCGTGAAGCCGATGGCCAGCAATCCGAGCACACGCGTACTCACCAGCATCGACGTGACTAACCCGTGGCCGATGACGATCGGCCACGAGGGTCGCTCGAGCCACACGCACAACGTGAACATCGTCGCGACGAAGAGCGTGAGGAATGGCACGTCTTTCGTGTTGTAAAATGCGTGCGCAAAAAAGATTGGCGTCAGCACGAGCATCCCGGCCGCGAAAAGCGATAACCCTGTGCTGAACCGTCGTCGGCAGAACGCGTAGAACAACGCCACGCCCAGCATGAACACGAGGAAGGTCGCGAAATGACGCACGAAGAACACGGAGCGAATATCTGTGAATGCGGCGACGCGCTCGATGTTGGCCAGCACAATTTCGAACACTGGGCCATGGCGCTCCCACGCAGGCCCCTTTTCGGCGCGCAACGCCTCAAGCGCGTGGATGTCCGGAATGTGCTGCGCGACATACATCTGCCCGAACTCGCGCGTTGGTATCTCGTCCCACGAGATGCCGTAATCACGGAAGAGGGACACGCCCAGGAAGAGGAGCGCGGTAAAAAACAGCGCGACCCCTGGGTTGACGCGAAATCGAGTGGCAGGAGCGGGCATCGAGCTCAACGGAGTTAACCGGCCGGCGCGCACCAAGGCGCGCACGAATAGTACGCTATCTCAACGCCCGTGAAGGGGGCAAGAGCAACCCGCCACGGGCCTCTATCAGAATCGCGAGCCGCGCCACTTCACTCGTGAGGGCTGCGATCTGCACCGCGTCACCGCGACGCCATTCGGGCGAACCGTCACCCTGCGTGAATTGATCTGTCCATGCGCTGAAGGATCGCTCCGCCTCCGCCTTGGTCATGGGGCCATTGGCGCAGAACATCGCGAACGAGGTGGACCCGCCTGCTACGGCCAGCTCCGCCGACTCCAACTGCTTGCGGACGGCATCAGCCCCATTCGCTGCTATCGCCGCTTCAAGAAGTTCGGCCCAGGCCTCGGAACGAGTGGCTTGCACGCGGCCACAACTGTCCCATAGCCACTGAGCTCCAACGTCTCCGTCACCGGACGGCACGTTGACGCGGCGTTACCCGGTGAGTCGGCCGATATACCAGCCGAGCACCGCGTCGCCCCAGATGAGGGCGAGCACGGCCGCTGGCGCAAGAAATACACCGAACGGCACGAGGGGCGTCTCGAACGGCACGCCGCGGGCGCGGGCGCGCCACCAGCCAATGGGAATGACGACGCCCACGAATATGACGGCGCCGAGGATCGCCGCAATCAGTACGGTCAGTAGCGCACGACCGGGGCCGAGCGCAGCGCCGGCCATCGCCATCAGGGTCGAATCACCGAAGCCCATCGCCTCTTTTTTGAGCGCCACTTCGCCGAGCCAGCCGACGATGGTAATGGCGCCAGCGCCGACGCAGGCGCCAAAGAGGGCGTCGACGGGATCGGCGAATGGAAATTCCGAACCGGTCCACGCGCCGATCACACTGGCCACACCGAGGAACAGGAGACCCGTCACGGTGAAGCCGTCGGGAATCACGTAGTCGCGGAAATCGGTGATCGCGACGCCGAGGAGGATCGTCGCGAAGACGGCGAGGCGCAGCGCCATAAACGACGGGCCCGCGTACCACAGAGCCAACACCCAGATCAGACCGGTCAACGCCTCGACGATCGGGTAGAGCGCCGCGATGGGCTCGCGACAATTGCGGCACCGCGCGCGCAGCACGAACCAGGACAGGACGGGAATGTTGTCGTACCAGGCGAGGCCGTGGCTGCATCGCGGACAGCTCGAGCGTGGCCTCACGACCGACGCGTTGGCCGGCCACCGGAGGATGCAGACGTTCAGAAACGACCCGACACAGGCGCCGAGCATAAACGCGATTCCCGACGCGCCGGCGCTCATCGGCCGAGCGCGTAGAGGAGCACCCCTGCGGCCACTGCGACGTTGAGCGACTCGACTCCCGGCGACATCGGCAGCGCCACCAACTCGGCGGCGGCCAGCCGAACGCCGGCACTGAGTCCCGCGCCTTCGTTGCCCATCGCCAGTGCGAAAGTGCCCGGCGCGCGCAACTCCGTCACCGGGCGACCACCCGCGTCCGCGCCCCAGAGCGGGACGTTGGCGGCGGCAAGCATGTTGATGAGTTCGGAGAGATCGGCGTGCGTCACGGCCAGATGAAAGTGGCCGCCGGCGGCGGCGCGCACCACCTTGGAGTTCCACGGGTCGGCTGTACCAGGCAGCGCGACCACGGTGCGCGCGCCGAGCGCCGCTGCGGTACGGATCAGCGCGCCGACGTTGCCGGGATCCTGAATGGCGTCGAGCACGAGCACCCGGGCGAGGTCCGCTGGCGCCAGCGACTCGAGCGAGCGTTCCGGCACCTCGGCGATCGCGAGCACACCCTGCGGATTGTCGGTCCCGGCGGCAGATAGAAATTCAGCTTCGGTAACAGTCACGCACTCGGCGCCACGCGCGGCGAGCAACGTGATCAGGGCCTCGGCACGCGGGCCGGACAGCAGCACGTCGGTCACCAATGCGCCGCGAAGCACCACGCTGGAACGCACGACTTCCTCGACTGACCGCACCCCTTCGGCGACGAATAGCGCGTGGCGTTCGCGCGCCTTGCGACGTTTGAGATCCCTAGCGAGGGTTAACAAACGCGCTGGTGACGTCGCCGGTGTTGCCGCCTGTTTTTGATTCATGACGCCCCTGACGTGACTCTTCGACCACTCCGCGTGCCCACTGCGCTTAAAACTACGACGCGCCACCCGAAGCGGGTGGCCCCAGTCGGTGCCCCGGCGTTGGCACAAAGGCTGGCATCGAAGCTGGTCCCCAGGCTGGCATCCAAACTGTTAGGCGGGTTGGCCCTTGGGTTGACCCTCGCCATTTCGCTCGCCGCGTGCGCCGTGTCGCAACAACGCGAAGTCGAGATGGGCGTCAGTTACGCGGCGAAGATCGAACAAGAACTGCCGCTCGTTCGCGACCCCGAGATCGTGCGTTACATCACCGTACTGGGCGATTCGCTGGCCGGCATGACCGACGACCGCTCGCTCAGCTGGCATTTCTCGATCGTCGATGCGCCGGAGATCAACGCCTTCGCCCTGCCCGGCGGCTACATCTACGTCAACCGGGGCCTCATCGAAAAGGCCACCAGCATCGCGCATGTCGCCGGAGTGCTCGGCCACGAAATCGCCCACGTAACGCAACGGCACAGCATCCAGCAGATGCGGAAGGCGCAGGGTGCTAATATCGGCATGACATTGACCTGCATCCTGACCGACGTCTGCGCGAGCGGCGCCGGTGACCTGATTCAGTTCGCCGCGGGCGGCGTGTTTGCGAAGTTCAGCCGCAACGACGAGTCAGAGGCCGACGCGGAGGGCGTGAAGACCGTGATTCGCGCTGGGATCGACCCATCAGGCATTCCGCAGTTGTTCCGGATTCTGCTCGACGAACGCAAAGCCCGCCCTGCTGGCGTAGATGCATTCCTCCTGTCGCATCCTCTCGAAGAAGACCGGATCGCGACCACGCAGGCGTTGATCGCGCAACAGCCGAAGGAGCTACTCCGCGGGCTGACGCAGGACTCGCCGAGCTTCCAGGCATTCCGGAAACGGCTGATCGCGTTGCCGCCGAGCCCGCCGTCGAAAAAGGCGGGGCGTTAGCCGCAGCGCACACCGACTAACAATCGCAAACCCCTTGCTGGATGTTGCGTGAACTCGGTGGCGACTGCGTAGCGACTGCGTGACTACAGCAGTTGCACGAACCGCTCGACCAACTCGCCGAAACCCTTCGCGGCCCGGCCCGCTGCCACCATCACATCTTCGTGACGCACTGGCTCGCCCGAGAGCCCAGCCGCCTTGTTCGTGACGAGACTCACGCCGACGAACTCCATACGGAGCGCCGCCGCAACAATCGCTTCGCTCACGGTGGACATTCCCGTCAGGTCGGCGCCAAGGGTTTGGAGCATCCGCACCTCGGCGGGCGTCTCGTAGACCGGCCCCATGAGTCCGACATAGACGCCACGCTTGAGCGGGACGCCCACCTCCTTGGCCGCGGCCACCACAAGCGCCTGCAAGCGCGGGGAATAGGGCGCGGAGAGGTCGGGAAAGCGGAGGTCTCCGCGTTCGACTGGCCCGGTGAGTGGATTCTGCCCGGTGAGATTGATCTGATCGTCGATCAGCACCAGGGTGCCCGGCTCGAATGACGGATTCAGTCCGCCGGCCGCGTTGCTCACGAAGAGCGTGCGGATACCGAGTGCGTGCATCACCCGCACCGGAAAGGCTGCCGCGCGCGCGACGTGCCCCTCATACATGTGAAAGCGGCCGGCGAGCGCGACCACTTCGCGCCCAGCGAGTGTGCCGACGGTCAGCGTGCCGGCGTGTCCGTCGACGGCCGTCGCAGAAAATCCCGGAATGTCGGTGTAGCTGAGCGACTGCGCGTCTCGGAGGCGGCCGACCAGATCACCCAGGCCAGATCCGAGGACGATGGCCGCCACCGGTGAACCGACGCGCAGCTTGGCGCGAATCACCGCCGCTGCTTCGTTGGCTGCGTCAGCGCCCCACGGCATCACGCGCCCCACGGCGTCACGCGCCCCACGGCGTCACGCGCTCGCCGCCGTTAGCGATCGCCTGAAGGCCGCGATCTCCGCATCGGCCATGGCGACGAGTTCGCGCCGCTCGTCGTCGGCAAGGAAGGCGCACTCAAAGCCGGTCCTGGCAATGCGACAGACCGCGTCGATATCGAGCGAGAGGGCCTCGACCGCGTGGGCGTACTCATCCGTGAGGGTGGTACGGCTCATTAAGCGATTGTCGGTGTTGAGCGTGACCTTGAGGCCGTGTTCGATGTAGCTACGCACGGGGTGCGAGGCATAGTCGACGGCGGCGTGCGTCTGCACGTTGCTCGTGAGACAGGCTTCGATGGCGATGCCGCGTTCGCCGACTTCGTCCATCAATCGGGGATCTTCGACGAGCCGCGTGGCGTGCCCGATACGCTGCACCCCGCAGATATGGACCGCCTCGCGCACCGAGTCCGCGCCGGCGCCTTCGCCCGCGTGGCAGGTGCACCAGAGCCCGTGCTCGCGCGCGTAGGCAAAGGCCTTGGCGTGCATGGTCGCCGAGTGCCCCGCCTCGCCGCCGGCGAGGTCGAAGCCCACGACGCCCTTGCCCGCGTACGCCACGGCGAGCCGGGCGAGCGCGTTCGACACGGTGGGATCGAGGTGCCGCAGCGCACAGACGATGAGCCCACCGCGAATGCCGAGTTTCTCTGCGGCCAGATCTAGGGCGCGTTTCGGGGCCTCGACCGCCTCTTCGAGCGTCAGCCCGCCACGCGTATTGAGCACGGGCGCATAGCGGATTTCGATGTACCGCACACCTTCGGCGTGCGCGTCCTCGAGCAGTTCATAGGTCACGCGCTCGAGCGCGGCCGCGTTCTGCATCACGGAGAGGGTCACGTCGAATCGCGTGAGGTAGTCCTCGAGGTGCCGCGCATCCTGCACCCACATATGGTGGGCGAGCGCATCAGGAGTCTGCGCCGGCATGACGACTCCCAACTCGCGCCCGAGTTCGAGCAGCGTACTGGGCCGAACGGACCCGTCGAGATGGCAATGCAGTTCGGCCTTTGGTAAGCGGCGCAGTTGGTCGCGCGTGAGCGCGTTCACGGCTGGTCGCCTGGCCGTACGGCCTTGGGCGCGCGTGACGACACGACGCGCAACACGGCGCCACCGGTGACGACTGTCGCGGCATCGATAACCAGTCCGCGACTGTCGGCGATGGCGCGGGTGAAGGCCTCGACTTCACCTGCAGCGGCGGGATCGGCGGCCCGCACGGCATCGAGTACTGTGGCGCCGAGCGTGACGTAGACGGCGGAGCCATTCACGAATGCGCGAAGCTGCTTCGGCTCCGTCATCGCGGCTCCGTCATCGCGGCACCACCAGCAGGCGCACCGTCGGATCGGCGCGAATGACTCCACCAGGGCGCGAGCGCGCGTACGCCACCAACGCATCAATATCGACGATACCGGTGTCGACGACATCGGTGGATGTTGCCAGGGCCAGCCCATCGCCGCCGCTCGCCATGAAGTCGGTCATCGCGACGGTATACGTGCGATTCGGGTCGAGCGGCGCCCCGCCAACCAATATTTCGAGAATCCGCTCTCCCGCCGGGCGGGCGGGATCGTAGCGCACCGTAAGTCCGCTGACGTGCGCAATGGGTTGGCCCCTGCCCACCATGCGCTCCATATAGGCCCGGACTGCCGTGCCGCTGGCCGTCATTCGCACGAGGATGTTGCCAAACGGCGAAACCTCGAATAGGGCACCGTAGGCCACGGCACCGGCAAGCAGGTTCGCCCGGATGCCTCCGTTGTTCATCACCGCGATATCGGTGCCCGCGGCCTCGCGCTGCGCGTCGGCGATAAAATTGCCGAGCGGGTACTGCGGTCCGACGCGGCGCAGATCCTCCGCGACCGTCGCCACCGGTCGCTGCGCGAACTCGGCGACCGGCCGCACGGCATCGTCGACGATGCGTTGGATGTCGGCTTCGGGAGCGATGGCGTCCGTCGTGACAAAGCGCAGGCGTGGTGCAACTGCCTTGCGGTCGGCACGACTCACCGGCAGGTCTACGACCGCGATGCCGCGCCCGCTGGAGCGGCCGCGCATCACCGGTACGCCGTTGATGACGCTCGCAAACTCCGTATGGGCATGCCCGCCAACGATGGCGTCAATGGATCCGGCGGTCTGCTGCGCCAGCTCGGCCATGTCGCCCCGACAACTGGTGTCGCACTCCGCGCCAGCGTGCGCGACGACGATTACCAGCGTAGCGCCGCGGGCACGCAGCAGACGCGCGCGTTCGGTCACGACCGGCGGTGCCGGCAGAAACCGAAGGCCCTCGAGATTGGATGCCTTGGTGACCGTGGGCGTGCTGTGCAGCGCGAGGCCGATGATGCCCACTTTGAGTCCGCCGCGTTCGACGATGGTGTCGGGGCGAATCCAGGGCACGGGCCGGCCATTCGCGTCAGTGACGTTCGCCGCAAACATTCCAAACTTCGCGTCACGCATCCGGGCGCGAAGCGTATCCTGGCCCCAATCGAGGTCGTGGTTGCCGATGGCCGTTGCCGCGTAGCCGAGCGCATTGTAGAGGGCAATCACCGGGCGGCCGAACGCGAGGTTCGACGCGGGCGTGCCCTGAAACAGGTCGCCCCCGTCGAGCAGCACTGACGTGCAGGCACCCGAGCATTCGCGTTCGAGCTGGCGGATGACGGCCGCAAACTGCGCCGCTCCACCGCGCCGTCCGAGGTTGCCATCCGGCCGGGCTTCGAAGCCACCGTGGAAGTCGTTCGTCGAGATGATACGGAGTGTGGTGGCGCGGGCGCCGGGCTGAACAACACCGGACGGCGCTGCTGCCGGACGGCGCGCGGACTCGAAGTCGGATTGCCCGTCGATCGCGGCCTGCGCCTGGTCGGCCAACGCAGGCGGCGTGATGCGCCACGACTCGGTGAAGAAGTCAGCTGGCTTCAGCTCCTTCCGTTTGGAGATCTCATCAATCAGCAATTGGCGAATTTCGGCCTGGTTGTCGCGCACGACGGGGGCATCGACCACCATCCCGTAGCCGCCGGTACCCGATGCGCGGTAGTTGGTGAGCGCCACATTGATTGAGTCGGTCGGCGCCAGGGCCTTGCCGTTCACCCGGAGCCCAATGATGCGGTCGCCGACGGCACGGGTCAGGTCGATGGTGTACTCCGCCCCCGACAGTACTTCGTAGTTGAATCCGATCACCGCCGGGTCGGGCGCGACGTGCATGGCATCGCCTGTTCCCGTGACCTTGAAGTAGCGCGCGCTCTGCTCCATGTAGGCCTTCAGCATCGTGCCAGACATCCGTACGACGCGAATGAAGTTGTCATACGGATAGAGCTGGGCGATCTGCGCGACCGTCACCGGGCCGGGCGGTATCCGAATGTGCGTCGAGAACACGGCCGTCGACGCGACGTCGGCGCCGGAACTGCGGCGCATCACGTCGCCGATGAAATCGATGATTGGCGTGTCGCGCGTGCGCGACGAATCGGATCGCCACGCCACGGCGGTCCGACCGATCGTCGTCGTCGTGTAGGTGCGGGCTGCGGCATGCGCGGCCGCCGAGAGGTCGAGAATGGTCTGACGTTCCGCGTGCCCGGCACTGGGAACGATCGTGCCGCGCTTGGCCGTCACGGTCCACGTGGTGGCGCCACGACCGGCGGGACCGGCGGGACCTGGGCGGCGCTCAAGGCGCAGCGTGGCCACCGCCACACTCGTGGCCCAGTTGCGGGGCTGGACCATCAGCACGCCGTTGATCGTCGCCTCGGCAACCTGCCCGTGGCTGTGACCAACGACGATGGCGTCGATGCCCGGCACTTCGTTGGCGACGGTGGACATGGGATTCTCGGTGGCGACACCGGGCAGCGTGGCGTCCGCGCCGGCCGGCGGGTCGAAGCCAGCGTGGGCCACCACCACCACTACCTGAGCGCCGGCCGCGCGCGCGTCCTTCACGGCGCGCTGCAACGACGTCACGATATCGTCGATCTCGAGCTTCTTATCGAGGTTCAGCTTGTCCCAGACCATGGCCCACGGCGTGGTGACGCCGATGATCCCCACGCGCACGCCACCGCGGTCGAAGAAGGCCGCCGGCGGCCAGCCGCGCTTGCCGTCGATCCGCCGGACGTTGGCGGCGAGCAGCGGGAAGGTCGCGGCCGCGAGCGTACGGTCGAGATAGGGAAGGCCGTAGTTGAACTCGTGATTGCCGAGCACGCCCGCGTCGTACTTCATGGCGTTCATTGCGGCGATGACCGGGTTGGGCCCAGCGAACCCGGTGCGCGAGGCGACGTATGTCAGCGGATTGCCCTGCAAGAAGTCGCCGGCATCCAGGAAGATGGCGCGCCCCGGTGCCGCCGTGCGCAGCGAGTCGAAAATCGTCGAAACCCGGGAAAGCCCGCGCCCGCCCTCGGCGGTGTCGGCGAAGTAGTCCCAACCGCGCACGCGACCGTGGATGTCGGTGGTGGCGGCAATAATGATCTCGACCGGCGCGGACTGGGCGGCACTGACCCGCGGAGCGAGGCAGGCCGCGCCGAGCAACAATGTAATTGTATGGCAAGGATACATGGGGCTGAAATTACTCGTGCCGGCACGGCGGAGCGAGGTTTTGCCATACTATCTTTAAACCGTGGGACACCGCGATACAGGATCGTGACCCAGTCCGCGCTTTTGTAACGGGCCGGCATCGCGGACATTTCCTCAACGTGGCGCGAACTAAAACAGGCGAATGGGCACCCTGATCATCGGCGTGGCAGGCGGATCCGGATCCGGCAAGTCGACGATCGCACGTCGGATCGCCAACGGCCTCGCGCCGGCGCGCGTTGCGGTGGTCGACATGGACGCCTACTACCGGCATCGGCCCGACCTGACGTTCGACGAGCGCAAACAGCTCAACTGGGATCACCCCGATGCCGTCGATATAGAGCGATTCATCGCCGACATCGACGCGCTCGCGGCCGGGCAGGCGATCGACAAGCCGGTCTATGACTACTCGACGCACCTCCGCTCACAGCACTCCGAGCGAATCCCGCCTGCCGACGTCGTGATCGTAGACGGCATCCTGCTCTTCACGGACGAGCGGTTGCGGGAGCGTTGCGCCCTGAAAGTGTTCGTCGACACCGACGCCGACGAGCGGCTCATCCGCCGGCTGCGGCGAGACGTGGAAGAACGCGGCCGTCCGCTTGATACCATCATCGACCAGTATCTCACCACCGTGAAACCGATGCACCTGCAGTTCGTCGAACCGACCAAACGCTACGCCGACATGATCGTACCGCGCGGCGGCGAGAACACCGTTGCGATCGGCATGATCATCTCCACCTTACAGCAGCGCATCGAGGCCACAACATGGTAAACACACCGCCGCCAACGGCACGAATTCTCGTCGTGGACGACGAGCCAGACATCGTCGCACTCGTTGTCTATCACCTCGCCAAGGCAGGGTTTCGCGTCTCGAGCGCATCCACCGGCCCCGACGCCGTGGCGCTCTCCCGCCGCGAGCGTCCGTCGCTCGTGGTGCTCGACCTGATGCTACCGGGCATGTCCGGCTTCGACGTGCTCGAGGCAATTCGCAACGACGCCACCACCAAGGACGTCGCCGTGCTGATGCTAACCGCGCGCAAAGATGAGCCCGACCGCATCAAGGGGCTCTCGCTCGGCGCGGATGACTACCTGACCAAGCCGTTCAGTCCACAGGAACTCGTCCTTCGCGTCCAAGCGATTTTGCGCAGACTCGCCGCATCGGGGCCGGCGTCCGATATCCTCCAGATCGGGACGATCACGATCGATCGCGCGGCCCTCACCGTGACGGTGGCCGACTGCGCGCTTGACCTCACCGCGACCGAGTACAAACTCCTGCTCATACTCGCGGAACGGCGGGGCCGGGTGCAGGCGCGCGCTTCTCTGCTCGAAACCGTCTGGGAAGCCGCCCCGGATATCCAGACACGAACCGTGGACATGCATGTGCAGCGACTCCGCACCAAGCTCGGGGTTGCCGGGGACCTGATCGAGACCGTGCGCGGCTTCGGCTATCGGATCTCCCCGCCGCAGGCCAAGGGCGCGTGAGGCTCACCAGCCGGCTACTCCTCGGAGTCCTCGGAGTCGTTGGCGTCCTGATCGTGTTCCTCATGCTGGTGGTTGAGCGGCAGCTCACCAGCCGCCTCCGCGATGAAACGATCGCCACTCTAGCGCGCGAGGCACGCTTCGTGGCGGTGAACTGGACCCCAACTGCGGATCCGTTTCTTCTCGCGCACCAAGCCGGCGCCTCGTTGGGGCGTCGCGTCACCCTCATCCGGCCCGATGGCGTCGTCGTTGGAGACGCCGACTTCGACCGCGACCGCATGGCCAAGCTGGAGAACCACGGGCAGCGCCCCGAAATCCGCGACGCCAGGACTGGGCTCGTCGGTTGGTCGATGCGCAGCAGCCCGTCGCGCGGCGACGTTGAACTTTACGTTGCCGTCAGTGCGCCGCTCGGCGTCGCGCGGGTATCGGTGCCGACCACGTCGCTCGACGCCATCGTGATCAGCGGACGCTACGACATGATGTCGGCAGGCGGCATCGCCCTAGTGATCGCGCTCGTGCTTGCCTGGGTCTTCGCGCGAAACATCTCGCGCCCGGTCATTGCGCTGCGCGACATCGCCGCGAGCATCGCGGCCGGCGACCTCACCAAACGCCCGGTACTGCGAGCGCCTGGTGAGGTCGGCGAACTCGCCCTCGCCCTTCACCAGCTCGCCGAACAACTGTCCGCGCGCCTCGATGCGCTCGCCGCCGACGAATCGTTGCTGCTGCAGTTGACCGAATCGCTGAACGAAGGCGTGCTCGCGGTCGACAGCGCCCGGCGCGTTGTGCGGATCAACGAGACCGCACGCCTCCTGCTCGGCGTGTCGACAGTACCCCCATTTTCGCTGGACCACCTGCCGCGCGAAACGGCGCTTCGGGAAGCGCTGAACAGCTCGTTTGCTGGCATGACGACGGACGACGTCGAAGTCGTGATCGCGGGGCGGACCCTGAATGTGACCGCCCGCCCACTGGCCGATGGCGGAGCGGTGCTCGCGCTCTTCGACCTCACCCGCGTGAGAAGGCTCGAGGCCGTGCGCCGCAACTTCGTCGCCAACGTGTCGCATGAACTCCGGACGCCCCTCACGGTGGTTCGCGGCTTCGCCGAGACTCTCGTGAGCGACGACCCTCCGCGTGAAAGCCGCGTACAGTTTGCCGAGCGCATCTTGTCGAATACCCAGCGCATGCAGCGGATCGTGGACGATCTCCTCGACCTCTCGCGAATCGAAAGCGGCGGCTGGGTGCCGAATCCCGTCCACGCCGAGATCGAGACGATCGCCAACGATGCACTCATGGCCGCCCGCGAAGCGGCGACCAAAAAGGGGCTGATGCTTCAGACGCGAATCCACCCGAGCGCGACCACCGTGTGGGCGGATCCCACGGCGCTTCGCCAGGTCATCGGGAACCTCGTCGACAACTCGGTCCGGCATACGACCAACGGTCAGGTGCAGGTATTCACTGCGCTACGCGACGGTGGTGGCATCACGATCGGGGTTCGCGACACCGGCATCGGCATCGCGCCCGAACACCTGCCCCGCATCTTCGAACGGTTTTACCGCGTGGACACGGCCCGGTCACGTGGCGACGGGGGTACCGGACTTGGCCTGGCCATCGTGAAGCACCTCGTCGAGTCACACGGCGGCAAGGTCAAGGCGGAGAGTGCCCTGGGGTCAGGCACGACGATTGCGGTGGGGTTCCCGGCCAGGCAGGAGTAAGCGACCGCCTTCCCAGGTTGGTATGAGGGGTGGTGGGCGTTACATCGCCGTTACAAAACTGTGGGCGATCCGAGACGGACCCGGGAGATGCTTTGTGGGTGTGAACGGCGCCGCAATGCGACGGCGCTGAACGCTCCTCTCTTCGACCCCAAGCATCCATGCGCCGCTCGTTTGTAGCACTCCTGGCTTTCGCGACGCTTCTCGTTTCTTCAGCCGCGGTTTCTGCTCAGCAACCCGCCGGCCGAATCACCGGCCGGATCACCGGCCGGATCGTTGACGCCGCCACCGGCCAGGGCATCACGGACGCCGGTGTGCAGGTGGTTGGGACGGCAATCGGCGTGCTGTCCGGCGTCGACGGCCGCTACCTCGTCGCCAACGCGCCGGCAGGCACGGTCACCCTGCTCGTCAAGCGCATTGGCTATGCGCAGAAGCAGATCACCGGAATCTTCCTCGATGCCGGCAAGACTGTCGAGCAGAACATCAGCATGTCCAGCGCCGCGGTCACGCTGACGGCGAGTGTCGTCACGGCGCAGGCCGAGCGCGGCACCGTCGCCGAGGCGACGGACCAGCAGAAGAGTTCGATCAGCGTTGTCAGCACGATCACCGCTGAACAGATCGCGAAGAGCCCGGACGGCGACGCGGCGCAGACCGTGAAGCGCGTCAGCGGCGTCACGGTACAGGACGGGAAGTACGTGTTCGTCCGTGGACTCGGTGAGCGCTACACCACGAGCTCGCTCAACGGTGCCCGTGTGCCCAGTCCGGAACCGGAACGGCGCGTCGTGCCGCTCGACATGTTTCCGTCCGGCCTGCTCCAGACGATCACGACGACAAAGACGTTCACGCCG
Organism: Gemmatimonadota bacterium; assembly: GCA_014192065.1. Classification (GTDB taxonomy): domain Bacteria; phylum Gemmatimonadota; class Gemmatimonadetes; order Gemmatimonadales; family Gemmatimonadaceae; genus Fen-1231. Next base: position 132,089 of record BJHH01000006.1, on the reverse strand, counting down.
GACCAGCAGGGCGACTTCAGCGGTGCGCTCGTCGACATCAAGACCAAGGAGTTCCCCGCCCGCCGCACCGGCACGCTGCAACTCGGCAGCGGCTATGCCTCGGGTGCAACCGGCTTGAGCCATTTCACGGCGACAGGCGTCGGCGGCGAGCGTTTCGCGATGGTGAATCACGATCGCGATATGCCGGCCGTCCTCAGAAGCATCAAGGACTTCCAGCGCCTGAATCTGACCCAGGCAGACATGAATCTCCTGGCCGGTTCGTTCCGGAACAGTTGGACCCCAACGAGCGGAACCGGCGGGCCGCTCATGAACGGTTCCGCGTCGTTCGGCGGCAACGACCCGGTGCTCTTCGGCCACCGCCTCGGCTACCTGATTTCCGGCTCGATGTCGTCAAACACCGACGTCAAGACAGACCATGTCCGTGCGCTCGCGGACCGCGGTGCGATCAAGGGCGAGACGATCGAACTCGACAAGTTCACCGGCCAGACCGTGAGCCAGGGCGTACTCTGGGGCGGCCTCGCCAACCTCAGCACCTATTTCGGCACCGGATCCCGCATCAGCTTCAACGGGCTGTACAACCGCGGCGCCGACAACGACGCGCGCGTCGAGACGGGCTCGCTCACATCCGACGGCATCCAGGCCAAGATCACGCGCATGCAGTATGTGGAGCGCGCGGTGTACTCGGGCCAGTTGGCTGGCGAGCACCAGATAACAGCGGCGCAGCGCTTCGACTGGGCGGCAACGTCGAGCGGCGTGCGCCGCTACGAGCCCGACCGTTCGGAGTTCGTGCAAGCGATCGAGCGCGACACGCCGACGAGCCCGGAGGTGCTGCGTTGGGTCAACGGCGGCAGCGGCGGTGCCGTGCGCACCTTTTCGGACCTGCGGGAGACGAACCACGAATACCGCGCCACCTACCAGCTCGACTTCGGTCCGGCAACCTCACAGCGCAGCATCAAGTTCGGCGGACTCTACCGCACCACTTCGCGCGACGCACAGAGCCTCTCGTTCGCGATCGCGGCCCGCGGCCTGAACAACGCCGACCGCGCGCTATCGCCAGAGCAGATCTTCGACGGGCGTTTCGGGACGGCCACATCGAACATCTTCTCGGTCGGCCCGCTGTCGCAGGGCGGGTCCTACCAGGCTCGTGACAACATTCTGGCTGGCTTCGCCATGATCGAGACTCCGATCGGCCAGCACATTCGTGTCATCGGCGGCGCGCGGTACGAGAGCGACGAGCTCGAAGTCGACGCCTTCTCGACGCTCGGCGACCCGGTGCGGACGTTCAAGCTGTGGAACGACATCCTCCCGTCGCTTGCCGTGAACATCAAGTTGTCGGAGACCCAGCAGTTCCGCGTGTCCGCGTCGCGCACGCTCGCTCGCCCTGAGTACCGCGAGCTCTCACCGATCATCACGCGTGACGTAGTCGGCGGCGAGAACGTGCAGGGGAACGAGGGCCTTCTGCGGACCAACGTCGACAACCTCGACCTCCGCTGGGAGCTCTACCCTCGCCAGGGCGAAGTGATCAGCATCGCGCTGTTCGCCAAGCAGTTCCACAGCCCCATCGAGCGCGTCTATGGCGCCGGAAGCGGCGGCACGAGCTTCGTCTTCTACACGAACGCCGAAAGCGCCGACAACTACGGCGTCGAACTCGAACTCCGGAAGGATCTCGACGCGTTCGGCAGGTTCTTCACACCATTCACGTTCTTCACCAACGCAACGGTCATGCAGAGCCAAATTCACCTCGCGGCAAGCACGCAGGCTGCGGCGACCAACCTGAATCGGCGCATGGTCGGGCAGGCCCCATACGTGCTCAACACCGGCTTGACCTATTCGTCGCGCAACGGCGCGTCCACGGCCACGGTGCTCTTCAATCGTGTCGGCGAGCGCCTCACCGCCGCTGGCGGCTCACCGCTGCCGGACGTCATCGAACAGCCGCGGAATGTGATGGACCTTTCGCTCCGGTTCTCGGTCACGCCGAATGTCACGGTCCGGTCAGACATCAAGAACTTCCTCGACACGCCGCACGCCATCACTCAGGGCACCGTGGTCCGCGAGAGTTACAGCAGCGGGCGGATCATCCAGGCGGGTATTCTCTGGCGCCCCTAGGCCGGGAGTAGCGCCGCGGGACGTGTCGTGACGTCTTCGTGACGCTCGCGCTATGTAAAGAGGACAGTCTGGGATTCAATTCGACGGGACGTGGCGCACCAGCGCCACGTCCCGTCTGCTTTTTGTCCCCACACACTGCATCTTCGCGAGGATCCTGAATGTCCATGTTCCGTCGGTTTGCCCGAGCCACCACTGTGGTGGCCGCCACGTTCGTCTCAGCGTGCAATGCGAGCGACTCCACAGGCCCGTCAGCACCGCTTCCCGTACTCGGCCTGGCGGTCACGGCCACGGGCTCCTCCACCGCGCGGGTGACATTCAGCGGACGCTCGGGCGAGAGCTACGATATCGAACGCGCCGAGGGTGCCGCCGGCACATTTGCGACGATCACGACGATCGCAGCACTGACGGCCGATGCCACCACGAACTACGACGACAGGGGCCTCACGGTAACGACGCTGTACCGTTACCGCGTAACGGCCATCAAGAACGGCGCCCGCACGCCGAGCGCCGAGACGTCCACAACGACGCTCGCTTTCGGCAGCGCGGTCGCCAGGATCTCCACCGACATCACCGTGAGCCGCACACTGTTCGCCGATACGGCGTACACGCTGTCCGGCTTCATTCACGTCGCCAACGGCGCGACGCTGACGATCCAGGCCGGCACTACGATCAAAGGCGACTTCGAAACCGTCGGCTCGACCCTGATGGTCCTACGCGGCGCCAAGATCCAAGCCGTCGGTACGGTCAAAGCGCCGATCGTGTTCACGTCGTCGCGGGCGGCGGGTTCGCGCCAGCCCGGTGACTGGGGCGGGCTGATCCTCGTCGGCAACGCTCCGGATAACCGCAGCGGCACCGTCAACGTCGAAGGCACCGGTACAAGCGCCGGAACCACGAGCGGCACGAACTACCTCGTGCAGTACAACGGCGGCACCGTCGCTACGGACAATTCGGGCACGCTCGCCTATGTTCGCGTCGAGTTCGGCGGTTACGCGCCGCTCCAAGACCAGGAGTTCAACTCCTTCACCTTTGCCGCGATCGGCAGTGGCACCCGCGCCTCGTACCTCGAATCGCTCGCCGGACTCGATGACTCATTCGAGTTTTTCGGGGGCGGATTCGACCTCGATCACCTTGTGGCGTTTGAGACGGCCGACGACATGCTCGACATGTCGGAAGGCTTTTCGGGCCGCATTCAGTACGTGATCGCGATCAACACGGTCCAGCTCACGCCGCGCACTGGCGCCGGCTTCTACTCGGTCGACCTCCAGGGCTTTGAGAACGACGGCTGTAACGGCACGGGCTGCGATCTCGGCCACGGCTCCCAGCCGTACACCATCCCCCTGGTCGCGAACTTCACGATCATCGGTTGTGGCCAGGCGTCGTGCATGGGCGCCGGCGGCGGCTACGGCATGATGCTCCGCCGCGGAACGGGCGGCTACTACGTCAACGGCGTGATCGCACGCTGGTCCACTGGCGCCGTTTCGCTTCGCGACCCGTTCACGTACACCCGCGCCGGTAGCACCGCGACTCCGTCGGAAACCGCCGACCTGCAGATGCGCAACGTACTGTTCGCCGAAACGAACAACCTGGCTTTTCAGGCGGCCTCGGCCACGCAGAACGTACTCGACCTGACGGGCAACAACCTGACGCTCAGCACGGCAACGGCCGCGTCGCTGTTCACGGCGATCCCCGCAGTCGGATCGCTTGCGACGAGCATTGCCGCGTTTGACTTCACGCCGACAACCGGCTCGCCGATCGCGAGCGGTGGACTGGCAACATTTACTGGCTCGATCGCCGCCAAGGCCGGGACGTTCGTCACCGGCACGAGCTATCTCGGCGCTGCCGCGCCGGGCGGCACGAAGTGGTGGACCGGCTGGACGAATTACACGCGCAACTAACGATCGGAGTTTGACGAAATGGCCGGCGCCCAGTGGGCGCCGGCCATTTCGTTCCGATTCCGTAAACTCGCTATTATCCAGCATGATGCGCCAACTCTTCAAATTCGTCGTCGTGGCTGCGTGTTTCCTTAGCGGTGCCTGCGACTCGACCGGCACGGAATCCGGGGTGCGCGCCGTGGCCGACTCGATCCGCACCGATTCGATCGCGCGAACACGCCAGGACTCGATCAACCGCACGCTCCCCGGCTATGTCGTGGACTCGATTCTTTCCACTGACGAGGAACTGCGGCGGTTTCGCGCCGCCGTCGGTGGTGACAGCGCGGCAGATTTCACGGGCGGGAGCCCGAACCGTGAGGCACTCGTGCAGCGCTTCGTGAGCGCCGTCGCGGCGACCGACACGAACGAGCTTCGCGCCATGGCGATCCACGCTCGCGAGTTCGCGGACCTGTACTACCTGGACTCGCCCTATTCGCGCGCTCCATACCGCCAGTCCCCGGCACTTGCCTGGCGGATGATTCAGAATCCGAGCGCCGGCGGCCTGACGCAGATGATCCGGCGCTTTGGAGGCAGGAAGCTCGAGTACCTCAGCCATAAATGCGATCCGAAGGTCGAGCACGAGGGGCGCGTGGCACGCTACGCCGGGTGCCTCGTCACGGCGCGAGAGCCTGACGGTAACACGGCCACCCGCCGGTACTTCGGCTCGATCGTTGAACGCGGCGGACAGTTCAAGTTTCTCAGCTACAGCAACCAGTACTAGACCATGAGCTCGAGGCGACGCGCGATCGCTTTCTTCTGCCTAGTGTTGATCGTCTGCGCTTCAGTCATCACCGGCTGCGGACGGAATGGCCAAGAGCGCGCGGTGTCGACGGTGGACCTGACCGGCGCCGGTGCGACGTTTCCGTTTCCCGTGTATCGGCAGTGGATCGCCGACTACATGCAGCGGACTGGTGGACGCATCAACTACCTGTCGGTGGGTTCCGCCGAGGGGATGCGCCTGCTTGCGGCGGGTGAAGTCGAGTTCGGCGCTGTTGACCGCGAACCGACGACCGCCGAACTCGGCACGGATTCGTGTCCGCGCATCGCAGTGCCAATGCTCGTCGGGGCAGTCGCGGTGGTCTATCATCTCCCCGGGGTGGAGCAACCGCTGCGGCTCGACGCGCCGGCGCTCCGCGCGATATACGACGGGACAGTGATGCGCTGGAACGCCGGCGTCATTGCACTGCAGAACCCGGGGGTGCGGCTGCCCGCCACTCCAATCGTGGTCGTGCACCGCGAAGCCGGGAGCGCGACGAGCCTTTCGTTCGCCGCGTATATCCGCGGGCCGGCTCGCCGGGCGGCGCTTGCGCCCACCGACCCGGCCTGGAAGGTGGGGTATGCGGCGAAGGGTAACGAAGGCGTGGCCGCGCAGGTCCAGCAGACGGTTGGGGCTATCGGATACGTCGAACTCGCGTACGCGGCCCCGAGCGGACTCCCAGTCGCTCTGCTCAAGAACGGAGCCGGCGAGTACGCACGCCCGTCCGAGGCGACGCTCAACGCGACGGTCATGAAGGGACTCAAAGGCCGGGCTGACGCGCAGGGCGCAGCGCTGGTCGGCCTGCCCATGAGCGGAACCTATCCCATCGGCGCGATCACATGGCTCGTGCTTGATCCCGCGCGGCTCGGCAAGCAAAAGGGGCGAAAGATCGTTGCGTTTGCGGAATGGGCACTGCGCGAAGGCTCAGAGTCGGCGCGGCGGCTCGAGTACGTGCCTCTCCCGCCGGCCATCGTTGCGCACTACGATTCGACGTTGACCGCTCTGACGTTCGCGCCGTGCACGCCCGGATCCTCCGCGCAAGGACAGTAGCATGCCGGCTCCGACCCGTCTCATCGGAAGTGCTGCCTCGCCTGCGCGCGCACCACGCGCACCACGCGCACCACGCGCACCACGCGCACCGCACGCACCGCACGAACAGGGCGACCAGCGCATCGCCGCGATCGACATCGGCTCGAACTCGATTCGGCAAGTCGTCGCGGACGTCAGCGACAACGGCTTGATCCGGATCGTCGATCAAATGAAGGCCGCGCCACGCCTCGGCGCCGGCGTCGGCAGGAAGGGTAATCTTTCTGAAACGGCCATCGACCAAGCAGTCGCGGCACTCACGCGAATGGCGACACTGGCCCGCCAACTCGGCGCCAAGCGCATCGAGGCGGTCGCGACGAGCGCGGTGCGCGACGCACCGAACGGACCGGCATTCATCGCTCGGGTGAAGCAGGAGGCGGGCCTCAAGGTGCGAATCCTCGCCGGCGAGGAAGAAGCCCAGCTCGCCTGGCGTTCGGCACTCGCGCACTTCGAACTGGGCAAGGGCCGGGTCGTCGTGGTGGACATCGGCGGTGGCTCCGTCGAGCTCGCACTCGCGGCAGAAGGGCTTGTCGAGCGGCTCATTTCCCTGCCCTACGGCGCAATCCGGCTCACCGAGAAGTTCCTCTGCGATGGCGTCAGCCCGAAGGGGCTGATGAAACTGCGCAAATATGTGCGGGCCGACATCGAGCGCGTACTCCCGCTGCGGGACTGGCGCGGCGCGGATGTCATCGGATCGGGCGGCACGTTTACGAACCTCGCGGGCATCTACCTCGCGCGGCAGGGCATGCGCACGGTGCGGTCGGTGCACGGCACGCGCATCCCGCGCGAAGAAGTGGATGCGATCCTCGCGATGCTCGCTGGCATGCCGGTCCAAGACCGCCTGAACGTCGCCGGGCTGAACGCCGGACGCATCGATATCATCGTTGCCGGGCTGGCAATGGTCGCCGAAGTGCTGGCGAGGGTCGAGCCGCCGGACGTAGCGGCGTCGGCCTTCGGTATCCACGAAGGGCTCCTGCTCGAGACGGCCCGCATCAAGCCCTTGGTCGCTGATCCGGGCGAGGCGCGCCAGCGATCGGTCCGCGAGTTCGCCGAGCGGTGCCATTACGATGCTCCGCACGCGAAGCAGGTGCAGCGGCTGTCCCTGCAGTTGTTTGACTCGATCGGCGCGCGACTCTGGCTCGACGCGACGGACCGGGCGATCCTTTCGGACGCGGCGCTGCTGCACGATGTCGGCTACCACATCAACTACGAGGGACACCACAAGCACTCCTACCACCTCATCCTCCACGCGGAGTTCCTCGGGCTTTCGCCGGAGGAACAGGTGATCGTGGCGCACGTGGCGCGATATCACCGCGGGTCCCACCCCAGCCGAAGGCGGCATCGCGACTTCGCGCAACTCGACGTCGCCGTGCAGAAACGAATCCGGAGGCTTGCGGCCATCCTGCGCGTGGCGGACGGTTTCGACCGCGGACATGTCGGCGCCGTCGACCTGATTCGCGTCCGGTGGCTCGACCGAGCACTGCGGATCACGCCGATCCCGACCTCCAAGGCACGCACACTCCGTCTCGAGCTCTGGGGCGCGGCGCGGAAGGCGCAACTGCTCGAACAGGTGGTGAAGATTCCCGTGGAAGTCGTCGGTCCCGGCGGAAAACCCGTCCTGCCGGACGACGAGAGCGAAGGAGTCACCGACGGCGAGTGAGGCGGCGCGTGCATCTGCGCCGCAGTCACGCTCAGCCGACCACGTCCGCCATCCGTTTGGTTTTGACCTTCGAAACCTGCCGGCCCTGCATCAGGCCCCACGAGTCACGCTGTAGCAGCGTGTGGGTGGCGCGCTCGTTTCCGTCGTTGGGACACCGGCGCGCATAGCCGCCGTCCTTCGAGAGGACCCAGGCCTGCCGATCGTCAGCAAGGCAGGTCTCGAGGAGCGCCGCGAGACGGGCTTGGAGCACCGGGTCATCGATCGGCACGGCCACTTCAACCCGGTAGCTGAAGTTGCGCGGCATCCAATCGGCCGACGTGATGTAGTACTCGGGTGTTCCATCGTTCGCGAAATGCCAGATTCGCGAATGCTCGAGAAAGCGTCCCATGATGCTGATGACGCGAATGTTGTCCGACCCACCGGGAACGCCGGGACGTAGACAGCAGATGCCGCGGATGATGAGATCGATGGTCACGCCGGCCTGCGATGCCGCGTACAGCGCATCAATCGTTTCCCTGTCCACGAGCGAGTTCATTTTGGCTACAATGCGGGCCGGCCGGCCGGCGCGGGCATGCTGCGCCTCGCGTTCGATCAGCTGCACCACGCGCTCGCGCATGCCTGCCGGCGCGACGATCAACCGGCGATAGACGCGCTGACGTGAAAATCCGGTCAGGGTATTGAAAAGGTCGCTCGCGTCAGCACATATCGCCTCGGCGCAGGTGAACAGGCCAATGTCCGTATAGATGCGCGCGGTCCTGCTGTTGTAATTGCCCGTGCCAAGATGCACGTACCGGCGGATGCCCTCTGGCTCGCGCCGCACTACGAGGGCGACCTTAGCGTGCGTCTTGAGTCCCGGCAGTCCGTAGGCCACATGCACGCCAAACGACTCTAGCGTCCGCGCCCACGTGATGTTGTTCACTTCCTCAAACCGTGCCTGCAACTCGACCAGCACGGCCACCTGCACACCCCGCCGCGCGGCTTCGGTGAGTGCGCGGATGATCGCGCCGTCGCCAGAGGTGCGGTACAAGGTCATCTTGATCGCTATCACCTGTTCGTCACGGCTGGCAGCCTCGATGAAATGCTCGACCGATGCGGCGAACGAATCAAAGGGACAGTGCACCAGCAAGTCGCGTTCGCGGACGACGTCGAAGATGGTGCGATCGGCCTGGCGTAGCTCAACCGGGACCCTGGGAATGAACGGCGGATCGCGCAGCTCCGGGAGGTCGAGCAGCGCCAGCGCCATCAGGTCGCCGAGGTCGAGCAGCGACCCCATCTCGTGAATTTCGGAATGCGAAAGCGTGAGCGAATCGTCGTCGGTTTCGCGGAGTTCCTCGATCAGTAGCTTGCGCACGGTCACCGGCATGCCGTGTTGCACCTCGACGCGCACGACCTCGCCGAAGCGGCGCTGGAAGACTCGCTCCTCGATCATCGCCAATAAATCCCCGGATTCCTCGGTATCAGAGATTTCGAGATCGGAATAGCGCGTGATGCGGAACGTGTGCCACCCAACGACCTGCATGCCCGCGAAGAGGGCACCCAGCTGCCCGCCGATGATTTCCTCGAGCGGCACGAAAGTGTTGCGGCGACCCGGCACGGGCACCCAGCGCGGCAGTGACTTCGGCACCTTGACACGTGCGAAGCGGTCCACGCCCCGTTGGGGGTCGCGAAGCTCGACGGCGAGCGATAGCGACAAATTCGAAATGTACGGGAATGGATGCTCAGGATCGACAGCCAGCGGCGTGAGTACCGGGTAGACCTCCGATTCGAAGAACCCGTCGAGACCACGGCGCTCCTCGGGCGCCAGATCAGCCATGCCGACCAACCGCACACCCCGCGCAGCGATGGCCGGGAGAAGGTCTCCGTACAAGCAGCTGCGGAGTTGGCCGAGCATCTCGCGTACCCGCGCCTCGATCTGTTCGATCTGCTGTTTGAGCGTAACCGCGTCTTCGGCCGCGAGGCTGGCAACCCGTCCGACGAGCTGGCGCCTCAGGTCCGCGACGCGCACCATGTAAAACTCGTCGAGATTCGTCCCAAAGATTGAGATAAACTTCAGGCGTTCAAGCAGCGGGACCCGTTCGTCGAGCGCTTCGGCCAGGACCCGCGCGTTGAACTCGAGCCACGACAGCTCGCGATCGATGAACAGCTCGGGCTTGTTTGGCATTCGTGGCTGCCTAGCTCGCCACGAAGCGGTTCAGGATGAGATAGCTGATGGCCGCCATCGCACCAGCCACGGGAATCGTCACGATCCAGGCCCAGACGATCCGACTCGCGATCCCCCAGCGCACGCCGGACAGTCGGTGAGCGGCGCCGACGCCAACGATCGAACCAGTGATCGTGTGCGTGGTGCTCACCGGCACGCCGAGTTTGGAGGCGAACATGATCACGAGGGCGCCGCCGGTTTCAGCGCAGAATCCGCTGACCGGCCGAAGCCGCGTGATCCGCGAGCCCATCGTGTGCACGATCCGCCAGCCACCCAACAGTGTGCCAAGCGAGATGCAGCTGTATGCCGTCAGCGCGACCCACTTCGGCACCGAGCTCGCGTCGGCGAGGTACAGGTGATGCAGCAACCCGGTCTCAGCCTTAAAGTGCTCTTGCTCGGCAACGAGCAACGCTACGATGATGCCCATCGTCTTCTGCGCGTCATTCTGGCCGTGTGCGAACGAGAGCATCGCAGAACTGAACATCTGTCCCGGCCGGAAAAAGCGGTCGATGAATGCGGGCCTCACGCGCTGGAAAAGATTCAGCACGAACACCATGAGGACGAGGGCGACGATGAGGCCGAGTGACGGTGAGATCGCGATAGCGAGCAGCGTCTCGATCCACTTCGGCCCCCACATCAGCGCGGCGAATCCGCCCTTGGCCATCGCAGCCCCGGCAAACCCGCCGATCAGCGCATGCGATGAACTCGAGGGGATGCCGTAGTACCAGGTGATGAGGTTCCACGCGATCGCGCCTAGCAGCGCGGCACACATCACGTTGGCGTCGACGATCGATTGCATCACGTAACCGCTGCTGACCGCCTTGGCGACGGCGGTGGACCCGAAGAAGGCGGCGGAAAAATTGAACGTCGCCGCCCAGGCCACAGCGGCAAACGGCGAGAGCACGCGCGTGCCGACGATCGTTGCGATCGAATTCGCGGAGTCGTGGAACCCATTGATGAAGTCGAACACGAACGCGATGACGATGACCAGCAGGACGTAGGTAATCACGGTTGTGGCCTGGTTACTGCTGGGTGCGTCAGCTGTTCTTGATGGAAATACTCTCGAGGACGTTCAGCACGTCCTCACTCTCATCGATGGCGTACTCAATGTTGTCGTAGAGTTCTTTCCACTTCACCACCTCAAGTGCATCCTGTGGCTTGCCAGCGAACAGCGCGCCGACCGCGCTGAAGTACAGGATATCGCCCTCTTGCTCGAGTTGCTTGATCTCGCGACTGATCCTCGCCACCTGCTGCGGATCGCGCACATTGTGCACCGCCTGCCGGATCAACTCGGAGGCGCGCACCAGCACGGCCGTCATTTGCATTGCCGGCTCGCGGCAGTCGCCGATGTGAAACATCTGCGCCCGCCGCGCCGTGCCGTTCACGAGGTCTACGACGTTGTCGAGCGTGGTCGCCAACGCGTGGATGTCTTCGCGGTCGAGTGGTGTTACGAAGCTGCGGTCGAGGCGCACCACGACTTCGTGCGTGACTTCGTCGGCCTGGTGCTCGAGTTCCTTGATCTGGCCCGCCAAATGGTCGAGCCGCGTGGGATCCGTGAACAACTCGTTCAGCAGCGCGGCCGCTAGGGTCAACCGTTCGGCAAGGGCATCGAACAGTTCAAAGAATCCTTCGTCCTTCGGGATCAGGCGCACCGTTGAAGTCTCCGAAATGCGAGCGCGAACGACAGGTTACATGTGGAAGGAAAACTACCTTACCTGGAGTCGGATGGCGCGCCGCAGCGCACATTGTTGCGTAACCGTGACGCCTTGAAACAGGGAGATTACGGGCGTCAACCAGTATTGACCGATGGACTGCTATTCTGGCAGCTCGCAGAGCCCGAAACAGTAACTAGATAACAGCCAGAATGGCGCATTTTTCTGGTCCCAACCTTGCCCTATCTATTCACCAATTGGGCCGACGGCGAGCAGGACTACGACGGAAGTCGTAGCGGCCGGCACGGCAGCACCGCGTCAAGACAATCCTGAGAGGATCCACATGGCAGACAAAGTGATCGGCATCGACCTAGGCACCACGAACTCGGTCGTCGCCGTGATGGAAGGCGGCGATCCGGTGGTCATCCCGAACGCGGAAGGCGGGCGCACGACGCCATCCGTCGTGGGATTCAGCAAGGACGGCGAGCGCTTGGTCGGTCAGATCGCGAAGCGCCAGGCCGTGACGAACCCGCAAAACACGGTCTTCTCGATCAAGCGCTTCATGGGCCGCAAGATGTCCGAGGTGACTGAGGAGACAAAACGGGTCCCGTACGCCGTGAAGAGCGGCACGAACGACGTCGCATCGGTTGAGGTGCAGGGCAAGCGCTACACGCCGCCCGAAGTCTCCGCGATGATCCTGCAGAAGATGAAGCAGACCGCGGAGGACTACCTCGGCCACCCGGTCACCAAAGCGGTCGTGACGGTGCCGGCTTACTTCAACGATTCGCAGCGCCAGGCGACGAAGGACGCGGGCAAGATCGCCGGCCTCGACGTCCTGCGCATCATCAACGAGCCGACGGCCGCGGCGCTCGCCTACGGCCTCGATCGCAAGGGCAAGAAGGACGAGAAAGTCGCCGTGTTCGACCTTGGTGGCGGCACATACGACATCTCCGTCCTCGAACTCTACGAAGTGGACGGTACGAAGCAGTTCGAGGTGAAGTCCACCAACGGCGATACGCACCTGGGCGGCGACGATTTCGACCAGCGCGTGATTGACTGGCTCGTGGCCGAGTTCAAGAAGGACCAGGCGATCGACCTCTCCAAGGATCCGATGGCGCTCCAGCGCCTGAAGGAAGCCGCCGAAAAGGCCAAGATCGAGCTCTCGGGCACCATGAGCACCGACATCAACCTGCCCTTCATCACGGCCGACCAAGCGGGCCCGAAGCACCTCAACTATCAGCTCACACGCGCCAAGCTCGAACAGCTGGTGGACGACCTCGTCACGCGCACGCTCGAACCAATGAAGAAGGCGCTCGCCGACGCCAAGCTGCAGCCGTCGGAGATTGACGAAGTACTGCTCGTCGGCGGCTCGACACGTATGCCCAAGGTGCAGGAAGTCGTGAAGGCGTTCTTCGGCAAGGAGCCGAACAAGGGCGTGAACCCGGATGAAGTCGTGGCGGTCGGCGCGGCGATTCAGGGTGCGGTGCTCACCGGCGAGCAGAAGGACGTGCTGCTCCTCGACGTCACGCCGCTCTCGCTCGGCATCGAGACGCTGGGCGGCGTGACCACCGTGCTCATCGCGCGGAACACGACGATTCCAACCAAGAAATCAGAGACCTTCTCGACGGCCGACGACAACCAGACCACGGTCGAGATCCATGTGCTGCAGGGCGAGCGCGAACTTGCCGTCTACAACAAGACGATCGGCAAGTTTCAGCTCACGGGCATTCCGCCCGCCTCCCGCGGCATGCCGCAGGTCGAGGTGACCTTCGACATCGACGCGAACGGCATCCTGCACGTGGCCGCGAAAGACAAGGCGACCGCCAAGGAGCAGAAGATCCGCATTGAGGCGTCGAGCGGGCTCTCAGACGGCGAAGTGGATCGGATGGTGAAGGACGCCGAGCAGAACGCCGCGCACGACAAGCAGAAGCGCGAAGAGATCGACACCAAGAACCGGCTCGACACCCTGGCGTATCAGGTCGAGAAGGAGTCGAAGGAATGGTCCGACAAGGTGCCGGAGGAACTCCGCACGAGGCTCACTGCCGCTGTGGAACGCGCCCGCAAGGCACACCGCGGTGACGATATGCACGAGATCAACGGCGCGCTCGAAGAACTCTCGGCGGCATTCCAAGCCGCCGGACAGTCGGTGTACGCGGCGCAGGCGTCCACGCCACCGGCCGGTGAGGGCGCGCCAGCCGATGGCGCCGCGGGCGAGGCAAAGAAGGAAGAGGTCGCGGAAGCCGACTATGAGATCGTGGACGACAAGGACGCCAAGAACGACAAGAAGGCGTAACGCCTAGATTTACGCCGGGCGGATGGTGGAACTTTCCCCTGTCCGCCCGGTGTCTAATGCAGACCAGTGGGTGAACCGAACCACCTCTTCACGGTCAGGACTAAACCGCATGATGACCAGTTTGAACCGACCACGCGCCATCGCCATTGCCGCCATCGCCTTCGTTGGCGGCGTCATCTTCGCCTCGTCCATGGACTGGACGAAGCTCCTTGTCGCGCAATCTCGCGGAGGGGCTCCGGTCGTGAGCATGGCGGCGCAAGGTGCCGCCGACATTCAGGGCGGATTCGCCGGAGTCGCGGAGAAGGTCACGCCTGCCGTGGTATCGATCCAGGCGGAGCGTGACGCCCGGCCCGCGGCCAACCGACCACCGGGCAACACCCCACCGGGCAATACCCCGCCGGGCAGTGGCCAGCAGCGCCGCAACCTCCCGCCTGGCTTCGAGCAGTTTTTTGGCCCACAGCCGGATGAGGACAGCGCCCCACAGAACGCGTCGGGCACCGGGTTCATTGTGAGCAAGGACGGCTACATCCTCACCAACAATCACGTCGTTGAAGGGATGGACCGACTGGTTGTACACCTCTCCGACCGACGCGAATTTAAAGCGAATTTGATTGGCCGCGATCCGCAGACCGATGTGGCGGTGATCAAGATCGACGGGGCGAACTTCCCTGCCCTCACGCTCGGCGACGATGCCCGCACCCGTGTCGGTGAGTGGGTGGTCGCGGTCGGCAACCCGCTTGGCCTGGACTTCACGGTCACGGCCGGCATCGTGAGTGCCAAGGGCCGGTCGAGTGAACTCGCACGGCTGCGTCAGAGCACGTACGCGATCCAGGACTTCATCCAGACCGACGCCGCCATCAACCCGGGCAACTCGGGTGGGCCGCTGGTGAACACCCGCGGCGAAGTGATCGGCATCAACGCCGCGATTTCGAGCCCGACGGGCACGTACACCGGGTACGGCTTCGCGATTCCGATTACGCTCGCCAAGACGGTGATGGACGACATCATCGCGCACGGCCGGGTCCGCCGCGCGATCATGGGCGCGCAGATGAACGAAGTGACCGGCGAAGATGCCGCGGTGAACAACCTCAAGGAAATCGCCGGCGCCAAGATCGGCGATTTTGCGACGGAGAACAGCCCGGCGGAAGAGGCGGGTATTGAGCGCGGCGACGTGGTCGTCCAGGCCGAAGGCAAGAAGATCGACCGGGTCAGCACGCTGCAACGCATCCTCCGCACGCACCAGCCCGGCGACGTCGTCACGCTCGACATCGTCCGGTATGGCGAGAAGAAGACGGTGAAGGTGAAACTCGCCGAGGCCCCGAGCGATGAGCCGCGCGCGGTGGCGGCGGTCCGCAAACCAGCCGACGAGCCTGCCTCCACGGCGGCCGCGCTCTCCAAGCTTGGCATTAGCGTGGATGCGCTGACGCCGCGCATCGTCGAAACACGCCGCATTTCGGACAAACTCAAGGGCGTCGTGGTCACGGCCGTTACACCCGGCTCGACCGCAGAGGGTAAATTGTTCGAGAACGACGTGATCAGTGCGGTGCGGTTTCCGTCGCAGGCACCAGTGACCACGGTGGCCGACCTGCAGCGCGAACTCGCCAAGTTGAAGTCGGGCCAGTACGTGGGCGTGGTGGTCTACAACACCAACCCGGTGACCGGCGTGGCGACTTCGCGGGTCGTGAACCTAAAAATCGGTGACTGAAGCAGACTCCTGATGGTCTGAAAGGGGAGTCCGGACGACGGACTCCCTTTTCAGTTGCGAGAGTGGCGGAATTGGCAGACGCGCAGGACTTAGGATCCTGTGCCGCAAGGCGTCCGGGTTCGACCCCCGGCTTTCGCATGTTTATAGGTAGTGAGGGGACAAAACCCGGCGCAATTGGGTTATTTTTCCGACATATGCAACTCGAAGTCACCGACCGCAAAACGCATGGCGCCGAACGGCACCTGCGCATCAGCATCAGCGCCAGCACCGTCAGCGAGGCCCGTGAACGGGCAGCGACGCGTGTAGCCAAGCAGGTACGCGTTCCCGGGTTCCGCCCGGGCAAGGCGCCTGCCAACATCGTCCGCAAGCAGTACGCCGACGCCATCAAGCAGGACGCGCTCGACGGGCTGATGCGCGAAGCGTATCAGCGCGTGATCGAGACCGAGCAGCTCGACCCTGTCACGCAACCGCACGCGCACGACGTCAGCTTCGAGGACGACCAACCGCTCACCTTCGAGTTGCATTGCGAAGTGCGGCCGGTGGTTGAGCTCCCACAGCTCGATGGCTTCAAGCTCACGCGGAAGGCTGCCCAGGTCACGGACGATGCCCTCGCTGCGCAAATCGAACAGATGCGCGACCAGAAGGCCGCCTGGACGCCGACAGAAGAGAAGCCCAAGGAAGGCGACCTCATCACCGTGCAACTGGCCGTCACGAGCGGCGAAGCCCCTTCGACCGACGGAAAGGAATACCGGCTCATGCTCGGCGCGGGCCAGGTGATTGGCGCGATTGAGGAGCTGATCATGGAGCTGGCGCCTGGCGGTTCGGCCGAGCGACCGGTGAAGTGGCCTGACGATTTCCCCGACGAAGCACAGCGCGGCCAGACGAAGGCCGTCCGCGTGGCGCTGACCGAAGTGAAGCGGAAGTCGCTACCCGCGCTCGACGATGCGCTGGCTCGGGAACTCGGAGACTTCGAGACGCTGGAGGCGCTGCGCGCGGCCGTTCGCACCGATCTCGCGGCACAGGCCGAACGCGAGGCCGATGCGTCGGTGCGCAGCAGCCTGCTCGACCAGATCCTGACCGCGAACCCGTTTGACGTTCCACCGTCATGGGTGCGGCAAGTGGTGCAGGCCTACGCCGAGGCCTATCACGTACCGGAAGCGGAAGCGGAGAAGTTCACGGCCGAGTTCCGTCCCATGGCCGAGCGGCAGGTTCGCCGCGACGCCGTGATCGACCAGATCGCCAAGAACGAATCGCTGATCGCCAGCGAGAAGGACGTGGACGACAAGATCGGCGAACTGGCCGAGAAGCGCGGCCTGAAGACCGGCGAGCTGTACGCGTCGCTGCAGAAGGCCGGGCGGTTACGCGAGATCGAGCGAGCGATCACCGAGGACCGTGTGTTCGCCTGGCTACTCGCGCGTAACAGCGTCGAGCAGAGTTGACCCCGAACGTCTCACGAGAGGAACCCGAACGCATGCCAGTGATCCCGAATCCCTACGTGATCGAACGGTCGAGCCGCGGCGAACGCAGCTACGACGTGTATTCCCGGCTCCTGATGGACCGAATCATCTTCCTCGGCACGCCGATCAACGACGACGTGGCGAACATGATTATCGCGCAACTCCTTTTCCTGGATGCCGATAACCCCGGGCGCGACATCTACCTCTATATCAATTCGCCTGGCGGCAACGTCTCGAGCGGCATGGCGATCTACGACACCATGCAGTTCCTACGTTCGCCGGTGGCGACCATCTGCATGGGCATGGCGGCGTCGATGGGATCGTTCCTGCTCTCCGCCGGCCGTGCAGGCAAGCGCTCTGCCCTGCCCCACTCGCGGATCATGATTCACCAGCCGTCGGGCGGCGCGCAGGGCACGGCGGCCGATATCGAGATTCAGGCGAAGGAAATCCTCTATCTCCGCGCCCAGATGAACGGCCTGTATGCCAAGCACACCGGCCGGCCGCTCGAGCAGATCGAGCGTGACATGGAGCGCGACTTCTTCATGTCGGCCGAAGAGGCCAAGGTGTACGGAATCATCGACACGGTGATCACACAGACGCCTGAGATGATCAAGGACCTGGCCGACGCGACCGCAAACAACCGGCCTGGCGGCAGCCCGATCAAGCGGTAAGACTTCGGAGCAAACGGGTGCTTGTGAAGTCTTTCACAAGCGCCCGTTTCCATCATTGTAGTGATCCAAGCCGAGGGGTAGTGTTACCCAAGGGAAACACGGGGCGTCGAATGGGACGCAGCGTAGCGCGCACCGTCCTGGTGTCAGCGACCGTTCCATAGGAAACCGGCTATCCGCTCATGACCTCGATGTCGCACGACCGCCATCTCCGCTGCTCGTTCTGCGGGAAGTCCAAAGACTCCGTGAGGAAGTTCATCTCGGGGCCTTCGGTCTACATCTGCAACGAGTGTATCACGCTCTGCAACGAGATCTTGGCCGAGGACGAGGAGCGGGAGGTCGCCGATGCCGTGACGCAGGTTCCCGCGCCACAAGAGATCAAGGACGTACTGGACCAGTATGTGATCGGCCAAGAGCAGGCGAAGAAGGCGCTCTCCGTGGCCGTGTACAACCACTACAAGCGCATCAATTCAGGCGCCAAGCGCGAGGGTGATGTCGAGCTCGACAAGTCGAACATCCTCCTCCTCGGCCCCACGGGTGTAGGCAAGACATTGCTCGCGCAGACACTGGCGCGGATTCTCGACGTACCGTTCACGATTGCCGACGCCACGACGCTCACCGAAGCGGGTTACGTCGGCGAAGACGTAGAAAACATCCTCGTCCGCCTGCTCCAGGCCGGTGATTTCAACGTCGCCGAGTGCGAGCGCGGCATCGTGTATATCGACGAAATCGACAAGATCGCTCGCAAGAGCGAGAACCCCAGCATCACGCGTGATGTGAGCGGCGAGGGCGTTCAGCAGGCGCTGCTCAAGATCCTCGAAGGCACGGTCGCGAGCGTTCCGCCGCAGGGTGGCCGGAAGCACCCCCAGCAGGAATACATCCAGATCAACACCAAGGACATTCTGTTTATTTGCGGTGGCGCGTTCGACGGCCTCGAAAAGATCATCGAGGCGCGACTCGGCCGTCGGCAGATCGGGTTCAACTCGGCCGAAGCCAAGCAGGGCAAGGCGGCGACAAAACAATTATTTGGCCACGTCGAGCCGGACGATTTGCTCCGTTTTGGATTGATTCCAGAACTCGTCGGCCGCCTCCCCGTGGCCGTGCCGCTCGAGGCGCTGGATGAGGAGGCGCTGGTCAAGATCCTAAAGGAGCCGCGCAACGCCCTCACCAAGCAGTACGCCAAGCTGTTCGAGCTCGAGGAGGTGAAGATTTCGTTCGAGGAGTCGGCGCTGAAGGCGATCGCCTGCAAGGCGATCGAGCGCGGCACCGGCGCGCGCGGCCTGCGCGCGATTCTCGAAAACCTGTTGATGGATACGATGTTCGACTTGCCGGCCCGCGACGATGTGGTCGGGGTTCGCGTGACCGAGGCATCGGTCACCAGCGGGGCCGCGCCACTGCTCGAGCTGGCGCCTCGGCGCCAGAAGAAGGAGGCGTAGGATCGTAGCCCCCCGCCGCGGTGCTGGTCCCGCGGCCGCTCCGGAACCGGCGACACCGCCCGCCGAAGGCGGTGGAGCGCCCGCATCCGCCAAGAATCCTCTGATCATCCGCGCGCTCGAGTTTATGGGCGGGATGGCGGCGGCCGGCGGCTGGCGCCCGGACGCGTTGCTCCCGGAAGTGGCGTTTGCCGGGCGCTCGAACGTGGGCAAGTCGTCGCTTCTCAATAAGCTCGTTGGACGGCGCAAGCTCGCCCGCGTGAGCAACACGCCAGGCCGCACCCGCGAAGTGAACTTTTTTCGCGTGAACGACACCTTCATCATCGCCGACTTGCCCGGATACGGGTACGCCCGCGTGTCGAAGGAGCAGCGCGCCTCGTGGCGGCCGCTGATCGAGGGCTACCTCAAGGGAAGCCCAGCGCTCCGCGGCGTCGTGCTCCTGCTCGACGTCCGGCACGACCCCACGGACGACGACCTCGCCATGCGCGAGTACCTCGGCGAGCTTGGTACGCCCACCCTGATCGCGCTGACCAAGACGGACAAAATTGGCAAGAAGCTGCTCGCCGAACGGGCGGCGTCGCTTGCGCGCGCGATGGAGGTCGACGAGGATCAGGTAGTGCCGACCAGCGCAGATACCGGATTGGGACGCGACGAACTCGCGGAGTCAGTTGTGGCGCTCATCGGGGCGCCGGCGTGGCGATGATGCGGACGGCGCTCGCGATGGCTGTTCTCGTGGGCACAGCTGCCGTGGCCAACGGTCAACAGGCGGTGCCCGCTGGCCAGATTCCCGCCGGTTTCGGATCGCTCCGACGGGAAGACGTCGCCATCGTGGTGCAACTCCAGGGTCTGACGATCCGCGCGATGCCGCTCGACGAGTCCGTCATCCGCACGCTCGCGCCAGACACCTACCAAGCACTGCACGCGCTGCGCGAGTCGCGCGCGGCGCGGCTCGATTCGATTCGGAAGCGGCTGGGGCTCGCCGCGATTCAGGCCTGGCACGTGTCGTTCTTCAACCTGCAGCAGGGCGAGGCGCGCTACGATCCACGCGGCGTACAGATTCGCAGCGGGGGGCGTGACTTCCGCCCGCTCGACGTGCTGTCGCTGGTGAAGGGGTTTGACGACGGACGTCTCACGCAGGGACGCACCGTGGACGCGATCTTCGCGTTCGACCCGTCGATCGCGCTCGACCAGCCGCTCGTCGTCACGCTGGCCGGCCAACCAGTGGCCGCGTGGGGTGACATCCTGCCCCGCATTGAACGTGAACGTGCGGCCATCTGGTCGCGCGCCGCCGCCGCGCGCAAGCCAAGTCCAGCTGGAGGTGAGTGGCTGTGGCGATAAAGCCGCTCCGCCAGCTCACCCCGGCGCCGTTCGCCCCGGTCGCCGACGCCTGGATTGAACGGATCGACGCCGCGCTCCGTGACCCGTCGCTCGACCGGCCGCGCTTCTGCCGCGAGATCCTCTGTGAGTTGGCGTACCCGCAGTACGCCGCCAACTGGGAGACCGCGGTTGCCGACAGCACGCTCGCGGCGGGCACGCGCCTCTCGTTGGCAGCGCTCGACCCGCGCAATGTCACGCTCGAACCTGAGTATTACGCCGAGTGCGACGACGTGAAGTTTCAGCTGGTCAAGCCGCTGCTCTGGCTCTGGTACTCGTTCGACCGACTGCCGGTTGGTGGACAGAACGTGGACCTCGGCGTCCGGCTCAGACGACTGCTGGCCCCGCAGATTTTCAAGAAGTGCGGTGAGCGGTTCAAGGCATTTCAGCATGTCGAGTTCTCATTCGGCTACAACATCGAATGTGGCGACGATGTGGTCGTGCATCGGCACGTGTTGCTGGACGACCGGGGCAGGATCGTGATGGGCCACAAGGTGTCCATCAGCGACTACGCCAACATCTACAGCCACACGCACAGCATCGTGGATCAGGCCGACGTCACCAATGTGCCGACGATCCTCGAGGATGGCGTGCGCATCACGTACCACGCCACGATCCTCGCGGGCGTGCGCGTCGGGACGCAGGGGATGGTTGGCGCCATGGCCGTGGCGACCAAGGACGTCAGGCCGTACCACGTGAATGTGGGGATTCCGGCGAAGTCGGTGCGGGTGAAGCCGAACGCGCCGACGGATTCGTGGAACTCCTCGCGCACTGCCAACACGAAGGACGGCGAGTAGCCGCAGACTGCCTACTCCGCGTGGTGCGTTAGCCACTCCGTAGGACGTCCTCTACTGCGCCAGCATCTCCGCCCCGGAGGATCCACGCCACCTGCCGGAGCAGATCGTGGGTTCGCGGCCAGGCGAGCCGCTTCCGCGCCGCAGCAAAGGTTTCCCACTTCGCCCGGCTATGTTCGACGCCCAGCGTGAACTTCGCCGACGTCACCACGGCGGCGAACGCCACGGCGACTTGGATCGTATCGGACCGCGAGAGATAGAACGGGTTGGTAGTGATGCTGTACAGCCGCTCCGGCGCAAACCCGGTCTCCTCGCGGAGTTCGCGCAACGCCGCCTGCACTGGTGTTTCGCGCGGCTCAATGCTGCCGTGGACGATTTCCCAGGCGCCGGTACTGCGCACGCCCGCAGCGCGTTGGAGGGTCAACACGCGCCACGCGCGCCCCACACGGCGCAGGACGACGACGTCCACGACGCCGGCGACGATCTTCGTGGTCATCCCGTCGCGCGGCGCACGCACCCTACTCACTGCGCGAGCGGCCGAGCAGCGAGTGGAGGCGCGCGGCGAGGATGTCGTCGTCCCTGATCAGGTTTCGGCGGACCGCAGCTTCCCAGAAACTCGCCTCGGGCGTGGACCTGAGCTGCGCGAACTGCTCGGGGGAGAAGAGTCCCTCAAGCGTCGGCAACAGCCATTCATCACGCGCTGGTCGGGCGGAGGTTCCCATGTATTGACTTGCGGTGAGTCCAACAGGCAGCCCATGCCCCTCGTACCGAGGCGACGTCCGTCGTCGCTAATACTAACGCGTCCAATAGTGGGGCACCGCTGCGCAACTCGAGGCAACACACGGCGAGGCAACGCACCGCGAGTGGCAGACCTCAGAGAATCGGCCAAAACAGCCGGCCGAAATCCAGCTGAACCGCCCAACGGCCAGACGCGTCGATGCCCCGGGTGATGTCGAGCCGGATCAGGTCGTGAAACGAGATCAGCCCCAGACCGACCGAACGTGCCCAGCGGGCTCGTGGACCGGTGGGGTTCTCCCCCGTGATGACGGCAACCTGCACCAGCGGGGCCGCCACAATCGGCACCCGGGTCGTCCCGAAACGTCCCAGCGAGAGGGGAAATGACCCAGCGCGAACTCGCCACTCGGCTCGCGCCGACGCCCCGGACATGCCTCGCAATGCATGCACGTCGTACCCCGGCGCGGTGACCGGTCCACCGAGCATCACACGCGCCTGCTCGGGGACGTTGGATCCAAAGGTGGAGGCGGCAATCAGGTTGACCGCGAGCATTCCCGACGCGAGCGGCCGTTCCGCGTTGGCGGTCAGGCGGGCACGGACAAACGCCGGCGCCACCGGACCGCCGGCCAGCGTGGTACCCGGGTTGCCGGCGCCGTCCGCGGCGTCCGCCAAATCCAGCAGGCGCAGCGAGACTGACGCAGCGAAACCCACCGTCGTGCCGAACGGGCCTGCTGCCCGCCCAACAGCGCTGGACAGGCCAAACTGCGTGCCCGAGTTCGCCGCCGCGACAAGCGCGGGCCGGTAGCGGCCCGAATAGGGCGTCGCGTGCGTGACCACGGAACTTTCACGCGACCGCTCCACGTCGAGTCGCCATCGCACACTCGAGCCACCGTCGAGCGCGAGCCCTGCCCCGGCCGCGCGGAATTCGTCGGAGAGATCCACACCCAGTTCCTGCGCCCCGATCGAGTTCCCCAACAGGCTCGACTCAGCGGCATCGCCCGCCGCGCGCAATTCGTCGAAGGCACGGAACGTGAGGCGCATGGGACGCCAAGTGTGCACGACCGAGACGGCGTGCTTGAACTGACGATCGTCGAACCCGTAGCGCAGTTCGCCGCGCAGCGCCGTCGCCGCTCCAACGTGCACGGTGGCGCCACCGCCAATCGCGAGGCCCTCGACCCGATTCACCCTCACGAAGTCGCTGATACGACGTGCCGAGAGCTTGGCGCCCGAGGCGCGGGCGAGAGCCTCAGCGCGCACCAGCGTCGCCGCCTGCTCTTGCACACGCCGCGCACCGCCTTCGTCCATCGCGGCGTTGAGCCGTGCGGGCAGCGAGTCGGTGATGCGCCCCGGAAACGGGTACGCCGCGAGTACCTGCGGATCGGCCACGGTGATTTCCGGCCCCACGAACAACTCCACCGGAACACCCCGATTGGCTTCGATGCAGCAGAGGTCCCACTCGCCACGAATGATCCCTCGGGCCGGAAAGTCGAGCCAGGATCCGCTGCGCCGAATCTCGATCTCCTGCCGCCGTGGGAGCCAGAAGCGGCCGTCAACCAGCCCGTTATCGAGCACGACCGACACGTCTTCAAGAGCGGGATCGCGCAACGCGCTGCGGGTGAAACTGATGCTCATCCGCACGACCCAGGCCGTCTCGCGGTCGAGGAAGAACGATCCGACGGCGCGCGGTTGGCCTTCGTCACGCGGACGCACATCCACCTGCACGACGTTCCAGCTTCGGCTCCCGACGCGTATGGCGAGCGAGTCGGTGGCGACAAAGTCATAGGCCTCGCGGCCGCCCGCCGAGAGTGGATGCGGCACGTCGCGCACCTCGTCGCCATCGCCGAGTCGGATCACGGCGGGGAAGTTGTTTTGCACGATCGCCAGATGGTCGCGGTGGTAGGCGATGTCGGTGGGCAGCATGAGCGTGTCACGACGACCGACCACCCGCTGGTTGCTCTGGTTTGGCGCCCGCCAATACACTTCGACGGCGAGTTCGTCGGCACGCACGACTTGTGGGGGATCCGGGTATCCTTCCCCTATCTGGGCAAGGAAGGTGACGTACCCGTGAGCGGTCGCACGGTAGTCGACGAGCCCCGTGTCGGCGAGCTGGGCGGTACGCCGTGCCACGGCACGATCCACCAACTCGATGGTACGGGGATCGTTCCAGATGCGGTTCGGTTGGTCCGGACGGCCCTGTGCCTGGGCCAGACTGAACGCGGTGACCGCACAGGGTAGGAAGGCAAAGACCCGCCAGATGGCGGATGCAACGCTTCGACGAGGAGACATGATGGCATTATCGCGGCAGGCGGTGGCGCGGGCAACGGATGCCCGGCTCCGGGATGGGGGAACACGATGACCGGAGGGTTCGCGGAATTCGCGCGCCGTGCCCGGGCGCGCACGCTTGTCCCGGTGTGGCGCGATTGCCTGCTCGACCTCGAAACGCCGGTATCGGCGTTTGCACGCCTGCGCGCGGCGGGTACGCCTGCCGCCTCAAGATTCGCGTTTCTTCTCGAAAGTTCTCCCGCAGGCAGTGACACGTGGGCCCGATTCACCTTCCTCGGCGCCGACCCTGCTGCCGCGTGGCGGCTGCACGATGGCACCGTCGAGGAGTGGAGCGCGTCCGCTGGCTGGCACGGTGCGCGCCGCCCGGCGGACCCGATCGAAGATCTCCGCCTCGTACTCGACAAACGTCCACCGGCCGACACGCCGGAACTCGGCCCGTTCTGGGGAGGCGCTGTCGGCTTTTTCGGGTACGATGTGGTGCGGCACATGGAACGGCTCGACAGTCCCCCGCCCCGTGGCGTGGCGGCGCCGGACGCGCTGTTCGTGTTCACGCGCACGATGGTCATCATCGACAACCTCAAATCGCAGGCGCGGATCACCTGCGCCGTGCCGCTCGACAACGACCTGTCGGAACCGGCGCTCCGCGAGGCGTGGGACGCCGCGCAGCGAGACATCGACACGGTGGTCGATCGCCTTCGCCATGGCCCGTCGCTGGAACCGCTCGACCTCGACGCGTCGGCCGCACCCGCTGAGGGCCGCTCGACCTACGCGCGCGAACGATTCATTGCCGACGTGGACCGCATCAAGGAGTACATCGTCGCCGGCGACTGCTTTCAGGCGCTGCTCGCGCGCCGCATCGTCGTGCCGCACGACTTCGACGGCACGTCGCTGTACCGCGCCATTCGGGCACTGAATCCGTCACCGTACATGTACCACCTGCTGCTCGATGGTGTGGAAATCGTTGGCAGTTCGCCCGAACTGCAGGTGCGCGTCGCCGACGGCCAGGCCATCGTGCGACCCATCGCCGGCACCTGCCCGCGTGGCGCCACGCCGGCAGACGATGCGCGCCTCGCCGAGGCATTGCTCGCCGACGAGAAGGAACGCGCGGAACATGTCATGCTGGTGGACCTTGGCCGCAACGACATCGGCCGCATCGCGAACTATGGAAGCGTGAAGGTCACACAGCTGATGCAGGTGGAGCGATTCTCGCACGTCCAGCACATCGTGAGCGAAGTGGCAGGCCAGATCGCTCCGGGACGGTCCGCGCTGAGCGTATTTCGGGCGACCTTCCCGGCCGGCACGATGACCGGAGCACCGAAGGTTCGCGCAATGGAGATCATCGATTCGCTTGAGCCGGAGCGCCGCGGACCCTATTCCGGCGCGATCGGCTATGTGGCGTATGGTGACCGCCGGATGGATCTCGCAATCACGATCCGCACCTGTGTGATGGCAGGAGGCGAGGCGAGTGTGGGCGCGGGCGCGGGGATCGTGGCGGATTCGGTACCCGAACGGGAGTGGGCCGAGACCGAGGCGAAGGCCCGGGCGATGCTCACGGCCATCGGTCGCGTTCGCGCTGCCACGCCATCATATTTTCTTCAATGATGTTGCAGCGCACCAGCATCGCAAACGCAGACGTCCTCACTCTCGTGCGGTGAGCGTTTTCGTCCCCCCGGCTGGATATCGCCAAAGCGCAGTCGGTGGGACGCTGCTCGTCGCGCGCGACGAACATCACGACGCCATGCGACGCGCACTCGGGTCCGGCACACTCCACGGCTGGGCGGCCACGCAGCCGAGGGCCCGGGCCATGCAGGGCCGCAACGTCGCGTGGGCGACGACGCTCGGTGATGGAACCCCAGTCGTCGTTCGGCACTCGCGTCATGGCGGCGCACTGGCCGGCCTGACCCGTGACCTGTTTCTCGCACCGAGTCGCGCGCCACGCGAGCTCGACGCGGCGCTTCGACTGCAGGCCGCCGGCGTGCGCACCGCGACCGTCATCGGATATGCCGTGTACCGCGCGTTCGGGCCGTTTTGCCGCGCGGATGTTGCCACCGCGCTGATTGACGGTGCCGACCTGCCCGCCACGCTCGCAACACATCGTGACGCCATCGCGCGCCAGGCCATCAGCGATGCCGTGGCACGGCTCAACTCGGCGCTGTGGAGCGCAGGCGCCCACCATCCCGACCTGAATGCCAAGAACATCATGATTGCCCGCCGCCACGATACGTTCGAGGCGTGGGTGATTGACGTGGATCGGGTGTCGTTTCACGCGCCGCGCGATGCATCGATCGCCGCGCGCAACGTAGCACGCCTGATCCACTCACTGCACAAGTGGCAGGCGAGCCAGCAACTCAGCATTGCGCCGGACGACCTGCTCCGGATGGGCAGTTTCGGCCAGAGCCGCGTCGAGATTCCCCCGCGGTGATGCCAGGCTCGCGAATCCATACGGCGCCCGGGGGGGCCGTTCCACTCGACCACGTTCTCGTCGTGATGATGAGCGCCGTGGGCGACGTGGTGCACGTGCTGCCCGTCCTGCAGGCGATCAAACGCGTCTCGCCCGCCACAAAAATCACCTGGGTGTTGCAGGCCGGACCCGCGACACTCATACGCGGCCATCCACTCGTCGACGAGATCGTGCTTTTCGACCGAGCGGCTGGTCTTCGCGGATTCCGCGACATCCGGCGCGCGCTCGCCAGTCGACCTGCCTCACTGGTGCTGAACCTGCAGGTCTACTTCAAGGCCGGCATCATCACCTCGTTCACCCAGTCGGCCGTGAAGCTCGGGTTCGACCGCACACGCGCGCGCGACATGAACTGGTTGTTCACCACGCACCGCGTGCCGGCCCACGCAATGCAACATGTGCAGGACCAGTACCTCGAGTTCTCCGACTGGCTCGGCGCGCCGTCTGATCCGGTGACCTGGGGACTTGCTCCGTGGAACGACGAAGAGCGGGCGTGGCAGCGGGACTTCATCACGCCGTTCGAGCGACCCATTGCGCCGATCGTCATCGCCACGAGCAAGGCAGAAAAGGACTGGGCGCCAGCACGATGGGCCGAGGTGTGTGATGCGCTCTGGAGCGACTTTGGATTGCACCCTGTCCTTGTTGGCGGGCGATCGCCCAGGGAACTCGCTGCCGAGCGCGTGATCCTCGCGCAGGCGCGTCACACGCCAGCGAGCGCACTGGGCAGTGGACTCCGACGGCTCGCGGCCATCATCGACTGCTCGGCGCTGGTGCTCTCGCCCGACACCGGGCCTCTCCATATGACGGTAGCGCTCCAGCGCCCGGTCGTTTCGTTGATCGGCTATTCGAACCCCAAGCGCGTCGGCCCCTATCGGTGGTGCCGCGACCTGATGATTGATGCCTACGGCGAGCCCGGTGAGGAGTACCCGATTTCGATGGAGAACCGCACCGGCCGGATGCCGCGCATTAGCGTGCGCGACGTACTCGACCGCGTCGAGCGCTGGCGGACCGACTACGCAGACCGCGGACCGTCAGCGCGCGACGATACCGTCCCGGAAATCGTAGCGCAGCCCGAATGACTCGATGAGCGCGACGAGACGCCGCAGCCCGAGCCCCATCACACTGAAGTAGTCGCCGTGCACCTGCTCGACGATTGTCGCACCGAAGCCCTGAATGCCATAGGCGCCGGCTTTGTCGAGCGGTTCACCCGTCGCGACGTACGCGTCGATCTCGTGGTCGCTGAGCGAACGCATGGTGACGTCCACGGACTCGACCGCGCTGACCAGTTGGCCACGGTAACTCACGGCGATCGCCGTATGCACGATGTGCATTCTGCCGCTGAGGCGGCGGAGCATCACCCGCGCCTCGGCGACGCCCGCCGGCTTGCCGAGCACATCGCCATCCACCACGACGATCGTGTCGGCGGCGATCACCACGGCTTCGGGGTCAGTGATCGCGATGGCGCGCGCTTTGTCGGCCGCGACGCGTTCGGCGTAGGCCATGGGCGCTTCGTTGGCGTGCCGCATCTCGTCGGCATTGGCCGGGCGCACTTCGTGCACGATCCCGACGAGGGTGAGCAGTTCGCGCCGCCGAGGCGAAGCCGAGGCGAGGATCACGCGGGGATGACCGTTCATCGCATGGCCCACAGGTCAGCGTTCGAGGGAGAGCGTGACGGGGCCGTCGTTGACGAGTTCGACCTGCATGTCGGCGCCGAACTCGCCGGTCTCGACCGGCACCGTGCGTTCGCGGAGCGCCACGATGAACTGTTCGTACAGCGACCGGGCGGCGTCAGGATGGGCGGCCTGTATGAAGCTGGGGCGCCGCCCCTTCTGTGCATCGCCGTACAGCGTGAACTGCGACACGATGAGCAGTGCACCACCAACGTCGGTGAGCGCACGATTCATCTTTCCTTCGTCGTCGGCAAAGATCCGCAGCGAGACAATCTTGTCCGCCATCCACTGGAGCTGTTCGTCGCCGTCGCCATGCGTGAAGCCAGCGAGCACGAGGAACCCCGCGCCGATGCGCCCGATCTCGCGACCCTGCACCGTAACCGCCGCTCGTGACACGCGCTGGAGGATGACCCGCATCGCGGATAGAATAGGGCGGTGGACGACGATCGCCAAGTCACCGACGCGATTTCCGGGCTGGCAGAACCCAGCCGGTATGCGCCGCCCGTGTACCGCTACTCGACCGTCACGCTCTTGGCGAGGTTGCGCGGCTGGTCCACGTTGGCGCCCCGTTTGACCGCGATGTAGTAGGCGAGGAGTTGCAGCGGCACCGCCGCGAGCACGGGAGAGAGCATGTCCACGGTTTCCGGAATCCGGATCTCGTAGTCAATCAGCCCCTTCAGCGCCGGCTCGTCGCGCGTGGTGATGACGATGGTCCGTCCATGCCGCGCGCGGCATTCCTGAATGTTCGACACGACCTTGTCGAACACCGCATCGTGCGGCGCGATGAAGACGACGGGCATCTGGTCGTCGATCAGCGCGATTGGGCCGTGCTTCATCTCGGCCGCTGGGTAGCCCTCGGCGTGGATATACGAGATTTCCTTGAGCTTGAGCGCGCCCTCGAGCGCGGTCGGAAAACTGTAGCCGCGACCGAGATAGAGGAAGTTTGTGGCGTGCTTGAACTCCTCGGCGATCGCTTCGATGACCGTGGCCGTCTCGAGCACCGTCTGGATCTGCGCTGGCAGATCGTGCATGGCCTGCGCGAGCTCGCGCCCACGCACGACGGAGAGGTTGTGCTTGCGCGCGAGCTTGAGCGTAAGCAGCGCGAGGGCGACGACCTGACTGGTGAAGGCCTTCGTGCTCGCCACGCCGATCTCGGGACCCGCGTGGAGGTAGACGCCGCCGTCGTCTTCGCGCGCGATGGTGGACCCCACGACGTTCACGAGACCGAGGGTGCGCGCCCCACGGCGCTTGGCTTCGCGCATCGCCGCCAGCGTGTCCGCCGTCTCGCCGGATTGTGAGATCACGATGCAGAGCGTGCGATCAGACACGATCGGATTCTTGTACCGGAACTCCGACGCGTATTCCACCTCGACCGGAATGCGGCAGAGTTCCTCGATCATCATCTCTCCGATCAACGCCGAATGCCACGACGTGCCGCAGGCCGTGATGATGACGTTGTCGATGCGGAGCAGTTCGTCGTGCGACAGGTTGATGCCGCCAAGCTTGGCCGTGCCGTCGTCGAGGATCAGACGCCCACGCATGGTGTTCTCCACGCTCACCGGCTGCTCGAAGATCTCCTTGAGCATGAAGTGGTCGTAGCCGCCGCGCTCGATCTCGGCGAGGTCCCAGTGAATGCGGTCCACCTTGCGCGAAATCGTGGCCGCATGCGCATCGATCACGCGATACGCGTCGTGCTCGATCACGGCGACGTCGCCGTCATCGAGGTACACGACTTGCCGGGTGTGCGCGAGAACCGCCGACGGATCGGATGCGAGGAAGTTCTCGCCGTGACCGACACCGATCAGCAACGGACTGCCCTTTCGCGCGGCGACAATCTTGCCCGCGTCGCGGCTCGAGAGCACGGCGAGGCCATAGGTGCCCTCGACCTTGGTCAGCGCAGAGAGGACGGCCTCCTCGAGTGAGCCGTCGAAGAGTTCCTGGATGAGGTGCGCCAGCACCTCGGTGTCCGTATCAGAGTTGAAGACGTACCCAAGTTCCTGCAGCGCGGCACGCAGGGTGTTGACGTTTTCGATGATGCCGTTGTGGACGACGCTGATCGTGCCGTCGGCTGAGCGGTGCGGATGCGCGTTGCGTTCGGTCGGGGGGCCGTGCGTGGCCCATCGGGTGTGTCCAATGCCGATGGCGCCATGCACCGGATTGGCCGCCAGTACGGCTTCGAGTTTCGCGATTTTGCCTGCCGCGCGACGTGTGTGCAGCACCGTCCCGTCGTACACGGCAACACCCGCGGAGTCATAGCCGCGGTACTCCATCCGCTTCAACCCTTCGATCAGGAGCGGAACGACTGGCTTGGGTCCGACGTATCCGATAATTCCGCACATATCAGGCGAGGGGTTGGCGGATGAAGGTGTTGCGTGTCAGGTGTTGCGTGTCAGGTGTTGCGTGTCAGGTGTTGCGTGTCAGGTGTTGCGTGTCAGGTGTTGCGTGTCAGGTGTTGCGTGTCAGGTGTTGCGTGTCAGGTGATGCGTACGGCGCACTACTTCGTTCCTGCGGCCAGGCTCGCCCTGCCCCGCGCTACCAACTCCGCCGCCGCGGAATGCGTTGGCGCCTCAGCGATCACCCGGATGATCGGCTCCGTTCCCGACGGGCGCAGGTGAATCCAGCGGTCGTTCCGAGTGAGCCGCAGGCCGTCGTCAGTGTTGGCGGTGGCGTCCGGAAATGCCGCGCGCAACGCCGCGTAGGCACCATCCATCGTCCCGGTGCCGCGGTCCAGCTTATCCTTGATAATCACATAGCGCGGCGACGCCTTGACCATCGCCGAAATCGGGCGTGGGTCGTTGGTCATCAGTTGCAAGGTCAGTGCCACGGCGAGCGGCGCGTCGCGACCGAGGTGAAGCTCGGGAAGAATCACGCCACCGTTGCCCTCGCCACCGACGACTGCGCGCTCCGCGCGCATCCGCAGCGCCACGTTGACCTCACCAACCGGGGCGTGGATCAGGCGCTGGCCGCCGTCGCGAACAGCATCGTCGACGACCTGGCTGGTCGAGAGATTCGCCACCACCGGTCCCTTCCGGTGTCGCAACACGACACGGCAGGCGAAGGCGAGGGTGTAGTCCTCACCGATGGCCCTGCCATCGTCCGAGACGAGCGCGAGACGATCGACGTCCGGGTCGGTCGCAAACCCGATGACCGCACCGGACTCCTTCACGAGCCGCTCGAGGTCGCCGAGATTTTCGGGGATCGGCTCGGGCGGCCGCGGGAATCGTCCGGTGGGCTCGGTGTTGATTGCGTGGACTTCACAGCCCAGCTGTTCGAGGAGCGCGGGGATGATCGCCCCGCCAGCGCCAGCGCACGCATCGTACGCTACGCGGAACTTCCGAGCGCGAATCGCCTTGGCATCGATGAAGGGAATCGCGAGTACGGCGGCGAGATGGCGTGCAATCGCGCCGGTGTCGTCCGACGTGGAGCCGAGCGCGTCGTACGTCGCGTACGGGATCCCCTGCTCCAGCAGCGCCCGCATATCGGCGCCGGCCTGCGCGCTCAGAAAGAGTCCGTCGGGCCCGATGAACTTGAGTGCGTTCCACTCGATGGGATTGTGGCTGGCCGTAATGCAGAGGCCGCCGGCCGCTTGGTGATGCTCGACCGCCATTTGCAGCGTGGGCGTCGTGGTCAGCCCGATGTCGATGACATCCACCCCGACGGACTCGAGCGCGGCGCGCGCGACCCCGTGAAAGAGCGGACCCGTCACACGACTGTCGCGTCCGAGCACGACGGTGCGAGCCGTGCCTTGGGCCGAGGCATTGCGACGCGCCCACGCACCGAACGCGGCCGCGTAGCTGGCAACGACCGACGGATCGAGCCCGAAACCCACCCGTCCCCGGATGCCGGACACTGAAATCATCAAGCGTGGATCAGGCATCTGGGAAAGCTAAGACACGCGCCCGTCGCGCGGCTATCTTTCAGCCCTATGACCCGAGCCTTCGACGACGACGCCACGTACGGGTTTTCGACCCGCGGCATCCATGCAGGACAACGCCCCGACCCGACCACCGGCGCGATTATGCCGCCGATCGTGCAGACCAGCACCTTCGTGCAGCAAGCCCTCGGTGTGAACACAGGCTACGAATACGCCCGCGGCAAGAACCCCACCCGCGAAGCCTTTGAGCGCAATGTCGCCTCGCTTGAAGGCGCGAGACATGGATTCGCGTTCTCGAGCGGCATGGGCTGTCTCACCTCGCTCATGCTGCTATTCAAGTCCGGCGATCACATCGTCTGCGGCGAGAACGTGTACGGCGGCACGTACCGCCTGTTCGACAAAGTGCTCAAGAAGTTCGGGTTGACGTTCAGTTTCGTGGACACGCGCGACCCGCAACGGATCGAGGATGCGTGCACGGCAAAGACGGTGGCGATCCTCGTGGAGACGCCGACGAATCCGCTGATGCGCATCACCGACATCGCGGCCGCGGCGGCGATTGCCAAGCGGAAGCAGGCGATGTTGATCGTGGACAATACCTTTGCGTCGCCGGTCCTGCAGCGCCCCCTCGAATCGGGCGCCGACGTGGTCTATCACTCGACCACCAAGTACCTGAACGGCCACAGCGACATGATCGGCGGGATCGCGGTGCTCAACGACGACGACCTCGCGGCGCGGGTGCAATTCCTCGTGAACGCCGCTGGCGCGATTCCGGGGCCGTTTGACTCGTGGCTCGCGATGCGCGGCACGAAGACGCTCGCGCTCCGCATGCGGCAGCACGACGCCAACGGGCGTATCATCGCGGCGTGGCTCGAGCAGCGACTGGGTGCGGAACGGGTGTTCTACGCCGGCCTCGCGTCGCATCCCCAGCACGCGCTCGCCGCGCGCCAGATGAGCGGGTTTGGCGGGATGATCTCGGTCGAGATGCTCTCCAAGGAAGACGCGAACACGGTACTCCAGCGCGTGCGGGTCTTCGCGCTCGCTGAGTCGCTGGGCGGCGTCGAGTCGCTCATCAGCCACCCGGCGTCGATGACGCACGCATCGGTCGAAGTAGACCGTCGGGCCGCGCTTGGAGTGACCGAGGGGCTGATCCGGCTCTCTGTTGGCGTTGAGGATGTCGAGGACTTACTGGCCGACCTCGAGCAGGCGTTCAAGGGATTCTAGGGAGCCAATCAGCAGGGGGTTCAGCGTCACTTGTGCTGGGCTCGTCCCGTATAGGCTGGAGCACGACTACCTGGAGACCACGATGACCTGCATCGTCCTGACTGATATTTCGTCCACCGCCTGGGAACACCCCGCCGACCGCGCCGCGGCGAAGGCCGCGCTCGCGAAGCTGACCGATGTGGTAGGGCGCGCGAAGGGCGCGTGCGACGACGCGTTCCGCGGCGCCGCACGGTGAAAGTCCTCATCGTGGGCGGAGGGGCGCGCGAACATGCGCTCGCATGGAAACTCCGCCGCGACGATCCCTCGCTGGAACTGATCGCCGCCCCGGGGAATCCGGGGATCGCGGAGCTCGCGCGCTGCGAACCGATTGCGGCAACCGATATCGCCGCGCTGGCACGGCTCGCGCACCAGGAGCGGGTGGATGTGACGGTCGTCGGTCCGGAAGGGCCGCTCGACGCAGGGCTCGTGGACCATTTCCGCGCGCAGGCACTGCCCGTCTTCGGCCCGACGCGCTCCGCCGCGCGCATCGAAACGTCGAAATCGTGGGCCAAGTCGCTGATGGCGCGCGCCGGTGTGCCAACGGCCACCGCGCGATTCTTCAGCGACACCGCTGCCGCCAAGGCCGCCGCTCGGCAGCTCGGCGCACCCGTCGTGATCAAGGCCACCGGACTCGCGGCAGGCAAAGGCGTGGTGGTCGCGCTCACACTCGCCGAAGCCGACGATGCCATCGAGATGATGCTCGACCGCCGCGCATTCGGCGACGCCGGCGCCGAACTGTTGGTGGAGGAGTTCATGACGGGCGAGGAGCTCTCGATCTTCGCACTCACCGACGGGACGCACGTAGTCCCCATGATTGCCGCACAGGACCATAAGCGGGTCGGCGAGGGCGAGACCGGGCCAAACACGGGCGGAATGGGCGCGTACGCGCCGGTGTCCGTTGCGACACAAGCGACGGCTGATCTCGCGTTGGATCGCGTGTTCCTGCCGACGCTGGCCGCCATGCGGGCTGACGGGTGCCCATTCACCGGACTCCTTTACGCCGGCCTGATGATGACGCCGACCGGCCCGAAAGTCGTGGAGTTCAACTGTCGGTTCGGCGACCCGGAAACGGAGGCGATTCTGCCACTACTCGACTCGTCGCTGCTCGAGCCAATGCGGGCCATAGCCGCCGGGGACTCGCTGGCTGGGGCACCCGCGCTGGCCTGGAAGAACGCCGCTGCCGTGACGACCGTCGTCGCCGCAGGCGGCTACCCGGGCACTGTGAAGAGTGGAGATGCCATCACGCTCCCGGCCCCTCGCGACGGGGTGACCGTGTTCCACGCCGGCACCACGCGCGATGCGTCGGGCGCGCTGGTCACCTTGGGCGGCCGCGTGCTGGCCGTCACGGCCGTGGCAGAGACGCTCGCGGATGCGCAGCGCGCCAGTGCGGGCTATGCCGCCGATGTGCAGTTCGCTGGACGCCAGTTTCGGCGCGACATCGGCTGGCGCGACCTGCAACGGGCATCGTCGGCCTCGCGTGCCTGAGCTGCCGGAAGTCGAAACGATGGCACGCGTCCTGCACCGCTCGGCGGTGCGCCATGCCACCATCGACTCGGTCAAGGTTCACCGCCCCAACGTGCTACGCGACTGTACGCCGCACGCCCTGGCCACACGCGCGCGCGGCGCCACGCTCGAGAATTTTTGGCGGCGGGCGAAATACGTCATCGCCGACCTATCGACCGGCGATCGGCTGGTTGTCTCCCCCCGGTTCACCGGGTCGCTGGACATCGAACGCGCAGGCTGGGCCAGGGGCGCGGACGATTACACCGCGATCGTCTTCGCCTTCACCGACGGCACTGCGTTGCGCTACCGTGACGTGCGACGACTCGGCACCGTGGCACTCATGACGCCCGCGCGATTCGTCGACTGGGAAGCCGGGCTGGGGCCTGAGCCGCTTGATCCAGCGTTCACCGACGCCATCTTCGCCGCCAACGTTCGAAGCTCCCGACGCGCGATCAAGACGGTGCTGATGGACCAACGCCGCGTGGCCGGCATCGGCAACATCTACGCGAACGAAGCGCTCTGGCTCGCCAAGATCCGCCCGTCACGCCGCGCATCGACACTGACGCTCGCCGAATCGGCGCGGCTATTCGCCGAGGCGCGTGCCATACTCTCGGCTGCCGTGGCGCAGGGCGGGACGAGCTTCCGCGACTACCGCGACCCCAACGGCCAGCGAGGCGGCTTCCTCGAACTCGCCAAGGTCTACAGCCGGCAAGGCGAGCCCTGCGTTCGGTGTGGCACGATGCTCCGCTCGACGCACGCCATCGAGAACCGGATCACCGTCTGGTGCACGAAATGCCAGAAATGACGGCGGCCGCTCCGAGCCGATGCTGATGGCTAGGCGCCGACGTCGCCGCAAGGAACTGCCGCCGCTGGTCCACGAGCGACGTCATGCGATGCTCGCTGTGGTCAAGCGCGATGCGCGCAACCAGCCCGGCACGTACCGGCTGCTGGCGCCGGATGGCGAGGTGCTCTACGTCGGCAAGACGAAGGGCGTGCGCACGCGCCTGCTCACACACTTTCGCGCCGAGTATCCGCGCGACAAGAGCGCGCGTATGATCGCGGAGGCTGGCAGCGTCGTGTGGGACTACGAGCCGAGCGAGTTCGCGGCCTGTCTTACGGAGCTGCGGCTGATCAAGCGATGGCGGCCGCGGTACAACGTGGCGATGAAGCGCGACGCTCGGCACTACGCCTTCATCCAACTGACCGCGGCACCTGCCCCAAAGCTTCACGTTGTGCGCGGCGCCCAAGGCGACGACGCGGCGACCTATTTCGGTCCGTTTCACGGGGCGGTTCAGCTAGCCGCCGCGCTGCGCGAGCTCAACGACGCCCTCGGCCTCCGCGACTGCTCGCTCGACACGCCAATGCATTTCGCCGACCAGGAAGTACCGTCCGCCGCCGTGCCACGGACGCCTGGCTGCATTCGCTACGAAATTGGCCGTTGTCTTGGCCCCTGTGTGGCGGCGACCACCAGGTCGGACTACGACGAGCGGGTGCGGCTGGCACGCGAGTTTCTTGCCGGCCGCCACGATGCCCCGATCTCCGTGCTGCGTGAGGCGATGGAAGCCTCGAGCGAACGGCTGGAATTCGAACGGGCGGCGTCGCTGCGCGACAAGGTCGTACGGCTGGAGTCGCTCCAGAATCAGTTCGTGCGGCTCCGGGTTGCGGTCGAGTCCCTAACGTTCACCTATCAGGTGGCTGGGCAGGATGGTGACGATCGCGTCTATGTCATCAGGCGCGGCCGCGTGCGGCATGAGAGTCCCGCGCCGCGCAACGCGCGCGAGCGAGCGCTCCTAGACGCCAGTGTCGCCAACGTATTCGGCTCGGTGACACGCGACAGCGGTGCTGTACCATCGCACGAGGTCGACGAGCTCTTATTGCTGGCTAGCTGGTTCCGCGCGCATCCCAAGGAACTCGAACGCACCACCGGGCCGGGCGTAGCGACGCTGGCGCAGCGCGCTGAGTCCCTCAGTCGCCGGCGAGCGCGATCAGGGTGACCTCGGCGCGTCCATCCGTGATGCGCAGCCAAGCAACCGAAGGCTCGAGGTCGAACCGGCGCGCGCCGGCCGCGCCCGGATTCACCACCAGCTGCTTTCCCACCCAGTCCACGCGCTGCTTGTGCGTGTGGCCGTACACGACCACGTCTGCGTCGTACGCGGCCGCACGGGCCTCTGGTGAACCCGCACGGCCCATCTCGTGTCCGTGGCTCACGTGCACGCGTATTCCGTCGAACACGACGTCGAGGGCGTCAACCAGACCGGCGTGATCGCGTGGGTCGGTATTTCCGAACACGGCACGCACTGGCGCGATGAGCTCGAGTTCGGCGAGGATCTCCTCGCCACCGACGTCGCCGGCATGGAGGATGATCTCGACGCCGGCGAGGGCGCGGTGCACGTCGGCGCGGACGAGGCCGTGCGTGTCCGAGATGAGACCGATGTCGCGTGTCATTTGCCTGGTCGCCGTGTCAGGCCCAACGTTTTCCGAGTTCGTGGGTGACGCCCAGCTGGTCGAGCACCCGCGCGGCAATAAAGTCCACGAGTTCGTCGGCGCCCTGTGGCTTGTTGTAGAAGCCCGGCGAGGCGGGGAGCACGACACCGCCCGCTCGCGTGAGACGCAACATGTTCTCGAGGTGGATCGCCGAGAGCGGTGACTCGCGCGGCACGACGACGAGCTTGCGCCGTTCCTTGAGCGTGACGTCGGCCGCGCGCTCGACGAGCGAGCGCGATGTCCCTGCAGCGATCGAGGCGATCGTTCCCATCGAACAGGGGCAGATCACCATACCCGCCGTGAGCACCGACCCACTGGCCGGCGCGGCGCCACGGTCGCCGTCATCGAACACCTTCACGTACCCGTCGAATCCGGCGGCGCCAACGGCGAGCCGCAACTCGTCGAGGTCGCCCACATCCGACTCGGTCTTGAGCAGACGAAAGCCGTGCGCCGACACCACGAGCCAGGTTTCGCGCTTGAGATCGACGAGTGCACGCAACAGCCGAATCGCATACGGCGCGCCACTCGCGCCGGTGAGCGCAAACACCACGGGCAGTGCCACCGGTTTGGTCATCAGACGATTCGGTCGAGGAGAATACAGGCGAAGAACACGATACTGATCACGCCGTTCATGGTGAAAAACGCCGCATCAAGGCGGGACTGATCGTCGTGCGAGATCAGTGAATGTTCGTAGACTAGAAGCCCCGCGACTGCGGCGACACCCACCCACGACCCCAGCGCGGCGCGGTCGAGCCCGACCACTTCGGCGACGACGATGGCGAGGAGTCCCACGGTCGCCGCATGCAGAGCGCGCGACAGGCGAATCGTTTTGGGGATTCCGATTGACGCGGGGATGGAGTGGAGCCGGTGCTGACGGTCAAAGGCGATGTCCTGCAGCGCGTAGAGCAGATCGAAGCCAGCGCCCCAAGTCATTACGGCACCGGCCAGCACGGGCAGCACCCACCACGGCGCACTCCATGCGCCGGTCATCGCGAGGTAGCCGCCCACGGGCGCGATGCCCATCCCGAGGCCAAGCACGAGATGCGACCAGCGGGTGAATCGTTTGGTCAGGCTATAAAAAAGCACCCACGCCAGCGCGATCGGCGAAAGCATCAGGCAGATCGGGTTGATCTGCCACGCCGCCACGACGAAGAGCAGCGCCGCGACCACGACGGCGATCGTCGCCTCACGCACGGTCAGGAGTCCGGCGGGGATCTCGCGCATCGCCGTGCGCGGATTCATGGCGTCGTACGCGCGATCAGCAATCCGGTTGAATCCCATCGCGGCGAATCGGGCCGCCGTGAACGCCACAATAGCCCAACCGACGGCGCTCCACTGCATGGGCGCGCGGTATGACGCGAGCACCACGCCGACCAGGGCGAATGGCAAAGCGAACACCGTGTGCGGCAGCCGCACGAAGTTGGCGTACCGCACCCACAACGACCCGCCGTGGAGCGTTTGCCCCTCGCGCAGAATCACGGGCGGGATCACCGACCGCCGAGCCCAAGCCGGGGCCAGATCGCGTCGATGTTGGCCTTCGTTGCGTGGTCCATCACGATCACCTCTGGCCAGTTCCGCGTGAATCCTTCCTCCGGAAACTTTTTCGTGCCGTCGAAGCCGATCTTCGACCCATAGGTAAAGGTGCGACTCGAATGATCGAGCACATCGACCGGACCCATCGTGAACCGCGCGTCGCGTTCGGGGTCGATGTTGTTGAGCGCCACCCACCACGCCTCCTGCGGGTCGCGTACGTTCACCCAATCGTCCACCACGACCAACATCTTCGCCAGCGACATCAGGCCAGCGCCCCACATCGCGTTCATGACCTTGAACGCTTGGCCGGGATACTCTTTCTTGATGGACACGAACACGAGGTTGTGAAAGATCCCCTCGGCCGGCATGTGATAATCCACGATCTCGGGCACGGTGAGTTTGAGGAGCGGTAGGAAGATCCGCTCCGTCGCGTGGCCGAGGTAGAAATCCTCCATTGGCGGGCGACCGACGATCGTCGTCATATAGATCGGTGTCTTGCGCATCGTCACCGCCGTGACGTGCACCAGCGGGTACAGGTCCGCTTCGGAATAGAAGCCCGTGTGATCGCCAAACGGCCCTTCCGTGACCAGCGGTTCGCGCGGATCGATGTAGCCCTCGATCACGAACTCCGCCTCGGCCGGGACCTCGAGGTCGCAGGTGACGGCCTTGGCGAGGTGGACGGGTGATTTGCGAAGAAATCCGGCGAAGATGAACTCGTCCACCGTCGGCGGCAGCGGGGCGCTGGCCGAATAGACCGAAGCGGGATCGGCGCCGATGGCGATCACAACCGGCATCGTCTCGCCACGCTCGGCCATCTCGCGCCAGTGCGCCGCACCCACCTTATGGCGCTGCCAGTGCATCGCGACCGTGTTGCGCGACATCACCTGCACGCGGTACATGCCGACGTTACGGATGCCGCGCTTAGGGTCCTTCGAGATCACCATCGGCAGTGTGATGTACGGCCCGCCGTCCTGCGGCCAGCAGGTGGGGATGGGGAGTTGCGCGAGATTCACCTCGTCGCCGCGCCAGACCACTTCCTGGCAGGGCGGCGTGCCGCTCTGCATGCGCGGCGGAAACTTGGACACCTCGAGCAGGCGCGGCAGCAGCGACAGCTTGCCCATCAGCCCTTCGGGCACTTTCATGTCGAGCAGCGCCGTAATCCGCGCGCCATGCTCGTCGAGTTCCTTTACGCCGAGCGACATCGCCATGCGTTGCATCGAGCCGAACAGGTTGATGGCCACTGGGTACGGCGCAGGTGATCCATCGTCGAGGATCACCTGTTCGAACAGCAGCGCCTTGCCGCCGCCGGGCTGTTTCATCACGCGGTCGGCGATCTCGGTGAGTTCAAGTTTCACGCGCACCGGCTCGGTGATCCGAACGAGTTCGCCGGCCGCGTCGATGGCGGCGATGAAATCCGAAAGAGTATCGAGCGTCATGGCTGTGGTTTTTCTCCGACATGCAGCGCCGCAATGCCATACGTCAGCGGGCGCCAGTGGACGTTCACGAATCCTACGCGACGCATACCGGCGGCGAGCACGTCGCCTTCCGGAAA
This sequence comes from Gemmatimonadota bacterium, assembly GCA_014192065.1. Classification (GTDB taxonomy): domain Bacteria; phylum Gemmatimonadota; class Gemmatimonadetes; order Gemmatimonadales; family Gemmatimonadaceae; genus Fen-1231. The sequence continues at coordinate 91,621 of BJHH01000006.1, read as the reverse complement.
GTGGATGACCGACTGCGGCAGGTACCGGTAGGCGGTGCGGTGTCCGCTGACGAACCCGCCAATGATCGGCAGCAGCCGCTGGAAGTAAAACAGGTACGCGGCGCGTAGTACCGGCGACGAGGGGGTGGACAGTTCCAGAATCACGAACCGCGCGCCTGGCCTGAGCACACGGAAGATTTCCCCAAGCGAGTACTCGAGGTCGGCGACGTTGCGAATGCCGAACGCCACCAGCGAGCCGTCGCAGGAGCCGTCCGGCAGTGGCAGGGACAGCGCATCGGCAACGACCGAGGCGATCCGCCCCGCCCTCCCCTTCTCACGCCCAGCACGAAGCATCGGCTCGGCGAAGTCGGCGGCGATGATGTCGCCGCGAAATCCTGGCGTGGCGGCGAGTGCCGCCGACACGTCCAGTGTGCCGGCGCACAGATCGAGATAGGTGCCGGCCGGACAGCGCGGCCATCCGAGCGCAGCGATGGCCGCGCGCCTCCACGACCGGTCGATGCCGAGGCTGAGCACCTGATTGAGCAGGTCATACCTCGGCGCGATGTCGGAGAAGATGCGCTGCACATACGCGCGCTTGATCGGAGCTCCAGCCGCGGCGGCGTTGGCCTGCGCTTGGACGTCGAGCTCCTCAGTTTCTGCACTGGCCATTTGAACCTGCAATTTGTCCGTGCGTGGGGGGCTGGGCAAGTTTCGGTCACACCGACATGGCGCACTCCGCATCGGCCTGACGCGCGACGCGCCGCTACGCCTGTCACGCGAGCTTGCCGCCGCGCGCGGCGACCTCCAACTGGGCGGGCTCCGCCTCGCGGACCTCGCGCTCAAGACCGGCGCCACCGAGTGGCGCGTGGACGTTTCGACGGCAAATCGCGAGCCGCAGGCCAAGATCGTCCTCGGCGCATTTGACAAGGCCGGAATCAAGCAGCGCGGCGATGCCTGCTACCCGCCGGGGTACGACACCGCGACGCGACGCGTGAGCGCCGCTCAGCGACGCTCAGCGACGCTCGAGCATCTCCGCCACGGCCGTCATCGCGCGGGCGGCCGGAGAGTCGGGTGCGCTGATGACGATCGGCGTGCCGCTGTCGCCGCCCTCGCGTACGGGCTGCCAGAGTGGGATTTCGCCGAGCAGTGGGACGCCCAGTTCGAGCGCGAGGCGCGCGCCGCCGCCTGACCCGAAGATCGGCATTTTGTCGCCGTTCGCAAGCTCGAACCAGCTCATATTTTCGACGACCCCGAGGACTGGCACGCCAACGCGTTCAAACATCTTGGCGCCGCGCAGCGCGTCACCCACGGCGACTTCTTGCGGCGTCGTCACGATCACCGCGCCCGCCAGATGCGCGGCCTGCACCAGAGAGAGTTGCGCGTCACCCGTGCCCGGCGGCATGTCGACGAACAGGTAGTCGAGTCGGCCCCAGCGCACGTCGCGGAGGAACTGGTTGATGATCTTCATGACGATCGGGCCGCGCCAGATCGCCGGCTGGTCGCGCTCGATCATGAAACCAAGTGACATCAGCTTCACGCCATGCGCTTCGGGCGGCACAATCTTTTCGTTCTCGACTGGCGGCGCGGTCATCACGCCCATCATGCGCGGGACGTTGGGTCCGTAGATATCGGCATCAAGCAGGCCGACATGGCGACCAAGCTTTGCGAGCGCGACGGCGAGGTTGACGGTGACGGTGCTTTTACCGACGCCGCCCTTGCCGGACGAAATGGCGATAATCTTGCCAAGCGCGGGGAACGCCGATGGCGTCGGCGCGGGCACGGGGCGCGGCGCGGCGGCCGGTTCAGCCATCATGGGGAGCGGAGCGCGCTTCGGCGCGGGAGGGGCGGCCGCCGCCGCGCCATGCTGCGCGCGAGGGTCGGTCGCGGCATCCACGACATTCACCCGGACGTCCGTGACGCCATCGAGGGCTTCAACAGCCTGGCGAACATCGCGGGCAAGCGTAGGGTCGTCGTTCGCACCAAGCAGCAGCGTCAACTGGACTCGCCCAGCGGTCGAGGTGGCGACGTCGCGGACCTGGTCGGATGCCAGCACGGAGGTGCCGGTGCGGGCGTTGACGACGGTCAACAGCGTCTGCTCAACGCGGGCAGTGAGGGATTCTGTCACGCAGAGCAATGTAAGCGGCGGTCGGCCTCAGTTGTGCGGAATGAGCCGCTGCCAGTAGGTGTCGATATTGAAGTTGACGGGTTCGACTTCGTAGTAATGGCCGCCGGCCTTAGGCGGGTCCGGCGGCGAGATATTCGCGCGCGGCGTCGAGCACCGTGCTCTGCACCTCAGCCAGCGACCCGGCGATGAGTGCGCCGGCGGCCTTGGCATGCCCTCCGCCACCGAAACGGCGTGCGAGTGCGTTGACGTCGGTGTTGCCGACGCTGCGAAACGACACTTTCACCTTGCCGTGACCCAGGTCGCGAAACAGAAGCGCCAGTCGCGTACCGGCAATGGAGCGGGGATACTCGGCGATACCGTCGAGCTCTTCGGCCAGCACGGCGTGGCGCTCCATTTCACCGGCTTCGATGGATATCCAGGCGAGCCCGGCCGCAGGATCCACGCCGAGGTGCCTGAGCGCATCGCGGAGCAGGTAGAGCCGCCCGACACCCACCGACGCGTAAATGCGTTTGTACATCGCCTCGGGATCGACACCGGCCGCCAGCAGCTGCGCGGCGATCGCCAGGCACCGAGCCGACGTATTGCTGAACCGAAATCCGCCCGTGTCGGTGAGGAGGGCTGTGTAGATCGCCGTCGCCACCGGCGGTGTGATCGCGAGTCCAAGCACGGTCGCCAGATCGAAGATCAGCTCGCCGGTCGCACACGCCGTCGTGTCGGAGACCATCTGCGTGCCCGGAGGCTCAGCGCCAGCCTGGTGGTGGTCGATCGTCAACGGTGGTGGCGTGAGGGCGCGGACCGCATCGGCCAGCACGCCCAGCCGGCGCACATCGCTGATGTCGAGCACGATGAGCCGGTCGATTCCCTTGAGCGCCGCAGCGCCACGAGGTGACTCGTCGCGCACGCCGTCGACGAGCAGGTAGCGGAACATCTCCGGCCAGGGCGTCGGATTTACGATCCGGACGTCGGCGCCTTTCTGCGCGAGCAGCAGCGCCAGCGCCACTTCTGAGCCGCACCCATCGCCGTCGGCGTTGATGTGCGTCGAGAGCGCCACAGTGCGGGCCGCCAGGAGATCGGGGGCGAGTAGTTCTATCGCGGCACGGCGCGCGGCGGGAATGGCGAACGGATCGACAGACATTGGGGTCGTTGGCTGAGAAAAGAGAGCGGCGCCCGGCCGATGTTCGTGGCCTGGCGCCGCCTCAAAGATACCGCGCCGATGGCGCGAAACGACCTCCTAGCCGGGGTCGTTCGCCAGCTTCGAGTACTTCTTCCCGTATACGGAGTAGATCACGACACCGATCACCAGCCAGACGCCGAGCCGCAGCCAGTTGGTCCAGCCAAGGCCGTAAATCATGGCACCGCAGACGACGATGCCAAGGATCGCAACGACAGGGACCATCGGAACCTTGAACGCGCGCGGCAGGTCGGGACGCCGCACGCGAAGGATCCAGACGCCTGCGCAGACAAGCATGAAGGCGAAGAGCGTACCGATGCTGGTCATCTCTCCGACGATGCTGTCGGGCAGGAACCCCGCAAACAGGGAGGTGAACACAAAGAAGAGCATGTTCGACTTCCACGGTGTGCGGTACTTGGGATGCGTGTCCGAGAAGACTTTGGGCACGAGTCCGTCGCGGCTCATCGAGTAGAACACGCGCGACTGACCAAGCAGCATCACCAGGATCACCGAGCTGAAGCCGGCGAGAATGGCGACGGTCACGAAGTTGGACAGCCAGCCATAGCCAGGCATGAAATCGGCAATGGCCTGCGAGACCGACGCTTCCTTGCCAGCGGTCCGGAAGAACTCGACCGGCGCGACGCCGGAGAGGACGTGGGCAAACAGGATGTACAGAATCGTGCAGATGACCAACGAGCCGAGAATGCCGATTGGCATGTCACGTGAAGGATTCTTCGCCTCTTGGGCCGCGGTGGAAACCGCATCGAACCCGATGTATGCGAAGAACACCACGCCGGCTGCACCGAGAACGCCCATGACGCCGCCGTACGCGTGCGTTACGCCCTGCGCCGTCGTAAAGGTCGTGGCCTCGGGGATGTACGGCGTGTGGTTGAGCGGGTTCATGTAGCCCCAGCCGACCGCGATGACCATCATCACGATCGCGACCTTGGCGATGACGATGATGCCGTTGAGCAGCGCGGATTCCTGCGTGCCGCGCACGAGCACCAGCGAGAGGAGGAGCAGAATCACGACCGCCGGCAGGTTCATTAAACCTTGCACGCCGGTGGTCGATACCTCCATCGGCGAATGGCTCCATTGATACGGCACCGGACTGATCCCGAGAATCGCCAGCAGCTTGTTGAGGTACTGACTCCAGGCGATGGCGACGGTCGCAGCGCCGACGGCGTACTCGAGCACCAGATCCCAGCCGATGATCCAGGCGATGAACTCGCCCATCGTCGTATAGGAATAGGTGTACGCGCTGCCCGCGATCGGGATCATCGAGGCAAACTCGGCGTAGCAGAGGCCGGCGAACGCGCAGCCGATGCCGGCCACGACGAACGCGAGCGTCACCGACGGGCCCGCGCGCTCGGCAATGGCCGCCGCGGTTCTGACGAACAGGCCGGCGCCAATAATCGCGCCGATACCAAGTCCGATGAGCGACCACGCGCCAAGCGTTCGCTTGAGCCCTGAGTCGCTATTGGCCCCGCTATCAGCCATGAGCCGATCGATCGACTTCGTCCGGAATAATGCGTTAGCCACGCCACTCCCCCTTTGGGTTACCTGCGATGTAGCAGCGCAAACTGCCAGCCGGGACCCGACCGAGTCAAGAACGGTTCCCGCAAAATACCGATCAGACGCTGTAGTTCGGCGCCTCGCGGGTAATGACGACGTCGTGCGGATGCGACTCGCGGAGGCCTGCGCTTGTAATCCGCACGAAGCGCGTCTTGGTGCGGAGCTCTTCGATGCTCGCGCAGCCGGTGTAGCCCATGCCGCTGCGGAGTCCGCCGATCATCTGGTAGAGCACGTCGCCGACGGGTCCCTTGTACGGCACGCGGCCTTCGATCCCTTCGGGCACGAATTTCCGCGAACTCATTTCGCCTTCCTGGAAGTACCGGTCGGCACTGCCGTCCTGCATCGCCGAGAGCGAACCCATGCCGCGAATCATCTTGAAGCGGCGCCCTTCAAGGAGGAGCGATTCGCCGGGGCTCTCCTCCGTCCCCGCAAGCATCGAGCCCATCATCACGGTCGACGCGCCAGCGGCGAGCGCCTTCACGATGTCGCCGGAATACTTCACACCGCCGTCGGCAATCACCGGGACGTCGCCCGCGCCGGCGACGCCTTCCATAACGGCGGTGAGCTGCGGCACACCAACGCCAGTCACGACGCGCGTCGTGCAGATGGAGCCGGGGCCGACGCCCACCTTGATCGCATCCACGCCACGCTCAACAAGCGCGCGCGCACCCGCGCGGGTTGCCACGTTGCCGGCGATGAGCTGCACGTCGGGCAGCGCTTCACGCACCTGCGCCGTCGCGTCCAAGACGCCTTGGCTGTGCCCGTGTGCCGTATCCACCACCAGTGCGTCCACACCGGCGTCCACGAGCGCGCGCGCGCGATCGAGGAAGTTGCCACCGGCGCCGATCGCCGCCGCAACCATCAGCCGGCCATGCTGGTCTTTGGCGGCAAGCGGAAACTGCCGGCGCTTGTGAATGTCCTTCACCGTGATCAGACCGATCAGATGCCCCTTGGCGTCCACGACCGGGAGTTTCTCGATGCGATGCTTGGCCATCACCTTCTCGGCCTCGTCGAGCGTCGTGCCGGCCGGCGCGGTAATGAGTCCGTCGCGCGTCATCGCCAGGCTGAGCGGCTGGTCGAGATTGCGCTCGAACTGGAGGTCGCGGTTCGTGATGATGCCGACGAGTGTGCCGTCGGCCGCCACGACCGGGAGTCCGGAAATCTTGAACTTCGCCATCAAAGCCACGGCATCGCGCAGCGTCGACTCGGGTGGAAGGCGGATCGGGTCGCGGATGATGCCGCTTTCCGAACGCTTCACACGGTCAACTTCGGCTGCTTGGCGGTCGACGGACATGTTCTTGTGCAGCACCGCGATACCGCCGGCCCGCGCCATCGCGATGGCCATCTCGCTTTCCGAAACGGTGTCCATCGCCGCAGAGACGAGCGGCACGTTGAGCGTGATGCCGCGACTAAAGCGGGTGACCGTGCTGACGTCCTTGGGATGCACGAGCGAGTGTGCCGGCTCGAGCAGGACGTCGTCGAAGGTCAGCGCGGCAGCGTCGCGGATGCGGGGTTCCGCGTCCGACGGGTCACTGAACCGCGAAGGCCCGCTGCCGGACGATCCCGGTGCGGGCCTGGAGGAGTTCGAGTTGCCTGACTTCGACTGAGAGGAGGTCGCCATCCCCAAATCTATAGGAGGACTGTTGGGACTGGAATGGGCTTGGACAGCTGCGCGGCGAATCGGGATCGGCATGCGCTCGCTTCGCTCAGGTCGCGCCCGTCCCCTTCCCCGTTCCTTCCCCTGTACTGTCCGGCACCGGTCCCTGCCCATCACCCTTCGCGGCACCGCTGTTCCCGCCAACCAAATCACTCGCGACCGACTTCCCCGCGCGCATCGTCTGCTCCACGCCCTCGGCTAAGCGTTGAAAAACCCTGGCCTGCGCCGGCTGCGTTGCGCCGTACTTCGACTCGAGGAACTCGATCTAGTCGAGCACTCGGTAGACGCGGTCGTCGGACAGCGTCTCGAGTTTTCGCTGCACCCGATCCGTCAGGAACTGGTTGATTGCCTTACCCCCGCCAACGTTTGCGTTCGCCCCGCACGTCGATGTGTACGTACGGAGCCGTGCCGCGGCTCCCGTACACGCCCAAGCCGCCAACGAGGCCAGGGTAGTCGCGCTCGACGAGCTCCACGGCGCGGGCCAGTGCCAAGATGTCAAAATATGAGATGCGGCCATCTTGGTCGGCGTCGAGTGCAAGATCCACGGCGTCGCCATACTGGTGTCGGCTGTCGTCGGCAGCACGCGGCACGCGGCGGTTGTACAACGGCGTACGGAAGCCCGAGTGCACGTCCACGGTGAACACGCGGTCGCGGGCACCAAGGCGGTTGAGCACGAGTTCGACTTTATCGAGAATGCGCGGATCGAGGGCGAGGTACTTGGGCCAGCGGTCCTGCTGGGCGTCGTGCGTCAGAAAATCGGCGAGCTGCAGGTGATCGCTCACCCAGAGTGGCGCATCGTCGGCCCAGACTTCCACGAAGCCGGGCGGAGGCGGGGTGACATCGCCGCGCGCGCGCTCCCAGGTGTAGGTGCCGATCCGATATCCGTTCAGGCTCGAACCGAGTTTTTCCGAAAATGGCACCAACACCCCGACCACGACATCGCCAACGATGGTGCGCTGGCCGTCGGCGGTCACGGCCAGATGGAAGAGCCCGGATTTGGACGGCGCGCGCACGTTTCTGCCGATGAGTTGCGTGTCCGGCGCGACGGCGCCTGAATCGGCGGCGCGCACCCATTGATATCGAGCCGCCGTCGTGCTGGCCGCCAGCTGAATCGGAAAATCGAACGACTCGCCGGGCATCTTGAGCTGCAGGCGTACTTCGCCGCTCGCGCCGCGCGCGTCGGGCGACAGGGCGAGCGGCGCAGCGGCTTCGTCGAAGACGGAGCCGAGGAGCCGATGCGGCGGGAAGGTGACAAGGACCGCGACGACGGCGACCGCGACGATGCCGAGCACCACGGCCTGGCGAACCGACCAGCGCTCGTCGCGGCGGTCGGGCGGGATGAGGTGACTAGTCACGGGGCTTGATCATTGAAAGCAGATCGAGAATCGGTGTGCCAGCCGGCTCGCTGCGTCCACTGCGCACCCGCGCGGTGACGGTGATTTTCGCGAGGGGGCCAAGCGCACGCGCTTCGGTGAGCAGCATTTCGGGTACCGCGAGGTACAGCAGTGCGTTTTCTGCGCCGGGGCCGCGCACGAGCAGATAGGGTTCTTCGCGGGCCAACTCAACGCGCAGCGGGTCGGCGATCTGGAACGCCATCACCTCGACATCCCACTGCACAACGTGCCCCTTCATCGCTTGCGGATCGGCGCGGAGGTCCGCAGCGGTCAGGCTTGGCGGTGCCACGCTGGCACCGGTCACGAGGTCCTTCTCGGCGATCCAGCCATCGGCGCGCACACGCACCCAGCCGGACTCGCGGGCCATCACCTCGACGGTGCTCCCGCCAGCGATGCTGCCGAGCACGCGCCCGACCGGTAGGTCGCGGAAGCGAGCACCAGTGGACGCGATCGCGGCGGGCTCACCCGCGGCGTTTGCCTTGTCTTGGGCCGGCGCGGGTGGACCCGCTGACGCCTGAGGCGCGGCTACTGGGGCGGCTGGGCCCGCGACGGCGCGCGCTCCTGCGACCGCGCGCTGCAACACGGCAGTACGGATCCACGCCGCACGGCGCACGCGCGTCCAATTCCCCTGACGAGAGACGATGTGGAGGCCGGCACCGGGCTGGAGAACGGCGATGATCGTGCCCTTCGCCGAGGGTTGGGAGCGGACCCGCAGCGTCAGCCGACCAGAAACAGAGGCTGGAAAGCTGTCGCGCCGCCCGCCGAGCCTCGAGCCGTCGACCCACCCTTCGAAAGTCACGAGCGTTTCGGCGCCACTGGTCGCGCCGGTGGTGAGCCGCGTTCCCGGTGAGAGCAGCGCAACCGCTGGCCCGCCCGGCTTCGCGCGCAAGTCAGCGGAAACGACCAGTTGGGCCTGGGCCAGAAGTGGCGAGGTCGTGGCCGCCAGGGCGGCAAAGAGGGTCAGGGTCGCGAAGCGCATCGCTGGAAGGGCTGTGTCACGGAAACTACATTGCATCGCGCGTCGCCTGTTGTCACACCCTGTCACAGGCCGTCGGCAATCCGCACTGGCGGCAGCGGTCATCGATCCGCTGCCGCACCGCCGGTCGCTGACGGCGCGACATAACATTTCACCGGCTTCCGGCCTACGATGTCTCGCGCCACCCAGCGCCCTGTGGTGCTCGTCGTCCTCGATGGCTGGGGCTATCGCCCCGAGCGTGAGGGCAACGCGATCGCGCACGCGCGCGTGCCGGTATGGAACAGTCTGTGGGCCGGCGCGCCACGCACGCTGCTGGACGCGTCGGGGCGCGCGGTCGGGCTCCCCGACGGCCAGATGGGGAACAGTGAAGTCGGACACATGAACTTGGGCGCCGGCCGCGTCGTGATGCAGGACCTCCCGCGCATCGCCGAGGCCATCGCGCACGGCGAGTTCTTCCAGAACGAGACACTGCGCTCCGCCTGCGCGTTCGCCAAGCAGAGCGGCGGCACCCTGCACCTGATGGGGCTGGTCGGCGACGGCGGCGTGCATGGGCATCAGGCGCACGCGCTCGCGCTCGTCGAACTGGCGCGCCGCGAGGGTGTGCCTCGGATCGCGCTGCACTGCTTACTCGACGGCCGCGACACGATGCCCACGTCGGGCCTCGGCTACCTCACCCAGCTGGCAGAGGCCATCAGGGGAACGGCCGTCATCGCGAGTGTCGGTGGGCGTTACCACGGCATGGACCGCGACCATCGCTGGCCGCGCATCGAGCAGTGGTACCGCGCGTCGGTCGACGGGACGGCGCCGCAGGCGACCGACCCGCTGCAGGTGATCCGGGATGCGTACGCGCGCGGCGAGACGGACGAGTTCGTGCAGCCCGTGACGATCGCGGCCAACGGAGTTGCCGTGGCGCCCATTCGCGACGGCGACGCCGTGATCACCTGGAACTATCGCGCGGACCGGATGCGCCAGATCGTGCGCGCGATGGTGGTCGACGGGTTTGACGGGTTCCCCACCGGCCCGCGGCCGAAGATCCATCTCGCCACGATGACGCGCTACGACGCGACCATGCCGGTACCGGCCGCCTTCGCACCGATTTCGATGACTCGAATCGTCGCCGAGGTGCTGCGCGACGCGGGGATGACGACGCTGCGGACGGCGGAAACGGAGAAGTACGCGCACGTCACCTATTTTTTCAATGGCGGTGTCGAGACACCCTACACAGGCGAGGAGCGCATTCTGGTGCCGAGCCAACAGGTGGCGACGTACGACCTCGCGCCCGAGATGAGCGCACCGGAGATCACCGACGTCCTCTGCTCGCAGATCGAGGCGCGCAGCCACCAGTTCACTTTATGCAACTACGCGAACAGTGACATGGTAGGACATACGGGCAACTTTGCCGCCACCCTGCGGGCCTGCGAGGTCGTGGACGAAAGCTTGGCGCGGATCGTCGCGAGCGCGCAGCGCACGGGCACGCGACTACTCATCACGGCTGACCATGGGAATTGTGAGATGATGATTGACCCTGCGACCGGCGGACCCCATACCGCCCATACGACAAATCCCGTGCCGCTGGTCTTTGTTGATCCGGCGGCCGGTGCGACGACGGCACCCCTGCGTTCCGGCGGCGCACTCTGCGACATTGGTCCAACGATTCTCCATCTCCTCGGCGTCGATCAGCCGGTCGAGATGACGGGTCGCAACCTGCTTAACCCGGCGGTGGCATGAAGACGTTTCGTATGGTGGCTGGATTCACGACTCTGATGTCCGCGGCGACGATGCTTGCCGCGCCGGCGTCGGCGCAACAGGTCGTTGGGCGAGTACCCACCGAGAGCGTGATCCACGATCTCAACGACGGTCAGCGATTCGGCGTGTTCACGGGATGGCTCGCGACGGGCCGCGATCCGGCCGGTGTCCGGGCCCACTCGGCACCGCTGTTCGGCGTGCGGTACGACCTGATCATGGGCGCACCGGCCTACCTCTCCCTGCGGATGTTCGGTATGAAGTCCGATCACGACGTGGTGGACCCGAACGCGCCGGCGGCGAACCGAGCCGCGGGCACCGCGACGGCAAACCAGATCGGTGGCGACGCGAGCCTGCAGATCAGTCTGACCGGTGAGCGCACCTGGCACGGCGTCCAGCCCCTTGTGAACATCGGGATCGGCGTCATTGCAGGCGTCGCGAACCATTTTGATGCGGGCAAGTACGCGCCAGGTGCGAGCGTGGTCTATTCGTACGGACTCAGCGCCCGCATGCCGACCGGCAAGAACGGCGATTTTCGGCTCGACCTCGGCTGGCTCATCTACCAAGTGCGGTACCCAGAGACGTTCCGGGTGACGACCGCGTCCGACAACGCCGCCATCCGTGCCACGGGATCGCTCACGCCGCTGACCACGAACCGTGCGATCACCTTCTCGTATACATGGGGGCTGTTCCGGTGACCAAACCGGGCGCGGCCGGCACGAACGAACGCGCCCCGGAGGCACGCGCCACCCTGACACGCCGGGTGCAGTTCAGCGCCACCCATCGGTACCATCGCCCGGAATGGGACGATGCCGTGAACAACTCGGTGTTCGGCGCCTGCGCCGCGCCTAAACCCCACGGGCATGACTACAGCTGCGACCTGACGATCGCGGGCACGATCGACCCCCATACTGGCATGGTGCTGGATCTGGGTCTGCTTGACCGGATACTCGATGAGGAGGTCGTGCGACCATTCCACAACCGGTCGCTCAACGACGCCGCCGAGTTTCAACCCGGCAACCTGATCCCGACGTGCGAGGAGCTCGCACGGCTGATCGCGTCCCGCGTCGGTCTGGCGCTGGTACGCGCCAATGCTCACGGCGCGCGCGTGCAGCGTGTACGCGTGGCTGAAGACGACACCCTCAGCGCCGAATGGGCTGAACCCGCATGACCGAGCGCCGCTGCACCGGCGCGATCCTCGCGGGCGGGCAGTCGTCGCGCATGGGTGGCACGGCAAAAGGATTGGCAGTGGTGAACGGTGCCCGCATCATCGATCGCGTGGCGCACGCATTGCGCGAGGCGACTGATTCGCTCATCGTCGTGGCGAACGACGCCGCCGCGACCGTATGGATTCCCAGCGTCCCAATCGTTTGCGACGCGCGACCCGGCCTCGGCGCACTCAGCGGGATTCACGCGGCGATGCGCGCAAGCGGCACGGACCTGCTGGTGCTCCCGTGGGATGCCCCGTTTGTTCCCGGCCCGTTGCTGCGCGCGCTGCGCGATGCCGGGGAACTCGAGGGCGCAGGGATGGCGGCGCCGGTGAGCCGGTCACCGTGGGGATTTGAGCCGCTCTGCTGCTGGATCGCGGCGGAGGCGATCCATGCGGTGGAATCGTTGCTCGACGCACACGACGGACGGGTCGGCGCGCTGGGCACCCAGCTCCGGTTGGTCACAGTAGACGCCTCGTCATGGGGCGACCCGGATGACATCTTCTTCAATGTGAATTCCCCCGCTGATCTCGACCGTGCGGCCGCCATCGCGGCGCAGTTGGGCACGTGACGCCGACCACTCAAAGAGGGAGGCGCGCGATACACGCCCTCCTGACCTGCGCGCTCGTGGCAGTCGCCGCCTGCGCCGGAGCGTCTGCGGGCAGCGCGCCAGCCCCGCTCCGCACCACGCCGCTCTCGCTCGCGCGCTTCTCGGCGATCGTGGACTCGATGGTCAAGGGACCCGAATTCAGAAACGCGCACTGGGGCGTATTGATCGTCGATCCAACGAGCGGCGACACGCTCTACTCGCACAATGCCGGCAAGCTGTTCATGCCCGCGTCGAACCAGAAGCTCCTCACCGGCGCCACCGCGCTGACGCAGCTCGGCCCCGATTACCGGTTCCGCACGCAGTTCTCTGCCAACGGCCGGATCGCCGGGGGTGTCCTCGACGGTGACCTCGTGATCACGCCATCGGGCGACCCGACCTTTTCCGACACGATGTGGAACGGTGATCACCGTAACGCGTTTCGCGCGATGGCTGATTCGCTGATCGCGCACGGCGTGCGCCACATCACCGGCTCGGTCCTGCGCGGCAGCTCGCCATTCACCGATGGCGCATGCGGGTTCGGGTGGGAGCTCGACGATCTCAACGAGCCCTATGCCGCCTGCGTGCAGGACCTATTCGTCAACGAAGGGATGACCCGTGTGCTGCGGGGACGGTTTCCGGGCGATACCGCCGTCAGAGCGATCGCCATCCGCGACCCACGTGGTGCGTTTTTCGCCGCGTTGCGCAACGCGTTCGTCGAACGCGGCGTGACAATGGCCGGCCTCGTCGACACGGTGCACGTTGCCAGCGCCACGCGACTGCCGCCGATTTTCGCGATGCGCTCGCCGCCGCTTCGCGTGATCCTCACTCGCATGATGAAACCCTCGCAGAACCAGGTGGCCGAACTCCTGTTCAAAACACTCGGCCGCGAAAAGGGTGGTGCGGGAACGGCGGACAGCGGCCGGCGCGTCGTCGAGCGCCAGCTCAGGGCCTGGGGCATCGACACCCTCGGGTTCACCGTGCGCGATGGGAGCGGGATGTCGCGCCACGACTACGTATCGCCCGAGACCATCATCCGGATCCTCGAGGTGATGCGCATTGGTCCGCATTTCAACGACTGGTACGAGGCACTCCCGATCGCGGGCGTGGATGGGACCATCGCCTTACGCATGCGGAACACGCCGGCGCAGGGCAACGTGCACGCCAAGACGGGCACGGTCGACAAGGCGCGGTCGCTCTCGGGCTACGTCACGACCGCCGACGGGCGCCTGCTCGAGTTCAGCTTCCTCTGCAACAACTTCACGGTCGCCAATCGCGACGTGGAGCGGGTACAGGATGCGATCCTCGTGATGCTCGCCGAGCGTCCGCGGCCCCTGAGGTAGCGCGTGACTGTGGAACGTCCGGCCACGCCGCCGCAAAAACAGCCACTCGACGTGGAGGACGCGATCGCTCGGGTGATCGCTGGCGTCGCCCGCCTTGGTACGGAACAGATTGCGCTCGCGGAGGCGCGCGGGCGCGTGCTGGCGACGGCGGTTGCCTCGCGGGTCTCGCTACCGCCCTGGAACAACTCGGCCATGGACGGATACGCCGTGCGTGCCGCTGATATTGCATCGCTGCCGGCGCATCTTCGCGTGACCGAGACCGTGGCGGCAGGACAGTTTCCGTCGCGCCCGGTGGCCGCTGGCGAAGCCATCCGGATCATGACGGGCGCGCCGGTACCAGAAGGCGCCGACACGGTCGTGCGCGTCGAAGACACGGACGCCGGGATCACGGCGGTGGAGATCCGGCTCAACCGCGATGCCCGCAAAAACGTCCGCCCGCTTGGCGAAGACATCCTGGCCGGCGCCGATGCGCTCGCCGCAGGCGTCACGCTCGGCCCCGCCCAACTCGGCGTCCTCGCCGCGATCGGCGCGACGGCAGTCGAGGTGTTTCGCAAACCGCGCATCGCGATTCTCTCGTCGGGCGACGAACTCGTGACACCGGACCGATTTGACGAAGTGCTCGCTGGACGCAAGATCGTGTCGTCGAACAGCGTGACGCTGCGCGAGCTGGTGATCGAGGCCGGCGCGGAGCCAGTCGAGCTCGGGATCGCCGCCGACACGAAGGCATCGCTGCGCGAACATCTCGGACGGGCATTGAGCCCGCCGGGCTGCGACCTGATTATCACGTCGGGCGGTATCTCCGTTGGCGCGTTCGACTACGTCCGCGAAGTACTCGAGGAGCTCGGCGCATCGCTCAATTTCTGGCGCGTGCGCATGCGGCCTGGCGCGCCGATCGGGTTTGGCATGCTCGCCGGCACGCCGTGGCTCGGCCTCCCAGGCAATCCCGTGTCCACGATGGTGACCTTCGAGCTCTTCGCGCGACCGGCCATCCGAAAGATGCGCGGCCATTCCGCCCTGCAACGCGCACGGATGACCGTGCGGATCGACACGCCGATCACCCTCGGCGCGGAACTGACACATTTTCTGCGGGCGGTCGTGACGCGGCAGCGGGACGGATCACTGAGCGCGCGACTCACGGGACCGCAGAGTTCTGGAGTTCTTTCCTCGATGGCACTGGCCAACGCGCTGGTCGTGGTGCCGCGCGGCACAGTACAGGTCGCGGCCGGTACAGAACTGCAGGCGATTCCCTTGGGATTCGATGCGGAGTTCGTCCTGTCACCTGAAGCTGCCGGCGTATGACCAACCCCGCAACAGGGAATGCGGCTGTGCCGGCGACCACGCTCCCGGCCGACCTCGCCGCGATCGACGCACGCTTCACGACCGGTTTGACCATGATCGAACTGCCCGGCGGCCCCGTACAGCTGCTGCATCCGCGCAACGCAGACGACCTGATCAGCGAAGCCGACTACGTGATGGATGAGCGACTGCCGTACTGGGCCGACATCTGGCCGTCATCGCGCGAGTTTGCCCGACTGATTTCGACGCTTGCTCCGACCCCCGGCCGACTGCTGGAGCTCGGCTGCGGGCTTGGCCTCGTCACGATTGCGGCCATGCGCGCGGGCCACACGGTCACGGCCACCGACTACTACGCCGACGCGCTGCTGTTCACCCGGCGCAACGCGATCGCTGCGACGGGCCGCGAACCGGTGGCCCGGCTTGCGAATTGGCGGTCGTGGCCGGATGACATCGGCCGCTTTGACGTCGTCGTCGCGTCCGACGTGCTGTACGAAAAAGAGTACGCGCCATTACTGGCTGCGATCATCACGGCATCCTTGGTCCCGGGTGGCGCCGCATTGTTCGCCGATCCGGGGCGCGTCGGACTCGACGACTTCAAGGCCGCATGCGCGGCCCAGAACTTGTTGATCAGTGAACGGTTGAAGGCCCCGTATCAGGACGGAATCATCAACCAGGTCATCACGATCTACGAGATCCGAGCGCGCGCGGCCTAGCGTTGCCGAGACGGCCGGCCCTACGGTTTTTTCGGCCTGTCGAACGTATCCGTCTTCTTCGTGTTCACCTGCATGACGTCATCGTTCGACCAGTACTTCGGCCCGAATGGCACGGCCTTTGGCCAGAGCTGGTCGAGTGACATGGCATCGTAGAGCGTTCCACTCTTCATCACGTACTGCGCGTCGATCGTGTTGCGGATGTTGTCGAGCGGATTCTTATTGAGCACCATGAGGTCTGCGATCTTGCCGACTTCGATCGAGCCGAGGTCCTTGTCGGCGCCGAGGAAGCGCGCACCGTGCAGGCTGGCTACCTCAAGCGCGCCCATGTTGCCGAGTGCGCTCGCTCCCATCCAGACCTCCCAGTGCGGGGCGATGCCGTGCTGTTCGCCGTGTGAACCGATGGCGCCCCAGCCACCCTCGGCGATAATGTCGGCCATCGCCTGCGCGA
Source organism: Gemmatimonadota bacterium (assembly GCA_014192065.1). GTDB lineage: Bacteria > Gemmatimonadota > Gemmatimonadetes > Gemmatimonadales > Gemmatimonadaceae > Fen-1231. The sequence continues at coordinate 75,407 of BJHH01000006.1, read as the reverse complement.
CCAGCGGATAACTGTAGTCGGTCGCGGGTCGCTGCCAACGAACGCGCGTCTGTGGCACGAGCATGCGCCACGGGAACCAGAGACGCTGCTTCGGATCCTTCCAGACGTCACTCTCCTGGAACCAGTACTCGATGCTCCACGCGCTGGGGCCCGCAACCACGAGAGTTGGTGAGTAGGTGGCGCCCGCCTTGCCAAGGAACTTCGCGCCGTCGGAGTACATCGGCAGCTCGCTGAAGCTATGCTCCCAGCCGGTCTGCCCGTCCATAATGAAGCCGAGGTTCTCAAAGAAGTGGCCGCCCTCGGAGGTCTCGTTGATGCCGACCGTGCGCGAGGCTTCGGCCATCCACTGGCGCTGATCGCGTCGCGGCTGGGCGTACTGCTTGATCGAGACCGCGCCCCAGTCGGCCATCTTGCGGACAGCGGAGAGAGCATCGGCGGGAGTATTCATCTCATTCGCGCGCGATGCGTCGCCGGCCGTGATGTTGTCGCCCGTACTGAACCCGCGCGGCCCAATCATCTCGCCCGCCTCGATCAACTCGGCGGTCGGAAACATGTTCTGCGAGTACATGGAGACGTCGGTCGTCGTGGTGACGCCGTAGGCCAGATAGATGGCCTGTTCGTAGTCGTGCGTGGGCCGCATGCCGCGCCACTCGCGGTAGTGGTGCGCGTGCATGTCCACGAAACCGGGGATGATCGTCTTGCCATTCGCGTTCACGATCTTGTCGATACCAGCTGTTGAGCAGGTACCCACGCAACTGATCCGGCCGGCCTTCACGACGATCGTGCCCTTTTCGATCACCTGGCGCTTATTGAGCGTGACGATGCGCGCGTTGGTGAGCGCGACGCTCCCAGCGGCAATCGCGCGCGGCACCGAGACGGCAAGCTTGAGCGTGTCGGTGCGGCCCGTTTCCATATGATGCACAAAGAAGCGCTCACCGCTGCCGTACTCAAGCGTCGTGGCGTTGCGCCAGCGCGGAAAGAGGCCGCCGTCACGGGTCAGCTGCGTCACCGGGAACTGACCGCGACGCTTCTCAATGCGCTGCACGTCGCCGCCGATGCCGCCCCACGCCATCGGTGCGACATAGACGTTGTCGCCTTCCTGGAACGCGACGTACTCACCGGTGGGCGACGGCACGATTTCGTCGGCCGCCGGAAACGAGAGGTGCTCCTGTTTGTCGCTACCATCGGGCTTCACGGACATCAGTGCCGTACCGCCGCGACCGCCGGCGCCGGCCGCGCTCGGGGCTGCGCCCTTTTCATCAATCCAGAAGACGCGCCCTTCCGGTCCGTACGACGGGCGCACGAGCTGTCTGCGCGCTTCGCCGCCGATGGCGCTGCCGGACGGACGCAGAATCGTCGCGAGCACCATGCCGGTATCACCGGCGGCAGCGTGCGCATTGAGCGAGATGAGATCGTACCAGGCGTTGTGCGTGAGCGTGCGGCCGCGCGCCGTGGCACCTTCGCCACGCGCGACCGTGAGCGTACGGCCATCAGGACTCCAGACAGGATCCACGTAGTCGCCCGGTTCACGCGTCACGCGCTGCGGCATTCCGCCGGCGGCCGCGACCTTCCACACATTTCCGCGCCCCGTATCGTCCCACGTCACGAATGCGATCGAGCGGCCATCCGGACTCCACGTCGGCGAATATTCGAGTGGTGTGAACGCCCCATCCGTGACACGTTGTGGCGCGCCCGTCGCGCCAGTCTGCGTGTAGATGCGGCCGACCGCCTGGAACGCGATCGTGCGCCCATCGGGTGACGAGCTTGGCCAGCGGAAAAACTTCGCTGCGACCGGGCCCTCTGTGAGGCGAAACTCGCGACGCGCCATCTCGGAAATCGTGCGATGGACCGTGGCCGTGTAGGGAATCGTCGCGACATCCTTGGTGGCGAGATCCAGACGACGAATCTTTCCGCCTTGCATCAAGACGATGCTCTGGCCGTCCTTCGCCCACCTGTAGCGCGGGAAGACACCGAGTGTCTTGGAGCCCGATGTGACCAGCGGCTCGACCGGGTCCATCAGCATCCGCTCGGCGCCAGTTTTCAGATCGCGGAGGAACAGTGCGCTACGCGGGCCGTACTTGTGGCCCTTGTACTCGAGCAGTCCGTCGGGAATGTGACGGACGAAGGCGAGCCAGCGCCCATCGGGCGAGATCTCGGGTGCGGCGCCGCCGCCTGACGAGAACCTCCCCGCGGCAGCGCCGTTGCTCTCACCGGCGGTGATGTCCACGATGTCGCCGCTCTTGAACTCGAAGCGACGGAGCTGGATCGAGCCCGCGACGAGCTGCGCGCTCTCGGAGGTCATCGTGACTTGGTAGTACAGGTACTTGCCGTCACTCGAGACGCTCGGCCACGACGGCGGCCCATTGCCAGCCGCACCGCGTCCGCCTGCACCGGCCACGAGCGGTACGCCCTGGCCACCGTCCTTGTGATACATCCAGAGCCCGGCTGCTCCGCCGCCGCCTTCTCCGCCGCCACGGCCGCCCTTGCGGATCACGACGTAGTTCCCGTCGGGCGTCCACGCCGGTTCGTAGGCCGTCGCATTGAGATCGTTGAACACCGGATGCGGATTCGACCCGTCGGCGTTCATCACCCAGAGGTTGTACTGGCCACGGCGATCGGAGATGAAGGCGATCGTCTTGCCGTCGGGCGAGATGCGCGGCTGAAAGTTGAGCGCGACGCCGCTGTTTTGCGTAAGCACCGTCGCTGCGCCGCCGGCCGCGGGAATCCGGTAGATGTGGCCGAGTAGATCGAAGGCGATCCAGCTGCCGTCTGGCGAGATGTCCACGGCCGTCCACGTGCCTTCGCTCGTGGTGAAGTCAATATCGCGCGTCTTGCCGCGCGCGAGCGTGACATCCCACTGGGCCCGGCCGCCCGCTCCGGGCTGCGCGTCGGCGCCGCCGCGCTGGGCGAGCGCGGTGGTCGCGAGCGCGATGATGGCGGTGACCGTAACAGCGAATCGGGACCGGACAAGCATGGAAAGATCCTCGGGTGGAGTGTCGTTTCCATGAAAGTGCCACGATGGGCTACGCCGCGCGAGCGCAGGACCAGTACGGGCCGACACCGCATGAGCGCCGAGACGGCCGGCGATGAGAGCGCACGGGGGGTGCGTGCGGCGCCTATTATTCTGTTCCAACTATGACATTCGACACGACGCCAGCCCTGCCCCGCGGATTTCGTTGCGCAAGCCGTAACGTCGGGCTCAAGCCTGAAGCCAAGGATCTTGCCCTGTTCGTGAGCGACGTCGACTGCGCGGCGGCGGCCCTGTTTACACGCAACCAGTTTCCCGGCGCGCCGGTGATCCTCGGACGCGAGACCATCAAGGCCGGCGTGCTCCGCGCCGTGGTCGTGAACAGCAAGGTGAGCAACGTCGCGACCGGCGAGGCGGGTGTACAGTTCGCGCGCCGGATGGCGGCCGCGGCCGCGTCAGAGATCGGCACAGAGGCCGGCAAGGTGCTGGTCAGCTCGACTGGCGTGATCGGCGTACCGCTCCCGATCGAGAAAATCGAAACCGGCATCCAAGGCATGGCGGCGGAGCTGGGCACCGACCCCATGCCGGGCGCGTACGGCATCATGACGACGGACACGCATCCCAAGGCGCTGTCGGCGCGTGTTGGCGGCGCGACGATCACCTGGATCGCGAAGGGCGCCGGGATGATCGAGCCGAACATGGCGACGATGCTGGTCTACATCTTCACCGACGCACAGTTCGACGCCGCGACCCTCGATGCGATGCTGCGGCGCGCCGTGGAGGTCTCGTTCAACATGCTGTCGATTGATACGGACACAAGCACGTCGGACACTTGCGCGCTATTGGCGAACGGACTGGCTGGCGCGGTGGACGCGACGGCGTTCGAAGCCACGCTCACCGCCGGCTGCATTCGGATGGCCCAAACGATCGCGCGGGACGGAGAGGGCGCGAAACACCTGATCACGGTGACGGTGCGTGGGGCCAAGACCACGCCCGAAGCGCGCACCATCGCGAAATCGGTGGTGAACTCCCCGCTCGTGAAAACGATGGTCGCGGGCGCAGATCCCAATGTGGGTCGCCTGTTGATGGCGATCGGGAAATGCTTCGACGTGACAATTGACCGATCGAAGACCGATGCGTGGATCAACGGATACCCAGTGGTGGTTGGGGGTACGCGGGGCACATTTGACGATGCAGTCGTCCGTGCCACGCTCAGCGCCGAGGTCGTGACCATCGAGATCGCGCTCGCTGTCGGTTCCGGTGAGGCGACGGCGTTCGGCTGCGACCTCACCGAGGGGTATATCCAAGAGAACGCGGCGTACTACTCCAGCTAGCACCGCGAGTACGGCTGGGGTGATCCCTCGCGCCGCGGGCCGTAGACGCGCATCTTCTACAGCGTCGTCTCCCCCCCCGTGCATCACGAGGAGCAACGCATGATCCGTGCCGTCTTCCGCGCCGCCGCCACCGCGGCCGCCACCGTAACGCTCGCTTTCACCGCGCTTTCGGCGCAGCAGCCCAGAGAGGCCGTGGTCAAGGCCAACTGGGAACTCGCCAACAAGTTCGGCACGCCGGCGCTGAACCGCATCACCTACAGCACCGCCCTGCAGGCGCGCTGGATCGGCAAGACCGATTCGATGTGGTACAACTGGAAGGATCGCAACGGCAACGCCTTCGTGCTCGTCGTGCCAGCGCTCAAGGCCAAGAAGCCGTTGTTCGATCACGCCAAGCTCGCGGCGCAGCTAGCGACGCTGCACAAGAAGCCGTACGACGCAAACTCGCTGCCATTCACGACCATCATCTGGGTAAAGGACCACAAGCGATTCCGCTTCAACACAGACACCGGGACGATGGCGTCGCGGTACGAGTGGAATCTGGCGACGGAAACGCTGTCACATCTCGGCCGCCCGATCCGTGCCGATTCGATCGTCGCCGATGAAGAACGCGAGGAAGGTGGCGCTGGCGGCCGCGGCGGTCAGGGTGGCGGCGGCCGCGGGGGCGCCACACCCGAGTTCCGGAACTGGTCGCCAGACAGTTCCATGTTCGTCTTCGCACGCGACCACAACCTCTACCTCGTCGAGAAGGCAAAGACCGACACGGTAAAGATTTCCACCGACGGCGAAAAGAATCGCACTTTTGGCTTCCGCGACACAACGGCGGTGCAGGACTCGACGCAGCAGGACGAGCAGCAGGGCGGCGGTGGTCGCGGCGGCGCGGCCAATCGCGATCCCCGCGTGCGCGCGAACGTGACCTGGTCGCCGGACTCGAAGGCGTTCGTGATCCAGCGCCAGGACCAGCGGAAGGTGAAGGAGCTCTACCTGGTCAACGTCCTCACCGATCCGCGCCCGTCACTCAGCTCCTACAGCTATGCGATGCCCGGCGAGGAAGCCGTCGGGCAGGTCGAGCTCTATTCTTGGAAGAAGGGCGACGCCGCCGTGAAGACCGTGAACATCAAAAAGTGGCGCGACGAACGGATCTTCAACGTCCACTGGACGATCGGCTCCGAGAAACTCCGACTCGTGCGGCGCGACCGGCCGCAACGGAACCTCGAGCTGATCGAACTGACGCTCGCGACCGGCGCGACGCGGACGCTGATTACCGACGCAGTCGAGAACGCGAATCTCGAGACGCCGCAGGTGCGGTATGTGAAGACCGGCGGCGACATCGTCTGGTGGTCGGAAAAGACCGGATGGGGCCACTACTACCTCTACGACCACAACGGCACGTTCAAGAAGCCGCTCACGGACGGTGCGTGGCGCGCTGATCAGATCACCGACATCGATACCATCGCCGGCGTCGTGTATGTCTCCGGCGTGGGACGTGAGCCGGGCGAAAACGTCTACTATCGGCACACCTATCGCGTGAATGGCGACGGCACGGGATTCGCGCTGCTCGATCCGGGCAACGCGAACCACACGACCACGCTGAGCCCGAGCAAGAAGTACTTCGTCGACAACGCGTCGCGCATTGAGTTCGCACCGAAGGCGGTGCTCCGCGACGCGACGGGCAAGGCCGTGATGGACCTCGAGGAGGCCGACCTGTCCGGCATCAAGGCCGCCGGCTGGAAGCCGCCCGAGCAGTTCCTCGTGAAAGCCGCCGACGGCGTGACCGACATCTACGGCAACATGTGGAAACCGTTCGATTTCGACTCGACGAAGAAGTATCCGATCATCGCGCACGTCTATCCGGGCCCGCAGACCGAAGGCGTGAACATCCCCTTTGCGGCTGGCGGCGTCCCGCAGCAGCTCGCGCAGCTTGGGTTCATCGTCATCCAGCTCGGCAACCGCGGCGGCAACCCGCTCCGGTCGAACGCATACCAGAGCTTCAGCTATTACAACATGCGCGACTATGCGCTGGCCGACAAAAAGACGGGCATTGAGCAGCTCGCGGCCAAGCATCCGTGGATCGACATCGACCGCGTGGGCATTTTCGGCCACTCCGGTGGCGGCTTCCTGACCGCCGCGGCCATGATGACGCCGCCGTACAACGATTTCTTCAAGGTCGGCGTGTCGAGCTCTGGCAATCACGACAACAACATCTACAACCAGAACTGGAGTGAGCAGTATCACGGACTCCGCACGATTGCCGCGGGTGCCAGCTCTGGCCGCGGTGGGCGCGGGGGCGGGGCTGGCGGGGCTGGCGGGGCGAACGGGGCGAACGGGGCGAACGGGGCGAACGGAGCGAGCGCTGCGAACGGCGCGAACGGCGCGGGCGGCGCGACGGGAGCGACTGGCGCCGCGCAGGGACGCATCGCGGGACCGGCGTCACCGGCCGACACCGGCTATGTCGACGATTCACTGCGGTACCAGATCCGCGTGCCAACGAACATCGATCTCGCGCCGAACCTGAAGGGACGGATCCTCCTCGCCACCGGCGATATGGACAACAACGTCCACCCGGGCGGCACGATTCGGATGGTGAACGCGCTGATCAAGGCGAACAAGCGGTTCGACTTCATCCTGCTGCCCGGCCAGCCACACGGGTACGGCCCGATGCAGCCGTACTTCAACCGGCAGCTGATGGAGTACTTCGCCGAGCATCTCCTCGGCGATTACTACCGGGCCGGTGCGGAGATCAAGCCTTAAGTTACAGTCACCGGCAGGGGGAACGGCCACGAGAATCGTCCGTGGTCGTTCCCCCTGTCGTTATTCCGTATCCGGAGCCTCTACATCGCGATCTTCGCGTCCGTGATCGGCTTCAGCTTTCCCGCCCATAGCCTGTTGAAGTCGGCGATGGTCTTGTCTATCAGTTTCTTGAAATCGGAGGTCGCCGCCTTGAGGTCCTTCTCGATACCGGCCAGATGGTCCAGCGATGCATCGGTTGGCTTGAAGTCCGCGCCGCCGGCCACATCACCAGCACCGGTCCCGATGTCGCCGTTCAGCCAGATGAGCTTCATGTAGATTTTGTAGCTCTCGGAGAAATATTTGTCGTCGCTCAGCATGTCGGCGTTCGACAAGAGCTGGAGTTCGACCTCCTTGATCTGCTGGTCGAGCGCCCGGAGTGCCGTCTTGGCATCGGCCTTCGTGGTGTCGGCCTTCACGGCGTCCTCGATCTGGCGACGCATCACTTCAATACGATTGATCATCTCGACCGCGGCATTCATGTCGTCGCGCACCTTGATCTGCGCCTTGGTCGACGCCGCCAGGTCGGCCGCCGGCTGCGCGACGTCCTTGTCGAGCAGAATCGTGAACGGTCGGATCTGCGACTTGCCGTTCACCGTGACCCGCGCACTGTACCGGCCCGGTGCCGCCAGCGGTCCGTTCGTCTGCGGCCCCTGGATACCCCAGTGGAAGACGCCGCGGGTTTCCTTGCCGACGAATCGCGGGTCGTCCCAGATGAAGGGTTGCTCGGGCGGGGTGTGGCGCATTTCCACCTGCCTCGGCGGGTCGTATCGCAGATTCCAGGCGACCTTGTTGAGACCCGGGCGCCCTTTGCCGTTCATCGTGCGAATCACGCTTCCAGCCGAATCGAGCATCTCGAGCTTGACCATCTCCGCTGGCACCGACTTGAGTTCGAACTGCACGTCGGCGCGGCCGCTGCGCGCATCGCGATAGCCCACGCGCGGTGTGTACAGATGGAAATCCGTTGCCGCGGCGGCCTTGTCCTTCTCCTCGAGCGGCGTGATGTCGCGGAGGATGTAGATGCCGCGTCCGTACGTGGAGACGACCACATCGTGCCAATCCTTCGGCGTCTCGATCCAGCTCACCGGAGCGGCCGGCAAGCCGGCTTTGAACTGCGTCCAGTTGGCGCCGTCGTTCATCGAGTAGTAGAACCCGTGTCCCGTGCCGGCGAAGAGCATTCCCTTCTTGTTGGGATTCTCCGCGACCGACATCGCGTACGAGAGCGGATGCCCCTTAGGCAGGTCACCTGTCACCTGCTTCCAGCTCTTGCCGAAGTCCGTCGTCTTGTAGATGTACGGCTCGCGATCGTCCATCAGGTGATAGTCGGCCGTGAAGTACATCGTGCCCGCATCGAACGGTGACGGCGCGATCTGCCGTACCGTCGCCCACGGCTTGAAGTTCGGGCCGATGTTCTTGGTGAGGTCGGTCCACGCCGTGCCACCGTCGCGCGTCAGCCAGACCTTTCCGTCGTTCGTGCCCGCCCAGATCACTCCGCGCTGCACAGCACTCGGTGCAATCGCGAAGACGACCTCGCCGTAGAACTGGCCGAGGTTGTCGGCGACAATGCCGCCAGACGAGACGATGCGGGACGGATCCTTCGTGGAGAGATCGGGACTGATGACTTTCCACGTCTGGCCGCCATTTGACGTCTTGAAGATCACCTGGCAGCCATAGTAGACCGTCTGCGAATCGAACGGGTCGATCGCGAGCGGGGGCGTCCAGTGGCAGCGGTACTTGGCCTCGTTCGGCGGCGAGTCGAGCGTAATGGCCGACGGCGCGATTGAGCGCGCGATCTTCGTGCGCGCGTCGAACCGCGTGACTTTGTTGCCGTAGCAGGTCGCCCAGATGATGTTGGGATCCTTCCAGTCGGCGAGCGTAAAGCCGCTTTCGCAACCGCCGATTCCGTGGTCCCAGGTGCCGAAGTTTGCGAAGGCGGCATTGCCCGCTCCCCCGCGGCCGCCCCCGCCGCCCCCGCCGGCCGGCCCTCCGCGGCCGCCAGCAGCTGCGGCCGGTGGAATCGGTCCGAAGTCGATCGTCGTGGTGTCAGCTGGAACCGCAGCCGCTGGCGCGCCTGCTCGACCATCACCGCCAGCCGCGGCCGCACCGCCCGCACCGCCCGCACCGCCGCGTCCACCCCCACCACCCGGCGGATTCTCGACGATGTTGCTCGCGCCGCGGATCGTGCCGTTGTCCTGGCGGTTGGTGAGCACCCAGTAGGGCACCTGCTTGTCGACCGAGACATGATAGGCCTGGGCGTTCGGCAGCGTGACCGCTGTGAACTGTACGCCGTGCGTCGATGTGATCCGCGCGTTGGCGTCGTTGGTGAGGCCAAAGTGATCGCCATTGGCTGGGTCGATCCAGATGTCGTGGTTGTCGCCCCCCCACGGGCGTTCGTTGAACGTCTTGCCGCCATCAGTGGACTGAAAAAAGCTCGAATTTGCGAGGAGGATTTCGTCCGGGTTATTCGGCATCACCTCGAGGCGGATATAGAATCCGGCGCGGCCGATGAGCTGGCGCTGCCAGTTCTGCACGCGCCAGGTGGCGCCCGCGTCATCCGAGCGCCAGAGTGAACCCTGATCGGCCGTTTGGATGAGCGCATACACACGCTTACTGTCGCTCGGCGCGACAGCAACGTCGATCTTCCCGACCGGCGACTTGGGGAGCCCTGGATGCGAGAGTTTCGCCCACGTTTCGCCAGCGTCGGTGGACTTGTAGACGCCACTGCCCGGGCCGCCGCTGATCATCGCCCACGTGGCCATTTTCACTTCCCAAGTGCCGGCGTAGAGCACCCGCGTGTCCTGCTTATCCATCGAGAGACCCGAGCAACCCGTGCGCTCGTCTACAAAGAGCACCCGGCGCCAACTGCTTCCGCCGTCAGCGGTGCGATAGACGCCCCGCTCCGGTTGCGGTCCCGTCGTGCGGCCCAGCGCGCAGACGTAGACGATTTGCGGATTCGTCGGGTGGATAATGACGCGTGCAATGCGCCCCGTTTCGCGGAGGCCCATGTTGGTCCAGGTACGGCCCGCGTCGGTGGATTTGTAGACACCATCGCCCGCGATGTCGGCGTCGCGAATCGCCCACGGCTCGCCCGTTCCTGCCCAGACGATGTCGTGATGCGACTGGGAGACGGCCAGCGCGCCGATCGCCTGTACCGGCTGGTCGTCGAACACCGGCACGTTCGTCACGCCGCCGTTGGTGGTCTTGAATACACCGCCAGAGGCGTTCCCGAAGTACCAGGTGTTATTGTCGCCCGGCACGCCGGCGATCGCGGCCACGCGGCCACCGTCGGTGGGACCGATGAACTGGAAGTAGAGCGAGTCGCCGCGGGGCGGCTGAGGCGGCTGGGGTGCAGCGGCAGCGGGCTGCTGCGCGGCGATCCCGCCCGCGGTCAGGGCAAGAGCGGCGGCGGCCGAGAACAGGCGGGAGCAGAGCAGCATGGCGGTTGTGATCCTCGGGATCGTGGTCTGACTGATCCGTGAAGATACGAATGCCGCTGACCCTGCCGCCAACTCGCCGAACCGCTAGTCGAGGCGTCCGTCGGACCGGGCTGGTCAATGCGTCGCGAGCCGCTCCGCCACTACTTCGGCCACGTCCAACACGGCGACGTTTGCGTTCCGCGCCTTCACGCCGTCGGCCATCATCGTCATGCAGAATGGGCAGGCAACGGCGATCGTCGTTGCGCCGGTCGCCAGCGCCTCGTCGGCACGCTCCATGTTGATCCGCGTGCCCGTGTGCTCTTCCATGAACATCCGGCCGCCGCCGGCGCCGCAGCAGAGGCCGCGGTCACGCGAGCGCGGCATTTCCACGAGGTCCATCACCGGCAACGCGCGCTTGAGCGTTTCGCGCGGCGCGTCGTACACCTCGTTGTAGCGGCCGAGGTAGCAGGAGTCGTGATAGGTGAAGGTGCTCACGGGTTCGTGCAGGTCCTCACGCAGCGGCACTTTTCCCGCCGCCATGAGCTGCTCGATATACGTCGAGTGATGGATGACTTCGTAATTCCCACCCCACTGCGGGAACTCATTACCCATCTGATGGAAGCAGTGCGGGCAGGCAGTGACGATCTTGGTGACGGCGTACCGGTTGAGCACGCCGACGGCGTCCTTCGCGAGCATCTGATAGAGGTACTCGTTGCCCATGCGGCGGGCCGGATCACCATGGCACTTCTCTTCCTGGCCGAGGATCGCGAAGCGCACGCCGGCCGCCTGCATGATCTTTGCGAACGCCACCGTGGTCTTCTTCGCGCGGTCGTCGAACGATCCCATGCACCCAACCCAGTAGAGCACGTCGGGCTTCTCGCCGCGCCCATGCATCTCGGCCATCGTCGGGATATCCAACCCGTCCGCCCACTTCGCACGGTCCGACGGATCGAACGCCCAGGGCGATCCCCGTTGTTCCATCGACTCGAATGCGGGCATGATCTCTTCGGGGAATCGCGACTCGCTGAGCACGAGGTTGCGGCGCATCTCATTGATGACCGAAAGCTGGTCAATCGAGACTGGACATTCGTGCACACACGCGCGGCACGACGTGCACGCCCAAAGCTCCTCTTCCGTAATGAAGGTGTCGAGGAGCGAGCGCGGCTGGGCGTCGACCACGCCCGTCGCCAGCTCGGCGCCCTGAACCGCGAGTCCGCCGAGTCCGGTAGCGCGCGCGCGGCCAAGCAGTCCAACACCGTGGATCGCCGCGAGCTCATCCGCCCGCTCGCGAACATTGATCATGATCTTACGTGGACTGAGCAGCTTGCCGGTGATGTGCGCCGGACAGACACTCGTGCAGCGTCCGCATTCGGTGCAGGCAAAGCCGTCGAGCAACGACTTCCACGAGAGCTGGTCGACGTCCTTCGCCCCAAACACTTCGACGTCGCCCTCGAGATCCATCGGGGACATCACGCCGATCTTGCCGGGACCGCTCGTGTTGGAGAGCAGTACGTTGGGCAGCGACACGACGACGTGCAGGTGTTTGGAATACGGCAGGTAATTGAGAAACCCGAGCACCAGTCCCGCGTGCGCGAACCAGATCAGGAGTTCGGCATTCGCCGCCGCCTCGGCCGGTACGGCGACGAGCAGGCGCGACAGCAGGTACGAGATTGGCCGAAGCGTCGGCACTGCAAATTCGGGATGCGCGACCATCGCCAACGCTTCGTCCGCGAACATCGTCGCCATCAGCGCAGCGATCCACGACAGGATCAGGAGCGGGTCGTTTGGGTGCGTCTCGGCGCCCATCAGCCGCTTCACGCGTTTCGTCAGCCGCCGAGTAAGCGCCATGCCGACCGCGCCAAGCACCAGCGCGCCCCACACGTCCTGGTTGATCGTGTAGAACCGGAAGAGCCCGTACGGCACGAACGTCTCATACGAGAACCCACGGAACACTCCGGCGACAAGGAACTCAACCGTCCCGGCCGTCAGCACGCAGAAACCCCAAAAAATCGCGGCGTGCATCGGCCCGGCCACGGAGTCGCGGAAGATCTTCCGTTGGAAGATTCCGATCTGCAGCAGGTTCGAGAGTCGCGCGATGGGCGCATTCGCCCGAGAATCGTCGAGGCGCCCCAGCCGGAGTGTGAGGACGAGACGCTGCACGTTCCAGGCAAAGAGCCCGAACGCGGCGACCACTATCAGCGCAAAGACAACGTTGACGAGCGTCAAGCTGGTGTCTCGACCCTATCGGTTGAATCGGAAAAATCCGGATGGTCCGGATTCCCCGAATCGCGCCGGCGCGCGATTCGGGTTGAGCTAGCCCTTGGCCTGCTTCACGGCTTCGGTCAGTACCGGCAATATCTGGAGCACGTCGCCAACAATTCCGTAGTCGGCCACTTTGAAGATCGGTGCTTCGCGGTCCTTGTTGATCGCCACAATGGTCTTGGCCGTGCGCATGCCGGCAAGATGCTGGATCGCACCAGAGATGCCACATGCCACGTACAGGTCTGGGCTCACAAGCCGCCCGGTCTGGCCGATCTGGTCTGAGTGCGGTCGCCATCCGTCGTCGGTCACCGCGCGTGTGGCACCGACGGCCGCGTTGCCGAACGCCGCCGCGAGATCCTCCACCAGGAAGAAGTTCGCGGCTTCCTTGAGGCCGCGGCCGCCGCTGATGATCACGGGCGCTTCGCCTAAGTCGAGCTTCGCGCCACCCGACGGCTCAGTGGCCGTCACCTTCACGCGCGCCGACGCCGGATCGATGGCGCTGGTGATCGCCTCGACAGCGCCCGCCTTGGCATTTTCCATCGGTAGCACGGCACCGGCACGCAGTGAAATGATCGCCGGAGTGGCCGTGAGCGAGAACGCCTGGATGACCTTGTTCGTGTAGCCGGGATGTTTCACGGTGACCGTATTCCCGTCGACCACGAACTCCGTCACGTCGGAGGCATACGAAACGCCGAGCGTGGCCGCCGTGCGCGCGACGAGGTCGTGCCCCTGCGCGCTGGCGGCAAAGAAGGCTGCCCGATACCCGGTAGCGATGCGGGCGGCGAGCGTTGCCGCCAGCGCCTCGGGGTTGTAGTGGGTGAACCCGTCGTGCTCGATCACGAGCACGACGTCCGCTCCGTGGGCGGCAAGCTTGGCGGCGTGAACCGCGATGCCAGGGGCGCCCGCGATCAGCGCGTGCACCTGTCCACCCGTCTGGTCGGCAACCCGGCGGGCGGCCGTGACCGTCTCAAGCGATGCACGCCGAATATTGCCCAATCGCGATTCGGCGAACGCGAGGACGTTGGTTCCGTTGCTCACAGGACTTTCGCCTCTTCCTTGAGGAGACGGACGAGTTCGGGCACGGCGCCCGGCCCCTCACCAATGATTCGACCCGCGGCCCGTTCGGGGGGCAAGGCGAGCAGATCGAGGACGTAATGCTGCGCGCCGATCTGCGCCGGCCGCACATCCATCGGCTTCTTTTTCGCGGCCATGATCCCCTTCAGTGAAGGGTACCGCGCACGGGCGATTCCTTCGTCGATCGAGAGCACCGCCGGCAATGCACATTCGACCAGCTCGTACGCGCCTTCGAGTTCACGCCGCGCCTTCACCGTGCCGCCGTCCACTTCGAGTTTGCTGATCGCTCCGATGTACGGACGTCCGAGGCGTTCGGCGAGATGCGCACCGACTGATCGGTTTTGCGTGTCGACCGCCATGCGGCCGGTGAGCACGAGATCGTAGCCGCCATCCTGGAGTTCCGCGGCGAGGGCCGCCGCGATGGCAGCTCCATCGTGCACTGGCGTGTCGAGCTTGAGCTGTACTGCGCGGTGGGCGCCCATCGAGAGCGCCTTACGCAGAGTCTCCTGGACGGCATCGGGGCCCACCGACACGACCGTCACTTCGCCGGCCGCAGCCTTTTCGGTGAGCTGGATCGCGACCTCGACAGCGTAGCCATCGAAATCGCTCATGTCGAACTTGAGGCCCGTTTCGTCAACGGACTTGCCACCAACGGCGATCTTGAACCGCACGTCCTGGTCGGGCACTCGCTTGATGCAAACGGCGATCTTCACCGCGGAAATTCCGTGTTGGAGTTCAGGCACAAAAGTTAGTGTCGGGCAGCAGACGACGACAGCGTCGCGCGACCAGAAACTCCTTGGCCCGTTTTCCTTTATGCCTGCACACGCTTATCGTACAGAAACCCCTCCGGAGCGTCGTCCCGTGTCTGCACCTGCTGATTCCGGATCCGTGCGCCTCGTCGCCTTGGTTGCCGGAGCGACCGCTGGCATCGGCCGGGTATTCGCGCAGCGGCTCGCCGCCAGCGGACACGATCTGATCCTTGTCGCGCGCGACGCCACACGATTGGGCACGGTCGCCGACGAGCTCGCGTTGCAATACGGCATCAACGCCGAGGCCCTCGCGGCCGACCTCTCCCGCGACGATGGTATGCGCCGAGTCGCCGACCGCATCACTCAGGAACCACGACTGTCCGTGCTCGTGCACAGCGCCGGCTTCGGCACCAAGGGTCGCCTCGTCAACCGGCCGTTCGCCGAGCAGGCGACAATGCTGGAACTACATGTCATGGCGCCGATGCTGCACACCCGCGCCGCTCTGCCCGGGATGATCGAACGCGGCCGGGGACAGATCATCATCGTCTCGTCGGTCGCGTCGTTCACCTACTCGATGGGCAACGTGAACTATTGTGCCACCAAGGCGTGGGAGCGGGTGTTCTGCGAGGGACTCGGCCTCGAACTCGAGGGCACCGGCGTACAGATTCAAGCGCTCTGCCCGGGTTTCACGCGCACCGAATTCCACGACCGCGCCGGGATCGACAAGTCCAAAATCCCGCGCATCCTTTGGCTCTCCGCCGACCGCGTCGTGGACGATTCACTGGCACAACTCGCGGCGAAGGGGCCGGTCGTGTGCGTCCCGACCAGGCGGTACAAACTGGTCGTGCTGATGCTCCGGTTCATGCCCGCGTGGATCCTACGGCCGTTCAGGGCGAAGTACGGGAAGGCCAGAACGTAGTCGTTCCGCGGTGCGGTGTACCGCCCTATTTAAAGGCGTTCATGCCCGTGACGGCCATGCCAAGCACCAGCGAGTGAATGTCGTGCGTTCCCTCGTACGTGTAGACGCTCTCCAGGTTTGCCATGTGCCGCATACTGGCATACTCGGCGAGAATACCGTTCGCGCCGAGCAGGCGGCGCGCCTCGCGGGCGATATCGGTGGCGATGTTCACGTTATTTCGCTTGGCGAGCGACACCTGCTGGGGCGTAAACGTCCCAGCGTCCTTCATCCGTCCCAAGTGCAGTGAGACGAGCTGGGCCTTGACGATCTCGGTGATCATGTCGGCGAGCCGCACCTGCTGGATCTGGAATCCGCCGATCGGCTTGTCGAACATGACGCGCGTCTTGGCATAGGCGAGCGCCTCTTCGTAGCAGGCCATCGCCGCACCGGTCGCTCCCCACGCAATGCCGTAGCGCGCCTGTGTCAGGCAGAGGAGCGGACTCTTCAGCCCGCCCGACTTGGGGAGGATCGCGTCGGCGGAAAGATGCACGTCGCTGAACACCAGTTCGCTCGTGTCACTCGCGCGGAGCGACAGCTTGCCCTTCTGGTCCTTGGCCGTGAACCCCTTCGAGTCGGTGGGAACGAGGAAGCCGCGGATGCTCGTGCCGTCGGCATCGTGGTCCTCGGTCTTGGCCCACACGACAGCCACCACCGCATTCGTCCCGTTGGTGATCCACATCTTGGCACCATTCAGGATCCACGAGCCGTCTGCCTGCTTGCGCGCCCGCGTGATCATGCCAGCCGGGTTCGACCCGTAGTCAGGCTCGGTGAGCCCGAAGCACCCGATCGCAGTGCCCTTGGCCATTTTCGGGAGCCAGTGCCGCTTCTGCTCTTCCGAGCCGAACGCGAAGATGGGGTACATCACGAGCGCGCCCTGCACACTCGCGAACGAGCGCACGCCGGAGTCGCCGCGCTCGAGCTCCTGCATAATGAGCCCGTAGCTGACGTTGTTCAGCCCAGCGCAGCCGTACTCTTCCGGCAAGTTCGCGCCGAAGACACCGAGCTCGCCCATTTCTGGAACGAGCTCCATCGGGAACTTTCCCTCGACGTAGCAGTGGCCGATGATCGGTAGCACGCGCTCGTCCACGAAGCGGCGAACGGAATCGCGGACCGCGCGCTCTTCTTCGGTCAGCGCGGCATCGATGTTGAACAGGTCGCCGTCGCGGGGCTTGAGCTCCGGCGATGCGAGGAATGCGTCGTTGGCTGGGGTCGACATGTGCTTAACAGTAGCGACCAGCCGCCTCGAGACGTGAGTCGACCTTCCGGGTCGCCCGCGGTGGAATCCCGACCTCACGCGCCTTGTCCCTAAACGCGGGTCCGTGGCCGAGCGGCAGACCGGATTCGTGCTGCCACTGGTGCACCATCTCGTGCAGAAGCGTGAGTTCCGCATCGGCCATGCCGTGGTGCCGCACGTGGCGCGCGGAGATCGCGATCTCCGGCTTCACTTCCCCGCGCCGTGGCGAAAAATGACCGAGGCGGGTTTTCATCCGGCGTGACACGCGCACCGCGACGGGACCGAGTGAGCCACCAAACTGTATCGCGTTGAGCCGGCCATGGCAGAGGGCGAAGTGCTCACTGAGCGAGAGGTCGTCCGGATGCGTGCGTTCGGAGCGGAACGGACGGTCATCCGGCGGGATCTGCGCCGCCCACTCCACGATGTCGCGTCGCGCGGCGTGGCGCGCACTGCCACGCGCCATCACGAACGCGACCACCGCCCGATGCACCACCAGCGGGGCTTGCACATAGGCGTGGTGCAGACGAAGCGTCCGGCCGCGAATGCTGACCATCGTGCGGCGGTTTCGCGTAAGCCGCAGCTCCTCGACCCAGCGAAGCCCGAGGGCGCGCAACTGCTCGAGCAGTGACACCGACGCGGCGGCGGACGGCGGTGCGCCGTCCCTCGGCATGGTCAGACCGCCGGCCTCGCCCAAGTCGACACGCGCGCACGCCCGAAATCACGTCTCAACTCGTTCCACTCGAACAGCGACACAGACAGCCGGTCAGGCTCGCGTTCGATGAGGTTCCACGAGCCGGGCCTGCCGCCACGCACGCGGTTGGTCAGTGTGCCCGCGGTGGACACAACCAACCTCCGCTGCGTCGACTCGACCTCCTCGACACGTTCCTCGTGGTCGTGGCCGCAGCAGACCACGTCGGCACCGGTGGACGCGGCGTCCACGACACCCAACGCACGGGTCGCAAGGCCCCAGCGATTGGAGCGCTTGCCCCGCAGAATATTGTGATGCACGACGAGCACTTTGAGGTCGCTCTCAGGCGCGAGCGAGAACGCAATGCGTGCTCGCTCCCACTGGTGCGGGAGCACCGCGCCCACGACCGAGAGGTCGCGTGGCCGCATGGTCAGCGTGTACGACTGGATACCGTGCGCCGAGTTGATGCCCACGATGGTCGCGCCGGGAATCTGGATGACCGGCTGAAGTTCCGAATGGATCAACTCGCGATAGCGCGAGAACATCGCGCCAGAATCACCGATACCGAAGACGGCGCCCCACCAGGCACAATCGTGATTTCCAGGCACCACGAGGGTCGGCGCGCGCTCCTCGCAACGCCGCACGAAGGCGCTCGCGCTCGCGAACTCGTGCCGGCGCGTGCGCTGCGAGAGATCGCCAGAAATCACGATCGCGTCGAGCGTCTCGCGCGCCATAAACCCCTCCAGCGCCGTGACCTGCGCGGGAATACTACTCCTCCCGAAGTGCAGGTCCGAGACGTGGAGGATGCGCATCGAGCAGATCTCCGCAGCGTCAGAGTTTGGCAATCACAGCGTCGGTAAACGCCGCGGTGTTGGCGGTACCACCAATGTCGCGCGTGACCGTCTGCTGTTCACGAAGCGTGGCCTCGATGGCCTGTTGAATACGCGTCGCCAACTCCGGCTTACCCACGTGGTCGAGCATCTGGCAGGCCGCGAGCATCACCGCGGTCGGGTTGGCCACCCCCTTGCCGGCGATGTCGGGGGCCGTGCCATGCACGGCCTCGAAAATCGCCGCATTCCTGCCGATGTTCGCGCCGGGCGTCAGGCCAAGTCCACCCACGAGCCCCGACGTCAGGTCCGAGAGGATGTCGCCGAACAGATTGGTCGTGACGATCACGTCGTAGCGCTCGGGCTTGGTCACGAGTTCCATCGCGCAGGCATCCACGATGCGCTCCTCGACCTCGACCTTGCCGGTGTACTCTTTGGCGATCTCGCGCCCGACGTCGAGGAACAATCCCTGCGAATACTTGAGGATATTTGCCTTGTGGACGAGCGTGACCTTCTGGCGCCCGAGCCGCACGGCTAGGTCGAATGCGTATCGGTGAATCCGCTCGGCCCCGTACCGCGTAACCACCGCGATCGACTGCGCCGCCGCGCGATCGTCGTCGCCGATCCGGACGTAGTTCTCGATGCCGATATAGAGCCCTTCGGTGTTCTCGCGGACGAGGATGATGTCCACGTCCTTGAACCGGAGGCCGGGCACGACCGACTTGGCGGGCCGCACGTTCGCATAGAGATCGAAGGTCTTGCGCAGCGCCACGTTGACCGACCGGAAGCCCGTCCCGACCGGTGTCTCGAGCGGCCCCTTCAGGGCGAGTTTCGTGCGCTTGATGGACTCGAGTGTGACGTCGGGCATCGGGTCGCCAGCCGCGGCCACGGCGGCCATTCCGGCCAACTGTCGGTCCCAGGTGATCTCTGCACCAGCCGCCTCGAGGAGCCGCGTGGTTGCGTCGGTAATGTCGGGGCCGATTCCGTCACCGGGGATCAGCGTTGCATGAATCGTCATCGTGAATCGAAGGAAAGAGTCTTATCGGGGCGCGACGAGAGCGAGCGCGACCACGACCAAGATTGCCGGCCGATTCGCCTGGCTGGCGGGAAAACACTCTGCTTTCGGGGATCGGATCACCCGTGAAAGCTAATCGTCCTGCGGGGGGTGACCGAGGCACAGGTTGCGACGGAGTGGGTATGACGGGCATTTTCTTTCGATGCCCACTCTCCAGAAACTCATCTGGTCCGCCATCGCCGTCCTCGGCGCGTCGGCCCTCGGTTACATCGCCGTGCAGCGCGGCGAGACCATCAACGCTGGGTGGCTCGTCACCGCGGCGGTCTGCATCTACCTGATCGCCTACCGGTTCTACAGCAAGATCATCGCGGCGAAGATCTTCGCACTCGATCCGGCGCGGTCGACTCCCGCGGAGCGGCTCTCAGACGGCCGCGATTTCGTGCCGACGAACAAGTGGATCGTGTTCGGGCACCATTTCGCGGCGATCGCCGGCCCCGGCCCACTCATCGGCCCCACGCTGGCGGCGCAGTTCGGCTACCTGCCCGGATTCCTCTGGATCGTGGTCGGCGTGGCGCTCGGCGGCGCGGTGCAGGACTGCCTGATCCTCTGCGCTTCGACCCGCCGCAACGGCAAGTCGCTTGGAGAGATGGCCAAGGAGGAGATCGGCACTGTGGCCGGGTTCACCGCCCTCGTGGCGGTGTTCGGCATCATGATCATCCTGATCTCGGTGCTCGCGCTCGTCGTCACCAACGCGCTCAAGTCGAGCCCGTGGGGCACGGTGACGCTCGCGCTGACCGTACCGATCGCGATGATCATGGGTCTCTACATGCGATTCGTGCGGCCCGGCAAGGTGCTGGAGACGACGCTCCTTGGCCTCGGAATGCTCGTGTTCGCCCTCTTCGCCGGTAAATGGGTGGCGGAGAACCCGGCGCTCGCGCCGACTTTTACGCTCACCGGTCCGCAGCTCGCACTCTGGATCATGGCCTACGGGTTCGCGGCCTCGGTGCTGCCCGTCTGGTTGCTGCTCGCGCCGCGCGACTACCTGTCGGCGTTTGTGAAGATCGGCGTGGTGTTTGCGCTCGCCATTGGCATCTTCATCATGCTTCCGACGCTGCAGATGCCGTCGACAACGAGTTTCTTCACCACCGGTGATGGCCCAGTCTTCGCGGGGAAGGTCTTCCCGTTCGTCTTCATCACTATTGCGTGCGGAGCGATCTCGGGCTTCCACGCGCTGATTAGTTCCGGCACGACGCCAAAACTGCTCGCCAACGAAGTGGATGCACGATTCATTGGCTACGGATCGATGCTCACCGAATCGCTGGTCGCCGTACTCGCGCTGATCGCGGCCTGCATCCTCGAGCCCGGCGCCTATTTCGCCATCAACGCGCCCGCTGGACTGATCGGAACGACCGTGCAGAGCGCGTCCGCGGCCGTCAGCAGCTGGGGCTTCGTCATTACTCCGGAGCGCCTCCAGGAGATGGCCAACAGCGTACAGGAATCGTCGCTACTCTCGCGCACCGGCGGCGCGCCGTCACTCGCCGTCGGCATGGCCCACATCTTCTCGAACGTGCTCGGCGGCCCCGGCGCGATGGCGATCTGGTACCACTTCGCGATTATGTTCGAGGCGCTGTTCATCCTCACGACGCTCGACGCCGGCACGCGGGTCGGCCGCTTTATGCTGCAGGATCTCGGCAAGCATGTCTGGGCGCCATTCGGTCGTGTCTCATGGTATCCGGCATCGGTGCTCGCGAGTGCCATTGTCGTGCTCTGCTGGGGCTACTTCCTCTATCAGGGTGTGACCGATCCGCTCGGCGGCGTGAACACGCTCTGGCCGCTCTTCGGCATTTCGAACCAACTGCTCGCCGCGATCGCACTCTGCGTCGGCACGACGGTCATCATCAAGATGAAAAAGCAGAAGTACGCCTTCATCACGCTCCTGCCGCTCAGCTGGCTCACGATCATCACGATGACGGCGGGCTACCAGAAGCTGTTCTCCGCGAACCCCAAACTCGGGTTCCTGTCGCACGCACGCTGGGTGCAGGAGTTTCTCGACAAGGGCGCGCTGCCGCCCGGTGTCGCCAACGCGGCCAACGCGAGTCGTATGATCTTCAACGACCGGCTCGACGCCGCGGTCGCGGCCTTTTTCCTCTTGGCCGTCATCGTCATTCTCACCTGCTCGATCCGCGAGTGGTATGCTGTGCTGAGCGGGCGCAAGCCGGCGGTCAGCACCGAAGTGCCGTTCACGCCGCGCAGTGCGCTGGCGCCAATCCCGTAACCGACCGACTCGCCGACACACTGTCCATGCGCCACACTGGAATCGTCTCACAGATCGCTCCCTGCGCCGCCGCTCCGGCGGCGGCGCAGGGAGCAGCGCAGGGAGCAGCGCAGGGAGCAGCGCAGGGAGCAGCGCCTCAGGGCGGATGGCTCGCACGCACAATAGCGCGGATCGTGCCTGTTGTGCGCCGCATCATCGGCGTGCCGGACTACGACACGTATGTGCGGCATATGGCGGTGCGCCATCCGAGCGAAGCGCCGCTCAGTGAACGCGACTTCGCCGAGGAACGGATGACGGCGAAATACTCGAAGCCAGGCCAGCGCTGTTGCTAACGGCTCGGTGCGACCGGGCGCGGGACGAAGAGCAGCAGTCCGACCGTGGCGGCACCAGCCAGTGACGCGCCCATCCCAAATGCTGCAACCGGACCCACGCGGTCCCAGATAAACCCAAAAAAGAGCGAAGCCGGCAGCGCGCTCACGCCGACGACGAAGTTGAACCAGCCGAACGCCGCCCCGCGCCGTGCGGCCGGAACGAGATCGGCGACGAGCGCCTTTTCGGCACCTTCGGCTAGGCCGAAATAGAGCCCGTAGGCCGCGAGCAGCACCCAGGCGTGCCATGCCTCGCTCGCCAACCCGAAGCAGAGGTAGGTCGCGGCATATACGGCCCAGCCCGCAAGGATTAGCGGCCGGCGACCAAGACGATCCGAGAGCTGGCCACCCGGCGTGCTCGACAGCGCCCTCACAAAATTGTGCACCGCCCAGAGCACCGGAATCCATCCGGCCGCGACCCCGATCTGCGATGCGCGAAGCAGCAGGAATGCATCGGTCGAACAGCCGAGCGTAAAGACGCCGACAACGGCGAGGTAGCGCCAAAAGGTGGCGCCAAGCGGTTCGGTCGCGGTCTGCGGTGAGCCCGTCGCCAATGTGGCCGGCGGCGAAGGCGCCGCTGAGGTTGCCGGCGAGGGCGCCGCTATCGTGCCAAGATCCGAGCGCGGTCCGGCCTCGCGCACAAAGACGAAGAGGACCACGACTGAGAGCAGCGCCGGCACCGAGGCCCACAGAAATACGGTGCGAAGCTCGAGCTTCCCCTGCTCAAGCATGAACCAGGCTGCCAACGGCCCCAGCACGGCGCCGAAGTTGTCGGCCGCGCGATGGAACCCAAAGGCGCGCCCCCGATCCTTGGCGGGCGTCGCGTCCGCGATCAACGCGTCCCGTGGGGACGAGCGGATTCCCTTCCCGACTCGGTCCGCGACGCGCACCACGAGCACATGCCACGGGTACGCCGCGAACGCGATCAGCGGCCGTACGGCCGAGGCGATGCCATATCCGGCGAGCACGAGCGGTTTTCGCCGCTTCACCCGGTCGCTCCACCAGCCGCTGGCGAGTTTCAGCATCGAGGCCACGGTCTCCGCGATCCCTTCGATCGCGCCCAGCGTCGTTGCGCTCGCGCCAAGCACTCCGGTGAGGAAGAGCGGGAGGAGCGGGGTGATCATCTCGCTCGACGCATCGGTGAGCAGACTCACCGCGCTGAGCGCCTTCACGTTGCGCGGAAGTGGCGTGGTCGACTTGCCGCGGTCAGCCACGCGAACCCCCAGACCCTGCCGGCGCCCCAGGCATCGTCAGCAGAAACCGCGCGCGCGCAGCACGATCCGGATGCGCTCCGCCGAACGCAGTCTTCCAACGCTCGATGAACTCATCGGCTCCGTCGCGCGCGACCATCGCCCAGACGGCGCCTCCGAACCCTGCGCCAAAGGCCGAGGCCGCCGCCGCGCCCTGCTCACGGGCGATGCGCGCCAGCGAAATCGTTTCGGGTACCTGATTCTCGAGCGCCTGCTCAGCGAGCGCCTGCGACCGATCCACGAGCGCGCCCACCGTGGCGAGGTCTCGCGCGCGCAGCGCGTCGGCGACGCCAGGCACAATCACGTCGCACTCTTCGCAGAACTGGGCGAGTCGTTTGACCAGATACTCCGCACCGACCGGCGCTCCACTCGCCTCCTCAGCAATTTGCTCGAGACGGCGGCGCGCATCGGACCCGCTGGCGAGCGCCGCCGCGAGCGTGGGATCATCGCGATACGTCACACCGTTCCACTGCCGCACCATCCAGCGCACCGCATCCGCGGCGCGATTGTACGCCGTCTGCGCATTCCCCGTCTTCGACGCGCGCACGCCGCTGACGCCGATAGCGAGCATGTGGTCGCCCGGCCATGGTGCCCAGCCCTCCTCGCCTGCAGGGATGTACGCAAACTGACCGACCATTCCTTCACGCGCGCACATGATGGCCACATGGTCCTGCGCGCCTCCGCGCACGCCGACACCGTCATCGCCTGGAAACGGCCCGTGCGGCGCCCCCGTCTCGATGGCCGCGACATATTCGGCGAAGGTAATCGGGCTGCCCGCGTATTCGGCGAAAACGGCATTGCTCGTGAGCCCCGTGGCGTCCACCACGGCGCGAGCGAGCGCAATCGTGAGCGCGGTAGAACTCGAGAGCCCGGCCGCCGGCGGCAGCGTGCTCGACAGGCGCACGTCCACGCCGCCAGTCGCGTGCGGAAAGTCCCGACCGATGCGGCGTGCGACGGCGGCGACATACATGCTCCAGCGCGATCGGGTGGGCGCTGCAGCCGACGAGAGCGGTACTTCCACCACGTCGCGCGAACCGCGCTGCCGCACGCGTAGCACCCGTTCCTTGAGCGGGTTGGCCGTGGCGCGCATCGCGAACTCGACCGCGCAGGTCAGCGACCGGCCACCGCCGTAGTCCACGTGCTTACCGACCAGCTCAACGCGACCGGGCACCACATAGCGCCGTGTCACGTGCGTGGCACCACGCCCGCGAGCCGCTGCGTCACGATCCCAATATCTGCGCGGTGCGACAGATCGAGCACGCCGGCGCGCTCACGCAGCACACGAAAGGTCGTGCCGAGCACGCGCATGCCGATCGAGACCGCATCGTGGAGCTCGAGTTCTCCGCGAGGCGAGGGCCACACGCGCTCGCACGCATCGAAGATCGACGGGGTGAATGACCAAAGGTTCATCGACACCCAGCGTTCGGGCCGTTGCGCGAGCCGGTCATCGGCCGCCGGTTTCTCTCGAATGGCGAGCAGCGTGTCGTCATCAGCGATGTCGAGCAAGGCGTACCGCATGACGCGTTCCGGTTCGATCCCCGACTCGCTGACCAGCGCGTTCGCCTCGAACGCCACGAGCCCGTCACCGCCAATACCAGCGGCCGCACGCAGTGACGACGGCTGATAGTAGTTGTCCGCATTCAACACGAGAAAGGGCGCGTCGCGCACAGCGTCACGCGCCGCATGCACGGCATCCGCCGTTCCGCGCGGCAACTCCTGAACGGCGAACCGCACCGTCGTTCGCACCGGCGGTGCGGCACGACCGAAATGTTCGCGGGCCGCGCCCGGCTCAGGCCCGACGACGATCACCACCTCTGTGATCCCGGCATCGGCCAGCGCAGACACGACGTATTCGAGAAAGGGTCGCCCGACGGGCATCATCCCCTTCGCGCCGACATCGGCGGCGGCGCGCTGAAGATCGTCGAGCGTGGTGCCGTCGCTCCGGCGCATTCGCGTGCCAAGGCCACGCGCCAGGATGACGGCCTGTGTCGTGGGCAACCGACGCCCACTTCCCCTCACGACGACGCGCCCGTGCTCATCCCGACCCGGGCTCCGTCCCGCGCCAGAATCCGCGCAACACCTTCCACATACCAAGACCGCTCAGCACGAACACGACAAGCCAGGCATAGAACTGCGGCATCTTCCCATAGAGCAGGCTCCCGGTCCCGAAGAGCGCCGAGTAGACGAAGGCACAACCGAGCATCCATCCCATCAGCGCCTGCGCCGGAGATTCGGCACTCGCGCCGACACCGGCCTCGGCCTGCACACTCTTCCACCCCGGACCGGCTGGCTTCACAAGCTTGAAGAAACTCACCAGCGTCGCGCGATCGGTCTGCGGGCCGAGGAAGGTGACCGTCACCCAGATCGCGGTGGTTGCGGCCACGGTGGCGATGAGCGAGACGTGGTCCGCCACCTGCACGCCGTTCTTCTTCGCGATGAAGAACCCGATGGCCACGACGAACGAGCCGATCATCGCCGAGATCTCACTCCACGCGCTGACGCGCCACCAGAACCAACGCAGCAGGTAGATGAGGCCGGTACCCGCGCCGATCGAGAGAATGAGGTCAAATGCCTCTTTCGCCGTGCCAAGGGCGTAGGTCATCAGCGCCGCAATGATCATCAAGCCGGCCGTCGTGAGCCGCCCGACGAGTACATAGTGCTTTTCTGTCTTCCCTGGCTTGAGGAACTGCCGGTAGAGATCGTGCACGAGGTACGACGTGCCCCAATTGAGGTGCGTCTCGATTGTCGAGCGATACGCGGCGAGCACTCCGGCGACGACGAATCCGAGTGCACCGGCCGGCAAGAACTTCATCATTGCCGGATACGCCATGTCGTGGCCAATGAGCGACGGGTCGACATAGGGGAACGCCGCGCCGATATCGGAAAGATTGGGGTAGATCAGCATGCTGGCGAGCGCGACGATGATCCAGGGCCAGGGCCGCAGCGCATAGTGCATGATGTTGAACAGCAGCGTGCCTGTGACCGCATCGCGCTCGGATCGTGAGGCGAGCATCCGCTGGGCGATATAGCTCCCGCCACCGGGCTCTGCCCCAGGGTACCAGACACTCCACCATTGCACCGTGATGGGGATGATGAACGCGGCGAGCGCCACCGACCAATCGCCGAAGTCGGGGAGCAGGTTCAGCGACGACGGCGGCACCTTGGCGAACAACCCCGCGAGTCCGCCCACTTCGGGCTGCTGTAGCGCGTAGAACGCGACGAAGAAGGTGCCCGACATCGTGATGAGGAACTGGAGCGAGTCGGTGACGAGCACGCCCCAGAGTCCCGAGACGGAGGCGAAGACAATCGTCATCACACCACAGACCAACAGCGTGCGCTCCATCGGCCAGCCGAGGACGATGTTGGCGATCTTGGCGGCGGCGAGGTTCACCGTGGCCATGATGACGCAGTTGAAAAAGAGGCCAAGGTAGACGGCACGGAATCCGCGGAGCGCGCGCGCGGCCTTGCCGGAATACCGGATTTCGTAGAACTCGAGATCGGTGAGCACTCCCGACCGGCGCCAGAGCCTGGCGTAGAAGAACACCGTCATCATCCCGGTCAGCAGAAAGCTCCACCAGACCCAGTTGGACGAGACGCCACGCTCGCGCACGAGGTTGGTCACGAGGTTCGGCGTGTCGGTACTGAAGGTCGTCGCGACCATCGACACGCCGACGAGCCACCAGGGGGCCGCTCGGCCGCTCGTGAAAAACTCGGTGGTGCTCGACCCGGCCCGTTTCCAGAAGAAAAGCGCCGGGAGGAACGAGATGACAATGCTCGTGCTGATGATCACCCAGTCCAGCGTCGTGAATTGCATGGGGGCCTGGTTGGAGTCGCGTGAAACTTAGCGTCGGAATGCTTGGGCTGGCGTCGAAACGGTGACGGTGGGGTGTGGGGAACCGCGGAGATTCGCTGAGACCAACGCGAGCGTCGCCGAGAACTACAACTCCATGGGAACAACAGCGCACCACGTCAGGCTCTTGCACGGCAAACTGAGTCACGAAATACTCGGGGCGTTCTTCAGCGTGCATACAACGCTCGGGCACGGTTTTCTGAAGGCCGCGTATCAGCATGCCTTGGTCGCGGAACTTCGGACTCGGCGCCTCGCCGTCGCCACCAACGTGCCATTTCGGATCAGGGAAAAGGGCGGGATCGTAGGTGAATACCGGGCAGATCTCGTGGTGGCACGAACCGTCATCGTCGGGTGCAAAGTCGCCGAGTTCTTGACGGCGGTGCACGAAGCGCAGCTACTCAACTATCTCAAGGCGTCCCGGCTCGAGCTCGGCCTGCTGATCAACTTCGGCCCTCGCGCCACCTTCCGCCGCCTGATCCGCAGTTCCAAAGAAACGCCGTTGTAGTCTTCGCGATTCTCCGCCCCGTTCTTCGCGAATCTCCGCGGTTCCACGGCACTAGCCCGTCGCGCCCACCGCAGCAAAGGCCCCGCGCGTGAAGTCCGGAAACTTCATCGGCGCCGAACCCTTCGCCACGGACATTTCCGACAAGGGCAGCGGTGCACTCCAGGTGGCCGCGTCGTACACGTCGGAGTCCGGCACCAACCCCTCGCGAAGCGTTTGCACGAGCCGGTAGGCCATGATGAAATCCATGCCGCCGTGGCCACCGTTCTTGCGGGCGCGCTCACCATTCTCGGCCCAGAGCGGATGCGTGAACTTCGCCTTCCATTCGTCGATGGCGCCCCACCGCTCGCCGCCCGCCTGCCCTTCGACATAGATGCGCGGCGGATAGTCCTCGAAGGCGCCCTTCGTGCCCTGCACGCGATTGTGGCGTGTGTAGGGACGAGGATTCGAGACGTCATGCTGCAGCATCACCGTCTTACCCTTGACGGTGCGTAGGATCGACGTGTTGTGGTCGCCGGTGACGTACTGCTCCTGCCACTTCGGGTTTGCATGGTCCGCCACCGTCGCCTCGCGGTGCAGTTCGAGACCGCGGTGCGGCCCGCCCACGGACACGAGGTAGTCATACCGGTCGCCGGCGTTGATGTCGAGATACCCCGACACTGGGCCCAGTCCGTGCGTCGGATAGAGATTCGAGTTCGACCGTGTGTGCCAGGCGCGGCGCCACAGCCCTTCGTCGCGGTCCTCGAACAGGATCTTCCGCAGGTCGTGCAGGTACGCCGCTTCGGCGTGCAGGATTTCACCAAACACGCCCTCGTGGACGAGACGGTTCACCAACATTTCCGTCTCACCGTAGTTGCAGTTCTCGAGATGGAGGCAGTGGCGACGCGCCTTTTCACTCGCGTCCACCAAGGCCCAGAGGTCCTTGAGGGTCGTGCCGATGGGGCATTCGCTGCCGCAGTGTTTGCCGCTCTTGAGGGCCGCGAGCAGCACGGGCACATGCCATTCCCAAGGCGTGGCGGTGTATACGAAGTCGATGTCGTCACGCGCGACGAGTGCTTCGAAGCCATGATCGCCGTCCGTGTAGACGGCCGGCGCAGGCTGGCCGCGATCGGTGCACATCTTCACGGCTCGAGCCGTCTTCTCGGCCACCGTGTCACAGACAGCAACGATCTGCACGCCTTCGATCGCGAGCAGCTCCGAGAGCACCGACCGACCACGCAGTCCGGTGCCGACGATGCCGAAGCGGACCGCGTCGCGGCGCTCGAACCGCACACCTTTCATCGTGGCGCGCGCCGCCGGTGCCGGCGGCGCGAGGTCCGGATGCGTGGCTGCCGTAATGTGTTCAGCGATCGCCGGTGTGAAGGCGCCGCTCGCCGCGAGGCCGGCACCGGCGAGGGCCGCGCCCTTGAGGAGGTCGCGGCGACTGAGACCTGCAGAGCGTTCGTGGTCTGACATCGTGACTCCGGTCGTTCGGCGGGTGGGGTTCGCGATTAGGGCTTCTTGGGCCTGTCCATCTGCATTCCCTTCATTCCGGCCTTCAGACAGGGCTCGGCGAACGCACTGCACAATATTCTCATCGTATTCGTCATTGTGTGATCTCCGTTGAGTCTTGTACTCCGCGCATTCCTACAACGTGCCGTGCACTTCGCCGTGATCGCCAACTGACACGCTCCCCTCCACCCCTTCGATCACCGCGTGGTCGCCAATCAGCGACATCATGAGCCGGCTCTTCGTAATCGTCGTCGCCGTGCCGATGACGGCATGGCTCACCGTCGAGTCGTGAATCACCGCGCCCGGCCCGATCGTCACGTTTGGCCCGATCGTTGACCGCTCGATCAGCGCGCCGTCCTCGATGTACACCGGCTGGATGATCGTATTTCCGCTGTCGGCCAGCGCGACCGGCGTGGCCTGCGGTTCACGCCGCCGCAGCATTTCGTGGTTGGTCTCGAGCAACGTGTCGAGCTTGCCCGCGTCGAACCATCCGTCCACGTCGATCACCTTGAGCTTGGCCCCATGGTCGATCATGTACTGGAACGCGTCGGTGAGATAGTACTCGCCTTTGTTTTTCGGCTGCGTGAGCACGTGGTCGATGCCCGCAAACAGCAGCTTCCAGTTCCTGATGTAATAGAGCCCGATATTCGCACGTTTCGAGATGGGCGTACTGGGCTTCTCGATGATCTTCGTCATGTGGCCGTTGGCGTCAGTCACCACCACGCCGAACCGTTGGTAGTCTTCGACTTCCTTGGTCCAGATGATTCCGTCGTCCGTGGACGTCTTGATCACCGAGAGATCGGTGTCGAAGATCGTGTCCACGAAGATGATCAGCACCGGCTGGTCCACCTGCGATTTGGCGAGCGCCACCGCACCCGCGGTGCCATCCTGGACGACCTGCTCGATGAAGGTCGCCGGCATGTCGGCGAACTGCTCGCGCACGTGCCGCTCGACGGCCGCTTTGAGGTGGCCGGTGATGTAGATGATCTGGTCCACACCGCCGAGTTTGCGAACGTCGTCGAGCACGTAGTCCATCACCGGCTTGCCAGCCACCTTGAGCATCGGCTTGGGCACGGTGTGCGTGTGCGGGCGGAGGCGCGTGCCCTTGCCGGCCAGCGGGATGATCACCTTCATCGAGCGGACCCTCTGCGCGCATGGCCAATCATGGGGCGCTCGTGCCCTCGCGGCCGTAGCGGTCGTTGAGGCGTACCACGTCGTCGAGGTGGGGGGTGCTCGCTTCGAGTACCTGGCAGTCCGTGATCGCTTCCATCTGATGGATGGTGCCCGGCTTGTTCCGGAAGCTTTCGCCCGCCCTGAGCTTCATGTCTACGAGCGCGTCGCCTTCGCCTTGCACGCGATAGATCATCTGCCCAGAGAGCAGGTGGATGGTTTCATCCTTCATGTGGTGGTATTGCACCGACAGCGAATGACCCGCGGTGATATGGAGCACCTTGCCCACATACAGGGCATTGCTCGCCCAGATCACTTCGTGGCCCCAGGGCTTCGGTACGATCTTCACGTCGACGCGTCCGCTCACGAATAACTCCCCACTGGAGATGCCGAAAGACTCTTCGGTGCCGTCACACATGCAATGATACAGATCCCGCAACCGGTGCAGGCGTCGCCGAGCACGGGGCGGCCCATCTCGTCCAGGTGCAGCGCATCGTACCCCACCGGGCAGACCTGCGCGCAGACCCCGCACTCGGTGTCGTGGTACGGGAGGCAGCTCCCCGTATCGATCGTGATACGCGCCAGCTTGACGCGACGCCAATTGTCATCTGGGACGGCGAGGGCGTCGGTCGGGCAGTGCGACGCGCAGGGCATGTCGAGGCACATCACGCAGGCGTTCACGTCAGGCCTCAGCACCGGCGTACCGGAGGCGAACCCGGTCTCTGAGCCCAGCGGCAGCAGCGCGTGCACCGGGCAAGCGGTCATGCATTCGCCACAACGGGTGCACGCCCCAAGAAAGGCCGCTTCGGGCAGCGCTCCAGGCGGCCGAACGTATCGGCCCGGCGCCACCTTGTGCTCAATCACCTCAACGGCCTTGCCGAAGACGCGCTTGAACCCTTGCTCGAAGAAGCGGCGTCGGTCGACGGGGTTGTCTGCCATCTGCTAATTGTGTCTGGCGGGACACCCTCGCAAAAGGCCTGCGCGCAGGATCCGGCTCACGGCTTTCTGGGCAGCGCCTTGCCCATCATGTCGGCCGCACGCATGAAGTTCTTCGTCCACACCAACACGGCGCCACAGGTACCATCGCTCACGCCTGACGAGATGCCTGTACCCGAGCCCGTGTAGCGAAGCGGCGCGTTCGCGATCCGTGAGTAGAACTCGAGGAGCGCGATCTCCTCGCGCGGATAGCTCGACAGCTTGTCGAAGTCTGCACGGGCGTCGTCGAGGTACACCTGCGGCGTGCACCAGCGGATGCCCTGGAATCCGCGGCCCATCGACACGCGCGACACTTCGACGGTGAACGACGAGCCGACATTGCGGACCCGCGCATTAGGCACGTTGAACGCACCCCAAATCGCGGAATATTTCATGAGCTTCGTAGAGTCGCTGACATAACCATGTCCCGCCAAGACGCGCGAGTCGATTTCCTGGCGCAACGCGTGCACGCGTTCACGCTCGGCGACGGTCACGGTCCTCAGCGTCGCGAGGCGCCCCAGCCGGACGTCGATGTGCGCGGAGTCTCCCGCGCCCACGCGTACGACGCGGCGGGCGCGTTCATACCCGATGGCCTCGATCGACACGACATGCTGTCCGGGGGGCACGCCGTGGAATGCGAAGCCTCCGTTTCCACCGACACGTGCCTCACCGAGAACGTCGAGTACTCGCACGCGGGCGGTCGCAATTCCTCGGCCGCCCGGATCGCGCACGGTACCATCCACCGTCGCGCCAGCGCCGCGTCCACCTGCGTCGACCATGCGCGCCGAATCCACCCGGATGGCTTCGGCTTCCTCGTCGGTCGCCAGCACGACGTCGCGTGCCGCCACGCGCGCCGGCACGAACGAGAAGGTCACGGGCACCGACGACAGCGAGTCACGCATCGCGCGGACCGTCACGCCGGCACCAGCGCCAACGCACGCGAGGTATCGACCCGCCGAATCCGCGCTGAGCCGCCACTGAATCGTCGAATCACCCGGCGGCAGCTTCCAGGTGAATTCAACCGCCGCGCCTGACATCGGGGAGCCGCTCGCATCGCGCACCACACCGGCGACAAACCCGCCGCTCCCCTCGGGAACGGGCCGTCCCTGGCATGCGTTCGTCCACAGGCTGCGGAGCGACGGGACGGCGAGCGCGATCTCCACCCGTTGCGCCTCGACGATATCTGCCACGCTTTGTACACGCACGATGTCATGCGCCGCCAACGGCGCATAGTCGGCCACGACGTCCCAAACGCCAACGGTCACGCTGTCGAACCGGAACCGCCCGAGAAAATCGGTCGTCGTCTCGCGCCCAAGCTCGGGAATGCGCACGACGGCGCCCGGCATGTCGCGCCCGCTGAGCGAATCGAACAGACTCCCCGTCACCGTACGCACGAGGTTGGTGGACAGCGCCGTGCGTTCGTGCAGCACGCTCACCGCGCCCCCGACTTCGACGAAGCCCGCGAGGGCCACGCCACTCGGGTTCATATTGGTCGTCCGCCAGCGCGGCATGCGAATCTGCCAGGTCGAGACATACCAAGCGCCGGTCCGGTGCCGGCGAAAGTCCACGTACCCACCGAGCGATGGCACCGGGAACGGAAGCGGCGCGCGGATGTAGCCGTATTCGAGCCTGCGCAGTTCGCTCGTCGCACTGTCTACCCAGATGGTGCCCTGAATATCCGAGAGCTGATTGTTCGTGCGCGGCTCGAAGACCAGCCCGATCAGGGTCGTATCGCCGCTTCGGCGCATCGCCCCCGCCATCGACAGGCAGTGCAGCCGGCGGAATCCCTCCGAGAGCAACACCTGCTCATCGGGGGCATACAGTGTCATCGATGTACGGTACCCGCCCTGGACATAGCCACCCTGTTCGAGCACGAGGGGATCGACAGCCTGAAACGGGCGCGCACCGGCCGTGCCCTTGGCGGTCGTGTCCTCACCGATGAACCTGCCGTCCTCGCCAAGTGTGCGCCGCGTGCTCACGCCCGACGTCACGATGAACGAGGTGCCGCGCGACAGGATGCTCGTTTCGAGCGCCTTGCGCACTTCTTCCCAAACGGGCGCGGCCTCGGACGAGGTGCTCAGGCCGTCGGCATCGCACTCGCGCTTGGCAGTCACGCGCACCGTCGCGAGGGCAATGCGGGTCGCCGGCACGGCAATCGTGATCGCGACACTCATCGTGCCGGTCACACGCACCATGTCGGAGGTGAAGGGTGCGTAGCCGATGCGGCGAACGAGGATGCGATACGCGCCGATGGCCGGCACCCGAAGGAGCGCGGTGCCGTCTCCAGACGCGAGCACGGCCGGCGCCGCGATGGTCAGGGCCGGGCCGGTAGCGACGGAGACGAGCGCTCCGCCCAATGGCCGCTGCGTCTCCGCGTCCACGACCCGCACGCGAAGCGGGAATTGCGCTTGCGCAACCGACGCGCATGCGGCGACCACCGCGACCATGGTCGCGACGGATTTGATGAGCGCACGGAGAGCGTCCGGAATCATCATTCAAATGTATGGACGTGCCCAAACCGGCTCGCTGAAGACGTCACAATTTCGTCATGTGACGCGTCGCCCTACTCACCGAGGGCGCGGCTACCGCCGAATCGAATTGATAACGATGGCGCCGCAGCGATCCGGTCGCATGGCCAGCCCCGTGAGCTGCACCACCTGTGGATAGACCTCGACGCTGCGAAAGGTCAGTGGATCGAGCGCCGCGACGCTTTCGTTGTCTATCGCGGTATTATCGAGGAAGAACTGTAGCTGACACAGTTGTCCCTCGACGTTCATGACGCCCACCCCGGCCCGCGTGGTGGTGGCGACGATCTCCCCCTGTCCGCGACGTATGGCCACCCCCGGCACGCCAAACACGAGTTCGGCGATCGAATACGGCCGCTGCACGAGGATTTGCTCACGCGTGAAGAGGCGGCCGGTTCCGACCCGCATCTGCATGAGCCGATCGGCGATGATGTCTGCCGAACTCGTGACCATCGCCACACGCGCGGTGATCTGGACGGGCGTCAGTGTGGTCGGAAGGCGGCGGAGCAGGAGCGACACCGTATCGTTGGTGGCGCCGCCGACGAGCACCTCACGCACATACGGGATGAATCCGACGAGCCGCGCGACCACGACGCGCGGGCCCGGCGGAGGGTCGGGAATCCTCCAGACGCCGCGCGCATCCGTTCGAGCCGTGCGGCCCGTCCCGGCGATATAGACCTCGGCCGCACCGATTGGGCGCCCGACGACATCGACGACCGTACCGACGAGCAGGGTCGTGGCGCGCTTCGTGCTGTCCGCGCCCGGGCGTGCCGCGACTTGTGCACGCGCCGAGGTACCGAGGATGGCAGATGCAGCCAACAGCGCCGCCAGCCGGCGACCGCGTGAAGGAAGAAGATCGCGCATAGCGAATAATCTGGCCTCATGCCGGACCAACTGACAACGGGCTGGCAGAGGTGGCCCCCTCTGGCGGCCGGGACCTGATGCAGGCATGCTATCTGGACCGAAAATCCCCGACGTACCGAAGCATCCCCGCAACCCCCACTGTTATGCTTCGCGCGCTTGTCCTTCCCCAGGTCCGAGCGGTGGTCACCGCGCTGGTTGTGGTCGCCGCTGCTTCGGCGACCACGCTGCAAGCGCAGGTAGCAACCGCGCCGCCCCCCACGACGGCCCGCCGCGCCCGAATCACCGGCGTCGTGACGGACCTGGCGAGCAAGGCGCCGATCTTCGGGGCCAACGTCACCATACTCGGCACACCGCTAACGGGCACGACCGGGGCCGATGGCCGCTTCGTGATCGTCAGCGCACCGCCGGGGATTTTCACCATCGAGGCGAAGCGCGTGGGGTTCGCTCCCCAGCGGGTGGAGAACGTGCGTTTAGTCGCCGACAGCGTGATGACACTCAGCTTTGCCATGAACATCAGTGCAACGCGCTTGGACCAGGTGACTGTATCCGGGACGATTGATGAGACCTCGGTAGCCAAGGCGACGATTACGGTAGAAAAACTGACCTTGGAAGACCTTCCGGTGCCGCCCACCGCTTCGGCGGCGAGCATGCTCGCCGGCAAGGTCGCCGGGCTCGCGATCACGCGGCCGAGTGGCGCACCGGGTTCCGGCGTGAATATCGTGATGCGCACGCCGATTTCCGGCATCACCGAAGGCGGCGCGGTTCCGTCACCGCTCTTCGTGGTGGACGGAATCTTTCTCAATCAGGGACAGTCCGTCACCACGCAGGACATCGAATCCCTCGACATCGAGAGCATTGAGGTCATCAAGGGCGCGGCGGCGGCGTCGCTGTACGGTTCGCGCGCGGCAGCAGGCGTCATTGCGATCACGACCAAGCGGGGCAAGGGGCTGGCCCTTGGCTCGACACAGTTCCAACTGCGCGGCGAGTCCGGTATCGACCAGTACCAAGTGACGCTCGACAAGAACCAGCACCACCAGTTCATGCAGGATCCGCAGGGGAACTGGCTGAACGCCACCGGACAGACCGTGCCACGTGAGCAGCGCGCGCTCAAACCGCTTGGCATCATGGACGCACCGTATACCTCGCCGACGTACAACCAGGCCGCCCTGTTCTACCAACCAGGGTCGTACAGCACGCAGACGGCCACCGTACAGGGGAACAGCGCCGCGACCAACTACAACGTCGCGTACACACGGACGATCAATCCCGGCGTCCTCGAGAACAATGAGGGATACAAACGGCAGTCCATTCGCGTGAACCTCGACTCGCGGCTCAGTGAGAAGTTGAGCGTGGGCATTTCGGCCAACCACACCCGCGGCGTGCAGGACGTGTCGGCACCGTCGTTCAACAACTTCTATCGCATCGACACCGACGTGAACCTGCGGGCGAAAGCGCCCTTCCCGCAGTTTGGGTTCCCGTATGTCATCGTCCCCGATTCGGTAACGCTGTACACGAACCCGCTTTACACACAGTTCATCGCGGACAACGTGGTGCACCGGGCTCGCACGCTGATCAACGTGAATGGCGTCTACCGCCCATTCAGCTGGCTTTCTGTGGCGGCCGACGGCAACTACGACCGGGGCGATCTCAACCAGGTGTCGTACACGGCGCGCGGAACGCCGCTGGTGACGTCATCAGGTGGACTCAGCCCGAGCACCGGCAGCCTGTATATCGCGAACAACATCACCGACGGATACATCCTGACCGGGACGGCCACTGCCACCAAGCAGTTCGGTGCCCTGACCGCGCGCCTTTCCGAACGCGCCGAAGCGCGACGGGAATACAACCCCAGCCTCAATACGACGGGCACCGATTTCGCCACAGAGGGACTCAAGGCGATGGCGCAGGCGCGAACCAAGAATTCGTCACAGAGCATTACCGATTACCGCGTCATGGGCGTCATCACGACGCTCGGCCTGAGCTACGCCGACAAATACATCGGAGACTTCCTCTGGCGCCGCGAGGGCAACTCGCTGTTCGGGAGCGCGAACCGCTGGAACACATTCGGCCGCGCCTCGGTGGCATGGCTGCTTACCGAGGAGAACTGGTTCCCGTTCACCTCATTCAACAACTTCAAGCTCCGGTACAGTTTCGGCGTGACAGGCGTGAGCCCAAACTTCTCGAACCAGTACGAGGCGATGACCTCCGACGGCAGCGGCGCTATCCGCCGCAGCAGCCTCGGCAACGTCAACATTACGCCGACCTTTACCCAAGAATCGGAACTGGGGCTGGACCTTTCCTGGAACTCCCGCCTCTCGGTGTCGCTGACCTACGTCAAGAATTCGAGCAAGGACGTGTTCGTGAACATCCCGGCGCCCGCCGTGTCGGGGTATCAGGTCGTGGTCACGAATCCGGCACGCCTGGGCGGCACGGTGTACGAGGCCACCGTGCAGGGCGCCATTCTGACCAACCCGCGGGGATTGCAGTGGACCATGCTCCTCGTCGCCGACCACTCCGATCTGAGCACCGGCCAATTCGGCCGGACCTGCTTCGCCGACGGACTCCAGCACAAGTGCGACGGGATTCGACTGACTGAGATGTGGGGCAACCAGATTGTGCGCGACAAGGCGGATCTGCCGGCACGCCACATCAACTCGCTCTCGCAGTTCGACGTCAACGACGAAGGGTTCGTCGTGCCGGTAGGCATCGGCAACACCTGGCGGGACGGGATCAGCAAGAGCCTGTGGGGCAGCACCGTCATCGTCGACGGCGTGAGCTACGGCTGGGGGTTGCCGCTTCCGCGATACGATGCCAACGGGCAACTGACCTACGCAAAGATCGGCGACAGCAATCCAAGCCTTAAGTACGGATTCAACAACAACTTCCGATACGGGAATTTCCGTCTGTATGTGCAGGCGGCCGGCCAGTTCGGCGGCAACGTGTACGCCAACAGCAACCAGACCTTTTACGCCTCCGGCGACCATCCGAACGTCGACCAGTACGGCAAGCCTGACGAACTCAAGAAGTCAGTGCGGTACTACAACGCGGTGTCGAATAACAACAACCTGTACCTAGCAAACTTTGTCGAGAGCGGCGCGCACGTCACCATCTCCGAGCTCCTCTTGGGCTACACCTTCGAGGCGAAACAGTATCCGTTCCTGACGAAGATTGGCGTGGGCCGCATGCAGGTCGACCTCATGGGTCGCAACCTGGCCACCTTCACCAGGTACAGCGGGTTGAACGTGATGGCCGGCTCGCCAACCGTCCGCTTCGACGATGCCACGTACCCACTGACACGGACCTTTACGAGCGTGATTACGCTCACGTTCTGAGAGATCCCGACATGACATCCATTACACGCACGTCCAACCCACTGTCCGCGGCACGACGCACGCGCACGATGCGCCGAGCGGTGCTTTCCGCCGCCCTTCTGGGCGGGGTCGCCGGCTGTCTCGACTTGAACGTGACCGACCCCAACGGGCTCGGCATCACCACGGTGTTCACAAACGCCGCCAACACCGAGGCGGCGCTGATCGGTTCGTGGAAAGCCTACACCGACGTCAACCGCGGTTCCTGCCCGACACTTCCGTTCGCCGTGTGGGGCGACGAGATCACCACGACCAGCGTGTCGTACATCGACTACTCGATGGAACCGCGCATCCCGATCAACAACAGGGACAACCTGAACTGCACCACGCGCTACGGGTACTGGTCTCCGTTCGAATCGTCCGCCGGCGCGCGCGAGTCGTTTCAGGGTATTCGCGCCAACAACCTGAAGTTCGGCGCGATCACCGCCGCGACTCCCGACGGCGCCGACACGCCGTCGCGGCTGATCTTCGCCAAGTTCATCATTGCGATCAATACGCTTAAGCACGGGCTCTATTTCGATCAGGCGTTCATTGCCGATACTGCGATGACGCCGGGCGACCGCGGCATCACCTTCAGTCCCTCGGCCGTGGTACTGGCAACAGCGCGAGCGGAGTTGCGCAATATCATCGCCGACGCGCGGGCGACCACCGCGTTCACCTGGCCCGCCACATTCATCAACGGTCGCGCGATCACGCGGGACGAACTGATCCGTATCGCGTACTCCTACCTCGTGAAGGCCGACGTGTACGCGCCGCGGAATCCGGCTGAGCGGGCGACGGTGAATTGGGCGGCGGTGTTGGCGCGCTTGGATTCCGGCATCACCCGCGACTTCGGGCATCAGGCCGACCCGACGATCGCGGGAACCTCCTCGACGTACATCAACAACTCGTTCGCGCAGAGTACCGTGCGCATCAGCAACCGGCTACTCGGGCCGGCCGATACGTCCGGACAGTATCAGCTCTGGCATTCACAGCCGCTTTCCGACCGCACAGCGTTCACCATCACCACGCCGGACCGTCGCATCCATGGGGCGACCAACGCCGTGACCGGCACCCGCTTCATCCGCCTCACGACCACCATGGGGAGCGCCACGAACGGCCCCTATCTCACGTCGTCATACCGCAGCATTCGCTACCTCAATACGGCGGCCGACTCCGGAAACCGGGCGTTCGTGCTCGAGCTCTCACTCGACGAGATGAAGTTCATCCGCGCCGAAGCACTCTGGCGGCTGGGGCGGAGCGTGGAGGCCGCAGCGCTGATCAACCCCACGCGCCTCGCAGCCAACCTGAAGGCGGTGGACGCGAACGGCCCTCCGGCTGGCCGCGACTGCGTACCGAAGAAGGTGAACGGTACCTGTGGCGATCTCTTCGATGCGATCCAATACGAAAAGCGGATCGAACTCTACCCGTACCAGGCCGAGGTCACATGGTTCGATGCCCGCGGCTGGGGAAAGCTCGTGCAGGGAACGCCGTTCCAGCTGCCAGTCTCAGGACGTGAGCTCATCACGCAGGGCCTGCCATTCTACACTTTCGGCGGGGTCGGGATGCCCGGCGGCGCGCCCTGATCACCAGACGCTTCACCTGAATAGCTGCGGGGTGGCGCCGGGATCCGGTGCCACCCCGCAGCTTCGTTTCAGCTTTGCTCGCTCAGATTGCCGCAGCCGTAGGCTGAGGCGTCGGTCGCTGCTGACTGTGGATCGAACACGCGAACGTAGTACTTCTTGCCGCTCTCGAGCTTTGGCACATTGGCGCTGACGCTGCCGCCGCCGTCCATTTGCGTCTGCACGAGGGTGAATGCCGCCTGCGGTGCGATGGGAACGCCCTCATCGCGGCAACTGCCAACGACGATGTCCCACGCCAGCCGCATGTCGCGCTTCGTGTTACGGAAGGTGATCTTGGCGCGCGACTGCTTGTCGTTCCGCGGGTCGACCGTGATGTCGGCTGCGCCGCCACCATTGGAGAGCTGCGTGATGGTTGCCACCCACTTGCCGGTCTGTGCTCCAGCCTCTCCCGGTACAGCAGCGGCCGCCACAACCATGGCCAGCCAGAATCCAAGCCGCTTGATAGCCGCGGACAACCGCATGGTGTGAGCCTCGCAAAAGAGTTGGAATGCCGCGCGGCAGCAGAGCCGCAGCGGAAACCTGATCGAGTTTCCACTACGTGGATGATGCCGGTCGACCGGCGACCGGTCAAGCCGAGCGACCGCGGACCGGGGGCGAACGCCGTCACCAAGTACCGTCGGCATCCGAAACGACGTTCGATCGCGACGCGGGCCACTTTGGGCTAACGTGGAGTGTCAGCCTCACTGCAGAACCACTTACGCCCAGGATGATTCAGATGCGCATCGCCCGCCCCAAGGTGCTCGGCTCCGCACTTGTCGTCGCGCTCTGTGCCGCGCACAGCCTGCTCACGCCACAGGTCGCGCGCACGCAGTCCGCTCCCACCACACAGCCAGCGCCAGTCACCGCCATTCGCGCGGGAAGGCTCGTCGACCCCGCAACGGGCACGACGGCCACGAACCAGATCATCCTCGTACAGGGCGGTCGCTTCACCGCCATCGGTGCGAATATCGCGATCCCGGTCGGTGCGACGGTCATCGACCTCTCACAGCTCACCGTGGTACCCGGCCTCGTGGACGCGCACAACCACCTCGCGCTCACCTACAAGGAAATTCCCGAGCGCAACATCTACTACCTGACCTACGTGCTCGACGACACGCCGCTCCGTGCCATTCAGGCCGCGTCGAATGGCATCCAGATGCTCGCGTCAGGCTTCACGATCGTGCGCGACATGGGCAACAACGGTAACTATGCCGATATCGCGCTCCGCAAAGCGATCGAACAGGGTTGGCTCCCGGGCCCGACGATTATTCCTTCCGGTCTCATCATCGGCGGACTTGGCGGGCAGTTCTCGCCCACCCCGGAGATGGCCATCGACAAGAAGCTCGTCTACCCCGAGTATCTCGAGGCCGACACGCACGACGAGATCATCAAGGCGGTGCGCCAGAATGCACTCTTCGGCGCCCGCGTGATCAAGATCTGCGTGGACTGCAAACCCTGGGGCTACACCACCGACGAGATTCGCTTGTTTATTAGCGAAGCCGCGAAGGCCGGGCTCAAGGTCGAGGGCCACGTGCAGACCGTTGACGGTGCGCGCCGCGCCGTGGACGCCGGCATCTGGTCGATCGCGCACGACCGCGGCATGAACGACTCGATCCACAAGGTGATGGCGAACAAGCGGATCTTCCGTGCCGGAACTGAGACGCCGATTTCACTCGTCGGCCACCAGACGCCACAACGGTATGAGGCCACCGTTGCGCTGCTGCGAAACGGTTGGGAAAACAAAGTCCCACTCACCTTCTCCACCGACGCCGACTATTACGTGCCCGGCAAGACGCGCGGCGAGGTGGCGATCGAGTTCATCGAGACCTGGAAGGCGGCTGGGATTCCTGCGCCCGACATCCTCAAGGCGATGACCATTGTTGGCTACGAAGTGAGCGAAACACAGGATACCCGCGGGCCGATCAAAGTCGGGATGTGGGCCGACTTCATTGCCGTGCCAGGCAATCCGCTGCTGAGCATTGATGCGCTCCGCAACGTGCAGTTCGTGATGAAGAATGGCATGGTCTTCAAGCAGGGCGGCGTGATGACGCCGGGGGCGTTCTTCAACGGCGGG
This sequence comes from Gemmatimonadota bacterium, assembly GCA_014192065.1. GTDB lineage: Bacteria > Gemmatimonadota > Gemmatimonadetes > Gemmatimonadales > Gemmatimonadaceae > Fen-1231. The sequence goes on along the minus strand of BJHH01000006.1, from coordinate 33,785 downwards.
CCGGTAAACGGGTACAACCAGCGGTAGCAGGCGCGCACGCCGGGCGTAGCGCACCACTCGTGCCTACGCCCGGTCCACCGCCTCCCACTTCGTCATCGCCGCGTCGAGCGCGCGTTCGGCCGCCGCAAGCTGCTTACTCAGATCCGCCGCACGCTTCGCGTTCGCCCCGCTGCCGTCGTACAGCTTCGGATCGGCGATCTGCGCCTTGAGATCCGCCACCGAACGCTCCGCCTGCTGCACCGCACGCTCAGCGCCCTCCTGCTCCTTCTTGCGCGCCTTTCGCGTCGCCTGATCGCCAGCCTCGTGCGCCGCATTCGCGCGCGACTTGGCTTTTTCCTTGCCGCGGCGGCCGTCGGCAGCGACCGCATCGGCCGCGCGTTTCGCGAACGCGGCATCTTTCCGCGCCTGCTCCCACTCGACAAAGGTCCCACCGAAGTCCTGCATCGTGCCGTTCTCAAATGCCCAGACGCGCGTACTGAGTTCACGGAGCAGCGCGCGGTCGTGGCTCACGAGCAAGACGGTGCCTTCGTATTCCTCGATCGCGTCCTCGAGCGCCTCAATCGATTCGACGTCGAGGTGGTTCGTCGGTTCATCGAGAATGAGCAGGTTCGCGCGCTGCAGCACGATTAGAGCGAGCGCCATCCGCGCGCGTTCACCGCCGGAGAGCGACCGCGTGTTGCGAAACACTTCGTCGCCACTGAAGCCGAAGGCGCCAAGGTGGTTCTGGATCGAGCCGCGCGTCCAGAGCGGACGCTGGTCATTGATGACGTCGTAGAGGCTCTTGTCGAGCGGGAGCTGGTCGAGGTTCTGTCGGAAATAGGCCGGCGTGACCGACCCGCCAATCTTGAGATCGCCGCCCTGAGGTTCCCGCTCACCGATCAGCGTGCGGATGAGCGTCGTCTTGCCCGCGCCATTGGGACCAACCAATGCGATCGTGTCGCCACGATTGGCCGTACCGCTGAAGCCGGTGAGTAGCGTGCGACCTTCGTACCCGACCATGAGTTTGTCGGCAACGATCACCCGGTCACCGCCCCGTTCCGCGATCTCGAGGCGCAGCGTCATGGCGCCTTCCGAACCCGGCGGCGGCGTCAGTCGCGGCAATCGGTCAAGTCGTTTCCGCCGTCCCTTGGCCTGCGAGGTGTTCACCCCAGCGAGGTTGCGACGGATATAGTCCTCTTCCTTCGCGATCATCGTCTGCTGCTTGGCGTGCTGGCGCGCCAACGTCAACCGGTTTTCTGTGCGCTGCTGCACAAAGCTCGAATAGCCGCCGCGATAGGCCACGCCGGTACCGGCCTCGAGGTGCAACACATGGTCGGCGATCTCGTCGAGGAAGGCCCGATCGTGACTGATCACGAGCACCGTCTCATTGAGCTCGCGAAGGTAGTTCTGCAGCCACTCGGTGGTTTCGAGATCGAGGTGGTTCGTCGGTTCGTCGAGCAGCAAGACGTCGGCGGGTGCCGCGATCTGACCCGCGAGACCGACGCGACCACGCTCGCCACCAGAGAGCGTCGCCACGAGGCGCGTCTTCGAGTCTTCTGCGTCGAACCCCAGTCCCTGCAACACGGCATCCACGCGGGCGTGGAAGGTATAGCCGCCGAGGTGCGCGAACCGCTCCATGTCGTGCCCGTACTTGTCGAGCACGGCCATCGGCACGTCGTTCCCGTACGACGCCATCGCGTGCGCCTGTTCGCCTAACGAGCGCTCGAGATCGATCAGTTCAACCCACGGCATCGCCGCGGCGTCCCATACCGTCTTGGCATTGCCAAAATCGCGGTGCTGGTCGAGGAGCGACACCCGGAGGCCCGGATCGCGCGCCACGGCGCCCTTCGAGGGTTTCACATTACCGGTGATCGCCTTGAACAGCGAAGTCTTGCCGGAGCCATTGCGGCCAACGATCCCCCAACGCTCACCGGCGGCAACCGTGAAGGTCACTCCGGTGAGAATGGTGGTCGATCCGTATTCGATGGAAACGTCAGAAAGCGAAAGCTGGGTCACCCCTGAAAGATAGCGGCGAGACCGGCCCTTTCCGACGGCCACCGAAGCCTATTTCCTGACGACACTCTTCTTCCGGAGCACAGGGTTGGCGACCAGCCGCTGAGGGCGTGAACCGGGTGTTTCTCGAGGCGCGGCGGCGGGCTCGTGCGCTGGCGTTAGCATTCGCGATGGCCCTGTCCTCCACCGTCTACACATTCGACATCGCGCTCAACGACGTCGATCGCGGCGTCTACGAACAGCTGAACCTCAAGGCTGCCTGCCATCCGTCGGAAACGCCAGAGTATTTTCTCACGCGGATCCTCGCATACTGCCTCGAGTACGAAGAGGGCATCGGGTTCTCGAAAGGGCTCAGCGAGCCGGATGAACCGGCCGTGAGCATCCGCGACCTCACTGGCGCGCTCAAGGCCTGGATCGAGATCGGCAGTCCCGACGCGGCGCGACTGCATTTCGCGAGCAAGGCCTGCGCCCGCGTGGTGGTGTACACGCACAAGGATCCGCGCACCCTGCTCCGCGGCTACGAAGGTCAGAAGATCCACCGCTCCGACCGCATCGCGTTCTACTCGATTGATCGCGAGTTGCTGGCGGCGCTGGTCGAGCAGCTTGACCGCCGCGTGGCCATTACGCTGAGCGTCACCGACCGGCAGCTGTTCATTGACATCGGTGGCGAGAGCATCAACGGCGCCGTCGAGCGGCACAGCATTGGCTGACTGACCGCACGGAAATAGGCCGCGGGTTTACACGGGTTTTAACGGATACAACAAACGAGGCGCCCACACCGCATTGGTGTGGGCGCCTCGTCGTTCACCCGCGAAAACCCGCGCCTACCTGCGAAAACCCGCCGCAGACCCGCGTTCTACCAGCGACCTACTTCGATCCCCGCCGCCAGCCGCCCCACAAAATCCTCTCTGGGGGCTCTCAGTGTTGGCGTCGGTGTCTATCGGTTCGCCGTATTGTCCAGGAACGATCGGTTCGTGGCCGTCGTCGAGGTAATCGTGATGTCGCCCCGTGCGCCAACCGTGTAGACCCGGCCCGCGACGAACGAAACCGCCGTCCGGCTGATGGTGTTGGCCGACGCGCCGGCTACCCGCGCGCCAAGGTCGTACACCGCCACCGGAACCGACACGAAGGCACCAGCCCCCTTGTACGCCACCGCCGCGCCCAGCGGAACCTCGGCCAGCGTGGTCGTGTTCTTCGCGTAGAGTGTCATCGCGTTCGAGTTCGAAATCGCGTTGACGAACCGGACATACGCGACGTTGTAATCCATGGCGGGCAGCGGGTCCTCAACAACGAATCCTTCCACCGTCTTGCCCGCGGCGTCGTAAAAGCCGCTCAGGAAAACCGAGTAGGCCTTTCCGCTGGCGATCGTCGAGGTGACCGTCGAGACGGTTAGGTCCTTATCTACGGCCGCCGCGATCTTCCCCGTGAATGTGTACTGACCAGGATCGATGCCAGCGTAGTACCCACCGCTTCCCACACCACCATAAATCGTTCCGGTCGTGGACTCGATCCCGGTCGTCGAACTGACCGCCGTGATCTTCGCCGCGTTGGCGTAGAAGTTCACGCCCGGCGCGTTCACGCCAAAGTTGAAGAACTTGACGCGCGCCGACGGGGCAGGCTTCGTGATGACCTGCACCGCATTGTCTCCGCAAGCCGACAACGCGATCGCGCCGAGCAGTACCGCAAGGAAAACAGGCTTGTTGGTCATGGGCGGTTACGGTTGGGTGATCCAGAGGGGCTTCGTGTGGTAGTCCAGCGCATCGCCACCGATGACCTTGAGCGCCGGGACATTCCAGACGTACTCCGAGTTGAACCGCGGCCGGACACGCTGCACGATCTTGCCGCCGTTGTCCGGATAGAGCGTCGTGGACGGCGGAGTAAAGCCCGGGAACACCTGCTTCGCGCCGGACGGATCCAGATCCGTGTAGTGGTAGCGGCGCAGGTCCATCCAGATCTCGTTGTGGCCCCATCCCCACTGGGCGATGTACTTCTGGCTCATGATCTGCGTCAGCGTGAGTGCGGCAGCAGTCGCTGGCACGATGTTGACGTCCGCGAGGAAGGTCGCCTTCTCCGTCGCGCTGATCTGGGTCGGCGCCTGACCATTGTCGCTGTTGCGCGCATTCACAAAATCGATGTGCGTCGACACACCGTTGCGGTACGCGGTGAGTGCCATGGCCTTGTCGCCCGCCTTGTAGGCGGCTTCGGCCTTGATGAACTGCAGCTGCGCGTAGGTCATCAGCGGCATCTTGGTCTTGTCGTCGAACACGTAGCGCGTCGCCGAGCCGGTCGGAGGTAACGTAGTGTAGCCCCACAGGTTCATCGGTTGCTGGGTCGCACTGAGCGCCCCGACAGTGCCAAGCGCCGGGTCGAGCCCACGATACACGCCGTCAGGGGACGGCGAGAGCATCCGGCTCATGCGCGGGTCGACCACGCTGTTGGTCTGCGTCCCATTCATCAGCTGGACAATGAACTGGGCCTGCCGGTACGACGCCATGTTGTTCCGCGTGTTGCCGTAGAAGTTGCGGTCGTCATTCTGCGTGCCCTGATACGCCAACAGCGCGTCGTCGGCGTTGCTCGCGAACGACTTGTCCACGGCTGCGAGCACATCCGCTGGCTTGTACGCCGCCTTGTTCGTATAGTGATTCAGGTTCAGCGCCAGCAGGCCATACGCCAGCTTGAGCCACTTCGTGCGGTCGCCGTTGTAGAGCTTGTCGGTCCGGCCGAGGTAGGCGGCATCGACGGCACCATCGGTCTTCTGCAACAGCTCGATCGCCTTGTTGAGCAGGCGCTGGATTTCGGTGTAGGTGTATTCCTGCGTATCGTAGTTGAAGCTGAACTTCGACTGGTCGATGGCTTCCTTGACGATGATTTCGCCGTGCATGTCCGTGATCACCTGCCAGCCCCACGCCTTGAGCACGTAGCCGACACCAAGCAGGTCCCAACGCTGCTCGGCCTCAGCCTTGTTCATCATGTCCACGAGGTTCTGCCCGAGTGACCAGTACACGTCGCGCCACTGCTGGGCGCCGTTGTCGCTGCCCGGGTCATAGCCCATGCGATCCCAGGTGCTTGGGCTGGTACCAACGAGGATCCACTCCTGCGAGTAGCGGCCGAGGAACCGGCCGTCGTACTGCGGTGCTGTCACCATCCAGTGGAGCATCGGCGAGAGGTACAGGTTCGCCGTGACAACTTGCGGTCCGTTCGGGTTGTCGTTAACCGCTAGGAAGTCCTTGCAGCTCGGGGTCGCCAGCAGCACGCCGGCGAATAGCAATCCGCGAAGTGTTTTCATGGTTAGAATCCCATCCTGAGGCCGAAGCTGATGCCGCGCGGCATCGCAAAGTTGCCGAAGTCGATGCCGGCGCCGCCCGAACCACCGACCGCCGCGGAGTTGCCGTTCACGATCGGATCCATGCCGGTGTAGTTGCTCTTGAGGTAGAGGTCCGTCGCCGTCACGAACACGCTCGCATTCTTGGCGCGGAGGAGCCAGCCGTCGGGAATGTTGTACCGCAGCGTGACGTCCCGGAGGCGCAGCCAGTTGATGTCCTTCTCGATGAAGAGTTCTTCGCTCATGCCGGAGTAGTAGGCCGTCTGCACCGACGGAACGACGACGATCGTGTTGGCCGTCGGCGTCGCAGAGTTCTCCTTGCCGTCGCGTACGACGCCCTTGATCACGCGAGGCGTCTCGCGGTCGAGCGTACTCATCGCGAGTCCCCGGGCGGTCAGGTAATGCTCGGTCGCGTTGAGGATGTCACCGCCCTTCCGGATGTCCACGAGGAAGTCGAGCGAGTACCGCTGGTACTTGAAGGTGTTGTTGAGTCCGATCGTGAAGTCGGGCTGCCGGTCGTAGCCGCCATTAATGAACGCGGCCGAGCGCAGCGGAAGCCCAGTGGTCGGGTCAATCAGCAGTTCCTTGTTGTTGTTCCGGAGGTAGAACGCGCCGGTGAGCGACATCGTGGACAGCCCGGGCATCGTGCCATTGCGCACGTTTCCGTAGACCCAAGTATCGGACACGTACGATTCCGGCAGCGCATTCGGCAGCGAGAGCACCTTGCCGCGCGCCTGCGTGAAGTTCAGCGTGACATCCCAGGTGAAGTCGCGCCGCAGGACCGGCGTCCCCGTCAGGGTGACTTCATAGCCTTCGTTCCGCGTCTCGGCGCCATTCAGATTGAAGAGGATGTAGCCGGTGGCGTAGCTGCCGCGGATGTCGTTGACGATCTGGTCCTTGGTCTGCTTCTTGTAATACGTGATGTCGAGGCCGAGCCGGTTGTCGAGGAAGCCGAGTTCCGTGCCGAGTTCGTATGACGTGATGAACTCGGGCTTGAGGCTGAGGTTCGGCCCGGTGAACCCGTAGCCATATCCGCCGTAGTTCGTCGTCTTGTACTCGAGCGACGGGCGATAGGCGTAGGGCCGGGCGTCTTTGCCCACTTCGGCGTACGCGGCGCGCACCTTGCCGGTCATGAAGCGACCGATACTCGGGAATGCGTCCGAAAATACAAACGCTGACGAAATGGAAGGATAGAAGAACGAGTTCTGATCCTTGGGAATCGTCGACGTCCAGTCATTGCGGCCCGTGACGGTGGCGTACAGAAAGCTCTTGTATGCCAACGAGACGCTGCCGAACGCACTCACGAGCCGGCGCTGAGTGATCGTCGTGCGGCTCGTGCGCAAGTTGGTGTTGTTGACGGAGACGAAGTTCGGATCCAGGAAGTCCTGGCCCTTCAGCGCATCCACTGTGGACTTGTTGTCGGACAACGCGTGGCCTACGAAGCCGGTGATCGAGATGTTACGCGTCAGCGCGTGCCCATTGAAGTTGAGCACCGTCTGCATGTTGATATTGCGCGTGATGTCGTCGGCCTTGTCGAGTACCCCGTTGAACGAGTAGCCGACGGCGCTCTCGGGATTGCGCAGGACCATGGCCTGGCTGGTGTACCCGTCCACGCCGACGTTCGTTTTGAGTTCGCCCCACGAGAACGGCGTCAGCAACAGGCCCGTGTTCACCATCAGACGCGACGTTTTGGACGAGTTCGAGTTTTTGTTGACGCTGAAGTATGGGTTGTCGATCTCGCCCGTCTGCGAGAGAATCGTCAATCGCCGGCGCGTGCCGGCTGGCGTGAGCCAGGCCTTCGCATCGTCGGTCGCCGGCCAGACGAGAAGACCGAGGAGTGGACCGCCGTCACCCGAAATCGCACCGCCCTTGAGCGTCTGGTTGTTGTCCGAGTTGGCATAGGTCATCGAGAGATCTGCCTTCAGCCACTTGGTGACCTGTGCGACGGACCGCCCCGACACATTGAGCTTACTGAGGTCGGCGCCGGGGATCACACCAGCCTGCTTGTCGGCAGAGATGGAGATCCGGTAGTTGATCAGACCGTCCGACGCCGCACCACTAAACGCCATGTTGTGCTTCTGCGTGAGCGCCGTGCGGAAGAACCCGTCCACATTGTCGTAAAACGTCGTGCCCGCCGCATACGGCGCGCCAAAGTACTGGAAGGAGTTGAGTGCTAGGCCTGTGACCGAGGTGGGCCCGTACGTGCGCTGCACTTCCGGGCGCGTGTTCGTGGACTCGATACGGAAGTTGTTGCTGTACTCAAACCCGCCCGTGCCAGCCTTGCCGTTCTTCGTGGTGATGACGATGGCGCCGTTGGCAGCATCGATACCGTAGAGCGCGGCGGCTTCAGGTCCCTTAAGGACCACCAGCGACTCGATGTCTTCGGAGTTGAGATCGGCGGCGCGATTCGTGAAGTCGAGACCGCGATTGTTGAACGCCGTGAGGGAACCCGGCGCGTCCGACGCCAGCACGTTGGTATTCATCGTCTTGTTGTCGAGCGGCAGCCCGTCCACGATCATGAGCGGCTGGTTGCTGCTGCTGATCGAACTGATACCGCGAATCGTGATCGACGACGACGCGCCTGGCACGCCGGAGGTGCTCGTGACCTCGACGCCAGCGACGCGGCCCTGGAGCGCGTTCACAAAGTTCTGCCGCTGTGTCTGCGCGATGGCGGCGCCCTCCACGCTCTGCTGCGACGTACCGAGTGCCCGGCGCGTCGTCGTCTGGCCGAGTGCCGTCACCACCATCGCGTTCAGGTTCGTGGCGACCGACTTGAGCAGAACGTTGATCACGCTGGCCGCACCGACTGTGCGGTCTTCCGGCGCGTTACCAATCAGCCGGAACTGGAGGACCTGCCCCTCGGCGACACGAAGCGAGTAGGCGCCGTCGGCGTTGGTCATCGTGCCGGCCGTCGTGCCCCGGACGCCGATCTGCACCATGGCCAGCGGGAATCCCTGTTCGCTGCTCACCTTGCCGGTGACAGTCTTCTGCTGCTGTGCAAACGCCTGCGTGGCGAGCACGAGGGCTGCCACAAGGAATGGGAGTAGCCGTTTCTTCATCGCGGATTGCACCGTGTGGTGGTGATCGTGCGGCCCAGCACTGACCCCGGTCGCCGAAGCGCGTGCGGAGTCCCCGGCGCGAAAGCCAAGGACGCACTCCCCGACGCCAAATGCGAGGCATGTTACGTGTCGGTAACAGTGTGAAAATCATACGGCGGCAGCGACGTGGTGTCAAACCCATGCCGCCACGCGCCAACCGGCGCCATGATGCGTTGGGCCGTTGTGCGTTCCCTGCTCGACTGGGACGGGAAGGTTGCCCCGCCCGACTGGACGACAATGCTTACGTCGTCGCTCCGAGCATTTTTGCGCGCACCGTCTCGAGCCGGCGACGGACGCTGCCGTCCATCACAGTGTCGCCGACCCGTACGACCACGCCGCCGAGAATCTGCTCGTTCACCGTCACGTGTGGCACAACGGTCTTCTTGAGCACCTTCGTGAGCTGCGCTGCGAGGGCGTCACGATCGGCGTCGCTCATCGCACGCGCGACGGTCACCCGCGCGTGCACGCGCCCGGCCGCCGAGTCGAGCAGGTCGCTGTACGCCGCCGCGATGTCCGCGACGAGCAGCTGGCGGCGATTGCTCACCAGCTTCTGCAGAAACTTGATGAACAGCGGGGGCACCTGGCCTTCGAGTGCCTTCGCGAGAATCGCCTGCTTCTCCACCCCGCTCACCTGCGGCGCCGCGAGAAAGCGCTGCAGCGTGATGTTGCTCTCGATCGCGCTGGCGACCGCGTGGATCATGCCACCCCACTCTTCAGGGGCATTCGCCTTGTTCGCGAGGGCAAGCAGCGCTTCGGCGTAGTTCTTGGCGATCGTTTCGTCGCGCATCGTCGTGTCCCTGGTGCCTTACTGCTTGAGGCCGGCGAGGAAACCCTCGACGAGTTTCCGGTTCTGCGCGTCGTCGAGGTTCTTCTCGATGACCTTGCCGGCTGCCGAAATCGCGAGCCCGACCGCTTCGCGGCGTAGCTCGGCGATGGCCGCAGACTTTTCGCTCTCAATGTCGCGCTTGGCGCGCTCGAGCAACTCGGCCTGCTGTTTGCGCGTCTCCTCGAGCATCGTGGACTTCATCGTCTCGGCCGTCGCGCGGCCGTCGGCGATAAACTTTTGCGCCTCGCCACGGGCGGCCTCGATCTTGGCCTGATGCTCCGCGAGCAGCTTCGCTGCCGCTTCACGATCGGCCCTGGCCTCTTCGAGTGCCTTGGTCAGCGCCGCCTCGCGAGCCTGTACGGCACCGAGAATGAGCGGAAAGGCGTACTTGGCGAGGATCGTGAAGATCGCCGCGAAGACGATGAGCGTCCAGAACATCAGGCCGCCATCGACGGTCAGTAGGCCCGGCTTCGCGGCCTCGGTCGCGGTGGCCGCGTGCTCTCCTGCCTGCGAGAAGAGCGGCGCAGCCGTCGCAATGAGTCCGGCGAGCGAAGCGATAGTCAGTTTCAATAAACGCATCTGGAGTTCCGTTTGAGATTCCTCCGCCGCCGGCGCCCCCCGGGGGGACGCCGGTCGACGGAGGGTTATCTGTGTACTTGGTGCAATCGGTGGTTTAGAACTTTCCAACCACGAGGAACGCCACGACGATCGCGATCAGTGCGGCGCCTTCGACGAGTGCGGCGAAGATCAGGCCCTGCGTGCCGACGCGGCCCGCCATTTCCGGCTGACGCGCCATCGCCTCGACCGCCTTGCCACCAACGCCCGCGATACCGATGCCGGCGCCAACCACGGCGATACCGGCGCCGATCGCGGCGCCCATCAGTGCCCACGCGGCCGTGTAGTCCTTCGTGTACGCCGCTGCCTGCAGAAGCATGGGAATCATTTGAAACTCCAATCGGTTCAGGTTACCACCGTTTCCTCTGCCAGGACCGGCTCGCCGGATCCCTGCTTCCCGTCTCGCGGACCCCCGGGGGTCCAACGGGAATCACCGAGCACTCACTCGGCTACCGGAACAGGGTTGAGGCACCAACCCCCGTACCGCCCTTCCACTAGTGATGCGATTCGCGAATCTGTCCGATGAATACGGCCGTGAGCAGCATGAAAATGAACGCCTGCAGGAAGCTCACGAACACTTCCAGTCCCATGATGGCCGTCGAGAGCGCCACCGGAATCAATGCCGCACCGTATGCCGCCGGCGAATAGTTCAGCATCTGCGCGAACGTGAAGATCATCCCGACGAGCGCCAGCACCGCGATGTGTCCTGCCGTCATGTTGGCGAAGAGACGCATCGCGAGCGCGAAGGGCTTCGTGAACTTGCCGAGGATTTCCACGGGCGTCATGATCAAGGTGACCGGCGCCTTCACGGCGAAGGGCAGGTCGCGCGGCCACCAGACGATCGTATTGATGTACCCCATCCCCAGTGCCCGCATGCCGGCGATCTCGATCACGAGGAACGAGAGCACCGCGAGCGTCGCCGTCACGGAAATGTTGCCCGTGGCCGTGGCCATGTACGGGAAGAGGCCGAGCAGGTTGCAGAAGAGGACCATGAAGAACGCCGAGAGGCAGTAGGCGACGTACTTCTCGCCGTGGTGCCCGACGTTCGGGAGGATCACGTCGTTGCGGAGGTAGAGGACCATCGCCTCGACCGCGCCCGCGAGCCCCTTCGCCGGCCGGCCGGCCGCATGCGCCTTGGCCGCGCCGCGCGCCGCAGCAACCATCACGAGCAGGCAGAGCGCTCCCGAAATCCAGAGCATTACGACGTGCTTGGATGGCGAGAGGTCCAACGTCAGTCCGCCGATCTGAATCGGCGCCCAGCGCGGCAAGTGAATCTCACGCTCGAGCCCATGACCGAACGACGGAATGGCCAGCTCGTGCCCGTTTAGCACGTGCGGCATGATGTAGTCCTTCTTTTCCGCTTCGGCGGGCGCCTGCGCGTGCAGCGTGCCCGGCGCCATGAAGGCAACGGCGAGCAGCAGTGTCTTGAGCAAGTGGTTCGGTGTCATGCCTTAATCACGCATTGAGAAAGAGCGGTTCCACGATCGAAGTCAGAAGAAGCAACCCCGCGAAGCTCACGAGAGCGGGCGCGGGTACGAGCCCAAGCACTTTGAACACCAGCAGCGCGTACACGACGAGCGAAAGGAAGCGTATTCCCATCGCCGCGCCCCACGCCGCAAACAATCCCATGTCGCGGCCCATCATCAGCTTGGCGCAACCAAAGCCGATCAGTTGCACGCCCGCCGCGGCCGCCGCGCTCGTCCAGACTGCGCGCGCCACCAACGGGTCCTTCGTGAGGAGCGACAACAGCCAAGCTGCCCCTCCATTCACCACCAGGAGAACGATCGAAAAACCCAACCATCCCCGTCCAACGCTCACCGCTCACTCCTCACCGAGTTGTCCCTTACGCGTCCCGAGGCCCGCCTGACGCCTTTCGTCTTTCTCCGCCTGCCTCGCCGCCCGAACCATGTTCCACATCCCCAGCGCGGCTCCGAGCAGAACGCCTAGGAGCAGCAACCACGGGGTCGTGCCCAGTCTCCGGTCGAGCCACTGTCCCAGAAACAGGAAGACCATGACTGTGATGACGAACTGGATTCCCAAGCCCGCCATCGACCCTTCCGAACCACTCCGCTTCTCCCCGCGAGCGGCTGCGAGCAGCTCTTTCTTGCGCCGTTCGACGTCCGCCGGGTCCGGCTTCGACTCATGTTCTTTGGATTCGGCCACGGACCTCCCGAAAACCACCATTCGCCGATGCGACCGCTGATTCAACTCGCTGTTAGGGATGAAATTATGAGCTTGTGAAATATTTCGCAAGCAAAAATCTGAGACATTTTCGCAATGAATCGCCGGGTTGCGCAACGGCACCGAAACGGTCGATTTCCCACAAGCCGGATTCGGGCGCAAATACAGCGCCGAAAGATTTGTGATACGCGGATTGTGCGGTGTGTGTTTTGTGCTGAGCTGGTTATCGGAATCGCCGCGCCGCATACGAATCACTCGCGTGATGACAGCGTGCAAGCTCCCTTCGAGTTCGGAGTCGCATCGCTTGCCGTGCGTCGTTCAGTGGTTCCAGTAAACCGCCTACCGCCGTTGCATCGGCACGAACGCACGAAGGGCCGGCGAGTGGATTCACTCGCCGGCCCTTCGTCTGTTCCAGCAGAAACGCCTGTTACGGCTTCCCGACCGTGAAGCCCGCCACGTGCGCGTCTGTGTTGTGCCCGAACCGGACACCCACCACGCCGTCTAGGCTCGTCAGCTTGCCATCGCCGATCAGCGCGGACTTGTCGTAGCTCGCCACTTCGGTGCCGTTGATCGTGCAGCCGACCTTGTCGCCCTTCACCCACATGGCGATTTCCTGCTTGACCGGCTTGCCCTTCGCCTCGGCCTTGTTCACCGCGGCATTCACCGTGCCGGCGCGTCCGTCCATCTGGAACGTGCCGCGCGGAGCCGTCGACGAGAAGCCACGGAAAATGAAGTGACCATCGCCGTACGCTGTGCAGTAGAGGAACTCAGGCTTGGCACTGTCCAGATTCTTGCCCGCGATCATGACGCCGTACGGATGGGGGTGGTCGTTCAGCCCCATGTAGTCGGCTTCATTGAACGTGGCCTTGACCATATGGTCGCCCGTGCCCTGGTTCGCCGGGTTCCAGTAGGTCGAAGCCGGGCCGGTCGTGACGTGGAACCCCGGTCCCATGCCGACGAGCTTGGCATCCGTGATCTTGAGCCCCTTGGCCGCTTCATTGGCGTCGACAACGCCCACCCAGCCGGCGAGCGTGATGCCGCCGCCAGACACCTTGTTTGACGTTTCCTGATTGACCGCCGCGCCGCCCTGGGCGAGCGCGAGCGCTGGAACAGCAGCAAGAGCGAGACAGAGAATACGATGCATGATTGGTTCCCCCCCACGGGGATGGGTGTTGAGTTGTAAGTAGGATACACCGTCCAGGGGTCAAACGGCTAGCGAGCTGGGTGACCCGACACGGCGCTGGCGATGGTCCCGCCAACAAACCCGCCGCCCGGAGCGTAAGCTCAGAGGTAGGGCGCCGTTCCCGGTCTATCGAGGGGGCGCCCTTTTGTTATCTTCTGCGGTCGCCAAGGCAGTGGTTTGACGGTCCTTTTCCAGTACGAGGGAACAGCGTGGCATCTGCAACACAATCTCAGGGTACGACGGACGCGCACGACCTCGAGCTGCTCGACAAGCTGGCCAAGGCCCGCTCCGAGCTCAAGCACCAGATCTCACAGCGCATCGTCGGCCAGACCGACGTGGTGGAGAATCTCGTCGCCGCCATTCTTGCCGGCGGCCACGTGCTGCTCATCGGCGTGCCCGGCCTGGCCAAGACGCTGATGATCCAGACGCTCGCGGAGGCCCTCGACATGAGCTACTCGCGCGTCCAGTTCACCCCCGACCTGATGCCGAGCGATATCACCGGCACCGAGCTGCTTGAAGACGACGGCAGCGGCAGGAAACAGTTCCGGTTCACCAAGGGTCCGGTGTTCGCGAACATCATCCTTGCCGACGAAATCAACCGAGCCCCACCAAAGACACAGGCCGCGCTGCTCGAGGCCATGCAGGAACACAAGGTGACCACGGGCGGCAAGACGTATGAACTACCCGAGCCGTTCTTTGTGCTGGCCACGCAGAACCCGATCGAGCACGAAGGCACCTATCACCTGCCCGAGGCGCAGCTCGACCGGTTCATGTTCGAGCTGACCGTCGGCTATCCGAGCAAGGTCGAAGAGGAACTGATCGTTTCGCAAACGACGAGCGCGTACAAGGCCGTGATCAAGCCAGTGCTCAACGCCAAAGAGATCCTCGAGATGCAACAGCTCGTACGCCGAATGCCGGCGCCGCCGAGCGTGGTGGAATATTCGGTCAAGCTGGCGCGCAGCACGCGGCCGCACGAGCCGGGCGCGTCGCCGGAGATGAAGAAGTACGTGAGCTATGGCGCAGGGCCGCGCGCAGGGCAGAACCTCGTACTCGGCGCCAAGGCGCGCGCGGCGATGGACGGCCGGAGCGTGCCGGATCTGGACGACGTGAAGGCGGTCGTGAAGCAGGTGCTCAAGCACCGCGTCGTCATGAACTTCCAGGCCGAAGCCGAAGGCGTCACGGTGGACAAGCTGGTCCAGCTGTAGACCGCTCCATGTAGACCGCTCCATGTAGACCGCTCCATGTAGATCGCTCCATGTAGGAGGTGAAAGCCCCGGCCAGTGAAAACTGGCCGGGGCTTTCGTCTTCTGGAGCGTCAGCTGCTCGTGCGTGCCAGACTAGGGATTGACCGCCGGCGGCGAGGTCACCCCGAATCGATCCGGAAAATGCAGGTGGACGATCCGGGCGCCAAAGCAAATCAGCAGCAGGACGAGCGTTAAGAGGTCCACCGTCGAGTCGGCGAAGATCGATGGCCACAAGATCAACTCCCGCACCCGGGCCGACGAGGATGCGCTCGCCAGCACGATGATCAGCGGCCACCCATCGCTTCCCAACCGCCAAGGCAATGCGACGAGCTTTCGACCGCCCGCCAAACTCATCGTGAACAGGATCACGATACAGAGCAAGAGCGGCCACGCGCAGGCCAGTGTAGGGTCGAAGTGCCGAGGAACGCTCGACTCGTGGCCTAGCCTTGGCCCTTCGCCAGCACTGCAAGGCGTTGAGTATCATCGGTTTACGCGTACCACCATTTGCCAGACGGCCCTTCTATTGGGCGTCGACAGGAATCCCGTATTCCTTGAGTTTCCGGTACAGCGTTCGCTCGCCGATGTCCAAGAGATCTGCGGCTTTACGACGATTGCCGCGCGTCTCACGCAACGCGGCTTCAATGCTCGCCCGCTCGATCTGCGCCATGGTCATTCCTGGCGCCACGGTCACCACGTTGGCTGACGCCACCGCACTTGGCGGCTCGAGCCCCCAGGCGAGGCCTCCCTCCACCAAGCTGCCGGCGCGCGGCGGCAGCCCAACGGCGGCGCCCGCGCCAAGTGCCTGCGCGCCGAGCTGACTTACCTGCGACAACAGGTCGCGGTCGTCGTCCACACGCCGGCGCAGCTCCTCGACCTGGAGTTTGAGCTCCACCAGCGAGCGCACGATAAACTCAAGCTCACGACCGCTGGCGCGCTCACCTTCGCGCAACACGGGCCCAACATGCACGGGAAGCATCCGCTGTGGTCCCTGATCGCGAATCGGCTTCGGAATGTCGTCGAGTCCGATTGCCCGGCCGTGCGACAACACCACCATGCTCTCAACAAGGTTGCGCAACTCCCGCACGTTGCCTGGCCAGTAGTAGTCCACCAGCGCCTGCATCGCCTCGGGCGTGATGCCGCGGAACTCGCGCGAATGTCGCTGACTGAACTCCTGCACGAATCGCCGCACGAGCAGCACGATATCGCTCCGCCGTGCCCTGAGCGGCGGCAGGTACATCGCGAGCACATTGAGCCGATAGTAGAGGTCGCTGCGAAACGCGCCGCGCTCGACCCCCTCTTTGAGGGGCCTGTTCGTCGCCGCGACCACGCGCACATCGATCGGAATGCTCTGCGTGCCGCCCACCCGCGTGACGTGTCGCTCCTCGAGCACACGGAGCAGCTTGACCTGCGTGGAGTGTGGGATGTCGCCGACCTCGTCGAGGAACAGCGTACCACCGTCAGCGAGTTCAAACCGCCCCAACCGCCGTTCCGCCGCCCCCGTAAACGCGCCCTTCTCGTGGCCGAACAGTTCGCTCTCGAGCAGCGTTTCGGGCAGCGCGCCCACGTTGACCGCAATAAACGGCTTTCCGCGCCGCGGACTGAGCGTGTGGATGGACCGCGCAACGAGCTCCTTGCCGGTGCCGCTCTCGCCCTCAATGAGCACCGTGCTCGTGACGGGTGCGATCTGCTCGATCTTCACGAGCACTTCGCGCACCGCCTCGCTCTCGCCATACAACCCGGTGCGCTCGGCGAGCACGCGCCTGTCGAGCAGCGCCTTCACCCGCGCGAACACCTCTTCGGCCGACACGGGCTTGGTGACGACCTCGCTGAATCCCGCCGAGCGGAGACGCTCCTCGAGGTCGCGATCGCCGACGTCGGCGAGGCCGAGCACCGCGGCGCCGTCCCAGAGTTGCTGACGCACCAGCGACTGCGTCGGCGGATCGAGAAGGTTCCCCGTGACGACGATCACGTCGGGCTTCTCGCGCTTCACCGATGACGGCAGGTCGTCCATGGGCGAGACGATCGCGGTTTTTACGCCAGCGCTCTCGAGCAGGGCGTTGAGTCGCACCGCGGGCTCGACGTCGGTGAGGGTGATGAGGACTTTCACGACGGCCACGACGAACTAGCGGTGCGTGCCATGCTTCCAGAACGGCGTCTCAACGATCGTTCCGACGGTGCGTTTACCGCGAATGTCGATCTCAATCGTATTCCCGACCGTGGCGTGCGCGGTGGGCACATACACGGTACCGATGCCGCCGCCGCAGCTTGGACTCATCGTGCCGCTGCGCACTTCGCCGCATGCCTCGCCATTCACAAACACGGGATAGCCGTGGCGCGGGAAGGTGCGCTCGAGCGTGGTGAAGGCCACCAGCTTCTTCGGAATTCCAGCGGTCTTCTGCGCCTCGAGCGCGGCGCGGCCAGTGAACTCGCCCTTCTTCATCTTCACCAACCACTGCAAATTGGCCTCCAGCGGCGTGACGGTGTCGTCGATGTCACTGCCGTAAAGCGCCATACCCATCTCGAGCCGCAGCGAGTCGCGGCAGCCGAGCCCGGCCGGCGTCACGTCGCCCTGACTCGTGAGGAGCTTCCACAGGTCGGCCGCGTGCGCCGGATCGAAGTAGAGCTCGAAGCCGTCCTCGCCGGTATAGCCGGTGCGTGCGACGATCACGTTCTTCACGCCGCCCACCGTGCCCCGCGTGAACCAGTAGTACTTGATGTCGTCGAGCGGCACGTCGGTGTGGCGCGAGAGGATCTCCTGCGCCTTTGGTCCCTGCAGCGCGAGCAGTGCAACATCGTCGCTGATGTCCTCGAGCTTGCAGTCAAACTTGGACACCTGCGTGGAGATGTGCGCGAAATCCTTGTCTTTATTGGACGCGTTCACGACCATCATTACATGATCCGCCGCGCGATAGACGAGGCAGTCGTCCTCGAACGTCCCGCGATCATTGAGGATGCCGGAGTAATGCACCTGGCCAATTCCGAGCGCCGCGACGTTGTTGGTGGTGACGGAGTTCACGAAGTCCACCGCCTGCGGACCCGTGATGATGAACTCACCCATGTGGCTCACATCGAACAGGCCACAGCTCTGCCGCACCGCGTTGTGCTCGGCGGTGATGCCGGTGGGGTATTGAACCGGCATTTCGAAGCCGGCGAACGGCACGATCTTGCCGCCCAATGCCACGTGGATGTCGTAGAGGGGGGTGCGCTGGAGATCGGTCATTTTGGCGAGTGGCGACGGGAGCTGGCGAAGGACGAAACAGTGAGGTGGAACGGGTGACGCGCGAGGGAAATGGCGACCGCCGCCTCGCACCAGCCCGAAGCCGCAATATGCCGAACTGGCAGGGGTGCTGGGTAGGGTCTTAGCCTCACAAAGCAGACAGAAACTCAGCTGACACCAGCGCCAACTCAACAGTGATCACGCGGCCGCTTTGCGTGTGGAAATCTCTGGTGCGCGGCGGCGTATCCGCTGTCGGCCGGTGAGTAGCGCAGGCGCGGCACCTCATCGCTGCGTACGAAGGCCGTCGGGCAGGTTTATCAGAGCAGTCCGCTGGCTGGCGCGATCGCATCCCATTCACCTATGCTGAACGCTGCGCCCAACCCACAACCGAGTTCACCACGCATGCGTCCGACCCTAATTCCAGCCGCCGCGCTTCTTGCCCTCGCGTTCACCTCCGCCGCAGTAGGCGCGCAGGCCGGAACGCTTCCACCCACCGCGGAACAGATCGCGGCCGCGGTGCTTCCGTTGCCGGCCGAGATGCGCGACGGCGCGATGATCATGGGGTTCAAGGTCAAGGACAAGCTCGAGGTGCTACGGCCTGGCACGAACGGGATGATCTGCCTCGCCCTATGGCCGTCGCGCCCCGACTTCCATGTCGCCTGCTACCACGAAGGGCTCGAGCCCTTCATGGCGCGCGGCCGAGAGATCCGCGAGAAAATGGGTGCCAAGGCGAACGTCGATTCGATTCGCACCAAAGAGATCGCCGACGGCAAGCTGAAGATGCCACGAGCCGGCGCGCTCTACTCGATCACGGGCAACAAGGACGTCTGGGACCCCAAGACGCTCAAGGTGGCGCCCGGCACGAACACGCTCGGTGTGATCTACGTTCCCGGCTCGACGGGCACCGACATCGGCCTGAGCGTGAAGCCGAATCCGGCAGGCCCGTGGGTGATGTTCCCCGGCACGCCCAAGGCGCACATCATGCTCATGGGGAAGATGTAGACAGCTCGCGTCGCAGCGATCGGCCGGCGTTAGCCAAGCGTCTTGAGCACGCTGGCGACGGCCTCGGCGTGTCCTGTGATTTCCACGTTGGGAAAGATCATCTTGATCCTGCCGTCGGGTCCGATGATGTACGTGGTGCGCGCGACCCCCATGTACTTTCGACCCCAGAATAGCTTCTCAATCCAGAGTCCGTAGCGCTCCGCGACGACATGCCCGTCGTCGGCCAGGAGCGTGAACGGAAGATTGTATTTCTTCCGAAAGTTTTCGTGCTTGCGCGCGGAGTCTGGTGAGATGCCGAGCACCACGGCCTTGTTCCGCTTGAACTTCGGGAAAAGGTCGCGGAACTCGCAGGCCTCGGCGGTGCAGCCTTCGGTGTTGTCCTTGGGGTAGAAGTACAGAACCAGCACACGGCCACGCAGGTCGCTCAGTGTGAACGACTCACCCGTATCGGTGGTGACGGTGAAGTCTGGCGCTAGCGCACCGACGCGGAGAACGGAGGTCATTCGCACGAACCGAGCAGGCCGATCGCTCAGGCCACGAGCGGCTCGCCACCCATCAACGCCGCCATAATCGCCTTCTGGATGTGCAGCCGGTTCTCGGCTTCGTCCCAGACGCGGCTCCGGGGTCCGTCGATCACCGACGCGGCAACTTCCTCGCCACGATGCGCGGGGAGGCAGTGCAGAAAAATCGACCCCTTGGCCGTGCGCGCCATCAGGCGGTCATCCACGATGTAGCCAGTAAATGCCAGCTCCCGAACCTTCTGCTCTTCCTCGTGGCCCATGGACGCCCACACATCGGTGTTCACCACGTGCGCCCCGTCGGCCGCTTCGAGCGGATCGCGAGTGAGCAGGACCTGTCCATGCTCTCGGGCGCGGGCGAGCATGCGCGGATCGGGGTCGTAGCCCTCGGGGCAGGCGAGGCGCAGCTCGAAGCCAAGCCGTGCGGCCGCGTCGAGCCACGAGTTGGCCATGTTGTTGCCGTCGCCGATCCACGCAATGCGTTTGCCCTCGTACGACCCGAGCGACTCGTTGACGGTGAGGAGGTCGGCCATGATCTGGCACGGATGGTGCGCGTCGGTCAGCCCGTTAATCACGGGAATATCGGCGGCACGCGCGAACTCGTCGACCTCATCGTGCGCGAAGGTGCGGATCATGATGCCGTCGCACATCCGCGACAGGACGCGCGCCGTGTCGGCGATCGGCTCGCCGCGCCCAAGCTGCAGGTCGCGCGGCGAAAGAAAGAGCGAGTAGGCACCGAGTTGCCAAGCGCCGACCTCGAACGACACGCGGGTGCGCGTGGACGACTTGGAAAAGATCATGGCCAGCGTCTTTCCCGCGAGCGGGCGCTTGGTATAGCGCCCCGACTTCATCGCTGCGGCGAGCGCGAAGAGCCCGTCAAGTTCGGGCTTGGCGAAGTCGTGGATCGTGAGAAAATCGCGGTGGGAGCGCATCAGGGAAGCAAATCTAGCGTCCGCTATCGCTTCTTGATCAGCGCCTGTAGCGCCGCCCGCAGCCTCGGCATCAACGCCCTGATGTCTGCCGGCGACACCGCGCCGCCGGAGAGCCGGAACCACCCGGTCTCGTCGCGCGCGCCGAATGCTTGGAACGGTACCATCGCGAGCCCCGCCGAGTGGAGCAAATAGCGGCGGATCTCCTCGTTGGTCGTCAGCACCGTACCGTCCGGCGCCTGCTGCCCGTTGAGCGCGAACTGCGCGCTGAGGTAGATCGCACCGCGCGGCGGTGTGGAATCCACCGGGAACCCTTCGCGCTTGAGTTCGGCGATGCCCTCGGCGAGCAGAGAAAGCCGCTCCTCGATCGCCGGCAGCACGGCCTCGTGGAACGCGCGGATTGCCTGCGTGTCACCGAGCATCTCGGCCGCGGCGAGCTGTTCCGCCCGCGGCGCCCACGCACCAACGTGCCCGAGGAGGTCGCCCATCGCCTTGATCACGTCGACTGGCCCGACCGCCCAGCCTACCCGCATACCCGTTGCGGCGAACGACTTCGAGATGCCATCCACGAACACCGTGTACGGCGCCATCGCCGGCCGCAGACCGGGCGGCGTGAAGTGCTTCGCGCCACCGAACGTGAGCATCCAGTACATCTGGTCGAACAACACAAAGAGCGGACGCTCCCCCGCTCCGCGTCGCGCGTTTTCGGCGAGCACCGCATCGCAAATGCCGCCGAGCTGTTCCTCGGTGAACACCGTACCCGCCGGATTCATTGGCGAGTTGAGGACGAGCAGGCGCGCGCCTTTGAGCGCGGGCGCGAGCGCCGCAGCCGTTGGCAGGAACCCCGTCTCGACTCCGCAGGGCACTTCGACCGAGATCGCGCCGACCATCGGCGTGTAGTACTCGTTGCTCCAGCTCGGCGTGGGATAGACCACCCGGTCGCCTGGGTTCACCAGCGCACGATACGCACCGTAGATGGTCGGACGGCCGCCCGCGACGATCAGCACACCGTCGATGGGGATATCGAGCGCCAGCCATTTCTTGTAGAACGCAACGACGGCCCCGCGCAGTTCGGGCATGCCGCTCGAGGCCGGATAGTAGGTCTCCCCTGCCTCGATCTGACGCATGGCGCCCTTCGCGAGAACCGACGGGACCTGAAACTCCGATGGTCCAAAATCTCCCACGGAGAGATTGCACACCGGCTGGCCGGCTGCAATCAGATCGCGAACCTCCGCTCCGATGCGGAGGATCAGAGATCCCTTCAGTCCCTGCGACAACGTCGACAGCCGATCGGTCACGTCACGTCCTCCAGATGGCACGCGGTTCGCCCGCAATGACGGGCAGTCCTACAGGATGTACTTCCTCAGATCTTCGTCTTCGGCAATCGCCTTCAATCGGTCGCGTACCACTTTCGCGTCCACTTTAATCGGCGCGGTGCCACGATCGGGCAGCTCGTACATCACGTCCTCAAGCAACGTCGTCATCACGGTGTGCAGCCGGCGCGCGCCGATGTTCTCCATCTTCTGGTTGACCTGCGCGGCCATTTTGGCAATCTCCGTGATCGCATCGTCCGTGAATTCGAGCGACGCGCCCTCGGCGCCGACAAGCGCGGCGTACTGCTTGGTGAGCGCGTTCTCCGGCTCCGTCATGATCCGGACGAAATCGGCTTCGGTGAGCGACTTGAGCTCGACACGAATTGGAAACCGGCCCTGCAACTCTGGAATGAGGTCGCTTGGCTTCGACACGTGAAAGGCCCCCGCGGCCACGAAGAGCACATGATCGGTCTTCACCATGCCGTACTTGGTCGGCACGTTGGAGCCTTCAACGATCGGCAGGAGGTCGCGCTGCACCCCTTCGCGTGACACGTCGGGCCCGCCCATTTCCCCCTTGGCGCCCGCGATCTTGTCGATTTCGTCGAGGAAGATGATCCCGAGTTTTTCGACGCGTTCCATCGCATCGGAAATGACGTCGTCGTGGTTGATGAGCTTGTCGTATTCCTCGTCGAGCAGCAGCCGCCGCGCTTCGGCAACGGTCACCGTCCGCGGCTTCTTGCGCTTCGGCATCAGCTCCGAAAGCATCTCGCCGATGCTGGCGATCGAATCTGGTGCGCCCCCCTGCCCGCCCATGTCCAACATCTGCGGCGCGTGCTGAGTGACTTCGATTTCGACCTCACGCTGCTCAAGCTGCCCATCGAGGAGCAGCTGCTTGAGCTTGTCGCGTGTGCGCTTGTGCCGGTCGCGCACGGCGTCCTGCTCGGCGTCCTCCTCGGCGCTGACACTCCCTTCGCTCGAGGCGATGAACACGCGCTCCGTGGCGGCGCGCTCGGCGCCGGCCTGCGCGGGCTTCTGGTCGGTCGGAGCCGGAAGCAGCAGGTCGAGTAACCGGTCGTCTACGCGGTCGTGGGCGAGATCCTCGACCTCCTGTTCACGTTCGTTGCGGACGAGATCGATGGCGCTCTCAACCAGATCGCGCACCATCCCCTCGACGTCGCGCCCCACATAGCCGACTTCGGTGAACTTCGACGCTTCGACTTTGATGAACGGCGCGCCGGTCAGCTTCGCGAGCCGCCGCGCGATCTCCGTCTTGCCCACGCCGGTCGGACCGATGAGGATGATGTTGTTTGGCGCGATTTCGTCGCGGATCGACTCCGGCGCCCGCTGGCGGCGCCACCGGTTGCGGAGCGCAATAGCCACCGCCTTCTTCGCGTCGGCCTGACCGATGATGTACCGGTCCAGCTCGGCGACGATTTTCTTCGGCGTCAGGTCGGCGAGACGGGCGAGCGCCTGTTCGGTGCGGTTGGTGGTCATGAGTCGTGGAAATTACAACGGCGCCGAAGCCCGTGTTTCAGCGTTCGGGTTCGATGACCGTGATGTTGGTGTTCGAGAAAATGCAGATTTCGCCGGCAATGGTCAGCGCCTTCTGTACGATCTCGCGCGGCGTGAGTTGGGTCTCGCGCAACAGGGCACGGGCGGCCGCCTGGGCGTAGGCCCCGCCCGAACCGATGGCGATGACGCCGTCTTCTGGCTCGATGACTTCGCCGCTGCCAGAAAGCACGAACCCATTCGTGGAGTCGGCGACAATGAGTTGCGCCTCGAGCCGCCGCAGCACGCGGTCGGACCGCCATTCCTTGGCGAGCTCGACGGCTGCTCGCGGCAGATTGTCGGGAAAGCGGTCGAGTTTTTCCTCAAACCGGTCGAAGAGCGTGAATGCGTCGGCTACCGCGCCAGCGAATCCGGCCACGACCGTCCCGCCCTTCAGCAGCCGCACCTTGACCGCGTTCGACTTGACGACGATCTCGCCGAAGGTGACCTGCCCATCGCCCGCGATAGCGACTTTCCCGTCGCGGCGGACGCAAAGAATCGTAGTGGCGTGGAACTGTTGCATGCCCGAAAGCTAACGTCCGCGGGGGGTCGACGGCTTCCCACTCACTCTCGGAGGCGGTTGACGGCTAGGCGCCTGCCGGCCAAGATCCGCAGATGGCCAATCCGATTTCGTATGCCGACGTCCTCGCTGCCCGCGAGCGCCTAAGCCCATTCCTCACGCCGACCCCGTTGCGTGAGTACCCGCTCCTCAACGAGCTGGTCGGCCACGGGATCCGCGTCTGGGTGAAACATGAAAACCACCATCCGACCCAAAGCTTCAAGATCCGGAACGGTGTTTCAGTAATGACGGCACTCACCGCCGACGAACGGGCGCGCGGCGCGATCGGCGCCAGCACGGGCAACCACGGCCAGGGCGTCGCGTACGCCGGGAAGCTGCTCGGCGTGCCAGTTGCGATCTGCGTTCCGGTCGGCAATAACCCGGAAAAGAACGCGTCGATCCGCGCGCTCGGCGCGGAACTCATCGAGACCGGTGCGAACTACGAGGAAACGATCGCCCACTGCGGCCGCATTCGCGCTGAACGCGGCATGACGCTGGTGCACTCGACAAATAATCCGCACGTCATCGCCGGCGCGGGTACCATGACCCTCGAAATACTCGAGCAGGAACCGTCGATCGACGCGATCGTCATTGCGCTCGGCGGCGGGTCGCAGGCCGTCGGCGCCCTCACCGTCGTGGCCGAGCGAGCGCCGCAATTGAAGGTCTATGCTGTGGGCGCCGAAGGGGCTCCAGCGCAGTACGAATCATGGCGCACCGGCCAACGGCTCACGGGGATGCCGATCGACACATTTGCTGAGGGAATCGCGACAGGGTCGGCGTACGAACTCACGTTCGATGCGCTGAAGTCCGGACTGGCCGATTTCGTGACCGTGACCGAGGGTGCGATGTACGAAGGGGTCCGCGACCTCATCCGCATCACCCACAACGTGCCGGAGGGCGCCGGCGCGGCTGGACTCGCCGGGCTCCGCACGCTGGCTCCGAAACTCGCCGGCCAGCGCGTGGCGATCGTGATGTGCGGCGGCAATCTCTCGATGACGTCACTCAAGCAGATCCTGCGCGACGAACCGTAGGCCCTAGGCTCTCGGGTGCGCCTTTTTGTACACCTGCTTGAGCCGCTCCACACTCGTGTGCGTGTAGATCTGCGTCGTGCTGATGGACGCGTGGCCCAAGAGTTCCTGCACCGCCCTGAGGTCCGCGCCGGCGTCGAGCAGGTGGGTCGCAAATGAGTGACGCAGCGAATGCGTCGAGAGGCCAGCGCCTTCGTCCACCTGCGCCAGCCACTTGGTCACGCCCTGCTGAATGGCACGGACGCTGATCCGCTTGCCTTGCGCGCTGAGGAACACTGCGGTGCGGTCGGCCTTCGACCCGAGGCGGGCGCAGAGCTGATCGCGCACGCGTTCGTACTCACGGAGCGCGCGCTGCGCATGGTCGCCCACGGGCACGATGCGCTCCTTGCGACCCTTTCCCCGCACCTTGACCAGCCCAGCAAGGAGGTCGAGGTCCTGACGGTTGATGCCGCGTAATTCCGAGACGCGCAGCCCCGCCGAGTAGAACAACTCGAGGATCGCGAGGTGGCGCACATCGGGAAACTTCCCCTCACTCGCACGGGTCTGCAGCGCCTTGAACAGTGTGTCCACCTGGCGGCGGTCGAGATGCCCCGGCAGATGGCGTTCCAGCTTTGGCGAACCGACGCTGCGTGCCGGATTGTCGACGACGATGTCCTGCCGGTGCATCCAGCCATAGAAACTCCGCACAGCGGACAGAGCGCGCGCTGAGCTGCGACGTGCGAGCCCTCGCTTGGCCATATGCGCGAGGAAGGCGCGCATCGCGAGCCGGTCCACCTTCTCCCAGCCCCACTCGCCCTCTCCAAAGTAGGGCCCGAGAAAGCCGGCGAACTCGGTGAGGTCCCGCGCGTACGCCTTGATGGTATTGGGCGCTACGTCCCGCTCCTTCGCGAGATGTTCCAGAAACGCCGCGACGAGGTCGGGGGAGGCCGCGCGGTCGTCTGGCGTTACCAGGCGGCGCTCGTCCGGCGGGTGAGCCGGGGCCAGTTGTGAGTCCACCACATGTCGCTTGGCATCCATGCAAACAATAACGCCGGCGGCAGCACCGCGGCTGGCCCGAGCCGCCGCTCAGAGCGGCAGCGCCGCGGCTCGCCGCCGGTGCCACGCAGGGATAGAATTGGGAATGATCCTCGGCGTCGCGGGAATGATCGGGTGCGGCAAGACTACCATCTCGCAAGCGCTCGCCCAGCGGCTCGGCCTGCAGCTCGCCCTCGAGAGCGTGGACGGCGATAACCCTTGGCTCGACCAGTTCTACTCGGGCGACCAGGGGATGCGCAGTTACGGCCTGCATCTCCAACTCCACTTCCTCGCGACCCGCTTCAAGGCGATGCGACGGATGCTCGCCATGGGTGGCAGCTGGGTGCTCGACCGTACCTGGTACGAGGACGCCGAGATCTTCGCGCGCGGGCTGTTCGAGCAGGGCTACATGGGCGAGGCCGACTGGACGCTGTACGAACAGCTGTACGCCGAGTTAGTGCACGCGCCCGCGGCACGGCCGCCGCGACTGATGCTGTACCTCGAGGGTCCGCTCGAGACGATTCTCGAACGCATCGCCACACGCGGGCGCCCGGGTGAGCGCGACGCCGACCCGGCGTACTTCGCGTCGCTGCACGACCGCTACGCGCGCTGGATCGGCGGGTTCCAGAAATGCCCGGTGTTACGGCTCGACGTGCGCGAGTATGACGTGGTGGGCGACCCGAACGCTGTGGACGGAATCGTGGCGGAGGTGCGCCGACAGCTTGAGGGCGAACTCCCTCAGACCGATCTGTGGCCCGTTGGTGCAGCCAGACCGCGCACAACCGACACCCCGCCCGCGTCGACCCAGGCCCGCAAGTCGCGCAAGGCGCGCTCGGCGTAAAGCGCCTTCTTCTTCGCCTTGTCGCGTGGCGGGTCGACCAGTTCGTCGACCAGACCGAAGTTGGCGTTCATCGGTTGGAAGTGCTTCGGATCGGCCTCGCGCAGGTACCGGTAGAGCGCACCGAGCATCGTGGTCGGCGGCGGAACGACCGGTTGGCCACCACGCAGCATTCGGTCGAGGTTGATCGCCGCCAATAGGCCGCTCGCCGTGCTCTCGGTGTAGCCCTCGACACCAGTCACCTGCCCCGCGAACAGCACCTGCGGGTCATCGCGCAACGAGAGATGTGGCGTGAGCGACGCGGGCGAGTTCACGTACGCGTTGCGATGGATCGAGCCAAACCGCAGGAACTCGGCGTTTTCGAGTCCGGGAATCATTCGGAACACGCGCTGTTGCTCCGGAATCCGGAGCCGCGTCTGAAACCCCACCAGATTGCGCATCCGCCCGGCGCGGTCCTCCGCGCGCAGCTGCACCACGGCATAGGGCCGCCGGCCAGTGCGTGGATCTTCGAGCCCCACAGGCTTCATCGGCCCAAAACGAAGCGACTCCGGCCCGCGCCGCGCGATTTCCTCGACCGGCATGCAGCCGTCGAAGTACGGCACTTTGTCGAATTCGTGCGCCGTGAACTGGTCGGCTTCGCTGAGCGCCGCGATGAACGCCTCGTACTGCGGGCGGTCCATCGGGCAGTTGACATACGCGTCCGACTCGCCGTCCATCGTTTCTTTGTCGTATCGCGACGCGCGGAACACCACGGACTCGTCGAGCGACTCAGCGGCGACGATCGGCGCGATGGCGTCGTAAAAAGCGAGCGATGCGATGCCGAGGCGCGTGCGAATGCGCTCCGCCAATGCGTCGCTCGTCAGCGGACCCGTCGCGATGATTGCCGGCGACGGCAGGTCGGTGACTTCGCCGCGTTCGACGCGTACGCGCGAATGCGATGTTACGCGGTCGTGTACGCCGGCGGAAAAAAGATCGCGGTCGACCGCGAGCGCGGTGCCAGCCGGAATCCGTGCCGCATCAGCCGCCTCGAGCACGACCGATCCCAGCTCACGCATCTCCGCCTTGAGCAGGCCATGTGCGTTGGTGACCTCGGTGCTCTTGAACGTGTTCGAGCAGACGAGTTCGGCGAGCCGATCGGTTTTGTGCGCCGCCGTACCGCGTACCGGGCGCATCTCGTGCAGCACAACGTCATGGCCACGCTCCGCCAGCTGCCACGCGGCTTCGGAGCCAGCGAGGCCGCCCCCGACGATATGAATTGGGCTAGAAATAGGCCTGCCAGCGGAGCAATACGTAGCGCTCCGCCTTGCGGTTCCCGACTTTGGCGCCGCCGTCAAAGGTCGTGTGCTCGTACGCGAGCTGGATCTTGGTCTGCCGTGTGATGTACCAGTTCAGGCCAACGCCGATCTCGAGCGCACCGTGCGCCGCCACCGCCGGATCGGCGAAGGTCGGGAACGCACCGTCGGCGATGTCGACGCGAGCCGCGCGCGCGCCAATCTGCCAGGCACCCCAGCCTCCCTTCGCCGGATCGAATCCTGATTTCGGCAAGAGGCCTTCCTGCGCCGACCGCTCGCCCGTGAGACTGTACTGCACGTTGGCCATCCAACCGCCGGTACCGACGGTTGCCGTGTTGCCCGCACGCGACACGACCTGCGTATTGCTGAACCACTCGGCCATCGCACCAAACGCACCGTCGTGGAAATACGAGAAGAGCCCGTTACGGGTGTGCCGGCCCGTCGCACGGACGCCAGCCGCCTCGGCGTAGTTGAACCAGGTGAGTTGCGCAGGCGTCTTGAAGCTCGGCAGGCGCGCGCCTGCGAGGGCCGGGCTCCGCTCAATCCCGGTCGACCCGTTGAAGGCGACCCCGAACCCCTGCTCGACTCCGTCGACTTTGCGCTTGACCGGCTTGAACCAGAGCCGGTAGGTGAAATCCTTGTCGTCATTGGGATCGATGTCCTGCGTGCCACTGCCATCCGGTGCGCCGTCGAAGACACCGAGCGAAAGGTCCAGATGCTGACGTGCGAAGCTGCCGGTGAGGAGGACGCCGACGTCGCGACTGGCGTTGAGGTTGGAGGCCAGCGAACGATCCGGCAGCAGTTGCGCCGAGATCGACATATACCGCTCGAGGCCAACCGGCGTCTTCTGCTTGCCGGCACGCAGCCACCAAGTGCCACCCAGCCCGACATCCACAAATGCGTCCTGCATCGGCGACGTGCCCGACGACGGGCCGACGTCAAACAGCAGCCGGAACGCCAGCCACGGATTGAGGTTCGCGTCGAGGAAAACGCGAGACCGCTTGATCGCGAGGCTGTTTGTCATTCCGTCGCTCGTGTCGCTGAGCAGGGTACGGAAGTCGGCGGACACGTAGCCGCGGATCTTCAACTGCTTGCGGCGATCCGGCGAATGAATCCGGAGCCCGTCGTCGTCGAAACCGATCAATCCGCTATCGGCCGTGGGTGGCGCGAGCCGAGCCTGCGCAGCGGCAGGCGGCACGGCACACGCGAGCGCCAGCGCGAAGGCGATTCGCAAAGAGATATGCATGTCGTTCCTACTGCCGTATGGTCAGGTCGTTGTCGCTTCCGCGACCAGCTCCGAGCCCGGTTCGACTGGCTCTGCGACGCCCCACTCGTTCGCGCACTTGAGGCAACGGCGATAGCTCCCGCGGGTGCGGTTTGACTTGGCCTCGACGCCAATGTTCGCGCACTCGGGGCACGGCTCAGACATCGGCTTGTCCCAGCAGACGAAATCACACTTCGGATAGTTCTCACAGCCGAAGAACACCTTGCCGCGCTTCTTCGAGCGGCGGGCAGCGATGTCCCCGCCGTCCTTGGGGCACTTCACGCCCGTGGGCATGGACCTCGTGCCGCGACACTTCGGGAAGGTGGAGCAACCAAGGAACTCGCCCGAACGGCTGCGGCGGATGACCATCTGCTTTTCGCACAGCGGACAGATGTGTTCCGTGAGAACGGGCGGCACGCGCTCACCCTTCACCGGGCGCGTATACGTGCACGTCTTGGGATGGTGTTCGCAGGCCACGAATGGCCCAAAGAAACCGCCCTTCGCCACGAGCTTGGCACCGTCGATCGGGCACTTCTCGTTCACCAGCGCGGACAGATCGTGCGCCTCATGGATCAGCGCCTCGTAGTCCACGTCGCTCAGTGCCTTGGCGAACGGACCGTAGAACTCCTTCAGTACGCGTTGCCAGTCGAGCTTTCCTGCCTCGACCTTGTCGAGTTCACCTTCCATCGCGGCGGTGAAGTTGACATTGAATTCGTTCGGGAACTGCTTGATCATCACCTTCTCGACCGATTCACCAAGCGGTGTCGGGAAGAAGCGACGCTGTTCGAGTTCGGCATAGTGCCGGTCGGTGAGCGTCGAGATGATCGATGCGTACGTAGACGGGCGGCCGATGCCGAGCCGTTCCAGTTCCTTGACGAGGCTTGCTTCGGAGAATCGCGGCGGCGGCTCCGTGAAGTGCTGATTCGGCGTGATCGCCTTGATCGGCGCGTGCTCACCCGGCTCGATGGCCGGCAGAGCCTGCTCGTCCTCAAGCGGCTTGCTCTCGCCCTTTTCGCGCGCCTCTTTGTACAGCGAAAGGAAGCCCGAGAATTTGATGACCGACCCGGTCGCACGGAACAGGTAACGGCGCTGCTGCTGCATGTCGAAGTCGACCGTGGTCGTATCGAACACGGCAGGTGCCATCTGGCTCGCCATGAAACGCTGCCAGATCAACTGATAGAGCTTGAACTGCTCAGGTGACAGGAACTGCTGTACCGAATCGGGCGCGCGCGTCGGGTCTGTGGGGCGGATCCCTTCGTGCGCGTCCTGCGCGTTGGCGTCACCAGCGGCGCCGTAGAACATCGGCGTCTTCGCGAGAAACTCCGGCGAGTACTGCTTGGCGAGCCATTCGCGCGCCTGCTCGACGGCGCTCGCCGCAACACGCGTCGAGTCGGTACGCATGTACGTGATCAGGCCGACGGCACCTTCTGCTTTTCCGAGCTCGATGCCTTCGTAGAGGTTCTGGGCGAGCCGCATCGTCCGCTTAGAACCAAACCCGAGCTTCTTCGCCGCTTCCTGCTGCAGCGTGCTCGTCTTGAATGGCTCCGAGGGGTTCTTGCGGCGCTCCCGACGTTTGATGTCGGTGACGTCAAAGGTCTTTTTCGACGCGAGGTCCTGCACGATCGCGTCGGCCTGCGCCGCCGTGGAAATCTCGGTCTTGAGCCCGTCGACGTGGTGCAGCTTGGCCGTGAATTCCGTGCCCTCGTGCATCAGTGTCGCCACAATGGACCAGTACTCGATCGGATTAAAGGCCCGAATATCACGCTCACGTTCCACCAGCAGACGGAGCGCGACAGTTTGCACGCGACCCGCCGAGAGGCCCTTCTTGACCGTCTTCCAGAGGACCGGGCTCGCCTTGTAGCCCACCAGCCGGTCGAGCACGCGCCGCGCCTGTTGGGCGTCGACTTTGCAGGTGTCAATCTCACCGGCCTTCTCGATCGCGCGGATGACCGCTTCTTTCGTGATTTCGTGAAACAGCACGCGCTTGATCGGCGGCGCGTTCTTGCCCTTGATCTGCGAATAGACGTGCCACGCGATCGCTTCACCCTCGCGATCAGGATCGGTCGCGATGAACACGGCCTTCGCACCGCGCGCTGCCTGCTTGATTTCGGCAACGGTCTTTTCTTTTCCAGGAATCGTGACGTACTCGGGCGCAAAGCCATCCTCGAGGTCGATTCCCAGCGTCTTCGTCGGCAGGTCGCGAACGTGGCCGACCGTCGCTTTCACGGCATACGCTGACCCGAGGTACTTGCCGATGGTCTTGGCCTTGGCGGGCGACTCGACGATGACCAGCGATCGGTTGCCCAGGTTGATCGGCGCCGCCCACTCGGCGGTATTCGGCGTGATGACCACCTTGCGCCGTGATTTCTTGGCAGGCGCCTTGGCAATGACCGGAACAATGTCCGCAAGGACGACGGGTGCCTTGGCGCGCGACTTGGCTGCGACTTTAGGCGTGGCCTTGGGCTTGGTGGCCTTAAAAACGGCTACGACCGGCTTGGCGGGTTTCGCGACGCGCTTCGCCGCGACCGGCTTTGCGGGCGTATCTGCCTTGGCCTTCGCTGACTTGGTTGCGGCTTTGGTTGCGGACTTTTTCTTGGTAGCCATTGCTCGTTGCTCGAGTCTCGGCGAGACGCGCCGACGCCATCTATGACGCCGACGATACCCGGTCGGTCACTCTATGGTAGGGCGACCTGCGGAAAGCCTATCCTAGTCCCCTAACGGACGGCTGGCAAGCGCAACTATATGAGAAACGACCTCTTTTTCGCCTAGTGCGTCTACTCTAAGTGTATGATCTGCAAGAAGATACAAATCCTTGCGGGCGGCCAATAAACGCTCCAGCTGTTGGAGCGGATTCGGGTGCCGAAGGAGCGGACGGTTGGCCGCTTCGGCGGCCATCCGTTCGAGTGCGCGCGCCGGATCGATCTGCAAGTAGATGACCTGTGCAGGCGGTCGCAGCAGCTCCAAACAGCCTGGGTTAGTGATCCAGCCGCCGCCTGGAGCGAGGACCAAATTCGCGGAGTCCTTGAGCTCCCGCGTCAGGGCGACTTCGAGCGCTCGAAACGCGGCCTCGCCCCGCTCGCCGAAAATCTCCGATACAGTAACGCCCTGGCGCCGTTCGATTTCGACATCGAAATCGAGAAAATCACGGCCGAGCGCGTTCGCCAGCGCACGGCCCACGGTTGATTTGCCCGACCCCGGAAGCCCAACGAGGATCAGGTTGGGAACCGTGAGGTCAGCGGCTAAAACGGGTCGCGATCTGTGTGATGTAGCCATCGAAATTTCTCCGCATCTCGTCGAGCGAGTCGCCGCCGAACTTCTCGGCGAATGCATCGGCGAGCACGAGTGCCGTCATCGCTTCGGCAATCACGCCCATCGCCGGCACCGCCGTCACGTCCGACCGTTCGACAGCGGCTTCGACCGGTGCACCCGTATGGGCGTCGATGGTCGCGAGCGGACTCATCAGTGTTGAGATCGGCTTCATCGACATGCGCAGGATGAGCGGTTCACCGGTGGTGATGCCGCCCTCCAGTCCGCCCGCACGATTGGTACGGCGACGCACGTTGCCGGTTCGCGGTGACCCGGGCGCGGGTTCGATTTCGTCATGCACTTCGGCGCCACTCTTTCGGGCGGCGTCGAAACCCGCGCCGATCTCCATTGCCTTGACCGCAGGAATTGAGATGATCGCACGGGCCAGCCGGCCGTCGAGTTTGCGATCCCAGCTCACATGGCTGCCGAGTCCCACGGGCAGCCCGCGCACGACCACTTCGGCGACTCCACCGGCCGTGTTGCCATCCTTCTTGAGCTCGTCGATACGCACGATCATCTGCGCCTCGGCAGCCTTGTCGAGGGTGCGGAGCGGCGAGGGGTCAGCGGCCGCGTTGAGGTCAGCCGGGAGCTGCGCCGGCGGCGTGGCGTCGATCCCGCCCAGGTGCACGACGTGCGACCCGATCGAGATGTCGAACTCAGCAAGCAGGCGGCGTGCGACGGCACCGGCGGCCACCCGCGCTGTGGTCTCACGAGCGGAAGCTCGCTCGAGAATGTCGCGCGCGTCGGTGCGGTTGTACTTGAAGAGGCCGGACAGATCGGCATGGCCAGGCCGCACGCGCGTGAGCTGGCGCTTGCGACCTTCCGTGGCGTCCGCGTCGTGCGGCGCGGGATCCATGATCTCCGACCAACTCTTCCAGTCCTTGTTGCGCACGAGCATCGCCACAGGCGAGCCGATGGTCTCGCCCGCGCGCACGCCACTCAGGAACTCGATCGCGTCCTGCTCGATCTGCATGCGACGGCCGCGCCCATACCCTTGCTGGCGCCGCGCGAGTTCCCGATCGACGTCAGCGGCCAGCAATGGCAGGCCGCTGGGCATGCCCTCGATGATGGCGACGAGGGCCGGGCCGTGCGATTCACCTGCAGTGGAAAAACGGATTCGCGTCATGGGCGTGAGCAACGGAAATTTGACTCTGTCGGCCCGACCGGTGAGGCACAACGCCGGGTCCGCACCGAAAGATAGATCAGGTAGAAACAGGTCGGTGGCGCCGGGGCGTGTTCGACGGTTACGGCTTTTTCGTTCCCCGCACCACCTCGCCTTCGTCCACGATGTGCGGCGTGAGGCACTACCCGTCTATTGCAGCCGGTCGAAGAGTCCGGCCGGGACGGTCAGGGTTTGTGTGCTGTGCTCGTCCGTATTACTGGCCCTGGTCACGACGCAAGGTTGAACTTGATGATGTGCCAGATCGCAGCGACACCGTCGCGCCAGCCGATCTTCTTGCCCTCAGCGTAGGTCCGGCCCGAGTACGAGATCGGCA
>BJHH01000005.1 GCA_014192065.1 Gemmatimonadota bacterium | reverse complement strand
CATCCCGGCCGCTCCGCGCGTGGCCGCCGTCGTCGCACACCACATGGGCTGGGACGCGCGAGAATGCGCGCGGCAAGTGGAAGCCTACCGCGCCGAAGTGGCTCGGCTAT
Source organism: Gemmatimonadota bacterium (assembly GCA_014192065.1). Lineage (GTDB taxonomy): Bacteria > Gemmatimonadota > Gemmatimonadetes > Gemmatimonadales > Gemmatimonadaceae > Fen-1231. Next base: position 181,881 of record BJHH01000005.1, on the reverse strand, counting down.
TCACGGTTGATGACTAGCGTACTGCAATGACCGAACCTTCCGCCGCTGACATGGGACGCGCCATCGCGGATCTATTTGCCGCCATGGGAATCACCCACGTCATCTCGGTGCCCGACAGCACGATCGGACCGTGGCACGCCGCGCTCGACGCGCATCCATCGCTCCGGCTGGTCAGGGTCTGCCGCGAAGGTGAGGCATGGGCCGTGGCCGGCGGACTGCACCTCGGTGGCGCGCGCCCGCTCGTGCTCATCCAGTGCACCGGGTTGTTCGAGAGCGGCGACTCACTGCGCAATATCGTGCACGACTGGAAGCTCCCGATCTTCAGCGTGATCGGATACCGAAGCTACCTCAACCAGAGCACCCTGCCTGGCGACACCTGCTTGGTCTTCACCGAGCCGGTACTCTCGGCGTGGCAGATTGACTGGAAGCTCGTGACCGACACCGCGGACTACGGGGAGATTCGCACACACTACGAACGGTGCCGTGCCGCAGGAATCGCCGGCGGGATTGTGGTCGCCGAGGGACGCGCATGAGCGCACGCATGCCGCTTCGCGAGACCCTCGAGGTGCTGCGCGCCGAGCGCCGCTCCGGCGACGTGGTGATCACGTCGATGGGAAGCGCGCGCGAATGGATGGCGATAGGCCCCCTCGATCCGCTCGATTTCGTGTTCGTACCGTCGTCCATGGGCGAAGCGGTGCCACTCGGACTTGGCATGGCGCTCGCGCAACCCACCCGCCGCGTGATCGCCTGCAGCGGCGACGGCTCGCTGCTGATGAATCTCGGATCGCTCGTGACGATCGCCTCCGAGGCGCCGGAGAATCTGGTCGTGCTCATCTTCGCGAACGGCGTGTACGAAGTGACTGGCGCCCAGCCGATCCCGGGGCGCGATGTGGATTTCGCCACGATGGCGCGCGCGAGCGGCATCGGGTCGGTATTCCGGTTCAGCGACATCGCCGCCTGGACGGTCGGCGCGCGGACAGCGCTCGGCGAACGCGGACCGCTCTGCATCGTACTCGACGTGGCGCCGGTACCGGACGCGGTGGGGCCCAGATCGCCCGGGCCCACGCTCGCACGGGCCGCCGCGTTCGCGGCAGCGTTGCAACAGCGCTGAGCGCGTCGCCCGAGGGACTCAGGCGCCGCCGCCTACTTCAGATCTTCGGGCTTCGCTGCGTGGATCGTCACGAGCTGCACGATCTTCATCGTGCGATTGCGGGTCGGGAGCTTCAGTACCACGTCTTCGCCCTTCTTCTTGCCGAGCATGGCGCGGCCGATCGGCGACGCCATCGTGACGTGGTTGTCCTCGAGCTCGATCGCATCGCCGAACACGAAGTGATAGGTCTCTTCGACCTTCGTCTCCTGATCGATGACGACCACCTTCGAACCGAGCCCGACCGAATCCTTCGAGATCTGGGTGATATCGATCGACGACAGCTTAGTGAGGCGCGATCCGAGCTGGCCAAGGCGGGCCTGCACGAGACGCTGGCGCTCGAGCGCGGCCTTGTATTCCGAGTTTTCGCGAAGATCACCCATCTCAACGGCACGCCGAATTTCCGCCGGGAGCGTGACCGTCAGCTCGTGGTGGAGCTTCGATACTTCCTCGCTGAGCTTCTTCTTCAGTGCCTCGATCATTGTCGGCGCCGGTCGGGGGCAGGAAGGACTTTGTCGCTGAAAAAACGTGACGCCCGGCTCGGTATTACTCGGCCGGGCGCCACGCGAATGGATGGAAGATACGTGCCACCGCCGTCCTCGGCTAGTTTTCGCTCGTGTTAGTGATCGAACAGCACGACGACGTGCAACGCCTCGTCTTCTCCAGCTGGCGGAGCCGCGCGGCCGGCTATCAGGTGAGCACCTACGCCGTTCGTGGCGTGATGATCGACTCGGCGTTTGATGACGCCGGGCCGGAACTCATGGCATGGATCGCGGCGAACCGGCCGCAGGGTGTGATCATCACCCACGCGCACGACGATCATGGCGGCAATGCGGAGCGGCTCGCCGCCGCCGGCGTGCCACTCCAGATGCGGCCGGACACTGAAACACAACTGCGCACCCCCCAGCGCCGCGGATGGCACCGTTGCTGGACCTGGGGCCGCATGCCGCTCCTCCAGTCGCCGGTGATTCCGTTCGATGCCGACGGCCTGGAGCTGATCCAGGCACCCGGTCACGCGCCGGATCATCACGTGGTCTGGGACGCCGAACGTGAGACGCTATTCGCTGCCGACCTCTTCCTGAGCGTCAAGGTTCGCGTCGCCCACCCCGTGCACCGCGAAGATGTTCGCCAGCAAATCGGAACGATTCGCAACATCCTCACGCGGAATCCGAAGCGAGTGTTCGACGCGCACCGCGGATTATTGCAGGACGGTGCCGTGCTGCTCGCGGCGAAGGCCAATTGGATCGAGGAAACCGTCGGGCAGATCGACCGACGGATCGGCGATGACTGGCCAGACCGCGCAATCGTCAAAGAGGTGTTTGGCGGCGAACCGATGCTCGCCTACACGAGCCGTGGCGATTTCTCGCACGCGAACTTCGTGGCGAGCGTCAGAAAGACCGGCGCGAGTGGCGGCACCGCCTAGCTCCTACCCGTTCGCCTTCCGGAACTCCCGCTCGAGCTGCGCCATCAGCGCCGGACGCTGTTCGTACAGGTGCTTCAGCGGACGCGGACGCCGCTTCGCCATCGCGTAGCTCGTAAGTATCGGCAGCGCGACCGTCGTGTCCATGTAGCAGACCACGGCATCCGGCAGGCGATCGGGGTCAATTTTGCCCCAGCTCACTGCTTCGGCCGGCGTCGCGCCGGAGAGCCCGCCCGTATCGGGCCGGGCATCGGTCACCTGCAGGAAGTAGTCGTGTCCCTTTTCGTCGATGCCGAGCACTTCCTGGATCTGTGGCTCCGTCTGCAGCGCGAAGTTCTTGGGACTACCGCCGCCCATGATCACGATGGCGCTCTTTCCCGCACGCGCCTTGGCCGATCCGCGCTTGGCGCCGAGTACTATGGCCGCTGTTTCGTTCACGTCCTTGTTCGGATCGATGATGCACTTGCCGCCTTCGAGGGCGAGCGCGGCGACATTCATGCCAATACTCGAGTCGCCAGGCGACGACGTGTAGATCGGCACACCGCACCGCCATGCCGTAGAAAGCAGTGATTTGTTGCCGATCCCGAGCATTCGCTCGCGCTCGGCTACGTACCGGCCGCAGAGCCAGTGGAACTCGGCGCTCGACATCGTGCGCTGAAACTCCGGTCCGCGAATAATCTGCCGGAAGAACGCGTCGGTCGAAAGCAGCACGTCGTAGTCGAAGAAGATGTCGTAGATGCGCACGACACCCTCTTCGCGCAGCAGTACGTCGCTTTCTGTCGCGTTGCCGCGGTGCATCGTGAGTCCGAGCCCGAAATGCGTGTCGTGGTAGAGGTTGGCGCCAGTAGAAATGATCCAATCCACAAAACCGGCCTCGATGAGCGGAATGAGGCAGCTCATCCCGAGCCCGGCCGGTGTCAGCGCGCCCGTGAGCGTCAGGCCGATCGTGACGTCGTTGGCCAACATCTTTTCGCTGAACAGATGGCACGCCTCGCGAAGGCGTCCCGCGTTGTAGGCCTGGAACACGCCGTCAACCAGCTGCTCGACGGTCTCGCTGCCGTCGATGCGACGCGGCGCAATGCGAGCGCCCTTGAGGAACCGGCTCGCCTCGGCGGCGACTTGTATCGCTCCCGCCGCCTCGCGTGATTCCGCGGCCTTCTTCTGTGCCGCTTTCGGACCCGCCGCACTCCACTTGGTTGCGCCATGACGTGACGCCTTGAAGCCGCCAGGTTCGCGGTGATCCGCGGATGCGTGATGCGCCGCCGGCTTGGCCGCAGGTTTCGCCGCTAGCTTCGCGCCCGGCTTCGCGCCCGGCTTCGGCTTCGCCTTTGTGGTCACCTTCGCCGCCAGCTTCTTCTTTTTTGTTGGCATTTGTCGTTGTCGTTGTCGTGGCAGTGCTACGACTACCGTCAACCGTGCACTGTCTACCGCCTACTCACCCCTGGCACCATCAGGTCCGCACCGCCCGGCGTCTTCGCGTACTCCGCCACCCCGCCCCACCGGCCACACCCGTTTTCGACTTGCCTTCCTCTGAGTTTACTTTCCCGCGTGCCCTCCCGCGACCTCGCGACGCCCAGTGTCGTCATCCTTGTCGCGGATGGCGCGAGACCGGACACCCTCGCCGCCGCGATGGATCGCGGGGAGTTGCCGGCACTTTCAAAGCTGCGGGCCGAGGGCGGGCTGCACACCGTGACTTCTGTTTTTCCGTCGGTCACCGGACCCGCGTATACGCCCTTTCTGATGGGTCGGTTCCCCGGCCCCGTCGGCCTGCCGGGAATCCGTTGGTACGATCGTGAGCGCGCCATCACCAGATGGCCGGTGTTTTCACGCAGCTACGTGGGCCTCGGCCTGCGCGAACTCAGCCGCGACCTCGATCCCGCTGCGCCGACGATGTTCGAACTCGTCGATTCAAGGCTCTCGGCGCTCAGCGTGATTGAACGCGGACTCGCGCGCCGCGAAAAGGTCGCGCGCGGGGCCCGCTTCGTCACGCGCGCGGCATTCACGCACTTTCGGGGCGATGTGAGCGGCTGGCTCGCCATCGACCGGCATGTCGGTAGGCTCGTCGCCGACCGCATCGCCCACGAACGCCCGCAGTTTGCCTTCTGCGCGCTCACCGGTATCGACAAGGCGTCGCACGCATTGGGGCACGACGCTCCGCTCGTGCGCACCGCGATGCAAATCGTCGATCAGACCGCCGCCAGAATTCGCGACGACGCCGAGCGCGATGGGCGCTGGGAGCAGATGCACCTCTGGATCGTAAGCGATCACGGACACTCGCCCGTGCACACGCACGAGGATCTCACCGGCCTGCTCCGGTCGCACAGCGTGCGCACACGCGCCCACCCGTGGACCTGGGGAGCCGGCCACCGCGCGGCCGTGATGGTCAGCGGCAACGCGATGGCGCACATCTCGCTCGACCTCAACCGTCGCGACCGGCCGTGGTGGCCCGCGCTCGCCGAGCGCTGGGAATGGCTGACTGAGCTCCTGATGTCACGGGAGTCCACCGACCTGCTGATACTTCCGGTATCGGCAGCGGAGTGCGAGGTCCGGCACCGAACGAGAGGCGTCGCACGAATCTGCTGGCGCGGTGCACAGGTCTCGTACCTGCCCCAATCCGGTGATCCGCTCGGACTGGGCGAGTTGCGCGATCTCGATTCGACAGACGCGCACAACGCGACGGTCTCGAGCGAGTACCCCGACGCACTAGTACAGATCTCGTCGCTCGCCGCGAGCCCGCGATGCGGCGACATCGTCCTGAGCGCAGCACGCGGGTGGGATTTTCGCGCCAAGTGGGAACCGATTCCACATGTATCGGCGCACGGCGCACTGCACCGCGAGCACATGGCCGTCCCGCTCCTCGTGAACCGGCCCGTCGCGCAAACACCGCTGCGCACGGTCGATGTCTTTCCGACTGCGCTCGCCGCCCTTGGCCTGATTAACCCAGCTCGCTGCGACGGCCGGAGCTGGCTGGCCAACGCGTAGCAGGCCCAGCCACTACTCGCTCGCCTCGCGCAGCAAGTCCTTCAGTTTCTGAGCGAGCTGGTGTTGCCGCTGCCGTAACGCCGCCACGCGCTCGGCATGTTTGCGCACCACGAAGTACCGGCGTATGGCCTGCCAGACAAACCGATGCGACTCGCCGACCCGCATCGCCCCGAATGCGAGAAACGGCATCGCTACAAAGGTACCGAGCGCGGCGAGCCATCCCCACGTCGCGCCCACCGCGCCAGACAGCAGCACAAACCAGATGAAAAAGAACACGCCGCCGTACAGGACACGGAACGTCGGAACCGAATCGTCACCTTCCTTCTTCGAGGCCTTCGTGGCAATCGTGCCGGTGACCTCGCGGGGGATCCAGAGGAGCAACAGCCCCGCGAGCGCGATTGGGGTCAGCAGCAGCATCGGGAGCTTTCGCATGAGCCACAGCACCGCACCGCGCGACGACGTTTCCGCACGCAACGTGGACGGCGTGATCCCGAGACGGCCGAGCACTCGGTCGTGCGCACGAAGCTCGCGTGCCACGGTGCGCCAGCCACTGTGGTCTCTGAGCCGAAGCCGGGCGAGCGTGTGGGTCGTCGCCCCGAGTCGGGCGATCTGGGCACGATCATCGGTCGCGCCGCCGAACTCAGCGCACCACACCTCCTCGGCGGCGCGCACCAACGTTTCGTCGTTCCAGTCGTGCAGGTTGAGCGTGACGGCGCGCATTGAGACCTCAATGCGACGCGTGAGTTCGCGCACGGCTTCGCGGTCGCGAGGCCCGCGCCCCACCAGATCGTCCCACATACAGGATTGGCCGACGACCACGCGCGCCTTGCTGCGAAAGGTCCGGCGGTCCATGAACATCATGCCGATGGGAATGATCGGAAACGCCTTCCCGTACTGTTCCGCTGCCCCGAGCGCGATGCGCGCTGCACCCGATTTAAGCGGTTGGAGGTGCGAGGCACTGTGGCTCGTCCCTTCAGGGAAAATTCCGACGGCAAAACCATCGGCGATGGCCCGATAGACTTCGCGAAAGACGTCGAGATTCTGCGCGACGAGTTTGGGATCGTCCTGCCGCCGGTACACCGGCACCGACCCCACCGCCTTCACCAACCAGCCGAGCCCCGGGTAGGTGAAAAGTGGCGCCTTGGCCATGAACCGCACGCGCCGCTGCGAGGCCAGCACGACAAACGCAGTGTCGAGCAGCGCGTTGGTGTGGTTCGCCACGACGAGCGCCGGCCCCTCGCGCGGCGGCTCCGCGCCGCCAACCGAGACGCGATAGTAGCCATGCGAGGCGATCCGGCTCATCCAGGGCATCGCACCATGCATCCACATCGTCGCGGAATGATATCCGGGTCGCGCACCACCCGCAGTCGCTTGTTGGCGCGTGCCACGCCTCGGACGGAGCCCCCTGCACGTTGATGCCGCCTGCCACAAGTGCGAAGTTGCACCGTATGAAGTGGATCTCCCTCGCGCTCCGCCTTGCCATCCGGTGCTTCGCCGAGCCTTCGCTCGCCGTTGACCTCTTGCGCGTGGCCTGGCGATTCCGCTCCCGGAACTGGTTTCGGAAGCCGCCTTTCCTGCCCTTGCCAGACCGCCGCTACACCGCGTGGCGCATGTACACTGCCTATGGCGACCACCACGCCGTTCCGTCGGCCGACGACGTGGCGCGCTACGCGCGCTGGGCAAGCCGAACCCCTTGAACACCACGGCCGGAAGCGACGGCCGCAGTGCCGGCGGCGGCGCTGGTGCAGAATCGCTGGCGTCGCAGCTCAAGGCGAAGGCGTACGGAGTTGGCTTTGACCTCGCCGGCATCGCCACGCTTGGGCCGGCCGACACCGCCAGCCATTTCGACGAGTGGCTCGGCCACGGCTACGCCGGCACGATGGAGTACATGGAGCGGCACACCGAACTTCGGCGTGACTCGCGCCTGCCCCAGCCGGGCATGCGATCGGCACTCGTCGTCGGGCTGAACTACGGCGGCACCCAGCCCACCGGCCCCATCGCCCGATACGCTCGCGGCGACGACTACCACCGGCTGATGTGGGACCGGCTCGAATCGCTGGGAACGTGGCTCACGACGCAGGCGGGCGGCTCCAGCCGCGCCTTCGTGGACACGGGGCCCGTGCTCGAACGAGACCTTGCGCGGCAGGCCGGGCTCGGATGGTTTGGCAAGAACACCCTGCTCATCAACCCTGGCCTCGGTTCGTTCTTCTTCATCGGGGCGCTGTTCACCGATCTCGAACTTCAGCCCGACGCGCCATTCGAAGAGGACCGCTGCGGCACCTGCCGAAAGTGCCTCGACGCCTGTCCAACCAATGCGCTGGTCGCCCCGCGTGCGCTCGACTCGACACAGTGCGTCTCCTACCTCACGATCGAGTTGCGCGATGCCATTCCAGAGACGTTGCGCCCGAAAATCGGTGATCTGCTTTACGGCTGTGACATCTGTCAGGACGTCTGCCCCTGGAACATCAGCTTTGCGCGCGAACTGGCCGAGCCGGCGTTCGCCCCGCGCGCTGCGCTCGACACCAAGGATGCACGCAGCCTCGCGAGGGAGTTGCTCGCTATGGATGAAGAGACGTATCGCGCGACGTTCCGGAACTCGGCGATGAAGCGCGCGAAACTCGGCGGACTCAAGCGCAACGCCGCCGTCGTGCTCGGCAATGTTGGCGATGCGCGTGACACCGCGTTGCTGAGCGAAGCGCTCACCGACGCCGCACCCCTCGTGCCGGAACACGCCGCATGGGCCATCGCGCAGATTGCCGCGCGCACGCCAAACAGGTGAGCGAACCGATGACTGAATCGGCCAAGACCCGGTACACCGCGTTCAGAAAGACCCAACCGCGGTCGCCGCGCCTCACGCGCCAGACGGTCACAACGCGTGGCCTCTCATTCGCGGTGTTCACGACGCCGGCCGTTGCGGGTACCACGCCGCTCGTCTGCATCAACGGCGGGATGATCTACAGCCACGCGCTGCTCTGGCCGGCGCTCGCGCCACTCGCGGCAACGCGCCAGTTGGTGTTTTATGATCTGCGTGGCCGTGGGGCATCGGCGGCGGCGCCCGGGCCGCGCCAGTCACGCGTCGAGTTTGACGCCGGTGACTTGCCGGCAATTCGAGAAGCACTCGGCGTCGCCCGCTGGGACATCCTCGGTCACTCGTGGGGCGGTGGCATCGCGATGCTCGCGGCTGCGCGCGACCCGCTGGGCGTTCGTCGGCTCGTCGTCGTCAACGCCGTCGGCCTCACGAGCGAATGGATTTCGGGCCTCCACAGCGCGGCGCTCGCGCGGCTCACCGGCCGTGAGCGCGCACTGCTCGAGTCGCTCGACCCGCGACTGCTCCATGATGACAATCCCGATACGCACGCCGAGTATTCGCGCGCGATCTATCCCGCATGGTTCGTGGACCAAGAACTCGGGCTCGCGTTTAGTCCGCCGCGCGAGACGAGCATCACTGGCGCGGCCGTGGCGGCGAGGCTTCGCCGCGAAGGGTACGACTGGCGAGGCGCCGTCGAACAGATCAGCGCCACGACGCTGTTCGTGCACGGCGATGGCGACCTGATCCCCCCCGACATCGCGCAGGCGAGCGCGGCGCGCATTCCGCGCGCGACGGTCACGCGCATTCCCGGCGCAGGACACATGCCTTTTTGGGAACAGCCCGCAGCGTTCTTCGGCAGCGTACAGACCTTTCTCGGTACACGGGATCTCGGCGGGTGAACAAGTCCCAAATCGCAGTCGGCGCAACCATCATCGCGCTCAGCCTGGTCGTCGGCCTGCAGGCAGGCAAGATGTCGCGCAGCGATGCGGCGGCAGCACGGGAGGCTCTGCCCGACTCGACCGCGACGATCGAACTGACCACTCAGGAAGGCGACCTCGTGCGCGTGCAGCCGTCCACGCTACCGCCGCCCGGCCCGCAGGATTTTACCGAAATCGCGCAGCGCATCACGGCCGGCCGCGCGCCGATGACGTACCTGGACGAGATCCTCGCGTCGCGCGGTGACCACATCGCGCGTTGGGTGGACCGTCGCTACAACCCGATTACCGTCTGGGTGCAGCGCAAACCGGACGTCACGGACTTCTGGCCCGACTATCCAAACCTCGCGCGCGATGCGTTCTCCATCTGGTCCAACGCCGGCATTCCGGTGCGATTCCTGTTCGTCGACGATTCCGCCAGCGCCGAGGTGCGACTCCGCTGGGTCGAGCGGTTCCCGGACACGGCGGCAGGTAAGACTTTCTGGGCTCGCGACCTGAATTGGTGGATCGTCGGCGGCGACATTGAAGTGGCACTGCATTCGGCAGTGGGCGAGACCTACGACCGTGACGCGGTGCACGCCATCGCGCTCCACGAAGTCGGACATCTGATCGGACTCGATCACTCGTCGAGCCCTGGCAGCATCATGGCGCCGCGCGTCCACACCCTGCGGCTGTCACCAGAGGACCTGCGCACCGCAAAGCTCCTCTACCAGCTTCCTCCGGGGTTGGTGCGCGACACCACCCGCTGACCCAGTTGCCCACCCAACGTCCGTTCGTCTTGACTCGTAAGGGGTTGGCCCGTACTTCATGACGATCCGATTCACTGAATGAACATCGCCCTCCTCCTAGCTACCGCGCTCCTCGTCCTCCATGGCGACGGGCTTCGCGTGCGCGCGCCTGCCGAGGTGGGGATGTCGCCCGAACGCCTCGAGTACATCGACCGGATCGTCCGCCGCGGTATTACCGCCGGCGGCTATCCTGGCGCCGCTGTTATTATCGGACGGCGCAGTTCGGTGGTTTACGAACAGGCGTTTGGTAAGCTGTCGTGGAGCGCAACCAGCAGTGCGGTCTCCACTGACGAATCGATCTACGATCTCGCCTCGCTCACCAAGGTCGTCGGCACGACCACTGCGGCGATGGTGCTCTTCGATGAAGGCAAGCTCCGCCTCGATGCCCCGGTCTCCACGTACGTGCCAGGCTTCTCAGGCGGCCTCAAGGATCTGGTCACGGTCAGGATGCTGCTCCTGCACCAGAGCGGACTGCCCGCCGGGCGCGAACTCTGGCGGAAACACCTCTCGCACGACAGCGCGAAGCAGCTCGTCATTTCGACAAAGCTCCAGTACAAGCCGGGCGCCGGCACCGTCTACTCCGACCTCGGTGCTGACATGCTCGGCTGGGTCGTCGAGAGCGCCGCGGGAGAGCCACTCGACCGATTCCTCCACGACCGCGTCTTCCAGCCGCTCGGCATGCGCAACACGGGCTTCACGCCCGCTGACTCGCTTCGATACCGCATCGCCCCAACCGAAGTCAGGCCGCCTCGGGGTTACCCACTGCGCGGCGAAGTGCACGACGAAAACGCCTTCACGCTCGGCGGCGTCGTCGGGCACGCGGGCCTCTTTGGATCCGCCGGCGACCTTGCGGTCTTCGCCCAGATGATGCTGAACCGTGGCGAGTACGATGGCGTGCGCATCATCGCCGACTCCACCGTTCAGTTGTTCACTGCACGCGCGTCAAAGACACGTACGCTTGGCTGGGAAGCCGCCGATGGCCATCATGGCGCCGGCGACTATCTGGGTGAGCGCGCGTTCGGCCACACCGGCTACACCGGCACGTCGCTCTGGATCGACCCCGATCGCGAGATGTTCGTCGTGCTCCTCACCAATCGGGTACACGCCGCGCGGGTACGGCGCCCGTCGCTCGTGATCGCCGACGTCCGCCAGGACGTCACCGATGCGGCCGCGCTGGCCGTGCTCGATGAACGCTTCGCTATCGCGATGCTCCCCGAATCGTTCCGCGCTGACCGCGCGGAACACTGGAACCGGCCGTTCCGGTCCCGCGCACGCCGCGTGACGACCGGAATGAGCGCAGCGGCTCGGGCAGCGGCCGTGAAGAAGGCCACAACGTCGAAGGCCGCCGCCGCAAAAAAGAAGACGCCGAAGGCGCCCGTTTCGGCCACTTCGAAGTCTTCGGCAGCTTCGAAGGCGTCAGCAGCTCCGAAGCCGTCGGCAGCCTCCCCGAAGCCATCCAAGGCAAACCCGAGCAAATCGCTCGTAAAACGCTAGATTTCGGCGCATGACGGACGACGCAATCACCGTCGGGACCCCGGACGGCGAACAGGTACCGGCGACGCCGAGCCCCGAATCCGGAGCGACGACTACCACGAATCTGGGTGGAATTACGCCCGATCTCGTGAAGCTTGCGCTACGCCGCGTGAAGGACCCCGATGTCAACCTCAACATCATTGACATGGGACTCATTTACGACGTGCGCATCACGGGCAACGACGTCACGGTGGATATGAGCCTGACGTCGCCGGCCTGCCCATCGGGACCGGAAATCATGAAGGACGCCGAAGAGCAGTTGAAGACGCTCGAGGGCGTCGGCAAGGTCGAGATCAACCTCGTCTGGTCACCGCCCTGGGGTCCAGATCGGATCGAACCTCGGGTGAGGACGTACCTCGGCTTTTAGGCCGGGGCCCAGCGGGGCCCAGCCCAGGCTGCTTTAGTGGTCGCGGTAGGGAGCGTCGCCGCGCGCTGACGCGTCCGCAGGCGCGCCGGCTGCCAGGTCGAGCTGGGTATCTGCCACCGGCTTGAACCCCCTGAGCGCAGCGACGAACGCGTCGCCGAGTTCGTGCACCTGCCAGGTGCGAAGCTCGCCGAGCGCACCGAGTGCTTCGACAGTTTTCGGCAGAGCGCGGGCGATGATTTCCATTCGGTCACGCGAGCACAACACGCCGGGATCGAGTTCGAGCCGCTTCGCCACTTCGTCGCGTGCCAACTTGAGCCGCGTAACCTTGGTGTCGAAATCAGGGTCGCGCGCCCAGCGTTTTGATTTGGGGAAACGCGGCAGGTCGTTCTCCGGCACCGTCAGACCGCGCTGGATCGCCGCCAAAATGTCCGAACCATTACGCTCGAGGATGCCGCGCGGCATTCCCTTGATCTTGCCCAGCGCATCACGATCCGAGGGTGCAAGCCGTGACGCGTCGAGCAACACCTCATTGCCGACGACGCGAAAGGTCGCCTTGTCGAGTTGCAGCGCGAGCGCATCGCGCCAGTTCGCGAGTTCGCGGAGCAGCGCGAGTTCACGCCGCGTCAGGTCGCGCGCGCCCTTGATGCGCAGGAACGCCGAGCCCGGCTCCTCCGTGTTCCAGCGCGTGCCCTCGAGGCGCAGAAACTCCTCTTCGGCCCAAGCCCAGCGTTGCTTCGTGTGCAGTTCGGCGGCGAGCCGGTCGCGCAGGCCGAGCAGGTGCACCGTGTCTTGGGCGGCGTAGTCGAGCATGCCCTGTGTGAGCGGCCGCATGGACCAGTCCGCACGCTGGTGCTTCTTGTCGAGCTTCACGCCGAAGTACGCCTCGAGCAGCGCCGCGAGCCCGAATGAGGTGATGCCGAGCAGCTGGGCCGCGACGCGTGTGTCGAAGATGTTGCGCGTGTGCCAGCCATAGTCCTGGTGCAGCAGCCGCAGGTCGTAGTCCGCATCGTGAAAGACCACTTCGGTCGCGGGATCCTCGAGCATCACACCGAGCGCGGCGGGCGGCGCGATCGGCAGCGGATCGATAATGGCATGCCGGTCGGCCGTGGACAGCTGGATCAGGTAGATCCGGTCGACGAATTTGTGAAAGCTGGCGCCTTCGGTGTCGACGGCGACCCGGGCGGTGCTACCGGCTCGGGAAAAGAACGACGCGATGGCGTCGTTGCTGTCCAGATATTCGGGAGATCCGGGCACCTACCGCGTCGGCCGGCCAGGCGGCGTCGCGGACTTGAAGATGGCACGGTTGATCTGGATGTACGCCTGCTGCGCTACGGGCACATCCTCTTCAGGAAAGATCGCCGTCACCGGGCACTCCGGCTCACAGGCGCCGCAATCGATGCATTCGTCGGGCTCGATGTACAGCATATCCGGCCCCTCGTAGATGCAATCCACTGGGCAGACGTCCACGCACGACTTGTCCTTGGTGTCCTTGCAGGCTTCTGTGATCACGTACGGCATCGGAGTTCCTCAAAATCGGTGGCGCGCCCGAGCGGTCTATCATTCGGTGCGTTGGGTGGAATTTACCCTTGGCCCACCCGTTCGGCACCCTCCATCCAGTAGTCCAGTGAGCGTCCGGTGCGGCTGATGCTCGTCGCGCTGCAATCGGCCCTTTCGTCTCGGGGCATCCGCTGGGCATCTTGCCCCAATGCAGATCACGGTCAACGGCCACCCACACCACGTCAGCCCCGAGCCGGGCGAGCGCCTTCTCACAGTGCTGCGGGACCAGCTGTACCTGACCGGCGCCAAGTACGGCTGTGGCCACGGCGAATGCGGCACCTGCACGGTGCTCATCGATGACCGGCTGGCCTATGCCTGCATCACGCTCGCCGAATCGTGTGAAGGGAGCGCGATCACGACTGTCGAGGGGCTCGCCGACGGCGCCACGCTCTCGTCGTTGCAGCGTGCGTTCATTGCGCACGACGCGGCCCAGTGCGGGTACTGCACGCCAGGCCAGCTCGTGGCGGCCACGAAGCTACTCGCAACCAACGCGAAGCCCGACGAGGGCGCCATCCGCACAGCGATGAGCGGCAACCTCTGCCGCTGCGGCACCTACCCAAAGATTATCTCGGCAATCCAGGCCGTCGCGCGGGGGGAGTTTCGCCTCGCGGAGGCCGCCGCGGCTCCACCCGATGGCGGTTCCGCTTCCGCACGAGACGCCAATGCCCCGTAAGCCAAAGGCTGCGGTAGGCAGCACGTTCATTAAGACCACCGTCGTGGTCGAGGGACGGACCGAAGAGCGCGTCGTCGAGCTACCGGCGTTTACGCCGCCGACCTGGACCGCCGACACACCACTCAGCGTGGTCGGCGCACGCGTGCCGCGCGCGGACGCGCTCGAAAAGGTGACCGGTCGCGCGCGCTACACGGTTGATGTCGTGCGCCCCGGGATGCTCATCGCGATCATCCTGCGCTCGCCAGTCGCGAAAGGGCGGATCAGGTCGTTCGACGCCGAAGCAGCACGCAAGGTGTCCGGTGTGTACGGCGTGCTCGCGCCGGGCGACGCGCCACCCGGTACGAGGCTGTTCCCGACGAAGATTTCATACGCCGGCCAACCGGTCGCCGCCGTGTGCGCCGAGAGCTGGGCAGCCGCAGCCGGTGCCGCGCGCGCGATGGCGATGACCTTCGACGCCGCTCCCTTCGCGGCGACGTTCGAGGCGGCGATGGCGCCCGATGCGCCGCTCGTGCGCAGCGCCGGCAATCAGATGGAAGACTCGCCGATCGTGTACGAGCGCGGCGACGTGGCCGCAGGCCGCGCGGCCGCATTCGTGACCGTCACTCGTGAATACCGCACGCCCGTGCAGCTGCACTCGGCGCTCGAGCCGCACGCCGCCGTCGCCGAGTGGGAAGGCGACCGCCTCACCGTCTGGGAATCGACACAGGGCATCTTCCGCACGCGCGAGAACATCGCCACAGCACTCGAGATTCCGCAATCGACAGTGCGCGTGATCAAGCAGTACATGGGTGGCGGATTCGGCGCGAAGAATGGCGCCGGCGCGCACACCTACGTCGCCGCGCTCTTTGCGCGCAGCACCGGCCGGCCGGTCACCTGCTTCAACACGCGCAAAGCGGAGCAGACCGACGCGGGCAATCGTCCCGCCACGACGCAGCGCGTGACGATCGGCGCAAAAAAGGACGGCACCCTCACCCTGATCACAGTGAGCGCCGACATACCGCTCGGCGTGAGCGGCTGGGAAGGCGGTCCAGGCCAGATGTACACGGAACTGTACGCCTGTCCCAACGTGCGCACCGAGGAAACCTTCGCGTATGTGAACACGAGTGGCATGCAGGCCTTCCGCGCGCCGGGTTACGCCGAGGGCGCGTTCGGCCTTGAGAGCGCTATGAATGAACTCGCGGCGAAGCTCGGGATGGATCCGCTCGCACTCCGGCGTAAGAATTTCGCCAAGTCCGATCCGCGCGCGAATCGCCCGTGGTCCGGCAACGCACTGCGCGAATGCTACGACGACGCGGCGCGACGTTTTGGCTGGGCCTCTCGCGAGAAGCGCCGCGACGATGGAACGCCAACCGCACACGCGCGCGAACACGGCGCAGCGCGCGTTCGCCGTGGATTCGGCATGGCCGCGCAAACCTGGCCCACCGGCGGCGGACCACCGTCGTACGCCCACGTGCGCATCAACAAGGACGCGTCAATCGAAGTGCTCGCGGGCACGCAGGACCTCGGCACCGGATCTCGCACCGTACTCGCGCAGATCGCGGCCGAGGCGATGGGCGCCAAGCTGTCCGACGTGCGCGCCGTCATCGGCGACACGGAGTCGCTGCCCTACACCGGCAACTCGTGGGGCTCGATGACGACTCCCTCGGTCGGACCCGCCGCGCGGATGGCCGCTGTGGACGCACGTCGACTGCTGCTCGAAGCCGCCGCGCCCATGCTCGGCGTGCAGCCGAGCGACCTCGAGACAAAGGATTCACGCGTGATGGTGCGCGATACCGACCGTTCAATGACCTTTGCCGAAGTCACCGGCGCGCTCGGCAACGTGATGATCATCGGCAAGGGCACGCGGGGCCCCAACCCGGACGATGTCAGCATTGCGACGTTCGGTGCGCAGTTCGCGGAGGTCGAGGTGGACCTCGACACCGGCATCGTGCGCGTCGTGCGGATCGTCGCGGCACACGACGCCGGGCGGATCATCAACCCGCTCCTCGCCGAAAGCCAGCTCGAGGGCGGGATCATCCAGGGGCTGGGCTACGCCATGTTTGAGGAACGCGTACTGGACCGCTCACGCGGCGTCACCCTCAATCCGGATCTGCACGAATACCGGATTCCCACCATCGCCGACATTCCGACGATCGAGGCGTACTTCGTGGGTGAGGCCGATGCGGCCGCAAACCACACCGGTGCGCGTGGACTCGCCGAGCCGCCGGTCATTCCCACCGCGCCGGCGATTGCGGCCGCGGTGGCCGATGCGGTCGGAGCGTTCGTCACGCAGATCCCGCTGACGCCATGGCGGGTGCTGGGCACGATCACCCGTTAGCCGTCGACCGTACACCGTCAACATTCAGGAGAAGCGTCATGTCGCCCATTCGTCAGCTTCGCCGCGTAGCAGGTTCCGTCGCCGTCCTCCTGTTGCTGATGCCCAGCGCCGGTACCGCCCAGCGGGGTGGCCGTGGCGGCGCCGACATTCCGATCTCACCCGAAGCCGCCGCCGACCGCATCTTTGCCCAGTTTAACTCCACACACTCGCCAGGCTGCGCCGTGGGTGTGGCGCAGAGCGGCCGCACGACCCTGATGCGCGGCTACGGCATGGCCAACCTCGAGACGAACTCGCCGATTACGGCGACCACCATCTTCGAATCAGGTTCAGTGGCCAAGCAGTTCACGTCGGCGGCGATCGCCATCCTGATGAAGGACGGCAAGGTCAACATCGACGACCCGGTCCGCAAATACATCCCCGAGCTTCCCGAGTATCCCCAACCGTTGCTCGTACGACACCTACTCTCGCACACGAGTGGACTGCGCGAGTGGAGCAATCTCGTCGCGCTCGCCGGATGGCCGCGCGGCACGCGCGTGCATAGCCAGCCCGACCTCCTCGAGTACATCACGGCGCAGAAGTCGCTCAACTATCCGGTCGGCGACTTCTACTCATACACGAACTCGGGCTTTGCCCTGCTACCAATGATCATCGAACGCGTCAGCGGCATGTCGTTCGTGCAGTTCTCCGAAGAGCGGATCTTCAGGCCGCTCGGACTCACCAACACACATTGGCGCGACGATTTCAGGACGATCGTGCCTGGCCGTGCTCAAGCGTACGCACGCCGCGCGGGCGATCCGGTTGGCTGGGAGCTCGATATGCCGTTCGAAAACGTCAACGGCCCCGGCGGGCTACTGACGACCGTCACCGACTGGCTCAAGTGGAATGAGCATCTCGACAAGAAGACGCTCGGCAGCAACGTCGTCGATTCGCTCACGAAGCAGACCATGCTTACGAGTGGCCGGACGATTGCGTACGCTCGTGGACTGATCGTCAACACGTACCGCGGCATCAACGAGATCCAGCATTCTGGCTCAACCGGCGGCTACAGCACATTCATTGCGCGCTATCCCGAAAAGAACCTGTCTATCGCCGTCCTCTGCAACGCCGCCGGTGCGCCAGCGACCCAGTTCACGCGCGGCCTCGTCGATGCGCTCGTGCCCGGCCTCCCCCCGGTCGTCGCACCCGACACGGTGGCGACTGATCCGGCGGCAGCGGCGAAACTGTCGGGCATGTATCGAAGCCTTCGCACGCACGACCCGCTCGTCGTCGGAAACGCTGGTGGCCGCGGCGGGCGTGGTGGCACGCCATTGCGATCGCTACGTGATGGCGGCTGGATGCTCGGCAACAATCGAGCGCTGTTTGAATCCGGCCCCGACGGCACTCCGCGCGGGGTGCGTGTGCTCGCCGCCGACAACGACACGGTCGCGTATGCGTTCGTGGCGACCGCGCCGTGGGCGCCGACACCGGAGCAACTCGCCGCATTTGCCGGTCGCTACCACTCCGACGAAATCCACGCGACGTGGACCGTCACGGTCGAGAATGGCAGGCTCGCAGCTTCGATTCGCGGCGCCATGCGCACCGAGCTGACGCCGCTCTACACCGACGCATTCGCCGCCGGGGCGAGTCTCGGAACCGTCTGGTTTACTCGCAACGCCACGGGTGGGGTCACCGCGATGCACTCGGGCTCCGCGCGCGTGTGGGACTTGACCTTCACGCGCGAGAAGTAGGCGGCCCTACACCCGGGGCCGAACGCCGTCCTTGCGCTTGAGCTTCGGATTGTGCCGATAGAAGGTCGCGGTGCGACCGATCACCTGAACCACCTCGGATCGCGTCGAGACCGCGAGCTGGCGCGCCAGCTCCTTGGGGTTCGTCTCGGCGTTTTTCGAGAGCGAAACTTTCACCAGTTCCTGCGTGCGCAGCACATCGTCGAGCGAGCGCACCGCCGAGTCGTCCGCGCCCTGATGCCCGACGTGCACCGTCGCCGTCAGCCGGTTCGCTTCGGCGCGCAGCTGGGCGCGCTCCTTCCCAGTGGTTGGACTCGTCGTCATCGGTGCATCTCCGGCGACGCCCGCGTGACGCCAGCATCGCCCATCAGGAATGGAAGCGGGTTCAGCGGTGTGCCACTGGACCACCGCTTAATATCGCTAATTCGCATGAGTTGAAAATGGAGGTGCGGCACGTGGCGTGGAGAATTCCCCGTCGTTCCGACATATCCGATGACCGTACCGCGCGCGATGCGATCCCCTTGCTTGATGCCGCGGGCGTACCGGTCAAGATGTGCATAGTAGAACGCGAAGCGTTCGTCAGGATCGACCATCCAGATGACGTTGCCACCGAGCGTGTTGGTGCCGATGCGGAGCACGGTGCCATCGGTTGCGGCAAGGATCGGCGTACCGCGTGGCGCGAGAATGTCGACGGCATCGTGGCGCCGACCGTCGTCGCGCGGTGCATCGAATGAGTCCTCGACTTTTCCGAGCGGCACGCCCTTCACAGGTAACAGCAATCCGGTCGCGCGGAGGCGTTCCGTGTCGACTTCTCTGAAGCGATCGAGGGGCTGTCCGATCCCTGACGGCGACGGGGATTCTGCCGGCGTTTCGGGAAACGGAGAGGCCGGACCCGGGGCCGACAGGATCGGCGCGCACGCAGCGAGCCAAACCAGCGACGCCGTCGCGGCAGTAATCGCCGGGGCGAGAGTCCTCATATCGGGTACACGACGACGGGATGCTCGCGGTCACGCTCCGTCCGGTCACTGCAGGCCGACTCAGTAGGCCGTGGCCAGTCCGAGCAGGGTGCTCGACGCCCAGACCCGATCGCGTTTTTGCCCGGTGATTTCGGTGGCGAACCCAAGCGCTGCGAGTCGCTCGATCGCGGTGCCTACGGTGGGCGTTGTCAGCCCAAGCCCCGCGCTCGCGCCGCGAATGGTGAACGCGGCATGCGCGTGCAGCCATTGCAGTACCCCGTCGTCGGTAGCCCCAACACGGCGCTGCGCCCGCGCGCCGTCCCGCGCTAACTCAAGCTGTAGCTCGGCGTTCCGCACTGCCCGTTCGGCGATGCTGGCTTCGCGGGCAAGCATGACGCACCACGCGCGGATCCATTCGCTCCAATCGCCGGAACGATCGACCTGCACCGCGGCGCCGCGGGCCGCGGCGTCGAGTCGGTATGGCGCGAGCCAGGGTGCGGCGAGACTGCCCCCTCCCGCGAGCATGAGCGCGCCGGCGAGAGCCGCTCCGCGCTGTGCGTCGGCGGACGTGGGCGATGGAGTGACGATGACACCGGCCGTGATCGCCGCGCGCAGCACGCTCGATACGTGGCGCGGATCGGCGGCGGCGAACTGGTTGAGCGTTGCGCGGAGGCGGTCGGTGAGGAGTTCACCGAGTCCGGCCTCATCGAGCGCGAGCGCTATCGATGGATGCCGACCGGGCGGCGTACTGTCATATTCAGCGTTGTGCGCCAGCACGGATGCGTCGGCGAGATCGGCGAGAAGAAGTTCTGTCGCGAGTTCTGCCGCGCCATCGTGGACGCGAACTGCATGACGGATCAGTAGGAAGCTGGAGAAGGCTGATCGCGATGACTCAACCGCTGCGGAGAGTCTGCCGCAGGCGTTGGCAGCGCGATCCAAGGCGGCGATCTGGTCAGTACCGAGCGCTTGTAGGTTCGGCGTAATGAACTGCTCGTTTTTCACGGTATATCAATATAGCAGATGTATTTTTATATTGGTAAGTAGCTCGCTGATGTAAATACATAATGGACTACACTTTCCGTTCTTCTAAATAAATATACTAGTTATTTTTATTATAAACAGATGCCAATCTCATATAGAGCGCCCAAAACAGTAGCAGAAGCCGCGGAAATGATCGGCGTCACCGGCGCGCGCCTGGTCGGCGGCGGGACAGACCTCCTCGTCGCGATGGAGTCCGGCCTCGACCAAGCGGCCGTGCTCGTCGACATCACCAAGGCTGCCGGCGCGGCGACGATCGCCGAACAGCCGGACGGGAGCCTCCGGATTGGCGCAGCAGCGCGACTCGACGCCATCGCGAGTCACCCAACCGTTCAGTCGCGGTTCCCCGCCCTCTCGCTCGCGGTATACGAAGTCGCGACGCCTGCGATTCGCTCAATGGGCACAATTGGCGGCAACCTCGGCCAGCGACCGCGGTGCTGGTACCTTCGGCAGCGCATTCCCTGCCACAAGAATGGCGGCACTGGATGCCCGGCACTCGCCGGCGAGAATCAGTACCACGCGATCCTCGGCGGTGGGCCCTGTCACGCAGCGCATCCGTCGGATCTTGCGGTCGCATTACTCGCGCTCGACGCCACACTGCTCATCCGCAGCGCACAGGGCACGCGCACGATGTCGATCGAGCAACTCTATGCGAACGCCGCCACTGACCCGCGCAGCGAGACCACGCTTGCGCCGGGCGAACTGATCGAGGCGATCGAGCTGAGTGCCGCGAGTGCCGGCGGCACGCAGCGGTTCACCAAGCTGATGCAACGCGGCGTCTGGGACTTCGCGCTCGTGTCACTGGCCGCGTGCCGGCGGACTGATGGCACCGTGCGTCTCGCACTGGGTGGCGTTGCCCCGATCCCCTGGCTCGTGAATCCATCCGTGGGCGAAGACATCGCCAGTGGCGCGCTCGACGAAGACAGCGCCGACGCACTGTCTGCACGCGCGTTCCACGACGCACAACCATTGGAGATGAACGGCTACAAGGTCCACCAAGCGACCGCCCTGCTCAAGCGCGCGATGATGGAACTGTCGCGCGAGTGACTTGCCGCGTGAGCCCACCCGACGTCGTGCGCACGCCGATACGCGATACGCGATGACCGCCGAGCGTGCATTTGCCATTGCCGGAATCATCGTCGGGGCGGGAGCGGGCAAGCGATTCGGCGGACCAAAGGCGATCGCAACGCTCCGCGACGGCCGGCGCTTCGTTGATGCCGCCGCTGAAACGGCGCGTGACGCCGGACTGTCACCACTCGTGACGGTACTCCCGCCCGGAGTGGAGGCACCCCATGGCGCCGTCTATGTCGTGAACGCCCGGGCAGACGGTGAACAGGTCGTGAGCGTGCGGCTCGGCCTCGCGCAGCTGGCCAATACGACGGTGGTGGGCGTCGTGGTCTGGCCGGTGGATCATCCGTTCGTGACACTCGAAACCGTGCTCGCCGTCATGGACAGCGCGCGGCGGACGGGCGCACCGATCGTTCGCCCACAGTTCGAAGGCGAACACGGACACCCCGTGTTCTTTCACCGCGACACCTGGCGTGAACTGATGACGGTCGCCGATGGCGGTGCGCGCGCAGTGGTGCACGCCTATGGCACACGCGTCGCGCATGTGGACGTACGCGACCGCGGCGTTCTGCGCGACATTGACCTGCCCTCGGATCTCGACGCCGACTAGCGCTCGGCGCGCCACCATCGGCGCGCCCGCACACCGTGCCGCTCCCCAGCTGTCGCTACGGCCTCACCGTCTGCATCTCCACACGCGACGCCGTCGCACCGGCGCGATACACCCGGTGCGTCTGCGCTTTGAAGTCCGAATCCTTCGCCTCGAAGATGTTCGGCACCCACGTCTGCGGATTCCGGTCAATGATCGGGAACCAGCTGCTCTGCACTTGCACCATGATGCGGTGCCCTTTGCCGAACCGGTAACTCTGCGTGTGCAGGTCGATCGTTAACGGCGTGACCCTGCCCGGCACCATCGGCTCCGGCTTCTCGCCTGAGTTCCGAAACCTCGCGCGGAATACGTCGTTCGAGACCATCAGTTCCCAGCCGCTCAGTTTGTAGTCGGGCTCAAAGTTCTCGGGATAGACGTCGATCAGCTTGACGACAAAGTCGGCGTCTTGGCCGGTCGTGCTGACAAACAGCTTCGCCGTGACGTCGCCCGCCAGCACGACATCCTCCGTCAGCACCGCCGTCTGGTAGGTGAGCACATCAGGCCGATCGTTCACGAACCGTTGGTCCTCCATCAGCCACGCGCCCCAGCCGGAGCCTTTCGGATAGTACGTCGGCTCGATCGGGCGATGGCGATACGGCACCGGATGCGCGGGATCACTGACGTATGAGTCATGTGCTACACCGGCCGCCGTGGGCGGATCGAAACTCAGCAGTCCACTCGGATGGAAGTACAGCGACTTCGTCACAGCATCTTTCGGTGGCCAGGAATCGAAGGTCCGCCACTTGCCGCCGCCACCGCCGCTCTCGAACAGCGTCGCCTCGGGTTGCGCGAGCGACCCCTTGTCCTTCAGGTAGTACGCAAAGAACGGCGCTTCGACGTTCTTGCGGAAATACTCGCCGGTCGCCGACCCGAAGCTGATGTTGCCGAGTTTGTCGCCCGGGCCGCCACGCCAGCCGCCGTGCCGCCACGGACCCACCACAAGAAAATTCTTCGACTGGACATCGTGCTTCTCAAGCTCACGATAGATCATCAGCGGCCCGTAAAAATCTTCCTGGTCCCACCAGCCCGCGACGTTGAGCGTCGGAACATTCACGCGGGTGAGGTACGACTTCATTGCTTGCTGCTGCCAGAACGCGTCGTAGTTCGGGTGGGCCTGAAAATCGTCCCAGGTAGGAAGGTGCTTGTCCTTGAGGTAGTTCTTCTGAATGTTGCTGAGCGGCCCGAGCTTGAGGTACCACTCATAGGTGTCGTAGGTATTGAACTGGAACTGCGAGCCGCCCTTGGCGTTTTCGACCATATAGGCGTATTCGAATCCGTAGCTCAGCCGGAACGCACCGTTATGGTGAAAGTCGTCGCCAATCCACATGTCGCTCGGGCTCGCCTGCGGACTGACCGCCTTGAGCGCGGGATGCGGGTCGAGCATTCCCATCGCCGCGGTCCACCCGGGATACGACACGCCCATCATCCCGACCCGGCCGTTGTTGACGGGGATGTTCTTCGTGAGCCACTCGATCGAGTCGTACGCATCGGTGCTCTCATCGATTGCGCCGCGCGGTCCATCGACCGAACGCGGCGGACGCTGCATCACGAAGGTCCCCTCGCTCTCGTATTTCCCGCGGATGTCCTGCATCGCGAAGATGTAGCCGTCCGCGTGGAGCTCGGCGTAACCGCGGGTCGGCGAGTAGTTCGGCCCCGGCACGCCATACGGCGTGCGCACGAAGAGGATCGGCAGCGGGCCAGTCGCTCGCTTCGGCACGAAGAACACCGTGTTCAGTTTCACCCCATCGCGCGCCCCGACCATCACGCGCGTGTAGGTGTAGTTCGTGTCAGGCGCGGCAACCGCTTGTGCGTACAGCAGCGCGGGAGTCGCGATGAAGGTGACCAGCAATCGGGCGAGGCGCATGCCGACAGCTCCTGAGTGGGCGGGGTGGGCCTGCGCGAATGTACGCAGTGAAACTGCGGGCGCAAACGATTCGTATGGCCCGTTGATCACCGCAAGATCTTATCCCCCAATCCGCCGCTGGCCATTCAATGCTCCGCTCGCGCCCCTTTCGTCACATGACGATCATTGCAGGCTTAACCGTCAGATCGGCCGAGTGCCAACGCGAATCTGCGCCCCGACCCGCTGACGTTCGGCCAAAGTTTGCAACCCTATGCGGCACCTTGATTTGGGTCGGCATTACTGGCCAATATGGACTTCGCAGACAGCACACAACTCCAATGGTGCCATTGAATTAGCAGTCATACCCGAGTAAGTTACTCGGCATGAGCTCGTCCATCGAAACGCTGGTCAACAAAGAGTATCAGTACGGCTTCGTCACCGACGTCGACTCGGACACGCTTCCGCCGGGTTTGAACGAGGATGTCGTCCGGCTCATCTCGTCGAAAAAGAACGAACCTGAGTGGCTGCTCGAGTGGCGGCTGAAGGCCTACAAGCGCTGGCTCACGATGACCGAGCCGCACTGGCCCAACGTCAAGTACGCGCCCATCAACTACCAGGGCGCGCGGTACTACTCAGCGCCGAAGAGCGTGAAGCCGCTGCAGTCGCTGGATGAAGTCGATCCCGAACTGCTTTCGACCTACAAGAAGCTCGGCATCTCGCTCACCGAACAGAAAATGCTCTCGGGCGTGGCCGTCGACGCGATCTTCGACTCGGTCTCGGTCGGCACGACGATGAAGGAAGAGCTCTCAAAGCACGGTGTGGTTTTCTGCTCGTTCAGCGAAGCGGTGCACAATCATCCGGAACTGATCCAGCAGTACCTCGGTTCCGTGGTCCCGTACAGCGACAACTTCTTCGCTGCGCTCAACTCCGCGGTCTTCAGTGACGGCTCGTTCTGCTACATCCCCAAGGGCGTGCGATGCCCGCTGGAGCTCTCGACCTACTTCCGCATCAACGCCGCCGAGACGGGGCAGTTCGAGCGGACGCTGATCGTGGCCGACGAAGGCGCGCACGTCAGTTACCTCGAAGGGTGCACGGCGCCGAAGCGCTCGACGAACCAACTGCACGCTGCGGTCGTCGAGCTCGTCGCACTCGACCGCAGCACGATCAAGTACAGCACCGTGCAGAACTGGTACGCCGGCGACAAGGAAGGCGTCGGCGGCATCTACAACTTCGTCACCAAGCGCGGCAAGGCGCACGCCGACGCCAAAATCTCGTGGACGCAGGTCGAGACGGGCTCGGCGATCACCTGGAAGTACCCAAGCGTGATCCTACTCGGCGACAACTCCGTCGGCGAGTTCTACTCGGTAGCCGTGGTCAACAACAAGCAGCAGGCCGACACGGGCACGAAGATGATCCACATCGGCAAGAACACGAAGTCCACGATCATCTCGAAGGGTATCAGCGCCGGCGAAGGGCAGAACTCCTACCGCGGGCGGGTGCAGATACTGCCGAAGGCGGAAGGTGCGCGCAATTACACGCAGTGCGACTCGATGCTGATCGGGAACACATGCGGGGCGCACACGTTCCCGTACATCGAAGTCGCCAACAACAGCTCAACCACCGAACACGAAGCGTCGACCTCGAAAATCGGCGAAGACCAGATCTTCTATTGCAAGGCGCGCGGGTTGAGCGCCGAGCATGCCATTTCACTGATCGTGAGCGGGTTCTGTCGGGAAGTATTCAAGGAGCTGCCGATGGAATTCGCGCTCGAGGCCCAGCAATTGCTCGGTATTACGCTCGAGGGTTCGGTCGGGTAGGCCGTCCTGGAAACCGCGGAGATTCGCTGAGAACAGGGCGGAGATCCACGGAGAAAGACGTGTAGCAGGGGGTTCGCGCGGAAAGTTCGTCGCACGAGGTGAGTACTCCCAGTCAGTTGCAGTTGTCGTTGCAGTCTCCGCGGAACTCCGCAACAACTCGGCGAATCTCCGCGGTTCCAAAGCAGACGAATCTCCGCAGTTCCGAAAAACCAACCAGAACGAACACATGCTGACGATCGACAATCTCCACGCCAATGCCGGCGACAAAGCAATCCTGAAGGGCATCTCGCTCACCGTGAACGCGGGCGAAGTCCACGCGATCATGGGACCGAACGGTTCGGGCAAATCCACGCTCGCGCAGGTGATTGCCGGTCACCCCGGATTCGAGGTGACGAAGGGCAGCATCACTTATGTCGGCCAGGACCTCCTCGAGATGGACCCGGAGGTTCGCGCCCAGCAGGGCGTCTTTCTCGCCTTCCAGTATCCCGTTGAGATTCCCGGCGTCACGAACGCCTACTTCCTCCGCTCCGCGTACAACGAGCTCCGCAAGGCGCACGGCAAGGAAGAGATGGACCCGATGGAGTTTCTCGATCTGATGGAACAGAAGCTCAAGGTCGTGGACATGGATCCGGCAATGCTCCAGCGGTCGGTGAACGCGGGGTTCTCCGGCGGTGAGAAGAAGCGCAATGAGATTCTCCAGATGGCCGTGCTCGAGCCGAAGCTCGCGATCCTCGACGAGACCGACTCCGGCCTCGACATCGATGCGCTGCGCGTTGTGGCCGGCGGCGTGAATGCGCTCAAGCGCCCGGACAACGCGACGATCGTCGTCACGCACTACCAACGGCTGCTCAACCACATTGTGCCGGATTTCGTGCACGTGCTCGCCGGCGGAAAGATTGTGAAGTCGGGCGGCAAGGAACTCGCGCTTGAGCTCGAAGCCAAGGGCTACGACTGGCTGGTGGGGACGGCGTGAACGCTCCGGCAGCAACCAGGTACGCCGAAGCGTTCGGGCAGCTCGACACCGCAGCCGCGCCACCGTGGCTCGCCGCACTACGGACGGCTGCGCTCGCCGAATTCAACGCGCTCGGCTTCCCGACCACGCGCAACGAGGACTGGCACTTCACGAGCGTGACGCCGATCGCCGATCGCACGTTCCGCAACGCGACGTCTACAGGCGCCCCGACAGCGGCGGAGATTCTCGCGCTCACCGTCGGTGATGCCTCGTGGCCGCGCGCCGTGTTCGTGAACGGCCAGTGTGACCCCACCCTGTCGACACTGGGCGCACTGACAACCGCCGGCGTGCGCGTTTCGACGTTGACGGCGGCGATCAAGGACACGCCGGAATTCGTCGCCGATCACCTCGGCAAGCTCGCCACGTTCAGCGCGCAGGCGTTCACCGCGTTCAATACTGCGTTCGCCCAGGACGGACTCGTCGTGCACGTGCCGCGCAGCCTGGTCGTGGACCTGCCGCTGCACATCATCCACGTGGCCGATGCGCAGGCCGCCGGCTGCATGCTCCATCCGCGGCTACTAGTCGTGGCCGAGCCATTGTCGCAGTTCAACATCGTCGAGAGCTTCGTCTCGCTCAACGGCACGGAGTATTTTACGAACGCGGTCGCGGAGATTTCCGTCGGCGATGGCGCGCGCCTGCACCACCACAAAGTGCAGCGCGAAAGCACTGAAGCGTTCCACGTCGGCACGGTGCAGGTAAGCCAGGGACGCAACTCCTTGTTCCATTCGTTTTCGTACGCCTCTGGCGCGGCGCTCTCACGCACGAACATCTACACCCGGCTGCTCGGCGAGGCGGCGGAAACACGCCTCAACGGCCTCTATCTCGTGGACGGGACGCAACACGCCGATCACCAGACCTGGGTCGAGCACATCGCGCCGTCGTGCGCAAGCCGCGAACTGTACAAGGGCATCCTCGACGGACACGCACATGGCGTATTCAACGGCAAAGTGTTCGTGGACCCCGAAGCGCAGAAGACCGACGGCAAGCAGAGCAATCATGTGCTGCTCCTTTCGCCGACTGCGCGAGTGGACGCCAAGCCGCAGCTGGAGATTTTCGCCGACGATGTGAAGTGCACGCACGGCTCGACGGTGGGGCGCCTCGACGAGCTCGCGCTCTTCTATATGAAGAGCCGCGGCATCGGCGACGAGAACTCCCGCGCCCTGCTCACGTATGCGTTCGCCGCCGATGTCCTGGAAACGGTGGAGCTCGACGCACTGCGCAACGGACTGGAACGGATCGCATTCGAACGCTTCACGCACAGCACACAGCTGTAGTTGCCGTTATGTCCGCCGAACTCGACGAGCTCTACCAAAGCGTAATCCTCGACCACAATCGGCGGCCGAAAAATTTTCGCGAGATGGAGGACGCCACGGTCAAAGCCGACGGCGTGAATCCGCTCTGCGGCGACCAGCTCACCGTCTGGATCAAGCTCGATGGCGACCAGCTGACCGACGTGTCATTCCGCGGACAGGGCTGTGCCATCAGCAAGGCGAGCGCCTCGATGATGACCCAGATCATCAAGGGCAAGTCGCGGGCGGAAGCCGAGCAACTGTTCGGTGACGTGCACGCGCTTATTACCGGCCACCCCACCGGCGGCGACGTGGGACCGCTCAAGGCACTCGGCGGCGTGTCGCGGTTTCCGCTGCGAGTGAAATGCGCTTCGCTGGCATGGCACGCCATGAAATCGGCGCTCGCTGCGCGGCCTGGTGATTCAGCCGCGGTGAGCACCGAAGCAGACGGCCCCGGCCCAGAGGGCGCATGACAGGAACCGGCAACCTCGACGCAGCACCGTACGCGCTCGGGCGCCGCGCGGACTTTCCGCTGCTCGCGGCCAACCCGCGCCTCCACTATCTCGATTCGGCAGCGACCAGCCAGAAGCCGGCCTCAGTTCTGAGGGCCATCCAGCATTACTACGAGACGACCAACGCTAATCCGCACCGCGGGGCCTACACGCTCTCCGCAGCGGCAACAGAGGCGTATCACGGCGCCCGCGCTCGCATCGCAACATTCCTTGGCGTCGCGGACGCGGACACACTGCTCTTCACGCGCGGCACCACTGAGGCGCTGAACCTCGTAGCGACCGCGTGGGGCCGCACGAATGTGAAGGCCGGCGACCGCATCGTGGTCACGCGGCTCGAGCACCACGCCAACTTCGTGCCCTGGCAGAAACTCGCGCAGGCGACGGGCGCGGAGTTCGTCATCGCCGAACTGAACACCGACGGCACGATCGACATGAACGCGCTCGAGTCGCTCGTCACGCCGCGCACGAAAGTGCTCGCGTTTGGGCACGTGTCGAACGCGCTCGGCACGGTAAACCCCGTGGCAGACCTCGTCGCGATCGCGAAACGCGTCGGCGCACTCGCCGTGTGTGACGGCGCACAGGGCGCGCCGCATCTCGACGTGAGCGTGGACTCCCTCGGCGTCGACGCCTACGCGTTCAGCGGACACAAGATGCTCGGCCCGATGGGTATCGGCGGCCTGGTGATGCGACGCGAGTTGCTCGAAGCGATGCCGCCGTACCAGTATGGCGGCGACATGATCGCGCACGTCGGCGACCAGCACACCACGTACAACGTGCTGCCGTACAAGTTCGAGGCCGGCACGCCGAATGTCGAAGGCCCCATCGGCCTCGCGGCGGCGTGCGACTATCTCACGGCACTCGGCATGGACCGAGTGATCAGACACGAGCGCGCGCTGGTGTCGCTGGCAATGGAACGGCTCTCGGCGATTCCAGGAGTGACCGTACTCGGACCAGGCGCGGATCGGCGGAGCGGCGTCGTGAGCTTCACGCTCGAAGGCGTGCATCCGCATGACTTGTCGCAGATGCTTGACGCCGACGGTGTCTGCGTTCGCGCCGGCCATCATTGCGCCCAGCCGCTCATGCGCGCACTCGGGGTTCACGCCACCACCCGCGCGAGTTTTTACCTGTACAACGATGTCGCGGATGTCGACGCACTGGCTGCGTCCGTGAATACCGCTCGCCTCCGCTTTGCCGGGGCGTAACGCGCTGACACGTGTTGGTGCGGTGCGGCGTTTATGAGTTGCACGCGCTGGACCGACTTCACTCCGCCATGCCTCAGTTGCGCCATAGCCTTGGAATCCTTTTGGCGGTCGTCGCTGGCGTTTCGATCGCCGGCGCGCAGACGCCACTTCAGCCCAGCGGCGACGAGCAGCACGTGAACGCCTTGCCTTTAGTGCGGCAATGACGACCGGAGCCGGCCGTACAGCCAGGTTCCGCTGAGGGCAGCCACGAACGGCACGAGAATGATCGTGTGCCCGAACCCGACGAGCGCCGCGAGCGGCCCTGGGCACGCACCGACCAGTCCCCAGCCGAGCCCAAACAGAATCCCGCCCGCCCAGTATCGAGTCCCGCGGCCCAGAACCTTCGGCGGCACGCTGATCTCCGAGCCCTCGAGCGACCGGAGTCCCGCGCGCTTCAGGACTGCGAGCCCCAGTGCAGCGGTCGCGACGGCCGAGCCGATGATTCCATACATATGCATCGATTGGAACCGGAACATCTCCTGGATCCGGTACCACGAAAGCGCTTCGGACATTGTGAGGGCGATGCCGAACAGCACGCCTATCGCGAGATAGACCACGAGCGCGGCGCGGAATGAGAGGGTGAATCGTTTGGGTTCGTTCATACGCCCACCAACCAGGGAAGGACGATCCAGGCGGAAACGAGTCCGCCGGCGAAAAAACCCAACGTCGCGATCAACGACGGTAACTGGCGGTCCGCGAGTCCTGCGATCGCGTGGCCCGACGTGCACCCGCCGGCCCAGCTTGCGCCGAATCCAACCAGAAATCCTCCGCCAATGAGCATCAGCGCGCCGCGCCACGTCGCGAGCGTCTCCCACGACAGGAGCTGTGCCGGTATGAGGCCGGTGACCTCGGTGACGCCGTAGCCCGCAAAGGTCGCCCGCGCGGCATCGGACACCACTACCTGGCCGGCGCCCGGAAAGGCCTGAGCGGCTACCCAGCCGCCAATGAAAATCCCGACGAGAAACGTGATGTTCCACGCGCCGATCCGCCGCCATTCATAGCGAAAGAACTCAACGCCGCGAGGTACCGTCGCCGCGCACACGTGGCGCAGGCTGCTCGACACTCCAAACAGTCGGTTGCCAACGATCAGCAGCGCGGGAACAAACAATCCGATAATCGGGCCGGCGACATACCACGGCCACGGGTCGTTCAAGAGATTCACGAAAGTCCTCAGGGTTTGAAATGTGCTGCGACGATACGCTGCCGCGCGGTGAGTTCCAAGTCGACCTGCCCGCACACGAGGTCGCACATCTGGTAGACCTTGCGGTCTTTGATCGAGTAGTGGACATGGAGTCCGTCTTTGCGTCGCGATACGAAGGCCAGATCGTGCAGCTGCCGAAGATGGCGCGAAGCATTCGCCTGACTCAGTGATGTCCGTTCGACGATATCAGTCACGGTCAGCTCGCCGTCTCGGAGGACGTCGAGAATCTGAAGCCGCGCCGGCTCGCCGAGCGCGCGGAACCGGGCTGCCACTAGGTCTATCAAGGGGCGAGGCATGGGCGACCGGAAAACGGTTCGGGTGCTCACTTGGTTCCCGCCGTCGCGGCTGAGGCAGGAGTCAACGCGATCTCGACTGGAAGTTCACACGCGGCCCATTCACGGAATCCGCCACTGAGGTTGACGACGTCGCGAATGCCGAGCGCACGAAGTACGCTCGCGCCGATCGAAGACCGGCCGCCGCCCTGACATTGGAGGACAACGGTTCCATTGCGCGGAACCTCGGCAAATCGATCGCGGAGCAGTCCAACGGGAACATTTGCCACGCCGGGAATGTGCCCAGCTTCCCACTCGGCGCGACCGCGTACGTCGAGCACGGTCACCGAGCCGTTGCGCAGCCGTTCGGCGAGTTCCGCGGCCAAGATCTGTGGAATCGTGTCGAGTGCTCCACCGTCCGCCGTCCACGCGTCAAGAACGTCGCGGTGCGCCGCACCAGCCACTCGGTCGAGTCCGATCATTGCGAGGTCGCGAACGGTCGCTGTAACTGCGTCGGCATCGGCGGCGATGAGGAGGAACGGCGCGTCGTACGGGATGAACCAACCGGCCCAGGTGTTGAACGACTTGTTGAGCGGAATGTTGATCGTGCCCGGGATGTGCCCCGCGGCGAACGCGTCAGCGAGGCGGGCGTCCACCACGGGTACGCCCGACTTGAGCGCCTGGCGGATTGCGGCGATTCCTGCGCGGGGCGGCACGGCCCCGAAATCGAAGGCCGGCACGCCGAGTTTGTTCACGCGCTTCATGTTGGCGAAATACTTCGGCGGCTCGGGCTGTCCGTCGAGCACTGCGTCCACGAACGTCTCTTCATCGGTGATCGAGAACGCCCAGTTGAAGCGCTTCTCGTATCCGACGGTGCTGTGCGGAACAGAGGAGAGACCCTTGCCGCACGCAGAGCCCGCTCCGTGGCCGGGCCAGATCTGCAGCCAGTCCGGATAGTTCTTGAACCTGTTCAGCGACGCGAAGAGTGATCGCGCCGCCGTGCGCATCGTCCCTTCGAGATTCGCGGCGCGTTCGAGCAGGTCCGGACGGCCGACGTCGCCCACAAAAACGAAGTCGCCCGTCACAATGCCGATGGGCTCGGCGGCGGCGGCGCGATCGGTGATGAGAAACGAGACATGCTCGGGCGTGTGACCGGGAGTGTGAATCACCTGCACACGGATATTGCCCACGCCGAACTCGTCGCCGTCGCGCACCAGCACGGCTCCGGCGGCCTTGGCGAACGCGTACTTCCAGTTCGCGTCGCCTTCGTCCGAGAGGTAGAGCGTCGCGCCGGTTTGTTCGGCAAGCGCACGTGCACCTGAGACAAAATCGGCGTGGATGTGTGTTTCGGTGACCGAGGCGATGCGAATGCCTTCAGCTTCTGCGGCCTCCACATACTGCTCGATGTCACGGTTCGGATCTATGACGACGCCAACGCCGGCCTTGCCGCAGGCGATGAGGTAGCTGGTCTGCGCAAGTTTGACATCGAAAAAACGACGGACAATCACGGGGCACTCCATCGAGCTGTGGTGTTGCTGAAAGCGTCATACAAGACGACGCGACTTTGATATAGGATTGCACCGCCGACAATCAAGAGCAGTGCGGCAAACGCACGCCGCAGGGCGGCCGCGGGAACGATACGTGCTGCCCTCGAGCCGGCGAGTGAGCCGACGATGGCCACCGCGGTGAACGCACTGACAAAAGCCAGGGGAATCGGCGTCGCTGTAGCGTGTGCGGCAAAGGCGGTAGCCGAGTTCATCGCGATGACCACAAGCGATGTGCCAACGGCCGAATGGATCGGAACGCGCGCGAGCACGATGAGCGCCGGTACGATGAGGAAACCACCACCGATTCCAATGAGTCCGGTCAGCACGCCGACTCCAAGTCCTACGACAAGCAGCGAGAACCGCATCGTGGCCGGCGCGCTGGCGACTGTGCCGCCGGCCGGGGTGCCCGCTACCGCTGGCTCTTGATCTGTCGCAGC
Organism: Gemmatimonadota bacterium; assembly: GCA_014192065.1. Taxonomy (GTDB): domain Bacteria; phylum Gemmatimonadota; class Gemmatimonadetes; order Gemmatimonadales; family Gemmatimonadaceae; genus Fen-1231. The sequence goes on along the minus strand of BJHH01000005.1, from coordinate 148,750 downwards.
GTGGCCTCGGCGCAGCATCGACATGGCCGCAGCGACAATGGCGATGGCGAGAATGGCGAGCTGCGTAGCTCCGCTGACGAGCGTGGCGAGTCGCGCCCCTGCGACTGCACCAACCATCGTCACCAATCCGAAGGGGAGCGCCACGCGGGTTGCCACATGGCCAGCACGCCAATGACTGATGGCAGCCACAAGGCTCGCGATCCCGACGACTGGATAGCTCATCGCAATCGCCATTTTCGGGTCAAAGCCCGCGGCGTAGACGAACACCGGCACGGTGAGGACCGAGCCGCCGCCGCCGAGCAATCCGAGCGATACGCCAATGAGCGCAGCGAAGCCCCAGATCATCGGCCGAGTCCAGGGAATCGCGTGGTGTGCGAGGTCGTAGAATACGATATTACATACATATATAATGATATAATAATATATAACACCGCCTAGGTCAATGGTGCCGAACGTACCGACCGGATCGGCAGTACGGGCCGCGACGGATCGTGAGCTCTTGCCACTGAGTATGAAAAGACGATCGTTTGTTCGGGCGGTTTCGGCGACGGCCGGTGGGAGCGCGGCGGTCGGGCTATTCGGTGGCGCCACACCCAGTCGTGGGGCCGATGAGGATGATCTTCATCCCGAGCATCGGCGGCATCAGTCACTCGCCCAGGGAGTATTCCACTCGAGGCGACATTGAGAACCCGTACAGGCAGGTACCTGTAGGTACCTGCCTGTTTTCGGCTTTGGGGCGCGAGCGATATCAACTATCTAGAGGCGCGGCGTCTTGGGAGGCATCCAGCGTCACGCTGGGTGCCCGGGACGTACCGCCGCATCATGCCAGTAGGCAAATTCACCAGGTTGCACTTCCCCATCGCCCCTCCGATGCCCTGTCCAGTGCTGCTCGCCCGGATCGCCCGGATCGCTCGGATCGCTAGTTGTCTCGCGTTTTCGTCGCTCGGGGCGCAGCGCGGCCCGAACACCGCGCCGCGCGACAGCGCACGAAACCTGCCGAGCCTCATGGACCGCACATCAGCGTCGGCCACGCGCGCAGCACGAGCGCCACTAATCGACGGGCGCGAGGATGACGAGATCTGGACATCCATCACGCCAACCCGCGGGTTCCGGCAGTTCGATCCTGGCGAAGACGTACTCCCCACGTTCGAAACCGAATTCCGAATCGCCTACGACGACCACAATTTTTACGCACTGGTGCGGGCATTCGATCCGCATCCTGACAGTCTCAAGACCTTGCTCAGCCGGCGCGACGTCCGGACCAATTCCGACCAGATCAAGATCATCATCGACGGATTCCTCGACCGCCGCAACGCCATCGAGCTGATGGTGAATCCCGCCGGCGTGAAGCGCGACGCCACGATCTATTCGGACCATGTCGAGGACGCCTCGTGGGATGGCGTGTGGGATGTCGGTGTGGTGGTGGACGCCAAGGGGTGGGTCGCCGAGTTCCGTGTGCCATTCAGTCAATTGCGATTCACGGCGCGGGAATCGAACACGTTTGGGTTTGGCGTCTGGCGTGACATCGCGCGGTTGAACCAGCGTGACGCGTGGCCGTTGTACAACAGATCCACGCGGACGATTGTCTCGCAGCTTGGCACGATCGGCGGCATCACCGGCGTCCCGGGCGCCCAGCGTATCGAGGTCATGCCATACGCCGTGGCCAAGAGTGTACCCGATCTCGTATCCCGCACGAGCGGCAACCGCAGTGACTTCACTGGAGGACTCGACGCGAAGGCGGGACTCGGCACCAGTGTGACCGTGGATGCGACCATCAATCCCGACTTCGGACAGGTCGAGGCCGACCCGTCGATCCTGAATCTCACGGCGTTCGAGACGCGCTTCGAAGAAAAGCGTCCCTTCTTTCAGGAAGGGATCGGATTGTTCCGCTGCGGTCCACCGTGCGACGGATCGTTCTACACCCGTCGGATCGGCCGCGCGCCGCAACTGCGCACATCGGCCAACGACCCGGCGTTCACGAGCATCCTTGGCGCCGCGAAGCTGACCGGTCGGTTCCGCAATGGATACACACTGGCTGTGCTCAATGCGACGACACGGGAGGAGCACGGCGTCAGCGGCGCGGTGATCGAGCCGCTGACGAATTATCTGGTGATACGCGGGGCGAACGAATCACAAGATGGAACTCGGCAGATTGGGTTCCTGCTCACCAACATGCGTCGCCATCTCGACAAGACCACCGATCCGCTGCTCCGCCGCGAGGCCACGGTGGCGGTCGCGCAGGGCATCACGAGATTCGCACAGAACCAGTACGAGTTCATGGCCTACGCTGGCGGTAGTGTTGTACGCGGAAGTCAGAGCGCCATCGCGTTGACGCAGCGGAGCAGCGTGCACTACTACCAACGCCTTGACCACGAAGAACAGTACGACCCGACGCGCACGTCGCTTGCAGGTGGCGCGATAGGGGCAAGCATCAAGAAGATCCGTGGCGCAGTGAAGTTCGAGACCTTCGTGCGCCGCAGTTCGCCCGGTCAAGAAATGAATGACCTCGGGCTCGTCCCCACGGTGAACAATATGAGCATTCGCCAGAGCGTGGACTACCAACAGCCAGCGCCCAACCGATGGATCCGCTCATCCTTCTCGTCACTCACCGGCGACGCCCACTGGACTACGGGTGGGCTACCATCGGCACGCAATATGACCCTGCACACGAGCGCATCGCTGCACAACAACTGGTCTGGCGCGCTCACCATACAGGCCGTGGATCTCGGCGGCATCAACTGCGTGTCGTGCGCACGCGGTGGCCCGGCGCTCCGCCGCTCGCCCGGGCGATCGCTTCGACTGGATATCATCGGCGATCCGCGGATGGATGTGCAACCCCAGGGCCAGGTGCATACCGCGATGGGCGACGGGGGACGGACCTTCAACAATGGGATTGAGCTTGGCGGCAACCTGCGCGTCGCGAGCCAGTTTTCCGCGTCGCTGGCGCTCGGCTACGACCGCACGACCAACGACCAACAGTGGGTAGGCAACTACGGGGCGCTCCTCAGCGACACCACGCACTACACCTTTGCCCGCCTCGATCAGAACACGTTGGGCATCACGATGCGGATGAACTGGACCGCCACGCCCGCCCTCTCGTTCCAGTTCTACGGACAACCGTTCATCAGCACCGGGTCGTATTCGGAATGGCGCCAGCTCAACCAACCCCGCGCGCCGAACTACGACGACCGGTTCCGTCCGTACGGCGGCGGCGCTCGTCCCAACGGATTCAATGTCAAGCAGTTCAACTCCAACGCCGTGATGCGCTGGGAGTATCGTCCAGCCAGCACACTGTTCCTCGTCTGGCAGCAGGGACGCAATCAGGACGACCTCAATCGTGGGTCGTTCGACGGGCAGCGCGACGTACGAGACCTGTTCGCGTCGCCGCCGCAAAACACGCTCCTAGTGAAACTGTCGTACTGGTTCAACCCGTAACCTCGAGAGCCTAATGCGCACCGTGACCCGCGCCGCCGTGGCGGCGCTCGTACTATCGTCGTCCGCGGCTGCACAACAACGCGCGGCCTTTGACGTCGTCGAAGCGACCATCGCCGGCGTGCACGCCGCGCTCAAGGCCAAAACCCTCACCTGCCACCAACTAGTGCAGGCGTATCTCGACCGCATTGAGGCCTATGACAAGCAGGGACCGGGACTAAACGCCATCGTCGTGGTACACCCAAAAGCACTCGCCATCGCGGATTCACTCGACAGACGCTACGCCAAGGAAGGGCTCATCGGTCCCCTACACTGCGTGCCGACGATCGTGAAGGACAATTTCGAGACCAACGACCTGCAGACGACGGCGGGCAGCGCGGCACTCGAAGGCTGGATCCCCAAGCGTGATGCCACCATGGTCGGACGGATCAAGGCGGCCGGGGCGATCGTGCTCGCTAAGTCGAACATGGCGGAGTGGGCATTTTCACCGCTCGAGACCGTGAACTCGATCCTTCCCGGGTACACGCACAATCCGTACGACATCAATCGCGTCACGGCCGGATCGAGCGGCGGCACAGCGGCGGCGGTCGCAGCCAGCCTGGGGCTCGTCGGGCTCGGCACCGACACCGGCAATTCGATCCGTGGGCCGTCGGCGCACCAGGCGCTGTTCGGCATTCGTTCGACGATGGGGCTCACTTCACGCGCCGGCGTGGTACCGCTCAACATCCGCGCCGACATCGCGGGTCCGATGGCACGAAGTGTCGCCGATGCCGTGATGGTACTCAATGTGATTGCCGGCGAGGATGCCGACGATGCCGTAACGGCCGGCGCCGACGCGAAACGCGAAACAGACTACAATCGCTTCGTCGCGCTCGGGGCACTCAAGGGCGCCCGCATTGGCGTGCTTCGGCAAGCGTACGAACGGCAGGGGCTCGACAGCGAAGTCGTCCACCTGTTCGCGAAGGCGGTCGCCGAGCTGCGGGCTGCCGGCGCCACCGTCATCGACACCGTGATGGTGGACTCCCTCAACGCGCTCACCCGCGGACAGGGCGGATGTAACCCCTTCAAGTTCGACCTCGAACGCTACTTCGCGGCGCGCGGCGAGGGCGCACCAGTGAAAACGTTGCGCGAGGTCGTGCGGAGCCGAAAGTTCCACCCCAGCATCGAGGCGCGCCTCGTGTCAGGCGATTCCGTGACCGTCGCACCCGAGGCCACGCCGGGCTGCACCTTCCGTGAAGAAGTGGTCAAGCCGCGCGTGCGTGCCGCCGTGACCAAGATGATGGACTCGCTGCGACTTGACGCCCTCGTCTATCCCACGTGGAGCAATCCACCGCGGCTGATCGGCGACCAGAGCACCCCCGCTGGCGATAATAGCCAGCTCTTTTCTCCGACCACGGGCTTTCCGTCGATGACGGTCCCCATGGGCTACACGCGCGGCAACCGTCTGCCGGCCGGAATGACCTTCTTCGGGCGGGCCTGGAGCGAGGGCACGCTGATCGCGCTCTCGTATGACTACGAGCGCACCACACTCCATCGACGTGCGCCCAGCAGCACGCCGGCATTGCGCGCGAAACGCTAACTGTTACTGCGGAACAGCGGAGATTCACGGAGCACAACCCGAGATTCGTAGAGACGGCGAACTGATTGGAACTACTTGGCCGCCGGAAAGGCCTTGCCGATCTCTTCGGCCGAGCGGAGTGCGAGCGCACAGAATGTGAGTGTGCCGTTCGCGCAGCTGCCGCTCACCGCGGTTGGTGCGCCAACGACGAACAGATTTTCGTGGTCAAACGCGCGTCCGTGGGAATCCACCACGCCCGTTGATGCGTCGGCACCCATCCGGCAGCCACCCGCCGGATGATCCTGGAAGTTGTCCACGCTGGTGCGAATGATCTTGCCGTTGCCAGCTTGCGCGAGCCTGCCGAACAACCCACGGATGGAGTCTTCCGAGTAACCGCGGAGGTCGCGGGACACGGAGTCGTCCTTAAATGCCAGATGCGGCGCGGGATCGCCCCACGGGGTTTTCTTCGCCGCGTCGAGCGTCAGCTCGCTGTCGCGGGCCGGAATGATGTCGTAGTAGGACCGTACGCGCGCCGTGCTGGTCTTGAGTCGCGACCGCCAGTCGGCGAGGAGCGCATCACCGAGGAGTGGCTTGCCCGATTCATCCTTCAGACGCGGTTCGCGACCCACCGCGGATTCCCAGACGCGCAGGTCGTGGCGGAGATACTTCTCGCCCAGCGGCTTGCGCATGAACTGCTTGGTCACAAGCGAATGCTGCTCGTTGATGCCGGGATAGAGCGTGAGCGGCAGGTCGATGAACGCCTGCACATTGCGATGGCCGGTGAGATACTTGCCGACGAGGCCTGCCCGGTTGGCGACGCCGTTGGGGAACCGCGCACTGCGTGAGTTGAGCAGCAGGTGCGCAGACCACGCGTAGCCAGCAGCCACGACGAACGTTTTCGCACGAAACTCGATCTCCTGCCCCGGCCGGTCGCGCTCAACCGCCACGGCGGCGACGATCCGATTGCTTCGCTCATCGACAATGAGTCGCCGCACAACCGTTCGCGTGTGCATGACGACCTGTTTCTTCGCGCGGAGCGGATTCCAAGTCTGGTCTGGTGAATACTTCGCGCTCACCGGACAAATCGGAAAGCAGGTGTCGTTCCGGCAACATGCGCCGCGCCCGTGATAGGGCTGCGAGGTCTTGGCCGATGGCTGGCTCCACATCGACACGCCGGCATCGTTGACCCATTTCTTCAGGATGCCGAGGTTGTAGGTCAGCGGGAGCGGCGGCATGGGAAAGGGGTTCGCGCGCGGATCCATCTCGCGCGGCCCCTGCTCGCCACTCACGCCCATCAGCGCTTCGGCTTCGTAGTAGTGTGGCTCAAGCTCTTCGTACGACAGGGGCCAGTCATAACCGACGCCGCAGAGCGACTTCGTCTTGAAGTCTTCGGGCGCGAAGCGCGGCGTCACACCTCCCCAATGCATCGCCATCCCGCCAACGCACATCGATCGGGACTGGATCCCGTTCGCATCGAGGCCTTCGACATGGTCGTTGGGCCATGGTGTCGATCCATAGTCCATCCATCGCTTCCGGTTGGCAGCCCAGTCCTTCACCTGCGGCTGGTCGTCTCCAGCCTCGATCACGATGATACTCGCTCGACGCTCGCCGGCCAGCTGAGCGGCCACCATGGCCGCCGAGATGCCGCTCCCGATAATGCAGATGTCGCTCTCAACCACGCGACGTGCGATGAATGCGCGTGACATCAGGCACGCCCTCCATTGAGGGCCTTGCGGAGCGTGACCGGTTCCTTGGATGAATCGGCGAGCGGTCGGCACTGCTTCGCGTTGATCTCCTTGTTGTACGCGAGATTCGTCGCGTCGGGCGAATCGAGGAAATGTGCCAGCAGGGCAAGCGCCACATGCGGGGCCGCGATCGGTGACGGGACGCGCGCCGCAAACTGTACGCTGGCCAGCGCATCGGCCACGATGGCCGTGCGGTCACGAAGCGTCTGATTCGCGAACGGCTTGCGTTGTGGATCCTTTGCCACCGCCGACTCGTGGAGCGCGCGCACCTGCTCAGCCCACTTCGTCGCCGGTGAGGGGCCGGTCGTGGAAATCTGTTCCGATCCGTACGGATGGAGCAGTTCCTCACCTTCGCGATAGTTCGCGATCCAGCGCGAGAACTCGATCGCCGCACGCTCGACACGCCCTGCGCCGAGTTCGGCCGGGAGCACAACGGATGCGATCGGCAGCAGCGACGGAACGTCGAGCCATTTCAGCGCGCCGGGCTGTTGTGCCGCCGGCTTGGCCTGGGCACCAACACTTCGCCTTGCAACGGCGAGCGCAGCCGAGGTCAACGCGGACCAGCGGACAAATACTCTACGCGTCAGGTTCATCGATCACTCCCAGTGCGGTGACGTCAAGAATGTAGCCGGCGCAATTCAGTCGAGCTGGCGCAGAAGATCAGGCAAGTCGGCGAGCCGGTCGAGCGAGGCCACCGGCGCCGCTCCCTGGAACAGGAGCGGTGTGCCATACCCATAGGTCGCGGCGATGAACCGGAGGCCGTTCGCGGCCGCCGCGGCGGCGTCCTCGACAGAGTCTCCGACCATCACGCCCGTCGCAGCGTCGATGCCGTGCTCGTGGAGCAGTCGCTCCACAACAACCGCTTTCCGCGGCGCCGGCGGCGTGAACGAATCGAGGGAATACAGGCCCTTCAGGTGCGGCAAAATGCCGAGTCGGGCCGCGATCACGCGCGCAGGAGCCAGGCGCTTGTTCGTGACCACGAACGCCCTGCGCTTCGCCTCGTCGAGCGCTCGAAGTACGTCGGCAAGCCCATCGTACGGCTCGGCTTCGAGCACACCGGCTGTGTCGTACGTCGCCTTGAACAGCGTGGCAAGTCGGTCGAGTTCCGGCGCCGAGTCGAGGCCAGTCAGCCGCCTGAGCGTCGTCATCAGCGGCGGACCAATCACACGCTCGTCGATCGCCTCAACCGCTGTCACGCCGGCGGCGTTAAGCGCAATCCGAAACCCGGCGAGGATGCCCGGCGCCGTATGGACGAGCGTTCCGTCGAAGTCGAACAACAGGGCGGAGATCATGTGAGGACGAGCTTGAGCCCAGCGATGGTCAAGACGACGGCGAGGAGGCGCTTGATGATCGTGGCGTCCAGCTTTCGGCTGCCGAGGTACGACCCGGCTGCCCCGCCGGCGACAGCCACCACGGGAAACCAGACCGCATTCGCTGGCAGTAGCGAAAAGGTCCCGGCGTTCGTCGCAAACCCGGCGAGTCCGGCGATGGAATTCACGAGGATGAACGCCGCCGACACCGCCGACGCCTGCTTGGTTCTGGACCACTTCATAAAGATCAGGATCGGCGTGAGGAAAATGCCGCCCCCCGTTCCGGTCAGTCCGGCCAGCAGGCCAAGTCCACCACCGACCGCAACCGCCACGCCAGTTGACGGTGGACGCACCTCAGTCTCGGGACCGGGAGTGATCAGGAACCGCACCGCCGAGGCGAGCAGGACGATCCCGATCAGCACCTTCAGCCAATGCGTGGGCAAGGTGACGTACCCTCCGAAATACGCGAGCGGAAAGGCAACCACCGCGAATGGCCAGAAGAGTTTCCACGAAAAATGGCCCGCGCGCGCAAACTGAATCGTGCCAATCGTCGCCACGAGGATATTGAGCATCAGGGCGACCGGCCGGATGCCCTCGGCCGCGAATCCGAAGAGTGTCAGGACGGCGATATAACCCGATGCGCCGGCATGTCCGACGGCCGAGTACAGGAATGCCACCACGAGCAGCGATGCGCATACGAGCAGAAACTCAGTATCTGGCATCTTCGTATATTCGGAGCGCGCCCCGCCCCAAACAAGGGATAGCAGCACACAGATGAGCGAACTCGCCCTCGATATTCGGGGAGTCTCCAAGCGCTACGCCGAACACACAGCCGTCGATGCGCTGTCGCTGGCTGTACCCAAGGGAACTGTCTACGGCCTCTTGGGCCCCAACGGGGCCGGCAAGACCACCACGATCCGTATGGTCCTGAACATCATCGCGCCCGATGAGGGTACGATCTCGATATTTGGCGCCTCAAACCGTGATTACCGCACGATCGACCGCGTCGGGTACCTCCCCGAGGAGCGCGGCCTCTACAAGAAGATGGAAGTGCGACGGGTCCTCCGGTTCCTCGCCGAACTCAAAGGTGTAAGCGCCCGGAACGCCGACCATCGCATCGACGAATGGCTCGAACGCCTCTCGCTGAAGACCCCCGACAAGGACTGGGGCAAAGCCAAGGTCGACGAACTTTCCCGCGGTATGCAGCAAAAGGTGCAGTTCATCGCCACGCTACTGCACGACCCAGACCTCGTGATCCTCGATGAGCCGTTCAGCGGCCTCGACCCGATCAACGCCCAGGCGCTCAAGGACACGGTCGTCGAGCTCCGAAAGCGCGGCAAGACGGTGATCTTCTCGACGCACCTGATGGACAACGCCGAACGCCTCTGCGACTCGGTCTGCATCATTGCCGGCGGTACGAAGATCCTTGACGGCACGGTGGCCAGCGTGAAGGGGGCGCATGGCGGCAATAACGTCGCGCTCAGTATCGCGGGCGGGCAGGAGCGGCTCGCCGCGTTGCTCGCCGACCAGAGAATGATCGACAAGGTCGACGACCAGAACCGGTTTTTCGAGGTGAAGCTCCACCAGGGAGCCGATCCACAGGCGCTGCTCCGCGCGATCATCGCGGCGGGCGTTGAAGTCCAGCGATTCGAACTCGTGCAGCCGTCGCTGCACCAGATCTTTCTCGAAAAGGTCGGCGCGACGGGTGTCGAGCCGGGGATGAGCGGTCATGGTTAGGGCGTCCAGGCTGATGGCGGTGATCAAGCGCGAGTACGTCGAGCGGGTGCGCACCAAGTGGTTCATCTTCACGACGGTGTTCGGGCCGGTGTTCTTTCTGGCCATTTCGGTGCTACCCGCTCTGCTCACGGTGCGCAGCGTGCAGCAGGCGTCGGGCCCCGACATCCGCATCCTCGATGCCACGGGCAGCGAACTCGGCGTTCGCGTGGCCAGGGCGATGCGCGAGCGTGCGGAGAACAACACGCTCCAGAAGGTCGTCAGTGGTTCGACACCGATCGTCATTATCGATCCACAGATCGTCAGGCTCGCCAGCACCGCATTAGCCGCCGCCGAAAGCACCGCGACGATCGATGTGATGCGTGGCGTGACGCAGGGGTATCTCGTGCTCGATTCGGCCACGGTCGCGACCGCCAAAGCACGCTACGCGGGTAAAAACGCCTCGTCACTCGGCGCCATGAGCCAGATCGAGGGGGCCCTCCGCTCCGCGCTGCTCACCCAGCGTCTCGAGGGCGCCGGCATCACCGGTCTACGCGCCGATTCACTCGCGCGCGTGAAGGCCGACTTGAGCACCGAGCGCATCACGTCCAAGGGGCGGGGCGGCTCCGGACTCGTGAGCGCGATCTTCGGGTTCCTGATCGCCTTCCTGCTGTACATGATGATCATCCTGTACGGCCAGAACATTCTCCGCGGCGTACTCGAAGAAAAGACGACGCGGGTTGCCGAGGTCGTCGTGTCGAGCATTTCGCCAGAGACGCTCCTTGCCGGCAAGGTGATCGGGGTCGGCGCGGTGGGCCTCACGCAGCAGCTCGTCTGGCTTGGTTTCGCCGTCGCCATCTCGGCGTACGGCCTAGGTATGGCGGCATCGATGGGGATCACAACCATCACGATGCCGCAGGTCTCGGCGTTCCAGCTGGTCTGCCTCGTGCTCTACTTCCTCCTCGGCTACACGTTCTACGCCTCGCTCTTCGCGGCCGTCGGCGCCATGTGCAACAGCCAGGAAGAGGCCGCGCAGGCCGCCCAGCCTGTGATGTTGCTGCTCGTGGCGAGCATCATCCTCGTGCAGCCAATCTTGGCGCAACCGACGGGCACCATGGCGACGGTGATGAGCCTCCTGCCATTCAGCTCGCCGATCATCATGCCGCTCGTCATGAGCGGCACGCAGGTGCCGGCGTGGCAGATCGGGACGTCACTGGCGGGCCTTCTGCTCGCCTGCTTCGGCGCAATCTGGGTGTCGGCGCGGATTTATCGCGTCGGGTTACTGATGACCGGCAAACGAATGAGCATCGCTAACGTCTTGCTAGTCATCAAGTTAGGACGCCGTTATTGACATGCATTAGCCAGCTGCCCCAGGTTCAGTGGACGGTGAGCTAAGCCACTGCCGCCCGCTCGTACTTGATCGGACTCGTGTTGCCTCGCGTGGAATGCCGTCGCAGCGGGTTGTACCAGACTGTGGAGTGTCTTGCTTGCGGACGCGACTTATCTACACAAACGCCCTAAGCGCGACAGGGAACGCGCGAATGCAACGATCGCATTAAGGATCGGTTCGACCTGACCACTCCTCCATCAAACGAAAACAAAACCGAGTCTCCAAACACTCGAGGAGACACGGCCGCCTGTAAACAAAATCGCCGGGTCAGTGACGAACGCTGCCCGGCGGTCGCATTTTTTACATTTATTTTACGTGGCTGCAATAGGCGGCAAATGACCACGACTTCACAATTGTGTAACTAACCTGCCCTGGCATCGCGTGAGACGTTAAGTGGGTTGCGGTCGCGTCACTCGCCACGCCAGCAGCATGGCCAGCGTGGACAGTGCGGCGGCCAGAAAGAAGGGTGCGCCGGGCAACTGAAAGCCCTTGCCGTCAATGAACGCGGCGAAGGTCATCGTGAAGAGCGCCGGGCCAATCATACCCGTGATGCCCATGATGCTCGCCGCCGCCCCCTGGAGCTGCCCCTGCTCCGATGCGCTGACGCGTTTGGACATCAGCCCCTGCGCCGATGGACTGAAGAGTCCCATCATCGATCCGAACGGAATGGCAAATAGGCCCACCCATCCGATGGACGCAAAGCCCCACACGGAGAACGACACCACGCCAAACGCGAGGCCGGCCACGAGGCAGCGGCGCTCTCCGAACCGGACCACCGCCTTGTGGATGAGGCCGGCCTGCACGATCGCCGTGCACACCCCAACCACCGCGAGGGTGAGCCCCACCGCGCGCGGCCCCCAGCCATACCGATAGCCGGCGTAGAGTACGAACACAGTCGGAAAGGCCTGGTGCGCGAGGAAGTAGATCGCGTTGACTGCCGCGAGGCCAAGGAGTTCGTGATGCGAGCGCAGCAACGTGAGCGAGCCCACCGGATTCGCGCGCTTCCAGTTGAATGCCGTGCGTTTCTCCGGCGGCAGCGATTCCGGTAGCACGAACAATCCGTACATCGCGTTCGCTAACGTCAGCACGGCCGCCGTCCAGAACGGCAACCGCGGATCCACTCCACCAAGCACACCGCCGAGGGCTGGGCCAAGCACAAACCCCACGCCCCACGCTGCGCCGAGTATGCCGAACCCCTTGGCACGTTGCTCGGGCTCCGTGATATCGGCGATGTACGCGCCCGCCGTGGTCCAGCTCGCCCCGGTGATCCCCGAAACAATTCGCCCGACGAACAGCCAGCCGATTGACGGTGCGAGTGCCATCACGATGTAGTCGAGCCCCAACCCGAAGTTCGCGAGGAGAATCACGCGGCGGCGGCCAAACCGGTCCGACAGCATGCCGATGATCGGCGAGCAGAAGAACTGCATCAGGGCCCACACGGTGCCGAACACGCCGTAGTACGTGGACGTCCGCACCATGTCGCCGTGCACGAACTCACGGATCAGCGACGGCAGTACGGGGATGATGATCCCCATCGCAATCACGTCGAGGACGACGGTAATAAAGATGAAACGAACGGCCGCGCGGCGTCCCTTCACGTTCAGAGGGGCCATCAGCGGGAGCGTACGTTGCGCAGAATGCGCGAGCACGCATGGGCCGCGAACGGCTTCGGCAAATAGTTGACGCCGGTCTCGAGTCCTTCGCGGTCAATCGGCCCTGCGATTTCATCGAGCTCGTTCGCCATTCGCATGCCTCCCAAGGGATAATCCAACGCTGAGGCCCACGTCGTAGCACTTGCGAGCGCGAGGGGCCGTGTGGCGAAATCCATCAAATGTTTCAGTAACCGACTTGCCCGCATTGAGCGCATCTTTTCGCGTGAACCCATACCCATAGAATCTCTCTGCCTGATACTTCATTGCAGCGTTGAAATTTTTAGCAACTACTCGCGCATACTCATCAACACTTGTGAACACTCCTCGTGCGGTGGATCCGGTACGCCTGAGCGCGTAGGCAAGGGATTCATCGCTGAAACCGGCGGCGCCAGCGCATGGGCCTACTTCGCGCGCGCGGCCTCAATGAGCGCCGTCATCTGGGCGAAGTAGCGCTCCATCGCCCTGCGGCCAGACGCCGTGAGCTTGTACTCGGTGCGCGGCACGCGGCCCTCATATCCCTTGTGGCAGCTGAGGAAACCAGCGTCCTCAAGCTTGCGGGCATGCACGCTCACGTTGCCGTCAGTCGTATCGAGGCGCTGCTTCAGCTCGTTGAACGAGAGACTCGCGTTCACGGCCAGCGCACTGATGATCCCGAGGCGAATGGGCTCGTGAATGACGCGGTCGAGCGCCGGGGCAACTGGGGATGAGCGGGGAGTCCTGGCCACGCGCAGAGTTTACCGCGCGTCCTCTGCGATTACAAGTTCTTTTCAATGACAAGCCCCGCCATCAATTTGACCGCGGGGCTTGACGAACTCGGCAGCGCGCTGCCTGAACCGAATGTACTACGCCGTCGCTCCGCTTGCGCAATGCGCGTCGAACGCCCCGACGAGGTCGGTAGCGATCTCCGTAGCCGAGCGGCCTTCGATCTGGTGGCGCTCGACCATGAACACGAGTTTGCCGTCCTTGAACATGGCAATCGACGGCGAGCTCGGCGGATAGCCAACGAAGAACTCGCGGGCGCGGCGTGTGGCGTCGGCATCCTGGCCAGAAAACACGGTATAGAGATGGTCCGGCTTCACGGCGTGCTGCAACGCAGACGCCACCGCAGGACGCGCATTGCGCGCCGCACAACCGCACATCGAGTTCACGACAACCAGCGTCGTGCCTTTTGCATCCTGAAGTTTTGCGTCGACGTCCGCGGCCGTGCGCATTTCTTCGATACCGAGGCAGGTCAGCTCCTGGCGCATCGGCGTAATGAATCGCTCATCGTACATCATGGAAACGCTCTCCTTATTGGGTCGGTCAGAACAGTGGCGCCGGGGCCGGCTTCCGCGCGAGCGCGAGAATCGCTGCCTGCGGTACGACGAGAAACCGTTCGTCTTCGAACGTGATTTCGACGGCCGCCTTCCGGAAAAACAGCGCATAATCACCCACGTGCGCCTGCATAGGAACATAACGGGTGTCTTTCATCCCCGTGATTCGCCACGGCTCATCGAGATGCTCCTCGACTGAGGGCAGTGGATGCCCCGGCCCAGTCGCCAAGATCGTCCCACCCTGCACCGCCTGATTGTCGACGGCAGTGGCGGGCAGGTAGAGCCCGACCTTGGTCCGATCCTCGCCTTCCTCGACCTTGATCAGCACGCGGTCGCCGACCACCAAAAGCTCTTTGAATCCCTTTTTCATTCCATTCCCGTCGTTGCAGTTGAACAGCGGCCGCCAGCAGCGTACCGCCTACTCGTACTTAGAGTTACGAGCTGTGTATAGAATGTCCTACTTCACCAGAAAGAGCTTGTCCTGCCGCTTCAGCGCCCATCGCACACGCCCGTCCGCACCAATGATCATGTCCTCTTCCTGCGCCATCCGCACCGACTGCCCGCCCCACTCCGGCACCGGCGTCGTCGCCTGCAACTCGATCGAGTACCACATACTCGGCGTCACCTTCGCATCGCCGCGCCCGGGCACGCCGTCCTGATAGTCCCACAGACCGATCAAGGGACCAGCGCCATGTCCGTTCACGCCGATGGGATGCGAGTACATCGTGCCATCGATGCCTTTTGCGCGCATCCGCTCCAGCACGGACTTCAGAATCTCATTGCCGCTGCGCCCCGGCTTGATCTCGTCCATCGCGATGTCCTGCAACGCGTTGGCATTCGCGAGCGCCTTCTTTAGCCCAGTCGGCGCGTCGGCTTCACCAGGCAGTAGCACGTACGCGTTGTGCTGGGTGTCGGTGTTCAATCGCGCCACCGTGAGGCCCACATCGCAGTGCAGCACGTCGCCACGCTGGATGATCGGATCCTCACCAACCTGCTCCGACGTCTGGCCCTTTCGCTGGACCTCGATGCTCGGCTGGAACCAGGTGCCCATGCCCTGATCGGCCACGCGCTGCCGCCACCACCAGACCAACTCGCTCGTCCGCGTCTTGCCCGGCACGATCACGCGGGCCGAGAACATCTCCTGTGTCATCGCCCAGACCTTCTCCGTCATCTTCCCGAAAAAGGCCTCCTCTTCAGGCAATCGCGACGCAATCAGCTCGAGAGGCAGCCCCTCAGCATCCTTGAACTTCGCCGTCCATTTGTCGCCGAGCGCCTCGCTCATGCCGAGCAACTCACCACTCGAGAGTCCGTCGGTGAAGGCGAACACTTTCGAGCGGTTGATGCCGATGACTTTCGGGTTCTTCTCCTCGATCAACTGCTTGAGCGCCTGCCACTGCTCGTCCCCCCAGAGCTCGGCTTGCCGCCCACCGACCGCGGCCTCCACCGGCTTGGTGGACCGGCGCGCTTCCCAGACGCCGCCCTGCGAACTGCCGCCGAGCGCGATCCGCTCGATACATGACGCCTGCGGCGGCTGGCCAGCCGCCGCGCACCGGTCGAAGATCACGTAGATCGTCCGGCGGCGGGCCGCCATCGTCTCTGGCGAGGTGATCGAGTTGAAGACCGGGTCTTCGTTGTACTCGCGCATCGTGATGACCCAGAAGTCGATGCCGGTCTTGCGCATCAAGCCGGGCACGAAGGTGTCGAGCCGCTTCTTGAGCCAGGCTTGCTGTAGTACCGCCAGTTCGCGCTGCGTACCGAACGGCCGCGCGACAATCGCTAGACCACGCGGCGGGAGGACTTCAGTGCGCTTGGGGGCGTCCTGTGCCGCGAGGCGCAGTGCGCCAATCGCGAGCGTGAGGGGGAGGAATCGATGCATCACCTATTTCGCTCCTTCTTGGGTATCGGGTGGGGTCAGCTGTTCCGTACTGGCGCGGTGCACCGCCCGGGCCGTGTGACTGCGATCCTCCGCGGCGAGGATGAGGCGGCGTACCACCGACACCACAATGGCCAGTACGCCGGTGAAGGCACCGACACCGAGCAGGCGCCAGAACATGATTCGCGTTGCGGTCGGCAGCCAGTCCGAGAGCTCGGCCATCTCCGCACCGAGCGGCTCAAGGTTCATCGTCGTGAGCGCGAGGCTCACGAGGATTTCCGCGCCGGATTCCAAGATCGCGAAGAGTGGCGCACGCCAGATCCAATGGCGAAGCGAGTAGTTGGCCAGATGAATGGCGCACATCAGGAAGAGGAGGCACACGCCGACGAGGAACGTGCCGCCCACCCAAGCCCAGCTGTCCGACGATCCGTGCGTCAGCGTGTACGACCGCCAGAGGCGAATCACGATGCCCGTGACGAGCGCCATCTGCGGCAAAGACAGCGCCAAGCGCCTCAGGGGGTGCGGCGTTTCGATGCGCGAAGCGATCGATGGTCGCTCGATAAAATCAGCCATGCGGGGAAGCTACGCCGTCAGCGGCTGCGTGGCATTGGCGCCGCGATGCGCGCCGCGATCCAGCGAAGGCTCTGGCCGACATGCGCGCGCCAGTAGGTCCAGTTGTGCGCGCCGGCCCATTCCCGGTACTCGACCGGCACGTTGCGGGACTGTAGCGCCTCAACGAACGCCCGGTTCTGCGGCAGGAAGATGTCAGCGGTGCCGCAATCGATAAACAGGGCTGGCATCGGCGCGCCACGATCGACGATCCGCGAGGCAATCGTGGCCGGGTCGCGCGACCGCCAGCTCGAGCTGTCGGCGCCAAAAATCACGCGGTAGCGAGCCGCGTTGCGCGCGCCAAACCCCGCGGCCGCCGTCGAGTCGCCCGCCGAACGGGTGAACGGGGCGCGCCCGACCGGCGCTGGGGCGAACTCGAGCGGTGAGAGCACGCCCGAGTGCGACGCGGCCACCGAAAAGGTCTTGGGATTATTGAGTGCGAGCGTCACGGCGCCGTACCCGCCCATGGAGAGCCCGGCAATCGCACGGTTCGCGGCCGCCGCCTGCGTGCGGTACTTCGCGTCCAGATGCCGCACGACATCGTAGGCGACGTAGTCGTCATAGTGCGGCCAGGCTACGCAGTCGCGGTCGGCGTTCGCGGTCGGCGCGAGCATCCGGCGGCATCCGGCGGCGTCGAGGAGCACGTTGTAGGTGGTGTAATACGAGTCGTCGCCGTCGGGCATCGCGACAATCATCTCCGGCATCCCCGCGGCAACGAGCGAATCCATCACCACCGCCATTCCGCCCAGCTTCACCCAGTTGGTCTCGTCACCGCCGGTGCCGTGCAGATAGTAGGCCACGGGGTAGCGCCGCGTACGATCGGTGCCGTACGACGGCGGGAGGTACACCACGAGTGATTTGCTCGCGCCGAGGGCCTGCGACCACGCCGTGTCGGTGACGACCGAACCCTGTCGCAGCTCCTGCGCCGCCGCCGGGTGCGATGCCAGCGTCACGACGCACGCTGCCGCCAACCCGCCGAGCACGCCACGGCCAACGCGACGGCGCCCGGCCAGCTCCCTCACCCTATTTGACCGTCGCGATGCACTCGATCTCGACGCGGGCGTTGAGCGCAAGCCCGTTGGCGCCCAACGCACTGCGCGCCGGGAACTTCCCGTCCTTGAAGTAGGTGCGGTACACGGCATTCATCGCGTCCCACTCCTTCATGTCGGCCATAAAGACGGTGCACTTCACGACGTGGTCCAGGTCCGAGCCCGTCTTCGCGAGCACGTCCTTGATGTTCTCCATCGTCTGCTTCGTCTCGGCGGCGATACCGCCGGCGACCGGCGCGCCCGACGCATCGGGCGGAGTCCCAATCTGACCGGCGAGGTAAAGCAGATTGCCGACCTTCACGGCCGGCGAGAACGGCCGCGTCGGCGGACCGTATGGCTGCAGGAATTCGGGCTGCTGCGCGGCGAGCGTGGCAGGCAGGGCCAGTACGAGGGCAACGAAAAGCTGACGCATCAGGCACTCCGTTCGGTAGGGTGGTCGCATGCGCACCGGTGTGCGTGCGGCGGCGGCAGCGGCGCCGCTCTCCTGCTGCCTGTCTCTACTTGATCCAGTGCCCGAGCCGGCCCCAGCGAATGTCGGAGACGAAGCTGATCGGACGGTCGCTCGCGCTGGACGGAACGAACGAGTAGTAGACGAACATCGGCCGGCCGCGCACGTTCTTTCGCGGCACGAGGCCCCAGTAACGACCGTCCTTCGAGTCGTACCGGTTGTCGCCCATCATGAAGAAGAACTCCTTCGGGATAACGAGCGGGCCCCAGTGGTCGTGCATGGGCTGCTTGGGCGGCTCACCGAACCGTGTCTTGACGACTTCGAACTTGTGCTGCCACTCGAAGAGCGCGCTCACCTCGGTCGGGTCGCCCTTGAACTGCTCCGGCGAGGTATAGCCGATCTGCTGTGCGATGCCATCCACGTAGAGCACGGCGTCGCGCATATAGATCGTGTCGCCCGGCATCCCCACGAGGCGTTTCACGAGCGTTGGCGTCAGGTCGTCGGGCTGGTCGTACTGCGGTGGCGATTCGAAAACCACCACCTCGCCGCGCTGCGGCTCGGCGTACCCCGGCAGGTTGATCGAGGAAAACGGGATGTGCGGCCCGTAGCGCAGCTTGTTCACGAAGAGCCAGTCGCCAATCAGCAGCGCGGGAATCATGCTGCCCGAAGGAATACGATAGGCCTCGATGAAGAAGGTGCGGAGAATCAGGAAGATCGCGATCGTGCCGGCGATCGACTTGAAACCTTCCCAGAACTTCCGCGCCGACAGGCCGCCGCCCTTCTTCGACCGCACGGCCGCGACGGAGCCCTTACTGCCGGATTCCTTGTCCTTGCCAGATGAATTGCGAAGGGCCACGACGAGAGAGCTGGAGGTGAAAGAGGGGGCGCGCCCGTGAGGACGCACCCCCTCCAGAGTAGCTGCCCGGAGGCAGCGACAACAACTGACCTACTTGACGTGCTTCGAAACGAGCGCCGTCATCTCGAACATGTTCACCTTGGCGCGGCCATTAAACACGGCCTTCAGGGCGGCGTCGGCATTGATATCACGACGGTTCTTCTTGTCCTGCAGGCCGTGCTTCTTGATGTAGGCCCACAGCTTCTTCGTCATTTCCGTGCGCGGGAGCGGCTTGCTACCGACGACGGCCGCGAGCTTCTCATCCGGCTGGACCGGCTTCATGAACGCGGCGTTCGGCTTCCGCTTCGTCTTCGTCTTCGCCTTCGCCTTCTTCTTGGCGGCCATCGATGTGCTCCTAGGAATTGTGGTGAATGGATCCCGGTATCCGCACTGAGAAATCCCCGTGGGATGAGTCGAAACTATACCGACTCTCCGAGAGCGCAATAGGGCGCTCTCCTCTGGCGAGGCGGCGTGACGATCGAAAACCGCTCAATTCGCCGAGTGAAACGCGGTTTCAGCCAGGGAGAAACGAGCGCAAAAGCATCATCATTCGCTCGTCCGCAGGGTCAGCCGTCGCATCATCATCGAGCGCTGCGCTGCGCTCCTGCGGCGTCTCGAGGACGAGCGGAATCCCCTCTGTACGAGGGTCTTCCAACAACCAGCGAAACGGTTCCACTCCGATGGCGCCGTCGCCGATGCAGGCGTGCCGGTCCTTGTTGGAGCCGAACGGATGCTGGCTGTCATTCAGGTGAAAAAACGCCGGCCGTTCCCCGATGATCCGCTCATACTCGTCGAGCACGGCCCGCTGCGCCTCGCGGGACGATGCGATGTCCTTCCCACTCGCGAAGAGGTGGCAGGTGTCGAGTCCATAGCCGGTGCGATGCCGCAGCGCCGCGGGCACCCGCGCGAGCATCCGCGCGATCTCCTCGGCCGATCGACCCATCGTGCGGCCTGCCCCAGCAGTGTTCTCGATCAGCACGCGCGTGCGGCGCTCTCCCTCGGGAACGGCCTCGATCGCGTGGATGATCGCATCGCCAACGCGGTCGCAGGCCTCGCCGGGGTCGCCCGCACCCGCCGAGCCGGGATGAAAACAGCAGGCGCCGACGCCGTACGCCGTCGAGCGTTCGAGTTCTTTCGCGAGCCCGCCCTTCGCACGCGCGGCCTTCTCCGGCTCCGCCGACGCCGTGTTGAGCACATACGCACCGTGGACGAGCACATGGCGCGGCTCGATGCCGGCCGCCGCGAGCGCTTCGCGGAACTTCGCCACGCGGTCCGGCTTGGCCGTGACCCTGTCGCCGTAGTAGGTCGGCGGCGCCGTAAAGCACTGCATCGCCTGCATCTGCGATGCCGCCGCGCGCCGCACCGCCATCACCATCCCACCAGCGTCTGGCGTATGCGCTCCGATAATCCGGCCGCTCAAGAGGGTGCTCACGTGAGGGGATTCGTTGACATCGCCCAAAAGTCTAGTCGGTCTGTCGTCCGGTTGGGCCCACCCGCGCGAACTGGTAGATTTTATGGTCTGCGCCGTTCCCACGAACCGGCGCTCACGCACACGAGCGACTTCCTCCTCCTCCTGTCAAGCGAGTACGCCATGTCCGCTCCCTCAAACGGCATCCGCACCCTCGGCCCGGCCATCAACGAGCCGGTGCGGCAATACGCACCCGGCAGTCCCGAGCGCGCCGAACTCAAGGCACGCCTCGCCGCCATGCAGAAGGAGTGCCCCGAGATTCCGCTCGTCATCGGCGGCGAGGAGATCCGCACCGGCGACATCGCGAACGCGGTCTCGCCACACAAGCACCGCCAGGTGACGGCCAAGTGGCACAAGGCGCGCCAGAAGGACGTCACCGCGGCCATCGCCTCCGCGAAGAAGGCCCAACGTGATTGGGCCTCATGGCGCTGGGAAGACCGCGCGGCCGTCCTGCTCAGGGCCGCCGACCTCCTCGCGACCAGCTGGCGAAGCACAATCGTTGCCGCCACGATGCTCGGACAGTCCAAGACGGCGTATCAGGCCGAGATCGACGCCGGCCCGGAACTGATCGATTTCTGGCGCTTCAACGTGCAGTTCGCTGGCGAGATCTATGCCGACCAGCCCGCGCAGGCCCCGGGCATGACGAACCAGCTCGACTATCGAGGACTCGAAGGGTTCGTGTATGCGGTGAGCCCGTTCAACTTCACGGCAATCGGCGGCAACCTGCCGACGGCGGCCGCGCTGATGGGCTGCACGGTGCTCTGGAAGCCGGCCGGCACGGCAATGCTCTCCGCCTGGTACACCATGCAGTTGCTTCGCGAAGCCGGCATGCCCCCGGGTGTGATCAACTTCGTGCCCGGCAACGCCGCGACGATCTCGGACACGGTCCTGAGCCATCGCGAC
This sequence comes from Gemmatimonadota bacterium, assembly GCA_014192065.1. GTDB lineage: Bacteria > Gemmatimonadota > Gemmatimonadetes > Gemmatimonadales > Gemmatimonadaceae > Fen-1231. Next base: position 127,392 of record BJHH01000005.1, on the reverse strand, counting down.
CTCGCTGGCGTGCACTTCACGGGCAGCACCGAAGTGTTCAACGGCATGTGGGACACGATCGGCCGCAACATCGGCAGCTATCGCTCGTACCCGCGCATCGTCGGCGAAACTGGCGGCAAGGACTTCATCGTGGCGCATCCGTCGGCGGACCCAACGGCCCTCGCGGTCGCGATCGTCCGCGGCGGATTCGAATACCAGGGTCAGAAGTGCTCGGCAGCGAGCCGCGTCTACATCCCGAAGTCGCTCTGGAAGTCGGTACGCGACCAGGTCGTGGCTATGGCCAAGGACATTCGGGTCGGCGACACGGCGGACTTCCGCAACTTCATGGGCGCCGTGATCGACCAGAAGGCGTTCGACCGGATCAGTGGCTACCTCAAGGACGCGAAAAAGAACGCGAAGATCATTACGGGCGGAGGCGCCAAGGGCGAGACCGGCTGGTTCATCGAGCCCACGCTCGTGCAGACCGACGATCCGTCGTACCGCCTGATGTGCGAGGAAATCTTTGGCCCGGTCGTGACCGTGCATGTGTACGACGACGCCAAGTGGTCGGAGATCCTCAAGACGGTGGACGCGACCTCGCCGTACGCGCTCACCGGCGCCGTCTTCGCGCGCGACCGGAAGGCCGTCGCCGAGGCACACACGGCGCTTCGCAACGCGGCAGGCAACTTCTACGTGAACGACAAGCCAACCGGCGCGGTCGTCGGCCAGCAACCGTTCGGCGGCGCACGGGCGTCGGGTACCAACGATAAGGCGGGCTCCAAGATGAACCTGCTGCGCTGGGTCAGCGCCCGCACGGTCAAGGAGACGTTCGGGCCAGCGACGAACTATCGGTACCCGTTCATGGAGGCGGAGTAACAAGCGAATGCCCGAGTATCACTACGTCACGTTGGACGTGTTTACGGACCGCCCCTTCGGCGGGAACCAGCTCGCGGTTTTCCTCGACGCGACCGGGATTCCCGAATCGGCGCTGCTCGAGATCACGCGCGAGTTCAACTTCTCCGAGACGACGTTCTGTTATCCGCCGACCGACAAAGCGAACACCGCGCGCGTGCGGATTTTCACGCCCGGCGCCGAAGTGCCGTTCGCCGGGCATCCGACGGTCGGCACCGCCATCGCCCTGCAGGCCACGCGCGGGCAGGGCTCAGCCGACGCGACGCTCGTGCTCGAAGAAGGGGTCGGCCCGATTTCCGTGATCGTGCGGGCCGATGGCCCGGCCCCGTTCGCACAGTTCTCCGTGGCGAAGTTGCCCGAACTCGGCCCGCTGGCCCCGACACGCAACACCCTCGCAGAGATCCTTTCGCTCGATTCCGAAGAGATCGTGAGCGGGGTGAGCGCACCACAGGCCATCTCGTGCGGCCTGCCCTTCCTGATGGTCGGCGTGAAGACGGTGGAAGCCCTCGGTCGCGCGCGCCTTCGCATTGACCAGTGGGAAACCACCATGCGCAACTCGTGGGCACCAGACCTCTTCGTGTTCGCGGCAGATACCGAGCGCGGCACCGCGCAGTATCGCGCTCGCTGCTTCGTGCCGAGCATGAGCGTTCCTGAGGACCCCGCCACCGGCTCGGCGAGCGCCTGCCTCGCCGGCTTCCTCGCCGCACGGTTACCAAAGCGCACCGGCACATTCGGCTGGACCGTGACGCAGGGCGTCGAGATGGGTCGGCCAAGCCGCATCGAGATCGAAGCTGATAAAGTCGACGGCGCGATTACGGCAATCCGCGTCGGCGGCCATGCGGTCTTCATGATGGAAGGCACGATCCGCCTGCCCTAACAGGCAGACCGCGGCGCAGGCTACTGGTCTTCGGTCAGCGTATCGATCAGCAGCGTGGCGTCGATCGAGCGTTGCCCCGGCAGTGGGTCGTCTAATCCGCGCAATCCCGGTTCCCAGAGCTGGCAACGGTCGCCACCGTTGCGCTTGGCCACGTAGAGCGCCTCGTCGGCCCGCGCGATGAGCGTGCTGAGGATCTGGTCGGTATCGGCGTCGACGGACGCGATGCCGATGCTCACGCTCACCGAGCGGACGCCGCCCAGACTGTCAAACGGCTTGCCGCGAAAGGCGGCTTGCACGCGGTCGGCCAGGATCTGCGCGCCGGCGGCGTTCGTGTCGGGGGCAAGGATCTCGAACTCGTCGCCGCCAGTCCGGGCCACGACATCGCCCGCGCGCGCCATCTCGCGCAGCCGCGCCCCGATGCCACGCAGCACTTCGTCGCCGGTGAGATGCCCGAATTCGTCATTCACGCGCTTGAACTGATCCCCGTCGATCGCGAGTAACGCGATCGGATAGCGGCCGCGTACCGCCCGGGACACTTCGCGCGCGCACAGTTGGTCGAATCCGCGCCGATTGAAGCAACCAGAGAGCGCGTCGGTGAGCACGAGGGACTGGAGTCTCACGCGCATCGTGTTGTACGAGCGTCCGATCATCGTGATCGGATCGGGCATTCGGTCGAGCGACTCGTCGTACGCGCCGGAAAAGTCGCCCTCCTGCGCACGCTCGAATAGCGCGAGCATCCGGTCCATCTGGCCGGCCACCTCGCCATAGAGTTCGCCGAGCAGCAGCGTCCCCAACAGGAAGATCCCGAGGTTCCAGAACTGTTCCTGGGGTGCGTCGAGCAAGCCGAGGTTCGTCGCGACCCCGATCAACGTCGTGTAACCGAGAGCCACCGCCGCCACGCTCACCACTGTCGCGCGCCGGCCGAAGTAGAGCCGTGTGAACGGCAGCGCGAAGGTCGCGAGAATCAGCCCTCGCACGTATTCGCTAGGAGGCGTCGCCGCGAACAACACGGTGAAAAGCAACACAACGTCCGCCGCCAGCACGATGTAAAGCAGCGCCCGACTCGCCGTGCCAGACTTCGCGACCCGGCGGCTGATGATCGCGTTGAACAGCAGGTACGCCGCAACCGCCAATGCCGCGACACTGAGCGCCTGCTGGACGCCAGTGCGCGACGACAGCACGGACGGCGCCGCGACCGGGCCGGTCCAAATGAGGCTCAGGGCCATGAACCCGACGAGGACCGCCAACGCACGACGGAACTTCTCCTGCCAGAGGAGAGTTTCCGCGATCGACAACTGCGTGCCGAGTGGCGTGTGATCGTGCAACGATGCCGCGCCCGTTCTGGGGTATGGTTGACCGGATAAGGGACGCGGTTTCCGTGTCAAACGCAAGGGCCGTGGTCGCGCTCACAGGCGTACCGGACCGCTAGAACTTTGCGTCGAGATGCAGGTCGAGCCGCCATTGCTTGGTGGGCCAGAGACCGCGTGCGAGATCGATGCGAATCAGGCCGTCGAGGAACGATGTGCCGGTGCCGACACCACCGAGTGGACGCCCTGGGCGGTTCCAATCTTCGCGCCGACCCGCCCAGCCTACGTCACCGAACAGGACCGCGCGGGCACCGGTACTGCGCGTGCCAATCTCACCGCGGGCCAGCCAGAACGCGTCGCCGCTGGCCGTGAGCGCCGTCTGCCCTCGGACCGACTGCAATCCACCGAGGTAGAAGCGCCGCTGCACGGGCACTCCACCAGCCGCCACGCCGCCACTAAGCGTGAGCGCGGCCGCCATGGGTCCAAGCACCGAGCTTCCGGTCAGATCGAACAGGGCACGAGCATAGGTCGAGTCACCGCTCGCCGCTTCGACCCGGAAGTCGGTCATCAGGCGGAGACCGTCGGGATTGAGCCCCCACTGCGGTCGCGTACGCACCGACGCGCCGGCTTGCGTCAGACGCGCACCCATCGGGTTGGCCAGGAAACGCGGATCGTTGCCGGGACCGAACAACGTCCAGCGCGAATGCACGCTGTCGCCCCATTGTTGCTCGCCAAAGATGCGCCACTCGAGCGAACCCGCTTTCACCGGAGTGCTCGTGAGTTCTCCACCCCAGATGCGGTAGTACGCGCCTTCGTCGCGTGCATAAAGGAGAGAGCTCATGGAGGCGCCGAACGAGAGCGGATTGCCCCAGTCGTTGGACACCTGCAACCGGCGATACACAGCGCCACGCACCGTCGTGCGGCCGTTCGATCGCCAGACGGCGGCCTCGCCATTGAGCTCGCGGTCGGCGTACGATGCGCGCACCCCGAGCGATGCCGCGTACCCCTTGCCGAGTGCGCTGATGGCGGTGAGACCGGTCGAAAGCCCCTCGACGCGATTGTAGCGCGTCTGGGCGAGCCCGTATTCGAGCGTCGGTTTTTGCGGACCCCAGCCGGGTTGGAGCCCGAACGTCAGCGCCTTCAGCAGTGCGTCGCGATCCGACGCGCCGAACAACTCCTCGTTTGAATCGAAGATCGAGCCGGGCAGGTCGGGTGAGTTCGCCAGCTTGGCCGAATCACAGGACACCTGCACGGCAATCCGCAGCGATCCTTCATACCGGGTCCGGTACGTCGTGCGGGTGCCGGTCTTTGCACACTGCTGCTCGCGATCCGCGACAAGCTCTTTGGTCCGCTCACGCCGCGCCTCGCGTACAATCGAGTCGCGCTTCACCGAGTCCACTCCGGCGGTTCTCAAGCTGTCGCGCAACACAGCGACGCGACTCCGCTCCACCGGCGGCAGCGTGGCAATCGAGTCGAGTCCGTTCACGCTCTCGTAGGTGAACCGCTGCTCGAAGGTGATCGGCACGCGCATGAAACTCGCCTGCGCGTATCCCTCGACCGCCTGGATGCGTGGAAGCCAGAATCGCTGATTGTAGAGCCCGAACTCCACCGTAACGGCCGTGATGTCGGCCTTCATTGGTGACACCACTGCCTTGACCCACGCCGGCGGCGCACCGTCCTGATTGCGCCGGCCCGGGCGGGCGCGCTGGCCGTTCGCCAACGTATCGGCGCGTTCGCGAGCACTCTGCTCCCTAGATACCGCCCAGATGTCGATCTGTGTGCTCAGCCGGTACACCGCGCGCACGAGCTGCGCGGATGCCATGTCGAACCAAAACGAACCGACGGTCACATTCCACTTCGGCTCGCGCGCCACGATGCGCAGTTCTCGCAAGGTGAGCTTCTGCCTATCGGGCAGCGTCATCGTCACCGAATCACCCATGGCGTACGTGTAGTACGCCTCGGCGCCGGTCGCGAGCGGGTGCACCAAGTTGCGCTCGTCCACTTCCGCGCGCGCGATGCCGCTGCCCAACCACAGGTTGTCGCGGCCTGGATAGTAGGGCACGGCGACGTTGCTCAGGCCGGCGTCGCCCCCGACGCTGGACTCCTTGGCGATGGGCACCACCGAGCGACTTCCCGTGAGCTCGACCCGGACGCCCTTGCCGCGCTGCCACTGTACGCGCGATGCCTCCTCTTGCCGGAACGCGAGACGGTCACGGCCCAGAAATTTGGCGCCCAGCCCGACCGACACGCGCTCGTACGCCTTGGCGTCATAGCTGGTGAGCGCGGAATCCTGGTTCATGCGCGCCAGGCGCGCCCGCAGAAGGAGCGCCTTCGCATCCGCATCGCGAAACGCGGTCGCGACATGTTCTGGCGTGAGCGCGATGCGCCGGACCGGCTGCCGCTGCCGCTGCCGTGACGAATCGTCCCGCATTTCCTCCATGAACGCCTCAGTCCTCGCCACACGGAGGCGCGCAGAATCCAGGGCCGGCTTCGTGCCAACCCCGACCTGAATCTGGACCTGCAGGGCCAGCGCGAATGGAACGACGAGCGACAGCACCATGGGTGGCTTTGGTGTCCCGGAGAAATTCTGACGTGGTGGGTGATCGTGTCCGTATGATACGTTGCGACAGAGAAAATGTTTCGCATCATTCGAGGGTTCGCCATAAACGTGCCGCTAAAAACTACACCTTCGCCCGACACAGGCGACCTCCCGCTCGACGAATTCCGCGCCCGCGCAAACGAGCTTGTCGCGTGGATCGCCGATTACCTCGGACACCCCGAACGATACCCCGTGCTCCCGCCGCTAGTCCCCGGCGCGACGCTCGCCGCGCTGCCGACCGCACCGCCGGACGATGGGGAGCCGATGCGGAAGATCCTCGACGGTTTTGAACGTGACATCGTTCCTCGACTTACCCACTGGAATCATCCGGGCTTTCTCGCCTACTTCGCCAACACCGCCAGTGTGCCGGGCATACTCGGCGAACTGCTCGCCACCGCGCTCAACTCCAATGCGATGCTCTGGCGAACGGGCCCAGCCGCCGCGGAGCTCGAACAGCTCACGACCGACTGGATCCGCCAGCTCATCGGGCTCCAGCCCGGCTGGTTCGGAATGATCACCGACCTCGCATCCACGTCGACTCTGTATGCGCTGGCGGCTGCGCGCGAGGCCGACCCCGCGCTCGACATCCGCCGAAAGGGACTCGCGGGCCGTGACTTGCCGACGCTGCGCGTCTACTGCTCAGACCAAGCGCACTCGTCGGTGCAGAAGGCGGCGATGACACTTGGCATCGGCTCCGACAACGTCGTCACCGTCGAGTCCGACGCCGAGTTCAGGATGAAGCCGGATGCATTGCAAGCCGCGATCACCGCCGACCGGGCTGCAGGCTATCGCCCGATTGCTGTTGTCGGTGTCCTCGGCACCACGAGCACGACCAGCGTCGACCCGCTTGATGCCATCGCCGACATCGCCGAGCGCGAGCAGCTCTGGTACCATGTGGATGCGGCATACGCCGGAGTCGCTGGCGCGGTGCCGGAGATGCGCCACCATTTCACCGGGCTGGATCGGGCGGATTCGGTGGTGGTGAATCCACACAAGTGGCTTTTCACCCCCATGGACTGTTCGGTCTTTCTCACCCGCCGTCCGGAGGCGCTCAAGCGGGCCTTCTCGCTCGTCGCCGCCTATCTCGAAACCGCCGAGCAGGACACCGTACTCAACTATATGGACTACGGCTTCCAGCTTGGGCACCGGTTTCGGGCGCTTAAGCTCTGGATGGTGATTCGGGCATTTGGAGCGCGCGGCATTGCTGACCGAATCCGTCATCATTGCGCGATGGCACAGGAGTTCGCGGGCTGGGTGCGGAGCGAGGCTGCGTCAGGCTGGGGGGTCGAGGCTCCGCACCCGTTTTCGGTCGTCTGTTTCCGGCACGACACCGGTGGCTCGCTCGCGGAATCCAACGCCCACAATGCCCGGATTCTCGACCGAGTGAACGCCTCGGGAGAGGTGTTTCTGTCCCATACCGTACTGAGGGGGCGATATGTCCTTCGGGTGGCGATCGGGAACCTGCGAACCGATCGGGGCCATCTTGCCCGAGCCTGGGCACTCCTCCAGCAGGCGGCCGGCGCCACGGCACCAGCGCCGGGCTAACGTCGACACCTCGGTGGCGTCAGATTGATTGAGCGGGTGGTCCTGCCCGCAAACCAACGTCGAAGAGACGCTGCTCGACGCACCGTTGCTGCAGCAGCCAACGCACCTCTGCACCAACACTTCTCAGGAGCAACCCAGATGAAGTTGTTCAAGCTGATGACGGTCGTCTCCGGGGCCGCAGTGCTCGCCGCCGGTTGCGATGTTTGGCCGACGCGCCCCGACACGATGCAGGCTGAGTTCGACATGATGGATCCGGTGGTCGCCACCTTCTCGGCGTCTCAGGGCCTTCCCGGTGGTCCATTTAGCGCTGTTGGCGCACTGCCGTTCATGGGTGGCATGGCGTTCGCTGGCGGTCCGATGGGCGCGGCAACCGGTAAAGGTCCCGGCGCGGCACTGCCCGACAACCTCAAGCTCACAGAAACGCAGCGGACTGCGATCCAGGCCCTCGTCACGGCCTTTCACACGGCCAATGCCGCCGATATCGCTGTCATGAAGGCCGCGCACATCGCCGCACGGCAAGCGCACAAGGCCGGCAAGACGCGAGACGAGATTCGGGCCATTTTGGCTGCGGCCAAACCGACTGCCGATCGTGTGCACGCCGCCGCTGCTGCGCTTCGCACGGCAATTCACGCCCTGCTGACCGCCGAGCAGCGCGCTTGGCTCGACGCGCACAAGCCGGATCGTCCACCCAGGACGCCGTAACGTCGTCGCTCCGCGAAGGCGGAGAGTGAACGCAACGCAGAAGGGGAAGCGCTCTCACCGCGCTTCCCCTTCTGCGTTGCCTGCCCTGCTGAACTCCGACTAGTGCCCGGTGTGCACCGTGGCGCGTACGTCCTTCGGAATCATGTACTCCTCGGTATTGGGCCGCTCCGGGAACTTGAACATCGCGCTGAACTTCAGACGCCAATCGTCGAGGATCTCGTACACCGTCGGAATCACCAGCAGCGTGAGGAAGGTGGACGTGATCACGCCGCCGATGATCGCGATCCCGAGCGGCGCGCGGAAATCGGCACCCTCGCCGCGACCGAGTGCCACGGGAATCATGCCGGCAATCAGCGCGATCGTCGTCATCATGATCGGGCGGAGCCGCACGCGGCCCGCCTCGATGAGCGCGGTACGCCGGTCCTTCCCGCCCTCCTGCCCCCACTTCGCGAAGTCAATCAGCAGAATCGCATTCTTCGCCACGATGCCCATCAACATCAGCACGCCGATCATCGACATGATGTTGAGCGTGTTGCCGGTCAACAGCAGCGCGAGCACCACGCCAATCAACGAGAGCGGCAACGAGACCATGATCGCGAGCGGTTCGATGAACGAGCCGAACTGCACCACGAGAATGAGGTACATCAGCAGCACCGCGATGCCCATCGCGGCCAGCATCTTGCTGAACACCTTTTCCTGATCAGCTACTTCGCCACCCGACGAGAAGCGGTACCCAGCTGGCAACACCATCCCCGCGATGGCCTGTTGGATTGACGCATTGACCTCACCGAGCGAACGACCCTGGGTGTTGGACTCGATCACGATCACGTTTTCACGGCTCAGGTGACTGATCACGGCGGGTCCGAGCGACGGACGGATCGAAGCGATCTGGCCGAGCGGCATCGTGCGCGGCGGCGCGCCGTTCTGTCCACCCACCAACAGCGGAAGCTGCTCGATGTCTGCCGCACGGCGGCGCGACTCGGGTGCGAGCCGCACGCGAACCTTCCGGTTCTCGCCTGACGGATCCACCCAGTCACCGGCATCGACGCCCGCGAACGCGGGACGCAGCGCCTGCGCCACCTGTCCCACGGTCACGCCCATCGATCCAGCGAGCTCACGATTGAGCTGAATCTCGAGTTCCGGCTTTTTGCCCTTGGTCGAGAGTCCCACGTCCACCGCACCGGGAACAGCCTTCACGAGAGTGAGCACCGAGTCCGCGAGCCGGCCGAGTACGGCGGCATCCTTGCCACGGAGTTGAAGTTGGATCTGCTTGCGCGCACCGCCGAACCCGCTCGTGAACACGGAGACCGTCGCGCCACCCACCTGCGGCATTTCACTGCGGAGAATTTCACCGAGCTCCGACTGACTCACACGGCGCTCGGCCTTGGGCTTCATGCGCACATAGAGGCTGCCCAGATCCGCGGCAGCGAGACTGGCACCAGGAATCGTGATGCTGCTCGCGCCAATCGTCGAGAACGTATACGCCACCAGATCGGTGTGTGTGCGCGCGATCCGTGCCGCTTCCTCGACCTTCATCTTGGTGTACTCAAGGTTCGAGCCCGGTGGCGTCTGCACTTCCACGAACACTTCACTGCGGTCGGACTCCGGCACAAAGCCAAATCCGCCATACGTCGCCTGCAGCCAGAGCGCGCCAACGAAGGTGAGCGTCGCCAACGCAGCCATCGACCAGCGGTGGTCGAGCGCCCACGCCACGACCGTCGTGTAGCGGTCAGCCTGGCGGTTGAACCAGTGGTTGAATCCATCAAGGGCGCGCGCGATCGGATTGCGACGTTCGTGGGCCTCCGTCTGCGGGTCGGCCCAATACGCCGACAACATCGGGTCGAGCGAGAAACTCACGAACAACGAGACCATGACGGCGCACGCGATCGTCAGCGCGAACGGCTTGAACCACTGGCCGGGCACGTCTCCCATGAATCCGATCGGCACGAAGACCGCGACAATCGAGAAGGTCGTCGCCGCGACGGCGAGTCCGATTTCATCGGTGCCCTCGTGCGACGCGCGAAAATGGTCTTTGCCCATTTCGATGTGCCGCACGATGTTCTCCCGCACGACAATCGCGTCGTCGATCAAGATGCCGATCGCAAGCGAGAGTCCGAGCAGCGACATCGTGTTGAGCGTGAAACCAAACGCCCAGACCGCGATGAACGCCGAGATCACCGAGACCGGTAACGCCAGGCCGGTGATGACGGTCGAGCGCCACGAGTTCAGGAAAAGGAAGACCACGAGCACCGTGAGCGCCGCGCCCTCGAGCAGCGCCTCATTCACATTGCGCACTGACGCCTCGACGCGGTCGCCAGCGTTCTGCACCACGTCGAGCTTGGTGCCGGCCGGCAACGCCGCACGGATGACCTCGACCTGCTTGAGCACCGCACGCGCGACTTCGGACGTACTGTAGCCCTTTGATTTCCTGATGAGGATGCCGATCGACTCACGGCCGCTAAAATTCGCGGAGGTCGTCGGCTCAGCCGTCCCGTCCTTCGCCGTCGCGATTTCGCTGAGCCGGATCGTCCGGCCCGCGCGCTCGGCGATCACCAGACTCATAAAATCCGCCGGCGTCTCCAGTTTGCCGCGGAGGCGAATCGCGCGTTCGTCGAGCGCACCCGTGAGCTTACCGACGGGCACCGCCAGATTCTGCGACTGAAGCGCCGCCACGAGCTGACCCACACTTATCCCAGCCGCGCGCATGGCGTCCGGTCGGATCTCGATGGTCAGTTCGCGCTGCACACCGCCCACGACGTTGGCGTCGGCCACGCCTGGAATCGAGCGGAGGTCCTTCGTCATCCCGGGATCCGCGAGCCGCGTCAGGCTCGGTGCGTCAAGCGAGCTCGAGTTGAGCGAGAGCTGCACGATTGGCTGGTCCTGCGGGTCAAAGCGCGAGAGAATCGGCTCTTTGATTTCCGCGGGAAGCTGGTCGCGAATCGAGGAGATCTTGTCACGGATGTCCTGCGACGCCTGCTGGATGTCCTTCTCAAATACGAAGTACACCGTCACATTCGCGAAGCCGTCTTGCGCCGTGCCCTGCATCCGGTCCACGCCGGAAATACCGGAAACAGCCTCCTCGACGCGATCGAGGACTTCGCGTTCGACGACCTCAGGGGACGCACCAGGATACGGGATGGCCACGTTGACGATCGGCTGGACGACGTCGGGGAATTCATCGGTCTGCAGCTGACCCAGCGCGAAGAGTCCGAACACCACGAGCGCCACCATCGACACGATGGTGACGATCGGTTTCTTGATGGCAAAATCAGAAATGAACATGGGTCGTCGTCCTTACGGCTTGGCCGTCTTGGGTGTCGCTTTCGCGGGCGCGTCGAGCACGGGCACCGGCGCGGCGGCGGACTTGTCGCTGCCAGTCGAAATCCTGAGCGGCGTACCGGGCGTGATTCCCTGCGCGGCGCCGAGGAGCAGTGTGTCACCCGGCGTGACGCCCGTCGTGATCTCGATCTGTTCCGTGGCGTCGTCCTTCGTGCCGAGCGTGACGTCCACCCGTTCCGTCGTTCCGCCGCGGAGGCGCGACACCGACGGCCGGAGTCCGCGCTGATCGATCGCGGTCATCGGCACGACGATGCCGCTGTGCGTTGACGAGGCCACCCGGCCAGTCGCGAATAGTCCCGCGACGAGCCCGCGACCAGCGTTCGGGATCCGCACGTAGAGGCGCACCTGACGCGTGCCCGGATCGGCGCTCGGATAGATGTTGCTGACCGAACCATGGAATGTGCGGTTCGGGTAGCCCGTCACTGTGAACGTCACGGGCGCGCCAACCCGAATGTTGGCGAGCTGGTCGGCGGGCACCGAACCCTCAAGACGCATCGTGGATGGATCCACGATCGTGACCAGTGGCGCGCCCGGTGCCACGACATCCCCGGGATTCACCTGCCGCTCGCTCACGATGCCGTCGTACGGCGCCTTCACTACCGTGTGGTCCATCTGCTTCTGCGCGCTGGCGAGTCGAGCCTTGGCGTCGTCGAGCGCCGCAGCCGCGCCAAGCGCGGAGCGGCGGGCGATTTCAACCACGTTGGCCGCAATCGCACCGGCGGCCAGCAGCTTCTCGGCGCGGCTTTGTTCGCGCTTGGCGATATCGGCGGCCAGATCGGCCTGCGTCACACCGCTCTTCGCAGAGAGAAAGGCATCGCGAATCGCCGAGTCGTCGATCCGCACGAGCGGCGTGCCATTGCTCACCGGTGAGCCAGGGTCGAGCAGCACCGCGAGCACGGAACCCGGCACTTCGGCACGAATCGACGCGGTCCGGTCGGCGACGAGCGTGCCCGAGATCGCGGGACCCGACGTGATCGTCGACCGCTGCGCGATCGCGATGTTGTCCGGGCTCAGGCTCATCATGGGCGCGGCGACCGGGGTGTTGGATTCAGCGCCTTGCCCGCCGCACGCAGCGAGGATGGCGGAGGCGGTCATCAATACTGCGGCGGTGATTTGGTTCTTCGGTGACATCGGCGCTGGTCTCAGTTGGGTTCGCTGTTGGGTTCGTCGTACGCGGACCGTAGTCCGTTCGGATCGTTTGGTCGTTGGCGGTAGCCGTGCTACGGCGTACCGTGTGCAGCCTGCTCGAAATTGCCGTTACCCACTACCGTCTCCCGGCCGGGGTCGGGGTCGCGAGCGGCAGATCCTTCAGCAGCGCCAGGCGAAGCCGTGCGATCTCGAGATCCTTCGCCGCCAGCACCCGGTTGAGCTGGGCCTGCTCGTACTGCGTCCGCGCCTGCTGCAACTCCACCTGCGTCGAAATTCCTTCCTGCTGGCGCACTTCAGCGATCGCGTACGCCTTGGCCGCCTGCGCGTCCGTGCCGACACTCGCAGCGTAGGCCGCCTGCGCCTGCTCCATCTGCATCACGGCCGTGCGCGCGTCGAGTGCCGCGAATTCCTTTGTCTGCGCCAGTGACTCCTCGGCCTCGGTCAGGTTGGCTTCCGCCACCATCCGGTCGCCGGCGATGCGGCCGCCAGTGAAAATCGGAAACGAGAACCCCGCCGTGACCGCCCAGTTCGGATAGGAAAGCCCGAACGAGTTCGGGAGGATCGCGCCGGTCGCGGGATACGCGAAACGCTGGTAGAGTGACGTCACCTGCACTGAGGGCAACCGTTCCCAGCGCGCAGCACGCAACGCCGCGCGCTGCGCTTCCACGTTCGCTTCGGCCTGACGAACCGTGGAGCGTCGTGCCGACGACGTATCAGGCACCAGCGCGCGATTCGCGCCGGGAATCTCGATCGGCCGCTCAAGCAACACCGGCTCCGCGGCGCCTTCGTCGCGAATCGGCGTCGTCAGCACGAGGGCCTGCGCGAGCGGCACACCGAGCAGCTGTCGCAACCGGAGGAGCGCGATCTCCCGATGGCCCTTGGCCTGGATGACCACCGGGCGCTGGTTGTCGCGGGCCACGCGCGCACGGAGGAGGTCGAACTCCGACGCTGAGCCGACTTCGTTGGCGAGCGTCGTGTGCTGCAACGAACGCTCCGCCTGTGCGAGCGTACTGTCGGCGATCAGCGCGAGCTGCTTGGCTGCGACCGCGTCGTAATAGGCCTGCGCCACGTCGAGCGCCACCTGAGCGCGCGCGGCATCAAGACCGATGTCTGCGGCTGTGCGTGCCGCATCAGCGAGCGCATTCGACGCTTCCACGCGGCCGGCGGTAAAGACGTTCTGTGAAAAATTCAGCGTGACCGTCTCGGTCACTTCGGACGAGAAGATTTTGGTAATCGAGCCGAAACTGTCGGACGAATTCGACGTGGCGCTGCCGCCGGACGCCGGCTTCGATGCGTCGTCGCGTTTCTGGATTTCCGCGAACTGGCTCTGCAGCGTGCGCTGGTATCCGGCGCCGCCCGAAAGCTGCGGAAAGAACTGCGCGCGGGCCTGCCGCTGCTGGCCCCGCGCACGACGTGCGCCGGCCGCGGCGGTGTTCACCGTGTGCGAAACGCCCGCGGCCATACGGAGTGCGTCGGAGAGGGAGACCGCGATCGGCGGTGCGCCACTCGCGCCTTGCGCGGATGCCGCGGTCGCAAACGCGACCGCCGCGAAGGCGGGAATCAGGATCAGGGCGCCCACTCGGCGCGAGAGGAGGGAAGACATGTCGGGTGCTGGATGGATGCGGGTCATGGACAGGCGTGAATCGGGAACAGGAATCGGATGCGCGATCACGACGCCACCCGTTGCTCTCGTACCGCGGCGTTGAAGCCGATCGACTTGAGGCAGAGCCGGGCGTAGCTGGCCGGCGCGGTCGCCACGGGCGAGAAGTGTTGTGGCATAAACTCGCGCCACATCGCGTCGTGAAAGAGCGCGCTCACGAGTATGCCGCCAGCCACCTGCGTTTCGGCGGCCTCGGGCACAAAACCCGCGTCCCGTAGGCGCTCGAGGTACTGATGGATCGTGTCGAACATCGCTTCGGCTCCGCGCGTGACAGAACGCGGCATCTCAGGATTCTGCTCCGCGTCGCTCATCGCCTGGCGGATCATCGCACGGATGGAGACGAGCACCTTGCGCGTCTGGATCGCCCACGCGGCGAGTTCCTGCTCGGGGTCGACCGGCGTGGCCGGTAAGGTGCCGACATTCACGGGGACCCCGTGGGCACGCATCGCCTCGACGATCAGGGTTTCCTTGCTTCCGAAAATCCGGAACACCGTGACTTCGTTCACCCCCGCTTTTTCGGCGATCGCGCGGGTGGTGGTGCCACGAAAGCCGTGCTCGGCGTAGAGCCGCGCCGCGGCCGTGAGAATATGCTCGCGAGTTGGAGCAACCATGACCCATCCGTGGTGAAAAAACGATGCCAGTGACTGCTTGCATCATAAGCAAGCACGCACTTGCATACAACGGGTGTTGTCGCGGTGCATATATCCGCGGCCAGCCTGTTACGCTAACTCATTGGTTGATAATGACTTCACTCATGAGCCAGAGCGTATCCGGCGTGTCACGCACCGTCATGGCGATCCGCGTGATGCCAAGCACCTGCGACCGTTCGGCCATCGGCCCTCCGTGGTGCGTATGGGACACCGCGCGTTGTGTTCGGTTGCGCGGGCGCACCGGTCGAGAAGGTGAGTCAGCAGTGCGAAGAATATGCATCCAGTCCATGCCCGCAAAACTGTCGCACCGCGGGAGACCGACCGCCGCGTCACGATGGTGCGCGGGACATGAGAAGCGTCCCGCACCACTCTCACGTAGCTTTGAGCCGCATATGCCGGTCTTATTGACGATCTGCTTCATCCTCTCGGGGGCCGCCGGCCTCATGTACGAGGCCATCTGGAGCCGGTACCTCGGCCTTTTCGTCGGCCACTCCGCATACGCCCAGGTCATCGTCCTAATGATTTATCTGGGCGGCATGTCGGCTGGCGCAGCTGTCGCGTCGCGGTACGCCAGCCGAATCAAGGAACCGCTCGTCGGATACGCGGCCATCGAAGTGGCCGTAGGCATCCTCGGGCTCTTCTTTCACGGCATTTTCGAGAGCACGACGGCGTTCGCGTACACGTCGATCTTCCCAGCGCTCACGAGTGGCACGACGCTCGTCATCGTCAAGTGGACGCTCGCATCGCTGCTGATCCTGCCGCAGTCGGTTCTGCTCGGCATGACCTTCCCGCTCATGACGTCAGGGTTTCTCCGCCTCGTGTCGTCAGACGGTACACGTGAAAGCGGACGAGTGCTCGGCCTGCTCTACTTCGCCAACTCGATCGGCGCCGCGGCTGGCGTGCTCATCGCGGGCTTCTACCTGATCGCTGTCGTGGGACTGCCGGGCACGATTCTCACGGCGGCCATCATCAATATCCTCGTCGGACTCGCGGTGTTCGCGAGCGTGCGACTCACGCAGGATGCGGCGCCTGCGGTTGGCGTGCCTGCGGTTGGCGTGCCTGCGGTTGGCGCGCCTGCGGTTGGCGCGCCTGCTTCAGCCGCCGGATCGACCGAGATGCCGGATCCGTCAGAGGCCACGCCAACTGCTGTCTCGGCGCCAACGCCAGTCGCTACCCGTACCGCAACGCCCACGATCGCCATTGAGCTCCCCCTGCTCTGGCGCATCATGCTCAGCGTTGCCGCGGGGACGGCCCTGTCGAGCTTCATCTATGAGATCGCGTGGGTGCGCATGTTGTCGCTCGTCCTAGGCAGCGCCACGCACTCGTTCGAGCTCATGCTCTCGGCGTTCATCCTCGGCCTCGCGCTCGGCGCCTACTGGGTCCGCAGCCGCGCCGACAGCTTCCGCAGTCCAATTCGCGCCCTCGCCGTCACGCAGTGGGCCATGGGCGCTCTCGCCATCGCGACCCTCACGGCCTACCTCTCGAGCTTCGACTGGATGGCGTTCCTGATTCAGGGACTCGACCAGAATGCCGAAGGCTACCAATTCTTTACCGTCGCCAAGTACGGCATCGCGATGGCGGTCATGGTCCCGGCGACGTTCTGCGCCGGCATCACGCTCCCCCTTATCACGCGCATCCTCATCGGCGCGGGCGGGGGCGAACGGTCCATCGGCGCCGTGTACAGCGTCAACACGCTTGGCTCCATCGTCGGCGTCACCCTCGCAGCGCTGGTCCTCATCCCAGTCGTTGGACTGAAGACGCTGCTCATTTTGGGCGGCGTGATCGACATGGCACTCGGCGTCTGGTTGATGTTTATCGCCGGGCGCACGAACGCCAGCACCCACCGTTTCGCCGTCGCGCTGGTCGGCGCTTCCGTGCTCGTCGTCGCCGGCGGGTTCATCAACGCCGACTTCGATCGCGGCATTCTCACGAGCGGCGTCTTCCGGTACGGCACGACCCCTCAGCCCGGCAAACGCGACCACGGCATTGTCTTTTATGAGGACGGGCGCACCGCGACCGTGAGCGTACGCAAGAGTGACGACGGCAGTTACTCGATTTCGACGAACGGCAAGCCCGATGCGTCGCTGTCACCCGAGTGGTTTGCCAGCGATACGTCGACGATCGCCCCTTCTCGGCTCGACGGCGACGAGTCGACGCAGGTGCTGCTGCCGCTCACCACGCTCGCCCACGTCCCGAACGCCAAGCGCGGCGCGGTCATCGGCAACGGCTCCGGTATGTCGAGTCACTTCCTGCTCGGCAGTCCGACCATCGAGGAACTCGTCACGATCGACATCGAGCCCGAGATGATCAACGGCTCGCGCCTGTTCTATCCGGTCAACAAGCGCGTCTTCGATGATCCGCGCTCGCGCTATGTGCACGACGATGCGAAGAGTTACTTCGCCGCGTCGAACTCGACGTTCGACTTCATTCTCTCGGAGCCGTCGAATCCCTGGGTCAGCGGCGTCAGCGGACTCTTCACCGACGAATTTTACAAGCGCGTCCGCACCTACCTCACGCCCGATGGCGTCTTCGGCCAGTGGCTGCACCTGTATGAGATCGACGATGGTCTCGTGCTCTCGGTGATCAAAGCGGTGCACAAGAACTTTCCGTCATATGAGATCTACCGCACGGCCGACGTGGACATTCTCATCGTCGCGTCGAACAAACCCGAACTGCCGAAGCCTGACTGGTCGGTGTTCTCACTGCCGAACATCCAAGCCGACCTCAAGCACTTTCACCTGATCACACCCGAGGCGGCCGAAGGGACAAAGCTGGTCACGCGCGAGGCGTTGGTGCCGCTCATCGGCGACGCCGAAGGCGCGAACTCGGATTTCTATCCGACCCTCGACCTCATGAGCGAGCAAACACGCTACGAAAAGCGGTTCTCACGCGGATTCGCCGGGCTCGGCGACGACCGGTTCGACCTCGGCGCACTGCTCACCGGTCGCAAGACTGGCCCAAGCGATGAGCCGCTCGCTCCGCTCGACGTCGAGCGGGTACGGTACCGCGCGGTGTCGGCTGCGATGCGTCTCGGGCGTGGTCCTGCCGTGGACAGCAAGGATCGCCCCCGCTTCAGGGCGGCGATGGCCAAGTATCAGACACTCAAGGACCGCATGGCCGCCAACCACGCGCCGAGCGACTGGCCCGAGTTCATGACACTGGCGATGGACGTCGAGCAGGATCTTCACAGCGGCACGATGGGATGGGCCGATGAATCGTTCTACGCATCACTGACACAGTTCGCCAAGGCACAGAACGCTCCTGCCGATGCGATGGCCGCAATCAAGTTCATGCACGGCGTTTCGACCTACAGCTGGCTCGAGGCCTCGTCGCAGGTGGATGCGCTGCTCTTCGCCATCGAGAACGACGTCAAGTGGGTTGATCCGGACACCTTCCGCGACGGCGCCGTCGTGTCGCTGCTCAGGACGGGGCAGTACACAAAGGCGCGCACGGTGTTCAACCGGATGGCCGAGCGGGTCGCACGGAAGCAGAACGACCTGCGGGTGCGGATGCTGGGGGCGGCCGTTGCCGCGGTGACAGTGCCAGACTCGAGTGCGGTGCAAAAGCGGTAACCCGCGCCGGCGGCAGCGTATACCGACGACACCTTACCGCTTTCGTAGGACGTGGCCTGGTCGCGCCGACGTGAACTTCCCATCAGCCACCACGGCCTGCCCGCCCACGAAGACCCACTCGATACCGACCGGATACTGGTGCGGGCTCGCGAATGTCCCCTTGTCCGCCACGGTCGCCGCGTCGAACACCGTGATGTCCGCCGCACAGCCTTCGCGCAGGCAGCCGCGGTCGGCAAGTCCGAGGCGCTTGGCCGGCATGCTGGTCATTTTCTTCACCGCAGTCTCGAGCGTAAGCACTTGCTGCACGCGCACGTATTCGCCGAGCACGCGGGGGAAGGTGCCATAGTTGCGCGGGTGCGGCACGCTGACCCCGGGCTCCGAGAGGCGGCCGTCGCTCGCAATCATCGTCTGCGGGTGCGCCATGATGCGCCGGACGTCCTTCTCGTCCATCACATGGAAGACGCTCGACGGCGCGCCTTTCAGCACTCCCTCAATGACGAGCTGCACCGCGCCTTCTGGCGTTGGCGGCACACCGCGCTTCACGGCCCAGTCGTAGAGGGTCTTGCCGTTGAGCGAAGGGTCCCAGCTCACGCTCGCGAACTGCACCCGCTTGATGTCGCCACCGCCGCGGTCGTTGAGCAAAAGCTCAAGAATCCCCTTTTCGATCGCGTTGCGCAGTTCCGGGTTCGCAAGTTTTTTTCGCAACTCGGTATTGCCGCCCTCAAGTGCCCACGGCGGCATCAGCACACTGAAGCTCGTCGAGCTCGCCGTGTACGGGTACTGGTCGATCATCACGTCGATGCCCGCGCGGCGCGCCGAGTCCACCATGGCGAGCGTGACCGCGCTCTTGCCCCACGTCGGTTGCCCTACCGCCTTGTGGTGCGTGAGGACGATCGGGATGCGCGCCTGCTTACCGATGTCGATCGCTTCGCTGACGCCGCGGATGAGACCGAGCCCCTCTTCGCGCAGGTGCGAGGTATAGATGCCACCTGACGCGGCGGCGACCTTGGCGAGCGCGATGACTTCGTCAGTCTTGGAGTAGTAGCCCGGGACGTACCGCAATCCGGTGCTCATGCCAAACGCCCCTTCCTTCATTCCCGTCGCGATCATCGCCTTCATCTTCTCGAGCTCAGCAACCGTGGGCGCGCGATTCGCGGTGGCCATGACCTCGCGGCGAACCGTATTGTGCCCCACGAGGAATGCAACGTTGATACCGAGCCCGGCCTTCTCTGCCGAATCGAGATAAGGTTTGAACGGCCAGGGGCCGCCGCCATCCGGGCCGCCGAGCGCCAGCGTGACACCCTGCCGGGCGGCGCTTTCGGCGCCCGGCATCTGCAGGAGCGGTTCGAGATGCGCGTGCAGGTCGATGAACCCAGGCGCCACGACGTGACCCCTTACGTCAATCACGCGCTTGGCCTGTGCGGCCGGAATCGGCGTGCGCGAGACGATCGCGATCCGGTCGCCGGTGATCCCCACCGCGCCGGTGAATCGCGCCGCGCCGGTGCCGTCGATGATCGTGGCGTTCGCGAGAACGATGTCGTATTGCTGTGCGCCAGCGGGTGAGGCAGCCAACACGAACAAGAGGGCGACGGCGGGCAGGCGGAAATTCACAGCGCAGACTCCGATTCCGGTTTGGTATGAACCTACTTCCACGGACCAACAGTGGCACCCGGACGCTTCGTCTGCCAACCGCGAAGGCGGCACATATCATTACAGCCATGAGCCGACTGCCCATCATTGCCGCCCTGCTGATCGCGAGCTCGATCGCGAGCTCGATCGCGAGCTCGATCGCGTTCGCACAGCGAAGCACCTCGTCCGCCGACAGCGCACTCGTCGCCCGACTCTTACTCGCCGAAGAGCGCCGCGACACCACCGCCGGCGCCTACGCCGACGGACTGCGCAGCGCCGACCCTCGCATTCGAGTCATCGCGCAACGCGGACTCGGCCGATCGAGGGACGCACTGTTCGGACGGCGCGATTCGCTACCGCCGCTCCCTGCCCCGCCCGCGTACACTGACCCGGCGTGGCGCCTCCGCTATCGCGCGCTCGGCGCACGCAACGACCAGTGCGACGCACTTCGCACCGCGCTCGCCGACAGCACCTGGCAGGTGCGCCTGCGCGCGACCGACTTGCTGCAGGCGCCCTGCGGCACAGATGCCGCGATCGTCGCGACCCTCCGCATCTGGACGAACAGCGCGCCATCCTCGTCCGTGCGTGCCAAGGGCGGTGTGTCGTGGCATGCCGCGGCACACGCACTGACCGCGCTCGCGCGCATCGCGCCCGCCGACGCACGCACGGCCCTTCCCCGTCTGGCCGGCAGTCGCATTAGCAGTCTGCGAGTGTACGCGGCACGCGCGGCCTCCACCCTCGCCGACACCGCGGCGTTGCGCGCACTCGCAATGGATGCCGACGACAACGTGAAGGAGGCGGCCATTGACGGGCTCGCCCGCGTCGCTGGCCACTCGGCGGACGACCTCTTGCTCGCCGCGCTCGCCGGCCGCGGGAATCCGGTGATCCGCGCCGCCGCGCGCGCGCTCAAGGGTTCACCGCGTGGCGACGCGACCCTCACTGCAGCCATCCATGCCGGCCTGCAGCTACAGCGCGACTCCAGTGAGACCGCCCGCCGCGTCCGAGCGGCGGTGGCCGAGCGCGTGGCCGAGTTCGCCCAAGCGCGAGACTGGGCACGCGTAGCGCCGCTCGCCGCGGACTTCGACTGTGCGATCGCCCGCACCTACGCCGACATCGGGACGACACTCGGCGTCAGCGGCCCCGCGGCACAATGCACGCCACTGCCGATCGCGCTCCCGGCCGACGCCGCGCGCCTAGCGCTCGGCGCGGATCTCCGTCTGCGCGTCGTGATGGCCGACTCGAGCGGCGGCGGGTCATTCGTCGTGCGCCTCCGTGGCGACAATGCGCCCGTCATGGCCGCGCGGGTGCTCGCGCTCGCGAAGAGCGGCTGGTACAACGGCAATACCTGGCACCGTGTTGAACCCGACTTCGTGACCCAGGGTGGCGCCCCGGGCGCCAATGAGTTCCTCGGGTTTCCGCGCTTTTTCCGCGACGAACTCGGCATCGTCCCGCACGCCCGCGGCACCATCGGCATGAGCACCGGCGAGCACGATACCGGAGATGCCCAGTGGTTTGTGAACCTGCGCGACAACTTCAGGCTCAATCGCGACTACACGGTGTTTGCGGAAATCATTGAGGGCATCGACGTCGCCGACGGAGTGCTCGAAGGCGACGTGATCGCCCGCATCGAGGTGATTGGACGATGAACAGCATTTTGGGACTGCTACTCGCGCTCGTCATCGCGCCGCAGGACTCCGCGCTCAAGGGTGCGCGCACACCGGCCTTCGCCACCGACGGTCGCATGGCCGTCTCGATCGATGGCGACCTCTACGTCCAGCAATCGGCTGGCGGAAAATGGATGCCGCTCACCAAGGGCGCCGCGTGGGACCGCGATCCGGTGTGGAGCACGGACGGCAAGTCGATCATCTATTCGTCAAACCGCGCGGGCGTTTTTTCACTCTGGCGCATTCCCGTCGCCATCACGGGCACCGAACCCGAGCGCCTCACAAACGCGCGGGATGACGACAGCGCGCCGAGCCTCGCGCCCGATGGCAGTGTGGCATTCGTCCGAGGGTTCGGCGGCGGCGCCCGGATCTGGACCCGCGCGGCTGATGGCAGCGAGACACGACTCACCACACGCGAGCAGGCCGAGATCGCGCCCGCGTACTCGCCCGACGGTTCGCGCATCGCGTACGTGCAGCTCTTCGAGACGGGCCGACGCCTGATCATCCGCACGCTCGCGAACAGCCGCGACGGCGTTGCGGTAGCCGATCGCGCCCCGGAACGCCTCGCCTGGTCGCCCGACGGATCGCGTATCGTCTTCTCGACACCGGCCATCGGCGGTCGCGCGGGCATCTACGCCGTGCCCGCCAATGGCAGCTACACCAACTTCGTCGCCTCGCGTCGCGGCGACGTCGCGTGGTCGCCCAGCGGCACGCAGCTCGCTATCGCCGAAATCGACGAGGGTGGCCCCGGGTATAACGGCGACCCCGCTCGACTCGGCGACCGCGCGGTGCGCGATCCGTTTGGCACACAAAGCCAGCTCGTGTTGCTCGCCGCGCCGACTGCTCCCGATGCGGACCGCCGCGAGGCGGTGATCGATGCGCCGCGTGACCGCGCCGAGCGCAACAGCAATGCGCTCGACCAGATCTGGGAACGGTCGGCCAAACTCTACTTCTCCACGCCGGCGGCCGCCGATCGCCTCGCCCAGTGGTCGCAACTGAAGAACCGGTTTCGGGCGCAAGCCGAGGCGGCGAAGGACGACGACGAACTGCAGCGCGTGTTGTATCGGATGATTCGCGAGCGGCCGCCACTCCGCGAAGCCGCCATGGGACGTGCGGCCGTATCGAGCGCGCATCCCGTCGCGACCGCGGCCGGCCTTGAGATCTTCCGCGCTGGCGGCAACGCCGTCGACGCGGCAGCGGCCGTGAGCTTCGCGCTCGGTGTTGTCGAGCCCGACGCCAGCGGCCCTGGGGGATATGGTCAGATGGTGATCACACTGGCGAGGTTGGAGAGCCCGAAGCTCATCGACTTCATGACCCGCGTACCCGAGGACGCGGGCCTGCAGAACACCTCGCTCCTGCAGAACGGCCGGTATCCGAGCGACGGCCCCGTGCTCGCCAACGTACCCGGCACCATTGCCGGGATGTACAGCGCGTTCAAACAGTACGGGTCGGGCAAGGTCACGTGGAAGGAGATCGTCGCGCCAGCGATTCGCGCGGCGAAAGAGGGGTACATCGTGAGCGATGGACTCGCCACGACCCTGTCCACCGAGCGCGAGCATTTTCTCAAGTACGAGTCGAGCAAGAAGCTCTTCTTCCGCGACAACAAGCCGCTCACCGCGGGCGACACGTTGAAAAATCCCGATCTGGCCTGGGTGCTCGAGCAGGTCGCCGAGCGTGGCGCCGATGGATTCTATCGCGGAGTCGTCGCCCAGAAGCTCGCAGACGATTTGCATTCGAAGGGCAATGCGATGAAAGTGAGCGACCTCAATCGCTATTTTGCCGCCGATCGCGAACCGGTGCGCGGCACCTATCGCGGATATACGATCTATTCGAGCGCGCCCCCAGTCTCCGGTGGTGCCGACCTCGTGGGTAAGTTCAACATGCTCGAGCAGTACGGCCCGGTGCGCCAGTACACCGATGACGCAGCGTCGCTGCACGCCGCGCTTGCTTCGTGGACACTCGTACCACGCGGACGCGTAGCCGATCCCGGTTTCTGGCCGGTCGACATCACCGCGATGACGAGCAAGGATTCGGCGAAGGTGCGATGGAGTTGTTTCCGCCCTGATCGCGCCATTCGCGCCACGGACCTCCGCGCGGACACCCTCGCGTGCAATCCGCCCGCCGCGCGCGCGTCGGATGCTCCACTGGAACTCGGCTCGGCAACTCGGCCACTCATCGAACAGATCGCCGAGATCGTACAGGAACGCGGGTGCGGACCAGACCATGCCATCGAGGTGACGTATTGTCACGCGGCCGGCACGACAGCGTTCGTGGTTGCCGACAATGACGGCAATGCCGTCTCCGTCACGCAAACGCTTGGCACCTGGGGCGGCAACTTCTACGTCACGCCGGGCCTCGGATTTATCTACAACGACAAGCTCACATCGTACGGAACAGATCCAACGGCATACGGCGCGCGGCTTCCGTTCGCGCGGCACGGCAGTACGCTCGCGCCGACGATCGTCATGCGTGACAAGCGACCGGTGTTCGCCGTGGGTGCGGCCGGCAACGCCTGGATCACGTCGGCGGTGTACGAAACGCTGCTCGGCCTGATGGACTACGGTATGACGCCGCAGCAGGCACTCGAGTTGCCGCGATTCCTTCCCGGCGGGCGCGGTGGTGGTGGGGCGTTCATTCCCACCGAGGCGCCGTTGCTCAGTGCGGCCGCGCCAGGTGACGCCGGTGGCCGCGGTGGTGGTGCGGGCGGGCGCGGCGCGGCGCCGGCCGGCCCTGTGTTCATTCAGGTGGAAGACGGATTCTCACTCGAGGTGATCAAACGGCTACGCGAGATGGGCTACGACTTCGATTTCGTCTCGTTCAAAGGCGAACTGCGTGAAGGCTACGGCGCGGCGATCGCGATTGACGGACGACGTGTGACGGCTGGCGCCGATCCGCGGCGCGCTGGCGCGGCGGGAGCGATCCCCTAGCTTCACCCGATGCCCAAAACCAGCTCGGCCAAACCCGCCGCCCGCAGCCTTCTCAAAGTCCTCGGCGTCGCATTCGGCATCGCGATTATCGTCGGCAACACGATTGGCTCCGGCATCCTCCGCACACCGGGGGAGATCGCCGCCGCGCTGCCGTCTGCTGGCTGGTTCATGGGCCTCTGGTTCGCCGGCGGACTCTACGCGCTCTGCGGCGCGATGACGATGGCCGAGCTCGCCGTGATGATCCCCAAGTCGGGCGGACAGTACGTGTATGCGCGCCGCGCGCTCGGTGAGTACCCAGGCTTCGTCATTGGCTGGACCGACTGGATCTCGGTCTGCGCCGCGACGGCACTCGCTTCTATCGCACTCGGCGAACTGAGCGCAACGCTGATCCCATCGCTCGCTCCATATCAGACGAGGATCGCCGTCATGACCACGCTCGCGTTCACCGCCATCCATTGGATCGGCGTGCGCTCCGGCGACCGCACGCAGCAGCTCCTGAGTGTTCTGAAGACCCTCGCGCTCCTCGCCATTGCCGCCGCCTGCCTCTCCCGTTCAGCCGCCGGCGACGTGGCCGCCAGCGACGCCGCCAGCGACGCCGCCGCGAGGACGATTCCGTCGGGGATGTTCTTCGCGAGCGCGCTCGTGCTCTCGTTCCAAGGTGTGCTGTACACCTTTGACGGCTGGAATGGGCTCGTCTATTTCAGCGGTGAAGTGAAGGATCCCGGCCGCGAGATTCCCAAGTCGATGATGTGGGGTGTGATCGCGGTCACCGTTGTCTACCTCGCACTCAACTGGGCCTTCCTGCACGTACTCGGAATTGACGGCCTCTCGGGTGAGAAGTTCGCCGCCGTGGCGGCGGCCAAGGCGGTATTTGGCGCCACCGGTGAACGGATCGTGACCGTCGTGATGGCCGTGAGCCTGCTCGGCAACGCGAGTGCCATCCTCATGCAGGCACCGCGCGTCCCGTACGCCATGGCTGAGGATGGCCTACTCTCCCGTCGCATCGCGACGGTGAACGCCGGCGGCACGCCCACCACGGCGCTCTTCCTGAGCGCGATGGTCAGCATCATCCTGATCGTATCGGGCACCTTCCAGACCGTCATCGCGCTCGCGGCCTTCTTTTATGTCGTGCAGTACGCAACCACCTTCGCGTCGCTCTTCGTGCTCCGCTACAAGGAGCCGGACACGCCGCGGCCCTATCGCGCTTGGGGCTACCCGGTCATTCCGGCCATCGTGCTCGTTGGCGCGCTGGGGTTCCTCGCCGGGAGTTATGTCACGGACACGGCGAACAGCCTCCATGCGACCTACGTAGTCGTGGCGAGCTACCCGGTGTACCTGATCACCCGTCGACTGGTGAGGAAGTAGTCAACCACAACGCACACGGATCATCCATTGCGGGTGCTGGCCGGCCTGTGCTGTGCCATCCGAAGTGAAGCTCGCTGTTGGCCGCTTGGTCCGTGCACTCTGTGGTCAACTGCGTCACAAAGTCGTAGTTTCATGACATTGCTCCACCAGTGATCCCAACAGGAGAAGCACTCATGCCCCGCCGCTTGTTCTCTCTCGCGTTTGCCGCACTCCTCCTCGCCCCCGCGCTGATCTCGGCACAGGGCCGTGGTGGTCGAGGCGGCGCCGCCGACTCGATCAAGTACAAGTACGCCTCCACGCCAAAGCTTGACCAGCTCAAGACCGAAGTCGCCGCCGAGATCGACAAAGAGGCCAAGTCGATCCAAGTGATGGTCGACAAGGTTTTCTCCTTCGCCGAGCCGGGCTTCCAGGAATTCGAGACAATGAAGTACCTCTCGGGGATTCTTGAGAAGAACGGCTTCAAGGTCGAGCGCGGATACGCCGGTATTCCCACGGGCTTCGTCGCACGCTGGGGCTCTGGGCGCCCGGTCATCACACTCGGTTCCGACATCGACGACATCCCGCAAGCGAGCAACAAGCCCGGCGTCGCGTATTTCGATCCACTGGTCACCGGCGCACCGGGCCATGGCGAAGGACACAACGCCGGCATGCCGCTGAACATTGCGGCCGCCCTCGCGGTCAAGAAAATCATGGAACGCGAGAAGATGCCCGGCACGCTGATCCTCTGGCCGGGCGTCGCCGAGGAACTGATGAGCGGCAAGTCCTGGTACGTGCGCGCAGGGCTCTTCAAGGACGCTGACGTCACGCTGTTCACACACGTCGGCAACGACCTCGGCGTGTCCTGGGGCCAGTCATCGAGCAACGCCCTCATCTCCGCGATCTTCAAGTTCAAGGGCTCAAGTTCACACGCCGCCGGGGCACCATGGCGCGGCAAGAGCGCACTCGACGCGGTGCTGCTGATGGCCACGAGCTGGGAGTTCCAGCGCGAACACCTCGACCTGCCGCAGCGTTCGCACTACGTGATCACCGACGGCGGCGACCAGCCAAACGTCGTGCCGCCAACCTCGTCGATCTGGTTCTACTTCCGCCATCTCGACTACGACCGCACCATGGCGATGTTCGAGGACGCCAAGGTCAAGGCACGCGCCGCTGCGATGATGACGGGCACGCAGATCGACACGATCATGATGGTCGGCTCTGGCTGGAGCGCGCACTTTAGCCGCCCCGTGGCCGAGGCGATGTATGCGAACATGAGCAAGGTCGGAATGCCCAAGTGGGACGAGAAGGATCAGATGCTCGCCAAGGGCCTGCAAAAGGAACTCGGCGTCCGCGAGACCGGACTCTCGACCGCGACCACCGGCTCGCTCGGTGGCCCGGCCATTGAAGCCAGCCGCACCGGTGGCGGATCAGACGACATCGGCGACATCGCCTGGTCTATGCCGACAATCACACTGCGATTCCCGTCGAACATCCCCGGCACGCCAGGCCACAACTGGGCCAACGCGATCGCGATGGCCACGCCCATCGCCCACAAGGGCGTCGTGGCGGGCGCCAAGGTGCAAGCGATGACGATACTCGACATCCTCACCACGCCGCAGCTCGTCACCGACGCGCATGCCTACTTCGGCGAGCAGACGGCGACCGTCAAGTACAAGCCGTTCTTCGCGCCGACCGACCAGCCGCCGATCTGGCTCAACAAGGAGCGGATGGAGAAGTACCGTCCCGATATGATCAAGTTCTACTACGACGAGACCAAGTTCTCGAGCTACCTCGAACAACTCGGAATCAAGTACCCGACGCTGAAGGGTATCGTCCCGTAGCGGTTCATCTTTTCCGGATTCGTCCCTACAGGTGATGTCGGCGTCGCGGCGCTAGCGCGCGAATCAGAAAAGGCCAGATGATGCGGATTCCTCGGATACTCAGTATTCGTTTGATCCAGACCATCTGGCCTTTTCCGATCACCTGACGGCCCTGAGATCTCTGCCAAACATTTTGCAACGGAACCACTCGTGAAGCTCCGAACGCTCGTCCTCGCCGCAGCCATCCTCGGCTCAGCCCAGATCGCGCCAGCGCAGGATCCACGACTCGCCGCACTCAAAGCCGAGGCGGTCAAGGCAATCGACGCGCAGGCCAAGAACATCCAGCAGATGGTGGATCAGGTCTTCTCGTACGGTGAGCTCGGATTCCAGGAGTTCGAGACGTCGAAGTACCTCACCGGCATTCTCGAGAAGAACGGCTTCACGATTGAGCGGGGCGTCGCGGGGATTCCCACCGCGTTCGTCGCCCGATGGGGGTCTGGCAAGCCGGTGATTTCGCTCGGCTCCGATATCGACGACATCCCACAGGCGAGCAACAAGCCCGGCGTTGGCTACTTCGATCCGATCATCAAGGGCGCGCCGGGTCACGGCGAAGGCCATAACTCTGGCATGCCGGTGCAGATCGCCGCGGCGCTCGCGGTCAAGAAGATCATGGAACGCGAAAAGATCCAAGGCACGCTCGTGCTTTGGCCCGGCGTGGCCGAAGAACAGCTTGGCAGCAAGGCGTTTCTCGTGCGCGCCGGCCTGTTCAAGGATGTCGACGTCACGCTCTTCGCCCATGTGAGCGACGGCTACGACATCAACTGGGGCCTCCAGCCTGCCCTGTATCTCATCTCGGCACGGTTCAACTTCAAGGGATCGAGTTCGCACGCAGCCAGCGCACCCTCGCGCGGCAAGAGCGCGCTCGACGCCGTGCTGCTGATGGCAACGAGCTGGGAATTCCAGCGCGAACATATCGAACTCGCGCAGCGGTCGCACTACGTGATTCCCGATGGCGGCGACCAGCCGAACGTCGTGCCACCGACCTCATCCATCTGGTTCTACTTCAGGAATACTTCGTACGAAGCAACGATGGCGATGTATGACGATGCGAAGGCCAAGGCTGCCGCCGCCGCCAAGATGACCGGCACGCAACTCGAGAGCGCGCAGATTCTCGGTTCGGCCTGGCAGCCGCACATGAATCGCGCGGTCGCCGAAGTGATGCACGCGAACGCTCTCAAGGTGGGGATGCCCCTCTGGAGCGCTGACGATCAAAAGCTCGCGAAGGCGGTACAGCGCGAGATCGGTGTGCCCGATTCCGGGCTGCGCACCTCCGTCGCACCACTGCGCACACCGGCCAACCAACGACTCGGCGGGGCCGTAGGTTCTGACGACATTGGCGACGTGAGCTGGAACGTCCCGATGGTGACGCTCACCTTCCCGGCAAACATCCCCGGTCTGCCAGGCCACAACTGGGTCAACTCGATCGCCATGGCGACGCCAATCGCCCACAAGGGGGCGGTCGCCGGCGCGAAGCTCGCGGCGATGACAATCCTCGACCTGATGCTCACGCCCAAGGTCGTCGCCGACGCATGGACCTACTTCCGCGATGTCCAGACCGCGACCACCAAGTACAAACCGTTCATCGCGCCCAGCGACCTGCCGGCCACCTGGCTCAACGCGGACAAGATGCTCAAGTACCGCGACGAGATGAAGAAGTTCTACTACGATCCCACGAAGTACGGGACGTATCTGGAACAGCTGGGCATCAAGTACCCGACGATCAAGGGCATCGTCCCGTAGGGTCCCGTAGGGATCCGTGCGCCTAGGCCTGATCGCTGCCAGGTAGAGCGCAACGCCAGGCCCAGAGGGGCCCATCTCGCGCAAGATCAATCGATTGCATCGCCGATTGGTGCGATTCTGGCTGGGAATCTCTCCTTGAAATCCCCTGCGCGGACTGCCACAATCATTAGATAGGCCTTTCCGGTCAAATCGCAGTTCTTATTTCTTATCTCATAAGACTAATTTCTGTGCCGACGAACGTCGCCGATCCGCGCTACTACCACAAAGTCGTCGATTGCCAGTGGGGTTGTCCCGCCCACACCAACGTCCCCGAGTACATCCGGCTGATTGCCCAGGGGAAGTACGCCGAATCGTACCTGCTGAACCGGGAATCGAACGTCTTTCCTGGCATTCTCGGACGAACCTGCGATCGCCCCTGCGAACCGGCCTGCCGCCGCGGCCGCATCGACGGAAAGCCCGTCGCTATTTGCCGACTCAAACGCGTCGCCGCGGACCTCAAGGGTGATATCGACGAGTTTCTCCCGAAACCGCCGGCTGTCGAGAATGGCAAGCGCGTCGCCCTCATTGGCTGCGGCCCATCGTCACTCACCGTCGCCAACGATCTCCGCCCACTCGGCTACGCCGTCACGATTCTGGAGAAGCGTGACCAGTCCGGCGGACTGATGCGCTGGAACATTCCGTCGTTCCGACTGCCGCCCGAAGTGCTCGACGAAGAAGTCAACGCCATTCTCGACACCGGCGTCGAACTCCGGTACAACTCGCCCGTCACGTCAATGCAGTCGCTCTTGGCCGAAGGCTACGACGCGATCTTCGTCGGAAGCGGTGCGCCCAAGGGCAAGGAGCTCGTGCTCCCCGGTCGCCACGACGGGAACGCGAGCGATGTGATTCACATCGGCATCGAGTGGCTCGGCGGCGTGCACTTCGGCCACATCGAAAAGATTGAGCCCACGGTGTTGATCATCGGCGTCGGCAACACGGCGATGGATTGCTGTCGCACCGCCAAACGGCTCGGCGCCACCGACGTGAAGGTCATCGCGCGCCGCGGACGCAAGCACTTCAAGGCCAGCGCGTGGGAACTCGAGGACGCCGAGGAGGAACTCGTCGAGATCATCGAGCACCACGCGCCCAAAAGCTTCGTCTACGCCAATGGCAAGCTCGTCGGCATGGAGTTCGAGGTACTCGAGTGGACCGAACAGAACGGCCAAGCCACGAGCACGGTGCTCGAAACGAAGGTCATCCCGTGCGATGCCGTGATTCTCGCGATCGGTCAGGACAACGCGTTCGAGTGGATCGAGCGCGACATCGGCATCGAGTTCGACAAGAAGTGGGACATGCCCGTTGTGGACAAAGCCACACACCAGAGCACACTGAAGCACCTGTTCTTTGGCGGCGACGCCGCGTGGGGCCCGGCCAACATCATCTGGGCGGTGGAACATGGGCATCAGGCGGCGATCTCGATCCACCAACACTGCCAGTCGCTGCCCGTCACCGACCGACCGGCGTACGGCATGAATCTCGTCAGCGCCAAGGTCGGGATGCACGCCTGGAGCTACAGCAACGATTACAACCCGTCGCAGCGGCAAAAGATGAATCACGAGGAACTCGTGAAGCGCTTTGCCAGTGTGCACACCGAGGTCGAGCTCGGCTTCACGCCAGAGCAGACCGCGCGCGAAGTCGAACGCTGCCTCAACTGCGATATCCAGACGCACTTCGAAGACACGCTCTGCATCGAGTGCGACGCCTGCGTCGACATCTGCCCGGTGAACTGCCTCACCATCGCGCCAGCCGGTGAGGAAGACGAGCTCCGCACGCGGCTCATGGCACCAGCGCTCAACCTGTCGCAGGAGATTTATGTCAGCACCGCGCTACCGCAGACCAAGCGCGTGATGGTGAAGGACGAAGACATGTGTCTGCACTGCGGTCTCTGCGCCGAACGCTGCCCGACCGCGGCGTGGGATATGAGAAAGTTCGAGCTGGTCGTGCCGTATGCCTTCGCGAAACCCGAAGAATCCGGAGCATCCGGCACGCTCCGAATCAACCGATAGGGCCGAGACCTCTCCTGACCGCACATGCCTTCTCAAAACGATTTCAGTTTCAAAATCGCGACCGTCAATGGCACAGGCTCTGCCTCAGCGAACACCCTGCTGATGCAATCCATTTTCCGCATGGGCATCCCCGTCACGGGCAAGAACATCTTCCCGTCGAACATTCAGGGATTGCCCACCTGGTACGAGATCCGGGTTTCCAAAGACGGCTACAACGCCCGTCCAGCAGAGATCGACCTCGTCGTTGCGATGAACCCGGAGACCTATTCCAAGGACGTGGCCACCGTTCGGAACGGGGGCTACCTCCTGTACGATGCGTCGTGGCCGATGGACGCTGAGCTAGCGCGTGAGGGCATCACCGTTATCGGCGTGCCCTGCGGCGAACTCTGCGTGAACACCTTCCAGCGCGACCGTGATCGCGTGTTGCTCCGCAACATCGTCTATACCGGCGCATTGGCCGCGTTGTTGGACATCGACCTCGACGTCATCAGCGAGCTGCTGCGCGAGAAGTTTGGCAAGAAGCCAAAAGTGCTCGAGATGAACTTCACAGCCATTCGGCTCGGCTACGACTACGCCAAGGCCAATTTTCAGTGCCCACTGCCATTCTCGCTCCAGCGAATGAACGAGACGAACAACCACATCCTGATGGACGGCAACACCGCCTTCGGGCTCGGCGCCGTCTACGCCGGTGCGACCGTCGGTGCCTGGTATCCGATCACGCCCTCAACCTCGCTGATGGAGGCGTTTACCGCCTTCTGCAAGGATTACCGCACCAACGCCGACGGCACCAAGAACTACATCATCATCCAGGCCGAGGATGAACTCTCGGCCATTGGAATGGTGATCGGCGCGAATTGGGCCGGCGCGCGGAGTTTCACCTGCACGGCTGGCCCGGGCGTTTCGCTGATGCAGGAGTTTCTCGGCCTCGCGTACTACGCGGAAGTGCCCGCCGTTCTCGTTGACGTGCAGCGCGTGGGCCCCAGCACCGGCATGCCGACGCGCACGCAGCAGGCCGACCTCTTCTCGTGCGCGTATGCGTCGCACGGCGACACGAAACACCTCTGCCTCTATCCCGCCGACCCCGGCGAGTGCTTCGAGATGGCGCCCATCTCGTTCGACCTCGCCGAGCGTTTCCAGACGCCGGTGTTCGTGCTCAGCGACCTGGATATCGGCATGAACGACTGGATGATCCCGAAACTCAGGTGGGACGACTCGTACACACCCAATCGCGGCAAGGTGCTGACGGCCGAGCAGGTCGCGGCGCTGCCCAAGTGGGGGCGGTTCCAAGACACCGGCGGTGGCATTCCGTCGCGTACGCTGCCAGGCAGCGGCGGCAAGGGCGCGTTCTTCACGCGTGGATCGGGCCACAACCTGAACGGCGCGTACACCGAGGATTCGCCGGAGTATCAGGCCGTGATGGACCGCATCGCGGTCAAGTTTGAAACGGCACGCAACGCGCTCCCCAAGCCCGTGATCTCCACGGTCAAGAACGCCGATGCCGGCATCATCGCGATTGGCGGCACGAATGGCGCCGTACAGGAAGCGGTCGCCCACCTCAAAGAACAGGGCATCGCCTGCGATTAT
This sequence comes from Gemmatimonadota bacterium, assembly GCA_014192065.1. Taxonomy (GTDB): domain Bacteria; phylum Gemmatimonadota; class Gemmatimonadetes; order Gemmatimonadales; family Gemmatimonadaceae; genus Fen-1231. The sequence goes on along the minus strand of BJHH01000005.1, from coordinate 94,288 downwards.
ATGCGGATCCGCGGTTTCCCGTTCGGTGACGAAGTGATCGCGTTCCTCGAGAGCCACGAACGCATCTTCGTCGTGGAGCAGAACCGTGACGCACAGCTACGCTCGATGCTGATGATCGAGACCAACTGCTCGCCCGACACACTCATCCCCGTACTCGACTATGCAGGCCTGCCGCTCACCGCGAAGGTCGTGGTGGACGCCGTGGCCGGCCAGCTCGCCGGAGTAAAGTCATGACGTCGATTGCGAAGCCTCCCGTCAAACACCCCAGTCTCCAGAAGAACGCGCTCGGCCTTACCAAGCGCGACTACGAAGGGGCGATGAGTACGTTGTGCGCCGGATGCGGCCACGATTCCGTGACCGCGGCGCTGATCACGGCGTTCTGGGAACTCGATGTGCCGCCGCACCGCGCGGCCAAGATGAGCGGCATTGGGTGCTCGTCCAAGACCACGGCGTACTTCATGAAGCAGTCGCACGGCTTCAACAGCGTGCATGGACGGATGCCGTCGCTTACGAGCGGCGCCAATGCGGCGAACCGTGAGTTGATGTACATCGGCATTTCTGGTGATGGCGACTCCTTGTCCATTGGCCTTGGCCAGCTCTGCCATGCCATTCGCCGCAACGTGCAGATGCTGTACGTGATCGAGAACAATGGCGTGTACGGCCTGACCAAGGGCCAGTTCTCGGCGAGCGCCGATGTGGGAAGTACGAGCAAGCGCGGCGAGGCCAATCAACAGGCCCCGATCGATCCCGTGCTGCTCGCACTGACGCTTGGCGCGACCTTCGTGGCCCGGTCGTTCTCGGGCGACAAAACACAGCTCGTGCCGATCCTGAAGGCCGGCCTCCGGCACAACGGATTCGCCCTGATCGATATCATCTCGCCCTGCGTGAGCTTCAACGATCACGAAGGGAGCACAAAGAGTTACAAGTTCACGCGCGAGCACGAGGTGGAAGTTGCGCCGATCGACTTCGTACCGCTTCGGAAGGAGATCGCATCCGAAAGCGGTGCAGCCGGCGGGCTCACGTCGGTGACCATGCACGACGGCAGCATTGTGCGGTTCCGCCAGCCCAACTCGGATTACAACGCGACCAACCGCAGCAACGCGTATACGCACGTGAAGGGGTGCATCGACAAGGGCGAAGTCGCAACCGGGTTGCTCTATCTGGACGAGGGCGGCACCACGGAGATGCACACGATGAACCGAACCGTGAAGACGCCGCTGGTGGACCTGCCGTTCAGCGAACTCTGCCCAGGATCGAAGGCGCTCGAGGAGTTGATGGCCGAGTATCGGTAACGACGCTTTGCTAGCCGGTTGACGACGCAAGCTCGACTTCTGCGCCCCAGCGCGCGACGCCTTCTATGGAATGGGAGCCCGCCCAATGATGAACCCCCTGCGCCTACTCGCCCGCACCCTGGCCCTCGCGCTCGGAGCGGCGGCGCCCCTCAGCGCCCAAACCCCAGCCCAAAACGACAGCGCAATCAAGGCCGCGGCCCGCACGAGCGCGCTACCGCTCATCGCGCCTCGCACACTGACATTCTCCACCGACGAGGCGTCATGGATCTCCCTCGACGTCTCGCCCGATGGCCATACGATCGCCTTCGACATACTCGGCGACCTCTACACGATCCCGGTCGCGGGCGGCACCGCCACGCGCATCACGAACGGCACGGGCTGGGACCAGCAGCCGCGCTATTCGCCGGACGGCAAGCAGATCGTGTTCATCAGCGATCGCAATGGTTCCAAGAACGTCTGGATCGCCAACGCTGACGGCACGAAGCCGCGTATCATCACCAAGAGCGAGCGCATTAATTTTGCGTCGCCGATCTGGTCGGCCGACGGCCAGTACGTCATCGCCGGACGCGCGGGCCAACTCTGGATGTACAACACGAACGGCGGCTCGGGCGTGCAGCTCACGGGCCTCCGCCCCGAGGGCGCCGCACCAGCCGGCGCCGCAGCGACTCCCTCGCACTACGGGGCGGCACCGAGCGGCGATGCACGCTACCTCTGGGTGAACGTGAGCGGCAGCACACCGCCTGCCCTCGCCACCGCAGTGCTGCACACCGACGTCAGCTCGGCGCGCGAAGAGAATGAGATACTCGAAGCCCGCAGCAATGCGCGCCGTATCGGGCTGTATCAGATCGCGCAGTTCGACCGCGAGACGGGCCGCACGCTCGTTCGCTCGCACGAGACTGACGGCGCCTTTCGCCCAGTCGCGAGCCCGGACGGTCAGTGGCTCGTCTACGCCACACGCACCGACGCGCGCGAAGCGCTCAAGCTCCGCGACCTGAACACTGGCGAGGAACGCTGGCTCGTGATGGATGTGCAGCGCGACAACTCGCAGGGCGGCGGCGTCAACGATCGCGACCTCTACCCCGCCTCGGCGTTCACGCCTGATTCCCGGTCACTCATCACGAGCTACGGGGGCAAGATCTGGCGCGTGGCCATTCCCTCGGGCACCGTGACAGCTGTCCCGTTCACCGCCCAGGTGGACCAACAGATGGGCGCGCTCGCCAAGTTCGAGTATCCCATCAATGACTCGACGCTCGTCGTCACGCAGATTCGCGGCGCAAAGCCGTCGCCAGACGGCCGGCTCGTCGCATTCACTGCGCTCGACGCGCTCTACGTCGGCGAACTCGGTGCCGTTCCCGCCGGCGGCGACACCGCCATGCGCCAGATCCAGAATCCGCGCAAACTCACGGCGGGCGGAATGGTGGAACACGCGCCCGTCTGGTCGCCCGACGGCCGCTACATCGCGTATGTGACGTGGACCGACACCGCCGGAGGCAACATCTATAGAGTAGCCGCGGCCGGTGGAACGCCGGAACGACTCACGCGCACGGCTGCGTACTTCGACAAGATCGCGTACACCAAAGACGGCACGCGGCTGATGGCCGTGCGCGGCTCGCGTTTCAGCCGGATGCGACAGTTCGAGGACTTCGGCAATATCGCGAACGGCGAACTCGAGTACGTGACGATCCCCGCGGCCGGCGGCGACGCGGTACGCATCGCATGGGCCGGCAGCGGCCAGTCGCAGCAGGGCCGCAGCGTGCCACATGTGGGGCCCGACAGCGCACGTCTCTATGTATGGGCTGGCAACGAGGGTCTCGTGTCGATGCGCTTCGACGGCAGCGACCGGAAAATCGTGGCTCGCGTCGCGGGCCCGCCGCCGCCGGCACAGCCGCTGCCGCCGGGGGCAACGCCGCCGCCACCGCCATCTCCGGATGAAGTGCTGCTCTCACCAGACGGCAAGCGCGCGCTCGTGCTCGCCAACAACAACGTTTTCATGATCACGGTGCCGCCGGTGGTTGGCGTGGCGCCGGCGATCGGTGTGTCAGGAGCCGGAGTACCGACCAGACGGCTCACCCGCGTGGGTGGCGAATTCATCGGCTGGTCCGCCGACGGCGCGACGGCCTTTTATTCAATTGGTCGCAGCTGGTTCCGGTACGATGTGGGCGCCGCGGAGGCGGCCGTTCGGGATTCGGTGTCGCGTGCGGATTCTATCGCGAGTGCCCCACCGGCCGCTGGCGCTGGTGGCGCTGGTGCGGCCGCGGCCCGTGACACAACGAAAAAGCCGTTGATGGCCTACGAGGCGCTTCGGTTCGACGTGACGATCACCGCGATGAAAGACAGACCCAGCGGCAGCGTCGTGCTACGCGGCGCGCGCATCGTCACGATGAATGGCGACAAGATCATCGAGACGGGCGACATCGTCGTAACCAACAACCGCATCGCAGCGATCGGCGCGCGTGGTTCAGTGAAGGTGCCTGTTGGCGCGAAGGTGATTGACGTCGCTGGCAAGACGATCATTCCGGGGTACGTGGACATCCACGCGCACAACTGGTTTGGCTGGGGCGTGCACCGCGATCAGGTAACGCAGTTGCTCGCGAACCTCGCCTATGGCGTGACGACGCAGCGCGATCCGCAGACGTCGGCCACCGACATCCTCACCTACACCGACCTGATGGAGACCGGCGCGCTGATCGGGCCGCGGCTGTACTCGACAGGCCCCGGCATCTTTGGGGCAGACAACATCAAGAGCCTCGATGAGGCGCGCGACGTCCTGCGCCGCTACGCTGACCACTTCAACACGAAGACCATCAAGCAGTACCTCGCCGGCGACCGCAAGGTGCGGCAGTGGGTGATCATGGCGGCGAAGGAACTGGGGCTCACCACCACCACTGAGGGTGGGTCGAACCTCTCCATGAACCTGACGCTAATGCAGGACGGCTATCCCGGTCTCGAGCACGCGATACCGATCTTCCCGCTGTTCAAGGATGTCGTGCAGCTCCAAGCGACCAGCGGCATCACGTATACGCCGACACTGGTCGTTGGCTACGGTGGCCCGACGGGACTCAACTACTGGCTGACGCACTACAACGTCGATGAAGACAAGAAGCTCCGCTATTTCACTCCGCACGACGAACTCGACTCGTGGAAGTCGCTCACGTACAATCGTGACGACCAGTACATCTACAAGGGACACGCCGAGCAGTTGGCGAAGTTCGTGAAGGCCGGTGGACGCGTGGGTCTCGGGTCGCACGGCGAACTGCAAGGGCTCGGCGTGCACTGGGAGTTGTGGATGATGCAGTCTGGCGGGATGACGAACTTGGAGACGTTGCGCGCCGCGACGATCCACGGCGCCGACGCGATTGGCCTAGCGAAGGATCTCGGGTCGCTCGAAATCGGCAAGCTCGCCGACCTGCAGGTACTCGACATGAATCCGTTGATCGACATCCGCAACACGAACTCGGTCAAGTACGTCATGAAGAATGGTCGGCTCTATGACGGCAACAATCTCACTGAGGTGTGGCCGCGCGCGAAAGCCCTTCCTCCGCAGTGGTGGTGGAAGGAAGATCCACCGGCGAAGAAGTAGTTCTCGGCTCTCCAGTGACCCGGGCCCTTTCGCGAGAGCGAAGGAGCCCGGTTTCATTTTGGCCTGATTGTATTTGCCGGGTGCGCGGCGTCGCCAGGATCGGCGCGACCTACAGCTCGGTGCCTGGCTCCGTCGGGGCATCCACGGCGGGCGCAGCCGGGGCATTGAAGTCGAAATCAGGAATCTCGGGCTCCGCGTTCGGGTCGTTGGCCCGCTCCGCGCGACGCGCGAGCTTGTCCTGCTTCTTGGCGGCCTTGGCCTGTTCACGCTGACGCTTCTGAAAACTGAAATTCGGCTTTGCCACGTGCACGCTCCGGGTGTGTGCTGAAAGATACCCGTTTGCACGGGTATTGGGTTCAGATTGTAGCCGATTTATTCAGGCCGTGCGCCTCGATGCGGCGACCACAACACCCCCAACGATCAGTATCGCTGCGACCGCGGTGTCCGCGCCGAGGCGTTCGCCAAGGAAGATGTGCCCTAACCCGCCGGCAACGAGCGGCTGCACCAGGATGTAGATCGCCACCGTCGAGGCCTGCACCCGTACCAGCGCCCAGTTGTTGAGCAGGTACGGTAGCGCGGTCGCGCCGACGACGGCGTAGGCCACGCTCCACCAAGCGGCCGGACTGAGTCCCGATGCGTACACGGCTTTCAGACCGCTGTACCCGATCGGCACCATCGTTAGCCCGGCAAACAGAAAGGTCCAGCTCACCACACGGAGCGGGTCGTGCCGGGTGAGAATGGGCCGCGTGAGCACGAGGTAGAGGGAGTACGACGCCGCACCCAGGAAGAGCAGGATGTTGCCCGTCATGGCGTTCGTCGTGATGTCCACGCCGCCACGCGGGACGATCAGGATCAGCGCACCGATGAGGCCAAGGATGATCCCCGTGATCGCCCGCCAGGACGCGCGTTCACGGCGGAGCAGCACGGCGAACGCAAGTGTCACGACCGGTGTCGCGACAAAGATGATGCTGGCGTTGGTGGCCGTTGAGCGCGTGAGCCCTTCGAGGAAACAGAGCTGGTTGATAGACGCGCCGAGCAAACTGAAGGCGAAGAGCTGGGCGAAGTCGGATTTGCTGAGTGTTATTCGCGGTGCCCGACCGCGCCAGAACGCCGACGCGGCAAAGAGCACCGCGGCGGCGCCAAGCGTACGGATCGCTACGAGCGCTGGCGGCGTGATCTCGCGCATGGCGACCTTGGCGACGAAGTAGTTCGCGCCAAAGAGAAGCCCCACCAGAAACAGCGCCCCATGGACGATCAGGGGCGAGGGGTGCGGCAGGGCCGTCGGGTCGTGAGTCTTTATGTCAGCGGGCACTCGGAATAGTAGCGGGAGCACCACGGAAACTCACGCGCCGGGCGAGCCTACTTGAGGTACCGCTCCACGGCAGCGGCAATCTTAGCCTCGATCGCGCCGGTCGATGCGCAGTGACGCGGCACGCGCGAGACGCCGGCAACATCCCTGCCGCTCGCGACCGTCGCTGAGGCGAGCGTGGTGCCCCCATTCGCGCCTGGCGCGACCCAGGTGACGACGGCGATGCTCAGACGATATGAATCGGCGTTGGGGCCGTTTGCTGAGTCGCCACAACTGAATGAACGGGAGAGCGTGGCCCCGACAAAACGGTGGATTTTTTCAAAGACTTCGCTACCGATAATGCCCTTGATGTTGTCGGTATTGCCGGTCGGAATTTCCAGATCGGCGTACGCCCTGAGGACGGCGGCGTATACCGCCTCGGGTGCGGCGCGCAGCGCCTGCTCCACCTTCATCGAATCCATCAGCACCGCCTCGTTCCAGGCAGGAAGCATGATGCGCACCTGCGCCTGTGCCGCGTTTGCGATGAGCGTAACGAACGCGAGTCCAGCGAATGTTCGGCAGATGCAAATCATGGCGCACTCCGGCGCGAGGAACCCTTGTGGTTCTGATCCTGAAGCTGCTTGATGAAACCTCGGAGGTCCTTCGTGGTACCGTTGGCGAGGTACCGCGCGAGGGTGCCCGTCACATTGGCGACGGCGAATGAAATCCCGTGGAGGTTCTTTTCTTTCGGCACACCGGGAATCGGCCGAGGATAGATAGACGCGCCGAGTCGAAGGCCACCCTTCGCCGCTGGCTTGATCACGAGGCGCTCGCGTCCGAGCGCAGCGCTCCCGACCACGCCAATCACGCTGTCGAACGACCCGGGCAAATATCGCTTGCCCTCGGCTTCGTATGCCGCAATCACCATGCAACCGTTTTGGATGGCGAAATCCACCGCCGACTCGAGCAGCGCCTGATGCTCGACGTTCGCAGTGCCAAGCGAAAGGTTGATCAACTGGCAGTCGTGCTCGGCGGCCCACCGGATGGCGGCGGCCAGCGACACGCCGTCGGTGCGGAGATTGCGGTCGAACACCTTGACGGGGATGAGCTCCGCGCTCGGCGCCTTCTCGCGAATCGCTCCGGCGACGGCGGTGCCGTGCCCGATGCGGTCGAGCGTGTCTTCCACCCAGGGCAAGAGCGAGACCCCTTCACCGACTTCTCCCACATGCGGATGCCCGGTGGCGATGCCGCTATCGACAATGGCGACGCGAATACCGCGCGGCAGCGAGAGGCTCATGCATGGGAATCTAACGACGCGGCCGCGGCGCTCTCGACGAAGAGCGCCGTGAACGCCTCGCCCTTGGCCATCAGTTCCGTTGGCGTGCCCTCTTCCACAATGCAACCGCCCTGCAGGACGATGATCCGATCGGCGCATTGTGCGAGCGCCAGTCGATGCGTGATCACCACGGTGGTGCGTCCGCGCATCGCGGCTTCAATGCCCGCGACTACTTCGGCCTGATCGCGTCGGTCGCGGGACGCGTCTTGCGCTGGTCGTCCACCATCTTCGCGACGTCGGCAAGGAGTTTCTTTGCGTCGTAGACGATACCGTCCTTGATCGTCCACTTCACCCCGCCCACCTGCTCTGGCTTGCCCGTCTTGTCGTTGAGCTTGAGCGCGCCCGTTCCATACAGAACCTTCAGATTCTCGAGCGGGTTCTGGTCCACGACCGCGAGGTCGGCGAGCATGCCGATCTGCACGCTGCCGTACTCCATCGGTGTCGTCTTATTCTTGGCGAGCGTCTCGGCGGCGTGATAGGTGCCCGCGCGAATCACCTCGAGCGGATGGAATCCGGCTTCCTGGAGCAGTTCCATTTCTTGAATCGTCGAGAAGCCCGGCGTGTTGTAGATGAATCCCGCGTCCGAGCTCGCTACGACGCGGCCGCCCATGTTCTTGTAGTCGTTGAGAAACTCCATCCAGACGCGGTAGAAGTTACGCCACGCGACTTCGTCGGCCGTGGTCCAGTAGTACCAGTACGATCCGTGATTCGCACGGCTCGGTGTGTAGTAGTCCCAGAGCGTCGGGAGCGTGTACTTCTGGTGCCAAGGCGCGGCCATGTGGTGCGTCAGGTCGCGGCCGGTGAGGTACGCCACCATCGTCGGGTCGAGCGTCACGTCGCGCTCTTTGAACTTCTTGAGCAGCGAGTTCCATTTCTCGCCGCGCGGGGTGACGAGATTCCACTGGCGCGCAACCTGGCCAAAGCGATTCTGCTCGTCGTTGTAGTTGATGTCGACAGGCCATGGCTGCACGGAGTTGCGATCATACATCGCCTCGAACAGTCCATAGAAGTGCGTGATGGTCTGCAGGCCGAGCCGGGTCGCTTCGTCGGCGTTCATCTGCGCGACGCCGGTCTGCTGCAAGTGGGCAGTCGATCCGAGCCCGAGCTTCTTCGCTTCATCGAGCAGCGCGGCCATGATGTCGGGGCGCTCTGCACCAACCTTGAGTCCATCGCCGCCATTTTGGGCGAGCCAACGCACCCATTCGCGTGCCTGCTCCGGAGTGCGCACCGGACCCTTCTCCCAACCGCTGCCGGGGCGCTGGTAGACGATGTACCGTGGCGCGGTGATCTCGTTTTTTGCGCTGCGCGCCTTTTCCTTCATTGAATAGTCAAAACTGGCGAACGGCACGCCGCGCACGGCGGTGATGCCGTGGGCGAGCCAGAGCTTGTTGTAGTACTCGGAGTCGGGCGCCTTCTGTTTGGTACCCTGATGCACGTGCAAATCGACCAATCCGGGAATCACATACATCCCGGCGGCCTGGATTTCACGCACGGCGCCCCTCGGACGGCGCGTGGAGTCGTTCATCGGGAGCCCCGGCGTACCGGCGCCGGCGATATCCACGATTTTGTTGCCTTCGATCACGATATCCACCGGTCCGCGCGGCGGGCCGCCGGTTCCGTCGATCAGGGTGGCGCCTCGAATGATGAGCCGGGTGAACGGACCATCGCCTTCGCGGCGCGCAGGAGCCGCGGCCGGGTCGTCGGCGCGCTCAGCGCGGAGGTTCTGCGGTGTGACGGTCGCTTGGGCGGCCGTTTGCGGCGCCGCAGGAAGAGCGCCCGCGTTGCCAGGCACAACCAAAACGGTGACGATGAGACCGAAAACGGAGAGAGTACGGCTCTTCATTAGATCCTCCCAATGGTGGCGCGCGGTGCGGTGGCGGTACGCGAAAAATGTACGAAAAAACAACGGGCGATTCGAGACAATCGGGTCCCGCGTGGCGCTTTTTCGCTCAAACTGGTGTTTACGCGCCTTCCCAAGGACCAGGCGGTTGAGCCGGAACTTCCATGGTTTTGACCTCAGTTCGGACGGCCTGGAATCCGCGGGACTCGTAGTTGGCACGAGCCTTGGGGTGGTCGAGGTTACAGGTGTTGAGCAGGACCTTGGTGGCGCCCATGGCGATGGCGCGCTCGACGGCGCAGGTCAGGAGGTGCGCGCCGAGCCCTTCACCGATGAAGGCGTCGAGCAGACCGAGGTAGTCGATTTCGACCGCTCCGCCGTCCTTATGTTCGAGCTCCACATAGCCGGCCGGGACACCGCCGGCAGACAGAATCCAGGTCTCAATCCGGCTGGCGTCCGCTAGGTGAGCGGCCCATCGGGCAAGAGTCCAGGGGCGCCGGTCGAGCCAGAACCACCGGCCGCCGATCGCCGCGTAGAAGAACCGGTTGAGTTCAGGAACTGGCTTGCCGACCTGCGAAAATGCTACATCTCCGCGACCAGAACGCTTCGGCTTGAAGTCTTCTGGGGAAAGTTCGAGGTGCGTGATGATAACGTCGAACGGTGGCATTTCTCGCGGATTCGATGGGGCATGCTGTTACGTGTTCGGAATGATCGTGTACGGGTGCCGAACTGGCAATTCAGTCACCCCGAGCGATACCTGCTTTGAGAGTCAGCCAGCAGCGGGCGTAACAGTGTATTCTTCCGCTCGGCCTCTATGCCAAGCCGATTCGCGCTGGCAGTTGTCGCATAACACTATGTTTGTAAACGACTTAGCATCACCACGCGCTCTTCATTACAAGAAGATCCAGACGAGTTCTGCAACCTACCGGCCGCCGAGGAGGGGTATCCGGCGGCGCGGTGGATGGCGAACGGCGAGCAGATGGGCATACTCTATCTCCACCCGAATCAGGCGGACTACTTCATATGACTGGCGAACTGAGGCGTGTAGGGCGGGCGCTGGCAGTGGGATGCGGGCTGATCGTGGTATTCGGATCGTGCATTCGCATCCGAGTCGAACGGATCCCGACGTCACCTGCCCGACCCGCCGGTGTCGAGGCGATGTCACTGCTCGGAGACACGCTGCGTACGCTGCCGATCGCGCCTGCGGTGCGCGCGCGGTACGAGCAGCAACTCGCCGAGGCGAAGCGCGCGTACGATCACACCCCGACGAATGTGGATTCGATCATCTGGTACGCGCGACGGCTCGGCTACCTCGGTCGCCTGCGCGAGTCGATCGCGATCTACACGCGCGGTGCTGAACTGCATCCCGACAACCCGTGGCTCTACCGGCACCGCGGCCATCGCTACATCAGCGTGCGCGAGTTCGACAATGCGATTCGTGATCTGGAGCGCGCGGAGAAGCTGGTGGACGGAAAGCCGGACATCGTCGAGCCCGACGGGCAGCCGAACGCGGCCAACCAGCCGATCGGCACACTGCACTCCAACATCCGCTACCATCTCGCGCTCGCGTACTACCTGAAGGGCGACTACGAAAAGGCGCTGCCGGTGTACCGGCGCGAGATGACCGACGCGCGTAACGACGATCGGCGCGTATCGATCGCGCACTGGCTGTACATGTCCTTGCGTCGCCTCGGACGAAACGCGGAGGCCGCGCAGCTCGCGGCCCAGTTCACGCCGACGATGCAGGTGCTCGAAAACATGCAGTATCATCAGCTGATGTTGATGTACCGCGGACTGGTGTCGCCGGATTCCGTGCTCTCAGTTGGCCCGAGCGGTGAGATGAGCGTGACGGATGCCACGGCCGCGTACGGACTCGCGAATTGGCACTGGTATAATGGCCGGACGATGCTGGCGGAGCAGACCTGGCGGCGAATAATCGCCGGCGGACAATGGGGTGCATTCGGTTACATCGCGGCGGAGGCCGAACTGGCACGATCGCGCCGATAGCCGGCGACGCTGGCTGGTGCCGACCGCGTCAAAACGCGGGTTCGCGAGCACCAGAAACTGGTCAACAACTTTGGCAGGACGTGTGTAGGGCTGTAACTATAGCCCTCGCCTTTTCACCCGACGTGAGGACCTCGATGAAACGCCTCGTCATTGCTGCACTGCTGGTTGCCGCACCTTTGATCGCGCAGGACACCACCGCCGGCCGCGGCGGCCGCGCGGGCCGTGGAGGTGGAGCTGGAGGTGGAGGTGGTCGAGGTGTTGTCATCACCGATACCGCGCGCGCGCGCGCTCTCTTCGTGAGCAAGGCACCGGCCGACCTCGCCGGCTGCGGCGCGAACTGCGACAACCAGATTCGCCAGCGCATCGAAACGGACAGTGCGTACGAAGCGCGCGCGAAAGGGGTGTTAGAGTTTCGGAAGGTGACGTACAAGAGCCGAGTGGACGGGCTCGAGATTCCCGCCTACCTATTCGCGCCGCTTGCCAAGAAGGCGACGAAGCATGCGGCGCTCGTCTGGGTACACGGCGGCGTGCATTCGAACTGGGGCCTCGGCATGTGGCCCTTCGTTCGCGAAGCGGTCCAGCGCGGATACGTGGTCATCACGCCCAACTACCGCGGCAGCACCGGCTACGGCAACGACTTTCACCGCAAGATCGACTACGGCGGCAAGGAAGTGGACGACGCGCTGGCCTCCGTGGACTTCCTGAAGACGCTCAACTACGTGGACATGGACCGCCTCGGCATGATGGGGTGGAGCCACGGAGGTTTCATCACGGCGCTCAACCTGTTCCGCGAACCTCAGCCGTTCCGTGCCGGCGTCGCGATGGTGCCGGTGACGAACCTGATCTTCCGTCTTTCCGACCACGGCCCCGGCTATGCGCGGGACTATGCAGCGGAAGAAGGCATTCAGGGCCTGCCATTTGAAAACGTCGAGGAGTACATCAAGCGTTCGCCCGTATTCCACGCGGAGAACCTCAAGGTTCCGATGCTCGTCCACGTGGCAACGAACGACTGCGACGTCTTCTTCCGCGAAAATCAGCAGTTCGTCTACACGCTGCGCGCGCTGAAGCCGGAGCTGGCTGAAACCAAGATCTACGTCAATCCGCCGCAAGGCGGTGGCGGATGCGGACACACGTTCAACCGGCGCGTGAACGAGGCGAGCACCGAGCGCGACGACACACCCGAGCAGATCGACTCGTGGGACCGGACGTGGACCTTCTTCGCATGGAACCTCCGACCGTCCAGCGAATTCCGGAAAGACAACCAGGAATGGAAGAAGGATCCGCGCATCGCGAGCCCGCGCGTACCACCGCCGCTGCGGTAAAAGGCCTGTTCGCAGGGCGAAAAGTGGCAGCAGCACAAACCCGGCAGTTCCCAATTACGTGATGTCTCAAGAGGCCCTACCGCGATGATCTGCGTATCTGACGTCCGCCACACCGCCAGGACACTGGCAACGGCGCTCTTTCTGCTCGTGATCGGGACCACGACGCTCCGTGCCCAGCAGGGACGCATCACGGGCACCGTCACCGACTCGGCAGCCGGCGCCCCGATCGGCTCGGTGACCGTCGCCATCATGGGCAGCTCGCTCGCGATGATGACGACCGATGACGGGAAGTACACGATCCTCCGCGTGCCGCCAGGCACCTACACGCTCGAAACTCGGCGCATCGGCTACTCGGCCGTTCGGCGGACCGGAGTCGTTGTCACAGCCGATGCCGCAACGATCGTCAACTTCCGCGTGGAGGGTGCAATACTGCACCTGCAGGCAACGGTCGTTACGGGCGTTGTCGACCCGACGTCCGGAACGAAGGTGCCATTCACCGTCGCGCGCATAACGCGCGCCGACGCCCCGGTTCCACCAATCAACGCCATCGCAGGGGTGCAGGGCAAGATCGCCGGCATCTCGACGATCGCGCCGGCGCAGCCGGGTGACCCGGTCAGCATCCAGATCCGGACGCCAACGAGCATCAACAAGTCGAGTGCGCCGCTCCTCGTGGTTGACGGCGTGATTCTGTCCGGGACCAGCGCCGACATCAATTCACAGGACATCGAGAGCATCGAAGTGGTGAAGGGTGCCGCCGGTGCGTCGCTCTACGGATCGCGCGCGGCCAACGGCGTCATCAACATCCGCACCTCACGCGGCAACGGCCTCGGCGTGGGCACGACGCGGTTCACATTCCGCTCCGAAATGGGCAGCAACTCGCTCGGCCGCAAGCTGCACTGGGCCGAGAACCACTTTTATCAGACCAACGCGGCGGGCCAGTACGTGAACGCAGCCGGCACCGTGGTTGGGCGCGACGCGCGCATCGCGCGGTCCGCGGCGACGCGATTCCAGGATGTCGCATACATCGATCCGATTTATGATCCGGTGCAGCAGTTCTTTGATCCCGGCAACTTCTCCACGAATGCATTTACCGTGGCGCAGAACACGGAACGGACCAACTGGCTCTCCACGCTGTCGAATCAGAAGCAGGATGGTGTGATTCTCGGACACGGCGGATATGGACGCACTGACGCGCGCATCAACCTCGACCACCGACCGCGATCCGACCTGTCGATCGCACTCAGCGGCTACAGCTCGCGCTCGAACCGCGAAGATCTCGACGACAACACCTTCTTCGACCTCATCAATCAGGCGCCCGACGCAAACCTGCTGCAGGTAGATCCGGACGGAACGAAGTACATCTTCCAGCCCGATCCAGTGGGTATCCGCCCGAACCCGCTCTACATCGCCGAAACAAACGATCAGACCACGCAGCGCACACGTACACTCGGCAGCCTCGGCGTCCGGTACGCACCGCTGGCGTGGCTCACCACCGACGCGGACCTCAGTTACGACCGGTCCGACCGGAACTACCGGCAGTTCCTGGATCGCGGTTCCAAAACCGCGGAAGCGCCCGGTATCTCCCCCGGCTTGCTCGAGCTAACGAACCAGTGGACGAGCGCCCTCAACGCATCGGCGAGCGCCAATGTGCTCAAGCAGTTTGGACCACTGACGCTACGCTCCACCGTGCGCATGTTGATCGAGGACGAGAAGACGGAGACCTCGACGGCATCCGGCTCGAACTTCTCGGTTGCCGGCACACCACGACTCAACGCCGCCACGGTCAAGAACAGCTCGTCGTCCAGCTCTCAGATTCAATCACAGGGCTACTTCTTCAACGGCGCGTTGGACTACGACAGCCGGCTCATTGTGGACGGCCTGATTCGCAAGGACGGCAGCTCGCTCTTCGGACCGGGCGAGAAGTGGCACACCTACTACCGCGGCAGCATGGCCTACCGCATGGCCCAGGAACGCTGGTGGCCGTGGCAGAAGGTGAATGAGTTCAAGTTGCGTGTGTCGCAGGGCACCGCCGGCAACCGGCCGTCATTCGCCGACCAGTTCGAGACCTACACGGTGAGCGGTAACGGCAGTATCGCGAAAGGCACGCTCGGCAATCGGTTCCTGAAGCCGGAAACGTCGAACGAGACGGAAGTCGGCCTCGACGTGATCGTGGACAACAAGTATTCGCTGCAGCTGTCCTACGCGTCTGTGAAAAGCACCGACCAGCTGCTGCAGATCCCGCTGGCGGGCGCATTCGGCTTTACGACCCAGTGGCAGAATGCAGGCACCGTGGTGGGCAATACCATCGAGGCGACGATCGAAGCCCAACTCTATCGCAAGGGGACGACGTCTTGGCGCGCAGGTCTGACGGTTGACCGATCGCGCAATCACATCTCGGAGTTCAACAGCAGCTGCTTCCGCACCGGCATCACCTACCGCTGCGCCGGCGAAGACCTCACGACGATGTACGGCACGTCGTTTCTGCGCAATCCGAGCGGCCTCCCGACCGCGATGGTGCCTGCCGCCGATCAGTTCGCGATCAACGACGACGGACTCCTCGTGGCAGTCGGACCTGGAGGCAAGTACACGGACGCCAAGTGGGGAACAAACGTTCTCGTCAACGGCACGACGTACCCCTGGGGCATGCCGATTAGTCTGCGCGATGCGACGGGCCTCAACTCAATCGTCAAGATCGGCGCTGGCAATCCCGACCTCCACTACGGCATCACGAACAACATCGACTGGCGCGGATTGCGTTTCTATGGCCTGCTCGACACGCAGCTGGGAGGTAACGCCTACAACGGAACCAAGCAGCGCATGTACCAGTTCCAGCGCAGCAAAGACGTGGATCAGGTCGGCAAGGCGGATGGCGACAAGAAGCCGATCGACTACTACGTGAATCTGTACAACGGCAACACGACGACGGACTGGTTCGTTGAGAACGGCAGCTATATGAAGATTCGTGAAGTGTCCGTGCAGTACCAGATCCCCAAGCGGCTGTTTTCGCGCATCCCCGGTACATCGGCACTGGGGGCGTCCGTCTCGCTCATTGGGCGCAACCTGTACACCTGGACGACGTACTCCGGATACGACCCGGAAGTCGGCACCGTGAACCAGCGGGTCGACCGCAACGACTATCCGCAGTACCGCACGTTCACGGCCGTACTCCAGATCCAGTTCTGACCAGCGCCCCCGGAGAATCCCGATGACCCGTCTTTCAAACTTTCGACGCGTCGGCCCGATTGTCGCGGCCGTGTCGCTCATCTCGCTCGTGGCGTGTCTGGATCTGACCGTCCCGAACAACAACAACCCGGATCGCGTGCGTGCAACCGCCACCCCGGGCGACGTGGAGAGCCTGATCGCCTCCACGTACCAGACCTGGTGGCCCCGCGTCTACGGCACGTCGCCTACCATCATGTGGTCGCAACTGGCCTACGAATTCAGTTCACCGTTCGTCGACTATGGGCAGCAGGACAACGCCATCGAGCCGCGTGCCCAGTACAACAATACGACGGTGTATACGAGGGCCGACATCTCGTCCGGCACCTGGCTCACCCTCTATGGGGTGATCTCGCAGGTGAATGACGGCCTGCAGGCGATCGATCGCGGCGTGAAGATCGGCACTAACGGCGCGGACACCAAGCGCGCCCAGGCCTTCGGCAAGTTCATGCAGGGCCTCTCCACGGGTTACCTCGCCCTGATGTACGACAGGGCAGTGATCCTGACCGAGAAGACCGATGTCGACACCCTGACCACGCCGACCTACACGCCCTACCCGCAGGTGATGGCGGCAGCGATCGCCATGCTGCGCGAGTCCATCGTGCTCGCCGACGCAAACACCTTCACGCTTCCGAACGTCGGCTGGATTCCCGGACTCGCCTACACCAACAAGGACCTGTCGAAGCTCGCGCACACCTACATCGCGCGCTTCTCGGCGTACGTCGCACGCAATGCAGCCGAACGCGCCGCAGTCAACTGGGCCGCGGTCATCACCGAAGCTGACGCCGGAATCACGACTGACTTTGCGCCGATCGGGATCCCCCTGGTGTTCTCGGACCAGTACAAGCAGCGCGCCGCACGACTGCGCACGGTGATCCCCAGCGATTACATGCGCGGCAACGGCTGGCTCGTCGGGCCGGCCGACTCCACCGACGCGTTCAAGACCTGGGCTGCACAGCTCGTCGACGTTCGTACCGCGTTTCAGGTTCGCACGCAGGACCGGCGCATCCAGGGGCCGACCGGCGTGGGATCCAAGGGGAAGTACTTCGGCTACGACTCGCGCATCAGCTTCTACTCCGCTGCACGTGGACTGTACAATGCGTCGTTCTACGCGTTTTACCGTTACGGAACGGGCACCAGCTACGAGTCCGGGCCGCTGGTCGCCATCACGCGCACGGAACTTGATCTGCTCAAGGCCGAGGCGTTGGTCCGACTCAATCGGGCCGCGGAAGCGATACCGCTGATCAACAAGAGCCGTGTCGCCAACGGCGAGTTGCCGGTGATCGACATCAACGGACCGACGAACGTGGCGGGATGCGTACCGCGGCGGCACACGGGCGAATGCGGTAGTCTCTGGGACGCGCTCAAGTACGAGAAGCGGATCGAGGGAGCAGGCGTGGACGGACAGGTCGCGATGTGGGACGCGCGCGGCTGGGGAACGCTGGCGGCAAATTCGTTCGTCCACTTCCCAATTCCTGGACGCGAACTCGAAATCATCCGGCAACCGATCTATTCATTCGGTGGTGGGGGTGCGGGCAGTGCACCGGCGATCGATTGGGCGAGGTGTCCGGTCGCCCTGCCAAGGTGCCCGTAGGACTACAAGCCGGAACGGTGCACAACGCGTGACCGGTGCGATTCGCGCAGCCGTCCTGACAGACATTCCGACGCTCACGACACTGATCGTGCGGTCGGCACGGCAGCTCTCGCGCGGGTACTACACCGAGCAAGAATCCGAGTCGGCCATCACCTACGTCTTTGGCGTAGACTCGAGCCTGATTGCGGACGGCACATACTACGTGATTGAAGCAGATGGCGTGCTCGTGGCGTGCGGGGGATGGAGCCGGCGGCGCACGCTGTACGGCGGCGATCAAAGGCCGATTGGCGCGCCTGCGGAGTTACTCGACTCGGCAATAGACGCCGCACGGATTCGCGCGTTCTTCGTGGCGCCGCAATATGCACGACGTGGATTCGGTCGGATCTTGCTGGCCCACTGCGTGACCGCGGCGGCACAGGCAGGGTTTCGGTCGCTCGAACTGATGTCCACGCTGCCCGGCGTACCATTTTATGGGGCACTTGGATTTGATTCAATCGAGTCGGTCCGCGACCTGTTGCCAGACGGCGTATCGCTACCATTCGTGCGCATGACACGGCCCATCAGCGTGCCCGCCAACCGCGACGCCAGCGGCACCACGAGGTGAGCAATATCTGCGAGACGCGCCGGGTCGTCGTGCGCCCACTCACGCTCGACGACGCGCCGTTCATCTGGGAACTGCTGAACGACCCAGACTTCATCGCCAATATCGGCGACCGCGGCGTGCGCACGGTGGACGACGCCTGCGGATACCTCACGCGCGGTCCGATGGCGATGTACGCGCGACTCGGATTCGGACTCTGGTGCGTGGAACTGCGCGCGACGCAGACGCCGATCGGCATCTGCGGACTGCTGCAACGTGACTGGTTGGACGACATGGATCTCGGGTTCGCATTCCTGCCGGCATTCCGCGGTACCGGCTACGCATTCGATGCGGCTTCGGCCGTGCTCGCATATGCGCTCGATACACTCGCGGCCTCGCGAGTCACGGCGATCGTGTCGCCGCATAACACGAAGTCGGTCGCATTACTCGGCCGGCTGGGGATGGAGCCGTGCGGAATGGTCCGCGCGCCCGACGCGACGCAGGATGTACAGTTGTTCGCGATCGCAGCTGGGTAACCCGGCAATCGTTGTCACGGATGACCACACTCCACCACGCCGCCACACCGGATCTCGTCGACGTCGCCCGCGAACTCATCCGCGAATACGCGGCCATGTCGCATGTGGTCGGCCGTTGGGTTGATCCAGAGCGCGAAATCAACGCACTGCCTGAGCGATATGCGCCACCAAGTGGGTCGATCCTGATCGCGAAAGATGGCCACGAAGCAATCGGCTGCGGCTGTATTTGCGGGTTCGACGAACCCGGGGTCTGTGAAATGAAACGCCTCTACGTGCGACCACCAGCCCGCGGGGAAGGAGTCGGCGAACTGCTGGTGTGCGCGCTGGTAGATCAGGCGCGCCACCTCGGCTACTCCACGATGCGTCTCGATACGGCGGCCGAACTCACGGCGGCGCAGGCGCTCTACCAGCGACTCGGATTCATGCCGATTCCACACTATCGCGACGGGCTCTTCCCCAACGATCTTTGCTACCAGCTTCGGCTGGTGTAGCCGAGCCGACTTTCGCCGCACACCGGATGGGTTGTCGCACCACACCTTTCGAGAGGGACGTCGTGTCGCATTCCGCACCAACGCCATCGCACGACTGGGATCGTCGGGCATTCATTGGATTTCTCGCGGCCAGTCCGATCGCCGGAGGCCTTCCCGAGGTGGCGCGCCGCATTCTTGCCGCGCCGGCGCAGCAGCAGCACGCACTCATTACTGAGGCGGGCCAAGCGCTCGAAGTGTTCGACTTCGAGTCGGCCGCACAAAACAAGATGCCGCCGGCACACTGGGCCTACGTCGCGACGGGCGTGGACAATGAGGACACACTACGTGCTAACCGCACCGGTTTCCAACGGTTCGGACTCCGCGCGCGCCGCCTCATTGACGTGTCAAGGATGGACCTTGGGATCACACTGTTCGGACAGCAGTTCGACAGCCCGGTGTTCATCTGCCCGACAGGCAGCAACAAGCTCGCGCACGCCGAGGGCGAGGTCGCGGTCGCGCGTGCCGCGAAGGCAAAGAACACGCTGCAGATGCTGTCCACGGTGGCGACCACTTCCATTGAAGACGCGATCGCTGCGCGGGGCGCCCCGGTCTGGTACCAGCTCTACCCACCGCGTGACTGGGAAGCATGCAAGAAGATGGTGAAGCGGGTGGAAGCGGCGGGATCGACGGTGCTTGTGCTGACGGCGGACCTGAACCCTGGCAGCGACCGCATTACACTCGATCGTGGGCGCCGCGCCGACACACGCAAGTGCGAGACCTGCCACGAGTCGGCCGGCGGCGGACGGGGCGGCGGACTGGGCGACATGAAGCGCAAGCCGATGTTCGACGGACTTGGGCCCGACATGCTGCCGTACACGTACCCCAGCGTGACCTGGGAACTCATCAAGAAGCTGCGCGACACGGTGAAAATGCGGATCATCGTGAAAGGCATCGCGACCCGCGAGGATGCGGCGCTCGCCATCAAACACGGACTCGACGGCGTCTACGTCTCCAATCATGGCGGGCGGGCAGACGACGGCGGCCGGTCGTCGATCGAGACGCTTCCGGAGATCGTCGCCGAGGTGAAAAGCCGAGTTCCCGTGCTCTTTGACAGCGGGGTTCGTCGCGGCACCGATGTGGTCAAGGCGCTCGCACTCGGCGCCGACGCTGTCGGTATCGGCCGGCCTTATCTCTGGGGGCTGGGGGCGTTCGGGCAGCCGGGCGTGGAGAAGGTGCTCGATCTCATACGCGTCGAGACCATCACGGCGATGCGGCATGTCGGTGCCACGAGTGTGAAGTCGATTCCGCGATCGGCAGTGGTGGCATCAGGCCGCGGCTGATACGCGCGATGGCGACCGGCGCGGAGAGTCTGTCTCTGCGCGCCGGTCGCCATCGCTCCTTTCCTGATAAACCGCGCTACACCGACACTACGGAACGATGTTGCACGTCTGCCCCGTGGGGCAGGGCGGAGGAACGGGCGGCAGTCCGAGCCGCCGCAGCTCCGCGTTGAACGCCGCGAGATCGGCCGTGATCACGGCCTGCATCCGGCCAGACTGCACGGCCAGTGCCTTCTTGTACTCGTCGAAGAGCGCGGGCCACGAGTTCAGCGGCGCGCCGTCGCCACGCTGAACCATCGCAAGGAGGTTCGCCATCCGGTTGTTGATCCGGATCGGGAAGTTCAACGGGTCCTGTCCGCTCTGATTCTTCACCTGATAGATGTCGTCCTCAACATCGCTCAGATTGGCCGTGAGCTTCGCGCCGGTTTCCTTGAGTTTTGCATCGGTGTTCTGCTTCAGCCGGTCCGCGGCATCGGTCTTGATCCGCCGTGCGTCGACAACCGCCTGATTGGCTTCGTTTACCCTCGCCATGATCTGCATTGAGAAGCTGAACTGCGCGCGCAGGTCAGCATCGGTCACGTCTTTGAAGTTCGGGTTGCGCACCACGCGAAACGCCTGCGTCTGCGTGAACCCGTCAGCCGTGACCCGCACCTTGTACGCGCCCGGCGGCGCGACGGGACCCGCTGTGCTCGCGCCCCAGAGGATCATCCCCGGGAAACTCACGGCATTGGGATAACGGAGGTCCCAGGAAAAGCGGTTGAGTCCCACCTGACTCGGCGGAGCGGCGGTGATTCCGCCGCCACGTCCGCCGCCACCGCCACCAGCCGGCGCGGCGTCCGGCGCGGCAGGTTCCGGCGGCGCGAAGGAGCGGATCACCTTGTTCGTGGAATCCATCACATCCACCACGACACGGCGCGCCGGCTTCTTGAGCAGATAGACGAAACTCGCCGGCATCGATGAGCGAACCGCGTTCGATGGCGCGAACAGCCATCCGTCTGGCGCGGCCGCGACGGCGGCGTTGTATTGCCGCAGCGGTCCAATGTTGTCGAGTACGTAGAAACTTCTTCCATGCGTGCCAATCACCAGGTCGTTGGCTTCGACAATCAGATCGGCAACCGGCACGTCCGGTAGGTTCAGCGAAAGCGACTCCCAGGTGTCGCCGTCATTGTACGAGATGTAGACGCCGTGCTGAGCGGCGGCGTAGAGCAGCCCCTTCCGCGTGGGATCTTCGCGGATGGCGTGCATCCAATCGTCGGCGCGAATGCCCGTGACGATCTTGGTCCATGTCTTGCCGAAATCGTGCGTGCGGTAGAGATAGGGCGACTTGTCGTCGAGCAGCGGACGACGCGCCGAGAAGTACATCGTGCCATCGCCAAACGACGAGGCGTCGATCTGGCTGATGCGTGAAAACTCTGGCAGATCCTTGGGCGTCACATTGACCCACACCTTGCCGCCGTCCTTCGTGACGTGGACAAGGCCGTCGTCCGAGCCAGTCCAGATCACGTTGACATTCTTCTTCCCCGGTCCGACCGAGAAGATCACGCCATACACTTCGGGACCGTTCATGTCGCCCGTGATCGGCCCGCCTGAGTGGCCCTGCGTTTTCGGGTCGTGGCGCGTGAGATCACCACTGATTGCGGTCCAATTGGTGCCACCGTTCGTCGTTTTCCAGAGGCGCTGTGACGACGTAAAGAGCAGTTTCGGGTCGGCCTTGGAGAAAAGGATCGGGAACGTCCACTGCCAGCGCTCGGGAATCTCGCTCGCTGGTTCGCCAGAATAGAACCAGGGATATGGGTTCACTTCACGACTGTAGCCGGTACGGCGGTTGAACTTGTTGAGGTAGCCGCCGTTGTTGGTGCCCGAAAAGAACTGATCGGGATCGTTCGGATCCGTCGCGATGTACCCTGGCTCGCCACCGCCAGCCTGATACGAGACAGCCGAGGCGCCGGCCGCCATCTCGGCGTCCGTGCGATTCGCCGCTTGCGTCGCACCACCACGACCGCCGCGCCCACCGCCGGCGCCGAGGTTCCAGTTACCCGGCACGCACAGCGTGGAGTTGTCCTGCTGCGAGCCGCACACATGGTACGGCAGGTGCGCCGTGGTGATCGCGTGGTACCACTGTGAGGTCGGGAAGTCCTGGTCGGTCCAACTCTGCCCGGTATTCATGGTGACCGCGCCGCCACCGTCGTTGGCGACGACCATGTGCGCGGCATTGTCGGGATCGATCCAGAGATCGTGGAAATCGCCGTGCGTTCCGCCGGAGACGTTCTGCATCGTCTTGCCGGCGTCAGCCGAGCGGAAGAGCGACGTGTTTTCCATGTACACCACATCTTCGCTCTTGGTGTCGGCGAAGACGTGCGTGTAATAGAACGCGCGCTGACGGACGTTGCGGTCCGCAGTATTGAGTGCCCAGGTCTTTCCGGCGTCGCTCGAGACAAAGAGCCCGCCATTCTCATTTTCGACAAGTGCGTAGATGCGATTCGGATTGACCGGCGACATCGAGACGCCGATGCGTCCGACCATTCCCGCCGGGAGTCCCTGATTGCGCGTGATCTCGGTCCACGTCTCGCCCGCATCAGTGGACTTGAAGAGACCCGATCCAGGGCCCCCCGACGACATGGTGTATTCCTTGCGGAATGCTTCCCACATGGCCGCATACATCACGTTCGGATTCGTGCGGTCGATCGTGAGGTCGATCGCGGCGGTTTTGTCGTCGCGATAGAGCACCTTCTTCCAGTTTTTTCCGCCGTCCGTGCTTTTGAACACGCCACGGTCCGCATTCGGCGCGCTATGCTTGCCGAATGCCGCGACGAAGACGATGTCCGGGTTGAGTGGATGAATGCGGATCCGGGAGATGTTCTCGCTCGACGCGAGGCCAGACGGGGTCCAGGTCTTGCCGGCGTCGGTGCTCTTGTAGATGCCATCGCCTGCCATGATGTTGCCGCGAATGCAGGTCTCACCCATCCCGATGTACACGACGTCGGGGTGGCTCTCGGACACGGCGACCGCGCCAACGGAGGAGCTCTTCAGCTGTCCGTCGGTAACCGGCGCCCAGTTTACGCCGGCGTCGGTGGTTTTCCAAAGCCCGCCACCGACGGCACCGAAGTAGGCCTCGAGGGGACGGCCACGCACGCCGCTGGCCGCGATCGAACGGCCGCCACGATCGGGGCCGATCGACCGCCAGCGATAGCTACGCAGGACGATGGAGTCCACCGACGCGCGTGCCGCGGCAGTGCCAGCCCGTGCTTCGACCACGCGATCGCTTCGCCACGCGGCGGTGAGTATGAGGGCGCCTGCCGCCATAAACGGCAGGACGAGTGTGGGTTTCGGGAAACGCATCGATTCAGTCCTGTGATGGGTGCGAGCGTACCGCCGGCACTACTTGATCGCCGCCGGCACGGTGAGGGTGACGTTGTGCGCCTTCAGGGTATTGCTCATCGCATTCGCCTTCGTGATGAACGCGTTGGCGTCCGCGATCGCCTTGGGCAGCATTGCCTTGGCCTCGGTGTATTGCTGCATGGTCGCCGCACTCGGATTCTCCCAGAACGCAGCGACGCTCGACTTCGCCGCGCCGATTCGCCCGATCACG
Source organism: Gemmatimonadota bacterium (assembly GCA_014192065.1). GTDB lineage: Bacteria > Gemmatimonadota > Gemmatimonadetes > Gemmatimonadales > Gemmatimonadaceae > Fen-1231. The sequence continues at coordinate 70,301 of BJHH01000005.1, read as the reverse complement.
TTGTCGGGATCCGGTGCCGCGCCACGACCGCCGCCACCGCCACGACCTGCCGGCGCCGTTGGCGCGCCCACTCCAAACTTCCGGCGAACGCCTTCCCATTCCTTGTTGAACGCGTCGAACTGCGACTTCACGTCGGCTGGAATCGCCGAACCGTCGCGCACCTTCGGACTGGCATCGCTGATCTGGCGGTTGAGCGCGCTCAACGTGGTCTGAACCGCCGTGGCGCGACGCTGCAACTCATGCAAATCTGTCGCGACATCGTTGTACTTCTTGCGTTCGGTGTCAGCCATGCGAACGGCCGGGTCGCCGACGATACGGAGCGGCTTGGTGTCGAGCACCGCGTCACCCGCAATGAGCTGGACGTTGTAGTTGCCGGGCAACACGTGCGGACCGGCGTTGCCGAGTCCGGTAAAGAAGCCGAATCCGCCGCTGCCGTCCTCCGCCGCTGCGCTGCACGGGTTCGCCGGCAGGTAGCCGGCCGTCGGGAGCGGAACCGGGATGCCCGGAACCGCTGGCGCTGCGCCACCACGGCCCCCGCGACCACCACCGCCACCACCACCGCCACCGGCACCGCCGCCGGCACCGGTCGTGTCACCCATGATCGGTTCCACGCGCTGGTCCCAACAGACCGTCTGAATACCGGCTTGGTTGCGTGACGCCGGAATACTCAGTCCGCGAATCGTTCGGCCGCTCGCATCCGTGATGCGGAGTCCGAGGCCGGGGATGTTCTTCTTGAGATTGAAGCTGATCACCGCGTCGAGCGGCGGGTTCTCACCGACGAAAAACTGGTGGCCCCAGAACTCTTCGTTGCGATTGTCCATCTGTTTCCACTGCAGCGCCGGACTCGGCGTGAAGAGCTTAGCGTCGGCTGCGTTCGCCGCCGCGTATTCCTGGATCGGCGACAGGTCGTCGAGGATCCAGAGCGAGCGGCCGTGTGACGCCACGAGAAGTGCGTTGTCACGCGGGTGGATCGTGAGCTCGTCCACGCGGACGGTCGGGAAGTTCGCCTTCAGGCGACGCCAGCTCTTGCCACGGTCGAGCGTGATGAAGATGCCCGTCTCGGTGCCGACGTAGAGCAGGTCAGGGTTCTTGATGTCTTCGGTGAGCGTGCGGGCGACTTCGCCCTTCAGGTTGGCGTTGAGCGAACTGAAGCTGCTGCCGCCGTCGTTGCTCACCCAGATGTGCGGCTCGTAGTCGTTCTCGCGATGGTTCTCGACAGTCACGTAGACCGTGGCGGCGTCGAACCGCGACGGCACGATGCGCGAGACAAACGCACCCTTCGGGAAGCCGGGGATCCTGCTCGTGATGTTCTGCCAGGCCTTGCCGCCGTCCTTCGACATCTGGACGTTGCCGTCGTCTGTGCCGGCGAAGTACATGCCGGCCTGCTTCGGCGATTCGGCGAGCGCGACGATGGCGGGCCAGTTCGAGACGCCGTCGTTGCGCGCGATGGTGATGTCACTCCCCTTGAGGCCCATCGTGACGATCGTGTCGCGATTGGCACCCGTGGTGAGATCAGGGCTGATGGCGACCCATGAGTCGCCGCGGTCGGTGGACTTGAACACCTTGTTCGCGGCCACGAGGAGCGTGCCGTTGTCCACGGGCGAGATCATGAGCGGCGTGTCCCAATGGAAGCGAAACGCCGGCTCGCCGGCAACCGCACCTACCACGTTCGCCGGCGACGGTCGGATGCTCTTCGATTCGCCGGTGACCTTGTTGCGGCGCGTGATGTTGCCGTCCTGCGACTCGGTATAGATGATGCGTGAATCGCGAAGATCGGGGATCGCGACGAAGCCGTCGCCGCCCTGAATCTGGAACCAGTCGTAGTTGTAAATGCCTGACGTGTGACGCGAACGGCTCGGGCCGCACCAGTCGTAGTTGTCCTGCATGCCGCCACACACGTTGTACGGCGTCTCCATGTCGAAACCGACATGGTAGAACAACCCGACGGGCAGGTTCGGAATGAAGCTCCAAGTCTTCGCGCCGTCGTACGACAGCGCGATGCCGCCGTCGTTGCCCTGGATGATATGATCGGAGTTCGACGGGTTGATCCAGAGCGCGTGCAGGTCGTCGTGAATGACGAGCGACGCATCCGTTTCCCACGTCTTGCCGCCGTCGATCGTCATCTGCAGGCCGACGCCGCCCATATAGATGCGATCGGGGTTGTTCGGATCGATCCGAACCTGACTGAAGTACATCGGGCGCGGATTGTTGACGCTCGTCTTGCGCCAGGTCGTACCGCCGTCGTCCGAGCGATATGTCCCGGTTCCGGCAGCGGGCTGATCGATGCCCACATCTGCGGGGCCGCCACGACCGCCAGCGCCGGCGGGACCCTCGACACTGACGAACAGGATGTTCGCCGAACGCCGGTACGTGTCGAGCCCGATGCGGCCCAGCGCACCGGACGCGAGGCCGGGACCTGAGAGGCGCATCCAGTGCTCACCGGCATCGGTCGACTTCCAGATGCCCGAGCCGGGTCCACCGCCATTCATGCAGCAGGTGGAACGACGGCGCTGGTAGGTGGAGGCGTACATGATGTTGGGGTCGGTCGCCGCGACCACGAGGTCGTTGGCTCCGGTGTTCTCATCGACCTTGAGCACGTTGCGCCAGGTGCGGCCGCCGTCGGTGGACTTGTAGACCCCACGATCGCCGCCCGGCCCATACAGCGCGCCCGTCGCCGCGACGAACACGACGTCGTTGTTGTTCGGATCGAGCACGATGCGGTTGATGTGCTTCGAGTCGCGGAGGCCGATGTGGCTCCACGTCTTGCCGCCATCGGTGGACTTGTACAGACCCTCGCCCCACGATCCGCTCTGGCGATTGTTCGACTCGCCGGTGCCGACGTACACGACGTCGGGGTTGAGTTGCGAGACGGCGATGTCACCGATCGACATCAGGCCCTTGTCCTGAAGCAGCGGCGTGAACATCGCGCCGTTGCTCGTCGTCTTCCAGACGCCGCCGTGCGCGGTGCCGACGTACCAGATGGCAGGGTTGGCCTCGTAGACGGCGATGTCGGCAATACGGCCCGACATCGTCGCCGGGCCAATGGACCGGAAGTGGAGTTTTTCGAACTCGGTCGCGACAGATCCATTCAGGGTCTGCGCGACGAGCGAGGTGGCCGCGAGCGCCAATATGGCGAGCGCGTTCCGGACGGCGGGGAGCATGCGGGTCATCAATCCTCCGATGGGTCGTCGGGCCAGCCCGTGCGGTACGGGAGCCGAGGTATCAGCAAGATGTTAACGTCGAAGCAGGGACAAGGCGAGCGACCCCGGCCCAGCGAACCAGACGCAACGTGACCCATCCGAGTGACAAGTCAAAATCGACCGGCGCCCCTCGCAACGTAGAGGAACTCGACGAGCGGCTCTCGCGCCCGCGCGACGCGACCGTACGCGCGGTTGCCGCCTGCCCTGGCGACATTGTGATTCTGGGCGCGGGCGGCAAGATGGGCCCAACCCTCGCGATGATGGCGGTGCGCGCCGCGCGACTGGCCGACGGCGCGGGCGGGCGACGGGTGATCGCGGTGTCGCGTTTTTCGTCACCCGGCGCGCAGCGAACGCTGCAGACGGCCGGCGTCGAAACGATTTCGTGCGACCTGCTCGATCGGGACGCCGTGCGACAACTGCCAGATGCGCCGAACATAATCTTCATGGCAGGCCAGAAGTTCGGCACCACCGAGGCACCGGAACGCACCTGGCTGATGAACGTGGTGGTTCCCGCGATCTGCGCGGAGCGCTATGCGACGTCGCGTATTGTGGTGTTCTCGACTGGGAATGTGTACCCGCTCCTACCAGTGACGTCAGCCGGTGCGAAGGAGACGGACCCGACGTCGCCGGTCGGTGTGTACGCCGCATCGTGCCTCGGACGCGAGCAGATCTTCGAGGGCGCGGCCAAGCCGCGAGGCTCCCGGGTTGCCCTGGTTCGTCTCAACTACGCCATTGACCTGCGCTACGGCGTACTCGCCGATCTCGCGAGCCAGATGCTGGCCGGCACACCAATTGCACTGGCCATGGGCTACGTGAACGTCATCTGGCAGGGCGATGCCAATCGCGCCGCGATCGAACTACTGCCGCACGCGGCGTCGCCGGCCCGCCCGGTGAACGTGACCGGCATGGAACGCCTCTCCGTGCGCTGGCTGGCGACGCAACTCGGAGTGAGACTTGAACGCGAGCCGGTCTTCGAGGGCACCGAAGCGCCCGATGCCCTGCTCAGCGACGCATCGCTCATGCAATCGCTGCTCGGTGAGCCCGAGGTACCGATCGAGCAGATGCTGGACTGGACGGCCGCGTGGACGAAACGCGGCGGGTTGCGGCTCGCCAAATCGACACAGTTCGACGTGCGCGACGGAAAGTTCTGATGGACACCGCCAAAAAACAGCTCCTACGCGCCGGATGCGTGATTCCCGCGCACCCGCTGGCGCTCACCGAGTCGCGTGCCCTCGACGAGCGGCGTCAGCGCGCGCTCACGCGGTACTACGTGGACGCGGGTGCCGGCGGCGTGGCCGTGGGCGTACATACCACCCAGTTTGCCATTCGCGATCGCGGACTGTACGAGCCAGTGCTCGCGCTGGCGGCGGAAGCCGTGGACACAAAACTCGCGCTCGAGCCCCGTCCATTCCTCAAAATCGCCGGTGCCATCGGCACGACGGCACAGGCCGTGCACGAGGCGGCACTCGCGCGGTCGCTCGGCTACGACTGCACTCTGCTTTCACTTGGCGCACTCAAAGACGCGACCGATGCCGAGTTGATCGCCCACTGCCGTGAGGTGGCGGCCGTGATGCCGCTCTTCGGGTTTTACCTGCAGCCGGCGGTCGGCGGTCGTGTGCTCAGCTACGACTTCTGGCGCGTGTTCTCAGAAATCGAGCAGGTGTGCGCCGTCAAGATCGCGCCGTTCAATCGCTATCAGACGCTCGACGTGGTACGCGCCGTCGCCGATTCAGGTCGTGACGACATCGCCCTCTACACCGGCAACGACGACAGTATCCTGCACGACCTCGTGACGCCGTACGCCGTGCGCGGCGGTTCACGCTGGATGGTTGGCGGACTCCTCGGCCAGTGGGCGGTGTGGACTCGGAGCGCGGTCATCTTGGTCGCGGCGGCGAGAGCAGCACGAGCGGCCGGATCCGTCCCCGAGGTGCTTCTGCGCGAAGGGGCCGCGCTCACCGACGCAAACAGCGCGCTCTTCGACGTACGCCACGGATTCGCCGGATGCATTGCCGGTATCCACGAACTGCTGCGCCGCCAGGGATTGCTCGCCGGCACTTGGTGCATCGACCCCAACGAAGGGTTGTCACCGGGCCAGATGGCAGAGATCGATAGGGTCGTCGCCCTGCACCCCCAACTCGCCGACGACGCCTTCGTGGCGGAACACCTCGACGAGTGGCTGCGGTAGCGCGCCAGAAGGTCAGAGCCCGGTCAACCCAGCCGTATCAAGCCTGAAGTCGAGGAGTTCGCCAAGCGGCGCAATCTCGCGCCGAACATCCGCGACATTGTTTGCGCCGGCCAGCACCAGCACACAGCCACCGCCCGACGCGCCCATCGCCTTCCATCCGGCCGCACCAGCGTCGCGCGCCCGGCTCACAATGCGGTCGATCCGCAGGGTGGTGATCGCCGGGTGCAGCGCGCGTTGATGTATCCAATGCTCCGCGAGGAGCGCGCCGAGCGCATCGAGATTGCCCGCTTCCAATGATTGAGCCATGGACACTGCCAACGATTTCATCGCCGCGAGCGCGTCGAGCACCAGCGGTTCGCCCGCCCGGTAGGCGTTCAGCACGGCGCTGACGGTGCTACCAGAGATACGCGATTCGCCGGTGTGGATGAGCAAGGCGCGCGACTCGAACGCCTTCCGCGTTTCGTTAGAGAGTGTGAGACGCCGCACGGCCACGCGTTCGGTGAACGTGAGCGCCAGCGCACCACCGTGCGTCGCCGCGTAGTGGTCCTGCCTGCCGCCAGCGATACCAAGTTCCTCGACCTCGATACGGCGACCTTCCTCCGCAATGTCGGCCGCGACTGGCTCGACGCCGCGCCACCGTGCGAGCGCGTATAAAACCGCTGCGCTGGCCGACGACGACCCTCCGAGCCCGGCTCCAACCGGAAAGTCGCTGTCGACGGTCACCTCGACATCCCGAACTCCCGATCGGCGCACGACTGCGTCGATCAGCGGGTTCGCCCGCGCATCGCGCCGCGATGCCGACGCCGCTCCGGCGCGGTAGGTTTCGGCTGCTCGTACCGTCGCGACTGCGTAGCGGTTGATCGCGAGGTTGCAGACGAATCCGCCGAGTTCGTGGCAATACGGCGGCACGTCGGTCCATCCGCCACCCAGATCAATTCTGGTTGGCGCGCGGACCGTTACGGTGCGGCGGGGGCGGTCGACTGAAGATTCCACGCGGGCGAGAAGATACCGTGAACCACGATACGCGGGCAAACGCGAAGCAGGCAGACGACGAACCGGTAACGGTGCACGTCGTGTCGCACACCCATTGGGACCGCGAGTGGTACCTCCCGGCCGTGCGGTTCCGGCAGATGCTGGTCGCGCTTGTGGACGAGTTGATCGACGATCCGCCGGCTGCGGGATCCAGTTTCCTGCTTGATGCGCAGCTGAGCGTGATCGAGGACTATCTCGCGGTGAAGCCGGAACGCGAATTCGCACTCCGGGAACTGCTGGCGCGCGGCGCCCTAGAAGCAGGTCCGTGGTACGTGCTCGCCGACGAGCTCATCCCGGGCGCCGAAGCCTTGGTGCGCAACCTTCTGCTGGGCCGGCAGATGCTCTCCCAGCTTGGCGCAGCGGCGCCACCCGTGCTCTACTGCCCCGATTCGTTTGGGCATCCGGCGGCACTACCCACACTCGCGGCCGGGTTCGGGCTCCAGCTCATCGTGCTCTCGCGCGGGTTCGGCGGTTCGCGCTGGCCATCGGACGATGCGGTACGATGGGCTGCACCGAGTGGAGAGGAGGCGTACCTCTATCACCTGTCGCGCAAAGGGTACGATATCGGCGAGAATCTTCCAGCCGGCGCGAATGCCGCGCGGGAACGCTGGGCGTCGATGCGCGACGATCTCGTCACGCGCGCGCGGCTCGGTGTGGTATTGCTCCCCAACGGCGCCGACCATCATGCGCGGCAGACCAACCTCGACAGTGCGCTCGCGGCCCTGCACGATGCGGCGCTCCCGCACGATACGAGGGGCAGCTCGCTCCACGCATTCGCGCGCGACGCGATCGCCCGGGCCGCCACCCGCGCGCTACCGACGGTTCAGGGCGAGCTGCGCGACTCCTACGGCTCTATGTGGACACTGCAGGGGACGTTCGCGACACGCGCTCACCAAAAGCGCCGCAACGCACGCATCGAGCGTCTGCTCACCCGTGACACAGAGCCCTGGCTGGCGCTCGCATATCGTTCGCGTGGTGTAAACCGTAGCGCATTACTGCGTGCCGCGTGGCGCTCCCTGCTGCTCTGCCACCCGCACGACACCGTATGCGGTTGCTCCACCGACGAGGTCGCCCGCGCGATGGATGCGCGGCTCGACGAAGCCGACACCCAGGGCGTCGGCCTTCGCGGTGACGCACTGCTCGACCTGATCGGCCACAACGCCGACGCGGCGCGCGAGTCGTGTGACCGATGGAAGCCGATGGCCGTGGTACGAAACCCCGCGGCGCGCCCGCGCGGCGGCGTGGCGCTGCTCCGCCTCACGGCGTTTGCTTCGGACGTGAAGGTTGGTGCGAACGCATCGCCCGGGCCGGTCGAGACCGTCAAAGCAACCGTGCCAGGGCTCGGCGGGGTCGGAGCGCTGCAACTGCTCGGCAAGGCGATGGCGCACGAACGCACCGAGGCGCCCCGTCACTATCCGGATGACGACATCGTGCTGGCATGCGATGTAGCCGCCTGGATTCCCGAAGTGCCGGCGTACGGTGTGCGCTGTTTCCCACACCAGTCGCGGTCACGTCGCGAGCTCCCGCCGAATCCGGCGCGTGCTGATGCCGGTGGCATCAGCAACGGCATCGTGACCGTGAGCGTAGACGACGACGGCCATGTACGCATTGCGCACGCACCGAGCGGGCGAGCGCTCGACGACTGCCTCGTCTGGGACAACCGGACGGACATCGGCGACCTCTACACACCGTCCATCCGCGGCGACAAACTCGTCGCGCGGTTTCGCGGCTCGACAGTTCTTCATAAAGGTCCGGTGCGGGCCGCGATCGAGATGCGTTGGTCTTTCGCGGCTGGCCGCGAGCGTGTCGACGCCACCGTGACACTCATCGTGGACGCGAATGCATCGTTCGTGCGGGTGCATCTCAGCGGTGACAACAGCGCCTCCGATCACCGGCTGCGGCTTGGATTCACAACGGGGCTGAAGCAACCACGCGTCTTCGCCGACGCAATGTTCGGACCGGTGCAACGCGAACGGCTCACACTCACGCCTGCCGAAGCGGCCTTTGAGACTCCGCCCGCTACAGATCCCCTCCACCGATATGTGTCGGTCTTTTCCGGCAATGCGGGCGCGACGGTCTATTCGGACGGACTTGGCGAGTACGAAGCCGACGAGAAAGGAGTCGTCTACGTGACAGTCGTGCGCTCGGTAAGCGAGTTGTCGCGCAACGATCTTCCCGAGCGGCCAGGCCACGCCGGCTGGCCGACACACACACCCGAAGCGCAATGTCACGGTCCGTTTGCCGCCGAACTCGCGCTCTTACTCCACGGCGCGCGCACAGACGCGGTGGTGGACGAAATCGAACGCACGGCAGATGACGTACTCCTGCCGCTTACGGGTACATCGCTTCGGTCGGCGCTCTCACGGCCTGAGCCGATCCTTGGTGTTATGCTGCACGGCACGGGGCTCGCTTGCTCCACCGTCACTACGAGCCAGGACGGCGAGTGGACCGTGCTGCGCTGCGTGAACCTGACCGAAGCAGTACAGCAAGGCGCGTGGACGCTGGACACGATGGTGTCTGAAGCGCGACTCGCTCGGCTGGACGAAACATCGCTCGATACGCTGGAAGCAATCGGCAATCGCCTCGAGTTCGCAGCGCCACCGCGCGCCGTCATCACCATCCTCATCAGGTAGCACAGATGCTCCCGACCCTCGATCGCTATTCGCATCGCGTAGTCGCCCTGATCGCGTTTGCCGCCGGGGCAACCATCGCATCGGCACAGACGCCGTACTTTCCCACACCGGGCGCCGGCTGGGAACATCGCAAGCCCGAACAGGTCGGACTCACCGCGAAAGCCGTCGACAGCGCGGTCGTCCTCGCGCTCGCGAGCGAAGCGACCACACCACGCGACCTGCTCGCCAACCACAAGCAATCGTTCGGCCGCGAACCGTTCGGCGAGGCGACCGGTCCGTTTCGGGATCGCGGTGGCGCGGCTGGTCTGATCGTGCGGCGCGGCTACATCGTCGCAGAGTGGGGTGACCCTGCTCGCGTCGACATCACCTACAGCGTGACCAAGAGCTTCGTCACGACGACGGTAGGTCTTGCGTACGATCGCAAGATGATCCGCGACATCAAGGATCCCGTGCGCGGCTATATGGCGCCAATCATCACGATGCGCGGCATGACCAGCGAAGTGCTGATGCCATTCGAATCCGACCACAATCGCAAGATCACCTGGGAGCATCTACTCCGGCAGACGAGCGACTGGCAGGGCACGCTCTGGGGCAAACCCGATTGGGCCGATCGGTTTCCTCGCAACGCGAGCGACACCGCCGCGGTCATCAATCGCGCCAGGCACGAACCCGGAACCGTTTATACGTACAACGATGTGCGCGTCAATCTGATGGCGCTCGCGTCGCTCAACGTCTGGCGGCGTCCATTACCGCAGGTACTGAAAGAATTCGTCATGGATCCCATCGGGGCCTCCAACAGCTGGCGCTGGGCCGGCTACGACAACTCCTGGGTCGTCATGGACGGGCAAATGGTGCAGTCCGTCGCGGGCGGCGCCCACTGGGGCGGCGGCATGATGATCAGCGCGCACGACATGGCGCGCTTCGGTTATCTCACGCTGCGCAATGGCAAGTGGGGCAGCAAACAGCTGATCTCCGAAGAGTGGATCAAGGAGTCGCGCTCACCGGGCCCGGCGAACAGTGGCTACGGATTCGCCAACTACTTCCTGAACACGGACAAGAAGGCGATGCCAAATGCGCCGGAAACGGCGTTTTACCACTCGGGCAATGGCGCCAACCTGGTTTATGTCGATCCCGTCAACGATCTCGTGATCGTCTCGCGCTGGACCAATATTCGCGCGCTCGATGCGATGGTCAAAGTGATCACGGCCAAGCCGTAGCCGGAACTACGCGCGGTCGACCCGTACGCGCGGCGCGGACTCGCCCGCTAGCCGGTCGCGCCACGCATCGCCAAGGATCGTCGCCGCGACGACAGTGACGATCACGGCGAGGCCTGGTGCGAGCGAGACCCAGGGAGCCGACACGATGAGATCGCGGCCGCCGGCGATCATATTGCCCCAGCTCGGAGCGGGTGGCTGGATACCGAGCCCGAGGAACGACAGTCCGCTTTCGAGCATGACCGCACTGCCGACACCGAGTGTTGTCGCGACAATCGCGGGGCCAAGCGCATTCGGGAGTACGTGCCGCCAAAGCGTTCGCGCAGACGACACGCCGAGCGCGCTCGCCGCCTCGACATAGGGCCGCACGCGCGCGCCAGCTACCTCGGCGCGAATGAGCCGCGCCACACCCATCCACCCTGTGGCGGCGAGTACGACCACGACGGTGTTGACGCCAGGCTGCCAGAGCGCCGCGCAGACCAGCAGCAGGATGAGCCGTGGCACGGCGAGTACGGTATCCGCCGCCGCCATCGCGATGCGGTCCACCACTCCCCCGCTCCATCCTGCCACCGCACCAATGGTCGTCCCGATCAGCGCGGCGAGCAGCGAGCCAAGCAGGCCGACGGCGAGCGAGATGCGGCCGGCCAGCATGATCCGGACAAAGAGATCGCGGCCGAAGCGATCGGTTCCAAGTAGGTGCAACGCGCCGGAGTCATCTCGCGTGAGTGGCGGCAGGAGTTTCCGCGCAACGACGTCGCCGATCGCGAGGGGATCGGTAGACGCCAGCAACGGGACGAGCAATGCCCCGGCTGAGAGCGCGACGAGCGCAACCAGCGACGCGCGCGCCGATCGGTCGAGCGAACGCCAGACATGGTTCACGACACGCGTCCCCGCTGACGTGGGTCGAGCAACGGCAGCGCGAGTTCGGCAGCGAGGTTGGCCACGATCACCGCTGCTGCATACCAGATGCCCGCTCCGAGCACGACCGGGTAATCGCGCGCGGCAATGGCGGTGAGCGTGAGCCGACCAAGGCCAGGCCACGCGAACACCGACTCGACAAATACAGACCCGGCGACGACTCCGGGAAGCGTCAGTGCGAAGAGCACGACAAGGGAAGGCATCGCATTCACGATCACATGGCGCGACAGAACTCGTGTGCGCGATGCACCACGCGCCCTCGCGGCACGCACAAGGTCGAGCGAGAGCACATCGATCATGCTCGAGCGCGCGTACCGCGCAACGCCCGCGGCGCCGACCGCGGCGAGCGTGATGATCGGCAGGATCGCATGTCGCGCCATGTCGGCCACGTCGGCCCAACCGGTCAGCATCACGCCGGGTGTGCGAACGCCGAGGGCGGGCAATCGCAGGCCGGCTGGCAGTCCGATCGACGCGGCGCCGTAGGTGAAGAACGCCACGAGCGCGAGCGCAACCCAGAATGTGGGGGCGGAAAAGATTGCCGCCGTCGCCACGGTGGTGAGTCGATCCGCCACGCGACCGCGCCAGATGGCCTGCATAAGCCCGAGCGGCACCCCGATGGCAAAGGTGAGCAGGATAGAGGCCAACCCGAGCGCCATCGAGATCGGCGCGGCATCAGCGAGCGCCCGCGTGACCGGCACGTTCAGCGCAAAGCTGTCACCGAGGTTGCCGCGCAGCAGTCCCCCAGCCCAGCGTGCATATTGGACGGCCACAGACCGATCGAGCCCGAGGTCGGCCTGGAGCCGCTGGACATCTTCGGCGGTCGCCGAAGGCGGCACGAGCAGAGTCGCGGGATCGCCGGGAGCCAAGCGCACGAGCGCGAAGATGAGCGTAACGACCAGCCAGAACAGCACGGCCGCTCCGGCAACCCGACGCATAATTAGGGAAACTGACACCCGTTGATAATGCCGCATCGCACGCGCGCGTCAATCACCTGGGCCATGGTCGCGCTCGCCGTTGGCCTCGCCGCTCCCTCGTGCTACGGGCCTCCGAAGCCGGCAGGAACCGTGGTGTTCGCGTCGGGCGCCGACCTCGAATCGGCCAACCCGCTCGTGACCGTGCACGGGCTCTCGCGGCAGGTGCAGCGCTTCGCGCTCTTTACGACGCTCGCCCGCTACGACAGCCTACTCGCCCCGGAGCCGTACCTGGCGCGGGAGTGGAGCTGGTCGACCGACCGTTCGACCCTCACGCTGCGACTCCATGGCGGTGCGACCTGGCACGACGGCGTACCGACGACCGCGCATGATGTCGCGTTCACACTGCTTGCCGCGCGCGATCCCCGAACCGGCTATTCACGTTCGGCGGATCTCTCCTCCATGGATACCGTCTCGATTGCTGACGATAGCACGCTCACGATCGAGTTCGACGGACCGCAGCCCCGTTTCCCGTTGGTGCTTTGCGAACTGCCGATCCTCCCTTCGCATCTATTGAGTAGCGTCGCACACAGTGACATGCGCCGCGCGCCGTTCAACCTGGCGCCGGTCGGCAATGGCCCGTTTCGGTTTGTCGAACGAATTCCCGGACAGCGATGGGTGTTTGAGCGGAACCTGACCTTTCCGGCCGCTCTGGGCGGTCCGCCAACCATCGAGCGGTTCGTCATCGTCGTCGTGGACGAGCCGACGACCAAGCTGGCCGGCCTGACGAGCGGCGATCTCGACTTCGCGGGCATTGCGCCGACGATGGCCTCGCTCGCCGCCCGCGACCCGACAGTACGGGTGATGGATTACCCGATCCTCCTCACCACCGCACTGGTGTTCAACACACACCGCCCGCCATTCGACGACGTGCGAGTGCGAACAGCGGTCAATGCGTCGCTCGATCGCGAGCGCATCGTGCGCGCGGCACTGGCCGGCTACGGCACACCAGCGGCAGGCCCGGTACCCGCAGAGAGCCCGCTCGCGCGCGCAGCAACATTAATTCACGACGTGCGACTCGCCGACTCACTGCTCGATGCCGCCGGCTGGCACCGTAGGGGGGCCGGTCCGCGCACACGGAACGGCGTCACGCTTCGTGCTGAGCTCCTCACGGTCGGCAGCGGCGACAATGCCGCCGAGCAGCTGATCCAGGCTGACCTCGGCGCGCGCGGAATCGAGATCGCGATCCGCCAACTCGAGATGGGTGCATTCCTCACCCGCGCACGGAGTAAACCCAAGGCGTTTGACCTGCTGCTCACTGGAATCCCCGGCGACCTGTCGCTCTCGTTCCTCGGCGCGCTGTACGACGGGCGCCAGCGCGGTGGCGCCATGGACTACGGTGACTACCATACGCCGGAACTCGATTCACTGTTCGTGCGCGCGCGACGCGTGGGCGAGGTGGAGTTGCCGTCTGTGTTCACGGCGATTCAAGACGTACTCGCGCGCGACCTCCCAGCGGCATGGGTCTATCACTCGCGCGGACTGCAGGGCGTATCGCGACGCATCGAACAGGTGACGATTGACCTTCGTGGCGAGTTGGCTTCGATCGCGCGCTGGCGCACAGGCCTGCGATGACGCTCCTCCTCGGTGCGGCGGCGATTGACGCTCGTCGGGCGATCGCGCGCGGCCCGCTGCTCACCCTCGCGGATTCGCTCGCCACCGACCTGAATCCGCTGCTCGATCGCGAGCCGTACATCCCGACCACCAAGGCGCTGCTCTCGCGCGTCGGCGGCCGGTGCGAGGCCGACGGCACCGACCTCGAGTTCGACCCGACGTCACCACACGCCCATCGCTGCCCAACGTGTGCGCGCGTGCACACGGGAGAGTATCACGACCGTTGGTGGCTGTACCCGTACCAACTCTGGCTCGCCGAACGCGCCGTGCATGCCGCAACGCTCGGCGCCATCAACAACGACGAGCGCCATCGTGCATTCGCGCGCACGATCCTGCTCGGCTACGCCGACCGATACCTCGACTATCCAAACGTCGACAATGTACTCGGCCCCTCGCGGCTGTTCTTCAGCACCTACCTCGAATCACTCTGGCTGCTGCACATCTCGATTGCCGCAGATTTGCTGGCTGACGGCGGCGATGGCACCACCGCAGCGATCGTCCACGACCGCATCATCGAACCGGCCGTAACGCTGATCGAGCAATACGACGAAGGCCTGTCCAATCGGCAGGTGTGGAACAACGCCGCCATTGTGGCCGCACGTTGCTTCCTTGGCGAAGGCAACGGCCCGCTTGTCGAACAGGCGCTGACGGGGATCGAGACGGGGATCCACTCCGCGGTCGGGCCGGACGGTAGTTGGTACGAGGGCGACAACTACCATCAGTTTGCACATCGCGGACTCTGGTATGGGATCACGCTCGGCGAACGCGTGGGCTATTCGTTCGATGAGGAACTGCTCGCGCGATTCGACGCCGGCTTCAGCGCGCCATTCCTTTCGGCGCTGCCCGACTTTACCTACCCCGCGCGAAAGGATTCACGCTACGCCGCTTCGCTCAGACAGTGGCGGTTCGCCGAATCGTGTGAGCTTGGCCTCGCGCGGCGTGACAACGAAACGCTGTTGTGGGCGCTCGGGCGGATGTACGACCACGATCTGGACCAAGGCGACACGGAGCGCTCACGGGCAAGCGGCGAAGCCGAGCGGCACGCCCAGCCCGTCCGACTCTCGCGGGCCGATCTCGGATGGAAGTCGCTGCTCTTCGCTCGTGAGTCACTGCCGATGCTGCGCCTGGAACCGCCCGGTTCGATCACGATTGAATCGCAGGGGCTCACGATCCACCGCCGTGAACACGGTGCGGTATACGTCGCACTCGACTGGGGCGAGAGCGGTGGTGGCCACGGACATGCCGATCGCCTCAACCTGCTCTTTTCTACTGGCTCGGCGCGCTGGCTCGACGACCTCGGAACGGGTTCGTACGTCGATCCGTCGCTCCACTGGTATCGCAGCACCCTCGCGCACAACGCGCCGCTGATCAACGGACAGTCGCAGCTCCGTGTGGCTGGCACCTGCATCGGACGCGAGTCCACTGGTGGATTCGACTTCGTGTCCGCACATCTCGACGGCATTGCACACGGAGTGCGCGTCCAGCGTACCGTCGTGACCGCAGAGCACTACTTCATTGACGAGGTACGCTGGGACGCAGACGATGCCGTACAGTTCGATCTGCCCATCCACTTCGACGCCGACGCAGACGATCTGACATTCGCACCGCACACGTTGATTGGTGGTCATGGACTCGAGGACGGTTTCAATGCAGTGCGTGACGGCGAGGCAGCGGAGTTGCCGGCTGGCCGTACCGTTCGCCTGACCGCAAGCCGCGATGGACGGTCGGCACAGGCCCAGCTCTGCACTGATACGGCGGCCACACTCATTCGCGCATCGGCACCGGGGCAGCCGGCGACCGAGTCGCGACGCTTCTACCTGATCCGCATGCAGGGAACCCGCGGTGTCATCCGATCGGCGTGGAGCTGGACAGGCGAGCTGGTGTCGGCCGACTTGGGAGGAGAAGAAGAGCTGACGGTGTGCGTCAACGGCACGACTCACACGCACCGCATCACCGACACCGATTGGCAGATTCAGCACGGCGAGCGCTTGGAACTGATCCGGTTCACGCGTGAACGCATCGCGTTGGACGAGTGGGCAACGGATCCTCGTTCGCCTGCCGAGCTCGCAGCGGCGAGTGGAGCGCTTTCGGAACCGCTGGTGATCCGCTTGCACGAGCACGACTCCGAGTGGTTCAGTGAACTCGACCCGATGCGACGCACTGACTGGGTCGAGTTCGCACTCGGCGACGCCCACTACCGCCGATCAGAGCTCACCTGGCACGAAGCCGGACGGCCGCGTGCGCGCGTTGCGATCGGCGCAGACACCACGGGGCTCCTCGTGGACCTGTTCGTCGCGACCGACACTCCGGTCTTCGTTGCCGGCGACGCGACGAATCCGTTCGACAACGAGCACCCCGACATCAACGGCCACGGCGTCCAGCTCTACCTCGCCACGGAAGACAGCAGCGGCGCCTGGATTCTCGTGCCTGAAGCAGGCTCAAACGATGTCCGTGTGCGCGCGCTCGACGGGTGGGACGGCATCCCCGCCCCGACGGCCGAATGGCGCGCAATGGCCGGCGGATTCGAGATTCGCGCCACCATTCCTGCCCGTGCGGGTGAATCGGGGCTCATCGCGCTCGATCTGATCGTGAATGACGCCACGCCAGGACGCACCAGACGACGCGGCCAACTCGTGATGAGCGGCTCCGACGGCGAGTGTGTCTACCTTCGTGGCGATCGCCACGACGCCGCACGCCTGATTCCTTTTGCCATCGAGTGATCGCGCGCTACCCTTGAACGCGGACGCACCGACCCCTCTCTTTCCCTACATGGTCTTTTCCAGATTCTTCAAGCCGTCAGCGCGTCCACCGCTGGACCCCGCCGCCGAAACGCAGGATACTGCAAGCGACGAGCACGCCGACGATGCCCCCGAGGCGTTGCCCGATCACAGCTGGGCCGAGCGCGCACGGGCCATCCTGCCGAGCGGTTCATCAACCGGCAGCAAGCGTGCAGAAGCACTGTGGGGAACGGCTGATGCGCACGGACCGACTCACTACCTGCGCGCGTCCGGCTGCCGCGTCGTTACCACAGACGAAGAAGAGCTGATCGACTGCACGATGGCACTCGGCGCTGTCGCGCTTGGCTACGCGGACGAACGCATCACGCCGTCCGTCGTCGCGGCCGCCGCGCACGGCAATGTGGCCGGGCTCAGCCACACCCTCGAAGTCGAAGTGGCCGAGCTTTTCTGCGAAGCGGTCCCGTGTGCCGAAAAAGTGCAGTTCCTGAAGTCGGGAGCCGAGGCGATGGCCGCCGCCGTTCGGCTCGCGCGCACATACACCGGGCGCACGACGGTGATCGGCTGCGGCTACTTTGGCTGGCTCGACTGGTGCTCGGCCGAGGCGGGTGTGCCAGGCACGGTGCGCGATGACTACGTGAAGATTCCGTTCGACGACATCGGTGCGCTCGAAGCCGCCGTTGACCGCTACGGCGCAACGCTCGCGGCGATCGTACTCGAGCCGGTTATCGAACGCATGCCATCCGTTGCATGGATTGCCCGCGCGCGAGCACTCGCAACACAGTCTGGCGCCGCACTCGTGTTTGACGAGATGAAGAGCGGATTCCGGCTCGCTACCGGCGGGTACCAAGAGCTCTCCGGCGTGACACCAGACCTCGCGGCGTTCGGCAAGGCGCTCGCCAACGGCTATCCCCTCGCGGCCGTCGGCGGGAATGCGGCAATCCTCGATGCCGCCCGCAAGACTTGGATCTCCTCTACGCTCGCCTCCGAAGCGACAGCGCTCGCGGCCGCACGCGCTGTACTGCACCTTCACGCCGACACCCCCGTCTGTGACGAACTCGCGCGCATTGGCGGCGACATGCGCACCGCCGTGTCGAACGCGCTCACGGCGAGTCGCACCGGCGGCATTGAGATCGCCGGCATCGACCCGATGTGGTTCCTCAGGTTCGAGTCTCCTGCGCTCGAGACGCGCTTCCTGACCACGGCCGCTGCCAATGGTGTGCTCTTCAAGCGTGGCCCATACAACTTCGCCTCGCTCGCGCACGACGACGAGACGATCGCTGAGATCGAGTCGTGCACCAGCAATACGCTCTTCACGATGCGCACAGCGGATGGCGCGTGACCGTGGTGAACGCTTCGCCGCTCATCGACGCGCACGCACACTTCCTGCACGCTGGTTGTGGACGCTCCGACTGGCGTGATGTGAACGCGGCGCGGTTCCGCGCAGGCGACACGATGGGCATCACTTGTCATGTCGCGTCGGTACTTGGCAGCTACGGCTTCACCTCGCCGACCTACTTCCCATCGCCAGCCGACGCCACTTCGGGTAACGATGCGATGCTCGAGATCTGCGCCAAGGAAGGCGCGCGCGTGCGCATGCTCGTGACCGTGAACCCGAACCACACCGATCATGCGCTTGACGAGATCGATCGATGCGTGGCCGCTGGTGCGATCGGCGTGAAACTACTCGCGAGCCGTCGTGCTGACGATCCGCTGCTTGACCCCATTTGCGAGCTCGCGGCGGCGAAGCAACTCCCGATCCTCCATCACATCTGGCAGCACCGTACGCGCGAGTGGCCCAATCAGGAGATCTCCGACGGCGCGGATCTCGCGAAGCTCGCGCGCCGGCACCCCACAGTCTGGTTCATCCTCGCGCATATCGGAGGCGGTGGCGACTACCAGCACACCTTCCCCGCCGTGAAGGACGTACCCAACATCTTGCCCGATATTTCTGGCAGCGGTGTGGATCGCGGCATGCTCGACGACGCCATCAAGGCGCTCACGTCGCAGCGATTGCTCTTTGGCACCGATCTCACGATGGAAACTGGTCTCGCCAAACTGCGCGCACTTGACGCGACCGGGCTGTGCTCCCCTGATGACCTTGAGGATATTCGCTGGCGAAACGCCGTCCGGATCTTCGGCGACAAGGCGTTCGCGCGATGATCGATCCGTCGGTGTTCATCGGATCGTATCCGTTCCGGCAGGTGCCACATCCAGAGCCCGCGATTCTGGCGCGCGTGATGGAGCGCGAAGGCATCGCGCATGCCTGGGTCGGTCACCTGCCATCAGCGTTCGCCGACAATCCGGCAGCGGGAAACACCGAGCTTTACGGCGCGCTCGAACCGCACCGAGAGATTCTCTCACCCGCTCCGACAATTCGCCCCGACCGGCCGGACTGGAAGACCGAACTCGATGGCGCAGCGAGGGCGGGTGCAGCGGCGATTCGCGCCTTTCCGCCGCAGTGGCGAATGGCAGCTGGCGATCGCGCGTTAGCCGACCTCGCCATCGCCTGTGGGGAGCGAGAGCTGCCGGTCGTACTCACGGTTCGGTTCGAGGATCTTCGCCAGCGCAAAGCGGCTGACACCTTTGGCGACCTGACCGGCGCAGCGATCCGCGCACTCGCTCGCGCCGGTAGCGACGTGCGACTCGTGGTCTGCGCCGCTGGCCGCGATCTCATCGAAGAAGTGCATTGGGGTCTCACGCCTCTCGAACAGTCGCGTGTACTCTGGGACATCAGCTGGATCTGGGGCCCGCCCGACGATCACCTGGCAAAGCTGTTCCGGAGCATGGGATCGACACGCTTTGTCTTTGGCTCGCAGTGGCCGCTTCGGCTCGTGCAGTCGCCCAAGGCGAATCTCGAACTACTCCCAGACGACCTAGCGACCGCCCCGCTCGGCGACCCCGCGGCGATGTTCGACTAATCGAACGCCGCTCTCACCGTGGCGGCGATCGCGATCGCCGCCACGGTGCCTGTCAGCTGATAGCTCAGGGGACCAGTCGCTTGCCAATTTCGTAATCCTTCGGCGGTTCGGCGCCGAGCAGGTATTGCACGAAGTAGTCCCAGCGGCGGCGCATCATGTAGTTCGATGCGGTCCCGTAACCATGTCCAGCATTGGGAATCATCAATAGATCGAACGACTTGTTCGCCTTGATAAGTGCATCCGCGACCAGCAGTGTGTTGTCGGGCGGCACGTTGTTGTCCATCGTGCCATGCGCGAGCAACAGCTTGCCTTTCAGGTTCTTCGCGAACGTCTGGTTGGCCTCGATATCATAGTTGTCGGTGCCGTCGGGGTTCCGCGTGAGCAGACCCTGATACCGCTCACCCCAATCATCTTCGTAGAGACGCTGGTCGTGATTGCCCGACTCAGCAATGCCGACCTTGAAGAAGTCCGGATAACGGAACATCGCGTCGGCGGTGATGAAGCCACCACCCGAATGGCCCCACATCCCCGCGCGGTCGAGGTCGACGAACGGATACTGCCGCGCGAGATCCTTCATTCCGGCCACCTGGTCGGGAATCGTGTTGTCGCGCCCCATCCGGCCGTAATAGGAATCGTGGAACGACTTTGAGCGGCCCGGCGTTCCGCGTCCGTCGATCGACACGACAATAAAGCCGAGGTCGGCGAGCGCTTGCTTGTCGCCACGTGCTGCGCTGAACGTGCGCGACCCCACGCTTCCGCTCTGCGGACCAGGATATGCGTTGTTAATGATCGGATATTTCTTCGAGGGATCGAAGTTCGCTGGCGTGAACATCACACCGTAGATGTCGGTCTTGCCGTCATCAGCCTTGACCTTGATCGGCACCGTTGGCTTCCAGCCCGAGGCAACCAGGCGGGCGATGTCCATCGCCTCGAGCGGCATCACCAACTTGCCGGCGGCATCTCGAAGCGACACGACCGGCGGTACGTCGGGCTTCGAGTAGGTGTCCACTAGATACTTGCCGCTCGGACTCAACTGAATGCCGTGCGTGCCGTCATCGGGCGTGAGCGACACCTGCGGACCTTTGCCATCCAGTCCGATGCGGTACGCATGTGCGAAGTACGGATCCTGGCCCGCTTCGCGACCGTTGGCCATGTACCAGAGCGTGCGCGCCTTGTCGTCCACGCGCACGATCTGCGTCACCGGGCCTTCACCGCTCGTGACCTTATTCTTGAGTTTTCCCGTCGTGAGGTCGTAAAGGTAGAGCTGGCCCCAGTCGTCTCGCTGTGAGTACCAGAGCAGTTCGTTCGTGGCCCAGAGCACCTGCCATCCGGTCACTGACTCGAAGTGCGTCGTGCTCGTCTCTTCCATCACATCGCGCACATCGCCCGTGATCGCGTCCGCCACACGAAGCACCGCGGCCTTGTGATCGCGGGGCGTGGACGCGAGCGCGAGCTTGCTGCCGTCCGGGCTCCACTTGTAGTCGCTCATGCTGATGTTGTCGCCAAGCGTCGCGCGGTGGAAGTCTGGATTCATTTTGAGCCGGACCATCTTCGCCGACTCGACCTCGATGATCACGCGGTGCACCATCTGGACGACGCTGTCGCCAGGGAGCGGATATTTCCACGAACGGAGTTCTGGCCGTCCCGTGCGCGTCGACGTGAGGTGCCACTCGCCGACTTTCCGTTCGTCCTGTTGCTGCGTCGCGAGCTTCTTCGAGTCCGGCGACCAGAGGAGAATCGCACGGTCACTCGTGGCCCAGCCGGCATTGTCGGTGGCGTAGCCAAAATCCTTGATGCCATCGGTCGTCAGTTGCCGGTCGCGACCGGTCGCGACGTCGCGCACCCAGAGATTGTAGTCCTTGATGAAGGCGCCGAGTTTGCCGTCGGGCGACGTCGTGAGCGGCGGCCCAGCAACAGCGCCTCGACCGCCGCGTCCACCACCGGCGGCAGGCGGCGCGCCCCGTCCACCGCGCCCGCCACCGGCGGCGGCGTGGGCGTCGGCGGGGACACCGGGGCAATTGCTCAGTGTCGCGTCGCAGATCACCCGCGTTTTCTTGGCTGGGTCAACGAGGATCACCTCGCTCCCGCTCAGCGTCGTGTTGCGGTACCAGAGCCGGTCATCTGGCAGCCAGTTCGCGCTGACACTGCCGCCAGTCGCGAGCGGAGTAAGAGCCGTCGCTAAGGACTTCTCGGCGCGGGCGTAGTCGTCGGCGGTGACGACCTTCGGCGTGTACGGCTGTTGGGCGGCGGCCGTAGCGGCGGCGGCGAACGTCAGGAACAGGGCGAGACGAATGCGCACGGAACACCTCAAGGGCGATCGATTCAGGTAGCGGTGGTACTGGAACACTTCCGAGGCAAGTTGCCAGTGCGGCGGCGACTCGGCAACCGGGATTGCCCAAGCGAACGGAGGCCAGGCAGTGCGTTGGGCGATGATGAGTTTGTGCTGCCCGCTACGGCACCACCTGCGCCGACTTCATGTACTTGTCGAACCACCCGCGCTCGTTGAGCATCCGGTGCACGTTGTTCCAATGGCCTGAAATCCCGTGCGGCTGATCGGCGTACTGGATCATCTTCGCCTCGACGCCGTTCTTCTTGAGCGCCACGTAGAGCTGTTCGTTCTCCGAGAACGGCACCCGGCGGTCGATTTCACCATTGATGAAAAGCGTCGGCGTCTTCGCGCGCCCGGCGTACGTGAGCGGTGACTGCTTGATCATCACCTCGCGCGCTTGCGCTTCCCAAGGCTTGCCGAAGAACTCCGTCTCCTTGGTGCGCGCGATGTCGGCATTGCCGTAGTCGCTCATCCAGTTCACGATCCCGGCACCAGACGCGGCAGCGGCAAAACGGTCGGGATACTGCGTGATCAGCCAGTTGGTCATGAAGCCGCCGTACGAATGGCCAATGCTCGCGACGCGCTTCCGATCGAGGCCGTACTTCGCGATCACGTGGTCTACACCCGCCATCACATCCTGGCCGTCTTTGGTGCCCCACGCGCCCCACGTGCCCCAGAGAAACTTCTCCCCGTAGCCCGTGGAGCTCCGGAAGTTCACCTCGAGCACTGCGTACCCGTTGGCGGCGAAGTACTGGTTCTTGAAGTTGAAGCCGTACTGAATGGCGCTGTGCGGCCCGCCATGGCTGTTCACAATCAGCGGCAGTGTTGTGCCGCCTGCGCGATAGCCGGCTGGCAACAGTAACCACCCCTCGACCGCCGTGCCATCGGCACTCTTGAACTGCTGCCGTTCGGCGCGCGCGAGCGCGATCCCGGCGGTGAAGTCGTCGTGGACCCGCGTGAGCTGGCGCTCGTTCTTCCCGTCAATCGTCGCCGACCAGATTTCCGACGGCGCGTCGAACGTCGCCACGGTGTACGCAATGCGCTGCATGGCGCGGTCCATCGAGAGGTCCGCAATCCGGCGTTCCCCCGCGGTCATCGCCTGCACCGCCCCGCCTTCGGGTGACACGTGGAAGAGATGCACCGTGCCGCCGACGCCGCCCGTGAAGTAGATGGACTTGCCGTCGGGGCTCCACTGCGGATTGCTCGGGAGATAGTCCCAAGTCTCGGTGAGGTTTCGTTCCGCCCCGCCGGCGGCCGGAATGACCACGAGGTCGGTCGCGCCTCCGTAATTGAGCTTCTTCGCGATCACGTGGTCGGTCGTGAGTTGTCGCGTCAGAAGAATCCACCTTCCGTCGGGCGAATAGCGTGCGCCGCGATAGTCCTGGCGAGCGTCGGGCGTGAGCCGCGTGATCTTGCCGTCCGCGACAGTCACGAGGAACGCTTCTGAGCGGCCGTACGACTTTTCAGACCGGTAGAGCGAATCACCGGTAAAGAGGATCCGTGTGCCGTCGTTGCTCCACTGTGCGCCACTTGGTCGCAGTCCCATCTTCGTGAGCTGGCGTTCTGCTCCGCCAGTGGCCCCACGGCCAACGCTCGGGGCAACAAAAATCTCCTGCGGCGGGCTCACATATGGATCGGCGACATTGGGCAGCGGATACTGCCCGCCGTCGCGCTGATAGTCGAGCCAGTCGAACTGAATGCCCTTGAAGCGTTCGGCGTGCCGCTTTTCGAATGGCGTGTCAGCAGCCAATTGCCGCACCGGCGGCGCCACGTCACGAATCGCAAACAGCCACTGGCCGTCGGAGCTCCGCATCGCCGACGCGCCATCCCCACCACGACCACCACGACCGCCTCGACCGCTCGCACCGATACTCCCGGTGTCCGCCGTGACGCGGCGCGCTGGCGCTGAACCGTCCCACGGCACCATCCACGATTCAGTCGTGTTGCCATTGTTTTCCTCGTTGCGCATACTCACCGTGAATGTCACGGTCTGGCCGTCAGGTGAGAGCGTCACGCCGCCAATCGTCTTGATGCGGTAGTAGTCCTCGATCCCAAGCAGACGTTTCGTGCCGCCCTGTGCGCTTGATCGCACCACGGGTGCAACGACGGCGAGCGAGAGCATGAACGCAACAACGGCTTCGGAACGGCGCATCGGATAACTCCTGGTGGTGGACTCCAAAACCGACCGTCTCAACTTCGCCTCTCAGGGCCGTCAGCGCCATTTTCTGGCCGCCACTGCGCCCGCGGCGGTACCGATGGCGAAGAACGACCCTCGCGTAGAGGTCTAGACCGCCGAGCCGATCTCGTTAACGACTCAGGGGAACGACCGCGCAACTCGCGCAGCCGCTCCCCCGTCGTCGTTCAACTACCGCCAGCGAACCACTACGGAACTACCGGTTTCGACACATTGGCGTTTTTGACATAGATGTCCAGCCACGCCGTCCACCGCGCCCACTGGTCCAGGTCGCTTTCCTTCGTCGCTGGGCCGTGGTCTTCATAGGGATACATGAAGAGCGACGACACTTTTCCGTTTGCCCGCAGCGCCTGCATCATGCGAACCGAGCTTTCCGGCGCGGTGCCGACGTTCTGATCCTCGAGCGAGTGATACAAGAGCGTTGCTCCTGTGATCTTGTCGGCATACATGAAGGGCGACATTTCGAGGTAGGTCTTCTGCGCCTGCCAGAAGTCACGACGCTCACTCTGGAATGCTGTCGGCGTGAGCGACCGGTTGTACATGCCGTCGCCCGCGATGCCGGCCTTGAAGAACGGCGTGTGCGCCAGGGCGTTCATCGTACTGAACCCGCCATAACTGTGTCCGCCGATCCCGAGCCGCGTACGGTCGATGAATCCCTGCCGGTCGAGCTCGTCGATCACGGCCGAAAGGTTCGTCACGAGGTCGCGGATGTAGTTGTCGTTCATCCGCCCTTCTTCACCCATGACCGGCGGATTGAAGTTCGCTACGGCGTAGCCCTGCAGCGCGAGGTACTCGATCGTGCGCGGACCGCCGTTCGGGAAGCTGTTGATGTTTTCGGTGCGCAGCGTGCGGTCGAGCGCCACCTGCTCCGTAAACTCGCCCGGATAGAACCAGAACATTCCGGGAAGCCGCGTGCCCTGCTGATAGTTCGGGGGCAGCGTCACCTTCACGACGAACCGGATGCCGTCAGGCCGTGTCACGGTGATCCGCTTTCGCACGGCACTCGTGAACTCTGGCGTGTAGTCCTTGTTCGCCGTGAGCTTCGTCATCGTCCCCGCCTTCATGTCACGGAGATAGGCGTCTGCTACCTGCTTCGCCGACTGCCGCGACACGATCGCCTTCGACAGGTCGTCGTCGAGCGCCTGGACAAAGTCTTCGGCCGCGTCGGTCGCGCCATCGAACAGGCGGGTCTTCTGTCCGGTCTTGATCGCGATCTTGTCGATGAAATCACGCGGCGCGTTCTGCAGATAGTTCGGCGAGTACTGCGTACCCGAAAGGAACACGCTGCCGTCGGTGGAAACAATCGCCACCTGTCCTGCCGTCGTGCCGCGGCGCGTCAGCATGCTCCCGGGATTCCCGAAGAACTGCACCGAGTCGTCCTGGACGCTCACACCCCGTCCGCCGCCGCCGCCACCGCCGCCGCCACGACCGCCACGACCGCCGGCGGAGAAGGCCGGCGTGTACATCCGCTGACGCACGATGGTGTGCTTTTCCGCCGGAGTCGCGAGGTCCACGTGGTAGATCTCGCCCATGTTGTTCGCCGAAACGCCGACGAAGAGCTGCTTGGCGTCGTCAGTCCACACGAGCGACGCGATGGCGCCGTCGGCTTGGTAGAGCACCTTGGTGTCTGCCGCGCCGTAGGGCGGCGACCACTGCATCACGCGCTCGCGACGGGCAGCACCGCCGCCTGCACCGCCGCCTGCACCGCCACGACCCGCCCCGCCACCCGCACGGCCACCGGCTGGTGCGGAATCTGGCGCCACGTAATACATCCCCTGACCGTTCGGCATCCAGGCAAGGAGTCGCTTGCCCGTTGGGCCAGCAGCTCCGCCGCGCCCGCCGAAGCCGGCTCCGGCCTGCGTCGAATCTGGCTGCTCACGCAACAAACGCTTCTCGAGCTCCGCCACCTGTTTGCCGTTTGCGTCCCAGAGCGCGTCGAGAGTACTGAAGCTCGATACCTGCACCATGTAGGAGAACGGCTCCAGCATCGTCGACACTCGGTAGTACTGGCCGTCCGGCGCGGCATCAACGCTCTGGATCATGGCCGGCACGCCGATTTTCTTGGCGAGCTTTGTCTTGACGTCAATCACGGCGAGCTGGCCCGTGGTGTGGTACTTGAGTTGTTCGAATTCATACGGCTCTTCCATCAAGCTCCAGAACTGACGCTGCGGTGACTTCACGCCGTCGGTCCAGAGCCGCACCAGCGGGCCGGTGGCAATGTCAGGCTTCTTTGGTTCAGCGCCACGGCCCTCGGGCACCAGGACGACCAGCACGCCTTTGCCATCGGCCGACCAATCCACCGTCGTCACCAGCGTCGCCAGCAATGGCGTCTTGGTGATCTGCACCGACTTCATCGTCGCGAGATCCGCGACGAACAGGTGCGAGGCCGCCTCGAAGTTCGCGATGTATGCGATTTGCTTGCTGTCCGGAGACCAGGCTGGGCTCGTCACCGTTGCGCCCTTTGGCACTTCGAGCGAGGTGGACTTGCCAGTCAGCGGATCGATGAGCGAAAGGCCCACCGAGCCGCGGGTCGTGAGCACGCGCGCCCGGTTCGCCTTCGGATCCACCTGTACGCCACCGTAGTACACATGCGGCTTTCCAAACGTCTGCACACTCGGCATGCCTTCGCTCTCCTCGCGGAGAAAGTGCTTGCGGTCGGGGCTGCCGTTAGACAGCGACACGTTCAGGTGCCGTGGCGCGAGCACCAGCTTCGCGATGTCTGGCGGCGGGACCTGGTACCCTTCCTTCGCCAGTAGATCCTTACTGGCCTTGATCGCGCTGTTGGCGTCCTGGTTGCCTTGGGCCAAGAGCGGCGCCACGGCCATCGTGAGGCCGAGCAGGGCTCCGGTCGTCCGGCGCAGCAGTAGCTGATTTCGCATCATGCGACGTACCTCGTAATTGGGTTGCGGCCAGGGGGCTCCCCGGCGTCCTTCGCATCCAGAACATACGCCCCGCCGACCCCGCCCGCTGACTCGCGCGATCCCGTCCGAATGGGTACCATCCCCGATAGAACCTCCCCTTCGCCGATCACCGCCCCGAATGACCAAACGCCTCTATTACACCGACGCCTACCTCACCTCGTTCGAGGCGCCGGTCATTGGGGTCGACGGTACGCGGGTCAGGCTCGCACAGACCGCTTTTTACCCCACGTCCGGCGGCCAGCCCTTCGACCGCGGGACCCTCGGCGGGGCGCGGGTGGTGGATGTGATCGACGACAACGCCGGGATCGTGCACGTACTCGACACACCGGGATCGTTTTCGGCCGGGAACAGCGTGAAAGGAGAGGTCGAATGGCCTCGCCGTTTCGACCACATGCAGCAGCACACCGGCCAACACCTCCTCTCGGCGCTCTTTGAGGACAACGGTGGCGGAAAAACCGTCAGCGTGCACTTCGGTGAAGAATCCGCCACGATAGAACTCGACGTCGAGTCTATTTCGCGCGATAGGGCGGTGCGGGTTGAGACACGCGCCAACGCGGTGGTCGCTGAGAACCGCGCGGTGTCTGTCACCTTCGAGGACGCAGCGACGGCGGCCGGCCTCCGAAAGCCAAGCGATCGCGCCGGCGAAATTCGCATCGTGTCCATCGACGGGGTCGACCGAAGCGCCTGCGGCGGCACGCACGTGCGCGCGACCGGAGAGATCGGCGCGGTGCTCATTCGCCGCATCGAGAAATACAAAAAGCACACGCGCGTGGAGTTTCTCTGCGGTGCCCGCGCTATTGCACGCGCGCGCGCGGACTACGAGGCGCTCACCGGAATGGCAGCCGTGCTCACGTCGGGAATCAACGAACTCCCGGCCCTGGTGGCCTCGCAGGCAGCATCAGCACGGACCCTCGAGTCGGAGCGGCGCAAACTCACAGAGTCGCTCGCCAGCTACCGCGCGCGGGAACTCTACGACGCGGCAACGGCGCGTGCCGACGGCGTACGACGCGTGCTGCACCAATCGGCCTCTGCCGATGAGCTCCGCGCGCTCGCCCACGCAGTCGCGGCGCTCAGCAAGGTGGCCTTCATCGGCACCTGCGAGTCACCCGCGACGATCATCATCTCGGCGTCGGACGACAGCGGGCTCGACGCCGGCGCGCTACTCAAGCCGGCGCTCGCAACGAACGGCGGGCGAGGTGGCGGCAACGTGAAGCTGGCACAGGGTACCGCACCGACGACGACGGCACTCAAGGCCATCGCCGCGGCAGTCAGCGGTTAGTGAGCGGTGAGTGCGCGCGAGACAGCGGCAATACAGTCGTGGTCAGTCGCGGTCGGACTTCGCGCATCTCGCCACCACCGCTCGGGCGGCCTGCGCGTACGGAAAGAGCGATAGCGCGTTGATTCCATTGTGATACGCGAGCCGGCACTGGCCTCGGGCTGCCAGAATCTCCGCCGCCTTGAGCTGAATCCGGTACGATTCAGGATCGTACAACGCCGCCTTGCGAATGGAATCATACGACCCCTGCGTGTACAAGCGCATGGCGTACAACTTGGCGGCCGGCATCTGGACGATCCCAGTCCAGACCAGCGCGACAATTGCGCCCCGAACGATCCGTTCCTTAAGCAGAGGCCGCCGTTCGGATAACACCGGCCCGCGCGGAATCAACGCACCGGCCGCGCCCCAGAGAATCACCGACGGAAACGCGAGCAGAACCACAGCGTCGAAACTCCCCTCCACTACACCGATGAGGACCACGCTGCCGCCTGCCAGCGCACCGAGCCGTTCGCGCGCCGACAACTCCATGTTCGTCCAGCTGCGCCACGCACCGGCCAGCAAGAACAGCACGAACAGGCCAAGTGCGCTGGCGGCCAGCACGCCACGCTCGGCGAGCGCGGCAATCCAGTCACTGCTCGGCCAAGGGTTTGCCGTCATGCCCGTACCGTCCGCCAGCGACGGATCGCTCCGCGGCACCACGGCCGGATATTCCGACGCCCAGTTACCTGGCCCGACGCCCAGCACAGGATGCTGGCGGACGAGTTTGAGCGAGTTGAGGTACTGCTTCACGCGCCCCGCGCCGCTGCCCTCACGATAGTTCACCACGCCCATGACCGAATCGAGGTAGGGCGAGTCGCTCTTCCAGTCGAGGGCGTTCGGCATCGCGAGCGCGAGCACGGCGCCCACCCCAAGCGCGCCGACAAGCAACCTCCCTCGCCGGGGAACAAGCGCTGCGGCAATCGTGGCGCGTCCCTTCCATACAACCGGCAACGCGATCACGCCCCAGACCACCAGGGCAAGCCACGCAGCACGAGTGCGCGACAGCACGAGGGCAGCGGTCAGCACCAGAATCGCGAACGCACCACCCAGTGCGCGCGGCGACGACCGGGCCGTCGCCGACAGCCAGAGCAGAATCGGCAGACCCATGGCCGCGATGTGCGCAATAAAGTTGCGGTTGCCGAGCGTGCCGCCCGGCGCACGATTAGCCGCAAAAAGGTTCACTTCGATACCGTACGCCTGCGCCAGCGACGTGAGCGACGCGACGGTTGCCGCCGCGCCGAGCAGCAGCGCAGCCTGGCGCGACCTGCCCGATTCACGAAGCGCTCGCGCACCCCAGAAAAGCACACCGGCGCTCAATGTCAGGCTGAGTGCGCGGATGGCGTGCCAGCCACTGGTCGCAAAGATCGCCGACACGATCGACAGCCCCAGCCAGGCACCGAGCGCAAGGTCCGACCGGCTCAAGCCCCGCTTCGCCGTCCGCGCCGCAAGCGTCGTGACGATGATGAGCGCCCCCGCGTGCAACGCGAGTTCCTTGGGGACGAAGAAACGATCGAGGTCAAACGACCGGTACGTCACCACGCCGAGCGCGCCACCAAAAGCCGCGAGGCCAGTGGCCCACTGCACGGCCGCTGCGCCAGCACGACCAAGCGAACGGTCCGAATCAGGGGCCATCAGAGGTTCCACGCGCGGAATGTCGCCAAAAGTGGTCGCTGGGCAAAGTGCCGGTCCGTTGGCCGCCCGTTAGGCCACCCACACTCCGCCAGCCGCGCCACCCAAACTCCGGCCGGCACGGCTACATTCCCCCGCAGACCGGTAGCCGGAGGAATTCGGGATGGCGATGTACGACGACAAAAAGATCCAGAGTCTCGTCAAGAAGATGGCCAAGCAGCCGAAACCGAAAACGGAATTCGGCAAGGTCTACGACAAGACGGCACCGTCGCGTGTTTCAGATGAAGGCGATCTCGAGCGCGATAAATTCTTCAAGGAAATGAAGAAGCGCGAGTTCTAGGCGCGTGGCAGGGCCGCCGGGAATCCACCCGACGGCCCTTGTAGCATCAGCGCGCTAGTGTGGTTGCTGCTCCGACGGCTCGAGCTTGAGTTCGCGCCGCAGCACCTTCCCGATCATCGTCTTCGCGAGTTCGCTCCGGAACACCACGCGCGCCGGCACCTTGAAGAACGCGAGGTGCTGCTTGCAGAACTCGCGGATGTCGTGCTCCGTGGCCTGCATCCCGTGGCGCAGCACCACGAACGCGACGGCGATCTCTCCCTTGGCCGCGTCGGCGAACCCGCGCACACCGACCTCGGCCACAGCCGGATGTTTCGCGATCGCCTCTTCCAGCTCGCGCGGCCAGACCTGCATACCACTCGCCTTGATGAGGTCCTTCTTCCGGTCCACGATGAACAGATACCCATCGTCATCGAGGTAGCCGAGGTCGGCCGTATGGCACCAGGTGTGACCGTCGGCGTGGCGCACAATCATGCCGGCGGTCTCCGTCGGGTTATTGAAGTAGCCGCGCATCACCTGCGGGCCACGCAGCAGGATCTCGCCTACCGCACCAGCGGGCAGGCGTTTTTCGGCATCGTCGACATCCACGATCCGGACGTGTACGTCCGGAAGCGGAATGCCCACCGAACCAAGTTTCTGCAGACCCTTGAGCGGATTGGCGGTTGCCGCGATCAGGGACTCGGTGAGGGCGTACGCCTCGGTGATGTGCCCACCGGTGGAATGCTCGAACCGGCGCTTCGTCTCTTCCATCAATGGCGCCGATCCAGACGCACACACCTTCATTGAACTGAAGGCCACCTTGCCGCTTTTCACGTGACGATGATTGAGCAGCGCGTTGTAGAGCGTGGGAACACCCGCGAACATCGTCGGCTTGAACTGCGCGATCGACTTGACCAGGTCGTCGAGGTCACGCGGGTTCGGCACCAGTGCGAGCGGAAAGCGACAGACCACGCATGCCGTCTGCACCACGCACGCACCATACGAATGGAAGAGCGGCAGCGGCAGCAGGATCGAGTCCACGCCCATCGTCATCGTGGGCGACAGCCAGGCCCGGAACTGGATCCCCGTGATCACGAGTGCGTGATGCCAGGCCGGGACACCTTTAGGGGTGCCCGTGGTTCCACCAGAAAGCAGGATCATCGCGCCATCCTGCGGTCCAGGCGGCGCGCACGCGGGCCGGCGCCCACGGTGGGGCGCAAGCCAGTCACCCCAGGTCGCGTCGCCCGCGCGAATCACGGCGCAATGGCCAAGCTTTTTCTCCATCAGGAGGGTGAACGCGAATTTCAGGAGTGGCGGAAAGTATTCCTTGATCCCGGTCGAAATCACTCGTTCTACCGTCGTCCCCGTGCGTGCCGCCTGAACGCGTTCGTAGAACGCACTCAGGGTCACGACGATGCGTGGCTCCAGCATCAGCAAGTTCTTGGCGAGCTCGTCCTCGGTGTAGGTCGGGTTGAGCGGGCAGACCACCGCGCCAGCCTTCCACGCACCAATCTCCGCGATCAGAAACTGCGGGCAATTGGGGAGCACCAACGCAATGCGGTCACCCCGCCTGATGCCGGCCGCCTCGAACCCCGCCGCACATTCGTTCGCGGCAGCGTCCAACGCTCGCCAGCTGATCGTACGTCCCTTGAACCAGAGCGCCACCGCATCTGGGGTCTCGCGCACGGCGTCGTCGAGAAAGTCGAGCAACGTCCGCTCGGGGTATGGCGCGAGCGTGTGCGGAACACCCGCGTCGTAGTGCGCGCGCCCCCGATCGTCGTCCGCGAGATGCGGCGTGGCCGGAGCGGTCACGCGGCCACCCCCGCTGCGCAGATGCGCGGACGCATGCGCGGACGCATGCGCAGCCGCTGCATTGACGGTATTTTCCCTGACACCGCTAGGGTCGAACGATCCCCTCGATTCACCTTGACCATCTGCCGAATATGCATCTCCGCCTCCGCGTTCATCCAGTACTGACGGGTACCGCACTCGCGCTCGCCTTCGCCGGCCAGGCGGCTGCACAGTCGAACATCCCATCCGACGACCCCGGAATCAAACGCGCCTTTGCCGCGATCCAGTCGTGGAACAGCTGGATCATCGACAACCAAGTCTCACTCTGCGAGATCCCTGCCCCGCCATTCAAAGAACAGGCGCGGGGGATCGAGTTCCGCAAACGGATGATTGCGCTCGGCTACCCGGACACCAAGATCGACGCGATCGGCAACGTGATCGCTGAACGTGCGGGACGCGGCAGCGGTCCAACCGTGCTGATCACAGGGCATCTCGATACTGTGTTTCCGGAAGGGACCGACGTCAAGGTCAGGCGCACGGGCACTCGGCTCGACGGCGCCGGCATCGGCGATGATTGCCGCGGGCTCGTGGTGATTCTCGCGGTCGCGCGAGCGCTAAATGAGGCAAAGATCGAGACACGCGGCAAGGTGATCCTCGTCGCCAACGTCGGCGAGGAAGGCCCGGGCAATCTGCGCGGTGTGCGTGAAATCCTCACCAACGGATACAAGGGAAAGATCGACCAGTTCATCTCGGTCGACGGCACCGGCTTTGACGTAACCTCCCGCGCCGTGGGCAGCCATCGGTACAACGTGGTGTTTACCGGACCTGGCGGGCACAGTTACGGTGCGTTTGGCAACGTCCCGAGCGCCATCCACGCCATGGGCCGGGCCATCTCAAACGTCGGTGATCTCGTCCCGCCGGCCGGCCTCAAGACCACATACAATGTTGGCGTCGTCAAGGGCGGCACCTCGGTCAACACGATTTCACCCGATGCGGCGATGGAAGTGGACATGCGGTCCGAGTCGGTGGACAACCTCACGAAGATGGACCAGCTGATCCACGACGCCATCGCCAAGGGCGTCGCCGCCGAGAACGGACGGTGGCCGCGCGCGCCGGGCAAGGTCACGGTAAAGTACGACACGATCGGCATCCGGCCCGTGGGGCGCGTCGTGCAGAACGACAGCACACCCATCGTGAAGGTCGCGCTCGACGCGGCCAAGGCACTCGGCCTTCCAGCCAGTCCGTCCGGTTCAGGCAGCACCGACAGCAACCTGCCAATGAGCATGGGCATTCCGGCCATGACAATTGACGGCGGCGGACGCGGCGGAAACGCGCACGCGGCCGGCGAATGGTACGACGACGGAACAGACGGGTACAAAGGACCACAGTGGGCGTTGCTGATCGTGGCCGCGCTCGCGGGAATCGCGCGCACCACGACGCCCTAACGCATCCGACTGGCTGAACCACTGGGGGAACGATGCAACGCAGAGAATTCGTGGGGTCGTTTGCGGCGCTCGCCGCGGGCTCGGTGCTCCTGCCGCGCGCGGTACGCGCGGTCATCGCTGACGGCGCCTCTGCCGCACCGCTACCGCCGATGACCGTCTACAAATCGCCGTCATGCGGGTGCTGTGCCGAATGGGTCAAGCACATCGAGAAGGCCGGCTTCACGGTGAAGGTCGTGGCAATGGACGACCTCACGCAGGTGAAGCACGATGCCGGCGTGCCGGCCGACCTCGAGAGCTGCCACACGGCGCTCGTCGCCACCTACGTGATCGAGGGCCACGTGCCCGCCGACCTCGTCAAGAAGATGCTCGACGAAAAGTCCAAGATCACCGGACTTTCTGTTGGCGGAATGGTTGTCGGCTCGCCGGGCATGGAACAGGGCGCGATGAAGCAACCCTACCACGTGATGGCGTTCACAAAGGGCGCGAAGTCAACGGTCTACGCGCGACGGTAGCGGCTACTGGGGCGGGTGGACTCGAACCACCAACATCCGCATTAACAGTGCGGCGCTCTGCCGATTGAGCTACACCCCAAGAACAAAGAGTCTGGTGGAGACGAATAGTATCGGCTCATGCACACCAGTTCCAGCCGTCACCGCCTGCTTCGTCCCCCGTCGGGCCTGCCCTATCTTCAACAAATGAAGACACCGGACAAGGCTTCACGACTCAACCTGCTCGCCATCGAAGGCGCATTCGCCGTCGCGGCCGCGGCACGCGCACTCGAACTCTCGGGCCGAGAGGTCATCCACCTCGAACTCGGCCAGCCAGATTTTCCCACACCGTCGCACGCAACATCGGCCGGTGTTACCGCACTCCAGGCCGACGACGCGAAGTACACCGCGCCCGCCGGGCTGCCGGAACTGCGCCAGGCATTGGTGCAGTATGCGCGCGGTCGCGGAATTCCCGCAGAACTCGACAACATCGTCGTGACCTCTGCGGCAAAGCCAATGCTGCAGTACGCGCTCCTCGCTGCCGTGAACCCCGGCGACGAGGTGCTCATCCCCACGACGGGGTTCCCGATCTACCCATCCGCCGTGCGGCTCGCCGGCGGAATCGAGAAACACTACTCAATCCATCTCACTCCTGACGGCTGGCGTCTCGACTGGGATGCGATCGAGCGCCAGCTCTCCCCGCGCACGCGCGCGATCGTCCTCAACTCGCCGCACAATCCCACGGGCTGGACGGCGACGCGTGAAGACGTGGAGCGCATCGGCCGCATCGCCACGCAGCACAACCTCTGGGTGATCAGCGACGAGATCTACAGCGGGTTGGCGTACGACTACGCCGACGGGCAGTCGCCGTCGGCCGCAGCGGTGCCTGGACTCCTTGATCGCACCATCATCATTGACGGATTTTCCAAGCGCTGGTCGATGACCGGATGGCGACTCGGCTTTGGCATTGTCCCTAAGGCGCTGTTCACAGACCTCGTCGCGCTGGTGATCAACAACACCTCGTGCGCACCGCCATTCATCCAGCGCGGCGGACTTGCCGCCGCGAGCGGATCGCAGGATGTCGTCCACCGACTCCGGAAGTCATTGCACGAACGGCGCGACCGTTTTGTGGCCGGACTCAACGCTGTGCCAGGAATCCGCTGCGCCATGCCGTCGGGAGCGTTCTATGCCTTTGCCGACATCCGTGAACTACTGAAGACGTCAGGGCTTGACACGATCACCTTTCAGTCACGCCTGCTGCAGGAGTTTGGTGTCGCGGGTTGCCCGGGGACCGATTTTGGTCCGAGCGGCGAAGGATTTATTCGATTTTCGTTCGCGACCGCGGCGCCAAAGCTCGACCGCGCCATCGCACTGCTCAACGCGGCAGCAAAACAGTTCGCGACGTAGCGCCGCGCACCGGCGGCGGCGTGGCGCCGACGTAACGCACTAACGGGTCCAGACCATAATGAGCCCGCACCACTTATCGGTTCCCGTCCCACCGTACTGAAGGGGAATCGACGCCGGCCCAGCAAACAGTTCAATCCCGTGAATGGCATCAGCCGGCGGGAGGTTGGCGAGATTCGGGATTTCATCCTGCCAGACGAGGCCGTCAACCCCGACCTTCATGAAGCAGGGACGGTTGGCGTTGATCAGGCTGACCTGCCTGACCCGCGTCGGCAGGGCGCGTACGATGCCACCGACTTCCTCGACCTTGATGGACGAGATGTTTGATAGCATGTGCCAGGCGCTCGTCGGATTCCGCTTGGCAATATCCGCGCGCGTGATGGACCGCGTCGCGGACGCGTTCAGCCGCCGCGTCTCGAACTCGTCCAGCCGATCGTTCCGTTTTCGCTCGTCGCCCACGATACGTACCGTGTCGAGCGTCGGCAGACCGGCCGAGCTCATGATGATCGGCACCGTGTTCCGCCCGGCGGCGACAGTCAATGAAAGCTGGCCCGCTTTGAATCCAATTTTTCGTGCCCGCACCATGATGCGCCCTGGATCCACGTCGGGAATGAGCGCGTGCCCGCTGGTGCCGGTCGTGACCGAGCGGATGCCGCCAGCCGCCAGCTCCACGGCAAAGGTGACTCCCTGAATCAACGCCCCGTGGTCATCGGTCGCCCAGAGCTCCACGAGCGCACGGTTTTCCTTCGGAATCGCGAGTTCCGCCGGCAAGGGCGCCGACCCCGGCACGAGGTCTACGGCCACCATCGCCCGGTCCTCCTCGATGCGGATCCGCCGAGCATCCGAGCCGATGTCGGTCTTGGCGCGAACGGTAAACAGCACCCCGCGCGGCACGTTGCAGGTACGCCACCGCCCATTCGCGTCGGCCATGCTCGCAACGCTGTGTTCGGTCCACCCAACGGCATCGCGTCGCTGCTCGCCAGCGATTGCCACACGACCCTGCCAGGTGACGACGACCGCGGCGTTCACGATCGGCCGGCCAAGCGGGTCGCTTACCGTGCCGCGCACGAGGCCGTTCGTCCCGCCGATGGAATCGCGGCACGCCGCACGAATCAACTCCTCGGCCGTGCCGAGCCGCACCGTATCGATCCGCGAGCGCAGCGTGACTTCGATCTCGCGCGTGATCGGCGGAACGCCAAGGGTGTCCATAAGCGGCGTATGGATCCGCGCCTCGTAGCGCCCTTCAAGCACCGGCGTGACTCGCGCCCGACCGTCGGCGCGCGCCACCGCGACATAATCGGTCCCGATCAGTTCGACGATCGCTCCCGCGGCACTGATCAGTTCGTCGCTGGAGCGGAACTGCAGATCGAGCGCTGCCCCGGTCGCCTGGTACAGCACGGAATCGCTTCGGCTGACACGGGTCACCTGTCCACCCGTCACCTGAATCGCGCGTAGCGCGCCCGCAGCGGGCGGCCGAACCACCCGGCGAACTCCGGGATCGTTCCCAATCGGCATGCGCCCGACTTCCGGCATGCGAATGTTCCAGCGTCCAATCAACCAACCACTGGTGCCGACTCGGAGAAACTCCACGCGTCCGCCCGGCGACGCCTTCTCCGTCACCGAAGGCATGTTGGTATAGGTGTAGTCCATCCACCGCAACTCGGCGCTGCGCCGGTCGAGCCAGAATGTGCCTTCGATGTCGCGCACCTCGCGCCGGTCGCGCGCTGGCCGGAACCCCACACCAACCAACGTATCGGCGCCCTTCGCCGCTTCGACAAGCTGGAAGCAGTGCGTGGACGCGAACGAATCGGAGAGCAACACGTCGCCGTCGGGCGCGTGATAGATCGTCTCGCCACCTTCCGGCAATACATATCCGTTCGTTGCCAACAACTCGGCGGGCGCGCTCTTGAATGCGTGCGTGGTCGGATTGGTCGTGCCGCGTACTTTCAGTCCGCGCACGATACGCCCGCTTGGGTCGAGCGTGCGATTGTATTCAATCCAGTCGGCGACGAGCGGCGCATCTATTGCCGAGAGCTGTGAAGCCATGATCGCCTTGCGGGCCTCTTCCCAGGCGCGGGCGACGAGGGCACCGGAATCCGGACTGGTTCGGCAGACGGTTTCACCACGAACGCTGACAGCTTGTAGCGACACTGCAACGTCAGTGATGATCAACTGTACGGAAATTGTGTCGGCTGAACCGACGGTGACCGTCGGCCCATCGGTTGGCCGAAATCCGATCCTGAGCACTTTGATCGCGTAGCGTCCGGGGGCCTGCAGCCGAATCGTGAACGCGCCGCGCTGATTGGTCAGCGCTCGGGCTGGTTGCGACGAGTCGCGCACGGCCACCACAATCACGCCAGCCGCACGCGTCGTTCCATCGGGCATGCTCACGGTACCGCGCACCACCTGTGCGCCCGCCACGCGACCGACGGCGAGCATGGCAACCACGGCGCACCAGCGCCGGATCTGCTTCACCGGTCGATACGGAACGGTGACACGTCAAAGCTCGTCTTGCCGTCGAGCAGAAGCTGCGCTTGCAGCTCGCCGATCGCGCACGCGAACTTGAATCCATGTCCCGAGCACGGGCTCGACACGAGCACCTGCGGCATGCCGGGCAGGAAGTCGACGACGAATTGCAGGTCGGTCGTGTTCGTATAGAAACAGGTCTCCGAATTGAGCAACGGCGCCTCCTTCACCCAGTCGAACAACCGCGCCAACGCGGTGCGAACACGCGCCAGGTCGTGGGCGTCGGCGGTGCGGCGTACGTCGCGCATGTTCGTGACCGCTTCTCCCTGATAATGGACGGCGGCTTTCCATCCGCGACTCAGCAGCGGGAACCCATAGATGAGTTGGCCGTCTTCAAACTCGCACATGAAAATTGGGAACCGCTCGGGTGTCCAGATCGAGCGCTCACCAGGCGGCTGGAACCAGGCAACGGTCTGTTTCTCTACCGAAAAAAGGGGGCCGGCGTTGCCACACAGTTCCGAGACCCACGGCCCCGCCGCGAGCACCAACTTGCCGGCTTCGTACGACCCCTGGGTAGTACGCACGCGCACGCCGTCACCGACCGTCGTCCATTCAATCACCCGCTCACCCATCTTCAGTTCCGCACCATGCGCGGACGCGAGCGAAAGATGCGCGGCAATACAGCGCTCGGGGTCGAGAAATCCCGCTTCCGGGTCTAGGACAGCACGCATCCCCGCCGAGGGCATGAACTGCGGAAAGCGTTCCTGCAGCCGCGACGACGGAATCTCCTCGAACGGCAAGCGATGTTCTTCTGCCGCACGACGAACGCCCTGAATGAGTCCGCTTGTCTCGTGACCGAGCATCAGGCCGCCGGTGATCCGAAGCAAGTTCGGCTGCGCGGCATCCTGCTCGAGCTTTCGCCAGAGTTCATAGCTTCGCTGGACGAGCGGCACGTAGAGCGGATGTTCGTAATACAGCTGGCGAATGATCCGGCTCTCGCCATGCGAGGAGCCCTGATCGTGTGGCGGCGCGAATTGGTCGATCCCCAGCACGCGGGCACCGCGCG
Organism: Gemmatimonadota bacterium; assembly: GCA_014192065.1. Taxonomy (GTDB): domain Bacteria; phylum Gemmatimonadota; class Gemmatimonadetes; order Gemmatimonadales; family Gemmatimonadaceae; genus Fen-1231. The sequence continues at coordinate 31,514 of BJHH01000005.1, read as the reverse complement.
ACGCGAGATGATACGCCGTCGCGCTCCCCATCGCGCCAAGGCCAACAACGATGACGTCGTAGGTCTGAATCACGGCGGAAACTTACCCTCTCCGCGAACGTCGTCGAACCGACCGATCCTGGGCACGTGCCAGCGCCCTACTTCTTCCGCGCCGTGATCAGGACATTCACCTCGTCCGGCCGGGGATTGATGAAATCCAGTCGTACCCGTCCGTCGGCCTGCGTCGTGACCGTCGCGGGGATCGAACTGTTGGTCAGTGCCCATCCCGCTGGCAACACCACCGCATTCGTCGGTCGACCGAATCCCCGATTCCAGATCAGTTCGCCATTCAAGACCTTGTACCGCGCCGTATCGGTGTAGGTCTCGTACATCCGGAGTCGTGTGGATGCACCCGTTGGCACCGGCACAAACCGGAACACCACGGCCTCGGTCTGGGGCGTCACATTGCGCACGCCAACGTTGGCCTTCGTGACGGCATCGCCCTTCAGCACCTCGTGCTTGAGCTCTTCGCCGGTGTCGAGCACCCGCGCGCGCGGGTTCGACACGGTGCTTCCAGCCCGCACCTCGTTCACGTAGTAGCTGACACCCGCACGCGATTCGGTGTAGTCGTGATACAGGTCGAATGCGTGCGTTTCGGGCTGTTGGAGAAAGTAGACGATCTCGCGATTCTGGCGTGCCCGCTCATCGAGGCGCGCGACGCGATCAGCCGGCTCGGCGCGATTTGCCGCGAGCGGGCCACCAGCCATCACGGCTGACTTGCGCGCGCGGAGAATCACCGGCGCCTCCCCAGGCGTGGTGTTCCAGAAGGCGATCGCAATGCGGCCGTCGGGCTGCTGGAGCACCTGGGCCGGGTAGTTCGACGATACCATCTCGTATCCCACCGGCAGCACCACCGAGTTGCGCTTGATGCCGAGCCCGCGGTTGAAGACGATGTCGCCATTTTCTTCGAAATAGCTCTTGGGATCGAAATAGGTCTTGTCAATCAGCACACGGCCTTCGCCCTCTTCCGGCACGGGCCGTGCGAGCCAGACGCGAATGTATTTCTGCAGCGTGTCAACCGCGCCGCGGCCGCCGCCTACTCCCCCCGCCCGCGCGACCTCGGCACCCACTTCGTCGAACCGGAGTGCCTTGCCGGTCATACCGTCAAATACGGATTCGTCGCTCGCGACGCTTCCCTGCCTGATCGCATTGAAGAACTGCGTCGCACCGGCGGTCGTCGCGGTCACTTCGTACAGGATCCGGAACTTCCCCGTCCCTGGAGCGAGCAGTTCGTACCGCGTGTAGTCGTCAGACTGCGTCTGGCGCGGGGCGCCACCGGCCGCACCTCCACGTTGTGCGTGAACGCGCAACGGCGCGGCTACCAGCATCAGGAACAGGGCCTTCACGATCGCGCCGCACATATCGAACTCCGCCTGTGGGTGTTGTACGCTGTTGATCGCACGGCGCCGTGAACGGCTCAGCGGGACTCTGCTGCACGACGCCGACCTAACTTGCCAATCTCGCACCGAATCGTACCGCGTGGAAGGCGGCGACAACCGGTGTCTCCCTATGGTGCCGCGGCCAGAATCGTCTTCACGCGGGCAGAAAACTCGCCCTCGAACTGGCCGGTAGACGCACACACCACGGGGTCGGCCGAGCTGCCGCGCATGTCGAGCCCCGAGCCCACGAACCCGATACCCAGCTTGGACTTCGTGGCGCTGACCTGCGAGACGATTGCCACCAGCGCAATGTTGATCCTGAAATTGTCCGCGTTGGGTCCGGTAATGGATGTCCCGCAATTCAGCACCTTCGACATGGGAACCGTGCCCATGTAGCTCGATTTCACGTACTTCGTCGCCCCGACCACGCCCCCAACCGAATCGCGCAGATCGGTGGCAATTTTGGCGTCGTAAAACACCCTCGACGCCGCCGACCAAACCGCCGCCGCCGAAGCTTCGTGGTCGGTCACAATCAGGATCGTGTCGATCGCGATGCTCGCTTTGTATGCCGGCAGTTTCACGTGGACACGCCCGCTGGCGGACTGCTGGGCGCCGGCCGCCGTGGCACATAGCAGGGCGGCGGCAAGGCCGGTCGATCGAATCAGGGTTTTCATCATCAGATAACCTCACCAACTGGGCTGCAAGGCGCTAGAATCTCTTGGCTCCCACACAACCCCTCTTCCCGCCCGGGTGTTCCATGCGCCACCGTCGCTTGCTCGCTCCCATGCTCGCCGCCTTCGCGGTCGCCGCGCCGCTTGCCGCTCAGCAGCTCACGCCGAACCAACAGGCGCTCAAAGACGTCTACAAAGAGCTCATTGAGATCAATACCTCAGTGATGACGTCTGGCACGACGGTCGCCGCCGAAGCGATGGCCAAGCGCTTCCGCGACGCGGGGTTTCCGGAGCAGGACATCTATATGGGTGGCCCGCGCGCCGACAAACACAACCTCGTCGTCCGCTACCACGGCCGCGGCGGCGCCAACGCACCGAAGCCGATCCTGCTACTGGCGCACCTCGACGTCGTCGAAGCGCTTAAGAGCGATTGGTCGCCCGATCTCGATCCGTTCAAGTTCATCGAAAAAGACGGCTACTACTACGGTCGCGGCACAGCGGACGACAAGGCGCAGGGCGCGATCTTCGTGGCCAACCTCATCCGCATGAAGAAGGAAGGCTACATCCCCGATCGCGACATCATCGTCGCGCTCACCGCCGACGAGGAAGGTGGCGGATTCAATGGCGTCCGCTGGCTGATCCAGAATCAGAAAGCGCTCGTCGACGCGGCCTTTGTGCTCAATGAAGGCGGGCGCGGCGCCATGAAGAACGACAAGCCGCTCTTCAACGAACTCCAAGCGACCCAGAAGAACTCGACGAACTTCACGGTCACCGCCAAGAACAAGGGCGGGCACTCATCGGTGCCGCGCCCCGACAATGCGATCTATGAACTGGCCGGCGGCGTCGCGCGATTCTCGAAGTACAGCTTCCCGGTCAAACTCAACAGTGTCACGCGCGTTTTCTTCGAGCGCACGGCCGCCGTCGAATCCGCCGAACTCGGTGCCGCGATGCGCGCGATCGTGAAGAACGAGAACGACGCGGCCGCTGCGGCCGTCATTTCCAAGGACCCGCGCTACAACTCGATGCTGCGCACGACCTGCGTCGCCACGGGCCTGACCGGCGGTCATGCCGCCAACGCCCTCCCGCAAACGGCTGAGGTGCGCATCAACTGTCGCATGCTGCCTGATGCCGATCCCGCCGAGGTTCGCGCGCAAATCGCCGCGGCCTTTGCCGATACCACGCTCGAGGTGTCAAAAGCCGGTGCCCGGGCCTTCGTCGAGCCGTCGTCCATCGGTCCAGAAATGCTCGGACCGGTCGAACAGGTCACGCGCGAGCTGTATGGCAGAATCCCCGTGATTCCAACCATGAGCACAGGCGCCACGGACTCTCAGCCCTTTCGCGTTGCCGGCATCCCGGCGTATGGAATCCAAGGCATCATGAGCGACATGGACGACATCCGGTCGCACGGCCGTGACGAGCGCATCCTCATCAAAGCGCTCTATGACGGGCAGGAGTTCCTCTATCGCCTGACGAAACTGCTGGCGACGACCAGAACAATTCCGTAATCCGACATTTCTTCAACCGAGCCCGACTATGACGTTCGTCCGAGCCGAACTCACCGTGCGCACCGCGCTCTGCGCCGTCGCGCTCGCCCTGTCACTCGCACCTGCCATCGCCAGCACACAAGCCACGGCGGACGCCGCCAGCAAGGCGGTGGCGTCGTGGATTGTGCTCGATGCGCCACCGGGATCGGAAGCACGCGCGTCGACGAACAAGCTGTTCGCCGGCTGGACGGTGGATGCGTGGGGCAACTATTCGAAACGCGCCGGCAGTGGACGGCCGCTTCGCGTCGTCGCCTGCGCGCTCGACCAGTCGGGATACGTCGTCAGCCAGATCACAGACGAGGGCTACCTGCGGCTTCGCCGCACAGGTCAGGGTGTGCCACACCAGCTCTGGGATCAGTTCCACGAAGCGCAGCGGTTGCGGATCCTCACCAAATCCGCAGTGGTAAAGGCCATCAGTGCGGTGGCCAACGGACACTTCGCCTCCCTGCACCGCGCCGACTCGCTCGCCGCAACAGTCGACCAGCTCTGGGTTGATGTCGGGGCATCGACCCGCGGCGACGCTGAAAAACTCGGGATCTCACTGCTCGATCCAGTGCTCTACGACCGGCCAGCATGGACCTTCGAAGGGTTCGCCACGGGTCCGAATGCCGGCGCGCGCGCAGGGTGCGCGGCCGTGGCCAGTGCGGCAAAGGGCACGCCGCGCACGGGCGAGACCATCTTCGTCCTCTCCACGCAGCGGATCTTCGGTTGGGTCGGGCTCGGCGCCTTCCTCTCGAAGCTTGGACCAGTCGACGTCGTCACGGTATTCGATGAAGGCCAGACGACGGGCTACGCGAATCGTTCGGGCGCGACCACCACCGGTGGCCGTGGCGGCCGAGGCGGCCAGTCCCCAATTCGCGCCGTGCTTCAGGGCGCACGCGCAGACACCATCCGCGCTAACGCTCCCGCCGTGCGTTGGCCCGGCACGCTTGTCGAGTCCGTCCATGCGAGCGAAGCACTCAAGCTCCTCGACGCCGCCGCGACCGCTGCCAACGTCGCGCTTGGCGGCGATTCCTGGGCCGCGATTCCGCTCGATACCGGGCGTGTACTCACCCCGCGCACCGATGCGTACGGCGCGCTCGAGAAGCAATTCTTCACCCTCGCCGACCTTCCGGGCGCACCGGGCAGCGAATGGCGTGTTCGCGAAACCCTGATGGCCGCGCTCCCGAAATGGGCGCGTGATATCGCCACCGTGGATTCCGCTGGCAACCTCATCGTCGTCGCGGGCCCAGACAAGAATCCCGAAGCGATCATCGCTCACATGGATGAGGTGGGTTTTGAGATCGAGCGGATTCTTGGCGACGGACGCGTGACCTTGCGCCCCGTCGGCGGCGGCGTGGCCACGGCGTGGGAGGGACGCCCAGCCTACCTGCACTTCAACCAGGGCGCCGATGGTCGCGCTCCAGAATCACTGCGCGGCGTGTACATCCCGCGCGATACCGCGCGACTTAGAGCCCCCGGTCAGCTCTCCGCCTGGTTCGGTGTCGATTCCGCTACTCTTGTAGCGCGCGGCGCGCGTGTCGGACTGCCTGTGCTCGCGTACAAGCGCGGCGAACGGCTCGGCGGCGCCCGACTCGTCGCACGCTCCAACGACGACCGGTCGGGTTCGACCGCACTCCTTTTTGCTGTGCAGAAACTCGATCCCACCAAACTTCCGCGCAGAACCTACTTCGTCTGGTCGGTGCGCGAAGAAGGTGGCCTCAATGGTGCACGGGCGTTCGGCGCCGAGCACGGACGCGAACTCAATCGGGTGTACAGCATCGACACATTCGTCTCGAGCGACACGCCGCTCGAGTCACCACACTTTGCCTACCTACCGCTCGGCAAGGGCGCGGTGCTTCGCGGGCTCGACAACGGAGCGCTCACACCCCCAGCCGAGCGCGAACGCGTCCTCGCGATCGCGCGTGCACAGCAGATCCCGATCCAGGTCGGTACCACGATGGGGAGCACGGACGGCTCCGCGCTCACCGCCTTCGGACCGATCAACACCTCAATTTCGTGGCCTGGTCGCTACTCCCATTCGCCAGCAGAAGTACTCGACCTTCGTGACGTAGACGCACTCGCTCGACTCATCGGCGCACTGGCCATCGCGCCGTAGGCCTAGGCCGGTGGCGGCGCCATTCCGCCACGAAGAATCCGCTGGCGCGTCTGATATGACTCGCCATTCACGATCCAATCGGCGGCGGGTTCGCCCTTCAGGTAGTGCGCGAACCATTCGATTTGCCGTTTCTGGTAGTCGCGCTGACTTTCGGCGCGCGCGACGTTGTGGTTCTCGCCTTCGTAGACGAGGTAGACCACTTCCTTTCCGAGTCGGCGACCAAAGTTGTACAGCTCCTGGCTCTGGAACGGATTCACGTTACCGTCCGCGTCACCTTCTTCGAGCAACAACGGAATTCGCAGCGAATCCACGGCAAATACAGCAGAGTTCCGAATGAACGCCTGGCGGTCTTCCCAGAGCGAGACGTCCATACGCTCCTGGCCCGTCTCGAAGTGCTGGGCTTCCGCTTGCCCCGAGTTGCCGGAGGTGTAGCCATAGAACGACACGAGGTTGGTGAGCGGAGCGCCGGCAATCGCCGTGGCAAAAGTCTCCGGCGCATGCACCGCATAGAACGCTGACTGGTAGCCGCCCCACGAGTGTCCCATCGCGCCGACTTTCTGCGCCTCAATGTCGGTCACGGCGGCAACGGCGGTCTTCACCGCCGACGTCACACAATCCAGTCCGGACCAGCCTGGGTTCCGCTTTTGGAACAGGATGTCCGGACGGAGGACGAAATATCCCTCCTGACTGAACACCTGGGTGTTGTACACGGTGCGATCGCTCGGGCCGATGTAGTTATGAAAGCCCTGCGAGAGTGATTCGTAGTAGTAGACGAGCATCGGGTATTTCTTGCCCGGCTGGTAGTTCGCGGGATACGTCAGCATCATCTGCAGTTTGTCGCCACGCTTGTTCTTGTAGTCCATGAGCACCTGCTTGCCCCAGCCGTAGTCATCCTGGAACGGATTGGTTTTCGATACGGCCTGCGCCGAGTTGAGTGCATCCGATGCGGCGATGAAATAGTCTGGTGAGTCGGTGTAACTCTGCTCGAGGTAGAGGTACTGCTCCGCGTCGCGCGCCTTCTGGAGCGAGCCGATGGCTTTGTCGCGCCAGACGAGCCGTTCAACCGTGCCGCCCGTCAGCTTCGCGTAGCCGCTCTTCTTGGTCAGGTCGCCGGTCGTCGAGAGCATCACCGACTTGGACAGATCAATGACATTGGCCCCACCGCCACCGCCAAACCCGCCGCGTCCACCGCCGCCAGCGCGGTCCGGATCGAGTGACACGTAGCGGTACACGGTGGCATCCTCACGCCCTCGCGTCAGGCGCTCGGCACCGGATCCGTCAATGGTCAGCTTCCAGAGATCGAACTTGTCGTACACAAACACCGCGTTCTCCGACGGTGCCCAACCGGCGAGTCCGTAGAGCGATCGTTCCGGCAGCGGGTGGTCGTCTTCGAGGTCAACGAAACTTGCCTTCGTCTTTTCGGTGAGGTTCGCACGCTTCCCGGTGGCGGCATCGTAACTCCACCACTGACCCTTCTGCCCGTACAGCACGTATTGCCCGCTCGGACTGATCGCACTGGTGCTGATGGTCTTCGTGGCGATCACCTCGCGTTTTCCAGTCGCCGCGTCCACGCGGACAACGTCGCGGTACGACCGACCGGAGAGCATCTCCTTGAAGTACGCCGACTGGTCGCTGGCAAGCGCCGCGCTGCGCTGATCCGCGAACTGGAGGGTTTCGTAGTAGTCGTCCGAGAGGCGCGTGATCCCATCACTCGCAAGGTGCCAGGACACAGGAAGCGTGCGCTGACGGTCCTGCACCGCATTCACCTCCTGCTGGTGGAACTGGCGGACGTCCTTCCAGTGCCACACCTGCACGCGTGCGGGTGTGGCAGCGCCCGCACCGCCACGACCGACGGGCGGAAGCTTCTGCTCTCGCGGCGCCACGCCGAACAGCAGCGTCGAACCATCACCAGTCCATTGAAGCGCGCGGTACGATGCCACCCGCATGCCCGTGGTGAATCGTGTGTCAGCAGAGAAGTCATACATCCGACGCTGCGGAGTAGCCGATGCGACGTTCTTCCATGCCAGCACCACCTGACTCGTGTCGGCGAATGTGGTGTCGGTGCGGCTACGGAACAGCGCGAGATCCGATGTCTTCGCGCGCCAAGCAAGCCCCGAGTAGCCATGGTCACCGGCATCGAGCGACCGCAGTGTGCCAGTCGTAGCGTCGAGCACCTGCACGCCATTCCCCGTGCGACCTTCGACATCGACGGTCATGGCCAACAGCGCGCCGTCGTCGCTCCACGCGAAGTCGGCGACGTTGCCAAACGTCACCTGCGTGCCACGCTCAAGGTCGCGTACCACGAGGTCGGCGCCGCGTGAAGCAGGTGCCGCGCCAGACGCACTCGGCGCACGGTACCGCCTCAGCGCTACGTGGGCGCCGCTCTTTGCGAGCGCGAAGGACTGGATGTCGTCGAACGCGACCGGCGTGCCGCCGCGGAGATCAACGATCCCGATTTTATTGCGGGCGGCGGCGTTTCCGCCCGCCGCTCCACCGCGTCCGCCCCGTCCGCCGCCTGCGGCAGCACCGGTGTCGGGGTTGATCGTGTACACCAGCCAGCGGCTGTCGCGCGTGAACTGTGGCGCGGTCGCCATGCGGACCGACTGTTCCTGGCCGCCACTGACCTGCCGATAGCGCAGTTCATTGGCGCCATTCACGCGGCGCAGCTCGTACGCCACCCACTTGCCGTCCGGAGAGAGGTCGCCCGCGGTTACGGACTCCCATTTTCCGTACTCCGACGCAGGAACTCGCGGCTTGGCGGCCTGCGCCGCCACAGGGGAGCTGATTGTTGCCGTCGCCGCTGCGCCAAGCGCTACGGTGTAGATCGTCCGCAACCCACGCATAGTCACCTACTCCCAAAAGGGTGGAGAAGCATGCATCATACGATAGAGTCAACCGCTTTTCCACGCGCGCCCGAGGCGCGTCGAGTGCTACCACTTCGCTCAGGAGTTTTTGGATGTCCGCGCGATCCGTGATCTCCTGCCTCATCCGCCCTGTCGCCCTCCTTGTGGCCATAGGCGGAATCAGCAGCGCACAGCAGGCACGGCCATCCGTCCCCACTCCGGAATCGGTGTTCGGCTTCGCCGTCGGCGCCGATAGCCAGCTCGTCGACTACGACCAGTCGATCGGCTACTTCCGCAAGCTCGCGGCGTCGAGCAGCCGCATCAAACTGGTGGAGGTCGGCAAGACGTCGTTCGGCAAGCCCTGGACCGTCGCGGTGATTTCGTCACCGCAGAACTTGGCCAAGCTCGACCGGTACCGTCAGATCGCGCAACGGCTCGCACATCCGGAAGGCCTCACCGACAGCGCGGCACGCGCGCTGGCCCGTGAGGGGCGCGCGTTCGTGGACATCAGCGGAGGCCTGCACGCCTCCGAGATCGCCGGCTCGCAGCACACGCCGCAACTCGCGTACGAACTCCTCTCCCGCGCGAATGATCCCGAGGTGCGCGACATCTTGGACAACGTGATCTTCGTGCTCTGGCCGTCGATCAATCCCGACGGCCAGGACATCGTCGTGAACTGGTGCCGCGACCAGTACGCGGGCCGCACGGGCAGTATGGAGCTGTACCAGAAGTACATCGGCCACGACAACAACCGCGACAGCTACATGATGAACGTCATCGAGTCGCGGGTAATCCAGAAAGTCTGGCGCGAATGGGAACCCAACATCATCTATGTGCACCACCAGTCGTCGCCCGAGCCGACGCGCATGTGGATCCCGCCGTTCGCCGATCCCGTCGGGCTCCGGGCCCCACCGATCCCGGCGCGCACGATCAACACGATCGGCACATACATCGCGCAGGAACTCGATGCGCACAACCAGCCCGGCGGCGTGCACATGCTCGCCACCTTCGACGCCTACTACCCGGGCTACATCGACTACATGCCGGTGTTCCAGAACATTCCGGCCTGGTGGACCGAGACCCAGGGTGGCAGCTGCGCCACACCGAAGCCGATCGGTCGCCCGGAAAACTTCCCAGCCGAGTACCGTGAACTCCGGCCGCAGGCGCTCTACCTGAGCCCATGGCCCGGTGGCGCCTGGCGCCTTCGCGACGCGGTGGAATACATGGTCACCGCGTCGCGCGCCACGCTCAAGTTCGCGGCCAGGTTCCGCGAGGAGCTCCTCTACAATCGCTACCAGTCTGGCCGGGACGTGATCAAGAAGTATCGCAACACGGCGCCGTACGCCTATATCGTCGCGCAACAACAACACGATCCGATGGCGCCGATCGAGCTGCTCCGCCGCTTTGCTTTCCACGGCGTGCGCATTAGCCAGCTCGATCGCGACGCCACGGCCGACGGCACGAGTTATCCGAAAGGCACGTGGGTCATTCCGATGGATCAGGAATTCGGTGAGCTCGTGCGCGAACTACTCGAGGTACAGAAATATCCCGAGATGGGTGATGACCTGCCGTATGACGCGGCCGGCTGGACCCTTCCGTATCAGATGAACGTCAAGGTCGCAGAAGCCAAAACGCCGCTCTCCGCAGATTTTCGCGCAGCGATGAAGCCGGTCAAGGGCACGCCCGAGGCTTGGGGCAAGTCTGCGGACTACCCATTCACCACCAACGCCGTCGCAGCCGGCATCGTCGCGCCCGGTGGAGTAATTGCCGGATCCGGCGAGCACATTCTGCTCGATCCGAAACAGAACAACAGTTTTCGCTTCGTCACGAAAGCGCTCGTTGAAGGCGCTACCGTGCGCTACGTCGCGAACTCCGGAAAGGGTTCCGAACGCTGGGCCGTCTCAGGCGTGAACAGCGCCAAGGCCGACGCGTGGGCCACCGAACTGTCCGTCCGCGCCGATCGCGTCGCAACGGTTCCAGACGGTCCGGTCGCGCCGAAACGCATCGCCCTCTACAAGGCCGCGCCGGGCAATATGGATGAAGGCTGGACCGAGTGGCTCTTCGATACCCACGGCTATTCGTACACGCTCATCGGCCCAGCCGATCTTCAGGCCGGCGACCTCTCCACACAATTCGACGTGATCGTTATGGCGTCGCAGGCCTTTGGCGGCGGCGGTGGCGGCGGACGTGGTGGGCCGGCCGGCGGTGGTCGCGGTGGACGTGGCGGCGCCATCGACAGCACAGCCCTCATCGCAGGAGAGTCACGCACGCGCGCAGTGGATGCCTTCGTTTCGGGTGGCGGTACCGTCGTCGCCTGGAACCAGGGCGCAACCGCAGCGATCACTTCGCTTCGACTCCCGGTGCGCAATATCGTCGCCGGACTGCAACGGAGTGAGTTCTTCACCGGCAGCTCGATCATGCAGGTCACCGTCGACGGCGCACATCCCGTGATGGCCGGCATGCCCGAAACCGCCGACGTGATGGTGAGCGGAAGTCCGGTCTTCACGACCCTTGAAGGCTTCGACGGTTCCGTCATCGCCAAGTATCCCGCGTCACCGCTCCGCTCTGGCTACCTCGGCGGTGCGAAGTACATGCAGGGACAGGCCGCCGCGGTCGATGTGAAGAAGGGCAAGGGGCACGTCGTGCTTTTCGGGTTTCAGCCGCAGTGGCGGGGCCAGCCGACGGGAAGTTTCCGCATGATATTCAACTCGATGTTCTTTTCGGGCGAAGTCAGTGCATCGGCCAAGGGCACTCCGGGATTCTGGACGCCGCCCATTGTGCCCTGATCGATTGAGCAGCACGAAAGAAAAGCGGCCGGCGGAGAAATCCGCCGGCCGCTTTGTATGGTGCATGCTGTCAATGATTTACTGCGGCGGTTTCCGGACCGCGGTGCGATCGCCACCGCTCGTACTGCTCGATCCGGTGGTCGCCCCGCCGGTCGACGCCGATCCACCGCTTGACGATCCACTGCTGCTTCCACCAGAAGTCGACGACGAGCCGCCGCTCGACGAACCTGAATTGCGCGGCCCAACATAACCGTCGCCCTTCACCATCCGTCCGTGGCCGGAGCCGGTTACGCCCGTGTCCGAAGGCCTCGTCACAACCACGATCGGTTGTGAACCCGGATAGTAGCCGCCATATGGACTGTACGATCCGTAGCTACCGTACGGGCTGTACCCCCGGTAGCCATTCATTCCGTAGCCATATGATCCGTACCCATAGCCGAACATCGGATCATACATGCCGTAGTAGGGCGACCAACCGTACGCGAATCCAAACGGGAACCCCGACGACAGTACGCTACTGTAGTAGCCGGGATATCCATACATCCCGCGAACTGCGCTGGTGTTGGCGCTCGTCACGCGCTGGTCGCGCGGCTTCAACCCGGCATCGCCAGCGCCCGGATTCAACACGAACACCTCGGGATGCGCGATGGCCACAACGACGTCAATCACGGCCGCCGGCACACCTTGGTCTGCCAAGGCCTCGAGCTGCTTACCGTTGATGGTCAGCCTCACGCCCTGCGTCCGTTCCGTGAGCCAGGTGGACGCGACGCCGCTGTCCGTGACCGTTCCGACGTCCGCAATATCGGCCAGCGTCAGCGGCGCGGACGCGGCGAGCGCCGCGGTGTTCGTCACGGCCGTGCGGACTGGGACGATTTTGCGCACGTCAGCCGGAATTCCCGTCGTGTCGTCGGTCGCCGAATAGCGGGCAACGGCAACGCCCGACACATCGCTACTGCTCATTCCACGCACGTCGAGCCATTCGTATCGCTGGTTAAACGACATCACGCCCGTTCCGCGACGCTGTACGCCACCGGCACAGGTGAGCTGCGTCGAGATGTAGACGCGCGTTCCGTGCGACGCCCAACGAGCGGTTTCCGTGCCGTTGCATCCATCGCGCGAGATCGCGTGCGGTGCACCGTCTGCTTCGATGCGCGTACGATCGAGCAACTTGCCAGACGAAGCGATCGTCAGCACCTCGACCGCCGACGTGCCCTCGGCTGGTGCCACGCAAACGCGCGTCGAACCGGCGCCGCCCATTTCGCGCAACATGCCGTCCTGGCCAGCGACCGGTGCCCAGCAGCCGATCCACGCATCCCAGCGCGAATCCTTGCCCTGGGCGGACATCGTGACGGCGGCGAGCGCGCTTACAACGGCGGCGGCCGCGAACGTGGTCATCACTTTTCGTGTCGAGTGCATCGGCTCCTCCTCAAAACCTGATGGTCAGCCCTGCGGTCATTCCAAAACCCGACAGGTCGATCGGGGCAAACCCAGAAAAATCCAGATCCAAGTCTGCCTTCCCAGAGAGATACTTCGCCTGGGACGTCAGCGCAAACCGCTGGTTGATGCTCCAGTCGAGTCCGGCTGCTACCTGTGCGGTTCCGCCCCACTTACTGGACGAGAACTGGTCCTTCGACACCTTGTGGTTGTTGCCAAAATCGATGAAATCGCCATCCTGCTTGAACTTGTACAGTGTGCGGCCAAGCCCGGCACTCACCCACGGCACGTACCGGGCTGGAACCCACGCGAACTTCCCGAGCGTACGGCCGTTTGGTACCAGGGAATACTTCAGGCTGGCGGCAAATGCCTGACGAGAGAAGCCGGTCGTCTGCTCAATTGGTTTTCCAGCGTTGTCCTGCCACTCGCGGTAATCGGACTTTTTGTCCATCCCGCTGATGTCGGCGCTGACCACCACGTCCAAACGCGGTCGCAAGGCAAATGCGAGATCGAGCCCGTAGCCAAACGATGAAAAGTCGCCCTTTTTGAGGCTTAGGTCGGTCGTCATCTGCGAGAAAAGGTCGCTACCCGCATTCGCGCCGGCATAGCCAGCGCGGAACGCGATACTCCCCATCGGTGCCCCGAACAGGAATCCGTTACCTGACAACTCCTGTGCCTGCGCGAGACCGGCAAACGCCACGACACCAGCCGCAGCCTTCACTGTCATCCTGAAGAATCGTGCCGTTCGTATCACCTTGCTCCACGTTCGCTGGTACGCGATAGACTTGTGGTGTGCCCACCTGGGCACAGAACGAGCCGCCTCGGACATCCGGCTATACACAGTTATATAGATACATATTGGTACTTGGTGCCGAATGTTCCCTTGGCAATCCAGCCCCTTGGCTTGCCGAACAAATCCCGTACTCACTGGGGACCGTTCAATCGGTACGGTCCGGGCCGATCGATAGATTCCCCGCGTCGCCGCTGCTAAGCGCGCGCCATGACCGAGCGCTGCGACCCGCTTCGCCTCCACCCAGCCCCCAACTTCTCCGAAATGTCCAGGACCTTCAGGGCGCTCATCGCGCTCATTTCCGTTACCAGCCTTATCCCGGCCACCGTACGCACACAGCAGACGGGCACCGTGGCCGCCGTGGCAGTCACACCACCGCAACGAAAGTCGGGCGTGGCCCGCAACTTGGCGCAAAAAGTGGTCGTCGATGGCCGCTTGAATGAAAGCGCCTGGGGCGACGCCGAGCTCTTTTCAGGATTCACGCAGCGAGAGCCAGACTCCGGCGCACCCGCAAGCGAGCGCACCGAAGTGCGCATCTTCACCGACGATCAGGCGCTGTATGTGGGGGCTTGGCTGTTCGACACGCATGCGGGCGCTATCGTGCCTGGCGAAAAGGTGCGCGATGGCCAGCTCGTCAACAGCGACTACTTCGCGCTCATTCTCGACACCTTTCACGACCGCCAGAACGGGTTCGTCTTCGGCACGACGCCGGCCGGAATCGAATACGACGGTCAGGTCACCCGCGAGGGCGAGGGGAACGGCGCATTCCAGCAAGGCCAGACGCGCGCGCAATCTGGCGCCATGGGCGGATTCAATCTCAACTGGGACGGGAGCTGGACGGTAGCGACGTCGCGCGACACGCTCGGATGGTACGCCGAATTTCGCATCCCGTTCACGACGCTTCGGTACGGCGGCGGCGCGGTCCAGCAGTGGGGACTCAATCTCGCCCGTCTCGTGCGGCGCACAAACGAAGAACTGTTTTGGTCGCCGATTCCGCGCCAGTTCAATCTGTACCGGCTGTCGCTCGCCGGCACACTTGGGGACGTGAAGGCGCCCACGAACCGGATCGCAAGCCTCACACCGTACCTGATCGGCTCGACCCGCCAAGACGGCACGCCACTCAGGACGAGCACAGAGCTCGACGTCGGCCTCGATGCAAAGCTCGGCCTGACGCCGAGCCTGACACTCGATCTCACGTACAACACCGATTTCGCGCAAGTCGAAGTCGACGACCAGCGCGTGAATCTCACACGCTTCCCTCTCTTCTTCCCAGAGAAGCGACCCTTCTTCCTCGAGAACGCCGGCGTTTTCAGCGCGGGCACGCCTCAGGCCGCCGAACTCTTCTTCAGTCGCCGCATCGGCATTGACTCGCTCGGTACGCCACTGCCGCTGCTTGGCGGTAGCCGCCTCACCGGCCGAGTCGGCGGAACAACGGTCGGCGCCATCCAGATGCTCACAAACGACTTCGCGACGCTTCGCGGCCAGTCGTACAGTGTTGGGCGTCTCTCGCGTGAAATCGGTCCGCGGTCACGCATTGGCCTCATCGGCGTGCAACGCATGGCACGCAACAACTCGGACGACTACCACCGCACGTTCGGGGTGGATGGGCGGATCGGGCTCGGCAACAATTGGACCACGGATTGGTGGGGTGGCCTCACCGACTCGCCCAGGCGTGGCAGCGATAACCTCGCGGGGAGCGCACGCGTCGGGTACCAGACCGAGGAGTGGAACAACAACATTCGGCTCATGCAGGTTGGATCTGACTTTGTCCCGGAACTCGGGTTCCTCAGCCGGCCAAGCGGATTTCGTCACGTCGAGATCGGCATCATGCGATACGTACGGAACGAGAGCCTGCCATGGCTTCGCGTTTGGAACCCGCACGTCACCTACCGCGGCTATTACGGGCTGGATGGCTACTTCCAGAGCGGATGGATGCACGTCGACATGACGGAGGTCGAGTTCACGAGCGGCGCACGATTCGGACCAGACCTGAATATTTATCACGAAGGGTTGACCAGCCCCTTCGCCATCGCGCCCGGCGTGACACTCCCGGTGGGCCGGTACGACTTTCCCGTCCTTGGCCTCGACTGGACGACCGACCCCAGTCGGCCGGTATCGGTGGTGCTTCGCGCCGAAACCGGCGCGTTCTACAACGGAAACCGCGCAACGGCGACCACCACCGTCACGGCGCGATACGGCGCGGCATTCTCCTCGTCGTTGCTCGTGGACTACTCCGACGTACACCTCACACAGGGCGAGTTCTCGCGTTCGCTCATCGGGCTCCGGTTCGCGTACTTCTTCACGCCGCGCATTTCCATGCAAACGCTCATGCAGTTCAACGACCAGGCGCATGCTTGGACCGCCAACGCGCGCTTGAGCTGGCTCAACACGGCCGGCACGGGATTGTTCATCGTGTTCAACGACGCCGAGCAGGCCGACGGTTTCCTCAACTGGAAGCGCCCGATCACGCGCGCGTTCACTGTGAAGTTCACCAAGCAGTTCGGCTCGCGCGGGTAACGCACCGCGCGCGCTTGCAGTCGCCTAATATCGAAACGCGTACTGAACCTTGAGGGCGAGGCGATTCGCCTCAAAGTTCCAGCCCGGACGCTTGGAGATCGGGTCACGTTCCGTCGCGTTGTGGTTGTACACGAGGAACAGCTCGCCGGCCGGCGAGAAGGTCCAGCGCAGCCGCGAGTTGGAGGTCAGCTCATGTGAACGGTGGTCGTACTGAACAAAGCTGGTCACCTGCAGGTCTGGCGAGAGGTTCAGGCGAAACCGCGTTCCCATCACCACCTGCGTGAACTGGCCCTCGGGCAGATCGCCCACGTTCACGGTGCCATTCAGGTCAATGATGAACAGTGGGCTGGGCTTCCACGACGACGTCACCTGCAATTCATTCAGGTGCCCAGTATAGAACTCGCCAAACCACCACGTCACCTGCGCGCTCAGTGGACGCTTGTTCGCAAACTGCTGCTCGAGCCGGAATCGCGTCCATTGGTACGCGCCAGCCGGAATCGTCACGCCCTCGGCGATCGTGAACGGCTTATCAAGCCGTTCACCCACAGGAACGGCGTTGACCTCAAAGCGGTCGCCGCTCTCGAAGCGCCAATTGATTGGCGCCATGAATAGGCGAAAACTTTCCCACCTGCCGTCGAGTCGCGTGACCACGGAGGTCTGCAGTTCGTGCAGCATGGAGCGCACCCGAAACGGTCCAATCGGAATCTTCGGGCGTACCTGAAAGTTCACGTTCAGCGACGCCGCCTGAACACCTGGGCGTGGAACGAACCCGAGTGACGGCCGAAAGCTCTCTCCAATGCGGCGATACGTGGCCGCGATATCCCAGACGTCGTTCGGATAGTCGACCATCGCACCGATCGCCGTGCGATCGCCGGTCAATCCCTCACGCGCTGTCTCGAGTGCCCATACACCGGCAAGGAAATTCTTGTCGCCCTGAAAGCGCGAGGTCTGGTACGTGAAGTCCGCGCCGGTGGTCCGCGCGTTCGCGCGCGCCAGTGGGTCGCCGAACGTCGCAATCATCCCGACGCTCGACTGCTCGAGGATGCTCTGCCGCACGCGCACCACGCCCATGGTATTTCCGGTCGAGAGCGTGTCCACATCTCCCGTGTGCACCGCCAGCGCGCCGAAATATGTTCGCCCTTCGCGACCATTCACCTTGAGCCCGCCCTGGATCGGCACTTCGGTTCCGTTGTAGAGTCCAAGCGTCCGGCTGAAAAACGGCCGCACGTCGTCTCCGGTCCCGAGGCCGAAGTCGAACGTACTTGCTCCTTCGAGAAAAAACGTTCGCTTTTCTGGAAACACAAGCGAGAATCGCGTGAGGTTCGTGCGGCGCGCATCGACTTCGGTTTCGGCGAAATCCGTGTTGACCGTAAGCGAGCCGAGCGTGTTCGCGCCCAGCCGCTGCGTCAGATCCAGACTCGGTGAGGCATCGGCACTCAGTGCGGCCCCGCGCGCGTCGTACCCCGCGCCCATCGTGACCGATGGGCGCACGCTGATTCCACGCCCAAGGTCGAATTCGGGCACGCCGTCGAGCGTGCCGGCCCGCGCAACGTGCGTCACCTTGAACTGTGCCAGCGGCGTGGCCCATCGATCCACTTCGAGCGACCGCTGCACGCGCCGCTGAATGTTGAAGCCCCAGGAGGTGAGCCCCTTCTTGAACAATAGACTCTTCGCCGGAATCAGAATTTCGACGGACCAGCCGGTGACCGTGCGCACCGCAGCAGCTTCCCAAATCGCGTCCCAGCTTGCGTTTTCCCCCTCGCCCTGTCGCGCCACGAGCGCGTCGTAGCGTGCGCCATTAGGGTTTACCGCAAACACATATCCCGATCGGCCGTCGAGATCTGTATCAAGAACAATCTTGAGGTGGTCCTCGTTGTCGAGCGAGCCGTCGCGGGCCCTCGTGAAGGCGACGATCCCCGATGGATCCGGATCATCGGCACGGATACCGATGATCAGGGCATCGTCGGTCGCAATCACCCGTGTGACCGTTCGGAACGGCGTGGCTGCGCCCGATCGGGGCTCAACCTGCGTCAGGTTCGCGATCGAATCCGTCCGGTGCCACGCCGCATCGTCGAGCTTGCCGTCAATCCGAACGGCGGTGCCGCTGGCACGCGAGACCCGCACGGCCGGTCGCGCGCCTTCCTGCGCAAAGGCTTTGGTCGCACCGCCAATGATGCACGCTGCGGCCGCCGCGAGCAGGAGCCAACGCATTATCGCACCAGTTTCCGGTACTTGATCCGATGCGGCTGGTCAGCATCGGGACCCTTTCGCTTCTTCAGGTCGTCGAGGTACGCGCCATAGTTGCCTTCGAACCAGACAACTTCCGAGTCGCCTTCAAACGCAAGAATGTGTGTGGCCACGCGATCGAGAAACCACCGGTCGTGTGAAATGATCGCCGCGCAGCCACTGAAGTCGATTACTGCTTCTTCGAGCGCCCGCAACGTGTCCACGTCGAATGGTGTCGACGCGTGCGGCGAACGTCGCGGCCGGCTCGGCGGCGAGCCGTGCGATGACGGCACGCGCGCCGTCCGTTGGCCCGGCGGCTCCCGACGCGAGCAGTAGCCGCGACCAGGTGCACGTGAGCCGCACCTCGAGTGCGCCGCCTTCGCGAACGACGAGCGCGATTGCCGTTTGCTGCAGTTCGTGCGCCGTCGCGCGGTGGAGCGGCAGCACGAGCAACGCGGCCAGCAGGGCCCACCAGCGCACCGACACCTGCGATCGGCCACGTATTCCGCGACTCATC
This sequence comes from Gemmatimonadota bacterium, assembly GCA_014192065.1. GTDB lineage: Bacteria > Gemmatimonadota > Gemmatimonadetes > Gemmatimonadales > Gemmatimonadaceae > Fen-1231. The sequence continues at coordinate 12,670 of BJHH01000005.1, read as the reverse complement.
GGGCCCGACAGTATGCGCTGGTGCCAGTGATCACGCCATCGGTCTGGAATTCGAAGGTCCAGCACGCCGCCGCGGTGCGGGTGTACCGGATCTGATAGCGCCGATTGGCGTTCTCCCAACGCAACGTGCTCGTGCCGCCGATAGCCAAGGCCGTCGCCGACGTCTCGAGCGTCATGTTGGTCGACGGCATGGGTGTCCCCGGTGGCCGTAACGGCGAGAACTTCGCCGACTGGCCCGCAAGATCGGGACTCGGGTTCCCGTGGAAGCAACTCAACACGTACGGGCTCACGTCGGTTACGTGATACGCATAGCCTGCGGGCGCATTGGCATGCGTCACGGTGTTGCCGCCACACCCCGCGTCGCGCGTCGCGGTCGTCCCATCGGGATTCCGGTAGCCGAAGATGGCGTACCCATCCAGCGCCCACCCAACAGGATGCGTGTCCCAATAGGCCGCACCCTGTTCACTCATGAGACACGTGGGGGCCGCATGGTAGTGGTAGTCGTCGGCACGTCCGGCGTGGCCGTTGCAGTCGTCCAACTCGCCCAGCACCTTGGTGTCGCCGCCGCCGGGGCCGCTGCACCCGCCCTGCTTGCACGGATTGAAGATGGGCACGCCGTTGACGGCGATGCCGATCGGGCCATCGAGGGCGGAGGTCTTGGTGGCGCTGACGACCGGCGTAGGTGGAATGCGCCACGCGTTGCTGCCCGTGAAGTTCTGCGGAATCGGCACCTGCTGATTCGTGGCGCGAATGCCGCGCATCATCACGTGGCGACTCTGGATGCCGGTGGACGCGATCGCCGCGTAGGTGGAATCACAGGTCACCTCCACACCGGTAGCGGCGCGCCATGGCGTCACGGACGCCCGCACGTAACCGCAGTTGATCATCGCCTGTGTGCGATTCACGTTGACGCTCAACGTGGCGGTCGCGAGCGTGATGCTGCGGATGGCATCGAGCAGCGCCGCCCCGGTGGTCTGCAACGGCGTACTAGTCACACGACCGGCAGCGGACAGCGCGAAGACCTGAATGGTGTACTGCTTGAGTCCGGGCCCCTGCGAGCAGGGCGGCGCATAGTTGGTACCCGCACCGTCGTCGGCCTGTCCCACGGTGCCGGCCGCGGTACCGGTAGCGATGCTGGTCACGGTGGCCGGGATGCCGTACAACACCCAACTGTACTTGGTCGCGCCAACCGTGGGCACCGTGCTCATGAGCAGCGCGTATTCCACCGTGTTGGCGGGCGCACCGGCCCACGCGAACGGCGGCGACTTCGACTCGCCGTCGCAGGTGTAGGTAGTCGGGAGCGTGCCATTCACCACGCCGCTGCTGGTGACGCTGAAATTCGCCGTGGGAGTGGGCGGGTTCGGCGTGGGGGTGGTCGGAGCAGCGGTTTTGACATCACTGCCACACGCGCCGAGCAGCAGCGCCATACCAACGCCGTATACGCCCGGGCGAAGAACGAGTCGAGGAAGCGCGCGAATCATCGTCAGCGGGACGGTGGAATGTCGAACTGATCGGCCACGACACCGTTCCCGGCGACGAGGCGTGAGCGGACGTACGCGACCGTCGCCTTGGTTGGCGAGACGGTGACACGCACATGCCCCGAACTGCCGAGCAGCACGCCAGAGAGATAGCCGTAGTCCGCCGCACTCTGCGTGGCGTTCTCGCGGGCGAAACTCGGCTGGGGCACCTCGAGGTACCGGATGCCGTCACGTCCCTGATTCACGTAGAGGTGATCGTGGCCGTGAAACACCGCGGAGACCTTGTGCTTCACGAGCAGATCGTGAATCGGCATGGCCCATCCGGCCCGACGCTCCGCGAAGGCGGGGGTGCCATCGGCATTGGCGCCACCCCACTCGAAAAAGCGCGAGGCCTCGGCACCACCGCGCGCCTCGAACCCCTGCCCGCCCACCAGGTGATGCAGGAATACGAACGTGTACCGGGCCGTGCTCGACTCGAGGGTGCGCGTGAGCCAGTCATACTGTTCCCTTCCCAGCGTCCAGGCCCAGCTGCTCGAGGCCGAACTCGGTTTGGTCGTGGTGAACGCGTAGGGATCGAGTGCCACGAACAAGGCGTCTCCCCAGCGCCACGCGTAGTAGTTGCGTGGAATCGCAGCGGTGGCGCCGCTCGAATAGAACGTGTTGGGGGACACGGCGGGAAACCATCGCAGTCGCTGCGAGGCCGCCCATGCGGCATTCGCGCTGAGCCAGCCGCTCTCGGCGTCGTGATTGCCCTGCACCAGATACAGCGGCAACTGCGTGCCGCTGACGCCGAAGTAGTAGCGCTGCGCGACGTAGTGGGCCGATGCGTCCCGGTAGTCGCTGTACTTGTCCGACATGAAGGTATCGCCGAGATCGACGAGGAAGTCGGCGCTGTCGGCGAGCATGTTGCGCAACGTGTTCGTATAGATCGCCGGGTCGGAGTTCTCGTCGAGATGCGAGTCCGCCTGCATCACGAAGCGGTAGGTACTGCCGTTGGCCCGTGCCGTGCGGAACTGCCCGTCGTAGGTCAATGCCGGGGACGTCGCCGTGATGCGATAGCGGTAGGTGCGGTCTGCCGTGAGTCCGGTGAGTTCGAGCACGCGCGGCTCACCGGCCGTGAGCACCAGCGACTCGGTGCGGCCGCCGTCGAGCAACGTCAGCGTGACGGTACGACTGCTCGCGGACAGCAGACTGAGACTGATGGCGGTGTCGGTGGGCCTGGCCGGCACGACGTTGAAGTCCACGGCGGGCACGGTGGTCTGAAAGCTGCCCGCCGGTGGGGTGGTGCGCACCGTGATGGCGCTCGTCCCGCGGAGGGCGCCGGCGGCAGCCGTGATGGTCGCACTGCCTACGCTGACACCGGTCACGACCCCAGCGGCAGACACGGTGGCCACCTGAGGAGCACTGCTCGTCCATGTCACGGTGACACCACCCACCGGCGCCCCGGTGGCCGTGAGAGTGGCGGCGGTGAGCGTGGCAGTGGCACCCGTGTTCATGGTCACCGTGGCCGGCGTGACCACGATCTGCGACGCGACCGGGGCGGGAGTCACGGGTGGGGTGGCCGAAGGCGAGTCGCCGCTACCGCAGCCGCCTGCCAGGAAGGAGAAAGTGACCGCGGCAATACCGCGACGGAGTGGGCAGGATGTCATCATGGGATCACGTAGCTGTAGGCCACCGTCCCGCTGGTGCGTCCCGCGGTCTCGTCGGCCGTCTTGTACATGCGCACGTATTCGACCTTCGCCCCGGCCGGACTGACGGTCACGCGCGTGTACCCCGAGTTGGGGAACTTCACACCCGTGGTGTACGCGTCGGCGTTGAAGAGCGAGTAGTTGGGGTCGGCCGGCTCTGAGACGGCCTGATACACGACGCCGTCGAGCTCCTGCCGCACCCAGATGTGATCGTGCCCCTGGAAGAAGGCGCTCACCTTGTTCTGTACGAACAGCTGGTGAATCGGCACGGGCCAGGTGGGGCGTCGTGCGGCGAACTCCACGGTCCCATTGGGGTTGCGCCCGCCCCACTCGTACAGGCGCGCCACTTCCACGCCGCCACGTCCGGTGCCCATCACGTGATGCGCAAACACGAACTTGTACTTCGCCGAGCTCTGCTCGAGGGTACGCTTGAGCCACTGGTACTGCGCGTCCCCGTGCGTCACGGTCCACAGATCGGAACGCTTGTCGCCGCCGAAGAAGGGATTGTCCACGCACACCGGTGATCCCCAGTACGGATCGATCATAACGAAGAGCGCGTCACCCCAGGTGAAGGCGTAGAAGTTCCGCAGCAGACCGATGTGCGACACCTGTTCGGCGTTTCCGCTGTAGAACGCGTCGGGCGCCGGTTGTGCGTACAGACTGTTGCGCGCGTTCTGCGCCCACACGGCCGGATTGTTGGGCGTCCCATCGAGCAGGTAGCGCGCGGCCTGCTCGTGGTTGCCATTGACGAGGAACACAGGACTCATCGCACCGATGATCCCCAGATACGGTCGCTGCAGCGTGTATCGCTGCCGCACCTGCGCCGCGGTGATCGTCGCCGGATCGAGAATGTCCACGCTGAAGTCGTCGCCGAGCATCACGTAGAAGTCGAGCGAATCGGCAGCGGCAGCGGTCAGCGTGCGGACGTACAGCACCGAGTCGAACTGCGAGCGCAGCCGCTCGGGATGCGAGTCCCCCTGCAGGCCGAACCGGAAGGTGCCGCCGGCTGCAGGCGCCGTGCGGAATGATCGCTCGGCGGTCGGCCCAGTCCCGGTGGCCCCGTCGAACTGCAGCCGGTAGTAGTAGCGCGTTCCCGGCGTGAGATCGCTGATCGGCAACTCGACTGGGGTATCGGCCGTCAGCGCCACGGGCGCGGTGCGTCGCGTGTACCGGCCGGGAGCGGTACCGACCAGCAGCGAGATGGTCCCCGCCTGATCCACGGTCCACACGTTGGCCACGACACTCCGCTCGGAGGGGCGACCCAGCACGATCGAGCCGCGGAACGCCCCCTCGGTACCGGTCGGCGTGATGGGCGGCGGCGTCGAGGGGCCCGACGGAACGGCCGTAGCCTCCTGCGGGCGACAGCCGGTCAGCGCGATGACCCCGACAGCTGCAGCTGCGGGGACCCATAGACGGTCCAGCAGGTGGAAACGCCAGGGACGGGCGAGGCGAAGACGCATGTGCGGAAGTCGGGAGTGAACGAACGCATTGTTGGACGCCATCCGTCCCCATTCGTTAACGGCCCGCCACCCGCGTCACCCGGCAGGCCGTCGCCTAGCGCGACTCGCTCTTCCGCTTCGACGCCATGGCGCTGGCGGCGATGAGGGCGAACGGACTCACCGTGGCCACGAACACCGAGGCCTGCGCGCTTCACTTGCGCCTCATCGAGCGAGAACCCTAACGGCTCGATGAGGTGCAGCGTGGCACCGGTGGCGAGGCAGGTGCGCCCCGCATTGCCGGTATTCCAGTGAATTTCGGGATGCACCAACACCACATGAATACTCACCGATCGCGTTCCGCCCGATTGTTGCCGATGCCCTCGCCGTTCCCCTGACTGCAATGTCCCCAGCAATGACCATTCTGGCTAGTTCGCCCTGGCGACCAGATCCGCCTCTCGCGAACGCCAGCGTGCGCAGCATATTCAGGCGATGACCGATTCATTCTCCCGCCGCGCCTTCACGCAGCTGGTCGGTGCCGCCGCCGTCGGCGGCGCGCTCCCTCACGTACTCTCTGCGAACACCCCTGCCATGTCCGCACCTCATAGCACTCCCGCCGACGAACTCACGTCGCTCTCGGCCACCGAGCTCGCCGCGCGCATCAGACGCAAAAGCGTGTCGGCCCGCGAAGTGCTCGAGGCGCATCTCGCGCGCATCGAGCGTGTGAACCCGACCGTGAATGCCATCGTCACGCTCGTACCGGAGCAGGCGCGCGCGTGGGCCAAGGCCGCCGACGAACGTCAGGCGCGCGGCGAGCCGCTTGGACCGTTGCACGGCTTGCCGATTGCGCACAAGGATCTCGTTGATACGGCGGGCATCCGCACCACCAAGGGCTCGCTGCTGTACAAGGACAACGTGCCGACTACCGATGCCCTGATCGTGCAGCGCATCCGCGCCGCCGGCGCGATCACGATCGGCAAGACCAACACGCCGGAGTTCGGCGCCGGCTCGAACACCTTCAACGCGGTGTTCGGCGCCACGCGCAACGGGTTCAACCTCCAGAAAACCGTGGGCGGCTCGAGTGGCGGCGCGGCCTGCGCCCTCAACTGCAACCTGCTACCGATCGCCGATGGCAGCGACACCGGCGGCTCACTGCGCAATCCTGGCGCATGGAACAACGTCGTGGGCTTCCGTCCGTCTCCCGGACGCGTACCCGACGACGACGGCTCCTGGTCGCCGCTCTCCACCAGTGGTCCGATGGCGCGTTCAGTGGAAGACGTGGCACTCTTTCTGAGCGCCATCGCCGGTGTGCACGCCCCCGATCCCACATCGCTCGCTGACGATCCGGCCATCTTCCGCCGTCCGCTCGCCGCCAGCATGAAGGGCAAGCGCATTGCGTGGTTTACGAACATGGGCGGCTTGCCCTTCGAGCCGGAGATCACGCGCGTGCTCAACGCCAACCGGAAAGCGTTCATTGACATGGGGTGCATCGTGGAAGACGCGGAGCCCGATTTCAGCGGTGTCGACGAAGCGTTCCCCGCACTGCGGCATCTCACGTATCACAACAGCTATGCGAAGCTGTCGCGCGACAACCCCACGCTCTTCAAGGACACCGTGAAGTGGGAGATCACCGAAGCCGAACGACAGGGCGCGGTGAATGTGGCCAGGGCCAACGCGCGGCAAGCACAGATGTACCGGCACGTGTCGCAGTTCTTTTCGAAGTACGACGCGTATGTGTGTCCCGTGACGCAGGTGGAGCCGTTCGATATCACGACGGAGTATCCCACCACCGTGGCCGGTGTCGCGATGCCGACCTACATCGACTGGATGCGCAGCGCGTGGTACGTGACCTTCATGCAGTGCCCCGCCATCAGCGTGCCCGCCGGCTTCAGCGCCAGCGGCCTGCCCGTGGGCGCGCAGATCGTGGGCAAACCGCGCGGTGACTGGGCGCTGCTGCAGTTGGCGCATGCCTTCGAGCAGGCGACAGAGCACGGCAAGCGGCGCCCGGTGTTGTGATCTGACCCTCTAGAGGCACGCGCGGATGGTGGCGACGCGGAACCCCGCGGCCAGCTCGCGGCTTCTGTTGGTGAAGGTCCTCCTCTATCCCTGGCCACCGAGTCCATGCCCGTGCTTCCCGTGTTCCCCTGTGGCCGTTCGTCGTCCCGTCGCGCACACGTTCGTATGCTGACCCAATCCATCGCAGGCTCCCGCCGCCTCATGGCGCGCGTGACCACGGCAACCGGACTGGCCGCGAGCCTCACCCTGGCCGCCACGGGCACGGCGCAACCGGCCGCGGCGCAGTCGGGCACCGCACAATCGGCCGCCCGCGAGTTTCCGGCGCCCAACCGGCCCATTTCGCGCATCGTGGCACCGCGGTGGATCGATGAGGTTGACCGCGACGCCTTCGGCGAGGCGGAGAAGGTGATGGACATTCTGAACATCCGCGCCGGACAGCGCGTGGCCGACATCGGTGCCGGTGACGGCTACTACGTGCGGCACCTCAGTGAGCGGGTGGGTGCGCGCGGCCTGGTGTACGGGCAGGACATCGAGCCGCGCTACCTCGCGATGCTTCGCGAGCGCGTGGCCGACGCCAAGTGGACCAATGTGGAGGTGATCGCGGGAACCCCCGGTGATCCGGCGTTGCCCGCGGCCAGTATCGACGTGGCGCTGATGATTCACATGTATCACGAGATCAGCGACCCGTACGCCCTGCTGTATCGGCTCGCGACGGCGTTCCGCGCCGGAGGGCGGTTGGCGATTCTCGATCAGGATGCCCCGACCGACCGACACGGCACCCCGCCGCGGCTGCTCATCTGCGAACTCGGCGCCGTCGGGTACAGCCGTGTGCGCCGCGATGACATGCCCGATGGCGCCTACGTGATCACCTTCCGCGCCCCCGACGCCGGCACCCGACCGCGCGATGCCGCCGATGTCCGCGCACGGGTCGCTGCCGCGAACTGCCGGCCGTAACAAACCGCCGGCGGCGGCGTGTGTTCAGCGCGTCGTCACCGCCAGCTGCCCGCACCCGGCCGCAATGTCGATCCCGCGCCGCTGGCGCACCGTACTCGGCAGCGCAAACTCCTCCGCCAGCACCTGCTGAAAGCGGGTCGCCGCCTCGGTGCGCGTGGGCGCGCCGTCGTAGCCCGTGGTCGGATTGAGCGGAATGAGGTTCACGTGCGCCGGCAATCCGCGCAGCAGCACACCCACGGCGCGCGCCTGGTCCACGCCGTCGTTCCGCCCCTCGATCAATGTCCACTCGTAAAAAATGCGGCGACCGGTCGTCGCACTGTACGTACGGCATGCGGCCATCAGTTCGTCGAGCGGCCACTTGCGCGCAGAGGGCACCAGCGCCGCCCGCTCGGCCTGCGTGGCCGCGTGAAGCGACACCGCCAGATGCACCGGACGCTGTTCCGCGGCCATGCGAAGAATGCCCGGCACGACACCCACGGTACTCAACGTGATGCGGTCGGCAGCGAGCGCCGGACCATGCGGATCGAGGAGAATGTCGATCGCCTGCATGACCGCGTCGTAGTTGTGCAACGGCTCGCCCATCCCCATCAGCACCAGGTTCCGCAAGCGCGTGCCGAGCCCATGGCGCGTCTGGCGCATCATGGCGCCGGCGGGCGCCTCGTGGCGCAGCACGCGCGCCACATGCACGGCCTGCGCCACGATCTCCCCCGGTGTGAGATGACGCGTGTACCCCATCTGTCCCGTCGCACAAAAGACGCACCCCATGGCGCAGCCAACCTGTGAACTCACGCAAGCGGTGACGCGCCCCGTGAAGCGCATGAGCACGGTCTCGATGGTGGCGGCATCCGCGAGCGACAGCAGATACTTTCGCGTAAAGCCATCGCTCGACGCCGTCTCGAGCGTCGTGGGCAGGACGCCCAGTGTCGTTTCCGCGCGCAGACGCGCCGCCAACGCGGGCAACAGCTCGGGCATCTCGTCAAACGACGACACGAGGTCGATGTACAGATACCTCCACAGCCGGTTGGCATGCACGGGCTTGAGGCCCCAGTGCACCAGCTGCTGCTGGAGCTCAGCGCGCGTGAGGCCGTAGAGATCGCGTGGCGAGGAGGTGACGGGCAAGGCCATCAGCAAGTCGGCCTACGAGCGCACCAACTTCTTGTACTTGAACTCGTTCGCGACCGAATCGATCGCCATTTGTCCCGTGTGTCACGTAATCCATATTGTATTCCCTAAAGTCTTACTGTGAAACATCTTCGAACAACATTTCGCTCAGCTCAAATACCGTTCCATCAAAAGCGACCATGTCTCATGAATTGGTGGCATATTTGACAATTGTCACGTAATATATCACGTAAGCATTCAATCACATGTGCAGCGCGCTGCTGCTATTCGGATACTCATAACTATGCCGTCACGCGGACGAATCCGAAAGGGTGAACGATGGGTGCAGGTTGGGAGCTACACAATTGATATCGTGACAAAGACGGTCGGTCGCATCTTCAAGGCATCCGGCGTGTTCCCGCAGCAACGCAACGCGCTCGAAATGGTGAAGGACATCAAGCTCATGGTGAAGGACCTCGATGCGCTTCGAGACGCGGTTCGCCTCACGCTCATCAAGTCGGGCAAAGTTCGCCTGCTCGATGCGTTAGTCGACTACCAGAAGGGTCGCCTCAATTTCATCGAGGCAAACATCAACGACCCATTCAAGACACTGTTCACGCAGTGGGTTGAGCAAAGTGGCTTGTCGCCATCGACAAAACGGAATCGCTTCGGATTGGTGAAGCGACTCGAAACGCTCTCGATGATTGATGCCGATACACCCGTTCGTGATATCCCTGACGTAATGCGGCGTCTACGTGCGAAATACGCGAGTGAAGGAAAAGCCGAGATGTACAATCAGGCGCGGACCCACATCCTCGTCTTTCTCAGACACCATCTCGGCTACGATGAAGAATCGCACGTGTTTCGTCGCGTGGTTCAAGTTCCGCGTATCAAACCAACGACGAAGCGTGCGCATCATCCTCTAAGCACCGTTCACGATCTGGCAGACTTGGTGAAGAGAATCAACTCGACACGCGGACCAAACGAAAACCCGGATGCTCCTACGGACTATCGTTCGTGGCTTGTGTTCTTGGTCCTGACAGGAATGCGCCCGACAGAGTTCAATCGTGGATTGTGGGAGCGCGACAAGGCGACCGGGCACCTGCGCATCAAGGGCGTAAAGACCGCGAATGCTTCTCGCCTGATTCCACATGTGAAGTGGCTGCCACCTGCTGCGCGTTCACCTCATGGATTGCATCAACGGCTCGAAGCGCTTGATCCGCCAACGCCGGTGCGTGCTCGGGATTTTCGACGCACTGCATCTATCTGGTTTGAAGAAGCCGGTATCCCGCGCTCGCGTTTGAGCTACTACATGGGGCATGGCACGCGCGACATGACGGCGCTGTATCAGCAACGAGAGCCAACGAAGAGCGACCTCGACGAGGACCGGCAGCGTCTGCTTGATTGGTTATCGGCACAGAGCAAGGCGCCACGGAAGAAGGGAGAGCGCACTTGGTCGAGCCGTGCAGAGGATTTCGTACAGGAACTGATTCTTGATTCTTGACCGCGCCGCACCGTAACGTGTGGTCGAGGGATTGCGGTCAATGGATGTACTGCTCGCACAATTGGTTCCCTTGCCGCTGGTAACGACGTGAGTTTGCAGCGCCCAGTCACACTGGTGCCACGCCTTGCATCACGACGACGCGAGCATGCTTCCATCGTCACTCAGTTCTTGGATGGTGACATGTAGAAACACAAAGCCCCGATGATGAGTCGGGGCTTTGTGCTATTCACGGTGGTCAGCGCGGCTGGTCTGACAATGCTGATGCTCAAGCAGTGGTGGTTACCTACGTTGTGCGTTTTCCATAATTGTTGTCGCCGGGAGTGCCTTTCATGCACAACCATATAAATAATGGAATCGCACCGATACCCGTCAGATATATAAACAACCACCACCCAGAGCGATTCGTGTCGTGCAGGCGGCGCACAGAAGCAGCAGTTGTCGGCAATGTCAGACCGAGAAGCACGATATAGTAGAGAACGAGTCCAGTCCCTTCGCCAAACAAAGCCATACCAGCTCCCAACGCAAACGCAACCCAACTGACTACTGAGGTGGCTAGAACAAAATACCAATACTCAGAACGGCGAGCCCTTCCGCCAAACGTCGCGTATTTCGCGAGGCAGGCAGCAATGGCTTCGCCGAATGTCATTGGCGGGAACGGCGCATCTTGGGACATCACGCTTCTCCTTGTTGTGAGTGAACCATCTCCAACCACCACACCTTGGCGACCTGCTAGTGACTAGCGCGTCGTGAGGGGCGTGATAGGAAAGTTCGATTACTTCTGGATGGCAAAGACGAACGGTTGCTGCACCAGTTGACGAACGCGCTTCCCACCCACTTCGGCGGGGTGGAAACGCATGCCGGGTAGCGCCGAACGCACCGACGCCGCGAACAGTTCGTGCGAAGTATCGAGAACCTTGAACGAGTTGATCTCGACATGCCCCGTAGTGTCGACGACAAACTGGGCGAGCACCTCGCCCTCAACGCCGGCGGACTTGAGGATGTCGGGAAACCGCGGCCGCTGGGTATTGGACGCTTCAGTCACGGGTTTCTCAACCATGGACTCTTCGTACACGCCGCCCTCGGACGGTCGCGGGTTCAACGATTCGACTATCTTCAACTGTTGCGCGATCCGATCGGCGGTTAGAAACGGTTGCGTCGCACCAGGGCGAGCACCGTCCCCTCCGCTATCAATCGGTGGAGCGCGGTACTCAATAGAAGGAATCTGATCGGATTCTCGGTTAGTTAGCGACGAAGAATCCAGTGGCTCTTGCCGTTCGGGCTCGGGGACTTCCGCAGTAGACCCGACCGCGGAACGCGTGGTACCAAGCGCAGAGCTGACCGCCGCTCCAGCATCTCCGACTGCTTTTGCTGCTGTGTAGCCCGCGACTGCGATTACGCCGAAACAACTAACGACGATGAGGAGAATCGCGCTGAGATAGAGGATGGCAATGATGCGTACGGTCTTCGCCATCTGCACACCTGCGCCAAATGTGGTCCCGCAGCGTGCGCATACCTTGATGGGAAATAGTAGACAGAGAAGTCCAAGCGGGAAGAATAGAATCGCAAGCACCCAATGCCACATGGAGTACGTGTTCGCAAAACCGGTCGTCTCTTTGCACTGCGGACACACGCTCCCCTGAGTCGCAATGCCAATGGAGCTCGTGGAATAGCTGCTACCACCGCCACGACCGCCACCACCACCACTCTGCTCCTGACGTTCGATACGTAGTGGCACGCTGTAGTTCGCCTGCTGTGCGAGGATCGGATTAGGCTGGCTGGCGATCCACTCCCCGCAATGCTTGCATTTCTTTGCCGCGGCAAGGATGCGTTCGCCGCACGAAGGGCAGGCGGTCTCGTCGGGCGGCAGCGGCGCATCTTGGGACATCGTGCGGCTCCCTGTTGTGAATCAACCATCTCCAACCACCACACCTTGGCGACCTGGTAGTGACTAGCGCGTCGTGACTATTGTCCCAACATCAGACAGTCCTTCGTCGAGCCCCTGAGACACAGCGGGTACTTCAACGCGGTAGCACCCATGCTGTCGCGCCAACCCATCAACGCAAACTTCCTTGCGAAACGGACCCACCTCAGATACTGCACCCACTTGGTGCTCGTGTCCAGCCCTCCCTGGCGTTCGTGATCACGATGTGCTGTTCCACCGCCCACTTCACCGTCTTGCACCATTGTTCGACAGACAGGTGACGGTGAGATAGTAGAAACACTAAGCCCCGATGATGAGTCGGGGCTTTGTTGTCCAAGACCTGGCGCACTGCCAACTAGGCGCCTTACTTCGGTCGCGGTATTACGTAATATGTCACGTAATGTATTTTTCTAAACTCGGTGTTTCATAGGGGAGTTTACTATCTTACCAGTTTCCGGTACTTGATCCGATGCGGCTGGTCAGCATCGGGACCCTTTCGCTTCTTCAGGTCGTCGAGGTACGCGCCATAGTTGCCTTCGAACCAGACAACTTCCGAGTCGCCTTCAAACGCAA
>BJHH01000004.1 GCA_014192065.1 Gemmatimonadota bacterium | reverse complement strand
CATGCCGGGGCTGGGAGTCGAACCCAGATGGCCTTTCGGCCAAGGGATTTTAAGTCCCTCGCGTCTAACCAGTTTCGCCACCCCGGCGACGGATGGCGCAACGACAAGCGAATACGGCATCGACGGATCGCGGCAGTCCCGCGCGAGGCGGACGCGACAAAGGCAGAAAAGCCTGCGGCGCGGAACGCGTGTGCCGCGAAGACCCGCCTTCTGCCTCACAATCCGGTGACGTCTGAACTTCGAAGAGCGGGAAACGGGACTCGAACCCGCGACCCCAACCTTGGCAAGGTTGTGCTCTACCAACTGAGCTATTCCCGCATCGTCACGGAAGTTACCCGCAGCGACGGGGTCCTACAAGCTTCGTGACGGGAACGCTTTACGCGATTGGTTACCCGCGGACGCCGTGGGCGTGCACCACGAACCATGCGGTCGAAGCGAGGAGTCCGGCGAGCGCGGCATCGCCGCCACCGGCCGTGGCCCTACCCTCGGCGTCAACGAACTCCGCGGCCAACCCTCCATCAAGCGGAGCGCGCCGCAACCACTCCAACACGTCGGACGCATCCGGAGCGAGGAGCCTGGCCAACCGGGCCTCGAGGCGCGGCGAATCTGCGGGCGCCGCCTTGGCTGTGCGACGAAAGGTCGAATCGGTGCGCTCGACCGCTTCGAGCAACGGGAGCCAGAGACAGGATGCGGACGCGTCGTCCTCGCGGACGACCAGAGCGCCGGGCACGACGGACGATGCGAAGACGGCTTTACTCGCGTCGCCGACCGTGAAGTGACGCTTCATCGCGGCGCGCACCGCTTCAGGATCCTCGAGTCGCTTCGCCTCGGATTCGTCGAGCGTGCGCTTGAGACAATCGAGGGCGTACGCCACGGCCGCGTTGGCATGCAAACCAAACGCGGTGGAGGGCGCGCCACCAAGCGTCACGTCGGAACGATAGAGCGCAAAATGTTCGTCGCGGCGCGCGGCGATGTCGTCGGACGAGAGGTACAGCGTATCAGCCAACACCGGCTCCTCGACGATCTGGTCGTCGCCCGTATCGCGGATGTACCGGTCGGTGACGATCGCATATGCCGCGGCGCCCTCGAGCGTGAATCCCGGCGAAAAGAGTGTCCCGTCGAGGTAGTTCACACCCCGGCCTGGGGCGTAGCCGTGCACTTCGCACATCCGGAGGATCAACTCGCGCGCCAAGGGCGGGTCGGCGAGCTGTACAGCGGGAATCGTCCACGTGAGCGCTTCCCAGTCGCGGATGGTGACACCGCGTTCCGACCACGGGGCCCTGCTGCGGACGATGTAGTAGTGCGCGTCGTCGAGCGCACGGCCCACGGAATAGAAGTACGCGAACAACAGGTTCCGGTTGATCACCCCATCCATCGCCTCGAGGCCTGACGCCTGTTCGAGGGTGCGGAGCGCCTCGCGCGTGCGAGCAAGCAGCGCCTTCCAACCACGCTGCCGGAGTACGGACACCGTGGCAAGCGCGCCGTCGCGCTCCGGACCGGCACCGATGAAGAACGCAAACTCCGCGCGTTGACCCGGCTCCACCCTGGCCGTGCGCTCCAGCGCGTAGTCCGTCGCGGTCGCCGTGACAGTGGCGCCGTCATCCGCGGCGATCGCTAGCGCGGCGAACCCCGGGACGTCGTCGCCGTCGAGTACGACTTCGCCGGTCGCGGTAGCCGTCATGCGATGCGCCCCAGGTACCGCTCGGGCCGATTGCACGCGCAACTGACGGTGGCCCAGCGCCCCCACCAGCCCCGCGGTCACGCTGACCATCGCGGTGCCCCTGTTTTCGACTGACAATGCGTAGACGGCGCCGGCGATGTCCACGTCGCGACCGAACGGCGCGAAGATCGTTCCGCGCACGACGACTGACCCCGCCGTGCAAGTAAAGGTTGGCAACCAGTGGTGGGCACGCTCCCACGCCATGCCGTGACTGGCGAGATCCACCGCCGCGCCATCGACGCTCAGCACTGGACGCGCCAGCGCCGTTCCGTGACCTGACAGGAACTCGAGATTGCCAGCGAACTCGACGGCGGCGCGCGCACCGCAATGCATAAGCCCGACGGCATGGATCGCGCCGTCGGCCGGATGGATACACGGCAATGCCAGCCAGTGATTGCCCGTGAGCTGCCACGGGATGGTGCCGGATTCGCTGTGAGTCACCGTGCGTTAGCCTGTCTTAGGAGTAACGTATCTGTTCCGGGTACGAATCCCGGTTAACTTGGCGCGGGTACGAAAAACGAACATACTCGCGCGCTTCCACGAACGCCTCACCCTTTGATCGTGCACTCGAGCCCAATCCGCACGGCCCGCCAACTGACTACCTGGTTGCCCACCGCGCTCTGCGCGGCAGCACTCGTCGTGTCGAGCGCCTCCACGAGTGCTGCCCAGGAGGCGCGGGGGGCGGGACCGGACGCGCGCACGCCGGCAGCGGGCACGTTGCGCGTCGGCGTGGGCGCGACCTGGACCCGAAGCAGCGAGACATACAACCCCGACGGCAAGCTGCGCCCGCTTGGTGCACGATTCTCATCCGATACGCTCGGCCCTGGGCTGTTTCGCTTCCTTGTGCCAGTCGAATCGATGGCGCGCACGCTCACGGGAACGACAGATTTTCGGGCCTCGCTCGGCGGCGCCACGGTGCAGGACCGCCACACATTTGAAACGACGCCGTTCACACTGGAGTACGGGATCACCTCGCGCTTCGCCCTGAGTGCGGTCGTGCCCCTTGTGACCACCGCATCGCGGGTCGACGTGCGGCTGCAGACGCTCGGCGGCGAAGCCACCATCGGGTTCAATCCCTCACACCTCTCGGCGTATGCCGTGGCGCAATACCGGGAACTGCTCGTCGATTTCGACAGCGCGGCGGGTTCGCTCTCTCGCCGGCTCACCACCTGCGCGGCGCAGCCGGCGAGCAGCGGGTGCGCAACGGTCAACGCGAACGCCACCGCTGCCCAGTCGCTCATCGCGCAGTCCACGGCATTCGCCAATGCGTTCGCGTCACTCTACGGCGGCCGAAATGGCGCGAAGGGTGCATTGTTCGTCCCCCTGGCGGCATCGGCTGCCCAGGCCGCGATTAACGCGCGCATCGCCGGGTTTCGAGCGCAATTCGCAGCGTTTGGCGCCTACGCGATCGGTGCGATTGGTACCATTGGAGCGCCCGCGCAGATCACGGCATCAGCGTTTCAGACCATCCTCACCGATTCCGCGTATGGCATTCGCGCGCAACCACTCGGCACGGTCGTTCGGCGCGGCATGGGCGACGTGGACCTTTCCGCCCAGTTCACCTGGCACGACTCGTACGGGCGCTCCTCGGGAACCGGCCCGACCACCACCCGCTCGTGGTGGCGCAGCACGGTCATCGGAACCTTTCGTAAAGGCACAGGTACCGCGGCGCTGGCAGACGCACTGATTCCACTGGGTACCGGCGACCATCAGGACGACCTTGAGGCGCGCTCGATCACAGACTTCGGCATCGGCACGCGCGCGTCGCTGACGGCCGTGGTTCGGTACACCGTGCAAGCATCCGCCAGCACTACGCTGCGGATCGCCGATTCCCCGTCCGCACCATTTCCCGAAGCGTTTCGCTCGGCCACGGTCACGCGCGACCCTGGTGACGAAATCGCCTTCGCGCTCTACCCGCGGCTGAACTTGAGTGAAGCGATGAGCATCGCTGGTCACTACGGCTACCGGTCGAAGGGTGCGGACGCCTACAGCGGAACCGTCACCGGCACCGATGGCAGCGGAGTCGTGGTCACGGCAGATGCCCGCGCACTCGACGACGGGTCGGCGGCGCGCGAACATCGCTTCGGCGCCATCATTGCCTACTCGACGGTTGGCGCTTGGCAACGTGGCCGCGCGCGGTGGCCGGTGGAGATCTCCATCGCCCACTTCCAGACAACGGCCGGCTCGAACGGCATGATCCCGAAACTCGCACACGACGAAGTGCAGTTTCGGTGGTACTGGCGCCCGTTCGGACGTATCACCGGACGTATCACCGAACAGGTCACCGGTCGCGGCGCCGGGCACTGACCCGCGACACCGTCTAGCCGGCCGACTTCTTCCGGCGCGCGCCTGCCGAACGGACGATTTCGAGCCCTGCCGTACCAGCACCGGCGAGCAGTTCCCGCGCATGCGCCCGGCTCGCCTCGCTCTCCGCATCGCCGCCAAGCATCCGAGCGAGTTCGGTGATCCGCTCCTCGCCGGTCACGACGTCGATGTCGGCGGAGGTGATCCCGCCCTTCGCTGCCTTGTGCACCACGAGATGATGCTCGGCGCGTGATGCGATCTGCGCGAGGTGCGTGATCGCGAACACCTGATGGCGCGCACCAACCCGGCGCATGGCGTCGGCGACCATCAGACCCACGGCGCCGCCGATCCCGGCATCGACTTCATCAAAGATCAGCGTCGGCACTTTGTCGAGCCCGGCGAGAATGGTCTTGAGCGCGAGCATCACACGCGCGAGTTCGCCCCCCGACGCGACGCGGGCCAACGGGCGGTCGTCGTGGCCGAGGTTGAGCGACACGCGGTAGTCCACGCTTTCGGCACCGGTGGCGCCAAGAGCCGCGAGTGGAATCAGTCGCACCGCGAACCGACCGTCGGCCATCCCGAGTTCGGGCAGGCGCTGCTCAACCGCGGCACCGAGCGCCGCGGCGGCCTGCTGCCGTTTCGCCGTCAACGCCGCGGCCGCCGCCGCCAACTCCGCGTCGCGCAGGCGGACGGCCGCGTCCAGCGCGGACAGGTCGTGCGCTGCCGTGTCGAGGGCATCCAGTTCGGCGCGGGCAGCACGCCCCGACTCGATGACGGCTGCCACGGTGCCGCCATACTTCTTCAGCAGTCGGTACACAGCATCACGGCGCTCCTCCACTTCGGCGAGGCGCGACGGATCGTGTTCGACGGTTCCTGCGTACGCCGCGACTTCGCGCGCCAGTTCCTCAACCGCGTAAAACGCCGCGTCGAACAACGGCTGGAGTCTGGCCGTTGCCGGGTCGATGCGCTGTAACGCGCTCAGCTGTCGCTGTAGGTGGCCCAGCTGCCGCGTCGCGGCGTCGTCGGCGTCGTCCAGCACGGCAGTGATCTCCGCCGTGAGCGACTGCAACTCTTCCGCGTGGGTGAGCCGAGTGGCCTCCTCATTCAGCGCGGCCTCCTCCCCTTCGCGGAGGCGGGCGCCCTCAACCTCATCGGCCACGTGACGGAGATAGTCGGCACGCGTGACCGCATCGTCTCGCCGCCTGATCAGCGCGGTGACCGCCGCCCGCGCGTCGTCGCGTGCCGTAAAGGTCTGCGCCACCCGCTCGACCTCGGTGCCGGCACCGGCGAACTGATCGAGCATGGTGCGCTGCGAGACTTCGTCGAGCAACGCGTGCGCATCGTGTTGGCCGTGCACCGTGACCAGCAGTCGCCCGATCTCCGCGAGGACCGACGCGTTGACGGGTGATCCGTTGACCCACGCTCTGGTGCGTCCGGTCGCGGCGACCTCGCGCTTGAGCACGAGCACGCCGCCGTCAGCCTCCAAACCGTGCGCGTCGAGCGCCGCCGTGATCTCTGGTGCCTGGCCAACGTCGAACTCACCTTCGACCGTGGCCTTGTCCGCGCCGGTGCGCACATCGTCGCTCGACGCCCGCTCGCCAATGAGCAGACCGAGCGCACCGATAATAATGGACTTGCCAGCCCCGGTCTCACCGCTCAGCACGTTCAGCCCCCGCTGCAACGGGAGCGTGACGGACTCGATGATGGCGACGTTTCTGATCCGGAGCTGCGTGAGCACGCGGTCCTCCAGCGGTCCCGGGGCTACCCGTCGCGGTCCGCGAGTCCGCCCCAGCCGAGCTTGCGGCGGAGCCGACCCACGAAGGTCGTGCCTGGAAATCGCACGATCCGGACGGGATGTTCGGCGCGACGCAGCGTGAGCGCATGACCGCGTCCCAAGCTGGCACCAACCTGGCCGTCCACCGTCACCAACACTTCTTCCGGCGCATCTTCCGGTTGCACCACAATCTTGGTGTCCGGACGCAGCACCAGCGGCCGGATCGCCAGCGTGTGCGGCGCGATCGGCGTGAGCAAGATCGACTCGACCGTTGGCTCAACGATCGGCCCGCCAGCCGACATCGAGTACGCGGTCGATCCGGTGGGCGTGCAGATGACCACGCCGTCCGCGGCCAGTACGCCGATCTCCTCGTCGTTTACGAAGAGCCGCATGCGCAGCACGCGCGCGAATCCACCCTTATGCACGACGACGTCGTTCATCGCCCGCATGAGCACGCCGGTCGGGGCGTCGGCGAGGCCGGTCGTCGCTTCCAACACCATCCGCAATTCCGTCGCGTAGTTCCCTTTGGCGAGTTTCGGCAGGACGCGCTGGAACTCACGCGCCGAACAACTCGTGAGGTACCCGAGCCGGCCAAGGTTGACGCCGAGCACCGGCACGTCGGCGCCATTGAGAAAACGTGCGGCGCGGAGCAGCGTGCCGTCTCCACCAAGCGAAACGAGCGCATCGACCTGGCCGGGTTCGGTCAGTTCCTCGGAGCCCGGCGCGACGTCCATCAACGAGCGTTCGACGCGCACATCCATCGCGAGGCGCGGCGCTTCGCGCAGCACCATCGCCACAATCTCCGGAATACCCTCGTATGCGCGGTGCCCAAAGATCCCGAGACGCATCAGCGCGACACCGCCTCGCTGCCATGCAGCGCCCGCACACGATCCGCGATACCCTCTTCATTCAGGCCGCAGGCGGCCAGCTGCCGCGCCCGCGCCGCCGCATACACGATCTTGTCCGGTACGCCGTGCGCATGCACGCAGACGCCGCCGTCCATGCCAGCCACGACCGCGGCCAGCATCGCGCCGAACCCGTTCACGACCGTCCCTTCCTCGACCACGAGGATCTGCCGATGCTCGGCCACGATGGCCGCGAGTGCCGCGGCATCATACGGCTTGAGAAAGCGGCAGTTCACTACCGTGACATCATATCCATCGAGGGCGAGCGTCTCGGCGGCGCGGAGCGACGGCAGTACCATCGTGCCCACGGCAAGGATCGCCACTTCACTCCCCCGTCGCATGATTTCCCACGTTCCATACGGCACCGCTTCGATCGCCTTGATCGACGGCACGATGTCAGGGGCCGCATCACGCGGGTAACGGATCGAGAACGGTCCAGCGCCGTGGGTCGTGGCCGTGCGGAGCAGCCCAAGCAGTTCACGCCCGTCCTTTGGCGCCGTAACGGTGGTGTTCGGCACCGCGAGCAGGAACGCGATGTCGTAGAGCCCAGCGTGCGTTTCGCCATCTTCGCCGACGAGGCCGGCACGGTCGAGACAGAGCACCACGGGCAGATTCTGGATCGCGACGTCGTGAATGATGCTGTCGTAGGCGCGCTGGATGAACGTCGAATAGATCGCGGCCACGGGACGAACGCCCTGCGTTGCCATCCCGGCGGCCATCGTGACGCCGTGCCCTTCGGCGATGCCGACGTCGAAGAACCGCGTCGGGTGCGCCTTGGCGATCTGGGCCGTGCCCGTGCCGCTTGGCATGGCGGCTGTGATCACCGCAATGCGCGGATCCTCGTCCATCAACTCCGCGAGGCCCTTCCCGAACACCGCAGTGTAGTTCGCATTCGCCGTGGACGCCGTGAGCTGTTTGCCAGTTGCGGGGTCATGGCCCGGCGGCAGGGCGTGCCACTTCTCGAGATGTTCACCCGCCGGGAAGCCCTTCCCCTTTTGGGTGATCACGTGGACGAGGATCGTGCCTTTCATCTCGCGAATGGCGCGGAACGTCTCGGCCATCTGCGCAATATCGTGTCCGTCGATCGGCCCGAAGTAGCGGAATCCCAGTTCCTCGAACAGCACGCCGGGAGTGAGGAATGCCTTCAGACTCTCCTCCCACTTGTGCAGCATCCGTTCCGCATCCTTAAACGGCCCGGGCGCCTGGCGTGCCAGGTCACCGATCTTCATGCGCACACGGTTGTACAGCGAGTTGCGCTGCACCGACGTGAGATACTTGTGCATCGCGCCAACGTTGGGCGCGATGGACATCTCGTTGTCGTTGAGGACTACAATCATGTCGCGATGCGATGCGCCCGCGTTATTGAGCCCTTCGTAGGCGAGGCCGCTGCCTAGAGAGCCGTCACCGATAATCGCGACCACTTTGAAGGCATCCTTGTTGATGTCGCGCGCCACAGCCATGCCGTAGGCCGCAGAAATCGACGTCGCCGCATGACCGGCGCCGAACGCATCGTAGGCGCTCTCTGACCGTTTGAGAAATCCAGACAGTCCGTCTTCCTGGCGCAACGACCCCATCCGCCCGGCGCGGCCGGTGAGGACCTTGTGCGGATATCCCTGATGGCCGACATCCCAGACCAGTTGGTCGCGTGGCGTGTCGAACACATGATGCAGCGCAACGGTCAGCTCGACAACGCCGAGCCCGGCACCGATGTGACCTCCGGTTCGCGAGCAGTTGTCGATCAAGAATGCGCGCACTTCCTCGGCGAGCAGCTGTAGCTCCGGCGCCGACAACGACTTGAGGTCGGCGGGACCGCTGATTCGCGAGAGAATACCGGCGCTGGGAGAGTTACCCATGCTAGAAGAGTACCGTATTCGATGAAATTGCGCGCCTCTTCCGAATCATCCTTATGAGGGCCTCGCCACGGCGTACTGGGCTAGGTACTCCAGCTCCGCCGACTGGATGCCAGCCTGCTGCAGCGCTTCACAGGCCTCGTCGGCCAGCGCGTCGGCACGGGCACGTGCTGCGTCGAGTCCGAGGACGGCCGGATAGGTGCTCTTGCCGTGCGCGGCATCCTTGCCCGCGGTCTTGCCGAGCTGGTCCGTCGTCGCGGTCACATCCAACACATCGTCGGCGATCTGAAACGCGAGACCCACCGCATCGCCGTAGCGCTCGAGCGCCGACATCACAGACGGAGCTGCCTCGGCGGCCAGACCACCGAGTCGAACCGACGCCCGAATAAGCGCGCCCGTCTTGAGCCGGTGGATGCGCTCAAGCTGCGTCGCATCGAGCGCCTGGCCTTCGGCCTCGAGGTCGAGCAACTGGCCTCCAATCATTCCGCTGGCGCCAGACGCCTGCATCAAGGTCCGGACGATTTCGCCCTGGGCTGCCTCGCTGAGGCCGAGCGCGCTGGCGGCCTCGACGGCTGCCTGCGCGGCCAGTGGAACCATCGCAACACCAGCGGCCGTGGCCGCGATGACCCCGTGTTTGCGATGCACCGTCGGACGCCCTCGCCGTACATCGTCGTCATCCATGCACGGGAGGTCGTCGTGCACAAGCGAATAGGCGTGTACGACTTCGACAGCAGCGGCGAGCGCGCTCGCATCACCACGGCCGCCGGTCGCACGGTACGCGGCGATCAGGAGGATGGCGCGGAGTCGCTTGCCCGCCCCCAGGAGCGCATAGCGCACGCTGTCGGCAACGCGCGGGTCGAGCGCGCGCGCTGCGCGGTCGGCCAGCGTCTCGAGCGCCGCCGCAACGGCTTCGCGCTCGACGTCAAAGCGAATCGTGGACGCCACACCTGCCACGACCGACTCAGTCTTCTTCATCGCCGTCCGCGGAATCCAGGAGCTTACCCTCGGTCGGCTCCAACGTGCCGTCAGCGCGCTCCACCAACTCGCGCAGCCGGCCCTCGGCGGCCTCGAGCGTGGCCTGCGCGGCACGCAACCGTTGGATGCCTTCCTCGAACAACGCCAGCGCCTTGTCGAGCGGCACATCCACGCGATCGAGCGAGCCCGCGATCTCCTCGAGACGGTTCAGCTGGTCCTCAAACGACGGCACTTTCATGCAGGCTCCCCTGTTTCGCCGACGCGCACCGCGTCGACCGTGGCATCCACTTCACCGTCCTGCATTTTCAGCCGAAACCGGTCGCCCAGCGTGAACAGCGCAGCGCGCGGAATGGCAACGTCGTCGAGTGACAGGGGAAAGGCATAGCCCCGCTCGAGGGTGCGCAGCGGCGAAAGCGCATTGAGACGGCCGGCCACGCCCTGCAGGCGGTCACGACGGCGCTCCACCACGCGAGTCGCCCGCGCGCGGAGGTCGTTGCGCACCGTCACCAGCTCTCGGCGCGCCCCGCCGGCCCTGCGCTGGAGCGCCCGCGTCATGGCATCGCGCACGGCGTCCAGCGCGCGACGGCTATCGCGTGCCCGCCGCACCAGTGCCGAGCGCATCGTCGCGGCCAACGCCTGCAGGTCGAGCCGAATGTCGGCGAGCACGGGCGCGACCAACTCGGCGGCGGCGCTCGGCGTTGCTGCGCGGTGGTCTGCCACGAGGTCTGCGATCGTCACATCCACTTCATGTCCGACGGCACTCACCGTGGGGATCGGTGACGCGGCGATGGCCCGCGCAACGCGTTCGTCGTTGAAGCACCAGAGGTCTTCCCGTGAGCCGCCGCCCCGTCCGATGATCAGCACGTCCGCGCCGCCCCACCGTGCCGCCCGCTCGAGCGCACGCACGAGCGATTCCGGAGCCGAGTCACCCTGTACCGCCGCCGGGATAATGACGATGTCGATCGTCGGGTTACGACGCGCAATAACGGCAATGATGTCATGCATCGCCGCACCGTCAGCGCTCGTCACCACACCGACGCAACGCGGAAAGCGTGGGATCGGACGTTTGCGCTCTGCAGCCAGCAATCCATCGCGCTCCAGCGCTGCGCGCGCCTTCTCGAACGCCTTTCGCCACAACCCCTCGCCCTCGGCTTCCATCTGCTTGACCGCGAAGGTCGCTTTCCCGTTCTTGACCCAGACCGAGAACTGTCCGAACGCCACGACCTGCATCCCCTCGTCGGGCATCGCAGGAAACCGCGCCTGATCGCGCGACCAGACCACGCACTCAATCGACGCGGTGGCGTCCTTGAGCGTGAAATACCAGTGCCCGTTGCGATGCGATTTAAAGCCGCTCACCTCACCAGAGACCCAGAGTGCAGGAAAGGCCCCCTCGATCGCGTCTTTGAGGGCCGCCGTGAGTACCGATACCGGAATCGCGTGCTCGGGGGCGCCGCCGGGCGCCGCGTCGGCATCGATCATCCCGCGCGCCGCGCTGGCAGTTCGCCCGGCGCCGCGCGGCGGCATCAGGAAGCCTGCTCCGCGGCACGCACGGTATTGCGGAGCAACATGGCGATGGTCATCGGGCCGACGCCGCCTGGCACTGGCGTGACCTTCGACGCCACCTGGCTCACCGACGCAAAGTCCACGTCACCCATCAGTCGCATGCCCGACTTGGCCGATGGATCGACGATGCGCGTCGTGCCGACATCGATCACGACGGCGCCCGGCTTCAGCATCTCCCCCGTCACTGTGCCCGGCCGACCGACCGCCGCGATCACGATATCGGCGCGCTTGGTGTGCCACGCGAGGTCCGGCGTCTTCGAGTGACAGATCGTCACAGTGGCGTCGCCGCCAGGGCCCGGCTGCACGAGTAACGCGGCCATCGGCTTCCCGACGATGTTGCTCCGCCCGATGATCACCACGTGCTTGCCGGCGGTCTCCACACCGTACTCCTGGAGCAGCACCTGCACTCCGGCGGGGGTGCACGGCGCGAAACCGTCGCGCTCGCCAATCAGCACCTTGCCGACATTCACCGGGTGGAAGCCATCCACGTCCTTCGCGGCCGCAATGCGCCGGATCACAGCCTGCGGATCGATCTGCTTTGGCAGCGGCATCTGCACGAGAATTCCGTGCACGGCCTTGTCAGCGTTCAGCCGATCCACGACGGCGAGAAGTTCTGTCTGCGTCGTCGTCGCGGGCATGCGAATCGTCGCCCCATTCATGCCGACTTCGTGACTGGCCTTCTCCTTGTTGCGTACGTACACAGCGCTGCCGCCGTCATCACCGACGAGCACGACGGTGAGACCGGGCACGACTCCACGCGCCGCGAGAGCCTTGCAGCGCTCGCCGACCTCGGCGCGGACTTTCTTGGCGACGGCGGCGCCGTCGATCAGTTCAGCGGGCAATGTCCATCGCCCTTTTTTCGCGGATGGCCACGACCTTGATCTGTCCGGGGTACTGGAGCTCGCTCTCGACGCGACGCGCGATCTCCTCAGTGAGCGACTGCATCCGGGCATCGTCGATGTCGTCCGGGTTCACGAGCACGCGAATCTCACGGCCTGCCTGGATCGCAAACACCCGGTCCACGCCCTTATAGCTCGATGCGATTTTCTCGAGTCCCTCGAGACGCTTCACATACGTTTCGAACGCTTCGCGCCGCGCACCGGGACGGGAACCCGAAATCGCATCGGCCGCCTGGACCAGCACGCTCACTTCACTCTCGTGCGGCACGTCGTCGTGGTGTGCCGCGATGCAGTTTACCACGAGCGGATGCTCCCCGTACTTCGTGGCGACCTCGACGCCCAGCTGCACGTGCGTACCCTCGTGCTCGTGCGTCAGCACCTTGCCGATGTCGTGGAGGAGCGCGCCGCGCCGCGCCATCACCGCATCGAGCCCGAGTTCATCGGCCATGATGCCTGCGAGCCAAGCCACTTCTTTCGAATGTTGCAGGATGTTCTGGCCGTAGCTCGTCCGCCATTTCATCCGCCCGATGAGCTTGATGAGCTCCGGGTGCAGTCCGTGAATGTTGACTTCGTACGCAGCGTGTTCACCGGTCTCGATGATGCCGGCATCCACTTCCTTCCGTGCCTTCTCGACGACTTCCTCGATCCGTCCTGGATGGATACGGCCGTCGGCGACGAGCTTTTCGAGCGCGAGGCGCGCCACTTCGCGACGTACCGGGTCGAAGCAGCTGACCACGACGGTGTCCGGCGTGTCGTCGATAATCACGTCCACACCGGTCGCCAACTCGAACGCGCGGATGTTCCGACCCTCACGCCCGATGATGCGTCCCTTCATGTCGTCCTTAGGCAGCGACACCGCACTGGCCGTGATTTCTGCCGTGTGCTCGGCGGCGATCCGCTGCACGGCGAGCGCGACGATCTTGCGCGCTTCGCGGTCCGCATTGCGCTTGGCCGTCTCGCGGATCTCGCGCAGCTTACTTGCCGCTTCGGCATGCGCCTCCTCTTCCATCCGGCGCATCAACTCGTTCTTCGCTTCCTGCGCCGAAAGACCGGCCAGCTGCTCGAGGCGGCGCTTTTCGTCCGATACCACTCGCTCCAGTTCGAGCTGCTTGTCCTCGACCGTCTTTTCCTTGCGGCCGAGTTCGCTGGCCCGCTTGCCAAGATCCTTGTCGCGCGTCTCGATGACATCGACCTTGCGGTCGAGGACGTTCTCGCGTTCCTGCAGGCGCTTTTCCTCTCGCTCGATTTCCTCGCGGCGGCGGCGGGCGTCGGCCTCCCATTCCTCACGGGCGCGCATGGCCTCTTCCTTGCCCGCGAGAATCGCCTGCTTGCGCAGCCCCTCGGCATCGCGGCCGGCGTCACCGAGGATGCGCTTGGCCAAGTCTTCGGCGGTGTCATGGGCGGACTCACGGGCCCGCAGCTCCGCGTCTCTGCCAGTCTTGCGACCCATCACAAATGCAACCGTCGAACCTGCAACGCCGATCGCAGCGAGCACGATCGCGAGTATCTCCAGTCCCGACATATTCGTATGCCTCGAAGCGACGCAGATGCCGTCGGAAAACCGGCAAACCGATCGCGGATTCAGGGAACCCACACGCGACGCCTTGGCCATCGGTCGCAGCTCCGTTGGCGGTCGAGCCACCCGGTCGGGCACCGTCGAGCTGGCTCGATGGGTGCGCGTCGGAGTGGGCTAACTGCCTCTGAGGCTTGAACCTACGGCGTCGCCCGTCGACGCAAGCTCAAGATACGACACCCAGCTGAGTCCGGCAACATCGCGCCCTGTGGCAATGTCGCGCCGAGCGGGAGCGTCCCCTACTTCTCGCCGCGCTTGCCGGGCGGGAGCCAGCGCCGCAGTTCGCTGGAGAGACTTTGCATCGATCCCGCGAGTTCGTCGCGATCCGCGCGTTCGCGAAACAGTTCGTCGGTGATCGACAGCGCCGCGAGGATCGCCGCCTTGTGGGACTCCGTGACCGTCGAGTTTGACATCACCTGACGAATCGTGTTGTCCACGTGGGCCGCCACTGCCTTGGTGTGCTCGGGCGGCACGTCACTGCGAATCGTGTAGTCCTCACCACAAATCGTGATCTTGGTGGAGTGCTTGGGCCCACTCATCGCGCGCCCTCCTCATGTTGTTGGCGCAGAAACCGCACGCGGTCAAGCACCTTGCCGGTGCGGTCTGACGCTGCGGCGAGGCGGGCGCGAAGGGCCGCGTTCTCCGTCTCCAGCTGGCCAACCCGTTCCTCCGCCGCGGCGTCGCCGCCACCGCCCTTCGTCGCGATAGCCTGCAGCCGCGCCTCGGCGGCGTGCGCGCGTTTCCGGAACCCGGCGAGTTCTTCGCCGAGGTTCCGGACGAGCAGTTCGAGCTCGCGAAAGGCCGTCATGTCTGCGACCTCAGTTGGTTCGGGCGACAACACCAATCTCCGTGTGGAGTGTCTTGAGGAGCTGCGCACGCCTCCCCTCAATCTCCTTGTCGCGTAGAGTGCGTTCCGGATGCCGGAAGGTCAACCGCCAGGCGAGCGATCGGGTGCCGGCCGGCAGTCCTTCGCCCCGATACTCATCAAACACCACCAGCGTCTCAAGCAGTTCACCGGCCGTGCCGCGAATCGTCTCCTCAACGGTCGCAGCCGCGACGGCATCCGGTACGATTAGCGCGAGGTCAAACTCGGCGGCCGGATGCACCGGCAGCGCGGCGTACCGCACCGGCGTTCGCGACGGCCCCTGTGCCACACCATGCGAGTAGTCATGGGCCCCGCGGGCAGCCACCGGCATTGCGGGCATTTTGCCGAGCGTGATTTCGATGCCGAAGGCCCGCTTGGCCCAGACCGGCGCGTCGAGCGGTACCGCGCACACGCTGCCGCGGTCGGTTCCCTCCACCATGACTGACCAGAGCAGGTCCGCCTCGCCCGCAACGAGTACCACGCGCGCGCCCGGCCAGGTGGCGTGCGCAATGGCCTCCGCGAGCGCCTTGGCATCCCAGGCGTCGAATGGCGGCGGTTCTGGCTCAGTAAAGTGGCGCGGGCGCCTCGCACCCATGATCAACGCGCCGACGCGAATCTCTTCCTTTACGGCGCCGTTCGCGCCCGAGAGGAACGCGGTGCCGATCTCGAAGATTCGCACGTCGCCCTGCATTCTCGAGAGATTGTATTCGGCCCGGCGCCCAAGGGTGAACAGCAGTTCCTGGCGGAGGAACGGCTCGTCGTCACCGATCGGATTGCGCACGCGCACCAGCGCATCTGCAGCGACAGCAGATCCCCGCGTGTACGGCAGCGGTCGCACCTCAAGCAGGCCGCGACCGGCCAGCGCCTGACGCACGCGATGTGCGATCAGATGCAACGGATGATCCGGCACCGTGCTCGGCCGTGCGCCCGTGAGCGCGTCGGGCAACCGGTCGTACCCCCGCAGGCGCGCGACTTCCTCGACGAGGTCCACATCGCGCGAGACGTCGTGGCGCCACGAGGGCGGCGTCACGCGAAATTCCGCTTCGCTCGCCACCACCGCAAAACCGAGCGACTGCAGGAGCCTCGCCGTCTCGTCTGCCGACACCGCATCGCCGAGCAACCGCGACACCCGCTCCGGCTTGAGCGACACGGGAGGCCGTGCCGCTACATCGGCACCGACATCGAGCTTCAGGGCGATAGTGCCACCACCGACGAGGGCGATGAGCCCGGCAGCAATGTCCGCCGTGCGCGACACCGCCGCATCATCAATACCGCGTTCGTAGCGATAGCTCGCGTCAGTCGAGAGCCCGAGCGCACGGCGTGCGCCGCGCACCACTTTCGGCGCAAACGTCGCCACTTCGAGCAGGACATCAGTCGTGGACGCGCTCACTTCGCTCGGCTGCCCGCCCATGATGCCTGCCAGCGCCGTTGCCTGCTCCTCGTCGGCGATGACCAGCATCGAGGGATCGAGCTTGCGCGCCGTGCCGTCGAGCGTCGTCAACGATTCGCCCGCACGCGCGCGACGCACGACGATTGCGTTGCCAGCCAGTTTCGACAGATCGAACGCATGCACCGGTTGTCCGAACCCATGCAGCACATAGTTCGTCGCGTCCACCACGTTATTGATCGAGCGTGACCCGATCGCCTCGATGCGACGTCGCAGCCAGTCTGGGCTTGGACCGACGGTGAGTCCCCGAATCACGACGGCGCAGTAGCGGGGGCAATCGGCGACCGATTCGAGCCGGACCGAGACTCCTCCGGAGACCGCCGAGGTGTCGCCGCGCATGGCAGTCGGCGTCGCGGGGATGCCCGTGAGTTCAGGCGGCAACTGCGTCGCCACTCCCGTCACCGCCGCGACGTCGCGCGCCACACCCTGATGTGACAGCAGGTCCGGCCGGTTCGGCAACACGTCCATGACGAGCCGGACGTCCGACAGCGGCATCACCTCTAGCAGCGGCGTACCGGTCGGCGCGTCTGTCCTGAGTTCGAGGATTCCGTCGTGGTCGTCGCCAAGCCCAAGCTCGCGTGGCGAACAGAGCATCCCGTTCGACGCAAATCCGCGGATCTTCCGCCGTTCAATGAGCATGCCGCCTGGCATCGTCGTACCGGAGCGCGCGAAGGGATACTTCGCGCCAACGGTCACATTCGGCGCACCGCACACCACCTCGAGGAGCGTGCCAGAGCCGTCGTCAACCTTATTGAATGAAAGGCGCGTCTCCGGGATCCTCTCGCTTTCGATCACCTGGGCCACGACAAACGGCTCGAGTTCGGCGCGCGTGCGCTCAAAACCCTCCACCGTCGCAACATGTGCGGTCATCAGATCACGCAGCTGCTCGGCCGTGAGCGCGTGGGGAACGAAGGCTTTCAACCACTCGTGCGAAATATTCATTTCGCGAACTGGCCGAGAAACCGCACGTCCGAATCGTAGAGGAGCCTGATGTCCGGAATGCCATGCCGCGCGAGCGCCGTGCGTGCCGGACCCATACCGAATGCCCAGCCGGTGTACTTCTCGCTGTCCACGCCGGCGGACTCGAGCACCGCAGGGTGTACGAGGCCACTGCCGAGGATTTCGATCCAGCCCGACTGCTTGCAGACGCCGCAGCCCGAACCGCGGCAGACGCCGCAGAGTACGTCCATCTCGGCGCTCGGCTCCGTGAACGGAAAATACGATGGACGGAACCGCGTCTTGGTGGCGCCGAAGAAGCGGTTCGCGAAATGCGTCAGGGTCGCCTTCAGGTCGGCGAACGAGATTCCTTCATCGACGACGAGTCCCTCAACCTGCGCAAAGGTCGGCGCGTGGGACGCATCGAACGGATCGCGACGATGCACGTTTCCGGGAATCAGCACCCGAATCGGCGGCGGATACGCCTGGAGCGTGCGCACCTGGACCGGCGACGTGTGCGTGCGCAGCACCAGGTCGTCGGAGAGATAGAGCGTGTCGTGCAGGTCCATCGCCGGATGGTCGGCCGGGAAGTTCAGCGAGCCAAAGTTGTACCACGGGCTCTCCGCTTCCGGTCCGAGCGCGACCGTGAAACCGAGCTCACGGAAAATCTCGATCATCTCGTCGATGACCTGCGTGACCGGATGCACACCGCCCGGCCAGGTCTCGCGGGCGGGCATCGTCGGGTCGGCGAGGGCACCGGCATCGCGCACCGGCGCCAGCGCGACGCGCCGAGCGTCGAGCGTGGCCTCAACACGGAGCCGTACCTCGTTGAACGCGGCACCGGCGGCGGCACGGTCGGCCTTGGGGAGCTGTCCGAGTTTCGCCGAGAGGTCCTTGAGCCACCCATGCGCGCGACCGAGATACTTGGCGCGGACGGCCTCGAGCGCGTCGGCTTCGGTCGCGGCAGCGACGGCCGGCCCTGCCTCCGCTTCGAATGAACCGAGCGCGGCAGTGAATTCGTTCAGCGTGAGGGCGGGATCGGTCACCAATGAAAGCTATTCGGCGGATGGCAAACGGGACAGCAACCGCGCCGCGGCCGTAGCGACCAGACGCACGCGGGGCCGGCTCTCGTTTCCGAAAGCCGGCCCCGCCGGTTGTACGCCTGCTCTGGACGACGGTCTACTGGGGGCTGCCTACCCGCAGCGGGTGGCACCCACGACCGGCTTCCGATTACGCCGCAGCGAGTGCCTTCTTGGCCTGCTGTGCGAGATCTGTAAACGCGGCCGGATCCTTGATCGCGATATCGGAGAGGATCTTGCGATCGACTTCGATGCCCGCAATGCGGAGTCCGTTCATGAACTTGCTGTAGGTCAGTTCGTTCAGGTGCGCCGCGGCGTTGATGCGGATGATCCACAACTTCCGGAACTCGCGCTTCTTGTTCTTCCGATCCCGGTATGCGTACACCCAGCCCTTCTCGACGGTTTCCTTCGCGGCCTTCCACAGCTTGCTTCGCCCGCCGAATGCACCGCGGGCCAGCTTCATGATCTGCTTCTTTCGCTTCAGTCGGACGACGTTCGATTTTACGCGTGGCATAGTGAGTTCTCCCTAGGCTTGGAGCAGACGGAGCATGCGCTTCGTGTCGCCCAGCGGCCCGACGATCGCGGGACGGCGGAGGTTGCGCTTCCGCTTGGACGTCTTTTTGGTGAGGATGTGGCTCTTGTACGCCTTCATACGGCGCACCTTGCCCGTCCCCGTCACTGAAAAGCGCTTCTTCGCGCCCTTGTGTGTCTTCATTTTCGGCATGCTGGGTATCCCTGCCCTACTTGGGCGTCAGAATCATCGTTAGCGCCTTGCCTTCAAGGCGCGCATCGGTTTCGATCTTGGCCACATCGGCAAGCGTCGCTGCGACCCGCCCGACCACCGCGCGCCCGATTTCCGGATGCGCAATCTGACGGCCGCGGAACATCAACGTCACCTTCACCTTGTTGCCCTCGGACAGGAAACGGCGCGCATGATTCGTCTTGGTGTCGAAGTCATGCTTTTCGATTCCCGGCCGGTACTTCACTTCCTTGATCAGGATGATGTGCTGCTTCTTCTTGGCGACCCGGGCCTGCTTCGCCATTTCGAACTTGTACTTCCCATAGTCCATGATTCGGACGACTGGGGGCCTCGCGAGCGGAGCGACCTCGACGAGATCAAACCCCTGCTCGACCGCCTGAGCAAGCGCCGCATCCACTTCCATGATTCCGAGCTGCGAACCATCCGCTCCAATCACACGGACCGGACTGATGCGGATCTGCCGGTTGACGCGCGGCGGCCGCTTGGTTGTATCCTGAATCTCTGCAATCCTCCAACACGAGGGGAAAAAAATCGCGGACCCCTGTTGAGAGGGTCCGCGAAAAAGGATTCAGATCACGCAACCACCAAGGTGGCGTGACGGTCTCCCTGCGGACCCGGCAGCACGGCGCTTCTAAATTGAGAGCGGAGGCCAGAGGGTGGGTACGGCTGCGAGGCCGAACCACTTTCTACGATGTCCGATAAACCTAAGCAGCGCGGGCAGTTGGGTCAACTGCTCGGCGGGCGTTGCGTGCAGATCTCACGACCTGCCCAAACGCCTGACCAACCGTCACGGGTCCGACTGAAGCGTGTACGCCTTTCCGTCGTGGTATACGCGCCCCCACGGATGCGTCGCATCATGCTCAAAGATCATCAGCCACCGCTCGTCCGCAGCCCGCTTAAACAGCCATCGCTTGGTCTCCAGGCTCACCAGCGGCTCGACGTCGTATCCCATGATCCAGGGGAGCGGCAGGTGCGCGCTGGTCGGACAGATGTCGCCGAGAAAACAGGCAATGCCGTCGCCGCCGTCCACGAGGACGCTCTGATGGTGCGGCACATGTCCCGGCGTCCGCAGCACGCTGATACCCGGCAGGACTTCGCCGTCCGCTTCGAGCAGATCAAAGCTCCCGGCCGCAATGATCGGCTCCCAATTGCGGGCGAAATAGCTCGCCGCCGTCCGCTCGTTTGTATGCATCGCCCAGTGGTACTCGCCCTGCTGGACGACATAACGCGCCTTGGGAAAACTCGCGCGCACCGTGCCCGCCGCATCGACGAAGGTGTTACCGCCCGCATGATCGAAGTGCAGGTGTGTGTTGATGACCACCGCGACATCGTCGGGCGTGTACCCGAGCGTGCGGAGGCCAGCTTCCAGCGCCGTACGACGCGAGCCATCGGCCTCGAGTTCCGTGGCCTCATTTTGGAGGCCGTAGATATCCTTGAACTTGGCGTCTTCCTTGTTGCCGGCGCCGGTATCCACCAGGACGAGCCCGGACTCGTGCTCGACCAGCAAGCAGCGCATACCGAGCGTGATGCGATTCTTCTCATCGGGCAAGATACGCCGCTGCCAGAGCGTCTTCGGGACGACGCCGAACATCGCGCCACCGTCAAGCGCCTGATAGCCGGCCTGAATGGCATGGACGGTGTAGCGCCCGATCTGGCGCGACTGGACGAAGGGCAGCGGCGGCGTCATGTGCTGAAGCTAAGCGCCATCGGCGCCCTCGCTCCACCTCGGCGTGGCCCGCCGGCGCGGCCGCCGACCAGACGCGTGCTTGGCCAGCGACTCCAGCGACCACAGGCCGGCGCGATCGGCATCGGCCAGCAGCTGTACCAGCACCCGAGCGGTCGCGTGAGCGTCGCCCGCTGCGCGGTGGCGACCATCATTCGAAATCCCGTAATGCCAGCAGACGGCATCGAGATTCCGACGCGGCAAGTGACTCAGCAGTTTCCGCGCCAATTGCACCGTGCACAACCGCGACGGCACGAGCGTACTGAACACACCCGGCGTGATCCGGCCAAACTCGGCATCGAGAAAGCCCCAGTCGAACGGCGCGTTATGGGCCACGAACACTCGGCGCGCGAGATGCGTCGCGAGTTCCCCCGCGATGTTGGCGAACGACGGCGCATCACGCACCATCCCGTCGTCGATGCCAGTCAGGCTCGTGATCTGGTACGGGATCGGCTGACCGGGATTCACGAGCGAATGAAAAACCGGCTCGATCACTCCGCCCTGCACCCGAACCGCCGCCACCTCCGTCACCCGGTCGCCCGTGCGCGAGCCCGTTCCCGTGGTTTCGAGGTCGACGACGATGAACTCCACGCTGCCGTGAGGCGTTCCCTTCGGGGCGTCGTCTTCCGACTCGTCGGACGGGATGCGTTCGGGCAATGCCATACCATAAATCTGGCTACGCGTCGCGATTCGAGTGAAGCCTCCGAATGCGCACGAAAGACCTCGCGCACTCCAGATCCGGCACCGCCGGTGAGGCTCCGCGACCTCCCCTATCAGGATTTGGGGACAGTCCAATAAGTTGTGAAAACATTCACAAGCACCCTGTGCTTCTCAGACACACCCGTATTCCCTCCCATGAAGCAGATCGCTGAGTCCACGGTTCGACGTCTTTCGCTCTACCTCCGCTTTCTGGAGGACTATCGGCGTCAGGGGCTCGAGACGATCTCGAGTGGCGACCTCGCATCGCTCGGCGGCATGACCTCGGCGCAGGTGCGGAAGGATCTCTCGTTCTTTGGGTCGTTCGGCACCCGCGGTCTAGGCTATTCGGTGAACGCGCTTGCACATCGTATCCGTGAAATTCTCGGCCTCGAGCGCGAGTGGCAAGTGATCATCGTCGGCGCGGGTAAGATCGGCGCGGCACTCGCCCAGTACCGCGCGTTTGGCGAGCGCGGCTTTCGCATCGTGGGGATCTATGACGTGGACCCGGCGCGAATCGGCGTGTCGCTCGACGGAACCATCGTGAAGGATCAGCGCGAGCTGGACGCCGACCTCCAATCCGTGAAGCCGGACATCGTACTCATCGCCGTTCCGGCCGAAGCGGCGCAGCCGCTCCTGGAGCGCGTGACCAAAGCGGGCATCCGCGGCGTTCTCAACTTCGCGCCGACACCACTCCACGCACCGTCGGGTGTGACACTGCGTTCCGTGGACATGGCATTGGAACTCGAACTTCTTTCGTACACACTGACGAGCGCAATGGCATGACCCTCCTACGGTTGCGTGGCCGCGGAGCATCGCGGTGAAGGGCAAGGCCTCAGCTAGCGCATCCACGCCCTGAGCAACCGCGCAAAGTCCGCGGGGCCGAGTACCTCCGGCCGGTCGGTGTGGCGGATTCCCGCGCGGTCGAGCAGTTCCACCGCGCCCTGTCCGTTCACAGCGCAGACATCGCGGACGCCACGCACCATCTGCTTGCGCCGAAACGAAAAGAGTCCCTGCACCATCGTGCGAAACGCCGCCTCTTCATGCGCTTCGATGTCGGGATCCGTGCGTGGCGTCACTCGAATCACCGCACTGTCCACCTGAGGCGGCGGCACAAATGCTCCGGCCGAAACCTTGAACAGGATTTCGATCGTCGCCACGGCCTGCACGTTGGCCGACAGTGCGCCGTACGTCTCCGACGCGGGCGCCGCGGCGAGTCGTTCCGCCACCTCGCGTTGTACGAGGAACACCATCCGCTCGGCACGCGGCCGTTCGAGCGCGCGGAAAAGAATTGGCGTCGTGATGTTGTACGGGATGTTGCCGGCAAGCAGATAGGGGCCGCCAGCGAGCGCCCCGATGTCGGTATCGAGCACGTCGCCGCCGTGAATCGTCACCTCTGGGCGCTCCGCGTAGTGCGTTCGCAGCGACGCGGCGAGATCGCGGTCCACCTCGACGGCGATCAGGCGCCCTGAGGGGCCGACGCGCGAAACGAGCGGAGCGGTCAACGCACCGCGGCCTGGTCCAATCTCAACAACCGTAGCGCCGGCCACGATGCCGACGGCGTCGGCAATGCGACCGAGGATACTTGGATCGGTGAGGAAGTGCTGGCCGAACCGTTTGCGGGCACCGTGCGTGATCGCGACCGCTGGCTTCGGCTCGCGCATCCCTTCCCCTCCGGCGCGCCGCGTCATGGGCACTCCGCCGAGCCCTCGGCTCGGCGACGCAGGTGACCGCGCGCCATCAGCCGCGAGGCGGAGTTGAGCGACTGCTCGTTCATCGGTCGATCAGGTCCGCAGCACGAGCAGCGCCTGGTCATCCGGCGGCGCAACCGAGCCCATATGCCCTTCGAGTAACGCAAAGACACCGTCCACGATCCGTTCTGGCCGTTCCTTGCGACGCGCCTTGACCACCTCAAGGACCTTTGCCTCGCCGAGCGTCCGTCCCTCGATGTCACGCGCATCGCACACGCCGTCCGTGAACAGCACGAGGGTGTCGGTCTGCTTGTTCCACGCGCGGGCGGACTGGTGCGGGGCGGCGGAGGTCATGCCGAGCGGCGGGTCGGTGGCCGGGAGTCGATGCATGGTCCCGTCTCCTGACATGACGAAGGTTCCGGGCTGGCCGGCATTGACCCAGCGAATCTCACCGGCCGCGGGGTCCACGACGGCGTAAAAGAGCGCAAGGAACATGTCCGTTTCCGTGAGATCGTCTGCGATCGTGCTGAGCAACGCGGCGACCGTCGTCGCTGGATCGTCACCCTTCTGGGCGTGAATCGCCATCGCGCTCATGGTGTGCGCCATGATGAGCGCGGCTTGGTAGCCATGGCTTGAGACATCGCCAATCAGGACGCCGACGCGACCACCGCCAAGCCGGAATAAATGGTAAAAGTCTCCGCCGACACTGCGCGCCGGTTCAACCCGGGCCGCGCAACTCGCGTCCGGCGCGACGACTCCTGGCGCCGGCAGGAGCCGCATCTGCAGTTCGTGCGCCAACTGCATCTCGTGTTCGAGACGCTCCTGTTCCACCGACGCGCGCACGAGCCGGGTGATCTGGATGGCGGTGCCAATCTGCGACGCAATCGCCGCAACGAGCTTCAGGTCGCCGGCGGTGAAGGTGCGGTCAAACCGTGGGGCCGACAGCGTCACGACGCCAAGTCCGACGCTTCCCTTCGGCGTCCCCCAAGTGATCGGCACACCGAGCGCCTGGCCCCGACGAACGGGCACTTCGCATGGCGACGGTGCCGCTTCGGGATCATAGATGCGCGGGGTGGCCTGAGCGAAGACGCGCGCGGCAATCGTCGCCATGTCGTCGATCGGGATCGCATCGATGCTCTTGGGCGCGACACCGCGCGCCGCGATGGGCACCAGCAGTCCGCGGGGCGCGTCGAGCACATAGATCGCGCCGAGATCGGCACCAACCGTGTCGGAGATTTCCGTGAGGATCGTACCCGCCGCGTCCTCGAGCTGTACCGTGCGACCGAGGATTTCGCCGATCGAGTAGAGGAGGGTGATCTCCTCCCAGCTCGCAGCAAGGGCCTGGGCAGTGAGGCGGACCTCGCTGCGCGCGCGCTCGAGTTCGTCCACCGTGGTCGCCGACGCCTAGGCGCGATGGAGAACGAGGCGCACCACGTTGCCGCCTGCACTGTCGCCGTCGCCACCGTCGCGAAACCGTTCGACACGGTCCATCAACTTCTCCATCAGGAAGAGGCCACGCCCGTCTTCGCGGTGGAGATTTTCTGGCAGCGTCGCATCCTCGGTGCAGGCCTCGAGATCGAATCCCTGCCCCTCGTCGCGCACCTCGGCCACGAGCTGCACATCGTCGATGCGCACACGCAACATCACTGAGCGGCGGACATCGTCGCCGTTCCCGCGCAGAATCGCGTTGGAGAGCGCCTCGGTGAGCGCGACCGGGACGTTCAGTGCCACATGGCGCCTGGACCACGCGAGTGCCGTACACCGTGCGACCACTTGCCCTACGATCCCTTCGATGTACTGGACGTCGCTCGGGATGCGAAAATCCAGGGACTCGCCCACCGCCATCTAGAAACTCTCGAGGGCGTGGGCTCGGGTCGTCGAGATCTGGAAGAGTGTGTCGAGCTTCGTGAGCTCGAACAGTGTCTGCAGTTCGTCGTGCAAGTTGGCGAGACGGAGTTCACCGCCGGCATCGCGGATACGCTTCGCCAGCGAGACGAGCACGCCGAGGCCGGAGCTGTCGATGTACCCAGTACGTTCGAAGTCGATCAGCACCTTACGGGCGCCCTTGTCGACCTCGTCAAGCACCCGCTGCTTGAGTTCCTGGCGGTTGCCGACGATGAGCTGACCTTCGACCTCGACGACGGTGACGTCGCCCAGACGCGCTACGGTGAAGCTCATAAAAGGAAGGCTCCGGTGTGTTGGCTGATACTGCGATGAAAATACACATGAAACCGCATGAACGGCGAACCGTGGATAGTCAACGCCTGCGCGCATTCAGCTGCGGGCAATCAGTCCCCAGCCGTCAGCTGCTCATGCGTCCGTCGTGTACTTGGATTTCAAGGCCGCCACGACCGCCGGATGCACCAGACTCGACACGTCTCCGCCATATCGGGCGATCTCGCGCACGAGACTCGAACTCACATGCGTCGTGTCGAGTGAGGGAATCATGAACACCGTCTCCATCTCTGGGGCCAAATGGCGGTTCATCAAGGCCATCTGGTATTCGTATTCAAAGTCGCTGACGGCCCGGAGGCCGCGGATGATCATCCGGACGCCGTTGGCGCGGGCAAAGTTGACGAGGAGTCCCTGAAAACTCTTCACCTCAACCCGCGTCTCGTCGGCGAGCGCCTGGCCGATCATCGCAACCCGTTCGTCCGTGTTGAATAACGGCTGTTTTGCGACGTTCACCGCAACGGCAACCACGAGCCGGTCCACGAAGCCAAGACTCCGGCGGATCAGATCGGTATGCCCGTTCGTGATGGGATCAAAACTTCCGGCGTAGAGCGCGACGGTTGGCATGAGTCAGGGGGTCCTGTAGATGGTAATCGCGGTGTCGCCGTACCGACGCACGTCGCCCCCTTCGGGCAACGTGGTGGTCGCTTCATGCTCCACCCCGAAGATCGTCGCGAATGGCCCGGCGAGCCAGCAGGTGGCAATCTCGACCGCGAGGTCCTTGTGATACGGCGGATCGGCAAAGGCGACATCATACCGGACGCCACGAGAGACCACCCTGGCCGGCCAAGCGAGTGCGTCGCCGCGGTGAATCTCGCAACGCGGGCCCGCGCCAAGCGTCGCGACGTTCTCGCCCAGCGCCATCACGGTCATTGGCGACTGCTCAACGAAATCCACGAATGCCGCCCCGCGCGAGAGCGCCTCGAGGCCGAGCGCGCCAGTGCCGGCGAAGAGGTCCAGCACGCGTGCGCCGGGGAGCACCGGGTGCACGATGCTCATCCACGCCTCACGCGCGCGGTCGGAGGTGGGTCGCACGACCCTGCCCTTCGGCGCCTTGATCTGGCGTCCCTTCCACTCGCCGGCGATGATGCGCACGCTCGGCTCCCCGCCCTACGCCGCCGGCCGAAAATCGACGATCGCGAGCTGCAGGCGTTCGGTCCCACGGAAGACATTGCGCTCGATCCGGTATGCGAGGTCGATGCGCGCACCCAACCGCAGCTCCGCAGCACGATGTGCGAGACCCCAGCCAACGGCCTCGACCGGCCCCGACGGTGCCTCGATGAGGCACTTCACGCCGTCCGCGCCGATCTTGCTCACCGAGCCGGCCACTGGTACTCCGCGCGCCACAAATATCGGCCCAGGATTTCCGATCCCGAACGGCTCGAAGTTTCGCAGGAGTTTTTCGAGGTCGCTCGTCGCATCGGCCAGCGAGAGCTCAAGGTCCACATGCAGGGTGCGCTGCAGATCTTCCGGCGTGAGCCGTTCGCGGGCGACGCTATTGAAGCGGACCGCAAACTCATCCATACGCGTGGCGTCGATGGTCAGGCCCGCCGCCGCCTTGTGCCCTCCATGCCTGATCAGGAGGTCCGTGCACTGACCAAGCGCCGAGTGCAGGTCGAACGCTGGGATCGAGCGCCCAGATCCCTTGCCGACACCGTCGCGCACAGAGACGAGAAAGGTCGGGCGTCCCGTCTGCTCGACCACGCGTGACGCCACGATACCGATCACGCCGGGGTGCCATGATTCGTCGGCGAGCGCGATACCCCAAGTGGCACCTAGATCGAGCGCCTCAACTCGCCGCATCACCTCGTCGAGAATTCCGGTGTTGAGTTCCTGGCGTTCACGATTGCGCTCCTCGCAGTGACGCGCGAGCGCGAGGGCATCCTCGTCGCGTTCGGCGAGCAGTAGGTCGACGCCGAGGAGCGCACGATCCACTCGCCCCAGCGCGTTGAGTCGCGGCGCGAGATTGAATCCCACGCGCCCCGCCGTGATCTCCTTGCCGTCGAGGCCCGACGAACGAAGCAACGCACGAAGACCGAGGTTCTTTGTCTCGCGCATCAGCGCAAGCCCGCGTCGCACGAACACGCGGTTCTCTCCGCGCAGCGGCGCCACGTCGGCCACGGTCGCGAGGGCCACGAGATCGAGCTGATTCAGGACGACGTTGACATTGCCGCCCATCGCACGGGTGAGGGCCATCGCGAGCTTGAATGCGACGCCAACCGCTGCGAGATCCTTGTCGGGTGATGTGTCGTCTGCTCGACGCGGGTTCAGGATTGCCAACGCAATCGGCAGCGTCGGCCCAGGCAGGTGGTGGTCGCTGATGATCAGGTCGATGCCGGCCGCGGCGAGATCGATGGCGGCCTGCACCGCCGTCGTACCGCAATCACAGGTGAGCACCACGCCGGCGCGCACGCGGATCGCGGCCTCCACGCCAGCGGGACCCAGATCGTAGCCGTCACGCTGCCGGTCGGGAATGAATGGCGAGACCTGCGCGCCGAGGGCACGCAGCGAACGAGTCATCAATGCGGTCGACGCCATCCCGTCCACGTCGTAGTCGCCGTGCACGAGGATCATCTCCCCCTTCGTGATCGCTGCCGACAGCCGATCCACAGCCACCTGCATGTCGGCCATCAGCAACGGCTCAGCGAGGTGCTCCAGATCGGGCCGGAGGTATCGGCGCGCGCTGGCGTCAGCAGCATGACCACGGGCCACGAGCAGCTGTGCAAGCGGCATCGGCAGTGCAAGCGCGGATGCCAGCGCGACCGCCGCCGCCTGATCGGGCGGCGGGGCCAGCACCCATCGCGCCTCAGCGCGCTTCATCGACCACCCCACCACCACCGACCCGGCGTCCTCACCCCGGGACGTAGTACATCAGGACACCGCACCCTTCACAGAGATCGATCGTCTCACTCTGGGCCATGAGGTGGCGACGCTGCATGGGGATCGAGGTATCACAGTTGCCGCACGACATGCCACGCATTGCGTACACGGCTTCGACGCGCTTGCGTCCGCGAATCCGGTCGTACCGGCTGAGCAGTGCGGCCGGGACATCCTTGGCGCTGGCTGCGCGCTTGCTACGCGCGTCGACGATTTCGACGTCAATCTCGGCCTTCTCGACAGCAACTTCGGCTCGCGCGGCCAGCTGCGCGGCCTCCAATGACGCCAGCTCTGTCGTCTGGTTGGCGAGCGCGCCACGGCACTCGTCGAGCCGACGGTTCACCGCGAGCAGGTCGCTCTCTTCGCTGGAGACGATCAGTTTCGCCTGCTCGATCTGGATCGCGGCGGCCGTCGCCTGCTTGAGCGTCTTCACCAAGTCCATCGCGGCCTCGTTGCGGTCGATCAGTTCGCGGTGTTCCACGATTTTGTCGCGGATATAGGCCTGCTTCTTCTCCTCGGTTTCCACGGCGGCCGAGGTGCGCTCGATGGCTTCCGAGACGCGCTCCTTCTTGATGTCGAGTTCACGAATGCGCGGCTCGAGCGCGACCAGCCGTTCCTCGAGACCATGGATCACCACATCGTCCGCCTGCACCACCAACAACACCTGCAATTCCGTCTGCACTCCCGACCTCCCTGGTTATACCTGCATGCGATGTGGCGAACCCTTCGATGGTCCGGACCTGCCGGTTACTGCACCTGCCGGCGCACACTGCGCCATTCGCGGCCACCAACGGCCGCCAGTTCCTTGCGCAGGGCCTCCGCGCGCCTCAGTAAACCATTTTTCTCCGCCTCGGCCGCAAGGGGGAGCATACGCGTATGCTCATCGATTCGCTCGCGCAGCGCGCGTGCGCGCAGCATCCGAATCGAGTCGACCACCGTCTGCGGCGGGTTGACCACCGCGCCCGGCTCCGCGCGCAGCGTTTCAACCACATCGTTCTCAAGCAGGCCGAGTCGTTCGGCCAACGCTTCGGGCGACAAGTCGCCGCCGGACGAGAGTTCCTGGAAAATTTGGAAATAGATCGGGTCGCGGATCACTGATGATGTCCCAGTCAGCTGTTCGAGATCCACATCAGGCTGGTCGCCGTCGTCGATTTCGACCCGGGCGACATCCTCGACGATCTGTTCAATGAGTTCGGGGTGCAACACCATCACGCGGAGCAGCTCCTTCTCGGCCGAACTCTCGGGCGCATGTTCAACACGGGGCACGAAATCCGGCTCGCGCGGCGACATGTCACGCATCGGCGCACCAATCCGACCGACACCCGAGACCGGCGACTGCGGCCGTTCGGGCTGCCTAGCACGGCCACGGCGCGGCAACATCTCGAGCTCGCGGACGAGCACGTCGCGCTCAATGCCCGCAGCTTGGGCCGTGCGCGCCAAGTAGAGGTCGCGGGTGATCGGGTCAGTCGTGGCGCGAATCGTCGGCATCAACCGGTCGAGTGCTCGGCGTTTGCGCTGGAGGTCGGCGAACCAACCACCCCGTTCAAGCAACTGCACCTTGCGGTCGAACACGTCGAGCGACTGGTCGAGCAGTTTCTCCATCGCCGCGCCGCCATGCTTCGCGACGAAGGTGTCGGGATCCTCGCCATCGGGCAGCGTTACCA
Organism: Gemmatimonadota bacterium; assembly: GCA_014192065.1. GTDB lineage: Bacteria > Gemmatimonadota > Gemmatimonadetes > Gemmatimonadales > Gemmatimonadaceae > Fen-1231. The sequence continues at coordinate 226,076 of BJHH01000004.1, read as the reverse complement.
TACGCACGGTGAGCCCGCGCGACAGCAGCACGTCCGCGGCACGAAAGCTCGCCTTCTGCCCCGGGGCGTCACTGTCGTACAGCAGGAAGACGGTCGGCGCACTGCGCGCGAGCAGGTCGGCCTGGTCATCGGTGAGTGCCGTGCCCATCGGGGCGATGACTTCCTCGAGCCCGGCCGCCACGAGGCGCACCACGTCGAAGTATCCCTCGACCAGCAGCACCCGTTCCGCGCGGCGGATCGCGTGACGCGCGCCGGCGTAGTTGTATAGGACGCGCCCTTTCGAGAAGACAGGACTCTCAGGCGAATTCAGATACTTGGGCTCGCCCTGTCCAAGGATGCGCCCGCCGAACCCAACCGCGTTGCCGGTCGCGTCATGGATCGGGAAGACGAGCCGGTCGCGAAATCGTGGACGCGGCTCCTCCTGCTCGTCCTTCTGCACAAGCAGGCCCACTTCGAGCAGTCGGTTGTTCTCGAAACCGAGCCCGTTCATGAACGCCCGCATCAGGCCGATCTCGTGCGGCGCGTAGCCCATACGGAACAGGTCCGCCGTCTCGCGCGAGATCGCACGTTTGGCGAGGTAGTCGCGAGCCGGCTTTCCGAAGTCGCTTTCCCAGAGCATCGTCGTGAACCAGCCAGCCGCCGTTGCATTGGTTTCCCAAAGCGGCTCTCGTGGATCGGGCCCCTCGCGCTTGCGATGCACGTCGCGCACTTCGACGCCCGACTTCTCTCCGACGTATTTCACCGCCTCAACGAACGTCATGCCGAGCCGCTTCTGCACGAACGTGAAGACGGAACCCTTCTCGTGACACACGAAGCAGTGGTAGCCGCCGCGCGGCACCACGGAGAAGTTCGGTCCGGTGCCCTGATGGAACGGACAGGGTCCGCGATACACCGAACCGACCTTCTTGAGCTTCACATACTCGCTGAGGATCGCTACGATGTCGGCCGCCGCCGAGACCTGATCGATGACGTCTTCGGGGATCATGCGATCTCCACCACCGTCACGCCGGAACCGCCTTCGTTCCACGCGCCGAGCCGGAAGCTCTTCACGCGGCGGTCGTCGGCGAGCAGTTCACCGATGCGCACCCGCAATGCGCCGGTACCCTTCCCGTGGATGATGCGGAGCGCGGGCAGATCAGCGAGGATGGCACGGTCGAGGGCGGGTTGGACCACGCCATCAATTTCGCCGATGCGCACGCCCCGCACATCGATCTCGTGCCGCGCGTATAACTCGGGCTGGTCGCCCGACGCAGGGACGGCCAGGAGCGCCGCGCTCGACGGCTCGCGGCGCCCACGATCCAGCCGACCGGCCTCCTTGCGCGACACACGACGCACGGCACCCGTGGGCACGGTCGTACGCACCGAGCCAATAACCACAACGAGCGCATCGTCACGCGCCTCGAGCACCTTCGCGATGGCGCCACCGAAGGTGGCCACGGCGACCAGGTCACCCACGCGCAACGGACTCAGATCCGTGGTGCCGGCTGCGCTGAGGCCGTCAGCCAACAGTTCGGCCACCTCCTTCGCATCGAGCGCCCGCACGGCGTCACGCTCGGAGGCCAATAACTGTTCGGCGAGCCGCCTGGCACTCGCACCAGCCTCGGCCACCTGCCCAGAAGCCGCGCCCTTTACCGCCGCAATAGCCGCTTCGATTTCCTTTCGCGCATCCAACAGATACCGCCGCGACTGTTCGCGCGCATCGCGTTCGATCTCGCGTTCGCGTGCGCGCACGGCCTGCTCGCGCGCGAGCACGGTGTCGGCGCGGCTGGCGTAACTGACTTCGCGATCTTCGGCGTCACACTCCCGCGCTTCGACGACGGCTTGGCGACGCTCGAGGTCCTCGATCAAGGCGGCTGCGTCGCGCTCCGCCTGCGGCACGCGCGCTTCCGCGTTCTCCAAAATCGCGGCCGGCATCGCGAGACGCCGGGCAATGCTGATCCCGTACGACCGCCCGGGAATGCCCTTGAGTAGGCGATACGTCGGCGCGAGCTGCACTTCGTCGAACTGCAGCGACGCGTTCACCACGCCGGGTACTTCGAGCGCGAGCTGCTTGAGTGCGCCAAGGTGCGTCGTCGCGATCGTGGTGACCCCGCGAATCGTCAACACTTGGAGGATCGCCGCACCGAGCGCCGCGCCTTCGTTGGGATCCGTGCCCGACCCGAGCTCGTCGGCGAGTACGAGTGACGCCGGCGTGGCCTGCTCCACGATCTCGATGAGGTTGCGAATGTGGCCGCTAAACGTGGAGAGTGACGCCTCGATCGACTGCTCGTCGCCAATGTCCGCGAAGACGCGATCAAAGAGCGGCAACGCCGAGCCGGCGGCCACAGGCGCCGGAACACCAGCCTGCGCCATCAGCGAAAGGAGGGCGACCGCCTTGAGGAGCACCGTCTTGCCGCCCGTGTTCGGGCCGCTCACGAGCAGTGTGTGTTCGTCGGGCAGGAGCGAGAGATTAAACGGGACGACCGACAGCGCATCCTTCACCACGAGCAGCGGGTGGCGCCCCTCGACGATCGCGAACCCCTCGCCCGCGCTGGCGAACGCGACTGGCGCGCAACGATAGCGTTCGGCGAACCTGGCGCGCGCGACGAGCGCGTCGAGTGTCACGAGCGCGTCGAGCGTGGCCGCGAGTTCATCCACTCTGGGGCGGAGGTAGTCGGTTGCCTCGAGTAGGATGCGTTCGATTTCACGGATCTCCGCCGTTTCGAGCTCGCGAATGCGATTGCCGAACTCGACGGCCGCTGGCGGTTCGACAAACACCGTCGCGCCACTGTGCGAGTGGTCATGCACAATGCCACCCACGGCGCCCCGCCCTTCGCGCCGGACAGGCACGACCCAACGGCCGTTGCGCATGGTGACCGACGCGTCGTCCACCCGATGGCTTGGGTCGAGCTTTGCCATCACCCGTTCGAGCAAGCGAATCAGATCTGCCTGGGCGCCGCTGAGCTGTTTGCGAATCTTCCGCAGTTCGGGCGATGCGCCATCGCGGACCACGCCGTCTTCATCGACGATCCGGTCCAGCGACTGTTCAAGCGCGGCCTCGGAGAGCAGAGACGCCGCGATCGGCTCCACCGCATCGACATCGAGTGCGCGCAAACGCGCCGAGCGGAACGCGTTGAACTGCGACCGTGACGACGTGAGCAACGTGATGACCGCGCGGAACTCTGGCGCATGCCAGACGGTGCCCGGCACCGCCAGCCGCGCCAGCGCCGACCAGAGGTCGGCGATCGGCTCGGATGGCCAGCCGCCTTCGCTCGCGACGACGCGGCGCATGGCGTCTACCCGCGCATGCTCGGCGAGCACGGCCGCGCGCGCGACCAGATCACCACCGGGCACACTGCGCGGGACCAACCCTCGCACGCGTTCCGCTCCGAGCGGCGTAGCCGCAAACCCCGCGACGCTGTCGAGCACACGATCGAACTGCAGGGGCGCCAGTGCATGCGCGTCCGCCGCGGGCACTGGGCCCGCGACGCTAGGATTGACGTGCCGCGGCTCACTCACCGACAGCAACCTCTTGGCGAGATCCGCGGTATCAAAAACCCGAGCGGGCGATCGAGATCGCTCGTTCGGGCTTCTGGGTCATGCGTACCGACCGGGATCACGCCGCTCGTCCCGGCTCCCAAGAGGGGTTTGAGGCTGCAACCGTCACTAGCTGGAGCGCGTACGGCGATTCTTTCGCGTGGCGGCGTTCATCTTTCGCTTGCGCTTTTCGCTGGGCTTTTCGTAATGGCGGTGCTTCCTGAGGTCCGAGAGAATTCCGGCCTTCTCACACTTCTTCTTGAAGCGCTTGAGAGCTCGTTCGAAGTTCTCGTCCTCGTGGATAATGACTTCTGACAACCTGGTCTTCCCCCCTTAGGTGGCGCCCTGGGCGCCGGATGGTAGCCACTCAAGTTAGTTGAGTGCAGGGCCCTATATCAAGGATGCGCGAAGGTCGGATCTGATGGCGGGGCTCGAGCACAGGTGTCGGCCGGCTCAGCGCACAGTCTGCCGGTTCCGCCGCGTCTGGCGCATCTGGCGCGCGATCCCTGCAGTTCCATGCACGGCGCCGACAACTATCATTCAGGAACCATGACTCATCAACCGCTCCCCATCCAGAGAAGTTTTGGCGAGACACTTCGCCGCGACCTCTGGTGGGTCTCCCCGCTCCTCGTACTCATCTCATTCAGCACGTTTCTCATCTACGGAACGTGGTCTGCCTTTCAGACGAGCGATTATGTGTTCGGCCCCTACTTCTCTCCCTTCCACGCGCCGGAGATCTGGGGCCCCACGCAACACGCATGGTTTGGCCCGCGGCCCGCGTGGTGGCCAGAGATGTTCTTCTATCCTGCGCTGCTGATCCTGCCCTTCCCTGGCCTCTTCCGATTCACTTGTTACTACTATCGCGGGGCCTACTACAAGGGATTTTGGGCCGACCCCGCCGCCTGCGCCGTCGGCGAGCCGCGCACGACGTACCGCGGCGAGAAGCCGTTCCCCAATTGGCTGCAGAACCTGCACCGCTACTCGATGTATGTCGCTTTGCTCTTCATCTCGCTGCTCGGGTACGACGCGTGGCTCGCCTTCTTCTGGGACAATGGCGCCGGCGGGACCCAGTTCGGTATCGGGCTCGGCACGATTCTCATGTGGGCGAACGTGGCGCTGCTCGCAAGCTATACGCTCGGCTGCCACTCGCTGCGCCACGTGATCGGCGGTTTTAAGGACCGCCTCAGCGGCCAGCCGATTCGCGCGGCCTGCTACGCCGGCTGCTCGCGACTCAACCAGAAGCACGGCGCGCTCGCGCGATGGTCGATGTTTAGCGTGGCCTTCACCGATCTCTACATCCGCCTCTGTGCTGGCGGCTATATCACCGACTGGAGACTGTTCTAATGGCCGGTGACTACCAGACGGTGGAACACGATGTCCTCGTGATCGGCGCGGGTGGCGCCGGATTGCGTGCCGCCATCGAAGCGGCCTCGACCGGCCTCCGCGTCGGGCTTGTGTGCAAGTCGCTTCTCGGCAAGGCGCACACGGTGGTGGCCGAGGGCGGCATAGCCGCCGCGATGGCCAACGTGGATGATCGCGACGGCTGGAAGGTGCACTTCGCCGACACGATGCGTGGCGGGCAGTACCTCAGCAACTGGCGCATGGCCGAGCTGCACGCCAAAGAAGCGCCCGATCGCGTAAACGAGCTTGAGGCGTGGGGTTCGCTTTTCGACCGCACGCCAGACGGCCGCATCCTCCAGCGCAATTTCGGCGGCCACCGGTATCCGCGCCTCGCCCACGTCGGCGATCGCACCGGCCTCGAAATGATCCGCACGCTGCAGGATCACGGCATCCATCAGGGCATCGACGTCCACATGGAAGTGACCGTGCTCACCCTGCTCACCGATGGTGGGCGCGTGTGTGGCGCGTTCGGCTACGATCGCGATCGCGGCACCTTCCGCCTGTTCAAGGCAGCAGCAGTCGTCATGGCTACAGGCGGTATTGGCCGCGCGTACAAGATCACGTCCAATTCGTGGGAGTATACGGGCGACGGCCAATCACTGGCGTACCACGCGGGCGCGGCGCTCCAGGACATGGAGTTTGTGCAGTTCCACCCGACCGGAATGATCTGGCCACCGTCGGTACGGGGCATTCTCGTGACCGAAGGTGTGCGGGGCGAGGGCGGGATTTTGAAAAACAAGGACGGCAGGCGGTTCATGTTTGACAACATCCCGGACAACTACAAGTCGTCCACTGCCGACAACGAAGAAGAGGGCTGGCGCTACGTGACGGGCGACAAAGAGGCACGCCGCCCACCCGAACTCCTCACGCGCGACCACGTCTCACGGATGATCAATCGCGAAGTGAAGGCCGGCCGCGGCTCACCGCACGGCGGCGTCTTCCTCGACATTGCGTGGATCAAGGAGAAGATCCCGCAGGCCGAAGCGCACATCAAGCGCAAACTCCCGTCCATGTACCATCAGTTCATGCAACTCGCGGGGATCGACATCACCAAGGAGCCGATGGAAATCGGCCCGACCACCCACTACGTGATGGGCGGCGTGCGCGTCGACGGCGACACGCAGATGACTACGGTGCCCGGCCTCTTTGCGTGTGGCGAAGTCGCCGCAGGACTGCACGGCGCCAACCGCCTCGGTGGCAATTCGCTGTCCGACCTCGTCGTGTTCGGCAAACGCGCCGGCGAGCATGCCGCCGCGTTCGCGAAAGAGCATCCCAACTACACGATCGACACAACACAAGCCGACGCCGCCGCGCGCGCGGCACTCGCGCCATTCGATCGCCCAGCCAATGACGACGGGCCGTATCAGGTGCAGGATGCACTGCAGACTACGATGCAGCAGAACGTCGGCATCGTGCGCCTTGAAGACGAAATGCAGACGGCGCTCGCCGCCATTCAGACGCTCAAGCAGAAGGCGGCGACGGTGCATGTGCGCGGCAACCGCGAATACAACCCGGGCTGGCACACGGCGCTCGACCTACCGAACCTGCTGACGGTATCGGAGGCCATCACGCGCTGCGCGATCGAACGCAAGGAAAGCCGCGGCGGCCATTTCCGTGAAGACATGCCGGACAAGGACCCCGCGTTCGGCACCTTCAACTTCGTGATCACCAAAGGCACGGACGGCGAGATGCAGCTAAAGCGCGAGACGATTCCGGAGATGCCGGCTCACCTCAAGGCAGCCGTCGAGGAGAACAGATGATGCAAACAATGCCAACGACCGGCGTCTCGACGGGCGCGACGGGTGAGGGACCGACCGAGCAGACGCGCACACAGACGTTCAAGCTCTGGCGTGGCGAGCGCGGCACGGGCGAGTTCAAGGAGTTCACCGCACAGGTGAGCGACGGTATGGTCGTGCTCGACGCGGTGCACCAGATCCAGGCCGAGCAGGCAAACGACCTCGCCTGCCGCTGGAACTGCAAGGCCGGCAAGTGCGGATCATGTTCCGCCGAGATTAACGGCAAACCGAAGTTGATGTGCATGACGCGCCTCGACCAGCTGCCGGCCGATCAGGCCATCACGGTGGAGCCGATGCGCGCCTTCCCGCACGTGAAGGACCTCGTCACGGACGTATCGTGGAATTACGAAGTCAAGAAACGGATCCAGAAGTTTCAGCCACGCAAACCGGACATGCCGGACGGAACATACCGTATCCAGCAGGCGGATGCGGATCGTGTGCAGGAGTTACGGAAGTGCATTGAGTGCTTCCTCTGCCAGGACGTCTGTCACGTCCTCCGCGATCACCACATGCACGACCAGTTTGTCGGACCGCGTTTCATCATGCAGGTGGCGGCCCTTGAAATGCACCCGCTGGACACGGCCGATCGCGTACCGGCGCTCAAGGACGAATTTGGTATCGGCTACTGCAATATCACGAAGTGCTGTACCGAAGTCTGCCCTGAGAACATCCACATCACGGACAACGCGATTATTCCACTCAAGGAACGCGTCGTGGATCACGCCTACGATCCGATCGGGCAGTTGGTCCAGATTTTCTCGCGCCGCAAGGAGAAGTAAGGCGCGCCGTTACCCCGGGGGCCAGTGCATCGCCCGCCCGCCGAGCACATGCAAGTGCAGGTGATCCACGCTCTGCCCCCCATCCCGTCCCGTGTTGATGACCACGCGGTAGCCGCTCTCGTCGACATGCTCGGCGTTCGCGACCTCGCGGGCCATCTGGAATAGGGCGGCAGCAAGCGTCGCGTCGCCCAGGTCGTTCAGCGACCGACAGTGTGCCTTGGGAATCACCACGATGTGCGTCGGCGCCTGTGGCCCAATGTCCCGGAAGGCCATGCAGAGCTCGTTCTGTGCAACGATCGTGGCTGAAACGTCGCCGGCAACGATTCTGCAGAAGAGGCAAGCGCTCATGACCGGTCACTCCGATCACGCGATGCGTCGCCACACGACTCCGCACCGATCAACGACTGGACGATTCCGAGCGCGGAGATCGCGGCGGTTTCGAATCGCAGGATTGTTGCGCCGATGCTCACGGGAACGAAGCCGGCCTCCACCAATCGGTCGAGCTCGTCCTGCTCAATCCCACCTTCGGGACCCACGGCGATCACGATCGGCGCCATCTGCTCGCCTGCATCCGGATGCACGACGGGCTGCTCGACGAGCGCAGCCACCCGCGCGAGCGGCGTGCCGCTGCCATCAAGAATCATGCGAACGCCCTGCGGCGCGGCAGCAATAGCACGCTCCAGCGTGGCATCAGGAAAGATCGACGGCAGCCAGGCGTTGTTCGACTGCTCGAGCGCGCTCGCCATGCGCGCGGCCACCTTTTGGGTAAACATCGTCCCCTCGCCGCGCGAAGCGACGCTGTGCGACCGGCGGTACTTCACTGGCCGCCAACTGGCGGCGCCAAGCTCGGTCGTTTTCTCGGCGAGCCAGAGCATCCGTTCCTTGTCCGCGATCGGGAGCAACAGATGCACGGGCCGCCGCGGCGGCTCGGCGCGCACTTCGTGGACCTCAACGGTGGCGCTGCGCTTCGCCAGCCGCACCAGAATGCCGGAACCACGCGAGCCCTGCCCGTCGAGGAGCCCGACCGGCGTGCCGACGTCGAGGCGGCGCACCCGGATGTGATGGGCCTCTTGCTCGCCAAGCGTGAGCTGCTTGCCTGCGACCATGGGTTCGGCAGTGACAAATATCGGCGTGCTCACGAGCGTACCACGCTGCACGTCCACCATTCGCCTTCAGCATGCTCAGGACCCAACGCCCAACCGGCGGTCTCGAACAGCTCCACCATGACATCGCGTTCGGTGACCAGCATTCCGGAGAAGATGACTACTCCTCCCTCAGCGAGCGAGCGGCCGATCACCGGCAGCAGTTCGCGGATCACGCCGGAGACAATGTTGGCGAGCACCACACGCACTGGCTGCGCCAGCGACGCGAGCGGCAATAACACATGCGCGTCTCCCGCGAACACGCAGACCTGCTGCGCGACGCCGTTGGCCTGCACGTTCGCCTCGGCATTTCCAATAGCGTCGGGGTCGTTCTCGATCGCGAACACGCGCGCGGCACCAAGCTTGGCCGCCGCGATCGCGAGCACGGCGCTTCCCGCCCCGAGATCCGCGACGACGTCGCCAGGGCGAATGACGTCCTGCATCACCCGCAACACCCCCCGCGTTGTTTCGTGATCGCCGGTACCAAACGCCATCGCCGGATCGATCACGATCAACCGTTCGGGCAGGAACGAATCGGCAAGCCAGGGCGGGGCGACCGTGAGCAGACCCACTGTGTGCGCGCGAATCTGTGAGCGCCACGCGGTGGACCAGTCGACGTGCGGCGATTCAGCCGTCTCGATGATCGCGCCGGGATCGATGGCCAGCGCCGCCGCGCTGAGCGTCCGCGCCGTCGCATCGTCGGGCACATTGGTCAGCAGCGCACCGTTGGCTTCCTGCAACGCCTCGGCGCCCGCGGCGAACATCGCCGTGCTCACTGCATCGAGTGTGTCAGCCGACGGGACAACACTGAGACGAATGGTCACGCGCCGAGCGCTTCTTTCATCTTCTGCCAGAACCCTTTCTCGCGACGTTCCGGCACCGGCCCGAGCAGCGGACCAAGCAGCTCGACCGCCTTGGCCGCATCCGCTGTGAGATCGGTCGGCACCCACACCTGCACCCGCACGTGCATGTCCCCCGTGCCGCTTGCGTTTACGCGCGGCAGGCCGCGACCGCGCACCTGGAACAGCTGACCGCTCTGCGTACCCGCCGGGATGCGTAGCGAAATCGGACCGAGGACGCCGGGCACTTCGACATCAGCGCCCTTCACGGCCTGCGGGAACGACACCAGCACTTCGGTGAAGAGATCCTCACCGTCACGCTCGAACCGGTCGTCCTCGTCCACGTCGAACATCACGAGGATGTCGCCACGCGGACCGGCTCGCGTGCCCGCGTTGCCGACGCCGCGCATATGCATGTACTGCCCCGTCGCGACACCCGCGGGCACTTCGATCGGGATCGTATGGTCACCACGCTGCCGTCCTTCGCCGCGACACGACTTACAGGGCGACGAAATCATCACACCCTCGCCGCTACACGTTGGACATGGCGCGACGCTCACGAACTGCCCGAAGAACGACCGCTGCGAACGACGCACTTCGCCGACGCCAGCGCAGGTGGTGCACCGCTTGGGCTTCGTGCCCGATTCGGCGCCGGATCCGGCGCAGCGTTCGCACGGATCAAGCAGCTTGACCTTGACCGTCTTGTTCGCGCCCATGGCCACCTCGGCCATCGTCAGGTGCAGATCGATCTTGATGTCCGCGCCGGCACGCGGCCCCGACTGCCGCTGCCCGCCGGCCTGCGCAAACATGTCGCCGAGCCCAAAGTCGCGCATAAAAATATTGAGCGCCTCAGAGAGATCCACGTGGTGGAATCCCCCCTGCCCGCCTCCGCCGCCACCGCGTAGTCCGGCCTCGCCGTATCGGTCGTACGCCGCGCGCTTCTGCGGGTCGCGCAGCACGTCGTACGCTTCAGACAGTTCCTTGAACTTGTCTTCCGCTTCCTTGCTTCCGCCATTCTTGTCGGGATGGTACTGCATCGCGAGGCGACGATATGCCTGCTTGAGGTCCTCGGCAGACGCGGTGCGCTCGATGCCAAGGATCGCGTAAAAATCAGCCATTCGCGTTCACGCTCGCCGTGCGGGAAAGAAGTCGCGTCATCCGTGGAGAAGTTCCGTCACGAGAGACGATGTGTGTGAGACCAGCGAGATCACCTTTTCATACGGCATGCGCGTCGGGCCGATCACACCGATCACCCCGGAGAGACTCCCCGCCCGGTACTCCGCGGTGACCACAGTGAGACCGCCAAGCAGCGTCTCGCCGTTTTCGTTGCCGATCGTGATCTGCACACCCGCGTTTTGTTTGCGGGAGCGGAGCAGTGTCGCCAGCTGCGTGCGCGTTTCGGTGAGCTCGATCAGTTGCCGCAGCTTGTCGCCGCTGCCGGCAAACTCGGGCTGGTCGGCGAGTACCGACGTCTGGCCAAGCACGACCGCATCGCCTTCGGAGGGCGACGCCACGTCGAACAACTGGTCGCCTTCCTGCAGGAAAATGTTGAGCAGTTCCGTCGAATCGCCGGTGGAACCCGTGTCACGCAACCGCTCACTGAGCGAGCCGCGGATCGCCAACAACGTCAGGCCCGCGAGGCGCTCGTTCAGCACGAGCTGCACTTCCGCGAGCGCATCATCGCCAATGACGCCGCGCACTTCAATGAAGATCGTCCGCACGGCGCCACCACGGAGCGAGAGCACGAGCATCAGGCGCTCCGACGACAGGCGCACGAGTTCGAGGCGGGTCAGCACGGTGTCGTCGAGTCGCGGTCCGAGCGCGACGCCAAGTTCCTGCGTCAGCACGCCGAGGCTCTGCGCAGCGCGGCGAAGGACGCTCTCGAGCGTGGTCGTGCCTTGACCAATCTCCGTCTGCAGGCGCGCGCGCTGCGCCTGCTCGAGCGGGGTAACACGCATCAGTTCGTCCACGTAGACGCGGTATGCCTTTTCCGTGGGGATACGCCCGGCCGACGTGTGCGGATGGAACAGGAATCCCTTCTGTTCCAGATCACTCATCGTGTTGCGAATGGTCGCCGGCGACACGCCGAGCGCGAACTGGCGAGAGACCGTGCGCGATCCAGCGGGTTCAGCGGTCTCGACGTACGACCGGATCACCGCTGCTAGGACCTGCCGCTCGCGATCGTTCAGTTCAACGGATGCCATGCTGAAGTGAAATCTAGCGTTGCCACGATGCGCTGCTACCTCGAGAGCGCTCCCACCAACGCGTCGAGCCTCAGCCAGCCTTCTGCCCTCAGCCGCACCAGTCCGGATTCCTCTGTCGCCCAACCCGCTGCGACCCAGCTGCGCGCCGCCACCAGATCCGCCCCCGAGAGACGCGCACCCGTGTCTGCACGCAGGGCGAGATAGAGCTCCTCGGCGGCGTTCTGCTCGGCAGTCAGTTGCTCGGTGCCCGCTACCGGGTCCACACCCGCCGCCACCGCCTGCTCCCACGCCGCCAACGCCGCGATGTTCCAGCGGCGGCTCTGCCCATCATACGAATGCGCCGAGGGCCCAAGGCCTAGGTAGGGCACCCGCCGCCAATACGCCGAGTTGTGGCGGCTGCGGCGGCCAGGCTTGGCGTAGCTGGAGACCTCGTAGTGCTCGAACCCTGCGCTGGTCAGGCGCTCGTGGCCCTCAAGGAACTCGTCCGCGGCCCGGTCATCCGTCTGGGGCAGCTCGGCGCCACGGGCCGTCCATTTGCCGAGTGGAGTCCGGGGCTCGATTGTCAGCCCGTAAACAGAGAGATGCTCAGGGTTGAGTTCGATCGCGGCCGTCAGATCGTCGTCCCAGGAACGGTGGACCCGACTTGGCACGGCGTAGATGAGGTCGATCGACAGGTTACTGAACCCGGCAGCGCGGGCAACCCGGACGGCCTCGTGAGCCTGGCCGGCGGAGTGCGTCCTGTGCATCCAGGTCAGGGCTTCGGGCGAGAACGACTGGACCCCGAGCGAGAGCCGGTTTACGCCGGCAGCCAGCCAGGCCTCGGCGGCCTCCTGCGTCAGGTCCTCCGGGTTCACCTCGATCGTCACTTCCGTTCCAGAACCGGCGATTGAACCGACCCCAAAAGCAGGCGTACCGGCGCCCTCCCCGAAGACCACTCCGGCAGCCCTAAGCCCTGCCAACAACCCAGCGACTCCCGCGCCACCAAGCTTGGACGGCGTGCCGCCTCCGAAGTAGACAGTCTCGAGATTGGCCAACTGGCCGCGGTCGCTACGACGTTTCAGCTCGCCGATCACCGATGTGGAAAACTCGGTGGCCGGAACCTCCTTCCGGACCGCGATCGAGAAGTCGCAGTAGCTGCAACGGCGTCCACAAAACGGGACGTGCACGTAGAGATGGCGGATAGGATCAGACATCAGCGCGCAGCGCGACCGAGAGCTGGCCTGTAGGCACAAACGCGACTGACAACGGCGCAACAAAAGGCTGTTGAGAATGACTTAATGTATTTTCTCAAATTACACCATGTCAACGAGTTACGCACGTTGCCTCTAAACACGTTCACCTGCCTTCCATGCATCTCCAACAGTCGTATCATCTGGCAATATCAGGCGGTGAGCGAGGCCAGCGATCTCCCAATCCGCCCATCAGGAGACCGCGTAACGAGCCCGGCCAACTCGAGCCGACTCACCGCTTCCATCACGCTCCTGACAGGAAGCCCTGACCGCGCGCAGAGGGCGTCCACCCCATGCTCGCCAGCGCCAAGACAGTCCCAGACCTCAGCCTCGGTAACCCCCATTGCCGGCCGGTCCACCGCCCTGCTTCTGGACAGCCCAAGGAGGCCGAGCGCGTCGTCGATCGAGCCAATCAGGTGCCCTCCGTCCCGAATCAACTGGTTGGCGCCTGCCGAACGTGGAGAGTCGATCGGGCCGGGGACGGCCGCAAAGAGGCGCCCGATGACACCGGCATGGGTTGCGGTGTTTATGGCGCCGGACCTGTGCCCCGCCTCAACCACAATCGTGGCTTTGGCCAAGGCCGCGATGATCCGGTTTCGGCGCGGGAAACAGCCCTGAAAGGCCTTGGTCCCCGGCTCACTTTCGGATACGATCAGTCCGCTCGCGGCCACCCGAGCATGGAGGTCGCGGTTGCCCACGGGATAGGGCAGATCGGGGCCAGTACCAAGCACAGCGATGGTTTTCCCCCCCGCCTTGATCGCTGCGTCGTGCGCCGCCGAATCAACCCCTCTCGCCATCCCCGAGACCACGATGGCCCCTGCCTCGGCAAACGCCCGCCCAAGCGCCGTGGCCACTCGGAGCCCGTACAACGTGGCCTCCCGGGTCCCTACGATGGCCACCAAGGCCTCAGGCGCCGGCCCCAGGGCGGTGAGATCTCCGATGCAAAACAGCTGACGCGGCGGATCGGGGAGGGCGCCGAGGCAGGCCGGGTAGCCCGGCCCGCCCTGCACCAGCCGAACGACGCTCGGGGCCAGCTTGGTGCTACGCACCAGCCGAGCCCAGCCTGCGCGCGCCTGAGCGCATTCTACGCACTGGCCTTCTTGATCTCGAGAATCTTCCTCCAAAGCCCGTCCTTGAGCGCGTCCAAGCCCTGACGGGCGGGCGCGGAGATCGAGAACATCGCGAACGCGCCCTCGGTCTTGATGTCAGGGGTGTAATCCTCGCCCATCAGATCGAGCTTGCTGAACACCACGCAGTGCGGGGTCAAGGCGAGCTCCGCCGAGTAGCGACGAATCTCTTCACGGAGCTTGTCGTACTCCTCCTGCCAGTCCATCGCATCGATGGGAATCATGAAGGCGAGGAGGCGGGTACGTTCGATGTGCCTGAGGAACTTGAGGCCGAGCCCTTTCCCCTCGTGCGCGCCCTCGATAATGCCGGGAATGTCGGCGACCACGAAGGTGCGGTGGTCGGACATCTGCACGACGCCGAGGTTCGGCTGCAGCGTGGTGAACGGATAGTCAGCGATCTTGGGGCGCGCGGCAGACACCACCGACAGCAGTGTCGACTTGCCAGCGTTTGGCTGGCCGACGAGCCCGACGTCAGCGATGAGCTTGAGTTCAAGCTCGAGATTCATCACCTGGCCCTCTTCGCCAGGCTGCCACTCGCGCGGCGACTGGTGCGTGGCGGTGACGAAAAACGCGTTACCCTTTCCGCCACGGCCGCCCTTGGCGACGATGAACTCCTCGCCATCGCCGAGGATTTCGCCGAGAATCGCGCCGGTGTCGGCGTTCTTCACGATGGTGCCTGGGGGCACCGGCATCACCACCGACTTACCGGAGCGGCCACTTTTATTGGAACCCATTCCGTGCTCGCCGCGTTCACCCGTCCACTTGTCGCGGTAGGTGTAATCGAGGAGGGTTGCAAGGTTCGAATCGCCGCGGATGGAGATGTCCCCACCGCGACCGCCATCGCCGCCGTCGGGGCCGCCCATGGGCTCGCGCCACTCGCGACGGAACGAGGTGCAACCGGAACCGCCAGTGCCGGCTTCAACATGGACTTTTACAAGATCGATGAACACGGCTGCGTTGGCGAGGGGGACTATTGACGGATCAGGGACGAACGAGCGACGGGTGATGTACGGAGGCGTACTATTTCGATTTCACCCGGTTCCACAGGAGCGAAGCAGACACGATCGCGCCCTCGGGCACTACGTCGCGAATGGCCGCGAGGGTGGCGTCCACTGCAGCCCGCGATGCACCCGCGTTGAGCGCGCCGTGCAGATGCGAATGGAGTTGCCGGTCCTGCTGAGCGGCCACGCACGCCGCCACGATGCACAACTCTCTCCGAGGTAAATCTAACCCTTTGCGGGAGAGAACCTTTCCGTAGCCCTCGACGATCATCCATTGGTCGAATTCGGGATGCAACCGACGAATGTTGCCGCGAAGCTTCTCGTACATCTCGCCGTAGACCATGGCGCAGGTTGCCTCGCCGCGCGCGCGCCAGTCGTCCACGTCAGCGTATGACTCGGCGCCGGCCTCCGGATCACGAGTCACGCGGGCGAGGTCACCGACCCGCCGCCACTCTCGCGCCGCATTGAGTGCCCTCGGAAAGCCTGCGAACAGGTACGACTGGAGAATCAGTTCCTCCACCCACAGGTCAGGCACCGCCACCGCCCCGCACTCCGCGAGCCCGGACCGCACGTCCAGTTCGCTCCCGCCCGTGATCCGGGCGGCGAGGCGGACGAGCGCGGTCGTCTGCGGGTCCAGCGAGACCAACGGCTCTGATGCGTTCAGTGGATTCCCCATCTTCTGGAGAACGTTAGCCACTCCAGGACCGCTTAGCGTCATCGAAACCTTGCAGTCCGTACCGGTTTCGTGCCTGCACCTGGAATCGAAGGGGTGGACGTGCGAGCCAACTGTCGACCGGTGAGCAACGACTACTCGGCGACGCTCCGCACACCGCCCACCACCTCGCCACGCGTGTTGCGGATCCCGCGGCGTTTCCAGTCAGCGAGCCGCGGTGGAAGCGTTTCTGGCAATGCGCCCACCGACTGGAGCGCACGCAGCAGCGCGATGTGCTGCGCGCGGGCAGCCCCGTCTTCGACCTTGACGGCCACGCCGATACCCATCGCCGGCACAGCCGCACAGTGCACACCTTCGGCGCCGACTTTGGAAATAATCGCGCCCTGAGTCTCTTCAACCAGGATGGTATCGAACCGATCGGTGCCACCCAGCAGGTGCGGATGCGCGCGAATCGCATCGGCGGTCCGGGCGGGAAGTTCATCGCCGGCAGCCACCGCGCGACCCCAGCGCGCATAGGCGAGCGCCATGCGGTCAATCGGAAGTGCCATCACCGGGACGCCGCAGCCGTCAACCCCGACCGGCATGTCGTCGGTGGAGACACCAGTCCAGGCGGCAACCTCTGCAAGGCACGACCGCTGCACGCCGTGATCGACGCGTTCGTAGCCGCCCGTGTGGTAACCCGCGGTGAACGCACGCGCGAGCATTGCCGCATGCTTGCCCGAACAGTTGTTGTGCAACCGTGACCACGGGACGCCGAGTTCGCGTGCCATCTTGACGCCGCGCACGGAGAGCGGCTCGTGCGACCCACAGACGAGGTCGCCTTCTTCGAGGCCGATGGAGTCGAGCATGCGCGCGGCCAGCGCGACGTGCTCGGGTTCGCCACCGTGTGATGCGCAGGACAGCGCGAGTTCCTCGTTCCCCCATCCGAGCTGGTCGAAACCGCCGCTCGCAAGAAAGGGCAAGACCAGAAAGGGCTTCGCACACGAGCGCCACATCGTGACCAGCGTATGATCGCGCGCGAAACTCGTCAGCGCATCGTCGCTGCCGACGACAGCAGCGTGGACGCGGTGGCGGGACTCAACGACGTCCGCTCTGGTGACTTCGACGTCGAGGAACAGCTCGCGGAGAGTCAATGGGACGAGCGGCGAGAGATGACGGATGACGGGCGATGTGGATTTTCCATCTAGCGCTCTGCGAGATGCAGGTCGTAGGCCGCCAGCACTTCCGCTGCCGAGACCGTCGCGGCGCCACTCTTTCGCACTTCAACGCCAGCCGCGAAGTTTGAGATGATGGCCGACTCGAGCGGGGTGGCACCGGCCGCTAGCATCGCGGCGAGGTAGGCCGTCACCGTGTCACCTGCACCCACGACGTCATAGACTTCCCGCGCGGTCGTCGGAATACGATGCACACCGCGCGTCGCACCGGCCGGCGCCGCGCCTGTGTTGCCGCGCTCGATCAGCGCCATCCCGCGTTCACTGAGTGTCAGCAGCAGCGCACCAACCCCGAGGCCTTCTACCACGCCCGGCAAGGCGTCAGGGTGGTCGAGATCGACGGCTGCGCCCATCGCCGACTCGAGCTCGCGTCGGTTCGGCTTGAAGATGGTCGCGCCGGCGTAGGCGAAAAAGTTCTTGTACTTTGGATCCACAACGATGGGGATCTTTTTCGCCCGCGCGGCGGACATGGTGATCGTAATGAGCGACTCGACCAGCAATCCCTTGTTGTAGTCCTCGAACACGACGGCATCGGCGCGCGCCACGGCCGCCAGCGCCGCCTCGGCGACATGGGCCGCGTCGCCAGCATCGAGATCGTCGTCGCGTTCTTCGTCCACGCGCAGGAGCTGCTGCGACTTGGCCATCACGCGGGTCTTCGTGGTAGTCGGTCGATCGGTGATAACGAGTCCGCCGGAATCAGCGCCGAGCTCGCGCAACATCTCGCGGACCTGGCGGCCCGCTTCGTCCTTGCCGATCGCGGCGACGAGATCGGCCCGGCCACCGGCAGCAATCACGTTCTGCGCGACGTTGGCGGCGCCCCCGAGGGCGAACTTGCGGTCACGGACGCGGACCACGGGAACCGGCGCCTCGGGAGAGACGCGATCGACATCACCGCGGAGGTAGACATCGAGCATCGCATCGCCGATGATCGCGATGTGCTTGCCGCGGGCACCGTCAAGTAGCGCGGCGAGCCGGGCGCGGGAGATCAGATCGCTAGGCACGTCAGGAACCTAACCGAGGCGAACGGGGCGGGCGACGGGTCAGGGGCGATTGAGCGAGCAGGCCGTTAGGACGCGAAAGGGCTGCGGCGCGACCATGTCGGTCGGTCTATCTTTGATGGGCCGGGCCCTTAGCTCAGCGGTAGAGCAGCGGACTCATAATCCGACGTGCGATGGTTCGAATCCATCAGGGCCCATTGGATGTACGCGACGCACCACCTTCGCGGCGCACGGGCAATGTCCATCGAACGATGAACCGTCGGCCGCGCGCTGGGTCGAAAAGAGAAAGACCAGGCGGCCCAGACGCCTCTGGACCGTGCCGGACGGTGCCCTTTGGTCCGGACACCGCGCCCGTTATCTTCCAC
The DNA here is from genome assembly GCA_014192065.1 of Gemmatimonadota bacterium. Classification (GTDB taxonomy): domain Bacteria; phylum Gemmatimonadota; class Gemmatimonadetes; order Gemmatimonadales; family Gemmatimonadaceae; genus Fen-1231. The sequence goes on along the minus strand of BJHH01000004.1, from coordinate 207,795 downwards.
CGCTTCAGGGCGCATAGCTCAGCTGGTTAGAGCGCTGCTTTCACACAGCAGAGGTCAGGGGTTCGAGTCCCTTTGCGCCCACTGGCCACAACTCGCGCTGGCGTGATCTCTCCCGCCGCGATGCGTGGGCTCCCAACGATGCGGATTGCGGCGACACGCCAGCGCCGAGCGGATCTACTCCTCGCTCAGGATCCACCGCTCCCATCGGCCGAGCTCCGCCGCGTCGGCTCGCACGCCCAACAGGACATCGCCGGTGGTCTCATCGTTCGCCGACTCCACGACCTGCGCGCCGCGGTGAATCTCGGCGAGCAGCTTTCCTTCTGCGGCTGGGACTCGCAAGCGCACCACAGGCCTTGCCTGCTCCGCCGCCGTGCGTAGCGCGGCCACGAGACCGTCCACTCCGCCCGGTGCAACCGCGCTCGCGTACGAGGAGCCCGGGAGCAGGTTGGACATCCGCTCGGCGAGCGCGCTCAAGTGACCGGGCGCTAGTTGATCGACCTTATTGAATACATGGAGCGTTGGCCGGTCGTGCACGCCGAGCTCAGCAAGCACTTCGTCCACGACAAGGCGTTGTTCCTCCCAGGTGGAATTGCCGGCATCGATGACGTGAATGAGTAGATCCGCCTCGCGCACTTCCTCGAGTGTCGCGCGGAAACTCGCGACGAGATGGTGAGGCAGCTTGCGGATGAATCCGACGGTATCGGTCACGACGACCGGCATCGAACCGCTGCCGAGCGAGACATCGCGGGTAAGCGGATCGAGCGTGGCGAAGAGCCGGTCTTCCACGAAAATATCGGCGCCCTTGTCGGCCAGTTTCTCTGCCCCGCCCCGGGCTTCGGTACGCGCCGCGCTGGCGCGCACCAGCGCACGCAACAGTGAACTCTTGCCGGCGTTTGTGTAGCCGACGAGTGCGATGCGGAACGTGCCACGACGGTTCTTGCGCTGCACCTCGCGACTTTTCTGCACCTCAGCGAGCCGGTCCTTGAGCACTTTGACCCGCTGGCCGACGAGACGACGGTCGGATTCGAGCTGTGTTTCGCCTGGGCCACGCACGCCGATTCCACCGCGGAACTTCTCGAGGTGAGTCCACATCCGGAGCAGCCGCGGCAGGGAGTATTCGAGTTGCGCAAGTTCGACCTGCATCCTCGCCTCGGCGCTCCGCGCGCGCACGGCAAAGATGTCGAGGATCAGTTCGGCGCGGTCGATGACCCGCTTGCCGATCGCATCCTCGAGATTCTTGCCCTGAGCGGGACTGAGTTCGTCGTCGAAGATGACGAGCGTGGCTTCCTTGTCGAGGACCAGCGCTTTGAGTTCCTCGACCTTGCCCTTGCCGACATAGGTCGCGGGATCGGGCCGGTCGATCTGTTGCTGGAGTTCACCAACGACGCGCGCGCCGGCGGTGTCGGCGAGGCGTTCGAGCTCGCGCAGATGCTCATCAACGAGGAACTTGGCATTGCTGCGCTTGAGCGGCGCGCCGACGAGAATGGCGCGTTCCTGCGGCGGCACAAGGTCGATCATTTCTCTTGACACGCCTGCAATCTATCCCGCCGGCGAGCAGCGAAGAGCTGACCTGCCCGAGCCGAACTCCTACCGCGGGATCAACGAGGCGATGTCGATCCGGGCCTTGGACTCATAGGGCCGCGTCAAACTGCCAAAGGGCGAGTCGACGGTCACGTTGCCCTTCACGACGTATTCCACCGATCCCTTGCGCAGCATCAGCTGCGCGACGCCAAACAACTCCTGCATCGTGAAGTTCACCGGCAAGGTCACTTCGCTGCGCGTGGACTTGTCCAGCGTCACCCGCTTCGTCACGGCACCTCTCGCGACAGTGCCCGAATCGCTGCTGAGCGCATAGGTGAGCCGCGTGACGTCCATCCGGTAGTCATTGGGATTGAACACGTCGAGTACGAGATCCAATGAACCGCCCTCGAGCCCCAGGCCGCGCACGCGAATGTCGCGCAACTCCACCGTGGGCGTGCGAAACGCGGCCCTGGCCAGCGAGGCGCAACCGGTGAGCGAGAGCAGCCCAAGAACGAGCGTGAAGGATCGGCAAAACCGCATGGAGGCCCGTGGAAGTGTGAACGCCTGATGATACCCCGGATCGGCCGTACTGGTATCAGCCGCCCAGGCGATCCACTTACTGCGCCGCTTCCTTGAGACTGCGCCACCACTCGAGCCGCTTTGCAATCTCCTTCTCGAAGCCGAATGTTCCAGGCAGGTAAAACCGCCGGCCCGCGACCTCGTCTGGCAGGTACTCCTGCGGGATGTACGCCTGCGGCACGTGGTGCGCGTACTGATAGCCTTTCCCGTAGTCGAGTTCCTTCATGAGAGCTGTCGGCGCATTGCGGATGTGCTTGGGCACGCCGGCGGAGGGCGTCTCGCTCGCAGCCTTGAGCGCCGCACCCCACGCCTCATAGACCTTGTTACTCTTCGGCGCCGTCGCGAGGTAGACACAGGCCTCGGCGATGGCGAGTTCGCCTTCGGGTGAACCGAGGTACTGATAGGCGTCGCGGGCGGCGATGGTCAGCTCGAGGGCCCTGGGGTCGGCGAGGCCGACATCTTCGCTGGCGAAACGGACCATACGACGGACGATGTACAGCGGATCCTCCCCGCCCTGGATCATCCGCGCAAGCCAGTAGAGCGCGCCGTCAGGATCGCTGCCACGGAGCGACTTGTGGTACGCGCTGATGAGATTGAAGTGTTCCTCGCCGGACTTGTCGTAGCGGGCGAATCGTAGTTGCGCCGCTTCCTTGACCGTGTCGACGCCGATAACATCACCACCGCTTCCGAGCGCCAGCGTGGCGGCCGCTTCAAGAATCGTCAGCGCGCGCCGCGCGTCGCCGTCGGCCTGCTCCACGATCGCGGCAACCCCATCCACGGTAGCCGATACACCAGACGTTCGGAGGCCACGGTCGGCGTCATCCAACGCGCGATTGATCAGGACGGCCAGGTCCTCCGCCGAGAGCGGCTCCAGCACGAACACGCGCATCCGCGAAAGCAACGCGCCATTCACCTCAAAACTTGGGTTCTCCGTGGTCGCGCCCACGAGCGTGATCGTGCCGGCCTCCACATGCGGAAGCAGCGCGTCCTGCTGGCCTCGATTGAAGCGATGGATCTCGTCGATGAAGACGATCGTGCGCCGACCAAGTGCGCGCCGCTGCTCTGCTTCGGCCACAACCTCACGGATGCGTTGCACTCCCTCGCTGACCGCCGAAAACGGCACGAACTCGCCCCTGATGTGTTGGGCGATGGTGCGGGCGATGGTGGTCTTGCCTGAACCGGGAGGGCCCCAGAAGAGGATCGAGCCCGTGTCGCCCGCGTCGACGGCAGCGCGAAGCGCCTTGCCGGAAGCGAGGAGGTGGCGCTGTCCGACGACCTCGTCGAGCGTGCGCGGCCGCATCCGGGCGGCGAGCGGCGCGGCGCCGGCGAGGTGCGTGAAGACGGACGGCTGCGTCGACTGGCTCGGGCTGGGCTTGGTGCGGGCCATGACGGGGCTACTGAGCCAGTGTGACGGCGACCGCAGCGTACGCGGCCACGCCGCCGAAAAAGCAGGCGTTGTGGCTCCAGCCGGTCCGGCCTTGGAATTCGGGGATCAGGTTGGAGCCACCCACATAGAGAGTCACGCCCGCCGAGAGCGCGAGGCCGTGCGTCGCCAGAAAGTCCACCTGCCCAGCGAGCGCGGCACCGATGATCGTCGCCAGGCCCAAGGCCCCCGCCGCGCCGATGGCCGCCGCGACCGACCGACCGCTGGCGATAAACAACGACCCAATGGCGAGTCCCTCAGGGAGCTTGTGCAGGACGATAGCGGCGAGCACGACGTAGCCCATGCCGTCGCTCACAGCGAACGATGTCGCGATCGCGACGCCATCTACCAGGGTGTGCAACATCAGCCCGATGAGCGCGCTGATGCCCACGCTCCGGCTGACCGCGTGAGTTTCCTCGCCGAAGTGGAAATGGCCCACGAGCGCGTGCTGCGTGAGGTGCACCATCACGAATCCGCCAAGCATCCACCAGCCCGCCTGCGCGCCCCCGCGAATCACCGACTCCGGAACGAGCTCGCCGAGCGACACCGCCACGAGGAAGCCCGCAGAAAACGCGAGCACGAACTCGATCGACCGCCGGCTCCACTGGTCGCGCGCCGTAAGCACGAGCCCACCGGCGAGGTTGCCGGCGGCGGCGATCGAGGCGTAGAACAGAGCGTGCATGGCCTGCTTATGATCTGGCCGTGACGATCGTTTTCGCCAGTGCGCTCAACTGCGCGACCGTGTTCAGCGCCGGATCCTCGATCACCTGTTCCAGTAACGCCTTGAGCACCCGCCCCATCTGCGGGCCAGCGGGGACTCCGGCCGCGCGGAGATCCTCGCCGTCCACCGCGAGGTCGGCAATCTCGATCGGGTCACGGAACGCGATCGTCACGGCGCGCTCACGCAACGATTCGACGGCTGGATTTAGTGCCGCGCTCAGCCGGAAGAAGGTGTCCGTGCGTATCCGCCCGATCGTCGCGACCCAGCGGCGGAGCTGCGCATCGGGCACCGGCGCATCAGCCGCACACGCCGCACCGATCGCGGAACCAACTTCGCGTCTCGCCCGAGCCAACTGCACGATCCACGCGCCATCCGCATTGGAGAACTTGAGCGCCTTCGTCGCCCGCTCCACCGCGCCGGGCTCGTCGCCGAAGAAGAGCATCGCAAGCCGACTTAACGTCGCCCCCTTAGCCGTGCCCTCGTCGGCGTCGTCCGCCGCGCGCGGCAACCGGTCGAGCGCGCTGAACCGTTCGGCAGGCGCGCTCGTGAGCGCGGGCACCAACACGGCCAACGCCCCGCTCTCTCGCCATCGTGTCAGCGCCGCACTCGGTCGTTCCACCTGCTCCATCGTCTTTTCCAACTCCTGCTTGACCCGCTCCGCGCTGAGCCGGTCCATATGCGGCGCGGACGCGACGATCGCTCTCCAGGTATCGGGCTCGATTTCGAAATCAAAACGGGACGCGAATCGAATGCCGCGCAGTGCGCGCAACCGGTCCTCGCGCATACGCTCACCGGGCACGCCCACCGCGCGAACGATCTTGCGTTTGAGGTCGGCCTGACCTTCGTACGGGTCGCGCAGCTCGCCACGCTCCGGCTCGTACGCAATGGCATTGATCGTAAAATCCCGCCGCGCGAGGTCATCGTCGAGCGACACGCCGAACTCCACAACCGCGTGCCGCCCATCGGTCTTCACGTCTTTACGGAAGGTGGTGACCTCGTGCATCAGACCGTCGGCGTCGAACACGCCCACCGTGCCGAATTCGATTCCGACAGGCACCGTGCGCTTGAACACGCGTTGGATCTCCTGCGGCCGCGCGCTCGTCGCAAGATCCCAGTCGAGGTGTGCATGCCCAAGCAGCGCGTCGCGGACAGCACCGCCGACGCACCATGCCTCAAAGCCGGCGTGCCTCAACTGCGCGGCAAGCGCGACAACCGCTAGCGGCGGATTAATGGCCAACGGCTACGCCTGCGAGTCCGCAGTGGGCGGAGCGATGCGCCGCGGACTATCCGGCAAGGACCGATCCACCGTTCACGTTCACGATTTCGCCCGTGATGTGGCGCGCGCCACCAAAGCAGAGCGACACGACCGGGAAAGCGATGTCATCCGTGCTCGCGATGCGCCGCACGGGGATCCCGGCGGCAATGCGCTCACGCCCGCCCTTGGCGAACGGCTCGGCGCACATCTCGGTGTCCACCCAGCCGGGGGCGACGGCGTTCACCGTGATGTTGTAGGGGGCGAGCTCGCCGCACATCGACTTCACGAACGAGATCATCGCGCCTTTGCTTGCCGCGTAATCGGCGTGCATCGCCTCTCCACGCTGACCGGCGGTGGACGCGATCATCACGATGCGCCCACCCTGCGGGCGGGCCGCCATCATCGTCCGCGCCGCCGCCCGAGCGATAAAGAATGTGGCGTCCACGTTCTCACGCATGGTGTGCGCCCAACGCTCGTCGGTCATTTCGTGGACAGCAGCTTCCTCAACCGGCCAGATACCCGCTGAGTGGACGAGGATATCGAGGCCACCGAGTTCTCCAACGGTGTGGTCCACCAGAGCCTGCGCACCGGACGCCGAACCGATGTCGGCCGCGAGCGATGCCCCCTTCACGCCGAGCGCCGTGAGTTCGTCGCGGATCGCGGCGGCTTCATAGTGGCGCGACCGGTAGCCCACACAGACGTCTGCGCCGACACGTGCAAGCAACCGTGCCACCGCCGCGCCGATACCACGCGTGCCGCCAGTGACGAGCGCGCGTTTGCCCCTCAGGGAAAATGGGTCAGTCATGTCGTCAGCCCTGGACAAGTCCACGAGAGGCGCAGAGAGCGTGCGCCGGTGGCCACCAACAACGTCGCATCAACCGGCGGCCTTCGCGTCGACCGCGTCGCAGATCGCATGCTGGATCGCCAACTGGATCTCCTGCGCGCGGTCGGTACGATCGGTCGGGACCACGATGCAGTGGTCCACCATCGCCGCGATCGGCCCGCCCCCCTTAGCAGAGAGCGCGAGCGTGGCCACGCCCTTCTGTTTCGCCACCTCGGCGGCACGAAGCAGGTTGGCGGACTTGCCGCTCGTCGTATGCATCACCAGCAGGTCACCCGGCTTCCCGAGCGCCTCGATCTGGCGCGCGAAGATCTGTTCGAATGCATAGTCGTTCGCCGCCGCCGTAATCAGCGATGTGTCGGTCGTGAGCGCGATGGCCGCGATCGCGCGCCGCTCGCGCTGGTACCGCACCACGTACTCCGTCGCGAGGTGCTGCGCATCGGCCGCACTGCCACCGTTGCCGCAGAAGAACAGCGTGCCACCTCGGTCAACGGTGGCTTGTACCATGGCTGCGGCCTTTTCGATTGACGGGCCGAGTGTATTGGCCGCTCTGGCCGCCGTGGCCGAAAGATCGTTCAGATGCGCGACGAGATGATTCATCCTTCTCCCGGACCAAGGTGCCGTACGGCCTGCGCCGACATGCGTCGCATCGCCGCATCGGCGCGGGCCGCGATCGTTGACGGTTGTTCAGCCGCAGCCTCGAATGCCCACGTCACAAACGCGTCGGCCGCCAGTAGGTCGAACGCCGACTTCCGTTCCGCTGCGCCGGCGTCGAGCACGCGGCCCAATGCCGAGTCACCGGCATCCATCATCGGGTCGAACAGCCCCTTGGCGATCACGAAAGACCGGCCAAGGCGGCCTCAACAAACTCACGAGCCGCCGAGAGCGTCGCATCCATTTCTTCCGGCGCCACGCCCATCTGCGCCATGTGCGGCTTGCCGCCGCCACGTCCGCCCGTCTTGGCGGCGAAGCCTTTCACAATCTCTCCGGCACTCACACCCTTGGCGCGCAGGGTATCGCCGACCACGAACACGAGTGTCGCCTTCCCTTCCTCGAACACGCCGCCAAGTATGCCGACGGCCGCTGGCAGTTGCGCGCGCACGGTGTCGCCGAGCGTCTGCAACTCGGGGAGCGCACCCGCATCCGTCTTGCCGACGACGACGCTCCAAGCACCAATGGCCTTCGCCGACGCCAGAAGGTCCTGCATCGCTGATCCACCGCCGCCGCCGCGTTGCGCCTCGTCAAGCTTTTTCTCCAAGGCCTTCTTGTCGGCGAGGAGTTGGTCTACACGGCGCGCCACCGCCTCGGGCCCCGCGGCGTGCAGGTTCACCTTGAGCTTTTCTCCGATCTCCTCGAGCGCGCGCTCCCGCTCGCGTAGCATCTCGAATGCCTTGGGACCAGTCACGGCCGTGATGCGCCGAACGCCCGCGCTCACACCCGTCTCGCTCACAACCCTGAAGAGCAAAATGTGCCCGGTGTTCGCGACATGCGTGCCACCGCAGAGTTCGACCGACCGCGGCGCAATCTCCACCACCCGCACCACCGCGCCGTATTTCTCGCCGAAGAGCGCCATCGCACCGCCGGATACAGCGTCCGCGTAGGCCTTCTCCGACGTCTTCACGGCGCTGTGCTGCCAGATGCCTTCGTTCACCCACCGCTCGACCTTCGCGATTTCGCTCGGCGTCAGCGGGCCATGGTGGGTGAAGTCGAACCGAAGCCGGTCGGGGTCGACGACACTGCCCGCCTGGTGCACGTGATCGCCAAGCAGTGTGCGCAGCGCCGCGTGAAGCAGGTGCGTGGCCGTGTGATTGCGCGTGATGTCTCTTCGGCGAGCGGGTGCGATCTTCGCGACCACCCTGCCCATGCGCAGCGTTCCCGTCAGCTGCCCAAGCACCGCGATGCGACCGTCCACTTTCTTGACATCATCCACACTCACCTGCCAGCCATCACCAACGATCGTGCCCGTGTCGGCAACCTGGCCGCCAGACTCTGCGTAGAACGGCGTCTCGCTGAGAATCAGCGCCACCCGGTCGGCGTCAAGCGCCCGCCACGCAGCGACCTGCGTCTCGACTTCGGTGGTTTCGTAGCCCACGAACTGCTGCTGCTGCTGCTGCTGCTTGGCCGCCGATGGCGCATGCTCCCAGCGCGATGCGTCGGCGAGTTCGTCGATCACGACGCTGATGCGCTTGGACTTGCGCTCGTCCTGCGATTGCTTCCGCTGCCGCGCAAGCGCGACGTCAAACCCGGCGATATCGACAGAGAAGCCGCGCTCGCGCGCCATCAGTTCGGTGAGATCGATCGGAAATCCAAAGGTGTCGTAGAGCTTGAACGCATCGTCGCCGGAGATGGCGCCCCGCCTGGCGGTTGAGCCCTCAGCGGTCGTAGTCGGCGCGAGTTCATCGAACCGTGCCATGCCGCCGTCGATCGTCGCCAGGAACCGTTCCTCCTCAGCGCGGGTCGTCTCGAGGATGTGTTGGTGGCGCGCACGCAGCTCGGGGTAGACGTCACCCATCCCCGCGAGGACGAGTTCCACCACATGCACGAGCGCCGGCTCGCGCAGTCCGAGCAGCCAGGCGTGTCGCACCGCGCGACGCAGAATGCGTCGCAAGACGTACCCTCGGCCTTCGTTACTCGGGAACACTCCGTCGGCGAGCAGAAACGCTACCGCGCGGGCATGGTCGGCGATCACGCGATAGCTCGCGCATTCGGTGCGTTCGAAGTCGTACGGACGCGCCACCAGCTCAGCCACTTTCGCGAGGGACGGCGCGAAGAGGTCCGTGTGGAAGTTGTTTGAGACGCCCTGCATGATGGTCGTAATGCGTTCGAGCCCCATTCCCGTGTCGACGCTCGGCTTAGGCAGCGGCACGTTGGTACCGTCAGCCTGTTTGTCGAACTGCATGAAAACCAGGTTCCAGAACTCGAGAAACCGTCCAGCTTCGCCGCCTTCGATAAAGGCCTGCGTCGAGAACTCGGTACGCGTGGTATCGACCCACTCGCCGCTCGCACCCTTGGGGAAACGGTAGTCCTTGGAAGCGTGCACGAGGTCGATGTAGATCTCGCTGCACGGCCCGCAGGGGCCGGTGTCGGCCATCTGCCAGAAGTTGTCGGCCGCGCCGAGCCCGTAGATGCGGCTGTCGGGAAGGCCGGCGATCTCCTTCCAGAGGGCGCGCGCCTCCTCGTCCTCGTGGAAGACACTGACCCTGAGGTGCTCTTTGGGAATGCCGAGATTGCCCTCAGCAACGGATCCGGTGATGAACTCCCAGGCAAAGGCGATGGCATCGCGCTTGAAGTAGTCGCCGAACGAGAAGTTGCCGAGCATTTCGAAAAACGTGTTGTGACGATCGGTATGACCGACCTGCTCAAGGTCGTTGTGCTTGCCGCCGGCTCGCACGCATTTCTGGCTTGTCGTGGCGCGGCGGTTGTCGTCTGGCGGCGCTTCAACGCCGAGGAAGACGCGCTTGAACTGCACCATGCCGGCGTTCGTGAACAGCAGCGTGGGATCGTCACCTGGCACGAGCGATGACGACGCGCGGACCACATGGCCGTTGCTGGCGAAGTAGGCGAGGAAACGTTTTCGGACTTCAGCGGCTTGCATATCCCCGAAATCTAGCTCTGCCATTGAGTTAGGGCAGCGGCTGCGCTCCGCCCGGAGACAGTACGCTACGCCTTGATCAGGCGGGAGACCGCGCGGCGGACGACATCGCCGTCGTAGCCACGTCGCGCGAGAAAGCCGACAAGCCGCCGGTACGCCGTCTGCGGATCCAGCTTGGCGAGCGAGCGGTACTTCCGGGCCGCGACGAGTGCGACGCCCGCCTCCTCGTCGATGCCCTCTTCTTCCATCACGGCGTTCACCGCCTCGGCGGCCACCCCACGCGCCACACCCCGTCGCGAGAGTTCACCCAAGACGCGCCGCTTGCTGAGCTTGCGATCTAGCAGGCGACTGCGCGCAAAACTCATGGCGTACCTGGCGTCGTCGAGCAAGCCGCTCGCCGTGAGCCGCTCAATGGCGAGTTCGATCTCCGCTGGGTCGTGTTCGCGCTCCTTGAGCCACCGCTGCAGCTCCACAGTCGAGCGGGCGCGGCGTGAGAGGGCGTCGAGGGCGTGACTATACGCGGTCTGCATGCAGATCCCACATATAAAAAGTGACGCCGGCAGCCTTACCGGTCGTGGTATCGGGGATTCCGGGCCCCGACCCACCACGCGATAGAACTTCCGGCGTCACGACACGACAGGCCCAGCACACCTTCGGCTTCCCTACTCTTCGGTCGCCTCGGGTTCGACGGCTTCAACCTTACTGATCCCCAGCACCACCTTCACCTTCTCCTCGATTTCGGCCATCACGGACGGGTTGTCCTTGAGGAACATTTTCGCGTTCTCACGACCCTGACCGATACGCTGGCCGTTGTAGCTGTACCAGGCTCCCGACTTGTCGATGATGCCGTTCTCGCTCCCGATGTCCACGAGGAGCGACGAGTGCGAAATGCCCTCGGCGTACATGATGTCGAACTCGGCTTGCTTGAACGGCGGCGCGACCTTGTTCTTCACGACCTTCACGCGGACGTGCGAACCGACCACTTCTTCTTTTTCCTTGACCGGGCCGATGCGGCGAATGTCGAGTCGCACCGAGGCGTAGAACTTGAGGGCCTTGCCGCCCGTCGTCGTCTCGGGGTTGCCGAACATCACGCCGATCTTTTCGCGCAGCTGGTTGATGAACACCAGTGACACCTTCGAACGGGCAATCGCCCCAGTGAGCTTCCGCAGCGCCTGACTCATCAGACGGGCCTGGAGGCCCATGTGCGACTCGCCCATTTCGCCTTCGATTTCGGCCTTGGGAACCAGGGCCGCGACCGAGTCGATGACGATGATGTCCACCGCACCAGAACGGACGAGGATCTCGCAGATCTCGAGCGCCTGCTCTCCGGTGTCCGGCTGCGAAACGAGGAGCTTTTCGACATCGACGCCCAGCTTCGTGGCGTACTCGGTGTCGAGCGCATGCTCGGCGTCGATGAATGCCGCCGTGCCGCCCGCACGCTGCGCGTTCGCGACCACGTGGAGGCAGAGCGTCGTCTTGCCGCTCGACTCCGGTCCGTAGATCTCGGTGATCCGGCCCCGGGGGATGCCACCAACGCCGATCGCGGCGTCGAGATTAATCGCACCGGTGGGGATGCACTCGACGCGCACCTTGGGCGCGTCGGGCCCCATCTTCATGATGGCGCCACGACCGTATGACTTCTCGATCTGCGCGATCGCGAGGTTGAGTGCCTTCTTCTTTTCGTCGTTCTGCGCGGCGGTCACGGCCATTGTAGCCTCGAAAAGGTGGCGCCTCTCAGCGCCCGTGAGGAGAAATCTACCCTTGGGGGGAAGGGGTACCCGTCACCCGGGGTAGCTGTAAATCCACTGAAAACCGTTGATAACCCGATACCGAACATAATACGAAGCGTACCAGGAAATGCAACAGCCAAATCCACCGCTGATTGCAGAAAACACACAGGTCACAACTCTGCCACGTGATTTTTATCAACACGCCGGCTAAGTCGTTGTCAGTTATACCGTTGATACCAGCTATCAGTCTTGCTTAGACGCCTATGAGTCCACGTCATGCGACCGATGCCTGGAATGCCGCCGGTATGTGCTTCACGAAGACCTTTCGGTCCCGAAGCAGGATGCCGACGACGTCGAATCGGTAGTTCTCGCCGTCACGTCCGTGCCGCCCGACCCAGACCTGAGCGGATCTCGTCAGCGCATGCTGCTTTCGCTGGTGCACGGCTTCGACCGGATCGCCGAAGGTGTCGCCGGTACGCGCCTTCACTTCAACGAAGGCCACGAGGCCATCGCGTTCCACGACGAGGTCGATATCGCGGCGCCCTGCGCGGAACCGTCGGGCGAGGACGCGCCAACCCGATCGCTCGAGCCAGCGGGCGGCGAGACGCTCGCCGAGTTCTCCGAAATCGTTGGTGATTTTCGTCATGGGGGCACGGTACCACACGCGGCCCCTGAGGCCGTCACCAACTTATTGCGTTTGAAATCGAATCGTTGCGCGCTACGCCGCAGCCGTTGCCGGATCCGCCATCGGTGATTTGCAGATCTGATCCATGTCGTCGAGCCCGACCAGCACATCACGCGGCTTGGAGCCGTCCGGCGGCCCGAGCACACCGGCAAGGTGGAGCTGGTCGACGATCCGTGCGGCTCGGCCGTACCCAACCTTGAGTCGGCGCTGCAACAGCGACGTCGAGCCACCCTGATTCTGGATGCAGACCTCCGCCGCCTCGCGGAACAGCTTATCTCGGTCCGCGTCGTCGCCGTCGCTGCCGTGGTCGCCACCACCGGCCTCGAGCGCTTCCTGCGCCCGCACGCGTGCGATGATGTCGTCCTCGGCGGCCTGCGCTTCGGCCAGCGTCATCCCCTGCTCTGCGGCGGCGGCCTTTCGCGCTTCCTTCTTGCCCGTGTACCAGTGCATCAGGCGTTCGGTGTCCTCATTGGGCAGGAATGCGCCCTGAATGCGCGACGGCTCGCTCTTGCCGGGCGGAATGAAGAGCATGTCGCCATTGCCCAACAGCGACTCGGCGCCCATGCCGTCGAGAATCGTGCGTGAATCGATCTGCGATGCCACGCGGAATGCAATGCGACTGGGGAAGTTGGCCTTGATCAGTCCGGTGATGACGTTCACGCTCGGACGCTGCGTGGCGAGCAGGAGATGGATGCCGATCGCGCGCGCTTTCTGCGCGAGCATCGCGAGCGGCGTCTCCACTTCGGCCGCGCAGGTCATCATCAGGTCGGCGAGTTCGTCGATGACCACCACGATGTACGGAAGGATTCCACCCTTGTAGGTGAGATCCTCGGCGCCGAAGTTCGGGTCCTTCGGTTTCCTGAGCGAGGCACCGTCGCGGGCCTTCTGGTTGAAGTCCTGGATGTTACGTGCGCCGTTGGCTGCGAGGAGTTGATAGCGATCCTGCATTTCCATCACGGCCCACTTGAGGAGTGCCGCGGCATCGCGATTGTCCGTGACCACCTTGTGGCGCTGGTGCGGCAGCACGTTGTAGACACTGAGCTCGACCATCTTCGGGTCGACCATCAGGAATCGGAGCGTCTTGGGGGTGTGCCGGTAGATGAGGCTGGTGATGATCGTATTCACGCAGACCGACTTACCGCTGCCGGTGGCGCCAGCGATCAGCAGGTGCGGCATCTTCGCGAGGTCGGCGATGACCGGCTGGCCCTCGAGGTCGCGGCCCAGCGCGATGGGGAGCGCGCGCGGCGTGTTCTGATAGTCCCGCGAGTCGAGCATGTCGCGGAACATCACGATTTCCGGGCTCGGATTCGGAACCTCTACGCCGACGGCGCCCTTGCCTGGAATCGGCGCGACAATTCGGATGGACGGCGCGCGCATGGCGAGCGCGAGGTCGTTCGCCAGATTGGCGAACTGGCGGACCTTCACGCCAGGCGCGGGTTCGATCTCGAACTGGGTAACGGTCGGGCCGGTGGTACGACCAGAGAGGACGCCATCAACCTTGAAGGTGCGGAGGGCGTCCATGAGTTTCGCGCCCATCGCGTCGAGCGCAGCCATCTTCGCGTCGCCGCCCTTGACCGCCACCGCGGCGGTGAGCAACTCGAGCGGAGGAAGCTCCTCGCCGAAGGCCTCAATCGGATCGCTGGCCGCTGCGAGCGCGGCCGCCATCGCGGCGGCGTGTTTCTCGGCCTTGGGCTTCTTCTCCTTCTTGGCGGTTCCTGCCTGGCCGCGGAGATTCGCGGAGTCATCGGCGGCGATGTTCGCGGAGACTGCTGCTTCAGGGCGCGCTACATCGGAGACTATGGCGGCACCGCTCCCAAAAAGCAGCGAAAGATCCACAGCGGGCATTTCTTCGGACGTCGGCTCGAGGGCTTCAGCCTTCGTCAGCGCCTTGAGCTCCTTCGTCGGCGTGAGCAACGCACCGATGGCGCCAAGGGTCTCGGCATCAATGTTGGGCGCCTTGGGGTGCACGTGGGCGCTACGCCCGCCCAGCAGGAGGCGAATGGGATTCCATGCAAGAGTGGCGGCCATAAGCCCCGAGAGGCCGAGCGCGACGACAACCCAAGCGCCGCCCATACCAATGGACTTCACCAGATAGTAGGCGATGAAACTGCCGGTGAACCCGGCGATCGGGTCGAATTGCGACGCGTCGAGATGGGCGCCGCGGGCCAATGCGGCGGTCACCGGCACGATGGCCGTCAATCCAATCGTGAAGAACAGCCAGCGTTTGTCCTCACTCGCCGGAATACGACCGAGGAGCTTGAGGGCGTGCACGGCAGGAATGACAGGAACGACGGCAGCCGCGAGGGCGCCGAGGACGATCAGCAGCGAGCTGCGAAGACAGGAACCAACGGGGCCGAAAATACTCTTCGTATTGCTGCAGGCCTGACCATCGGCAGCGCCACCGGCGAGCAATGACCCGGCAATGAACATGGCGCCCAGCAGCAGCGCGATGCCGGCCACCTCACTATTCAGCCTGGCGCGACGCTCGGCTTTGGCGATGGCCGCTGGCGTCGGGGCCTGCTCCACGCGTTCGGGAGCGGGCTTGGCCCGTCGGCGGGTTTTGGATTCGGGTTCTTCGGCGACTCTTGGCATTCGCGTCATCTATAAAGGGGGGCTTCCCTAGTTGACGGTTCAGCAGCCGGAGGGGTCACGGGGAGGGCCGGGGCGCGTTACCGGCACCCATCGCCCAGCGCCCCGATCCCTAGCCTTTCACGAGCCCCGCCCCTTCTCTCTCGAGGAACTTCGTGTGGAAATTCCCCGCTACGAAGTTCGGGTCGTCCATCACGCGGCGCAGAAACGGAATCGTCGTCTGCACGCCCTGCACGATGAACGTATCCAGCGCGAGACGCATCTTGGCCAGCGCTTCGGAACGATCCCGGCCGTGAACGATCAGCTTGGCGATCATCGAGTCGTAGTACGGCGGGACGGTGTACCCGGCGTACGCGTGCGTGTCGATTCGCACGCCGTTCCCGCCCGGCGGATGAAACACGTCGAGCCGTCCGGGTGAGGGCTGGAAGTTCTTCGCAGGATCTTCCGCGTTGATGCGGCACTCGATGACGTGCCCCCAAAACGGTGGTGTGTCGACGATGGAAAGCGGCTCGCCAGCCGCCACGCGAATCTGTTCCTTAAGCAGGTCAACCCGCGTGAGCATTTCCGTCACCGGATGCTCCACCTGGATGCGCGTGTTCATCTCCATGAAAAAGAAGGAACCGTCTTCGTCGAGGAGCATCTCGACCGTGCCGGCACCGACGTAGTTGATGGCCTTCGCGCCTCGCACTGCCGCCTCGCCCATTTTTTCGCGTAGCTCGGGCGTCATCGCTGGGCTCGGGGCTTCCTCGATGAGCTTCTGGTGCCGGCGCTGAATCGAACAGTCCCGTTCACCGAGGTGAATCACGTGGCCGTGCGAGTCGCCGAGAATCTGGAACTCAATGTGGCGCGGGCGGTCGAGATACTTCTCGACGTACACCTCGCCATTACCGAACGCGGCCATCGCCTCAGACTTGGCCGTGGAAAAACTCTTGGCCAACTCGTCGGCGTCGCGCGCGACGCGCATCCCCTTGCCACCACCACCTGCGGCGGCCTTGATGATCACGGGAAACCCGCCCTGGACGGCGAACTCCATGGCCTCCTCGACCGTTTCGACCGGCCCTGGCGTACCAGGCACGACGGGCACTCCGACGTCGGCCATGGTGCGGCGCGCCGTCGCCTTATCCCCCATCAAGCGAATCTGGGTTGGCGTCGGCCCGATGAACGTCAAGTTCGACTTGGCGCAGGTCTCGGCGAACTCGGCGTTCTCGGAGAGGAACCCGTAGCCCGGATGGATCGCGTCGGCACCAGTGATTTCGGCGGCGGCGATGATCCGCGGAATCTTGAGGTAACTCTCACGCGACGGCGCGGGACCGATGCAGACGTCGTCGTCGGCGAAGCGGACGTGTAGCGATTCGCGATCGGCCTCAGAATAGACGGCAACAGTTTCGATGCCGAGTTCGCGGGCCGCACGGATCACGCGAAGGGCGATTTCGCCCCGGTTGGCAATCAGGATCTTCTTGAACACGAACTACCGAGCGTCCTGTACGGTGTGGCCAGAGGTGGTATCGATCCGAAAGAGGACTTGGCCGAACTCCACCGGGTGCGCATCGGTGGCGCCGACCTCTTTGACCACACCGGCGTGCTCCGACTCAATCTCGTTCATGATCTTCATCGCCTCGATGATGCAGAGCACCTGCCCTTTGGCGATGTGCGAACCGACCGACACGAACGGCTTGCCGCCCGGCTCGGCGGCCCCATAGTACGTGCCCACCATTGGTGACTTGATGTCGGTGAGCGTCGACGCCACCATCGCCGCAACGGCAGGATCGACTGGCATCGCGACGCCAACTACTGGCTGCTGAGGCGCGCTCGTCGTCGGCACCGGTACGGCGACTGCCACGCCGACTGGAACAGCCTGTTGGCCAGCGACGGGTGCCGCATGGCCGTGCGACGCCGCCTTGCTGATGCGGATCTTGAGGCCTTTTTCGGTCGAGATCTCAATCGAATCCAACGAGGAGTCGTCGAGCATCTCTACCAGCTTCTTTACGTATCGGAGGTCGAGCACGGGATCCCTATCTTTGGCAAAGTGAGGTGGGCTGCGCAGGCATGTTCCTGCTGACACATAACGCGTCGCCAGTCCAACAAGATGTAGCACGAAACAGCACGATGCCGCAAGAAACGCGAAGAAACAGCAAAATACTGCCCTTCGTGAATGTATTTCCCGGGTGGGCGGCTTGGCAGCCGCTCACCAGTATCGGGTCACACCAACTCCATCAGCTGGCGCGGAAAGGCCGTCAGCACTACTGGACCGTCCGGGCCGATCCAGACGTCGTCCTCGATCCGAATACCACCCCACCCGTCTCGATATACGCCGGGTTCGATCGTCACCACGGCCCCAACCATGAGCGGCGCGTCGATCGTCTTGGCCAGGCGCGGAGCCTCATGCACCTCGAGCCCAATGCCGTGGCCAAGCGAATGACCGAACTCCGCGCCGAGCCCATGGCGCTCGATGTAGTCGCGGGCAATAGCATCAGCATCCCGACCGCGCATGCCCGCCCATACCGCCGCGCTGGCCGTTGCGTTGGCCTCGCGGACGATGTCATATGCCTCGCGCTGCGCCGCGTTTGCCCGGCCCAGCACGAATGTTCTCGTGATGTCGGAGCAATACCCGCCCGACACCGCGCCGAAATCCACAATGATCAGGTCACCGTCCTGCAGTTCGCGCCGGCTCGCGTGCGCGTGCGGCAGGGCCGACCGCTCGCCACTGGCAATGATCGTCTCGAAAGGATGCGCCTCGCTACCCAGTTCGCGCAGCCACATTTCCAGCCGCGCGGCCACCTCAAGTTCCGTACGCCCGGCCGCGATCTCGGGTACGGTCCGTTCGAGCGCCAGCTCCGCGATGGCCACCGCCGCCTTGATGCACTCGAGCTCGCCCGCATCCTTCTGCTGACGCAACGACTCCACCAGGTTGGCAGTCGGCCGCCACTGCCAGCGTGCGCCCGACTCGACCACCCGCTGGGCATCCACGTGCAGCATGTGCTGGCTCTCGAAGCCCACCGACGACACGCCCGCCAACCGCGGCAGCACGGTCCAGAGCCGCGACCAGAGCGACGTGCCTTCGATCTCCAGATCGGCCACACCACCTGCTTCGACGCGACCCTGCGCGCGGTACCGGAAGTCGGTGATGAGCACCGTGGCCGCTTGCGACACGACGAGCAGCGAGCTCGAGCCGGAGAATCCCGTCAGGTAGCGCGTGTTGGCGCGCGAGGAGATCAACAGCGCGTCGAGACCGGCCGACAGAAGGCCTGCACGGAGGCGCGCAATGCGCCCTTCGCGCGGATCGCCCGCGACGGACTGCATCGGGGCGGGCCTACTTCCCTGCGCGAAGCTGAGCGACAAGTCCGCGAAGCGCGAGTTCGTATCCGACCGCACCGAGTCCGCACACCAGACCGCGTGCGGCGCCGGCGAGCACGGAGTGACGCCGCTCGGGTTCGCGCGCAAAGATGTTTGAGAGATGGACTTCGACGAACGGCAGCGACACACCGGTGAGCGCATCGCGCAGGGCCAGCGACGTATGCGTCCACGCACCGGCGTTGATCAGCGCGCCCGCCACTTTCTCCCGCAGGTCGGTCGCCACGCCTGGCGCGGCGGGCCGTCCGCCGAGTGCATGGATAGCGTCAATGAGGTCGCCTTCGTGATTGAACTGCGCGACGACGATCTCTATGTGCAACTCGGCGGCGACTTCGTGCAGACGCCCTTCGATCTCCGCGAGCGTCGTTTTGCCGTAAATTTCCGGCTCGCGCGTACCCAACAAATTGAGGTTTGGGCCATTCAGGATCGCGATCTTCACTGTCCCCTCACTACCGTCAACCACGAGTTGACCTGCGCATAGTTGGCCGGCGACGCCGGTACCGTAGGTTCGGCCGGCAGGATGCTCGGCGAACCGGCGATGGGCACAGCCCCCGACGCGGATCCCGCGGCCCCGGCGGCTCCGACCCTATCAAAAAACTGGTTGAAGCTGAGCACGGAAGGCGCGGCCTGCGGCCTCACGACCGGCACCGCGGCAACCGACGCCGCGGTGGCCATCTCGAGCGTCGGACTCGCACGGTCACCACGGTCGAGGCGCCTGACGCAATCGCGGAGCGATGCATCACTGGGGCTCATCGCCGCGAGCTGCTGGTATATCTGGCGCGCTTTGTTGCGGAACCCCTGTTTGAGATAGAGTTCGGCCATCGTCGCGGTGACGAACACCGACGGTGTTTCGTGCGCCGCGAGCGACTCACTTGGACTCGACACCGCACCGTCCGATTGCGCGTCGAGATCGGCGCTCCCGCCAATCTCCAAGCCCAGCCCGACTTCGACCCGGAGGTCGGAACTGGCTGGCGACTCCACGATCTGGTCGACCGGCGCCGACGCTGTGTTCAGTTCGTTGACCAAAGCCAGCACTTCGTCATTGCGGGGGTCGGCGTCCAGTACTCGCTTATACCACTCGATCGCCTCAATCGCTTCGTGCTTCAACCTCGCGATGTCGCCGAGCTGGCGCAGTGTGATGAGGTGTTCGGGATCGAGCGCGAACGCAATTCCGAAGATGACCCCTGCTTCGTCCAGCCGGCCGGCGTCAAAGAGCGCCCGACCGTAGACCACCTGTCCGTGGAGGTTGCCTGGCTGGTCCTGCAGATAGCGCTGACAGAGTGAGATCGATCGGCTGAGGTCCCCCGCTTTGCGATACGCATTGGCCAAGGGCGCGAAAAAGCGGCGAGGGTTTTCCTCGTAGCGCTTCGTGATCTCGTCCAAACGCGATAGAGCCAGGGTCCCGTCGGTCTCAAGAGGTAGGTGCTCCAAGATATGTCGCCTCGGCGAATCCAGTCAATCAGAAGTCGTGCTGTCTCTTGATTTTAGGGGCTGGCGACCGATAACCTTATAGGCTGGATAAGCAGCAGATTTTGCCCGTTCGGGTCCTGTGCACCACCGGGCGCTGGGACGTGATTCCGGCGTGCGAGAAACGCACCACCTGAAGATCCACTTCGCATTAAGGAGTTCTGAGCCGTGTTGCAGCAGATGCGGGCGAAAGCCGCATATATCTGGATCGTCATCGCCGTGGCGTTCGTCGGCGCGTACCTATTCGTCGACACATCCGGCCTCCTTGGCCTCGGTCCCATCACCACCAGCACGACCGTCGCGTCGGTGGACGGGCGCGACATTCTCTACACCCAATGGGTAGACGCGTCGAGCCAGATGGCGCAGCAGCAGGAGCAGCAGCAGGGCCGCGGACTCACGCTCGACGAACGCCGCCAGGTCGAGGACCAGGCGTTCAACGAGATGGTCAGCAGCATCCTGCTCGAAAACGAATACGAGCGCCGCGGCATCCGTGTGACTGACGCGGAGATCGTGGAGATGGCTCGGTACAATCCGCCGCCGCAGTTCCAGCAGCTGCCGGACCTCCAGACCGACGGGCGCTTCGACGCCGCCAAGTATCAGCGGTTCCTGGCCAGCCCGGCCGCGCGCCAGCAAGGCATCCTCGTGAATCTGGAGAACTACTACCGCTCCGAGATTCCCAAGCAGAAGCTCTTCTCGCAGATCGCCGGCGATGTCTACATCAGCGACACTCGTCTCTGGACGATCTACAAGGACACGCACGACTCGGCGACGGTCAGCTATCTATCGTTCAAGCCGGTACCGACGAAAGAACAAAAAACCGCGGTGACCGACGCGGAGATCTCGGCTTACTACAACGCCCACAGGAAGGACTTCGAGCGCGCCGGATCGGCGACACTCTCGATCGTGTCGATTCCGCGCCGACCGACGGCTGCGGACACTGCCGAAACGCTTGCCAAGACCAAGGCGCTGCGCGATGAAATCGCCAAGGGTGCCAAGTTTGAGGATGTTGCCAAGCGTGAGTCGGACGACACGTCCTCAGGAGCCAAGGGGGGCGACCTTGGCCGCAGCGTGAAGGGTGCGTACGTGAAGGCGTTCGACGACGCGATCTTCTCGCTGCCGATCGGCACAATGTCACAGCCGGTCAAGACTGAGTTTGGCTTCCACATCGTTCGCGTGGACAAGCGGACGGCCGACACCGCCTATGCCCATCACCTCCTGAAGCTCGTGAAGCAGGGAGATTCGGCTGCAACGAAAACTGACCGGCTGGCCGACCAACTCGCGACGCATGCGGCGGGCTCCATCGTGGCATCGGCATTCGACACCACGGCGAAGGCCATTGGGCTGCTGATCTCGCGCATTACCGTCACCGAAGGCCAACCAGCCGAGTACCTCGGCCGTCAGGTACCGAGCGCGAGCGCGTGGGCGTTCAGTGGAGTGGCGGTCGGTGAATCGAGCGATCTGTTCGACGACGAGGCGGCGTACTACCTGGTTCGCCTCGACTCAATCCGTGACGGAGGCGCGCAGAACCTCGCGGTGGTCAAGGACGAGGTGCGCGATCTGGTCGCGCGCCAGAAGGCGCTGGATGCCGTGATCCCGAAGGCTCAGGCGATGGCCAAGGAAGCCGCGGGCTCGACGCTCGAAGCGGCCGCGACGACCGCGGGCCGTCCGGTCGAGAAGGATGGCCCGTTCGCGCGCAGCACCCCGGTGGCGGCGTTCGGCTTCGTCAGCGAAGTGAGTGGGGCGGCGTTCACGCTCACGGTCGGCGCGGTCAGCGAACCCGTACGGACGGAAGATGCGGTGTTCGTGATTCGCGTGGACAAGCGGGTCAGCGCGGACACGGCGAAGTGGTCGATGCAGAAGAGCACGCAGCGTCTGCAGGTCACCAACTCCATGCGCGACCAGAAGGTGCGGATCTACCTAGACAACCTGCGCAAAGCCGCGAAGATCGTGGACAAGCGGAAAGAGTTGAATGCCGCGCAGAGGCGTCAGGCTATCTGAAGGTGACGCGCGAAGCGTGACTTGCTGAGGGGCGAGGGGCGAGGCGAAAGCTTCCACCGTCGCCCCTCGTCTTTTGTCCCCCGATTAGGATCGAACCGTTTCGTGCGCTGGGTCTGCGGCGCCTGCCCCGGCTGACGGGTGGCCCGTCATGGCTAATGCAAAGCGGCGACCAGGCCCAAGCCCGATCGCCGCTCCAAGCCCATCACCGTGCGCTGGCCTAGATCAAGCGCTTCGGCTCCACCGGAACTGACTCCTCTTGCTTCATTGCTGGCGGCAACGCATCCATCGGCGTTTGCGGCTGCTGAATCTCCTTGGACACATCGCTCATGTTCCGCTTGAACTCGCGGATTCCCTTGCCAAACGAGCCGGCGATCTCAGGGATGCGTTTCGCCCCGAAGAGGAGCAGCACGACGACGAGCGCAAGGAACATCTCCATCGGACCCATCCCGAACATGTGGCCTCCTTAACTGAGCGAATGCAGGACGTTCGAAATCAAAGAAAGTGCTAGAACAGCGATCGTGCAATCAAATAGGCGATCAGGACCCCGACCAGGCTCAGCAACGACACGTCCGTCGCAAAGGGCCCTATTCCAAGCTGGAAGATAACCAAATCCAGGTCGATATGTCCCAATGACGGGGTCACCCCGGTCGTCAGGAACTCCTTCACTGCCCCAGTCGGTAGCCAATTTCTTGCTACCGCATTCAGCAATCCACCCACCACAAAGCCCGATGCGAGCACCGCCACGTGGTACCCTGGCCTGTGTTTTGACGATCCCTTGAATGTCATGGAAACAGTCTCCTACGACCGGCGGTCAATGACGTACGTGAGCGCGTCTGACAGCGACTGCCTGGCGGCGGACGCCGGCACAGGCTCCAGCGCAACATCGGCCTGCTCGGCAAACTCCTGCCCCTTCTGTCGCGCATAGTCGATCCCGCCACACTCCGTCACGATCGCCACCACGTCAGCGATCTCCACGTCGACCGGCGTGGGATTCGCGAACAGCGTATTCACACGGGAACGCTGCACCGCGCTCATCTGCGGCAGCGCGGCAATCAGGGGCAGTGTCACCTTATGCTCGCGCAGGTCATTCCCGCTCGGCTTACCGGTCACCGACTCCACCTCGGTGTAATCGAGGAGATCGTCGGTCACCTGGAATGCCATGCCCATTTGGTCGCCGTACCGGCGCATCGCCTGCCGATACGTCGGCGCTCCACACAGCGCGCCCACCTCACAGGCCGCACCGAGCAGCGACGCAGTCTTGGCGTGGATCAGCTGCCAATAATCAGCCTCGCTGAAGCTCAGCGCATCGTACGACGCCAGCTGGCGCATCTCGCCGAGCGTCATCTCGTTTGACGCAGCCGTGAAGGCGCGCAACGGCTCGAGGTCGCCCAATCGCACGAGTTCTGCGAGTGCTTTCGAATAGAGATAGTCGCCCATGATCACGGCGATCTGATGCGAGAATAATGCGTTGATCGTCGGTTGGCCGCGGCGGACATTCGAATGGTCCACCGCATCGTCGTGCACGACGCTCGCGAGATGCACGAGTTCTGCCACGGCGGCGAGCGCCGTCTCGCGCCCGTCAGCAGTCTCCTCAAGTTCGCTCGCAAGCAGCAGCAGCGTGGGCCGGAACATCTTACCCTTCATGCCCCGCAGGTGCGCATTGGCCGCCGCGATGATCGGCGCATCGGCTTTTACGATGCGCCACATCTCGCCTGGCACCTGCTCCAACTTCGCGCGTACGGGGTCTTGGAGTTCGAGCAACGCCGAGGCCACGGGCCCGCGGATGCGAGCCTCAAGCGCGAGCTCAGTCACTTGGCTGCCTGATCGACGGCGTTCTGCTTGAGGGCTGCGACGTTGGCCATGGAGATCGAAGAGGTGTCGGCGCTGCGCAATATCTATCTAGAGCGCCGAGGAAGGCGTCGAACGGATAAAGCTACCGTCAGAGCCAGCGGCGTGACAAGCGATTCCCCTGACCCACGACCCGATGCACCGGTGGTCCCCATACCAATAGGGGAGCTCGCGGATGTCGTCGATCGCAAAGAGGGCCAGATCGGCCGACATGCCGGGAGCCAGCTGACCGGTCTCGTGGGCAAGTCCAAGTGCAGCAGCGCCGTTGACTGTGGCCGCCGTGATCGCCTCGGCCACGCTGAGGTGGAGCTGACTGACCGCGAGCGAAAGCATCAGCGGAAAGTTGACGGTTGGCGACGTACCAGGGTTGAAATCGGTTGCAAGCGCAACAGCCGCCCCAGCCTCGATGAACGCGCGGGCGGGGGCCTGCTTGGTTCTCCCAAGGAACATCATCGTGCCTGGGAGCAGCGTGGCGACCGTGTTCGCCCCAGCGAGCGCCTTCACGCCTGCCTCAGAGACGGCAGCGAGATGGTCGGCACTCGTGGCTCCAAGTTCAGCGGCGAGTTCGGCGCCGCCACTCGTTTCGAGTTCGTCGGCATGCAGCTTGATCCCGAGTCCGGCAGCGCGTGCCGCGGTGAGGATGCGCCGCGATTCGGCAACGGTGTACACGCCGGGCTCACAAAAGATGTCAGCGAAGCTCGCCAACGATTCCTGCACCACGCGCGGCAACATTTCCTCCAGTAGCAGCGCGATGTATTGGTCTCGCGTGCGCGGCGCGGCGCGGTATTCCAGTGGAATCTCGTGCGCGCCAAGGAAGGTTGGTACGATGCGGAGCGGGAGTTGCTGGGCGAGCCGCCGGATCACGCGCAGCGACTTGATCTCGTCGTCGAGCGACAGGCCATAGCCGCTCTTGAGTTCGACCGTCGTGGTACCGTGGGCGGCAAGTCGCCTCAGGCGCGGGAGCGCAAGCACAAAGAGCTCGTCTTCCGAGCGAGAACGGAGGTCGCGGACGGATCCGTGGATACCCCCGCCCCGCTTGGCGATTTCCATATAGCTAACGCCCGAGGCTCGGAGTTCCTGCTCTTCGTGCCGCGGCTTGCCGAAGATGCCGTGCGTGTGCGAATCGACCAGCCCGGGCATCAGAACTCCACCATGACAATCGACGACGGCCGCCTCAGCATATGACCGGCCGAGTTCCGCTTGCCGGCCGACCGCGACGACTCGGCCGGCCTCCGTAGCGACGGCCGAATCCGTGAGGACCTGCATATTCCGCATCTCGGCGCCGCGGCGCGCGCGCGCTGGGCCGGCACAGGTGACGACCTGCGACGCGTTAACAAAGAGGGTCTGCATGCTGTCCTGAAATCTAGGCCGCGCGACCTGCCCTGCCAGATACTACAACGACTCTGCAGACTGCTGCCGCGCAGTCTTAGTGAAGGTCGTCCTGTGCAGGGAGTGCATCGCCCTGCTTCACGGGCAGCGGTTCAGGCGAAGCGGAGCCGAGCACCTAGGAGACAACACGCCATGGTGCGCATTACAGGACCGGGGCAGGCGAGGTTTCAGCGAGCCCGGCTGGCAGCGGCGGCGAACCGGCAAGGTCGCGGAAACGCGAAATCGTGAGCGGTGCCTGAGCCTCACCGCGGCAGGCGTAGTAGCAGGCGTTGCACGCGATCGGAGCGTACCCCTTGTATTCCGACCAGTGCGTGTCGGCAGGAAAGTCGGGGCAGCGGCGGACCATGCCGACGGGATCGATGTGGATCGTCGTCTCGCCGGAACGGCAGGGTTCGTGGAGTCCACCCTTGAGGTAGATCGGGATGTTCGCGATGTACCAATCGGAGTTGCTGATGACACCGCGATGCCGCCGTTTGAAGGCGAGCAGTTCGGCGACCAGCAACTCGAGGCGCGGCAGGTCACCGTCGTGAATCAGGTGTGCGCGGTTGCCATTCTTGAAATCGGTGTACACGGAGAGGTTGACGCCGGCACCAAGCGCAGCGGCGCGGCGTACGATCGGAAGGATCTCCTCCATGTTCTCGCGCTTGATGACCGTGTTGAATCGCACGGTCATGCCACGGGCGGTGAGTTCAGGAACGGTCCGAAGGATTTTCGCCGCCAAGCCGGGAATCCCGCGCGCCGTGTCGTGCCGTTCGTCAAGGAAATCGAGCGAAATACAGAACTGGGCCATCCCCGCATCCCAGAGCGATTGCGCGCGCGCCACACTGAGCATCGCGCCATGGGTGATGACACTCATCCAGGTCATCGGTGCCGCGCGGTCGACCTCAGCCACTACCTCTTCCAGGTCGGCGCGGAGCAACGGCTCGCCGCCGGTAAAGGTGATCATCATCGGCCGGAAATGGCGCGCGGCGTCGGCGAATGACTTGAGCTCCGTCGCCTTCGCCGCCGTATCGGTCTTCCAGTAGTCGCAGAAATCGCACGACGCATTGCAGCGCATCGTGACTTCGAAATGGACGAGCACCGGGCGGCGGGTGAGCCGCAACTTCGCGTAGCGAAGAGCGAAGGGGACGAGGTGCCAAGCCTTGAAGCGCGTGGAGAGCATGGAGCCGCGCTACGGAATCGGTCGCTGGATTCCCGTGCGCCGAGCGGTCTCGATCGCCGTTTCGTAACCCGCGTCTGCGTGCCGCGCGACGCCGATACCCGGATCGTTTGTGAGCACCCGTTCGAGTCGCACCCGCATTTCCGGCGTGCCGTCAGCGACGATCACCTGCCCAGCGTGCAGCGAGTTACCGATGCCCACGCCGCCACCATGGTGGAAGCTGACCCAGCTGGCCCCACCCGCGACATTGAGCAGCGCGTTGAGAATCGGCCAGTCGGCCACCGCGTCGGTGCCGTCCTTCATTCCCTCGGTCTCGCGGAAAGGCGACGCGACACTCCCGGTGTCGAGATGGTCGCGGCCGATGGCGATTGGCGCGGTCACCTCGCCGTTCGCGACGAGATCGTTGATCGCTACGCCGAATTTTGCGCGGTCGCCCTGCCCGAGCCAGCAGATGCGTGCCGGCAGTCCCTGAAACGCGATCTTCTCCCGGGCCTGCTCGATCCAGGTGCGCAGATGGGTGTCCTGCGGAAAGAGCGACAGCACGAGGTCGTCGAGGCGCGCGATGTCCTTCGGGTCGCCGGAGAGCGCGGCCCAGCGGAACGGCCCCTTCCCTTCGCAGAAGAGTGGCCGCACATACTCGGGAACGAAGCCCGGAATATCGAACGCATCCGTGAGCCCGGCATCGAACGCCACAGTGCGGATGTTGTTCCCGTAATCCACCGCCCTCGCACCACGATCCTGCAGCACCCGCATGGCACGGACGTGCACGACGACCGACGCGGTGGCGCGCAGGACATATTCGGCCGGGTTCGTCTCGCGCAGCCGTAGTGCGTCGGCGAGTGACATGCCGGCCGGCACGTACCCGTTCAGCATGTCATGTGCGCTGGTCTGGTCGGTGACGATATCCGGCGTGACGCCGCGACGGACGAGTTCGGGCATGACGTCGGCGGCGTTCCCGAGCAGTGCGACCGAGAGCGCGCGCTTGTCGCGCTGCGCGGCGCTCAGCCAGGCGAGTGCCTCGTCGAGTGATTCGGTGGACTGGTCGCAGTACTTCGTCCCAATGCGCTTGGCGATGCGAGTGGGATCGACCTCAATCGCGAGCATCGCTGCGCCCTGCATGGTCGCCGCGAGGGGCTGTGCGCCTCCCATGCCGCCGAGTCCCGCCGTGACCACGAGACGCCCAGCAAGCGATCCACCGAAGTGGCGGTCCGCCATCGCTCCGAAGGTCTCGTAGGTGCCCTGCACGATGCCCTGAGAGCCGATGTAGATCCATGAGCCAGCCGTCATCTGCCCGTACATCATCAGCCCGGCGCGCTCGAGCTCGCGGAACTTCTCCCACGTGGCCCAGCGGCCGACGAGATTGGAGTTGGCGATCAGCACGCGCGGCGCGTGCGCAAAGGTACGGAAGACAGCGACCGGCTTCCCGCTCTGCACGAGCAACGTTTCGTCGTTTTCGAGAGTTTTCAACGCGGCAACAATCGCGTCGAAACATTCCCAGTTGCGGGCGGCCTTCCCCGTGCCGCCGTAGACGACGAGGTCGCCCGGGCGCTCCGCCACCTCGGGGTCGAGGTTGTTCATCAGCATGCGGAGGGCGGCTTCCTGATGCCAGCCCTTGCAGCTGAGGGTACTGCCGCGGGGTGCACGGATCACGCGCGCGGGAGTCACAACCGCGACAGAAGAAAGGTGACGAACCCGTTATGACATGGTGTCGCGGATGGTGCGAGGTTAGACAAGGAACGTGCCCGTGCTCACGGCTTCAGCGAGCGCCGTCATATCGCCGGAGAGCGCGCGATCGGGACCAAGCGGTCGCACGATCTTGCGCACGCGGGCGGCGGCCTCTCGAATGCGGGGCGACGACTGGAGCGGCGCGCGGCTTTCGAGCGCCTGCACCGCGCACATCAACTCGATTGCCAAGACATGCGTCACGTTCTGCACCACGCGGCGGAGCTTGATGGCCGCGCCCATTGCCATCGGGACGACGTCTTCCTTGCCGCCGTCGGTCGGGATGGTGTCCACGCTCGCCGGATGGCACAGCACCTTGCACTCGCTGGCGATTGCGGCGGCCGACACCTGGACCATCATATACCCCGAATGCAGCCCCGGTTCATGGGCGAGGAAGGGCGCGAGTCCTTCATTGAGGTCGGGATGCACCAAGCGGTCAATGCGTCGCTCCGACATCGTCGCGAGATTGGTAAGCGCGATCGCGAGCACATCCGCTGCCATCGCGCCCACCTGTCCATGAAAGTTTCCACCAGAGAGCATCGTGCCATCCGCAAAGACCAGCGGGTTGTCGGTGGCCGCGTTGATCTCGCGCGCGAGCAGCCCCTGCGCGAACCGAATCGCATCGAGTGCCGGCCCGTGCACCTGCGGCATGCAGCGCAGCGCGTAGGCATCCTGCACTCGCGGGTCCGCCACACGGTGTGATTCGCGAATCTCGCTCCCCTGGATCAGGTCGAACAACTGCTTGGCCGCCTCGCGCTGGCCTACCTGACCGCGCACCGCATGGATGCGATCGTCGAACGCCGCGTCCGTACCCAGCAGCGCGTCGAGTGTCGCCGCACCGGCAACCTGTGCTGTTTCCCAAAGTACCATCGCGTCGGTGACCGCGAGCGCACCAATACCGGTATGCGCCTGCGTGCCGTTGATGAGCGCGATGCCTTCCTTCGACTGCAGCACCACCGGCGCCAGGCCCGCATCGGCCAGTGCCGCGGCGGCGGCCATCCGCGTGTCGCCCTTGAACAGGTCGCCTTCACCGATCAGCGAGAGCGCAAGATGGGCCAGCGGCGCGAGGTCTCCACTTGCGCCGACACTGCCCTGCTCCGGGACCGGCGGCCAGAGGTCGGCGTTGAGCATGCCAATCAGCAACTCGGCGAGGATCGGGCGGGCGCCCGAAAACCCAGCGGCGAGCACATTGGCGCGCAGCAACATCATCGCACGCACTTCGCGCTTCGGCATCAACGGACCGACGCCGCACACGTGAGAGCGCACGAGATTGACCTGCAACTCGGCGAGCTTGGCGGGAGGGATCCGCACGTCCGACATCTTGCCGAACCCGGTCGTGACGCCGTAGACGGCGGCACCCGAGGCCACGACGTCATCGACGACCTGTCGACTCGCGCGCATCCGTTCGACGGCAGCGGAAGCGAGCGCCACGCGGGCGCCGTCTGCCGCGACGGAGCGCAGCGCGGCGAGCGTCAGCGTCTGGCCGTCAACGGCGACAGTCATGTGAACGGTCATCTCGAGATGTTCTGGCTGCCGTAGCTCGATCTGTTGTAGTCGAACTTGATGTCCGGTTGAGCCGTAAGTGCTACGAAAAAGGTAAACGTGAAATTACCGTTTGGCGCCTGCGTGAAGCCGAACACAGCGCGCCAGTCGTGCAGTGTGCGCTGCAGCGAGACCGTCTGCATACCGAACTCGCTTCGCTGAAAATCGTAGTTCGTTGACCACGACGCCGACCAGTTGGGCGTGAGGTTGAAACTGCTGCGCGCCTGCATGTTGATCTGCGGCGGAATTCGGAAGAACGTACCGCCCGCGGTCGTCTGCAAGGCATTCACATTCGTCGGCGGGGTCGCGAGCGCGTTGCGTACGCAGAAGTCGTACTGCAACGGGTTGAGATCGCGGTACGGGGCGCACTGCAGCGTGGCGTCATACTCGACCACATGACCACCGACCGGCGGTCGCTGCTGACTGAGCGAGAACGACAGCTGTGCCTCAAAGGCCTTGCCCGTCGGCAGTTCAAGCGGAGAGCCTCGGATGGACTGTCCCGCCATCCCGGCCGTGGCCGCCAGCGGCTGCCGTGACCCCATCGATGCGGAACCGATCGGCGTGCTGTCCCGCTGCGCGGTCAGTTGAGGCCCGCCAAAGAACCGACCGAAGATTCCGCCGATTCCCGATCCGGCACCGAGACTGAAGCCGGCGCGCACCGACTCAAGATCGGGGCTGAACACCGCTGAGTCGGCAAGCACATTGCCCTGGAACAGAGAATAGCCCACCCCGACGTCGAACCCGGGCAATAGGTCCGACCGCAGCGTGATGTCCATCCGGTCGGTGGCGAAGCCAGACTTGCCAGTGACCCGCGCGCGCTCGAAGTCCCACGTAATGGGCGTAAACTGGAGCGAGAGCAGTTTGACAATAGGCGCCTGTGCGCCATCCGTCGTGTCTGCATCCGACCGCATCTTCGCCTCGAAGGTCTGCTGGATCGAGAGCGTCACGCGGTTTTGCGCGTTGGCGCCGAGATAGCCCACCTGCGTCTGGCCCAACGCGCCGAGGTATTCCGATGAGATGCTGCTCTTCGGTGAATACGAATAGCCGAGGGAGGTCGCGAGCGAATGTCTGAATCGCGCCACCGGGCCGATACCGTTGTACAAGGCAAAGAAGGTCGGCGAGATGCCCAGCCCGTAGCTCAGGCGCTTGCCCTGCGACACCCAGTTCGCACCGGTGCGTTCGGTGCGCACCAACAGTGCGCCGGAACCGACGTTGCTCATCGTGATCGACGGGACCAGGTTGAGCGTCCCGCCGAAAAACTGCGGCAGGTTCATCCCCAAGTCGAAATCGAGTGCGCTTAGCCACGTCTTCTCGAAGACGCGCGTGCTCCGCTGGCTCGTATCCACCGGATTGATGATCGTTCGTATCTCGGGATAGTCGTTGCCGCGATGGGAGGCGCTAATGGACGCGCTGATCTGGAAATCGAAGATCTTGAGCGGCGTGCTGAGGGTGAACGATTTGTTGTGGGTGCCGCGATCAACCTTTACGCTGTCGATGGTGCCATCGGCCCGGGAGATGAATCGACGGGCGAAGTCACCCTGCCCGTCGAGGTGCTGGCTCGACGAGGACGAGGCATTCAGCCCCGGCGTCCACGTCAACCATTCGCCGATGCTGATCGGACGCGAGGTCAGGCTGAGATTCGGAAAATCCTGGTCAACCTGCGGCCTGCCGGGATACTGACGACGCGTCCCACCGAGACTCATCTGCAACGGCCCGAAATCACGCTGGTAGTTGATCTGCGACGCGATCGTCGCGAGCGCTGCCATGGGCGCCAGCGCGGTCTGACGCTGCACCGTCGTGCTGGTGGCGAAATTGAGATTCGCTGTCAAGTGCGAGCGAATCGAGAAGTCCTGCTGATGCGTCAACGAGAGCTGCGTGTTGGACGAGCCACTGCTCAACGTATGGACGCTGGCGCCAAGACGTCCCGACGCAAATCGATCGAGCCATCGATACCGGACTTCCGAGTTCCAGCGCGTCCAGCCGGGATCGGCATCGGTGGCGTTGGCACTCGACCGCCAGTCAACTCCCGCGGCCACGTCAACGTAGTCCGAAAGCGCGAAGTAGTAGCCCATGTTTTCGACGGTGCGTCGGTAGAACGGACTGTTACGAACCAGCTCGGCGAACCCAAACCGCGGCGTGAGGATGCCGCTCCGCCGTCCGCTCCGCGCATCCTGAAAGATGAATGGCAGCCAGAAGACCGGAACGCCCTGGATGTGCATTACCACGTTGCGCGCCACCAACATGTCGTTCGACACGCGCTTCAACTCACGGACCGAATAGTGAAAATGCGGTATGGAGTCGGCGCACGCCGTCATGGTGCTGTTCGATCCGTAGAAGACCTGGTCGCGACTGGCGGATGAGTCAGCACCGGAAAAGGCCGCGCGGTGGGCCTCGACGTACCAGTTGCCACTCGTCGTAGTGTTCGACACGTCGCTGGCGCTCCCCTCCCTGCGCGCCATGTCGTACGCCAGCTGACCGAGGGCGACCACGTCTCCGCCGGCTGGGTCGCGCATGCCAATCGTGTCACCGCGGGCGAGCACGCTGTCGACGCGACCTCGAAACTCGATGGTGTCGGCGACGAGCGATACGGCTTGCCGATCCACGGCGGCTCGCTCCCCCTTCTTGCCAACGAGCATCATCAGGCCATCGTTCGCGCGATATTCGAGGCGATCGGCCTGGTAACGCACCACATCCATGCCGGGGCGTTTCATCAGTTCGAGCGCGACCGAGTCCACCGGCGCCCATTGAGGTTTCAATGCCTGCGCACCAACCTTTTCCAGGCCGGGGAGTGTGGGGATGACCAGGACCTGTGAGTAGCCCACCGACGTACGCAGGCTCAGGAGGACACCAATCACGCCGACCTGCGTGAGCAGGAACGACGGCTTCCACAAGGCGGAGCGCGCCACGCCGCGCATCACTCGGCCCTGATGGATTCCGAGGCGGCCTCGCGCTTCAGACGCGCCCGGTAAACGAACCAGGAGACAATGATGCTGAACTCGTACAGGCCGTAGATCGGCAGCCAGAGAATCAGGGTGCCGACCACCTGGTCACCGGGAGTGACGACCATTGACGCGACAAGCGAAATGGCCGCCGCCCATCTCCGCGCCTTGCCAAGCACCGCCGGCGTCACCAGGCCAAGCGCGGTGAGGATCAGCACGACGATTGGCATCTCGAATATGGCGCCGAACGCCAGACAGATGAAAAACATGAAGCCGAAATAGGCCTCCGCCGTGATCATCGGCTTGAGGGCTGACGACTGGATGTTGTTCATTAGCTCAATCGAGACTGGCACGAACACGAACACGGCGAGTGCGATGCCCGCGAGAAAGAGCAGCGCGGCAAACCCGAGCACGGGGACGATCACCTTGCGCTCTCGCAGCGAGAGCGCCGGCGAGAGGAAGCACCACAGCTGATAGCCGATTACCGGGCTCGCGAGCACAATGCCCAATACCCCGGAGATCTGCATGAGGATCGTCGCCGGGGCCATCGGGTTCGTGTAGTTCAGTTTTCCATCGGGCAGCAGTGCGGCAATCGGCTTCACGAGGACTGGCAGGATGTCGAAGCTGTAGCTGAACCAGAACGACGCCCCAAGGCAGACGAACAGGGCGATCAAGCTCTTGACGATGCGCCAGCGCAGTTCCTCAAGGTGATCGAGGAACGGCATCTCGGAAGGCGTGGGCTGGTCGATTGGCACGTGCGGCGGCGCAGTGGACTACGGCTTCTTCAGCGTGCGAATCATCTCGACGGCGAGGTCATGCACGTCGGCGCGCGGATACTTGTCCACGATCGTCTGGAACAACTTGAGCGATTCGGTCGTCTGCCCGACTTCCTTCAGCGCCATCGCCCGCTTGTAAATCGAGCGCGAGATCACCTCGGGCGGTCCGGCGTATTTGTTGATGACGAGAGCGTAGACGGAGTCCGCAGCGATCCGATTCCCTTCCTGCGCGTACGCGTCGGCGATGAGCATCTGCGCCTCAGCCGTCTTCTCGTGCGTCGGGTATTCCGTGATGAGCGTCGATAGACCTTCGCGCGCCGCAGCCGTCGCGCCCCGGCGAAGCTGGTCGATCGCCGCCACGAAGAGCTGGGCCGCCGGCGGAGCGTTGGCGCTCGTCGCACCTGCTGGTACACCAGCCGGCACCCCTGGCTCCGCCGCGCGCGGCGGCACGACCGGTGGCGCCGTCGCCGTGGCCTCCACACTCGTCCTCAGGTCCTGAATCCGCTTCTGGCTCTGGCCGACCCCTTCCTGCACCGTCGCGATCTGCACGCGAAGGTCGTGCATCGACAGGGTCACGTCACCCTGCAGGCGCTGCACCGCCGACGCTATCCGGCGAAGCGAATCGCTGACGACGCCGAACTCCCGCGAAAACTGGAGCGAGAGCTGGCGCGCGACACTTTCCACAAACACACGGTTCGAGGAGTCGGAGCGGACCTGTTCAGTGCGCAGCGTGGTCTGCATCGTGGCCACACTCACCTGCAGCTTTTCAATGTCGCTCCGCGTGGCCAGGCAACCGCCGGTCGCCACGAGGGCGACCGGCAGCGACCAGATCAGCGCGCGTGGCCCGAGGATCACGGAGCTTTGAGGTTTTGCCCACCCGCCGTGACTTCGAACTCGGCGCGGCGGTTCTTGGCCCGGACCTCCTCGTCCTCACCCTGCTGCGCAGGACGCTGCTCGCCAAAACTCACGACTTCAAAACGTGATTCGGCGACGCCGCGGGCGGCGAGGTAGCGGCGAATACTGGCGGAACGACGCTGTCCGAGCGCGAGATTGTACTCATCGGATCCTCGATCGTCGGTGTGACCCGCAATGCGGATACGCACATCGGCGTTGGCGTTGATGATCGCCACCTTCGCGTCGAGCGTGGCCAGTTGATCCGCTCGAATCTCGTCCATGTCGTAGTCGAAATAGACGGCGGCGGCGAGCTTGGCCCGGGCGGCGGCAACAGCGGCTGCCAGACGCTGAGTTTCGGCGGCCGCAGCCGCCGCGACGCGCTGACGTTCGGCTTCGGCGGCGGCAGTGGCCGCCGCACGCGCGCGGTTCGCGGCGTCGATCGAATCCTGGTTCACGCGTGGCGCAGGCGCGGGCGCAGGCGCAGCCGCAGGCGGCTGCTTCTTCGCGCACGCCGCAAATGCCATGAGCGCAACGAGGGTGACCAATCGGCGGGGTGTGATCATCGGGCGAGTCTCCGGAAGGTTGTTGGGGGCCGCTCAGGGTTGGTTAGACATCGAGAGCAACGGCGACCAGGCCGGATTCTGCACCCTGCCACCGTGTGTCAGTTGTCGCGCGCGCGAACTCTCGGTGTCGAGCACCCAGAGTTCGCGCGATCCGGTGCGGGTACTCACAAAAACGATGTGCCGCCCGTCCGGAGCCCAGCTCGGGTCCTCGTTCTCGCCGTCGCTTGTGAGCTGTTGCGTGGACTTGTCCCGAATCGAAATCGTCATCACCTGAAAGACACCATTGATCTTCGACTGGAACGCCACACGTTTTCCGTCCGGCGACCAGTCAGGGTTGGATCGGTATAACTGATCTCCAAACCCTGTGCTGGTGAGGATATCGGCGCTCGATCCGTCCGCGTCCATAATATACACCTCAGCGTGTCCGATCAGCCCGGAGGTGAAGGCGATGCGACGCCCGTCCGGACTGAAGGTCGGACTCGTATTGGTGCTACCCCGGCGCGAGGTCAGCCGGGTCGGCGGATCGGTGCCGGCAGTGGACGCGGTATACAGGTCGGTCCCGTCCGAGCCCGCCGCAAACACCACCTGCGATCCGTCCGGCGAAAAGGTCGGCGACATGTTGAGGTCGGAGACGCGGATGGTACGCGACACGCCGCCACCCATCAGGTCGCGCACGACGATGCGTGATCGCCCGTCATCCGGGAGCAGGTTGAAGGCCAACTTCGTTCCTGTTGGGTGCCAGGCTGGCGACAGCGCACCCGCGGTGCCAGGGACTGGCCTCGCCGATCCGCCGTCGGCGTCCACGGTCCAGATCTGATTGCCACGCACGTAGGCGATGCGTGTGCCTGCAGTCCCCCGCTGCCCGAGAACCGCCCACTCGATCGAGTCGGAAGCGGCGTGCACCACCGCGCGCCATTCCGGTGAATACGCCGGCGCCGGGAGCGCCATGTTCAGCACGAGAATGACCTGCTTCTGGGCCACCTCGTGGACGGCGACGTGCAGAGCACCGGCCGGAGTGACCACGGCCTGGACCACAGCGACGGCGCCGAGCTTCGCAAATACGGGGTAGTTCAGCGCGCCAGACGGCGCGTCACCGCGTTCGAGCGCGATGACGCTGATCCGGTCGCTGAAGTCGAAGTCGCGCACCAAGATCGCCCGCACCGAGTCGGCGTTCGACCCGGTTACCGGCGTGATCGCGACACCGGGCTTCCCTGTGCGATCGTAGGTGAGGCCGATCCGTACGCCGGCGGCGGCACTGTCCTGGGCGCGGGTTCGTGCCGGAGTCAGGCCACAGACTAAAAAGGCGATGCAGAGAAGCCACCGCATGGGCGAAACGAGTCCGCGCCTCGCCACGGCCCTACTCGTCTGACGCGCCTGCTGTGCTTTGGGTACTGCTTGGTTCATCGCATCCTCTTGGGGTCAAAACTAAAGATCACCGGCAGCACGTCATCGGTGAACCCGTCTGGCAGCGGTCCAAACTTCCTGAGGCGGCCCGCCACCTCGACCGCGCCGATGCACGACTGGTCAAAGACGTACGACCCGCTCTTGGCCAGCAATCGGATGGACGTAACCGTGCCGTCACGCTGAATCAGGAACGCCACTTCCGCGACGAGCAACTGTGCGTTGGCGGGCACCTCAAACTGCAGCGCGATTTGCCGAACCACATTATTGAGATACCCCGGAAATGGAAACTCGATTCCGGCAGTGAGCACGTTCGCCACGTCGGTGCCAGTCCGACCCTGCGCGCCACCGCCAGCCTTGGGGGACGCCGCACTCTTCTGCGGGGTGAACGTGGGCGTCACGTTCGGCGTCACCGCCTTGGTGGGCTTTGGCGCCTTCTTTGGCGCTTTCTTCGGCGCCGCCTTGGTGGCGACGGTCCGTTTACTCTCCGGTGCGGGTGGCGCCTTGGTCTCGACGAGTGGCGCCGGGGTCTCCGTCACGACGCCAGCGGCCCGCTCGCCAGCTGGGGCCGCGATAAGCTCAACACGGTAAAGCGGAGGAAGCGCTTTCGCCGGAGCCGCAGCCCGGTAGACGACCAGGGCCAGCACGGCAACGTGCAGAATCGCGGACGACACCATGGGGAGCGTCAGCGAGGCCGACGGCGCCCGGACCACGCTCACCGGGGAGTGTCCTCAGGCTCAGCCATCAGCGCGACGTTTGTCACGCCCGCGTTCTTGACGACGGCGAGGACGCGCAACACCATGCCGTACGACGCATTGCCGTCGCCTCGGATATACACGCCGTCCTTGCCCTGCGTTCCGGCAAGCGTCTTGAAGCTGGCACGGAACTCCGAGAACGACAGCGACGTTTCGTCGATGAAGATGCGGCCTTCCCGCGTCACGCTGATCACCAGGCCACCCTTCGACTCGACCGCGCGCGCGTCGGCCTTGGGAAGCGTCAGATCCACGCCGCCCTGCATAATCGGGGCGGTAATCATGAAGATCACCATCAGCAGCATCATCAGGTCAACGAGAGACACCACGTTGACCTCGGCGTACATGGGCGTCCGCTCGCCACGCGCGCGCCGCCTCAAATGCGACGCTCGCGAGCGAGCAGAGCGATAAGCTCCGCGCCGAACCCCTCGATTTCGCCGTCGAACCGGTTGAGCCGCGCCGCGAAGACGTTGTAACCGAAGACGGCGGGCACGGCGACGGCAAGCGCCGCCGCCGTTGCCGTGAGCGCCTCTGCCACGCCAGGCGCCACGGCGCCGAGGTTGCCCGACCCCTTCTGCGCGATGCCGACGAATGCGTTGATCACGCCAAGCACCGTGCCGAATAGCCCCAGCAACGGACTGGCGGAGCCGATCACCGCCAGTGTGGGCACATACTCACCAAGACGATCACGCTCAGCGGTGAACTCGGCGTCCAGCACGAGATGCAGCGCTTCGACCTGCGCCGCCGTCAGCGTGGATTGATCGCTCCCCGTACCAGCGCCAACCGGGCGGAGCTCGTGCAGAAAGTTCACTGCGCGCGCGAGCACCCGCGTGTACGGGCTCGCCGGCGACCGCCTCGCGATGCCGGCCGCTTGCTCGAGTGTCGCGGCTCGTCCGAACTCGGCGAGGAATGCCGCCGACTGCTTCGCCACACGCCGAATCTCCATCCACTTAGCGAGCATAATCGCCCAACTGAGGAGCGAGAGCAGCGCCAGGACGACCAGCACAATCTTCGTCGGGAGCGATGACGCAAGGATCAGTTCCGCTGCGGTACCCGGGATGGCGTTGCCAGCTTGGAGGATCATGTTGTTGCGTTACGGGAGAAGTGGGGCGTGGTCAGGATCCGGCGATTGCGCGGAACCAGTCGTAGGTGTGCTTGAGTCCCGTGTCCAGCGCCACGCTGGGTGTCCATCCTAGGACACTCGCCGACTTGGAAACATCGATGAACGATCGCTGCTGCTCGCCCGGTCGCGCTGGCGCATACTCGACGGGGCAGGTCTTACCCGCTGCGCGCATCAGCGCCTCCGCCAAGTCCAGTACCGAGGTGGGAACGCCGGTGCCGACGTTAAAAGCACGCACGTCGAGCCGGCCGGCCCGCGGTATCGCCGCAGAGGCAGCGAGCGCGTTTGCACGCGCCACGTCACCCACAAACACGTAGTCGCGCGTCTGTCGTCCATCACCAAAGACCGTGACCGGCGTCCCGTCAATCAGGCGTTGACAGAACATCGCGACGACGCCAGCCTCTCCGTGTGGGTCCTGTCGCGGCCCGTAGACGTTGGCGTACCGCAGGGCCACCACGTCGAGCTTGTGCACACGGCCGTAGTACGCGACGTAGTACTCCGCCGCGAGCTTCGCGATCCCATATGGCGACTCCGGATCTTTCGGCTCGGTCTCGGCGCTCGGCGGCTCGGCGAAGTCGCCATAGATAGCGCCGCCCGTCGAGGAGAAAATGAAGCGCGGCGGCTTCGGAGCCTGACGCGCCGCCTCGAGCAGGTTGAGCGTGCCCAAGATATTGCGATCCGCATCCGCGATTGGATCGGCGACGCTCTTACGCACGTCGATCTGGGCGGCGAGGTGGCAGATCAGATCGAAACCACCGGTCTGGACCAAGTGAGCCGCCTCGGGGGACCGGATATCCAATTCTTCCAACCGGACCCCAGGCGCGACGTTCCGTCGCTTGCCGGTGGAGAGATCGTCCAGCGCTGTGACGTCGTACTCGGCCGACGCGAGCGCGTCCGCCACGTGCGAGCCAATGAAACCGGCGCCGCCCGTGACCAGCGCGCGACGTTTAGTCACGCCCTGCTCACCGCGACTTGGCGGAAACCGGCACCCGTGTCACACCGCCGCTCATCCTTTCCGTGCTCCTGACCGACGCCCGTGCGTCCGCTACACGTCCTGTCGCGTTGAGAACTGCGCCTACAACGAAATGAGAGCGTGACCGAGAGAATCGCATGCGGGTGTGAGAGTAACGGGGTCACCAACTGGTCCAACCAAGTCACCGACGGGTTCCCAATCTCCAACGGCGGAACTCCCCATCGATCGGGATCGGCGATTATGGATGAGGACGAACTCACGCCACCGAGCGAAACATGGACGGGGACAGAGTGGAGCGACAGAGGGCGACCGGATACCCGGCCGCCCCCCAATATCCATGAGTTCCTGACGAACTGATCAGAACGGGAGATCGTCGTCCTCTGCCTCGAGCGCGTTCGGGAACTCTTCGAAATCTCCGCCCTTGGGCGCATCGCTACCCTTGGCGCCGCCCTTGGCACGCGAGGGAGCCGGTCCGTCGGTGTCGCCACCGCCGCCGCCCTTGCCGCCGCCGAGCAGGAGGATCTCGCGCACGTTGATCTCGGTCACGTACTTCGTCTGGTTCTCCTTGTCCTGGTACTGCCGATACTCGATCCGGCCCTCGATATAAAGCTTGTCACCTTTCTTGACGTACCGCTCGATAATGTCGGCCATACCCGTACCGCGCGTGCCTTGGTTCCAGGCCACGCACTTGTGCCACTCGGTCTTTTCCTGCTTCTCCCCTGACGCCGAATTCCACTGGCGGCCGGTGGCGAGAGAGAACTGCGCCACCTTGCCTCCACCTGTCGTCGTCCGGATTTCGGGATCGTTCCCGAGATTTCCGATCAACGTCACTTTGTTCAAGCTCCGACTCACAACTCCTCCTGGAATGGATACAGCGTCAACCTGAATCTATCGCGACGGTAGAGCGTCACCAAACAATTGCAAACCGTATCATCTGAGCGCAGCCGGGATTTTGAGGCACATCACGATCGCATCCTCGACCGGGTCGCGATAATAGTGGCGGCGGCGGGCGACTTCGGCAAAACCACACGCCGCATAGAGCGTGCGAGCGGCAACGTTGGCGTCGCGGACCTCAAGAAAGACGGTCTTCGCCCCGCCACGCACCACCGCGGCGATCACCCAGTCCAACAGCGTTCGGCCGATTCCTCGGCGGCGAGCCGCGTCGACCACCGCCACGTTCGCGATTTCAGCTTCGTCCGCAGCGGCGTACGTCACCGCGAACCCGACTACGACACCATCCGCCTCGGCGACCACGACGGTGGCGCTGCCGCCAAGAATCAGGTCTCGAAAACCCTCCCGTTTCCACGGATCGGAAAAGCTGGCCACCTCAATACCGTGGATCAGGTCCACGTCGGCGGCGTTCGCTGGACGGATCTGCACAGCAGATCCTGGCCGGGCTGATGCCGCCTTCACGCAGGCAACGACCGTCCGTGCGCCGCCTCCCATTTGACCTGCGCTTCAGCGAGTCTTCCATAGACCGGCTCCCACGCATCGACCGATACGGCCCCTGACCGGACGATGGAATCGAGCAGCGGCGCGACGCCACGGGCGTGCGGCATCGCGGTATGCGGTTCGAGCGGACCAATCATGATCGCGCCATCCCGCAACGCCGCCTCGACCGCCGCTTCATGGGTGACCCGCGCAGCCAGCCCAAGCACGGTGAGCGACCCATCGGCAGCGCGCGTGAATGGTGCGACAAACCGCTCGCCGCGCATCGCGTCGAGCACGGCGAGGTACGCACCGGGGCGAATGTCCAGCGCACCCGCAACCACGAGCGCGAGCGACGACACCGCATACAGCGGAATTGCGTTGCCGAACGCGATCCCCTTGGCGATGGCACCCGCGATCCGGAGCGACGTGAAGCGGCCAGGCCCCTCACCGCAGACCACATGCTCCACGTCGCGCACGGAATGGCCGGCTTCGGCGAGTGCGGCGAGCACGGCGGGCATCAGTCGTTCTTCCGTTTCGCCTCGCATGACCACCGTGCGCTCGGCCACGACGCGACCGCCGCGAATCACCGCGACGCTTCCCTCGTAGGTGGCGGCATCGAGCGCGAGCGTCACGGCCGGTGGTGCGGTCACGGCGCTCACCAGACGAGCCGCCGAAGGTCAGGCGCCGACTCAATGTGCGAGAGCACGAGCCGATGGTCTGGCGCGGACATCATTGCCCCAGCACGCTCAGGCCATTCCACGAGCACGACGGCGTTCGCGCCAAGCATCTCATCCCAGCCGATCGTCACGAGTTCGTGCGGTGACCCAATGCGGTACAGGTCGAGGTGAAAGACCATGGCCCTCGTGCCGCGATACTGATGCACGAGTGCAAACGTCGGGCTCGTGACCGGCTCCGTCACGCCGAGTCCACGGCAGATAGCCTGCGCGATCGACGTTTTGCCAGCACCGAGTTCGCCGGTGAGCGTGACCAGCGCCGGTACGACCAGCGACGCGCCGAACCGTTCACCCCACGCATCAAGCGCGTGGCGGTCGAGTGCGTCGGACCCATGGGCCGCAGCGGTGGCGGTCATCGGCGCGCTGGCGTGCGGCGCGGCGCGCGGCGTGCCTTCCCATCCATCGCGGCGCGGACATCGAAGAGCTCGTCACGCAGGCGCGCCGCCGTCTCGAAGTCGAGATTCGTGGCCGCCTCACGCATCTGCTCCTCGAGCTGTTTCACGAGACCGGGCATGTCGTCCGTTCCATACTTGATGCCGGCCTCGGCGACACGCTGCTGTTGCTTGACGCCCGCACGTCCGGCTTCCTGGGCCTCGCGCTCGTCGCGCGCGTCGGCCACCCGAGTGACAAACCGCACGTCAGCCACGCTCTTGACCACACCCCTCGGCGTTATACCGTGCTCCAGGTTGTGCGCGACTTGGATGGCGCGACGGCGCGATGTCTCGTCCATCGCGCGCTGCATCGATCCGGTAATCCGGTCGGCATAGAAAATCGCGCGTCCGTTGATGTGACGTGCCGCGCGGCCAATGGTTTGGATCAACGAACGCTCGCTCCGCAGAAACCCTTCGTGGTCGGCATCGAGGATCGCTACCAGCGACACCTCGGGCATGTCGAGCCCCTCGCGCAGCAGGTTGATGCCGATCAGGACATCGAACTCTCCGAGGCGGAGACCACGCACGATTTCCATCCGTTCGATGGCGTCGATATCGGCATGCATGTAGCGGACCCGCACACCAACCTGCTGCATATAGTCGGCAAGGTCCTCGGACATCCGTTTGGTCAGCGTGGTCACTAGGACGCGTTCGCCCTTTCGCTCGCGCAGTCGGATCTCGTGCAGCAGGTCGTCCACCTGGCCCTTCACCGGACGGATCTCGATCGGCGGGTCGATGAGGCCAGTCGGCCGGATGACCTGCTCGACGACTACGCCTTCGGACAACTTGAGCTCCAGATCACCCGGTGTCGCAGAAATGTTCAGCGCGCGCGGCGTCAGCGACAAGAACTCGTCGAACATCAATGGCCGGTTGTCGAGCGCACTCGGCAGGCGGAATCCGTACTCGACCAGCGTCTGCTTGCGCGAACGATCGCCATTGAACATCGCGCCGATCTGGGAGAGCGTGACGTGCGACTCATCCACGACGACGAGAAACTCGTTCGGGAAATAGTCGAGCAGGCAGGCCGGACGTTCGCCAGCCTTCCTGGCCGAGAGCAAGCGCGAGTAGTTCTCGATGCCCGGGCAGGTGCCGATCTCGAGCATCATCTCGATGTCGAAGTTGGTCCGCGATTCGATGCGCTGGGCCTCGAGCAGCTTGTTTGCCGCGCGCAACTCGGCGAGACGCTCAGCCAGTTCGACGCGCATCATGCCGATCGCGCGCTCGAGCGACGGGCGCGTGGTGACGAAATGCTTCGCCGGATAGACCGCCGTCCGCTGTAGTATCGCGATCGTCTCGCCCGTGAGCGGACTCACTTTAGTGATCCGCTCGATCTCGTCGCCGAACATCTCGACACGGACCGCCTGTTCTTCGTAGGCCGGAAAGATCTCGACCGTATCGCCGCGCACCCGGAAGGTGCCGCGCTCGAACGAGACGTCGTTGCGTGAGTACTGAATTCTTACGAGCGACCGGAGAATGTCATCGCGCGCGATCTTCTGCCCCGCGTGCAGCGTGACCATCGTCGCCCGGTACGTCTCGGGATCGCCGAGACCGTAGATGGCAGACACAGTCGCGACGATAATCACGTCATCGCGCTCCATCAGCGATGACGTGGCCCTCAGGCGCAGTCGGTCAATGTCATCGTTGATCGACGCGTCCTTCTCGATGTAGGTGTCGCTCGACGGGACGTAGGCTTCCGGCTGGTAGTAGTCGTAGTACGAGATGAAGTACTCGACCGCGTTGTTCGGAAACATCGACTTCAGTTCGCCGTACAACTGCGCCGCCAGCGTCTTATTGTGCGACAGCACGAGCACCGGCCGTCCCCAGTGCTGGATGACATGAGCGACGGTCATCGTTTTGCCCGAGCCCGTGACGCCAAGCAAGGTCTGGAAGCGCTCGCCGCGTTCGAGACCGGCGATCAGTTCCGCGATCGCGCGAGGCTGGTCACCTGCCGGCTGGAACGGCGACTGAAGGTCGAAGGCGGCTGTTGGCACGGGCGAAAACTAACATATCGGCCTTTGTTCGGGCAGCCCCTTTGGGGTCAATCGACCGATGTCAGCCGCTCACGGCGGGAGACTTCCGAGATGCCCTTCACCTTTCGAATGGCCTTCAGGATCTTCTCGAGGTGCGCGAGGTGCTCAACTTCCACCATCGCCGCTCCAACGACGCGGCCATCGGTGGTTTTGAGCTCCAGCGACCGGATATCGGTACCGGTCTCGCCGACGGCTGTCGCGAGGTCGGCGTACAGCCCCCTACGGTCGGTAGCTTCGATCGCGAGCCTGATGAGGAACCGTTCACCGTCGGACTGTTGCCAGTCAATCTCCAGCCGCCGCTCTGGCTCCAGCGCCAACTGCAGGAGATTCGGGCAGTCGCCGCGATGGACGCTGACACCACGGCCGCGGGTGACGTAGCCGACCACCTTGTCACCGGGCACGGGCTGGCAGCACTGTGCGTAGCGAACCATCAGCCCGTCGACGCCCTGAACACGCAGCCCGCGCGGTGACGGCGCGATGCTGCGGACGCGGTCGAGCAACCGCTCGAGGGGACTCGGTTTCAGCGCCGAATCGTCGC
The DNA here is from genome assembly GCA_014192065.1 of Gemmatimonadota bacterium. Lineage (GTDB taxonomy): Bacteria > Gemmatimonadota > Gemmatimonadetes > Gemmatimonadales > Gemmatimonadaceae > Fen-1231. The sequence continues at coordinate 163,801 of BJHH01000004.1, read as the reverse complement.
GTTGGTCAAAATCCGGGTAGAGCGCGCGCAGCACCTGCGTGACCGTGAGGTCCCCCTGCGCGATGGACGCATACAGGTGATTCACATCGTTCAGCTTGAGACTCTGCGCCGCCAGACGCAGTTGGTCGTCGGCCAGCTTGGGATGGCGGCGGCGTTTGAGCTCACGGTCGAGGATTTCCTGCCCCACCGCCACCGACGCACGCTGTTCCTCGACCCGCAGCCACTGGCGGATCTTGTGACGTGCACGGCCCGTGCGCACGTGCGCAAGCCAGTCGCGACTCGGACGCGAGTTCGGTGAACGGATGATCTCGACCGTCTCGGAGTTGCGCAGCTCGCGGGACAGCGCGACGATCCGACCGTTGACCTTGGCGCCTTGCGTATGCACCCCCACTTCCGTGTGGACGGCGAACGCGAAGTCGAGCGGCGTCGCGCCGCGTGGCAGCTGGATCACATCGCCGGCCGGCGTGAAGACGAAAATCTCGTCCTGATAGAGATCGAGCTTCAGGAACTCAAGAAACTGGTCAGGCGTCTCGGCATCGAGTTGCATTTCCAGCACCTGTCGAAACCAGTGCAGCGCCTTGTCGAGCTCATCGTTGTCTGGATCGCCGGTCTTGTACAACCAATGCGCCGCGATGCCGTACTCCGCTGTACGGTGCATGTCGCGAGTGCGGATCTGGATTTCGAACAGCGTATGGCGCGGGCCGAAAATCGTCGTGTGAAGCGACTGGTAACCGTTCGACTTGGGACTCGCGATGTAATCCTTGATGCGCTCCTGCAGCGGCGTCCACTCGCCGTGGATGACGCCGAGCGCGTGGTAACACTCCTGCACGTTCTCGACGAGCACGCGAATGGCGAGCAGATCGTAGATCTCCTCATACGGCTTGTCGCGCTTCTGCATCTTCTTGTAGATCGACCAGAGATGTTTCGGGCGACCAGTCGCCTCGTACACAACGATCCCGGCATCGGCGAGGCGCGTGCGGAGTGGGGCCGCCATCTCCTCGACCAGAGCCGCGCGCTCGGCGCGCTTCTGGACCACCTGCTTCGCCAGCTGTCGGTATTCGTCCGTCTCGAGGAACTTGAACGCCAGGTCCTCGAGCTCGGCCTTCATCTTGGCGAGACCGAACCGATGGGCGAGCGGCGCGTAGAGGTCGCGGGTTTCCTGCGCGATGCGCGCGCGCTTTGGCGGATCGAGGTAGTCGAGTGTCCGCATGTTATGCAGGCGATCGGCCAGCTTGACCATGATCACTCGCACGTCCTTCGCGATCGAGAGGAGCAACTTCCGGTAGTTCTCGACCTGGCGTTCCTGCAGAGAGGTCATCGGCAGGTGTCCAATCTTCGTCAGGCCGTCCACGATCTGTGCGATCTCGCGGCCAAACTCACGCTCGACGTCCTCGAGCGTGATATCGGTGTCCTCTATCACATCGTGGATCAGGCCACTGGCCACCGTGACGGAATCGAGTTGCAGGTCGGCAAGGATCTTCGCGACTTCGACGCAGTGCGTGACGAACGGATCGCCGTTCTTACGACGCTGCCCCGCATGCGCGCGATCGCTGAACTGGTACGCCCGCGCCAACAGCCCGACGTCGAGGCGATCCGCATTGACCTCGGCGGACAGGGACCATCCGGGGATGACGTCTGCAAGGGCGGAGGTTGGCATACTCCCCCAAACTACCGCGGGATGGAGATGGAAAGGGAATGGCGCCCTTCCGCCCCCTCCCCATCCTGTCCCCTAGAGCAGCCCGGCTTCGGAAAAACTCAGATATCTCCCCCTTCCGATGATCAGGTGATCCGCGACTGGTATGTCCAGCAGCTTGCCCGCCGCCACCAGTTGCGCCGTGATCGACCGGTCATCGGCGCTCGGCGTCGGATCGCCGCTTGGATGGTTGTGGACCAGCACGATCGCCGCCGCCCGCTCGGCGATCGCCTCGCGGAACACCTCCCTTGGATGCACGAGCGAAGAGTTCAGGATGCCGCGCGTAATGAGGATGTCGCGGTCTAGCCGGTGCTGCGCATCCAGTACCGCGACGTGGAACTCCTCGACGGGCAGATCCTCGAGGCGCGGCGCGTACGCCATCCAGACGTCCCGCGGCGACCGTAGCGGCGCCCCTTCGTCGAACGATTCGGCTGACATGCGGCGCCCGAGTTCGAGCGCCGCGTGAATGGCAAGCGCGCGGGCAGACCCAAGCCCATCAATCCGGGTGAGCGCCGCTGGCGCATAGGACCCCAGCCGCCGCAGCGAACCGTCGCTGCTCGCCAAGAGGTCGTGCGCCACCATCAGCGCCGAACGACCGGCCGAACCAGACCCGATCACGAGCGCGAGCAGTTCGGTGACAGAAAGGGACCGCGGCCCATGTGCGCGGAAGCGCTCGCGCGGACGTTCTGCCGCTGGCAGTTCACGGATACTGAGCGGCGGACGAGGCGCGGTGGACCCCGCGGTGGCAACGACTGGTCCACGAGTGCGAAGCGGAGGCATGCGTCACCATAACGGTGTCGCCCGCCTCCGCCGTCACCTTTTCGCCGCGCCGAACGGCGCGTTATGACATCAACGCAGGCGCACCAGGCTACGCACCGTGGCACTTCTTGAATTTCTTACCACTACCGCACGGACACAGATCGTTGCGACTGACGGTCGAGAAATCCGGTACTCCAGCGGCGCCGCCACCACCCGCGGCGAGCGACCGCACGCCGCGCCCTGCCCCGACGATCGTCGGTTCCGGTCGCGACGGGCCCAGCGCATCCTCGATCTCGCCCATCACCGGATCGGCCGCGACGCCGAACTCATCCACCTGCGCATGCGTTGCCGCGACCTGCCGCGGTGGCGCAGCCGGTTGTACGAACCCACGATCGCCGTCAAACTGCACCTGCACGCGCAGGAATCGTTCGGAGAAGGTGTGGTGCACGTCGTGCATCAGGTCCACGAACATCGTGTACGCTTCGTGCTTGTACTCGATGAGTGGATCCTTCTGGCCCCACGACCGGTAGTGGATCGCGTTGCGGAGCTGGTCGAGGTCGTAGAGATGGTCCTTCCACTTCTCGTCCAGCACGTTGAGCATCACCAGCGCGAGCACCTGGTCGGCGTACTCGCCGAGCAACGTGAACTTGCGATGGAATGCCTCCCGTCCGGCCGTGCTGCCCTCCGCCGCTGCGTCGGCGCCAGATTTCGGCCGCGTCCCGCTTTCCTCAAAACAGGGAACCGAAAGCAGGTAGCGCATGAGCAAGTCCTGCTTGATGAGCTCGACGTCCCAGTCCATCGGGTCTTCGAGCTCGCCGACCGACTCATCGATGCGACGCGCCACGGCCTTCTCGATCATCTTGACCGACTCGCCCTTCAGCTCTTCACCCCCGTCGAGCGCGAACGAGCGCAACGAGTAAATCACCTCGCGCTGCTGGTTCATGACGTCATCGTATTCGAGGAGCCGCTTCCGGCTCTGAAAGTTCTGCAGTTCGACGCGCTGCTGCGCTGAGCCGATCGATCGCGTAATCAGCGGGTGGGTGAGCACGTCGCCTTCCTGCGCGCCCATGCGGTCCATCAGCCGCCCGATCCGCTCCGACCCGAAGAGTCGCATCAGGTCGTCTTCCAGCGAGAGGAAGAACTGCGTCGCCCCCGGATCGCCCTGACGGCCGGACCGACCGCGGAGCTGACGGTCGATGCGACGTGATTCGTGCCGCTCGGACCCGATGATGTGCAGACCACCGCACTCCTCGACGTCTACTTCATCGCCGTCCGGATCTTTGATTTTCGACGGCTTGGCGATGGTGACGTCTGCGCCGAGTTTGATGTCGGTGCCGCGGCCGGCCATGTTCGTCGCGATCGTGACCGCGCCCGGCTGGCCGGCGAGCGCCACGATCTCCGCCTCGCGCTGGTGGTACTTGGCATTGAGCACATTGTGCACGAGCCCGGCGCGCTGGAACAGTCGCGACAGCGTCTCCGACGCCTCGACGCTCGTCGTGCCCACAAGCACGGGGAAGCCGAGTCCGTGGAGTCGCCGCGTTTCCTCAACGATGGCGTTGTACTTCTCGCGCCGAGTCTTGTAGACGAGATCGTGGCGGTCATCGCGGATGACGTCGCGATTGGTCGGAATCACCGACACTTCCAGCGAATAGATCTGGAAGAATTCGTTTTCTTCGGTCTCGGCGGTGCCCGTCATACCCGAGAGCTTTTCGTACATGCGGAAATAGTTCTGGATGGTGATCGTGGCGAGCGTCTGCGTCTCGCCCTTCACCTGAACCATTTCCTTGGCTTCGACGGCCTGGTGCAGGCCCTCACTCCATCGGCGGCCGGGCATCGTACGGCCCGTGAACTCATCGACGATGAGCACCTGTCCGTCCTGCACGACGTAGTTCACGTCCTTTTCGTAGAGCGCATGCGCCTTCAGGAGTTGATGCACAATGTTGAGCTTCTCGCTCTTGAGCGCATACTCCGTCTCGATCTTCTGCTTGGCCGTGAGTTTCTCGGTCGCGGACATGGCGTGATCCTTGTCGATCCGTCCGATCTCGGTCGAGATGTCGGGCAGCACGAAGGCCTCACGGTCTGACGGCGCCATGAAATCCACGCCGGCGTCGGTGAGGTGCACCGTATGGCCGCGTTCGTCGAGCACAAACAACAGGTCGTTCTCGAGTTCCTTGTATGCCTGCTTGCCTGCGGGCAGTTTCCGGTCGGCGATGTGCTCCAGTTCCATCTTCAGCACCATCTGCTTGACGCCGGTCTCCTGCATCACCTTCATCAACTGTTTGTTCTTTGGCGAACCGAGCCGTGCCTGGTAGAACGCCATCATCGCGGCGTCCGTATCGTCGGCGGCGAGCGCCCGCTCACCAGTCGCGACAAGGTTGTTCACGAGTTCCGTCTGACGGCGCACGAGGCGGCCAATCGACGTATTGAACTCGGCGTACGCGACGTCGCCCTCGTTGCCTACCGGGCCCGAGATGATCAGCGGCGTCCGCGCTTCGTCGATGAGCACCGAGTCCACTTCGTCGACGATCGCATAGATATGACTGCGCTGCACGCGCTGTTCCGGGGTCACCACCATGTTATCGCGCAGGTAGTCGAAACCGTACTCGTTGTTCGTGCCGTAGGTGATGTCGCACTCGTACGCGGCACGGCGCTCAGGCGTGCCGGGCTCCGTGTCGTCGAGGCACCCGACCGTGAGGCCGAGGTAGCGATAGAGGTACCCCATCCACTGCGAATCGCGGCGGGCGAGGTAGGGATTGACTGTGACCAGATGCGCCCCGCGCGCCGGCAAGGCGTTTAAATACAGCGGGAGCGTGGCGACGAGCGTCTTGCCTTCACCCGTGCCCATTTCGGCGATACGGCCAAGATGCAACTGGATGCCGCCGATGAGCTGGACGTCATAGTGGACCATGTCCCAGGTCATGTCGCGGCCGGTCACCGCGATCACACGGCCCAGCATGCGACGCGCGGCCTCGCGCACCGTCGCATACGCTTCGGGCAGCAGCTCGTCGAGCGTGTCGCCCATCGCCTTCCGGTAGTCCCGCTCGAGCCCACCTTGGCCATCGCCGCCGCCGAGTTCGCGGTCGATCGCTTCGCGCGCCTCCGGGTCGGCGGCCAGCCGCTTCTGTTCCCTCAGGTCGACGATGCGACCGCGGATGGCTGAGGTGCGCGCTTCGATGAGCGTCCGAAACCGCGCCGTCTGCCCGGTCAGTTCGTCCTCGCTGACGGACTGGAGCCGCGCGTAGTGTTCGTTGATATCGTCCACAATCGGCTGAACGCGCTTGCGCTCACGCTCGTGGCGCGTCCCGAAGACCGATCCCAGCAGTGACTTCAGCATTCCGTTGCGTGCTCCGTTAGCGATACAGGCCAGACTGCGCGATGTAGGCCGCCACCGCGTCCGCCACCAACCCGCGGATCGACTTTCCGTGCTTGACCCGCTCGCGGACCTCGGTGGACGACACGTCAACACGACGCGTGGCCACCGCCTCCGCTTCGACCGGGACCGGCTCGGCACCGCCGTCGCCGCGCGTCAGGACCACGACACGGACCAATTCCCGTACCGCCTCCGGCTCCTTCCAGTGCGGGAACTGTGCCGCAGCATCCGCGCCAAGAAGGAGTACCAAGTCGGCCGTTCCGGCAGGCCAGCGCTGCCGAAACGTTCTGAGGGTGTCAACGGTGTAAGATAACCCTCCCCGCTCCACCTCGGTCGCGTCGACCTCGAAGCGGGGATCGCCCGCGATGGCCAGTCGCACCATGGCCAGCCGGTCGGACGCGCTGGCGACCCCCTGGTCAGCCTTGAGAGGCTGCGTCGCGGTGGGTACGAAGAGCAGCGTGTCGAGCCCGAGTACATCACACGCGTCACCTGCCGCAATGAGATGCCCGATGTGCGGAGGGTCGAAGGTACCGCCGAAGATGCCAACGCGCATGGCGCGTCCGGGTGTGATCATGGCGCGCTCAAAACGGAAGCCGCGCTCAGCGCGGCGTGCGAACCGATGCGCCCGAGTCCGTAGCGGCCTTTTCCGGCTTCACGACCTTCGCGACAGAATCGGCCTCGACGGCACAGGTCTTGACCACGTCCTTGTCCCCCGCATACGCCGTCTTGAGCGTCGTACAGGTTTCCGCCGCTTCTTCCTTGTAGTTCATCTGCGGGCGACGGTACACCTCGACCATGCGAAGCAGCGCGAGGCGCGCGTGGTCGGTGTTCGGATAATCCTTGACCACGCTCTTGAAGTAGATGATCGACGAGTCGAAGGCACCGCGTCGAACGTAGAAGAGGCCGTTCAGATAGTCCTTGGACGCATACTGCTCGTCGAGCGCGAGCAGCGCGGCCTCGGCGTCCTTGCGACGCGGCGAATCGGGGTAGACCCCGATCAGCGTGCGGAACTGAGCCTGGGCCAGCGTGCCATACTGCGGGTCGAGTTCTGGATTCTTCCAGATCCTGACGTACGAATCACCTGCGGCGAGCAGCGCGTCGTCGGCGAGCGAGTCGTCCGGAAACGACTCAGCCAGGCGCGAAAAACTCGTCGCCGCGAGGACATGTTCCTGCCGGTTCTCATGCGCCTGCGCGAGGTACCAGTGGGAGAGCGGGAGCAACGTGTCGCGCGCCGATAGGTCGAGCGTCAGCTTCTCGAACCCCGTCACGGCATTGTCCCACTTCTTTTTCTGGAACTCGGCGACGGAAGCCGTGAACAGTGCCTCGCTAGTCGAGAACTTTTTCAGCTGGAACCCGCGCGCGCACGCCGTCGAGGCCAGCGCCGCGACGGCGAGGAAGACACACCAACGGCGCGAGCACCTCATGATGGAGGTACCCCAACACGCGGACATCGTTCGCTGCACCATCAGGCGGTCCCTGCCATGCGGGGCGATCCGGCCAACCCGCGGAAAAAGTCAATTGTGCGTGCCACACCGGTGCGGAGATCCACCGCCGGCTCCCATCCTAACATTGTGCGTGCGCGGGTGATGTCTGGCTGCCGGACCTTCGGGTCATCTTCCGGAAGCGGCTTCATCACCACTTGGCTCTTCGTCCCCGTCAACTCGATGATGAGGTCCGCGAGTTGCCGAACCGTGAACTCCACCGGATTACCGATGTTGGTGGGGTTGGCGTCGCCCTTCGTAAACAACCCGTAGATCCCCTCGACTTCATCATCCACGTAACAGAACGATCGCGTCTGTGAGCCATCACCGTACATCGTGATGGGTTCGTTATTGAGCGCCTGCACGATGAAGTTCGACACCACACGCCCGTCACGCGGGCGCATCCGCGGCCCAAACGTGTTGAAGATGCGCGCGATGCGCGTGTCCACACCGTGAATCCGGTGGTACGCCATCGTGATCGCCTCGCCGAACCGCTTGGCCTCGTCGTACACGCCGCGTGGCCCGACTGGATTCACGTTCCCCCAGTACGTCTCGGGTTGCGGATGCACGAGCGGGTCGCCGTATACCTCGCTCGTGGACGCCAGCACGAACCGTGCCTTTTTGGCCAACGCAATGCCCAACGCGTTATGCGTACCGAGCGATCCGACCTTGAGTGTCTGGATCGGCAGCTTGAGATAGTCAATCGGACTAGCGGGGCTCGCGAAGTGCAGCACGCCGTCAAGGTCACCCGCGACGTACGAGAACTCCGAAATGTTGTGCTTCACGAAGCTGAACCGCTCATCCCCGATCAGGTGCGCGATGTTGTCGGGATGGCCGGTGATGAAGTTGTCGAGGCCAACGACATGGTGGCCGTCAGCGATGAATCGATCGGCGAGGTGCGAGCCCAGGAATCCGGCGACGCCGGTGATGAGCACTCTCACGATTGCCCCATCGCGCTCACGCGGCTCCCCGGCCGATCGACCGGTAGATGAATCCGAGCTGGGCCATCTTCGCCTGATCGTAGAGGTTGCGGCCGTCGATCACGACGGGCCGCTTCAGCGCCGCTTTGATGCGTGCAAAATCCGGAAACCGATACTCGTTCCAGTCCGTCACGACGACGAGCGCGTCGGCGCCATCGAGCGAGTCGTAGTTGGTCTTGGCGTACGCAATCCGAGATCCGAGTCGGCGCTCTGCCTCGTCCATCGCGGCCGGATCGTGTGCCGTCACCGTGGCCTTGGCTTGCAGCAACGCATCGATCAATGTCAGCGCCGGCGATTCGCGCATATCGTCGGTCTGCGCTTTAAAGGCGAGGCCCCAGACGGCAATGCGCGTACCTTCCACCTCGCCGAGCGCATCGCGGAGTTTTTCGAATAGGCGAGACTTCTGCCGGTCGTTGGCGTTTTCGACACCGCGCAGCACCTGCATCGGCGCGCCCATCGCCTCCGACGTCTTCAACAGCGCCTTCACGTCCTTCGGGAAGCAGGACCCGCCGTACCCCGGTCCGGGAAACAGGAAGCTCGGACCGATGCGACTGTCGCTGCCGATGCCCTTCCGGACGAGGTCCACGTTCGCACCGACCTTCTCGCACAGGTTCGCGATTTCATTCATGAGCGAGATGCGCGTGGCGAGCATGGCGTTGGCGGCGTACTTGGTCATTTCGGCCGACGGAATGTCCATGAAAATCACGGGCTTGCCGGTGCGGACGAATGGCGCGTACAGCTCGGCCATCACCGTCCGCGCGAAATCGCTGTCCACACCGAGCACCACACGATCCGGCTTGAGGAAGTCGTCAACCGCGGCGCCTTCCTTCAGGAACTCGGGATTGGATACGACGTGGAAGGGATACTTGGCCTGCGCAGCAACCGCCGCCCGCACCTTGTCCGCCGTGCCAACTGGCACGGTGGACTTGGTCACAATCACCGTCTCGCGGGCCAGGTGAATGCCAATCATCTCCGATACGGCCACTACATGGCGCAGATCCGCCGAACCGTCTTCATCGGGCGGTGTGCCGACCGCAATGAACACGACGTCCGCCGTGCGGACCGCACTGGGGAGGTCGGTACAGAACGTCAGTCGGCCCTGCTCCTGGTTCCGCTGTACGAGCGAATCCAGACCGGGCTCGTAGATCGGCAGGATGTTCCGCGTGAGGCGGTCAATCTTTTCAACGTCCACGTCGACGCACGTCACCTCGCTGCCGGTCTCCGCGAAGCAGGCCCCCGCGACAAGGCCGACGTACCCAGTACCGATAACCGTAATGCGCATGATGGCTGGCCTAGCTGCGCGGGCGCGGCGCGGCGCCCGATGCCGTCGTAGCCCCGGCCTTCGGGGCAATCGTGGCGTTGGCGGCGGCGTGTTGCAGCGTCGCGGCACGCGGAGTCAATGCCACGACACGCGCCTTGGTCGGGACGGAACGGCCGAGCGCATTGCGCGTATCGACGATGAGGCTGGCGTGGGAGGTGACGAGGGTCCAGTCAATCGCGGTGTGGTCGGTGACAATCACGATGGCGTCAGACTGCTCCAGCACAGCCGCGGTGAGCGCCACTCCGGTGCGGACGTGACCCTCTTCGCGGAAACTCGGGACGTGCGGATCGTGGAACATCACGTCGGCACCGCGTTCCTCAAGCAGGCGGATCACGTCGAGTGCGGGACTCTCGCGCATGTCGTCAATGTCCCGCTTGTAGGCCACGCCGAGCACGAGGATGCGGCTGCCCCGGAGCGCCTTGCGTTCGTCGTTCAGCGCGTCGGCGACCTTGCGCACCACCACATCCGGCATCGCGCTATTGATCTCGCTCGCGAGGTCGATGAACCGCGTCTTGTAGTTCAGCGTGCGCATCTTCCACGCTAGGTAGTGCGGGTCGAGTGGGATGCAGTGCCCGCCGATGCCCGGACCGGGCGTGAACCGCATGAAACCGAACGGCTTCGTAGAGGCGGCGTCGATCACCTCGAACACATCAACGCCGAGCCGGTCGCAGATGATCGCCATTTCATTCACCATGGCGATGTTCACGGACCGGAAGGTGTTCTCAAGCAGCTTCACCAGTTCGGCTGCTTCGGGCGAGGACACCGGAACCACCGTCTCGATGCACGCCTCATAGAGCGCCGTCGCGACTTCCGTGCAGGACGCCGTGATACCGCCGAGCACCTTGGGCGTATTCTTGGTGTGCCACGTCGGATTGCCCGGATCAACGCGCTCAGGCGAGAAGACGAGGAACACGTCGGTGCCGACCGTGAGTCCGCACGCCTCGAGGCGCGGCTGGAGCACATCGCGCGTCGTGCCGGGGTACGTCGTGCTCTCGAGCACGATCAGCATTCCGCTGCGCGCGCGCCGCGCGACCGCCTCGGCGGCAGCGATCACGAAGCTCATGTCCGGGTCGCGCGTCTTCGCGAGCGGCGTCGGGACGGCAATCGACATCGTGTCGGCATCGGCGAGGCGCGCCTCGTCGGTGGTCGCGATGAAGCGGCCGGACTTGACGTGCTGCGCCACCTGCGCCGAGGACACGTCCTGGATGTGCGACTCGCCGCGCATGAGCGCCTGCACCACACGCTCGCTCACATCGTACCCGATCACGGTAAAGCCGGCCTCAGCGAACTCCATCGCCAACGGGAGACCAACATATCCGAGCCCAATCACGCCCGCCGTAGCCGAGCGGTCCTTGATCTTGGCAAGCAGGCGGTCTTTCACGAGATGCGAGGCCATCCGGGTCACTTCCCGTAGAAGCCGCGGACCGCAGCCACAACGTCGTCCAGTTGGGCGCGCGTGAGTTCCGGATAGACCGGAAGTGACAGCACTTCGTTCGCCGCGCGTTCTGATTCCGGGCACGCACCCTGCGTGTAGCCGAGGGAAGCGAAGCACTCCTGGAGGTGCAACGGCAGCGGGTAATAGACCGAGTGACCAATGCCCTTCGCCGCGAGATGTGCCTTGAGTGCGTCACGTCGCGGCACGCGAATCGTGTACTGGTTGTAGATCGACTCGTTGGCCGGGTCGACGTACGGTGTCGTGACGTCACCGAGGTCGGCGAAGGCGGCGTCATATATCGCCGCGTGCTCACGGCGCTTGGCCGACCACTCAACGAGGAATGGCAGCTTGGCACAAAGCACCGCTGCCTGCAGCGCATCGAGTCGCGAGTTGTAACCGACTTCCTCGTGGAAGTACGTCTTTACACTGCCGTGCGTGCGCAGGCGCATCAACCGGTCGTACAGGGCCTTGTCCTGCGTGACCATCATGCCGCCGTCGCCGTACCCGCCAAGGTTCTTGGACGGAAAGAACGAAAAGGTGCCGATGGTAGCGACTTCGCCCGCCATCCGCCACACGCCGTCAATCTTGCGGCGTGCGCCGATCGACTGGGCCGCGTCCTCGATGACGGGGATCCCCTTCGCCAACCGCATCACCTCTTCGATGCTGGCCACCTGGCCGAACAGGTCCACCGGGATGATCGCCTTGGTCTTGCTCGTCACCGCCGCAGCCGCGAGGTCTGGGCGGATATTGAACGTCTTCGGATCGATGTCGACGAACACCGCGCGCGCGCCGACATTGTGGATCGTGCCGGCCGTCGCGAAAAAAGTGAACGGCGTGGTGATGACTTCGTCGCCGGCTCCGACGTCCACGGCGCGAAGCGAGAGGAGCAGCGCATCCGTGCCGCTGGCGCACCCCACGGCGTAGGTCGTATGCGAGAGCGCCGCAACGTGAGCCTCGAGGTCGCTGACCGGCTTCCCGAGGATAAACGCCTGATCATCGACGACCTGCATCATCGCCGCCACGACGCGGTCCCGGATCCGGGCGTGCTGGGCGCGAAGGTCGAGTAACGGGACAGGCATTAGGAGGATATCACCTTTGTGATGTGACCCAGCGTAAGTCTTTACATGCAACGCTGAAAAATCGCCCTCTGGGAGGGCGAAGTCAACGAACCCGACGGACCGTGTAGGAGTGGAATCGGGGCCGGTTCAGCCCATTGGCCCTACTTGAGCGGGAACGCCACCTCTTGGCCCGTCCTCGCGGATTCATAGATCCCCAAGATCAGCTCCAGCGACTTGCGGCCGCCGCGGCCGTCTGTCTCCGGACGGGTCGAGCCGCGCAGTGTGGACAGGACGTTTCGGTAGTAGCCTTCGTGCCCGAAACCGTACACCGAGAGCGGAGCCGTGTTCGCCTGCTCGATGAGCTGGTCATCGGGGTCGGCGTCGGCGAACGACCAGGTCTCGATCCGGTTCACCGCGGTGCCGCCGATCTTCACGGAGCCCTTCTCGCCGAGGATCGTGATCGAGCCCTCGAGGTTCTTGGGGTAGGTGAGCATCGTGACCTGAATCGAACCCAGCGCGCCACTCCGGAACTTGAGGACGGCGATGCCCGTGTCTTCGGCCTCGATCTCTCGGGCGAGCGTGGCAGTTCGCGCCATCACCGACTCGACCGGGCCGACAAGCCACTGCATCAGGTCGACGTAATGTGACGCTTGGTTGAGAATCGCGCCACCGTCGAACTCCCAGGTTCCACGCCACGGTGCTTGGCGGTAGTACTCCTGAGGGCGCGTCCACCAGACCGTCGTGTTCGCCACGTAGATCCGGCCGAACCGTCCCTTGTCGATCGCTTTCTTGAGCAACTGGATCGGCGGATTGAGCCGGTTCTGCTTGACCACGAAGAGCTGGACGCCAGCGTCGTCGCAGGCGTGGACGAGTTCGTCGGCAGCCTTCAGCGAGATGGCCATCGGCTTCTCGCAAATGACGTGCTTGCCCGCCCTCGCGGCCGCGATGCCGTGAGACGGGTGCAATCCGCTTGGCGTCGCCACGGTGACCGCATCGCACTCGACTTCGCGGAGCATCTTCGCGTAGTCGGTGTACCACGGCACCCCAACCGCGTCGCCCATCTCCTGCGCTCGCGCCTCGACCGCGTCGCACACGGCGACGAGGTCGAGATCGCCAACCTTTGCGATGGCATCCACGTGCGTGCGCGCGATGCGCCCACATCCAACCAGTGCCAGCCTGACCTTTGCATCGCCGTTCATGGGCCCTCTGCCGCGATGCGCAGGAGCGCCTGACTCTTGCGCACATACCGCGTGCCGCAGGCGGCGCACGAGGTCTCGAGAATGCCCTCCTCGAGCTTCACGCCACACATACACATCCAGCCCGTGCGCTTAGCCGGAACACCGGTCATCAGCGCGTACGCGGGGACGTCGCGCGTCACGACGGCGCCTGCGCCGACGAAGGCGAACTCACCGAGCGTCACACCGCAGACGACGGTCGCATTGGCGCCGATGGTCGCCCCGCGCTTCACGAGCGTCTTTTGGTATTCGTGCTTGCGTGACACGTGACTGCGCGGGTTGATCACGTTGGTGAACACCATTGACGGGCCGCAGAACACGTCATCTTCAAGCTCCACCCCCTCGTAGATCGAGACGTTGTTCTGGATCTTCACATTGTCTCCGATCTTCGTGCCGTTCATCACGACCACGTTCTGTCCGAGGGAACAGTGGCGACCGATCACGGCGCCGGGCATCACATGGCAGAAATGCCACACTGACGTGCCGTCGCCGATGGTCGCCCCGTCGTCCACATACGCGCTGTCGTGCACAAAAGGCTTGGTCATCGGATCTCCGCCTGCCATTCCTGAATGGACTTCACGCCAAGCGCCGTCACTTGCATGCTCTCGATCGCGTCAGCCGCCGCCGCCGCCGCCGACAGCGTCGTCGTGTACGCCACCCGACGCGCGATCGCCACCTGCCGGAGCGTGTCGTCGTCACGCAGCGCCCGCATGCCAAGCGGCGTGTTGATCAGCAGTTGCACTGCGTCGTTCTTCATCAGATCCACTGCGTTCGGACGTGCGACACTCACTTTGTGCACCACCTCGCTCGGCACGCCATGCTCCCGAAGGTATCGTGCGGTGCCTTCGGTGGCGACCAGGTTGAACCCGAGTCGGCGGAAACGTATCGCGATCGGCAGAAGCGACGCCTTGTCATGATCGTTGACCGTCATGAACACGGTACCCGTGAGCGGCAGCGAGTTGCCGGCTGCCAACTGCGCCTTGGCGAACGCCGGACCGAATGTGTCCGCCACGCCCATTACCTCGCCCGTGGAGCGCATCTCCGGACCCAAAACCGGGTCGAACTCGCGGAACTTTGCAAACGGTAGCACCGCTTCCTTCACCGCGACAAACGGAGCGATCACCTCTTCGGTGAACCCCATGGCGTCGAGCGTTTCGCCGCACATCGCGCGGGCCGCCAGCGAAGCCAGAGGCACACCGATCGTCTTGGACACGAACGGAATCGTGCGGCTCGCGCGCGGATTCACCTCGATCACGTACACCACGCCGTCTTTTACGGCGTACTGGACGTTGATCAGCCCAACCACCTTGAGCGCCTTGGCGAATGCCACGGTGTGTGCGCGTATCGTGACCTGCGCCTCGGACGTGATCAGGAAGGGTGGCAGCACGCAGGCTGAGTCGCCGGAGTGAATACCAGCCTGCTCGATGTGCTGCATCACGCCACCGATCACGACGCGTGTGCCATCACTGATGGCGTCCACGTCGACTTCGAACGCATCCTCGAGGAACGAGTCGATCAAGACCGGACGATCTTCCGAGACGCGCACCGCACGGGTGAAATACTCACGCAACGAGGGTTCGTCGTACACGATTTCCATGGCGCGTCCGCCAAGCACGTAACTCGGCCGGACGAGCACGGGGTAGCCGATCCGCGTCGCGGCCTCGACGGCCGCGTCGACGCTGGTCGCGGTCCCGTTGGGCGGTTGCTCAACGTTGAGCTCACGCGCGATTTTCTCAAAGCGGCGCCGGTCCTCGGCGATATCGATCGAGTCTGGGCTCGTCCCGAGGATCGTGACGCCTTCGGCCTCGAGCGGCCTGGTGAGCTTGAGCGGCGTCTGCCCACCCAGCTGCACGATCACGCCCTCCGGCTGTTCGCGGTGGACGATTTCCAACACGTGCTCGAGCGTGAGTGGCTCGAAATACAGCTTGTCACTTGTGTCGTAATCCGTCGACACCGTCTCGGGGTTCGAGTTGACCATGATGGTCTCGATCCCCTGGTCGCGCAACGCCATGGCGGCGCGCACACAGCAATAGTCGAATTCGACGCCCTGCCCGATTCGGTTCGGACCGCTGCCGAGGATGACCACCGAGCGCTTGCCCGAACGCGGCGCCTCTGACTCCTCTTCGTAGGTCGAATACAGGTACGGCGTGTTCGAGGGGAACTCGCCAGCGCAGGTGTCCACCATCTTGTACGCCGGGCGGATGCCCATTGCCCAGCGGCGCTCGCGAACGACCTTCTCGGTCTCGCCACAGAGCCTGCCGAGCTGGATGTCGGCGAACCCCATGCGTTTCATCGCCAGCATCGCCTCGGCGTCTACCGCCGGCAGCGCGGCGTACTCACGCTCAGCCTCGAGCAGCTCCCGAAGCTGCGCGAGGAACCAGGGATCAATCGCGGTACGACGGAACAGCTCCTCGTCGGACATCCCGAGCACCATCGCCCGCTTGATCTGGAAAATCCGCTCGGGTGTCGGCGTGCCAAGGGCGGCTTGCACCGCTTCGAGCGACTCGTCGGCGACCCGGTCGTCCTGTACGCGGCTCGCCACGTCCCATCCCTGTCGTCCGTTCTCCAGCGCGCGAAGTCCCTTCTGCAGCGCCTCCTTGAACGTGCGGCCGATGGCCATCGACTCGCCAACCGACTTCATCTGCGTTGTCAGCACCGGACTCGCACCGGGGAACTTCTCAAATGCGAAGCGCGGACACTTCACCACCACGTAGTCGAGCACTGGCTCGAAACAGGATGGCGTCATCTTGGTGATATCGTTCGGGATCTCGTCGAGCCGGTAGCCGACGGCAAGCTTGGCACTGATGCGCGCGATCGGGAACCCGGTGGCCTTCGACGCGAGCGCCGATGACCGCGACACGCGGGGGTTCATCTCAATGACGACCATATCGCCATTGGCGGGATTGACCGCGAACTGCACGTTGCACCCGCCCGCGTCCACGCCAATCTCGCGGATCACCTTGATGGCGGCGTCACGCATGAGCTGATATTCGCGGTCACTGAGCGTCATCGCCGGCGCGACCGTGATGGAGTCGCCCGTGTGCACGCCCATTGGATCGATGTTCTCGATCGAACAGACGATCACGACGTTGTCCTCGCAATCGCGCATCAACTCGAGTTCGAACTCCTTCCAGCCGAGCAGCGACCGCTCGATCAGTACCTGCGAAATGGGCGACTCGGCGAGTCCGCCCCGGACGATCGCCTCATACTCCTCACGATTGTATGCGATCCCGCCGCCAGAACCGCCCAGCGTGAAGGCGGGACGGATGATCGCCGGGAAACCAGTGAACTCGGCGATCTCGAGCGCCTCGTCCCAGGTCGTCGCGATTTTCCCTTCCGGGCATTTCAGCCCGATCTTGACCATCGCCTCGCCGAACAGTTTCCGGTCCTCAGCGACTGAAATGGCCCGCGCATTCGCGCCGATCAGCTCGACGCCGTGCTTCTGCAGGGCGCCCGAGTTGTACAGATCCATCGCGACGTTGAGCGCCGTCTGCCCACCCATTGTCGCCAGCAGAGCGTCGGGCTTTTCGCGCGCGATGATCCGCTCGACGAAATCCGCCGTCACCGGTTCGATATAGGTCCGGTCGGCGACTTCGGGGTCGGTCATGATCGTCGCCGGATTCGAATTGACGAGAATGACCTCGAACCCCTCTTCACGAAGCGACTTGGCTGCCTGCGTGCCCGAATAGTCGAACTCGGCGCCCTGCCCGATCACGATCGGGCCGGACCCTAGCAGGAGAATGCGGTGGATATCGGTACGGCGCGGCATGCGGCGGGCGTATAAGGCGGGTAGCGGGCGAGTAGGGCCGGTGGCGGTGAGACCGGTGACGGGAAAACTACACTCCGGTCACGCCATTTCTGCTGCGACCACGTCTCGAATGACGTCCTTCAGCCCAAGCCGCGCGGTCCAGCCGGTATCGGCATGGAGACGCTGTGGACTCCCGGAGAGGTGCGGCAGGTCTGCAGCCCGCTGCAACGCCGGATCTGGCGTGAATTCGACCGGTGCGCTGACGATGGCTGCGATCTGGGCGGCGAGATCACCAATCGTGACCGCGACGCCGCTGCTGACGTTGTAGACCTCACCGGGGAGCCCATGCTCCACCAAGGCCACGTATGCGCGGGCGACGTCTTCGACATGAAGAAAATCGCGGGCGACGCTCGTGTTGCCGATCGTGACCGTCCGGTCGCCTGCACGGGCCGCTGCGACAACACGCTGCACCAGCCCCGGAATGACGAAGTCCGTGGATTGTCCGCGACCGCTGTGATTGAACGACCGAGTGCACACAACGCGCACACTCGCTCGGCGAAACGCGGCGAGCGCAAACTGCTCCTGCGCCATCTTGCTCGCGGCGTACGGCGAGTACGGCCGGCACTCGGCGGCTTCGGTCAGCGGGAGGGCGCTCGCCTCGTGTCGCCCGTACTGCTCCCCGCTGCCCACGATGAGCACCACCGGATCAAGCGTGCCGGCGGCGCGGCGCTCTTCAACGACGTCGAGGAGCCGGACGGCGATGCCGACGTTCGTATCCAAGGCGAGCGACGGGTCACGACTCGCCGCAGGAACAAACGACACAGCCGCTAGGTGAAAGATGACGTCTGGCATGGCATCGTCCACGGCGCCGCGCACCGAGCCCGCATGGAGCAGATCGTCGCGGCGCCAGCGGACGAGCACGTGATCGTCCACCGAGAGAATCCCCGGCGCCGGCGCGCCGACGAGCGACGACCCGGTCACGTCCCATCCAGTCCGAACCAGCTCGCGACAGAGCCACTGCCCCGCGAACCCGCCTGCTCCGGTGACGAGGGCCCGACGCGCCGCCACGCTAGCGAACGCCGGCGGCGGCGCTCGCGGCGCTCGCGGCGCGGTGCCGCTCAACGTCAGCGTCGACCATCATCCGCACGAGATCGGGGAAGCCGACCTTCGGCTCCCAGCCGAGCACTTCGCGCGCGCGCGACGGATCGGCAACCAGCAACTCGACTTCGGCAGGGCGCATGTAGCGCGGGGCGTGACGGACATGCTTGGTGTAATCGAGCCCTTTGTACGAGAACGCCTCTTCGCACAGCTGGCGCACGCTCCAAGTCTTGCCAGTGCCCACCACGAAATCGCTAGGCTCAGACTGCTGCAGCATCCGCCACATAGCGTCCACATAATCGCCGGCAAAGCCCCAGTCGCGGCGCGCGTCAAGCGTACCGAGTTCAACGTGGTCGCTCATCCCCAGCGTGATCCGCGCCACGGCGTCTGTAATCTTGCGCGTCACGAATTCGAGCCCGCGACGCGGGCTCTCGTGGTTGAACAGGATTCCGCTCACGGCGTAGAGCCCGAACGACTCGCGGTAGTTCACCGTGATCCAGTGCGCGTAAACCTTAGCGACGCCGTACGGCGACCGTGGATAAAAGGGCGTACTCTCACGCTGTGGTGTCTCGATCACCTGGCCAAACTGTTCGCTCGAACTCGCCTGGTAGAAGCGGGCCTTTGGCGCCGCCCGTTTCATGGCCTCAAGCAATCGGGTCACGCCAAGCGCGGTGAACTCCCCCGTAAGCACGGGCTGCGTCCACGATGTGGCCACGAAGCTCTGTGCCGCGAGATTATAGATCTCATCAGGCTTGGCCTCCGCGATGGCGTCGACGAGTGAGGTCTGGTCGAGCAGATCAGCCGAAACGAGCTCGAGGCGGTCGACGATGTGCGCAATACGCTCGTACGGCGTGGTTGAGCTTCGCCGGACAATCCCCACCACACGATACCCCTTGGCCAGCAACAGCTCAGCGAGGTAAGAACCGTCTTGGCCGGTGATGCCGGTAATCAGCGCGGTAGGCATGGGGACGGGAATGCAAAGGGAATGGGGGCAAGTACCACGGAGACACTACGGCGAAGCCGAGCGGACAAAGCCTGCAGCGCACATACCGGAAATCTGCACCAGTCCCTGCCCCAGCCGCACCTTGGAGACGTCTGCGAAGGGCAAGAAAAAAAGGGAGCCCGCGAGGGGCTCCCTTCGTTCAACGCACTCACGGTCACTTCGCGGCGACGGCGGCAATCGCTGCCGCACCGCGCGGCGCGCGGCGGATCTTGTTGGCATGCAGGCAGCGCGTGCACACCTTGATTCGGGTGACTTTCCCGTCGATCAGGATCCGCGCGACCTGCAGGTTGGGCTTCCACGTGCGGCGCGTCTTGTTGTTCGCATGCGAGACGGCGTTCCCAAAAGTCACGCCCTTCCCGCAGGTGTAGCACTTATGACGATCGATAGCCATTGATTATTCCCCAACCAGCTCAATGCGCGCCATTTCCGCCGCGTCACCCTTGCGGTGGCCGGTCTTGATGATGCGTGTGTATCCACCCTTTCGCGTCGCGAACTTTGGACCGATCTCTTGAAAGAGCTTATCGGCAGCGGCGCGCTTATGGACGTGACGTCCAGCTAGGCGACGCGCATGGAGCGTGCCAGCCTTGGCCTTTGTGATGAGTTTCTCAATGAACGGCCGCAGCTCTTTGGCCTTGGCTTCGGTCGTGAGAATGGCGCCCTGCTCGATGAGCGAGGTGGCCAGGTTGCGAAGCAGCGCAAGGCGCTGTTCGCTGGTGCGGCGCAGTGAGCGCCCAGCTTTACGGTGTCGCATGGGCTATTCCTCGACGTCGTCGGGCGCGTTTGCGGCGGCGCGGCTCGGCGGAGTGCCCCAGTCGGTGACGCGAATGCCGTCCTCGACTTCCTCGAACCGCATGCCAAAGTTGAGTCCTTCACGCTCAAGCAGGTCGGCGATTTCCTGGAGCGACTTCTTCCCGAAGTTTTTTACTTCGAGGATCTGCTGTTCTGTGAGTCGCACAAGATCGCCGAGCGTGCGCACGGCAGAGTTCTTGAGCGAGTTCACCGAACGCACTGACAATTCAAGGCTGTCGATCGACATCGCGAGCAGCAACGAGAGGCGCGCCGCGTTCGACGTCGCATCGCCAACGGCCGCAGCCGCGTGCGAGCCGAAACCGGCGAAATATTGGAAGTGCGTCTGTGCGAGCGCCGCGGCGTAGCTCACCGCCTCTTCTGGCGTCACGGTGCCGTTTGTCTCGACCGTGAGGACGAGGCGATCGTAGTCGGTACGCTGACCGACACGGGTTTCGCTGACCGAGAAGTTGACGCGACGGACCGGCGAGTAGAGCGAATCCACGCGCACGAGGTCGACGGGGAGGGAGCGGTCGGCGGGGTGCTGATCGGACTCGACGTATCCGCGGCCCTTGTTGACATACAACTCAACCGAGAGATCCCGATCGTCCTGCAGCGTGAACAGGTGGTGCTTGGGGTTCACGACGCGGACGCCGTTCTGATTCTCGACCGCGGCGGCCGTGACGGCACCGGCGCGCGATACGTTGAACCGAATGATCGCCTCTTCGACATCATCGTCAAGCTGGAGCGTCAGCGTCTTGAGGTTGCCGATGATCTGATGCACGTCTTCGACAACGCCCTGTATGGTCTGGTGCTCGTGCAGCACGCCGTCGATGCGAAAGCCCCAGACCGCGGAGCCGCGCAGCGACGACAGCAGCATGCGCCGCATGGCGTTGCCGAGCGTGTGACCGAAGCCACGCTCCAGCGGCTGCAGCCGAAACTCGGCGATGTTCTGATTGTCGTCACGCTTGGTTGCTTCTACGAGCGCCGGCCGAACGAGACCGCGCAGATCGATTGCTTGTGCCATGTATTCAGTCCTTAGTATTGGTCAGGCAGCGCTCTCGCGTCACCTACGCCCTGCCCCGCCCCTGACGCGCGGCAGGCCCGTCGGAATGTCAGGGATCCGACCTATGCACACCCACTACTTCGAGTACAACTCCACGACCAGCTGTTCCTGCGCAGCGATCGGAATCGCCGTACGTACCGGCCGCTCCAGCATGCGACCCGTGAACGACTCCTTGTCCACGGCAAGCCAGGTCGGCGCCGAACCGCGCGACGACTGTTCCAGCGACACGAGCACGGCGAGCATGCCACGCGAGCTTTCACGCACGCGGACTGCCATGCCCGGATCCACGACAAAGCTGGCCACATCCACCGTCTTGGCGTTCACTTCGATGTGACGGTGACGAATCAGCTGGCGGGCGGCGCGGCGGCTGGCCGCGAAGCCCATCCGGTAAATCATGTTGTCAAGCCGGCTTTCGAGCGCGGCGAGCAGGTTGTGACCGGTGACGCCGGGCAGCGAGCTCACCTTCTCGAACGTGTTGCGGAACTGTTTTTCGGTGAGGCCATACGTGCGCTTGATCTTCTGCTTCTCGCGCAGCTGCTTGGCGTACTCCGACACCTTCCGACGGCGCGCCGTATTCTGTCCGTGTTGACCGGGAGCATAGGGGCGGCGCTCAACGGGGCACTTCTCCGTGAAGCACTTGGTGCCCTTGAGAAACAGCTTGGTGCCTTCGCGACGGCACTGGCGGCAGGCGGGTCCGGTATAACGCATGGCTTAGACCCTCCGCCGCTTGGGCGGCCGGCAACCGTTATGCGGAATCGGGGTGACGTCCTTGATGGACTTCACTACGAGCCCCGCGGCCGCCAGCGCCTGGATCGCGCTTTCGCGACCAGAACCGGGGCCCTGCACTTTGACATGGACGCGCCGCACGCCGAGGGTCAGCGCCTCGCGGGCGCACTGCTCGGCCGCGACCGTCGCGGCGAACGGAGTGGATTTCTTTGAACCCTTGAACCCCGCTTTGCCTGACGAGCCCCACGACACGGTGTTCCCGTGCGCGTCAGTAATCGTGATCGTGGTGTTATTGAAGGTCGCGCTCACATGCGCGATACCCTCGGCCTCGATCACGCGCTTGGTCTTCTTTCCGATAGCCATTACTTGGTCACCTTCTTCTTGCCAGCGATCGCGCGGCGCGGACCCTTCTTGGTGCGCGCGTTGGTATGTGTGCGCTGACCACGAACCGGCAGCCCCTTGCGGTGGCGCGTCCCACGGTAGGCGCCAATATCCATCAGGCGCTTGATATTCATCGCGATCTCCGTGCGGAGCGCACCTTCGACGCGGTGAGACTTGTCAATCTCCTGACGGAGCTTGTTGACGTCGGCGTCGGTGAGGTCCTTGATCCGCTGGTCCGGGTTGACACCCGAAGCCTCGATGATCCGGCGCGCGATAACGCGGCCGATGCCGTAGATGTACGTGAGGCCGATCTCTACGCGCTTTTCGCGCGGCAGGTCGACGCCTGAAATTCGTGCCATATGTCGTTAACCCTGCCGCTGCTTGTGCTTGGGATTGCGCTTGCAGATGATGCGAGTCACGCCTTGGCGAGTTACCACCTTGCAGTGCTCACAGATCGGCTTGACGCTGGTTCGAACTTTCACTCGGGAGTCCCCTCAAACGGCCAAACGCGTTGCCAACACCTTGCCAGGACCCGATTTGGGGCCAGTCTGGAATGATAGTTAGCGTGGGACCTTGACACAAGGGACAGGACTGACGTGTACGGAAATGGCCGTTCACCCACCGTGTGCATGCGCTGGCATGGTGCAAACAGGTAGCAGCCCAGGGGCGGCAAGCGCCCGCTCCCTTGCAGTGGAAACTCGCCGATAAACCGATAACCAGTTGTCCTGAAACTACTTGGCTGCTGATTTTTCCTTGACCGCAGCCGCGATCCGCTTCTCAAGTTCGCCAGTGGTACTGCACACGGCTTGACTGCCGAACACCGGATGCGTCGCGACGCCGTCCACGCGCGTCGAAAGGACCGAGGATCCCTCCGCGGCTCCGGATACGGCAGTGACAACATGCAACACGACGTCATACGAATCGGCATTCGGGTTGCCGTCCTTGTGACCGCAGTCGAGATACTTTATGAGCGAAACGCCGCCGAGCCGACGCCGGATTTTCAGCGCGGGATTCCCCGCGGTGTGCTGCCGGGAATCCAGCGTGGTGGTGGGTATCTGGAGGTCCCCGTACACCTTCAACAACAACCCGTACGCCGAATCCGCTCCGATACGAATCGCTTCGGAGACCGCGACAATCGATGACGTCGTGCCAAGCCTGATGCTCTGGCCGGAGGCCGTCATGATCTGCTGCGGTGCGGGCGCGGTATCAACCGTGGTGGCGGAACCCGCACTACCGGCGCACGCGGTCAGCAGCGCGCAGGCCGTGACGACCGTTGCCAACACCGCTGGACGACTCTGCTGCATCGAATCTCCTGACAGGGGTGAGGCCAAAACGCTGGACCCTTCGGGTTCTGGCCGCAAGACGGCAGCCGTGAACCGGCGGTCAGCCGAGGGCGACGCAGATCTCTTCGTACGCTTGAGCAGGATCGCTCGCGGCGGTGACGGCGCGTCCGACAATCACCCAGGTCGCACCCGCATCACGCACTTCGCGCGGCGTCGCCACGCGCGCCTGATCGTTGACCGGCGCCCCCGGGGGACGCAGCCCCGGAACCAACGTGCCGAGCGCGTCGCCATGCGCGCGCCGAACCGCACCCGCTTCGGTCCCAGCACACACGATTCCGCGCGCGCCACAAGCACGTGCACGATCTGCCAACCGCAGCACCGTGTCCACAACCGTCGTACCTGGCACGCCGATAGCGGCCGCGTAGGCGGCATCGTCGAATGAGGTGAGCACCGTCACGGCGATGACACCGGTTGGGCCAGCGCCGTCGACCGCCGCACGCATCATCGCCTCGCCACCGATGGCATGAATGGTCAATAGTTCCGCACCGAGCGCGGCGGCCGACTCGGCTGCGCGTCGGACGGTATTCGGAATGTCGTGCAGCTTGAGATCAAGGAACACGCGCTTGGATTCGCCACGAAGCCATTCGACCGCCGCCGGCCCTTCTCGCGTGAACAGTTGCAGGCCAACCTTGTAGAAGTCTGCACGGGGCCCGATACGCGCGACGAGCGCCTTCGCGTCTGCGAGCGTGGGGAGGTCGAGCGCGATGATCGGCGTGGGCGAATGTGTGATCACGAGCCCGGCCATCGCAGGGATCCAATCACGTCACGGATCGAAGCGACACGATGGACCGAGCACCAGGCGCCGAGATCGGCCACGATGCGTTCGGGAAGCCGCGGATTCGCAAGTGCCGCCGTGCCGATTCCGACCAGCGTGGCGCCGGCCATCAGATACTGCAGCGCATCGTCTGCAGAGGTCACGCCGCCAAGGCCGATCACCGGCAGCGTGACCGCACGGCTCACCTTCCACGTCGCGAGCACACCAACCGGCCTCAGCCCCGGCCCGCTCACGCCACCGGTGCCGAAACCCAGTGCCGTCGTTCGGGTGCCAGTTTCGATGACGAGTCCCGGGATCGTATTCACCACGGTGATCCCGTCGGCGCCCGCATCGGCGGCGCACTTCGCGACGTCGCCGATGTTCGCGAGCGTGGGCGACAGTTTGACGAACAAGGGGCGCCGCGTTTGCGCGCGCGCGCGCGACACGACCGTCGCGAGCGCGGCCGGATCGGCGCCAAACTCGAGACCGCCCTGACGGGTGTTCGGGCAGCTGACATTCAGCTCGTAAGCCTGAAACCCGTCGACAGAATCGAGCATGCCGACCACTTCAGCGAAATCTTCAACCACGCGTCCGACGACGTTCACGATCACACGCGCGGTGCGCAGTTCACGGGCCAACCAGGGCAACTCCTCGCGGCGAACGAGTTCGGCGCCCGGGTTGGCGAGACCGATGGCGTTGATCATGCCGTCTCCGAAGTCTGCCACACGCGGCGCGGGCGCGCCGGCCCGCGGCTCCACGCTGACCGCCTTCGTGATGAGCCCGCCAAGCGCATCGAGGCGAACGACGTCAGCGATTTCGCGGCCGTAGGCCGCGGTCCCCGCGGCGAGCACGATCGGATTCTGGAACGCCATGCCCGCGGCCGTGACCGCGAGAGGTTGCTGATTCGGCTGATGCACTGTATTCACTTGCCTCGACCCGTCGGTCCACCGCCCACGCGGCGTTCGTACTGGGCAAGGTAATCCAACGTGGCTCGCGTCATGGCGTCGGCGAGCTCCGACTGCCCTTGGGCGCTGGCGATCCAGGCCGCCTCGGACCGATTGGAACCGAATCCGATCTCCACCAGCACGGCGGGCATGAACGCGGTTACGAGCACACGGAACCCGGCCTGTTTGACGCCGCGGCTCGGGCCAGGATGCGCCCCGCGCAATCGTCCCTGGATCATCGCCGCGAGGTCACTCGATTCGCGCAGATGTTCATTTTGGAGCATATCGCTGAGCATGAAACCGAGGGCGTCGTCCTTGGGCGCGCTGTCGTCGGTATCGAACCGGACGGCCTCGTTTTCCATGGCCGCCACACGTCGTTCGTCCTCGGTCTTCGCCTCAGCAAGGAAATAGGTCTCGAATCCGCGCGCCGCCCCCGGTTGCTTCCAGCCTGGATTCGCGGCGTTCACATGTACCGAAATGAACAGATCACCGTTCTGCCGATTGGCGATTCGGCCACGATCCGAGAGGGCGATGAGCGTATCGGACGTACGCGTCATGATCACGTTGACGCCGGCCGCCTCAAGCCGAGACGCCAGGCGGCGGGCCACCTGGAGCGTGACGTCCTTTTCGTAGATCCGTTCGCCGGATGGCGTCGTGCCCGTCATTCCGCGGTCCGGTCCGCCGTGACCAGCATCGACGACCACCGTGTGCCGCCTCGGCGATCCCGAAACGCCAGCAGGCGGCGGGTCGGCAGACGCGCGCGTGTTCTGCGCGGCGACCACCGGGCCCACGCACACCGTCGCGATGGCGACACCAAAGAAGAAACCTCGAACATGACGTTTCATCGTGTCTTCAGCGCGCGAGCGATCTCACGCACCTGCTCGCGGGCGCGGATGGTCTCGCGCTTGTCGTGCACTTTTTTACCCTTGCCGAGCCCGATGCGAACCTTCGCATGCGATCCCTTGAAATAGAGTTCCAGTGCCACCAGCGTCAGTCCCTGCCGCTCGACCGCGCCAATGAGCCGGCGCACCTCACGTCCGTGCAGCAAGAGTTTTCGCGTGCGGGACGCCTCATGGTTGAACTGGTTCCCCTGTTCGTAAGGCGCGATGTACATGTTCAGCAGCCAGACTTCGCTGTCCTTGACGATGCCGTAGGCATCCGTGATACGAGCGCGCCCAGCGCGAAGCGACTTGACCTCGGTACCGGTCAGGACGATGCCGGCCTCCCACGTCTCCACGATCTCATAGTCAAAGCGCGCGCGCTTATTGCGCGCGATCACTACGGGCTCACCCTTTTCAGTTTTCGGTGTTGTGGGCTTCGGCATGCGACGGCTCGGGACTGGCCGGAAGGGCCTTACGCGCGACGCGCGGACCGCCTTTCCGGAACGAAACGCTCGGTGACACTCGGTGACAACACGCCATGACAACAGACGACTCGGGATGCCCTTGGGTATCGCTGGCGCGGTCGCTAGCTTCCTCCTCCCAAGCCGAAGTGGTGGAACTGGTAGACGCGCTGGCTTCAGGAGCCAGTGGGTGCAAGCCCGTGGGGGTTCGAGTCCCCCCTTCGGCATTTGAGGTCTTGGCGTGATGCGAACAGTCCGATTCCCTGTTCGCGGTTCGGTACCGCGGTAGCTGGCTGTCGTCAGCCGTTCGACGACACCTCTGACGGCGGAAGGCGTTCCGGCAACGACGCCGTTCCGTATGCGTCGCGCAACGCCGCATTGCACTCGAGCGCATACGCAGAGCGCGCAGCGCTGGTCCGCGGGTGACGGCGGGAGCTCAGGCCTGCAGGACGGGGAGCCCGACGCGCTGTCGCACGGCAGGCTCGGCGTGTAGCAAGTCGGCAAGAAAGACGCCGTCGAGGACTTCGTCGATGCGGCGCTGGAGCATAATCCAGACCGGCCGAATGCTGCACTCATGCGCGCTCGAGCAGCGGACTTCGTCGATCGGATGGCTTTCGCAGTGCACATCGAACGTGACCAGTTCCGCCGCGGCGATGATTTGCCGCACCGTGATTTCGACCGCGGGCCTCGCGAGCGCATATCCGCCGCGCGCGCCGCGCGTGCTCGACACGATTCCGGCGCGGCGAAGACGGAGGAGGATCTGCTCGACATAGTCAGCCGGCAACCCCTCGCGGGCCGCGATGTCGCGTCCGTTGACGGCGCTCTCATTCGTACGCTTCGCCAGATGAAGCGCGCAGATTACGCCGTACTCGGCCCAGGTGGTGATGCGCATATCCGAATAGTGCGTGAAATAGACCCGAACGACAAGACCGAGCGCTCCAGCTATTCGCGGTCGCCTGTCAGCGGCATGTCGGTCACGGTGATTCGCCGATAGTCAGGGCGAGACCGGCGTGGGCCAGTCGAAGGTGGAGACGATGTTGAAGTACGACAACGGCAGGTCGATCTGAGTCAGGATCGTCCGGATGCGCTGCGCCGTGTAATCCCGGGTCGCGGCTGCCACCCATTCAGCCGCGACCGTCGCGGGAACCTGTCCGCTGCCGTCATCGACGAATGCACAAGCGACCTGGCGGTTCAACGTTGCGGGCGCGGTTCCCGCCGCGCTGTAGCGGAACGTCACGAACATCGCGGCATTGAGGTCACTCGCCGCCGTCCAGGTCAAGTTGATCGGACTGCCCGCTACCGGCGTGCCGATCGGGACCATGGAGAACGGCTCGGCCGTCTTGCCACGGAACGTGCTCGCGGGAAATCCGGCGCGATCACCCGGCACCGTGATGACCATGGAGTCGCCCGGCGTAAACGGGATGCCAGACGCCAGCGTCGAGCGATACGCCGCGTCGAGCGCACCACCGGTGCGCACCAAGGAGTCGGTGCGACTTCCGAGCGCCACGATGATGTACGGG
The DNA here is from genome assembly GCA_014192065.1 of Gemmatimonadota bacterium. Classification (GTDB taxonomy): domain Bacteria; phylum Gemmatimonadota; class Gemmatimonadetes; order Gemmatimonadales; family Gemmatimonadaceae; genus Fen-1231. Next base: position 135,758 of record BJHH01000004.1, on the reverse strand, counting down.
CCCGCGCCCAGGGCGGCCGCGGATATCTGTCCACTGGTGCTGGGCTCGGAGTACGCGGCGAGATAGCAGGTATCCTTCACGCCTTGCGCCGAGACGAAGTTGGCGCCGGCCACACGATAAAAAGCGATTTGCGGCGCCACGGTGTAGCCGGTTCCCTTCGAGCGTGCGGAGATACCGCCGACGCCGATCGGGCTTCCGCCCGTGCCGCCGGTCACGGCGTCGCACGCGCCGACTGCAACGGCCGCGGCAAGGATCAGGGTGGCGACCACCTTGCGGTTGTGCATTGAGAATGATTTGGTGGAAGAAGCCTGTGGTTGGCGCGTCGCGAATGCAGGACCTACCCCGCCCTCCATACCAACATTACGCAAGAAACGGATTTGACGCCCGTTCGCGACCAATGGTCGTCGGAGACCCGTGACCTGGATAGACCACCGTGTCGTCCGGCAACGTGAGAATTCTGCGGAGGCTCCTCGAGAACGCCGCCGGATCGCAGAGCGGCAGGTCCGTGCGACCGACCGACCCCTTGAACAGGCAGTCACCGCCGATCATCAGGCCTTCGCCGATGAACGCGACGTGACCCGGCGCATGGCCGGGAAGATGCCACACCTCGAAGCGGAGTGACCCGATGGAGAGGACGTTACCTTCGGCAAAACGCCGCTCAGGGGGTTCGGGCTGTTCCCACGGCAGGCCGTACTTCTCGGCGGCCATCGCACCGTAGGCATAAACGACGAGATCATCTGGGTGCAGCGTGACGGGGATGCCTGGCCACGCTCTTCGAACCGCAGAAACCGCACCGATATGATCGAGATGCGCGTGCGTCAGCCAGACAGCGGACGGCGTGCAACCGTTCTCCGCCGCCATCGCCACGATCCGGTCGCCTTCATCGCCCGGATCAACGATGACCGCCGCCGCACCGGAAGCCTCGGCGAGCAGGTAGCAGTTTTCCTCAAACGGTCCGACTGTGACGCGTTTGACGATCATGGCGCCGGCCACAGGCCAGTATCCGCCGCTCAGGCGCCGCCGCCGCCGCCGCGCTCGAGCATCGGCATGGGCGCGGGCGCCGGGTTTCCGTTCTTGCGCGCGGTCAGGAATTTTTCGACGGCAATCGCGGCTGTGGTGGCATCGCCAACGGCGGTGGTCACCTGACGAGTCAGCTGCGCGCGCACGTCACCAGCGGCGAAGAGTCCGCGAATCGACGTTTCCATGTTGGCGTCGGTGATCAGATAGCCGCTTGCGTCGTGCTCAATGTGCCCCTCGATCACGCCGGTGTTCGGCCGGAAGCCGATGAAGATGAAGATGCCCGTCGCCTGCAGCTCACGCGCCTCACCCGACTCGAGATTCCGGATCTTTGCGTGCGTCATCAGGCCGTCCTGGCCACCGATTTCGTCGACGACGGTGTCCCAGATGACCTCGATCTTCGGATTCTTGAAGAGCCGCTGCTGGACGATCTTCGACGCGCGGAACTCGTGCCGGCGATGGACGAGATACACCTTGGCGGCGTAGCGAGTGAGGAAGTCGGCCTCCTCGCATGCGGCATCGCCACCGCCGACCACCAGAATCGTGTGGTCTTTGAAGAACGCACCATCACAAATAGCGCAGTAAGAGACTCCCTTGCCGGCGTACTCGATTTCGCCGGGAACCTCGAGCTTTATCGGCGTGCCGCCGGCGGTCACGATCACCGTCGGTGATGTGAAGACGTCGCCATTCTCCATGAGCGTCTCGAAGGTGCCATCGGCAATTTTTCGCACCTTCTCGACGCGTTGGTATGTGCGGACATCGGCGCCGAATTTATTGGCGTGCGCGTGGAACTTCTCGGCGAGATCGTAGCCGAGGATGTGCTCGAACCCGATGTAATCCTCGATCACCTCGGTGTTAAGCAGCTCGCCGCCGGGAAGTCCTTGCTCGAGGACGACGCCCTTGAGCAGTGCGCGACCCACGTACATGCCGGCACACAGGCCTGCTGGGCCCGCGCCGATGGTTACGACGTCAAATTCGTGTGTGGCCACTTCGCCGGTTCCGGATCAGGTCATTCCCGGCACGGAAAGGCACCGGGGCGTCTGGAAATCTCGCCACGGGGGGAAGTGAGGGCTACGGGCCCCGCATGGCGATTCCACCGATGGCCGCGTGACAATGACTCGCCGTCGCGATCCTCGCCACACCGCGCGCCGGCAAGATGTCGGCAATCCACGCATCGGCAGCAAGCACGTCCGACAGGTCGATCATTCCGACACCGAAGTGCCGATGCGTGACCCGAAGCACGGCCGCACGACCGGCACCCGTCGTCAACGATTCGTGAAAACTCCAATCTCGCGGCCCGCCGGTGTGCGGGCACTTCTTCGGTTCGATGCAGTTGATCGGGCAGATCCAGGTGGCATAACTGGCATAGCGTGTGCCACCCATTCCCGCCTTCTGCCATGGCACATTGGGGAGTTCGCCCGGGACCTCGACCGCAATTTCTTCGCCGGGCCCGCGGGCGCGGGCGCGCGTGACCAACCAGTCAAACAGCAGATGCGGCATCAGCGGCGACGGCACGATCGCATCGGCATGATGGTTCGCCGGCGCGGCCTGTGCTTCGCCGAGCCAATCATCGAAAAAGCTGGCCCACTCTGCCTCAACGAAATCGATCGCGGCCCACGAATCACCTGCGCCACTGAGGTGAATGACGCCCCGCGGATCCGCCGCCACGTTCTGGACATGCAGGCAGTGCGCGTCGCGATCGACGACGATGAGATGGCTCCAAGTGGTCTTGCCTGCAACGCGCGCCCGGCGCAGCTGCCGCACATACTGCGAGCCGTAGCACCCTCCGCCCACGACGACGATCGTACCGTAGTCACGGCGTGGCTCCAGTATGTCGCGCTCGTCGACGGCGTCAGCCAACGGTCAGCGCGCCCCGCGCCGTCCGCCATCCACGAACAGTGTTTCTCCCGTCACGAACTCCGCGGTGGCCAGATAGCGTACGGCCCCGACGACGTCGGCCGGGCTTCCGAGGCGGCGCAGCGGCGTGGCACGCGCGAACGCCTGCTGCGCCCGCGCCGGGTAGCCTTCGGGCGCGAGCACGAAGCCCGGCGCCACCGCATTGACGCGCACGCGCGGAGCCAACGCGGCCGCCAGCGCATGCGTCAACGCAACCACGCCAGCTTTACTCACGCCATGTGGGATGTAGTCGGGCCACGATTCGAACCCCATGTGGTCCGAGATATTGACAATCGCGCCCCCGCGTCGTCCCATGGCGCGCGCCGCCGCCACAGCGCAGAAAAACGGCGCGCGCAGATTGAGCGCGAACACCTCGTCCCAGTCGCGTTCGCGCACTTTCGTCAGCGGTGTTCGCTTAATCGACGCCGCCGAATTGACCAACAGGTCCAGTCGGCCGAAGTGTTCGAGCACTTGCTCGATGAGCTTGGTCGGTGCCTCGACTCGGGTCAGGTTGGCGCGAAAGGCCCGCGCCTCACCCCCGGTCTCCTTGATCAAGCGGACGGTCTCGCGAGCGCCGGCCGCCGACCCGTTGTAGTGTACCGCGACACGGGCTCCATCCGACCCAAGCCCGACCGCGATAGCGCGGCCGATCCGCGTCCCTGCACCGGTCACCAGCGCGACGCGGCCACGCAGCGTACCCTCCGCGCGCACCGCACGTCGGGTCATGCCGCCTGCGCCGCCACGCGTGCGAGCTGCAAGTCGAGCCACTCGGGGTTCACCTGCATGCACCCGAGGACCCTTGAGCCTCCGGCGGCGCCGTGCCAGTCCGATCCACCGCTCGGCACGAGCCCGAAATGCGCCACGAGCGCCTTGATGCGCTTGATGGCTTCGGACCCGTGACTCGGATGACGCACTTCGACACCGTCGAGCCCTATGGCCACAAGCGGTTCGATCCGTTCGCGGGTCGCTTCTGCGCCCGGATGCGCATACACGGCGATGCCCCCCGTGCGATGCACCAACGCGATGCCGTCAGCAAACCGAAGACGCTGCTTCTCGACGTAGGCGGGCTTGCCGCCACCAAGCCAGCGGTCAAACGCTTCCTGCAGACTGGAGACGTGCCCCGCCTGCATCAACGCACGCGCGACGTGTGGCCGGCCGATCGCCGCGCCGTCCGACTGCGCCAGCACATCGTCGAATGGGAGCGGCACACCGAGCGTGTTGAGCTTTTCGACAATGCCCACCGCCCGGATCCGGCGCGCATCGCGCAACCCGATCAGCGTCTGCTCCATCAAAGCGAGGTTTTCGATGTGCAGTCCGAGCAGATGGACTTCGCGATCGAGATCATCGTGTACCGAGAGCTCGACGCCAGCCACCACGCGGATGCCCTCCGCAGCGGCCAGACGGGTGACTTCTTCCACCGATGCGACGGTGTCGTGATCGGTGACCGCGACGGCACTCAGTTTCGCCGCAACGGCCGCCGCGACGAACTGCGCAGGCGTCGCAGTACCGTCTGACGCGGTGGTGTGGGCGTGAAGATCGATGTGCCCGCGCTCGGCAGCGACCGCACCGGGATCACTCACGTCGTGTAACCGCCCTCAGGCGACATCTCGCTCGACTGGGAGCGGTCGAACAGTTCGCGCAACTCGGATTCACTGCACTCGGCGAGCGACTGCTCGCGTGCGCGCGTCCGACCCGGCCGGTAGCGCGTGACGCGCAACTCCCGCGAATCGCCTGAACCGCGCGTGAAGTGGACACCGAACTCGTCGGCGTCGTACTGCGTCACATGTCCGGAGGGAAGCACGTCCCACGAGGCTCCATCAATCACGATCGTGCGGCGCGGCATATTCAGTTGAGCTCCAATTCGAGGTAGACGCGAGTGGCGTCGATTGGTGCGTCCGGGGCGCTCACATGGGCCGTCACTAAGCACTCGGCCGAATCCGCCTCGACAAACTCGAGGAAAGCGCCGTGCACGGCCGCCTCCTCGAATACCCAGTACCGACACTGCATAGATCGGTAGTGATCACGCTTCGCGCGGAGTCGCTCCAACTGCTTCGTGCGGTCCGGCGCAGGAATCACGGAACGCTGGATCGTGAGCGCGCGCGGCATCAGAACCCCCGGTCAGGAACAGATTCAAGCGTGCGTTTCAGGTCACCCATGAACCGGTCCGCGTCCGCGCCATCCACAAGCTTGTGGTCGAACGACAGCGAGAAATAGGCACAGGTACGCACCGCGATCACATCGTCACCGTCCGCACCCGCGACAACCTTTGGGCGCTTCTCAATGGCCCCGAGCCCGAGGATCGCCGTCGTCCCGACGGGAATCACCGGTGTGCCCAAGATCGAGCCGAACGTGCCGAAGTTAGTAATCGTGAACGTCGCGTCCGAAGTGTCGGCAGGGCCAAGTTTCTTGCCGCGCGCGCGGCTGGCAAGGTCGTTGGTAGCCTTCGCGAGCCCGGACAGCGACATGTCCTCGGCGTGCTTGATCACCGGCACGATGAGTCCAGTCGGCTCAAGCGCCACTGCCATGCCGATGTTGTAGCGCTTGCGATAGATGATGTCGGCGCCGTTCGTCGCCGAGTTGAGCGAGGCGTGCCGCCTGAGGTTTTGCACCACGGCGTGCACGATGAATGGCAGGTAGGTGAGCTTCTGGCCGCTCGACGCCTCGAACTCGGTGCGAATCGCGGCGCGCACCCTGGCCACACGGGTGAGGTCGATTTCCCAGACCGTGGTGACATGCGCTGCGGCGCGCTTGGCGAGCGCCATATGGTCGAAGGTGAGGCGGCGGAGCTTAGACATCGGCTCCACCAAGTCACCGGGCCACGCGCTGGCTGCTGGTGCGTACGCGTCCGCGGCAGGAACGATCATCGCCCCCGTCGCCTGACCGGCTGCGGTGGCCGGTGCGGCACCGCTCTCGATAAAACCAAGGAGGTCGCGCTTGGTCACTCGCCCGGCGATGCCGCTGCCGCTGAGTTGCGCGATCTCGACGCCATGCTCGGCGGCGATCCGTCGAACGAGCGGCGAACTCTTGGTGCGGAGGCGCTCGTCGAGCGACAGTCCGTGCCCACCATTCTGGTCACCGAGCACAGGCGCAGGACGAGGCACGGCTGGCCGCGCCGCAACCTGCGCTACAGGTGCCGCGGCGACCGCAGGAACGTTCGCCGGTGCGGGTGCAGCAACCGGCGATGGCGACGCAGTGATCGACGCACCCTTCTCCGTCTCGATCCGCGCCACCAGTGCCTGGACCGCCACGGTTTTGCCTTCGCCGACGATGATCTCGGCGAGCACGCCAGCCGTCGGCGACGGAATCTCGGCGTCCACCTTGTCCGTTGAGATCTCGAAGATCGGTTCGTCGAGCTTGACCTCGTCGCCGATCTTCTTCAGCCAGCGTGAGACCGTGCCCTCGGCGATCGATTCGCCCATTTGCGGCATCAATACATCTATTCGCGCCACGGTGTATTCCTCTTGCAGGTCTGGTTCAATTCGATTTCTTCGGCTTGGCAAGCGCCCGCAGCACGAGCAACGGCAGCGTGAGGCCACCGATCACCGCACCACCAACCCAATAGCGGTTCCAATCGCAGGTCGGGATTCCCGGGCACGACTGGGCGCGGGTCACGAATGCGACAAACTTCGACAACAGCACGGCGACCATCCCGCCGCTCATGACACCGAGGATCGCAGTGAAACAGCCGACCGCCGCGCGCTTCCCCGTAGACGCCAGTGCTGGCGGGTCTTCGTCCGGCGCCATTCCCTGATCCGTCATCGCGTGGCGTCCACGGGACTAATAGGCTGCGGCAAGCGCATGTCGCGGGTCCGACAGCCTGTGCAGCGCGGTGAAGAACTTTTTCACGTTGCGGTCAAGCCGACTCTCGCCCTGCGCGGTGGTGGCGGCCTCAACGAAGGTGTAGTGGCCGCCCTCCATTTTGACTGTGAGGGTGAGCGTGACCGGTTCTTCGGGCGTTCCGACGACGCCCTCCCAGGTGCGCGACCGCGATGCCGCCGCGACCTGCCGCAGCCCAATAATGGGAAAGAACGCGTCGGCCTCTGCGAGGACGACGTCGGGATTCAGCTGTGCGCGATAGAAGTGTTTCATTTGCTCTGTTCGGCACCGAGTGGAGTGGCTGGACGAATCATCTGCCGCCAATCGAGCGACTGCTGCAGCGCCTGCGTGGAGTCACGCCGGAACTGCACACCCATCGCCCACTCGCCGGCCGTGATGAACATCAGCCGTGAATGATACGTCCCCACCTCGGGTCCGTAGGAGAGTCCGTTGTTGATGTTATGCCGATCGGCGCTCGTGGCATAGATCCGGCCCTGGCCGTTCACGATCGGCTCACGGGTCTTCTTGTCGCGCACGTAGATCGTGTACAGGGCGGGCTCCTGAGACCGCGGCGGCAACGGATCCGACGTGACGCGAATCTCGAAATCTTCAGTCCAGAGGCGTTGGTCGGTGGCCGGGATCGACGGGCCGCCACATCCCGCCGCGATGATCGCGGTGGCCAACATGCATCCCGCGAGTCGCACCCGCGCATATCTGATCATGGATCGTACTCCAAGCCGAGGTGCGTGACCTGCTCTTCTCCCATCAGGTGGCGAAGCGTGTTCTTGAGCTTCGTCTGCTGGATGAAAAGATCGTGTTCAGGCTGCAACCCCGCAGCAGCCATCGGCGATTTGTAATAGAAGCTTAACCACTCCTGCAGGCCCTTCATACCGGCTCGCTGCGCAAAGTCACTGAACAGCGCGAGGTCGAGGACGATCGGCGCAGCAAGGATGGAATCCCGGCAAAGGAAATTGATCTTGATCTGCATCGGATAGTTCATCCATCCGACGATGTCGATGTTGTCCCATCCTTCCTTGTTGTCGCCGCGCGGCGGGTAGTAGTTGATCCGCACGACGTGGGCAAAATCCTTGTACAGGTCGGGGTAGATCTCGGGCTGAAGAATGCCCTGGAGCACCGAGAGTTTCGACGCTTCTTTCGTCTTGAACGACGCGGGATCGTCGAGCACCTCGCCGTCGCGGTTGCCGAGGATGTTCGTGGAATACCAGCCTCGCAGACCGAGCATCCGCGCCTTCAGCCCAGGCGCGATAACGGTCTTCATCCAGGTCTGCCCGGTCTTGAAGTCCTTCCCGGAGATCGGCACGCCGCGATCGTGAGCCAACTGGACGAGGGCCGGGATGTCCACGGAGAGATTTGGCGCGCCGTTGGCGAACGGCGCGCCCTCCATGATCGCGGCCCACGCGTACAGCATGGACGGCGCGATTGTTTCGTCGTTCGCGTCCATTGCCTTTTCGAACGCGTCGAGGGTCTCGTGCGACGGGCCCGGCGCAATGAAGATTTCGGTGGATGCACACCAGACGATGACGACGCGCTCGAGGTTGTGCTTCACTTTGAACTCGCGAATGTCTTGGCGGAGTTGCTCGGCGAGGTCGCGCTTGGTCTTGCCGGCCTTGACGTTCGGCCCCGTGATCCGCGTGACGTAGTGGTTGTCGAACACCGCCGGCATCGGCTTGATGGTCGCGAGGAAGTCAGCCACCCGATCGAGATCCGCCGCCTCGAGCACTCCCGCCTTGCGGGCCGCCGTCAGCGCATCATCGGCCACGGGGTCCCACGCGCCGAAGACGAGGTCGTCGAGGCCAGCCAGCGGGATGAATTCCCTGATGAGCGGAGCGCGCTTCTCCGTGCGCCTCCCAAGTCGAATCGTCGCCATCTGGGTCAGCGACCCGATCGGCTTACTGTAACCACGACGGATACTCTCGACGCCGGCCATAAACGTCGTGGCGACAGCGCCGAGCCCAGGCGTGAGCACACCGAGTCGGCCGGCGGCGGCCGCGACGTTGACACGCGCCGGGCGATCCGGCGATTGAGTCTTCACCGGTTGGACGCCACGGTAGCGCGCCGAACGTAGGCCACGCGCTGCGCCACGGTGATCCACGACGCCAGCGTGAGCAACAGGACAATGAACTTCAACACTGCTCCGTCAAATGCGAGTCCGAAAAATGCCTGAGGCGCCGCGAGGAGTACGATCCGCTCCGGCCGCTGCATCCAGCCCACGGTGACGTCGACTCCAAGTCCTTCGGCGCGCGCCCTCGTGTACGACGTGAGGAAGCTACCCAGCATCGCCAGCAGACAGACCACGACCATCGCGATACTGTGCCGCGTCCCAGGCGTCGCCCAGAACAGGGTAAGCCCCGCCAGGACGGCGCCGTCGGCGATCCGATCGAGCGTCGAGTCGTAGAACGCCCCGAACGCGGTAACGCGGTGAGACCGCCGTGCGACCAGTCCGTCAAGCACGTCGGACACCGCCGTCAACCCCAACACCCATGCGCCGAGGTGGATCTGGCCGAACGCAAATGCGCCCCCGGCAGCCACCGTACAGATCGTGCCGATCGTGGTGATCGTGTTGGGGCTCACGCCCCGCGCCGCCAACGCGTCGGCCAGTGGTTCGACCAATCGGAGATACGCCTTCTGAATCCGTTGCCAAAGCGCCGACATTACGTGTGGGACGGGAGAATCCAACCGGTGCTGAGTCCATCGAGTTAGGCCAGGTACGCCCTGCCGAACGGTCGCGGTGCGTAACGGTAGGAATTTACCGCCCGGGGCAAGTTCAACGGTAGAGTAAAACAGCGCGAACGCGGCGACGAAAGTCCACCACACCAAGAAGTTCGCGGTCAGCAGCCCCGTCTGGATCTTCACCACCCACGACCGCCCGGCGCATCGCACCTGAGCCCGCCGTGCGGTCGAACGCCAGCGAGTCCACACTGAGCGACCCGGCATGCAGATGGCGAACGGCCCACATCAGCGTGCCGAGGAGGCGCAGACCCGAGGCCTGATCGCGGTCGGTGACGTCAATCACCAAAGCTGGCATCGCCCCTCCGGCGCCGAAGGCTGCGCGGTCGCTGCGGAACTGCAGACCGGCCATCAGTCGGTCGCTCAGGATCCCGGCAACAGCCTTCGCATCGAGCCAAGGCGCTCCAACGCGAATGGGTGTGCGCCCCTTGCCAGCCTGGACGTGCAGGTTCGTCGCCGCGAACGGCGCGAGCGCGCCAAGCATCGCGATCTGCTCAGGGGACTTCTCGCTGCCGTCACCGCGGCGGAGCGTGACACCACGTGCGACCGGCCACGCGGACCGTCGCCATCCCCGCACGGGGACCACGGTGAGCGCGGTATTGAGCGCACCAGTCGCGTTGAACCAGCGCGCCATTTCGCCCAGCGTCATTCCATGCCTCGCCGGCAGCCCATATAATGCGTCCGATGCCCCAGACGATGCGTCCGCCACCGGACCCTCGGAGTGTTCACCCGTGAGCGGATTCGGCCGATCGAGCACCAACAGCGCCACGTGGTGCTGCGACGCCGCGCGCAACGCCGCCAGCATGATCCACGGCGCGGCGCCAGTGCGCACGCCGTCGTCCGACAGATCGACGACGACGATCTGGGACACGGCGGCGATTGAATCCATCGCATCGGCGATGCCCGTCAGCCGGATGCTGTCAGCGACGGTTCCCGCGCCGTACGGTCCCGCCGTCGCACTCGCTGCGGCGTCGGCGCGCCAAGCAGCCACGACCACCACACGCGCCGACCGCGCGCGCGGGTCTGCGCGAAACAACGTTTCGACACCGCGCCCGCGCTCATCGCGCGCGCCGGCGTCCGTCACCAGTCCAACACGTCTTCCACGCACGAGGGACAGTTGATCGTCGAGGAGTACGCTGACACCGAAACGCAGACGTTCGGGCGCGCCACGCTCGCTTCGCAGAGCGACCGCCGGCACGCAGCCGACGACAGCCACCACAAAGAGGCCGGCGCAGACGACCGCATTAACGCGGGTCAGCACTCGCCGGCCGCCGGATCGCCGCCGCTGGTTCGGCGGTCGCGGCGGTCGCGCCTGCATAGGTTCATCGTGTGCGCCCAAGTGGTAGGTCTGATGTCGTGCGTGAGAACACCGATCGTGAACAGTGGACGCGGGGTGACATCACCGATGGCCCCGAACGCCCCACTGAATAGTGCCGACCGGCGCTGGGTGGATCAAACGCTGGCATCACTTTCGCTACGTGACCGGGTCGCGCAGATGGTGATGGTCTGGGTGCTCGGCGATTACACGAGCACGACGGACAGTTCGTTTGTGGAGGCCAGACACTGGGTGGCCGACGATCATGTCGGTGGCGTGGTGATGTCACTTGGCACACCGATCGAGGTTGCCGAGAAGGTCAATGCGTTGCAGCGCGCCGCGCGCGTGCCGCTGCTCGTCGCCAGCGATTTGGAGCCGGGGCTCGGACGCCTCGAGGGTGGACCGTTCGCTCCTGCGCAATACACCGCCGGAAGCGCGACAGTCCTGCCGAATGCGATGGCCATTGGGGCGACGGGCAATGAGGCGAACGCCGAAGAAGCTGGCCGCATCTCGGGCCGTGAGGCACGGGCGACCGGTATCCATCTCGTGTTTGCGCCGGTCGTGGACGTGAACAACAACCCGGCGAATCCGGTGATCAACACGCGGAGTTTTGGTGAGGACCCGGCGACGGTGGCGCGCTTCTCGGCGGCCTTCGTGCGAGGGCTTCAGTCGGCCGGCGCGGCCGCGACTGCCAAGCATTTCCCCGGCCACGGCGACACCGACACCGATTCGCACCTCGCCCTACCGGTGGTGCGGAGCGACTGGGCAAGACTCGCGGCCGTCGAGCTCGCGCCATTTCGCGCGGTGATTGACGCCGGGATCGCCGGGGTCATGAGCGCGCACATCGCCCTGCCCGCCATTTCGCACGATTCGGTGCCAGCAACGCTCGCCGCGCCGATTATGACAGGCCTGCTGCGCGACACCCTGCGGTTCGCGGGTCTCACCGTGACCGACGCGATGACCATGCAGGGCATCGGCAAGGGGTACGATGTCGACCAGAGCTCCGTGCTTGCGGTGCAGGCGGGCAGCGACATCCTGCTGATGCCGACCGACACGAAGCGCGCGATCGACGCGGTGGTCGCCGCCGTCGAGCGGGGCGTCATCACGCCGGCTCGGATCGACAGCTCAGTACGCCGCATTCTGGAAATCAAGGCGCGAACAGGCGCGGCGCGGCATCCGTTCGTCGCGCTCGATTCTCTGCGCGTGATCGTTGGGTCGGCAGCCCATCGCACCGCTGCGCGGCGAATCGCACAGCAAGCGGTGACGGTGATTCGTGACGCGCGTGCACTCGTACCGATGCCCGCTGGCGTACCGACGGTCATTGTGAACTATGCCGGCGAGATGGACATCACGGCCGGCCGCGACTTTGCGGCCGAGTTACGTCTCACGATCCGCGGAACACGACTGGTCCGCGTCACGCCGGCCACCCCGCGCCCGCAGCTCGACTCGATCGCACGGCCGGGTGAACGCGTCGTCGTGCACACACTGGTGCGGACCGTGGAGGGCGAAGGCCGGTTCGTGCTGGCACCAGCGTTTGCCCGCTGGGTGGATTCTCTCTCCACCGTTCGCGACGTGTTTGTAGTCGCAGAGGGGAATCCATACATCCTTCGCGAGATGCCAAGAGTCGGCATCTACCTTGCAACATTCGGCCGAGGTCCCGCGCTCGAACAGGCGGCCGCGCGGGTGCTTGCGGGTACCGGTCCGGCCACTGGACGTGCGCCGGTGTCACTGCCAGGATTCTTCACACGCGGTGACGGGCTCGCCCGCCCGTTCGCGGCCGGGCGCGACGATGCAGCCCATGCAGACGAATCCCCTGCCCCTCCGCCCACTCCGCTGCAGGACACGGTGCGCGCGATCCTCGACGCGGCAGTACGCGACAGCGCGTTCCCCGGCGCGTATGCGATCGTCGGACGTCGAGCAGGCGTGCTCGCTGAGTACGGCGCCGGCCACCTCGACTGGAGCGCGTCGCCGGTTCCGGACTCCCATACGCTCTGGGACATGGCGTCGCTCACGAAAGTCGTGGCGCTCACCTCAGTCATCATGCAACTGGTCGAATCAGGGCGCGTGAATCTGGACGCACCCGTACAACGCTACCTGCGTTCCTGGACCGGACCGAACAAGGACAAGGTGACGATTCGCCACCTCCTGACGCATGCGTCGGGACTCCCGGCGTGGCGGCCGGTGTACAAGGAGGCGACCGATACGGCCGCCGCGATGCGTCTCGTCTACGAAACGCCGCTCGACACGCTCCCCAACATCCGAATGGTCTACTCGGACCTCGGTGCGATCCTGCTCGGCGAAGTCGTGCGCGCGGTCACGGGCGAACGGCTCGACGTCTACGCGGCCACGCATCTGTTCGCGCCGCTCCGGATGACCCACACCCGCTACCTACCGCCAGCCGCCGACTCAGCGCGCATCGCGCCGACCGAGGTGGACCCATGGCGTCAGCGGCATCTGCGCGGCGAAGTGCACGACGAAAATGCATTCGCGCTTGGCGGCGTCTCGGCGCACGCGGGCCTGTTCAGTTGCGCCGTCGACATGGCGCGGCTGGCGCGCGCGTACCTGAACGAAGGCACGCTCGACGGCGCGCGCCTATTCTCAGCGGCCACGGTGCGCCAGTTCACGACAGTCCAGGATTCGGCGTTCTCCAATCGCGCGCTCGGGTGGGAGACACCGACCGGAAATAATTCCGCGGGCCGCCTGATGCGCCGCCCTGCCTTTGGGCACACCGGCTTTACCGGCACGTCGATCTGGATCGATCCGGCGAACGACCTGTTCGTCGTCCTGCTCACCAATCGTGTGAACCCAACCCGCGCCAACACCAAGATCACGCGAGTGCGCCAGGCGCTGGCCGATGCGGTGGTGGGCCTTTCGGCGCTACAGCGCTAGCAACAACGGAACGCATCGAAGCGAACGTCTAGGGTGCGACCGGTTTGGGCTCAGAACGCTGTGTCACACCTTCGCGTGTGACGATGATCCCGAACGACGTGGCGCCGCGCGCCGCGACCTGCACGCGGACATCGAACGCCCCCTTCCGCGCTTGCGTCGCGCTAGCCCAGCCCACATTGAGCACCACCGAGCGGCGTTCGGCGGCCCGAGCCAAGACCGTGTAGTCGCCGGGCCCCGGGGTGTTCAGGTTGATGCTGACGGTACAGGCGGATTCCGTACCGCCGGGACTCGAAAACCCAGGGCAGTCCACGGAAGCCTCGGACCGGACGATCTTTCCTGGTCCTTCGCCGCCCGTCGTCGCCGTGCGGGCACCGCCGGGTCCCAAGATCTCGAGTTCGACGCCCTCGCCGGCCACGGCGACGAATCCCACCGAGTCGGGGCCGGAGTAGTTACGCCGAGCCGCCAGCGCACCGTCCGGGGCCTTGGGGCGTGTCAGCACCATCCACGCGCCATAGCCGAGCCCAGCGCATAGGGCCACCAGGACGACGAAACCGATGGCGCTCTGAATTCCTTGAGAACGGTCGCGGTCCACGGTATAGTTATGGGGTATGCCCGCGCACCACGCGCGAACTCTGTGGAGGAACCTAATGAGCACAATGAGTCAGGCCGAACTGGCCGTCACGATGACGGCCGCTGCGGCCGTTGAAGTTCGCAAGTTCATGGACGCCGAGCAGGTTTCGCCAGAGGTCGGCGGGCTGCGCGTTTCCGTGCAACCCGGTGGATGCTCGGGCTTCAAGTACAGCTTACTGATCGAAGACAAGCCGGCAGACGACGATACGGTGGTCACACAGGATGGGTACAAGGTATTCGTGGACCCGTTCTCGATGCAGTACATGGCTGGCATCACGATCGACTACGTGACGTCGATGCAGGGTTCAGGGTTCACATTCAAGAATCCGAATGCGACCGGCGGCTGCGGCTGCGGAAGCTCGTTCACGGCCTGAGCTGACCGTGGCACGGCCGGCTTCAGGTGGCCCCCGCCTGAGCGACCGCGAAGCTGGCGACCAGGCCCGCGATCCCCACTGGGAGCGCGGGCCTTCTCGCGGGCCTTCTCGCGGGCCTTCTCGCGGGCAATCGCTACATTCGGCACCCGAGCGGATGCGGAGGGTCGTCGCCGCCGCACATGAAACGACCGCGCGGATGATGCCAGAGCACTTTGCCATGGAGGCATACGGTGTCGAATAGATTCGGCGTGATCGACCTGCTGGTCGTCGTGGCGTACCTCGCCGGCACCACAGCGTTCGGACTCTGGGTGGGACGCAAGCAGAAGAACGCGACGTCGTACTTCGTCGCCGACCGCGACATTCCGTGGTGGGCCGTGATGTTCTCGGTGGTGGCGTCGGAGACGAGCGCGCTGACGTTCATCTCGATTCCGGGACTCGCGTACGCCGGCAATCTCGGATTCCTCCAGGTCTGCGCCGGGTACATCCTCGGCCGAATCGTCGTGGCCACCCTGTTATTGCCACGCTATTTCGCGGGCAACCTCGTCACGGCGTACACTCTCCTCGAGACCCGCTTCGGCACGGCAACACGCCGGTTCACGGCGATCATTTTCCTAGCCACGCGCGGGCTGGCCGATTCGGTACGTGTGTTCGCGACCGCGATTCCGCTCGCACTGATCATTGGGCCAGTGATGCCGCGCGAATACCTGATGCCCACCGCGATTCTCGTCCTGGGACTGCTCACGGTCGTCTACACCTACAAGGGCGGCATGCGAGCCGTGGTGTGGACCGAGTTGATCCAGGCCGGCGTGTACCTCCTGGGCGGCGCCTCGGCGATCGTCCTGCTCGGCATGTCGACGGTCGGTGGCTGGCGAGGCATCCTGAACGCCGCGGGCGCCGCCGGCAAACTCCAGTTCGTCGACTTTTCATTCACGCTGAGCAATCCGCACACCATCTGGTCCGGCCTCATCGGCGGTGCCTTCCTCGCGATGGCGTCGCACGGTACCGACCAGCTCATCGTGCAGCGGCTCCTCTCGGCGCGCTCACTCCGTGATGCCCAGCGCGCGATTATCGGCAGCGGCATCGTCGTCTTCTTCCAGTTCATCCTCTTCCTGATGGTCGGGCTCGGCCTCTGGGCCGCGTACGGAACCCGGACCTTTGCCACCACGGACGAGATTTTCCCCACCTTCATCGTCGAGCAGATGCCGCACGGCCTGCTCGGACTGATCGTCGCGGCCATCGTAGCCGCCACGATGAGTACGCATTCAGGCGCCATCAATTCGCTGGCCGCAACCACCACGCATGACATCTACCTCCCGCTCACGAAGCGCAGTGCGGACGACCCGCTGACGCTGCGTGCGGGCAAGCGGTTTGCGCTCGCCTGGGGCACGGTGCTCACCTTCGGCGCCCTGCTCTTTCCCGAAGGACGAACGCCGGTAGTGGTGATCGCCCTTTCGATCGCGTCGTTCACGTACGGCGCACTGCTCGGCGGGTTCTTTCTCGGTATCTTCGTCAAACGGGCGCAGCAACGCGACGCGATCCTCGGCATGAGCGTCGGCCTGACAGCCATGGCGCTGGTCGTGTTCGCCAAGATCATTGGGACCGCGATCCCGGTGCTAGCACCCCTGCTGCATCCATTCGAATCCGTCGCATGGCCGTGGTACGTGTTGATCGGCACCACGGTGACCGTCTTGACCGGAACGCTCTCGTCATGGACGACACCACGTTCTTCACCCCCACTCAGCACATAATCCTCTCGTGAGCACACTCGTCGTAGGCGTAGATGGCGGCGGCAGCAAGACACAGGTCGTGGTTGCCGGCGTGAACGGCCCGGACCTCGCCAGCATCATTGGCAGCCCCAGCGCGGTGCGCCCTGGACAGATCACAAAGTCGGCGGACACCATCGCGCGATTGGTTGGCGAGGCGCTTGAAGCAGCGGGCAAGACGGGCGAGCGTCCGTCGGCGATCTGCATCGGCGTGGCCGGCGTTGGTCGCGACGCCGAGTTCGCCGCCTTCTTCGCCGAGATGCAGGACCGCGATCTCGCCGACGAACTCGTGGTGCTGCCAGATGCTGTGGTCGCGCTGGAGGATGCGTTCGGTGATGACGCCGGCATCCTGCTCATCGCGGGCACGGGCTCGGTCTGCTTCGGTCGCAGTCCCACCGGTAAGCTGGCCCGCTGCGGCGGCTGGGGTCCGTTCTGCGGCGACGAAGGCAGCGGCGCCTGGATCGGACGTCGCGCGCTCAGTGTCGTGACCGCTTCGTCGGACGGCCGCGAGCCCGAGACAGCGCTCGTTGGCGCGCTCCTCAACTCGCTATCGCTCAGCAAGGTAGAGGAACTGGTTGCGTGGGGGGCGGCAGCGACCGTCCAGCAGCTGGCACAGCTCGCACCGCTCGTCGTCTCCGTCGCCGCGACAGGTGACCTCCGCGCCAACTCGCTACTGGCGATGGCCGCCGAAGAGCTCGTCTTGCACATCCGTACCCTTGCCCGCGACCTGTTCGTGGACGAACGGGCTGCGATTCCGGTGGCCGTTGCCGGCGGGCTCATGCAGCCCGGTTCGTTCCTGCGCAAACTGGTCGAGCACAGGCTGAGGAGCTCGGTACCGGGCGCGCTGGTCCGCCACGAGTCGGTGGTGCCAGTGCGCGGCGCGATTCGGGTGGCACGCCGGTCGGTCTCTCCGGCACAGGTTGACGCAGGTTGACGTAGACCGTCCTAAGCCTGCGTAGGCCGGCGCATGTTGGCGCAGGGCGACGCCATGCGCCCCGACTGCGTGCTCGAGTTACCAGAGCTGGTTTCGCAGAAAGGTGAGCGTGCGATCCCAGGCAAGCTGCGCGCACGCCGCGTCGAACAGCTGAGGGCGGGTGTCGTTGAAGAATGCGTGACCGGCGTCGTACTCGTGCGCTTCCATCTTCCCGCCCGCCGCGTTGATCCCGTCACGCAAGGCGTGCATCGCATCCAACGGAACGCTTTTGTCCCTCAGCCCGAAGTGGCCGAGCACTGGCACTTTCATCAACGCTGGATCGACCGCGACGTTCGGGTGGATTCCGTAGAAGTCCACAGCCGCATCGAGCACGTCGGGATGCTCCTGTGCTCCAAGCAGGGCGAGCTGGCCGCCCATGCAGAAACCGAGCACGCCCACCTTTTGGGGTGCCACGGCAGCGTGGTCGTGCAGGAAGATCGCCGCTCCGCGTAGATCGTCGCCGGCTGCGCCGATATTCAGGGCCATGAACAGCTTTCCGGCCGCGTCCGGACTGGTCGTTTTTTCGCCGTGATACAGATCCGGCGCGAGGGCCACGAATCCGGCTGCCGCGAAGCGATCGGCGACCGCCTTGATGTGGTCGACAAGGCCCCACCATTCCTGGATAACGATCAGGCCTGGGCCATGCCCTGACGGCGGCAGTGCCAGGTAGCCGTCACACGACCGGCCGTTCGCCGGGAATGAGACCATGGCACCACCCACCCCGCCTCCGGTTACGACTTCGCCGGCACTCCAGGGGTTTCCGGGAACTCACCCTCCCACCTGGCCATGACGGCGGTGGCAAGTGCGTTGCCTATCAAGTTGATCGAGGTGCGTGCCATATCCATGATGGCGTCGACGCCCAGGATAACGGCCACGGCCTCGAGCGGCAGGTTGAACATCGCGAGCGCACCCGAAAGAATCACGAGCGACGCGCGCGGCACGGCCGCGACGCCCTTCGACGTGAGCATCAGCGTCAGCATCATCAAGATCTGCTGGCCGAGCGTCATCTCGATGCCGCCGGCCTGGGCCGCAAACACGGACGCGATGGCGAGATAGAGCGTCGAACCGTCGAGGTTGAACGAGTACCCCGTGGGCAGCACAAAGGCGATGATGCGTTTCGGTATGCCGAACTTCTCGAGGTTTTGCATCGCCAGCGGCAACGCCGCCTCGCTCGACGCGGTCGAGAAGGCAATAAGCCACGGCTCCTTGATGTACTTCCAGAACGTCTTGATCGGTATTTTCGCGATCAGCGCGATCGGCAAGAATACACAGACCACGAGCACGATCAGCGACCCGTAGAGTGTCAGTACCAGCAGGGCCAGACTCTTGAGCACCACGAGGCCACTCGTTCCAACGGTCACCGCAATCGCCGCGCCGATGCCGAACGGCGCGAACGCCATCACGATGCCGACGAACTTGAACATGACCTCGGCGAGCGACTCACAGAACTCGATCATTACCTGCTTGGGCCGCCCGTTGACGCGGGCCAGACCGACGGCGAAGAGGATGGAGAAAAACACCACCTGCAGCACTTCGTTCTTGGCCGCGGCGTCGAAGAAACTCTGCGGGACCGAGTGCTCGATCAGGCCCCCGAACGTGATCTTGGTCTGCGCGAACTGCGCCGCATCCGTCGCGCTGGCTCCTGAGAGCGAGATCCCAGCGCCTGGCTTCACGAGATTGACGGCGGCAAGGCCGATGAACAGCGCAATCGTCGTGACGATTTCGAAATAGAGAATGGACCGGAAGGCCAGACGGCCGACCTTCTTCATGTCGTCGCCGTGCCCAGCGATGCCGACGACGAGCGTGCTGAACAGCAGCGGCACGATCAGCGACTTGATCATCCGCAGGAAGATGGCGGAGACCGATTTGGCGAACGCCAGAAAACCAGGATTCTCGGCAGCCGGGAAGAAGTAGCCGGCCGCGATGCCGAGGGTCATCGAGATGATGATCCACTGCGTCTGGCTGATTTTCTTCTTGGGGGACACAGCGGATTCGACAGACATGAATTGACTGGTTAACTGTTTGGGCGCAACGCGCAACGCGCAACGTGTGAAGCTAACTATTCGCGCGCAACACGGAACGCTTGAATCCGTAAGCGAAGTAGATCGCGAGCCCTATCAACAGCCAGATGCCGAACCGCGTCCACGCTTGAGCTGGCAGCCCGAGCATCACGAAGATGCACGCCAGGGCCGTAAGAACTGCCACAGGCCAGACAAAGATGATGCGGAACGGCCTCGGTCGGTTGGGTTCGGTCTTCCGCAACACGAGCACGCCGACGGCTACCAGCGTGAACGCGAACAGCGTGCCGATGTTGGTGAGGTCGTAGGTCTCGCCCGGATCGCCGATGAGTGCCCAAAGCGCCACGAAGCCTCCCATCACGAGGGTGGTGATGTGCGGAGTGCGGAACTTCGGGTGGATCTTTGCCGCCCACTTGGGGAGTAGCCCGTCACGCGCCATTGCCATCAGAATGCGTGCCTGGCCGTACTGGAAGACGAGGAGCACCGCGCTCGTGGCCACCACCGCACCGAGCGAGATGAACCAACTGAATCGCTGCAGGCCGGCCTGGTTGAACGCCGCCGCCAGCGGATCGTTGGCCAGGAGTTGCTTGTACGGAACCAGCCCAGTCGCCACCGCACCGACCGCCACGTAGATGATGGTGCAGATCAGCAATCCGAGCAGAATGCCGCGGGGCATCGTGCGCTGCGGATCCTTCGTCTCTTCGGCCGCCGTAGAGATGGCGTCGAAGCCGATATAGGCAAAAAACACGATCGCCGCACCTTGATGGATGCCGCGAAATCCGTTCGGCGCATAGGGCGTATAGTTGGCCGTATCGATGTGCTGCACGCCGATGATGATGAATACGGCCAGCACGATCAGCTTGACCGCCACCATCACTCTGTTCACCCGGTTGCTTTCCTTGACTCCGATCACGAGGAGCCAGGTGATGGCGGCCACGGCCACAAATGCAGGAATGTTCAGCAGGACGGGGATGCCGCCGATCTGCGGCGCGTCGGTCATCAGGTGCTTGATGGGCGAGTCGGGTGCGGCCAGCAATACCTCGCGATAGCCGTGAACCAGCCAGCCAGGCAGGTCGACCCCGAAACCCGACAGGAGCGACACGAAGTACCCGCTCCATCCGATGGCCACGGCGACATTGCCGACGGCGTATTCGAGGATCAGGTCCCAGCCAATGATCCACGCGACGAGTTCACCGAGCGTCGCGTAGGTATAGGCGTAGGCGCTGCCCGCCTGCGGGATCATCGCCGTGAGTTCCGCATAGCACAGCGCGGCGAGGGCACAGACCCCGCCGAGCAGCAGGAACGAGACCACGAGCGCCGGGCCAGCACCATACCGGACCACGGTCACGCCGTCGGCGGCTATCTGCCCAGCTGCCGCCGTCCCGATCGATGAGAAGATCCCGGCGCCGATGACGGCGCCAATGGACAGCGCAACAAGGTCGATCGTGCCGAGTTGCCGCTTGAGGCCGGCCCCCTCTTCACCCTCGGGAACCAAGGCAGCAATCGGTTTTCGGGCGAAGAGGGACTTCACCGGTGGGCTCGCCCTAGATAAAGATCGGGGCTAACACCAGCGTAATCGTCGAGAGCAGCTTGATCAGCACGTGCAGCGACGGGCCGGCCGTGTCCTTGAACGGATCGCCGACCGTGTCGCCCACGACGGCCGCCTTGTGCGCGTCGGACTTTTTACCGCCGTGCACACCGGTCTCGATGTACTTCTTGGCGTTGTCCCACGCGCCGCCGCCGTTGTTCAGAAAGACGGCCATCAGGATCCCGGTGATAGTCGCCACCATCAGGAACCCGGCCACCGCCTCGGCGCCGAGCCGTTCGCCAGGGTCACCGATGTACTTGAAGGCGACGCCGACGACGATCGGGAAAATCACCACCAGCGCGCCAGGCAAAACCATCGCCCGCAGCGCGCCCTTGGTCACGATGTCCACGCAGGCACCGTAGTCCGGCTTCTCGGTGCCGGCCATGATCCCCGGCTTCGCCTTGAACTGGCGACGGACCTCCTCAATGACGCTCTGCGCCGCGCGGCTCACCGCACGCAAGGCGAGCGAGCTGAACCAGAACACCAGCATCGCGCCGAGCAGCCCCGCCACGAACACGGGCGGTTTGGACAGATCCACGTGCAGCGCTTCGTTGGTGTAGTTGCGCACTTCGTCGAGATACGCCGAGAAGAGCAGGAAGGCCGCGAGGGCTGCCGAGCCGATGGCGTACCCCTTGGTCAGCGCCTTCGTGGTGTTGCCGACTGCGTCGAGACGGTCCGTTCGTTCACGCACAGATTCCGGCTGCTTGGACATTTCGACGATGCCGCCGGCGTTGTCTGTGATCGGACCGAACACATCCATCGCGAGGATGTAGCCGGCCGAGCCGAGCATACCCATCGTCGCAACAGCCGTGCCGAACAGACCGCCAGCAGGCGCGCCGTCAATCATGATGCCGCTGGAGCGCCCGAGCAGGAAGCTCGAAACGAGGGCGAGGCCGATCGTGATGACCGGCAGGACGGTCGACTCCATGCCCACCGACAAACCCATGATGATGTTCGTCGCCGGACCTGTCAGCGACGCATCAGCGATCGACTGCACCGGACGATAGCGATACTCGGTGTAGTACTGCGTGATGAACACGAACGCGACCGACGTGGCCACGCCGACCATCGCACATAGGAAGAAATACCACCAAGCCTGCGGCGCGTCTGGCGTGACCAGCAGCCACTTGCAGATAAAGAAGATCGCCACCGACACGAGCGCCGTCGTGAGATAGAACCCACGGTTCAACGCGTGCATCGGGTCCTCGTCCTCGCGCGCCTTCACCGACATAATGCCAACGATCGACGCCACCATTCCGACCGCGCCGATCACCAACGGAAAGAGGATGCCCGCGACACCGAACGACTCGAAGAGGATCACGCCGAGGATCATCGCGCCGATGTTCTCCGCGGCGATCGACTCGAACAGGTCGGCGCCACGCCCGGCGCAATCGCCCACGTTGTCACCGACGAGGTCCGCGATTACCGCTGGATTCCGCGGATCGTCCTCGGGAATGCCAGCCTCGACCTTACCGACGAGGTCGGCACCGACGTCAGCAGCCTTGGTGTAGATGCCGCCGCCGAGCTGGGCGAAAAGCGCGACGAAACTTGCGCCGAATCCGTAGCCCACGATCACAAACGGGATTTTCTGCACCCATTCGGAGGCGTCGACGCCGGCTGGTGCGAACAGGGTGAGCACGGCGAAGAGTCCGCCGACGCCGAGGAGTGACATCGCGACGGTAAACAGTCCGCTCACCGCACCGCCGCGCAACGCCGTCTGCAATGCCGCATTCAGCGACGAGGTTGCAGCTGCCGCGACGCGGATATTGGTGCGGATAGACACCCACATGCCCATATACCCAGCGATGCCGGAAGAGAGCGCACCGAGGAGGAACGACACCGTGACATAGAACGCCAGCATGGTCCGATCGCTCACCGGGTCGGCCGGCATCGAGGTACGGAGCACACCGTACCCGACGGCAAGCAGTCCAGCGACCACGACAGCGAGGACGGCGATGGTCCGGTTCTGGCGGCGCAGGTACGCCTCAGCACCTTCCTGAATCGCGTCCGAAATCACGCGCATGGCGGGCGTACCGGTGTCGCGGGCGAGGACCCAGCGCGAAAGGCTGACGGCAAAAACCAGAGCGCCGGCGCTACCGCCAAGGATGATCGTAAGCAGTGTCGAAAGTGACATATGGGGTTCAGAAGACGGAAGACTGTCGCTGGCGCCATCTCCTTACGGCGCCACGCTTTGCGTGGATCTTAGGAAAGATAACTACCCCGTCGTGGAGCGGATAGGGTCAGGCCGAAAAAACAGACCTCAGAGCCTTGCCTCGGCGACGATCGATGTCGTGTCGCGGACAGGGGTACCGTCAGGCTTGGTCGCGGGCCGAAAGCGGATTTCTGCGAGCATGGCGCGAATCTTCTTGTTGTAACTCGCGTCCTTTGACTCGTTGAAATGGAGCAGTTTAGCGTGCCCCTGTTCGTCCACCTCGAAGACCGCGACGAGCGTGTACGGGCGCACCTTGGACGGCACTGGCATCGGAAGCAGGGCCAGATTGGTCACGTACGGCGGGTAAATGCGGCCGGTCCCGCCACCGGTTCCCGGGCCGTTGCCGGAGCCACGCCCGGTACCCTCGCCAGAGCCCACGCCGCCTCCGCTGCCTGGCCCAGTCCCCTTGGCACCGTCGTTGCCCGTGCCGCCCGTCCCAGCCGCGTTTACCACTGTGGCCTGGGACGGCACCGCCTCCGCCTTGGGCTGCTCTGGCTGCGGCTCAGGTGGTTTCACCACTGGCGGAGGAACCAACTGCGGTATGGCCGTTTTCTGTACCGCCGGCGGTGGCGGCGGCGTCGGCACTTGGATGTAATTTAATTTTTCGGCGGTTGCCCCACCCCGATTGCCACCTCCTCCGCCCCCGCGTGCGGACCTGCCGCCGGCGCCCTCGCGTTCTGGCGCGAATACGTCGGGCAAGAAGATCGGACCGACCAGCAGGAAGATGAGGAGCGCGTGCAGCAGCACCGATAGGAGCGCACTCCCCGTACTCGGCTGCCGAGAATTGGGAATACCGATCGGCGGCCGGTAGCGCAGCTTGGGGCTTGGCACAGGGTTTGGTCCGAGCGTCATATCCTTAAATAATACGACCGGCGAGCCCAAAAAGGTTCGCCGGTCGTATGATTTCCTTCACGAGCGTTGCCTACTTCTTCGTTGCGCCAGCCGCTGCTCGTGGCGTGGCGCCGATGACCTTGACGCCGGCACCGCGCGCTTGGTCCATCGCAAAGATCACATCCTGATAGATCACCTGCGGATCGCCCTTGATGAAAATCACCTTCGTCGGGCGGGGATCGTACACTTCCTTCAGTTTCGCGTAGAGCTGTTCTTTGGCGACGGGAGCCTTGTTGATCAAGAACTCACCACCAGGGTTCACCTCGAGCACGATCTGGTCAGCCTTTTGGTTCTTCGGCGGCGGCGGTGCGGTCGGGTCCGGCAGCTGCACGTCGAACGCCTTCCGTCCCATCGGAATGATGACCATGAAAATGATCAGCAGCACGAGGAGGACGTCGATCATCGGGGTAAGATTCGGCTCAGAATTGTAGCCGCCTGATGGGCCACCTGCGCTCATACTCATTCGGGGGCTCCTCCCTTCTTTTCTGCGGTACCGCCCTTGATGCCGAGATCCTGCCCAGCATTGTCGGCCTCGAGCAGTGACGTTGTACCTGGCGTCTGATCGGTGATGAGCGCCGCAACGCGCACGCCCTGATTGGAGGCAATATCCATCGCTTCCATCACCCGGTCGTACTTCAGACCCTTGTCGGCCTTGATGTACATGATCTTGTCGACCGTGCGCACATCGTACTTCGCCCGGATGGCCGTGGCAATCTGGTCATCCGAAAAGGGCTTCTTGTCGAGATAGAACTTCCCGTCGGCATCGATACCGAAGATGATGTCCTCGTCCTCGTTTGGATGCACCTTGAGGTTCTGCCCAGACGGCGGCACGGCGTTAAAACCCGCCATGAGCGCCGGGATGATAATCATGAAGATGATCAGCAGCACGAGCATCACGTCGATCATCGGCGTGACGTTCGGCTCCGATTTAATACTTTCGGATGAGAGATTCAACGCCATCGGAATACCTCTGCGTAGGTTGGTATTCGCTGAGGCTAGAGCTTGGCCGTGTTCAGCGCTTTCGTATTGAACTCACGGGTAAAGCGGCTGCGTCCGAACTCGCCTGAGACGCCCTTGATGAGATAATCGATCATTTCCTTCGACGAGTACGTCATTTCGGCCGTGATATTGTCAACCTTCGTCTGGAAGTAGTTGTACATCCACACGGCCGGGATGGCGACCATCAGACCGAAGGCCGTCGTGATGAGCGCTTCGGCGATACCAGCCGAGATCGCGCCCAGTCCGCCGCCACCAGACGTGGCCATGCCCGTGAAGGCGTTGACGATACCCATCGTCGTACCAAGGAGCCCGACGAATGGCGCCGTTGAACCCGTCGTGGCCAGAATACCCAGGCCACGCTTGATCAACACGATCGTCATCAGCATCTCGCGCTCTACTGCGCGTTCAGCCGAGTTGATATCAGCAACTGTGACCGAGCCGTCGGCGATGAGCGGCTTGATGTCTGAGAGGGCGTTGCCTAGTACGCGCGCCACGTGGGACTTCTTGTAGCTCAAGGCGAGGTCGATCGCTCCTTCGAGGTTACTCTCTTCGAGGAACTGCGAGAACTCAGGCGCAAACTTGCGCGTCTGGGCCTGCGCGGACCGGAGGTACCACCACTTCTGGATCATCACCGTGAGGGACCAGATGGACATAATGGCCAGGGTGTAGATGACACCCTTGGCGAAGCCACCCATTGTTCCGTAGAGATCGATCAGCGAAAGTTCCATAACTCAGTTGTCTCCTGTGGCGTGATAGGCGAGTTCGATTACTTCGCGATGGCGAATACGAACGGTTGCTGCACCAGCTGACGGACGCGCTTCTGGCCCACTTCGGCCGGGATGAAACGCATGCCGGGTAGCGCCGAACGCACCGACGCCGCGAACAGTTCGTGCGAAGTCTTGAGAACCTTGAACGAGTTGATCTCGACATGCCCCGTAGTGTCGACGACAAACTGGGCGAGCACCTCGCCCTCAACGCCGGCGGACTTGAGGATGTCGGGAAACCGCGGCCGTTGCGTGTTCGACGCTTCAGTCACGGGCTTTTCTACCATGAACTCG
Source organism: Gemmatimonadota bacterium (assembly GCA_014192065.1). Classification (GTDB taxonomy): domain Bacteria; phylum Gemmatimonadota; class Gemmatimonadetes; order Gemmatimonadales; family Gemmatimonadaceae; genus Fen-1231. Next base: position 109,571 of record BJHH01000004.1, on the reverse strand, counting down.
AAGTAAGGCTGGTCGCCTTCCGGCTTCGCCACCGGTCCCGTGTTCGCCTTGGCCGACTGAACGCCCTTGCCCGTGAAGTCGCTCTCGTTCGTGAGCTTCGCCGAGAGGTCGATATCGGGCAGCACATTGGGGATGTTCACCGGAGCGGTGAGCACCTGAAAACTCTGCGGCGGAGGCGGGGCCTCCTGCGGCGGAGGCTTCGGCGGAGGCGGCTCGTCCTTCTTCACATCGACGAAACTCACCTTCTCTTCGACCTTTTCCTTTTCCTGCGTCGCTTGCAGCGTAGCCTTGACGGCCAAAGCGATGAGCGCCGTATGCAATACGAGGCTAATCACTGTACTGGACGTCGAGCGCTGCTTCTGCGGCTTCGACTCAAGCAGGTTGTTAAACAAGTGGCACCTCGTGCGCAGTTTGAACGCCAAGCCACCTCAATGGACACCAGAAGGTACCGCTGGCCACCTGACGTGGTAATGGATGAAAGATTAAGAATTGCTTAAGTCCGAGTTAGCTGTTCGTTCCCTCTGGGCGGTGAGCGGGAAGCACGACCGTGAAGGTGGTGCCGCGTCCGAGGCGCGAGGTCACGTCAATCCGGCCTTCGTGGGCATGCGTGATCCACTGACTGATGGCGAGACCGAGACCCACGCCGCTGCCCTCCGAGCGCGACCGGGCGCGGTCAACGCGCCAAAAGCGATCGAACACGAACGGCAGGTCGGCTGCGGCGATGCCGATGCCGTTGTCCTTTACTGTGATAATCGCCTCGTCGTGCCGCGTCTCGAGGGAAATGTCCACCGCCCCACCGCGCTGCGTGTACTTGATGGCATTGGTCGCGAGATTCAGGAACAGCTGCCGAAGCCGCTCGGCGTCTCCGTTGACCGCCACTGACTGAAGGAGCAGTGTGGTCACGGCAATGCCGGGCTCTTCGCCAAGGATGGTCGCGGTCTCGGCGACTTCGCGCATCAGGGGTTCCAGTGGCACTGGCTCACGCATCAGGTTGAACCGCCCTTCGTCGGCGCGGGCGAGCGTCAACAGCGACTCAACCAGTCCGGTCATGCGCGACACCTGCTGGAGCGCCTCTTCGAGGGCGACGGCCTGTTCGAGCGAATTCTGCGGAGTCGTCATCGCGCGCTCGACATCGACGCGAATCACCGCCAGCGGCGTGCGCAGCTCATGGCTGGCATCGGCGGTGAACCGTCGAAGCGATACGAACGACTTTTCAAGGCGCGCGACCATCTCGTTGACAGTCTGTCCAAGTCGGCCGAGTTCGTCCCGTGACTCGGACCCCAGCACGATGCGGCGGTGGAGCGAGCGCCCGTCGGTGATGGCCTCAACGTCGTCCACCATCTGATCGATCGGCTCGAGGACACGTCCAGCGAGCGTCCAGGCGACGCCCATCGCCATGAGCACCAGCACGGGCGCCACGATGACCGTCAGACCGGTGAGTTCGGAGTTCACGTCGGCGAGCCGCCGCATCGACACGCCGGCCACCACGCGGCGCACGCCGCCGGCCAACGGCAGCGCACGGAGCGTCGCGACGAGCAGCACGTGGTCCGTGCTCAGCGTGACCTCGTGCGCCACGCCAGACTCCTGAATCGCGAATGCGGCCGTCGTCAGGGCGTCGCGGTCCTTCGCGGCTGCGGCACGGACGCTCGGCAACAGCGACGCATTCCGCTCCTGCTCGTCAAACTGGCGTACGTACTTCGACCAGTACACGACCTGGTTGGAGTCGCCAACGATCAGGTATTCGTCGGGCAACGCGTCGAGGAGCGATGTGACAGTTACGGAGAGCACGGGCTTGGGTCCCGCCGCCGTGTCCACGGCAAGGCCGCGAAACCCCTGCCGCTCAATGATGCTGGCGACGAGTGACGCGGTGCTCGCCGCCTCGTCGGTGAGCCGCTGACGCACGGAAATGCGCCGCTGATAGCCGATGGTGATCGCGAAGGCGGCCATCGCGGCAACCATCGCAACGCCGTATGCGGCGGTGATGCGTGAACGAACTGACGCCACGGGGGCTCGCCTACGCCTTGATCACGTAGCCGACGCCGCGGACTGTCGCGATCAGCTTCTTCTTGATGCCGGCACCGTCCACCTTCTTGCGGAGATGGTTGATGACCACGTCGACGACGTTCGTGCCCGAGTCGAAGTGATACCCCCAGGCATACTCGGTGATGAGCGTCCGGCTCATCACCTTTCCGGCGTGGCGCATCAGATACTCCAGCACGAGAAATTCTTTTGGTGTCAGCTCGATCGCGTGCCCGGCACGTGAGACTTCGTGGGAATCGATATTGAGCTCGAGGTCGGCGATCTTGAGCACGGGGGAGGCGATCGCGCGCGGACGCCTCGCGATGGCCTCGACGCGCGCGAGCAATTCCTCGAACGCGAATGGCTTGGTGACGTAATCGTCGGCTCCGGCACGGAGCGTTTCGACCTTCGCATCTACCGCGTCCTGTGCAGTCAGCACGAGCACCGGTTTCTCAAACCCGCGGGCCCGGAGGTTGCGCAGAACGTCGATTCCGGACCGACGCGGGAGCCGCAGGTCAAGCAGGATCAGGTCGTACGGCTGCGTCAACGCGAGCCGCTCGCCTTCCTCGCCATCCGTCACGAGATCGACCGAGTAGCGCTGCTCCTCGAGCCCGCGCTTGACGAACTTCCCGACGGTCGGGTCGTCCTCGATCACTAGGATCTTCATTCGGCCGACGCGCCTCCCGGGCGCTTGACTGGATCGCGCGGGTGCGTCACGCAGCCTCGACGGCAGGCAGAAGTGCGCGGAACGTGGTGCCCTGTCCCACGACGCTTTCGACTTCGATCCGACCGCCGTGCTCCTGGATGATGCCGTAGCAGATCGACAGCCCAAGTCCCGTACCCTTGCCCGGATCCTTCGTCGTGTAGAACGGCTCGAAGATCTTACTCAGTTCGGTTTGCGGGATACCGTGGCCCCGGTCAATCACCTCGGCGATGACGCCCTCTGACGCGCTGGGTCCCGGGCGCGTCCGAATCGTGATGGCGCCGCGACGATCCGCCATGGCATCCATGGCGTTGAGCAACAGCGCCATGAACACCTGCACCAGTTGCTCACCGCTCGCTTTCGGCACCTTGCGCAGATTGGGTGCGAGTTCACAGGTGACCGTCAGTCGCTTAAAACGCACGTGATGCTCGAGCAACTGCAATGTGCGGTCCACCACCTCGTTCAGGTCGACCCGTTCCCGCAGCTGTTGCTTGGGACGACTGAAGTCCAAGAGCCCGTCGACGATCTGCTTGCAGCGCGCCACTTCGTTGTCGATGATGTGCAGGTACTCGTGCACATCAGATGAGATCACGGCACCCGCCTTCTGTGCGTCGCTCAGTTTGAATTCCAGGCTCTCGGCGATCGCTGCGATCGTTGCGAGCGGATTGTTAATTTCGTGCATCACGCCGGCGGCGAGCTGGCCGATCGCCGCGAGCTTCTCGGCATGCGCGAAACGCGTCTGCGCCTCCTTCCACTCGGTCACGTCCTCGCCGATCGTGATGACGTGCGTCACGTCAGAACCGCCGAGTCGCATCGGCGCCTTCGTGATCCGATAGGTGCGCAGTTCGCCAGTGGCAACCGATTGCGTATGGTATTCTTGGATCCGACCGAGGGTGAAGACCTCGTCAAACTCCCGCCGAAGCATGTCGGCCGGCTGGCGGTGCAGAATCTCGAAGATCGTCCGCCCGAGGGCCTCCTCGCGCGACACGCCCTCCATCCCGGTCTCACGCTTGCGGTTCCACGCCTGAATCCGGTAGTCGCGGTCGATCACGTAGAGGCCGACCGGCAGCGAGTCAATAATCGTGTCGGTAAAACGATGTTCGCGATCGATTTCGGCTGTGCGAACCTCGACTTCGACCTCCAGTCGCCGGCTCCTCTCTGCGTGCAAAAGCGCTGGTCCGATGAGATGCGACACCGCGGTCACCAGCAGTACTTCTTCCGGCTCCAACGGACGCATCACCGTGACGGCCAGGACGCCGACCCGCCTGTCGGCCGACCCAATCGGCGCCGCAACTAGGCCTGATGGCTTGGTCGTTTCGCCGGCCATGATTGCGCATAGCTCGGCGGCAGAGATCTGTGCCGGCCCAGCCCCCCACGCGCGCACCATAGCGCTCGACGCGCCAAGCCAGATGCCAGCTTCGTTGGCGCCGAGTACGATGCGCAATGCATCGAGCGTCGAGGCAAGCGACGTCTCGAGCGCATGGCCGGCCGCGAGCTCAGCGATGATGCCGTGCAACGCCTCGAGCATACGCGTCGACGGGCGGCTCGTGGCTTGGCTGGCGGCTGGGGGACTGCTCAAGGTCATGATCGGGTGATCGAATTCGGCTACACCGGCGACTGCGAGGGATCGCGGGTGAAGGTACGGGCGACCGTGAGACGCGACAAGCTCATCCAGGTTGGCCAGCGGCAACGCGCGGAAGGGCACCTGCTATCGTGTTAGCGCGGCAATCGCCGCCAACAGCTCGCCATTCCCGCGACGCTCACCGTTTACCGTCTCGACGTGCGCCCACCGCAGCACGCCGGCCTTGTCGACCAAGAAATACGATCGGTTCGAATAGAACTTCTCCTCGTTGAGCACGCCGAACGCGCGCGAGGCCTCGCGCCTGAAGTCACTCGCCATTTCCATCGCAATCGCGTGCTTGGCCTTGTACTCCTTCAGGGTGGGCACGGAGTCCACGCTGATAGGAATCACGGCCACGTCGTGCGATTCGAACTTCGCGAACTCTTCCGTAAACGCACACATTTCCGCCGTGCAGGTGGACGTGAACGCGAGCGGGAAGAAGGCAATAAGGACGTTTTTGGAGCCCCGATACGCGGAAAGGGAGATGGTCGTGCCATGCGTCGCGTTGAGCGTAAAATCTGGGGCGGGATCGCCGATGAGTAGTATCGACATCTGGGAAGTGGAGAGTAGGAGGGAGCGTTGACCGCGTCGCGCGCCGCCTCAGTCCTCCGGCGGCGCCTCGGCGCCACTGGAGGCGGAGACGACCTGAGGTTGGCGCGTCCAGGATTTCACCAGCATCCCGACGCCGACGGCACCGGCCACCAGCAGTAACGGCGGCAGCAGGTAGGCCACGAGGTTGAACCCGCGAGCCTCGGGCGCCAGCAGGATCCACTCGCCGTACTTCGATACGAAGTAGGCGAGCACGTCCTCATCGGATTTACCGGAAACAATCTGTTCCTTGACGAGCGCCCGCATCTGCTGCGACAACTCCGACGGCGAGTCCTGGATCGAGAGGCCTTGGCAGACCGGACAACGCAACTCGCGCGCGAGTTCCGTCGTGCGCGATTCGAGCAGCGAGTCGGCGGCGTTCCTCGGCTGGATGACTGGTGGTAGGTTCGCCCCCTGCGCCGTCAATCGGGGTGTTGGCACGAGTGCGATGACTGCCGCACCGAGGACAACGCCGAGGACACGGCTGGTCATGGCACCACGGGGCCAGTCAACGCTGGTGCGGCGCTGCCGGCAGCAATCAGCGAGTCGATCTTGAGCGTCAGCAGCTCCGCAGGGATCGCCCCCGTATGCTTATAGGCGACGCGCCCCTTCCCATCGATGACGAACGTCTCAGGCACTCCGTAGAGGCCGTAGTCGATCGCCGTCCGCGCACCCGGGTCGAGCACACCGGGATAGGCCTGACCGCTCATCCCTTGGATCCAGTCCAGCCCGGCAGACGCGACGTCGTTGTAGAGCACGCCGATGAACTGCACGGGCTTGTCGGTCATCTGCCGAGCCACGGTCGAGAGGTCGCGGTGTTCGACGCGGCATTCGAGGCACCACGACGCCCAGAAGTTGAGCACCACGATCTTCCCGCGCATCCTCCCCAGCGTGAGCGTGTCACCAACCGTACGCGCCAAGGGCGGCTCGCCGGGCGCGAACACCCTGAGAGCGAACGCCGGCGCCTCACGCCCTGGCAGGGGCGAATGAATCTCGTTCGGGTCACGCGTCATGCCCCAGGCGAGGAGGGTGACGACGGGAGCGGCGGCCAGTGACGCCCACGCCGCACGCCGCCAGTTCATGCGACCCTTTTCATTGGCCACGCCGATAGCAGCGCGCCAAGGCAGATGATGCCGCCGCCGATCCAGATCCAGGGAACGAGCGGTTCGAGAATCACCTTGACCGTCGCGTTCGAGCCGTCCGGCTGGAACGCCATCAGGTTCATGTACGTGTCGCCAAACGGCGTACTGCGCACGTCGGGGGTGGGAATCGGCGTCTGCGACGTGGGGTAGAAATTCATCCGTGGGCTGAGGGTCGCGTAGACCGTTCCATCGCGTACGAGCTCGACGGTGGCACCGATCACGGAACGCTGCGGTTCTTCCCTACCCCAGACCTCTTTGAGACGCGCGGTCACAGTCCCAACCGTGAGCGTCTCGCCGGGCTTGAGCGTGGCCTCACCCTCGCTCCGGAAGGCGGAACTCGCCGCGATACCAAACGCCGACACGATGATTCCGATGTGCGCGACGTAGCCGCCGTAGCGCCGCCGGTTGCCTTTGACGAGGCGCACGAGCGCCGTACCGAACGACTCACGGTGAGCCGATTGACGGGCCCGGGCCCCAATCACGAACTCCTGCACGTTCATCGTGGCCGCGAAGCCGGCGAAGGCGAAGGCGAGCACGGCATACAGGCTGCGCGAACCGAACGCGATCACGATGCTCGCGAGGAGCACGGCGACGATGGCACCCGGAATCATTTTCTTCTTCAGGTCGTTCATGTTGCCGTGCTTCCACGGCAGCGCCGGCCCGATGCCCATCAGGAAGAGGAGCGAGACCATCACCGGCAACGTCATCCGGTTGAAGAAGGGCTCGCCCACGCTGACCTTCACGCCCCGCACCGCCTCAGCGATGAGCGGGAAGAGCGTCCCGATCAGTACCGTGAAGCAGAGCACCGTGAGGAGCAGGTTGTTCAGCAGAAATACCGTCTCGCGCGAGAGCGCGGCGTCGAGCTGGCCCTGCGAGCGGAATTTCTCGGAGTTGCCCGCCACCATGACGAGTGAACCAATGAGCACAACCGCGATAAACGCGAGAAAGTAGAACCCAATGGTACCCTGCGTGAACGCGTGCACCGACGAGATGATGCCACTGCGGGTGAGGAAGGTGCCGAGGAGAGTCAGCACGAACGTGCCGACCACGAGGTTCACGTTCCAGAGCTTCAGCATCTGCCGCCGCTCCTGCACGATCACCGAATGGAGGAACGCCGTCGCCGTGAGCCAGGGAATAAACGAAGCGTTCTCGACCGGATCCCACGCCCAGTAGCCGCCCCACCCGAGGACTTCATACGACCACCACATCCCGGCGATGACCGCCGCCGTCAGCAGGGCCCACGCCAGCATCGTCCAGCGCCGGGTGAGCCGGATCCAGTCGTCGCTCGCGACTTCACCGGCGAGCATGGCGCCAGCCGCAAAGGCGAACGGCACCGACATGCCCACGTAGCCGAGGTAGAGCAGCGGCGGATGCACCGCCATCAGGATGTGATTCTGCAGGAGCGGATTCGGCCCTGGGCCGTCGAGCGGAATGGGCGACACAAGGTGCAGCGGATTCGCCGGTCCGACGAGCAGGATGTGGAAGAAGAGCGCGATCAGGAGCAACACGGCCGACGCATACGGCACGAGCAAGCCAGGCCGGTTGCGGTTTGTGTAGACGACAGCGGCGCTGTACAGGGCAAGCACCCAGGCCCAGAAGAGAATCGACCCCTCGAGCGCACCCCAGAGCGAGATGATCGTGTAGAACAGTGGCGTCGCGCGGCTGCCCACCTGGGCGACGTAGGAGATAGAGAAGTCGTGGCGCGCGAGCGCCCACATCATGGCTAGCGTGGCCACGGTCACGACGGCGAAGTTCGCGTACACCGCGGCCTGCGCGATCGTGACCCACTGACCGAGCCGTTTGCCGCGCGCGATCATAACTGGCGCAACGATGCCGCCGACGACGCTCACGATCAGGCCGAACCAGAGCGCGTCAACGGCCAAGAGGCGTGTCACGAGCCGGATCCTTTCATGAGCGACTTGTACATCTCCTGCGGCTTCTCGCCCGCCTTGGGGGCGCGATACTCGTTCGAGTGCTTGATGATGAGCATCGTGCTCTGGAACACGCTGTCGGCGCCGAAGCGCCCCTCGCAGACAACCCCCATGCCATCACGGAACATCTGCGGCGGCGCGCCCTTCGACTGCACATGAATCGTGCCCTTACCGTCCGTGTCCACGACGTCGAACCGAAGATCGAGCGCCTTCTCGTCCCATGTCACGGTGCCGGCCTTCACCTGCCCGCCGAGCCGCACCGGCACGTCGATCGCTTCTGTCCCCTTGGCCAGTAGCTCATTGGGCGTGAGGAAGAAGACGACGTTCTTGTCGAGGTTGCCCATCATGAGCCATCCGAACGCCGCCACGAGCACCACGACCATGGCGATGATGCCAGCCTTTGGCCGTTTCTTCGCCGGCGCGAGTGTGGATCCGAGTTCCGGTGACGTCATGGCGCACCTCCGATAGTTCTGGCGTGGGCGAGCGCTTCACGCGACCGCCGGAGCAGCGAATGAAGTCTCAGTAAATAGCCAAGAATGCAGATCCAGCCGACGGCGTACGCCGCCGCTACATAGTAGCCGTTGCTCGCGATCATTTCAGGCATGGAGCGGTCCTCCGAGCGCCGCGGCCTGCGACAGCTGCTCGGTCACGCGTTCCGTGAGCGCCGCTTCATACCGGCGCCGGATGAAATAGATCAGGATGAACAGCACCGCGACGGCATTCAAGCGTAGGCTAAAGGTGTACGTCGGGTCGAGTGTGCTCGGCGTGGATTGCACCTGATGAATCGTACGCCACCACCGGACCGACATGTAGACGATCGGGTAGTTGATCGCACCCATGATACCGGCCACCGCGCTCCAGAGCGCCCGTCGGTCCGGCTCCTCGACGAACGCCCGAAGCGCCAAGTAGCCGGCGAAGACGAGGAACATGATCAGCGTGGAGGTGAGCCGCGCATCCCAGACCCACCATACACCCCAGGTGGGCCGCGCCCAGATCATACCGAGGACTAGCGTCAGTCCGTTCAGGAGCGTGCCGACTTCTGCCGCGGACGCGGCAATGAGATCGTCCCGGTCATCGCGCTTCCAGAGATAGCGGAAACTGTAGATCGCGACGAGGAGGTAGCAGATGCCCATGTTCCACGCGGCGGGCACGTGGACATACAGGATCTTCTGCAGATCGCCCATGTCCCGGTCCGGCGGCGAGATCGCAAAGGCAGTGATTTGCGCGCCGGCGAGGAACAGCACGGCGAACCAACCGAATATTGGCCAGCGTCCCGACTTGGGCACTTCGAGAGTGAAAGCGGCTGCGGCAGTCATGATAAGATCCTCATGCTTCGATGACGTAGTCGAATGCGAGGAAGGTAGAGATTAGAAAGATGACATCGTACGCAACCAGAAGGCTGGTCCAGGCGCCGGCGTCATGCATCACGTCCCCGACGAGCAGGGCCTTGGTGGCCTGCATTGCCGCCAGCAATACGGGGACGAGCATTGGAAAGAGCAGTAGCGGCAGGAGCACTTCGCGCGCCCGGCTCCTGCTGGCCATCGCTGCATAAAACGTGCCGAGCGTGACGAGCCCCACTTCGCCAAGCAGCACCACGAGCAACAGCCGCGGCCACGTACTGGGCACCGTGATGTGGAAGAGCACCAGACTCACCGCGATGACGATCACAAGCAGCAGGAACACGAAGACAAAATTGGCGAGCAACTTTCCCGCGAAGATCGAGCGGCGTGCGCCCGGATACATCAGCAGCGGCTCGAGCGCTCCGCCGTCGAGCTCGACCTGATACGACCGATTGAACGCGAGCACTCCGGCGAACAGCGCGGCGAGCCAGAGCGCTCCCGGTGCGGCGGCGCGGATGGCCTCCGCGTCCGGGCCAAGCGCGAACCCAAAGAGCACCAGGATAGTCACGCCGAGTGCAGCGACCGAGTTGAACCCAGCCTTCGACCGCCGCTCAGCCATGAGGTCCTTCCACGCGACGGCGCGGGCGCGGAGCCATTCGTCGCGGAACGCCATTAGTGGAGCACTCCAGACATGCCGAGCGCGGGGATGATTGACGGCGACGGCGAACCCACGGGGATCGCGGCTGAAGGCGACATCTTGCCCCCGGTAAGACTGAACCACTCATTGACGACCGGCATAGCCGACGCAACGTCGTGGACGACAATGAGGGCAGATCCGCCGAACGCGAGCGTTTCACGAATCACGTCGTTCAGCAGCGCGGTGCCGGGCGCGTCGAAATTGTTGTACGGCTCGTCGAGGAGTAGCAGCCGCGGCCGATGCACGAGCAGGCGCGCCAACGAAAGGCGCCGCAGCATGCCGCTCGAAAACCCGCGCACGCGTTCGTTCGCCACCGACGCCAGCCCTGTGCGTTCGAGCGCACTGGCAGCCGACCCGGCTGGCCGGCCGAGCATCGTCGCGGCAAAGCGAATGTTTTCCATCGCGGTGAGGTCTTCGTAGACACCTGGCACCGGCGAGAAGAAGCCGACGAGTTCGCGCACCCGATCGGGTTCCGAGGCGATGTCGGCGCCAAAAATGCTGGCAGTTCCAGCGGTCGGGCGCAGCAGAGTGCACAGCAATCGGAGCAGCGTGCTTTTGCCAGACCCGTTTGCGCCGACCAGGCCAGCAGCGACGCCTGATCGAAGCTCAAGCGAGACACCCCGCAATACCCACTGGGCGCCGAAGCGCCGAGCAAGCATGCGCGCGTCAATCGCGAGGTCGTTCGTCGAGTGATTCACACGGAGTTCGCAATGGAGCGGACCGGGATCGAACCGGTGACCCCCTGGTTGCAAACCAGGTGCTCTCCCATCTGAGCTACCGCCCCGTAGGTCATTGCAATATAACGCGTTGGCACTGGTGTCACAGAAAAGCCGGTCTTGGGTGCGGAATGCCTGAACAGGCCATCACAGTCGAGGTGCAGAAGCGGAGCATGTGAATCACAGCCTCAGCAGACTATCGCGACCAACGACGACTACCGAACGCCCAGTCGTCCCAAACAACAGCATGGGGGAACGACGCCGGCTGTCGTTCCCCCACGTATTCGCAGTCGTCGTTGCCGCGCAGCGGGCTCGTGCGCTCTGCGGTCACCACCGGACCTACTCGTGCGCCGGGAGCGGCTCCATCGTCTTCGGGTCCACTGGCACCTGCACTTCGTCGGCGTACGGCGACGTCAACAGGAACAGGCGGAACTTCGGAAAGGCGTCCATGAACGACGTATAGCAAAAGCCCCAGACCCCGAGGAAGCCGAGCGTGATACCCACTTCCCAGAGGTGAAATGGCGCGTCGTCCGTGACGCCGTAGACCGAGGGATACACTTCGATGTAGCGCTGGATCCAGATGCCAATCGTGCTCGCCATGGCAAAGAAGATCATCGTTGGCGAAAACAACTTGGCCTTGACCGAGAGCAGGCCAAAGAACGGCAGCGCGAACGAGAGGACGACGATCGCGACAGTCCAGTTCGTCCAAGCATGCGTGAGCCGCAGCGTGAAGAAGTGCGTTTCTTCAGCCAAGTTGCCGTACCAGATGACCAGGAACTGGGCAAAGGTGATGTAGCCCCAGAACGCCGTGAAGCCGAAGCAGAGCTTGCCGACGTCGTGGAAGTGCGTCTCGGTTACGAGGTCTTTGGCGGCGAGGCGGTTACGCCAGAACCGCAGCAGCATCGAAAAGGTCATGAGCGCGACGAGCCAGCCGCCCATGAATACCTGCCAGCCATACATGGTGCTAAAGAAGTGCGGATCCAGCGACATCGACTGGTCCCACGCGAGGATGCACCAGCCGAAGCCGAATAGCAGCGCCATGACGACAGCCAGATAGCCCTGGCGCGAGTGCGTGCTGTGCAACTCGCGTCGCTCTTCGCCGAACGCAGCGCGCATCTTCGCGCGAAGTCCGGCCGCCCAGGCTGCGCCGCTCTCTGGCGACACACCGACATCGAGGCGCACCGAGGTCCAGATATACCAGATCTGCAGCGCCGCGAGCAGCGTAAAGACGCCGACGGTGCGGAGCGAGAAGAAGGTATGACCAAGCCAGATCTGCTTTTCGGCGTTCAGTTCGGAGAGCGTGTCCCACCAGGGATACACATGCCCCTTGCCAACGAACACCATGAGCACCAGGCCGATCCAGGCGAACGGCAGAAAAGCGACGTACCCTTCAAGGAAGCGGATGATGCCGCGCGACCAACGCGCGGTGACGATGCGCTGGACGGCGACAAACATCACGGCTGCCGACGAAACGATCGTAAAGAACAACCAGTTGACCTGGAACGCATGCCACGCGCGGTCGTTACCGGTCGCCACACCGTAGGCGAACAACGCCATGCCAGCGGCGGCGAGCGCGATCGAAATCTGGCGGATCTTGCCGGGCAGTGGCTGTGCGCCGGCGGCGATCACGCGCTCACGGTTCGGCGCGCCGCTCCCCATGTGCGAGCTCATGGATGGCCCTCCCCTTTCTTTACACCGCCGACGGTCGTCGGCGCGATCGTGGACCTGAAGTACTTCGATGGAACGGTCGGTCCGATCGTTGTGGCGCCGGGGAGTTTGCCACCCGTTTCCCCCGGTAGGCCGACCGCGCCGGTCTGCACTGGTTGCGCGAGCTTGCCCTGGAGGCCGCGGACGTAGTTCACCACGTCCCAGCGGTCCATCTCTTCGATGCGATTGTATGACGGCATGAGCACCCCGCCATTGCGGATATGACCCCAGATATAGCCGTCCGTACGACCCTTGGTGACGTCGAGCAGCAGGCTCGGCGAGAACCCATACGCCATGTTGACTTGGCGCAGGGCACCGTTGCCGTCGCCGAGGTCGCCGTGACAGACCGTACAGTTGATCGCGTAGTACTTGTGCCCGTTAGCGAGCGACTTGGCATCGGCCGTTGTGGGGTTCGTGACGACGCTGAACGAATCCGCTGTCGCGAGGCTGTTCGAGTAGCTAATCGCGAACCCGGGAACCGCTGCACCGGTGGTTGATACGCTGCCTGCGGGCTGGCCGCGAAATCCGCGTCCCGCCGCCGAATCGGTACTGTAGTTCTGCCACGGGCCGACCGATGGCTGCTGCTTGAAGTCGGTGAACCAGCTGCAGGCGCCGACGAGCGGCACGAACGCGAACGCGGCCCAGACACGGGGCGCCACGAGGTTATTGCTCACCGCGTACCTCCTCCGCGCCAGCCTGGCGCAGGATCGTTTCGGCTTCCTTGAGGCGCTCGGGCAAGCATTCCACCCAGACTCCGTAGTGCGAGCCAGAAAAGCGCGGATCGTACCCGACGGTCATCGTGAGCCGCGGCACGCGTGAATGAATAAAGAGGCCCGCGACCGTCGAGAGACCGCCGATGAGCACCATGAGTTCGAACGCAAAGATCGTGTAGGGGATCCAGGTCGAGATCGCCTTGCCACCCACGATGATCGGCCAATAGTTCGATCCCCAGATGGACACCCAGTAGCCGAACGTGGCGCCGGAGAGGGCGCCGACGAGGGTATAGATCCGCACCGGACTCTTGGGCGGCTGCAACGCGTGGTCGAACTCGTGACGCGGCGTCGGCGTGAAGACCGTGATCTTGCCGACGTTTTGCTTACGCAGCGCCGCGATAGACTCGCAGGCCGAGTCGATCTCAAGGAATACACCAAGCATGCCCTGTGCCATGTTAGTGTCCCCCCGCGTGGACATGCGCCGCCGACTTCCTCGTCCTCGGCGGCACGATTTCCTTGACTTCGGCGATGGCGATCACAGGCAGCTGTTTAATGAAGAGCAGAAACCACATAAAGAACCAGCCAAACGATCCCAGCAGGATGCCAAAGTCGACCCACGTGGGCCGGTAGCCGGACCACTGCCAGGGCTCGAACTCATGCGAGAGGCCCGGGACGATGATGACGAAACGCTCGAACCACATCCCGATGTTGATGAACAGGGAGAGAATGAAGAGCCAGGTTGGGTTACGCCGCAACTTCTGCGAAAAGAGCGAGAGCGGTAGAATCATATTGCAGGTGAGCATGATCCACGCCGCGTACCACCACTGGCCAAACACGCGATTGTAGAAGTATTCCTGTTCGACCTTCACGCCACCGTACCAGGCGATGAAGAACTCGACGATGTAGGCGCAACCGACGACCATGGAGGTAAAGAGCGTCAGCTTAGCGCCTGCGTCCATCACGTTCAGCGTGACGTAGTGCTCTAGCTTGAAAAATTTCCGGATCGGGATGATGATCGTATAGACCATGCCCATGCCCGAGAAGATTGCGCCGGCCACGAAGTACGGTGCAAAAATCGTGGTGTGCCAACCCGGCACGAGCGCCATGGAGAAGTCAAAGGAAACGACCGAGTGTACCGAGAGCACCAGCGGCGTCGAGAAGGCGGCCAAGAACAGGTATGCCCTCGCGAAGTGTCGCCACTCGTTTTCGCTGTTGCGCCAGCCGAACGAGAGCAGCGACAGCATTTGCTTCTTGATCGGATTCTTTTCCGCGTCACGCAGCGTCGCGATGTCGGGGAGGAGTCCAATGAAGAGAAACGTCACCGAAATCGTGAGGTACGTCGAGATAGCGAAGACGTCCCAGACGAGTGGCGACTTGAAGTTTGGCCACAGGAGGCGCCAGTTCGGGTACGGAATCAGCCAGAAGAACTTCCAGGGCCGCCCAATATGAATGATCGGGAAAAGCCCTGCGGTCATGACGGCGAAGACCGTCATCGCTTCGGCGCAGCGGTAGATCGTGGTGCGGAATCCAGCGCGGAAGAGGTAGAGAATCGCCGAGATCAGCGTCCCGGCGTGCCCGATACCGATCCAGAAAACGAAGGTGATGATGTACACACCCCACATCACCGGCGGCGAGTACCCTGCGACGCCGAGTCCCGAGTAGATCTGGTAAATCCACGACGCCGCACCGATGCCAAGGCAGGTGATGGAGGCCATCAGCAGCGTGAACCACGCCTTGGTTGGCCGAAGCGTGGCGATGATCTCGCGATCGACCTGCGCGTAATCCTTGACCGCTGGCAACTGGAGACCAGCCCTGGCGATGTTCGGGCGCTTCGGTCCGTCGTTATGGTCGAGGCCGGGCTCAGCGAGCGTTGCCATGATCGCGCCCCCCTATGCCTTGGCCGTCGTCAGGGACGACGGATGGTTGATTTTCCTCAAATAGACCACGGCGGTGTAGGTATTGAGTTCCTCGAACACGTGGTAGGCGCGAGAGTCATCAATCAGCTTCGACACCGCCCACTGCTCGTCGGCTGCGTCGCCGAAGACGATCGCACGTGACGGACAGGCCTGCGCGCAGGCCACCGTGAATTCATCTGGCTCTAGCTCACGATCTTCAGCCCGCGCGCGGTGTTCCGCTTCGCGAATGCGCTGCACGCAAAACGTGCACTTCTCCATGACGCCTTTACCACGGACGGTGACGTCCGGATTGAGCTGCCAGTTGAGCGGTTCCGGGAACGCGTACTGCGCACGGTCCGTCTCACCAAAGCCGAACCAGTTGAAGTAGCGGACCTTGTAGGGGCAGCCGTTGGAGCAATAGCGCGTGCCCACACAGCGGTTATAGACCTGAACGTTCAGGCCGTCCGGCGAGTGGTACGTCGCGTACACCGGGCAGACGGGCTCGCACGGCGCGTTACCGCAGTGCTGGCACATCATGGGAATAACGCGTGTGTCGAAGTCGGGATTGAACTCTACGTCCTTCGGCTCGCGATCGATCTCGAAGTAGCGCTCGAGACGAATCCACGCCATTTCACGGTTGCGCGTGACGTTGGCACCGAAGCCTGTTCGGTCGGGCCAGAACTGCGGCCCCTGCCACGGCGCACCGACGGTCGGGATGTTGTTTTCCGCGTAGCAGGCGGTCACACACGCCGAGCATCCCGTACAACGGGCAAGATCCACGACCATGGCCCAGCGCCGCTTGGCGGCCCCGCTCCAGTGGTTGGGATCGTACTGGCCTTTTTCGCCTGACTTCGGATCACCGAGGTCGCCCTGCGCATCGTTCGCGACGGGAGCGCGGAGGCCTGGGAGAAATTCGGTTTTTGCCTGGCCAGTAAATACGTGCGCGTGCACAACGCCTTCGCCGTGCTTGAGCTGTTCGAGCGTCACCGCCTGCGCGATGCCGCGGTCGTGCTGGCGGGCTGAGCCTTCGGTCGTGACCATGCGCGACTTGCCGGCCGCCTTGGCGAGTGAAGCCCTCACGCCAGACAGGACGAACTGCCCTGATCGTGCATCTTCTGCGACGCCGAGCAGCGACATCGCGTTTGATCCGCAACCGTTGGCGTAGCGTCCATAGGCCGTGTGCCCGCGACCAGTGGCAACGGCGACCGTGTCAGGCCGAATTCCGATATACAGGTAGGCTGGCGCCGAAAGCGTGCCAGTCGTTGTCGTGACGGTGACGTGTTCGCCCTCGGCCACGCCGAGCTTGCGCGCCGTGTCGGGGTGAATCTCGACTACGGTCTGCCAGGCGATCTTCGTGACCGGATCGGGCAGCTCCTGCAGCCACGGCTTGTTGGCGCCGCGACCGTCGCCGACGACCGGCGAGGTGTAGACGTGGAGGAAGTACTCACCATCGCCGGTCGGGCCAGCTTTCGCCGAAATGGTCTTGGCTGCGGGCGACGCGAGCGACGAACCCTTGGTGAGACCCGTCGGCAGCGCCTTGGTCAGACCGGCGTTGCCGCCGACGCGACCGGCGATGAAGGCGCGATAGTCGGTCGGGTACTTCCCGGCCAGCTGCGCATCGGCCTTCGCGACGGCGATCAGGACGTCGGCCGTCGCGCGCGTGTTAAACACCGGGTCCATCGTCGGCTGCTGAAGCGAGAGGGTACCCCGGACAGTCTCGGCGTCGCCCCAGCTTTCAAGCGAGTGGTGATCCGGCAGGACGAGATCGCAGAGCTGCGTGGTGGCATCCGGATAACTCGAGAACGACACCTTGAACGGCACCTTGGCGAAGGCCTCGCCAAACTTCGTGCCGCCGGGCATCGCGTGCGCCGGATCGGCGCCGCGCACAAACGCGACAGAGACGCTGCCCGCCGCCATACGTTCCGTGGCATCGCGGAGCGCGGCGTGCGAGGCAAGCCCGTCGAACGCCAGCGAACCTTCGCTAGGCTTGATGGTCAGACCGATGTTGCCAAGCGCCTTATTGAGTTCGTTGACCGCCGCGGCCGTGGCCGTGGCGTTGGCATCCGAACCACCCGCGAGGAGCAGGCTCGGCTTGACCGACTTGAGTTCTGCGACGAGCGACTCGAGGGACTCGACCGGAACACCGGCCTGCTCGGCCGCCGACGTGAGCGCGGCATTGCCCTTACCGGTGACCGCCGCACCAACGGCTTCAGCGACGGCCTGCAGCGCGCCAGAGCGCGCGGGGATCCAGGTATCAGCGTTGAGGCCGGTGAGCGAACGACGTGGGCCAACATAGATCACGCGGGGCGCGCCATCGATCTTACCGCGCGCCTCGGCAAAGTCGACCTGCTGCGGAACCGGGAGGCCCCAGGCGTCGAGGAAGTCCGCACCGAACGAGACGACGAGCTTGGCCGCACTGAAGTCGTGCTTAGGCCAAGCCGTGCTGAACGACTGCCGGTTAGCGGCGATCGCCGAGAGCGGCGCCTCCGCATCGACCGAGAGATGCGCTGGCATACCGAATCCGGCGAGCCACCCGTCGAGGAATCCGGGAAACGAGCCCTGTTCGTGCTGGTTAATGAACACCGCGGATCCGCCGCCAGCCTTCTTCGCTTCGGCCAGCTTGCCGGCAAGCGTGGAGATGGCGTCTTCCCACGTCGTCGCGACTAGGGCGTTGCCCTGCCGCTTCATCGGGGCCTGGTAGCGATCGGGGTTGTAGAGGCCCTGCAGCGCTGACTGTCCGCGGCCGCAGAGCGCACCACGATTCACCGGGTGATCGGGGTTGCCCTCAATCTTGATGGCGCGACCGTCGCGGGTTTCGACGATGATGCCGCAGCCAACCGGGCATTCGCGGCAGGTTGAGGCATAGTAGGTCGAGACGCCCGGTACCGTGTTGTCGGGCGACGAGACGTACGGAATGAGTTTTTCGACCTGGTCGCTGTAGCAACCGACGGCCGTGGCGGCCACGCCGCCGACGCCAAGGACCTTCAGGAAGTCGCGGCGCATGACCGGCTCCTGAACGATGTCCGTGCCGGTGAGGTCCTTCATCTCTGTGCTCATCTCCTTAATAGTGACAGCTGGAGCAGTCGTACCGCGCCTTGCGGCGCGGCGCGGCGAGGGCCGCCGAGTCAGGCGTGAAGCCCGCGGCGCGCATGCCATCCGCTGGCGAATAGCCTTTGACGTGACAGCTGATGCACCAGCCCATGTTGAGCGATGCGTACTGAAACACCTGCGGCATGTTGTTGACCTGGCCATGGCAACTCTGGCACGTCACACCAGCGTTGACGTGGCGCATGTGCGGGAAGTGGACGTACTCCGGCACCTTGTGGACGCGCACCCACGGGATCGGCGCCTTCTTGGCGGCGAACTGTGCGATCTTCTTCACCTCGGGCCGGTCGCCAGCGACGAGCTGATGGCAGCCGACGCAGGTTCCGACGGCTGGCATGCCCGGGTCGGGCGACTTAAACGCCGCGAAGTGGCAGTACACGCAGTTGAGCTTGAGCGTGTTGACGTGCACCGGGTGTGGAAACGCGATTGGCTGTTCGGGTGAGCGGCCGACTCCACCACCGAGGTAGTTCGTGTAGCCTGACGCACCGGAGTAGGCCCAGGGACCGCGCGGCGCTTTGCCGCTGGCCTCACGAGTGGCTTTCTGCGTGGCCGTTTCGGCGGCCCCGGCAGCGGCAGGCGCCGCACCCTGAGGCGCGCGCGCGGACGCAGTAATGATTGAGGCCGCGAGGGCAATGGCGGCCACAGCGGGAATGACGACCCAGCGAGGAGGTCGAGTCATCACGCGTGACCGTGTTTTAAAGGAAATCGAATCACCGGTGGCTCATGTGAAATTGTTCACAAGGCTGAAGCAGAGTCAAAAATGTCATGTGGTGGCGGCGTAGGCAAGAGACGCGATGCGGCAGATTACTCCTCGCGATCGACCGCGCGACTCGCCGCGGTTGCATTCTGGATGCGCCCGATAGTACGCAGCACTTCAAAGCACATTGAGCGCATCATCTTCAGTTCCCTCGAGTCAGGCTCGGCCCGAACGGCGAGCGAACGCACCGCGCGCATCACCTGCGTTTCGTTGCGGGTCCTGAAGAAGTCCAGTGCCGCGAGCGCCCGCGCAGCCTCCGTATAGAATCGCTCCCATTCGTCGTGTGTCGCGGGACCTTCTTCCTTCTTCGGCGGCGCAAGTACACGGGTGGCGTCGCCGGCGGTGAGGTGCAACTCATAGAGCGCGACGAGCACAGCCTGGGCCAGGTTGAGCGACGCATGCTCCGTGGTCGGGATATGCACGAGTAGGTGCGCCTGGTCGAGCGACTCCGCGGCAAGCCCGTGGTCCTCCTGGCCAAAGACGATGGCGACTGGACCATCGGCCGAGGCATCGAGCAGGATTGGCGCCATCTCCCGCGGCGTGACGACGGACCACTTCACCGCCCTCCGCTTGCCAGCAAAGGCGGCGACCTTGACGCAATCTGCGACGGCCTCGGCGAGCGAGTTGAAATGGGTGATCTTCGACACGACGTCACGCGTGCCGTGTGCAACCCCCTCGATTCGCCACGGGTCGTACGGGCAGGGCTGGACGAGCCGGAGCGTGCCCACGCCCATGTTCTTCATCGCGCGTACGGTGGCGCCGATGTTGATAGGGTCCTGGGGTTTGTGCAGGACCACGACGACGCGATCAAGGATAGACGACACGGCTTGTGGACGGGCGACGGGTCTGGGGCAAACGAACGAGAATCGACGGGTAACGGGTAACGGGTAACGGGTAACGGGTAACGGGTAACGCGGGACTACGCGTGCACCAAAGTTAGCGCGAGAGTGCCAAACGCCGTGCCTCCACGACAGATTCTCTTTGTGGCCACGCTCACCGAGATGTTCGACGCCAGCCTAGCGGGACGTGCGACGCAGCCGGCGCTGGAGTACGAGCGCGCTGATGGCGCACGCGCGACGCTGACGTTCGGCGAGGTAGACGCACGCGCGGACCAGATGGCCGTGTTGCTCCGCGCACGCGGGCTCGGCCGCGGGGACCGATGCGTCGTGCACCTCGCGAACGGGCCAGCGTTCATCGACCTGTTGCTCGCTTGCCTCCGGCTCGGCGTCATTTTCGTTCCGGTGAACGTGCTGTACCGAGGCCGCGAACTCGCACACATCGTGCGCGACGCCGAGCCGGCGCTGATCGTGACATCGGCGGCACACCGCGACCTGTTCGACGCCGATGCACCGGCCGCAACGATCGAGGCGCTGGAGGCAATGGCGAATGACCAGCCAACTGGTGGATCACCCGAGCGCATCAGCTGGGAAGACACCACACCGGCCGTCATCATCTATACGTCTGGCACGACGGGCCGAGCGAAGGGTGCGGTGCTCACTCGGGGCAATCTCGCCGCGAACGCCAGTCACCTGATCGATGCGTGGCAGATCACCGCCAATGACCGTTACTTAGCCGTCCTGCCGCTTTTCCATGTGCACGGGCTTGGCAACGGAGTCTGCTCCTGGCTCGCATCGGGCTGCCTGATGCGCCTCGCAGAACGCTTCGATCATCAGCGTGCGGCCGAGTGGTTTGATGAATTCAAGCCGACACTCTGCTTCGGCGTGCCGACCGTGTATGTGCGTCTGCTCGAACTCGCCCCAGAGATCCAGCGCCGGATGGGCGCGGGGATGCGCCTGTTCGTCTCCGGATCGGCGCCGCTGCCAGCGGCCGTGCTGGAGCAATTTCGCTCGCGCTTTGGCCACACGATTCTCGAACGCTATGGCATGAGCGAGACGCTGATGAACATCGGCAATCCGTACGACGGCGAACGGCGGCCAGGCAGCGTCGGCATGCCGTTTGCGGAGGTGCAGGCGCGGATCGTCGACGATGCTGGCGCTGCGGTGCCGGACGCCAGCGTGGGGCAACTCGAGGTGCGCGGCCCGAATGTCTTCCTCGAATACTGGCGAAACGCCGAGGCCACAGCACAAGCCTTTCGGGACGGATGGTTCAGGACCGGCGACATGGCCGAGCGGTCAGCGGACGGCTACTACACGCTGCGCGGGCGAGCCAGCGACCTGATCATCTCCGGCGGGTTCAATATCTATCCGCGGGAAATCGAAGAAGTGCTGCTCGGCCAGCGCGGCGTTCGTGAAGTCGCGGTCGTCGGTGCGCCGGACGAGCGCCGCGGCGAGGTGGTGATCGCGTACATCGTGACGGACGACACCGAGATCGACACCGCGATCGACGCCGCAAGCGACGACGCACTGCGCACTGCCTGCGCGTCATTACTGGCGTCGTTCAAGACTCCTCGCGCGTTCATTCGGGTCGATTCACTGCCACGCACTGCGCTGGGCAAGGTTCAACGCCACCTATTGCCGCCGTGGGTGCGGGAGTAAACCGGCCGCCTGCCACGGCTCGCCCGGCATGGGCAGGCAATGCACGCAAATAACGAAGCCCCCTGAATCGCGAACGATTCAGGGGGCTTCAGGGGTGCCGGCGACGGCCTACTCTCCCGCGATCTCTCGATCGGAGTACCATCGGCGCTGTAGGGCTTAACGATCGTGTTCGGAATGGGAACGAGTGTGGCCCCTACGCTCTAGTCGCCAGCGATTAGATGACAATGGATTGGGGTTGAACGTGGTAGTCCGAATCGCCGGCCGCTACTTGCGTAGTCGGGCGGAGATCGTGCGATTGCTCTGCGATTGTGTATATGTCCCCCTGAAAACAGGGGGAGTAGTCAAGCCTCACGGGCGATTAGTACCGCTAAGCTCGGAGGCGATCGCTCGCCTTCCACGTGCGGCCTATCGACGTCGTAGTCTCCGACGGCCCTTCAGGGAGCTCAAGGCTCCAGGGAGAATTCATCTTGGGGACAGCTTCCCACTTAGATGCTTTCAGCGGTTATCTGTACCAGTCATCGCTACCCGGCGTTGCACTTGGCAGTACAGCCGGGAAACGAGCGGACTGTCCGACTCGGTCCTCTCGTACTAGAGTCCGCGCCCCTCAATTCTCCAACGCCCACAGCGGATACAGACCGAACTGTCTCACGACGTTCTGAACCCAGCTCATGTGCCACTTTAACCGGCGAACAGCCGGACCCTTGGGACCTTCTCCAGCCCCAGGATGTGACAAGCCGACATCGAGGTGCCAAACCGCGCCGTCGATGTGAACTCTCGGGCGCGATAAGCCTGTTATCCCCAGCGTACCTTTTATCCGTTGCGCGATAGCCGATCCACACCGGGCTACCGGATCACTACGGCCCACTTTCGTGGCGGCTCGACCCGTCGGTCTCACCGTCAGGCTCCCTTATGCCGTTACACTCAAAAGCGCGAGTACCGACCGCGCTGAGGGAACCTTGCGCGCGCCTCCGTTACTCTTTCGGAGGCGACCGCCCCAGTCAAACTGCCCGTCTGCCACGGTCCCAGCCGAGGTTTTCTCGAGCGTGGTGAGGACGTTACACGAGACAGGGTGGTATTTCACTGATGCCTAATCCCGAGCTAGCGCCCGGGCCTCAACGGCTCCCACCTATGCTACACAGTCACGTGCGACGACCAATGGCAAACTACAGTAAAGGTGCATGGGGTCTTTTTGTCCTGCTGCGGGGACTCGGAATCCTCACCGAGACTGCCATTTCGCCGAGCACCGGGTCGAGACAGTGCCCAAGTCGTTACGCCATTCGTGCAGGTCGGAACTTACCCGACAAGGAATTTCGCTACCTTAGGACCGTTATAGTTACGGCCGCCGTTTACCGGGGCTTCGGCTCAATGCTTCGCCTTACGGCTAACATCTCCCCTTAACCTTCCGGCACCGGGCAGGCGTCAGTGTGTATACGGCGCCTTGTGCGGCTTGGCACACACCTGTGTTTTTGCTAAACAGTCGCTTGGGCCGATTCTCTGCGACAAAAAAGAGCTTCGGTGTACCCTACACCCTTTCTTGCATCCCTTCTTCCGAAGTTACGGGATCATTATGCCGAGTTCCTTGACCCGGTTTCACTCGTTCACCTTAGGCTACTCGCCTTGCCCACCTGTGTCGGTTTACGGTACGGACACCTACAGCATTCCCTCGCGTAGCTTTTCTTGCCAGTAGACTCCACACGACTTGAGCTTGGGTTGCCCCGCGCTCTCGTACTCGGGTCTCGGCTTGCGCCTACGCCCTTGAACGGCCAATCCACAAAGCCGCTCGCATCTCGTTCCTGGGTCCCTACGGAGTTGTTAACACACTGTAGGCGGGGCCGGAATATTAACCGGCTGTCCATCGACTACGCCTCTGGGGCCTCGTCTTAGGGTCCGCCTCACCCTGCGCTGATTGCCATGGCGCAGGAATCCTTGGGCTTACGGTGTGCGGGGTTTTCACCCGCATTTGCGCGTACTCAGTCCGGCATCCTCACTTCCGTACGCTCCAGGACTCGTTTCCACGGTCCCTTCACTGCAGTACGGAACGCTCCCCTACCCCTCTGACAAAGTCAGAAGGCCAAGCTTCGGCGGGCCGCTTAATCCCGACCATTCTCGGCGCATCCACGCTGGACTAGTGAGCTATTACGCACTCTTTAAAGGAATGGCTGCTTCTAAGCCAACCTCCTAGTTGTCACGGCACGGACACATCCTTCGCTATACTCAGCGGCCACTTCGGGGCCTTAGCTGTGGCTCTGGGTTCTTTCCCTCTCGCCGTTGGACATTATCGCTCAACGACTGCCTCCCGAGGTCCATTAGGCAGGTATTCGGAGTTTGGTTGGGATTGGTACCGGCTACGCCGGCCCGCGCCCATCCAGTCGCTCTACCCCCTGCTAACACGCCTCGAGGCTCTACCTCAATAGATTTCGGGGAGAACCAGCTATCTCCAGGCTTGATTGGCCTTTCACCCCTACCCACAAGTCATCCGAGCGGTTTTCAACCCACACCGGTTCGGTCCTCCACTGCGTGTTACCGCAGCTTCAACCTGCTCATGGGTAGATCGCCCTGGCTTCGGGTCGTACCGCCGGCAACTTGACGCCCTCGTTACAGGACTCGCTTTCGCTGCGGCTCCGCTGCTAAGCAGCTTAGCCTCGCTGCCGACGAGTAACTCGCCGGATCATAATGCAAAAGGCACGCAGTCAGCCGTGACGCAGGCAAGCCCGCGCCCAGCCTCCTACCGCTTGTAAGCATGTGGTTTCAGGATCTCTTTCACTCCCCGCACTGGGGTGCTTTTCACCTGTCCCTCACGGTACTCGTTCACTATCGGTCACACGAGAGTCTTTAGCCTTGGAGGGTGGTCCCCCCAGCTTCACGCCCGATTACTCGGGTCGGGCGTTACTCAGGAACTCCACTACGTAAGGTTCATAGTCTTCGCCTACCGGGCTGTCACCGTCTATGGCGCCCCTTTCCAGAGGACTTCGACTGACGTCTCCGTACGCGTGCGTGGGTCCTACAACCCCGCGGCCACAAGGACCACGGTTTGGGCTCTACCCGTTTCGCTCGCCGCTACTCAGGGCATCTCGGTTGATTTCTCTTTCCACCGGGTACTTAGATGTTTCAGTTCCCCGGGTTAGCTCTCCTGGCTTACGCCTGGAGTGACCGCCATTACTGACGGACGGGTTTCCCCATTCGGCCATCTCGGGATCATTGCGTGTGTGCCGCTCCCCCGAGCTTATCGCAGCTTACCGCGGCCTTCGTCGCCTTCGTGTGCCCAGGCATCCCCCACATGCTTTCGCTCGCTTGACCACAAACCGTCAAGCAGAGCACGCGCGATCTACAACGTTGTGATTCGGTTCTTTTCGTACGGTGTGACATCGGTTTTAAGGCCAATGCCATCCCGACGAAACGTCAATCACTAGTGTTGATTCGTCTCCCACTTTCTAACCCCAATCCATTGTCAAACAGCGTGGTCATGCGCTGAGACGCCCTGTGGGGCGCCTCAGCCAGACAGCTAATAAGAAATCGATTGATGAGATCGCGGGGTGCGCGAGACGAGCGACAATCAGAAGCGCTTTCGTATCAGCCGAACACGAACGTACCGTGTAACGGGTGACCTACTCGCAGCTCCGTTAAGGAGGTGATCCAGCCGCAGGTTCCCCTACGGCTACCTTGTTACGACTTCGCCCCAGTCATTGCGCTCGCCTTAGGCGGCTTGGTCCCTTGCGGGTTCCGGCACCGACTTCGGGCGCTCACAACTTCCATGGCGTGACGGGCGGTGTGTACAAGGCCCGGGAACGTATTCACCGTGGCGTAGCTGATCCACGATTACTAGCGATTCCAGCTTCATGAAGTCGAGTTGCAGACTTCAATCCGAACTGAGGCCGAGTTTAGGGATTGGCTCCCCCTCGCGGGTTCGCAGCCTTCTGTCTCGGCCATTGTAGCACGTGTGTAGCCCTGGACGTAAGAGCCATGATGACTTGACGTCGTCCCCACCTTCCTCCGGTTTAGCACCGGCAGTACCCCTAGAGTCCCCGACTTTACGCTGGTAACTAAGGGCGAGGGTTGCGCTCGTTGCGGGACTTAACCCAACATCTCACGACACGAGCTGACGACAGCCATGCAGCATCTGTGCTGGAACTCCGAAGAGGGGCTCACGTTTCTGCGAGCTTTCTCCAGCATGTCAAGCCCAGGTAAGGTTCTTCGCGTTGCGTCGAATTAAACCACATGCTCCACCGCTTGTGCGGGCCCCCGTCAATTCCTTTGAGTTTCAGCCTTGCGGCCGTACTC
Source organism: Gemmatimonadota bacterium (assembly GCA_014192065.1). GTDB lineage: Bacteria > Gemmatimonadota > Gemmatimonadetes > Gemmatimonadales > Gemmatimonadaceae > Fen-1231. The sequence continues at coordinate 83,864 of BJHH01000004.1, read as the reverse complement.
CCCAGGCGGGGTACTTCATGCGTTAGCGCCGGCACCCAGGGGGTCGCTCCCCCAGACACCTAGTACCCATCGTTTACGGCGTGGACTACCAGGGTATCTAATCCTGTTTGCTCCCCACGCTGTCGCGCCTCAGTGTCAGCAGTAGCCCAGCAGGCCGCCTTCGCCACCGGTGTTCTTCCGGATCTCTACGCATTCCACCGCTACACCCGGAATTCCACCTGCCTCTACTACGCTCAAGCAAGACAGTCTGCATGGCAGACTCGGGGTTGAGCCCCGAGCTTTCACCACACACTTATCCCGCCACCTACGCGCCCTTTACGCCCAGTGATTCCGGACAACGCTCGCACCCTCTGTATTACCGCGGCTGCTGGCACAGAGTTAGCCGGTGCTTCCTCACCAGGTACCGTCAGTCCTGACGAATCAGGAGTTTCTTCCCTGGCAACAGTGGTTTACACCCCGAAGAGCTTCATCCCACACGCGGCGTCGCTGCGTCAGACTTTCGTCCATTGCGCAATATTCCCCACTGCTGCCTCCCGTAGGAGTCTGGGCCGTGTCGCAGTCCCAATGTGGCTGGCCATCCTCTCAGACCAGCTACCCGTCGTAGCCTTGGTGAGCCGTTACCTCACCAACTAGCTGATAGGTCGCGAGCTCCTCGATCTCCCCCGGAGGTTTCCTCACCAGGGGATGTCCCCCGATGAGCGTATGCGGTATTACCCGGCCGTTGGGCCGGCTATCCCCCAGAGATCGGCAGATTGCTCACGTGTTACGCACCCGTTCGCCGGTTGCCCTTGCGGGCCCCCGTGACTTGCATGTGTTAAGCACGCCGCCAGCGTTCGTCCTGAGCCAGGATCAAACTCTCCAATGATTTGAAGATTCGATCAGCTCTTCCAGAACAAACACTGTCACGCTGTCGCTGGGAGTTTCCTCCGCTAAGCGTAACAGCGTAGTTCGGAATCACAAAAATGTTTTCAGGTAAACCTTTCGCCGGACCCCTGAATGGATCCGGGTCAAAAAGGTCGCCTCGCACACCCTTGCGATCTCATCAATCGATTATCAAAAAGCGCGTTCAATCGAGCTGTTCGTGCCGCTTTCTGCGGCAGCCCACAATCATAACGTTCTGGTCACGGCCTCGTCAAGGGGTCGATCACCATTTTCTTGCGCCGACCTTGCCCTGAACTAGGTGCCACCGCGCCACCACCCGACACTGGCCGCAAACACTGAAAAGGCGGCCACTTCGGGGGATCGGGAGTTTAGCGAAACGCGCATAGAAATGCAACCCCTGCACCCACCACCAACGGATCGACCAACTCGCACTGATTCGGGGTATAATCGGGCGCGCCGATCGCCACGAACAGGAGACGCCTCGCGCAGATAGTACTTGTCAGAGAAGAGTGCTTTGCGCAACAGAATTGACTGCGGGTGGGTCCGTGCGCCACACGCGTTTGCAAGCAAAGCGGGGCGCGAGTTCCGATTGGAACGAGCGCCCCGCAGGTCGTTCGACATCACCGACAATATTCAGAGTGCGCCCTGTAGGAATCGAACCTACAACCTAGTGATTAAGAGTCACTTGCTCTGCCAATTGAGCTAAGGGCGCATGCTACATCGTGTCGTACGCCGTGTTGTTCACCTGCGAGGCGCGCCAGGAGGGAATCGAACCCCCGACCTGGAGCTTAGAAGGCTCCCGCTCTATCCACCTGAGCTACTGGCGCCGAATCACAACGTTCGCCCAGCACGTCTCATTGCCAACTCCACGGTTGCCTGAATTTTTGAACGGATTCAATCGCGCTCTGTGGAACACCAATCGGGGCGGCCGGATTCGAACCGGCGGCCTCCTGCTCCCAAAGCAGGCGCGATACCGGGCTACGCTACGCCCCGCACTTCCATTTGCACACGCACTACGACAAAAACTATTTCGAACTAGAGACGGATCTTAGCCGTCACGCATAGAGAGGTCAACCGCGGTGCAACTATTCCCTCGGCGAATCCTGCGCTCAGCGCTGGACGATCTCGGCGAGCGCAGCGAGCACGGCGCGCATGGCACGGCCGCGGTGACTCACACGTTCCTTGACCGCGATCGATGCCTCGCCGAATCCTTCGCCGAGTTCGTCGCTGAAGAACCAAGGATCATAGCCGAAGCCATTGGCGCCCCACGGGTCATCCATGATGTGGCCGACGCACTCACCACGTGCCTTGAGCTCGATGCCGGGGCCGATGATCGCCGCCACACACACATAGCGCGCCGAGCGATTCGCCACGCCCGCAAGCTCGCGGACCAGCTTCGCGTTGTTCGCGTCGTCGAGCGCCCGCCCTTCGAGCCCCGGGACGGCGGCCCAGCGCCTGCTCCTGACCCCAGGCGCGCCACCCAGGGCGTCTACGCATAGTCCGGAGTCATCGGAGAGCACCAAGGTGGCCCCTCCTGCCCTCGCGCTGAACCAGCGGGCCTTAGCAAGTGCGTTCTCCTCGAACGTTTCGTAGCACTCGATCGCGTCTTCCTCGGCGACCTGCGTGATTCCCGCCGCATCGAGAGCGACCGCCCGAAGGCCAACCGCCTCGATCATGGGAATCAGCTCTCGGAGCTTGCCGGCGCTCCGCGTGGCCACGAGCAGTGCACCGCTCACCCCAACACCCACGCTCACGCCCCGACGGTGGCCTTGAGCGTCGCGGCGAGCGCCGCCGATTGTGCAACGTCGAGCGTGCGGATGGCGCCTTCGGCGAGAGAAAGCAAGGTGTCGAGTTCATCACGGCCAAAGGTGCCGTGCTCTCCCGTCCCCTGCACTTCCACAAACCGGCCCTCGCTGCTCATCACCACGTTCATGTCGACGCCAGCGCGCACATCCTCGGCGTAGTCGAGGTCGACCCGCGCCTGACCATCGACGACGCCCACGCTGACGGCCGCGACCCGCCGCTTGACCGGCGACTGCTTCAACCGCCCGGTTCGCACCATCCAGTCGAACGCGTCGACGACGGCGACACTGGCACCGGTAATGGCCGCGGTGCGCGTCCCGCCGTCCGCCTGCATCACGTCGCAGTCCACTTTGAGCGTGTACTCGCCGAAGCGGAAATCGTCGAGCATCGCACGCACGCTCCGTCCGATCAGCCGTTGGATTTCCTGGGTCCGCCCCTGTGGCTTGTCACGCTCGCGCTGGGACCGCGTGTGTGTGGCCCGGGGCAGCATCGCATACTCGGCGGTGAGCCAACCCTCGCCACGTCCCTTCTTCCACGAGGGAACGCCGTCTTCGACGGAGACGACGCAGAGCACCCGCGTCTCACCGAAAGCTGCGAGGCACGAGCCCTCTGCGTACTTCGCTGCGCCGCGTTCAAGGCTCACGGTGCGGGTGGCGCTGGTGGAACGGCCACCGGTTCGTGGTTCAGTCACTGGTTGATTTCTCTCGGATGTCCCTGATGGTGGATGTCGTAGAATGGCCGGCCGTGATGGGGACAATAACGACGCGGCCTCCGCGTGCGGTGACCAGATCGCCGCCGACGACGGTCGTGGGCGCATAGTCTCCGCCCTTCACGATGACGTCGGGGGTGAGCTCGGCCACCAGCTCGAACGGTGTGTCCTCATCGAACACAATGACGGCGTCAACGCACTCGAGCGCGGCGAGTACAGTGGCCCGCTCCGCTTCGGTACGGACCGGACGTCCAGCTCCCTTGAGGCGCCGCACCGATGCGTCGCTGTTCACCCCCACCACCAGCGCATCCCCTTCGGCGCGCGCAGCCGTCAGTACGTCAATATGACCTCGGTGCAGGAGGTCAAAGACGCCGTTGGTGAACGCCACGACGCCCGACTGACGGCCACGCCACACCCGCGCGGACTCCCTGGTATGGACCTTTCGCTGCGGATTGAGCTGACGGCTCAGCATGGCAGACATCGCCGAATCACCATTGCGATTGCGCCCCCTCGATTATGTCACTGACGATGCGTGCAACCGCCTGCCGGCGTCCCGAGACTTCATCGTTTTCCGCGTAGTCACCTTCGGCCGAGATTCCCTTTCTGGACCAAAGAATCCGCCCTTTGACCTGATCGTAGATCTCGACGTCGACACGGACCAGCAACCGACGCCGTGAGGAGGTGGCCTGTGCGGGGTTCGCGCTGAAGGCGATCGGCGCATCCATCTCGTACAGGACAATGGTGCCGCGCACGATCGCCGTCGCCTTGTCTTCCGCGGCCTCGCGAAGGCCAAGCCGCGCGGAAAACGCCTTGCGCAACCCCTCGGCGATTTCGCGCTGCAAATCGGTGGACCCTGTCTCATTCTCGAACGGCAGGATGGCGGCGTTTCGGATGTGCGAGGGAAGGCCGCCGCCGGTGAGCGAGTATCGCCAGACGCAGCCGTCGAGGACCGCGACGAATGCGAGGACCGCCCAGATACGCTGTTTCATCCGATCACGGTCGTGAGTTTCGCACGAAGTGCTGCGGGCATCGCCGTTACTTTTCCCTCACGATCGATCGACACCAGCGTGGTCGTCGCCGTGGCAAGCTGAGCGCCATCCGGCTGGCGCGTGATGCGGTAGTCAAACACGAGCGCGCGTGAGCGCACCGCCGTGAGCGTCGTTTCGATCTGGACGAGATCGTCGTAGCGCGCACCCGCGTGGTAGCGGACTCGCGCATCGGACACGGCAAGGGCGATGCCGTCGCGTTCGAGGTCGGCATAGCTGCGCACGTGATGACGGATGAAATCGGTGCGCCCCATTTCGCACCAGACGAGATAATTCGCATGATACGCGACACCCATCTGGTCCGTCTCGGCGTAGCGCACCCGTGTTTCGGTGGACGTGGACGGCACCAGCGAGAGTTAGGCGGTCTGACCCGCTTTGTAAAGCGGCTTGCGTGCGTATACGTTCAGCGGCGCATGCCTGAGACACTCCAGACGCCATGTTACCTCGTTTCCGACGCGCATCTCGGCGCCGCACCAGCCGACGCGGAGCGGACGCTGCTGGCGTTCCTCGAACAGGTCCGGACCGACGGCAAGTCGCTGGTGATCAACGGCGACCTGTTCGATTTCTGGTTTGAGTGGGGCCAGGTCATTCCGCGCACCGGGTTTCGGACCTTGGCGGCGCTGGCGGCGTTGCGCGATGCGGGCGTCGAGATCGTCTGGGTTGCCGGCAACCATGACTGCTGGGGCGGCGACGTCTTGCAGCATGACGTTGGCGTGACCTACTCCCTCATCCCGTGGCGGGGAATGATCGGTCCGTGGAACGCATTGATTGAACACGGAGATGGGTCGCGCGAACTCGAAGACGCGCCCTACCGGCGCCTGCGCACCGTCCTCCGACATCCGCTGTGCAGCTGGGCGTTTCGCCACCTCCTGCACCCAGATTGGGCAGTGGCGATAGCGAAAGGTTCGTCGCACACGAGCCGCAGCATGCGGCCCGCAGACGGCGGCAGCGGGCTGCAGCGCGTTGCACTCGCCCAGCTTGCTGCCGAGCCGGCACTCGACCTCTTGGTATTTGGCCATTCGCATGCACAGTCGCTCGATCGCGCGAGCGGCGGTGGCGTCTACGGCAACCCAGGTGCATGGCTCGATGGTCCCACGGCGCTTCGTATCGACGCCGATGTCGTGGAGCTCGTGTCGTACGACGAAGCCGGCACGCGGACGCTCAAGCGGGAGCATCGCCGCCGCTCGTGAGGAGATGCGCGCCAGCGCGCGGCGCGTTGATGGCGCTCGCGTGGCACACCGCGCAACTTTCACTTTCATCATGACTCCAGCCGTCACCTCCCTGTTCGCCCTTGGTGTCGCGATCGTGCTTTCGTGCACGACCCGCATCAACGTGGGCGTGCTCGCCATCGCGTTTGCCTGGCTGCTCGGCGTGTATCAGGCTGGCTGGAAGCCGGACGCGGTTGCCGCGGGTTTTCCGGTGACGCTGTTCCTAATGCTGACCGGCGTCACGTTGCTGTTCGCGCTCGCGGAGACGAACGGCACGCTCGACCGCCTCACGCATCGGGTGATGCGGCTCGCGGGCGGGAGCCGGCGAGTGCTTCCCGTCGTGTTCTTTCTGCTTGCCTGCGCGGTGTCATCGGTCGGGCCGGGCGCAATTTCGGCGGTCGCGCTGTTGGCGCCGCTCGCGATGCCGATCGGCGTGCGTGCCGGGGTCCCGCGACTCCTCACCGCGCTGATGGTCGCCAACGGGGCGAATGCCGGGAACCTCTCACCGATCAGTGCGGGGGGCGTGATCGCGAACTCGAAGATGGCGGAGGTGGGGATTGGCGGACACGAAACGCAGGTCTGGGCGGCCAATTTCGTCGCACACCTGATCGTCGCGCTCGCCGCCTACCTGTTGTTTGGGAGACTTGGGCGGACGACCGATGCCGAACAACGCGGGACGGGTGCGGCCGATAGTGGCGTCACGATCGCCGCCGCACCGCTGGACACCAAGCAGTGGCTGACGGTTGGCGTGATCGGGCTCTGGATCATCGCTACGGTTGCGTTCAAGGTGCATGTTGGGCTCGGCGCGTTCGCCGCGGCCTCACTGCTCGCGCTCCTCCGCGCCGGCGACGAATCCGCGGCCGTGAAAAAGATGCCGTGGGGGGTGATCGTCACGGTCTGTGGGATCTCGGTGCTGATCGGCGTGCTCGAAAAATCGGGAGGGATGGAGCTCTTTTCTTCGCTGCTCGCCAAGCTCGCGACACCGGCGACGATCAATGGATCCGTCGCGTTCATTACGGGACTCATCTCGACGTGGAGCAGTACGTCGGGCGTCGTATTGCCCGCCTTCCTCCCCACGGTGCCGGCGCTCGTCGCGAATGTCGGCGGCGGCGACCCGTTGGCCGTGGCACTCAGCATCAATGTCGGATCAGCGCTGGTCGACGTATCGCCGCTTTCCACACTCGGCGCCCTCTGCATCGCGACCGTCACGGACCAAGCCGAATCCCGCGTCCTGTTTCGCCAGCTGATGATCTGGGGCCTCTCGATGGCCGTCGTTGGCGCCGTGCTCTGCCATCTGTTGGCCGGGACGATCGCCGCAGGCTAGCCGCCGCTGGTGCGCACCACAGCATGCGCGCGATGACCGATGCACATCCGGTTAGTTTTCGCGGGACCTCGACCACCACAGCATGGGACTCAGCGACCTCCTCGACCTGCTCCGGAATCCGACCGCCCTGATCACGGCGGTCGGCACCGTCGGCATCACGACGATCATCTTCGTCGAAACGGGCCTACTCTTTCCGTTTCTGCCGGGCGACTCGTTGCTCGTGACGGCCGGCCTACTCGCGTCGAAAGTCGACGGCCCGATCCAACTCGACCTCGTCACACTCGGCATCCTCGGCACGCTGGCGTCGATCGTCGGCAACCAGGTGTCGTATCTGATTGGACGGCGAGCGGGGCGCGCGTTGTTCGCACGACCGGACTCGCGCTGGTTCAAGCGCACGCATCTCGAGCAGGCGCAAGCCTACTACGACCAGCACGGCGGCAAGACGATCGTGATCGCGCGCTTCATGCCGATCATCCGCACCTTTGCGCCGGTCATCGCCGGCGTCGCGGGGATGCGACCGGCGGTGTTCCTACTGTATAACATCGTCGGCGGCGCGGCGTGGGTCTGGTCGATGCTCCTCGTCGGGTACTTACTGGCGACTCAGTTTCCGGTCGTTGGGGAGCACATCGAAGGACTGATCGTGGCGATCGTAGTGCTGTCACTCGTGCCCGCTGGCGTGGCGTGGCTCAAGGCCCGCAAGGCGAAGTAGTGCGTCGTCGGGTGCACGACCCCAGCAAACTGGGGACTGCCTACTCGTTGTAGTATTCAACAGACCCTTTTGACCGAGACAGACGCTATGGCACATACCCTTCCCGCCCTTCCCTACGACTTCGCCGCGCTTGAACCACATATTGACGCGCAGACGATGCAGATTCACCACGGCAAGCACCATCAGGCGTACGTGAACAACCTGAATGCTGCGATCGAGAAGGCACCCGAGCTGGCGACCTGGTCGCTCGACGACCTCTGCCGGAACATCGCCACGGTACCCGATGCGGTGCGCGGCGCGGTCCGCAACAATGGCGGCGGACACTGGAACCACTCCTTGTTCTGGCAACAGATGCAGGCGGGTGGCAGCGAGCCGACTGGGGCACTGGCCGATGCGATCCACGCCGCGTTCGGCAGCCTCGGCGGCCTCAAGGAAAAGTTCGGTGCGGCCGGAGTCGGCCGTTTCGGATCGGGCTGGGCCTGGCTGGTGACGAACGGCGGTGCGCTGACGATCGAAAGCACGCCAAACCAGGACAATCCACTGATGGAAGGCAAGACCGCAATCCTTGGCCTCGACGTCTGGGAGCATGCGTACTACCTCAGGTACCAGAACCGCCGTCCGGATTACATCGCAGCGTGGTGGAACGTCGTTGACTGGAGCGATGTCGCGCGCCGTTATTCTGGCGCCTGAACACGACCACGACGATTCGGCAGCATGCCGTAGCCCGTCGTCAACAGCAGCGGAACGACGGATACAGAGCGGGGCCGGCTTCGCACGAAGAAGCTGGCCCCGTTCGTTATGCGTTCGTTCAAGCGCCCGGCGCGTGTTGCATGACAGTGTTCGGCACGCACGACGTCATGGACCGTCCTACTTGGCCGCGTCCCCTTCGAGATAGGTGTAGCCTTCCAGTCCGGCGACGTACTCAGCGATGAACATGTTCGCCTCGTCGCGGGTGAGGTTGGTCGCGCCCTGGACCTTGCGACGAAACACCGTCAGCAAGTCGGAGGCGCGGTACTGGACGTAGTTCAACACTTCGGTCACCGTGTCGCCGTGCACGAGGTCGGTCACTTCGTATCCGGTCTCGCTCAGCCGCACGTGCACCGCGTTGGTGTCGCCGAACAGATTATGCAGATCGCCGAGGATTTCTTGATACGCACCGGTCAGGAACACCCCGAGCAGATACGGTTCGCCGTTGTCGAGGAACGGGTGCAGCGGCAAGCTTGGCTGACCGTCCTTACCGCCGATAAACCGGTCGATCTTGCCGTCGGAGTCGCAGCTGACGTCCTGAATGGTGCCGCGCCGAGAGGGCTCTTCGTTCAGCCGGTGGATGGGCATGATCGGAAAGAGCTGGTCGATGGCCCAGCTGTCGGGGAGCGACTGAAACAGTGAGAAGTTGAGGAAATATCGATCCACGAGTGCCGCGTTGAGCTCGGCGAAGATGTCCTCGAATGTCTTCGGATGCCGACGCGCCACGCGCGCGATCTGGTTCATCGTACACAGGTGCAGCCGCTCGGCCATCGCGCGGCCCTTGAGCGAGAGTACGCCAGAATTGAAGAGCGCCTGCGCCCGCTCCTTGTCGAAGCTCGCGTCGTGATAGATCTCTTTGATACGCCGCATCGATGACGTCTTCTTTGACACGGTGCCGAAATCGTCCGCCATTTCGTGCAGCAAGGCGTGGTCGTCTTCGGTAAGCACGGGCATCTGCGGATCGGCCACCGACTCGACGTCAATGACGCTCAGCAGCAGCAGGGCGTGGTGGGCAGTGAGCGCGCGCCCCGACTCGCTGATGATATTGGGCATCGGCACTTCGTGATCGCGGCAGGTCTCGGCCAACGTGTAAACAATGTCATTCGCGTATTCCTGCAGCGAATAGTTCACGCTGGCCTGCGCGGTGCTCTGGCTCCCGTCGTAGTCCACGCCGAGTCCGCCGCCGACGTCCACGTGTGTGATGTCGAGGCCCATGGCGCGCAGCTCGACATAGTATCGCGCCAGTTCCTGCAGGCCGCGCTTGATGAAGCGAATGTCGGTGATCTGCGAGCCGAGGTGGCAATGGATCAACTTGACGATGTCGAGCCGACCGGCCGCCTGTAGTTTCTCGATCACCTGCATCAACTGCGACGGCCCGAGGCCGAACTTCGACTTTTCGCCGCCCGACTGCGCCCAGCGGCCGCTTCCTTCCGTTGAGAGCTTGACGCGGACGCCGATCGTCGGCTGCACACCGATCTGCTCAGCCACCTGCAGCAACACGTCGAGCTCGCTCACCTGCTCGATCACGACAAACACGCGGTGACCGAGACGCTGACCCATAAGCGCGAGGCGCATGAACTCTTCGTCCTTGTACCCGTTGCAGACGATGAGTTGGTCGGTCGTATCGCGCAGGGCGAGCACGGCCTGGAGTTCCGGCTTGGAGCCGCACTCGATGCCGACACCCGTGTTACGCCCGAACTCGACGATTTCTTCGACCACGTGGCGTTGCTGGTTGACTTTGATCGGGTACACCGTGGTGTAGGTACCGGTGTACTCGAACTCCTGAATCGCCGCACGGAACTTCTCGTCGAGCAACTCGATGCGATTCTTCAGGATGTCGGAAAAGCGAAGCAACACGGGAAGCGCCACACCCTGCGCCTCGAGGTCGCACGCCAACTCGTACAGGTCAACGGCGCGCTCGGTCTTGTCGGGCCGCACGACCACGTGCCCGGCGTCATTGATGTCGAAGTATCCGTCGCCCCACCCGTCGACGTTGTACAACGCTCTGGACGCCGCGACGCTCCAGCTGTCGGATGGCGCCGCAGCCAGCGGCGCGTTCGTATCGGTCGCCGGCTGTTGCGGCGGGGCGACCACGAGGGCAGCGGCGGTGGTCGCGGCAGTGGTCGCGGCGGTTTCCACGGCGATGGTCGCGGTTGCGGCAGGAAGCGTGGTGCTCATTGGATCGAATTGTATCGGAAACGGCCCCCATTAGGAACCGTTGGCACCGCAGCGCTTTTCACTTCGTCCAGATCACGACGAGTCCGCAGGTTTCCTCGCCCCTGACATTGAACTTCATCGGCACCGTCGCGGCGTCGCGGTAGTACTCGATCGCGGCCACGGTATTTGTCGACAGCGAGTTGACGTCGAAGAGCAGCTCGCCGTTCCGTCCGGAAAACACGAGAATACCGTCGAGCATAACGGCGGCGTAGCACTGCTTCGGATCTGCGCCACGGTTGATGTCCATCGGCTGCGGCTTGAATCGCCGCTGGATTGAGCTGGGACCGACCGAGCTGGCAATCCAGCCGTTGCTGCCCGTGCCGCGCACGACGCGTGGGCCCGGCAGCATCGCCATGACCTCGCTCAAGCGCCGATCCTGATTCTTCACGAGCACTTCGGGCGTCACGAACCGGCCGAAGCCGGCCAGCCGACGCTCCTCGAACTCCCTCAGCCTGAGCGAGACGGGGGCGGCGGCGTTCACCGCAACCTCTGGCAGGTTGGCCGCCTGCTTCACGAGCGCAAAATCGTATTCGAGCGTATCGGCCGCACCGAAGGTCAACAGCGAGTTCAACGGACCGAAGCCAAGGCGCCTGACCACGACGACGTATTTCCCTGCGGGTACGTACGGAATCCTGAAGTTGCCAGCCGAGTCGGTGACCGCCTGCAGCTTCAGGGCCTCGATGGACACACTCGCGCCCGCGATCGGCTTCTCATCGGCATCGTCCACCACCGACCCGCGCAATATCGAACGCGCGCCAAATCCCGTCACGACCTGCGCGCCAGCACGCGCAGGCACCCCGAAGGCCAGCGCCACGCCCAGCGCCACGCCCAGCGCCACGCCCAGCGCCGCGGCACACGCCACAGCACACGCCACGATCATCTCCGGAACACTCTTTCGGCTGATCATCACGGCACCAGCTTCTTCCACTCGGTAGACAGCTTCGCGTTTCGAACAACGATGGCGCCGTTACCAACGACCGGCGAGTGCTTGTGGGCGAGCCAGACGCCATCTGGCGACAACGACGAACCACCGACGGTGTTCCAGATCTCGTGGGTGTCCTGCCTTACCGGCTTCTTTTGCGCGCCAAGCGAGGCAAGCGCCGGCACGAAGAGGAACAGGCGGACGGTTCGGGCGAAGGCGAACATCGGGAGGGGTCGGAAGGAGTTAGCTTTCCGCATTGGTTGTCGGGGAAAACTACGCTGTACCGAACTACCCCGCTGATCAAGCATTGCGGCCGCCATCCCTCGGACTGCCCCCACCTCAGCCGCACGACGAGCTCCCATCTGTGAAACGACTGCTTTTTTATTTTATCCGAGGCCTGCTGATCACCGTGCCCGTCGTGGTGACGGGATGGCTGGTCTACCAGATCTTCATCAGGGTCGACCGCATCCTGGGGATATCGATTCCGGGATTGGGGTTCGCGGTCACACTGACACTGATCACCGTCGTCGGCTTTCTGGGGTCGAACCTCCTGACCCGCGGGTTGGTGGCCGCTATCGAAACGGCGATTGAGCGCCTGCCGTTCGTCCGCCTCGTGTACCACGCCACCAAGGACCTGATCGGCGCGTTCGTGGGCGAAAAGAAGCGTTTCGACAAACCGGTCGTCGTGACGATGTCGCCAGACGGCGCCGTGCGCTCGCTCGGATTCATCACGCAAGAATCATTGGAAGTACTCGGCACGGCCGACACCGTCGTCGTCTATCTGCCGTTTTCATACTCGATCGCGGGATGGACATTCGTCGTTCCCTCCTCACGAGTGCGACGCTTGGACGCGTCGAGTTCGGACTTCATGGCCTTCGTGGTATCGGGCGGCGTCACCGAGTTTCCGAAACTTCGATAGTCCGGCAGGCCGGCTCGACTGACGTCGTTACTGGCGTAGATTCAGCGATCTCGGCCTGAGCGGTTGATCGAAACAGGCCGGATGGAACGGATGATTCGGACAGAGCACAGGACACTGCTTCCATCCAATCGAGGATCTGGGAAATGCTACGGAAAGACTGGTGCGCGGTGGTCTTGATGGGAACTGTCACTGCTACGGCCACGGCCACGGCAACCGCCACCACGGCGCAGGCACAACGCGGTGGGCGCGGCGGCACGACCATTCCGGTGCTGCTAGGTGGCGCCCTCTCCGCGGACTCATTGGTTTTGATTCGCCCGGGCGCGGTATGGGATGGCACATCCGACGCCGTGCAGGCCGGCTGGACCGTGCTCGTGCGCGGCAACACGATTGCGGCGGTTGGGCCAGCGGCGACCGTCGGCATGCCCGCCGGCGCGCGAACGATTGATCTCCCCGGCACGACGCTGATGCCGGGATTGATCGAGAATCATGCGCATGTACTGCTGCACCCATACGACGAAGCGGCGTGGAACGACCAGGTGATGCGTGAGCCGTTGGCGCTGCGGGTGTCGCGCGCGAACAACCACCTCCGCAACACACTGACGGCTGGCTGGACGACGATTCGCGACCTCGGCACGGAAGGCGCGGGCGACGCAGATGTCGGCCTCAAAATGGCGGTGGCCCAGGGCATCATTCCCGGCCCCCGCATGATCGTGACCACGCGCGCGATCGTCGCGACGGGTATGTACGCACCACGCCGCGTCGACTTCGCCTTCGAACCACCGCAGGGCGCGCAGGAAGCGAACGGCCCAGAGGACGTGATCCGCGTGACGCGCGAACAGATCGCGCGCGGCGCGGACTGGATCAAGGTCTACGCCGACTATCGTTGGGGCCCGAACGGCGAAACGATGCCGGGCTTTTCCGAGACCGAGTTGCGCGCGATGGTCGAGACGGCGCGCTCGTCAGGACGCGCCGTGGTCGCCCACGCGTCCACGCCTGAAGGGATGCGGCGCGCGATCAACGCGGGCGTCGAAAACATTGAACACGGCGACGGCGGCACCGCCGACGTCTTTGCGCTGATGAAGGCGAAGGGCGTCGCGCTCGGACCGACACTCGCCGCTGGGTACTCGACGAGCCAGTATGCCGGTTGGAAGCCGGGCATCGATCCGGAACCAGCGGGGATTCAGCGCAAACGTGCATCGTTCAAGGCCGCGCTCGATGCCGGCGTCACGATCAGCATGGCCAGTGATGTCGGCGTGTTCACGCATGGCACCGAGGCGCTCGAGCTCGAGCTGATGGTCCAGTACGGGATGTCGCCGGTGGCCGCGCTGCGGTCTGCCACGAGCGTGAACGCGAAGATTCTGCACATGGACAACCGGATCGGCGCCGTGAAGCAGGGACTCTGGGCCGACCTGATCGCCGTCGTGGGCGACCCGACGAAGGACATCACCAAGACGCGCGCAGCGAACGTGCAGTTCGTCATGAAGAACGGCATGGTGTACAAGCAGTAGATGGCGCAATCGCGACGCGCTTTCCTGCACGCACTCGGCGCCACTGCTGGCGGGGCGTGCACCACCCCGCTCTGGGCGCAGGGCGCCTCGGAGTTCGTGTTCGCACGGCTGCGCTATGACTCAGGCGACTGGGACTACAATCCCAAAGTTGCGGCGAACGTCCTCGACGCCATCATGCAGTACACCACGATTCCGGTGCAGGAGCAGGAAGTCGTCATCGCGGCCGATTCAACGGAAATTGACGCGTTCCCCTTTCTGTTCATGACGGGGCACAAGCTCGTGCGGTTCAGCGAGCGCGAACGGCAAGGCCTCGGTCGGTTCGTTGCCAACGGCGGACTGCTCTTCTCAGACGACTGCAACCACGACGTGAACGGACTGTACGCCAGATCGTTCGAATCGGAGATGCAGCGCGCATTCCCGGGCTCGGGCACGCTGGCCAAGCTGCCGAACACGCACGCCGTCTATCGCACGCTGTTCCAGTTTGACGGGCCACCGCGCACGAGCCACGAGCTGAACGGCTGGGGTGACAACGTCGTGCACGATTACGTGCGCGGCATTGAGCGTCGCGGCCGGCTCGGCGTTATCTACACGAACCAGGACTACGGCTGCGAGTGGGACTACTCCTGGCGGAACAAACGATTCCGGACCAAGGACAACACGAAGTTCGCGGTAAACCTCGCGGTCTATTCGATGACCTGAGTGGCGGTGTCCTCGCCCATTCCAGCGATCAGCCGGTCGACGGCTCCGCCGGCACACTGACCACCTGCCGATAGATCGTCACCGCCGATTCGTCGAAGTCGAGCCGCTGACTCCCTTCCGGCAGCAGGTGCTTCGCCGCGTGTTCAACCACCAGCACCGGCGAAAACTTGTTCGCCATCCAGCTCTGGATCACCCGATCGAGCTGCCGCGATTCATATGGCGGATCGGCGAACGCGATGCCGTAGTGGTTTGGCGTCGTCAGGGCCGCGGCAAACTGCACGGCGTCCTTTTTAAACACCCGCGTCCGTGCGCGCATGCGACAGGTCGCGATGTTGGCTTTGAGCGCGTGCAAGCTCGACGGCCGGGTTTCGACGAAGTCTGCGCTCTTGGAACCCCGCGACAGCGCTTCGAGGCCCAGCGCGCCGGTTCCGGCGAAGAGGTCGAGTACCCGCGCGTCCTTGAGCTCCGCCTCGAGCGCGTCGAGCATCGCGCCGCGCACATGCTCGGCGGTTGGACGGACGCGGAAATCGCTCGGGCCGAGGAGGTCGCGACCGCGGAACTTACCGCTCACGATTCTCACCGGCGCGCCAACTGGCTCAAGTTCATATGGACAAGTTAACGCTTCGGCGGCGCGCGCGGGTCATCGGCCTTGCCACGCTCAGGCGATCTTCCGCTCTCCGGAGCCGATCGTGAGGTACACGATCGCGCCGACGACACTCACAGCGGCTGTGAGCATTAGCGGCGCATTGAAGCTCCCGGTCTGGTCCACGAGCCAACCCGTCACCGCCACGCCAAAGATGCCGGGCATCGTGCCGAAGGTGTTGCTCAGTCCCCAGACGACGTCGGCGTAGCGCGGGGCGACATCGAAGGGGTTGGCCGCAAAACCCGACAGGCAGAGGGACATCGTCCCGCCCGCGCAACACATCAGGATCATGCCGGTGGTCGCAGACCCCGCGAGCGGCAGGAGCAACATGCAGGTCGCGATGCCGACGAGCGCGCTGACCTGCATCAGTTTTCGCACGAACGTGGTGGACCGTCCGTTTCTGATGAGTCGATCGGCCCACCATCCGCCGACGTTCGCCATCACGAAATAGGCGGCCCATGGCGCGGCCGATAGCAACCCAGCATTGGCGAGTGAGAGCCCGAAGGTCGTCTTGAAGTAGCTCGGCAACCACGCCAGCATCACATAGAGGCACCAGTTGCTGCAAAAATGCGCGACGATGATTCCCCAGACGGCGGGCGTCGACAGAAGCGCACGCCACGGAATGCTACGCGAAGCCGTTGCCGATTCCTCCGGGATCCCACGTCCGCTGCCAACCTTCGTGAACCAGACGGCAGCCCAGACAAACCCAACCGCACCGAACAGATAGAACGGGATCGGCCAGCCGAAATCGCGCACGAGCCACCCAGTGAGCGGGAACGACACCATCGTGCCGAGCGAGAGCCCGCTTGAGAAAAAGGCCGTGGCCCGCGATCGGCTCGCAACCGGCACCCATCGGGCGAGCATGTTGATCGACGCAGGAAATACCGCGGCCTCGCCGAGTCCGAGCGCGATGCGGCTGGCGATCAGCACGGGCAACGAGAGCGTCGCGGCGGGCGGCGTGAGGACCGTGAACAGCGACCACCAGATCACGGCCACGCCCAGCACGATTTTGCCCCCATATCGGTTCGCCAGCGCGCCGCTCACAATCATGAGCAACAGATAGCCGACGAAAAACGACGAGAGCACGTAGCCCTTCGTCGTTTCGTCCCACTTGAACTGTTCCTGCATCGCGATCGCCGCAACGGAGATATTCGTGCGGTCGATGTACGAAATGAAGACCGCCGCCCCGCAGAGCAGGACGACGGTGTACCAGGCAGGCCAACGGGTGGTGCTCATGGACCTGATGTTATGGCAATTTGGCGGCGTTGGTAACCAGACGCGAAGGGGCCCGGATCGCTCGCAGCAACCCCGGCCCCTTCGGCCAACGCCACGATCTCTACGGCACAATCGTTGGCACGGCCGGCAGGTCCTTCGCGAGGAATGGCACGCCGTCGGTCATCCACTTGGGAGCGAGCGTGCCCTTCAGGTAGTGGTCGAAGAACTGGAAGTAGCGCGATGTCAGGTCACGACGATTGGCCAGCCCGCGGAGTCCGTGCCCTTCGCCAGGATACGCGAGCATCACGGCTTTCTTGCCGTTGTAGCGAAGCGCGTTGTAGAAGTTCATCCCTTCGCTGAACGACACCGTCGGATCGGCGGTCCCGTGCATGATCAGATATGGCGCCGTGGCGTTCGGCACGTGGGTGATTGCTGATTCAGCGCGATACAACTCCGGCCGGTCCCAGGGCGAGAAGCCCCAACGCCCCTGACCCAGCATGTAATAGTTGTTGCCATTCTCTCCGCTGCCGCCCGTCACCTGGTACGACCAGCCCCACGACTGACTGAAGTCGGTAAAGAGATCGGTGACGCCGGCACCCATACCAACGGCCGCGAAGAGCTTCGACTTGGTACCAATGAACGCGGCGCCCTCGCCGCCATAGCTGTGCCCGTGGACCGCGATCTTTGCCGGGTCAGCGTAGCCGAGTTCGATCACCTTGCGCGTTGCGGCCTCGACGGCCTCGAGTTGGTCGCTGTGCGACGACCCGGTATGATAGAAAATATCGGCGAACATCGTGATGTAGCCGCGGCTCACCGCCTCGATCGGCAGCGAACCCATACCCGTGAGGTATGACGGCGGCGTGTAGCGGTTCAGGTTCTGTGAATTCTTCTCGTAGAAGCTCACGATCATCGGCAGCTTCTGGCCCGACCGGTATTCCTCCGGGAGCGTCAGAAACCCTTGCAGCTTTTTGCCGTCCTTGATTTTGTAGTCGAACAGCACACGCCGGCTCGCCCACTTGAACTCGGCCTGCTGCGGATTGGCATTGGTGATTTTCTTGGCGTCGCCGAAGTTGGCGCTCGAGATGCGAAGGTCCGGGAATTCCAAGAGTGTCTGGCGCGTAAAGAGGAACTTGTCTGCCTTCGCGGCGCGCACGGGGTTGCTGTACGCGGCATCGTCGAAGACCACCTCCGTCATCTTGCCAGCCTCGAGACGCGAGAATCCGGCCTTCTTTGTGAACTCGCCGTAGGTGGCAAACGTCACGGGCCGCGTGAGGTCCACTTCACGCGCCGCACGTTGCGCCCTCGCATCAGTCGGATCGACCGGATCGGTGCGCACGATGCTGTAATGCGTTTCCCCCTTCGCGCCGAGCCCGAGCGTGACGTTTTGCGCGGCACCGCCGCCGTCGAGTGGCAGGAGCCAGAGGTCGAAGCGATGCTCGACGATGACCCCTTTGCCGTCATTCGTGTAGGCCACGACACCGAACGGTGGCCGCGGCCCCGGGTGGTCGTATTCGGTGTCGACGAACGCGGGCGCTGCCGTGCCGCCCAGCGTCTTTGACGTACCGGCCTCAAGGTCGTACGCCTGAAACTTGCCGTCCTTCCAGTAGAGATACTTGGACCCATCGGGCGTGATGCCGGAGGCGCCACCACCACCACCGCCTGCACCGAGCAGTTGCCCCTTGAGCATCAGGGTGCGCTCGCCAGTGGCGGTATTCACGCGGTAGAAATCGGCCTGCGCCGGCTTGTAGTCCGAGATGTAGCTGCGCTGGTCGCGGCCCACGGCCCATGTGCCGTTGAGCGACAGTTCGAGCTCGCGCATCGTGGTGTCGGCGAGGCGAACGAATTTGTTGGTGGTGAGGTTGTGCCCCTGACGGAAGGTGAAATTGCGTTCCGCGTCGGCGCGAATCATCTGCGCGGACTGAATGCGCGTGTCTTCGGTGCGCCAGACGTCTACGTCCGCGATCGAGTCGGTACTGCGTCGGCGGCCAGTGTCTGGTGGAACCATCTGCGCCTTGACGCCGAAGAAGATCCGCTGCTTGTCCTCGCTCCACGCGAGCGCAGCGCGCTCGCTGAGTACCCAGCCGGGTTCCCAACCGTCCTGCTTCGTGGGATCGATGACCATCGGCGTGATGCCTGCGCTTGCAAGCGCCGAACGCACGTTGGCGAAGGCGACGATCACGTTTTCGCGCTCGCGCATCCGGTCCACCGGCGAGCCCTTGAGCACGGCGAGCCCTTCACCGTCGGCAGTCCAGGTGACGCGCGCATAACGCTTGGCATCGTTGTCGAGCGTGTACGGGCGACCGGTCTTGAGGTCGGTCACGAACAGCCCGTTTCCGTCATTGACCGCCGCGTCAACGGTATACGCAAGCAAATCACCGTTTCTATTGAACGCGATGTCGCCAACGCTGCCGAGGAGTTGGCCGCGACCGCCGGTGAGATCGACGAGGATCACATCGGCGCCGCGTACCGCCACGGTGCTCGCACCTGCATCACCTCCACCGGCCCCGCCGCCTGGTCCGCCACCGCCCGGAGCACCCCCGCGGCCGCCACCACCGCCGCCAGGGGTGCCCGCCGTGCGTCGCAAAATCAGATGCATCGAGCTGTTCGCGAACGTCGCGCTCTGCACGTCCTTCCAGCGCTGCGTGGTCCCGTTGGTCAGATCGCGCAACTCAAACCGGCGCAGCGCCTGTGGACCAGCGGCCGCAGCCGCGCGACCACCGGCGCCTGGAGTCTGAGGCGGCGCCGAATCCGCGCCTGCACCGCCGGCGCGACCACCGCGCCCATTCGCGCGTGCCGGCATGGAGTCCACTTGGTAGACGAGCCAGCGCGAGTCGAGCGAAAAGGTCGGCGACGACGCATTGGGAATCACGACGTCCTGATTCGTCTCGGTATTCCGGAGGTGCAATTCTGGCTTGGTATCGCCCTGAACCACATTCGTGAACCGAAACACACTCGCGACCCAGCGTCCGTTGGACGAGATCTGCGCACCTTCGATCGCGCGCCACTTCGTGTAGTCGTCGACACTCAGGACTTTTTTGGCACTCGCGTTCGCGGCAGGCGTACTCTGCGAATGCGCACTCCGTGGAGCGAGGAAGGCCACGACGACGACGGCCGCGTTGAGGACACAACGATTCAGCAGGGTCAAACGGAGCACGAGGGCACTCCTCAAGGGATGGGATGGACGAAAAGGTCTGACCGTGGACTACTTCACAGCCCAGTCGGCGGAAACAGCAAATGATCCCCACGAGATGCGCAGCTCACCGCGCGTCGCACCAGGCCCCGTCGCAGGAATGAGCGACATCGTGAGACTTTCCTGCTCCGCCACGACCGTTTGGCTCCGGAGATCAATGGTCGCGATGGTGTTGGCCGCATCGTACGCAACTTCGGGGCGCGGCCCGTTTTTCTGAACAATCAACTTCCACGCTGTGCGACTGGGCACCGCGAAGAGCACGTAGGTGCCCTTCGTGATCGTCGCACCGCCAAGCACGAGTTCTGCATCGGTCGTGAAGCGAGTGGCGGCGTTCGCGCCCACGCGCCACGGCTTGTCGTACGGGACGAGGCTGTCGGTATGCAGGGCGCGGCCGCGGAGATGCGGCTGGCCATAGTCCACCCGAATGACCAGCGGCTTGGCGTCCGCCGGTGCCTGCCCCTCAGGGTATGTCAGCGTGACTTCGCTGGTGGCACGCGTACTCGGCGCCGCACGCAGCGCTGCCTGCGCTGGAAGCGCGGCGGATAGCGTGAACGTCAGAACGACTGGGCTCATGAAGCGTAATAGCGGCATAAGCTGGAGTAAGAGGATGGCTGGGGTACAACAGGAACGACCGAGCATGGGTGAACGATAACGGCACGGACTCTTCGTGCTCGCTACCGATCGCCGCCGCCCGCGTCGAAGCGGGTCCGATTGCCGATCTGGAGGTCGTAGCCGTTGGGGGTCGTCGTGTGATAGCTCTGGTAGGGCGCGGTGAGAATATCGCCGCGACCACCCGTGTCTGCGCGACCGGTCAGGCCGCGCTTGTCGAGCTCGGCCTTCACGCCGGCCGCGTCCCAGCCGCTGATTCCGAACGAGATATGCCCCATCGACGCGCGCCGAACGCTTGCTTGGCCGCCGCGACCGCCCGCCGCTCGCTGTCCTTCGGGAGCGAATCGGTTGCCGCCGCGCACGATGATCCCACCGATCTCTGGCCCAATCTCCATCGTGTTCTGGCTACCCTCGTCCGCACCCAGCTTCCAGCCAAGGAGCGCATTGTAGAATGCCGCGCTCTCTTTGTAGTCGGTGACGCCGAACGAGATGTGGTCCAGCCAGAGGGTCTTCCAGGTGGTTGGCGCGAACGGAGCGGGCGCGGGCAGCGCGCCTTTGGCCGGCGCCGTGCGCCGGTTTTGCTTCGAACCGTTGCTGATCTGCACGTCGAATCCGTCGGGATCCTTGACGTGGAAACTCTGGAAATCCTTGCCGTTGTGGTCGGCGACCGGATTGAGGCCGCGTTCCGTCAGCGCCGCCTCGACCTTCTTGGTGTCCCAGTTGTCGATGCCCCAGCAAAACGAATCCCACACGGCACGGAGCGGGATGCGCGCACCGCCGCGTCCGCCGGCAGCAGCGCCCGCGCCACGTCCGCCGCGCCCTGCACTGCTATCGCCAGCACCGGCCGGCGGCGCAGCGGGAGCCGGAGTTGGTGCTGGCGGTGCCACATAGCCGCCTCGAATCTCCACGGCGCCGAAGTTGTCACCGATGTCGAGTACGATCTTGTCGCCGTCGTCGCTCCGCACTTTCCAGTTCATCAGCGTCGCGTAGTATGCCGCCTCGAGCCGCGGCTCAGCGCACTGTAGCTTGAAGTGGTCGAAGTGGATCGTCTTCCACCCTGTCGGGGCGAACGGAGGCGGCAGGAGGGTCGTGTTGCAGCGTGGAGTACCAGCGTTCGCGGCGCCGCAGCTGCCTTGTGCAGACGCGTTGCTCAACGGCGCGGCGACGGCCGCGACGCCGAGCGCCTGAAGGAGTTGGCGACGCGAGATCGTCCCGCGATCGAAGTCGTTGAACACCTTGGCGATCGGATCGATCATTGTTCACTCCTCAGTGGGGGCGCTGGGGGCGTTCGGTTGAGTACGGAACGGCGTACCCGTTCGCTGAGTATGCCGCTCAAGAAGGGAGGCGGCAAGACGTTGATCAGTACGACATTGCTCAGTAAATAGCGGACGCCCACGAGCTCTTCGCAATCCGGATCCAGCGTCCACACCGTAGCGCCGCACTGCTTAGCGGTGGCGTCAATGGTACTGTCCGCCAACGGCAGTTTGTGCACGAGCCCAAGATGCGCAGCAGTTCGACTTGGAGCGTACCGAACAACTCTCAGCCAAGGCATTGTCGTACGCGTCGCCGTGGACGACCTGGCCAGGGTCCACAATGCACCGCAGGGCGATGACCTTCGTCACCGCCCTGCGGCGTGTCTTATCGAATCGTTGCACAACTGGCGCCACGATCGACGCCAGTTGCGGTCATCACCGCATCAGGGAATCAGCGCCGCCGTACAGTTGGCCTTGGCGAGTTCCCCGATCGCGCGCGTCACCAACTCGGCGCGCCCCTTATCGGCGGCACCGGCCACATCGCTCCGCACCTGCGACGCCAGCGCCGTGAGCGCTGCGCCGCGCCCGCCGCAGCCACCGCGCTCAGCGGAAATCAGGTCAGTACGGATTGACGCAATTCGCGACGCCGACAGTCCGTCGTTGCGCTCCATCTGGTCGAGATACGCACGCGCCAACGCGAAACTTGGCGGCCAGATGGTGTGCGGCTGCTCCTGCGAGTTGAACTGCTCGTACCGGACCGTCTTTGCCGCATCGATCTCGTTCTGCGACAGATACTGACTCGGCGTCAACTCGGCGATGTCCAGCCCGCGCGTCTCGTCCGACGAAACGATCACACCGTTGTACCAGTAGGTGCTCCAGTAGCCGCCGCCGGGACCGCGATCGAAGAAACCGATCTCGATAGGCTTCGCTGGATCGGTCCAGTCGAACACGGTCGCACCGCCCTGATAGAACGCTTGCACCATGATGTCGCGCCCTGGCACCGGGATCAGCGAGCCGTTGTGCGCCGTGCAGATCTCGGCGTCGGTCTGCGGCGCCGGCATCTTGTAGTAACTCTTGAACGTGAGTTCGCCATTCTCGACCGTAAAGATTGCGTTGCCGCCCCATTCGAGCTTATCGGTGGCGCGGCAGCGGGCGGCGCCACCGCCACCCCACTCGTCTGAGAAGAGCAACTTTGATCCATCGTTGCTAAACGTGGCCGAGTGCCAGAAGGACATGTTCGAGTCGGCGACCGACTTGAGGCGTTTCGGATTCTTGGGGTCACGAATGTCGAACAGCAGTCCATAGCCTCCGCAGGCACCGCCGGCGTAGCCGACATTTGGATACGCCGTGATATCGTGGCAACCGCTCTGGCCAGGCCCCTGCGGCCCACCTCGCCCGCCGCCACCGCCCGCGCGCCCACCGGCAGGAGCACCGGCAGTAGCACCGGCAGTAGGAGCACCGGCAGTAGGAGCACCGGCAGTAGGAGCACCGGCACGAGCACCGGCAGGAGCGCCGGCAGGAGCACCGGCAGCAGCACCGCCGCCTCGTCCACCGCGCGCGCCGGTATCACTCGGCGGCGGCGCGTGAACCGTGCGGCCCGTGAGATCCGCGAGCAGGTGTGGCGAATTCACCACCTTGGACTGCTCGGGATTCTTGAGCGGCACCTTGATCACTTCAATACGGAATCGCGCGCTCGCCGAATCGCCGGACGGGCCGTCCTGGCAGTTCGGGACTTCTTTTGACGAGCGAATCGCCGAGTAGCCCGAGACGTAGATGTAGATGTTGTCCTTGTCGTTCGGGTCGGTCACGATCGTGTTGGTGTGCGACCCGCGGCAGGTTTGCACGTTCATCACGAGCCGTGGCTTCGCCATATCCGTGATGTCGAAGACGCGAACACCGCGGAACCGGTCCATCGACACCGAATCGGTGATTGGCGTGGCGCCACAATCGTTGCGCGCGCCCTGGGACTCGCCCGAGATGAAGAGCAGATTCCGGAAGACGGTAGGATCGCCCTGACTTGTTGGGCAGAGAAATGCCGACACCAGCTTCGGCGCGCGGGCGTTCTCCATGTTCCAGATCTGGAACCCGCGATAGTTGCCCTGAATGGCGAAGTTGCCGCTGAACGCTAGGTCGGAGCCCGTCGCGCCACGGCCCGTAAAGCCTGCGGGCGCTGGCGAATTGGAGAGTTGGCGCATGTTGAATGCCGCCTCGCCCGCATCGCCGACCCCAACACCCGGCTTCAAGCCGACGCGCGGATCGGGATTCGGCGCCTTGGCGCTCTCCGGATAGCGCATCGGCGGCGAGTTTGCGAGCGAGACATCACCGGTGATGGTCTCGCCATCCCGAATCGGGCGGGGTGCGCTGCTCGTCGAACTCGTCGAACGCGCACAGGCCGCAACAATGAGTCCGAATCCGACAGTGAGGAGCGTAGTGCGTCGCATGAGCGGGTCCCTGCCTAGTGGAGTTGAGGTACGGTCTCGAGCATCACCAGCATCTTCTGGATCTCGGCGCTCTGGTCCGAGATCACGTCGTTTGCGAAACGAAATACGGTTTCGTCGTGCCCGGCGTTGCCGTGGCGGAACAGTTCGTCCACCATCGAGATGGCGCCCCGATGATGGCGGATCATCCCGACCAGCAACAGTCGGTCGAACGCTGCGCCGCGGGCCTGCTCGAGTGCGGCCATCTCGGCGTCCGTGAGCATGCCGGGCATCATCATCTCGTGCACCATCCCGCCCATTTTCATGACGTGCCGCATCGCCAGTGAATCGGGGACATCCTGCCCGCGTTCACCAAGCCAGCGGCGCATCATCTGGATCTCGTCTTTCTGCGCCACCACGATGCGTTCGCAGAGGCGCTGCAGATCGGCGCGGGCCCCGTGCGATGGCGCCCAACCGGCCATTTTCACGGCCTGTGCGTGATGCGGAATCATACCGGCCATGAACTCGACGTCGGCCGGCGCAAAGGCCAGCGCGGCGCTGTCCATCGTCGCGAGCGCTGTTTTGGTCGAGGCGGCGCTCGCTGAACCCAGCACGCCGACGCCCGACGCGAGCGTGACGCTGGTGGCGGGCCGCGGCGCCGACGCGCAGGCCGCGAGGCCGAATGACAGGCTGATGCAGATCAGGCGGTCTGATATCACGCCAAGAAGCTACCGCGAGGGTGCTGCCGCATGGAAGTACCGCGACGCGCTCAACTCACCGCCTGTTTCACGAGCGCAGCGACCCTGACCTCGTCAGCAGCGGTCAATTGCTTCAGCGCGAAGGCGACAGGCCACAGGGTGCCTTCGTCGAGGTGCGCCTTGTCGCTGAACCCGATCGTGGCGTATCGGGTCTTGAACTTGTGGCCGCTCTGGAAAAAGCAGATCAGATCGCCATTCATGGCATAGGCGGGCATCCCGTACCAGATTTTCGGCAAGAGCGCTGGCTCATCGCGCACAGCATCGCGCGGCTGCGCCCAACTCAGTCGAACGCCGCGCCCACCATCAGCTTGCGAATCAGCATCCACGGCGAGCCGTGCGAGATGGAGTTGGTCTGCGTGGGCTGCCCCTTCGCGTCGCCGCCGGTGCCGTGCTTCTGATATTCGCTTGGCCCGGTGATGGCGTCGAGGTTGCCCCAGAAGTCGGTCGTGATCGCGTTGTACGTCACGTCGGTGCACATGCGGGTGATCTTGCCGTTCTTGATCTCCCAGAACACGTGGCCGCCGAACTGGCCGTTGTACCGCTGCTGGTCGATTGAATAACTCCCGCGCCCGTCGATCATCACGCCGTCTTTGACGTCGGCGATCATCTCGCTGAGCTTGGGTGAGTTGGCCGGACCGGCCTCCAAGTGGACGTTCGGCATTCGGAGGAAGGGATAGTCGCGCCACGAGTTTCCGAAGGTGCAGCCGCGACTGAAGTTTTCGCCGATCAGGTGCGCCGTTTCGCGATTGGTTTGCAACCCGACAAGCACGCCCTCCTTCACGATGGGCCACTTCATCGACTTCACGCCGTCGTCGTCATACCCAACCGAGCCGATGCCGTCGTCGGTCTTGTCGGCGGTAATGTTCATATGCTTCGAGCCGTACTTCAGCTTGCCCACGTCGGAGATCTTCACGAAGCTCGTGCCGGCGTAGTTGGCCTCGTAGCCCATGATGCGGTCGAGTTCCGTTGCGTGCGCCACAATTTCGTGAATCGTCAGCATGGCGTGCGACGGCGACATAATCACATCGCGCAGCCCGCTCGAGCCGAGTGGCTTCGCCGTGCAGAACTCCACCGCCTCGGTCGCCACGCGCTCGGCCGACATCAACAGATCCGAACGCTCGGCAACTTCCCATCCGCCGCACGCTTGCACGCCGGGATAGTTCCGTGTGCGCGTGATGTCGCCGACCTTTGCCGTCACGCTCAGCGTAGGGTTGGTGACGAACATCTCCTGCTCGATGTACGACCCCTCGCTCGACGCGAAGTAGCGCCATTCATACGAATGCGTCGCCGAGACGTTCACGGCGGTCACGCCGGCCACGGCCTTCGCCTTGTCGACGATGGCTTGCGCCCACGCCATCTTGTCGGTGGCTGATACAGACGTGGGGTGTTTGACCATCGGCGTGATGTAGTTGTCGATGTACTTGGGCACCGGCGCGAGCTTGATGTCCGCGCGCTTGGCGATGGCACTCGCGCGCGCGACCTCAGTGGCCATACGCGTGATACGGCGGATTTCGTCTTCGGTCACGATCGGGCTTGAGGCAAAGCCCCAGACGCCACTGTGGATGACTCGCACACCGAATCCGGCCGGCGCACGATTGGCGTCGGTCGGGATATCGCGCAGCTGGCCGCCACCTCCACGTCCACCGCCGCCACCACCGCCACCGCCACGACCGCCGGCTGCCCCACCGCGACCGCCAGCCGCGCCGCCGGCACCGCGTCCACCACCACGTCCGCCGGGGCCGGCATCAGGCGCATCGGCGCGATAGTTGATCGTCGCGCCCACAGGCGAAGCCGTCAGCGTGAAGCGCACGTCGGCATAACTGCAGCCGAGGAGTTTTGCTTCGCCGAGCACGATATCGGCCATCCCCTTGAACCGAGTCTCCATGACCTTGCCCACGGGCGAAGTCGCAAGGATCTCGGAGACGATGTCGTTGGACCAAAAGCCGATGGCGGCCGCGGAGGCGGTGCCCATCAGGAAGTCTCTGCGTGACGATGACATATGAGTAGGTGACTGGTGACGCGTGACAGGTGAGGCGAAACGCCTAGACCGCTGGCGAGACGGAGGTCATATAGAACTCTTCGATGCGCACGGGCGGCACAAGCGCGGCGTTGCCACTGCCGAACGCCTCGCCGGTTTCCATCGGGACCGGCTTGCCGACCAAGGTGAGATTCGAGTAGCCGACGATCGGGCTCATGTTCCAGCGGAAGTTTTGCACCGGACCGGCCAGCTCGCCGTTTTCGATGAGAAACAACCCGTCGCGTGTCATCCCCGTATTGAGCAACGGCTGCTCCTGCGACGGGACGCCGCGGATGTACCAGAACGATGTCACGAGCAATCCGCGACGCGTGGACTTGATCATGTCCTCGACGGAGAGGTTCGAGCCTTCCTGACTGAGACTCTGATTCGTGCCTGCGCCCTGATTCGGGCCCATCGCAGTGAGCACACCCTTGTCTACCCAGGTGACGGGCTTCGCCGGTTTGTTGTCGGGCCCGATCGTGGACTGCCGTAGCATCGCGTTGCCGACGTCGCTCTTCAGCGTGAACAGGTCGCTGAACAGTTTGTCACCGACCTTCTTCTTCGCCATGTACTCGCCCGGACCGCCGATCCCGCCGCCAAATCCGCCGCCGCCGCCACCGCCACCGCCACCGCCCGGAGGACTAACAGCAGCGCCAGCCGCACCAGCGCCGGTGGCACCAGCCGCACCAGCCGCACCAGCCGCGGCGTCAGGCGGCGGACCGCCGGGGAATCCACCACCGCCGCCACCGCCACCGTTCGGATTGAAGATGCCGGTCATCAGCGAGAGAAAGCGCGCGTTGGCGCGCGGCTCGAGAATCACGGTGTACCGGCCCGGCTCAATGGCCTTGGCCTTGCGACTCTTGAGCGCCTTGTTCGCCGCGACTTCGGTGAGCGCCTTCGCGTCGAGCATCCGCACGTCCTTGATGCCCATCGTGCCCGACCAGCCCGAACCGCTGCCGTCGGCCATCCGGCAGGTGAGGATGAAGCCGATGTCGGCGGTGCGGTAATAGGCGAAGAGTCCCTTGGAGTTCGCGTTGCAGGTCGTGAGATCGTTCTTGGGGATGTACCCCGCGCCCAGTACGCCCTTCTTCTGCGCGAGGTCGATGCTGTCGCGCACGAGTCGCGCGCGCTCGAGGGGACCGAAGGTGATCGCGTCCTGCAGTGCACCGTCCACGGGGATGTATTCCTGGGCGCCGAGCAGCTCGGGGAGGTTCGGCGAATCTGTCGCCTTCCCTGCCTCCTCAACGGCCTCGTCGCACATCTTCTGCAACCCGCCGTCAGACCAGTCGCGTGTGCTCGCGTTGCCAGTCTTCTGGCCGATGCGCACGGTGACGGTCGCGTTGCGATCGAACTGCACGAGGTTGGTGGTGATGGACGAGTTGGCCCACCGGGTTCCCGACCGTTCGCCGGCTGTCAGGTTGATTTCGACCGCATCGGCCTTCGCACCACCGGCCATGTTGAGGATCTTGTCGACGACAGACTTAGCTTCTTCGCGTGTGATCATGTTCTCGGAGTTTGGTGTGCGGACATACGATAGCTAACCGACGCTCCGCGCCGCTACTCAGGGCCGCGCCCAGCCCGGGCATTCGCTTGGCGTGGGCATGATTCGGCGACGGTTACGGCCGAGAGACCAACTCGATTCGAGTCCCGGCCCCGTTCTGTTTTGCCGGAGCTACGCGAGACCCGTTCGGCGCCGGAGCCACCACTCTGCCGAGAGCGCGACCGCGAACAGAACCAGCCACCACGCGGAGCGCATTGGGTACCAAGGCTCGGCACGCGGGGTTGCCTTCGCGGCCACGCGGACGGCTGCTGCTAGGCGACCGAGGTTATTGACTGGAATCACCGAACCGCCGTGGCCCGTGACCCAAGCTTCGAGCATCGCATTGGCCGACGGCGTCGCGGCGCTGGCATCGGCACGGACGACCAGCGGTGCACTCGCACGGGCCGAGCCGGATTCCACATCTATAGAATAGTTTCCTGGCTGCAACGGAGCGTATACCGACGCCTCGAAGTGGCCAACCGAACCCGTCGGCCAGAGGCGAAGATCTGTCGGTACACCGGCAACGGCATCTGGGCCATCAAGGCGGGCGAGTTTCGCACTGACGCTTACGCGCAGCGACTGCGCGCCGCCACCTGGGCGCACGCGCAGTGCCGCATCACGAAGGTCAACGGCCACGGTCAACCGAGCCGTCGGAGCAGCGACGCTTGGCGCGGAGATGGCGATTGGCGCCGGGGCGTTTGCGGCGGCATCGGCGATCTGGTCGAGCCAGAACCGCTCGAAGGCCGAACTCGCCGGATCGCGGAATCGCCACGCATCGAGCGCGCCGCTCACCACGACCTGTCCAGCGCCGACGGGTGACTTCCACACCACGGGCCGGCCCGAATCGCCGACCGCGATGACCGAGGCGCCCCAAGGCAATACCGCCGGCCACACCACGCTGGTCGTGCGAAGGACCGCCGCGCCGCCAACACGCTTCACGACTCCGACCTGGCCAGATGCCGCACGCCAATCGCCCGTACCAGTGAGTCGCTCGACAGGTGCGCTATTTCGCTCGTCGAGGAGCAACAACACCGAGCCACCTCGATTGCGGAGATAGACATCGAGCGCCGCGACGGCGGTTGCACCGAGCTCACCGGGCGCACCAACAACGACCACGTCGTACGCGGCGAGCGACGCGGCGTCATCGATGCGTGCGGGAGGCGCGCCGGCATCGACTGAAGCCGTCCGCGATGTGATCGTCCGCGCGGTCACCGCGAACCGGGCGTCACGTTCGACCGCACGGCGCACGAACGTCGATGCGAACGACGGCCGCGCATCGTAGAACAGGATGGCATAGCGCGCCCCTCCCACCTGCACCGCCCCGTCAGCGCTGACTCCGGCCCCGGTACCGCCTGCGACGCGGGCTTCGACACGCAACGACAGCACTCCCGTGTCGCCGGCCACGGCGCTCAACACGACGTCGACCCGCTCGTCCGCAGACTTTGCCCGGCGGGAGATACGATCGACCACGACGCCGCCCACCGAGAGTGTCACCTCGACGTTGCGCCCCGCCGCAGCGAACCATCGCATCGATGCGACCACCGACACGGTGGCATCGAGCGTCGCGCTGCGCGGCAGTTCCATCGACTCGATGGCGATGCGTGGCGCATCGCCCCCCTGCACGACCGCAACGATCGGTGCGGCCGACAACAGCGCAGCATCAGGGAGGCGATCACCGACGATGACCGTCGCGTCGGCAGCGGGCAATGGCGCAGCAATCACCGTCGTGGAGACGCCGAGTGCCGAAGCAACCCTCGCCACGAGTGCCGCGACCTCGGGATCGCGGGGATCTGCGGCAACGACCGATACCAACAGCCGTCCATGACGCGAAGAGATCCACGCAGGATCAATGACCGCCGCGACCGCCACGGCGACCGCCGTCCAACGCAGCAGGCGGCGCACGACGCGCGTGTCGGTCACGGCGTGCTCCGGCGCAGTAGATCCACCAGCGCCCCACTCGAGCGCATGGCATCGAGCGCTTTCCCGCCAGTCGGCGATGCTGGCAAGAGCCGCCGCATCTCCGCACTTATCGCAGCTGCGGCACGCGCGACCTGCTCTCGCGAGCCGTTGCTCTCGCTCCCGGATGACATCGTACGCGCGATCTCCTGCAGCGCCGGCTCAGACGGGTCAATCCGCAGCACGCGTTCAGCGAGGATCGGCAATGCGCGAGCCGCGTCGGCAGGGGCACCAGCACCAGCACCAGCACCGGACAATGCGAAAAGCTCGCCAAGCAAGCTCCGCAACGCCACAGCTCGCGCATCTGGGTCAGGTCGCGCGATCGTACGCGAGAACCGTGCTGTCTCCGACAGGTCGCCGCTCAGTCGGCGCGCAGAATCAAGACTCTCACGCACGCTCAACGCGCGCAAGATGATGCGCCGGCTCGAAAAGGCCCGCTCGAGCTGAATGAGCGCGGCGCGTTCGTGCGTGAGCGCCGTGGCCGCGTCGGCCGTCGTGAGCGACCGCGCCGCAAGACTCATCGCGACAATGGCCCGACGGAGCGCGAGCTGACCCTGATTGGCCTCACGACCACCGAGCAGTTCGTCCTCGCGGGCAGCTTCTTCCTCCTCGTTGAGGTCGTCGAGACTGGCAGCGTCGAGCCCGCCATCGTTCATCTCGCCACCCATCATAAAGACGAACTCGGCGCGTACGTGGCGCTGCTCGACCGCGATCGACGCGGCTTCGTCGGCGAACAGCTCAGGAGAGAGGGTGCGCTGCTTCGCGATGAGCCGTTGCGTCTTGAGGATCACCATCTGCTGACTGATGGCGTAGCGCTCCTGATCGGGGTCGATCGAGAAGCCCTCGGCGGCCACACCGCCAGGCGATGCGATTTCAGCGATGAACGCGTCCGACTCGACCGACGGCGCGCCGGGGCGTGCATCAGCGGCAACGGCCTTGTACACAACCATGTCGCCCGACTCGAGTGCGAGCGTGTCGAGCTTCCAGCGTGCACGGGCAATCCACTTCCCGACCGAAGAGCGCGTGATGTCGAGCGGCACCTCGCCTTCAATAAAGGTGAACCGTTCGCCCGAACCCGACACTCGCGTGTACCTGAGCTTCAGCGATACGAGTCCGATATCGTCTGATGCGTCGATGGCGAGTTGGATGGTTCGCTTGCCATGGGGCAGCACGAGATCGCGGCCTGGCGCGACGATGCTGACGCGGGGATCGAGATCAGGGACGATCGAGAGACCGACCAGCCGTCGCGCGCCGACGATGCCCTGCGCCGCACGGGGCTCGAATGCGACGAACCCGTCTGCAACGGCGACAAAGGTGCCGGCAAACGTACCGGGCGCTGACGCGATCAAGGCGCGCGAGGTGTCGAGTGTGAGGAGTGACACAGCGGATCCGTTGGTGCGCACCACGATTGCGATGCGACTTCCGGCCAGCACATCGAGCCGATCGGGATTGCGCACGATCCGCACTGGCTTCGCCGCGTACGCTGGCGACTCCACGACAAACTCGACGGCGTCGATCACCGGCATCACCGAGAGCGCAGGTCCAGCGAGTGATCCACCGGTCGCGCGCGCGACCGTGGCGATCCACAGAGAAGCAGCAACCATGACGCCCGCGATCCGGCCGAAGAGCGGCACGGCCGATGCGAGGTTCACGGCTCCGGCGAAGCGGGCTGCATTGGCCAGCACTTGCCGTGAGGCGTAGGACTCGGCCGGCGACTTGGTCCCCGACGCGTCGCTGACGGGGGCATTCGCCAGTTCGCCAGCCGTGAACAGCAGATTGCGCGATGCGGGAGCACCGCGTTCGACTGCGGATGGAGCGCGCAGACCGCGACGACGGCGCACAACGGCCGTCGCCACTCCAACAAGCACCGCGAGCAGTACGCCGACGACTAGCGGCGAGAGGCCCGACGCGCGCGTCGGCCAACCCACGAACGCGAACCCTGCCGCCACGGCGAATCCGGCGGCACCGCCGGTCGCGAGATCGCTGATGGTGAGCCGACGTTCCGCCGCGCGCAGCAGCGCGCGAACAACCGCCGCGTCAGACCGCGTCATCGGCGGCCAGATCGGGCGCGACGGTGGCCCGGTTAGTGAATGCGGACGACCGCCGGAGAACTGCCTCTACGCCGAGTAGCAGGAGCGCCACAAGCCAGAGCCACCGCGTGCTCGTCGGCAGACTGTTCGGCGACTCCGTTTGCTGAGGCACACGCGCGCCCGCATCGCGTGCCCAGTCTGCGAGCGCAGAGTCAGCGAGAGTGGCCGGCTCAAGCTCCGGTGCGGCCACTGCGGTCGATCGCGCGCGGGCGACCGCGGCGATGAGCGCGACTCCGTCCTCCGTTGCGACCGCGGCGCCCGACACGAAAAGCAATACCTCGCGGCCTTCGCGCCTGATCGCGCGGGCACTGACCGTTGCGCCGGGGCGGAGCAACGGATCGCGCAGCACGCGCACCGCGATGTCCGCCTGCCACGGCTCATTCAGGGCCGTTGACTCAGCGACGAGTGCATCGCTGGAATCAGCGCCGGCAAAGGCGATGACGACGGGATGGGCCAGCGAGTCTGGTCCATCATCCACACCGATCGCCGCGGCTGCGGCACGCACAGCAACGACGGTGGCCCGATCGGCGCGCGCCGCGAGAATCTCCAGATCGCTCGCGCGGACTACGCGCGGGGTGACCGTGTAGATCACGTTGGTCCGGCCGGCGGTGAACTCGGTTCGGGCGACCAGGTCAACCCCGCCCTGCCGCGAACGACGTTCAATGGGCGCAGCGCCCTGCTGAACCCCAACTTTTCGAAACGCGACACCGACGCCGGCTGGCAAGGCCGTAATGTCGCGCTGCTCGATTGTCCCACGTTGGAAATCGCTCACCACAATGACCTCGGCGCGACCGGGGCGCGTGAGCGCCCACGCCGCAGCGCCGGCGAGCGCAGCTGCTGGATCCGATGTCCGCACAATCAGCGCGGCGGTCGCGGCTTGCGCCAGACTGTCGGCCACACCATTCCCGACTGCAACAGCAGATTGTCCGGCCGCACCGGCGCCGACCGCCGTCCGCTGCATGCTCGGGCTCGTGTCGAGTACCACCGCTCGGGCCACAGTGCCATCCGGCTCTGGCACCGGCTCGGCACGGCGCATCGGCCCAGCGACCGCGAAGGCCACCGCGATGAGTGCCGCTGCGCGGAGCGACAAGAGCGGAATGTCCTGAAGGGTTGTACGGCGCGCAGGCTGATGGCGCGTGCCCTCGAGGAACCGCAGCGTCGGAACGCTGACCTGGCGCGCCCGCGCACGCGCCATCAGATGGATCAGGATCGGCAGGACGATAGCCCCGAGCCCGATCAGCGCAAATGGATTCGCCCAGCTCATCTGGCCATCGGGCGATGCGAGTGGCCCGTCAGATGCCGGCCGCCCCGCCGCTGCAGCCAGTCGCGCAGTGCGCGTTGGGGCGGCTGAGCCGTCGAGAGCAACGCGTGGTCAATGCCGGCCTTCAGCGCGTCGCCGCGCCACCGCGCCACGAATGCGCGAACGGCCTGTGCATATCGCGGCGCGATAACGTTCGCGTCGGCAAGCCGGCGGTCGCCAGACTCCACGTCGACGAACTCCACCTGCCCGGTGACGCCGAGGTCGAGTTCACCCGGTGATAGCACCTGCAGGAGTGAGACATCGTGGCCGTGCCGTGCGAGTCGCCTCAGTGCTCGCGACGTCCCATCCTCGTCGTCGTACAGATCGGAGACGACAATCACGATTCCGCGCCGACGCATCAGCTGCGCTGCACGATCGATCATACGCGGTGGCTCCCACTGTCCGGCCGGGTCCAGCGAGTCGATGGCCGCGATGACCTGCCGCAGGTGCACCGCCCCTCCGCGTGCAGACAGGAATCGCACCTCAGCGCCTGACATCGCCATCAGTCCCACCGCGTTGCCCTGATCGCTCGCGACGTACGCGAGGGCCGCGGCGATCACCTGGGCGTAGCGCCACTTTGACATCGCATCGTGAGCATCGCCCGCAGCCGACCCGACAGAACCCTCACGCGGTGCACTCGTCTTCAAGTGTCGATACGCCATCGATGCGCTCGCATCAAGCACCAGCATCACCGGAACGTTTGTCGTGTCGCGGAACTGCCGCGTGTACAACCGGTCACTCCGGGCGTACAGCTTCCAGTCGAGGTACTTGAGGTCGTCGCCTGCGCGGTACGGGCGGTGCTGCTTGAACTCGGTCGAGTACCCGTGAAAGGGACTGCGATTGCCACCGGTCCGCAGTCCCTCGACGACACGTCGCGCCGAGAGCTCGAGATCCTCGATCGCCGCGACCACGGTCGGCTGTAACGCTGACCCAGGCCCCACTCCACTTGCGGCTGGCGTCACGGCCCGTTCAGGGCCGAACCGCGCCGAGCAACTTGCCGATCACATCGTCCGGCGTGATGCCATCCGCCTCGGCCTGGAAGTTCACGAGTACGCGATGACGCAACACCGGTAGTGCGACGCGCGTCACGTCCTCAGGCTCCGGCACCGTGCGCCCGTCGATGAGTGCCGCCGACTTGGCGCCGAGCAGCAGCGCCTGACCCGCGCGCGGACCAGCGCCCCAACGCACCCAGTCGCGCACGGCCTGCGGCGCGCCGGACTCTGCCGGACGCGTGGCGCGTGTCAGGCGGAGCGCGTAGTCCACCACATTGCTCGCGGCTGGCAGTGCGCGCACCAGCATGCGCGCCGCCTCGAGTTCGGCGCCACTTGCGACCGGCGCGG
The DNA here is from genome assembly GCA_014192065.1 of Gemmatimonadota bacterium. Lineage (GTDB taxonomy): Bacteria > Gemmatimonadota > Gemmatimonadetes > Gemmatimonadales > Gemmatimonadaceae > Fen-1231. Next base: position 48,843 of record BJHH01000004.1, on the reverse strand, counting down.
CGCGACGATCGGCGTCGGTGGTCGTCTCGGCGAGGATCCGCCGCTCGTCCTCAAGGTCCGGGTACTCAATGTTCACATTGAACATGAACCGGTCGAGCTGAGCTTCCGGCAGCGGATACGTGCCTTCCTGCTCGATCGGATTCTCAGTGGCGAGCACGAAGAGCGGCCGCTCGAGTGCGTGACGCACGCCACCAACCGTGACCTGGTACTCCTGCATCGCTTCGAGCAACGCCGCCTGCGTTCGTGGCGGCGTCCGGTTGATTTCGTCGGCCAGGATGATGTTCGCGAACACCGGGCCCAGAATGAACCGCACGTGCCGCTTGCCTGCCGCATCGTCCTCGATGACTTCGGTACCGAGGATGTCGGACGGCATCAGATCGGGCGTGAACTGGATGCGGCTGAACTTGAGGTTCACGCTTTCGGCGAGCGTCTTGATGAGCAGCGTCTTGGCGAGCCCCGGCACACCGCGCAGGAGACAGTGCCCGCCTGCGAGCAGGCAGGTGAGAATCTCTCGGCGGACGCGCGGCTGGCCGATGATGACACGACCCACTTCGGCGTCGAGTCGCGTGGCGAGGGCTGCGGCCTCTTCGAAAGTGATTGGTCTGCCGGTCGGATGGGTCGCGCGCGTTGCGGTTGTGGTCACGAAGGGATTCTAGTCCGGTGTGAGAGAGGCAGCCAGCGGGGTCCCGGGCGCCCGGCGCTACAACTCAGCGCACGCATGACGTCGACCCCGCTACCGCCCTACCTCACTACGCACGCCGAAGGCGTGACGCTCGCGCTCAAGTTGGAGCCGCTGGGCCCCTTTCAACGCCGCGCGAGCCAGCGATAGAGCGGCACGCCGAGTGCCACTGCGCCCGCGGCGCCGATCAGCGCCGGAAGCGCAAATTCGCCGTCGCGGAATGAGAGCCAGATCAACGTCACGAGCAGCAGAGCCGGGAGACTGGCGAGCGCGGTGACGCCAGCTGTCCCAAGCGGAATGCGAAACGCGCCGCGCAGCTCCGGCTCGCGTCGACGCAGCGCAATGAGGGCCGCGAGCTCCATCATCAGGGCGGCCGCGTAGAGGAGCACGTCGGCCACGACGAGGTTTGCAAACGGTAGGAGCGCAAACACGGAATAACACAGGGCACTCGCGAGCACGGCGTTACGCGGTGTGCCGCGCGCGTCGGTACGGGCCAGAAACGATGGGAGCAGTCCGTCGGTGGCGAGCGCCAACGGGATGCGCGAATGGCCCAGCAGGAGTGCATTGAAAAGCGCGAGGGCGCTGACCATTCCGGCCAGCGCGACCCAGGCGGCGATGAATGGTCCCGCGCGTCCTGTCGCGGCCGCGGCAATGGCGGGCCACCCGCCCTCTTGCCAGGTCGTCCAGTCAGTGGCCGACAACGCGGGAAGGACCGCTGCGATGTAGACGAGCGTGATCATCGGCAACATCACAAAGAGCGCCCGCGGATATCGGCGACTCGGGTCCTTCACCTCTCCGCTGACGGTGCTCGCATTGTCCCACCCGCTGTAATTCCAGATGGCGGTGGACAGGCCGACGGCGAGGAGCGACATCATCCCATCGCCGGGCTTGGCGAACGGTTCCCACGGCAGGTGCGTTGCATTGGGGATGGCCAGCACGCCCATCGCGATGAACGCCCCGACCACGAAGATGCCGCTGATCACACTGGCGCGGCCGACTCGCAGGGCGCCGCGAAGGTTGATGGACGTGGCGCCCCAGATCACGGCCAACGACACCAGCCATTGCCATCCGTCGCTGAGCCCCGGCACGAACCAGTGCAGATACGCATTGAACAGCACGGGATAGAGCGCGAGGTCGACCAGCGAGTAGAGCCAGGTGGTCCAGCCGTTCATAAAACCCCAGAACGGACCGAACGCGCGCCGCACCCAGCGGTAGTAGCCCCCTTCTTCCGGCAGCATGCTCGACAGTTCGGCGATGATCAGGGTCTCGGGCACCGCCCAGACGAGCGGCACCGCAATGATCATCAACAGGGCGAGCCCGGGACCCAAGTCGGCGACGAGCCCTTCGAGGGAGAAGGGCCCACCGCTGACGCTGAAGAAGACCACGGCCATCAGGCTGACGCTGCCGAGGGTGCGTTTCAGCATTCGCGTCGCTTCAGGCGGCTCCGACGAGACCGCGTAGGTTCGGTGAGACTTCAACGGAGCCGCGCGTCGCCGTTACGGCGTCGTCGGTGTCAGCCAGTGTCCGAACCACTGACGGAGCCTGCCGAGCCGATCGACGAGCAGCCACGGCTCGCCCGCGCGGGAAAGGTCGTGCGTGGACCGTGGATAGCGAACCCACTCAACCGGGATCCCGCGCTTCTTGAGTGACATAAACCACTGGTCCGCCTCGGGCATCGGCGTCCGAAAGTCCTCCTCGCTCTGCACGATCAGCGTCGGCGTCTGCACCTTGGCGACGTACTTGATCGGTGAGAGCGTGTCGTACATAGCCGGATTTTCCCACGGCTTGCCATAGAACTCGAACTCCGTGAGTCCTTGCGCATCGCTCACGCTGTACCAGCTCACCCAATTCGAGATCATCCGGTCGGCCTGCGCGGCCTTGAACCGAGTGGTCTTGGTCGTGATCCACGCGGTCATGAAACCCCCGTACGATCCTCCGGTGACGCCCATGCGCGTCGAGTCCACGTCTGGACGGACCGACGCGATGTCCACCGCCTTCATCAGATCCTTGTAGTCGTCGCCACCCCACTGACCGCGCGTGATGTAGGTAAAGCTCGCGCCGTAGCCGCTCGACCCGCGCGGATTGGTGTAGAGCACCATCATCCCCGCACCCGCGAGACTCTGGAACTCGTCAAACCAGCCTTCGTCGTACTGCGAGTGCGGTCCGCCGTGGATGTACAGCACGAGCGGGTATTTCTTACCGGCCGTGTAGCTATGCGGCTTCATCAGCCAGCCTTCAATCTCGAGATTGCCAACGCTCTTGTAGGTGAAGCGCTCGGCGTCGGCCCACGCGACCTCGGCGTTCAGCGTGCCATTGAAGTCGGTCAGCTTCCGTTCATTGCTGCCGTCGGTGCCCACGATGAAGAGTTCGGTCGGCTTGTTCACCGAGCTCGCGACAAAGGCGAAGTTGGCGCCGGCGTCGTCGATCGACCCGACACGAATGACGCGGCGGCCACCCATCACTTCCTTGAACGATGCGGCCTTCACGTCCACTGAGAAGGCTGCACCGCGTCCGCCGATCTGCGCGATCAGATACACGTTGCCGTTGGGCAGCCAGTAGAAGTTGGCCGGCTCGTACTGCCACTTCGGCGTCATGTTGCGCGTTGCGCCGGTCACCGCGTCGGCGACGAGCAGCACGGCGTTGGCCGTGCGCGACGGACGCGAGATGAACCCAATGGTCTTAGAATCCGGCGACCAGGCGATGCCGTTTTCGTCACCTTGGATGGTGGCGAGCTTGCGGGGTTCGCCGCCGACGGCCGGCATCACGAAGACCTCGGCGTCGTTGCGCGGCGCCGCGTCACGGGCCTTGTCAAATGGTAGGAGCGAGAGCGAGTCCGCTTCCGCCTGCACGACGGAGTCGGACCGGAGCTTGGCGTCCGCCACGAATGCGACCCACTGACCGTCCGGCGAAACCTGCACGTCGCGGTGCGAGTAGGTCGTGCGCGTGTGCTGCACGCGCTTCGACCCGTCGAACTGCTGCGAAAAGATCTGTGTGGGGTTGTAGCGGCGCGCGTCACGCGGGTTGGCAATAGCGCCGATGCCGTTGCCCTTGTATGGGAAGTTCACAATCTGGCGACCGTCGAACCGTGCCTGGTCCACCGGTTTCGTGATCGCGCCATAGGGCGGCAGACTTACCGCATTCGACTGGCCCGGTGCGATCGATACCGTGTCGGCGGGGGCTGCAAATACGGTCAGGCGCTTATCGGCCGTGAGCGAACCGATGTTCGGATAGTCCATCTGGAACGCTTCGCCCGACGGCTCGTTCGCGTTGATAAACCAGGTCGGACCGCGACCACCAGGGCGCTGCGACGTGAACATCAGATACTTGCCATCGGGCGACCAGCGCGGGTTGGAACTTTCCGTCGAGGGCGACGTCCAGCGCTGCGGCGCGCCTCCGCCAGTGCCGACGACCCAGACCTCACTGTGACGGCGATTCTCACGCTCCGCAATCGTCGTGACGGTCATGGCGACCCGCTTGCCGTCGGGTGAGATGGCAGCGGTCGACACGGTGGTGACGCGGTGCCAATCGTTCGGCTCCATCGCGCGTTGCGCGGAGAGCGCGAATGGTGCGCAGGTGATGATGGGAGCGAACGCGCACAGGAGGTTCAGGCGTGGCATAGTTAGTGGTGCTCCGAAAAGAAGTTCGATTCACAAAAAGCTACGACGCCCCGCGCGGGGATGCATCCCGCTCTTTTCCGCTGGCGCCCCTCGACCCCCGCGGTAATCTTGCACCATGATCCGGGATCGCCCCCCAGCCACACGCCTCTCGCTCGGCAACCCGCGCCAGTCGGCATCCGCCCTAGCACCGGCGTGCATCGGCAATTTCGGGCCAGGGCTCGACGTGCTCGGCGTGGCGCTTTCCGGACCCGGTGATCGCGTGACCGCGACGCGCACCGAAACGGGCGACGTCGTCATTGACGATGCTGGACATCCCGACCTGCCCACCGATCCGGCAAAGAACACGGCGGGCATCGCTGCGCGCGAAGTCCTGAAGCGCGCCGGCACGGACATCGGCGTCCGCCTCTCGATCGTGAAGGGACTTCCGCTGTCGGGTGGGCAAGGCGGGAGCGCCGCGTCGGCCGTCGCTGCCGCTGTGGCCGTGCATCGGCTGATCGGCTCACCACTCAACGTCGCGTCGTTGCTTGAATGCGCGGTGGAGGCCGAGGCGGTTGTGAGTGGCCGCCACGCGGACAACGTTGCTCCGCAACTGCTCGGCGGCGTGGTGCTCGTGCGCTCGCTGGACCCCATCGACGTCGTGCAGCTCGCGACCCCTTCGGAGCTGCGCATCGTGATGGCGCATCCCGACCAGCGACTTCGCACCGCCGACGCGAGGGCCGCGCTACCCCAGTTCATTTCACGGGCCACGGTCATTCGCCAACTCGGCAACGTGGCCGCTATTGTCGCCGCGCTGGAGTCTGACGACCTCGACCTGCTCGGCCGGGCGATGGACGACCAGATCGCCGAACCCGCGCGAGTCGCCCTGCTCCCCGGATTCGACCAAGCACGCGAGGCCGCCCAGGGCGCAGGCGCACTCGGCGGTTCGATCTCTGGCGCCGGACCGTCGAGCTTCTGGCTCGCCGGCGACGACGTGACCGCGCGGCGCGTCATGGACGCCGTGCGCGCGAGCTACACCGCGCTCGGCATCGCGTGCACGGTCCGCGCGGCACGCATCGCTCCGATGGGCGCGATGGACCTGCCAGAGGAAGCGACGACGGCGTGAGCGACCTGTTCCTTGCGGCGGGCGCTCCGTCACTGCAATGCTGCGACCGGTGTGGCGCGAGCTGGCCAGAACTTTCGACCGCTGCCGAATGTGCGGATTGCGGCGGTCTGCTGCTCGTGACCCACGCGCGACCGGTTGCGACCGGCGACGCACTGAAGATCGCCCTCGCGTCATCCGCGGAGGCAAGCGGTGTGTGGCGCCATCGCGCGCTGGTGATGCCGGGTGCCGACCAGGTCGTGAGCTGGCCCGAAGGCAACACGCCACTCGTCGACCGCGCTCGAGTATCCGAGTACGCCGGGGTCGCACAGCTCCAGCTCAAGCACGAAGGGATGAACCCGACGGGAAGTTTTAAGGATCGCGGGATGACGGTCGCGGTCACGCACGCCGTGCGCGCTGGGGCGCGGGCCGTCGCGTGCGCCAGCACGGGCAATACCGCCGCGTCGCTGGCCGCGTATGCAGCACAGGCCGGCATCCCCGCATTGGTGTTCGTCCCGAAAGGCAATATCTCTGCCGGCAAGCTCGCCCAGGCGATGGCCTACGGCGCCACGACGCTGATGGTGAACGGGGATTTCGACGCCTGTCTCGCACTCGCGCGCTCGGCCAGCGCGGAACTCGGTGTGTACCTGGCGAACTCGTTGAATCCCTGGCGCCTCGAAGGACAAAAAACGATTGTCTGGGAACTCCTGGCCCAGCTCGACTGGAACACGCCAGACTGGATCGCGCTGCCAGCCGGCGCGCTCGGCAACACCTCGGCGTTCGGGAAGGCACTGCGCGAAGCGCTCGCACTGGGTCTCATCAACCGACTGCCGAGGCTCTTAGTTGTGCAGGCAGAGGGCGCAGCGCCGTTCGCGCGCGCCTTCGACGCGGACTTCGCCAAGCGTGTAACCGTGCGCGCAGAGACCGTGGCCACGGCGATCCGCATCGGCGACCCGGCAAGCTGGGACCGCGCGGTGCGCGCGATCCGCGAGACGAACGGCGTGGTGACATCGGTGACCGATGCGGAGATTCTTGACGCCAAGGCGGTGATCGACGCGAGCGGAGTGGGGTGCGAGCCTGCGAGTGCCGCGAGCGTGGCTGGCGTCCGGTCGATGGTGGCTCGTGGCCTGATTGCCGCGAGCGAGCAGGTCGTCTGCGTGCTGACCGGCCACGTGCTCAAGGACCCCGACGCCGTGAACTCCTATCACGCTGACGGCGCTACTCGTGCGAATCCTCCTCTGGAGATCGAGCCGAGGCTGAGCGACGTTGAGCGCATCCTGGGCCGGCGCTGATGCCTGACATCGTCTACGATTTTTCGATCAACGTGCCGGTCGCACAGGTATTCGCCGCTCTGAGGCTTGCGCTCTGAGGCTTGCGTTCTTGCTCGCGGAGCGCGAGCGTGGAGCGTTTCGCGATCCCCTTGCACATGGAGGTTGCCATGGTTGGGCTGTCCGACATGTGGATGCCGATCGTGCTATCGGCCCTGTTCGTGTTCGTCATGAGTTCAATCTCCAGCCCAGCGACTATATGATGCCGTGCCCGGCGAGTATGAAGAAGATGGGCACTCTCGACGGCCTCGTGTACGCCTTGTTGATCGGCGGCACCTGTGGCTGGCTCTGGCCACGCTAGGCGACACGACATGACCAACACGACAGCCGGATCCGTTCCGCAGGTCACCTTTCGCGACGTCACGCCATCGCAATGGCGTACGCTCATCGCGGCGATGGCGGGATGGATGTTTGACTCGATGGACTTCCTCATCTATGTGATGGCCATCGGCCGGCTGCAGCAGTATTTCGGCTTTGGTCCCGCCACGGCGGGTCTGCTCGCGACCGTCACGCTCGTGACGGCCGCGGCAGGTGGACTCGCATTCGGAGTGATCGCGGACAAGATCGGCCGGGTCCGCACGCTCAGCCTCACCATCGTCATCTACTCCGTCTGCTCGATTGGCGCCGCGACGTCACAGAGTGTGCTACAACTCGCTATCTGGCGGGCGTTGCTCGGCTTCGGCATGGGCGGCGAGTGGGCCGCCGGCGCAGTACTGGTCACCGAAACGTGGCCCGCCGCGCTCCGCAACAAGGCGACGAGCCTCATGCAGTCCACCTGGGCACTCGGCGCGATTCTCGCCGCGCTGCTGGCGAGCCTCGTGTTCGACGTCCTGTCGCTCGGACCCGAAGCCTGGCGCTGGCTCTTCGCGCTCGGTGCACTGCCCGGCCTGCTCGCTTGGTGGGTGCGGCGAAAGATCGAGGAGCCCGAAGTGTGGCGTGCGCAGCGCGATGCCGGAAAGCTCACGGGCAATCCGTACAAGATTCTGTTTGGCAAGGAACTGCGGCGGCGAACGCTGCTCGCCTGCGCCCTTTCGTCGCTGCTGCTCTTTGCCTACTGGGGACTCTTTACCTGGCTGCCTAACATCCTCGCCTCGCCGGTGGCGCAAGGCGGCGGCGGGATGAGCATCGTGAAGAGCACAGCGTTCATCATTCCGATGCAGCTCGGCGCATTCGCCGGATACCTGTCGTTCGGCCCACTGGCCGACCGGTTCGGGCGCCGGCGTGTGTTCGCGGCGTTCACCATTACGGCCGCGATCATCGTGCCGGTCTACCTCCGGATGATGACCAGTCCGTACATCCTGATGGCGCTCGGTCCCGTACTTGGCTTTGTCGGCCACGGATACTGGTCGATGCTCGGCCCATTGCTGTCGGAGCTCTTTCCGACGTCGGTTCGCGCGTCAGGCCAGGGGCTCGGCTACAACTCGGGCCGCCTGATGGGCGCCGTCGCGCCGTATGTGATGGGCATACTGGCCTCAGTGCCGAACGTCGGGATCATCGCGGCACTCGGCCTCACCTCGGCGTTTTATCTGGGCGCGGCCGCGCTGATCTTTGCGATTCCAGACACCAGCCACGCGCCACTGAAGTCGTAGTTCGCACACGGGCCCCGCGTCTTCAGCGGCGATTCAGCGGCGATTCAGCGGCGATTCAGCGGCGATTCAGCAGTGTAGGCCGCGCCAGCCTTCGTTACGAACAGATCACCGAACGTCGCACAGTTCGCCCGCGAGACACTTAGGCGCGCTGCCGCATCTCGTCCAGCACCTTCCCCGCCCGCTTGGCTGCTTCCTCGATTCGCGCCGGGCTCGTGATGAACGAGACGCGGAAAAAGCCCTCGCCGCCTGCGCCCAGTCCGGCGCCCGGAAGCACCACAACTCCGGCTTCCATGAGCGCGTCCGCAAACGCTGCGCTTGGCACACCGTCAGGGAGCGGAATCCAGAGATACATCGTGGCACGCGGGCTGACCGTCGTGAAACCGGCATCGGCGAACGCGCGCACGGCCGCGTCCCTCCGCTCACGAAACACATCGAGATTTCCTGGTAGCCACGACGCCGATGTCTCCAGCGCGGCCACTGCCGCACGCTGGATGGGCATGAACTGCCCCGTATCGGTGAATGACTTCACCTTGACAAGCGGCGCGATCAGCTTGGCGTCGCCAACCGCGAATGCGCAGCGCCACCCCGTCATGTTGAAGGTTTTCGAGAACGAATGAAACTCGAGCGCCACGTCGCGCGCGCCATCGATATCGAAGATGGACGGCGCGACGTAGCCGTCGAACGTCATCTCGGAGTAGGCGTTGTCGTAAACGAGCAGGATGTCGAGTTCGCGACAGCGCCGTACGACCCGCTCGAGATACGCCTTCGGTGCGACCGCTCCGGTCGGGTTGTTCGGGTAGTTCAGGTAGAGGATCTTCGCGCGCTTCAGCACGTCGGCCGGCACTTCATCGAGATCAATGAGGAAATCCGTACGCGGCGTGATTGCGTACATGTACGGTTCGGCACCGGCGAGTTGCGTGCCGCCGCGATACGCGTTGTAGCCGGGGTCGGGAATAATGGTGGTGTCGCCTTCGCCCGCGTACGCCAGCGCCAGGTGTGACAGCCCCTCCTTCGACCCAATGAGCGGCAGCGTCTCAGTCACCGGATCGAACCGATGGCCGAACCGACGTTGCATGAACGCCGCCACCGCCTCGCGGAATGGCGGATAGCCAAGCCCAAAGCCGTAGCGACTCATCGCGGGCTCCCGCGCCGCGGCCGCGAGGACTTCGACGGCGGCTGGCGGTGGCGCGAGGTCGGCGTCGCCGGCGCCGAGGTCGATCACGTCGATGCCGCGCGCGACGAGCTCGCGCTTCTTCTGCGGGATGTGCGCGAGCGGATACGGCGGCAGCGCGGCGAGACGTGCGGCAGCGTTCGGCATGAGCGGCTCAGGAGGTCGGCGGTGCGAAGCCTTCGCCGCCCTCGATCCAAGAAAACTGATATTTGGCGTCCTCGAACCCGAGGAACTCCCGCGCGACCTTCATCGGCCGGAACGAATCCATCATCACCGCAAGTTCGTTCGTGGCCTTCGCGCCAATGGACGCTTCGGCGCGGCCCGGGTGAGGACCGTGCGGAATGCCGTCCGGATGCAGTGTAATTGAGCCGTACTCGATTCCCTTCCGGCTCATGAACTCGCTCGAGGCGTAGAACAACACTTCGTCGGAGTCCACGTTGGAATGGTTATACGGTGCCGGCACCGCCTCAGGATGAAAATCGTATGGACGCGGGCAGAACGAGCAGATCACGAAGCCATCGCCCTGGAAGGTCTGGTGCACCGGGGGCGGCTGGTGCACCCGCCCAACGATTGGCTCGAAATCGTGAATGTTGAACGCCCACGGATAGAACATCCCATCCCAGCCAACGACGTCGAACGGGTGGTGATCGAGGATGAACTCCTGCAATCCGTTGAACTGCTTGACGATGACGGGAAAGTCGCCGAGTTCGTCGAAGGTCTTGAGCTCGCGTGGCACGCGAATGTCGCGCTCCGAGTACGGCGCGCCCTCGACGATCTGGCCGTAGTCGTTCAGATATCGGCTTGGCGGCCGGACGTATCCGCGGCTTTCAAAAATCAACAGACGCGCCGGCTTCGTGAACTTGTACCGATGCAGGATGCCCCGGTGGATGACGAGGTAGTCGCCCGGCACGATCGGCAGGTCGCCGAACTGGGTTTCGAGCGTCCCCTCGCCCTCGGCCACGTACACGACCTCATCACCCTGCGCGTTGCGGTAGAAGTGCGCATCGTCGACGGTGGGGACCGCGAAGTGCACAGCGATGTCGTCGTTGTACATCACCAGCTTGCGATCGAGCGTCGGACTGCCACCTGCCGGAAACCCCGCCGTCCGAAAATGGCGGTGCTTGAGCAACCGGTGCGGTTCGCCTTCGTACTTTATCTCCTTGATCCGCCGCACCGACTTGATCGTCGTCGGAGGATGCAGGTGATAGAGCAGCGATGACGGGCCGGTAAAACCCTCGTTACCAACGAGGTGCTCGTGGTGGAGGCTCCCGTCGGGCTTCCTGAATGCAATGTGCCGCTTCCGCGGGATGGTGCCGAGTGTGTGGTAGAATGGCATTCGTCGGTTTCTGGTGGCGTGGTCGCAGCGTGGCCTACAGGTTTCCGCGCAATTCCTGCTCGCGCTCGATCGCCTCGAAGAGCGCTTTGAAGTTGCCCTTACCGAAACTCTTCGCGCCCTTGCGCTGGATAATTTCAAAAAAGAGCGTCGGCCGGTCCTGCACCGGCTTTGAGAAGAGCTGCAGCAGGTACCCCTCGTCGTCGCGATCGACGAGGATGCCGAGTTCGCGCAGCGCATCCACCGGCTCATCGATCGTGCCGACGCGGGCGAACAGTTCATCGTAGTACGATGAGGGCGTCATCAGAAACTCGACGCCGCGCGACTTGAGCGCCTTGACGGTCGCGATGATGTCGTCGGTCGCGATCGCGATGTGTTGCACGCCGGGTCCTTGATAGAACTCGAGGTACTCGTCGATCTGCGACTTATGCTTGCCCACGGCGGGCTCGTTGATCGGGAACTTGATCCGGCCGTCGCCATTGGACATCACCTTCGACATGAGCGCCGAGTACTCGGTGGAGATATCCTTGTCGTCGAAGGTCAGGATGTTGTGGAAGCCGAGCACGCGCGAGTAGAACTCCACCCAGTGGTTCATCTTGCCGAGCTCGACGTTGCCCACACAGTGGTCGACGTACTTGAGGCCAGTGGACGTGGCCTGAAAGGGCGACGACACAGCACGGAAGCCGGGCAGAAACAGTCCCGTGTAGTTTCGGCGCTCGACGATCGAGTGCACCGTGTCGCCATACGTTCTGATGCCGGCGACGACCACTTCGCCCGTGTCGTCCTGCAGCACCGTCGGCTCCTGCACCGAGACGGCACCGCGTGCGATGGCCTTGGCGTAGGCGTCGCGCGCATCGTCCACCCAGAACGCAATGTCACGCACGCCATCGCCGTGCACGCTCACGTGGCGGGCGATGTCGGAGTCGGAGCGGATCGCGCTCGTGAGGACAAAGCGCAGCTTGTCCTGGACCAGCAGGTAACTGGCACGGTCTCGCACGCCCGTCTCGGGGCCGCGGTAGGCGGCGAGTTGAAACCCAAACGTGGTGCGGTAGTACATCGCCGATTGCTTGGCGTTCCCGACCCAGAACTCGATATAGTCGGTTCCGTTAATCGGGAAGGTGTCCTGTGCTGGTTCGGTCTGGGACGCGGCAATAATGGTGGCCATGGGGTCCTCCGTGGGAATGCGGTTGGGTACGGTGAGCGGCGTCATCCGTGACAGCGCATGCGCGCCATCACGTCACGCGATGTCACGCGCCACGGGCACCCGTGCGGGCACTGGTCCACCAGCGCCCCCACACACTCACACTCTTCCATACGATTCCGGCTTGCATCGCGAATCCTCGGCGTAGAGCCAGCGGTGGAATATACCCTAGCCGAGCGCCTTCAATCGCTCGCGGTCTACGTTCCCGCCAGAGACAATCACCACAACCTTGGAGCCTGCAGGAAGCGCCGGCGTGATCGCCTGCTGCAGGAGGGCCGCGAACCCGGCGGCCGCGGCGGGCTCTGTCAGCACCTTTGCGCGCTCGATCATCAGCCACATGGCCTCGACGATCGCGGCGTCAGGGAGCACGATGACCTCCACGCCGAGGTCGCGCACGTGCGCGAAGGTCAGCGGACCAGCCATCGGTGCGGCCAGCCCGTCGGCGACCGTCTTGGGCGGTGGGTTCAGCTTGACGGGCTCGCCCTTGTCGATACTCTGTCGCATGGCACAGGCGCCCTCGGGTTCAACGCCGATGAGGCGTGCTTCCGGACGGCGCGCGCGGGAAACCGCCGCCGCGCCAGAGGCCAGCCCGCCGCCTCCGATGCCAAACAGGATCGCGTCGGCATCCGGCAAGTCGTCGTAGATCTCGTCGGTCACCGTGCCCGCGCCGGCGATGATGTACGGGTCGTCGAACGGGCTCACAAACGCGTACCCATGCTCATGCTGCAGCTGTTCCACTGTGGCGAACAGGTCGCCCGACGTCTGGATGACGTCGCTGCCGTACGCCCGCATCGCCTCGACTTTCGACTTCACCGCGGTTGCCGGCGAGACCACGGTGCATCGCACACCGGCATGCGTCGCGGCCCAGGCGAGCCCCTGCCCGTGATTTCCCGCCGAAAAGGTTACGACACCACGCGCGCGTTCATCGGCCGTGAGCGTGGCGACTTTGTTGATCGCGCCACGCACCTTGAACGAGCCGGTCTTTTGCATCGGCTCAAGCTTGAGGTAGAGGTCGACGCCGACCATGGCGCTCAGGTTCGTTGAGCGAACCATCGGCGTACGATAGGCCTTGCCTGCGATCACGCGGCTGGCCTGGTTGACCGCGTCGAGCGTTACGAGAGTCATACGTGACGTGGCGGGGAACGTGGAGAAGGTCACGACCACTGCGAGCAACCCGTACGCCGCGAGCAGTTTGCTGTAGCCGTATCACAGTAAAGTACGTTCATGGCCCTGCAGGCCGTCTACAGTCTCAGTTCTGGCCGGTCGCGGAACTCCTGCAGCGCCTCAGGGTTGGCCATGGCGTCCATGTTCTTGACGGGTCTGCCGTGGACCACGTCGCGCACCGCGAGTTCTGTGATCTTCCCGCTAATCGTGCGTGGAATGTCGCGCACCTGCGCGATCACTCGCGGCACGTGGTGCGGACTCGTGTTCTCCCGAAGCCGGCGACGAATCGTTTCACGGAGCGTGTCGTCGAGCGTCACACCATCGGAAAGCCGCACGAAGAGCACGACGCGGGTTTCGGTTCCGCCGGCACCGTCGGCCAGCTCCTGCCCCACGACAATGCTCTCGATAACACCCGGCACCTGCTCCACCTGCCGGTAGATCTCCGCGGTACCGATGCGCACGCCGCCCGGGTTGAGCGTGGCGTCGCTGCGCCCGTGGATGATGTACCCGTCGTGTGCTGTCCGCTCGATCCAGTCGCCGTGGCGCCAGACGCCGGGAAAGAAGTTGAAATAGGCGTCGCGGTACTTCGATCCGTCAGGATCGTCCCAGAACACCACCGGCATCGACGGAAACGGTCGCGTGCAGACCAGCTCACCCGCCTCGCCACGCCGCGGCTTCCCAGTCTCGTCGAAGACGTCGACCGCCATTCCAAGGCCCGCGCACTGCAACTCGCCGCGCCAGACGGGAAGCAAGGGATTCCCAAGGGCGAAGGACGCGATGAGGTCGGTCCCGCCCGAGATACTGGCCAGGTGCACGCCAGGTTTCACATCGCGCATCACATAGTCAAACCCGTGCGCGGCCAGCGGACTTCCTGTCGAGAGGATCGTGTGCAACGCGCCAAGATCGAAGTCGCGGTGGGGGGTGAGCTCCGCCGTTTCGGACGCCGCGATGAACTTCGCGCTGGTGCCACATACGGTCACGCGCTCCTCGGCCGCCATCCGCCAGAGTGCGGCGGGATCGGCCGGTGGCAGCGGGGCGCCGTCGTAGAGCACGATCGTCGCGCCCGTCGCGAGCACCGAGACGAGCCAGTTCCACATCATCCAGCCGCACGTCGTGAAGTAGAACACCCGGTCGGCCGGCCCGATATCGCAGTGGAGTTGATGCTCCTTGAGGTGCTGCAGCAGCACGCCGCCGCCGCAATGCACCATGCACTTTGGCAGGCCCGTCGTACCTGACGAGTACATCACGTAGAGCGGATGATCGAATGGCAGACGGGCGAACTTCGGCGTGGCCTCCGCCTGGGCCAGCCAATCGCTCCACGTCACGGCGCCGCGAATTCCCTCGAGGTCAGCCGCGTTGAGCCGATCGCGCAGGAACGGCACCACGACCACGCGCTGGATGGATGGGATCGCCGCGACGATCTCCCGGATCCGCGCGAGACAGTCGATCTCTTTGCCTGCGTACCGATATCCGTCCGCGCAGATGAGCACACGCGGCTGTACCTGTCCGAATCGGTCGAGCACGCCGGGTACGCCGAAGTCTGGTGAACACGAGGTCCAGATGCCGCCGAGCGTCACCGCGCCCAACATCCCAATCACGGCTTCGGGGATGTTGGGGAGGAAACCCGCGACCCGATCGCCGATGACCACGCCGTCCCGCGCGAGCGCCGACGCGGCATCGCCCGACTGGTCGGCGAGCTGTGCGAAACTGATCTCACGACGCGTGCCACCTTCGTTACGCGCGATGATGGCCGGTGCGTCGTCGCGACGGCGGAGAAGATTCTCAGCATAGTTCAGCCGCGCCTGCGGAAACCATTCCGGCCCGTCTGGTCCGGGCGGCGCCATCAGATGACCACGAAGCAGCACGCGCCCCTGCTGGTGCGGCGCCACAGCAGCGGCCTGACTGTACTCGTCGCCGAGCACGCCGCAAAAATCCCAAAGCTCGCCCCAGAACTGTTCAGGAACGGCACAGGACCAACGATGCCAGTCCGCATACGGCGCGTCTGGCGCGGGAGTGGCGACCGGGCCAGCTTCGCGCGCACGCGAAGCCAGACTGGCGTGTGCAAAGAACTGTCGCATAGCCGAACGGTCCGCGATCGCGGGCGTCGGTGTCCAGATCGGAGCCAGTTCCGGGGAGTCGCGCATCGGCCCTAACGATAGCGTGATTGTGCGCTCGCTGGCTCCGTTCTGCCACCGATATATTCCGAAGGTCCCCTTCCCCCCAACATGCCATGAAGCAGACGACGCTTTTCTTGACCGCAGCCACGTTGTGCGCAACCACGTTGTACGCGGCCCCGATTCAGGCTCAGAGTCCATTCGCCTACGAGTTCGGCCTGCTCGGCCAGGCGACCAGATTTGAGCAGCTGACCACGCTGGGCAACCGCCTCGGCATCGGCGCGCAGCTTGGCGCATTCGTCCTACGCGGCGTGGCGATCGAGTGGTCCACTGACTTGGCGCCCAACAAGAGCGGGCGTACGGGGAATAGCCTGTCGGTGCTCAATAATCGCGTCGACCTCGTGTACAACCATCCTATCGCCGACAGATGGCGCGCGATGGTTGGTGGCGGCTGGACCGGCACGCGGTTTAGCGGTGACAAGACCATGAATGAGTACGACTCGGGCGTGAACGCACTGCTCGGCCTCCGGCTGTGCGTCAATGACCACTGGTCGTGGACCGGGGCGGCGCTCGCCGACTTGAAGGACCCCGCAGACCAGACCCCAGCGTTCAATAAGACGACAACGTGGACAGTGCGCATCGGCCTTTCGCGTGCCTTCGGCAAGAACCGCGCCAATGGACCGTGCGTGAACTCGACGCCAGTACCGCTGCCTCCGCCACCGCCGCCAGCGAAGACCGATCCGGCTCCAGTCGCTCCGGCTCCTACTCCGGCCGCGCCTGCGCCGCAGCCGCAGCCGCCAGCGCCAACCCCCGCACCGGCACCGGCACCGGCGCCTCGCACGCTGATGACGTTCAGCCCAGTCCACTTCTCATTCGATCGGGTGGACCTCTCGAACGCCGCGAAAGACACACTCGACGGGATCGCGCGATTCATGACCGACAACTCCAACGCGCGCATCAGGGTGACGGGTTACACCGACAACCGTGGCGACGACGGCTACAACGCTCGTCTCGGCGCGCGCCGCGCGACGGTCGTGAAGGACTACCTCGTGTCGAGGGGCACGAACGCGAGCCGCATTGAGACGATGACCAAGGGCGAGGCCGATCCTGCGACGAGCAACGAAACGCCGGCCGGGCGGGCGCACAACCGGCGCGCAGTGGCAGTCGAACTCCGGTAGGAACAGTAGCATTCGTACGACCTGTCGATCGCATGGTTCGACGCCAACAACCGGCTCATCAACATCGAGAACATGACGAAGCCAACGATGACGTTTCATTTCGCCGCCACTCTCGCGACTGCACTGACGCTCGCCCTCACGGTGGCCACCCCGCTCGCCGCACAGAGCGCGGTGCCCAAGCCCGACGCGCAGGCAGCCGCGGTGCGCGCCTGGCGCCAGCAACACGAAGAAGAGATCGTCCGCGAGCTGAACACGCTGCTCGCTATTCCCAACCAGGCGACGGATTCGGCGAATATCGCCCGGAACGCGAATCTGCTGAAGGCGATGTTTGAGCGCCGTGGCCTCGCCGCGCAGATTCTCGTGAGCGGACCGACAGCGCCGGCTGTCTATGCGGAACTTCGGACACCGGGCGCGACCCGAACCGTGGTCTTCTACGCCCACTACGACGGCCAACCCGTCGTGCTCGCCGATTGGGCGACTTCGCCCTGGCAGCCCATGCTGCGCGGCGCCCCCGCAGCGAATGGCGTCCTCGGCGCAGTGAAAGCTGGCGCGGTGAACGGCCGGTTTGATCCGGAAGACCGCATCTACGCGCGCAGTGCATCCGACGACAAGGGTCCGATCGTCGCGATGCTGGCGGCGATCGACGCGATTCGTGCGTCGGGGCAGAAGCCAACCGTGAACCTCAAGTTCTTTCTCGAAGGCGAGGAAGAGGCCGGCTCGACGCACCTCAAGCCGATGCTCGAGAAGTACAAGACACTCCTCGCTGCGGATGCCTGGTTTTTCTGCGACGGCCCGGTGCACCAAAGCCGTCAGCAGCAGGTGCTCTTCGGCGTGCGTGGCGTCATGGGCCTCGAAGTGACGACCTACGGACCGTCACGCGCGCTGCACAGCGGGCACTACGGCAACTGGGCGCCGAACCCGGGAATGCTGCTCACGGAAATCATTGCGTCGATCCGCGACTCCGACGGCAAGATCCTGATCGACAACTTCTACGACGATGTCGTGACGCCGACGCCGTCCGAATTCGCCGCCGCGCGAGCCGTCCCTCCGGTGGACGAGGAACTCCGTCGGTCGCTTTTACTCGGCGCGTCCGAAGCCAAGAACGCGCCGCTGGCTGAGCGGATCATGGTGCCAGCACTCAACTTGCACGGCATCAAGGTCGGACAGGTCGGAAGCCTGACAACGAATTCCATCCCGACGGAGGCGCAGGCGTCGTTCGATTTTCGCCTCGTCCCCAATCAGACGCCTACACGGGTGCGCGAACTTGTTGAGGCGCACCTCCAGACACGCGGATGGCAGATCGTGCACGGCGCACCGAGCGCAGACGAACGCCTGAAGCATCCGCGCCTCGTCCGGCTCGACTGGGATGGCGGCTATCCCGCGTATCGCACCTCGATGGACCAACCCCTGGGCCAGGCCGTCCGTCAGGTGATCTCGCAGACCATGGGTCGCGATCTGATTGTGCTGCCTACGCTCGGCGGCAGCGTGGGGATGTCAGGCTTCTTCGACGTCCTTCAGGTGCCGCTCATTACGCTGCCAATCGTGAACCACGACAACGGACAGCACGCGAAAGACGAGAATCTCCGCCTCCAAAACCTTTGGGACGGAATCGAGATCATCGCGGGCGTGATGACGAAGCTAGGCACGGCGTGGAACGTGGTCCCGTAACGCGTGAGCGTCAGGCGTTGCACCTGAGGCGTTGAACCTAAGGGACCGCGGTTACTTGACCAGCCGCATTTCTACCGGCGCCCCGACGCTCGCAAATTTGACCAGCCGATGCGGCGCGGATTTCTCGACCCAGAATGTGACGGGCTGATCGCTTCCGGTCAGGTCGACCTTCCATGCGAGGATAGTGCCAGCGGGAACCGTCACCGATTCCTCACCGGATACGCTGAGCATCGCCGGCGTGAGGCTGCCCTTCCCGCTTGAGAACAGTGCCACGGGAAACTTCGCGCCCGCGACCCACCGGAACGCCGGCAGAAGCGAAGCGAGCAGATTGTCGTCAATCGCGCCCAGCGGCATCTCCGCATCGACCTGGATCGTCTTCGTGCCTCCGGTCGGCTGCGGCGTCGTCGCCGAGCCCTTCGCGCGGCCGCTAGCGTAGCTCACGTCGATCTTCGTATCCATCCCCTGCGCCTTGCCCGACTGCGTGACCGCCGTCATCTCAAGATCTGCGCCAAATGACACCTCGGTGTGCTGCTGCATAATCGGACCGAGCTGCGTGTCCTCGATGTACTTCCATCCTGCGCCCGCGCGCTCGAGCCTGCTGCGCAGGAACCCAAATACGTTCCCCTGCACGTACACGGCAAACGAATCGCTCCGCGGCGCGAGCTGGTCCATGGCGAGGTCAAGCGCCACGGCCTTCACGACGAGGTCCTCAGGCTGCAGCCGGACACCGTCCGGCGACACAATCCGTACCGGCGCGATGGCCTTCAGTTTGTCGTAGAGTTTTGTGCCATCTCCCACAACGACGACGAGTGCGGCGTCAGGCCGGAACGCGGCCTTCGCCGCCGCGAGTGCCATGACCGGCGTCACCGCGGCGAGTTTTTGCCGGTAGCTCTGCACGTAGTCGGGTGCGAGTCCAAGCAACTGCGCCGTGCTCACCTGCGACGCCACCGCGTCAGCCGTCTGCACCTGCAACGGAAACCGTCCCACGAGCGAGTTCTTGGCGTCGTCGAACTCCTTCGCGGGGATCGGCTCCGAACGGATCCGGTGGAGCTGCGTCAGCAGTTCCTTGAGCGACGAATCCGTCGCCTCGGTGCGCACTTCGGTCGACGCGGTGAAGTAGCCCGTACCGAGTTGACGGGTCAGCCCCGACTGCGCCCCGTAGGTCCAGCCCTTCTGTTCGCGGAGGATCATGAAGAGCCGCGAGTCTGCGCCGCCACCGAGAATCTTGTTCGCGATGGTCGCCGCATAACTACGCGGATCGGCCGGCGCCCAGGTGAGGTTGCCCATCACGACGTTGGACTGCACCGAGCCCGCGCGGTGCACGAGCACCACTTCGGTGGCGGTGCGCGACGATTCGACGCCGAGCAGCGCGCCAGCCGCCGGCCGCATTCCCGACCATCCCGTGAACGCGGCGGCCACCATCTGCTGCGCCCTGGCAAGCGTGATGTCGCCGGCGAGGACCATCAGCGCGCCACGCGGCGCCAGCCGACTCGTCTGGAACGCGACGAGGTCGGCGCGCGTGATGGCTTTCACGCTGGCCGGATCGGCGCTCCGCCCGTAGGGGTGCTTACCGTATAGTTCGCGCGCAAATACGCGGGCGGCAATCGCCGCGGGATCAGATTGCGAGAGCTGCAAGCCCGAGAGCGTCTGCGTGCGGTAGAGTTCCACTTCCTTGTCGGCGAAGGTCGGCCGCATCACTGCGTCGGCGATCAGTTGGAGCGCCAGCGGCGCGTTGTCCGACAGCACGTTCACATTGACCGTGAGGAAATCCGCGCCGGCACCCGCCGAAATCGAGCCGCCTACTCCCTCGATCGCCGCGGCGACCGCTTCCGCATTCCGCGTGCCGCCACCCTTGGTGAGGAGTCCGGCGACCATCTCGGCGGTGCCGGACTTGCCGTCGGGGTCATACTGGCTCCCAGCCGGAAACGAGATGGAGATCGACAGCACGGGCAATCGCGGATTCGAAACCACGAGCAGCTTCAAGCCGTTCGGAAGTACCGCCTGTTGGAACGGCGGGAACTGCGCGGGCGCGATCGCCGTCGGGGCCGGTGGCCTGGCCGGGAACGACTGCGCTCCGACTGAGAGGGCGCCGGCTGAAAGTGCCAGCGCGGCGACAGCGTAGCTCGTGAAGCCGCGCGTCGTTCCGCGCGTGATCAGCGAACGCATCGAAGGCGTGCTCACGGGACTGGCCCTCCCTTCTTGGTCTGTGGTTCGACGGTCACGATCAAGGAGTTCGCCGGCACGAGGTACTGTGCTGCGACTCGCTTGAGGTCGGCCACGGTCACCTTGGTGTAGCGGTCGAGATCGGTGTTGATTGCCTCGGCGGAGCCGAGGTAGAACGTGGCGGCCTGAATGGCCTCCGTCATCTCGAAGGCGGTCTGGCGCTCGTTCGTCTTGGACGCACGGAACTGATTCTTTGCCTTCGACAACTCGGCTTCCGTCACTCCCTCACTCGCCACCCGCGCGATCTCGGCGAGCATGCCCGCTTCCAGCGAATCGGGATGCACTCCTTGGTTGGCGATCGCCAACGCCATCCACATGCCGGGACCACGACGTGGTCCGAACGGATTGAGGTAGAGTTGCTGGCCGAGCGCGAGTTTCTTGTCGCGCGCGAGCACTGTATTGAAGCGCGAGCTCTCGCCCGTGCCAAGGATCGTCGTCAGCAGGTCGAGCGCGGGATAGTCGGCGTGGCCAGCGGCCGGCACGCGATACAGGGTCAGGACGGCAGGCAGCGTGGCCTTGTCGTCCGGTACGCGCGTCCGCTTGGCGCCGACGTTGAACGGCTGGTCGCATGCCGGCTTGGCGATCTCCGGCTGGCGTTGAAGCGAACCGAAATACTGCTCGACCAGCTTCTTCACTTCGGCCGGCTTGATGTCACCGGCCACGGTGAGCACCGCGTTGTTCGGCGCGTAGTACCGGTCGAAGAACGCCTTCACATCGGCAACCGATGACGCATTCAGGTCATCCATCGACCCGATGAGCGAATGCGCGTAGGCGAAACACGAACCCTCATCGAACAGCGACAGCGTCGCTTCCCAAATCGCCGAGCCGTATGGCTGGTTGTCCACGCGCAACCGGCGTTCCTCTTTCACCGCCTCTATCTGGTTCTTGAGATTCTCGGCGCTCACGTTCAGTGACCGAAGCCGCTCCGCCTCGAGCCAGAGCGCGAGGTTCAGGCGATTGGACGGCACCTCCTCGTAGTAACGGGTGATGTCGTACTGCGTGTTGGCGTTAGTCCGGCCGCCGGCGCGCTCGATGAGTTGGAAGTATTCGGCTTTTTTGATATTGGCCGAGCCCTGGAACATCATGTGCTCGAAGAGATGGGCGAAGCCCGTCTTGCCCTTGAGCTCGTCGCGGGCGCCAACGTCGAACCAGAGCGAGACGGCGACCACCTGCGACGAGTGATCCTCGACGAGCTGCAGTCGCAGGCCGTTGGCGAGTGTGGACTTGTCGATGACGATCTGGCTTCCCTGTCCCGGCAGCGTGGCCGACGAAGCGACGACACCGAACAGGGCTCCGGCGGCGAGCCGACGAGCATTGAACAGGCGCATGAACGGACTCCTGGACATCAGTTGGGCTTGTGAGCTTTGGTCGGCGCCGGCTTTGGACCGGTCCCCGTGGACCCGAATCCGCCGCTACGGTCCGTCGTTTGTTGGACGGTACCGGTGTCAAAGTCGTGCACTTCGAATCGCGCGAAGATGACTTGCGCGATGCGTTCGCCGTGCGTGATCACGAGCGTAGCCGTCCCGCCGTTCTTTACCGGCACGCACCACTCGTCAGCGTAGTCGGGATCGATTGTGCCCGGCGCGTTGACGATGACCAGATCGGTTTTGACGCTCGTGCCTGAGCGCGGTCGCACCTGCGCCTCGACGCCCGCCGGCAGTTGCGCCTTGAATCCCAGAGGGACGAGTGCCTTGTCTCCCGGCGCGAGTTCCAGCACGAAGGCCTGTCCACTCCTGATGGCCGCGCGCTCGGACATCACACCGTCCTTCCAGACACGCGCCGTGCGTCCCGTGAGATAGGCGGAGAGGTCGTAGCCGGCGCTGGCGGAGGTGCCGCGGTGCGGAACCGGTGTGTCGGGGTGGAGCGGTTCGAAGATGATCACGTTGTGAAAGATCGCCTGTCGCCCCATGCCATGCACCAGCCCCTTGGCACGCGGCCGCGACCGCCTCGCCGCTGGCGATTTGACCGTCCCGTGCACATTTATGGTTGTGATGCGTACTCCGCCCAAGATCAGCTCCCTCTTTCGCCGCACCTGCGCGATCGGGTCGATCGGCCTGATTTCGGTCGCCGCCGGTGGATTTTCCGCGGCCGGCGCCCAGATCGTCAGAGGCGCGCCTCCGGCCGCGACCACGCCGTCGCCGACCGCAGGCGCTGACACGCTCTTGCCGCCGCTCGAGCGCGCCCGCATGGCCCAGGCCGCGTTCGAGCGCTTCCGGGTGACCAACCTTCCCCCGTTCCGTGGCGGGCGTAGCGGCAACAACTGCGACGAGCGCGTCGGCAACTGGTGCTACTGGTACGACGAGAACACCAAGCCGGCCCTCGAGCCGCAACCAATCGCGCAGCGCCGGCTGCAGCTCACCCGCTTCCTCGATTCGCTGGCCGTGCTGGACCCCGACGAGCCGTGGATCCTCGGACAGCGTGTGCGCTACCACTTCGAGGACCAGCGCCCTGCCGACGCTTTGAAGGCCGCACAATCGTGCGCTACCGGCACCTGGTGGTGCGACGTGATGGTCGGGTTTTCGTTACACATGCTCGGCGAGTACGTGACCGCCGACAGTGTATACGCGCACGCGCTGACCAAGATGCTGGCCCGCGACGCCTGTGCCTGGAACGACCTCTCGATGCTCCTCGACCAGGACGCGCAGCAGACATACAAGCGGTTCTCCTGCGAGGATCCCAAGCGCAAGGAGTTCGAGCAGCGCGCTTGGTGGTATGCCCGCACGCTCTACCTGATGCACGGCAACGACTCGCGCACCGAGCACTATGCCCGGCTGACGATGGCCCTGATGCTCAAGGACGCCGCCACCCCCCACCAGAACGGATTCACCGACGACGAGCGCGAGCTCATGCTCCGGTTTGGCATCTCCACATCGTGGGCGAAAGGCCCGGCCTCGGACCCGCGCGACCGCTTCAGCTTCAGCATCGTCAGCCACGAACCGGTGCCGGCGTACCGGTACATCCCCGCCGGATTCGTCCTCAACAATCCCGCGATCTCGGACTCTGCCGACTGGCGTCTGCAGCTACCGCCCGTGATGGGCCGCTACGCCCCGCCCTACGCGAAGATCTTCAAACCGCTCGAGCACCAGAAGGCGATGTTCCGCCGCGGCGACACGGCGCTGGTTGTGGTGTCGTACGACGCCCAAGCGCTCACTGACCTGCAGCAGACGACGGTCGAGGCGGCGCTCACGGTGTCACCAGGCGACAAGCCGCGCGAGTACCAGACGCGGAAGTCTGGCGGAGCGGCCGACGGGATTCTCACGGTGAAGGCACCGTGGGGGCCGTTGGTGATGAGCGTTGAAGTCGCTGCACCGGCCAAGTCAGCCGTCGGGAGGGCTCGCTACGGTATGAGCCCGCCCTACGCTGTTGGCACACGAATGAGCCTGTCGGACCTGCTCTTCTACAAGCCGTACGGGACCTTTCCGAAGAACGCCGAGGAAGCGATTCCCCACGCGCTCCCGACCGAGCGCGTGCTGGCCAGCGACAAACTCGGCGTCTTCTGGGAGGCTTACGGCACCGATCCGGCGGGCGAAAAGATGCAGATCTCCCTGACGGTGGTGCGAGAGCTGGTGGATGATCCCGGATTTCTGCGCCGACAGGCGCGTTCGCTCCGGCTCGCACGCGAGGTCACACCGGTCAGTGTCATCGTGACGGACATGTCGGCATTCGGCGCCCGCCTCTCGCCGCGCGCGCTCGAGCTCGACATCTCGACGCTCCCCAAGGGCGCGTACATTGTGCAGCTCGAAGTATCGGTCGCTGGCCAATACGTGATTCGCGCCGATCACCGGATTGAAATCATCGGCCCCTGAGCGTGGACCCGCGAAGATTTACGGAAGGTTACGGCGAAGGTTCACGGAGACTGCACCACGGCGACGCCGCACCACGCGCATCGCTGGTGTAGTCCACTAGTTTTCTGCCCGTGACCCCAATGATGATCCCGCTCCTGCTGGCGTTCGCCGCCGCCGAGCCCCGTATGGCGCTGCAGCAGTCGCGCCCCGACAGCACGCGCCGAGACACCGCGCGCGCTGGCGCTTCGAAATCGCCGCGCCAACCGACCGAGAATCCGGCAGCTCGCCGCGACTCGATCGTCAACGCGATGTGGCCGGTGAAGGGGCCCGAACCGCGACCCGGCTCGATCCTTCCGCACAAACGCGTCATCGCCTTCTACGGCAATATCCTCAACACGCGAATGGGCGTGCTCGGCGAGTACGAACCGGACGAAATGCTGCGGCGCCTGGACGCGGAGATCACGGCATGGAACGCCGCCGACCCGACGACGCCCGCACAGCCGGCACTCCACTTCATTGCCGTGGTGGCGCAGGCGAGCGCGGGCAAGGACGGCAAGTATCGCGCGCGGATGGATTCGGCAGTCATCGAAAAGGTCGCCGCGCTGGCCAAACGCCGCGACGCGCTGGTATTCCTCGACCTTCAGGTGGGGCTTTCGACGCTGCGTGAAGAGCTGCCTCGCCTCGCCGGTTTTCTTTCGCGCCCAAACTTCCACCTCGGCATCGACCCCGAGTTCTCGATGAAGGACGGCACGCGGCCCGGGAAGAAAGTCGGCACCTTCGACGCGGCCGACGTGAACTATGCCGCCGAGTTCCTCGCGGACCTGGTGACGAAGCACAATCTGCCGCCAAAGATTTTCGTCATCCACCGGTTCACGCAGCGCGGGCTGACGAACTACAAACAGATCAGACTCGATCCGCGCGTACAGTTTGTGATCCACATGGACGGCTTCGGAGCACCGGAACTCAAGAAGGGCACGTACCGGGCATTCATCAAGGCCGAGCCCGTCCAGTTCGCCGGCTGGAAACAGTTCTACAAGCCACGCAACGACAACCCTCGGACGACGATCGCCGAGCTGCTGAAGCTCTGGCCGCGGCCCATCTACATCCAGTATCAATAGCGCGACGCGCACTGGCCGTTCTACAGAAACCGCGCCTCACGTCCCTCGAAGCGGCGCCGCATCACTCGGATCGCCTCGGCATTCGCGTCCACCAGTACGACATCGCGTCCGTGCCGGTCGGCCGCATCGCCAAAACTTCCGCTGCCGGCAAAAAAATCCAGCAGCCGGTCACCCGGCTTCGTGTGCACTTTCACGATGCGTTCAAGGATCCCGAGCGGTTTCTGCGTCGGGTAGCCCGTCTTCTCGCGCCCCGTTGGGCTGACGATCGTGTGCCACCAGGTGTCGGTCGGCATCTTGCCGCGGGCGCGCTTCTCGGGTGTGACCAACCCCGGCGCCATGTACGGCAAACGATCTGACTGGTCCGCGCGGTAGGTGAAACGCGCGGGATCCTTCGCGTACCAGAGGATCGTGTCGTGCTTGGCGCTCCACCGCTTCGTGGTCCGCGCCCCGTAGTCATACGCCCAGATGATCTCGTTGATGAAGGACTCGCGACCGAATATCCCGTCGAGCATCACCTTCACGTAGTGCACCTCGCGATAATCGAGATGCACCATCAGGCTGCCGCGGGTGGAGAGTACGCGCTTCGCCTCGAGCAACCGTGGCTCGAGGAAGGCGAGATAGTCGTCGAAGGTGTCGGCATACGCGGCGGTGCTGACTCGTACCTCCGCATACCGCTTGCCACCGAACCCGACCCGGGTGCCTGCGGCATCACGCCGCGTCTTGAGTTGCGTTCGCCGTTGCGTGCGACCCGTGTTGAACGGCGGGTCGATGTAGATGAACTGGAAACTCCTGGCGCGCAGGCGCGCGAGGATGTCGAGATTGTCGGCGTGGTGAACGGTGATCACACCGCCCAATATGGGCGCGGGGTGCCTGTGGAGTACTCGCCAAGCAAGGCGCCCACGAAGCTACCGGCGAGCGCCCCGATCACCGAGCCGATGATCGGCATGGGCACACCGACCATCGCGCCCACCACCCCACCGATCAACGCACCCCAGGCTGCGCGACTCGATCCGCCGTACTTCTTCGTGTAACGCGCCGCGACCATCAGCCAGATGCCCGGCAGTCCGATAGGAATCAGGAGCAGCGCAACGCAAAGCACGAGAATCAGCAGCACGATCATGGCAACACCCCAAGCAGCCGCAACACACGCTGTTCGATCTCATCACGGACAGCCCGCACACCCGCGGCGTCGAGGTCGCGCGGATCTGGGAGCGGCCAGTCTTCACGCGCGTCTGCCGGCACCCACGGGCAGGCATCGCCACAGCCCATGGTGATGACCCGGCCCCAAGGCTCCCCACGCATCGCCTCAACAGACTTCGACGTATGCCCCGTGAGATCGTAGCCTCGCTCGAGCATCGTGGCGATGGCTTTCGGATTCACGCGGCCCGACGGCTTCGAGCCCGCGCTCGCCGCGACCACGCGGTCGCCGCCATGCATTCTGGCGAACGCCTCGGCGATCTGGCTACGGTTCGAGTTCTCCACGCAGACAAACAACAAGCGCACCTTGGCGGCCGGCGTCATGGGTGGAATGGTATCACTCCCCTCACCCTCGCCGTAGTTTTGAGGCCTATGGAATACACACGTCTGGGCACTTCCGGTCTCTCGGTCAGTCGTATCGCTCTCGGCTGCATGACGTACGGCTCCTCCAAGTGGCGCTCCTGGGTCCTCGACGAGGACGCTGCGAGACCGTTCTACCAGAAGGCCGTCGAAGCCGGCATCAATTTTTTCGACACCGCCGACTTCTATAGCGCGGGCGCCAGCGAGGAAGTCACCGGCCGGGCGCTGCGTGATTTCGCGAAGCGCGACGAGATCGTCGTCGCCAGCAAAGTCTATTACGAAATGGGCCCTGGTCAGAACATGAAGGGGCTCGGTCGAAAACATATTATTCAGGGCTGTGAGGCGAGTCTGAAGCGACTCGGCATGGACCGACTCGACCTCTACTATATCCATCGCTGGGATCCCGCCACGCCGATCGAAGAGACCCTGGAGGCGCTGCACCACCTCGTGCAGTCCGGCAAAGTGCTGCACCTTGGCGCGAGTTCCGGACCGGCGTGGATGATGGCGCAGGCGCTCTCGGCGAGTGAACGCCACGGCTGGGCTCGCTTTATGGCCATGCAAAACCACTACAACCTCGTCTACCGCGAGGAAGAGCGCGAAATGATCCCGCTCTGTGAGCACGAAGGGGTCGGTGTCATCCCGTGGAGCCCACTCGCGCGCGGCATGATTGCGCGCCCTCGTCCGGCGGACAAGAAAGTCGCAAGCGGTGGGACGAGCCGCGCGAAGCTCGACACCTACTCCGAGCAGCTGTACGACACACCAGCCGATTGGAACGTGGTGGACGCCGTGGAACAGGTGGCCAAGGCGCGTGGCGTATCGATGGCAGAAGTCTCGCTCGCCTGGCTGCTCGCCCGTCCCGGTGTGGCGGCGCCGATCGTGGGCGCCTCGAAGCTCGACCAACTCGAGACGGCCATCCAGGCGGTGGACCTCAAACTCACGGCCGACGAGTGCGCGATGCTCGAGGCACCGTACGAACCGCATGGCGTGCGCGGGTTTGTGATCGGCGAAACTCGGCCGACCGGACGGTTGTAGCTCGGGCGCCTCACGGATCCCCTTTCGCCGCGCGCCTCACCCTTACACTTTCGACGAATGCGTTTCACACGAATGCTCGGCATCCTCGCGCTCGCCGTACCGCACTCCGCGCGCGCGCAGCAGTCGTACCCCGCCGGCCCCCTCGCCCTGCTCCTCCCCACCTCGGCTCGCTCGGCGGCACTCGGTAACGCCGGCGTTGCGGGCCGCGACGAGTACGCCGTGTTCAGCAACCCGGCGCAGATCAGCGCCACGAACGGCTTCGGTGTGACCGTGGGGACCTTCGGCGACGACGGACGCGGGTTCTCCGCTGCCTCGGCAGCCGCCATGGGACCGATGACCTATGGATGGGGCGTCAGCTTCGCCGATTTCTCGGCGCCGCGCACCGCCACCGGCTATCCGATTGCGCCCGCCATGATCTCTGGCAGCGGAGACGCGGACCAGTTCAGCATGGTGGCGCTTGTCGCCGGCCAGATGACCTGGAAAGGTTTTCGCATTGGTGCGGCGGGCAAATACGCCCAGGACATCGTGCCGCGCGAAGCATCCACATCATCGCTGCTCGTCCTGCCGAGCCGCGGCTCAGCCTGGCTCGTTGACCTCGGTACATCACACCCGCTCTGGACCGGTGTTGCCGGACTGTCGCTGCAAAACATCGGCCACCCCTACGTGATGCGTGGCCAGCGGGTCAGTGTGCCCACGCAGCTGGCACTCGGCTGGACGGCGAACAAGAGCTGGGGTGGATTCGACTATGGATACGCCACGCAGCTGACCGCCCGCCGCGACGGTTGGGTATCGGCCGCGGGCGGGATGGAAATCAGCTGGGGTTGGATTGAGGGATTCGGCGTGGCCGCCCGCGCGGGCGCACGCCGCACCGAGACGGCCGATGAACGGCCCGTCGGCGCAGGGTTCTCGTTTACCGCCGACCGGCTCGTACTCGACTACGGCGCAACCTTCTACACCGGCAACGCGATGGCACATCGGCTCACCGTGAGGTGGCGCTGATGCCTCGCTCTGTGCCGCGCGCCGCGCTCGTGATGACCGCGCTCCTCACCGCCGCCTGCTCACAGGCACTCAAGTTCTCGAAGGACGATTCCGCGACGGTGCTTTCGTACCAGACGATCACGGCACCGAACCCGTCGCTGCCCGGCGCGTTCAAGGTGCGTACGATGTACTACGGATCCGGCACCGACAAGCAGCGAAAAGAATTCAAGGACTCGGTCACGTATAAGACGAAACCTGTCGACGTCTCGCCATATGCGACCATCGCCCCGGCGCAGGCCGCCGACCGAAAGAAGTATTGGGGATTCGACCTCAAGGCCGCCCCAATCAATGGCCGCGTCTGGTATCCGGACGGCGCCGGCCCATTCCCGCTCGTGCTCGTCGTCCACGGCAACCATAACCCAGAAGACTATTCCGATCCGGGGTACGACTACCTCGGCCAGCTCCTCGCGTCACGCGGATTCATACTCGCGTCGCTGGACGAGAACTGGATCAATGGCGCGCTCCGCGGCGAAAACGACGGACGCGCCTGGATGATGCTGAAGCACTTGGAGTCGTGGAAGCGGTTCAACGACTCGACCGCCGGCCCGATGTCGCACAAGGTCGACCTGACCCGCATCGCCCTGATGGGCCACTCGCGCGGCGGTGAGGCGGCCGCGGTCGCGGCGGCGTTCAACACGCTCAAATACTATCCCGACGACGCGAAGCAGAAGTTCAGCTTCAACTTCGCGATCAAGAGCGTGGTGGCGATCGCACCGGTGGACGCGCAGTACATGCCGACGTCGCAGTACACCCCGCTCGAGAATGTGAACTACCTCCTGCTCCACGGTTCGCACGACGGTGACGTCGCGACCGCCGTCGGCATGCGCCAGTACGAACGGCTTCGGTTCACCGATGGCCAGCCGCACTTCAAGTCCATGTTCTTTATGTACCGCGCCAATCACGGACAGTGGAACACCGTCTGGCAGAATAAGGACAACGGCCCGCGCAGCGGCCGAACACTCGATCTGCGCACGCTCGTGCCGATTGAGGACCAGCGCACCGAGGGCAAGCTCGTGATTTCGGCCTTCCTCGAGGCGACGCTCAATGGCAAGAGTGAATACTTGCCCATGTTCCGCGACCATCGGACCGCGGGCCACTGGTTTCCGAAGACGATGTACACGACGCGGTTCCAGGAAAGCGGCTATCGGGCGGTCGCCGAGTACGAGGGCGACATCGATCTGGCCAGTGGTGCTCCCGGCGTCACGATCGACAGTGACAGTCTCGCGTCGTGGAAAGAAAACGTGATTCCTTTCCGAGGCCGCGGTACCGACGACCAGCGGACGAACGCCGCCTGGATTGGCTGGAACAACCGGATCGCCGGACCCGACACCCTGAAGATGGGACGGCCGGCGAGCTACACGCTCACCCTCTCGGATTCGCTCGTGAAGGCGTGGAAGATCACAGCGAACGGAGCGGTCTATCTCTCCATCGCGCCGACGAAAGAGAAGCCGTCGCCGCGGGCGCTGCCGCGCGACACGACCACACGCGACACCAGCAAGGCGGCGGTCGCCGCCCGCGCAAAGGCCACCGCGGACTCCATCAAGAAAGTTCCGAAACCGCCCAAGCCGAATCCTGCGGCCGACACGCTACCGATAGACTTCACGGTGGAGCTGGCCGACGCAGACGGGCACGTCGCGCGAATGCCACTCACCCGGTATGCCCCCGTCCGACGCCCGCTCGAAGTGCGCCTCTACCGGCGCGCCGGACGCGACGAGCAGCGGTTCCAAAACCTCTTCGAGTATGTGCCCCAGACGTTCGTGCTTCCGCTCGCCGATTTCGCCACCTCGACGCCCGATTTCAAGCCGGAGCGACTGAAGTCCATCCGACTCCGGTTCGACCGGACCTTCGCAGGTACGATCATCCTGGACGATGTCGGCATCAATCCGGCGATCGATCCGAAGTACGTGGCGGCGCCAGTCAGGCCGTAGCCGCCAGCGGCCGCAGTGGAGGCGGCCTACCGCGTGGCAGCCGCCAGCGTCTTCATACCCTCAACGAACAGGTCCACTTCGTCGAGCGCCGTGAACACATTGGGCGTCACGCGGATCCCTTCAAACTCGTTCGGCACGAATCGCGGACGTACATGGATCCGCCAGCGCGCCTGTAGTGTGTCGGTGAGCGCTTGCGCTCCCAGGCCCTCGAGCCGCACCGCGCCAAGTGCGCAGGCCTGCGCCGCGTCGAAGCTCGTCAGCAGATGCACACCCCGCACCGGCTCGAGCGCGCGCATCCACCGCTCGCGCAGGAAGCGCAGTCGCGCCGCCTTCCGCTCGGCGCCGATCTCGTCGTGAAAGGTCAGCGCGTCGCTCAATGCGGCGCGCAACGCGATCGGGTAGGTGCCGATCTGTTCGAACTTCCGGATATCGTGGTCCTGGGCGGGGTCGGCGGCGAGGAGCGGCCAGACCGTCGAGATCAGTGGTCGGCGCACATAGAGGAAGCCGTTGCCCACCGGCGCACAGAGCCATTTGTGAAGGCTGGTCCCATAGAAGTCGCAGCCCAGATCGGCCACCGTGAACGGAAACTGCGCAAAGGTGTGCCCGCCATCCACAACGGTGGTGATGCCGCGGCGCCGTGCCTCGTCGCAGATCCGCTTGACGGGGAAAATCTGCCCCGTGGTGTAGGTCATGTGACAGATGTGGATCACCCGCGTGCGGGCGGTGACCGCGCTGAACACTCGGTCGTACAGATAGTCCATTGACGGTGGCGGAACCGGAAACGAGACCAGCTTGAGCACGAGGCCGTCGCGGCGTTCACGTTGCCGCCAGGCGGTAAGCATGCGCGGGTAGTCCTGCGTGGTGCTCACGATCTCGTCCCCCGCCTTGAGCACCAACCCCATCTGCACGATCTGGAGCGATTCGCTCGTATTGCGCGTGAGCGCCAGTTCCTCGGGGTCACAGCCGAACGCGCGCGCGAGCCGTCGCCGGACGATTTCCATTTCCGGGTAGATGAGTTCGTCCACGTAAAGCGACGGACTCATGTTCGTCATCGTCCAGTAGCGGTTCATCGCCTCGCTCACCACGCGTGGCGCCGGACTCACGCTGCCGGAGTTCAGGTTCACATGGTTTGCGTCGATCGTGTAGGCCTGCCGCACGCGCATCCAGAACGCTTCGTCTTGGGCCACCTGCTGCGGGCTCAGGTGTCTGATGGGGGCGAGCGCATCACGCACGAGCGCGGCGGCGCCGGGATGTACGGTGGCAGATGCGCCACCGAGAGTGACGACGAACGATCGGCGATCCATAGGGTCGGCGTGGAGGAGAGGGAAGCCAAGAAGGTACCGCGCCTTGACCGGACTTGGCGTCCCTGCTGGCGCGACCGGCACCGCTTCATAGTTTGCGGGCATGACCTGGGCCGCCATTACCGGTTGGGGCGCGTGCATGCCGCCCGCTGTGCTTACCAACGCCGACCTGTCGACCTTTCTCGACACCTCCGACGAATGGATCATCTCACGCACGGGGATGAAAGAACGTCGCATTGCACATGTCACGGCCCTTGAGCTCTCGACCGTTGCCGCGTCACGGGCGCTGGCCTGCGCGGGGCTGCAAGCGACCGACGTCGACCTGATCATCTACGGCAGCTGCAGCAACGAAGAGGCGGTGCCAAATAGCGCGTCAGGCGTGCAGGCGGCGCTCGGTGCGACACACGCCGCGTCGATTGACCTCAACACCGCGTGCACGAGTTTTCTGTACGGACTCGCCACAGCGACGGCGATGATTCGCACCGGCATGGCGCGGAACGCCGTGGTGATCGGCGTCGAACTGATCAGCCGGTACATGGACTGGAGCAACCGCAACGTCGCCGTGCTCTTCGGCGATGGCGCGGCGGCGGTCGTGCTGCAGGCCTCCGACGTCGAGTCTGGCCTGATCGGCAGCGTCCTCGGCTGCGACACGGAAGCGCGCGCGTCACTTCGCGTACGCGGCGTCGGCTGTGGCTACGCCGGCCGCGGCATCACGCTGGGCGACACCACCTGGGATTTCGACGGCCCTGTGATCTTCAAGCGTGCCGTGCGGGCGATGGCCGACGCCTCCACCAAGGTCATGCAGCAGCACGGCGTCACGGCGGACGACGTGGATCTCGTCGTGCCGCACCAGGCCAACCTGCGCATCATCGAGGCGGTCGCGAAACAGGCCGGCGTGCCAATGGCAAAGGTGATGCTCACGGTAGAGCAATACGGCAACATGAGCGCGGCGACCGTGCCCGTGGCGCTTGTCGAGGCACTGGAGACAGGCCGGGTAAAGCCCGGTTCCCTGCTCCTGATGCCGGGGTTCGGCGGTGGACTCACCTGGTGCTCGATGCTCGTCCGATGGGGCAGCCGCGTGACTCCGCTGGGCAGCTCCGACCGCGCGCTACCGCCACTCACCACCACCGCGCTGGACCTCGTCAACAGCATTCGCGCTAGCCAGGATCCCCACGGACGGTCAGCGACCGGGCTGCAGTCCCCCGTCTTCGCGGAACAGCACCGCTAGCCACCGCCGTTACTTCGCGGCTTTCACCACGAAAGAGTAACTGCCCTTCACCGCGTGCCCATCTT
Organism: Gemmatimonadota bacterium; assembly: GCA_014192065.1. Taxonomy (GTDB): domain Bacteria; phylum Gemmatimonadota; class Gemmatimonadetes; order Gemmatimonadales; family Gemmatimonadaceae; genus Fen-1231. The sequence continues at coordinate 15,448 of BJHH01000004.1, read as the reverse complement.
TGCCGGCGACGGTCCAGTCGACCGTGTACTTGCCCGCGCCAAGCGTCTCCATCACGGCATACACCACCGGCGCATCGGCTGCGCTGCCACCCATCGCTGCGGCACTCAGCTTCCGCACCGATCCGCCGCCATTCAACACGACCTTCGTGAGCGGCAGCTCGACCGTTTCGGAAAACCAGAGCTTCAGCGAGTCTGGTGACGTGGCCACCGTATCGTTGACGGCGGGAGACGCCTTCTTGAGCGACGTATGCAATGTCGCCGTAGACGACGCGCCGGTCGCGGCCACGATGATGACGGCGGCGACGAGCGTCGCACGGACGCTGCGGAGTGTACCGATCTGCACGGTGAGGGCTCCAGATATGCGAGAAGACGGTGACCTAGTCTGACGTACTGAGGTAATGTAGCCGCGGCCCGGATGAAGTCGCGCAATTGCCAGATGCGTGCCACAATCGAGGCTTCGCACCGCCACGGGGTTCGCGTCCACCGCGTTGGCGCGGTACCATTTTGGATATGAAACTCTTTACAGTCATCGCCACACTGGCCGTCGTCGCCGCGGGTCCGCTCACGGCTCCGCTCGCGGCCCAGGACACCCCCGAATCAGCCAAAGCTAAGCAGGACCTGCTCTGGGCTCAGATGGAGGATTCGGTTCGGCTGATCGCCAAGGGCACCGACGCCGTGGTCGGCGTCGCGATCCTCGACCTCACCGACCGGCGCGCGTTCTACCTCAATGCCGACGCGGTCTACCCCACCGCCAGCACGATCAAGCTCGCCGTGCTCGCCGAGCTGTATCGCCAACACGCGCGCACTGGAGCGGGCGCGAAACTCGGCGATCTCTACACGATCGACAGCAAGGACGTCGTCGGCGGCAGCGACATCATGGGCGGACTTACGGCGGGCGTCACCAAGGTCACCAATCGGGACCTCGCCACCATGATGATGGCCGTCAGCGACAACGCCGCGACCAACGTGCTGATCAACCGAGTGGGCATGGACAACGTGAACAGCTGGCTCGCTGGCCTGGGACTCAAGAACACGCGGCTCAGGCGGCAGATGATGGACGTGCAAGCCGCGCAGGCCGGCCGCGAGAACACGGCGACCCCGCGCGAACTGGTGCTGATGCTGGAAACGCTCCACAAAGGCGACGCACTCGGCAAGACGGGCACTGAGGACTTTTTCAAGATGCTCGGCACCGGGAAGATGAGCTACCTCCCGCGCTTGCTGCCGGACGGCGTGCGCACCGCCAACAAACCAGGCGACCTCGACGCCGTCCGCAACGATGCCGGCATCGTGTTCGCGCCCAACCGTCCGTTCGCGATTGCCGTCATGACCACCTTCGGCCGTGACCACAGGGAGCAGGAGATGGCGATCGCGCGGATTTCGCGCACTGCGTGGAGCTACTTCGACCGCGTGGGCAAGAGTTCAGCGCTCGGGCGGATTGTGCGCTAGGGCGGCCATTCGCTAGCTTCCGCGCGTGCGCCGCCACACACACCGCCTCGCTGCATTCGCCTCGCTCTGTCTGATGCTGACCGCCACGCTGGGCGGGCCAGCGTTGGCCTGCGCGACCGCAATGCGCGCGCCCGCGACGGCGCCAACGAATTCCGTCGCGCTGACGGCACACCAACACCATCAGGCGCTGGCGGAGAGAGTTCCGCAACGCGGTGATGACGCGAGTTCTGCGCCGCCACCAAGCCATGTGCCCTGTGAACCCAGTGCGCTTGACTGCTGCGAAGCGGTGATGCCCTGCACCGTGACGCTCGAAGCCGCCAACGCATTCTCCATGCCGACGCGGCCAGCATACGCGCCGCCAGTCGCCGCGCAGGCCGCGACGGAGCCGGCATCATTGGTCATCTCACCCGACCCACCGCCACCGAAAGCGTAGGCCACCGCACCAGTTCGGCAGTCGTGGCCTAACCTTTTTTTGGTGACATATGACAATGATTGGCATTCAGTTCGTGCGCCGCGCAGGCGCACTGATGACCACAGGCGCGCTCCTGTTCGGATCACCACTCGCCGCGCAGGGTGCACCGCTCGGCATTCCCGCCACCCGTGCGGGCTCCGGCACGACTTGGATGCCGGACGCGAGCCCTATGCATGCGGTGCACGCCGCGGCGGGCCAGTGGACGCTCAACGCACATGGGACGGCGTTCCTGCAGTACGATCGCCAGAACGGGCCACGCGGGAGTACGCAGTTCGGGAGCATCAACTGGGGCATGTTGATGGCGGCGCGCCCGATGGGTGGCGGCACGCTGCAGCTACGCGGCATGATCAGTCTCGAACCGTTCACCGTGGGCAACAGCGGGTACCCGCTGCTGCTCCAATCGGGCGAGACCTATCGCGGAACGCCGCTGGTGGACCGTCAGCATCCGCACGACCTCTTCATCGAACTCGCCGTCCAGTACGAACGCGCGATCACGAAAGACCTCGGCATCTCACTCTACGCTGCACCGGTCGGTGAGCCCGCCGTCGGGCCGGTCGCGTTCATGCACCGGCCGTCTGCCGCGAACGATCCGTTTGCGCCGCTCTCGCACCACTGGCAGGACGCGACGCACGTGGTGTTCGGCACGGTCACCGCTGGACTGTTCACCAAGACGTTCAAACTCGAAGCTTCCCTCTTCAACGGCCGCGAACCGGACGAGATTCGAACCAACTTCGACTACGCAGGGCGTTCGCTCGATTCGTACGCGGGCCGGCTCACCTGGAACCCCACTGCGCAGTGGAGCGTCAGCGGATCGTTCGCCTACCTGCACAGCCCCGAAGGGCTGACCCCCGACGAATCCCTGCTTCGGATCGGCGGGTCGGCGATGTATGCCCGGGCGCTGGCCGATGGCGGCAGCCTCGCACTCACCGCCGTCTATGGCGCGAACCGCCACGACGGAGTCTCGCACCTGGAGCCAAGCTACCTCGCCGAAGGCAACGTGGACTTCCGCGCTCGGCACAGCCTGTTCGGACGGGTTGAGTCCCTGAAGAAGGACGCCGCCGATCTCGCCCTCGCGTCGAGCACGTCGATCGCATCGGCGCAGATCACCGAGTTCGTCCTCGGCTACGCATACGACCTCAACACAACAGGCCCGGCCCGTTTCGGCGTCGGAGTACGCGGATCGGTGCACCTCATCCCCAACTCGCTCGCATCGCTTTACGGGAGCAACATGCCGTCGGGGGTCGCGCTGTTCCTGCGTATCCGCCCAGCCGCGATGGCCACCATGGGAGCTGGCCACCACCACACGATGAAGCAGTAGTTACTACCGATTCACCGGCGGTTCGCTGAAGAGGCGCCCCCGCGCAGGTGTTATTGTACGGGGTGGCGCAGCCATGCTGACTTGGACTTCGGAACGCGCATCGGCGCTGCGACGGGCGATCGCCTGCCTCATCGTCGCCGTCGGCTTGTGGATTCCGCCAGACGCGGCCGGTGCCCAAGTCATGCTCGGCCGCGCCGTCGTGCAGGCCCGCCGCTCCTGCGACGGCGACACGATCACCACGATCGACATCCGGTCGCACCCGCCGGTGTACACAGGCCTCGCCGCGGAAGCGCAGAGGCGGTTCGCCGGTATGGCGGGTTTCTCGCCCGTCACCACACGGCCGGCCGTGATCGCCGCCTACATGCGCCTCAACAGCGGCACGGCCTGTACGGAGATCGACCGGAGCGAATCGGAACGACTGCTCCGTGCGCAGCCCTTCATTGCCTCGGCGAGCATTCAGGCGATACCAGACGGACCGCATCGCGTGCGGCTGGTGGTGGACGTAGTGGACGAGCCCCGCCTCATTGCGGGAGCCGCGGTACGGCGGGGAACGCTCGGATCGCTCTCGCTCGGTTCGGACAACCTTTCGGGACGTGGACTCGCCATCGCCGGACGCCTTCGGAACGGATTCGCCTACCGCGACGGATTCGGATTCAGCGCGGTGAAATACGGCATGTTCGGACGGCCAGACTTTCTCGCGGTCGTCGCGGAACGACGCGCGATCATCGGCGAGCGCCTGTCGATTGAAGTCGCCGAACCGTTCCTCACCGACCTCCAGCGACGAGCGTATCACGCCACCACCAGCGTCCAGAGCGGGTACACCTCCCTGGTGCGCCCCGATGGCAAGGACGTCTCGCTCTTCGTGCGACGTACCGCCTACGATATCGGCTGGGTGACGCGGCTCGGACCGAACAGACGCGGCGCGATTGGCCTCGTCGGCGCGGTCCTACTGGGAGAGGAGGTGCGAACCGGAGACGATCTCGTCATCGTCTCGGACACCGGCCTCGAGCGGCAGGCGACAAATCCGTTTCGAGCGGCATACCCGGCCTTCACCACCACACGCGTCGCCGCGATCGGAGGCCTCCGAGCGCTGCGATTCATCACGGTGAAACGGTTCGACGCCCTGATGGCCGAACAGGATATGGGTATCGGCGTGCAACTTGACCTATTGATGGGCCCGAGTCTGCAGGCGTCGGCCGGGGCAGCCGACATCTTCGTGTCGACGGACCTCTATGCCGGCATCGGCGACTCAACGTCGTTCTGGGTCGCACGCGCGCTCGCCGAGGCGAGGAAGGACCGGGCGACACGCAGATGGGACGGCGTTGTGGCCAACGGTCGCCTCGCTTGGTATGGCAGGGCGTCGGGCGTGCGCTCGCACAAACTCTCGATCGAGATGTCGGCTGTGCAGCATCTCGCCTTCCCCGTGCAACTCAGTTTTCGTGACGCTGACGGCGGACTGGCCGGGTTCGGCGCATCGCCCGCCGTGGGTGGCCAGCGTGTGGTCGCCCGCTTCGAGGAGCGCAAACTAATCGGCACTTTTGGTGGACGCGCCGATTTCGCCGTCGGTCTCTTCGCCACAGCCGGCAGGCTCTGGGCCGGTGACGTGCCCTACGGCGGAACCACGCCGGTGCGGGCCTCGGCCGGCATCTCGCTGCTGGGCGCCTATCCGACCGGAGGCAAGCGCACCTATCGCCTCGACATCGCGGTGCCGTTCAATCCGGAACGTGGTGGCCCGCGCGTCGAGTTTCGGCTGAGTGCATCCGACCGAACCCGACTGCTCTGGATTGAGCCGGGCGATGTCAGCCGCGCGCGCACGGGGGCCGTGCCGGTGAGCCTGATGAAGTGGTAGCCGCACCCATTTGACATTCGTCCCGCCGCCGCGGAAACTCACGCCATGACTGTCATCACCAACATCGAAGATCTGCGCCGCCTCGCCAAGAAGCGTGTGCCGCGAATGTTCTACGACTACGCGGACGCTGGTAGCTGGACCGAAGGCACCTATCGGGCGAATGAGAGCGACTTCCAGGCCATCAAACTGCGCCAGCGCGTCGCGGTGAATCTGGAGAACCGCAGCACGAAGTCGACGATGGTCGGCGTGGACGTGGCGATGCCGGTAGCCGTGGCGCCCACGGGCATGACCGGGATGCAGCACGCGGACGGTGAGATTCTCGCCGCGAAGGCGGCGGAACAGTTCGGCATTCCGTTCACGCTGAGCACGATGAGCATCTGCTCCATCGAGGACGTCGCCGCGCACACCACCGCGCCGTTCTGGTTTCAGCTCTACGTGATGCGCGACCGCGAGTTCGTCGAGCGACTGATCGACCGAGCCAAGGCCGCCCGTTGCAGTGCCCTGATGCTCACGCTTGACCTGCAGATCCTCGGCCAGCGCCACAAGGACCTCAAGAACGGCCTCTCGGCGCCACCGAAGCTGACCGTCGCGAACGTCCTCAACATGATGACCAAGCCACGCTGGTGTGCGGGAATGCTCGGCACCAAGCGGCGCCACTTCGGCAACATCGTCGGCCACGCCAAGGGCGTGGACACCATGGGCGAACTCGCGCACTGGTCCAACTCACAGCTGGATCCATCGCTGAGCTGGGACGACGTCGAGTGGATCAAGAAGCGCTGGGGCGGCAAGTTGATCCTGAAGGGCATCCAGGACCCCGACGACGCGAAACGCGCCGCGGACACCGGCGCTGATGCGTTGATCGTCAGCAACCATGGTGGCCGTCAGCTCGACGGCGCGGAGTCGAGCATTCGCGCGCTACCGGCGATCGTGGACGCTGTCGGCTCGCGCATCGAAGTGCATATGGACGGCGGCATCCGCTCCGGACAGGACGTACTCAAGGCCGTCGCACTCGGCGCCAAGGGTACCTACATCGGCCGCGCCTTTCTCTACGGGCTCGGCGCGATGGGCGGTGCTGGCGTCACCAAGGCATTCGAGCTCATCCATCGCGAACTCGATCTCACGATGGCGTTCTGCGGCCGCACCAACATCACGCAGGTGGATAAAAGCATCCTGCTGCCGGGCACTTTTCCGACCTGATCTGGGCCGCCTGCCTACGGCACCGTCTTCGCCGTGGTGAGCGCCTTGGTCAGGCGATACAGAAACTCCTGCCCCTCATAAAAGCTTTTCACGAAGAGCCGCTCGTCGCGTCCATGTGCGCGGAAGTCCGACATATCCACCATGATGCCCGACACTCCGTAGGACGGAACGCCGAGCGCACGCCACGGAATGGCGTCGGTCGCACCGGTCTGCATCACGGGAATCACCGGGATGTTGCCCCAGAACTCTTTGGTGAGGGACTCGATCGGGCCCATCACCTCGGGCAGCAACGGCGAGGGCGCGGGCGGCTCGCGACCGGACGCTGCCGACACCTCGAGCCCTGTGTCCGCGAAGGCCTTCACGATCGCCGCACGAACGTCTGCGGGCTTCGCCGTGGGCACCATCCGACAATTCACCGACACCTCTGCCGTCTGCGGCAGTGCGTTGGTCGCGTGCCCACCCTTCATCATGGTGGGCACGCAGGTCGTGCGCAACGTGGAGTTGTAGAGCGGGTCGCGCGACAGGACTGCCGAAGCGGCGGCATCGTTCGTGTGCTTCACGATCGCCCGCATGGCCGTCGCGATCTCCGGCGATTCCACCTTCGCCGTCTCCTCGAAGTACGCGCGGGTCACCGGGTTGAGTTCGACCGGGAATGCATACTGCGCGAACCGCGCGAGCCCAGCCGCCAGTTGAAAAATCGCGTTGTCCGGCCGCGGGAGCGACGAGTGACCACCAGGATTCTTCGCCGTCACCGTGAACGTGGCCACGACCTTCTGTGTCGCCTCGACGGTGTTGGCCTGGGGCTTGCCATTTTTGAGGTACCCGAAGGCGCCCTCATTGATCACGACGCCGGCATCGACGAGTGCCGTGTGATTCGCCATCAGCCAGCGCGCACCATTGCAGCAGCCGCCTTCCTCGTCGGCCGTAAGTGCCACAATGATGTCACGATCTGGGACGTAGCCCTCCTGCTTGAGCCGGATGATATTCGCGACGAACGCGGCGGCCTGCGCCTTGTCGTCAGAGACACCGCGACCGTAGAAGTACCCCTCACGCTCAGTGAGCTTGAACGGATCGAGGTCCGGCGACCAGTCGCTCTTCAGCGCCTCGACCACGTCGAGGTGCGCAAGGAGGAGGAGCGGCTTGGGACCGTTCGCGCCGCCCTTGCCGTGATACCGCAGCACCACGTTGTGCTTGTCGGCCCGCACGCCGCCCATGAAAATGTCGCTCTCTGGAAACCCGGCCTCGCGGAATCGCTTGGCCATCGCCTGCGCGAGGATCGTCGTCCCCATGGTCGTGGTCGACGAGTTGGTCTCGATCATTTCCTGGTAGATCTCACGCGCGAACCGCTGATTGGCGCTGGGCGAGGTCGGTTGGGCGCGCAGGGGCATAGCCGCAGACACAAGGCAGACCGCGACGGATAAACGACGGAGGCTAGCCGACATGATCACGTACTCCGGATCGGTGGTGACATGCGCGGCGCCTGGATGCGTACCGACGTCGCACGACGGACACAGTGTAACACCAAGAGCTCGCGACCCGCGATCAGCCCGAGCCCACGCCGCACCCGACTGCTCACGGCGGGCCGGGGCGATCGATCGACGCCGGCAGCCATCCGATCGTATCAGACGTATCATTCACCAGTCCGTCCGCTCGTCGCCTGCTCTCACCCGGTGCTCCGATGACTCGCTCACAGATCTCGCGCCACTGCTTCGCTCGCGCCGCCGCGCTGCTCTGCGCAGCGTCGACGGCCGTGTCGGCGCAACAACCCACAACGCCCGTCTACACCCCCGGCAAGCTCTCACCGGCCCAGCAGGTCGCACGCGACGTATACAAGGAACTGATCGAGATCAACAGCAGCGTCACCACCGGCAACATCACGAATGCGGCGGTGGCGATGGCCAAACGGCTCCGCGAGGCGGGCATTCCCGATGCCGACATCTTCGTTGGTGGACCGCGTCCCGAGCGACACAACGTCGTGGCGCGCATCCGCGGAAAGAACCCGGCCGGACGCAAGCCAGTGCTGCTCCTCGCCCACCTCGACGTCGTCGAGGCGTTGAAAGAGGATTGGTCACCAGAGTTTGACCCGTTCAAGTTCACTGAGAAGGACGGCTACTACTACGCGCGCGGGTCGGCGGACGACAAGGCGATGGCCTCCATCTTCGTCGCCAACGCACTCCGCATGAAAGCCGAGGGCTGGCGACCGGATCGCGACATCATCATTGCCCTCACGTCGGACGAGGAGAGCGGCCCGTTCAACGGCGTCGGCTGGCTGGTCGACAACCACCGCGACCTGATCGATGCCGGTATCGTGATCAATGAGGGCGGCGGCGGGACGCTGCGCGACGGCAAGCCGCTCTTCAACACGATCCAGGTCGCACAGAAGATCACGACGAACTACACCCTGAACGTCACGAACCGCGGTGGTCACTCGTCAGTCCCGCGCGACGACAACGCCATCACGTCGCTGGCCGACGCCCTGTCCAAAGTCGGCCGCCATCACTTTCCGGTGCAGGTGAGCGACGTGACGCGCGCATTCTTCACCGCGACGTCCGCACTGGAGCCGCCGGCGATGGGCCAAGCGATGCGCGCGCTCGTGGCCAATCCAGCCGATGCCGATGCCGCTGCCGTCGTCGCCGCCGACGACCGGTACAGCTCCATGCTGCGCACCACCTGCGTGGCGACGATGCTCTCCGGCGGGCACGCGACGAATGCGTTGCCACAGCTCGCCGAAGCCAACGTCAATTGCCGTATCTATCCTACGGAATCGGCGGAAGAGGTGCGCGCCGCACTCGCAAAAGCCATCGGCGACACGACGGTGAAGGTCTTGATCAAGACGCAGCGGCCACCGTCACCGCCCGCTAAACTGAGCGCCGAAATTCTCGACCCCGTCGCAACGGTGACGAAGGAACTCTTCGGTGGCATCCCGATTATCCCGACGATGTCCACGGGCGCAAACGACTCGCGCTTTTTCCTCGCGCTCGGCGTACCGGCGTACGGCGTGTCGGGACTCTTCTCCGATCCCAGCGTGGACGCCCGCGCCCATGGACGCGACGAGCGCATGCGCATCCAGTCGTACTACGAGGGACAGGAGTTTCTCTATCGCCTGATGAAGCTACTGGCCTCAAACCCAGCGACGGTGCCGTAACGGTCGGCGCACAGCGAAATACAAAAGGCCCGGCAACGCGTGAGCGTGCCGGGCCTTTTGCCTTTCACCAATCGGAACGGCGGGATTTGAACCCGCGACCCCTCCCACCCCAAGGGAGTGCTCTACCGGGCTGAGCCACGTTCCGTCGCTCGCGACGCCAACGATCGGCACCACCAGACGGACATCTAATGTAGTCCGGCGGCCGCGCCTGTCCTACCCCCAATGACAGGCGTAGTCACCAATGAGGGGGAGCCGCTACGCCGTAAACGCCTGCAGCTGCTCGGCGGCCGCCTCGCCGTCCCGCTCGCCGATTTCGAGCAGCGCGCCAATGTAGTCCGGCTGGAACAGAATCAGACTTAGCAGATCCGGGCTCGCGGTCTGCTTCGTACCAAAACCGCGCGAGAGGTATTTCACGATCCGCGGCAAGCGTGCCTCAAACTCACCGGCCAGGCGACCCAGATCGCGCGAAGGACGTATCACCATAATGTCCACGATCTTCATGCCGGCGCGTCGGTCATCAGGTAGCGCCGCCAGCAGGTGGTTCATGCGCTGCAGACGGATGATGTCCTCGTCAATCATGTCGAGGAAAACGGAATTGTAGAGTGCCCCCAGCACCTGCGCTGGCGGCGGATACCCCACCGTCTGCGGCGAGGATGCCTCGGCAACCGACCGGCGGTATCGCGTCGAAATGGTGAGGATCTTCGTCGCGCCAAGGTGGATACTCGGCGAGAGCGGATCGGTGAGTCGCATGCCGCCATCGCCGTACCACTCCGCGCCCACTTGCACCGCCGGGAAGAGCATCGGCAACGCGCTCGACGCCATTACCTGCTCGACGCCCAGCGCGGCGAACTCACTGCGGCGCTGTGGCCGCTGCCAGAGCGAGACGCCCCGACCCTGCACCCAGGTCACCGATTGGCCGGTGGTATAGCTCGCCCCTGAGAGTGCCACGGCCTGCAGCAGTCCGCTGTCGAGATTGCGTTGAATGCCGGCGACCGATCCATCAGCGTTCGGCATCAGCTGCCGCGTCAGGAACTCGCGGAGTGGCTGCGTGTCCACCATGCCGCGCATCGGCTTGGCGCCGCCGCCGATGCCGCCCGAGGCAAGCCGCGACGCCCACCGGAACGCATTCCAGAGGAGCGGCGCAGCGCGGATGTCGAACACCTGGTCCGGCGTGAGCCCCGACCAGAGTCGCGCCAGCGATTCCGTGCGCTCCAGCATCGATCCGCTGTGCGCCGCCAGATGGATTGCATTGATCGCTCCGGCCGATATGCCGGTCATGATCGGGAAATGCAGTTCGGGGCACCGCCTGGCGATGCCCCGGAGTACGCCCGCCTGATAGGCGCCGCGCGCACCGCCTCCGCCAAGCATCAGCGCCAGCGACATCGCGCGCGGGCCCCGTTAGGCCTTCGCCGGCGCGGCGGCGACAGCCATCCTGGCCTCACGCTCGCGCGTGAGGTGCGGCACCACGCCCACGATCCGCTGCGCCACCATCAACTGACCGCGATGATGCATCTCGTGTTCCTTCGGCGACAACAGCATTTCAAGCCGAGCCCGCGAGCCGCTCTTGTCAAAGTTCTCGACACGCTCGGCGAGGAACTCGTCCGAGAGCGTGTCGAGCCATGAAGCGAAGTGCTCGCCTTCACTTGCAAGCACGGCGAGGAGCGCCGGCTTGGTGGTCAACTTGGCCTCTTCGGCCATGACCCCACCGGCTACCGCGAAAAAGTTGTAGCCCTCGAACCCGGTGATGCGCTTCGTCCGATGCATGTCCTCGGCGATTCGCGAGATGTAGGCGATGTGCGCAAGGATCTGCGCGACGGTCCGCGTGCCCGGGGCCGCCGCCAAAGCGTAGTGCGCGTCGGAAATATCTTCAGCCGTCTTGATTGTATTCTTACGAACCGTGCGAAACGCATTGGCCAGTTCGTGGCCGCCATACGGAGTCAAACTGCCGTCCTTGTGGTTGGAGAGATTGAGTCTCGAATCTACCATCTGGACAGGCCGAGATTCATCCTAGCGGCTATGCGTGGTGGGCATGGGATCGGAGGCGAGATGACGCGGAGGGGACCGCTCGCTAGGCGATGCGCGCGCGCCGAAGTCGCAGACTGTTGGTCACGACGCTGACTGAACTGAACGCCATCGCCGCGCTGGCAATCATCGGGCTGAGCAGGAGCCCAAAGGCCGGATAGAGCACACCAGCGGCAATCGGTATGCCGACGACGTTGTACACAAAGGCCCAGAAGAGATTTTCTTTCATCGTGCGCATCGTGCGCCGCGAGAGCAGAATCGCCTGCGCCGCGCTACGAAGGTCGCCGCGCATCAGCACGATGTCGGCTGCATCCACGGCGATGTCGGTGCCCGTGCCGATCGCCATCCCGACGTCGGCCTGCGCCAGCGCTGGCGCGTCGTTGATGCCGTCACCCACCATCGCCACGACCCGCCCTTCGGCCTGCAATCGCTTGATCTCCGCAACTTTACCCTCGGGCAGCACGCCGGCCACGACGCGGTCGATCCCGGCCGCCTTCGTGATGGCCGCGGCCGTGCGCTCGTGGTCGCCCGTGAGCATCACTACGGTGAGGCCCAGTTCGTGCATGCGGGCGATCGCGGCACGCGACGTTTCTCTGATCGGGTCGGCCACGGCGATCAGTCCGGCGAGCACTCCGTCGACGGCCAGGTAGACCGTCGTCTTGCCCGCGCCGCTCAGCGCGGCAGCGTTGGCGGCGAGCGGTGCAACGTCAACCGCCCAATCGGCCATGAACTCTGCGTTGCCGACCGCGACGGCGGCACCGTCCACCACGCCGGTCGCGCCGCGCCCAGTGTGCGACGCGAACCGCTCCACGGGGTTCAGCGGCAACCCGCGCGACTTCGCATGACGCACGATCGCGTCCGCGAGCGGGTGCTCACTCGCCTGCTCGAGCGACGCGGCGAGCGAGACGAGCTCGTCGCGACCGGTGTCGGACACAAAGCGCGAGCCGGACGCCGCGTGCAGGTCGGTCACCACGGGCCGGCCCTCCGTGACCGTTCCGGTCTTGTCGAGCACCATCGTATTCACGTCGCCCGCGCGCTGCAGCACATCGCCACCCTTGATGAGCACGCCGAGCTCGGCGCCTTTTCCGGTCGCAACCATCACGGCTGTCGGCACAGCGAGCCCCATCGCGCAGGGGCAGGCGATAATCAGCACCGATACCGCGGCGGCAAAGGCGCGCACCGCCGGCGCCGTGTCGGAGGCGAGGTACCAGACAGCGAAGGTCAAGATCGCCACACCGATCACCGTGGGCACGAACAGGGCTGAGATGCGGTCGGCGAGCGCCTGAATCGGCGCGCGCGCACCCTGCGCGTCGCGCATCAGTTTCACCATCTGCGCGAGGACGCTGTCGATGCCGAGTGTCGTCGCACGCAAGGTGAAGGATCCGGTGCCGTTGATCGTACCGCCGATCACGCGATCGCCGAGTGCCTTCGTGACCGGAAGCGATTCGCCGGTGAGCATACTCTCGTCCACGGCGCTTGACCCGCTCTCGATGACACCGTCCACGGGGACTCGTTCGCCTGGGCGGACGACGACGAGGTCGCCAGCGACGACGGATTCAACCGGAACGTCGGCTTCCGCGCCACTGCGCACGACACGTGCCGTCCTGGGTTGCAGCTCCACGAGCGCGCGCAGCGCCGTCGCCGTGTTGCGTTTGGCACGAGCTTCGAACGCGTTGCCCGCGAGGATCAGCGCGATGATCACGATCACCGCTTCGTAGTAGACGTCTGGCGCGACGCCGGCGCCGGTAAACAGCGTGGGCCAGGCAGTCGCGATTACAGAATAGATGAACGCCGAGCCCGTGCCCATCGCGATCAGCGTATTCATATCGGTCGAGCCATGACGGATGGCCTGCCAGGCGCGCAGGTAGAAGTGGCGTCCGGGCCAGGCCATGATCACTGCGGTCACCACGAGCATCACCCAGCGCAGTGACGGCGCGCCGCTCATCATGGCCGCGGCCATCGCGATCGCGCCCGTGACGCTGCTCACCACCGCTTTGTTGCGGAGGAGCGCGAATTCCTCGTCTGCCGCCGCATCGCTCCGCGCCTGTTCCTCCAACGCGGTCAGCTCCGGGCTGGCAAGCGTCGCGCCGTAGCCCGTGCCGCGAATGGCGGCGACGAGCTGTTCCGGCGTCACGCCGGTGGGATCGTAGGCGACCGTCGCGTTGTTCATCATCAGGTTCACGGTCGCATCAGCGACGCCCGGCTGCTGTTGGAGCGCGCGCTGGACGCGCGCCTGGCAGGCCGCACAGGTCATCCCCGTGACGGGAATGCGGATGGTCTTGGCGCCCGCCGGCATAACGGCCGGCGGCTGCGGAAGTTCCGGCGGCGCAGGCAGCGCTACCGGCGCGATGGGCAGCACTCGGCTCATGTCACCGGATCGTATAGCCCCTACGCCGATCTAGCAACCAGGGTATTCCTGATAACGCGCACCGGGACCCCACACTGGGGCCCGGGTGGCGGCGCTTCGACCACTTCGGTATGGGGTCAGGGCGCTGACGTGAGCCCGAAAAGGTTTTGTGTCAGCGACTCGTCCCACTGCTCCATCACGGCCGTCGATGCGCGCACGCGATCCGGATAGCGCGCGGCAAGGTTGTACGCCTCACCAGGATCACTCGTGAGGTTGAACAGCAATGGCAACGGCCCCGTCGTCTGCCGGCTCAGCCAGCCGAGTCGCTGGTTCACTGGCATCGGCCAGACATAGTGATTGGTAGTCCGAATGAACTTCCATTCACCGGACCGCATGCTTTCGAGCGTGCCCTGATGGTAAAAGAAGAGTTCACGCGGCGGTGCGGCGGTCCGCGCGGCGGGCCGTGCGAACAGATCCGCCATGGACAGGCCATCGATCAGCCGGTCCGACGGCAGTCCGATTCCGGCGAGCGCGAGGAGCGTCGGAAAGACGTCGATGTTCATCGTGAGGGCGTCGCACAGCTGTCCGCGCGGGATCGTGCCCTCCCAGTGCGCGATCATCGGCACGCGATGCCCGCCTTCGAAGCTCTGACCCTTACGCCCGCGGAACCCAGCGGGACTGCCGTCGTACCACGGACCGTTGTCACTTGTGAAAATCACCAGGGTGTTCTTGTCCTGGCCCGTGCGCGCGAGGGTGTCCATCAGGCGCCCGACGTTCCAGTCAATCTCCTCGATCGTGTCGCCGTACGCTCCAGCAGCGGAGCGATCCTTGAACTGCGACGAGGCAGCGAGCGGTCGGTGCGGGTAGGTGTGCGCGAGATAGAGAAAGAATGGCGTGTTGGCGCTCGCCTCGACGATCCTGATCGCCTCGTCGGTATAGAGGCGGGTGAGTGTCGTACGGTCAACGAGCTCGGCTTCGACGACGTCGTGGTCCCGGTAGAGCGGAAACGGGCTCATGTCGTTGCTGTGCGGCACGCCGAAGAAACTCGTGAACCCATGATTGAGCGGATGGAACTGCGGCGCATTCGCGAAATCGCCAAGATGCCACTTACCGACCAGCGCGGTGCGATACCCGCGCTGCTGCAACGCCTCGCCGACGGTGACCTCGAACGCATCGAGACCCCTGGCACCGACTTCCGAATCCATGTCCATCAGCCCGACGGCGCCCGCCGCAAACCCCAGCTGGTTGATGAGCTTGACCTTCAGCGACGTGGTGGTCGGCATGAGCGGGAAATCGAGCCGCATCCGCTTCGGGTACCGACCGGTGAGGAGCCCCGCCCGCGAGGGGGTGCAGACCGAGTCGCAGGCGTGAAAATCAGTGAAGCGCACCCCGCGCGCCGCGAGCGCGTCGATCTGCGGTGTCTTGACCGCGGCGCTTCCGTAGCAGCCTAGGTCACCGTATCCCAGGTCGTCGCAGTTGATGAGAATAATGTTCGGCGGCCGACCCGTGAACGCGGGATCGAGCGCCGTGATCTCTCCGATCGCGCGCGGCGCCGGGAAGGGCTGCTGCTTCGCCTTGAGGAAATACCATCCTCCAGCGGCCAATCCAACCCCGCCCACGGCGAGTCCGCCGATGAATTGCTTTCGCGAAAT
>BJHH01000003.1:47834-354011 GCA_014192065.1 Gemmatimonadota bacterium | reverse complement strand
TTTCCCCTCCTCTTTTCCCCCCCCCCCCCCCCCCCCCCCCCCCCCCCCATGATCACATCACTAAAATCCTCCGTGGTTAAGTCAGGCGCCTTGTTTGCCCTTAGCCTGTTCACTCCGACCCATGCGATGGCCGCCGCCAGCGAGCCGAATCTTAGGGCCGACGACCTTGTCGGAGTGACCTTCTGGGTCATCTCGATGGCGCTCGTCGCCGCGACCGCCTTCTTCTTCCTGGAAATCCAGCGCGTCGCGCCGAAGTGGAAGACCTCGTTGACCGTCTCCGGCCTCGTGACCCTCGTCGCCGCGACGCACTACTTCTACATGCGCGAGGTCTGGGTGGCCACCGGCGCGACCCCTACGGTCTTCCGTTACATCGACTGGCTCATCACCGTGCCCCTTCTGATGGTCGAGTTCTACATCATCCTCTCCGCCGTGACCAAGGTCCCGGGCGGCGTGTTCTGGCGCCTGATCATCGGTACCCTGGTGATGCTCGTCGGCGGTTACCTCGGTGAAGCCGGCCTCATGGGTGCTTGGCCCGCCTTCATCATCGGCATGGCCGGCTGGGTCTGCATCATCTACGAGATCTACTTTGGCGAAGCCAGCAAGATCAACGCCGAGTCTGCGACCCCCGCAGTGCAGTCCGCCTTCAAGCTCATGCGCAACATCGTGCTGATCGGCTGGGCCATCTACCCGCTTGGTTACTTCCTCGGCTACCTGACCGGTGGGCCCGCTGCCAACTCGGCCAACGTGCTGAACGTCGTCTACAATCTGGCCGACTTCGTGAACAAGATCGGCTTCGGCGTGATCATCTGGCAGTGCGCGGTCAGCGAAACCGACAAGCCCTAAGCACCCCTCGTGGGATCGGACGGGATAGGAAGTTCAATCGGGAGAATGTCATGACCGCCTTCGGGCCAGCCTCGCTGAACTTCTGGATGGCCCGGCGGACTATCCTGACGTGCAGCAGGTTCCGCGCCGGCTCATCTATGCCAGCAACGAACAGTCGGTGAATGCGGTCGCCCGGAGTGCCCCGTCGCTTATTGCCGCGTGCGCTCGCGTGCGGTAACCGAGTTGCCTTGGGTTCCCACGATCATGCCCCGGCAGTTCGCCGCCGTGCAATGGCAGGTGAATGGCTCACTCCGGTCGCTCAGAAACGCACCGTAGTCGAGCGTCAACTCGGTGTCCTTCGGAATCGACCGCCGGGCGACGACGTTCAGTCCATCAAACGCCGTGTTCGGATCGCACGAATGGTTCTGCGGCGCCCAGGCCATGGGGTCCGTCTCCCAGAGCATGAAGACGTCGTCGCTGAGCGGGTAGGCGTACTGCCGGAAGATCTTTTGGTCCTCTGTGCGCCAGCTGGTGTGCACGTGGCGTTGGGTGACGATGCGGTTTGCACGCCCTTCGCCGACGAACACGACATCGCCGGCGCTGATGTTCCGCGTCGCGAAGATCCCGTAGCCGGCGATGGCGTTGCCGCGCACGGCGTACGCCTTCTGACGGCGACGGTGCCGCGCGATGCCCTCGGCGATGATCCGCTCAGCGAACCCGCTTTGGCCCAGTGGGTCGTACTTGAGGATGTAGTCGGCAGACCCTTCGTACCCGCCAGCGTAAAATACCGAGCAGGTGAAGTTGACTTCGAGAAAGTAGATGTTGTCGGCCGCGTCCACGCGAAAATCCATCCGACCGTAGCCCACGGCCTCGAAGCCGCGAAACACCTGCATCGCCGCATCCCGTACCCGCGCGGCGAGCGCCGCATCGTGCACGGGGATGTTGGCGTTGGGGTGCAGCTCGGACGTCTTGTTGGCGTAGGTCTTGTACTTGATGGGAGTGGGGAAGACGTACTCGACCGGCGTGAGCGCAATCGGGTCGCCGCGCTCGTCTGGACTCGCAACGATAAGCACCGTCAGTTCGCGTCCTTCGATGTATTCCTCAACCAACACGTCGCGGAACTCGGCGTGCATCGCGGCCACCTGCCGATCGAGTGATTCGCGATCGCGGACGAGCGACCGCGCGTCAATGCCGCGGCTGTCGCCCGCGTGCGCCGCCTTCACAAAGAGCGGAAACGCCAGGTCGGCCGCGACCAGATCCACCGGTTGGTCGGTAGTGGCCAACAGGTATTTCGGCGTGCGGACCCCTGCGGCGTACGCGACGTACTTCATCAGCGTCTTCGGTACGTCGTAGTAGGTAGACGACGGGCCGGTAAAGGGAAGATTCAGCCGCTCGAGCGCATCGATGACGTCGATGCCCGGTACGTCCCACTCGGGGTAGCCTTCGCAGAGATTGAGAAAGCAGTCGTAGCCCTGCGTCGACAGCGCCTTGAGGTCGCGAAAGGTGAATCGCTTGTCGAGTTTCACATGATCGACGGTGTGGCCCGCGAGGATCGTGGTCAGGTCGCGATACGGATCCCACGTGCCGTAGTCCACGTCCGACGCCGAATAGTCGGGCTGCAGAACACAGATCTTCATGCGGGCATCCTGGCGCTGGTGTCGGCGACGACGCGCGAGCGCGGTGCGGGCGCCGCGCAATCCATGATCTCGCGTAGCAGTCCGTGGAACGGCCGTTCGGCAAACCGGAGGATCGCACCGATCGAGGTGTAGTTCTCGTCTTCTGAGAGCCCGCACTGCGCGTTGACTTCGAGCACGTAGAGGTCGCCGGTCGCCGCGTCCATCCTCAGATCCACACGACCATAGCCTTGGCCGCCGACCGACGCGTACGCGGCCCAGCTGATGTCGGAGATCTGCTGCTGCAGCTCGGCGGCTGCCGGCTGGTATTCCCAGAGCGAGGCGCCATCGGCCATCGGCGATTCCTTCTCGTGCACTTCCCACAACCGGTCGAACGAGAGGAACTGCTCGTTCGGCGGGAGCGCCGCGTGAAAAACGCGTTCGACCGGCGGATAGATGGTGCTGGAGTCCGCCGAGTCCGACGAACCGACAATGAACGTGGTGAACTCTGGGCCAACGATGTACCGCTCCACGAACACGCCACCGTCGGCGAGGTTCCAGCCGTGGTAGCCGTCGTGTAGCAGTTGCAGCTGCTCGGCGAGCGCATCGTCCGTGTGCACGACCGACTGGATCGTGATGCCCATGCTGCCAGCCGAGACCGCCGGCTTCACAATGAGTGGCCGACCGTGCCGTTCGAAGAGCCCGTCGAGCGTGGCGCCCTGCGCCAGCGCCTCCCACGGCGGGGTCGGCACACCGGCGCGCTCGAACGCGCGCTTCATGTCGATCTTCGACGTGGTGATCTGATAAAAGTGTTCGTCCGAGCCGGTGTAGCGAAGCCCGACGGCATTGAGGTACCGGATCACCGAGATGCCGGGGACGGCGTTGATCTCGTCCCCATCGCAGAGGTTGAACACAAGCGGTGTCTGCGTCGCGGACTCGGCGACGATCCGGTCAATCACGGTGCGGAACGTTGTTGTGGTCACCGGCTCCCAGCGCCAGTCTGTCTCGAGGGCGGCGAATGCCCGTTCGAATTCAGCGCGACCCGCACTGAAGTCGTAGTAATAGTCGAGCGTGGCGTCAGTGGTCTCGACGGCCGGCACGAGCACCCAGACGACGATCGGCCTGTCGTGGGTGGTGCGACCTGATTGTGCCGGGGGGTTCATTGCCGCAGAAATCAACACCGATGTCGCGATCTCCGCGACTGGTAACGCCAAGGCACGGTGGCGGGGTCCAACGTCTGGACCTGGCGGGCGTCTGTCGGTGCCGCTGTACGCGAGCCAGATTGCATCAATTCCTCCACCGGGGCTTTCCCTCGTGCGTCGTCCACTGATTTCGCTCTCCCTCGCGCTACTCTCCAGCGCGCCGCTGGTCGCCCAGTCACCCTTCGATGCGCTGCACGTCCGGTCTGTCGGGCCCGCCGTGATGGGTGGTCGCATCCACGACGTCGAGGTGGACCCGCGCGATCCGTCCATCATTTACATCGGCGCCGCAGCCGGCGGGATGTGGAAAACCACGAACAAGGGCACCACCTGGGCGCCCATCTTCGATGGTCAGCCAGATAACACCTTCGGTGACATCGCGATCTTTGGCGGTGACTCGCGAATCGTCTGGGCCGGCACGGGTGAGCAGAACAACCGGCAGAGCTCGTCGTGGGGCGGGGGCGTGTACCGCTCCACGGACGCCGGTGCGACCTGGTCGTTCATTGGGCTGAAAGCATCGGGCAGCATTGGACGCGTGCTGCTGCACCCTATCGATCCGAACGTCGCGTGGGTCGCTGCGGTCGGAAATCTTTGGAAACCGAACGCCGAGCGCGGCGTGTTCAAGACCACGGATGCAGGGCGCACGTGGACGAAGTCGCTGTATGTAGATTCGCTCACCGGCGCGAACGAGGTCGCGATGGACCCGCGCGATCCCAACGTGCTCTATGCGTCCACGTACCAGCGGCTCCGCACGGTGTATGGATTCAACGGCGGCGGCCCGGGCAGTGCGCTCTGGAAGTCGACCGATGGCGGGGCAACGTGGCGGAAGATCGAGAACGGGATTCCGGCCGGCGAAAAAGGCAGAATCGGCATCGCCGTGGCGAAGTCGAATCCGAACGTGGTGATCGCGACGGTCGAGCATCAGACCGGCTCGGGCCTCTATCGCTCCGACGATGCCGGTGCAAACTGGCGACGCACGAGCAGCAGCAACCCGCGCCCGATGTATTACAGTCATCCGTTCATCGATCCCACGACCGACCAGCGCGTCTGGCTGATGGGCGTGCAGCCGATGAAGAGCGAGGATGGCGGCACAACGTTCGATCAGATGCCGAATGCGCCAACCTACGACCTCGGGCTCAAAGACGATCATCACGTGCTCTGGGTTGACCCGCGAGACAGTCGCCATCTGCTCCTCGGCGGCGACGGCGGATTGCACGAGAGCTGGGACCTCGGCTACACCTACAACCGGCTCAATGGCTTCGCGATCGCGCAGTTCTACCGGATCGCCGTGGACAACCGCGATCCCTACTTCATCTATGGTGGCTTGCAGGACGCGCACTCGTGGATGGGGCCGAGCGCCACGAACCACTGGCTCGGCATCCTGAATAGCGATTGGAAGCAGATTGGCTTCAGCGATGGTACTGGCCAGGCGGTGGACAAAAAGGGTCACCGCTACGTGTACTCGACGTCGAGCGGCGGCAGTCTCACCCGCGTGGATGCCGAGACGGGCGACCGGTATGAGATCCAGCCAGTGGCCCCTCCGGGCGAGTCGTATCGCTTTGACTGGACCGCGCCGATCGTCGCGTCGACGCACGCCGCGGGCACCGTGTATCTCGGTGCCAACAAGTTGCTGATCTCGAAAAACTTCGGCTCCACCTGGACCGCGACCGCCGATCTGACGCGCAAGGTCAATCGGGACACGCTCCGCCTAGCCGGCGTGCTCAATACCGACATTCGTCTCTCCCGGAACGACGGCGAGTCGAACTACAGCGAAATCACCGCGATGGCCGAGTCGCCGATCGATCCGCTCGTGCTCTGGGTCGGTACCGACGACGGCAACGTGCAGCTGTCGCAGGACGGGGGAAAGAGTTGGAACGAACTGAGCGGCGCCATCGCCGGCGTGGCGAACGGCAGCTTCGTCGATCGCGTCATCGCATCCGGCGCATCGCGCGGTACCGCGTTCGTGACGTTCGACAATCACCGGATCGGTGATTTCACGCCGTACATCTTCCGCACCACGGACTTCGGCAAGTCGTGGAAGCGTGTGTCCACCGGACTGCCCAGCGACGCGCCAGTGCGCAGTATCGCTGAGTATCCCGGCAAGGCGAACGTGTTGTTCGCTGGAACTGAGCGGCATGTCTTCTTCACGACCGACAGCGGTGCCAAGTGGTCGCGGCTCGCGTCGAACCTGCCGACCACGCGCTATGACGACATCATCGTCCATCCGCGCACCAAGGACATCGTGTTTGGCACGCATGGTCGTGCCATCTGGGTGCTGGACGACGCGAGCCCGTTCGCCGAGTGGACCGATGCGGTCGCGGCAAAAAAGGCGCACCTCTTCACCGTTCGGCCTGCGACGATTATCAACTACTGGGCCGACGTGTCCACCGCCGCGCAAGGGATCTACGCTGCGGAAAATCCGGTTGAAGGCGCCGTGTTGAGCTATCACCTCTCGCGGCCGGCGCAACTCGTCAAGTTCACCGTGACGAATGCCACGAACCGTGTGATTCGTGAACTGTCCGGTCCGATGACGGCGGGCACCGTGCATCGCGTGAACTGGGACCTACGGTATGCGCCGGCTTCCGGCGGTGGCGGAAGTGGTGGTGGTGAAGACGAGCCGCCGAGCGGCGCCGGCGGCATGACGCCTCCTCCGGCAGCAGCGGGCGGTCGGGGCGGCCGGGCAGGCGGTGCAGGCGGACAGGGCGGGCGGGCCGGTGGGCCACCGCGCGTCACAATCCCGATCCCTGCGCACAACATCGGCGCACGCGGCTTCTACGTCTCGCCGGGTACCTACACGGTGACGATGGAAGTAGATGGCGAGAAGCAAACCCGTACGTTCGAAGTACGTGCCGATCCCGCGTTGATGGAAACGCTTGCCGATCACAAGGCGCGTGAAGCGTTCTTGCTCGAAGCCCAAGAGGTACAGGCGAAACTCGAGGCGGCCACGACGGCCTTTCGCGCGCGGCTCGCGGCGGCGACTGGTGCTGACGCGACGCGGCTGACGGCGCTCGGTCAGAAGGTTGGCATTCCGGTCGGCGCGCCAGCGGCCGGACGTGGCGGACGCGGTGGTCGGGGCGGCGGTGGGCCGGCCGCGGCGCTCGGCGGGCTGGCTGGTCAGTGGAACGGCAATGGTGCTCGCCACGGTGGTCTGCAGGCACCGACCGGAACACAGCGCGCGCTGCTGGCAACGGCGAAGGCCGCACTGGCCGAGCTGGAAAAGGAAATCGCGCGAAAGCCATAGGCTCCCGCGCGAGCGTTCACTGATTCAGCTCGTCCACGGTTGTTTGCTCATCTCTGCGAGGTCTCCGTGCGGTTTTCTGTGACTCTTCGCGGTTACGCAGTAGCATTGTGCGCTGTCGCGGTGCCGATCGTCGCGGTGCCGATCGTCGCGGTGCCAGCGCAGGGGACGTCGCGTACCACCGTCGTGATGCTCGGTACCGGCAGCCCGATCCCCGACCCGGACCGCGCGGGCCCGTCGGTGGCGATCGTGGTCGACTCCATTGCCTATCTCTTTGACGCCGGTGTCGGCGTCGTGCGTCGCGCGTCGGCGGCTGGCAAGGCGGGCAAGGCGGGCAAGGCGGGCATCTCCGCCTTCAACGCACCCAACCCGGGTGCGCAGCCGAATCCGCGGTTCGAAGCGATCTTCATCACGCACCTGCATTCCGACCACACCATGGGCCTCGCCGACGCGATCTTCACGCCCTGGATTCAGGGAAAGCGCGAGCCGGTGAATATCTACGGTCCTTTCGGTCTGCACTATCTCGTGCAGACGGTCCTCGACGGCAATGCCGAGGACATCGCCGAGCGTGTGGCGTCGCCGGGCGGGCCGTCACGCGATGGATGGAAGGCGCAGGTGCACGAGGTGGCAGCGGGTGAGGTGTTCCGCGATTCGCGCATCAGGGTCCGGGCGTTCCAGGTGCCGCATAGCGAGTGGCCGAACGCCTACGGCTATCGCATCGACACGCCGGACCGCTCGATCGTGATTTCTGGCGACACGCGCGAGTCGGACGCCGTGGCGCAGGCCTGCGACGGCTGCGACCTGCTGATCCACGAAGTTTTTTCTGACTCCGGTTTCACGACTGTTCCGGCCGCGCGTCAGCCGTATCACGCGGCGGCGCATACAGGCGGCACGGCGGTTGGCCGGGTGGCGACCAAGGCCCGCGCCAAGATGCTCGTGCTGACGCACCAGCTCTTCTTCGGCGCCTCCGATGCGCAACTCCTGCGTGAGGTCCGGGCAACATTTGCTGGCCTAGTGGTCAGCGCGAAGGACCTGGATCGCTACTAGCGGCGCATCGCGTGGTGCTCCGCTATACTGCAGATGTGAGCCGACAGGGGTGCCCGCTTCGATGCGGGCTGAGATCACACCCTGAAACCTGATCCGGTTCGTACCGGCGGAGGGAGAGCGGCATGATGCAGACCCGCGTCATTGCGCATTCCATAGTGGGAGTTCTTGCTGCGACAGCCGCCCTGTGCGGCTCCGTGGCCTCGGTCGCATCTGCCCAGGGCGGACGTGCGTTGGTTGAAGTGCGCGACACGACCGTCACGGCGGCCGCGGCGAAACGCGACACGCTCGAGTCCGTGGTTGTGCGCGCGACGCGTTCGCCATCGGCGCCGGGTGCCGCGCGCAGCACGATCACGCGCGCACAGTTGCAACGCAGGAACGCGGGGCAGGACGCGCCGCTCATCGTCGCCACGACGCCATCGGTCACCGTCTATTCGGACGCTGGTGGCTACTCGGGCTACAGCTACATCCGATTGCGCGGGCTCGATCAGACGCGGCTGAACATCACGATCGACGGGGTGCCGCTCAACGATCCCGAAGATCAGGTGCTCTACTTCTCCAACGTCCCAGACTTCCTCGGCAGCATCGGCTCGGTTGACGTGGGCCGCGGCGTGGGCGCCAGTACGTTCGGCACTGCCTCGTTCGCCGGCTCACTCAACTTTCAATCGGTCCCACTGGCCACGACGCCGCAGTCGGCACAGGCCGAGCTCTCCGCAGGATCGTTCGGCACCTGGCGGGCGAGCCTGCAGGGTGCGACCGGCGTGGGTGCGAAAGGGCTCGCGGCCTACGGACGGTTCAGCCGGCAGGGAACCTCGGGCTACCGTGAACATTCCGGTAACGATGCGTGGTCGGGATTCGGTTCGGTCGCCTGGTTCCGTGAACGGGATGCATTGAAGCTCACCGCGTTTGCGGGCCACTCCGGTACCCGGCTTGCCTACTACGCCGAATCCGAGGCCGACCTGAAGGTCAATCGGCGCCAGAATTCGCTTTCCGAGTCCGAGGGCGATCGCTTCCACCAGGAAATGGTCAGCGTGCAGTACGCCCGCTCCTTGGGCGCAGGGTTCGATGCCACGCTGATGGCGTACCGCAACTCGGCCGCTGGCGCGTACGACGTGAGTTTTGGTGCGGCGCCGGGCGGTGGGCTCACGCTCGCGAACTACGGACTCGCGCACGTCTGGCATGGCGCCACGGCAGCCCTGACCTGGGCCGTTGCGGACATCTCGATCGCCGCTGGGGCCACGGCCACGGACTACCATCGCGACCACTGGCTCGCCATGCGGCCCACGCTCACGATTCGCGACTACACCAACACCGGCGTGAAGCGCGATGCCGCGGGATTCGTCAAGTTCGCGTGGGCGAGCGGTCCAGTGCGTGTCGCGGCCGACCTCAGCCTGCGTCGCGCGGCGTGGCGGTACCGCCCGTCGGCGAACGCTGGCATCGCCGTGCAGGAACTCTCCTGGAACTTTGCCAGCCCGAGGGCCGGCATCACGTGGGCGATCTCGTCGAACACATCGCTCTTCGCCTCGGCTGGCCGCACCATGCGTGAGCCCGCCCGCGGCGATCTCCTCGCCGGCGCCGATGACCTGAACACTGGCAACGCCGCCGATCTGCTCCCGCTGACGCGCGTGCGACCCGAGCAGGTGGACGACCTCGAGGCAGGAGTGACCTGGCGGCACGACCGCGGCACGCTTACCGCCAACCTATTCGACATGCAGTTCCGCAACGAGATTGCCGCGATCGGCGCGTTGTCGCTCACCGGGAGCCCGCTCCGCAAGAATGTGCCGCGCAGTTACCGCCGCGGGGTGGAACTCGATGTTAGCTACGATTTCGGCCCGCAGGGCACGCTTTCAGCAAATGTCGCGGTGCTGCGCGCCAAGATCGCCGAATTTGTCGATGACGATGCCGGCGTGACGTATCGCAACGTCGAGCCGCTCATGAGTCCGCCGCTCATCGCCAACCTGCGGTGGGACGTTCCGCTCACTGGACCCTGGTCGGCTTCGGTCGCGGGACGCTACGTGGACCGCGCCCACCTCGCCAACGACGGCAACGCCGCATTGGTGACGCCGGCGTACTCGCTCGTGGATCTCGCGCTGCACTGGTCGCGCGCCGGGCGTGAGATTCGCGTGGAGATCAACAACGCGCTCGACGCCAACGCCTTCGCCGGTGGGTACACCGACAGCACGACGCGGTACTTCTACCCGATTGCGACCCGCAACATCCTCGTCACGCTCCGGACCCCGCTCGGCTTTTAGCGGGTCAGCACCAACCCCGCGCGGCGTGTGATCAGGCTTCGGTCGACTCCGCGCCGCGTTCACGTACGCGGGCGAAGAAGCGGGCGAAGGTGCGCGAGACCAGCGCGGAGCAGATGCCAAGGAGCCCGGCGAACGCGAGCGTGAGCAGGTAGACGGCGATCGGCTTTGTCTGCAGCACGGCCCCAACAGTCGCCGCCACATTGCTGACGGGGCCGCGGATGGCGTCGTACATCAGGAGTCCGCTCCATGCGATGATCGCGCCGAACCCTGCGACGACCGGGCCGGCGCTGTCCCTGTACGTGAGCGCGCCAAACACCGCACCGGCAACCGGAATAGCCCACCAGCCGATCATGCTCGCCAGCACCATCGCCACGGACACGAGCACGGTGCGCATCAGGAGATGACGCATCATGGCGCCTTCTTCAATAGGAGCCGCGACGATGTCTTCGCTGTCGGGAGATCGGCGGCGGTGCGGGGGAAAGGGAGTGAGTCGAGCGTGCCCGCGCTCCACTTGTCGAGTAGGTCGGTGTAGCGTGGACTGATAGGGTTCCCCGACTGGCCGCCAGGGTAGACGCCCCAGCCGCGGACTTCATCGCCCAACTCGACGACCATGCGCCAACTCGCTCCGTGGTTGCCATCACCAGAAGAGGGGCTCACCGATCCTGGGCCGCCAGTGACCGGCACGTTCGGACGGCCCAGCGCGGCAATACCGCCTAGGTGCCGCACCGACGCGCGGCGGTTGAGCCCCCAACGCCACATGTCGCCCGGCTGGCCGAGGCGTTGCACGAGTGTGCGATACGCGGCCAATACACTCGCCCGGATGATGTCGTCGCGTCGCTCGCGGACGTCCGGCGTCCGCTGGTCATCCCACCACGGGTTCGTTGGATCCTGCATGAGTTGGAGCAGGACCACATTCTGCGGTGTGTCCACCCGACGTGGGAGCGGTTCGCCGGCTGTCCCACCGGCACGCAGTTCATCCCACGTGCGCGCGGCGAGTTCGGCGAGCGTCGTTTCGTACAACACGGCCGCCCTGTTGTCCGCGTCAAATGTGCCGTCCCAGTCGCGGAGCAGGCGTGACGCATTCGAGAACGACGAATCGCGGCCGGTAGCGTCGGCCTCCACCATCATCGGCAGGAAGTACTTCGTCTGCGCGCTCACCGGCGTGGTCTGGATGCGACGCATCGCATCGGGCGTGATGGCCGAATCGGCGCGCAGCATCTCGTTGATGCGTATCGCACGCCATGGCGACGGCCAGTCCCAGCCGATGTAGCGTGGATCGACCCGCGGATCTTTTGGCTGTTGGTTCGCCGACACGACGAAGCCTTGCGGCGGATCGTAGGCCTGCGGATACTCTGCGAGCTTCCACCATCCCTGCCAGTCACTGGCGCTCTTCGATCCGTCGAGCAGCAGGTCTCCGCGCACAGCGCCCCTGCCGCGAATCGGGAAGTGGCCGGTTGAGCGAATGGCGATGTGGCCGCCGCGATCCGCGGAGACGAAGTTCTGCGCCGGAGCGAAGAAGCCATTCGTCGCTTCCCAGAGTTCCTTGACCGACTTCGACCGTGCGGCACCGAGGAACGGCCCGGTGATGTCGTCACCATCATTGATGGTCCACCGACGCGAAATCCACTGGCCGCCGGCGTGCAACATTGATCCGCGATGCGATTCCCTGATCGTGTCGGTGCTTATCACACGGCCGCCCTTGCCGCGAATCGCTTCAACGCGATACGTGAGTGCGCGCCACGCGCCATCCACTTGGTAACGCGTTGGATGCGTGGAATCGTCAACCGTCTCGACGAAATAATCGGCGACATCGGCGCCTGTGTTGGTCTCGGACCAGGCCACGTCACGATTGAATCCGATGGGCGGAATCGGCGCACCGGGAATTGTGACGCCATACACATCGAGCGTGTCGGGCACGACGATCTGCGCTTGGTACCAGATGGATGGCAGCGTGAGTGCGAGGTGCGGGTCGCCGGCCAGTAGCGCCTTGCCCGCCGCCGTGCGTCGTGGCGACACGGCCCAGTTGTTGCTGCCCACCGCCACATCGTCGAGTTGTGCTTCGTTCGCGGCTCCGGCCAGCGTGCGCGCCGATTCCAGTAACGACATCGCGATTTTTAACTTGCCCGAATCAGGTTGGGCCGGCGGAGGAACCTTCCGGAAGTCCATTCGCGCCGCGTGCTGGCCGTTGGGTTGGATCGGTTCCTGGATCGGATTGTCGCGCGGGAAGAGCGCGTCCGCGGCGTCGCGACCGACCAACGCCTCAATCGCGCCCCGTCGTAGTTCGCCTTCGGAATAGGCGAGCGTGAGTCCCATCCGCGCGAACAGGTATGCCGTGTACACTGGCTCCCACCGCTGCGGTCGCGCGCCAAGCAGCCTGAACTCGAACGGGATGTCGTCGTCCGTCATCGCGTCGATGTAGGCGTTCACCCCCTGCGCGTACGCCTCGGTGAGCGTGCGTCCGGCCGACTGCGGGCCGAGGGCTTCGTATCCGCGGCGGGCAAATGCCGCGAGTCCCTGCGCGCGCGCTTCGCGGTCGACGGCGACTGCGCGGTCGCCGACGAGTTCGGCGACCGTGCCGGCCACTGCCCGAGCCTGTAGCTCCATCTGAAACAGCCGATCGCGCGCGTGCACGTATCCCATAGCGCGGGCGGCGTCGGTCAGCGACGTGGCAAAAATGTGGGGCACTCCGCGATCGTCGAAGCGGACCTCGACCAGGTCAGCGAGCGACGGGATCTGGACGGTGGCGTCAGCCGGAGGTGTCGCCGTTCGCGCGAGCGCCCAGACGCCGTGCACCGGGTCGAGCAGGGGCCCAAATGCCGGCGCGCCGCCGACCGGGCGCGCACCGACGTACAGCGTGCCCGTTAGGACTGCGGCCGCGAGTACGATAGTGACGGGAGACGGTCCTAGGCGCCGAGACACGGTGAGGAAACTACGGGCGGTCGCTCCGCGAACAAGTGGGCCGTTCGTGGCGCCAACTGTCGCCGTCAGCGGTGACGCCTGCCCCCTAGCGCAGGTATTACCATTTTAGCCAAGTTGCAGACGTTCAATCGTTACCCCCACTCATTAAGAGGTAGTCCGCCAATGTATGTTGCGCTTCACCGCTCGATAGCACGGGTCGTGGCGAGTATCGGTGCGCTGCTGCTGGTTGCAGCCGTGCCGGTTTTTGCTCAGGGCACCGTGACCGGCCGAGTTGTCGTTGCGGAGGGCCAGCAGCCCATCGGCGACGTCCAGGTTCTCCTCGAAGGCACGTCGATCGTGACGATGACCAACGCGGATGGCCGCTTCACGCTGCGCAATGTGCCGGCTGGCGCGCGCGAGGTTCGCGCCTTCCGCGTCGGCTACACGCCACAGAAAAAACCAATTACAGTGATCACCGGACAGACCGCCACGGTCGAGTTCGCGATGGTCGCGGCGATTGTGAAGCTCCAGGAAGTCGTGACCACGGCGACGGGCGAACAGCGCCGTGTCGAACTGGGGCACACGGTTGCCACGGTTGACGTCTCGAAGAAGATGGGGGAGTCGCCGATCAAGAACATGGGCGACCTGCTCGTCGCGAAGGCCCCGGGTGTGCAGGTGCTTCCGGCCAACATGACGGGCGGTGGTAGCCGCGTGCGTATTCGCGGCACGAGTTCGATTTCACTCTCCAACGACCCGATCTACATCATCGACGGCATCCGCATGACGAGCACGTCGGCGGGTGGCATTGGCGTGGGTGGTACGGCGCCGAGCCGCGTGAACGACATCAACCCGAGCGAAATCGAGAACATCGAAATCGTGAAGGGCCCGTCAGCTGCGTCGCTCTACGGCACGGACGCCGCGAACGGCGTCGTCGTGATCACCACCAAGCGTGGTCGCGCGGGCCGCACGAACTGGAACACCTTTGTCGAGCACGGCGTGATCTCCGATCCGAACGAGTACCCGACGCAGCACGCCATCCTCGGCAAGTCGGTGGGCGCCACGGTCCAGCGTCGTTGCTTCCTCCGCGAAGTCGCGGCCGGGACCTGCGTCGTCGACAGCGCTACGTCGCTCAACGTGTACAACCGCCCCGACCTTACGCCGCTCAAGCCCGGGCAGCGCGACCAGATGGGGCTGCAGGTCAACGGCGGCACGGAAGTCGCTCGCTACTTCATGTCGTTCGACGTCCAGAAGGAAGTCGGACCATTCGGCCTACCGGACTTCAATCGCGCGCGCTTTGACTCGCTGAAGGTGCCGCTTGACGACCATCTCAAGCGCCCCAGCCAGCTGGAGCAGGCGTCGTTCCGGACGAACGTGAACGCCGCGCTGTCGCAGAATCTCGATGTGGGCGTGACCAGCATGTTCACACGCCTCGAGCAGCGGCTGCCGCAGGTCGACAACAATGTCAACAGCTTCTGGTACAATGGTATGATCGGCCCAGGCTTCACTGGCGCCGGCCCGGGTTACACGGGTGTCGGCTCGCTTGGCCAGCCGCTGATGGGTTATGCCAGCTTCACGCCGGGCGAGATCTACCAGCGTCTCGCGACGCAGGGCATTCAGCGCATGATCGTGGGCACCAACATCAACTGGCGCCCTCGGAACTGGCTCGCGGCCCGAGGCGATTTTGGCGTGGATCTCACCAGTCGTACGGACTACGGGCTCCAGAAATTTGCCGAGGGTCCGGACTTTGGTACGCAGCGCCAGGGTACGGTGACCGACGCGCGCGGCAGTACACGCAACATGTCGGCAAACCTCAACGCGACGGCCACTTGGGTGCCTTTCGCGTGGCTCAATACGAAGACCACGGTTGGCACGCAGTACGTGAACTTCAATAACTATACGAATTCCGCAGGTGGCTCGATCCTGCCACCGGGCGCCCAGAACGCCGGACAGGCGACGACGCCAAACGTGAGTCAGGGCACGACGATGGCGAATACGCTCGGTCTGTTTGCCGAGGAAGCCATCTCGCTCTATGACCGGCTCTGGCTGACGGCCGGTGTCCGCACGGATCAGAACAGCGCCTTTGGACGCAATTTCCAGCGCGTGTATTATCCGAAGGCATCGGCGTCGTGGATGATGTCTGATGAAGAGTGGTTCCCGAAGAATATTCCGCTCCTCAACACCCTGCGGTTGCGCACGGCATACGGGTTTGCCGGCCAGCAGCCAGGCCCGAACGACGCGCTCCGCACTTTTTCGACGACGGCGACGAGCATCGGGGGCACGGACCTCAGCGGACTGCTCTCCAGTGCGCTCGGCAACTCCGAAATCAGGCCGGAGCGTACGCGGGAATTTGAAGGTGGCTTCGAGGCGAAGCTGTGGGACAGCCGCGTCAACTTCGACTTCACGTACTACAACAAGCTGAACTCAGACCAGCTCTTCAACTTGCCACTCGCTGGTTCGGCGGGCACGGCAGCCTCGAGCATTCTGATGAACCTCGGTGCCACGCAGAACACCGGCGTCGAGTTCTTGGTCAACGCGCAGATCCTGGACTCGCGGAACTTCGGATGGGACCTCACCGTGTCCGCGTCGAAGAACGCCAACAAGATCGTCACGCTCGGTAAGAAGCCCAATGGCGATACGATCCCGACCATCGGTGTCAATACGACGGTGCAGCAACGTAGTGGGTTGCCGATCTACAGCTACTGGTCACGCCCGTTCAGCTACACCGATCCGAACAACGACGGCATGCTCGTTTCAACGGACGTCGTCGTTGATACGACCTGGCGCCCGAAGGGCTATTCGCAGCCACGGGACGAAATCTCGATCACGAACGGTTTCGAACTGTTTGGACGCCGCCTCCGCATCACAGCGCTGGCCGACTTCAAGAGCGGCTCGAGCCTCTTCAATAACGAGGAAGGATTCCTCTGCCAGCAGGCGGTGTCCTGCCCGTACATCTCGAGCCTGAAGCCGTCACTGGCCAACCAGGCACGGGCGCTGGCCTATCGTGATCAGGGACTGCTGAACACGGCGTGGGGCTTTATGGAGACGCTGCAGTTCTGGCGCCTACGCGAATTGTCGGCGGTGTACAACCTGCCGGATCGCATCGCCCGTACCCTGTTCTTCGCGTCCGCGGCGAACGTCAACGTCGCCGTCCGCAACATCAAGGTCTGGACGGCCTACACCGGTGTCGATCCCGAAGCCAACTATGGTCAGGGCGACACGCAGCAGACGCTGCTGACAGCCGGCCCGCCGCGGTATGTCACGCTTCGCGTCAATCTCCGCTACTAATCCCCGACCGAGACCATACCGATGACTATTTCAAAAAATCGCATGGGTCGGGCAACCGCGCTGACCCTGTCCGCCGTCCTCCTTGCCTTCACGCCGGGATGCGAACAGCTGCGTGGTAACCTGCTCGATGCTGTCGATCCTGACCTGATTATGCCGGCAACCATCACCTCACCCGAGGCGGCAGACGCACTTCGGGTAGGAACGCTCTCCCGTGTCCGCGGCATCACCGCAGGCGGCGAAGGTGTCTGGATGCTTGGCGGACTCCTCGTTGACGAGTGGAAGTCGAGCGATACCTTCTCGCAGCGAAACGAGACTGACCAGCGCAGTATCCAAGAGTCGAACGGCAATGTGCAGGGCATGTGGAAGGCGTTGCCGCGCGTCCGAACGTCGGCTCGCGAGGCGATCAATGCGCTGAAACAGTACAAGCCGGCGCCAGCTTGGGGCATCGGGCAGATGTACTTCTCGATGGGACTCGCCGAGTTGATGCTTGCAGAAAACTTCTGCAACGGCACGCCGCTCGGCGACGGTTCGACTGGCGAGCCGATCTATGGACCGGCGCTGTCGAATGCTCAGGTATTGGCCTTGGCCGTCGCGCACTTTGACTCGGCGGCGCAGAATGCGTTGCCGGCGACGGACGCGAGCGCGATTGTGCTCGCAAACCTGGTGAAAGTCCATAAGGCCCGCGCGCTCATCGACCTCGGCCAGTTCGCCGCGGCTGCGGCGCTGGTGAGTGGTATTCCCACATCGTATGTGGAGCCGCTCATGACCTACTCGCTCACCACGGGCGACAATCAGGTCTGGTCGCTCAATACGAGTGCCAAGCGCTGGACGGTTGGTGACAGCGTCGACGGGGCGGGTCGCATCGCGAATGCGATTCCGTTTGCGTCACTCGGCGACACACGCGTTCGCACGGTCGGGTCGACCCTAGGCACGTCGGCCGCTGGGCGCGGGTTCGACGGCACGACGAACTTGGTGACCATGAGCTGGTACGCCCGCAGCGACGCGGCGTACCTCGCCAGCGGCGTCGATGCCCGCCTGATCGAAGCCGAAGCGCGCCTGCAGGCCCAGGACATCGCGGGGGTGACGACGATCCTCAATGCCCTTCGCGCGGCAACGCAGAAGCTCTCGCCGAGCTACACCACAGCCGTGCTGCCTGCGCTCGCCGCTCCGGCCACGCAGGCCGAAGCCGTGACGCTGTTTTTCCGTGAGAAGGCGCTCTGGCAGTTCAGCCGCGGTTTCCGGCTCAATGACCTGCGTCGCATGGTGCGGCAGTACGGCCGCACGCAGGACCAGGTGTTCCCGACGGGCATTTTCTTCAAGTCGGGTACGCCGTATCTCTCGGATGTGAACTTCCCTGTAACAACGGATGAGTACAACAACCCGAACTTCAAGGGTTGCACAGACCGTAAGGCGTAAGCCGAAGCGTGACAGCAGGCAAACGGGCGGTCCGGATCACTCCGGACCGCCCGTTTCGTGCGCTACGCTGCGAGTCCGCGGTTAGCCGCTGCTCTGCGCTGCCTGCCATGCGGCGGCGTATTCGCGCACGATGTCGCCCGCTGGCCGGATGTCGTGGATTCCCGCCACCGACTTCCCAGCTTGCCAGTACTCCGCCTTCCGTTCGTTGTTGAGGCTCGACTTCAGTGCGATCCCAGCCTTGAGGGCGTAGATCATCCGCATCCAATGCTTTCGCTTGGCGCCGCGCAGCATCCAGCGTGCGAACGGGCCCGCGCGCGTGCCGGTGCGTTGCACCCACTCGTTGTTGATCACTGCCACCGGGACGCCGGTCAGGCGTTCGGTGAGGACGATGTCGTCCTCGCCCGAGTCGATGATGGCCTGCTTGTATGCCTGACTGGTTTTGCATTCCGTGGTCGCGATGAAGCGCGTACCAAGCTGCACGGCGGCGTAGCCGAGTCCCAGTAGGTGCACGAACTCTTCAGGCGTGCCCACGCCACCGGCCGCAACAATGGGAATCCCGAACGGGGCGAGTGAATCGATCAAGGCCTCTGGCGTCTGCGGTCCTGCGTGCCCGCCGGCGCGGCTATTCACGGCAATGAGGCCGTCCACGCCACCGTCAATGGCTTTCGCCGCCCATCGGGCGTCCACGACGTCGTGGTATACGACGCCGCCGGCCGCATGCACGCGGTCCACCACCCAGCGCGGCTTGCCGAGCGACGTGACGAAGAATCGCACGCCTTCTTCAAGGGCGATCTCCACCCAACGGACCATCCGTTGGTGGTACGCACGCGACGATTGCTCAATGAGCGCGTTGAATCCGATCGGCTGGTCGGTCAGCTGCTTGATGTAACGCAGCCCGGCCCGGTACTCGTGCCCGTGGACGTATGTGAGCGACACCGGCTGCAGGACGCCGATTCCGCCGGCCGCCGAGACCGCCGCGACGAGTTCGGGGTTGCTGCACGGATACATCGGGCCGCCGATGATCGGATGGGCGACGCCGAGCCGATCACAGAAAGCCTGTGACGGGTTCATTGCATCGGCCCAAGTCGCCACGTCACGACCGCTGACGCCACGACGTCGCCGGCCTCGTCGCGAACAGCGGAGACGAATTCGTGTTCGGCCTCAACGGACAGATCGGGCAGAGTGGCCCACGCTTCGGCGGTCACGGTGCCGCGCGCCTTCTTGAAGTACTCGATCTGCATCTTGGTGACGATGCCGCGATACCCAGCCGGGATGGCGGTGCTCATCGCGGCGCCGCTTGCGAACTCGGCTACGTTGGCGAGGGCCATAGCGTGGATCGAGCCCAGGTGCTGCTCCAGCCGTCGGCGCTGGCGGATCGAGATCTTCGCGTGGCCGGGCTCCAGCACCTCGACACGCGGCCAGACGGAGCCGGTGTAGGGAATCATCAACCGCACGAGGCAGGTGAACAGCAACCGTCCGCCGGGCAGCCCGGAGAGCGCCCGCCACGCGGAGAGCAGTCGTTCGCCTGCGGTGCGTCGCGGTGCGGACATACTCTAAGCGTAACGAATGGCTTGTGGTTCCGCCGCGGCACTGTCCACACCGAGTAGCCAGCTGAGTGGAGTGGTTAACTTCAGCGCTATGCGAGATCCCACTCCCCCAGTAGCACGAAAGATCCCAACCGTCGCCCTCCTCCACGGCGAAACACGGTCCGACGATTACGCCTGGCTGCGCGACAAAACAGATCCGAACGTGATCGCCTATCTCGAGGCCGAGAACGCGTACACCAACGCAGTGATGCAGCCCACAGAAACGCTACAGGCCGAGCTCTACGACGAGATGCTGGCGAGGATCAAGGAGGACGACTCGCGGCCGCCGGTGCAGCGCGGTGACTGGTACTACTACTCGCGCACCGAGCAGGGGAAGGCCTATCCGATGTTCTGCCGGCGAAAGGGCTCGCCCGACGCTCCCGAGCAGGTGTACTTCGACCAGAACGAGGCTGCGAAGGGTCACGACTACTACCAGCTCGGCGGGCTCGCCGTGAGCCCCGATCACCGCCACCTCGCGTTGCTCGTGGATACCTCAGGCTACGAGGACTTCGCGCTCCAGGTCCTCGACCTCGAAACCCGCGACTGGCTCCCCGACCGCATCGAGAAGATCGGGTTTGGCCTCGCCTGGGCGAGCGACAATCGCACGCTGTTCTATACCACCACCGATGCGGCGCATCGGAGTAATGAAGTGTGGCGCCACGCACTTCGGGCCGAGCGTGCCACCGACGTGTCGGTGTACCGCGACGACGACCCGCGCTACAACGTCGGCGTCGGACGAGCGAGGAACGGGATGTTTATCCATCTCGTGAGCGGCAGTTTCACGAGCGGTGAAACGTGGCTGCTCGACGCCCACCAGCCCGCTGCCGAGGCGCAACTTGTGCGGCCACGCCAAGCCGACGTCGAGTACGACGTCACGCCCGGCGCCGACTGGCTCTACATCGTGACCAATCGCGATGGCGCTAGGAACTTCAAGGTGATGCGCGCGCCGGTCTCGGCGCCCGATCAATGGACCGAGTGGCTCGCGCACCGCCCGGATGTGTTTGTCGAGAGCGTGGATGCATTTTGCTCACACCTGGTCGTGCTGGAGCGGCATGAAGGGCTCCGTCGTCTGCGAATTATCAATACGACGATCTCAGATCCAGACGCAGCCGATGCGCCAACACAGGCTTCGCACTACATCGAGTTTCCTGATGCCGCGTACGACGTCACGCCCGGATCGAACCCCGAGTTCGACACGCTGTTACTGCGTTTCACCTACTCCTCGCTGATCACCCCCGATTCCGTCTACGATTACGACATCACGACCCGGGCACGGGTGCTCCTCAAACGCGACGAGGTGCTCGGCGGGTACGATCCGTCGCAATACGCCGTGGAGCGACTGATGGCGCCGGCGCGCGATGGGGCGCTGGTGCCGATCTCGCTCGTGTACAAGACGCCGTTCGCTCGCGATGGGACGCGTCCGTTGCTGCTCTACGCGTACGGGTCCTACGGATACACGATGGAGCCCAGTTTTGGATCGTCGCGGCTGTCACTGCTCGACCGCGGGTTCGTCTATGCCATCGCACACATTCGGGGCGGGCAGGAGATGGGGCGGCCCTGGTACGATGACGGAAAAATGATGAAGAAGCTCAACACCTTTTACGATTTCATCGACTGCGCCGAGCATCTCGTGAAGCACCGCTACGCCACGCAGGGGGCCATCGTGGCCCACGGCGGAAGCGCCGGCGGGTTGCTGATGGGTGCCATCGCCAACATGCGCCCCGATCTCTGGCGTGCCGTGGTGGCCGACGTACCCTTTGTGGATGTGATCAATACGATGCTCGACGAAACGATCCCACTCACGGCCCAGGAATGGGAACAGTGGGGCAATCCCATGATCGCCGAGCATTATGCCTACATGCGCCAGTACTCGCCGTACGACAATGTCGAGGCGAAAGCGTATCCGCGCATGCTCGCGACGAGCGGCATCAACGATCCGCGCGTGGCGTTCTGGGAGCCCGCCAAGTGGATCGCGAAGTTGCGGTCGCTAAAAACCGATAGCAACCCGCTGCTGCTCAAGATGGAGATGGCGTCGGGGCACGGCGGCGCGTCAGGCCGCTACGAGCGCCTCAAAGAGCAGGCCTTCCGGTATGCGTTCATGCTGACGCATGGGGCTGCGTAGGCAACGCGTCCGGGCACCGTTCTGGCGCCGATGATGCCTGGAACCGACCTGGAACCGACCCGGAACCGAGGTCGTGCCACGCGCCCTACGCGCTTCTCGGATCTGCGGCGCGCTAGGCGCCGTATTCACGCGCTCAACGTGGCATATTTCAGCAATGAACGAGCCCGTTATCACGCCTCCGAGCGAGCAGGCCCCCCGAAAGGATTTCGTCCGTGAACTGGTCGCGGCGGACGCCGCATCGGCGCGGTTCGGCCGTACGATCGCGACGCGTTTTCCGCCAGAACCCAACGGCTTTCTCCATATCGGGCACGCCAAGTCGATCTGCCTCAACTTCGGCATTGCGAACGAATACGGCGGCCGTTGCAACCTGCGCTTCGACGACACGAATCCGTTCACCGAAGACATCAAGTACGTCAACGCGATCAAGGAAGACGTCCGCTGGCTCGGCTTCGCATGGGCGGAGGAGCGGTACGCGAGCGATTACTTCGAGAAGCTTTATGAGTTCGCCGAACTGCTGGTGACCAAGGGCAGCGCGTACGTGGACTCCGAGAGCGAAGAGGCGATTCGCACCGGGCGCGGCACGGTCACGTCGGCGGGCAAGGACAGCCCGTTCCGCAATCGCAGTGCCGAGGAGAACCTCGATCTGTTGCGACGCATGCGCGCGGGCGAGTTCGCCGATGGCGTACATGTGTTGCGCGCCAAAATCGACATGACGCACCCGAACATGATCATGCGCGACCCGCTGCTGATCCGGATCCGCAAGGCGTCGCACTACCGGCGTGGCGATGCGTGGTGCATCTACCCGCTCTACGACTACGCCCACGGGCTGTCGGATGCGATGGAGGGGATCACCCATTCGCTCTGTACGCTCGAGTTCAAGGACAACAACGACATCTACCGGTGGCTCGTGCGCGAGGCGGGCTTCGATATACCGCCCGAGCAGACCGAGTTCGCGCGTCTCGAACTCGACTATACCATCGTCAGCAAGCGTAAACTGCTCCGGCTCGTGAATGAGGGGCATGTGGGCGGGTGGGACGACCCACGGATGCCGACAATCGCCGGGCTGCGCCGACGCGGCGTGACGCCAGAGGCCATTCGTGCATTCGCCAGCACCATCGGCGTGGCGCGAAAGGAAGCGCGCACCGAACTCGCCACTTTTGAGCACGAGGTGCGCAACGACCTGAACATGCGCGTGCCCCGAGTGCTGTGCGTGGTCAAACCGCTCAAGGTCGTGCTCACGAACTACCCGGAAGGGGAGGTCGAGGAGCTCGACGCGTCGTTCTATCCGCATGATGTGCCGCTGACGGGCTCCCGCAAGGTGCCCTTCTCGCGAGAGCTCTGGATCGAGCGCGATGATTTCATGGAAGCACCGCCCAAAAAATTCTTCAGACTCGCACCGGGGCGTGAAGTGCGCCTTCGCTATGGCTATTTCATCACCTGTCAAGAAGTCATCAAGGACGCGGCGGGCGAGATCGTCGAGCTCCGTTGCACCTACGACCCGGCCACTCGCGGCGGTGATTCGCCCGACGGGCGAAAGGTCCAGGGGACGATTCACTGGGTCTCCGCTGCGCGCGGGCTCGACTGCGAGCTGCGCATGTACGACCGGCTCTTCGCTGTGCCCGACCCCGAGGCGGGCGGCGACGATGTGGATTTCACGAAGGCGCTGAATCCGACGTCGCTCATCACGGTCAGTGGCGCCAAGATTGAGCCCGGCGTGGTGACCGACGCGGCTGGTACGCGCTACCAGTTCGAGCGCACCGGCTATTTCATGAGCGATCCCGTTGACTCGCGGCCGGATCGGCTCGTGTTCAACCGGACGGTCACGCTGCGCGACAGCTGGGTCAAGGTGATCGCCAAAGGCTAGGTCGGGGTCGTTGGTTGGTCGCCGACGCGAGGCCGACCTGTGGCGGAGCTGTGGCGGAGCTGTGGCGGAGCTGTGGCGGAGCTTTTGTGTGCGACTCAGTAGTTCTACGGATTGACCCTGTTCCCAGCGCAGCGTTTCATTCATTCTGATGCAGTCCGCCCCCGTTTATACCTCGAGAAAACCTCGATCGCTCCGGAACCTCGGTGTGGTCGCCTTTCTCGCCTTCCTGTTGAAGGGAGTCGCGTGGCTGGTGCTGCCCATCGCCTTCACCTGCGGGGCTGCGAGCTAACGGCTGCCGTATGCGTGCGGTGCGGGCTGATCGCCGAGCTGAGAGCGAGGTGCTATCATCCGCCATGCGCCAGATCCGTCGTCTCTGTCCCATCGCCGCGGGCTTGGCCGTGTTCGCGGCGATCACCGCGATTTCCGCGACTGGCCGTGCCCAGTCTGCGATCACGCTCGACGACTCGCTCCCCTCGGGCGCCAACTACGACATCGCGCAGTTCCGATTCTGGTTACCCGCCAACGCGGGGCCGGTTCGTGCGGTCGCCGTGCTCGTCCCCGGTTCTAACGGCGACGGGCGTGCGGAGGCTGCGGACTCGGTCTGGCAGAACTTCGCCACGAAGCATCACCTCGCGCTGATCGCCTGTCGGTTCACCGACAAGAAGCACGATCAGGGGTTTATTGAGGAGTACATCCACGTCTCCAAGGGCAGTGGCGAGGCGCTCCTCAGGGCGCTGAATCACTTTGCCGAGCGATCGAACCATCCCGAGGTCGCGACGGCCCCATTCCTGATGTGGGGGATGTCGGCTGGAGGCCAGTTCAACTGGGAGTTCGTGGCATGGAAGCCGGAGCGCGTGCTCGCCTTCGTCGTGAACAAGGGCGGCGTCTACTACTCGGCGCTGCTCTCCAAAGAGTCACGGCAGGTGCCGGGCATCTTGTTCACGGGCGGCAAGGATCTCGAATTCCGCAACAACACCATCAACGGACTCTTTGCAGTGAACCGCCGCGGCGGCGCGCTCTGGGCGCTCGCCGAGGAGCCGAGCGCGGCGCACCTGATCGGGCGGTCACGCGATCTGGCGCTGCTGCTGTATGAAGAGATGCTGGCCAGCCGCCTCGCTGCGAACGGTCAACTCGTGACGCTCGCGGAGAAGTCCGGCTTCATCGGTGATCTCAGGGCCAAAACCTACGCGCCGCTCGGCGATGGTAAGGTGCCAGGGTATCCCACGGCCTGGCTGCCGACCGAACGGGTCGCGAAGGCGTGGCAGTGGCTGGTGACAGAGGCGCCGAACGCCAAGCCGTAGCGGGTTCCTCAGGGCACGCTGAGCACGGTCAGTTCTGCCGGCATCCCCTGCTTGCCGACCCAGAAGGCGATGTACTGCCTGCCGTTCACGGCGTAGCTCATCGGCGACCCGCCAACCGACCCTGCGAGCGGAATGTCGGCGACTCGCGCACCGGTCTTTTTGTCGAATATGTGCAGGACCGGTCGGCTGCCGAACCCTTCGGTGGCGAAGAGCAGGGTCTTCGTCGCCATGACTGCCGGCCTCGTGCGCGCGCCGGTGGTCGGGATATCGAGCCCCTGTAGGGCAGCGTGATTCTTGATGTTGTCTGGCGTGTCGCCGCCGGGGACGGTCCACAGGATCTCGCCCTTATTGAGATCGATCGCGGTAATGCGATTGTATGGCGGCTTGAGCAGCGGCAGTCCGTCGATGTTTGGCACCCGTCCCGCGCCGCCGATGTAGCGCATGTCGGAGCGGGTCGAGTCGTGTTCAAGGCCAAAATTGTATGGACTCGTGAACGAGCCGACGAAGAGCGTTCCCGTTTCGGGATCGAACGATCCATGCTCCCAGTTGGCGCCACCCACGGCGTTGGGCACCGAAAGGGTCCCCATGGTGCCGTCGGGGCCGCGGACCACCGACGGCGGCTGGTAAAGTGAGCCTAGGCGAAACGGTTTGATCGCCTCGATCGCTTTCGCGCGCAGTTCGGGTGTGAAGTCGATCAGATCGTTCACGGTGAGGCCCTGCAGGTCGAACGGCGGCGGCTTGGTTGGGTAGGGCTGCGTTGGCGACGTGCGCTCGCCCGGCACGTCGGACTGCGGGACGGGCGTCTCAATAATCGGCCAGACCGGTTTGCCTGTCGCCCGGTCGAAGACGTAGGTGAACGCCTGCTTGGTGATCTGCGCAACCGCTTCGACGCGGCGGCCATCCACCATGATGTCGGTGAGAATCGGGGCTGTGGGGTTGTCGCGGTCCCAGACGTCGTGATGCACGATCTGGTAGTGCCAGACGCGCTTGCCGGTTCGCACGTCGAGGCAGACGAGCGTTGACGAGAACAGATCGTCGCCAGGGCGGTGGCCGCCGTAGTAATCGCCTGTCGCACCTTCGACCGGGAGGTAGAGATACCCACGTTTCGTATCGAGACTCATCGGCGCCCAGACACCGGTGTTGCCGGTAAATTCCGCGGAGCCGTCGAGCCAGGTATCGGCTCCGAACTCACCCTTCGAGGGAATCGTGTTGAAGCGCCACTTGAGCGCACCTGACTTTGCGTCGAACGCCATCACGCGGCCGGGGACGTTTTTCTTCGAGACCGGGCGCGAGCCTTCACGAAGCGCCGGCCCGATCACAACGACGTTTTCAAAGACGAGCGGTGGTGAGCTGGCGCCGATCTCCGCGCTGTCGAGGTTGATCGGCACGCCAAGTTGCTGTTTGAGGTCCACGAAGCCGCTCGTTCCGAACGAGACGACCGGCTTGCCCGTCTTTGCGTCGAGTGCGACCAGAAAGAACCCGGGCGTGGTCACGAAGATGCGCGCGTCGCGCCCATCGGTCCAATACGCGACGCCGCGGCCGGCACCCATACGGGGTGCATTGCTAAACCGTGCCGGCGTATCGTCCCAGCGCCAGCGCCACTTTTCCGCGCCTGTCGCGGCGTCGAGTGCCACAACGCCGCGGTGCGTGCCGGTCGTGACGTAGAGTACGCCGCCGACCATGATCGGCGTGTTCTCGTTCTTGAACTCGGCGGGCTTGTCGGTGGAGTCCGGCTTCCAGGTCCAAGCGACAGCGAGTGTGCCAGCGTTGTCGCGTGTGATCAGGTCGAGCGGCGAGTAGCGCGTGCTCGCGAGGTCACGGTGGTAGTTGGGCCATTCGCCTGGCAGCGCCGGCGCGCTCGACTGGGCAGCGGCGTTGAGGGCAATAGTGGCCGCAAGAAACAGGGCGCGGCAGGAGTGTGTGGCGAACAGGCGCATCGGTGGTCTGGGAAAGCGTTGGCGGGCGGCGGAGCCACGCAAATATGCAGGGTGACCCCGCCGCCGAGCCAATGCGCGCGCTATCCCCCGGTATTGCCTACGGGAACACCGTGCAGGGAATCGTGGCCTTCCGAATTGTGTGGCCGGCGGTCTCGTTGTCGTCGGCCCAGAACACCGGTCGGC
Organism: Gemmatimonadota bacterium; assembly: GCA_014192065.1. Taxonomy (GTDB): domain Bacteria; phylum Gemmatimonadota; class Gemmatimonadetes; order Gemmatimonadales; family Gemmatimonadaceae; genus Fen-1231. The sequence goes on along the minus strand of BJHH01000003.1, from coordinate 327,251 downwards.
GGTTGCTCACGCACTCCGAGAGGGGCGCGAAGCTGAAGCCTTCGTTGTTGATGTTCGGCATCGAGGTCGGACGGGCGAATCGATTGGTGATGGCGAACTTACCTGTGGTCGGCGACCCGGACGTGGCGTTGATCTGCAAGATGTTGTGCTGTCCGTTGCAGGTGTCGTCGCACACGGCCCACAGCTGATTGAGCTCGCGATCGAACGCCAGCTCCATCACGCCGCTAAAGCCGGAAGAAATCGTCGCGACGCGCTTGAACGTGTCGTTGGTGTGGTTGAGCGCGTATGCGTAGAGCGTACCATTGCCCTCCACGCCGACCACGAACAGGCCGGTGCCGTGATCCGCGTAGTTCGCCGGGTTGTACGCGGCACCGGTGATCTCGTCGATGAATCCGCGGGCCGTGAGGTAGCTGTCTGGAATCCAGGTGATCGCCTCGATCCCGAGGTTGGCGCCGACGACTGGAAGGTCGGAACCGATATTCCATTCGTTGGTCGCGGTGAGAGTTGCGGCCGTCGAAGTCGGATTGACGCGGAGAATAGTGTTGCGGCTGACCGTGCTCGAGTCGTTGTTCCGTTCCGTCGCCACGTACATCCCGGCCGTCGATCCACCCAGCGCGAAGGTGACGCCTTCGGCGTCAGGGTTTCCCGTTCCGTTGCGGTATTTGAGCGCCTTGCCGGCCGTCCAATTATTGGTCGGATCAGGAGTCCAGATGCCGCCGCTGAAGATCATCCGGAAGAGGGTGCCGGCGTTGTTGCGTACTGCCCACAGCACGGCGGGTGTGCCGGCGGCCGCGCCCTCGTATGTCAGTCCGCTTCCGTTCGTCACGAAAACGTTGAGGCCGTCCACCGTCGTGACGTCGTCGCTACCCGGCCAGAGTAGCAGGGACTGACCTGCGCAGTCGTTAGCGGCGGACTTGGTGGAGCTCGCCGCCGAAGCGAACGAGCCGGAGCCGTTCGGGCAGCGCGCGTAGGTGATCGTCGCATGCGCCGTCCATGCGTATACCTCGACGGTCACACCGAATTGGTTGAAGAGGCGCGCTTCGTCGGCGGCGCCGAGCCCGAACCCGAACTGCGCTTCCTCGAGTATGTAGTAGGCACCGGCGGCGATGCTCGTGCCGGCCGGTACTTTGTACACAACGTGCGTCGAATCGTTATCGCGGAAACCCCATCCCGAGATGTCGATCGCTGCGGTCGTCGGGTTGTACAACTCGACCCAATCGCCGGGCGTGCCGCCGTTGGACTCCACTTCATTGATCTTGACGCCCGGGAACGCGCTTACCGTCACCGCGGAAGTTCCTGCGATGCTGCCCGACGTGGCGGTAATCGTCGCGGTTCCAGCCGCGATGGCGGCGATGAAGCCTGTTGGGCTCACCGTGGTCACGGTCGCGGCGGACGATGACCAGGTGATGGAGCCCGTCGGGAACGCGGCGCCAGTCTGGTCCTTGCCGGTAGCCGTGGCGGTGACCGATTGCCCGGGTGCGAGCGTCGCCGACGCCAGCGTCACGGTGACGGAGGTCAGGACCGGTACGACGACGACCGGTGCGGGGGCCGTCGTGGACTGGTCGGTGGCGCAGGCGAATGCGGTCGCGGCGGCGAGCGCGATCGCGATGCGCTGTACTGCGGAGCGTTGTACAAATGACACGAAGTGAATCCCGGAAGCCGGCGCGGCGATACGCGCACGTGGTAGAGTGTGCCAGTGCGATTGCCTCGTGGCATGTGCGCACCGTGCTGCGTCGATCAAGTTCCGGTTTGCGTGTGACGCAGCAACGACGCCCTGGCTACGGAATGGCTACGGTGACGTCACGGCGTGGTCACCGCCCCTGCGTGGGTCGCATCATCCCTGGCGCAAGCCGTCTTTTCCGCCGACGGTCACGAGTTGGCTAGCGGATCTGGCTAGCGGATCTGGCACGACACAAGCCGATTCATCGCCTGACGATCCGCTATCTTGTCTTATGCCCTTTAATTCGTTGAAACTCCACCCGAGCCTGCTCTCCGGAGTCAAGGAACTCGGCTTCTTACGCCCGACCCCGATTCAGCTCGAGGCCATCCCGCCTGCCGTCGAGGGCAGAGACGTGCTCGCCTGCGCTATGACGGGCAGCGGCAAGACCGCGGCCTTTCTGCTTCCCATTCTGCACCGCCTGCTCAGTAACACGCGTGGGACCACCCGCGCGCTCATCCTGACGCCCACGCGCGAACTCGCGGCGCAGATCGTCGAGGATCTGCAGGACATCGCCGTGCACACGCCACTGACCGCGGCCGCGATCATTGGCGGCGTCGGGATGGGGCCGCAGGAACATGCATTCCGGACCGGCGTTGACGTCATCGTCGCGACGCCAGGCCGGCTGCTCGACCATCTCAAGAATCCGTATGCCAAGCTCGATAAGATCGAGTACCTAGTGCTCGACGAAGCCGATCGGATGCTCGACATGGGATTCCTCCCCGACATCCGTCGCGTACTCAAGCTGATCCCGGCCAAGCGGCAGACGCTCTTCTTCTCGGCGACGATGCCCGCCCCGATCATCACGCTGACGAAAGAGATGCTCCACAACCCGGCGACGATCAACCTCGCACGGAAGGCGGCGCCGGCGGTCGGCATCACGCAGGCCATCTATCCCGTGCCGCAGGAACTCAAGTCGCTTCTGCTCTTCACGCTGCTGGATCGCGGCACGATGCGGCAGGCGCTGGTCTTTACGCGCACCAAGCACCGGGCCAACCGGCTCTGGGAGTTTCTGGACAAGCGAGGGATTTCGGTCGCGCGCATTCACGGCAACCGGTCACAGGCGCAACGCACTGACGCGCTCGCGGGGTTCAAGGACGGCGCCTATCGCGTGCTCGTTGCGACGGACATCGCGGCGCGCGGGATCGACGTCGAGGAACTCGGCCACGTCGTGAACTTCGATGTGCCGATGGCGTCCGAGGACTATATCCACCGCGTGGGACGCACCGCGCGCGCGGAACAGACGGGCGAGGCCTTTACCTTCGTCTCGCGCGAGGAAGAAGCCGACCTCAAGAACATCGAACGCGCCGTTGGCAAGACGCTGCCGCGTGTGACGTTGCCCGACTTCGACTACGCGGCCAAGCCGGCGGGTCGTCTCGAGATCCCGATCGCGGAGCGGCTCGCGGCGCACCGCGCGGCTCGTAGCAAGGGGCGGTCGTCTGGCGGCGGCGGCGGCGGTGGTCGTGCCGGGCAGAAGCCGTCAGCGGGCGGTCGTTCGGGTGGTGGGCCGCCGAGCGGCGGCCGATCAGGTGGCGCCGGACGCAGCGGCGGTGGGAGTGGCAGTGCCGGTGGTGGCCGAAGTGGTGGTGGCGGCCGGCGCGGTGGCGGTCGCGGCGGGAGTCCTCGCTGAGCCGGCGCACCAAGCGTCGGGACGGCGCATCGCGGAGCTGTCCGACGTCCAGTGGATTCAGTCTGGCATCACCTGCTTGACCGGGCCCGGCGCCCCGCGATGGCGCGCCGCGATGGCGCCTGCGATTGACGCGTTCAGGGAAATCGCGCGGGCGCTCATTTCATTGCGTTGAACGCTGACAGGATCGCCAGGAGATCAGGACTCGAAAAGGTGAACTCACCTGCGCTCGTGCGCTGTGCGCCCGCATAGAGTGGCCGCTCCTGCTTGACCTTGAGCACCATCGTGTACGGGCCCGTCAGCTTCCACGGCTTCGCGGTCGCGCGATTGGTCACGGCGCGCTGGACCGTGCGCCGGATCTCGTCCTGCGCTGCTTTGGGTGACATCCCGTTCGATGCGTCGCCGATCTCGTCCTTCACCGCGACGCCGTCGATCGGGCCAACGAGCCCGCGGATCTGATCCACGACGGCACGGTCTCCGGCGACGAAGACCACCGGCACCCCGTAGAGCCCCGCCACCAGCGCGTTATAGCCGCCCTCAGGAAGCGAGACGCCGTTGATCGAAAAATCCACGACGTTGCCAGTTGATGTGTGTTCGAGAATCGCGTTCGGCGTGCCCGCCTTGGCGTGATAGCCTACGAACGCCACGGCGCTGAATGTGGAATCGAGCCCTTCCATCATATTCTTGGGGCCGCTACTCACGCCGCGGAGGAGTCGTGCGCGCGGGTCCAGATCACCCGGTAAGAGGTTTTCCTTGCTGCCGTGCGAGTCGCGCACGAGCACCTCGGTGGCCCCCCCGCGAAAGGCACCATCGATTGCCGCATTCGTCTCCGCTGCCATGATCGCGCGGAAGTGCGGGTAGTCCGGACCGTTCGAGCTCACGTTGGGCCCGGTCACGACGCCGGCGAGGCCTTCCATGTCCACGGAGATGAAGACCTTGAGCCGAGCGGCCTGTCGGGCGGGCTGCTGGGCCACGAGCGGTGTGGAGGCAGCGCAGAGCGCGAGGAGCAGGCCGAAGCGCGGTGTCATCAGCGTGGACCGGTGGAGGGAAGGCGCGAACATTCGATGCACACAATGGTGGCGACGGTTGCCATGGTCGCGCCAGCCTACGGTGTGATCCTCGCCGTGGCCTGCGAGTCCGCACGCCGCACCCTAGCCCTAGAGCCCCATAATGCCCTAGTGCCCTCCCTAGTGCCCCTAGTGCCCTAGTGCCCCTAGTGCCCCTAGTGCCCTTCGTCGAGCGCCTTGATCTCCTTCACGAGATTGCCCAGTACACCTTTGGCGTCGCCGTAAATCATCAGCGCGTTGTCCTTAGTGAAGAGCGGGTTCTCCACGCCGCTGAAACCCGTGCCCTTGCCGCGCTTCACGACGAAGACCGTCTTTGCCGTCCACGGCCGGAAGATCGGCATTCCATACAGCGGCGACGACTTGTCCTCTTCCGCATCGGGGTTGACGATGTCGTTCGCGCCCACGATCACGGCGACGTCGGCCGACGCGAGCACGCGGTTGGCATCGTCCACGTCCGTCAGCAGTGCGCCGTAGTCAATCCCGGCTTCCGACAGGATGACGTTTAAGTGGCCGGGCATACGGCCCGCCACGGGGTGAATCGCGTATGTGACCTTGCCGCCCTTCTTCTGAATCAGTTCGTGCAGCTCGCGGCAGGTGTGCTGCGCCTGCGCCACCGCCATGCCATAGCCGGGGATGATCACCACGCTGCCGGCGTAGGCGAGTTGCGTCGCGGCGTCCTCCGCGGTGATGGTCTTTGCTTCCTTCGTCGGGCCGCCAGCCTTGGTCGACGCGGCAGGTGCCGAGCCGAACGCGCCGAAAACGATGTTGGCGAACGAACGGTTCATCGCCTTCGACATGATCAGCGAGAGGATGAAACCGCCGGCGCCCTCGAGCGCGCCCGCAATGATGAGCACGTTGTTGCCGATCGCAAATCCAGTCGCGCTCGCCGCGAGTCCAGCGTACGAGTTGAGCAGCGAGATCACGACGGGCATGTCGCCGCCGCCGATCGGCAGCACCATCGAGACGCCGAGGAAGAGGCCGAGCGACACGAGTGTGTAGAATGCCCAGGTCGTATCGGGATTGTAGATGAGCACGCCGAGCGAGACGAACGCGGCCGCGATGAGCGTGATGTTGAACGCGTTCTGGCCGCGGAAGGTGATCGGACGGCCAGTGATCAACTCCTGCAGTTTGCCGAATGCCATGAACGAACCAGTCACCGTCAGCGCGCCGAACAACACCTCGAAGCCGATCGCCGCGGCCACGCCACGCGACATGCCGGGCATATTGCCCATCGCGTCGATGGTGTGCATGTGCCGGTACTCAACGACGCCCACAATGGTGGCCGCGATGGCGCCGAACGCGTGCGAAAACGCGACGAACTGCGGCATCGAAGTCATCGCGACCTTCATGGCCATCGGGTAGCCGATGATCGTGCCGACGATCAAGCCGATCATGATCCACTGATACGACAGGATATGCGCGTTGAGCAGCGTGCCGATCACGGCGAACAGCATGCCGAACGCCGCCTGCTGCATGCCGAGCCGCGCCTGCGTCGGCTTGGTGAGCGAGCGGAGGCCCAGGATGAACAGGATCGACGCAACGAAGTACGTCGCCTGGATGATCAGGTCGCGCGAAGTGAGTTCGCTCACTTGCCGGCCCCCGCCTGCGCGGCCTTCTCAGCCGCGGCCTTCTCAGCCGCGGCCTTGGCGGTGGCAGGCTTTTGGCCCTTGAACATCGCCAGCATACGGTCGGTGATCAGGAACCCGGCCACGACATTCGTCGTCGCGCAGACCACCGCGACGAAGCCGAGGATCGTGGAGACCGTGCCGTATTGGCCACCCGCTGCCACGATCGCGCCAACCAGCGAGATGCCGCTGATCGCGTTCGTCGCCGACATCAGCGGCGTATGGAGCAGGGGCGGGACGCGTTGGATCACGATGAATCCAACGAAGCCGGCGAGGACAAACACGTACAACTGGAAGATTTGGAGCATGGGTAGGCTCAGGGGTTCACGGCAAGGCTGGACGCGGCTTTCCGCGGGAACGCTCGGGTACTGCGACAGCTACAGCGATTCCAGTGGCATCGGCCGAACCTGCGCGCAGGCCAGGCCGATGCACTGGCCGTCACTTCACCAGCATCGGGCCGGTGATTTCGTCGGCCTCGTCGAGCGTCAGCGCGTTGTCCTTGATGACGTGATTCAGAAAGGTCAGCACGTTGCGTGAGAACATCTGCGATGCGTGGAACGGCGCAGTGGCGGGCAGGTTGAGCGGCCCGATCACTGTAACGCCTTGTGCGACAATCGTCTCGCCCGGCTTGGTACCTTCGTAGTTGCCACCGGTCTCCGATGCGAGGTCCACGATCACCGAGCCAGGCTTCATGCCCTGGACGGCCGCCTCGGTGATTAGCACGGGCGCCTTCTTGCCGGGGATCGCCGCGGTCGTGATCACGAGGTCCATCTCCTTCATATGGGCCGCGATCGCAGCCTGCGTGTCCACCTGCTGCTCAGCGGTCTGGGCGCGGGCGTAGCCACCCTCACCCTCGGCGGCCACCGCTGCCAAGTCGAGCTTCATAAGCGATGCGCCGAGCGACAGGATCTGTTCGGCAGCGGCAGGGCGGACGTCGAAGCCTGAGACGATGCCGCCGAGGCGCTTGGCCGTGGCGATCGCCTGAAGGCCCGCGACGCCTGCGCCAATCACGAAGACTTTCGCCGGGACGAGTGTGCCCGCGGCCGTCGAGAGCATTGGGAGCAGCTTCGGGAGGGCGTTGGCACCCATCAGGACGGCCTTGTAGCCGCTGATGGTGGCCTGTGACGAGAGGACGTCCATGGACTGCGCGCGGGTGATGCGCGGCACCTTCTCCAGGGCGAGCAGCTTCACGCCGCGCGCCTGGATCGCGGTGAGCGTATCCGGCGTGCCGTAGGGGAGCCAATATGAAACCGCCGCGGATCCTTGGGGGAGCGCGGCGGCTTCGGCGGAGGTGACGGGCTGGACCTTACAGGTGACGGTCGCGCCCGAGACCGTCGCAGCAAAGTCCGCGGCGATCGTCGCGCCCGCCTTCTCGTACTGCTCGGTGGTGAACCCCGACGCGAGCCCAGCATCCTTTTCAACCACAACGGTGGCGCCGGCTTTGACCAGCTTGGCGACGCTCTCTGGAACGAGGGCGACCCGCGTTTCGAGCGCGGCGCGCTCTTTAGGGACGGATATTTGCATCCGGGATAAATACCGGGCAGCGCACCATTGCTGAAGGCGCTGGCTGGCTGGGGCTGGCTGGCGTGGGGCTGGCTGGCGTGGGGCTGGCTGGCGTGGGGATCAATCGGCCGATTAGGCGAGGCTTGGTACTGTTCCGTTGAGCACGCTTTGGCGAAGTCGGCCATTTAATGCACAGGAATGTTCCAATGCATGTGTATGCATGGCGCCACTGTATGCATTACCATGTAACACCATATCAGATGAGTAGATAACACAATGCATGTGAAGTTGTTTGCACGGCATGAATCAGATGTGGATATGCAGTTATTCGCCGCATATTGGAGCGATGCATGCATCGTCTCGACCAATAATCACAAATATTGCAATCAGCACCAATCTCATACCGAGGCGTCCGGTATCGGAGCGACTGCGCAATGAACCAACGGATCGTCGCGATTCGACACAGTTTTTGAACAGTTCTGGCCAGACCTTAGATCTTGTCAGCGCAAAGGTATGACTGTCAAGACGGCCTGGTCCGGGCGCGAAAAAGGGCCGGCTTGAGCCGACCCTGAAACGCTGCGCACGGCTACCTACGGATACCTCTTCATAGAACGGCTACCGCGTACCGCCCTGATGGCAAGTCGCCCTCAACCGTCCTACAGCTTCGCGGCTTTCCGCGCCGCCAACGCATCCTGAATCCAGGTCAGCGGCATCAGGAAGAGCGGTGTCAGGAAGAGTCCGAGCAGGGTGTTGACCCAGATCAACGCCGTGTAAAAGGCGCCCAAGCCGAGGCCAGCCACGAGCACGCCGAGGGGTCCGCCGAACGAATGTTCCATGAGATGGACGAAGGTAGGGGATCGGAGCCGGTAGGAATGGACCGCTACTGCAGCGTATCTTAGCAAGATGACAAAGCGTGCGAAAGCGGGACGAACAGCCAAACCAGCGAAGAAGTCCGCCCGCCCGGCCTCCGGGCGCAATGCGATCGCAGCATCTATCGACGCGCTGCCCGAAGGGCGGTATCTGCTCGCGGTATCGGGCGGGCGCGATTCCATGGTGCTGATGGACGCGTTTGCGGCGGCGAGGCCGGCGCAGGTCGCGGTGGTCGCTTCATTTGACCACGGCACCGGCCCGGCGTCGACTCGAGCGGCCGATCATACGCGTCGTGAGGGCGAACGGCGCGGGCTCACCGTCGTCACGGGGTCGCGCACAGGCCGCGTGATGTCCGACGGCGCTGATGCGGCCAAGGTGCAGGCCGGCGAGGAGGAGTGGCGCCGCGCACGGTGGGAGTTTCTCAACGCCCAGGCCCGCGAACTCGGCGCCACCATTGTCACGGGGCATACGCTCGACGATCAGGTCGAGACGATCTTCATGCGTATCTTTCGGCATGCGGGCGCGCGTGGCATCGCGGCGATGTTTGCCCCGTCGCCGATCGTGCGGCCGTTCATTCGCGTGCCGCGCGACGACGTGGCCGATTACGCGAAGTCGAAGGGGATCAAGTTCCTCGAGGATCCGACCAACGCGAGCATGCGGTTCCTGCGCAACCGAATTCGCCACGAGTTGTTGCCGGCTGCCGAACGGGTGCAGCCAGGCATCAGCGCGGAATTGATCCGGATCGCGGAACGCGCGGCCGAGTGGCGAGAGATTGTTGCGGACTGCGCGGACATTCTGGGTGCGGTTGACGTCGCCATCAAGCCGGGGCAGGGCGATGAAGGCACCTTGTCTGTGGCGATCCCCGCGCCGGCGCTCATTGGGATGCAGCGCGAACTACTCGGTGTGATCTGGCCGGAATTGGTCGCACGGGCTGGCGGATCGCTCGACTGGCGTGGGCTGGCGAGGCTCAACGGCGAGGCGGGAATCCTCAAGGCCGGCTCCGAGATCCCCATTGCAGGCGGCCTCTCCGTGATGCGTACGCCGACGAGCTTCGTCGTACGGAATCAAGGGGTAGACGGGCCACTATATTAGAGGCACGATGAGCGCCGTCCCTGAGGTGTTGTTCGGTTCCGTCGCGCCCGAGCACGAAGATCCCAGACTGCTGGGTCGCGACGTCCGTCGCATCGCGTTCGACGCGGCGACGTTGCGCTCGCGGGTGATCGAGCTCGGTCAGGAAATTCACGATGCGTATCCGGACGGCGACCTGCTCGTGCTCGGTCTGCTTAAGGGGAGCTTCGTCTTTCTCGCCGACCTTGTTCGCGAGATACGGCGCCCGCTGCATGTCGATTTCCTGGTGGCGTCGAGCTACGGTGACGCCACGATCTCGTCCGGCGAGGTCCGGTTGGTGTATGACCCAGAGACCGCCCTCGAAGACAAGCACATCCTGCTCGTTGAGGACATCGTGGATTCAGGGCGGACGCTCCGGAAGCTGTTGACGCTTCTCGAAGCGCGTGCACCCCAGTCGATCGAAATTTGCGCGCTGCTGCACAAGCGCATTGCGACGGAACTCGCGCACCCTGTTCGGTTCGTCGGATTCGACGCGCCGAATGAGTTCCTGGTCGGGTACGGACTCGACCACGCCGAGAATTTTCGCCACCTGCCGTACGTGGCGAGCTTGCGATAGCCGCAGGCAAGGATCCCAAGAGACCCATGGCAAACGAAACACCGAAAAACCCTGGCGGCCTGAACCGCTTCTCGAAGACACTGGCCTTCTGGCTGTTGGTGATCCTCGTGCCGGTGGCCTTCCTGCAGTTCTCCAACACGAAGACCGATGCGGCGATCAAGCTCAGCTACTCCGAGTACGACGATCAACTCACGGCGGGCAACGTCGCGAAGGTGACCATCGTCGCTGGCAAGGAACTGCATGGCGAGTTTGCGCGCGACTACGCGCCGGCCGGTGGTCGTGCCTCAAAGAAGTTCACGACGATGCTACCGGTCACGAACTCTGACCGCGAATTGCAACGCCTTCGCGACAAGAACGTGAAGGTGGACGCTGAGGACGCCCGCCCGTCGTTCGGCAGTTTCCTGATCGCGGCGTTGCCGTGGATCCTGATGATCGGCTTCTGGTTCTTCATCATGCGGCAGATGCAGTCCAACGGCGCCAAGGCGTTCTCGTTCGGCAAGTCGAAGGCCAAGCTGCTCTCGGGTGACACGCCCAAGGTCACGTTCGCCGACGTCGCGGGCTGCGACGAAGCGAAGTACGACCTGCGCGAGATCATCGAATTCCTCAAGGAGCCTGCTCGCTTCACGAAGCTCGGTGGTCGGCTGCCCAAGGGCGCGCTGCTCGTCGGTCCGCCCGGCACGGGCAAGACGCTGCTCGCGAAGGCCGTCGCCGGCGAAGCGGCGCGTCCTTTCTTTTCGATGTCGGGTTCGGACTTCGTCGAGATGTTCGTGGGCGTCGGGGCGAGCCGCGTGCGCGACCTGTTTGAGCAGGGCAAGGCCCACGCCCCCTGCATCATTTTCATCGATGAAATCGACGCGGTCGGTCGTCATCGCGGCGCCGGAATGGGTGGCGGCCACGACGAGCGCGAGCAGACGCTCAATCAGCTACTCGTCGAAATGGACGGCTTTGAATCGAACGACGGCGTGATCCTGATTGCTGCCACGAACCGTCCCGATGTGCTCGATCCGGCACTGCTGCGCCCGGGCCGCTTCGACCGGCAGATCGTCGTGGACTCACCCGACTATCGTGGCCGCGAGGGAATCCTCCGCGTGCACATGCGGAACAAGCCAATCGCCGAAGATGTGAACATCGAGGCCATGGCGCGCTCGACGCCGGGTATGGCCGGCGCCGACCTGGCCAATCTCGTGAACGAGGCCGCGCTGCTCGCGGCACGGCGCAGCCACGAAAAGATTTTTATGATCGACTTTGAGGATGCCAAGGACAAGGTGATGCTTGGCGCCGAACGCAAGTCGCTCGTCATGAAGGACGAAGAGCGGCGTCTGACGGCGTACCACGAAGGTGGACACGCGGTGTGCGCGATGCTCGTGAAAGGCAACGATCCGCTGCACAAGGTGACGATCGTGCCGCGCGGGCGCACGCTCGGCGTGGCGTGGACGCTGCCCGAGGACGATCGCGTGAGCGTCACGCGCGAACAGCTCGAAGCGCGCCTGGTGATGGCGTATGGTGGCCGCGCGGCTGAGGAACTCGTGTTCGGTCACGACAAGGTGACGGCCGGCGCTGCGAGCGACATCCAGTTCGCGACAGGTCTTTCGCGACGCTACGTCTCCCAGTGGGGACTGTCGGATGCCATCGGTCCAATTCTCGTTGGTGAGAACGAGGCCGAAGTATTTCTCGGCCGTGACTTCGGCACCCGCCGCACGGTATCGGAGCGCACCGCGCAGCTCGTGGACGAAGAAGTGAAGCGTGTGATTCAGCGGGCGTTTGACCGCGCGAAGCAGGTGCTCGCGGAAAATCGTGAGCTCCTCGACAAGATCGCGGCGAACCTGCTCGAACGGGAAACGCTGTCGCGCGAGGACATCATCGTGCTGATGCGTGGCGATACGCTGCCGCCGCGCGCCAAGGAGGTGCTTGCGTCAGATCCGAGCCCGTCGGTTGCGCCTGCCGTGGTGGAACCGCAGCGCACGCCGCCGATGTTGGGCGGCGCGGAGCCGAGTCCGGCGTAACGGCCCCGATCAGCGCTGCGGTCTCTGACGGTTTTGGGGGAACGGCGAACGACGGATCAATGTCGTGGCAGTTCCCCCAGTTTTTTTAACAGCAAAAAAATCCGGCATCGCGCCGGACGCCGCTCCCAATGTTCTGGGTACAGGCCGCACGCTTGTAGCTGAGCGTAACTCTCTGTATTTTATACTGTTATGTCATTTTCTGGCCTACCCGAAAGGGTCGCTGAAATCCGTCAGAAAATCGCCGATGCGAAGGCGCGCGGCGGTCACGGACAGGGCGTCCGCATCATCGCCGTCACGAAGACGCACGGGCCGGATGCGGTGCTCGCCGCGGTTGGGGCCGGACTGACCGATGTTGGTGAGAACAAGGTGCAGGAAGCGATCGGGAAGCAGGATCTGCTCGCGGCGCTCGTGGTGGTACCGGGTGGCATTCTGGCGGTTGGGCGTGCCGAGCCGCCGCTCCGTTGGCACCTGGTCGGACACTTGCAACGCAACAAGGTGAAGTTTCTGGATCGGTTTTCGCTCTTTCAGGCAGCCGACAGCAGTCGGCTGGTGGATGAGATTGACGCGTTGGGCATCACGCGTGGGACGCCGGTTGACGTTTTGCTCGAGGTAAACGTCTCAGGGGAAACGTCGAAGGGTGGATACGCGCCGGGCGGGTTCGAGCGTGAGGCGGAGCGGATTGCCGGACTCAAGGGCATCAAGGTGTGTGGGGTGATGACGATGGCGCCATTCGATGCTGATGAAGCCACGCTGCGGCGCGTCTTCAGCGGAGCGAGAGCGGCGCGAACGGTCTGCGAAAGGGCGGGACTGCCCGCCGTTGATCTGTCGATGGGGATGTCTGCTGACTACGAAGTCGCCGTGGAAGAAGGGGCAACGATGGTGCGGCTCGGAACCGTCCTGTTCGGGGAGCGAACGCCATGACTGACGAAGGGTTTCATCTCACGCCGGTTGATGTCCGGCGCTACGAATTTGGTACGACGTTTCGCGGCTACGACACGGCGCGGGTCAACCAGTTTCGCGAGCAGGTCGCCGACGAGATCGAGCGACTGGTGCGTGCGAACCAGGAACTCGACGCCAAGTCGCGGGCATTCCACGAACAGCTGCGCGCCTTTCGCGAGCGAGACAAGGCGCTCAACGAAGCCCTGATCTCCGCGCAGCAGATGCGCGAAGCGACGAAGGAGCAGGCCGCGCGCGAGGCCGATGTCATCATCCGCGAAGCGCGGCTCGAAGCCGAACGGTTGATCGAGGCGGCACGCGTTGACGTGCGGCAGCTGGAGCGTGACGCCGATGCGCTCGAGCGACTGCGTCGCAGTTACCTCGCCCAGATGAAGACGATGGCCGAGATGCAACTCGCGGAACTCGCGGCCGCGGAGCAGGCGCCGTTGCCCGCACGTCCAACGCCGGTCTACGCCGCGGAGGCCGTCGCGGAGGCCGTGGCTCAGGTGAAGGGCGCGCGCGCGAAGGATGCCTCGTGGCTCGACACGAAGGTGGCCGAGTAACGCTGGTGGCTGGAACGCGTGCAGAGCCGATGCCGCTGCGAATCGCGGGCGCCGAATATGCGCACCGTGTGGACGCGGTGCGTGCGGCTGCCGACGCTGTGCGTGCTCAGATCGGTGCGTCCAATCCTGAAGTCGCCATCATTCTGGGCACCGGGCTCGGTGGGCTCGGCCGGGCCATTCAGGTCGAGGCGACCGTCGACTATGGCGCCATCCCCGGATTCCCGCTCTCGACCGTCGAGTCACACGTGGGGCGCCTGCTCGTCGGCACACTCGGCGGCAAGCGCGTCATCGCGATGCAGGGCCGATTCCACAAGTACGAAGGCTACTCGCTGCAGCAGGTGACGTTCCCGGTGCGTGTGTTGCACGCGCTCGGCGCTCGCACGCTCATTGTGAGTAATGCCTGCGGTGGGATGCGCATGGAGTGGAACGCCGGCGACCTGATGCTGATCAGTGATCACATCAACATGATCGGCGACAATCCCCTCGTCGGAGCGAACGACGATGCGTTGGGTCCGCGCTTTCCCGATATGAGCGAGGCGTACGATGCGGCGCTGCGCACGCTGGCGCGTTCGGTCGCGGCCGCGCAGGGCATCCCGCTGCGCGAAGGTGTGTACGTGGCCGTGGCCGGGCCGAACCTCGAGACGCGCGCGGAATACCGCATGCTGCGTTCGATCGGTGCGGACGTGGTGGGCATGAGCACCGTGCCGGAAGTGATCGTGGCGCGGCACGCGGGCATGCGCGTGCTGGGCCTCTCGATCATCACCGACCTGTGCATCCCCGACGCGCTGGAGCCGGCGTCACTCGACAAAATTCTCGCGGTGGCGGCGAATGCCGAGCCGCAGCTGACGGCGCTCGTACGCGGCGTCGTGGAGCAGCTGTGACGAAGCCCCTCGCCCCCGTCGCCACGGCCAGCGTGCCGCCGCCGCCGCGCTTCACGCCGCTGCCGTCGGACCGCTCGGTGCGCGACCTTGAGGAGACGCTGCTGGCGCGCTGGCGCGAGGAGAAGATCGTCGCGCGCGCACTCGCGGTCGGTGCCGATGGTTCGCGTCCCACCTACGTGTTCTACGACGGACCGCCGACCGCCAACGGGCGCCCGGGCATCCATCACGTGCTCGCCCGCACCGTAAAGGACCTGATTTGCCGCCATCGCGCGATGAAGGGCTTTTACGTGCCGCGGAAGGCGGGATGGGACACGCACGGGCTGCCGGTCGAGATCGAAGTCGAGAAGGCACTCGGCATCAGCGGCAAGCAAGACATCGAACGCGTGGGCATTGAGGCGTTCAACACGAAGTGTCGCGAGAGCGTGTGGAAATACCGCGAGGAGTGGGAGCGGCTCGTTGAGCGAATCGCGCACTGGCTGGACTACGAGCGTCCCTACGTCACGTACACGAACGAATACATCGAGAGCGAGTGGTGGGCCCTCAAGACGCTGTTCGATGCGGGCAATCTCTATCGCGGACACAAGATTCTCCCATACTGCACACGGTGCGGGACGACGCTGAGCTCGCACGAAGTGGCGCAGGGGTACGCCGACGTCGAAGATCCGTCCGTGTATGTGGCACTGGATCTCGTGGGCGCCGTGGGTGTGGGGGACGGGAGTCCGTCCCGCCGGCGGATCGTGCTCTGGACGACGACACCGTGGACGCTGGTTTCGAATGCGGCGTTGGCCGTTCATCCGGATCTCACTTACGTGGAAGTTCGAAAAAAGTCTGGGCGCGAGTGGACGCTCATTCTCGCCGAGTCGCGCGCAGCAGCCGTGCTCGGGCAGGGATGGGATGAGCGATGGGAGCTGGTCGCGTCCCACAAGGGCCGCGATCTCGCCGGGCTTCGCTACAAGCGTCCGCTTGACTGGGTGGCATATCCAGAAGGGACGAACCACGAGGTGATCGTCGCGGAAGATTTCGTATCTGCCGACGACGGTAGCGGCGTGGTACATATGTCGCCCGCGTTCGGCGCCGACGACTACGCGGCGGGCAAGCGGCACAACCTCGCGTTCCTGCAGCCGGTCAACGCGCGCGGTGAGTTCCCGGCCGACATGCCGGTGATCGGTGGAAAATTCTTCAAGGACGCCGACGCGGTGATCATTGAGGAACTCAAGGCGCGCAACGTGCTCTGGAAGGCGGCGACGGTCACGCACTCATACCCGCATTGCTGGCGCTGCGACACGCCGCTGCTCTACTACGCCCGCACGTCGTGGTTCGTGCGCACTACGGCGTTCAAGGATGAGATGATCGCGCGGAACGCGGCCATCAACTGGAACCCCGCGGAGACGGGCAGCGGGCGGTTCGGCGAGTGGCTTGAAAACAATATCGACTGGGCGATTTCGCGTGATCGCTACTGGGGGACGCCGCTGCCAGTGTGGGAGTGCGATGCGAACCCAGAACATCGGCTCGCGGTCGGCTCGTTCGACGAACTATCGACGCTCGCGGGGCGCCCGCTCGGCGATGGCTTCGATCCGCACAAGCCGTATATCGACCGGTGGACCTGGCCGTGCACGATCTGCCGCTCTGGCGCCGGTTCAGCGAACCCGCCGGATGTGGCAGCCGTCGGTACGATGCAGCGCGTGAGCGAAGTCATCGACGCCTGGTTCGACTCGGGCTCGATGCCGTTTGCGCAGTGGCACTACCCGTTCGAAAACGTGGAACGCGTTGAGCGGGAGTTTCCGGCCGACTATATCGCCGAGGGCGTGGACCAGACGCGCGGATGGTTCTATTCGCTGTTGGCGATCGCGACAGGGCTGGGTGACACGTTGCCGAACAACGGCGCAGGCCAGGCCTCGCCGTACCGAAATGTGATCGTGCACGACCACGTACGCGATGCGAAGGGCCAGAAGATGTCCAAGAGTCGCGGGAACGCGGCCGATCCGTGGGCGATCATGGAGAAACATGGTGCCGATGCGACGCGACTCTTCTTGGTGTCGTCGAGCCAGATGTGGGTGCCGAAAAACTTCGACGAACAGGTGATCCGCGACGGTGCGGGGCGGTTTCTCATTACGCTCCGCAACCTCTATCACGGCGCGTTCGCACAGTACGCGAATTTTGGATGGGCGCCGTCCGCCGCCGATCCGAAGCCTGCCGATCGACCGCTGCTCGACCGCTGGGTGCTCTCGCGGCTGGCGGCGGTGGAAGCCGACGCTGACGCTCTGCTGGAGCGTTACGACGCCACCGGTGCGGCCCGGGTCGTGATGCAGTTCGTGGACGACGACGTCTCCAAGTGGTACGTGCGGCTCGCGAAGCGCCGGTTCTACGATGTGAGCACTGCCGACAACCGCGCCGCATTCGCCACGATGCATGAGGTGTTGGTCACCTCGTGTCGCCTGCTCGCGCCGTTCGCGCCGTACGTCACTGACTGGATGCACCGCGAACTGACGGGCGGTGATTCGGTGCACTTCGCGCCGTATGTGCGAGGGCAGGGCGCGGCGCCGAATGTGACAGGCGCCTTGGGTGCCGCGCATGCTGATCGAGCCGTTGCGCTCGAAGAGGCCATGGCGGCGATCCGCTCGCTGGCGTCCGCGGGTCGCGCGGCGCGCGAGACGGCGAAGGTCAACGTGCGTCAACCGCTCTCGAAAATGGTGTGCGTGCCGGGCGCGCTTAGCGCCGCGGCGCGAGTGCACGTCAACGCCCTCATCACCATCCTCGCCGCCGAACTCAATGTGAAGGTCGTCGAGTTTGCGACGAGCGCTGACGCGCTCGTGTCGCTCGAGGCTAAGCCGAACTTTCGCGCCCTCGGCAAGGTATTTGGGAAGGAGACGCCCAAGGCTGCGGCGGTTGTCGGCGCGCTCGGGCCGGATTCGCTCATGGCCTTTGAGCGCGGTGAGCCGGTGACCGTGACCGTGGACGGCCGCGAGCACCAGCTCACCGCTGAGGACCTGACGGTGCACCGCAAAGCATCGGGAGCCCTCGTGGTGCAACAGGACGGCCCGCTCTTTGCCGCGATCGACCCTACCGTGACCCCGGCGTTGCGAGCGGAGGGCATCGCACGCGAGCTCGTAAGCCGCACGCAACGGCTTCGTAAAGAAACCGGCCTCGAAGTGAGCGACCGTATTATCCTCAGGATTGCTGGACCGGCCCTCGTGACGGGTGCCGCCGAAACACACCGGCAGTGGATCGCCGGCGAAGTCCTCGCGCACGACGTTGTGATCACCGAAATGATGCCAGTCGCCGCGGACGATCTGCTGCGCGGTGTCACGGCCGTGGCCGTCGAACTCGACGGTGTAACGGCACACATTGCCCTTTCCAAGGACAGCTGACGATGGCGGTAAAGCTAGTCGCGACCAAGGAATTCAAGCCGATGAAAAAGAAAAGTCTCTCCCATTTTGAGAAGCGGCTTCTCGATGAACGCAAGCGCGTGCTGAAGGAGCTCGGTCACTACGACCAGACGTTCGGCAATACGCCGCAAGGCGCCGACGGCGACCTGTCGTCGTACTCATTCCATATGGCGGACCAGGGCACCGACGCGATGGAACGCGAAAAGGCCTTCCTCTTTGCGAGCCTTGAAGGGCGGTTCCTCTGGCACATCGACGAAGCCCTTCGGCGGCTCTACAAGAAGCCGGCGACGTTTGGGCGCTGTCATGGTTGTGGCGGCGAAATCGCGTTCGAGCGACTTGATGCGCTGCCGCATGCGCGCTTCTGCATCAACTGCAAGCAGAAAGAGGAAGATGGAAAAATCTAACCCGCCTGGACGGGCCGGACTGGTCGCCGCGATCATCGGGTCGGTGTTCGTCGTCGACCAGATGACGAAACTGATCGCCGTGGACCGGCTCGTGGCGGTGTACGTGCCGCACGCGGTCGTCGGCGATGCGCTCCGGTTCACGCTCGTCTACAACCCCGGCGCGGCGTTCGGATTGCATCTCGGTCCCTACTCCCGCTGGATCTTTACCGCGCTCACCATCGGCGCGCTCGTTCTTCTGTACAAGCTCTATCGCGAGACGGAGCGTGGCGATCTCGTGCGCGTCATCGCGATCGCGCTTGTTTCGGGGGGCGCGTTCGGCAACCTGCTCGACCGGCTTCGCTCACCACGCGGAGTTGTGGATTTCATCGACGTCGGCATCGGCACGTCGCGTTGGCCAACCTTTAATGTGGCCGACATGGCCGTGAGTTGTGGCGCCATCCTGCTCGCGGTCGTGCTCTGGCGCGAGGACACCCGCCGCGAAGCGGGTGATCAGAACCGTGAAACCGATCAAACGACTGAAGGAAAAGACCAAGCAGCAGGCGAAGGCACAGGCTCAGCCGGGGCAGCCCAACCCCTCATTGCTAGCGGACGCGCAGGAACCTCAGGAACCGCAGCGCCCGACACACCGCTTCACGGCTGACGCGGAGGGAGACCGGCTCGACGTGGTCGTGGCACGGACGCTGGGTCTCTCACGCAACCAGGCCGCGACGTTGATCGCTAGCGGGCTGGTGCTCGTGGCAGGCCACGCGGAGAAGGCGAGCTTTATCGCCGATCCGGGCACCGAGGTCACGGTCAGCGTGCCGCCCTCCGCGTCGCGCGAAGTGCTTGGGGAGCAGATTCCCGTGAGCGTGGTGTTCGAGGACGACGAATTGCTCGTGGTCGACAAGGCCGCGGGTATGGTGGTGCATCCGGCACCCGGCAATTGGACCGGCACGCTGGTGAACGCGCTGATCGGGCGTGGTCAGGCGCTGGCCGACGGTGGCGACGAAGTCCGGGCCGGACTCGTGCACCGCCTCGACAAGGAAACGTCCGGACTCATCGTGATCGCCAAGACAGATCGCGCGCACCGAATTCTTTCCAAGGCGATCGCTGAGCGGCGGGTGACGCGGCGGTACGCGGCGCTCTGCTGGGGCCACATGACCGACGACAACGTGTCCGTGGACCAGCCGATCGGCCGTGATCCGAACGACCGAAAGCGCATGGCGATCGGCAGCGCCGGACGCGCCGCGCGGACTGATTTCCACCGACTGGCCCGGTTCACGAGCACCGACTTGCTTCGCGCGCACCTGCACTCGGGGCGCACACATCAGATTCGCGTGCACCTGATGTCGGTTGGTCACCCCGTGGTCGGGGATGACACCTATGGCGGCGGCGGCGCGAGGCGGCTCGTGAACATGCCGCCAAAGCGCCAGTTTCTCCACGCCGCTTGGCTCCAGTTCCAGCATCCGGTCAGTGGCGAAGAACTGGATCTCCGGTCGCCTCTTCCGGCCGATCTTCGAGAGTCGCTGTGCACCGTGTCGGAGATGCCCGAACTAGAAAACCACGCCGACCCCTTGGAATACTTGGGCTTCTATACGATAGGCGACGAGTGAAACTGAGGCACACCGCGGGCGCTGGTTGCTCCGCGGGCGCTGGTTGCTCCGCGGTGCGCCGCCGCTCCAGCTGTCGTGAGGTAATGAAGCGCGAATGCTGAAGCTGCTGTTAGGATTCTGCCTGACGATCACGGGCCTTGGGCGAGCGCAGGGGTTTGCCGACCCGGCGGAAACGGAGCGCATCGCCGCCGGCCGATTCACCTTCGTGGTGACGCGTGCCGACGCAGGTCTCGCGAAGCATCTCCTCGCCGACGCCCTGGCCCGCGACACCTTTCCCGGACTGCCGCGGCCGACGAGGCACGCCACCGTCATGATCGCCCCGGACGAAACCACGCTCCACCGCTGGATCGGCGGTGGATTCCCCGAGTGGGGTATCGCCGTGGCCATTCCCGAAGAGTGGCGCATCGTGATGCAGGGCCGGGGAGCGAACGCTAGTGCCGGCGACCCGCGTACCACACTTCGTCACGAGCTGGCCCACCTCGCACTTTACGAAACGATGCGCGGCGCGCCACCCCGGTGGTTTGACGAAGGCTTTGCGTCATACTCGGCAGGCGAATGGGGACGCGACGACGTGCTCGCGTCCAGCATCGTGCTCGCGCTCAGGGGCGTGCCGAGGTTCGCCGCCCTCGACACCATGATTGCTGGCGGTACGGTCCGGGCGGAGCAGGGGTACGCGCTGGCCCACCGGGCCGTGGCCGACATCGCGGCGCTTGACCCCAGGGGGGGGCTCACGCTGCTGTTTCGGTACTGGCGCGAGACGGGGGCGCTCGATTCCGCCCTCCGCCAAGCCTATGGATTGACCCTCGACGGCTTCGAGGCCACCTGGCGAAAGACGACTCGGCGGAGGTACGGCGGGCTCGCGGTCTTGGGCGACCTCGGGTTCGCCTCGCTGGTGCTCTTCCTCGTCGTCGGCCCCTTCTGGCTGATCAGGCGGAGAAGGGACCGCGCGCGGCTGGCGGCCCTGATTGCCGCCGATGAACTGGCCGACCAACGAGAGCGGGAAAGCGCCCTGGACGCCCTCCTCGGCGAGGGGGAACATTTCGGCGGAAATGATGATCAGATTAAGGGGATGTGAGCGCCTGATGGCATTCCTTGACACTACCATAAACGCACCGTAAAATCAGTTTCTTATGAATGAAGCAGCGCGTCCAATGGCGAAAAGAGCATCGGTCCGATGGGCCGTGGCCGGATTGGTCCTGACTGTGGGCTACGCGGACCTCGCCCGGGGCGGCATGACGCTGGCGCCGCTCCTGCTCGTCATCGGATATTGTGTGCTGGTACCGTACGCGATTCTGGCTTAGGGGCGAGTAAGGCAAAAGAAGGATCTGGGCGAATAGCTCAGTTGGTTAGAGCACCTGCCTTACACGCAGGGTGTCGGGGGTTCGAGTCCCTCTTCGCCCATTCCAACGCCGGACTCGGCCTGAACGCACCCAGCGCCGACGCACAAGGAAAGTTCACCATTCGGAGGTTCAGGACCGTGACGGCTCGGCAAAATGCTTGCATGGCGGCTATGGCCGCGTTGACGATCGGTACGCTCGCGTCGCTCGCTGAGGCGCAGAGTGCGCGCGGCCCGAATCCGAACGCACCACGACTGATGGTCAGTGCGTGCCGCACCACCGACAAGGCGCTCGCGATTCTGTGCGCGGACAAGCTCCGCAGTCAGATCGAAGGTGACGTGTCGTATCGTACGCTCTACGTACTGCCGAAGGCAGACGTCGAGAATACACTCACCGCGTCGGGCTACGACCCGTCATCCGCGCTCGCACAGGGCGACGCCAGCGCACTTGCCAAGCAGATCCGCGCAGACGTCTACATCGATGCGACCATCGAAAAGACTTCAGCTGGCTACAAGCTGACGGCTGCGCTCGTGCCGCAGCGTGATGCAAACCTCATCCAGCCGCTGGGCTCGTGGGAGAACGCGAAGCTCGAAGGCGTGATGGGTGCGTCATCGAAGGCCTTTCAGGACGCGCACAACAAGACATTTGAGCGCCAGAAAACCTGCTTCACGAACATCCGCGAGCGGAAGTACGTCGAAGCACGCAAGGAAATCGATGGCGGTCTCAAGGAGTATCCGTCATCGACGTGGATGCGGTATTGCCACATGACGCTGCTCAGAGAGCAAAAGGGCGACGGCGATGCGATCATCAAGCTGGCCGAGGAAATCCGCACCTTTGACCCGCTGAGCAAGGCTGCCCTGCAGGAGCTCGTGTCGCGATACGACGCGGCGGGCAACAAGGAAAAAAAGATCGAAGTGCTGATGGCGCTCCAGAAGGCCGACCCGACGAATGCGCGGCTCAACACCGACATCGGCAACGAACTCGCCGGCATGGGTGACTTCACGAAGGCGCGTCCGATCGTCGAGAAGGCGGTCGCCGAGAACCCCGGCGACATGGGACTTGTCCGCACCTACTGGCTGATCCTCGGCGCGATGAAGGACTACAAGAAGGCGCTCGAAGTCGGCGACGAAATGGTGAAGATGGATACGGTTACGGCGGACACCGTCTACTTCAACCGATCAATCGGGTTCGCGATTCAGATGGCCGACACGGCCAAGGCCGCGGAGATCGCCCATCGTGCCGGCACGAAGTTCTCGAAGCTCGTCGAATATCCGAAGCTTGAAGCCGGCCTCCAGTCCCGTCTCAAGAACACGTCGGCGTCGATCGCCGCGTCGCGTCGCGCCCTCGCGATCAACCCAAAGGAACGCGACCTTCGCGTGCAGATCGGTGCCGCATATCTTGGCGCCACTCCGCCGCAGATCGATTCGGCGATTGCGATGGCCAAGGAGATGTTGGCCAATGGCGAGGACAAGGATCAGGTCGCCGGTATCGCGGTGAGCGCGGGTGATGCACTCCGGAAGGTTCCTGATCAGTTGAAGTTCAGCGGCGGTGATGCCGCCGCGCAGTTCGCCGCATGGGAAGTTGCGTACGCCGAACTCGCATGGTCCGACACTCTCGCGAAAGGCACGAAGGTCGCCCCGCAGGCCAAGTTCCTGATGGGCGTGGCCGCCCTGAGCGTCGGACAGGGCCACCTGATCGCTGGTGGCGACGTCGTGCGGAAAATTTCTGAAGAGATCAAGGCGACCAAACCAGACGCCGCGAAACAGAAGGCGATGCTCGACAAGGCATATCCAGAAGCGTGCGCGCTGACCAATCAGGCGAACGACTTGTTCATCATCGCGCAGGTGGCGCTCCCAGCCGGTGGCTCGTTTGCCCCCGACGCGACGCGCCAGGTGATGGGTTCGCTGATGCAGATGAATGGCTCCGTTGAGCAGATGACCAAGGCCTATTGCAAGAAGTAAGCTTGTTCGAACGGCAGGTTGGGGCGGCCCGCGGACTTCGTCCGCGGGCCGCTTCGCTTAACGCCTATCTTTCGTCCGTGACCGCCTCGCGCTTTGACTCGCCGTACCACGCGCCCGTGATGGTGGCGGAGGTCTGCCATTACCTCTCCGGTGCTGAGGCAAAGCCGGAAGCCGGAGACGCGCAACCATCGCTGGCCGGCAGGCGGATTCTCGACGGCACCTTGGGCGGCGGCGGACACAGTGCCGCGTTGGTCGAGTTCGGCGCCGACGTGACGGGAGTCGACCGCGATCCGAACGCGATTGTCGAAGCATCGGCGCGGCTCGCGGCTCAGGTGGCGGCGGGTACGTTTCGCGCGATCGAAACCAACTTTGGTGACGCGGCCAGTGCGCCGCGGCTCGAAGGACAGGAGTTCGACGGGATTCTGCTCGACCTCGGCGTGTCATCGCACCAGTTTGACGACGCCGCCCGCGGGTTCAGCTTCCGAGAGGGTGCGCCGCTCGATATGCGGATGGAGTTCATGTCTGGTGGTGGTGCGATGAATGCGGCCGACTTCCTCAACGAGTCCGATGAAGCCGAGCTGGCGCAGGCCTTCCGCGACTATGCCGACGAACGAAAGGCGGACCGCATGGCCCGGGAAGTCGTGAGGCGCCGCGACAACACGCTGTTCGCCACCAGCGACGATCTCGTGGGCGTCATTCGGGCCGTGCTGGGACCGCGGTCAGGCCCGCCAGACTTTGCCCGGATCTTCCAGGCCGTTCGGATTGCCGTCAACGATGAGATCGGGGTATTGGGACGCGCCCTTCCCCAACTCCGTGACCGACTGGCTCCTTCGGGCGTCATCGCGGTGATCACCTATCACTCGGGGGAGGATCGGCTGGTGAAGCACGCCTTCCGGGACTGGAGCCGTTCCTGCGTCTGCCCGCCGCGACACCCGATCTGTACCTGTGGGGCGAACAACGCCCTGGGGGATGTCGTTACCCGAAAAGCGGTCACGGCAGCCGCGGACGAGATTCTCAGAAATGCCCGTGCGCGCAGCGCCAAGCTGCGAGCCTGGCGCCGTCGTTCGCGCCCAATGACCGCCAAGTAGCGATCGTCGCCGCTTCGCCAGTCGCAGCCTCAGCTGCGCGGCAGGTCCGGCCGTGAGGGGGCGCTCGGTGGTCTTCATCGTGTTGCTTGGTTTCGTCCTTGTGGCGACAGGCGTCATATGGAGACGGAGTACCGGCATGGCGCGCGCGCGCGATGAGAGCCGCCTTGAACAGCGAAGAGCGGCGCTTCTCGCCGAGCGTGCGAAGCTGGAAGGGGACATCCGCGACGCATCGAGCCGGGCCTCGTTGGCTCGGGTAGCTGAGGAACGCCTGCATATGCAGATCCCGAATGACAGTCAGGTGATTCTTCTGACGAGACCGCCGCGGTGATCGAGCCACGAATTCCGTGGAAACGTGCGGGGCTCGTGCAGGCTGGTTTCCTGATTTTTGCGCTCGCCCTCGTCGGGCGCGCCGTCAAGGTGCAGCTGCTCGATCGCGACCTTTGGCGGCAGAAGGCCAGAGCTCAGCAGATGGCATCCAAGCCGTTGCCCGCGCCGCGCGGCACGATTCTCGACGCCAACGGCATCGTGCTCGTCGAGTCGCGCCAGCTCGTGAAGATCACCATCGCCCCGAACCAGGTCGTCGCCACGCTGCGCAGGAAGGGTGACGGTATCGAGCGGATGGCGACGCTTACGCGCGCGCTCGCGCTCGCGGGCGTCTCAAAAGAGTTGATCGCAAAAGTTCGGGACACCAGCCGCAAGTGGGTGGAGATCCCGGGCCGGTACCTCGCCACCGACGTCTCCAACATCACGAGCCTGTACGGCGTCAACTCGACTCCGGCGCTGGAGCGCGTGCCGCCCGCCAACGACGGGCTGCGACGCCTCGTGGGTCGTGCCGACGACGCCGGCGGTCCGGTGGACGGGCTTGAGAAGTCTCTCGACCAAATACTACGCGGCGAAGGCGGTCGCGAGTCACTGGTTCGTGATGCGCGGGGTCGGCGGATGCGTTCGCCAGCCGTCCCGGACGCCGCGCCCACGCCTGGCAACACCGTCGTGCTCTCGATCAATCAAGGGCTGCAGGACATCGCGGAGCGCGCCCTAGGCGAGGCGGTGGCCACAATGCGTGCGACCGGCGGCGACATTGTGATGCTCGACCCCACGACCGGTGAGGTGCGCGCGATGGTCAGCCATCGCGCCGATAAGCGCTCAACCGTCGCCACGGCGCTCTCGGAGCCCTATGAACCCGGCTCAACCCTCAAGCCGTTTGCGGCCGCGCGGCTGCTCGACCTGGGCCGCGCACGCAGCGACGAAATCATCAACACGCACGGCGGCAAGTGGGAACTGAACGGCCGGAAGATCGAGGACGACCATCCGCTGCGGGAGGCGTCGCTGTTCGACGTGATCAAGTTCTCGAGCAACATCGGCATCATCCAGTTCGCGGGGCGTTTTTCGCGCGACGAGCAGTTCGAGCTCTATCGCGACCTCGGTTTCGGCACGCCGACTGGCATGCCGTATCCGGTGGAATCGCAGGGCCGTCTGCCGGTTCCCCGCACCTGGACCGCGCTCACGCCGGCGTCGCTCGCCATGGGATATGAAGTCAGCGTGACACCGATGCAGTTGGCGACGGCCTATGCCGCCATCGCGAATGGCGGCGAGTTGCTTGAGCCAGCGATTGTGAAGGAGATCCGAACACCCTCGGGAGAGGTCACCTACCGACATACCCGCCGTGTGGTGCGCCGCGTGATGACCGAGGCCTCGGCGCGCGCGGTGCGGGGGATGCTTCGCGGCGTGGTCGAGGCCGGTACGGCGGTGGGTTCCAACCTCTCCACCTTTGACGTGGCGGGCAAGACCGGCACGTCCAAGGTTGCTGGGCCACACGGATACATCGCCGGGCGGTACACGGCGAGTTTCGTTGGGATGTTCCCGGCCGACAACCCGCAGCTCGTGATCCTTGTCAAGCTGGACAGTCCGACGAAATCCATCTACGGCGGCAGGGCGGCGGCGCCGGTGTCGAAGGTTGTCCTTCAGGCAGCGCTGGCCGCGCGCGACGCAGCACTCGACCGGCGAACGCTCGCCGAGGAACCATCGCGGAAGCGGGAGCCGGTACTGACGCCGGTGGTCATGGCTGACGCCAAGCCGGACCCGCGCGTCGCGACGATAGTGGCGCCAACGGTGGTCGAGACGGTCGTCGAGACGGCCGCGGTGGCTGCCCCGGCCCCGGCGCCGGTGGTGGCGATGCGGACGGTGCCGGATGTCGCGGGGATGCCGGTTCGGCGCGCGGTGTACGAGCTGCACCGCGCGGGGTTCCGCGCAGCGCTGGCGGGAACGACATCGGGCGGGGACAAGGCGGCGCGCACCTCGCCAGCGGCCGGCACGGCGCTGACCACCGGAAGCCGCGTGACGTTGGAGCGAGCGCCCTGATGCCGGCGGTGCCGGTTGCGGTCATCGTGGCTGCGCTCGATCGCGCGGGGCTGCTGGTATCTGCGCCTGCGGCGGGGCTTGAGCGGATCAGAGGGATCACGGACGACAGCCGCGCTGCCGTGAAGGGCGGGGCGTTCGTCGCGGTCCGCGGCACTTCAGCGGACGGGCACGATTTCATCTCCGCGGCACGCGCGGCTGGTGCAACGCTGGTGATCGCTGAGGACGCGGCGCGCGCGAATGGTGGCGCCGTTGGCGGTGTGATCATCGTGCGCGACGCACGACGGGCGGCGGCCGTCGCGGCCGCCGCGTTCTACGGGAACCCGTCCGAGGGTATGCGCCTTGTGGCCGTCACCGGAACGAACGGGAAGACGACCACGGTCGGGATGCTGCGGCATCTGCTCGATGCGCCAGCGCCGAACGCACCCGCGGCCAGCATCGGCACGCTTGGGGTGCTCGTCGGGAGCGCGGGTGAGAGCGTGGATGGCGGGGCGGGGCTCACGACGCCTGGGCCGGTCGAGCTGCAGCGCCTGCTGCGCCTCCTAGCCGATCGCGGTGTACGGGCGGTGGCGATGGAGGTCTCGTCGCACGCGCTGGCGCAGGAGCGCATTGGCGGAATCGCCTTCGACGCGGCGGTGTTCACGAACCTGACCCGCGATCATCTCGACTATCACGGCACGATGGCGTCGTACCTCGCGGCCAAGGCGTCACTCGTGGCGCATCTCGCGCCGGGCGGCGCGGTCGTCGTGAACGCCGACGATGCGGCGTGGGAGGCCCTGCCCGCCGCACCTCGGCGTACGACGTTCGGAACCGAAGCTGACTGTGACGTGCGAGCAAGCCGCGTGACCTACGGGCCGCGCGGCAGCCATTTCACGTTGGTCGCGGCGGGTGCGTCGGCGGCCGTGACGCTGCCGCTGATTGGTGACTTCAACGTGATCAACGCCCTCGGCGCAGCGGCCGCGGCGATGGCGCTTGGCGAGCCAGTTGCCCTAGTCGCCGAGCGTCTGTCGAACATGCCGCAGGTACCCGGCCGTCTCGACCGCGTTGGCGAGCGTCCGGTGGTGCTGCGCGACTACGCGCACACGCCTGACGCGCTGGAGCGCGCGCTCAAGGCGTTGCGGCCGTTCGTGCCGGGCCGACTGATCGTGGTGTTCGGCGCGGGCGGCGATCGCGATGCGGGCAAGCGGCCGTTGATGGGCGCCGTCGCAGCGAAACACGCGGACCTGATCGTGCTCACGAGCGACAATCCGCGCACCGAGAATCCCGAACAGATCATGGATGACATTGCCGCTGCGCTCCCCACGGGTGGCTACGAACGGATCGAGGATCGTCGTGCGGCGATTGAGCGGGCGATCGCACTCGCCGATCCCGAGTGTGACCTGGTGCTCCTCGCGGGTAAGGGACACGAGGACTATCAGGTGCGCGGCACGCAGAAACTGCGCTTCGACGAACGCGAAATCGTGGGTGAGATCATGGCGGCGCTGGCCGCGGCAGCGGATCGCGCCGGAGTCACCAACTGATGGCCGCGCGCGTCACGGCATTTTGGACGCTGTCCCGCGTTGCCGACGCGCTCGCTGGTGTCGTGCCATGGGAGGGGACGGCGCCCCGCATGGGCGCCACGGCGGCGGTCGGCGACGGATATCCGCGCGGTGACACACCACTCGCCAGGGTCTGGACCGACACGCGAACGATCGGGCGCGGCGATCTCTTTGTTGCACTCAAGGGCGAGCATTTCGACGGACACGACTACCTCGATCAGGCCGTCGAGGCGGGGGCTGGTGCAGTGGTGGTGACCGACGCGCGGCTCGCGGCGTTCATGGGCGTGCCGGTATTCGAAGTCACGGATACCACGCGCGCGCTCGGCCAACTCGGGCGCTACCGGCGGATGGTTTGGGGGAGGCCGGTCGTTGCCGTCGGCGGCTCGAACGGCAAGACCTCCACGAAGGAACTCATCCGCGCGGCGCTCAGCGCCCGCCTCGAAGTGCATGCGACCCAAGGCAACCTGAACAACCAGATCGGCGTGCCGATGACGCTGCTGGCGCTCGGCGACGCGGCGGATATCGCGGTGATTGAACTGGGCACGAACCAGCCTGGCGAGATCGCGATGCTTCGCGACATCGTGCGGCCCGACATCGCCGTGATCACGGCGATTGAGGAGGAGCATCTCGAAGGGTTTGGCGATCTGGCCGGTGTGCTCGCCGAAGAGGCGGCACTGCTCGACGGCGTCGCGCTGGCTGTGGTGCCAGCGCACGAAACCGCGCTCGTCGCCGAGGCACGCCAGCGGGCCAAGCAGGTCGTGACCTGCGGGATCGCCGACGGCGACCTGTCGGCAAGCCGCGCCTCGCTCGAAGCAGACGGCAGTGGTGTGCTCACGCTCGACGGATCTGATCTGCCTGTGCCGCTCCGCGGGCTGCACAACCTGCGGAATGCGATGCTCGCGCTCGCGGTCGCACGCGCGTGCGGCATCAGCATCGGCGATGCGGGCCGGGGCATCGCCGCGCTCGACCGGGCGCGTATGCCCGGCATGCGTTCGGCCGTCGAGCCGCTGGGCGAGGCGCTGCTGATCAACGACGCGTACAACGCGAACCCGGGTTCGGCGCGGGCGGCGCTCGCGCTGCTGGCGGCGGTGGCCGGCGATCGGCCGCGTGTCGTCATTCTTGGCACTATGCGCGAACTCGGCGACCAGTCTGCGCGCGCGCATCGCGACGTCGCCCGTGACGCCGTGGCGTCGGGGGCCGCACTCGTGGCCGGCATCGGCGAGTTTGCCGCGGCGCTGCGCGAGGTGGCCGTCGGCGACGCCCGCGTGATCACCGGCGTCGACGTGGACGACCTCTGGCCGGTGTTGCAGCGCCGGCTTCCTCCCAACTCGGCGATCCTGCTCAAGGCATCACGCGGCGTGAAGCTCGAACGGATCGTACCACACCTCACGCTGTGGGCGACCGGCGGAACGATTCCCGCGAGTGCGACGACTTCTCCGTCCAAAACGGACTGACCATGCTCTACGAATTCCTCTTTCCGCTGCGCGAGTACTTCTCGCCATTTCGCATTTTCAGTTCCATCTCGTTTCGTGCCGCGGGAGCGGCGGTCACGGCGCTGTTCGTCGCGTTCGTCGTGGGCCCGTTCATTATCCGCTGGCTGCAGCGGATGCAGGTGCACCAGGTGGTGCGCGAAGGCACGCCTGACACGCACGCCGATAAGGGCACGACGCCGACGATGGGAGGTTTCATCATCCTGGCGTCGATCCTGATTCCGACGTTGCTCTGGATGCGCCTCGACAACCGCTACGTCTGGCTCGCGCTCATCACGACGATCTGGATGGGCGCGATTGGATTCCTCGACGACTTTCTCAAGCTTCGCCAAAAACGAGCGGGGCTCAAGAACGAAGGACTGGTGTCACGCTGGAAGCTGGCGGGGCAGGTGACGCTGGGTATCGCGCTCGGCCTCTATCTCTGGCAGGTGCCACTCAATCCGCTCCCCGGCGCGTCGACGACGGTGCCGTTTTTCAAAAACGTGCTCATCGTGCCTGCGGCGATAGGGCTGGCTTGGCTGTACGTACCGTTCGTCACCTTTGTAATGGCCGGTACCTCGAACGCGGTGAACCTGACCGACGGACTCGATGGCCTCGCCAGCGGACTGATGGCGATCGCCATGGCGACCTTTGCCGCGTTCGCCTATGCGATGGGTCGCATTGATGCCGCGCAGTACCTCGGTCTGTTCTACCTGCGCGGCGCGGGCGAACTGACCGTGTTTTGTACGGCTATCGTCGGGGCCTGTCTCGGCTTTCTCTGGTTCAATACGAAGCCGGCCCAGATCTTCATGGGCGACACGGGCTCGCTGGCCCTTGGCGGCGCACTCGGCTCAGTAGCGATTCTGCTCAAGTCGGAGTTCCTCGTCGTCTTCATCGGCGGTGTCTTCGTTGCCGAGACGATGTCCGTGCTGATCCAGCGTTCGGCGTTCAAGTGGCGCAAGCGCCAGCACGGCCTGGAGTACGCCAAGGCCAATCGCGTCTTTCTGCGCGCGCCCCTGCATCACCATTTCGAACTCAAGGGGTGGCCGGAATCGCAGGTGGTCGTGCGGTTCTGGATTATCGGTATCCTCTGCGCCTTTGTAGCGCTTTCCACGATGAAGCTGCGCTGATGCGCGAGTTGCACCACCTGCTCACGGTCGGCGAAGTCGCCGTCATCGGGCTCGCGCGGAGCGGGCTTGCGGCGGCCACGCTGGCCGCGCGTGAAGGTGCAAACGTCTACGGTTCCGACTCGGGCGCGCGCCCAGCGCACGAAAGCTCCGCGCCCGGTGCGCTCGTGGCGCTCGGTGTGGACGCGCAGTGGGGTGGTCACGACCTCGCCCGGATCGCCAAGGCGTCGCTCGCCATCGTGAGCCCCGGTGTGCCACCGCAGGCGCCGGCGGTGGTGGCCGCGCGTGACGCAGGCGTACCGGTGATCAGTGAAGTCGAGCTGGCACTTTGGTTCTTGCCGCAGACCCGCCTGATCGCCGTGACGGGCACCAACGGCAAGACGACGGTGACGTCGCTGATCGCGCACCTGTTGCATGCCGTGGGCACCGATGCAATCGCCGCTGGAAACATCGGCCAGGCGCTCAGTGACGTGGCGCTGATGGCCGAGCCGCCCACCTGGGTGGCGCTCGAGATGTCGTCGTTCCAGTTGCACGACACCTACTCGCTCAATCCGGACGTCGGGGTGCTGACCAACCTCGCTCCAGACCATCTGGATCGCTACGAGTCGCTCGGCGACTACTACGCGGACAAGGGCCGCTTGTTCGCCAACGCGTCGACCACCTCGAGCTGGGTGACAAACGCCGACGACGCCGAGGTGCGCCGGCGCACGGCTGGCGTGGCGGGCGCACACCATCGGTTTTCTGTCGGCGGACTGCCGGTCGACGCGCGGTTCGACGCGGGGCATGGCGCCGTGTCGCTTTTCGATGCACCCCTACTGGTGCGCGCCGACATCCCGCTCATCGGTGACCACAATGTGGCCAACGTCCTCGCGGCGACGCTGGCCGTCGCCTTGGCCGATCGCGAGTTCAGGACGCCGTTGGCGCGTGCGCGCATCGCAGCCGGTGTGCAGTCGTTCACGGCGCTGCCCAACCGGCTCGAAGTCGTGGCCGATGTCGGTGGCGTCACCTGGATCAACGACTCCAAGGCGACGAATGTCTCGTCGGCACGCGTGGCGATCGAAGGGATGACCAGGCCGGCCATCGTGTTACTCGGTGGCAAGCACAAAGGCGAAGCGTATGCTGCGCTGGCGCCAGCCATCGTCAAGCATGCGAAGGCCGTCCTCGCGTATGGCGAGGCGGCGGAGCGCGTCGAAGCCGACCTCGGGGCGCTGCTCCAGGGCGTGCCGCTCGAGCGTCTCGGATCGTCCTTTGAGGAAGTCATCCGCCGAGCTCGCGCACTCGCCACGCCCGGCGATGCCGTGTTGCTTTCTCCCGCCTGCTCCAGCTACGACATGTTCACCAACTACGAAGAACGCGGCGCGACATTCCGCCGCTTGGCGCGGAGTCGTTCGTGACGTCGATCGCGGTTCCCGGCGCGGGATTTGGGCCCGCAGGCCCGAGCGCCCACGCGCCGTCGCAGGCACGCACCCGTTGGCGTATCGACGTCGAAGCACGGGCCTTGATGCTCGTCAGTGCGGTCCTGCTCGCATTCGGCCTGGCCACGCTCTACAGCGCCAGCGCGTTCAAATCGGTGGAGATCGGCAAGAGCAGCGCGTACTTCCTGGTGAAGCAACTCTCCGGGGTCGGAATCGGCACCATCATCTTCGCGGTCGCCGCGAAAGTCGATGCTGAGCTCTGGCGTAAGTACGCTTGGCACCTCATGGTCTGCGCGATGATCGGGATGTTGCTCACGGTGCTGCCGTTCACGCGCGCCATCGCGCCACCGATTCTTGGCGCGCGTCGGTTCCTTTTTGGCGGATCGGTGCAGCCGTCGGAGTTTGCCAAGCTCGCCGTCGTGATCTGGACATCGATGCTCGTGGTGAAGAAGGGTGAGCAGATGCGCCGCTTCTCGAAGGGCATGCTGCCGATCGCGCTGGTGATCGGAGCGCTGGGGGTGATGGCCGCGCTTGAGCCCGATCTCTCCGTGGTGATTTTCTTCGGACTCCAGATGGGCATCATCGTCTTTGCCGCCGGTGGACGCATCGGCCACTTCGTGCTGCTCGCGTTCCTGAGCGTGCCGATCGTCTGGGAAAAAGCGCAACGCCTCCAGTATGTGATGGAGCGACTCCTCGGTTTCGCCGATGCGGCCAGCGTGGCGCATGAGACCGTCAACTATCAACTCAAACAGTCGCTGATCGCCGTCGGGTCGGGCGGATTTTTTGGCGTCGGGTTCGGAGAGGGCCGTCAGCAGAACGGCTATCTCCCGCTATCGTACGACGATTTTATCGGCGCGACCATCGGCGAGGAGTGGGGATTCATCGGTATCGCGGGCGTGACGATTCTTTACGCGACCTGGGGTTGGCTCGGGTTCCGCATCGCGAAGAAGGCGGAGACCCAGTTCCGGCAGCTCGTGGCGATCGGTCTGACGGTGACCATGCTGGTGACGGCGTATCTGCACCTCGGCGTCGTGACCGGGCTACTGCCAACGACCGGACTCACCCTGCCGTTCATCTCGTATGGCCGCTCCAATCTGATCCTGTCGATGCTCATGACGGGCATCCTCGTGAACATCGGCAGCGTGCGCGAACGGCTGATCGGCGTCAGCGCGACGAATCCGCTGGAGCCGTCGACGGGCCGGCTCTGATCGCACCGGGCACTCGATGAACGTCTTCTTCGCAGGCGGCGGCACGGGAGGACACCTGTACCCGGCACTCGCGATCGCGCGCGCGATGCGGCGGCGTAACGCGGCGATGCGCGCCCATTTTCTCGGCGCGCGACGCGGCATCGAACGCGATGTGCTGCCGGGCACCGAGTTTGCCCACACCCTCGTCGATGCGCATCCGTTCTATCGCAGCCAGCTGCTCAGCAATCTCCACACACTGCGCGGCGGCCTGTCGGCGTGGCGCGACATCGGTCGCGTGGCCGCCGAGTTCCGGCCGGATCTGATCGTCGGCACGGGCGGATACGCGAGCGCCGTCGCGCTGGCCTGGTCGGCGGCACACGGCGTCCCAATTGTGCAGCACATCGGCGACAGTTATCCGGGTGCCACGGCGCGGTTCTTCGCGCGATTCTCAGCCGAGGCCTACCTCGGCTTTCCTGAGGCGCAGGCATCGCTACCGAAAGGCCGGTGCATCTATCGTGACACCGGCAACCCGATTGAGCCACCGCCGCAGATCCGGCTGGCCGCCGCTGAGGCCAAGGCAAAGTTTGGCTTTCCGCCGTCGGCGCGGGTGCTGCTCGTGTTCGGCGGCAGCCAGGGTGCGCGCGCGCTGAACGTCGCCACGCTCGGATTGATCGAACGCGGACTCCCGTCGTCGCTCTGCGTCATCTGGGCGACGGGGAAGGGCCAGTACGATCTCTACCAGGGATGCGATCGCGCAGACGTTCGCGTGCTACCGTATCTCTCGCCGATCGCAGACGCGTACGCGGCGGCCGATCTGGCGCTCGTGCGTGGCGGCATGATGAGCACCTCTGAGGGGTGCGCATGGGGCCTCCCGATGATCATCTGTCCGTTGCCCAGCGCGGCACACGACCATCAGACGTCCAATGCGCGCGCGCTCGAGCGTGCGGGCGCGGCGATCCATCTTCCCCAGTCGCAGCTCTCGCCCGAACGGCTCGGTGCGGACCTGGGCGCGTTGCTTGCCGCTCCGGACCGGCTTGGCACGTTGTCACGGCACGCGCTGCTGCGCGCGCGTCCGAACGCCGCCGATGATATCGCTGGCCACATTCTCGCATTCGCCAGATCGAAGGGCTCGCATGTCGCTGATTGATCCCAAGGACTCGCGTCCGATTCATTTCATGGGCATCGCCGGCGCCGGCATGAGCGCGTTGGCGGAGCTCTGCGTCCGGCGGGGCGCGACGGTCACCGGCTGCGACCACGCGGCGGACCAGGCGGGCGATCTCGAACGCCTCGGCATCCAGGTGCGCCATGGGCACGACGCGTCGCACCTCGGCGGGCACCGCGCACTGGTCGTGAGTTCGGCGATTCCGAAAGACCATCCCGAAATCGTGCGCGCTCGAGCGCTTGGCATTGCGGTCGTCCGTCGCGCCGAGGCGCTGGCCGAGGCCACCGCTGGCGGGCAGCGGCTCGTCGCGGTGGCGGGCACGCACGGCAAATCCACCACGACGGTCATGGTGACTGAAGCCCTCAAGGGCGCTGGTATCGATGCGACAGGCGTCGTCGGAGCGCGCGTGCGCGCCTGGGGTGGCAATCTGAGCCAGGGCGCCGACCAGGTGTTCGCGGTCGAGGCCGACGAGTATGATCGGTCGTTCCTCGCGCTCGACCCGCAGGTGGCCGTGGTCACCAACATCGAGGCGGACCACCTCGACATCTACAAGGATCTCGACGACATCCGCGACACCTTTGCAACGTTCAGCGCGCGGTCGCGCTGGCTGGTGATCTGTGCCGACGACCGGTGGGCCAACCTGCTGCCCTCGCCCACGACCGCGGAAGTCCTGCGCTACGGCATCGAGAGTCCCGATGCGCGTCTCGTCGCCCGCAACGTGACGGCGGTGGATGGCGGCTCGGCGTTCGACGTGGTGTTCGACGGAAAGCCGATGGGGCGTGTGGTTCTCTCGGTGCCCGGCACGCACAACGTTCTTAACGCCCTAGCCGCGATTGCCGTTGGCGTCGGGAGCTGGGGCGCATCGGTCGAGCTGCTCGCGCGCGGCCTCGCCAACTTCCGCGGCGTCGAACGACGCTTCGAACGGCTTGGCGACGCCCGTGGTGTGTCGGTGATCGACGACTACGCCCATCATCCGACGGAGATTCGCGCCACGCTCGCCGCGGCCCGCCTCGCGTACCCGGGCCGGCGGATCATCGCGGCGTTCCAACCGCACCTCTTCTCGCGCACGAAAGATTTTGCAGCCGAGTTCGCGGATGCGCTCTGCGCGGCCGACGAGACCTGGCTGGCCGACATCTATCCCGCACGCGAACAGCCAATGCGCGGTGTGACGAGCGCGCTCATCGCCGACCAGATGGCCGATGCCGGCAAGGCACCAGCCTGGCGGGGGCCGCGCGCCGAGCTGGCCTCCAACCTGAAGGCGTCGGTCACCACCGGTGACGTGGTCATCACGATCGGCGCCGGCGACATCACGAGAACCGGCCCCGAACTCCTCTCGCTCCTGCGGCAGGGCACCGCATGACGGACATGGGCGAGGCGCAGGGCAGCACCCCGCTGGTTCGCTCGCGCTGGCGCCGGCGACTGCGCTCCATCGGCATGCTCGTGGCTGGTGTCGCGATCCTCAGTAGCCCGTGGTGGTACCGGCCGGTGCTGTCAAACCTCGACTTTTTCCGCGTGCGCCGCGTGGAAGTGCTTGGCGCGCGTTACGCGAGCCCCGATGAGATCGTTTCGCGATTGAGGGTCGACTCGTCGGCGTCCGTGTGGGACGACGTCGGGCCGTTAGAAGAACGGGTTCGGGTGCATCCGTCGGTGCGCGATGTGCGCATCGAGCGCAAGCTGCCGGGCACGCTCGTCATTAGGGTCACGGAAAATCCGCCGGTTGCGCTCATTCAGGTTTCCGGAGGACTGGTGGCGGTGGACGCGGCCGGGCGCACATTGCCGGTTGATCCCACCGCTGTCGACGTGGATCTGCCCGTGCTCCGCAGCCGCGACACGCTGGCGCTGCGATTGCTCGGGGAAGTCCAGGAGGCACTGCCGTTGGTCTTCGCCCGCATCGGCGATGTCAGGCGGACGCCGGCCGGGGACCTCGCGATTCGCCTGAACGAACCGGCGGCGCGCGTGGTGCTCGCGTCAGCGGACCTCACTGTGCAGCGATTGTCAGAGATCATTCCCGTCGAGCAGGACTTGGCGCGGCGCAATGCCACGGCCACCGAGCTCGATTTGCGCTACCGCGACCAGGTCATCGCCAGACTGCCATGAGCAAGAACGAAAACTTCGTAGCCGGACTCGATATCGGATCGGCCAAGACCACGGCGGTGATCGCCGAGGTCGTTGGTGATCTGCCCAAGCATCCGACGGTGAAGATCCTCGGCGTGGGGCAGGCCAAGACGACCGGACTGCGCCGCAACGTCGTCGCTGACATCGAAGAGTCGACTCGCTCCATCAGGAAGGCGCTCGAAGACGCCGAGCGGATGGCCGGCGTCAAGGTGACCACGGTGTACGCCGGCATCGCAGGCGAGCACGTGCAAGCGATGACCTCGACGGGCATCGCCTCGGTGACGGGCTCCGAGATTTCGCGCGCCGACATCGACCGCGCCAACGCCGTCGCACGGGCACAGCCAATTTCGCAGGACCGGGAACTGATTCACGCGATTCCGCAGGAATACGCGGTCGACAAAAACATCGGCGTGCGCGACCCGATCGGCATGATCGGCACGCGCCTCGAGACGGAGATGTACCTCGTCACGATCGGCTCCAGTCCGGCCATGAACCTCCGTAAGGCAGTCGAGCGGGCCGGGTACAAGGTCGGAGAGCTGGTGCTTGAGCCGTTGGCGTCCGCGCTGGCCGTGCTCACCGATGACGAAAAAGAACTGGGCGTCTGCCTTGTGGAGATGGGCGCGGGCACGACCGACGTCGCCGTCTTTCACGAAGGAAAGATCCGCCACCTCGGCACAATCGGGCTGGGCGGCGTGAACGTCACCGCCGACATTGTGCACGGACTTGGCGTCACGCAGGCCGACGCCGAGAAGATCAAGGAGCAGTACGGCTGCGTTTACGAGCCGATGGTGGACCGCGCCGATGTCATCCATCTGCCAAGTACGGTGGCGCAGGGCGATCGGCAAATCCCGCGCGAGCTGTTGGCGCACATCATGCACCAGCGTACCTCTGAAGTCTTCGAAATGGTCTGCCGAGAAGTGCAGCAGGCTGGCTATATCAAGAAACTTGCGGCTGGCGTCGTGGTGACTGGCGGCGCTGCGGCCCAGCCGGGCACGGCCGAACTGGCGAGCGACGTGTTTGGGACCGGCGCCCGGATCGGTCTACCCGGCGAGTTCTTGGGCGGACTGGCGGACAACGTGGCGCATGCGCGTTTCTCGACGGTCGTCGGATTGGTCCAGTACGGAGCGCACCGTGTGGCACTTGGCGGGGCGATGTCCAAGGGTCGCCGTATCTCGATGTCGGGCGCGACGCCGTCAATGGACAAGCTTGGGCAGCGCGTAAAGACCTGGTTGCAGGATTTCTTTTAGGTCGGGGCTGGCCTAAACCGAGGCCGCATCACAACCCTGATAGCACCGGCCGTATGTGGACAATTGTCCGCGTGCGGCCGCTTTGCCTTTTCAGCTGTTCGCTCGTCACTACCACGTATAGCGCGGGCGGTGAACCGTAAAGCACCGCGTGACGTGAAGGGTTCGCTGTCCGCTCGCTGTTGTACCTTCAGTCGGCACGTTATCATTTGTCTCCCTCACACATTCCACTATCGCGCCGATGAGCATTTTTGAGTTCGAGGACACGCCGACGCAAAGCGCCCGCATGAAGGTTGTTGGCGTCGGTGGCGGTGGCGGCAATGCCGTCAATCGCATGATCGACGAGGCGCTGAGCGGTGTCGAGTTCATTTCGGTCAACACCGACGCGCAGGCGCTCCTCAGCTCAAAGTCCGACATCAAGATCCAGATCGGCAAAAAGCTCACTCGCGGTCTCGGCGCCGGTGCACGCCCGGAAATCGGGCGCCAGGCGATCGATGAGAATCGCGAGGATGTGAGCCGCGTGCTGGCCAACGCCGACCTCGTGTTTGTCACCTGCGGCATGGGCGGCGGCACGGGCACCGGCGCGGCGCCGATCATCTGCGAGCTGGCCCGCGAGGCCGGCGCACTCACCGTAGGCATCGTCACGAAGCCGTTCCTCTTCGAAGGCCGCAAGCGCATCCGTCAGGCCGAAGAAGGGATCATCGAAATGAGCAAGTACGTGGACACGATGATCGTCGTGCCTAACGAACGGCTCCTCGCCGTGGTGGGGAAGAACATCCCCTTCCAGGACGCCCTCAAGAAGGCCGATGAGGTGCTCCTGCACGCCACGAGCGGCATTTCGAACATCATTTCTGGCGTCGGCATGATCAACGTGGACTATGCCGACGTTCGGACGGTTATGAAGGACGGCGGCGCAGCCCTGATGGGTACCGGTATCGGCCGTGGCGAGGACCGCGCCATGACGGCGGCGCGCGAGGCCATCTCCAGCCCACTCCTCGACAACGTCCAGATCGCCGGCGCGACCGGCGTGCTCCTCAACGTCACCGGCGGCCCCGACCTGACGCTCGGTGAAGTCACCGCCATTGCCGACGTGATTCACGACGCGGCTGGCGACGACGCCGAAATCATCTTCGGTGCGGTGCAGGAGCCCTCGATGCTCGGCGAGATCCGCGTCACGGTCGTGGCGACCGGCTTCGCCCGTCCGAACACCACGGCCCGCTCCGCGACCCACACGCCGGGCAACCGGACGCCCTTTGTGAGTGGCGGTACGCCGGTCATCCCGATCGACGGCGCGCGTCCGCGGCCCGCCATTGGCAGCGCGTTCCAGGGTGGACAGGCGAACACGGGCAGTGCCGTGCCGGCGATGCGGCGCGCGACCGCGGCGCCAGACCGCCGACCAGCCCTCGACATGGACGATCTCGAAATCCCGACTTTCATTCGGAGACAGATGGACTGAGCCGGCAGGCTCCCGGCCCAGATTTCATCCGCCAGAAGCATCTTCAGCCGGCAGGCTCCCGGCAAGCGTTGATCTGGCAGGCACGCGGCGGCAGCCATTACGGTTGCCGCCGCGTAACTTTGTCCGATGCTCTCGTGGATTATCGCCCTCATCGGGGGCGCCGCATTCGCGGTATTCCAGTACCGCCTCGCCGGCGCCCGGCACGCCTACGGGCTGCAGGCGCTCCGTGCCGTCGCCGTCGTCATCGTCCTGGCGCTCATGCTCAACGCACCCATCGGCTGGAGCAGTGCGGGCCGGCCATACGTCGCCGTTGACGCCTCCGTGAGCTGGCTGGCGTCTGGTGATACGACGCTCTGGACACGTGCCAGGCGCGCCGCCGACTCTGTGGCCACCGACACCGTCCTGCTCGTTGGAGACAGCGTGCGGGCCGGCAAGGCGCCCGAGCGACCCGCCGACGTCATGACCCGTGTCGGGCCGCTCATCGAGCGGGCCTTGGGTGCGGGCCGCGCGGTCACACTGGTCACCGACGGCCGCATCGACGATCCTGAGCGACTGAGCGAACTGCCGAGTGGGTCTGCCATCGTGATCGTGGACGGAGGCTCCAGCCGTGATGCCGCGTTGGCTTCGTTCGGCGGCCCAGGCGCCGCGGTCACGGGCGATTCGGTCGATTTCACCGCCGTGATCGCGGCGGGTAGCGGCGGGTCCGCGGCCGGTGCGGTGGATCTCTCGATTGATGGCGCGTCCGTGGCCGCAACCACGATCGATTCCATGGCACCGTTCGCTGAGCGCGAGGTGCGCTGGCGTGTACATGTCGGCCCGAAGGCGGGGCAGCGCTTGGTGCGTGTGCTCGTGACGGCGTCGGGCGATGCCCTCGCGCGCAACGATACGCTGTATGCGACGCTGGATGTGGCCGCCGGCGCCTCGGCAGTGTTCGCTTCGACCGCGCCAGACTTCGACGCCCGCTACGCATTGGATGTGCTGCGCGGTACGCTCGCCGTCCCGACGCGTGGCTATTACCGCGTGGCACCAGGGCAGTGGCGTGTGGATGGCTCGCTCGCTGCGGTCCCTGAGGAAGAGGTGAAGCGCTCGATGAGCGAAGCGCCGATCGTCGTCATTCACGGCGACACCGCGGTATTTGGCCCGCCGCGCTCGTATGCGCGGGGCGCACTTGCGCTCATCGCGCCGCCGGTCGCACGTGGTGACGAGTATTACCCCACGTCGTCGCCGCCGTCGCCGCTGCTCGGCACCTTTTCGACGCTGCCTTGGGACTCGCTTCCTCCGATCGAAGTCGGCGAATCGCCGCGCGAGTCTGAGTGGACCGCACTCACGGCCAAGCGCGGACGGCGGCTCGACGAACGTCAAGTGATTGTCGGGTCGACGACGCCGAATCGCACCGTCATCGTGCCGGCTGCGGGCCTCTGGCGCTGGCGTTTTCGTGGCGGCCGCACGGCCGACACCTTTGTCTCGCTCTGGGGATCGATTTTTGACTGGCTCGCCGGGGAAACCGTGGATCTGCGTGGTCCGCGCCCGGCCGCGTCGTGGAGTCGTGTCGGCGAACCAATTCGTTGGCGCCGTGGCGGCATGCGTGACTCGAGCGCGCTGGTGGTGCTCAGTCGCCGCGGTGGGCAGGCGCCGGATACCATCCAGCTTCGCTTCGGTACCGGCAGCACATACACCGAAACTGAGCCGATGGCCGCAGGTGTCTACACCACAAATATTGACGATTCCGAAGGGCTGCTGGCGGTGAACGCGTCGAGTGAGTGGATCCCGCGACGCCCATCCGTGCAGGCGGGCGCAATCGGCAACGCGGCCGCGATGGGCCGCGCGCCTCAGGCGCGTAGCGCCTGGTGGCTCTACGCTATCGCGCTCGCTGCCCTCTGCGCGGAATGGATTCTGCGCCGAAAAATCGGGCTTCGCTAGCAGCAGACCGCTGCACGCGACGGCATGACCATACGCGGTATCTGGTCCCGGCTCAAGCGCCTCGCGCTGACCGACATTCGGGTCATCGCGCAGGGTGGCGTCGACTCCCGCTTGCTCGAGCAGCTCGAAGAGCTGTTGCTCACCTCCGATTTCGGTACGGCGGTCACCGCGACGCTCGTCGACAATGTGAAGCAGCGCGGCGAACGTGGCGAACTCAAGACCCAAGCCGACTTCCAGCGAGCGCTCGGCGAAGCCGTGGTGGCGGCGCTGATGTCTGGTCGCCACGACCCGTCATTGATCTGCGCGCCGAGCGGCCCGTCGATCTATCTCGTCCTCGGCGTGAACGGTGCGGGGAAGACCACCTTCATCGGCAAACTCGCGACGCGCCTCCAACGCGAAGGGAAGAAGGTGCTCGTCGCGGCGGGCGACACCTTTCGTGCGGGCGCGGTGGATCAACTGCGGGTGTGGGCCGAGCGTTCAGGTGCCGAATTCGTCAGCGCTGGTGCGGGGGCCGATGCGGCGGCCGTGGCGTGGGCGGCGATCGACGCAGCAGTGGCCAAGCGCGTAGATGTCGCCATCATTGATACGGCCGGCCGGCTCCACACCAGCGATTCCCTGATGGAAGAACTTCGCAAAATCGCCCGCGTGATCGACAAGCGTATGCCTGGTGCGCCGCACGAGTCGC
Organism: Gemmatimonadota bacterium; assembly: GCA_014192065.1. Classification (GTDB taxonomy): domain Bacteria; phylum Gemmatimonadota; class Gemmatimonadetes; order Gemmatimonadales; family Gemmatimonadaceae; genus Fen-1231. The sequence goes on along the minus strand of BJHH01000003.1, from coordinate 285,334 downwards.
TGCTCGTGCTCGACGCCACCGTCGGGCAGAACGCCATCGTGCAGGCGCGGGTCTTCGCGGCATCGGTGCCGATCAGCGGTATCGTGCTCAATAAAATCGACGGGACGGCTACGGGAGGCGTCGTCGTCGCCGTGCACGAAGCGATCGATGCGCCGGTGAAGTTCGTTGGCACGGGCGAGAGCGCGGACGACCTCGAGCCATTCGACGCAACGGCGTTCGCGCAGGGACTCTTCAGCGAGTGAGCGACGCTCCGGGGCGATCCTCCGGTAGTGATAGCCGAGGCCAGAGCCGCGGGCCGCGGCGGTCGCTCGACACCCAAGTGATGTACCTGAGCGGCGTCGGTCCGGTTCGCGCCGACGCGCTGCGCCGCATTGGCATCTTCACGGTGCGCGATCTGCTCCACCACGTGCCGCACCGGTACGAAGACGCAAGCACCATCGCCCGCATCAGCAGGCTCAGGATTGGCGACGACGCCACGATCATGGGGCGGGTGATTTCCAAGGGGATCATCCCCACGCGAAAGGGGCTGCGCGTCTTTCAGGCGGTCATTCAGGACGAGAGCGGGCTGATCGAGTGCGGTTGGCCCGGCCAGCCCTTTCTCGACCGGTCGATCAACCCGGGCGACCTGCTGCTGCTCGCCGGCACGGTGCGGTTCTTCCATGGCCGTCAGTTCGCTCCGCGCGAGACGATCAATTTCGGTGCCGACGAAGAGGACCAGGCGGCAGGCCGCGTGCTCTCTGTCTATCCGGCGACGGAGGGATTTTCGTTCAAGCAGGTGCGTGCGCTCATTGAGCGCAATCTCGACACCTACCTGCCCCTGGTCACGGAGTATCTACCGTCTGCGATGCTCGACGAGGCGCAGGTGCCGGCGCTCCCCGAGGCGCTTCGCATGGTGCATCGGCCGGCGACGCTCGACGAGGCACGGCGAGGGCGTTCGCGCTTGGCGTTCGAGGAACTGCTGTTCGTGAACATCCTGCACATCCGTGCCCGCGCCTTGGCGCGCACGCCGCGGGCGGGCATTCGGTTCACGAACCGTCGCGATCTGACGTCGAAACTCAAGGCCACGCTGCCGTTCGAACTCACCGACGCGCAGGTGCGCGTGACGCGCGAAATCGTCAAAGACATGACGAGTGGTGAGCGGATGCATCGCTTGCTGCAGGGCGATGTCGGCAGCGGCAAGACCATCGTCGCGCTCTTTGCCGCGTTGCTCGCGATGGAGAATGGATTTCAGGCGGCCGTCATGGCGCCGACCGAGCTGCTCGCGGAGCAGCACGCGGCGACCTTCGCGAAGCTGTTGGCGCCGCTCGGGCTCTCTCCGCTGTTCATCTCCGGTTCCCTGAACGCCAAGGCGCGCCGGGCAGCGGCCACGCGGCTTGCGAGCAGGGAACCGGTGCTCGTCGTCGGCACACACGCGCTCGTCCAGGGCGACACCGAGTTCAGCCGGCTCGGGCTCGCCGTCGTCGACGAGCAACATCGGTTCGGCGTCGAGCAGCGCCTCGCGCTCGGGAAAAAGGGCGAGCGTCCCGACATTCTCCTGATGAGCGCCACGCCGATTCCGCGCTCGTTGGCGCTCACGGTCCATGGCGATCTCGACGTGAGCATCATTGACGAACTGCCGCCGGGCCGTCAGCCGGTGACGACCGTGCGGCGCCTGGAGAAGTCGCGCGACAAGGTGTTCGATTTCGTGGACACGCAGCTCGGGAAAGGGCGGCAAGCCTATGTCGTGCTGCCGCTCATCGAGGAGAGCGAGAAAGTGCAGCTCAAGGCCGCCACGAAGGCGTTCGACGAACTCCGGAAGGGTCGCCTCTCGCACCGTCGCCTCGCACTGCTCCACGGCCGCATGGACGCCGCGGCTAAGGACGACGTGATGCGCCGTTTCCGCGACGGCACGATCGATCTGCTCGTCTCGACTACGGTGATCGAAGTCGGGATCGACGTGGCCAACGCGACGGTGATGCTCGTCGAGCATCCAGAACGGTTCGGATTGAGCCAGCTTCATCAACTGCGTGGTCGCGTGGGTCGCGGGGCGGAGGAGAGTTTCTGCATCCTGCTCGGCGATGTCTCGCCCGATACCGAGGACCGGCTCTCGGTCGTCGTGAACTCGAGCGACGGGTTCAAGGTGGCCGAGGCCGATCTTCGCTTGCGCGGCATGGGCGACCTCTTCGGCCAGCGTCAGCACGGCGAAGCCACGTTCAAGATCGCTAACCCGTTCGTGGATGTTGAACTCAATGCACTGGCTCGGGAATCCGCGCTCGGGCTGCTCGCTAAGGACCCGATGCTTTCGTCCAAGGCCAACACGCCCATTCATCAGGTGCTGCGCCGGCGGTTTGATCGCGCGATGGAGTTGTTCAGGGTGGGTTGAGCAGAGCGGTGCCGCTAGATTTGCCGGAGGTCCCAGCGCCCGTCTTTTCAGGAGCTCACGTATGCGTCTCACGCTTTCGATCATGGCCGTGGCCATGGCTACCGCCGCTACCGCCGCTACTGTCGCTGCCTCGCCGCAGCAGAAGGCCGTGCCCTGCGCCGTCGACAACGCCGGACTGACGCTGCCCGCCGGCTTCTGCGCGACTGTCTTCGCCGACAGCCTCCAGGGTCCGCGCCACATGGTGGTCGCGCCAAACGGAGAACTCCTCGTCGGCGGCAGTCCGCGCGGTGGCGGACGTTCGAACATGCCGCTCGTCCCTGGCTCGCTCTACCGCTTGCGCGACGCCAATGGTGACGGCAAGGCCGATGCCGTCGAGAAGCTGGCGCAGGCGAGCGGCTCGGGCATCGCGCTCGCGAACGGCTACCTCTATCACACCATCGGTCGCGCGATTGTCCGCTACAAATACATGCCGGGTCAGGCAGCGCTCGGTCAGGCCGACACGATCGTCTCGGATTTCGTCCCAGGCGGCCACGCGGCGTACAACTTCGTCGTCGTGGGCGCGGCGCTCTACATGAACGTCGGCTCGCGCACGAATGCCTGTGAAAACAGCGAGCAGCGTGCGCCACAGACGCCGGGCGTTGATCCGTGCGTCGAACTCGAGACCCGCGCCGGTATCTGGGCATTCGATGCGCACAAGATCGGCCAGAGGCCGGGCGACGGGACGCGATTCGCCACTGGCATTCGCAACGCGGTGGCACTCACGGTCGATCCGCGCGATCAGTCGCTTTGGGCCACGATGCACGGTCGCGATGGGCTGCAGCCGCCGCCGGCTGGTCTCTGGCCTGGGCACGACAATGCGTACGGAGCCGAAAACCCAGGCGAGCAGGTGAATCACATCCTGAAAGGCGACGACTTCGGCTGGCCATACTGCTATTGGTCGCACGAGGAGAAGAAACTCGTGACCGCGCCCGAGTATGGTGGCGACGGCAAAAAGACTGACCGTTGCGGCGGCAAGAAGCTGCCGGCGTACGCGTTCCCTGGCCACTGGGGGCCGAACGACATGATGTTCTATACCGGCTCAACATTCCCGGCGGAGTATCGGAACGGCGCCTTTGTGGCGTTCCACGGTTCGTGGAATCGTGCGCCGCTGCCGAATATGGGCTACCGCGTCGCCTTCCTTCCGTTGAATGGACAGAAGGCGTCGACGCACCGCGACTTCGCGACGGAGTTTGCGGCACCGAACGGACTTCCCGGCAAGGACGGCCGCATCCATCGTCCGACCGGTCTCGCACAGGGCACTGACGGCTCGATCTACGTCGCCGATGATCTGGCCGGTACGATTTACAAGATCAGCTACAAGGGCAATAGGTAATTCGCGTCACTCGGGTGTCGTCACCAGCTCGGCGCTCGCCCGTCACAAACTTGCCGCTCATTTGCCGCTCACTCGCCGTACACGTCCCTCGCCTGAGTCATGATGTCAACCGCCAGAATCTCCGAACTCGCGCAGCACGTTGGATCCACGATCACGGTCAAGGGCTGGGTGACGCACCTGCGCTCCAGCGGCAAGGTCGCCTTTATCGTGATGCGCGACGGCACCGGCATTCTCCAGTCGGTGGTGGTGAAGAGCCAGGTGACGCCCGACGTGTGGGAACTGTTCGGACAACTCACGCAGGAAGCCTGCATCGCCGTGACCGGCGAGGTAAAGGCCGATGCGCGTCAGCCCGGCGGTCACGAAGTCGGCCTGACGGATCTCTCGGTGATTGGCACCAGCCCGGTTGATTATCCGCTGCAGCCCAAGGAGCACGGCGTCGATCACCTGCTCGACAACCGGCACTTCTGGCTTCGCACGCCGCGTCAGCTGGCCATCGCACGCATCCGCCATGAAGTCGAACAGGCGATTCACGATTTCTTTTACGAGCGTGATTTTCTGCGTGTGGATACGCCGATCCTCACGGCGGCCATCGGAGAGCGATCCGGGTTGTTCGCGACCGAGTATTTCGACGAAGGCAATGCGTACCTCGCGCAGACCGGACAGTTGTATGGCGAGGCCGCCGCCGCGGCGTTCGGAAAGATCTATACGTTCGGGCCGACCTTCCGCGCCGAAAAATCCAAGACGCGCCGCCATCTCACAGAATTCTGGATGATTGAGCCCGAGGTCGCCTTCAACGACTCGGACGACAATATGCAGCTACAGGAAGACCTGCTGGTCTCTCTGGTCGGGCGTGTGCTCGAGCGGCGGCAGGCCGAGCTCAAGGAAGTCGAGCGTGACCTGTCGAAGCTGGAATGCATCAAGGGTCCGTTCCCGCGCATCGATTACACCGATGCCGTGGCCACGCTCCAGCAGAAGGGAAGCAAGGTGGTGTGGGGCGACGACTTGGGCGCCGAGGACGAGGCGCTGCTCGTGGCGGATTACACGACGCCGATCTTCGTGAAGAACTATCCCAAGGAAGCGAAGGCATTCTATATGAAGGAGAACCCGGCCGATCCGCGCACGGTGCTCTGCGACGATTGCCTCGCGCCCGAGGGCTATGGCGAGATCATCGGCGGCTCGCAGCGCGAGGACGACCACGACAAGATCCTGCACCGGTTGCGTGAGGAGAAACTCCCTGAGGCCGCGTACGACTGGTATCTCGCGCTACGGAAGTACGGCACTTTTCCGCACTCGGGTTTTGGGCTCGGACTCGAGCGCACCGTCGCGTGGATCTGCGGTATACAGCACATCCGTGAGTGCATCGCCTTCCCGCGGATGATGAACCGGCTGAAGCCCTAGCGCTCGCTGGCCTTCACCTCGTCCCACAGTTTGTCGAGCGCCTCGAGCCCCGCGGCCTTCACGTCGATCCCGCGCGCCGCCGCCAGCTTCTCGATCGCCTCGAACCGCGCCTGAAACTTCGCGTTCGCTTTGTCGAGGGCGAGCGAAGGATGCGTGCCGGCCTTTCGGCACAAATTCACTACCGCGAACAGTAAATCGCCGAGCTCTGATTCGAGAGCCGCGTGCCGCGGATCGGCACTCGGCACACCGTGCGTCTCGAATTGCGCGCCGTGCTTTGTGATCTCCGCTTCGACCTCGGCGAGTTCTTCGCGGACTTTGTCGGCTGGACCGCGCACATCGGGCCAGTCGAACCCCACGCCCGCCGCACGTTCCTGCAACCGGTGGGCCCGGTGCAGGGCGGGAAGCCCTGCTGGCAGCCCCTCGGCGAGCGTTTCGCGCTGCTTCGATTTCATCTGCTCCCACGGTTCGCGTTCCGTCGCGTTGCCGTAGAGCCAGGGATGGCGCTTGGTCATCTTCTCGACGAGTGAGCCGGCCACGTCGTTCACGTCGAACGCGCCGCGCTCTTCGGCAATGATCGCATGGAAGAGCACCTGCAACAGGACGTCGCCCAGTTCGGAGCGCATCGCGTGGTCGTCGCCGCTCCGAAGGGCGTCGTCGAGCTCGTGCGCCTCCTCGTTCAGGTAGGGGCGGAGCGACTCGTGCGTCTGCGCCTTGTCCCACGCGTCGCGCGCGCGGAGGTCCCGCATGATGGCGAGCGCGTCGTCGAGCGTGCGCTTGGAGGAGTCGGTCATCGGAGGGAAACTGGCGGGGGTAGACGGGCCACGCCACCCACCGACGGCTAGATTCTACCCCGTGAATACCACGCCTTCCACTCGCGCCACCGACCGCTGCTGGATCGAGGTCGATCTGCACGCCCTCGTGCGCAACGCCAAGGCGTTGGGCGCGCAGGCCCGCAAGCCGCTCATGCCGATGGTGAAGGCCGATGCGTACGGGCTCGGCATGCTTCCCGTGGTGCGCGCGCTGGAGGCGACCGACCCCTGGGGTTACGGCGTCGCAACCATCACCGAAGGAGAGGAGCTCCGCAAAGCGCAGATCCACCGCCCGATCCTCGTAATCACGCCACAAGAGCCGACCGCCAAGCCGCATAAGGCGATTCGCGCGGCCAACCTCATCCCCGCGCTCGGCGACGCGAAATCGATTCGCCTCTGGATGATGACCGGCGGCGGCGACTGGCACCTCTCGATCGATACCGGTATGAACCGCGCGGGAATCCGCTACGACGACATCGGGTCCCTCGCTGAGGTGTTGACGGCCTGCCCTCCGGCGGGGGCGTTCACGCACTTCCATTCTTCAGAGCTCGACAACGGCTCGATGGAACTGCAGACGCAGCGGTTCCTCGATGCTGTGGCCGCGATGCCGGCCATGCCGCCGATGCTACACACAGAAAACAGCGCGGCTATTGAACGGACGTCGCCCTCGCCCTGGAGCGTGGTGCGGCCTGGTGTATTCCTATACGGCGTGGGCAGCGGCGGGAAGATCGAGCCCGAGCCGGTCGTGCGGTTCTACGCCTGCGTCGTGGACATCCACGATCTCAAGCCTGGCGACACGGTGAGTTACGACGCGACGTGGGTGGCAAAACGGCCCACGCGACTTGCGACGCTCGGCGTCGGCTATGCCGACGGCTACCGCCGTTCGCTCGGTAACCGCGGCACGGTGCTGATCAATGGGAAGCGCGCGCCGGTTGCCGGCACGGTCACGATGGACCTGACGATGGTCGATGTGACGGGCATCGAGTGCCAACGCGGCGACATTGCCACGCTCATGGGCCAGGACGGAGAGGAACGGCTCACGGTGGAGCAGGTGGGCGCGGCCTGTGATCTCTCGCCATATGAGCTGCTCACGGCGCTCCGCGCGCGCGCGCCGCGGCTGTACATCTGATGCCGGCGCGCCGTGCGGCGATCCTCGTGCTCGACGGCGTCGGCATCGGCGCCGCGCCTGACGCGGCCGCCTATGGCGACGTCGGCTCGCACACACTTGGGAACATCGCGCGCGCCGTGGGCGGACTCACTCTCCCCAATCTCGAAAAGGCCGGTCTCGGCCGCATCGCGCAGCTCGATGGCGTGCGTTCGGTACCGAATCCACTCGCCGCGTACGGACTCCTCGAGCCCAAGTCGGCTGGCAAGGACAGCACGACCGGCCACTGGGAACTCGCCGGCGTCCATCTCGCGACGCCGTTTCCGACCTATCCGAACGGATTCCCGGTGGACCTGATCGCGGAGTTCTCCAGGCGGACCGGCCGGGGCGTCCTTGGCAACGTGGTGGGCAGCGGTACCGCGCTTGTCGATCAGTACGGCGCGGAACATCTGCGAACTGGCTCCTGGATTGTCTATACCTCGGCGGATTCGGTATTTCAGGTGGCAGCGCACGAGGGGACGGTCGGGCTTGACGAGCTCTACGAGGCGTGCGAAATCGCCCGAGCGATGCTCGTCGCACCGCACAACGTGTCGCGGGTCATCGCCCGTCCATTCGGTGGCCCCGGCGGCGCCTTCAAGCGGACGGACAGCCGGCGTGATTTTTCGGTCCAGCCAACTGGGGAGACACTGATTGACGCCCTGGCGGCTGCGGGCATCGAGCGCACGGGGGTGGGCAAGGTGGACGACCTCTTCGCGAGGCGGGGAATCGTCGGCGGGCACACCTCCGGGAACGCCGAGGGCGTTGAGGGACTCTTGGCCTGGTTGGCGGGGGGAAGTGGGTTCCTGTTTGGCAACCTTGTAGATTTCGACCAACTGTACGGGCACCGGAACGACATTCCGGGGTTCTACAAGGCGTTGCGGGAGTTCGACGCTGCGCTTCCGGCGATCATCGCCGCCCTTCGAGAGGACGACCTGCTCTTTATTACCGCCGACCACGGGAACGACCCGACTACGCCGTCTACGGATCATGCTCGCGAGAGCGTGCCCGTGCTGGTGTTCGGCCCGCGCGTGCGACCCGTCGCCATCGGCCGCCGCGACACCTTTGCCGATGTCGGCGCCACGATCGCCGAGTGGCTGGGCTTGCCGTTCCGCGGCAGTGGGCGCTCCTTCTTGCCGCTCGTGGTGGGCTCGTGACGCCTTCGCCAATGGACGCCTTACGCACCGCGGCTGACGCCGCGATGCGGAACGCCTACGCGCCATACTCGCAGTTTCGTGTTGGCGCTGCGCTGTTGGCAGTCGACGGAACCATCTACGCAGGCTGCAATGTCGAAAATTCGTCCTACCCAGTCGGGACCTGCGCCGAGCGCAATGCGCTTGGCGCTGCCGTCGCGGCGGGACGCACCGCCTTCACGGCGCTGGCGATCGTGACGGAGGCCCATACACCGACGCCTCCCTGCGGGATGTGCCGCCAAGCGCTGGTCGAGTTTGCACCGACGTTGTCGGTGTGGAGTGTTGGATCGGTAGGTGCTCATGCGGAGTGGAACCTTGGAGATCTTCTTCCTGCGCCGTTCACCGGCCAGTCGTTGAGGCACGCGTAATGCGCGGTAGACCGTTTCTTGCCAGTCGTCGGTCGTTGCTCGGGCTGGCCCTACTTGCTGGCGCCGCGCTGCTTGGCGCCTGCCGCGAGTCGCTCGACAGCGGCGGTGTCTGTTCCGCCTCGTCGCCGCTCTGCCCGGGTCAGGGTGTTGAGATTCGCGACACGATCATCAATCCGGTCCTGGCGTTCGACAGCACCTATGACGGATTCCCTGGTCGAGGCGCGGAGTATTTCCTCCCGCTCGTTTCGCGCGGCGACACCCTGCAGACCGTGGTCGTGGTGCGCTATGACTCGCTCAGCACCTTCTATCTACCAGCGCTCGACACCGCGCGGTCGATCACCTACGTCGATTCCGCACGAATCCGCCTGATGATCGACCTGGCCCGCGCGTCGATCCCGGACAGTGTGAACATCGACATCTACGACGTCGACGCCGGTACCGCCGACGACACGGCCGCGGCTCCGATCTTGGCGCGCCTCAAGCCGCAATACCGGATCGGTGGCGGCAAGTACGCAAAGGCGCAACTGATCGACTCGTTATACGTATCGCTCAAGGACTCGGCGGTGCTCGCGCATGTGCGCGACACGTTGCCCGTGACCAAGGGCCGGATGCGCATTGCCATTCGTGTCACGGGCAAGGGGCCCGTCGCGTTCCGCATTGGGAGCGTCGAGAGCAGCGCCGCCGCCTACCTCTGGTACCGTCCGTCCAACGACACGTCGGCCCGTGCCCTCGTGATCGCTCCGGCATCGGCCGGACCGGCCGACCGTGCTGATGTACGGCGCGACCTGATGGACTACATGCTGGTCGAGAAGAACACACTGCCGACGCTTCCGGGCACGATGATGCTCGGCGGCGTTCCCGGCCGCCGCGTCTACCTCCGGTTCAACCTCCCGAAGAACATCACGGACTCGACGACGATCATTCGCGCGACGCTTCGGTTGACGCAGGCGCGGTATCCGTTCGGCGATCCGAGCGACTCGGTCATCATTCACCCGCACATCGTGCTGGCCTCGCAGTTCATCACCGACAACCGACGGGCGTCAACGCTCATTGGCGTGACCGGTCTTGTGATCACCGATTCGCTAGCGGTGGTGCCGCGCGACTCGGGACAGCGCACCCTCGAGCTCTACGCGCTGGTGCGGCAGTGGGCCGCCCAGTCGGCTTCGCCCAACGCACCGGCGCGCGCCGTGGTGCTGACCGCAGCCAACGAAGGCACCTTTCCGCGCGTGGCCGCGTTCTACTCCTCGTCGGCCAGTGCCGGGCTCAGGCCGACGATGCGGATCACCTACATTCCGAAAATCGGCTTCGGGGTTCCCTGATGCGTATGACGTCGCGGGTGTGTGTAACGGTCGGCGCCGGGAGCACTCTGTTGGCGGCGCTGCTGGCGACTCCGGTCTCGCCGGCAGCGGCGCAGGGATCGCTGTCGATGCAGGGTTTCGGTTACCCCATCGGCGGTCAGAGCGCGCGTTCTCAGGGCTCGGGTTCGGCGCTGGCCGGCATCGACCCGCAGACGCCGCTGAACCCGGCTTCCATTGTGCTCAATGGCCGGCTCCAGGCGTACGGCCAGTACGAGCCAGAGTTCCGCACGGTCACGATCGGCGGAAACAGTACGAAAACCACGACGTCACGTTTCCCCCTGTTCATGGTGACGGGACATCAAAACAAGGCGACCGTCGCGCTCTCGTTCTCGTCGCTCATGGATCGAACCTGGATCAACACCTACGCCGACACGCAGTCGTTGGGCAGCGAGCGCATCGCGTCGACGGTGCTGACGCAGAGTGTGGGCGGGATTGCCGACGCGCGGTTGGCAGTAGCGTGGACGTTCACGGAGTATTTCCACGTTGGTGGCGCTGTGCACCTGTACCCTGGCGACAACAAGGTGAGTGTCGGTCGCATCTTCTCCGATTCGGTGCACGCGGGGAACTTCGACGTCACGAACGCCTACACCTTTGCGGGCAGCGCGCTGTCGTTGGGCGCGGTGTACGTGGTGGCGAAAGCACATCTGATCCTGAGCGGTGACCTGCGGCTCGGTGGGCAGTTGGCGATGCGACTCGGCGATTCGACAAAAGTCGGTGAAGGGAAGATCCCGTTCCGCGCGGGCATGTCGGCGTCGTACGACGGGATCTCCGGATCGGTGTTCAGTGTCCGCATCGGTACCGAGCGGTGGAGCGACCTGCGCGGGCTCGGGTCCTCGTCGCTCGGGCTGAAGGATGCAGTTGACATGGCCATCGGCACGGAAATCGCCGGCCCGAGAATCTCGAACACGCCCGTATTGTTTCGTGCTGGATACCGGACGCGCGGGCTGCCATTTACCTACGGCGCAACGGCCGTGACCGAGTCGTCGATCGGCGGTGGCATCGGGGTGCCATTCATCGGTGGTCGCACGATCCTTGATGTCGGCGCCAGTAGGGCGACGCGCAACGTGCCGGGTATCTCCGAGAAATCGTGGCTGGTGAGCGTCGGGATCGGCATCCGCCCCTAATGCGCCGCGCGCCGTGACCTCCACGGCAGGACCACCGGCCGCACCCCAGCCGCCGGCGGAGCGCCAGGGCGCACCGCTCATCCTCGTCGCCGACGACGCGGAAGCAAACGTCGAATTGCTCATGGACCAGCTCGACGGACTCGGCTTCCGGGTCGTCGTGGCGCGCGATGCGATGTCCGCGGTGGCGTCGGCCATCCAGCATCAGCCGGACCTCGTGATCCTCGACGTCTCGATGCCGGCGGGCGATCTCGGTGTGAGCGACCGTGACGCGGGGTTTGAAGTCTGTCGCCGAATCAAGCGCGATCCGCGCACCGCGCGTATCCCGGTCGTGTTCGTTACCGCGCTGAGCGAGACGTCGGACCGCGTGAAGGCGATCGAGGCGGGCGGCGACGACTTTCTCAACAAGCCGTACCACCGGCCGGTCCTCAACGCTCGCGTGCAATCGCTGCTCAAACTCAAGGGCGCGACCGACGCGCTTGAGGAGAGCCTCAAGCGGTTGCGCGAACTGCAGAAAGTACGCGACGACCTGATGAAGATGATCGTGCATGACTTGAAGGCGCCGTTGACGTCGATCCTCGCTACGCTCGAGATGATGCGCGACGGCGACTTCGGTGCGTTCACCGAACCCCAGTCGCGCGGCCTCTCGGACGCCGAAGGGAAAGCCGAAGACCTGCTCGGCCTCATCGAGGACCTGCTCGAGGTGTCGCGGATCGAGGAACGCACGCTCGCGCTCGCGCCGGAACAGATCGCCCCAGCGGCGCTGCTCTCCGAAATTGTGTACGACTGGCAGCTGCGCTTTCAGCAGGAGGGCGCGACGGCGAGCGTGGACGTCGCCGATGACGCACCGGTTATTTCCGCTGACAAGGCGCTCATCAAGCGGGTATTGTCGAACCTCGTGCAGAACGCCGTGAACCACTCGCCCGGCCCGGTGACGATCGCCCTGGCAGCGCGGCGCCATGAGGGCGGCATCCTGTTTACGGTGACGGACAACGGGCCCGGAATTCCCGTGGACTACCAGGAGATCATCTTCAGGAAGTTTGAGCAGGTGCGGGCGCAGCATGCGCCCCGTGTGCGCAGTTCAGGGCTCGGCCTGACGTTTTGCCGGTTGGCCGTGGAGTCGCACGGCGGCCGGATCTGGGTAACGAGCACGGAGGGAGAGGGGAGTACTTTCTTCATCCAACTGCCCCCGGAACCTGTGGAGCCACCGCGGCCCACTGGCCGGTACATTTCCTGACGATGCCCAGCGTCTATCTCGAAACTTACGGCTGTCAGATGAATGTGGCCGACTCCGAGCTCATGCTCGGGAAGCTCGCGGCTGCCGGCTACGACCACACCGAGAATCCCGAGGGCGCAGACGTCATCCTCGTGAATACCTGCGCTGTGCGCGACAACGCGGAACAGCGCGTGCTAGGCCGGCTCGGTGAGCTCAAGGGGCATATGAAGCGCGACACCGTGCTCGGTGTGACGGGATGCATGGCCCAGCGGCTCGGCCAGCGCTTGCTCGATGCGGAGACCCGCGTATCGCTCGTGGTCGGCCCCGATGCGTATCGGTCGCTGCCAGAACTCATTGATGGCGCCCGCCACGGCGAACGCGCGCTGGCGACCGATTTCGATCTCGAAGAACACTACGAGGATTTTCAGGCGCGCCGCTTCGAAGGGGTCAAGGCCTGGATTCCGGTGCAGCGCGGCTGCGACTATCGCTGCACCTACTGCATCGTGCCGTACACACGCGGGTCCGAACGGAGCCGCGCACTCGCCGATGTCGTGCGCGAAACTCGCGACGTGGTGTCGCAGGGACTCACCGAAGTCGTCTTGCTCGGTCAGACCGTCAATTCGTGGAACGACGGGAGCGGCCACTTTGGTGATCTGCTTCGCGCGGTCGGGGCCGTGGACGGCATCCGCCGCGTGCGATTTACCAGCCCGCATCCGAACGACTTTACCGATCCGGTCATCGGGGCGATGGCCGAGGTGCCGACGGTGTGCGAGCACGTGCACCTGCCCGCGCAGTCGGGTTCGACGTCGATGCTCAAGCGGATGCTGCGTCGCTACACCCGCGAAGGCTATATCGACTGCGTGGCCCGCCTCCGCGCGGCGATTCCGGGTGTGAGCATCACAACCGACATCATTGTCGGGTTCCCCGGAGAGACCGACGCCGAGTTCGAGGACACCCTCTCGCTCGCGCGGGAGGTCGGCTTCGACGACGCCTTCACCTTCAAGTTCTCGCCGCGCGAGGGCACTCCCGCTACCCGCCTGCCAGCCGAACTGACGGTGCCTGAAGAAGTCGTCAATAGCCGATACACCGAACTGTTGCAGGTCGTGCGCGGTATCGCGCGGGGTCGCAACATGGCGCGTCTCGGCGAACGCCGTGAAGTGCTGGTGGAAAAGGAAGCGAAGAGAGGCGGGCAGTTGCGCCAGGCGCGTTCGCGGGATTTCCGCAGCGTGATGGTGCCCGCCGAGTCCGCCGAGATCGGCGACTATCTCACGGTGGAACTCACCGGGACGACCGGGTCGACGTATACGGGAACGCCCGTCGCTGCGCGCGCGCCGCTGCCGGTTGCGCGCTGATGCCGCGAACTGGTTCGGATCGCAGGAATCTGATGACGCGTTGAGTTGGCCGGTGGTGCAGCGTGCGTGGACTCGTCGCCCGGTTCCATGCCCCTCATCGCCTTCGCTGTTATTGCCTACGCCAGTGGGCTCCTCGCCGGATTTGGCGGGGTGGGTCGTGCGGTTGCCACGGTCGCGTCGGCAGCGGCCGTCGCGATGCTCGTCACGCGCCGTGCTACGCTCGGTGCCTGTCTGCTCATCAGTGCGGTCGGCGCGATGGTCGCGGTCGATCGGGCAGCGACCGGTGCGCACGCACCCCGTCACGCGCCCCGTGATGTGCACGTCGGCGCACGACCGGCGTCCGGGAGCAGCGTTGCCGCAGCCGCAGGTCCGCTCGAGCGCTGGCGCGCCAAGGCGGGCGCCTCAATCGACACGCTCTTCGGCGACGACGCGGGCGTGGTCCGTGCACTGCTCATCGCCGACACACGCGATCTCCAGGACGACGTGCGCGATCGGTACGCCCGCGCTGGGCTCGTCCACGTCCTGTCGATCTCGGGGATGCATGTCGCGATCATCTCCGGCGCTCTGCTCCTGGCCTTGCGCGCGGCGCGCGTGCAGGCCTCGCTCGCTCGCTGGTTGGCAGTCCTCTTTACGGCGGTGTACGTCGCGGCCATCGGCGCTCCACCTCCGGCCGTGCGTAGTGCGGCCATGCTGGCAGCGGCGACCGCCGGGTGGGCGTTGCAGCGGCCCGTGTCCCCCTGGGCCACGCTCGCACTCGGCGCCGCCGTCCCAATCGCGATCGACCCGCAGGTGGTCACCGACCTCGGCTACCAGCTCAGCGTGGCCGGATTTGCCGCGCTCACGGCGGCGACGCTCTGGTCGCGCCGACATCTCGCGCCACGGTGGCGCGGGGCGAAGCGCCAGATCGCGACCGATCTCTCCGTCTCGGTGCTCGCGAGCCTCGTCACGGCGCCACTCGTGGCCTGGTATTTTGGACGCGCGAGCCTCATCGCGCCGCTGACGAATCTCGTGGCCGCACCCATCGTCGCACTGATGCAGCCCGCACTCTTCCTCGCGCTCGTGCTCGCGCCATGTGAGTCGGTCGCCCAAGTGGCGGCGGACGGCGCGCGGATCTTCGTGCGCGCGCTGGACGCCGTCGCCGTCGCGGGGAGTGCCGTGCCATACGCGTCGGTCATCGTCGCGCCATCGCTCGCGGTGGCCCTGCTCGGTGGACTGGTCGCAGTTGGCGTCACCGGGGCCGCCGCATCGCAGCGGCATCGCCACGAGTTCGCGACCGTCGGTGCGTTGGCGCTCGTTGCCATGATCTGGTGGCCCATCGTCCCGCGGGCGGCGGCCGGGCTCGAGCTACACGTCATCGACGTCGGGCAGGGTGACGCGATCGCGATGCGAACGCCCAAGGGGCGGTGGATCGTCGTGGACGCTGGCGGCGGGCGGGGCGGGGGCGACGCCGGTCGCCGCATCGTCGTGCCCTATCTGCGCCGGTTCGGGGGCGATGTGGCGCTCTTCGTGATGACGCACCCGCACGACGATCATGTTGGCGGAGCCGCGCCGCTCATTTCGCTACTCAAACCCGCCGAGATCCGCGACGCCGCGTTCGCCGGCACGAGTCCGTCGTACCGGGCAGCGCTGATCGCGGCGCAGGAGCGCGGCGTGCCTTGGCATCGCGTGCGTCCCGGTGACTCGACCTTCATCGACGGCGTGGTCATCACCTGGCTCGCGCCCGACTCGGCATGGAACGCGGGGCTCGATGATCCCAACCTTGCGAGCACGGTGCTGCGCGTGCGATTCGGCGACGTGCGCATCCTGCTCACTGGCGACGCCGAGTGGCCTGAGGAGGAGTGGTTGCTGGCGCGCGATCCGTCCGCACTCAGGGCCGACGTCCTCAAGGTGGCACACCACGGCAGTGCCACCGGTACGCGCGGGCCCTTCCTCGACGCCGTCGCGCCGTCGCTCGCCCTGATCTCCGTTGGCGCACGCAATCGATACGGCCATCCATCGCCCCTATTGCTCGACACCCTCGCCGCACGGGGCATCTTGGTAGCGCGAACCGACCGCGGTGGCTCGATTGTGCTGCGCACTGATCCGGAGGGCCGTGTCCTCTATGACGGTGACACTGAAGTGCCGCTCCGGTCTTCCCTTTCTCCGCGTGGGGTTCGACCTTAACTGCTGACATCTCACCGGGGCGAATCCGCATCGTGGTGCGCAATACCGCAACATCGGTCGTCACGATCGACCGCTTTATCATCGAACAGGAACGCGAGCATCCGGGTGCCACCGGGGCGCTCTCTGGCATCCTGACCGACCTGGCGCTCGCCGCCAAAATGATCGCTAACAAGGTGCGATCGGCTGGCCTCGCAGACGTACTCGGCTCCGCGGGACTGGAGAACGTCCAGGGCGAAGTCCAGCAGAAACTCGACATCATCGCTAACGAGACCATCATCAAGGCGATGGATCATGGCGGGCGGCTATGCTGCATGGCATCGGAAGAGGCGGAAACACTCATCCCGATTCCCGAGAAGTTCTCCACTGGTCGTTACGTGTTGTTGTTCGATCCGCTGGATGGTTCGTCGAACATCGACGTGAACGTTCCCGTCGGGACGATCTTCTCGGTGCTGCCGCAGAAAACCGACGGTACGCACGGCACGATTGCGGATGCGCTGCAGCCAGGTTCCGCTCAGGTTGCTGCCGGATATGTGATCTACGGTTCGAGCACGATGCTGGTCTACACCACCGGCAACGGAGTGCACGGGTTCACGCTCGATCCGCTCCTTGGGGAGTTCCTGCTCTCGCACCCCAATATCAGGATGCCCGAAACGGGCGCCTACCTCTCCGTGAACAACGCCTACGAGCAGTACTGGCAGGAGCCCGTGAGCGCGCTGATGCGCCGCTACCGCGGGCTGGATGGCCAGCGCAAAGCGATGAACGTGCGCTACGTCGGCTCCATGGTCGCTGACTTCCATCGCAACCTGCTTGGCGGTGGCGTCTTCGCGTACCCCGCGAACGCCAAGAGCCCGGGTGGCAAGCTACGGCTGTTGTACGAGTGCAATCCGCTCGCGTTCATCTGCGAACAGGCCGGCGGCGCGGCCACCGACGGGACGCAGCGCATGCTCGACGTGCAGCCGACCGAGTTGCACCAGCGTACGCCGGTATATGTCGGTAGTAAGGGTGACATCGCGATCGCACGCGAGATGCTCGGCGCGAAGTAGCGGTGGATTTGACTCCGATCATCCATGGCTGACGAGCGACTCTCTCCGAGCGGGATTCCGGTGGCGTCGGTGTATCGACCCGCCGACGCGGCCGCGGACTATTCACGCGATCTCGCCGATCCCGGTCTGTTTCCGTTTACACGCGGCATCCAGCCGTCGATGTATCGCGGTCGGCTCTGGACAATGCGACAGTACGCGGGCTTCGGTACCGCGGCCGAGACCAATGCGCGGTTCAAACACCTGCTGGCGGCCGGACAGACCGGATTGTCTGTGGCGTTCGACCTGCCGACGCAGATGGGAATCGATTCCGATTCGTTGCGCGCCGCGGGCGAGGTCGGGCGTGTCGGTGTCGCGATCGACACCGTGGACGACCTGCATCGGCTGCTGGAAGGGATCCCGCTGGACAAAGTCTCCACGTCCATGACGATCAACGCGACGGCGTCGACGTTGCTCGCGATGTACGTCGTGGTCGGCGAGGAGCGCGGCGTGGGGCGCGAGGCACTCTCGGGGACGATCCAGAATGACATCCTCAAGGAGTACGTCGCCCGCGGCACCTACATCTATCCGGCAGCGCCGTCGCTCAAGCTGGTTGCAGAGACGTTTCGGTTCTGCGCGGAATCGGTGCCGAACTGGAACCCGATTTCGATCTCGGGCTACCACATGCGCGAAGCGGGCGCGACTGCGGTGCAGGAACTCGCGTTCACCTTCGCGAATGCGCTCGCGTACGTCGATACGGCGGTCGCGGCCGGCCTCGCGGTGGACGATTTCGCGCCAAGGCTCTCGTTCTTCTTTGCCTGCCATAGCGACCTGTTCGAAGAAGTCGCCAAGTTCCGCGCCGCGCGCCGCATCTGGGCTCGGCTCATGCGTAGCCGCTACGACGCATCCGATGCGAGCTGTCGTTTGCGGTTTCACACCCAGACCGGTGGGGTGACGCTGACGGCGCAGCAGCCGCTCAACAACGTCGTGCGCGTGACGATGCAAGCGCTCGCCGCGACGCTTGGTGGCACGCAGTCGCTGCACACGAACGGCTACGACGAAGCGCTGGCGCTGCCCACGGCCGACGCGGCGACGCTCGCGCTCCGCACGCAACAAATCGTTGCGTACGAGAGCGGCGTCGCGAACACCGTTGACCCGCTCGCCGGTTCGTATTTCATGGAGTCGCTCACGAGCGAGCTCGAGCAGCGCGTGATGCAGCTGCTCGCGGACGTCGAGGCGAAGGGCGGTGCGGTGAAGGCCATCGATGGCGGCTTCCTTCAAGACGAGATCGCGCGCAGCGCGTACGACGATCAGCGTGCCGTTGAGTCGGCCGAACGGATCGTGGTCGGGGTGAACAAGTACGAGGACGGCCAGCCCGTGCCGATCATTCCTGCGCCGGATTTCCGTGCGCTTGAGCGAGAACAGGTGGCTCGGCTGGGGGACGCGCGTGCGCGTCGCCACGCCGAGACGATTTCCAATGCGCTCGCCGCGCTTCGCGTGGCGGCCTCCGCACTCGGCACGCCGGGCGGTGCATTCATGGATTGCCTGATCGATGCGGTGCGGGCTCGCGGAACGGTGGGCGAGATCAGTGACGTCCTCGAGTCCGTGTTCGGGCGCCACCGCAGTTCGTGACGGAACGTGGTTCGGGGGAGTAGGCCCGTTCACCCCTGATTCACTTCGGGCTCGCGATCCGCATGCCGTAGCGGACCGTGCTGTGACCTCCCGTCAGGCCCTCCGCGCGGGTAAATTCTCGAGAGTGATCGCGCCGCCACGGCGCGAGTGTCCGTTCTCCTCAGCCGACCTCAATTTCGCCGTGCCGACTTACGAATATCGGTGCCCGGACGGGCACGACTTTGAGCACTTCGTGCAGCGCATCAGCGTGGCCAGCGGCCAGTTGCCGTGCCCCAGCTGTGGCGCCACTGCGGAGCGCAAAATCTCGGCCGGTGGCGGACTCGTATTCAAGGGTTCCGGGTTCTACATCACAGACTACGGCAAGGACGGCAAGAAGGACCAACGGGGCGCAACGGCGGCGTCCAGCGCTCTCGCGAGTGATGTCACGAAAAGCGACGGATCAAAGAGCGACGGATCAAAGAGCGATGGATCAAAGAGCGACGCATCAAAGAGCGACGCATCAAAGAGCGGCGGATCAAAGAGCGACGGATCAAAGAGCGACGGGCCGAAGAGCGACGGATCGAAAAGCGACGGATCGAAGTCGGCCCCTGGAGCGGATGCCGCTTCACCGAAAGCAGTGGCCAAGCCGGCCGAAGCGAAGGCGCCGCCGCCCTCCACTGGCAAGTCCGACTCGTGAGCGCCGAAGACAAACTCCGTGCTGAGGTAACGCGGGCCGCCCACGCCATTGGTGCGCCCGAGGGTTTTGCGCCCTCGCTCGCCCGCCCGCGTGACCGCGCGCACGGCGACTGGGCGACCAATGCCGCGATGGCGCTCGCGAAACAGCTCGGCAGGAAGCCGCAGGAGTTGGCCAGGGCGCTGCTCGCCGAGATGAATCCGGCGGCAGCCGGCGTTGCGGAGTCATCCATTGCCGCGCCGGGCTTTATCAACTTTCACCTTGACACCGCGCATCTCGCGTCCGGGCTGCAAGGTGTGCTGGACCAGGGTGAAGCGTTCGGACGGAGCAATAGCGGCGAGGGCAAGCCAGTCAACGTCGAGTTCGTGTCCGCGAATCCCACCGGTCCGCTCCACGTGGGACATGGTCGGCAGGCCGCGCTCGGCGATGCGATTGCGTCGCTGCTCGCGCAGGCTGGCTGGGCGGTGACCCGCGAGTTCTACTACAACGACGGTGGCGGTCAGATCGAACGCCTCTGCGACAGCGTCTACGGCCGCATGATGGACGCTCCGCTCGCTGAAGATCTGTACCACGGCGAGTATGTGAAAGACGTCGCCGCCGCGTTCGTCGCGGCACGCGCGCAGGAGCGCACGACATCGATCGAAGCGGCGCGCGAATCGATGAGCACCGCGTGGTCTGGCGATGCCGGGTTGCGCGACGATGTGCGGCAGTTTGCCGTCGCGGCGCTCCGTGCAGAGCAGGACGCCGATCTCAAGGCGTTTGGCGTCAAGTTTGACGTCTACTACCTCGAGTCGTCGCTCTACACTGAGGGGCGGGTCGAGAAGACGATGCGGGAGCTCGTCAAAGCCGGTCATGCCTTCGAGCAGGACGGCGCGCTCTGGCTGCGCACCACCGATTTCGGTGACGATAAGGACCGCGTGATGCGCCGCAGTCCGGAGAAGGGTGGGGAGCCGACGTACTTCGTCCCCGATGTGGCCTACCACGTCACCAAGTGGCAGCGCGGGTTCGCGCGCGCTATCGACGTGCAGGGCGCGGACCATCACAGCACCGTGACGCGCGTGCGCGCTGGGCTGCAAGCACTCGAGATGGGCATCCCCAAGGGGTATCCTGAGTACGTGCTGCACCAGATGGTCACGGTAATGAAGAGCGGCGAAGAGGTGAAAATCTCCAAGCGCGCTGGCAGTTACGTCACCGTCCGCGACCTCGTAGACGAAGTCGGTCGCGATGCGGTGCGCTATTTCTTCCTGATGCGAAAGGGCGAGAGTCAGCTCGTGTTCGACGTGGACCTGGCGCGCTCGCAGTCGGAAGAGAATCCGGTGTACTACATCCAGATGGCCCATGCTCGGCTTTCGGGAATTTTCCGCGTCGGCAACATCGACATGGCCACCATTACTGGTGCCGGACTCGCGTGGGACCGCCTCGCCGAGCCGGAAGAACGCGAACTCGTGAAGGCGTTGCTCGACTGGCCGTCGCTCGTGGCCGGCGCGACCGATGCACTCGAGCCACATCGCGTGGCGAACTGGCTGCACGAAACCGCCCGCCTGATTCACCTCTGGTACCACAAACACCACGTATTGGTCGAGGACGCCGACGTGATGCACGCGAGGTTGGCACTGGCCAAGGCGAGTCGTATCGTCGTCGCGAATGCGCTCGCCGTGCTCGGCATCTCGGCGCCGGAGCGGATGTGATTCCGCCGATCGTCTTTCACCAGCTCGCTCCTTCCCCGTCGCCCGCCCACCGCGCCTCATGACAGTCCTCGTTGTCGGCTCCGTCGCTCTCGATTCCGTCGAAACGCCGTTCGGTCGTGCGGACGACGCCCTCGGTGGCTCAGCGACATATTTTGCAGCGAGCGCGTCACATCACACGCCGGTGCAACTCGTCGGAGTGGTTGGCAACGACTACCCGATGGACAAACTCCGCGTCCTCGAAGCGCGCGGCGTGGATCTCTCGGGGCTTGAGCAGGCCGACGGGGAGTCGTTCCGCTGGCGCGGACGCTATCGCCATGACCTCAACTCTGCTGAGACGCTCGAAACCCGCCTCGGCGTGTTCTCACATTTCCGGCCGAAGATCCCCGCGCAGTTCAAACGGGCCAAGTACGTTTTCCTCGGCAACATCGATCCGCGCCTGCAGATCGAAGTGTTGAGCCAGGTCGACAAGCCCAAGCTCGTCGCCTGTGATACGATGAACTTCTGGATCGAGAGCCGCCGCGACGATCTGATCCAACTGCTCGGCAAGGTTGACCTCATCACGCTCAATGACGCGGAGGCGCGCCAGCTCACGGGGGAAGCCAACCTCGTGCGCGCGGCCCGCTGGATCATGGCCCGCGGTCCGAAGACCGTCGTCATCAAGAAGGGTGAGCACGGTGCGTTCATGTTCCATGCGGACCGTGTCTTCTTTGCCCCTGCCTACCCGCTCGATTCGGTCTTCGATCCGACCGGGGCGGGCGATTCTTTCGCCGGAGGGTTCATGGGCTACCTCGCGAAGACCGACGACCTGAGCGAAGCGAATCTGCGCCGCGCCGTCGTGTACGGCTCGGTGATGGGTTCGTTCGTGGTCGAGGGCTTTTCGATCACTCGACTGCTTGAGATCGGGTCGGATGACATTGCGCGGCGCGTTGCCGAGTTTCACCGGCTGGTCTCAGTCGACGCACTGGTGTGAACGCGTGACCAAGTGGCCTCCACTCAGCTACAGCTCGGCAGGCGTTGATATTGACGCCGCCGATGACAGTAAGCACCGCATCAAGGCGCTCGTCGAGAGCACCTTCACGGCTGGTACACGCGGCGCGTTCGGCGGTTTCGGCGGCATGTTCCGCGTGCCGAAAGAACTCAAGGAACCGCTGCTCGTGTCGAGCGCGGACGGCGTCGGTACCAAGATCAAGGTCGCGATCGAAGCCGGGCGCCACGACACCGTCGGTCACGATCTCGTGAATCACTGCGTCAACGACATTCTGGTGCAGGGGGCCGTGCCGTTGTTCTTCCTGGACTACGTCGCGTTCGGTAAGCTCGTGCCCGAGACCGTCGAGGCGATTGTGCGCGGCGTCGCGGACGGCTGCCGCGAGAATGGCTGCGCGCTCGTCGGCGGCGAGACCGCCGAGATGCCCGGCCTGTATACGCCGCCGGATTACGACCTCGCCGGATTCATCGTGGGAGCAGTCGAGGAGGCCAGTGTGATTTCGCGCGACGGCGCCTGCGAAGGCGACACGCTCGTTGCGCTCGCGAGTTCGGGCCTCCATACCAATGGCTATTCGCTCGCCCGCAAAATCGTTCAGGACCGGCTCAAGATCGGCCCGCACGATGCGTTCCCCGGCGCCGACGGCAAGTCGGTGGCCGACGTCCTCCTCGCCATCCATCGCTCCTACCTAGCGGTGATGAAGCCGGTGTTGCCACAGGTGCACGCCATGGCCCATATCACGGGCGGCGGCATTCTGGGTAACCTCGATCGGGCGCTTCCACCGACACTCGATGCCCACGTGGATACGCGCTCGTGGGACGTTCCAAACGTCTTCAGCGTCTTGCAGGAGGCAGGTGGTGTCTCGGACGCCGAGATGTTCCGCGCCTTTAACATGGGCATAGGGTTGATCGTCGCCACCGACGAAGCAGGTGCTGAGGCGGTGTGCGCGAGTGCTCTCAACGGTGGTATCCCGGCGTGGAAGGTTGGCACCCTCGTCGCGGGCTCGGGTCGCGTGATCCTCAACCGAGGAGCTTCGCGATGAAATCATCGCTGTTCACGATCATGGGTCTCTCGGTCACGGTCGCCGGCACTGCCGCGGCGCAGTGTTCGTCGGCGCCGATCCAGGTACGTCAGGCCTGCAAGGCCTCTGTCGATCTCGTCAACTACATGACCCCGCAGCTGGCCACGGCCATCGCGGGCGGTAGCAGCACGCTCGGTCAGAGCGGTGCGCTCGGCGGGTTCGGTCGGTTCGCGGTCAGCATCCGCGGCACAGCCGTCATCAATGGCGGCATTCCGAATGTCGCGGACAAAGGCTTCAATCTCAACGACACGCCGCAACTCTACGCGGTGGACTTTCGGCCGGTGCCTGGAGCTGGCGTTGACGCCGCGCTCGGCCTGTACAAAGGGTTGAATCTCGGTGCCACGCACATTGGCGCGGTCGACCTCATCATCAGTGCGCTGTACCTCCCGGACGTTGCGGGTGAGGGCGGCGATTTCTCAATCAAGGCCAAGGACGGCAACCTGAAGCTTGGCTACGGTGTTCGCGTCGGCCTGCTCGACGAAACCATCGTGACGCCGGGCCTCTACGTGAGCTATCTCCAGCGCGACCTGCCCACGGTATCGTTGGTCGGTAGTTCGTCTGGCAGCGCTGGGTCAGTGGGCGGGACATTGGCGCTCAACGACTTCTCTGTGAAGACGACGGCGATTCGCCTCGTGGCCGCTAAGAACCTGCTGATCTTCGGTGTGCAGGCCGGTATCGGCCAGGACACCTACTCGTCGTCTGCCAACATCGCCGCGACCGTCAGCGGGCAGAGTGCCAGCGGGAAGGCCTCGATGAGCATGACCCGCACCAACCTGTTCGTCGGCGCGACGATCAACCTCTTGGTTTTCAAGCTGGTCGCCGAGGCCGGGCAAGTGTCGGGCGGATCGATGGGTACCCTGACCAACCGGTTCGACAAACCGGCGGATGGCCCCCGCACCTACCTCTCCGGTGGGCTCCGCATCGCGTTCTAGTTCGGTGAGCTCCCGCCGCCAGGCAGGAGTGGAGCGTGAGCGCGCATGGATGCAGCGCGCGCTTACCCTGGCCCGCCGCGGCTGGGGTCAGACGGCGCCAAACCCAATGGTTGGCGCCGTCATCGTTCGCGGCGGACGGATCGTCGGCGAGGGATGGCACGCACAGTTCGGTGGGTCGCACGCCGAGGTGATGGCGCTTGCCAAGGCCGGGAAGCAGGCGCGCGGCGCGACGGTGTTCGTCACCCTCGAACCCTGCGTCCATTGGGGGAAGACTCCGCCATGCACCGACGCCTTGATCGCAGCCGGCGTGGCACGCGTTGTCTGCGCCACGCGCGACCCAGGCACGGTCTCTGGTGGTGGAGCCCGACAGCTGCGGCGCGCAGGAATCGCGGTCGAGATTGGATTGGAGGAGCAGGCCGCGCGCGAGCTCAACGCGCCCTTCTTCTTTGCGTTCAGCAATCCGGGCAGGCCATGGGTCACGCTCAAGCTCGCCCTGTCAGCCGACGGTGCGGTCGGCGCGAAGGGACGGAAGCGAGCGAAAATCACGAGCCTCGCGGCGGACGGAGCAGTGCACCGGCTGCGTGCGCAATCGGACGCGATCGCGGTCGGAATCGGCACCGCCATCGCCGACGACCCTACACTCACGGTTCGTCTGGGAAAGCCACCGCGCGTCCCGCCCGTTCGCGTAGTCTTCGACCGTCGAGGCCGGCTGCCACTCAAATCCCACCTCGCTGCGACCGCCGAGTTGGTACCGACGGTCGTCATCGCGGCAAAGCCGTCCGCCGCGCGCGAACTGGCGCTCTTCAGGACGGGCGTCGAGGTCATCCGAGCCCGGTCGATCAAGCGGGCGCTGCAACTGCTTGCCCAACGCGACGTTCGGTCCCTGTTCGTGGAGGGCGGGCCGATCCTCGCGGCGGCGTTTCTCCGGGCCCGCCTCGTGGACCGGGTGGTTATCTTTCGGGCACCCAGAGGCCTTGGCGCCGGGGCGATCGCCGCGTTCGACGACGCATCGTTGCTTGAGAGGTTCCGCGTAGTCGCAAAGCGCCGATTTGGCCCTGACGTCATGACCATCTACGACCCGACTGCGCCACGTACCTGACCTTCACGCGATGTTCACTGGCCTTGTAACCGACGTCGGAACTATTGACCGGGTCACCGCGACAGCGGCGGGCCGTGAATTCCGCGTGCGGTGCGGTTGGAACGATCTCGCGCCGGGTGAGTCAATTGCCGTCAATGGGGCCTGCCTCACGGTGCGCGAATGCGGGGCTGGCTGGTTCACCGCCGCGGCGGTGACCACGACGCTCCAGCGCACCGCGATGGCCGACTGGCAAGCGGCGCGCCGGCTCAATCTCGAGCGGGCGCTACGCGCATCAGACCGGCTCGGTGGCCACTACGTGCTCGGTCACGTGGACACGGTCGCCGAGGTGACCGAAGTGGAGCAGTCCGGTGACGCCTGGCTTGTCACGCTGGCATTACCCGCTGCGTTGGCGCCGTTCGTCGTGCCGCATGGATCGATCACGATCGACGGCGTGAGTCTCACCGTGAACGCGCTCCGCGATCCGGCCGTCGTGCAGCTCTCGCTCGTGGAATACACGCTCCGGCACACGACGCTGCGTGAACTCGTCGTAGGGAGCCGTGTGCAGGTGGAAGTCGATCTGATCGCGAAGTATGTCCAGCGGCTGGCGACTGGTTCGCTATCGTCGATGGACTCGATGCAGGACCCACTCTGACAAGGAACGGCCCGGCGCGCCGCGGGGTCGACTTGGCGCGCAGGCCGGTGACTGTATGAAATTCGGAACGATTGAGCAGGCGATCGAGGAACTGAAGGCGGGCAAGTTCGTCGTCGTAGCCGACGACGAGGACCGCGAGAATGAGGGCGACCTGATTGCGGCGGCCGAGTTCATCACCGCCGAGAAGGTCAACTTCTTGATGGGCGCCAAGGGCATGATCTGTCTGGCGCTCTCGCCCGAAAAGATCCAGCAGCTCGACCTCCCGATGATGGGCGCCGAGAACACCGACGCCATGCGCACCGCGTACACCGTCACGGTCGACGCCGCGGCCCGCTTCGGCGTGACGACCGGCATCAGCGCGTCCGACCAGGCCGCGACGATTCGTGCAGCGGCCGATCCGCAGGCGGTGCCCACGGATCTTCGCCGCCCAGGGCATGTGCATCCGCTGCGCGCCCGAGAGGGCGGAGTGCTGCAACGTGTTGGACACACGGAGGCGGCGGTCGATCTCATGCGCTTGGCGGGCCTGCAGCCGGCCGGCGTGATTTGCGAAATCCTCAACGACGACGGGGCAACGGCCAAGCGCCCACAACTCGAAGCGTTCGCGCAGCAACACGGGCTGACGTTCATCACGGTCGCCCAGCTTGTCGCGTACCGACTGCGTACGGAACGGCTCGTGCATCGCGTCGCCGAGGCGCGGCTCCCGACCGAGTATGGCGAGTTTCGCATCATTGGCTACCGCAACGACGTGGACGACCACGAACATGTGGCGCTGGTCTTCGGCGACGTTGTCGGCAAGAGTGATGTCCTCGCCCGCATGCACTCCAAGTGCCTGACGGGCGACGTCTTTCACTCAGCGCGCTGCGACTGCGGCTGGCAGCTGCACTCCGCGATGGAGCGCATCGCGAAGGAAGGCCGCGGCGTAATCGTCTACCTCGACCAGGAAGGTCGCGGGATCGGACTGCTCAACAAACTCAAGGCATACCAACTGCAGGACGCTGGCGCCGACACCGTGGAGGCCAACGAAAAGCTGGGCTTTGCTCCTGACCTCCGGAACTACGGCATCGGCGCGCAGATCCTCCTCGACGTCGGCCTCACCGGAATCCGCCCCCTGACGAACAATCCGAAAAAACTGGTGGGGCTCGAAGGCTACGGACTTCTGGTGCACGATCGCGTGCCGCTCATCGCGCCGGATTCGCACGAGAGTGCCGACTATATCGAGACGAAGCGGCGCAAACTCGGCCACCTCGGGGCACTCTGATGGCTGAGTTTCGGGGAACCGTCGCGGGCGAAGGGCGCCGAGTCGGCGTGATCGCGAGTCGCTTCAACGAAGAAGTGACGGTCAAGCTGCTCGAGGGCGCCGTCGAGTGCCTCGTCCGGCACGGCGTGCGCTTTGAGGATGTGGACGTCGTCTGGGTGCCGGGGGCTTGGGAGCTTCCAGCCGCCGCCGAACGGATGCTCGCCACGGAGCGGTACGACGCGCTCGTGGTGGTTGGTGCCGTGATCCGCGGCGAAACACCGCATTTCGATTACGTCGCAGGCGAGGCGGCGCGTGGCTTGGCCAACCTCCAGCATGAGTTCGTCACGCCGATCGGATTTGGCCTGCTCACGACGGACACCGATGCGCAGGCCGAGGCCCGCGCAGGTGGGGCACACGGCAACAAGGGTTGGGATGCCGCACTGGCGGCCCTCGAGATGGCGGACCTCTTTTCGCGGCTCGACGCCGCGACGGACCAACCAGAAGAGTCGGGCGATGCCTGCACGAGTTGAAACGCGAGGGCGCGCACGCGCGTTGCAGGCACTCTACGCATGGGACGTGCGTGGGGAGCCAGACCTCCTGCGCATCGCGGCGACCCTGTGGGAGGACCTGCAGGTGCAGCCGGGAGAACTCGAGTTCGCCGAAAAACTCATTCGGTGGATCGCGGCCAGCCGGATACAACTCGATGCTGATCTCGCTGAGGTCACCACGAACTGGCGCGTGGAGCGGCTGGGCGCAATCGAGCGCTGCGTGCTGCGGCTTGGCATCGCCGAGTTCGCCCAGGGACTGACGCCGCCAAAGGTCGTGATTCAGGAGTATGTCCGGATGGCGGAGCGGTACGGCACGGCGCGAGCGGCGAGCTTCGTGAACGGCGTACTCGACGCGCATGCGCGCCGCGTGGGCGCCATCGCGTGAAGATTCTCGTCACCAACTGGCAGGATCGGGAGAATCCGCTGGCTGGCGGCGCGGAGTTGCACCTGCATGAAATTTTTGAACGCCTCGCGGCGCGTGGTCACGAGGTGACCTTGCTCTGTGGCGGCTGGCCCGGCTGTGCGCCCCGCGTGACGCTCGGAGGGATGGACGTGCAGCGCGTCGGCACCAGACAGAGCTTCGCGCTCATGGTCTTCGCGCATTGGCGCCGCCACTTAGCGGGGCAGGCGTTCGACGTCATTGTCGAGGATATCAACAAGGCGCCACTGTACACGCCGCTCTGGGGCAGTGGAACGCCGATCGTGGCCTGCGTGCCCCACCTCTTTGGCGCGACGGTGTTTCAGGAGTTGCCTTGGCCGCTCGCCGCCGCAGTCTGGTTGAGCGAACGGCCGCTGCCGTATGCGTATCGTGATGTGGCATTCGAAGCCATCTCGGAAAGCACCGCCGACGACCTCGTGGACCGTGGCATCCCGCGAGACCATGTGCGGGTGATCTATCCCGGGGTCAGCGCCGAGGCGTTTACGCCGGCGGCCGGTACCCGCGCGCCGGTCCCGACATTCGCCTACGTCGGACGTCTCAAGCGCTACAAGGGCGTGGACATTGTGATGCGTGCCTTCGCACAACTGGCGCACCCGACGGCCGTGCTCGAGATCGCCGGGGCCGGGGACTATCGCCCCGCACTCGAGGCACTCGTGCACACGCTTGACCTCACAGGTCGCGTGCGGTTTCTTGGCTTTGTGAGCGAATCGGAGAAACTCGCGCTGCTGCGCCGTTCCTGGGCGGTCGCGCTGGCGTCACCCAAGGAGGGTTGGGGCCTGACGAACGTCGAAGCGGCGGCCTGCGCCACGCCGGTCGTGGCGTCCAACTCGCCTGGCATCCGCGAGTCCGTGCTCGATGGGCAGACGGGCTTCCTCGTGCCACATGGGGACGTCGATGCGTTGGCGGCGGCGATGGGCCGGCTTGCTGGGTCGCGGGAACTGGTCGAATCGATGGGACTGCGCGCGAGGGAATTTTCGCAGTCGTTCACTTGGGACAACGCCGCGACCGAAACCGAAGCACACCTCCGGGCTGTTGCTCGGTAGCGCCTCCACTTTTTCTCCGACGCGGACGATGCCAAAGCTTCTGGTCGCTCAGCTCTACGAACGCATGAAGGAAGCGCTTAAGCTCGAACTGCTCGGCAGTCCGGCGGGTCTCGAGCGCGAGATCACCTCCGTCGACGCCTCAGGGCCGGGACTCGTGCTGGCCGGCTACGTTGGCCGATACGTCGCCGCTCGGATTCAGGTCCTCGGCGAAACCGAGGTCAGCTACCTCAACTCGCTGA
The DNA here is from genome assembly GCA_014192065.1 of Gemmatimonadota bacterium. Taxonomy (GTDB): domain Bacteria; phylum Gemmatimonadota; class Gemmatimonadetes; order Gemmatimonadales; family Gemmatimonadaceae; genus Fen-1231. The sequence continues at coordinate 256,238 of BJHH01000003.1, read as the reverse complement.
GCGATGAGGAGCGCACACGAAACATCAAGCAGTTCTTCTCGTATCCGATTCCGTGTGTGATGATCACCAAGGGGCAGGCGCTTCCGAAGGGCATGGAAGACGAGGCCAAGGCGGTCGGGCTCGCGATCCTCCGTTCGAAACTCAAGACGCAAGAGTTTTACCGGCACATCGGGCCCTTCCTTGAGTCGGCATTCGCGCCATCGGCCACGCTGCACGGTTCGCTGGCCGATGTGTTTGGCGTCGGCCTTCTGTTCACGGGATCGAGCGGTATCGGCAAGTCCGAGTGCGTGCTCGATCTCGTCGAACGGGGACACCGACTCGTGGCCGATGATCTCGTGATCGTCCGCCGGCAGGGTACCGACGTCGTGATCGGGCGCGCGCACGACCACGCGCATCACCATATGGAAATCCGCGGTGTCGGCATCATTGACGTCTCCAAGATCTTTGGTATCCGCGCTGTCCGGCAGCAGAAGCGCATCGAGGTGGTGGTGAACCTCGAACAGTGGGACGCGCTCAACGAGGTGGATCGTACCGGCCTCGACGGCCAGTCCACGAAGATTCTCGACGTGGCGCTGCCGATGGTCACGGTGCCGCTCAACCCCGGCAAGAACATCACCGTGATCGCCGAAGTGATCGCGCTCAATCACCTGTTGAAGTACAGCGGCGTGAACGTCGCGGAAGCGTTCAACGAACGCCTCAAGTCACGCATCAAGGCGACGACGCCGAATGTCGGCCGCTACCTCCAGGACGACGACGAGTAGAATGGCCGACGCATCCGGGCCCCGCGCTGTTGTTGCCGGTCATGCCGGCTTTGCCTCCGGGATCGTATCGGCCGTCGGTAAGATTGCCGGGCGGCCGGAGGTGTTCATCGCGGTGAGCAATGAGGGGCTCGACCTTGGCGGTGTCGAGCAGGCGATTCGCGGCGCCCTCGACGCGCACGGCGCGCGCGTCATCTTCACCGACCTGCCGGCTGGCAGCTGCACGATGGCTGCCCGTCGGCTAGCCCGCCTCGATCCGTCGATCGCCATCGTCACGGGAGTCACGGTGACCACGCTGCTCGACTTCGCTCTGGGTGACGGTGTCTCCGAACCCGACTTGCAGCGTGCGGCCGCGCGGGGACGGGAGTCCATCACTGTCGTGCCCGCATCCGGAGGCCACGGTGCCGCTTGAGCATTTCCGCATCGATGACCGCCTCGTGCATGGACAGGTCGTCGTGGGATGGGGTCAGCCGCTCCAGCTCAGGTTTATCGTGCTCGTAGACGATGGCGTCGCCTCGAACGACTGGGAGCGCGAGCTCTACCGGATGGGCACACCACCCGAGATGGAGTTGTTGGTCGAGACAGTCGACTCGGCCGTGGCGCGCATGCCGGAGTTCACCGCGCGCACTGATGCTGGCATGTTGCTCACCGCCGACGTCGCGACGATGGGCCGGTTGACCGCCGCTGCGCCGGCGATACGGGATGTCACGATTGGCGGCCTCCACCACCGCCCGGGCCGCGCCGCCTGCCTGTCGTACGTCTACCTGTCAGACGACGAAGCGGCGGGACTCGGAGCGATAGCCGCCCGCGGCGTGCGTATTGCCGCACAGGACCTGCCCGCGTCCAGCCCGATGCCGCTCGACGACTTGCTGCGCGAACGCGGCGCATGATCGAGCTCGCGGGTTTCCTGACGCTCGTGCTTGCGGGAGCGCTCTGCTCGCTCGACACCGTCAGCCTGTTGCAGGCCATGGTATCGCGACCGATCGTATCCGCCACAATCGCGGCCGCGCTGCTCGGCCGTCCTGAGGATGGCATCGTCGTTGGCGCGGTGTTGGAACTGTTCGCCATCGAAACCCTGCCGTTCGGTGCGAGCCGTTACCCGGAGTGGGGGTCGGCTGGGGTCGTCGCAGGCGCCACTTATCTGGTTGGCGGTGCGGACGTTGCCGGGTCACTCGCTGTCGCCACGCTTGCCGGGCTCGCCACCGCGGCCTTGGGTTCTTCGTCGATGGTCTGGCACCGACGGGTGATCGCGCAGTTGGCGTTGCGCCTCCGCGGGCCGCTCGACGCTGGCTCCGGGCATGCCGTGGCGCGCCTGCACCTTTCCGGTATCGTCTCCGATTTCGGGCGCGGCGTGATCGTCACCGCCGTAGCGCTCTTGGTCTCACTCGGCGTCACGCAACGGCTGCTCTCCGCTTGGCAGGTGGGCTACGGACCGTCGGTCGCCTGGCCGATCGTGCTCGCCGTCGCCGTCGGTGGCGCGACCATCGCACGATCTGCGCGATCCGCGCCGCGCGCGTCGTGGTGTTTCGCCGCAGGGGCGGCCCTGGGGCTCGGGTTGGTGTTTGCCCGATGACTTCCCCCACGCTGCCCCTCGGCACCAGGATAGCGATCCTTGCGCGCCTGTTCACGCTGCAAGGCTCGTACAATTACGAGACGATGATCGGGAACGGGATCGCCTTCGCGATGGAGCCGGCGCTGCGCCTGCTTCCAGGGGGCGCAACGGGCGCCGCGTACCGCGAAGCGATGGCCCGCGAGAGCCGCTACTTCAACTGCCATCCGTATTTCGCTGGAATCGCCGTGGGTGCGCTGGCGCGCGCCGAACTCTCGCTCGAGGCCCCCGATCGCATCGAACGCTTCCGCACGGCGAGCTGTGGTCCGCTTGGCAGTGTCGGCGACCGGTTGGTCTGGGCGGCGTGGTTACCGCTTTGCTCGCTCATCGCGCTCGTCGCATTCGGTCTCGGTCTCGGCGCGCCACTGGTCGTCATCGGGTTCCTTGCGTTGTACAACGCAGGGCACCTCGCGCTGCGCATCTGGGGGCTCCACGCCGGTTGGCGTGACGGACTCGCGGTGGCGCATGCGCTCGGCGCACCGATCTTTCGAACGGGTCCCGCGCACCTGACTCGAGCCGCGGCCTTCGCTGCCGGCCTCGGCTTTCCGCTCGCGATCGGTACCGCCGCCGGGGTCACCCCAACCGGCGTGCTCATCATCGGTGGAATCGGTGCACTGGGCGCGCTGCTGCTGGCACTGCTGCACGGTCGGGTCGCCGGATGGCGCGCGGCGATCGGACTGCTCGCGGTCGCCGCGGCGATCGCCGTGGTGGTCCGATGACCGCCGAACGGTTGGTGGCTGTCGTCAATCAGTCGGGGATTCACGCGCGTCCGTCGGCCGAAATCGTGAAGACGGCCGCCAAGTTCAAGTCGGCCCTGGTGCTTTCGCATGATGGGCTCGACGTCAACGGCAAGAGCATTATGGGCGTCATGATGCTCGCGGCCCCCTGTGGTTCTACCGTGCTGGTGCGCGCCGACGGCGAAGACGCCGAGCCGCTCGTCGCAGCGATCGCTGAACTGTTCGCCGCCAAATTCGGGGAGGCCTGACCATGCCGATCACCGTCTTGAAGGGCATCCCCGCATCGCCTGGCATCGTCGTTGGGCCGGTGCACCTGCTGCGCTGGGAAGTGCCCGCCGTCCCGGCGACGGTGATCGGGCTCGACGATGTCGAGGCTGAGATCGAGCGGCTGCGCATTGGGTTCGCGCGCGCGATCGAGCGACTGCGGACCATTCGCGAACGCGCGGTGCGCACCGCCGGCGAAGCCGAGGCCGCGATCTTCGAGGTCCAGATCTCGATCATCCAGGATGTAGAACTTCAAGAGCGTGTCGAGCGCACTATCCGTCAGCAGTTCAGCGCCGAGCGCGCGTTCGACGTGGTGATGCTCGAGTGGCGCGACCACTTCGCTCGTTCGCCACACGCGATGTTGCGCGAGCGCGTCAGTGACTTGCTGGACGTGCATATTCGCGTGCTTACGATCCTGCTCGACCTGCCGGACCACGACCCGGTCGACCTGCCCAAGGGCACGAACGCCATTCTCGTCACGTCGGACCTGACGCCGAGCCTGACCCTGCAGCTCGATCGCGAGGCCATCGCAGCCATCGCGACCGATGCCGGTACGCGCACGTCGCATGTCGCGATCCTCGCCCGTTCGCTCGGACTCCCTGCCGTGGTAGGCCTCCTCGATGCCACGTCGAAGCTGCGTAGCGGTGAACAGGTCATTCTCGACGGGACGACGGGCACGCTCACGACGCGTCCTTCGGCCACCGAGCTCGCTGATGCGGCCACGCGCCAGCGTCGCGAAGAGAAGGAAGGCGAAACACTGGCGCGGCTGAGTGGCGAAGACGCCATCACGCGAGACGGACAGCGCGTCACGCTGTTTGCGAACGTGGACCTCCCTGATGAAGCCGAACTGGCGGTCGCGAACGGCGCCGAAGGGGTCGGGCTGATGCGCACCGAATTCCTGGTCGTCGGTCGGGCGGCCATGCCCGATGAGGATGAACAGTACGAGGCCTATGCCGGCGTCATTCGCGCCTTCGGCACGCGGCCGGTGATTATCCGCACCTTCGATGTTGGTGGCGACAAACTCCCGGTTGGCGGCTGGCCTCACGAGGCCAATCCCTTCCTCGGCTGGCGCGCCATCCGGATGTGCCTCGACCAGCCAGAGATCTTCAAGACGCAACTGCGCGCTCTGCTGCGGGCGGCCATGCTGGGCGACGTGCGCATCAATCTGCCGCTGATCGTGACGGTCGACGAGGTGCGCCAAGCGCGCGCCCTCATCGCCGAGGCGTCGGCGGAACTCAAGGCACGCGGGGTCGCGCATCGGGCGGACGTGCCAGTGGGTGTCATGATTGAGACGCCAGCGGCCGCCGTATTGGCCGGGTCGCTCGCGGGCGACGTCCAGTTTTTCTCCATCGGTACCAACGACCTCGTGCAATACACGCTCGCCGTCGATCGGAGTAATGCGAGCCTTGCGTCACGATTCACGCCGCTGCACCCCGCAGTACTCCGCTTGATTCGCATGTCGTGCGAGGTGGCCGAGGCGCGCGGCATCTCGATCGGCGTCTGTGGCGAGATGGCGTCGGATCCGTTGATGGCCTTCGCGCTCATTGGGCTCGGTATTCGTCAGTTGAGCGTCAGCCCCATCGCCATCCCCCGCGTGAAACTGCTCGTCCGTGGACTGCGCACCGGGGTGGCCACGGAGGCGGCCGATGCGGCCCTCCTCGCGCCAACGGCCGCGGAGGCCGAGCAGATCCTGCGCGAACGGCTTGTCGCCGAGGTGGACAGCGAGTTGCTCCACGCGTGACGCACCCGGTATTCTCCACTGGTCGCACGATCGATCAAATGACGTCGGGCGCTCGGTTCCGCCGTTTCTCTCACCTTACGCACATCGCCCCGTGAAGCATCCGCACCTCTTTACGTCAGAGTCTGTAACCGAAGGACACCCTGACAAGGTCGCAGACCAGATTTCGGACGCAGTCCTCGACGCCCTCATTGCTGACGATCCCAAGTCGCGCGTGGCATGCGAGACGATGGTCACGACCGGATTGGCGACCATCTTCGGCGAGATCACGACCACGTCGTACGTGCACCTTCCGAAGCTCGTCCGCGACACAATCGCGAAGATCGGGTACACCGAGTCGGGATACGGCTTCGACGCTGATTCGTGCGCGGTCATGTCCACGATCGACAAACAGTCGGCGCACATTGCGTTGGGCGTCGATACGGGTGGGGCTGGCGATCAAGGCATGGTGTTCGGCTACGCCTGCGACGAGACCGAAGAATTGATGCCGCTCCCCATTATGCTCGCCCACAAACTGACGATGGCGCTGGCCGCCCGGCGTAAAGATCAGACGCTCAAGTGGCTCCGCCCGGACGGCAAGTCACAGGTCACTGTGCTGTATGAGAACGACAAGCCAGTCCTCGTCGACACGGTGGTGATTTCGACGCAGCACAGCCCCGATGTCAGCAACGCCCGCATCCGGCAGGCGGTCGTGCGCGAGATCATCGAGGCGACGATTCCGAAGGAACTGCGCCCGCGGCGGATGAAGGTCCATATCAATCCCACCGGCCGATTTGAGATTGGCGGCCCGCACGGCGATGCCGGCTTGACTGGCCGCAAAATCATCGTCGACACCTACGGCGGCATGGGCCGCCACGGCGGCGGAGCATTCAGCGGCAAGGATCCCTCAAAGGTCGATCGCTCGGCCTGTTACGCGGCGCGCTGGGTGGCCAAGAACATCGTCGCGGCCAAGCTCGCGACCAAGTGCGAGGTGCAGATCGCGTACGCCATCGGCGTGGCGAAGCCGGTCTCCGTGATGGTGGACACGTTCGGTACGGCCCGCGTGGACGAGCGAAAACTCATCAAGGCGGTCGAGGAGGTGTTCGACCTAACGCCCAAGGGCATCATCGCCTCGCTCGATCTCCGGAAGCCCATATACAGCGACACGGCCGCCTATGGCCACTTCGGCCGCACGAGCGAGCGCGTGAAACGCTTTGGCAAGTCGGTGACGCTGTTCACATGGGAGCGCACCGACCGGGTGGCTGCGCTGAAGCGAGCCGTTCGCGGGTAGTCCGGGGTCAGATCCGCTCGCAAGTGGAGGGAGTGCACGCGTGGTCGAAGTCATCGTCTCCAAGCTCGCACACGACGGTCAGCAGAAGACCTTCGTCGTCGTATTGCAGGAACGGGACGGCGTGCGTGTGCTCCCCATCTGGATCGGGCGGCCGGAGGCGGAATCCATCGCGGCCCACCTGCACGGCGTGCCGCGCGAACGCCCAATGACGCATGACCTGGCTCATGCGCTCATCCTCGCTCTCGACGGCGTCGTGTCGCGCATCGTGGTCACCCGGGTCGAGGAGCACACCTACTACGCCGAGCTCCACGTGGCGCGCGACGGGGAATCGTACGTCGTGGATTCGCGCCCGTCCGACGCGATCGCGATTGCGCTGCGTTGCGGTGCGCCAATCTTCGCCGCTGAAAAGTTGTTGAGCGATGACAGCCAGCTCACGGCAGACACCGACACCGATGCAGCGCTCGGCGCGCCGGGCCCGGGCGACTCTTCTGTGGCGGAGTCGGGCAGTTTCGCCGAGAACCTGCGGCGCCACCTCGAGCAGATGAACCCCGAGGACTTTGGAAAGTTTTCACTCTAGCGGCCGCACGGTCGCGCGCCGCACGGTCGGGCGCCTCGTGATCATTGCGGTGATGGGGCTCGGTAGCGCAGTCCACGCGACGGCACGCGCGCAGGCGCCGCCGCCCGTACCAATACGGGGCGAGGCGCGCTCGGTGTCCGGTCGTGTGCTCAATGGATCGTCGGGGCGCGGAGGAGGGCGCCGTCCCATGTCACAGGTCTGGGTGACGCTGCATCGCATTGCCCCAGATTCCTCAGCGCCGCTCGACTCGATGCGCGCCGGGGCAGCGGGCCAGTATGCGTTTCGATACACGACCTTCGGCGATTCGACCGCCGTGTACTTGGTCGCTGGGAACTTCGGTGGCATCGCCTATTTCGCCGACCCACTCACGCAACGAACCGTCTCCGGCGCGGCAGCGGACCTGATTGTCTACGACACCGCCAGCCACGGCGTGCGGGTTACTGTCGAAAGCCGACACGTCGTTGTGTCGGCACCGAACGAAGCCGGCCAGCGGCGTGTGGTCGAGGTCTTTATGCTCGCCAACGCTACTGACCGTACACGGGTGGCATCCGCGACCGTCCCGACCTTCCGCGCGACGCTCCCCGATGGGGCCACCGATCCCCGCGTCGCTGAGGGGGCGATCGACAGCGACGCCATGACCTTCGCGGGTGGGAGAGTGGAGGCCACGGCGCCCGTGGCACCCGGCACTAAGCGCATCGCCTATTCGTACCAGCTGGCAGTATCTACCGCGCCCTTCGGCATCTCGGCCTCCGATTCGACCGCGATGCTCGAAATCCTCGTCGAAGACTCGGCGGCCACCGTCAGCGGCGACGTAGTCCATGAGGAGGCACCGGCGGCGCTTTCGGGCCGAACCTTTCGCCGGTACACCCGCCAATTCGTGGCGAATACCGCGGCCCTCCGAATTGTTGCGCCATCGGGATCGGATGCATCGATCGGCGCCGTGGGAGCCGTCGTGCTCGTGATCGCGCTCGGTATGGCGGTGGTGTTCGTGATGGCGCTGCGGCGCCGGAGCAAGTCGGGCGCTCTGCCATTTGGTGAAGCATCAGGCGACCGCGTTCGCCTTGCGCCCTCCGACGGCGCGGCCTAACATCCGCTGCACATAGCGAACGCGGGACACGGAATCCGGTGCGAATCCGGTGCGGCCCCGCCACTGTAACGGGCGTCTGTTTTATTGTTCGAGCGCAGCATGCCACTGACGGCCAAGTTCCGTCGGGAAGGCGAGTTCGAACAGCCCGGAGCCAGGAGACGACCCGCGGTCGCGCCACACCAAGCATCACAGGCGGTCCTCGGGGGAGGGCTGTGGCGTCAGGGCTCCAGCGCACGCGATGGTCGGTTCATCGGCGCACTTCGCCTCGGCGTTTTCAGCCAAGCTTCGACGAAACCGCGGGGAGCGTCGCTCTGCTGCATCGTTGTCATTTAGCCATCTTCACGATGTCGCTGCTCGTCGTCATCGCGGCATGCGATACGCGCCCGCGGGATGCAGCGGGCACGTCGTATGTCGTGGACGACTTCGGTGATTCGGTGCGCGTTGGGCCCGCGCGCCGCATCGTGTCGCTCAATCCGGTCGCGACGGAGTTCCTGTTCGTGGCCGGCGCCGGTGAGCGAGTCGTCGGTCGCACCCATTGGGATCACTATCCGCCAGCGGCCGACGCCGTGCCCGACCTCGGTAACGGTATCGACCCCAATGTCGAGGCCGTGCTCGGCGCGAAGCCTGATCTGGTGATCCTTTACATGAATGCGTCGAACCGTCGTGCCGCGCTGGGCCTGCAGGCGGCCGGCGTGCGCACGCTCACGGTGCGCACCGATCAGATCGCCGACCTGACCCGTCTCGCTGATCTTTTCGCGGCCGTCACGGGTGATTCGGCCGGCCGTACCGCGGTCGACTCCGTCATGCGGTCCGTCGACGCGGTCCGGAGGATGCCGCGACCGGCCACGCCGCCGCGCGCCTTCTGGGTACTCTTCGACGGTGGGCCGCAGGTCTGGACTATGGGGCGTGGCAGTTTCATGAATGAGCTACTGGAAATCGCGGGCGCCACGAACGTATTCGGCGACATCGCCGCGCCATCGGCCCAGGTCTCGCTTGAAGAAGTCGTGAAGCGAAACCCCGATCTGTTCGTGGTTGGCCCCAAGACCGCGGACCGACTCAAAGCGAACAGTGCGTGGAACGCCACGGCTGCCGTGCGTGCTCGTCGCTTCGCGATTGTCGATTCCGCGCTCGTCGGGCGTCCGGGCATGCGGCTCGGTGAAGCCGCGCGTCATGTGCGTCGTCTCGTCGTCGGCGACAGCACACGGTAGTATGGAATCCTGATGCGCACACGCACCTGGATCTTGCTCGTCGTCGCCGCGCTCGTGGCGGTGGTCGCGTCGCTGGCGATCGGCCCGGTACCCATCACACCAGTGGACATCTGGCGCGCGCTCTGGAGTGGTGGCGACTCGCAGGCCGTGGCTATCATCCAGACGATTCGGCTGCCCCGTGTTGCGCTCGGCATCGTGGTCGGGGCCGGACTGTCGATGAGTGGTCACGCCCTGCAGTCGACCCTGCGAAACCCGCTCGCCGAGCCATATCTGCTCGGTGTGTCAGGTGGCGCAGCCGTCGGTGCCGTCTTGGCCTCTTCACTCGGCCTGATGCAACCCGCCGTGATCGCGCTCGCATCGTTCGGCGGCGCGGCCGTCGCAGTCGCGCTCGTCCTCGCCGTGGCGCACGCATCGGGGGTCTCCGGACATTCGCCGGCGCTGGTGATGGCCGGCGTCGTGGTCGGCGCATTTGCCAACGCCGCCATCCTGGTCGTGCTTGCTGGTGCGCCGGCCGGCGCGGTACGCGATGCGCTCTGGTGGATGATGGGCTCGTTAAACGGTGCGACCTGGAGCTCCGTCGTCTGGCTGGTCTGCTTCGTCGTCGCGGGCGCCGTCGCGCTCGTGGGACTTGCCCGCGAGATTGACGTGCTGTCCCTGGGTGGCGACGCGGCCGCGGCGCTTGGCGTTGACGTCGACCGCGCGATGCGCCGCGTCTTTCTCGTCGCGGCCGTCGTAGCCGCGGCGACTGTTGCCGCCGCTGGACTCGTCGGATTCGTTGGCCTAGTCGTGCCGGCGATCGTGCGTGCATTGGGTGCGCGGTCCACCCGGAGCGCGCTGCTCGCGGCTGCCATAGGTGGCGCCGCGCTGGTGATCGGTGCCGACGTCATCGCGCGTACCGTTCGAGCGCCAGCCGAACTCCCGCTCGGTGCCGTCACGGCAATCATCGGTGTTCCATTCTTTCTCGCGCGGATGCGCCGCATGCGATGATCCGGTTCGACGATGTGGTGCTCCGATATCCGCGTCAGGCGCAGCCTGCCGTCGACGGCGTGACGTTCAGCGCGCCGGCTGGCGCGATCACCGCCATCGTCGGTCCCAACGGCAGTGGCAAGAGCACCCTCGTCCGCGCCCTGCTTGGCCGGCTGGTTGCCGAGCGCGGTAGCATTCTGATCGGCGGCAAGCCATTGGTCGGACTCGACCGGCGTTCGGTCGCCCGCGAACTCGCTCTCGTGCCACAGCGTGAGGAGCCGATCTTTCCACGGCTGGTGCGCGACTTCATCGCCATGGGACGGTTTGCCCACCGCTCTCCGTGGGGTGCCATGGGCGTCGCCGATCATGCGGCGGTCGATGCCGCGGTGCGACGCACGGACCTGACGGGTTACCTGAACCGGCAGACCGACGAACTCTCTGGTGGTGAGTGGCAGCGTGTGCGCGTTGCACGGGCCCTCGCGCAGGGCGGGGCAGCGCTGGTGCTCGACGAGCCGAACTCGTTCCTCGACATCGCCCACGAGATGGCACTGTTCGAGTTGCTCGATTCGGTCGCGCGCGACGGCGTTGCCGTGCTCCTCATTTCGCACCAGCTGAATCTCGTGGCGCGCTTTGCCTCGCGACTCGTGCTGTTGGCCAACGGCAGGGTCGTTGCCGACGGCACGCCGAACGAGACGATGCAGGGCGACCTGCTCGAAAAGGTCTACGGGTGGCCGCTCCTCGTGTCACGCGATCCCGCCGTCGGCGCCCCGGTGCTCGTGCCGATGCGACGGCGTGGGCCACAATAGCGTCGCTGAGCGCTGGGTCCGAGGGCACGCGGTAGGACACTGCGCCGTGCGAGGGTAGCTTTCTCTCGGTGAGCCAGATCGATACCCCGGCGCTCGTGTTGCACACCTTCGACTACCGTGAGACGTCGCGCGTGGTGCGCCTCGTGACACGCGATGCTGGCGTGATTTCCGTGGTGGCACGCGGCGCGCGACGCCCCCGCAACAAGTTCGGCGCCGCGCTGGACCTCTTTGCGTCGGGCAACGCCCAGGTCGTGATGCAGGGGTCACGCGACCTGCATGCGCTGCATGGCTTCGACGCGACGCGCTCCCGTCCTGAGCTGGCCCAATCGCTTGACAAGTTTGGCGCCGCCAGCGCTATCGCGGAGTTCTGTATTCGGTTTGGCTACGAAGCCGAGTCGAGCCACCTCTACGAAGTGGCGGTCACCGCGCTTGACGCGATCGCGTACGCTGAGCCCGACGAGGTACCCTCAGTCGCGGTGGCAAATACCTGGCGACTCGTGGCCGAACTCGGCTTTGCGCCCGCGCTGACGCAGTGTGCGTTGTGCCATGCCGATCTCACGCTCACCGCGGACGTCACCTTTCATCACCGGGCCGGTGGAGCGTTGTGCGGGCCGTGCGCGAGCCAGGCACAGGGCGGGCGCCGCCTTCCGGCCGAAGCCCGCGCCGCGCTGGTGTCCTGGCTCGCCGGCAACGAGGCGCTGGCTGACGGCCTCGCGATTCGTTCGCACCTCCGATTGCTTCGCGAGTTTCTTGAGGAACACCTCGGCGACGGCCGGCCGCTGCGCGCGCTGATTGCGTGGGAAGAACGCCAGCAGGAGCGCGTGCCCGCCGTTCGCACAACGGCCCAGAGCGCCGCCGAATGATTCTTGGCACGGCGGGCCACATCGACCACGGCAAGACCTCGCTCGTCAAAGCGCTCACGGGAATCGAAACTGATCGGTTGCCGGAGGAGAAGCGGCGCGGCATCACCATCGAACTCGGTTTCGCCCCGCTGCATCTTGATGGACTCGAGCCGATCGGTGTGGTCGACGTGCCTGGTCACGAAGCATTCGTGCGGACCATGCTGGCCGGGGCTACCGGCGTGGACCTCGCGCTGCTGGTTGTCGCCGCGGATGAAGGGATCATGCCGCAGACCCGTGAGCATCTCGCGATCCTCAACCTCCTCGGTGTGCGCGGCGGCGTCGTCGCACTGACCAAGTCCGATCTGGTCGAGGCCGACTGGATAGCGCTCGTCGAGGAGGAGGTGCGTGTGGCCATCAGCGGCGGTGCGCTCGACGGCGCGCCCATCGTACGCTGCTCCGCTCGCACCGGCGACGGCATTGCGGCGCTCAAGTCCGCGCTCATCACGGCGGCGAACGCGGTGCCCGCGCGCGCAGCGGATGACCTCTTCCGCATGCCGATCGACCGCGCGTTCTCAGTGAAGGGCACCGGCACCGTAGTGACCGGAACGATCTGGTCCGGCGAGCTGGCAGCCGAAGATCAGGTGGTGCTATTGCCCGCGGGCACCGAAGCGCGCGTTCGCGGCGTGGAACGCCACGGCGAGGCAGCAGCGCGCGCAGTAGCCGGGGCGCGTACCGCCGTCGCGCTCGGCGGCGTCGATCGCGCGGAGATCGACGTGCGCGGGACGGTCGTCGTGCGGGCCGGTGACCCGTGGGTGACGACGCGAGTCCTCCGTGCCGATGTCGCGCTGCTCGAGAACGCGCCCGCGGTGGGTCAGCGTACGAAGGTTCGGTTCCACCTCGGGACTGCCGACGTGGCTGCTCGTATCGTTGCCGTTGGCGGCCCGCTGCGCGCGGGCTCGCGCGTGCCGGTGCGCGTGGTGCTCGACGCTCCCGTGGTCGCCCGCGCCGGTGACCGGTTTGTCGTGCGCATATCGTCGCCGGCCGCGACCATCGGTGGCGGCGTGGTGACCGATCCGGCGCCAGTAGGACGCCGGGTGAGGCCGTGGGCCGAGGTTGGCGCGTCCGACGAGCAGCGGTTTGCACTGCTGCTGGCTGACGCAGGCGGACAGGGTGTGGCGATTGCATCGCTCCCGGTTCGGCTCGGCCGTCCGTCGTCCAGTACGCTCGCATTGCTGAGCAGGCTGAAACGGTCGGTGGTCGTCGCCGGTGAACGGTGCTTCGATCCTGCCGTCGCCAAGTCCGTGGAGACCCGATGCATGGCGGCCATCCGCGCGGCGCACGAACTCCATCCGCTTGAGCCCGGCCTGCCCGTGCAGTCGCTTCGGTCATCTCTGCGCGTTGCACCGGAACTCGTTGACCTGATCGTTGAGCGGTTGGCTGAGAGTAGTAAAATCTCAGTCGCCGATGGCCGTGCGGCCCGTGCTGGCTGGCTGGCGGGTGGAGGCGAGGCTGATTCCAGGCGAACGGCGGCTGTGCTCGCTCTTCTAACAGCTGCAGGGATCCAGCCCCCTTCGGTGGACGAGCTGTCTGTCATTCATGGCAATGAAGTCTTTGGCGTACTGAAGCTGCTGGCCCGCCGGGGCGACGTCATCGCGGTTGCCACGGACCGGTATTTCACGAAGGCAGCCGTCGACGATCTAATTGGAAAAACCGCGACAGCCCTAGCCGAACAACGCACCATGACTGCTTCCCAACTCCGTGAAGCGTTAGGAGTTACGCGCAAGTACCTCATCCCATTTCTGGAGTATTGCGACCGCCAGGGCATCACTGTCCGCCGTGGCGACGACCGACTGCTGGGAAAGCCCGCGCGGCACGAGTCTTGACCCTCGCTCCATGGTCCCCTAGATTCCGCCCTGAGAGTTCACATCCACATCCACTTGGAGCTTGCTACATAGCCCCTACTTAGTCTGTCGGAGTTCACATGAGGTATCGCTGGTTTGCACTGGTGTTGACGGTGCTGACCCTCGTTCTCATGCCACGAGTTGGGAAGGCGCAGGTGACACAGCCGGTACAGAAGAAACCAGCGGTGTCGATGAGTCAGAACTATCCGAACCCCTTCAATCCTGAGGCGAGGATCAAGTTCACGGTGGGTGATTTCCCAGCGTGTTCGGAAGCGGGGAAGCAGTACCGCGTTAGCCTGAAGGTGTACAACATCTTGATGCAGGTTGTCGCGTTGCCGCAGTTGGAGGGTAGTTCCGGAGGCGTGGCAGGGGGTCAGCGGTTGGACGGCGTTACGCTGCCTTGCGGCGAATATGTTGGGTATTGGAACGGTAAATACCTCAACACGTCGCGGGAGGTTGCATCAGGGGTTTACCTCTGGTCGATCGATGTCAATGGCGAACGTGTCGTGAGACGGTCCACCGTCGCGAAGTAGCACCACAGGTGAGACGGCGCCCAGGGAAACCTGGGCGCCGTCTTCTTTTGCGGTCCCTTGGGCTTCAGCTACGTCTCGGCCTGAGTAGTTTTCCCGCATGCCGATCTTCGAATACCGCTGCAAGACCTGCGAGCATGCGTTCGAGGCACTCGTCCGTTCTGGCGACGTGCCGGCCTGCGACCAGTGCAAGGGCACGGATCTGGAAAAACTCTTCTCCCTGCCGGCAATTAAGTCCGAGTCCACGCACGCGCTGGCGATGCGCTCGGCGAAGCGGCGCGACCAGAAGCAGGGCGCCGAGCGCGAGTACACGCAGCGCGAGTACGAGAAAAACCACGATTGACCTCCGTGGTGAGCGGGCCGATACGACGACTGCAACGGCAAAAGACTGGGGGAACTGCCAAGACATCGATGTTTGTCGTTGCAGTTCCCCCAACTACGCGGTAGCGCCGAGGCCTTAGCAGGCTCGCGCTAGCACGACTTGCACTTGTGGTTGTTCTTCGATCCGAGTTTCTCGGCCAAGGCGACGGTCTCCGGGAACGGCACAATGCGTGAAACCGGTCCGTTCGCCATGTCGGCCACTGTTTCGCCTTTCCGGCTGACGGCCTTGATGTCCACGCCCTTGGCGACGAGGTAGATCATCAGCTCATTGTCACCGCGCGCGGCCGCGTGGTGCAGGGCGTTGTATCCGTTATGGTCGCGGGAGTTCGGGTCCACGCCGAGTTCTTCGATCAGGTACTTCGCTGCCGCAAGCCAGCTGTCAGGCGCGTGCATGTGCGAGTTGGCGGCAAAGCCTTCGCCGTAGCCGACGCCAGTCGCCGCCTGCAGCGGACCCACGCCGGCGCCTCCGTTCGGTACCGGGGGAAGTCCCGACGGGTCACCACCGGCACCGCCGGCTGCGTCATCGGTCGGCGCATCGGCGTTGAGCTGCAAGCCGTTTGGCTTCAGCGTCGGGATCGTGTGGTCGGCGCCGTATTTCTTGAGCAGTTTCATTGCCGGCACGTCCGTCGCATACGCTGCGCGCCAGAAGGGCGCCGCGCCTGCGGTGTTGACGCCAAGCAGGTCGAAGTTGAACGACATGTACCAGAGGTGCTTCGTGAGGCGCACGTTCGGATCGGCGCCGGCCTTGAGCAGCGCCTCCATCAGGTCGAGGTAGGTCGTCTGCTGGCGCGTCTGCGCCGTCGGCTGTGGATAGAGTGACTTCGCGCCCCACTGGATGTTGATCGTCGAGTAGAGCGGCGTCGCGTTGGCGTCACTGGCAAGTTTCGGGTTTGCACCGCGGAGCAGGAGAAGCTTGGCGAGGTCGAAGTGGCCGTTGATCGTGGCCATCAGGAGTGGCGATGTTTTGTCCCCGCTGAGCTGATTGACCTCGGCGCCAGCGGCGAGCAGGGCGAGCGCTGCGTCGGTATTGCCCTGGCGTATGGCGAAGAGCAGCGGTGAGAGCCCGCCCTTGTTGCCGACCAGATCACCGTACGTCTGGCCACCGCGGCCACGACCCCCACCGGCCGCGGTATCGCCCGGCGCGCCACCGGCACGTCCACCACGACCGGCAGTCGCCGCGCCGCCACGGGCGCCGCCAGTCGCCGTCGTATCCCCAACAACATTGGAAAAGCCGAGCGACGCGACGGTCGCTGCCGGGAACGCTTCAACTGGAGGTCCGCCGCGGCCAGTTGCCGGCGGTGCCTCCGCAGTGCGCATCGCCGTCACGCGACGATTGCGTTGCTGCAACGCGGCGCGTTCGAGTCGGTCACGCGCGGGAATGTCTTCAATCTTCGAAACCGCCTTGATATCCGCGCCGCGTTTGATGAGGAGCTTGATCGCGTCGACCCTATTGAACGCGGCAGCCCACATGAGCGGTGTCTGCAAGAGCGCCGAGTCGCGTACGTCCACCTTGGCACCAGCGTCGAGCAGGGCGGACATCGCCTCCACGCTGCCGAACTGAGTTGCGAAGTGCAGAGCCGCGGCGCCGCCCGACGTGGTTGGTGCGCCAATGTTGGCGCCCGCCGCTGCCAGCACCCTCACCACTGCAGCCTTGCCCTCACGGGCAGCGAGGTGGAGCGGCGTGTACTTGCCGTTGCGCGTGGCGGCCTCGAGTTGGGCGCCCGCCGCGATCAACATCTGCGCCTCGCCAGCGAAGCCTGTCATGGCCGCCCAGTGCAGCGCCGTCATGCCATCGCCCTGCGCGGCGTTTACGTCGGCGCCCTGCTTGATCAGTTGCCGCACGCGGGCGGTATCGCCCTTCATCGCCGCATCGGCGACGGGAGAATCAGCGGTGCTCGACCACGTCGCCGCTGTCAGCAGCCCCACCGCGGAGATGCCGATTGCGACGCGGAACCATCTGCGTAACACGCGGCCGCCGTTGCCGTTTCGGCGGCCGCTGCGGTTGCCGTCAGTTCGAAACATGCGACCCAATCGTCATCGGCGCGGTGCTGTCACCGAACGTATTGATGTCGTTCATGCCGAGCTTGTGCATCATCGTGAGCATCGCGTTGGCCATTGGCGTACCGTCGGCGGCCTTGATATGCTGGTTGCCGCCGAGCTGGCCATTGGCGTGCCCGATCACGATCAGCGGGCAGCGACGATGGTTGTGCAGGTTCGAGTCCGCCATCGGCGAGCCGTAGAGGATCATCGTCTTGTCCAGCATATTTGAGTCACCTTCCTGGATATTCTTCAGTTTGTCCAGGAAATACGGCAGCATGCCCGTGTGGTACTTGTTGATTTTATGGAAGTCCTTCACGTTCCCTTCGCGACCGCCGTGGTGCGACGCCGGATGGAACGGCTTGTCCGTGCCGCTCTCTGGAAAAGTACGGGCCGAGCCATCGCGCCCCATCTTGAACGAAAATACGCGCGTCGTATCGGCCGCGAACGCCAAGGCCTGCAGGTCGAACATCATCTGCACATGGTCAGCGAACGCATCGGGAACGCCCGCTGGCGCGCCGGGTAGTTCGCGGATCTCGCCGGCGCTGTTGCGCGCTTCGGTGCGCTCGATGCGGCGTTCCACTTCCCGAATGTCGGTGAGGTAGCTGTCGAGGCGAGCCTTGTCCTCGGGGCCGAGCGTGTTCTTGAGCGACGTCATTTCGCCGGCCACCCAGTCGAGGATGCTGCGTCGCGTCGCGCGGCGCTGCGCACGCTCACGCGGTGATCCGCCGACGCCAAAGAGTTTCTCGAACGCGACGCGCGGGTCGCGAATGATTGGGAGCGGCTCCGTCGGCGACGCCCAGCTGATGGAGTCGGTGTAGACGCAGGCATACCCGTAGGCGCAACCACCCGCCTGATCCACTGGTTCGATGCAGAGCTGCATCGACGGAATCGGAGTATCCTGGCCAAACCGCTTTGCGTAGATCTGGTCGAGCGAGACACCCGCGCGAATGTCCGAGCCTTCGGTTTGCCGTGGATGCGCTTGCGTCAGGTACACCGCACTTGAACGGAAGTGATCGCCTCCGATCTCCTTTGGCGCCGTCGGTTCCGCGTTCCGCACGTCCGTGTTGCTGATGATGGTCAGGTAATCGCGATACTTGTCGAGCGATACCATCGACGTCGGTGCGAGGTCGAACTTCGATCCCGTCGCCGCCGGCGCCCACAGGTTCAGCTTCGCGCCCAGTTCATTGCACCCCGCGTCGCCGTGGACCATCTCGATGGTCACGAGCCTGGTGCGATCGCCCGCGGCCGCCAGCCCGCGCAGGCCGCGCAGGCCGCTCGGCACCATGGCGTCGAGGAAGGGAAGCGCCACCGTCGCGCCCATGCCATGGACAAAGGTGCGACGTTGCAGGGACTTGCCGGTTAGGAATTCCATGGTGCTGCGTCTCCTCGTGGGAGGCTGGTGTGGCTGGTATCTACTTGGAGTCGAACGAACCGCTGCCGGCGTCGGACGCAGCCGTCACGCGGGTGGAACGAAATGCATCGCTCCTCACGATGCCAAGGACAAAGTCTGCGAAGTTGTAGCCGCCGGGTTCGGCGTCGCGTACGATCCTGCGCAGCGCAGGCTGGTCGAAGTACTCAATACGGCGACCGAGCGCGTACGCCATCAGGTTCAACGTGAAGGTGCGGATCAGCGGAGTCGGGCGATTGAGCAGCGCCTTCTGCAGTTCGGCCGGGCTCGAGACGGACGAGCCGTCGTAGTAGGTGCCGTGCGTGTCGAGGTCCACGTTGTTTTCGCGCGTGCGCCACTGGCCCATCACGTCGAAGTTGTCGAGCGCGAGCCCGATCGGGTCCATGAACAGGTGACATGAGCGGCAGGCTGGGTTCGCCCGGTGAATCTCCATCCGTTCGCGCGTCGTCAGCAGGCGGCCTTCTTTCTCGCCCTTCGTATCCTCGAGGTCGGGGACGTCAGGCGGCGGCGGTGGCGGCGGGGAGCCGAGCAGGACTTCCATTACCCACTTGCCGCGCAGCACTGGCGATGTGCGGTTCGCATGCGAGGTGAGCGTCAGGACGCTCGCGTGGCCGAGAAGTCCGGCGCGACGGTTATCCGGGTACTTGATACGCTGGAAGTGCGAGCCCGTGACGCCGTTGAATCCGTAGTGCTTCGCCAGCGCCTCGTTCACGAAGGTGTAGTCGGCGCGGTAGAGGTCGAGGATGCTGCGGTTTTCACGGACGATGCTATTGAAGAACAGCTCGGTCTCGCGGCGCATCGCGTCGGCGAGCTGCCCGTGGAAGTCCGGGTACTGGTTGGCGTCCGGATGCACCTTGTCGATGTCCTGCAGGCGTAGCCACTGTGAAGCGAAGCGCGTGGAGATCGCCTCGGAGCGCCGATCGGCCAGCATCCGTAACGTCTGGGCGCGAAGCCCCGCTGGCGTCGACAGCCCGCCCCGCTTGGCGACCGCGAGCAGCGCGTCATCCGGTGGTGTGCCCCAGATGAAGAACGAGAGTCGCGACGCCAGGTCGAGGTCCGAGAGGTTGGCCTTCTCGCCGGGTTTCGTGCCGTTCGGAACCTCTTCCATACGGAACATGAAGTGCGGGCTGGCCAGAATTGCCTCGAGCGCGGTGCGCACGCCCATCTCGAATCCGCCCTCCTTTGCGCCTTCGTCGTAGAACGTCATCAACGGCTGGATGTCCTTCGCCAAGAGCGGACGGCGATATGCCGCCGTGCCGATCGCCTGCATGATCTTCTCGGCGCACGGCCGCTGCTCGACTTTCGTGGTCGGGCGGCAGACAAATACCTTCCGCCTGCTCGGCGTGTCGGAGACGCCAGTCGGGTTGAACGGTCCCGTCACGATCAGGTCGCGCAGGTGTGCGAATACGGTCACGCCGTTCTGCGAACCAATCTGCGTGTCCGCGATACTGTGGCCGAGCGGAGCAACGAGGTCGTTCAGCGGTCCGTCGATCGTCTGCAGAAACGCGGCGGTGATCCGCTGTGGGCCTGCGCGCACCGGGATGGCGACCGTCCGCAGGTCCATGCCATTCACGTCCGCTTCCGACATGCCACGGTCCACGTCGATCAATGCGACCCGGACGCCGTTGACCGAGACTTCGATCTTTTCGTCGAACGGCGCTGTTGAGCCAAACAGTTGGCCCGTCGGGATCGCGTGGAGCTTCACCGTAAAGGTGTACTCGCCGTCAGCAGGGAAGTTGTGCACCACCGACACGCCGCCCCGTGTGCCGAGCGGCGCGCCTTCGGCGCGGGTCCACTGGGACGCGAGGCGCGGCACGTTGTAACTGATGGACGTTTTGCTCGCGTGCGCGTCGCCAATCGCCATGCGGCTGATCTCGCTCGCGGCGTCGAGGTAGGCGTCGAACGTAGTCGCGGACGGCAGCTGCACGTCAGCGACATTGTCGAAGTTCGCACTTTTGGTGTCGAGCGGGAGCCACTTGCCGGGATCGACGTCGAGATCGAGGATCGCACGAATCGACCGCTGGTATTCGACCTGGTTGAGGCGCTGGAACATCCGGCTGCCCGGCTCCGGCTTCAATGCGGCGGCGGCGTCGAGCTGCCGTTCAAGCGTTGTAGCCAGCGCCATCAGTGTATCATCGGCCGGACGCTTCGATCCGGGCGGCGGCATCATCCCTGCCTGCAGCTTCAGGATGATCCCTTCGGTGGCTTCCGGTCGCTGCGTCGCTTTCGCGACATCGTACGACTCCAGCGAGAGGTTGCCGGCCATCCGCTTGTCGCTGTGGCAGTTGGCGCACGCGGTCTTGACGACCCTTGTGAGCTCTGGTGCCGCGATGGTCAGCGCCGCCTTCACCCCTTCGTGGCGGATCGCGCGGCGCGCGCGCGGTGCCGAAACGGGCAGTTCGTCGCGGGGGATGGCGATGGTGGTCGCGGTGCGCGGCGACGCAACCGTGCGGGCCGTTGCTGATCCGGCGAAACCCGCCGCGCTCGCACACACCACACCAGCCGCCAACAGAATGAGCGGTGACTTCATGCCCGGCTTGCCTTGGATACAGAGGGAAGGATGGAACGTGGCTACACGCAACACCGCCTATATAGTTGTCAGGCGTGAAGTTGAAGGCAAGGGGTGCCCGGTCGGCCGCCCTTGATTCAAGGGATGGAGTACGCGATACTCGCCGGAGACCTCCACGCCATCACACAGGGGAAAGTTACGTGCGCATTCGCTCGCTCGCGACGCTATCGACACTCGCGGTACTCGGCCTCGGCTCCTCGGCACAGGCCCAGCACCTCAATCCGCTCGTGGATCTCCTGACAGCCAAGAAGCCAGTGTTTGGCCTCTACGCACCAGCGAATCCGCGCGCTGGTCGGGGCGGGCGTGGCGGTCCTCCGGGCGCGCCAGGCGCCAGCGCCACGTCGCAGGCTGCGCAGCCGGCCCCGCCGCAGAAAACAATTGCCGAACTCGCGAAGGACGCGATCAGCCGTTCGCCGAACGACTACATCTTCGATGGGTCGATGGAAGCGTTCGCCAACTTCGATCGCAGTATCGAAAGTTTCGGCGCGTTCATGAAAGGGTACGCCGAGGCCGGCTCGCCGGCGGAGCGGTGGAAGCATCCCATCGTCGTGAAGATGCACGAGATCGCGCCGGACCCGGTCAAGTCCGCGGTGAACATCGGCCGCCAGCTCGACCTCGGTGTTTCGACGGTGGTGCTCGTCGGCGTGGAGAGCGCGGATGAAGTGAAGGCCGGCCTCGCGGCGATGCGCTTCAAGGCCAATGGCGGCACGCGGCCAGACGCGGTCGGCGAGGCGCCGGCGTTTTGGGGTCTCAGCGAGAAGGACTACAAAGCGAAGGCCGATCTCTGGCCGCTCAACCCGAAGGGTGAACTGCTCAACTGGACAATCGTGGAGAGCAAGGCTGGTGTGGCGAAGATTCGCGAGATCGCCGCCGTGAAGGGAATCGGCGTGCTCTTTCCGGGTGCTGGTACGCTACGCGGTGTGTACTCGACGCAGGATTCAACCGGCCGTCGGGTCAACGACGACGCCGCGTGGGAAGCGGCGCTCCAGCAGGTGCTGGCGGCGTGCAAAGAGTTCAACGTGGCGTGCGGCTTCCCGGCCAACGACCCGGCCACGATGGAAATGCGTTACAAGCAGGGCTTCAGCGTGTTTGTGATCGGGTGGGGAGAAAGCGGGTTCAAGACGGTTGAGGCGGGAGTGGCGCTGCGGAAGTAGCGGCGCGGGGTGGCACCGCGACGTGGCGCCCATCTCAGGGACGCACGGGGCCTGTGATGGGTAGCTCGGGCTTCTTCGACCACTCCTCCCACGACCCGTCGTACACCGCCGCGTCATAGCCGAGAATCCGGGCGGCGACGTACAGCGCCGACGCTTGCATCCCGATGTGACAGTAGGTGACGATCTTATTCCCCTTCTTCGCGCCGGCCTGGTCAAAGAGCCGCTGCAGCTTGGCGCGGTCGCGAAACACCGACACCTCTCCCGTGAGCCATGCGAACGGCACGTTGCGTGCGCCCGGAATATGGCCCGCCCGCGCCTGTCCGCCCGACGATTCGCCGCTGTAAAACTCCGGTGTGCGCGCGTCGAGCAGGGAGACGCCGTCCGTCTGGTTATTCGCCCTCACCCAGTCGACGTCCACGACCTTCGTCGCCACTGGCTTCAGCGTGAGGTTGCCCCGCGTGATCTTCGGTTCCGCGCGATCCAGCGCTCGGCCTTGCTCGCGCCAGGCATCGATTCCGCCGTCGAGCATCGAGACGCGACCCGCGAGTCCGAAATACTCGAGCGTGAAGAACAGCCGTCCCGAGGTCTGGATCGGTCCGCCGCTGATCACGATGTGTGAATCATCGCTGACGCCGATCATTTCGAAAATCGAATCCGCCACCTCGGGCGACGGCAGTTGCGTGGAGAGCGCACCCGGCGCCGAGATCATGTACGCCGACGATGGCATCCAGCGAGAACCAGGTACATGTCCCGCGTCGTAGTCGGCGCGCGATCCGGCCGTGTGGATCACCACGACCTTGGGGTCGCTCAGCTTCTTGGCGAGCCACTCGGCGGATACCGTGACCGGCACGGATTGGGCGGCTGCGCTCGGCGCGAACGTGGTCGTGATCACGGCGGCGATTGCGACTGCGGCAAGAAACGGGCGACGTTGCGTCAGGGTCGTGCGCATGAGGAAGCTCCAGGGTAGCCGGTGTCGGCGCGTTGCGATGGCGAGATAATGATCCGGTGCTACACGCCCTCGATGACGAGCAGGCGCGCTGTTGTGGTTCGCTTCCGGATCTCTTTGAACGGCTGGTACTCGGGCGAGTCGAACCACGCCTTGGCCCGCGCCACGCTCTCGAATTGGATGATCGTCAGGCGCGTCGGCGCCCAGTCACCTTCGAGGACTTCGATCGCGCCGCCGCGTGCCAGATAGGCGCCGCCATACGCGGCCACCGTCGCCGGCGCGCCCTTGGCGTATTCCTGAAAACCGACGGGGTCGGTGACGTCTACGTTGGCGATGAAATAGCCGGCCATTGGTGGTACTCCGATGCGGGTAGTGGTGACGATGAAGTTACCGTGCGGCGCGGAATTGGGCGCCGCCACGCCGCGTCGTCGCATTCCCGTTGCGCGTTGGCCGGGTATCTTCTACGAATGAGCCTGTCGAACCGAAATGTGCGTGTGATGGCCGTGGCGCTTTTGGCGAGCGTTCTGCCGCTGGCCGCGTTCGCGCAAGCGCGCCCGCCGCTCTCCGCCGCCGACGTCGCCGATATCGTGACACTCGAGAAGATCGAGGATCGTCGCAACTATGACACCGCGGCGCTGCAGCGCATTGCCACAGCACCGCACCCTGAACTCCGTCGTCGCGCGGTGCTCGCCATCGCGCGGCTTTACGATTGGCGCGGCCGAGATCTCCTGAAGTCGATGCGCGCAGAGACGGACACCGCCGTGTTGGCGACGGTTGTCTGGGCCACGGGGCAGTTGGTCGACACGAGCGCGGTCGAGTGGATCGACTCCCTGCTGCGCGACGAGAACACCCCGACTGGAGTCGCCACCGAAGCAGCCGGAGCATTCGGCAAGATCCGCACGAGCGATACGCGGTTGCGGCTCGCCCTGTACCTCAATGACGCGGTGCCAGGGCCGAAGTCCGCTGCGGCCGTAGCAGAGGCGCTGCTCTCGATCGGACGGCACCGTGATCGGGGCGACATCACCTCCATCGCCCGCTGGGCGGCATCGCCCGACGACGAGCTCCGCTGGCGCGCGGCCTGGGCGCTCTTCCGCCCACGTGATCCGATCGCGATTCCGGAGCTGCTCCAGCTCAGCAAGGATCCATCTCCCGAAGTGCGGTTCTGGGCCGTCCGCGGGCTCACCGGCCCGCGGGCCGATTCGTCGGGAGTGGGAGCAGCCGTCGCCCAGCAGGCCATTATGGAAGCGCTGGGCAGCGACGACCGGCGCGTACAGGTCGAAGCGGTTCGCGCATTGGGGTCACATGCCGACGGTGTGTCGCTCGTCCAGTTGATTCTGCTGCTCGAAGCGGAAGATCCATGGATCGCGACGATGGCGGCCGAGGCGATTGGGTCGCGCGGGGACAATGCCCGGGCCGCGATGGCGCAGCTCGGTCAGGCCACCGGCGCCGATCACCCGGCGTGGGTCCGCGCGGCGGCGTTGACCGCGTTGGCCGACGTCTGGCTATCAGCCGCACAGCAGCCAGCAATCGCGATGGCGAAGGACACCTCGCTCACGGTGCGGACTGCCGCGGTGGGCGTGCTGGCGCGTCTCAAGGTTGGCGGACGCGTCGGGCTCGCCGTACTGCGCAATGACGCTGATCGTGCCGTGCGCACGGCAGCGCATGCCGCGTGGATCGCGCTCGCCGACACGATTGAGAATCCGGTCGTGCGCCGCGCCGCACGGAAGGCAGCGTTCGCATCGCGCGATGTGGCCGTTCGCGCGGGCGCGGCCCGGTCGATGGCCGAGTGGGCGGAGCCATCCGACATTCCGATGCTTCTTGATGCCTTCGCGGTCGCCCTCAAGGACAGCGCTGTGATCGCGCAGGACGCGGTGATCGAGGCGCTCGCCGAGATCGAGTCGCGCGGAGGCAGTGCGGCGGCCGCGCTCTTTGCGAAATATCCAACAGCACCGAGCGACATCGTCTACAACGCAGCCGGTCGGGCGTTCGGGCCGAAGACGTTGGCTGCGTGGGGCAGGGGTCGCCCGGTGCGCAGTCGGCGCACCGATGCCGACTACCAGCGCATCGTGGAGGCGCTGATCGTGCCTGCGTACAACGGCGCGCCGGCACCGACGCTCCGTTGGACCACCACACGCGGCGATCTGGACACGGAGCTCAATACGCTCGATACCCCGCTCGCGTCGGACTACCTGATGCAGCTCACCGCCAAGGGCGCGATGCAGCGCATTCGCTTCGACCGCGTGGTGCCGAATTTTGTGGCGCAGCAACGTGAAGTGCTCATCGACGAGCCGTTGCAGCGTGATGAGATCAGTCGCGGCCGCCTCGTGCGCGGCAATCTGAGTTGGGGGTCGAACATCGGGAATGCCCCGCGTTTTCCCGGCCAGCGGGGTCCGGGTGCGGCGTACGATACTGGACCGGCGGTCTACACCTTTGGGGTCACGCCGCAGCCGCACAACGAGGGCGACTTCGCAGCGCTCGGCCGCATCATCAAGGGCATGGACGTCGTCGAGAAGCTCGAGCTCGGCGATTATCTGAAGTCCGTGCGCCTACTCAAGCCTGGCGAGAAATAAACCCGTCACCGAATCTGCCCTTTTGGCGTACTGTTGACGGCACCAATGTTGCTCTAGGTAGCGGGATCCCGCGCTCGGGCCGCTCAAGCGGGCTATCCAGCGTCTCGTCCAGAACCCGTTGGCCATGGCGGTACTGGAGGGCGGGTTCGTTGAGGGAGACCGCATGCAGGCGATCGTGGACGGCGACCTGCTGAAGTTCGAGAAAGCGCAGGGCGGCTACTGCGTGCGCACGAGGATCAGGTCGACCAGCGTGGAGAGTGCCGCGCCGGAGGTGGTCACCTTTACTCCGCCAGTCGTGTTGGCGCCGACGCGGAAGCGTAGGTAGGCACTGCCACCCCGGATCAGCGAGTACGGCTGCGCAATGCCGCCGATCAGGTTGCGCGGAACGAGCGGGAACTTGCTGGCGTTGCTCGTGAAGTGGGGCAACCAGTCGCGGTAGTTCCAGCTGGCATGCGTGTATTTCGTCGCGACGCTGAGGCCGGAGTTGTCGGTGAAATTTGCGATAGTGAAATCACGCACGGCGCCGGCGAGCCCGCCGATGCCAGAGAAGATGTTGTTGAAGTTTGGGATGCCCTGCGTGGGGGCATTCACCAGCGCCCGCAGGTAGGTGTTGGGCGAACCGGGCGACCGGTCGAGGGCGAAGCGCAGCAGCGCCCAGGTCGCGCCGCGCGTTTCGAGGTCGTCGTCGTCGGCGTCGGCGCCATACGCGGAATGGCGGTCGGTGGCTAGGAGGTACGAGTTGTACCGGCCAAGGTTGTCCGCCTGGTAGGCAACCATCGTGGCGTACCGCGCGGCCGGCTGTGTCGTCGTGGAGAAACCGAGGTCCTGCTGCGTGGTCAGCCCGGACACTTTGTAGAACAGCAACTCTTCAGCCAGGTGGCTCATCCCTTCGTTGAGCCACGACTCTTCGTTCTCGACGATCTCCGGTGTGATGTAGATGCGGCGAGATGCATTAATTAAATGTTGGAACTCGTGAACCGTCGTGCCGTTGATGTCCGTGAAGAGGTTGGCTTTGTTCTTGAAGTAGCCGTTGTATCGCGAGTCGACGTCCACGACGGGCAGGTAGAACATCTCGCCTTCGTTGCTCGTCGCGCACGCGAACGGCACGATCGCGTTGGGCTTACGCGGGATCAGGTCGCGATCCCAGAAAAAACCGCCGATCACGGACGTGGCCCCAGCCGCGGTGAGTTGGTTTACGGCGGTCGTGAAGAAAAGAATCACTCGGCCGTTGGCATCCATGTCGTAGGGCGCGCCGAATGCTGTGGTATCGACGGCGTACACGAGCGTATCGAAGGTGGCCGCAATGCTGACGTATTCGCCGTCGCTGAAGCCCCCCGATGGGGCCGTTGTGTCGACGAGCACGAGCGCGCTGCTTGTGACGGCCGCCACCCGAGCGGTGCGGGGGAGTGCCGTGGTGCAGGAGCTCGTTGAGCTGGCGTTAAGGGTGACGAGTGTCCCGAGCGCCGGCGTCGCGGCGAGTCCGATGATGTTAGAGCGGCTGGGTCGAGGGAGTGCACTGACGCCAGGAGTCGCGAGCCGCGCGGACACCCGCAGCGCGTTCAGCTCGAAGCGGCTCCGCGCACGGAGCGAACGTTCGAAGCCGACGTTTCGTGGCATCCGGTTGGACGGCATGCTGCCGAACGCAAAGGCGGGACCGGAGAAGCCCTGCGTACCGGCGGCAGGCATCAACCGTGCGTTCGGGCCACCGGTGGGCGGGACCGTGTTCGCCGAAATAGCTTCGACGCTAATGCTGGTTCCGGCGCCGGTGCCGAGGTTCACCGGTATGAGCGTGTACTCGGTGCCTGCCGCACCGCCGGGAACGCAGAGCAGGGAACGCTCGGTCGCGTTCAGTACGCGCACCTCGCCGACCGACATGGCCACCGGCGCCACACCGGTGCAGTTCGGGCCCGCGACGGTGACCGTGATCGGAGCCTGCGAGGACTTGGTTTCGGAGGTCGCGGTGATGACCGTCGCGCCGGCAGTCAGGGCGGTGACAAGGCCAGCGGTCGAAACCGTCGCGACGGTCGCGCTCGATGACGTCCAACTGACCACCCGACCGGTCAACGCATTGCCCTGGGCGTCCTTGGGGGTCGCCGTCAACGTCGCTGTTTCCCCGACGTTCAGCGTGGTCACCGGTGACGCGATCGCCACCGATGCCACCGGCGCTGGAGCGGTCGGGCCGTCACTGCCGCCGCAGGCGAGGCTGAGTCCGAGCAGGAATGGTGCGATGCGTTTCATGGCTTGCGGGGCCTGGGAAGCGATAAACATCGTGGGCGGAGGGAGCAGCGGTCAACCCACCGAATACGCCGCGCCTTCTCACTGGCGAGGTCCTCGCTCATACTTTCCTCCCTATGTTCCCGCCACCAACTTCGCCCGCCGCCCTTCCGAGGAGCGAGTCAGACCACCGGTTTATGCGTGAGGCGCTTGCGCTGGCGGCCGAAGCGGGTGTGCGGGGCCAAGTGCCCGTCGGGGCGGTAGTCGTGCGCGGCGACGTTGTGGTAGCGACCGGCGCAAACGCGATGAAGGACACTGGGGCGACCGCACACGCCGAACTGCTCGCCATCCAGGCGGCACTGGCGGTACTCCGCGCGGAGCGCCTCGAAGGGTGCTCGCTGTATGTGACGCTCGAGCCCTGCGCGATGTGTGCCGGGGCGATTGTGCTAGCCCGGGTCGATCGCGTGGTCTTTGGCGCCTGGGACCCCAAGGCTGGAATGGCCGGCTCGATCGAGGACCTGCTTCGGCACCCGCGGCTCAATCACCGCCCGGAGGTGCAGGGTGGGGTGCTCGAGACTGAGTGCGGTGAGCTGCTGACGCGATTCTTCGAGTCGCGGAGACGTTGACCGACATCCAGTTCCTGTATTATGCGCACAATTTCGTTGACCGTGCTGTGTCAGCGGGCTATTTTTTGAGGTTCCTGTAACGATGTGCTGTCGTGCATTGATCAGGACAGGTGGCTGAGTGGTTGAAGGCACCGGTCTCGAAAACCGGCGTACCCGTAAGGGTATCGTGAGTTCGAATCTCACCCTGTCCGTTCATTAGTTCCGAGCACGAGTTCCGCGCACGCAGGACAGGTGGCTGAGTGGTTTAAGGCGCAGGCCTGGAAAGCTTGTGTACGTTAATAGCGTACCGTGGGTTCGAATCCCACCCTGTCCGTAGAGCCGCAACGACTTAGCCGTCGTTGCGGCTCTGTCGTTTCGGGAGTGAAATTGCCGACTGTGTCAAAACTGTGCCAAGGTATTCCCTGTAACAGAACGAGCGACACGAGGTAGCCCTCGCACCGCTCGTTCGCCTCTCGTGGCCCTGCGGTGCTTCGGCGGAGTTCTACCCTACGGCCTGCACCGCTGCGACTACGCTGGCCGCTACGAACGCGATGCCCACCGCATCAACCACGAGCGCGTGCAACGCGTGTATCAAGAAGCAGGACTGCAGGCGCGTCGCCGAAAGCCCCGCCGCCGCGTCCTGGTGCCGCGGAGCCCGATGCCCGCTCCGGCATAGCCGAACGAACGCTGGAGCATGGATTTTGTCCGCCTCGCGGCACGCACGGCCGGCGTGTTGTTGGAATTCATCCATCCGGGGAAGCCGACGTAGCATGTGTTCGTCGAGAGCCTCGACGGCACGTTCCGCGCGGAATGTCTGAACGGGCGCTGGTTTGACAGCCTCTACAACGCGCCGCGCACGATCGAGGCGTGGTGCATCGACTACGACTACCACTGCGAGCGGCCACACAGCAGGCTTCGAGACTTCACCCCCCGCTCCTGTGAGTTTGCTTTCGCGCTCGCACACTACACCTTCCGTTTCCCCATCCACCGGACCGACATAATCCTCGGTACAGGGTTGGGGGACACGTCACCTTCTGGTCCAATCAGTCAAAGCCTGAACTGTAAGTCGAGCAGCAGCGACCGGCCGAAGTGCCACGATAAAACTTACGATAAGTGACCATGGAACTGATTCTGCTCACACAAGTCTTCGCAACGCTGTTCATGGTCGGCCTGATCTGGTTTGTGCAGATCGTGCACTACCCGCTTTACGCAAATGTCGGTCGCGAACAGTTTTCTGAAT
This sequence comes from Gemmatimonadota bacterium, assembly GCA_014192065.1. GTDB lineage: Bacteria > Gemmatimonadota > Gemmatimonadetes > Gemmatimonadales > Gemmatimonadaceae > Fen-1231. Next base: position 226,818 of record BJHH01000003.1, on the reverse strand, counting down.
ACGAAGCACTGCACAATCGGCTGACGATGTGGGTCGTCGGGCCAGCGATGCTCGTTGAATTGGTGACTGCTGTCTTGCTCCTGAAGCATTCTCCAAATGTTTCTTCCATGCTCTCATGGATGGGTCTGGGACTCCTCATCGTGATCTGGATTGCGACAGCCACGCTTTCTGTGCCGGCGCATGATGTCTTGACGGCAGGATTTTCTGACGTAGCTCATCATAAGCTGGTCTTAACCAATTGGATCCGGACCGTTGCGTGGACGGCCAGAGGCGTGATTGTGATGGTCATCACATCCAGTCATCTCGGCAACAGCTGAACGACGACAATGCGTAATCTCATCCTCGTGCTGGGCGATCAGCTTGATCATGCTTCGGCTGCTTTCGACGGGTTCGATCAGACAAACGACGTTGTCTGGATGGCAGAGGTTGAGGAAGAGACGACGCACGTCTGGTGCCACAAATTGCGAATTGCGCTGTTTCTGTCTGCAATGCGGCATTTTCGAGATGAACTCACCACGTCAAAACGCACGGTCGATTATCACCAGTTGCACAGGCAACGATCTCAAGATCGCGGGAAGTCGTTTGGTGCGATCCTGCGGCTGGACATCAAACGTCTGGAACCCGAACGGCTGGTCTTAGTCGAGCCCGGCGACTGGCGTGTGCGAACGCAACTTCAGGCTGTTGCGGATGAACTTGGCATCGCCCTGGAGGTGCGACCCGATCGCCACTACTACTGCTCGATCGAGGAGTTTGCAGGGTATGCGGAAGGACGCAAAAGCCTGTTGCTTGAGTTTTTCTACCGCGATATGCGAAAGAAGCACGACGTGCTGATGGACGGCAATCAGCCGGCGGGTGGCCAGTGGAACTTTGACCATGACAACCGTGAACATTTCGGAAAATCCGGTCCGGGTACGTTGCCGCAACCCAAAATGTTTCAGCCCGATGCAATTACGCGGGAAGTGATCGAACTGGTGGAAGCTCGTTTTTCGAATCACCCTGGGAGTCTCGAGCATTTCCAACTGCCCGTAACACGGCAACAGGCGAAAAGCTTTCTAAAGAACTTTATCGACAATATTCTGCCGCAGTTTGGGTTATGGGAAGACGCCATGTGGACTGATCAAGCGTTTCTCTATCACTCGCGATTGTCGGTTCCGCTCAATCTAAAACTGTTGAATCCTCGTGAGTGCGTGGACGCCGCCGTCGAAGCTGGCCGAACCGGCAGAGCTCCGCTCAACAGTGTCGAGGGCTTTGTGCGGCAGATTCTGGGGTGGCGGGAATTCGTTCGTGGCGTGTATTGGCTGAAGATGCCGGATTACATCGAACTGAATCATTTGGACCACCAACTCAAGCTGCCGTCATTTTTTTGGGATGGTAAAACAGAGATGAACTGTGTGAAGCAGTCCTTAGAGCATGTGATCAATCATGGTTATGCTCACCACATTCACCGTCTGATGGTGCTGGGAAACTTCGCGCAGTTGTGGGGCGCCCACCCGCGTCTGTTTCACGAGTGGCACATGGCGATGTATCTGGATGCCGTCGACTGGGTGTCGCTTCCGAACACGCTTGGCATGAGCCAGTATGGCGACGGCGGCATTGTTGGCACAAAGCCTTACTGTTCCAGTGGAAATTACATCAACAAGATGAGCAACTTCTGCGGTGGATGCCGCTTCGATTATAAGAAGCGAGTCGGAGACGATGCCTGCCCGTTCACGACGCTCTACTGGGAATTTATGGACCGGCATTTTGATCTTCTCAAAGACAATCAGCGGATGAAGTTTCCGATCAGCAACGTAGCGAAGATGCGAAAGAAGCCGCAGGAGATTACTGACATTCGCGCACGGGCCAACGAATTGCGGCGGATTTGGGCTGGTGCCGCTCCGAAGGGTTAACTGCAACTCTGAACTGATCCCGCTTTGGGGTAAATGGCATCGTGCGGGGCGGTGATTCGGCCGATGCTGCGCTTCGAGCTAGCAAAACCTCTCCACGATAACGGGGCGTTCCCCGTTGCGCTTTGTGCTTCGTGCGGCTGTGCGTTTTCTCAGCAGCGTTAGCGCACTTGTCCTAAGAACCGTTGTTTACGGGTTGCACGACTTTGCGGTCAGTAAGAGTCAACTGAACGCGAACAGCGTCTACAATCAGTGTGATCTTTCTGGCGCTACTTAAATTAAACGGTTGACTGTCTCTGTTGTAAACACAACCTTCACTGCTGAATGTCGGTCATTTGCCACAATGGTAAACCATCCATTTGCGGATTTTCCAGCGCATCTGTTAGAGCGGATGCGGCTTAATTCGGCACGCTCGCATGAAAATGGGCGTTTCGTGCTCTACTGGATGCGGACTGCCATGCGGACCGACGAAAATCCTGCTTTAGAGGTCGCCATCAGGCTGGCCGATCAACAGAGTGTGCCGCTTCTTGTCTACCAAGCGCTTTCGCAAAATGACGATTATGCGTCTGACCGGCATCACATGTTCATGCTGCAAGGAGCGCGCGATGTGCAAAAGCAGTGTCTGCAGCGCGGGATCAGTTATGGGTTTCATCTGGCGACTGGCGACGACTGTGGCTCGCACCTGACGACTCTTTCCGAACAATCCACGGTCGTGGTGACTGAGGAGATGCCGGTCGATCCGTCGCGTCGAGAGCTGACCGCTTTGGCCAGTCAGGTCGCTAAGCCTCTGATATGCGTGGACACGGCTTGCATAGTTCCGATGCGATTGCTGACACGGTACTACACAAGAGCGTTTGAGTTCCGAAGCGCCACAAAGAAGTTGTATAGCGAGCGGCTGACTCGTGCATGGCCCGACGTCAATTCTACGGTGCGCCCCTTCGATCTCAGTACGCTGCCGTTCCAACCCCTTGATTTGCAGACAGCTGATTTGCCCGAGCTGGTATCGTGCTGTATGATCGACCATTGCGTAGGGCCGGTGGTCGACACACAGGGTGGCTCGAATGCGGGTTACGCTCGGTGGGTACGATTCCTCGAGACTGGTATCGCAAAGTATTCCGTTCGGCGGAACAACGCGTTGATCGATGGAGTCAGTCGCATGTCTCCGTATCTTCACTACGGCATGGTGTCGCCCATGAGGCTCGCGCGAGACGCAGCTGCCGTCAACAACGAAGGAGGCGACAAATATCTCGATGAATTGCTGACTTGGCGGGAGTTGGCATATGCGTTTTGTTTTTATCGGGCCGACCACGACCAATGGTCAGCACTTCCAGACTGGGCGCAGGCCACCTTGCTCGCGCACAGTGGCGATTCGCGTCAAGAGCTTTATGCTTGGGAGCAGTTAGCCAGAGCACAAACGAATGATGCGTTGTGGAATGCCGCACAGATGTCGCTGCTGAGGCAGGGAGAGCTGCACAACAACGTGCGAATGACATGGGGCAAAGCGATTGTAAACTGGACGAAGTTGCCACAGGACGCTTTGAAACTCATGATCGATCTCAATCATCGCTACGCGCTTGACGGGCGTGATCCTGCGTCATTCGGCGGATTGCTCTGGTGCCTCGGGCAGTTTGATCGTCCTTTCGAACCCGAAACGAAAGTGTTTGGAACGGTACGGCCGCGTCCAACCAGAGAACATGCGCGGCGGCTCGACACGCAATCTTACCGGACACGTGTGGCGAGGCCTCGATTCGATCCGGTTCCGCGCGTCGCAGTGATTGGTGCAGGAATGTCTGGGTTGTGTGCAGCTCGCACGCTGTCCGACCATGGTGTACCGGTCATTGTGTTTGACAAGGGCCGTGGTGTCGGTGGGAGAATGTCGAGCCGTCGAGTCGAAGGTGTCGATGGTCATATCAGCTTCGACCATGGAGCTCAGTATTTTACGGCGCGCGATCCTCGGTTCCGGCGCTACATCGATTCCTGGTTGCAGCAGGGCGTTGTCGCTCGTTGGCCCGATTCCGCATCTGATCCATCACACAAGATTGTGTCGCTCAATCACGGCAGGGTGTTTGAAAAACCAGATACGAACGAGCGGTTCGTTGGTTCACCGTCGATGAGTGCCGTTTGCCGACATTTGGCAACCGATCTGGACGTTCGCATGCAGACTCAGGTTGGGACGATTGAATCGGTCGAGGAGGGGATTTGTTTGACGGACGGAGTCGGCAGATCGCTGGGCACGTTTCAACATGTGATCGTATCGGCTCCAGCACCTCAAGCCGCCGGCTTGCTTGCAAAGTTCCCTCAACTCGCTCAACTGATTTCGAAGATTCAGATGCAACCCTGCTGGGCTGTGTTGGCAACATTGGAGCGACCTATTACCAGCGACTGGGTGGGCGCTTTCATTCATGATTCTCTGCTCACGTGGGTTGCCCGCAACAGCACCAAGCCTCATCGCTCAGTGCGGTCAAATATTGCCGAACATCTGGTGCTGCATGCAGGTCACAAATGGACGCAAGAGAATTGGGACCGCCCCGCGCATGAAGTGGCTCAGGAAATGCTGGCCACATTCTGGCAGGACGCAGGGGTTCCGCCGCAATCTCCGCTTCACTTGGCGGCCCATCACTGGAAGTTCGCATTTCCAATCGATCCGCCGAGCGAACGCTGTTTGTTCGATGCTGAATCCGGGATCGTGGCTTGTGGCGACTGGGCCGGCGGCGCTCGCGTGGAGGGCGCTTTTCTGAGCGGCATGGCGGCAGCGGGCAGGATCCTCGGAACGCTTGCCGCGAAAACTGATACGGCAGCGTCGCAGTTCAAATTGTTTTAAAGGCGCGTCGGGCCATGCGGAACCTGTCAACGAGTTTGAGGCACCGGGTGGCCGACGAGGCGCGAGCTATCGCTGCATGTGCTGATCGTGGTCAAGTTCGTTCATCGGTTGCTTTGCAGAATAGCATTAATCAACACGTACGACACCAGCGACCCGCGTCCAAGGTAAGAAGCAATTCGGCTGAGCAAATGATTCTGTTCTGTCCATTATTATTGTCGTCGGTGTTGTCGGAATCCTTTCCAATCGGCTCTGTGTCTCGAATATGCAGGGCTTGATCCGTCGCAATCCAACAGCACGTCTTTAAGCTTGGCTTTCGCTGGTCAGCCTCGGCGTTGCACCGCGATGAAGTAGAGAACTTCATCCTTTCCAGATCGAACTGTTGCTACCCGCCAATGCATCGTAAAAGGCGTCCCATCCTTGCGGTAATTAGTGGCAATACCTTCGAAGCTACGTCCGGCTGCCAGGTCTTTACGGAGCTGATCGAGTACGGCGGGATCGGTGCCTGCGCCATGAAGCAGAGAAGGGGACTTGCCTAACACTTCCTCGGAGATGTACCCCGTTAGCTGCGTAAAAGCCTCATTGACGTACAAGATCGGGGTTTTTGCGGTGGTCCCGGTCACCATCACCGAATCGAAGCAGGTGGAAATGATTAGATCGGCGATGGGTCCTAGATCACTGCTAGGAACAGATTTGCTGAGTTGCATTATTGCGATTCCTTTATCTGGAGATCAGGATCTGAAGCAAAGATTGTGAGAGTACGAGATACAACCAACTGCAAGGCTAACTCGCTTGCTTAATTCATACCCGCGAACGATGACCTCGTGTTCCTTCGAATTCAGGGGGGGGCGGCTACCTGGGCGGCGGCCGAGATATTGGCCCCGCTACCAGTTCCCGCCATAAACGCTAGTTTCGGATCCCAATCAAAATTATATCCTCGTCCGCTTCGGTGACGACCTCCTTCGGATGCCTTCCGAAGCAGGAAGCTTAGGCCGCCCGGCCCTGACCGTGCTGTCGTTCAGAAGATCTGCCCGAACTCCAGGTACACACGCCACGGGGCCGTGTGATCGACGGCTCGGGCAGCCATGATGCCGACAGCTCCACCAAACAACCGAATGCCGGCGGCCACTGATGTTTTGGCTTCGCCGGTAATCGCAGAGCCGAAGGCGAGTCGCGAAATGGCCGATCTCGCCTCGCGACCAGAGGATCCGGCCCAACCGGTCTGGCCTGTCACGCTCAATCCAGGTGCAAGCGCGGGGAGCCAGAACCGTTCGGAAAGCTGAATAGGTGCCTGCCAAATATTCAGTCGATACATGACTATGCCACGTAGCAGGGCCGCCTGGTCGCCGGCGAACTGTTTGTAGTCATACCCCGGCAGGTTCTGGGTGCTGCCGAGCTCGAACAACTGCTGCAAGGGACGGCCAGCCCCGAATAGCGCACCGGCGTCGAACCGGCTGGCCAGCGTCCAGCGGCCCGGATTCGCGCGCGCCGACAGTCGCAGCTCGGTCCGCTGATAATTCACCGCGCCATCGCCACGCCGATACGTCAGCGTCCCGCCAATGCCGGGACGGAGAAACTCCGCCGCTACGTTTGGGTTCCAGTCCAGAATCAACGCGGTGCGTGCATAGCCACCGGGGTTGACAGGACGGTTGGGCAGGAACTCCGACTTCCCGAACAATCCGCGAGTGAGATGTTGTGTCGCCGGACGGTCGTCGGCATACCCGAGTTCCAGGCGAGCCCGTAGCCGACGGTCACCAGTTGTTCGGGAAACTGTGCCATGCGCGAAGACGCGGTCAACGTAGTCGAACTTGTCGACGCCGAAGACCGTGCCAATGGGCGAGCCGGTTGAATCGAGCGCAAACGCGAAATCGTTGGTATTGTCGAGCGATCGCCCGGCCCGAAACCCGTACGTCCAAGTGCCGCGCTGCAGATCGGCGCTCACGCGGCCCCGCACCGTGCGTTCGCTCCATGCATACCCAGCCGTGCTGTGGGCAGTCAGCCCCGGAACGGCGTCGCGCGCGCGAAGGCTGACGCCGACGCCGGTGAACAGCCCTTCGACGCGATTCGCTCGCACGAGGTCACTGAACCGCTCTCCCTGCACAGCCCAGACAGGAGGACCGGTCGTGCGCCATTTGAGCGGCGCGACATCCGAGAAGTCCTCGGCGCTCACATTCCCGGTGACGGAACCGATGGTGCCTCGCCATGAGCCGAAGGCGGCAAGCGAATCACCTGTCGCCATCGTGAGCCGGTGTGGAACAGCCCGCAACGTATCAGCCGCGGAGAGATTCGCCGCTTCCGGCGCGGTGATGTCGTAGTTCCTGAACTGCGACACGATCCGGAATACGGTCTTCCCGTCACCCGCCAGTGGCACGAGCGCCTGAAAGTCGAACCGCTGATAGCTCGGCAGCCAAAACTGTTGATTCACTTCGGCGTTAACGAGTTCGACGTAGGCGATTGCCTCGATCTTGCTCGTTATCGAAAGTACGCGGCGGAGTGCGGGTTCCGCTTCGGAGATAGCCTGGAACGCGCCACGCATCCGCACCACATGCATGCGGTCCGCGTCGAGATCGAGCTCACCGGTGAAAATCGTGACTCCCGGCTTGATATCGGCGCGCGGCTGGATCTCGAGCTTGACGATCCGGATTTCGCGGTTGCCAACCGTCAACGCCTGAACCGTATCGCCGCCGCTGAATCGGTAGTAGCGCTCACGATCGTCCGCCAGCGGATGGACGGCGTAAGTGGTCCGGCGGTTGGCCACTCGTCGCACAGGAATCCGCGTGGTGTCGCGTCCAAACAGGAGCGCGAGTCGGTTCCCGTAGAGCGACGGAACCGTCCACGCATTTTGGAAGAAGCCAAGCGAGGACAACTGGAATCCCAGACTCTGATTGCGATATCCCGTCACGTGCTGTTCGAACTCCCCGGTGCGCTTCCAGAGAAGTTCGTTCGCCGTCTGCTCGATGGACACCACGCCTTCGCTGCCCGTGACATTTTGCATGCCAAACGAGATCTCGCTCTCCACCGTTGCGCGGTACTGCCCGAGTGCCGCCGGCACCAGGTGGTTGGCCAGCGCAGCCGCCGTCACGATTTGGCGCACCGCGGGCGACGCGTACTGTGCCGTGTCGCTCTGCGGAGTCGCGACAAGCTGCACGCCGAGTTGCGCGGCAAAGAGGAGCATCATCTGGTGGGCAAATCTATCTTTGGGTGCGGGCTCGCGGCAGTCAATAGCGATGACCCGATAGGGCTTGGCCAGGCGCTGAAACAGACCGCTCTCGACTCAGTTCCTCTCGCCTTTCCATGGGTAGCCATGGACGAAGACCACCGGCTCACCAGCGCCCTGCTCGATGTACCGGATGCGTACACCCTACATTGTGTTGTCGGGCGCGGTGCCGAGCACGCGGGCAAGCTTCACCACCGTCGTTCCACTCGCAGGCCTCGCGCCGTAGCTTTGCGGGAGATGACGCGCCCGCTCTCAAAATCTGCACGCGCCAAAAAGGCCGTCCGCGCGCTTCGCATCCTGCTTGGCGTCTACCTGCTCACCGCTGTGTTCGTCGCGGTGCAACGCACGCTGCTCTCGCGGGAAAACAACTTCTGGATTTTCCAGGCGGCGTTCGAGCATCTGCGCTCGGGCGCTGACCTGTACGCGGCGTATCCCGAGATTCACGCGGACTTTTTCAAGTACAGCCCGACCTTCGCGCTGCTTTTCGCCCCGTTCGCGTTACTGCCGACCACGGCGGGCTACGCGCTCTGGGCTGCCGCCTGCGCCACGGTCGTCTGGGTGAGCGTCGCTCGGCTCCTGCCACCGCGTGCCGCATTCGTGGCGCTCTCGCTCGCGTTCTTCTCGGTGCTTGGCGACCTGCAGCGCGCGCAAAGCAACGCGCTCGTGGCCGGGCTGATGGTGCTCGCCTGGGTGGCGTACGAGCGGAAGGAACAGCTCCCGGCCGCGATCGCTGTTGCCGCTGGCGCCTTCGTGAAACTCTTTCCGCTTGCTGCAGGAATGGGGGCGTTACTCCACAAGCAGTGGCTCCGGTTCTGCCTGATTCTCGTCGGCGTGATCGCCGTTGGTGCGGTGCTGCCGGTGCTGGTGTCCGATCCGGAGTCGCTGGCCGCGCAGTACCGTTCCTGGTACGCCATCGAAACGCGCGACGTGGCCCCGATGTCGCGCTATGGAACCGGCGGGGCCGATCTCTACGCCGGGCTCATGGGTCAGTTTCGCGTCTGGTTCGGCGTCGATTGGCCGCACTGGCCGGTGCAACTCACCGGTCTGGTCATCTTGATGCTGCCCGTGCTCGTGCAACGCAAACGGTTCGGCGAATACGCGTTTCGGGTGCAGGTGCTGGCGAGTCTGCTCGTCTTCTGCGTGCTCTTCAATCATCAGGCAGAGTCGCCGTCGTATGCGATCGCGATGCTGGGTGCGGCGATCTGGTATGCGAGTGCGGAGCAAGCGAAATGGCGGACTTGGCTCGTCGCCGCGTGCCTCATCATCGTGAACCTCGGTTCGTCCGACCTGATGCCTCGGGCCTGGTACACGGCGTACTACGTGCCGTACCTGCTCAAGACGGTTCCGCTGATTCCGCTCTGGATTGTCATGCAGCTCGAGCTGCACGGCATCATCCACAACCGCGGGTTGGCCGAGTTCTCAGAGCTCGCTGAAACGGATCAGCGCGATGTCGTCCTGCCGCAGGCGGTTCAGCACGGGAGCTGAAGTGAGCGCGGCAAGTTCTCGCGTCCGTTGCCAGGTGTAGCCGTCTACGGACTCGAGCGCCGCGTCCACACGGCCCGGATGGACCATCAGCTCGACAGAACCAGAGGGGAGCCGATCGAGTAGGTGAGTGATCTGCGCTTCGAACTGATCGCCGCCCTGCATGGAAACCCCAATGAAGTGATCGGGCGCCAAGGTCGCGGCTGCGCCGACCGACGTCACGCGCCACGACCAGGCGATGACACCGCGGTGGAACTGCGACAGACCGTCATTCGGGAACCAGCGATGCGACTCCACGGGCCGACGGAGCGGCAGTCTCCGGCGTGCCGCCACCCGCGCGACGGCGCGCCGCACGACCGGCAGCGCGTGCGTGTGCCGGTGCGAGTCGATATGCGTGAGCGTCACGCCGAGCGCTTCGATCGCGGCGATCTGTGCCTCACACTCGGCTTCGATTTCGGCACTGTCGAGGCGGCCAGCGAGCGCCCGGCGAAGCAGCGCGCCGAGGCCGAGAAAACGCCCGGTTCGGCGATCGATCATCGTCACGCCGGCGATGGTGGGTGCGCCAACCAGAAGGTTCAGGTGCAGTCCAACGCCGAGCCGTGGTGCCGCGTCACGAAGCCGTGCCGCGTCGTCCCATCCTGGGCAGTGCACCAACATTGATGTCGAGGTCACCGATCCGGCCGCATGCGCCTCGAGAATCCCAGCATTCACCGCCGGTGAGATCCCGAAGTCGTCTGCGTTGATCACGAGCCGCGTCACGTCAGCGGTACCGGCCGCGCAGGTGATTCAGGCGCACCTGCACGAGGTCGGCCATCATCCGGAACACGCTCTCGGTGAATTTGATCGTGGTCGGTTCTTCGTCGTACCTGAAGTGCACCGCCGTCTGCTGCACGCGGAATCCGTGCGTTTGCGCGATGAACAGCGTCTCGACATCGAATCCGAACCGAGGAATCGTCAGTTTCGGAAAGACGACGGTCGCGGCGTGTGCCGTGTAGCCTTTGAGTCCGGCCTGCGAGTCGAGCACGTCGCGGAGCAGGATCAGCCGCACCATCCGGTTGAACGCACGGCTCATCAGGTGCCGCGTGTACAGGTAATGGAAGAACGACGGGCTCATGAGGTAGCGTGATTCTTGCAGCACGCGACAGGCGATGGCGACGTCCGCGCCGGCTTCGAGGTCCGCGAGGATCTTCCCGATTTCCGGCGGCGGATACGCGAGGTCCGCATCGGTAAACACGCGGTACGCGCCGGTCGCCGCGAGCATACCCTTCGCCACGCCGGCACCTTTGCCAACGTTGACGTCATTGCGGATGACGCGCGTGTTCGGTCGACGGGTGGCGAAATCGGTCATCACCTTGGCGGCTGGCGGGCGGCTGCCGTCGTCCACGAGGATCAGTTCGCTCTCATACGGCTGCGCGTCGAGCCACGCCCCGAGTTGGTCGAGTGCAGCCGGCAGGCGGTCCTCGCCGTTGTAGGCAGGCACGATGACTGAGAGGTGGGGCTGTCCTTGAGAATGCATCGCTGTGGAAGGTGGCCGATCGGCGGCGGTAGAGGCAACCGGGGCGACGGGGCGTGCCGCCGACCGCTCGGCGCCCTGAACAGACAATCGCCCTGCCTTGCCGCTGACATTTGGGTGTGTCGGCCATCATATTTCACTCTCGACATGACTCCCTCACGGTCGGTCGTCCTCAATGCCCGTGCACTCGAGCGAACGCTCGCGCGCATGGCGGACGAAATCGTCGAGCAAAACGACGGCACGGACGATCTCGTCCTCGTAGGCATCCAGCGCCGCGGCGTGCATGTGGCTCAGCGGATCGCGGCGGTCATCGCGGCGCGGGAAGGCGTCGAAGTCCCGCGGGGTGCGCTCGACATCACGCTCTATCGCGACGACCTCCAGACCGTCGGGCCGCGGCCGATTGTCGGCCGCACCGACATTCCGATGGCGATCGAAGGGAAGAGCGTCGTGATCGTCGACGATGTGCTGTTCACTGGCCGCACCGTCCGTGCGGCACTCAACGAGCTCGCCGACTTCGGCCGGCCCGCGCGCGTGCGGCTGGCCGTCGTGATTGACCGCGGTGGACGCGAACTCCCGATCCAGCCAGACGTCGTCGGCAAGTATGTCGAAGCGCAGGCCGGCGCGCGCGTGGACGTGTTCGTCCTGGAACAGGACGGGCGCGACGAAGTGGTGCTCGAAACGGAGCCAGTCGCGTGACGAGCCCACTCGGCAAGGACCTCCTCGGCCTCGAAAAGCTTACCGCCGAACAGATCGGGCTGATTCTCGACACCGCCGAACCGCTCAAGGAGATTTCGGAGCGGACGATCAAGAAGGTGCCTACACTGCGCGGCGCCACGATCGTGAACCTCTTCTTCGAAGCGTCCACCAGGACCCGCATCTCCTTTGAATTCGCGGAGAAGCGGATGTCGGCCGACACGGTCAACGTCGCGTCGGCCGGATCGAGCATTTCGAAGGGCGAAACGCTCGTGGACACCGCGCGGAATCTCGAGGCCATGAAGATTGACATGGTCGTGATCCGGCATAACTCGTCGGGGGCAGCGCAGTTTCTCGCCGAGCGCATCGAGTCCAACGTGATCAACGCCGGCGACGGCACGCACGAGCATCCCACGCAGGGGCTGCTCGATCTCTTGACGCTCCGGCAACGCTGGGGCTCGCTCAAGGGCCGCAAAGTGTGCATCTGCGGCGACGTCCTGCACTCGCGCGTGGCGCGCTCCAATATCTGGGGCCTGCAGAAACTTGGCGCCGAGGTGGCGGTCTGCGGCCCGCGCTCGCTCCTGCCGAGCGCGATCGGTGAAATGGGTGTGACGGTGTTCGACCGTATTGAGCAGGCCATCGAGTGGGCTGACGCGCTGAACGTGCTCCGGCTGCAGCTCGAGCGTATGGAAGGCGGGTACATCCCGTCGCTGCGTGAATACAATCGCGTCTTTGGCGTGACACGTGAGCGGCTTGACCGCGCGCCGAAGGAGATCCTCATCATGCATCCTGGTCCTATGAATCGCGGTGTAGAAATCGATTCCGATGTGGCCGACGGTCCGCACAGCGTGATCCTCGATCAGGTCACTAATGGCGTCGCGGTGCGTATGGCGGTGCTCTATCTGCTGGCCGGCAACTCACCACGGCTCGCCGAAGCGGCGAAGGGTGGCGTATGAGCGCTCGCGATCTCTTGCTCAAGGGCGGTCAGATCATCGACCCGTCCACCGGGCTCAACACCATCGGCGACCTGTTGCTTCGTGATGGCAAAGTGGAGAGTGCCGGCGATCGCATCGGCACGCCTGACGGCGCCGAGGTCATCGATTGCACCGGACTCGTGGTCTCGCCGGGCTTCATCGACGTGCATTGTCATCTGCGCGAGCCGGGACGCGAAGACGTCGAGACCATTGCAACGGGCGCACGCGCGGCCGCGGCCGGTGGAATCACGGCGGTGTGCGCGATGCCGAACACCGATCCGGTGACGGATAATCAGGCCGCAGTCGGATTCGTGCTCAAGCAGGGGCGCGCGGCCGATTCAGCGCGCGTCTACCCGATCGGCGCGATCTCGATCGGCCAGAACGGCGAGCGCCTCGCCGAGTTCGGCGAGATGGTCGGTGCGGGCGCGGTGGCCGTGAGTGATGACGGCAAGCCGGTCGTGAGTTCGCAGTTGATGCGCACGGCGCTCGAGTATGCTCGCGCGTTCAATATTCCGGTCGCCGATCATTGCGAAGACCCGACGCTCGCCGCCGGTGGCGCAATGAACGAGGGCATCGTGTCGGCCCGGCTGGGGCTGCGCGGTATTCCGGCCGAAGCCGAAGAGATTATGGCCATTCGCGACATCCTGCTCGCGCGGTTGACGGGCGGGCACGTGCATCTCTGTCACATGAGCACAAAGGGTTCGATCGAACTGATTCGCTGGGGCAAGGAGCGGGGAATCCGCGTCACGGCGGAAGCCTGCCCGCATCACCTCTCGCTCACTGAAGACTGCGTCGAAGGCTACGACACCCACGCCAAGATGAACCCGCCGCTCCGCACGATGGCCGATGTCGAAGCCGTGCGTGAAGGCGTGCGCGACGGCACGATCGATGTGCTGGCGACGGATCATGCACCGCATCACAACGACGAGAAGGCGCGCGCCTTTGCCGATGCACCGAATGGAATCGTCGGGCTCGAGACGGCGCTCGCCGTGAACATCACCTGGCTCGTCAAGCCGGGGATTCTCTCGCTCGCGACGCTGATCGAACGCATGTCGTGCGCGCCGGCGAAGCTGTTCGGCCTGCCCGGTGGTTCGCTCGCTCGCGGCACGCTCGGCGACGTGACGGTTTTTGACCCGACGCGGTCGTGGAAAGTCGACCCGGCGGGCTTCCGCACGAAGGGACGGAACACGCCGTACGGGGGCCAGACGCTGACCGGTCGGGCGGTGTGCACCGTCGTCGGCGGACGCGTGGTGTACCGCGAGGCGTAGGGTGAGCCGCCCGTCGGCGCCCGCGATTCGCCGGGCGGTCATTCGTGCCTGCAAGCGCCTCGATACGAAGGGACATGTGGCCGGCGCGGAGGGAAACCTTTCGGCGCGCATCGGTGCCACTCGACTGGTCGTGACGCCTTCCGGGCGTTGCAAGGCGGATCTCACTGCCGTAGATCTCATCTCCATCAAGACCGATGGAACCGGAATGGTTGGCCAATTGCGGCCGTCGAGCGAGATCGCGATGCACCTCGCCATCTATCGCGCCCGACCGGACGTGGGGGCCATCGTGCATGCGCATCCATTGGCTGCCACGGCATTCGCCGTCGCACGTACACCGATTCCCAAGGGTACGCTGGCCGAGGTGGCCGGAGTCGTTGGGCCGACGCCGGTCGTGGTCTATCGCACGCCGGGTACTGCCGCGCTCGGTCGGGCCGTTTCGGCAGCGCTCCGCACCGCCAATGTCGCGCTATTGGCCAACCATGGCGCCGTCGCCGTGGGGCCGACGATTGGCGTTGCGCTGCAAAGAATGGAGAGTCTTGAACAGGCGGCCCGAACGATTCTCGCGGCACGGTTGGCCGGGCGCCCGAAAACTCTGAAGGCAGCGGAGCGAATGACGCTCGAACAGTTATGGAAGTCAGGCGCGGGCCGTGGGCTTGTAACGCGTGCCGCCCCGAGACGGAGGATCTGACGAATGGCAGACAATCAGGGCAAGCGCCGGGAAGCCATCGAGTCGCTGCTCGCTGAACGCAAGAAGTTCGACGCCTGGCTGAGTCAACTCGAAGCCAAGCGCGCGTCCACCGCCGAACACATCTTCGCGCGCGTGCACGCCGACTACATGCACCGGCTCGAAGCCATTCGCGAACGCCTCGGCGCCGAAGCCGATGGCATCCGCTCGCTGGTTGGCGAGATCGAAGCGCGGCTCTCGGTCGAACGGTCCGCCGTCACAGAGAAGACCGACGAGCGCGCGGAAATGGAACTTCGTGCCGCGGTCGGTGAATTGTCGGAGAAAGGATGGAACGCCACGCGGGCGAAATGCGATGCGACGATTGCTGAGCTACGGTCAACGTTCGACGCCACCGCGCGCGAGCTGGTCGAGATGACGGCAACGCTCAGCGGCGTCATGAACTCGCCGAGATCGCCGTCGCAGGCAACGCCGTCGCAGGCAACGCCGTCGCAGGCAACGCCGTCGCAGGCAACGCCGTCGCAGGCAACGCCGTCGAAGCAGTCGCCACCGCCGCCGACTGGCGAAGTAGTCGCCGCCCTGGCCGACGCCGTGGTTGCCGCACCCGCGCCGGCACCTGCGCCGGCACCCGCGCCGGCACCCGCGCCGGCACCCGAGGCCGCGCCGCCGCTGGAGCGCGCGCGTCCTTCATCCATGCCCGCCGTGGATGGCGCCCCGACACCACGCACGTCGCAGGCCATCCGATCGCTCAAGTGCCAGGAATGCGGCACCCTGAACTTTCCGACGGAGTGGTATTGTGAACAGTGCGGGGGAGAACTGGCAGCCTTCTAGGCCTGACAGCTAGGGAAACGACAAAGGGCCGCGAAACACTCGCGGCCCTTCTGTTTGGTTCCACCGCCGATGCTACTTGGCGATCCGGCTCTTCTGGCGGCCAGCAGCGTTCGCATGAATCAGGCCTTTGCGGGCTGCGCGATCGAGCAGGCTGGCGGCGGCGATCTTCTCGGCGGGCGTTGCGCCCGTCGACTTGGCCTTCTTGATGGCCGTGCGGAGGGCTGCGCGCTGACCGCGGTTGCGCTCGGCGGCTGCACGGGACTTCCGCATATTCTTCTTGGCTGACGCGATACGGGGCACGACGGACTCTCAGTGTTTCGGTTTGACGTTGGCGCGTAGGTCTCAAACGGACCCGGCCGGAAGCGAAATCGCCCGCGAGACCGCTGCAGGCGACAGAGGGAAACTTCGGCGGCTGGAAGCCCAAAGTCAAGGCGCCCCAACCTTTTGACTCACCTCCGCGAGGCGTCTACCTTTCGCGCAGTGGATGATTTCAAGAAGTTCCTCCTCGTGGCTCCCGTCCTCCTGCTCTCCATGGTGGCGCACGAGTACGCCCATGGATTTGCGGCGCTCAAGCAGGGCGACGATACCGCCGAGTCGCTCGGACGACTGACCTGGAATCCGCTGAAACATATCGACCCGTGGCTCACGATCGTGATGCCACTGGTCACATTCTTCGGATCCGGTGGAAGTATGGCCTTCGGTGGTGCAAAGCCGGTGCCGGTCGACCCGACGCGCTATGCCAACTATGTGCGCGGGGACATCATCGTTTCGCTGGCCGGCATCGCAGCGAATATTCTGCTTGCCGCGCTCTTCATGCTCGTCATCGTCGGGCTTGGATTGCTGGGGCGCGTGGCCCCCGCACTGACCGACACCGTGGCCTTGTTGCAGGTGATGACGTTGTACGGGATCTGGATCAATGTCATTCTCGCCTGGTTCAACCTGATGCCCATTCCACCGCTTGATGGTTCGCACGTCATCAAGCATCTGCTCCCGGGCCGCATCGCGATCGCGTACCAGCGACTCTCGCGTTTCGGGCTGCTCATCGTGCTCGCGCTGGTGTCGTTTGCCCAGCCGGTGTTGAGCGCATGGATGATGCCGGCACGCTGGCTGATCGGGCATGTCACCACTATCGTGCTCCCCTACCTATCACTTGGCCGCTGGTCCGAGATGCTTCTCTCATGACATCGCCACATCAGGGCGCGTCGGTCGGGCAGGGGAGTTTTGTCGTTGAGCTGACGACCTTCAACGGGCCACTCGACCTCCTCCTCTCGCTGATTCGCGACGAGAAAGTTGACATCTACGACATCCCGATCGCGCATATCTGCAAGCAGTTCCTTGCGAAGATGCACGAACTCGCGATGAACGACGCGGCCGATTATCTCGAAATGGCGGCACGGTTGCTGCGGATCAAGGCGCAGATGCTGCTGCCACGTCACGAGGGCGAAGTCCAGTGGGATGATCCGCGCGCCGAACTGGTGAGGCGGCTGCTCGAATACCAACAGATGCGTGAAGTGGTGGACGTGCTCGAACGGCTTGGCGAAGATCGGCGCAATCGCTTCGCCCGTGCGTGGACGCCGACGCTCTCCGCGCCGCCTCAGGCGCCACTTGCCTTGTCGCTTGCCGAGTTGCTCGTCGCGGTCGATCGGGTAATCCGCTCGGTCAAGCAGCCGGGGGTGCACGATGTGGTGCCTCGCGCCATCGACGTCGATGGCGCGATCGCTATCGTGCGTGCGCTCCTCGCCCTCCGCGCCAGTGCCAGGTGGCGCGACGTCGTCCGCGACGATGCGGAACCCTGGGAAGTCCTGTCCGCGCTGCTGGCCTTGCTTGAACTGGCCCGCCGCAGCGAGCTAAAGCTCGCGCAAAACCGACCATTCTCTGACGTGGAGATTCGCCGTGAACTCGCTGGCGAAGCTGCTTGAAGCCGCACTCTTTGCGAGTCCGCGGCCGATTCCGACCGACGAACTCCGGGCCCTCGACGCCGACGCGTCGAAGGCTGCCGTGCAATCGGCACTCGATGAACTCCGTGAGCACTACAACGTGGATGGCCACGGTGTGGAACTCGTCGAGCAGGGCGGTGGCTGGCAGGTCCTGACGCGTCCGGAATACACCGAGGCGATTGAACGGGCGCAGATGGCTGTTCGGCCGCACCGCCTCTCAGGCGCGGCACTCGAAACGCTCGCGATCATTGCCTACCGGCAGCCGATCGGCCGCGCCGATATCGCCGAGATCCGGGGCGTGGACGTTGGGGCAATTCTGAAATCGCTCCTCGAACGCGGCCTCGTTGACGTGGTCGCGCGCGGCGAAGGGCTTGGCCGTCCGCTCCTCTACGGGACGACGCCGCTCTTCCTCGAACAGTTCGCGCTGCGCCACCTCGAAGAACTGCCACGTATCGATGAACTCTCGATCGCACTTCGGTCGAGCGAGCCGGCTACTGCGCCGGCTACTGCGCCGGTTCCAGCCGTTAGCGCGGCGTGACGGAGCCGATGCGCCTCCAGCGCGCGCTCGCACGGGCGGGCGTGGCGTCGCGCCGGGCCGCCGAGACGCTCATCTCGGCTGGGCGGGTGTTGGTTAACGGCGAGCCGGCCACGCTCGGACAGAGCGTCACGCCGGGACGCGACAAGATCACCGTCGACGGACAGCCGGTCGGAGCGCCTGCCGCCGCGACCACGTACCTCCTGCACAAACCGTCGGGCACGCTCACCTCGAAGGGCGATCCACGCGGTCGGCCAACGGTGTTCGAGTTGGTGCCGCCCGACCCCGGACTGACCTACGTCGGCCGACTCGACTACCTCACGGAAGGGGTCTTGCTGATGACCACCGACGGTGACATGGCCCACACGCTGACGCATCCGAGTAGCGAGATCGAGCGGATGTATGCCGCGTATGTGCGCGGCGACGCGCAGGCGGCCGTGCGTGCACTCCGGAACGGCGTCGAACTCGACGATGGACTCGTCGTGGCCAAGGAAGCGCTGGCGACGCCCGAAGGCCACGGCCACTGGCGCCTCGAGATCACGCTGACCGAAGGGAAGAACCGCGAAGTGCGGCGCGTGTGCGAAGCGTTGGGGCTCGACGTACAGCGCCTCGTACGCGAACGGTTTGGCCCGATCGAGCTCGGCAAGCTTCCCCGCGGCGAATGCCGGCCGCTCACTAAGCGCGAACTACATCTGCTCCACGCTTTATAATGATGGGTTCCCCGGCTCTGTCTCCTCACAGCGCGCGCCTCCCGTGACCAAGCAGAACGACCCCGCGCTCGATCCCTCACTCGTCCAGAACATCCTGAAGCAGGTGGCGCGTCGCGTTGTCGGCCAAGACGCGATGATCGAGCGGCTCATGGTGTCGTTGCTGACCGGTGGGCACGTGCTGATTGAGGGCGTGCCCGGCCTAGCCAAAACACTGGCGGTGAAAACGCTGGCCGAAACCGTCCGCACGAAGTTCAGCCGCGTGCAGTTCACGCCCGACCTGTTGCCCGCCGACGTGATCGGCACGCAGGTGTTTGATCAGGCGTCGGGTACGTTCTCGGTGAAGCGCGGGCCGATCTTCGCCAACATCGTGCTGGCTGACGAAATCAACCGCGCGCCGGCCAAGGTACAGGCCGCGCTGCTCGAAGCGATGCAGGAAAAGCAGGTCACCATCGGTGGCACAAGCTTCGTCCTCGACGAACCGTTCCTTGTCCTCGCGACGCAGAACCCGATCGAGCAGGAAGGCACCTATCCACTTCCCGAAGCGCAGATCGATCGGTTTATGCTCAAACTCCGCGTGGGCTACCCGACCCGCGATGAAGAGAAGGAGATCATGCGCCGCATGGCAGGTGGCGACGCGATTCCGGTCGAGCCAGTCGCGACGCCGGCCGCAATTATGGCGACCCGCGCGCATGTCGCGGGGCTGTTCCTCGATGAACGCATCGTCAACTACATCGTAGATATCGTGCATGCAACCCGTACGCCAGGCGATGTCGGGCTTCCCGACCTCGTGCCGCTGATCGAGTTCGGCGCTAGTCCGCGGGCCACGATCTCACTCGCACAGGCCTCGCGTGCGCACGCCTTCCTGCGCGGTCGCGACTTTGTGTCGCCAGACGACGTCCGCGCGATGGCGCCCGACGTCCTGCGCCACCGTGTGTTGCTCACGTATGAGGCGGAAGCCGAGAACGTCGTCAGCGACGAAGTGGTCGCGCGGGTGCTCGCGACGGTTCCCGCTCCGTAGGCCGACGGCACCCCAGCGATGCCCGCCATCTCGCCGGACATCCTCCGGCAAGTCAAGCGGATTGAGCTGCGTACGCGCGGTCTGGTCAACTCGCGCTTCGTCGGCGAGTACCACTCCGTGTTCAAGGGACAGGGCATGGAGTTCTCGGAGGTGCGCGAGTACCAGCCCGGTGATGAAGTCCGCACGATTGACTGGAATGTGAGTGCGCGCATGCGGCGGCTCTTCGTCAAGCAGTACGTCGAGGAACGCGAGCTCACCGTGTTGCTGATCGTGGACACGTCCGGATCGAGTCGGTTCGGCATTGGTGACCGCGATAAACAGTCGATGGCGGCGGAGCTCGCGGCCGTGCTGGCGCTGACCGCGACGCGTAACAACGACCGCGTGGGGTTGATTCTCTGTTCGGATCATCCGGAGCACATCGTGCCCCCGCGCAAAGGGCGTCGTCACGCGCTGCGGCTCGTGCGCGACGTGCTGGCCTGGCCGACATCTGGTCGGGCGACCAACCTCGCCACCGCGCTCGACTACGCCGTGCGGGTGCTACCGCATCACGCGATCGTGTTCGTGATTTCGGATTTCGTGACGCCCACGATCGAACGGCAGCTTCGGATGTTGTCGCAACGCCACGATCTCGTTGCGGTGGTGCTCGACGATCCGGGCGAACGCATCCTGCCGAATCTTGGCGTGACGAGACTGGTCGATACCGAATCGGGCACACTCATCGAGATCGACACGAGCGATCCGGTAGTCCGCGATCGCTACCAGCGCGACGTGCAGGCGGAGCGCGCTGCTCGGCAGCAGTTACTCCGCCGGCTCGCGATCGACGAGGTCGTCGTGCGCACCGAAGTTGGATGGGCCGAGCCGCTACTCCGGTTCTTCAACACGCGCGAGATCCGCGGCCGGCGCATCCGTCGGCGTTGATGCGAACGTTCTTGGCAGTGCGCGCCGGAGGCGCCGAGGGTTCGTTCGCGGTGCTCGTGCTCGCGCTCGTTGCGCTCGGTACGCCGCTCGGTACGCCGCTCGGTACGCCGCTCGGTACGCCGCTCGGTGCGCAGGCTCCCGATGCCAGGGCGTCGATGGTCACGGTCACGGTGTCGCCTGAAGCCGTCACGGTCGGAGAGTCGTTCACCGTGCGCCTGCGCGTGCGCGCCCCAAAGGTCGCCACGGTACGGTTCCCTGACGTCCCGGAGTCTGCTGACCAGGTCGACCCGGTGGATCCACGGTCGATCGAAGAAGGGCCGCCCGGCAACCTGCTGGATCGCACAGCGGTCTACAGCTTCGTCGCGTGGGACATCGGCCGCCGCACGCCGTCGTTTGGTCCGGTCGTGATCTCAGTGGCAGGCCAGCAGCGCTCGTTCGCCGTCGGCTCGCAGGCGACGGTCGAGGTGACATCGGTGCTCCCCTCCGATACCACCGACCACGCACCACGCGATCTACGGGCGCCGTTGCCGCTGCCCGGCAAGCTCTGGCAGTACCTCGTGCTCGGCGTCACGCTCGCGGCGTTGCTCGCCTGGCTCTGGCTGCGCCGCCGATCCCGTGGTCGGGAACGCGGCCAAGGCGCCGTACCCGAAGCGTGGAAGCAGGCGAAGGCGTCGTTCACCGCACTGGAGCATCTCGCGCTCGGCGAAGCGGGAGAGCCTGGACGTCACGTGATTGCTCACGTCGACGTCATGCGCGCCTACATCGCACGCCGGTTTCCAGAACTCACGGTGTCGCTCGACGCCTCGGAGTTGGTGCTGGCCCTAGCCAAAGATGACTTCCCGTTGCCGCTCCAGCGCCTCACGATGCTCGTTGAGCGTGACGCGGTGCTTCGGTTTGCCCAGTCCTCTGTCAGGCCTGGCGAGGCGGATGCGCTTGCCGCCGAAGCGCGCGATATCGTGGCGCTGTTGCAGCTTGCGCATGAGGCGCGCTTGCGCGCCATGGAGCGGCCGCCGCGGCCGAAGCGTCGATGAGTCTCCTCAGTCGTTTCGATTTCGGTGCGCCCTGGTGGTCGCTGCTGCTCGCGCTGGCCGGCGGATGGCTCTGGTGGCGACGCACCCGGCGACCCGCCGCGATTCTCTTTTCCCGCGTCGATGTACTCGCCCGCGGCTCGTTCCGCGGGCGCTGGCTCACGCGTGTGTTGGTCACGCTGCGGCTACTCGCGATCACCGGCGTTTGCGTGGCGCTCGCACGACCGAGGGCCGGCGCACGGGCGGAGAATGTTTCGTCGGACGGCATTAGCATCATCCTCGCAATCGACATTTCGAGTTCGATGCTCGCCGAAGATTTCCAGCCACTGAACCGGCTCGAGGTCGCGAAAACCCGCGTCAAGGAGTTTGTCCTCGGACGGACGGTCGATCAGGTCGGCATCGTGGCGTTCTCCGGCGAGGCGCTCACGCAAGTGCCGCTCACGGTCGACTATCCTGTGCTGCTGGCGGCTGTGGACAACCTGCAGCCCGGCCAGCTGGACGACGGCACGGCGATCGGCACCGGCATTATCACCTCGGCCAACCGCCTGCGCGATGCGCAAGGGCGTTCGAAGGTGTTGATCCTGTTGACCGACGGCGTGAACAACCGCGGGACCATCGACCCGCGAACCGCGGCTAACGCCGCCGCGGCGCTTGGCATCAGGATGTACACGATCGGCGTCGGCAGCGAAGGGATGGCGCCAGTGCCGGTCGGCCGCGGCGTGTTTGGGCTGCGCTACGAGAGCCGACCCGTGGAGATCGACGAACCGCTGCTCGAGTACATCGCGCAGATCAGCGGCGGCAAGTACTTCCGGGCGCGGGACGGTCTCGCGCTACAGCGGATCTACGAGCAGATCGACCAGCTGGAGCGCTCCCCAATCCGGGCCAAGCGGTACGTCCGTTACGAGGAGCTCTATCGCTGGCCGCTCGGGATCGCCATCGCGGCGCTCCTCCTGGAACTCATGCTCGTGGCCTGGCGGGGTCCGCTGCCATGATCCGCTTCGTCGAGCTCACCTGGGCCGCGCTCGCCGCACTCGCAGCGCCGTTCTTCGTGGCCGCGCTCTTCTGGTGGCAGTACCGTCGTCGTGCGTCGCGCATTGCGTCGCTCGGCACCGCCGCGGCCATCGTGCGGCTCGCGCCCGCCAGGATGCGCCGTCCTCCAGTCGGTCGGGCGGCACGACTCGGTGCGGCCCTGGCCTTGGCGCTTATCGCGTTTGCCGGGCCGCGTTGGGGCGCGGGCACCGCCACCGTTCGGCAGCGCGGGCTCGACGTCGCCCTGGCCATGGACGCATCGCTCTCGATGACCGCCGAAGACGAGCGACCAAGCCGGTTGCAGCGCATGCGGCAGGAAGTGCGGCGCTACCGCGCCGCCGCGCCCGGCGATCGCAACGCGCTCATTGCGTTTGCGGGCAAGAGCTACGTGCTCACGCCGCTCACCTCCGACCATGGTGCGATCGAACTCTTCCTCGACAACTTCGATCCGAATATCGTGGGCTTTGCCGGCACCGCGCTCGCGCCGACGATCCTCCAGGGGACGCAACTGCTGCAGGCCGCGAACGGGTCGGCGAGCCGCGCGCTTGTGATCCTGAGCGACGGCGAGGCGTTCGACGACCACGACGCAGCAATCGCGGCGGCCACGGCGGCGAAGAACGCGGGAATCAGCGTCATCACCGTCGGGTTCGGCACCAAAGAGGGGACCACCATTCCGGAGCGGAGCGGCGCGGACATCGTGCCGAAGCGAGACAGCGACGGGGAAGTCGTGATTACTCGTTACGATCCAGCACTCCTCAAGGCGGTGGCCGACGCCGGCGGCGGCGAATTCATCGCCGCCACTGACGGGGACCGCGGCGGGCGCGTGGCGCAGGCACTCTCGCGCCTCGACGCCGAACAGCGTGACGTGCAGGAGGGTCTCTCGCGGCCGCTGCGGCTCACCTGGTTCCTCCTGCCGGCGCTCCTGCTCCTGCTCCTCGACGCGTGGCGCCACGACGGCGGAAACTGGAATCGCGTCCGGCGGCTGTGGCGGTTCGTGCTGCCGCTCGCCCTACTGTCTGCGCTACCCGCAGTGGCACGCGCACAGGGGCCAGCCGCACTCTACGATCAGGGCCGATTCGTCGAGGCGGCGCGGAGTTGGCGACGGCTGATCAATGACGGCGATGCGCGTGCGGTGACGCTCTACGATCTCGGGACGGCGCTGCTCGCCGCCGATTCGCTCGCGAATGCCGAAGAAGCACTTGAGCGGGCGTCTGCGGTGCCGGACCCCCGGGTGCGGCGGCCCGCACTTTACAACCTCGGTCTCGCGCGTCTCAAACGCGCGATGAACCCGGAAGACCCCGACCGCCAGCGCGCGGCCGATGGCGCGCTCGCGGCGTATCGCGCGCTGCTGCTCGAGCAACCCGGCGATGGCGACGCGAAGTACAACTACGAACTGGCCCTCCGGATCAGGAAACAGAACAACGGCGGTGGCGGATCGCGCGACGATCCACAGCGCCCGCCCCAACAGCAACCGCAGCAGGCGCAGCCGCAGGATGACAACAAGCAGATGTCGCGCCAGCAGGCGGAGCAGTTGCTCGCCGCCGCGTCGCGCGACGAACGTGACACGCAGGCACGCAAGCAGGCGGGTATGCGACAACAGCGCCCGCCGGGCGGGAAGGAATGGTGATTCCCGCGATCGGATTCGCGCTGCTACTTCAGGGCGCCGGGCAGGGTGGCAGCCCTGAAGTCGTCACCCGATCGCGGGTCGATCACTCGCGCGGCGTAGACTTCCACGCGCTGGTCGTGCCGGAGACGGTATATGTCGGCCAGCAGGCCACGTACCAGCTCGGCGTGTTTCTCGACCAGGACACGCGGCAGCGCATTCGGCGCAATCCGGAGTTCCAGCCGCCGGAGACGCGATCGCTGCTGTCCTACGATTTGCGCGAGCGCGGCAACGGATCGCTCAATAGCGTCATTGACGGGCGTCCCTACGAAGTGCATGTCTTTCGGCGCGCGCTCTTTCCGCTGACTCCGGGCCGCTACGCGATTCCGCCCGCGCGCCTGACCTACGCGCTCCCGCAGAGTTCGAGTTACTTCAGTCGGGAGCAGAACTATTCGCTACGCGCGGAGGGCGTGTCTTTCGTCGCGATCGAACCGCCGCTGGCTGGGCGTCCCGTCGATTGGGCCGGTGCGGTCGGGTCCTGGAGCGCGATGGCGAGGATGGACACCTCCCGCGGACGCACCGGCGAACCGTTCATTCTCACGCTCCGCATTGAAGGGCAGGGTAACGTCACGCTGCTTCCACGACCGCCGGTGTCCGTGAACTGGGCCAGCGTGGTCAACGCCGATGAGCGCGTCCGCCTCGATTCCACGCCCAGTCTGCTCGGCGGCTCGAAGGAGTTTGATTGGCTGGTCACTCCGGCCACGGCCGGCACGCAGCGCATACCGGGGCTCCGCTACGCCTTCTTCAACCCACGCACGCGGCGCTACGAGATTGCGATGAGCCAGCCGTTGACCGTGCGCGTGGCGACGGGCGATGTCGTGGCGACGGTGGTGACCCTGGACGCCGGCCCTGACGACGCGCCGATGATCATCCAGCCAGAACTCGGCGATGATGCGCCGCTCCCGTTGAGCGCGAATCCGTTGGTCCTGATCGCGCTCATCTTGGCCCCACTCGGTGCGTTGGGCGCCTGGTTTGCGCGCAGACCGCGTCGGGTGAAGCCGGCCGCCACGCCGGCGCAGCGGCTTGCCGCCATTGGTGCCCGCGCCGACGCCGACGCACTGGGCGAAGTGCGCCGCGCCCTCATCGATGGACTGTGCATCAGGACCGGACTGGACGCGGCCCGCCTCACGGCGACTGGCGCGTGGACCATGGCGTTGCGAAAACGGGGTGTGACGCCCGAGGCGGCCGTCGCGGTTGAAGCGCTCGTCTCCGCACTCGATGCGGCCTGCTTTGCCGGATCAGCTCCACCGCAACCCCGAGGCGCAGGGTGGAGCGACCAGGCGCGTGAGGCGCTGCGGATCGTCGACACTGAATCCTGGCGTGGACGTCGCGTGCCCACGTACCGTTCGCGGGCCACGCCAGCGGCTGGAGCGGCCGCGTTGCTCGTTCTCCTCGCCGCGGTTCCGGTATTCGCGCGATTGACGGCCGATGCCCACGATTCGTTCGCGCTCGGTGCGACGGCCTATGCTGGAGGCGATTTCGTACGGGCTGCCAGACACTTCGCCGACGCCGCGCGCAGTGCGCCGCGATCACCGGCGGCCTGGGCCAACGTTGGAACGGCAGCGTTTCAAGCAAGCGATACAGCAAATGCGGCGCTCGGATGGCAGCGTGCATTGCGCCTCGACCCGCTCGATGCAACTACTCGTGCTCGCCTCTCCCGGCTTCGCGCGCCCCAGGAGAGCGGAGTCGCGCACGTGCCGGCGCTCCCCCGACGGGGGGCTTCAGTTCTTGCATTACTCCTTTGGCTGACGGGATGGACCCTCGTCGCGCGGCAGGCCTGGCAGCGGCGCGCTGCCGCACGGATGGCGGTTGGCACATTCGCGTTCGCTGGTGCGGCCGTCTGGGGAGCTTGGGGGCTCGAGCGGCGCCTTGAGGGTGAGGGCCTCGTGATAGTGACTGGCGCCGTGCCATTGCGCGCGTTGCCCGCGCTCGGTGCCGACGCTCGGTCTACGCCGATGGCCGGCGAGGTGGCCCGAGTGATCGCGCGGCGCGGTGTTTGGGTCCAGATCCGACTCGACGGCGCTCGTGACGGCTGGATTCCGCTCGAACGCGTTGCTGCACTCGGCGGTTCGCCGGGCGACTCGAGTGGCCGCGATTGACCTCTCGACGGCAGGCCGGGAGATTCAGGATCTGATGACCACGCTTCGCATTGCCGTGCTGCCCTCGGCGGTCGCTAACCAGATCGCCGCCGGCGAAGTGGTCGAGCGGCCGGCTTCCGTTGTCAAGGAACTCGTCGAGAATGCGCTCGACGCGGGCGCGACGACCATTGAGGTCACGGTGACCGAGGGCGGGCGCACGCTCGTACGGGTCGCCGACGATGGCCACGGCATGGAACGCGACGACGCCGAGATTGCGGTCGAACGCCACGCGACCTCGAAGATCCGCAGCGCCGCCGACTTGGTTGGGGTCGCGAGCTTCGGGTTTCGCGGTGAAGCGCTCCCGGCAATCGGTTCGGTGTCGCGGCTTGAGATCGAAACGGCGACGTCCGACGGATCGGGGACTCGCGTCCGCGTCGTAGGCGGGCAGCGCGAGAGCGTGGCCGCGGCCACTCGCCGGCGCGGAACGACCGTCAGTGTGGAGGGACTGTTCTTCAACACTCCAGCGCGCCACAAGTTCATGAAGGGTGTGCGGAGCGAGTGGCGGGCGATCCAGGAGACGATGACGGCGATTGCGCTCGCGCGCCGCGATGTTCGCCTCACCATGCAGCACGACGGCCGCGAAGCGATGACGCTCCCGCTGGCCACGACACTTCGTGATCGGGTGGCCGCGCTTTGGGGTGCCGCGGCCGCGGAATCGCTTGTTGGCGTCGACGATGTCAGTGGTCCGATCCGCGTAGCCGGTCTTGTCGAGACGCCGTCCGATGTTGGGCTCGCCAGTCGCCGTATCTTTGTCTCGGTCAACGGCCGTGCGGTGCGCGACCACGGGATTATCCGCGCAGCCGAGGCGGCGTACCGCTCAACAATCCCGGCTGGTGTGCGGCCGACCGTGCTTCTCGAAATCACGGTGCCAGTCGGTGACGTGGACGTCAACGTGCATCCGGCCAAGGCCGAGGTGCGTTTCCGCGATCGATGGAGCGTGGAGCGCGCGGTGGAACGCGCGGTGCGCCACGCGCTCGGTTCCGGCGAAAACGTATCGTTCGCATTTGTGACGCATGGCGCGCGGACTGACACGCAATCAGCGCCCGTGGACATCGAAGCGCTGCGACCGTCGATGCCAGCGCCGGCTCCGCTGTTCGAACGAGCGGATGGCGATGCGATGCCGTCGTCAGTCGCGCAGATTGCCGTCGGCTCTCCAGACGAGTCCAGTGAGGCGCCGCACGGTCAGGTGCGCCCACCGGACATGGTCGTGCCGCCGCTCGTCCAGCTGCGACGTACCTGGATGATGTTCGAATCCGATGACGCGATCGTGCTCATTGACCAGCACTCTGCGCATGAACGCGTGCTCTTCGAGAAGTTCATGCTCGGCATGGCCGACGGCAGTGCAACGTCGCAGGCGTTGCTCTTCCCGCTCACGTTGCATCTCGCCCCGGCTGAGTGTGAGGCGTTTGAGGAGCACGGTGAACTGTTCCGGACACTTGGATTTCAGGTCGAGCCATTCGGCGGTCACGCACTGGCCGTCCACGCTGTGCCGGCGCCGCACCCGCGGTTCGACGCCGAACGCTGCCTGCGCGATTCACTCGCCATGCTTGCGGGCGATCGTGCGGGGAGCGGGCTCGCCCGGCACGAGCGGCTCGCGGCCACGGTGGCGTGCAAGGGAGCGGTGAAAGCGGGTGACCTGCTCGCACAGGACGAAATGCGCGGTCTCTACATCGCGCTGGCCCGCACGACCCTGCCTGCGTATGACGTGCATGGCCGCAGCACGATCGTGCAGTTGAGCTGGGAAGAGCTCGAGCGCCGCTTCGGGCGGCGTTGAGCGCCGCGAAGCGCATGACGGAACTCTTGCCGGCACCTGCGGTGGTGCATGTCGTCTGCGGCCCGACCGGAGCTGGCAAGTCCGGACTGGCCATCGCACTCGCCGCGAAACATGGACTCACGATCGTCAGCGCTGATTCGCGGCAGCTGTACCGGGGGTTTGACATCGGCACGGCGAAACCATCGAAGGTCGACCTCGCCGCCGTGCCGCACCGCGGCATCGACGTTGCCGAACCCACGGAGCGCTGGTCGGCCGCGCGCTGGGCTGGCGACGCCACGCAGTGGGTCGAAGAGATTGGCGCAGTCAACGTGCTCATCGTGGGCGGCACCGGGCTCTATTTGCGGGCACTCTCCGCTCCGCTCTTCGACGAACCGGTGCTCGGCGCAGGGCCGCGCGCGACGCTCGCGGCAGAGCTGGAAGGTTGGACGGTGCCGGAACTCCGCCGTTGGGTCGCGCGACTCGATCCGGCACGCGCGCATCTCGGGCGGACCCAGTTGCTGCGCGCGATCGAGGTTGCGCTGCTCACTGGCCATCGACTGAGTGATCTGCACCGCGATTCGGCCCGACCGCCGCGGTACCGCGTGCGGTGGCTCGTTGTCGATCCGGGGACTGAGTTGCAGACGCAGATCGAGAGCCGCCTCGACGCGATGATCGCTGGGGGATGGGCCGACGAAGCCGTAGCACTGACCCGGACCGTCCCGCCAGACGCACCGGCCTGGCAGGCGTGTGGCTACGCTGCCGTCCGCGATGTGGCCCTCCGCGGACGTGACATGGCTGAGGCCCGCTCGGCTATACTTTTCGAGACGCGGCAATACGCAAAGAGACAGCGCACC
This sequence comes from Gemmatimonadota bacterium, assembly GCA_014192065.1. Taxonomy (GTDB): domain Bacteria; phylum Gemmatimonadota; class Gemmatimonadetes; order Gemmatimonadales; family Gemmatimonadaceae; genus Fen-1231. The sequence goes on along the minus strand of BJHH01000003.1, from coordinate 197,871 downwards.
TGGTTCCGGCACCAACTCGATGGGGCCGACGTCGTGCGAGTGGATCCGCGGTCCCCCGGCGCCGATGCCGCGGCGGACGCATGGTGGCGATCGGAGGGAACGGCGTGAAGGTTGGCATCACCTGTTATCCGACCTACGGTGGCTCCGGCGCCGTCGCGACCGAATTGGGACTCGCGCTCGCGGCGCGCGGACACGAAATCCATTTCATCACGTACCAGCGACCATTCCGGCTGCCGGTGTTTGTGCCGCGGGTGGCGTACCACGAAGTATCGATGGGGCAGTACCCGCTCTTTCAGTATCCGCCCTACGACTTGGCCCTCGCCGTGAAGATGCACGAGGTGGTGATCCAGCACGATCTCGATCTCCTGCACGTGCATTACGCGATCCCGCACGCCACCAGCGCGTGGCTCGCCAAGCAGATGCTCGCCGAATCCGGCCGCGCGATGCCGGTCGTCACGACGCTGCACGGCACCGACATCACGATTGTCGGGCAGGACCATTCGTACCACGCCATTACTAAGTTCTCGATTGAAAAATCTGACCGCGTGACGGCCGTCTCCGAATTCCTGAAGCACGAGACGATCCGCGCCTTTGGTGACGAAAACTTTCGTGTGGATGTTGTCCCCAACTTCGTCGATCCCGCTGTGTACAACCGCGATTGTCACGACGTCGCATTCAAACGGGAATTGGCCGGCGACCGCCCGGTGCTTATGCACATCTCGAACTTCCGGCCGGTGAAGCGCGTCCTCGACGTGATCGGTACGTTCGCTGAAGTGCGGCGCACGATGCCCGCGGTCCTGGTGATGGTTGGCGACGGCCCCGACCGCAGCGCCGCTGAGGACGAAGCCAAGCGGCTCGGCGTCGCAGAGGATGTGCGGTTCCTCGGGCGCATCGATGGCGTGGCGCCACTGCTGGCGATCGCGGACGTCTACCTGCTCACCACCGATCGCGAAAGTTTTGGACTGAGCGCACTCGAGGCGATGGCGTGCGGAGTCCCCGTGGTGGCGGCGGGGGTTGGTGGCATCGTCGAAGTGGTCGAGCCTGGCGTCACCGGGTCGCTCCTTCCGGTTGGCGATATCAAGGCGATGGGCGCCGCGGCGAACGCGCTGCTCACCGATCCGGCGCACTGGCGCCGTCAAAGCGACGCCAGCGTCGCGCGGGCGCGCGCGAAATTTGGCATCGATGACGTCGTCACGCAGTACGAAGACATTTACCATTCCGTCGCGTGACGGTCTTTCAGGCCGCCGTACTCGGCGCCTTGCAGGGGCTCGCCGAGTTTCTTCCGATCAGTAGTTCAGCTCACCTGGCACTCGCGCCTTGGGCATTTGGATGGGCCGCACCCGGGCTCGCGTTCGACGTGGCGCTCCACATCGGCACGCTGGCGGCGGTGCTCTGGTATTTTCGGCGCGACTGGGTCGCCCTCGCAGCAGCGGCGGTCCGATCGGTACGCGAGCGACGTCTCGCCGGCGACGATGGCCGTCGTCTGGGCCTGCTTGTCGTGGGCACGATTCCTGGCGCCGCGATCGGGTATCTGCTGGAGAGTCAGGCGGAGTCGGCCTTCCGCGCGCCGTTGCTCACGGCCACCGCGCTGATCGTGATGGGGGTGATTCTCTGGGCCGTGGATCGTCGCGCGCCGGAAGATCGCACGCTCAAGGCCATGCGCTGGCGCGACGCCGTATTGATCGGACTCGCGCAGGCGTGCGCGATCGTCCCTGGCGTTTCGCGTTCGGGTGCCACGATCACGGCCGGGCGCGCGCTCGGTTTCGACCGCGCCGGCGCCGCGAAGTTCAGCTTCCTGATGTCGATGCCCATCACAGCGGCGGCGGCGGCCCTCAAGGCTCCGGAGGCCTTGCAGGCGCCCGACCTCACGCCTGTATTGGTCGGCATGGCGACGGCGGCAGTGAGTGGATGGCTCGCCATCACGATGCTCCTCCGGTTTGTGCAGCACCGCAGTTTGGGCGTGTTCGCCGCGTATCGTATTGTGCTGGGCATCGCGGTGATTGGCCTGGTCTGGTCGCGTGCGGGATGATGGCGCGGTGCACTTGATGATCGACGGGCTCGATGCCATTGCGCTCGCTACGCTGGCCGGCGTGCCGCGGGTCGCGCTGTGCGATCTGGTTTCGTCGACGATGGATGAGGCGAACGACCTCGCCGAGCAGGATGCGCCGAGTGGCACGGTCGTGATCGCCGAGCGGCAGTCGGACGGACGGGGGCGGTTCGGCAGGCGTTGGAGTTCGGAACCGGGGATGGGACTTTGGATGACGTTGCTCGAGCGCGAAGTTGAGCCGTCGGGCTTGGGCGTGCTCAGCCTGCGAGTCGGGCTCGCGATCGCCCCGGTGCTTGATCGGTTTGTCGACGCAGGGGTGCAGGTGTCGATCAAGTGGCCAAACGATTTGCTCGTCAACCGACGGAAACTGGCGGGGGTCCTCATCGAGGCCCGTTGGCGCGAGTCTACGCTCGAGTGGGTCACGATCGGCATTGGGGTGAATCTCATCGTACCGCTCGACCAGCCAGCGGCCACCGCGCTCGTTGAGGGTACGCGGCGGAGCGATCTGTTCCGTGCAATCGTCGCGCCCGTCCGGGCAGCCTGCGCGGCGAGCGGCCAACTTACGCAAGCGGAGTTGCTTGAATTCTCAGCACGTGACGCGGCGAGCAACCAACTGCTCGCGGAGCCGACCGTTGGTCGGGCGCGCGGTATCACGTCGACCGGAGCGCTCCTAGTCGAGACGTCGATGGAAACGGTGCAGTGCAGGCGCGGTTCGCTGGTCTTTGCTTAGGAGGATGCATGATCCTAGTTATCGATGCAGGAAACTCGGAAACGACCGTCGGTCTCTGCGACGGACTTCAGGTGGTCGAGCGCTGGCGGCTCACGACCGACGCGTCGCGCACTCCAGACGAGGTCTTCCTCGTCCTGCGTGCGTTGCTGGCGGATCTCCCCACGCCCGCGCTTCTCACGGGAGCGGCGATCGGTTCGGTCGTGCCAGGCGCGACGTCGTCACTGGCCGGCGCCTGCGCGAAGCTCACCGGCGCTGCGCCAGTTATCGTCGACGGCCGCTCGGCGCTGCCGATCACGCTCGCGGTGGATGAACCTCTCACCGTCGGCGCCGACCGGATCATCAACACGCTCGCCGCCAGCCGGCTGCACCGGAAGGATTGCATCGTCGTCGACCTCGGGACGGCCACGACATTTGACTGTATCACGGCCGACGGGACTTTTTTAGGTGGCGTCATCGCGCCGGGGGTGCAAATCGCTGCTGAGTCGCTGTTTCGGCGCACGTCCAAGCTCGCAGCCACCGAGCTAGTTGCGCCGGCCAAGGTCATCGGCACCCGCACCGACGAATGCATCAGGGCAGGCGTGGTGCTCGGTGCCGCCGAGTCGATCGACGGCCTCGTGCGCCGAATCAAGAAGGAATGGCCGAACACGAACGAGCCGCTCGTCATCGCCACCGGTGGTCTGGGTGCTCGGTTTGCCGAGCTCTGCGACGAGATCGATCAGGTCGATCCCGACTTGACCTTGGTTGGGCTCGCGATGGCGCATGCACTACTTACCACCTCAAGTAAATAAGTAAGTAGTATTCGTAAGTAATTGCAGTAATGGTAGTTAGGTGCTATCTGTAGGTAGATAGATGCCAGGCCAACTTGCGCGGCCCGTAACCAACACGCCAGTCGCCGATCGCTAGCCAGTCGCTAGCACTCATCTATGGAGAGTGCTAGTTTGCACTGTTGGCAGGAATCCAAGAACCCACAGCACGAGGTTGCATCATGGCAGCAAAGAGCGCAGGGGCCGCGAATGTCGCGCCGCTCTCTGATCGAGTCGTAGTCAAGCCGTCGGAAGAGACGGAGCAGATGCGTGGTGGCCTGTACATCCCGGACACGGCCAAGGAAAAGCCGCAGCAGGGTTTGGTCATCGCCGTCGGACCAGGCCGCACCGAGGATGGCAAGCGCGTCGCGATGGAAGTGAAGATCGGCGACAAGATCCTCTACGGAAAGTATTCCGGAACCGAAGTGACGATTGACACGGTGCAGATGCTGATTCTCCGCGAGTCCGACATCCTCGCGGTCGTCGGCTGAGCAGACCGGTTCACGCACTGCTGAATTCAGACCTCCCTCTCTAGAGAACTACAACACATGGCAGCCAAGGAATTGCATTTCAACGTCGAAGCGCGCGCGGCACTCAAGCGTGGCGTCGACAAACTCGCCGATGCGGTGAAGGTGACGCTCGGCCCCAAGGGCCGGAACGTCGTCATCGACAAGAAGTTCGGCGCCCCGACGATTACCAAGGATGGCGTCACCGTCGCCAAGGAAATCGAACTGTCGGACCCGATCGAGAACATGGGCGCGCAGATGGTGAAGGAAGTCGCGACGAAGACGTCGGACAATGCCGGTGACGGCACCACGACGGCCACGGTGCTGGCCCAGGCGATCTTCCGCGAAGGCCTCAAGAATGTGACGGCCGGCGCGAACCCGATGGCCATCAAGCGCGGCATCGACAAGGCCGTGGAAGCGATCGTCGCAGACCTCAAGCGGATCTCCGTGCCGACGTCCGGCAAGAAGGAAATCGCGCAGGTCGGCTCGATTTCGGCCAACAACGACAAGGAAATCGGTGATCTGATCGCTGACGCGATGGAGAAGGTGGGCAAGGACGGCGTCATCACGGTCGAGGAAGCGCGTGGCCTCGAGACGACGCTGGAAACGGTCGACGGCATGCAGTTCGACCGCGGCTACCTCTCGCCCTACTTCATTACGGATGCAGAGAAGATGGAGGCCGTGCTCGAAGACGCCTACATCCTCATTCACGACAAGAAGGTCTCGTCAATGAAGGACCTGCTCCCCGTGCTTGAGAAGGTCGCCCAGACCGGCAAGCCACTGCTCATCATCGCCGAGGACGTCGAGGGCGAGGCGCTCGCGACGCTCGTGGTGAACAAGCTCCGCGGCACGCTCAAGATCTGCTCGGTCAAGGCGCCTGGTTTCGGTGACCGCCGCAAGTCGATGCTCGAAGACATCGCCTGCCTGACCAAGGGCAACGTGGTCAGCGAAGAAGTAGGCTTCAAGCTGGAGAACGCTGTCCTCACCGACCTCGGCCGTGCCAAGCGCATCGTCGTCGACAAGGACAACACGACGATCATTGATGGCGCCGGCGAAGCCGACAAGATCAAGGGTCGCATCAAGGAAATCGAAGTCGCGATCGAGAAGAGCACGAGCGACTACGACAAGGAGAAGCTCCAGGAGCGCAAGGCGAAGCTCGCGGGCGGTGTGGCCGTGATCAACGTTGGCGCCGCGACCGAGAGCGAAATGAAGGAGAAGAAGGCTCGCGTCGAGGACGCACTGCACGCCACGCGCGCGGCAGTGGAAGAAGGCATCGTCCCCGGCGGCGGCGTCGCGTTCATCCGTGTGCAGGCCGCACTCAAGGCCGTGAAGCTCGACGAAGACGAGCAGATCGGCGTGGACATCGTCCGTCGCGCGATCGAAGAGCCGATCCGTATGATCGTCTTCAATGCCGGTGGCGAAGGTTCGATCGTGGTCGAGAAGGTGCGGTCCTCGAAGGATCGCAACTTCGGTTACAACGCGCTGACCGACACGTACGAAGATCTCGTCGTCGCCGGCGTTATCGACCCGACGAAGGTCACGCGCACGGCGCTGCAGAACGCCGCGTCGATCGCGTCGCTCCTCCTCACGACCGAAGCCGTGATCGTCGAGAAGAAGGAGCCGCACGCGCCGGCGCCGCAGGGTGGCGGTGGCGGTGGTGGTGGCATGGGCGGGATGTACTAGGCTTTCCCGCTCGAATGAAAACCAGAACGCCCCCCGGAAACGGGGGGCGTTCTCTGTTTCGAGGTGTTTCGTTCAGATCGCTAGGGCGAGTTGCGCCAAGGGCTTGGGCCCGATCGGCTCGCTTGGCGCCTTGCGGACCGCGGCCGCGAGGGACGCCCGTCTCGAGAGTCGCGATATCCCACGTCGGGCTGCTGCGCACGCCACGGCGGGTGTGTTGTTCGCTTCACTCAAGTGGAGCAGCAGCACGGCCTGCAGTGAAGCCGTTGCCACGGCGTCGATGAACGCTGCCGACTGGTCGTTGCTCAAGTGGCCAGTGCCGCTGGCGACGCGAGCTTTCAGGAACGCCGGGTACGGGCCGTTGCGCAGCATCTCGGCGCAATGATTGGCTTCGATGCAAAGCAGTTCCGCGCCGTGAAATGCGCGCACCAGCCGATCAGAGGGTTCGCCGAGGTCGTGCGCCACGCCAGCCCGTACGCCGGTCGCACGTGACGTGATGACGTACGCCGTCGGCTCGTTGGCGTCGTGCGCGACCGGAATCAGGTCCAGGTCAAGGCCGCCGATACGGATGCGTTCGCGGACCACCTTTGCAATCTTGCGGACCTCGGTGTCGAGCCCGCGGATCGTGCCGGCACTGCCGACGACCTGCCATCCCCATTTCGCCACGGCCGCCGCGATGCCACCCATGTGGTCGATGTGCTCGTGCGTCACGGCCACCGCCGTGATGTCTTCAGCACGGACACCGACGGCGGCGAGCCGTTTCTTGACTGTGCGCGGGCCGATACCGCAGTCCACAAGAATCCTGGTGTCGCCGTCATCGATCAGGAGTGCGTTGCCACTGCTGCCGCTCGCGAGCGAAATGATCCGCACTACCGCTGCCGGCGGCGCGTGGATGCTTCGTTCGGCTTCGTGGCCGGAGGCGTGCCGCCAGCCAGTGTGTGCGCCGAGCGGAGCATCGAACGCATGCCTTCGCTCAACTGCTCTGCGCGTCGCTGCAGTACCTGCGCAGCGACGTCGAGGAACTTGTCGATGGCGTACTGTGTGAACGGCGGACGATCGCCCCACGCGAATGGCGGCACCCACTGGTCTGGCGAACGATCACCGAACAGATTCGCACCGGCGCCGATGATCGAGCCCGTCATGAGGCGTGTGCCGATCGCCAGCTTCGCATGGTCGCCGATCAACGAGCCGAGAAACCGCATGCCGGTATCGTGCACGCCGCGAGCGGTCGTCACGCGCACGCTGCCGTAGCTGTTCTTGAGATTGCTCGTGATCGTGCCGGCGCCAAGGTTGGCCCAGCGGCCAATCATCGAATGGCCGATGAAGCCGTCGTGCCCCTTGTTCGCGTGGCCGATCATGATCACGACACTCATCTCGCCGCAGGCGCGGGAGTGTGCGCCGATTGAGACGCAGCTGAACCGACCGCCGGCAACCTGCGCGTGTGCGCCAATCACGCAGGGTCCAGCGAGCCGCGTAAACGCACCGATTCGCGCTCCGGCCTCGACGACCACGTCGCCATTGGTCGTGTCGACGACAACGTGCGGTTCGAAGTACGAGCCGCGCGCCGCGGCGAGGCGGTGTGGGCCCAGTACAGATACGTGTGTCGGAGGTTCGTCCTCGATCTGATCGGCGAGTACCGACGCGTCGGTGGCGAGCATGTCGGGGAGCAGCCCAACGGCGTCCCAAGTCTCCCCGAGCCACCAGCCGGCGATGTCGCCAACGCTCGTCGTGCTCAGTGAGTCGAGCGTCGTGCTTCCGCTTGCCGCGCCAGGCCCCGCCGCCGCACGCGCCGTCCGAACGGCGGCGATGCGCCCGTTGTTCACCACGGCTTCGCCCGGTTTCAGCCGGGGAACGAACGCGTCGAGCGCCGGTGCAAACCGGGTGTTGACGATCAGTGTGCCAGCGGCGATCGTGCCGTCGGTCGCCGCAGGCGAATCGAACTCCTGGAAGGTGGCCAGGTGCGGCGCAGCGACAAACCCGGTCGCTGGTGCGCCCAGCACCCGCTCCCACCGTTCGCGAATCAGCATCGCACCAACGCGAACTTCGCCAAATGGCCGGGTGATCGCGAACGGCTCCGTCGCGCGCGCCTGTGCGTCGTCGTACAGCACGAAGCCGGCTTGGCTCATCGCCTCTTCACGTCCGCGGGCAGCGTGTCGAGGAGCGCCTTGAGATCCAAGGCACGCTCCGTTGTCGTCACGAGCGTCATGCCGTCGAGCGCAACCACCACGAGACCATCCACGCCGTACAGTACCACCGTCGTCCCCTCGGCGTGGACAACGTTCGCCGTGGCATCGCGGAAGAACACGCGCCCCGCCGGTGCGTTGCCGTGTGCATCGCACGGCCGGACGCTCTGCAGGGCGCTCCACGTGCCAACGTCACTCCAGCCGAACGTGCCGGGCAGCACCATTATTCGCGAGCTGCGTTCGAGTACGCCGACATCGATGGCGATCGACTCTACGGCGCCGAAGAATGCCGCCGCGTCTGTTGGGTATGCCGCGAGTGCTGGTGCGACCTCGTGACAGTGCGTGCGCACTTCATTGAGGAGGTCGCACGCGCGCCAGGCAAAAATTCCCGAGTTCCAGAAGCAGCCCGCGGCCACGAGTTGTTCGGCTTGCGCCCGGTCCGGCTTCTCGACGAACCGCGCGACGCGGCGCAGCGGACCGCGCACGGCGTCGCCCGGTTCGATGTAGCCGAGCCCGGTGTCAGGAGCCGTGGGCACGACTCCAACCGTGACCAACGCCTGTTCGGTCACGGCGGCATCGGACGCGGCGATGAGCGCCGCGCGAAACCCCTCCACGTCGTGCACCGCCCAGTCCGCGTGAACCGAAACGATCGGCGCTTCGCCGCCGCTCCGCTGCGCGACGAGGTGTGCCGCCCACGTCAGCGCCGCCGCCGTGCCAGCCGGTCTTGGCTCGGCGATCACGTTCTCCGAAGGGACCTCGGGAGCAACCGCTCGCACCGCAGGGACGAGCGAGGCGTTCGTGAGGATCAATGTCCGTTCCGCCGGCGCAACGGTGGCGAGCCGGTCCAGCGTGTCGCGCAGCATTGGCTGCGGAGAAATGAGCGGCAGTAGTTGTTTGGGGCGTTCGGGGGTACTCAAAGGCCAGAAGCGCGAACCGACCCCGCCCGCGAGGACCACGGCCCATCGGCCTGTTGTGTCGGCAGCCACCGTTAGACCGCTCCTGGCGCGTTGACGGTAAGTTCCGCGACGCGCGAGTACAGGCGTTTTGGGCTGAAGGGCTTCGTCATAAAATCGTCCACACCAAGTCGGACCGCTTCGTCGCGCTGTTGGTCGTGCCCTGCTGCGGTGAGAATGATGCAGGGGAGATCCTTCCAGCGGGCGTCGCTCCGCATCGTCGCCAACACGTCGAGCCCCGTGAGCCCCGGCATCATCACGTCGAGGAGCACCAGCGCGACATCGGCGTATTCCTCAAGGGCACGCAGGGCGCTCGGGCCGTCACTCACCAGCGTCACGCGGAACGGCCCTTGTTCGAGCTTCGTCTGTATGATGCGCCCGATGTGCGGTTCGTCGTCGGCAACCAGCACGTGGATCGGCACGGATCTGTGTCGGTTCCGCAGTGCCTAGACGCTGGCCGTCGGCAGCGTGCCGCGACCTGAAACGGCTCCCCACGCATCGGCCAACCGCACGACTGACAAAACGTACGCGGCGCCAACCAGGTCGCGAAACGTGGGCATGGGCGCTCCCTGTCATTGAGGGGGATAGAGCGAGAAGTTGTCGAAGTGTACGCACCATCCAAATGAAGTCAAGCTGGTGATTCGCTTGAAGTTGGCTCTCCAGACCGGTACACTTCGGCTCGACCTATGACACCCATTTCTGCTTCCGGAACGCGTTGCAACGTCACGCGCCTGACCGTCCTGCTCGCCGCCACGGCGGCGGTATGGGCCTGCGACGATCCGTACGCCCCCCGGGCCGACCAGGCGAACACCAATCAAACCTTTATGGTGGCCGCGCTGACTGGCACATCGCTCGATGCACCGGCAGCGCTACAGCTGGTCAATAAGTCGATCACGCGCATTGACGGCTCCTTCGATTTTGACATGGCCTTCGACATCGATAAGCAGAACCGACCCGTCGTCCTGCCGCTTGGCTTGGTCGGCACGCCAATCTCCGGTTCTCGCCTCGTCGGCCTGTTGCGGGTGACCGGCACATTCGACAACGTGACTGAAGCGCCAAAGTCCGGCTACGTGTTCGATTCGGCGATGGTCGTGGCGCCCGGCGCCGTGCTCGCCGTGCAGGCACAGGAAAACATCTGCAGTATGTCGTTCACGCCGTACATCTTCGCCAAAGTCGTCATCGACTCGCTCAATCTGGGGACGCGCCGGCTCTACGGGCGCACGCTGATAAACCTGAACTGCGGATTCCGCTCGCTCGCTACGGGCACGCCCACGTTCTAGGATGGTCTCCTGATGCACGACATCCGGATGGTCCGCGACGCCGCGGAGTCGTTGCGCGCCGGTATGCGCCGCCGGGGCAAGGCCGATACGCTCGGTCCGTTGGTGGAGCGGGCGATCGCGCTCGAATCTGAGCGCCGGTCCGCGATCCAGGCTACCGAAGAAAAGAAGGCGGCGCGTAACGCGGCCAGTCAGGAAGTCGCCAAACGAAAGAAGGCCGGGCAGGCAGCCGACGACTTGCTCGCGAGCGCCCGCGCCCTCGGCGACGAAATCACGGCGCTCGAACAGCGCCAGCACGCCGCGCAGTCTGAGCTCGACGAGATCCTCATCGGGCTGCCGAATATTCCGCTGGACGATGTCCCGGACGGCGATGAGTCGGCCAATGTTGTCCTCCGCACATGGGGCACTCCGCGGGCCGCCGAGTCGGTCACTCCGCACTGGGACGTCGGTGAACGATTGAACTTGTTCGACCTGGCCCGGGCCGCGAAGATTTCCGGATCCGGGTTCATTGTCTACCGCGGCGCCGGCGCGCGCCTGCAACGCGCGCTCATCAGCTTCATGCTCGACCTGCATACGCAGCAGCACGGCTACGAAGAGGCCTGGGTGCCGCTCTTCGTAAACCGCGAGTCCATGTTGGCAACGGGTCAGCTCCCGAAGTTCGAAGAGGATATGTACGCCCTCCGCGACGACCCGCTATTCGCGATTCCGACGGCGGAAGTGCCCATCACCAACCTACTGCGCGACGAACTGCTCGATAACGCGCGGCTGCCGTTGGCGATGACGGCGCATTCTGCCTGCTTCCGGCGCGAAGCTGGCGCCGCGGGCAAGGACACGCGTGGACTCCTCCGCGTGCACCAGTTCGACAAGGTCGAGCTCGTCCGCTGGGTCGCGCCGGAGGAATCGGCAGCGCAGCACGAACTGTTGACCGGACACGCCGAGACGGTGCTTCAGCAGCTCGACCTGCCGTACCGCGTGGTGTTGCTCGCGGCCGGTGATACGGGTTTCGCGAGTGCCAAGACGTACGATCTCGAAGTCTTTGCGCCGGGCGTCGGAAAGTGGCTCGAAGTGTCGTCCTGCTCGAACTTCACGGATTTTCAGGCGCGGCGAGCCAACATCCGCTTCCGAGCAGCGGCCGGTGAAAAGCCGCGTTTCGTCCACACCATCAATGGGTCGGGCTTGGCGTTGCCACGGGTGGTCGCAGCGATTCTCGAGCACCACCAGCGCCCGGACGGTACCATCGCCGTACCGACGGCGCTGCAGCCGTACTTCGGCGCCGCGAGCATCGGGTAGCCGATGCGTCGAAGCGCGCCCGTCGTCCTCGTTACACTCGGGCTGCTGGCACTGCTCGGCTCATACGTCTGGTACACGCAGCGCGTGGTGCGCGAGCTCGACCGGGAAGCGCGTCAGACGGCTCAGCTCTTTTCGCGAGTCTACGCAGCCGTCGCGCGCCCGACCGGTGATGATCAAGCGCTCGTGGACCTGCTCTCGACGCTGCAGGAGTTCCGCGTGCCGATCATTATCACCGACTCGGCGGGGCGTCCGACCGCAGCGTCGAACCTGCCGTTCACGTACGATGGCGTCGGTGATCCGAAGGTCGCGGCGTACGTCGCGGCACTCGATCGTGAATCGGCTCCCGTCGGAGACCCGACCTTCCAGCTGGTGCACTTCGGACAGTCACCGCTGGTTGCCGGGATGCAGCGGATTCCGATCCTTCAGGCGGCGCTGCTCGCCGTACTCATCATCGTCGGCGTGGTGGTATTGCTGACGCGCAGTCGCGCTGAACGCGAACGTGTCTGGGCGGGAATGGCCCGCGAAGCGGCGCACCAACTCGGCACGCCGCTCTCGAGCTTGAGCGGTTGGGTCGAGTTGCTGCGCGACCGCGCCGCAGGCGACGCCTCGCTCGGGGCGGCGATACCGCACATCGCGGGCGACGTCGAACGCCTGGAGCGCGTGGCGCATCGGTTCGAGCGTATCGGCCGGCCGGCCAAGCGTGATCCGATCGATATCGCGGACGTCGTGACGCGGGTGGCGAACTACTATCGGGCGCGGCTGCCCACGCTGGCTAACACCATTACGATCGACATCATACGCCATGAGGAGCCCCTCCTCATTCCCGGCGACCGGGTGTTGCTCGAATGGGCATTTGAATCGCTCGTGAAGAACGCAGTGGACGCACTCTCCGGCCAGGGCGGCACCATCACGATCACGATCGAGGCTGGCGCCGGCAGCGGCGCGCTCGTCCGCGTGGCGGATACCGGCCCAGGGGTTCCGAGGGAACTTCGGGGACGTATTTTCGCCGCTGGCTTCTCAACAAAGGAGCGGGGCTGGGGCGTCGGCCTGCCGCTTGCCCGTCGAATCGTTGAGGAAGGGCACCGCGGACGCGTTTCGCTCATGCCGTCGGATCGGGGCGCTGTGTTCGACGTTATTTTGCCTGGATGACGGTCACCGACACTCCACGCACGGGCAGTACACTCAACGAGGCACAACGCGAAGCGGTCGAGCACGGCACGGGGCCGTTGCTTGTGCTCGCCGGCGCCGGTTCCGGAAAGACGCGCGTGCTGACGTCGCGCATCGCACGGCTCGTCCAACTCGGCATGGCGCGTGCCGATCAGATACTCGCCGTCACGTTCACCAACAAAGCCGCGCGCGAAATGAAAGAGCGCGTGGCCCGGCAACTCGGGTATGAACCACGCGGGATGTGGCTCGGCACCTTCCATGCGATCGGCGCACGCATTGTCCGTTCCAACGCATCACTCGTCGGTCGCACCCCGTCGTTCACGATCTACGACGAGTCGGACACGCTGGGCGTCGTGAAGCGTTTGATGGATCGTCACCGGATCTCGACCAAGACGTATGCGCCGCGCCTCGTGTCCGCGACGATTTCCGAGGCGCGGAACGCGCTCGTCTCGCCGAAGGAGTACGCATCGCTCGCGCTCACGCCACTCGCCAAGGCCCTCGCGCCGCTCTACGCCGAATGGGACGCGGCATTTGTTGCGGCGAACGCGGTCTCGTTCGACGACCTCCTCTGGCTCCCCGTCGCGTTGCTCACCGCGAACGCGGACGCGCGCGATCGACTGCAGCGGCAGTTTGCGCACGTCCTCGTGGACGAATACCAGGACACGAATCGCGCACAGTACGAACTCATCAAGCTGATCTCGTCGGGCGAGCGAAACGTCTGTGCGGTCGGCGACGACGACCAGGCCATCTACGGCTGGCGTGGCGCTGACGTCCGGAACATCCTCGATTTCGAGCGCGATTTTCCTGCCGCGCGCGTAGTGCGGCTCGAGGAGAACTACCGCTCGGTGCCGCAGGTGCTCGAACTCGCGAACGTGGTCATCAGTGAAAACAGAGAGCGTCGGGGCAAGACGTTGCGGGCGACCAAGCCCGCGGGCGAGCAGGTGACGCTCATCGGAGCTCTCGACGACCGCGACGAAGCGGAGGCGATCCTTGAGGAGGTCTCTGGACGCCGCGGCCGTGGCGACATCTCGTTGGGCGATGTGGCTGTACTCTACCGCACCAACGCGCAGAGTCGGACATTCGAGGAGGCGCTACGCCGGCACGGCGTCCCGTACCGCCTCGTCGGCGCCGTTCGGTTCTACGACCGCCGCGAGATCAAGGATCTCGTGAGTTGGTTGCGGCTCATCGCCAATCCGTCGGACATTGAGGCGTTGACACGCGCGATTGCTTCACCGCGCCGCGGGGTGGGCGAGGCAACCGTCGAACTCATCATCGCTGGTGCGCGGGAAGCTGGCATCTCGGTGCTCGATGCCTGCGTCAACGAACAGGTGATCGCCGGCGCACGGCCGGTGACTAAGAAGGCGCTCGCCGATTTCGTGGGGATCATTCGCCGGATGCAGGTGATCGCCGCTGATGCGAGCGTCGACCGTCTGCTCGCCGACCTCGTCACCACCATTGGGTTCGTCGAGTCGTTGCGTAGCGAGCCGGACGGCGACGAGCGAATCGAGAATGTTGGCGAAATGATCCGCGGAGCGGCCGAGGTCGTGATCGACGAGGGCGGTGAAGTCGGACTTCGGCCGCTCGACCGCTTTCTGCAGCAGGCCACGCTCGCGGCCGGCGTCGACCAGATGGGGCCCGACGCCGACGTGATCACCCTCATGACGCTGCACACTGCCAAGGGCCTCGAGTTTCCGATGGTGGTGATCGCCGGACTCGAGGACGGGCTCTTTCCGCTCAGCCGTTCGTTTGATGACCCCGAACGCCTGGAAGAGGAGCGCCGCCTCCTCTACGTCGGCATCACGCGCGCAGAGCGCACGCTCGTGCTCACCTGGGCCCGAAGCCGGCGACGCAACGGCGAGTTGATCCAGTCCCGCCTGTCCAGTTTCATCACGCCGGAAGCCGAGCAGTTGCTGGCGGTGCGGCAGACGGCGCGTCTCCGCGCGAGTGCGCGGGCGCTCGGCACGCAGCGCGGCATGGGACGCCCCGATTCGTGGGAAAGCGGTTCGTTCGGCGCGGACCTGCCGCGCTGGCGCCCCGATCCCAAACGCGAGCACGCCTTGGATGTTGAGGATCAGTCGCAGGACACGCCGTCGTTCGCGACCGGCGAGCGGGTGACGCACAAACGGTTTGGATCCGGCGTCATCGAAGCGCTGAGTGGTAACGGTCGCGACGCGAAGGTGACCGTGCGGTTCGACGACGCGGAGATCGGCACGAAGAAGCTGGTCATCGCATTCGCCGGGCTCGAACGGGGCATGGACTGATGGCCGTCTCGCGTGACGATGTCCGTCACGTCGCCGCCTTGGCGCGCATCGGCGTCGCCGAGGCGCAGCTGGACGCACTCGTCACGGAACTCAGCGGCATCCTCGCCCACATGGAGGTGCTCGTGCAGGTGGACACGACCGCTGGCGCTGCGGATGAACCGGCCGGCATGCCGTTGGCCGCCGACGAACCAGGGTCTGTACCGCTCGCGCGCGCGCGCGAAGATGGTGCGCCCAAGATGCGCGACGGCTTCTTTCTGGTGCCGAGGCTCGCGACGCACGACGACGGAGAGCGATCGGCGTGACGGCCAGTCTGCTGGCCGGCGCTGCAGCCGGTATAGCGGCCGCCGTGCAGGCGGGCACGGCCACTGCCGTCGCGCTCGTTGCGGAGTCCTTTCGTCGCGGGCGTGAGGTGAATGCCGGTCGCGACGGACTGAACGCGTTCGTGTCGTCTGATGAGGACCTGAGTCGCGCCCTCGCCGCCAGCGCGCCGTGCGGTGGGCCGCTCGCCGGTGTCCCGGTCGCGATCAAGGACAACATCGCGACCACGTACCTCACCACGAGTTGCGGCTCGAAGATGCTCCAAGGCTACGTGAGCCCGTTCGAGGCCACCGCAGCGCGAAAGCTCCGCGAGGCAGGCGCCGTGCTCATCGGGAAGACGACCATGGACGAGTTCGGCATGGGGTCAAGCACGGAGCATTGCGCGTTCGGTTCGGCGAAGAATCCCATCGATCCCACGCGCGTCCCCGGCGGCAGTTCCGGGGGCTCCGCAGTGGCGGTGGCCGCTGGTATCTGCCCCATCGCACTCGGCTCCGAAACGGGTGGTTCAGTTCGCCAGCCGGCCGCGTTTTGCGGCATTGTCGGCGTCAAACCCACCTACGGTCGGGTCAGTCGGTTCGGGCTCGTCGCCTTTGCGTCGTCACTCGACCACGTGGGCGTCTTCGGACGTACGGTCGATGATGCGGCGCTCGCGCTCGAAGTGATCGCCGGGCCCGACACAGCCCACGACGCGACATCTGCCGTGCGTGAATCGCCTGCGTTGCGCCACGTCGCGCGTGACCTCGAGGCAATGATCATCGGGCTCCCGCGCGAATATTTTCCGGCCTCGCTCAGCGCCGAGATGCGTGACCGGTGCGATCGCGCGATCGCCGCGCTCCGCGCCCGTGGTGCCGAAATCCGGCACGTGTCGCTCCCGAACACCGCGCTGGCGATTCCGGCCTATTACATCATCGCGCCTGCCGAGTGTGCCGCGAATCTCGCGCGGTTCGACGGCGTTCGGTACGGCGTGCGGATCGACGGCGACGGGCTGGTCGGGATGTACGAGGCGACACGCTCCGGTGGGTTTGGTGCCGAGGTCACCCGTCGCATCCTCCTGGGCACCTACGTGCTGTCGGCTGGGTACTACGACGCCTACTACCGAAAGGCGATGCAGGTGCGCGAGCGGATCCGACAGGATTTCGCAGCGGTGTTCGCCTCTGGCGTGCACGCACTCTTTACGCCAACGACTCCGACGCCGGCGTTTCGGTTCGGCGAACGCTCGGACCCATATGCAATGTATCTGAGCGACATCTTCACAGTCACGGCGAATCTTGCTGAACTGCCGGCGATGTCACTCCCGATCGGACGTGTCACAGGCCTCCCGGTGGGAGGACAGGTGATCGCGCCAAAGTTCGCCGAGGCGGACATGTTCCGCGTCGCCTACGCGCTGGAAGCCGAGTTGGGGCAGGCGGCGCACCGATGAGCCACGGCC
The DNA here is from genome assembly GCA_014192065.1 of Gemmatimonadota bacterium. Classification (GTDB taxonomy): domain Bacteria; phylum Gemmatimonadota; class Gemmatimonadetes; order Gemmatimonadales; family Gemmatimonadaceae; genus Fen-1231. The sequence continues at coordinate 181,227 of BJHH01000003.1, read as the reverse complement.
GCTACGAAATGGTCGTCGGGCTCGAAGTGCATGTGCAACTCCGCACGCGCACCAAAGTGTTCTGCCGCTGCTCGACGCAGTTCGGCGACCCGCCGAACCAGAACACCTGTCCGGTCTGCCTCGCGCTCCCCGGTGCGCTACCCGTGCTGAACGGGCGTGCCGTAGAGTTCGCTGTGCGCTCAGGGCTCGCGTTGGGCTGCGCGATTCGCGAACGCTCGGTCTTCGCACGCAAGAATTATTTCTACCCCGACCTGCCGAAGGGCTACCAGATCTCGCAGTTCGAAATGCCGCTGTGCGAGCATGGATTCGTGGCGTTGGCCAGCGGACGCACCATCGGCATTACGCGCATCCATATGGAGGAGGACGCCGGCAAGTCGGTGCACGACCGGTTCGCGGGGTATACGGCTATCGATCTCAATCGCTCGGGCGTACCACTCATCGAAATCGTGAGTGAGCCGGAGCTCTCCTCGAGCGCTGAGGCTGGCGCCTACCTGCGCGCTGTCAAGGAAATCCTCTTGTACGCCGGCGTATCTGATTGTTCGATGGAGGAGGGAAGCCTCCGAGTGGACGCGAACGTCAGCGCGCGGCGGCACGGCGAACAAGCGCTGCGGACGCGAACGGAGATCAAGAACCTCAACGCGTTCTCGAACGTCGAGCGCGCGCTCGAGATCGAGTTTGCGCGCCACTGCGCCGTGCACGATGCCGGCGGCGCCGTCGTCCAGCAGACGATGCTCTATGACGCCGACCGGAACAGCGTGCGGCCCGCGCGGTCTAAAGAAGGGAGCCAGGACTACCGCTACTTCCCGGATCCTGACCTTCCGCCGCTTGTGCTCTCCCGCGCTTACATCGAGGGCATCCGCGCGACGCTCCCGGAGTTTCCCTCAGCGCGGCGTGTACGCTATCGGACCGACTTCGCGGTCTCCGCCGTCGAGGCGGATCTGCTCACCGCGGAGCCATCGCTCGGGGATTACTTCGAGGTCGTCGCGCGCGGCTCAGGCGACTCGAAGGCCGCCGCGCACTGGGTGATGGGTGAGGTGCTCGCCGCGCGCAATGCGGCGGGAGCTGGGACGGGGATTCCGGTTCCGGCCGAGGCGCTCGCCGAACTCATTCGCATGGTGAAGGCTGGCACCGTCAGCAACACGGCCGCGAAGACGATTTACGCGACGTTGGTCGCTGAGGGTGGCGCGGCCCGCCTGATCGCCGAGCGCGACGGCCTGCTCTTGGTCGGTGACGAGACCTCTCTGCGTGGTTGGGTCGACGACGTCTTTAAGGAGAATCCCGACGAGGCCGCGCGGTTCATCGGTGGCGAGCGTCGCCTCCAGGGCGTGCTTATCGGGCTGGTCATGAAGAAGTCGCAGGGCAGCGCCGATCCCCAAAAACTCAGTCAGTTGATCGGCGAGCGCGTCGGTCGGTAGGGCGGGTAGAGCGGCGGGGAGTGCGTGAGGGTCGTCGCCCGCAGCCCGTGTGCGTTATCATCCTTCGGCATCCGTTGATGCCATCCGCTCCAGTCCCGTACCCGAGCGCAACGCGCCGTGTCGAGTCTCCAGTTCATCGTCGAAGGGAGCCGCCCCCTCTCGGGAGCGATCCGCCCAAGCGGCAACAAGAATGCCGCGCTGCCCATCGTGGCCGCTACGCTCCTCACGGACCGGCCGGTGACGCTCGAAAACGTCCCGCGCATCCGCGATATCGAGACACTCGTCGAACTCGTGCGCACCACCGGTGCTGAGGCCGACTGGTCCGGACGCAATACGCTGCAGATCCACGCCAAGACGATCAAGCGCGGCGCGCTCGATCCGGCGCTGTGTGCGCGAATCCGCGCGTCGATCCTGCTCGCGGCTCCGCTGCTGGCCCGGGTCGGTGAGGTCGAACTCACCCCCCCTGGTGGCGACGTCATCGGACGCCGTCGGCTCGACACTCACTTTCTCGCCCTCGAACAGCTCGGTGCGGCGCATGAGTTCACCGACCGCATCAAGTTCACGACCAGGGGACTGAAGGGTGCTGATGTGTTCCTCGACGAGCCGAGCGTCACCGGCACGGAGAATGCCGTCATGGCGGCCGTGGCGGCGAGCGGGACCACGGTGCTGCGCAACGTCGCGTCCGAGCCCCATGTGCAGGATCTCTGCCGTTTCCTCGTCGCACTCGGTGCGACCATTCAGGGGATCGGTACGAACGAACTCACCATCACCGGTGGCGCGTCACTGGGCAGCGCCACGCACACGATCGGTCCGGATCACATCGAGGTCGGGTCGTTCATCGGCCTCGCCGCCGTCACGAAGTCCGAACTCCGCATCGAAGACGCTGGTGTCGAGCACCTCCGTTCCGTGCGGATGGGCTTCGAGCGGCTCGGCGTCACGACCGTCGTGGATGGGAAGGCGCTGGTTGTCCCGGCGAAGCAGTCACTGGACATCCAGAACGACCTCGGCGGACATGTGCCCAAGCTGGAAGATCAGCCATGGCCAGCGTTTCCGGCCGACGTGATGTCCATCGCCATCGTCACCGCCACACAGTGCAACGGCCTCGTGCTGATGCACGAGAAGATGTTTGAGTCCCGCATGTTCTTCGTCGACAAGTTGGTGTCGATGGGCGCGCGCATCGTGCTCTGCGATCCGCATCGGGCGCTCGTCTCCGGTCCATCACCGTTGCGCGGTGCGACGGTGGAATCACCCGATATCCGGGCCGGGATGGCGATGCTCATCGCGGCGCTGTGCGCCAAGGGTACGAGCGTCATCAACAACGTTGGACAGATCGAGCGTGGCTACGAACGCATCCACGAGAGGCTCGAAGCGCTCGGCGCCAGCATCCGGCGAGTGGAGAACGGGCGGGGATGAATCCGCCTTCCGGGTCGGCTACCGTGCCCACCCGCGAACGCGTTGCCGAGTTCGAGGTCCTTGGCGTCACAGCGTTCACGACGACGCGCGCGCTCGGAGACTTTTCGCTCTCAGAGCCGGCGACGCTTGAGGCCAATACGGCGCGCTGGAACGCGATGCAGCGCGCGCTGATGCCTGGCCAGACGGGGCTCGTGAGTGCGCGGCAGGTGCACGGAGTCGCCATCGCCGAGCACGGAGATCCGTGGAGCGGATGGCATCGCATCGAAGGCGTGGACGCGCATATCGTATTCGCGCCCGCGATCGCCGCCGCGGTGACGATCGCCGATTGCGTGCCGGTGTTCGTGGCTCACCCGTCGGGTGTGGTGGCCATGGTCCACGCCGGCTGGCGCGGGACGGCAGCGCATCTGATCGAACAGGTCATACGGCGGTTGGCCGCGTCCGGACTCGCCGCGGAGGATCTGCACCTGCATCTCGGTCCTGCCGTCTGCGGCCGCTGCTACGAAGTTGGCCCTGACGTGTACGAGCAGCTCACGGGATCGCGTACATTCCGGCATCGGAGCGTCGATCTGCGGGGGCGCATCGCCGAGCAGGCACAGGGCGCCGGTGTTGGCCACCTGTCGGCGAGCGAATCGTGCACCCGTTGCGACAACGATCGGTTCTTCTCGCACCGCGCTGGCGATGCTGCGCGTCAGATAGCGGTGATCGCATCCCGCCAGGACGATTGAGTTGGCTGCTCTTGGATTTGCCTTGACGCCGCCCTGACCGAGCCGTATCATTGGAGAAGGTCGGCGGTGCTCGGAACGTCGGCAGGATGTGGGGGAAGTTGCCCCACATTTTTTTGTCTCCGCTGGAGTCGCAGAATCAACGTGAGCAGTAGTCTGCAAGCTGTTGTCCAGAAAGAACTTGATGCCATCGGCTACGATCTCGTAGACGTCCGTATTGGGGGGCCGCGTTCGAGGCCTGTCGTCGACGTTCGGATTGACCGGCGAGATGGCGAGAAAGTACAGGTTGGGGACTGTGAGCGGGCGTCGCGCGCAATTGAAGCGAGGTTTGACACGGAACCCGGCCTGATCGACGGTCGGTATGTGCTGGAGGTGTCCTCGCCGGGACTCGAACGTCCGCTGAAGGCGCTGAAGGATTGGCAGCGGTTCGTGGGACGGCGCGCGACGGTGAAGAGCGCGCGGTTTGCCGCGGTTGGTGGACATGTCGAAGTGGAGATTGTCGGGGTCGCTGGTGACGGCGATACGGCAACAGTGACGTTGCGGGACCTGAAAGGCACGGAACACGAGTTGGCGGTGGCGGATATCGAGCAGGCCCGCCTCGCCGTTCATTGGAATACCTGAGGGCGATCCCCGATGGCTGGTTCAACTGAAATTCTGACCGCGATCCGCGAACTCGCGCACCTGAAGCAGATCGAGCGTTCGGAGCTTACGGAGCTCCTGCGCGACGGCATTCATGCCGCCTTGGCCAAAAAGCATGGCCCGACCGTTCAGGCTGAGGTCACGGTCGACGATGACCGCGGCGAGATCCGCATCGTGCTGCTCAAGAGCGTCGTCGCCCTGGTCGAGGATCCGGCCAGCCAGATCACGCTCGAAGAAGCCCGGTACGAGGACGAGGCCTATCAGATCGGTGACGTCATGGAGACCGCCGTGGATTTCGCCGAGTTTGGCCGTTCTGCGGTGCAGGCTGCGAAGCAGCGGATCGTCCAGCGCGTCCGTGAAGGCGAACGCACGAAGATTCGTGACGAGTTCGCTGGTCGTGTCGGCGACCTCCTGTCTGGCGAGATCCAGCAGATCGAGCGCGGGAAGATCGTGGTGATGTTGAACAAGTTCCGCGAGGCGGAGGCCATCATTCCGTATCGCGAACAGAATCACCGTGAGCACTACAAGCAGGGTGAACCGATTCGCGCCGTACTCAAAAAGGTCGAGGAGACGCCGAAGGGGCCGCGGCTCGTGCTCTCGCGCGGTGACGCCCTTTTCGTGAAGGCGCTGTTCCGCCTCGAAGTGCCAGAGTTGCAGCAGGGAATCGTCGAGATCCGCGCCGCCGCCCGCGAAGTGGGCAGCCGCACCAAGATCGCGGTGTTCTCGCGCGACGAAGCGATCGATCCGGTGGGTGCCTGCGTTGGGATGAAGGGTTCGCGGGTGCAGACCGTTGTACAGGAACTCGGCGGCGAGCGCATCGACATCGTCCCGTGGTCGTCCGATCCGGAACGGTTCGCGCGTCTCGCACTCGCTCCCGCCAAGGTCGCACGCGTATTCAGCGACCCGGCGACGAAGACCATTCAGGCCGTCGTGGACGAGGACCAGCTCTCGCTGGCTATCGGCCGCAACGGCCAGAACGTGCGCCTCGCATCGGAACTGACAGAGTGGAAAATCGAACTGTACTCGAGTCGCGAATGGCTCGAGCGCAGTGGTGAGGCGCCGCTCTTCCAGCCACTGCCGGAAGAGGAACAGGCGATCGAGGTTGGCTCCGACGTCAAGCTGTCGGATCTTGAGGGACTGCCGCCGGCGACGGTCGCCGTGCTCGAGGCTGGTGGCTACGCCACGCTCAACGACATTATCGATCTCGATAAGGAAGATTTTCTCCGTCTCCCCGGCATCGCGCCGGAGGAAGCGGAGCGCATCATGAAGCTCATCAACGAACTGACCGACGAGGGTGCGGACGCGAGCGACAGCGCAGGCGCCGCAACAGCAGCAAAGGAAGGCGCGCCGCAGGGTGCGTGACGACCCGCGCGGTGGAGTAGGCACTCGGCCCGCGAAGTCGGTCACGATGAGCGCGGCCCAGTGGGTGAAGGTTCGTGGTTTGCTGGGGCTCGGGCTTCGTGCGCGGTCGGTGGTCGTTGGCGTCGAGCAGGTGAAGGCAGCAGTGGGGAAGCGTTCGGTTCGGCTCACGCTGGTCGCGGACGATGCGGCGGAAAACAGCCGCACAAAGGTGTTGCCGCTACTCGCGGCGAGGCATGTGTTGGTGATCGGTGGTGTGACCGCGGGGGATCTCGGTGCCGCGGTGGGGCGTGAAACCACGACGGTCGTCGCGGTGGTGGATGAAGCGCTGGCGCGGGGTATCCGCGGGGCATTGGCCCCGATGAGCCCGTGACGGCACAACGGAGGTAGGGGTGTCAACAAAGCTTCGCGTAACGGATCTGGCTTCGGAATTCGGCATTACGAGCGAGGAGGTCGTGGCCATGCTGCGATCACTCGACGTGACCGTGCGCAGCCATATCACGCCGCTCACTGACGAACACGTCGCACGTGCACGCACGCGCTGGGAACGCGACAAGCGCACGCGCGCCGCTGCGTCGGCTGCTCCGGTCTCCGCGCCCGCCCGTCGCCGTCGTACCACCGGTGCCGCGCCAGCCGTCGAAGCCGCAGAGCCAGAGGCGAAGGCGAAAGAGTCCGCGAAGTCTGCTGAGGCGGCCAAGCCAGCGAAGCCCGCTCCCAAGGCAAAGGCCAAGTCGACGCTCGAGCCGGAACCTGTCGCACCGCCGGAGGCGACCAAGGCGACGCGTCGCCGCGTGGCGCCGCCCCCGGCTCCGTTCGTCGAGACGCCGGAGCCTGAACCAGAATCTGAGCCTGTGCTCGAAGCGCCGGCACCGGTGGTGGTCGAAGCGGAGCAGCAACCGGAGCGCGTTGCACCGGTCGCTCTGCCTGTGGCAGTCACGCCCCTCATGGCCGCCGTCCCGCACACGCCAGTGATCGTCGCGCCGGCACGACCGGCCACGAGCACCGCACCCGTTTTCACGCCAGTCGCATCGGCGTCGGCGCCAGTCTTAGCCGCGTCGGCGCGGCCACGTCCGCGCTCGGTGGTTCCGGGCGCACCGCGTGCCCGCCCCGGCATGGGCAACTTGCCGTTCCCGCCGCGACCGATCGCGTCGGCTTCGCCTGGCCAGCCAGGCGGTGGTGCACGGCGTGACGTCCGGCCTGCACCGACTAGTGGTGGCCGTGGTGGCCCGCCGGGCTCGATCAGCGGACCGATGCCGTCCAGCGGCGCTCGCCGGCGCAAGGGCAAGCGCGGCGCAGTGGACCAGGAAGCGGTGTCGGCCAACATCTTCCGGACGATGAAGCAGATGACGGGCGGACCGGCGAAGCGCCGCCGCCCTGAGGAAGTGGATCGTGACGAACTCAACGCCATGCGCGCCGCGGCCGCTGAGGTCGAGAAGAAGCTGGTTCGCGTCAATGAATTCATCACGGTCAGCGAGCTCGCCGGCATCCTCAAGATTCCAGCCACGCAGATCGTCAGTTTTGCGTTCAAGCACCTCGGGTTGATGGTCACGATTAATCAACGCCTCGATTTCGACCAGATCGAAATGATCGCATCGGAGTTCGGGTACAACGCGGTGCGCGAAGAAGAGTACGCCGCCTCGGTGGAAGAGGCGCCGGTCGATGCGCCCGAGTCGCTGAAGTCGCGTCCACCGGTCGTCACGATCATGGGTCACGTCGACCACGGGAAGACGTCGTTGCTCGACTTCATCCGCAAAGCCAACGTCGTGGCAGGCGAGGCCGGTGGCATCACCCAGCACATCGGTGCCTACCACGTCACGGCCGCAAACGGCAAGCACGTCACTTTCCTGGACACGCCAGGCCACGAGGCCTTCACGGCGATGCGCGCGCGAGGTGCGCAGGTGACGGACATCGTGGTCCTCGTTGTGGCGGCGGATGACTCGGTCATGCCGCAGACGATCGAAGCGATTTCGCATGCCAAGAACGCCGGCGTGCCCATCATCGTGGCCATCAACAAGATCGACCTTCCCGCCGCCAACGCGATGAAGGTCAAGCAGGAACTCCTCCAGTACGGCGTCGTGCTTGAAGAGTTTGGCGGCCAAGTCCTCCATTCGGAAATCAGCGCCAAGAAGGGCACGAACGTCGACACGTTGCTCGACCAGATTCTCCTGCAGGCCGAAATCCTCGACCTCAAGTCGAACCCCGATCGGAAGGCGACAGGCGCCGTCGTTGAAGCCCAACTCGATGCGGGGAAGGGTCCGGTCGCGACCGTGCTCGTCGAGAACGGGACCCTCCGCGTCGGCGACGACTTCATCTGCGGACTCTTCTCGGGTCGCGTGCGCGCGCTCCTCGATGAGCGCGGCAAAGCGGTCAAGGACGCCGGTCCTGCCATGCCAGTGCAGGTGCTCGGCATGAGCGGTGTGCCGATGGCCGGCGACCAGTTCCTCGTCGTCGAAGATTCAATGAAGGCGCGTGAGATTGCCCAGACGCGTGAACGGCTCGATCGCGAAGCCAAGAGTCGTCGCACCGCGAAGGGTGCTGTCTCGCTCGAGGATTTCATGGCGCACGCGGCGAGCGGCGAACGTCGCACGCTCAAGCTCGTCATCAAGGCCGACCAGGGCGGTCCGGCCGAAGCGCTCGCCGATGCATTGGCCGCGCTGTCGTCGGGCGAGGTCGCGGTTGAAGTCTTGCAGCGCGCGGTCGGTGCCATCACCGAAGGCGACATCCTGCTCGCCAAGGCGTCGGGTGCGATCATCATTGGTTTCCACGTGCGTCCCGACAACAAGGCGCGCACGGCGGCCGATCGCGAAGGCGTGGATGTCCGCCTCTACAAAATCATCTACGAGGCGGTGGCTGATGTGCGCGCCGCTCTTGAAGGCATGCTGCGCCCAGAGGAGAAGGAAATCATCCTCGGCGATGCAGAAGTCCGCGAGACGTTCAAGGTTTCCAAGATTGGCACCATCGCCGGCTGCCACGTCAAGAGCGGCGTGATCAATCGGACAGGCCGGATTCGCGTTATGCGCGACGGCAAGGAAGTGTACGAGGGCGCGATCGCGTCACTCCGTCGCTTCAAGGACGACGTCAAGGAAGTCAAGGACGGCTTCGAGTGTGGTATCGGCGTGGAGAACTTCAATGATTTGAAGGTCGGCGATATGCTCGAGTGCTACAAAAAGGAGACCGTCGCCCGCACCCTTCAGTCGGCGTCGGCCGGCTGATCGCCTCCATTGTCCGACTGAGGCGATGCCATGCCACCGCGTGACACGAGACGCCCGGACCGCGTAGCGGCGGCGGTCCGCGAGGAGATCGCCATGATCCTCGCCGAGGGTGTGCGAGACGCGCGCGTGACGGGGTTCGTGACCGTCACGGGGGTGGAGATGTCCCGCGACCTCGTCGAGGCGAACGTCTTCGTCAGCATCTTCGCGGACGAGCCGGAGAAGTCCGCGACCTTCGATGGGTTGCAGGCGATCGCGCCGACCTTTCGGTCGCGTATCGGGCGCGCGTTGCGACTGCGCCTTGCCCCGCGCCTCAACTTCCGTCTCGATGAAAGCGTCGCTCGCGCGGCCCGCATTGAGACGCTGCTCGCCACCATCAAGTCGGTTCAGCCGGCGGTCGACGCAACGGATGCGACGGCTGCAGGCGGACCAGGGAATACCTCTGACGACGCCACCGGCGGTTGACGGACTGCTGCTCGTAGACAAGGCGGCCGGGGTCTCGTCTCACGACGTCGTCTCGGTGGCGCGCCGCGTGCTTGGTGAACAGCGCATCGGCCACGCGGGCACACTCGATCCGTTTGCGACCGGACTGCTGGTGCTTCTCGTAGGCCGCGCGACCCGGTTGCTGCAGCACTTGCCGCATGAGCCTAAACGATACGTCGCCACGGTGCGGTTCGGTACCGAGACCGACACGGAGGACCTGACTGGCACGGCGACGCATGAGGCGGCGCTTCCGGATACCGCCGCGCTCGAGACGGCGCGCACGACGCTGGTCGGCGACATCGAACAAGTCCCGCCCGCCTACTCGGCCAAACGCGTGGACGGCACGCGCGCCTACAAATTGGCCCGCAAGGGCGAGGCGCCTGACCTCAAGCCGTCGCTGGTCCATGTCGATGAACTCCTGCTCGACGATTTCGAACTGGAGGGCGATCGCGTCGTCCGCTGTCGCATGCGTGTGGCGTGCGGCGGCGGCACCTACGTGCGGTCTCTTGCGCGTGACCTGGCGCGGGCGGCTGGCAGCGCGGCGCACCTTGAGGCGCTGCGGCGCACCGACTCCGGCCCGTTTTCTGTGCGCGATGCCGTCACCTTCGAAGCGTTGAAGTCTGGCCCGCCCATGCTCGGCACATCGCTCGACGCGCTCCCCGGCTATCCACGGCAGGCGCTCGCGCCCGACGATGTTGCGCGCGTCGTACGGGGCATCGACGTCGCGGCGAAAGTACCCGGCACGCATGCCGCGCTGATCATGGCGTCGGCCGCTGGCGATACGCTGGTCTGTCTCGCCGAGCGGCGAATATCGGAACTTGGCGACCGTTGGCAGCCGAGGGTGGTGATGCGGGGCGATGGATGACCCGCAACGGTGCTGCACGCCCGAGCATCGTGACGGTCGGATCATTCGATGGCGTACATCGCGGACATCGGCTGGTGCTCGATCGGCTTGCCGCGGCGGCGCGCGACCGCCAACTCCGCGCGATCCTCGTCACGTTTTCGCCGCACCCGCTCGCCGTGGTACATCCCACAGCGGCTCCGGCGCTGCTCAGCGTTGGTGATGAGAAATCGGAAGTGCTTGTGTCGTCCGGCCTTGATGAAGTGGCGATCGTCCCCTTTACGCGTGAACTGGCCGCGTATGAGGCTGAACAGTTCGTCGGTCTCGTGCTGATCGAACGGTTCGGAATGCGCGAACTGTTTGTCGGCCACGACCATGGATTCGGCCGCGGGCGGTCCGGCGATCTCTCCGTCCTTGAACGGCTCGGGCGCTCGCGCGGTTTTGCCGTGCACCTGGTTCCTCCCGTCGCTGCGCGAGATGGACAGCCGGTGTCGTCGACGTCGATCCGACGCGCGATCGCCGGCGGCGATCTGGCGGGCGCGGCCGATGGGCTTGGTCGACCGTACTCGGTCGCCGGTCGAGTCAGGCGCGGTGACGGACGGGGAAGGGTGCTTGGATACCGCACGATCAATCTTGGCCAGCCGGACCCGGACAAGCTCCTGCCGCCAGACGGCGTCTATGCGGTCCGCGCGCAGACGCCATCCGGTCAACTGGGCGGAATGATGAACTTGGGTGGACGCCCGACATTCGGAGACCAAACGCGCACGATTGAGGCGCATCTGTTCGACGCGGCCGCCGACTGGTATGACGAGCGCGTCCGCCTCGACTTCATCGGCCGACTTCGCGATGTGCAGCAGTTTTCAGGGCCCGACGCGTTGGCGCGCCAACTCAGGCACGATGAGGAGTCGGCACGCGTGGTGTTGGCCCGGCATCGCGCCGGCAACTGACGCAATCCAAAGCGTTGTCACTGCACGAGATCGCTTGACCCAAGCCTACGCCCCCGGCTACACTTACTGTTTGCCATCAACCAACACTTTTTCACGCCTGGCAGCATGTCAAACCTGAAGTACCGCCTGGCCCTGATCATCGGGTTCGTGGCCCTTTCGATTGGCGCGCTCACTCCGCGGACCGTCATCGAGCGGAGCAAGCGAGCCGACGGTTCCATCGGCTACGACACCGTAAAACGCGTCCCGCTCAAGCGCGGCCTCGATCTTCAGGGCGGCATGCACCTGACGCTCGAGCCCGACGAGTCGAAGACCGTCATCACCGACAAGGCCGCCGCCATTGAGCGCGCGCTCAAGGTCGTTCGCACGCGTATCGATGAGTTCGGCGTGGCCGAGCCCGTTGTCCAACGCGTTGGCAACGACCGCATCATCGTCGAACTCCCCGGGATCGATGATCCGGAGCGAGCCATACAGGTCGTCCAGAAGTCGGCCTTCCTCAAGTTCCAGATTACGGACAAGTCGCAGGCGCTCGAGCGGGTGATTCCTCGTCTCGATGGCATTGTCAAGGAAAAGAAGCTTGGCTCGCGCGCGCCCAACGTCCGTAGTGACAGCGCGGCGCAACCCGGGCTCAAGTCGCTCTTCGCCGCGAACGACACGGCCAAGAAAGCGGCGGGCGACACCGCGGCCACCACGACCGACGGACCGTTCTCGCGCCTGCTGCAACCGGCCGGAATCCCTGGTGTCTTTTACGTGGCGAACCGCGATCAGCCAGAGATCGACTCCTACCTTCAGAACGCGGACGTCAAGGCGGCGCTTCCACCGGGCAAGGAAGTCCGCTGGGGCGCCGACTCGATCGCCAACGCTGGCACGGCCATGCGCGCGCTCTACGTGCTCGAAGCGCGGCCCATCATTACCGGTGAGTACCTCACGGATGCCAAGCCGAATCAGGTGCCACTCGAGGGCACGGTCGTCGAGTTCGAGTTCAATAACGAAGGTGGACGCAAGTTCAAGAACGAGACGGGCAAGCACGTGAAGGACTACATGGCCATTGTGCTTGACGATCGCGTCATGAGCGCTCCGATCATTCAGAGCGCCATCGGCACGCGTGGTCAAATCACGATGGGCGGCGGGAGCCTGCAGGCGGCCAGCGACCTCGCGCTGGTGCTCCGCGCGGGCGCGCTCCCTGTGCCGTTGCGAATCGCCGAAGTCCGCAATATCGGGGCCAGCCTCGGTGAAGATTCCATTCAGGATGGCATTTTCGCCGGATTGCTGGCGGTCGGCCTGATCGTCGGAATTCTTGTCGTCTATTATCGCTTGTCCGGCGTGCTCGCGGTCTGCGGGCTCCTCCTATATGTGCTCTTCACCCTGGCGACGCTCGCCGTCTTTGGTGCCGTGCTCACCCTGCCGGGCATCGCAGGTTTCGTGCTCTCTATCGGCATCGCAGTGGACGCCAACGTGCTGATCTTTGAGCGCATTCGCGAAGAAATCGTCCACGGCAAGACCGTCCGCACCTCGATCGAGGAAGGGTTTCGGCACGCGATGCCGGCCATCATCGACACGAGTGTTTCCACGGCGCTCACCGCCGCGGTGCTCTACCAGTACGGCACCGGACCTGTGCGGGGCTTCGCGGTGACGCTGCTCGCTGGTATCGTCGCTTCCGTGTTCACGGGGGTCTTCGTCGTCCGCACGTTTTATCTCATCTGGCTGAACCGCAACAAGACGGCCCAAACCCTGAGCATCTGATGCTTCGCATCCTGCACGATACCAAGTACGACTTCATCCGCTGGTGGCGGACGGCGGCCTGGCTCACGATCGGATTCATCGTGGCCGGCTTGGCGGCGCTCGCGATCGCAGGCGGATTCAACTACAGCGTGGACTTTACCGGCGGAACGGTCATGCAGTTGACGTTCACGCAGGCACCCGATGTCGCCAAGATTCGGGCTGCCGTCGAGAGCGGGGCAACGCACGCCGTCGAGTTGCAGCAGTTTGGCGACGCCACCGAATATCTCGTGCGCGTGCAGGGCGATACCGGACTGGCCGGCACAGAAATCGCATCACAGAAGATCAAGGCCGCCGTCACGAGTGTGGTCGGTGCGGAGGGGTTCCGCGTGGATCGCGCAGAAGTGGTCGGCCCGCGCGTTGGCGCCGAATTGCGCCGCGGGGCCATCCTCGCCATTGCGGTGTCATTCCTGATCACGCTGGCGTACCTCGCCTGGCGGTTCGAATGGCGGTTTGGCCTCGCCGCGGTCATCGCGACGGCCCACGATATTATCGCGACCATTGCGTTTATCGCGATGATGCGCCTGGAGCTGTCGCTCACCGTCGTTGCGGCACTGCTGACGGTGCTCGGCTACTCGCTCAATGACACGATTATCATCTTCGATCGCGTGCGCGAGAACCTTCGGAAGAACCGGCGTGAACCGCTCTACAACACACTCAATCGCTCCATTAACGAGACGCTCCCGCGTTCGGTGCTCACGCACGCGACCGTGCTCATTTCGACCCTCGCCCTCCTGATCTTCGCGGGCGAAGTGATTCGGCCGTTTGCCTGGGTCATGGCGTTCGGCGTGTTTACCGGCACCTTCAGCTCCATCTACGTCGCGTCGCCGATTCTGATGTATATCGAGCATAAGTATCCGCGCGATGTGGACGGTAAGGGCGCGCGCACTCCGGCGCCGTCGGTGCCGGCGCAGGCGCGCACCGGCGGACGCTGAGCCGTCGCGGGGGCCAGCGCTCCCGTGCGATTCATCGATTCGCATACGCACTTGGCTGACGCGGCATTCGCCGCTGATTCCAGCGAGGTGATCGGCCGTGCCCGCGATGCGGGCGCGGCCGCTCTCGTGTGTGTCGGGGAATCCATCGCGCAGGCGCAGGCATCGCGCGCGCTCGCCGCGCGGTATCCGGGATTCGTCTTCTTCACGGCCGGTGTGCATCCGCATGACGCCGCGCAGTTCGATCCCATCCGTGATCTCCCCGCGCTGGAGAGGCTTCTCGCCGATGGCGCCGTCGCGGTCGGCGAATGCGGGCTCGATTCGCACTACGACCATTCGCCGATGCTGTTGCAGCGACGAGCCTTTGCCGCGCAGTTGGAGATCGCTGGCCGATGCGGCAAGCCGGTGATTGTCCACACGCGTGACGCCGTTGACGACACCGCCGCGATGATCGCTGAAGCCGGTGCGGCAGGAGTTGGCGGCGTGCTGCATTGCTTCACGGGGCCGTCATCGCTGGCGGAGACTGCGCTGCTGGCCGGATGGTACATTTCGTTTAGCGGAATCGTCACGTTCAAAAAGTGGGACGGTGATGAACTCGTGCGCATGGTGCCGCCAGACCGCATCCTCGCTGAATCGGATGCGCCATACCTGGCGCCGGTGCCCAACCGGAGCAAGCGTAACGAGCCCAGTTGGGTTGCGCTGACGGTGGCACGCCTCGCCGCCGTCCGGGGGCTCGATCTGGCGGAGATGGGCGAACTCGTGGTGCAGAACGCGGTACGATGCTTCAACCTGCCGGTGCCGCCGACAAGCCATAGTGGCTTCGCCGCCTCGGCCTGACTTCACGGAGAATCTTGCGCATGACGGTTCAGTATCTGCATACGAATGACGCGCCTGCGGCCATTGGGCCGTATTCACAGGCGACCACGGCTGGTGGGTTTCTCTTCACGGCGGGTCAGATTGCGCTCGATCCGGCGACGACCACCGTTGTCGCAGGTGACATCACGGCGCAGGCTGAGCAGGTGATGGCAAACCTGAACGCGGTCCTTGCGACCGCCGGCTGTGGTTGGAACGATGTCGTCAAGACGACCATCTTTCTGACAACGATGGACGACTTTGCTCAGGTCAACGAGGTGTACGGGAAACATCTTGGCGCCACGAAGCCTGCCCGCTCGACCGTTGCGGTCGCCGGCCTGCCGCGCGGCGTGCGCGTCGAGATTGAGTGCATCGCCAAGCTGCCCTAGTTCCCACTGACTCGTCACGGAGTTGTCCCGCCCCAAACCCCGTCCCACCTCGTTCCGATGCCTCCCTCCACTGTAGACGCCGCCATCCGTCTTACCGACTGGGCCCGCTGTGCCGGCTGCGCCGCCAAGATGGGGCCGGCCGACCTCACGCGGGCGCTTAAGTCGCTCAAACGGCTCAGCGATCCGCGCCTGCTTGTCGGGCACGAGACGTTCGACGATGCCGGGATTTTTCAGATCTCGCCCGAGATCGCCCTTGTGCAGACGCTCGATTTCTTCGCGCCAATCGTGGACGATCCGTACGATTTTGGCCGCGTCGCGGCGACGAACGCGCTCTCTGATGTCTTCGCGATGGGCGGCGAAGCGCTCACCGCCATGAACATCGTGGGTTTTCCGGTCGGAAAGCTTCCCCTCGAGGTGCTCTCTGAGGTACTCCGCGGCGGGCAGGACATGGTCCACGCGGCCGACGCACACCTGGTCGGTGGGCACACCATCACCGACGAAGAGCTCAAGTACGGACTGTCGGTCACCGGCACAGTGCACCCGTTGCGCATCCTGTCCAACGCCTCCGCAAAGGTGGGCGACGTCTTCGTGCTCACGAAGGCGATCGGTACCGGGATTCTCTCGACGGCGGCAAAACGCGGACTCTTGCCCGAGGCCGAACGCGCCATGCTGACGGCGTCAATGACCACGCTGAACCGCACGGCGAGCCGTGCGGCGTTGGCGGCTGGCGCCACCTGCGCGACCGACGTCACCGGTTTCGGGTTGCTGGGTCACGCATCGCACGTCGCGCGTGCCAGTCACGTAACCATGCGGATTCGTCACGCGGCCGTACCACTTCTCCCGGGGACTCGCGCGATGATCGAACAGGGCGCGCTGACCGGTGGCGCGGCACGAAACATCTCCTATCTGGAACCACTCGTGGATTGGGGTCGTACCACTGATGAGATGCGCGCGGTGCTCGTGGATCCTCAAACGTCCGGCGGACTGCTCGTCGCGTTGCGCGCCGATCGCGTAGCGGCGTTTATGGCGGGCGTGCCAGACGCCGTCGTGATTGGCGAGGCGATCGCGGCCGGCGAGCGCGCCATCGTGGTCGCGTAGGCACGATGTTAGGCGAAACCGTGCGCCACGGGAGTGCATGGAGCCTGGTGGCTCCCTCAGTCTTCAAAACTGATGCGACCTGACATCGTCGGGTTGGGTGGGTTCGATTCCCATGCGCTCCCGCCACGGCGAGCGGTCGACGCGGGCTTCAGGGCGCCACGCCGCCGCCTGGCCACGCGCCTTGCCGCTCTCTCTCTGCTGGGCGGGCTCTGGTCGCAGCTGTGCGCAGATCCACTCGGCGCCCAGGTGCGGTCCGCCGGCGCCCGCGTGGGGATCACTCCAGCTGACACCGGGCGTGCGCCGATTACGCCACGGCAGGCGTTCCTCTATTCGCTCGTACTCCCCGGTCTCGGGCAGGCCAAGCTCGATCGTCCGTTCGTCGGGGCAGGATTTTTCCTGATGGAAGCATTCGCGATTGCGCTCGTGCATCGGACTGGTGATGATCTGCGCCTCGCCCGTGCGTACCGCCGCGACTCGCTCCCGCGCATCTACAAGATCGATCAGGCGACTGGCGTCTCGACGCTGGACCCGCCGTACTACAGCGACGCGCTCGTCCGCGCGCGTCGGCTGCAGGTGGAAGACTGGACCGCGGTACTGGTGTTCAATCACCTCATCGCCGGCGTCGAGGCGTTCGTCGCGGCCCAGCTGTGGGACCTGCCCCAGCACGTGAAGCTGCGGGCAGCGCCGATCCGTGGCGGATTCGGCCTCTCCGCGCAGATCGGCATTCGCTGAGCGTCCACCGCCGAAGCCCTTGGACCACTGGCCCGGCCAAGATTGACTTCTGGCTGCCACTACTCGTCTTAAAATGATGACTCGATGCGGAATAGTCACGATCGCTGGCCGGCCGAACGCCGGAAAGTCGACGCTGTTAAATCGCCTCATCGGCGAGCGGCTTGCGCTCACCAGCCCGAAGGCGCAATCCACTCGCGGGCGAGTGGTCGGAATTCTGAGTGATGAGACCTCGCAGTTGGTCTTTCTGGATACGCCAGGGCTGATAGAGCCAGCCGACGCGCTACACCACACCATGCGTGCCGCTTCAAGGCGGGCGCTGATTGACGCTGACGTGATCGTCCACCTGTGGGATGCCGGCGCTGGGCCACCGCATTCGCTCTGGGCCGAGGCTGCATGGGAAGGGGATGCGCCCCGTACGCCAGTCATGAGCGCGCTGAATAAGATCGACGAACTTTCCGAGGCCGCTCGCGGGTACCTCGCACAGGACAATCCCGACGCCTCTCTGATTTCTGGCAAAACCGGAGATGGTGTCGACCGGTTGATCGCCAGACTACGTGCGATGGTTCCCGAGGGCGCCTTTCTGTATCCCGCCGACGACGTCAGTACGCAAAACCTTCGCTTCTTCGTCGCCGAAATGGTGCGCGAAACTGCGCTCGAGGAGCTGGATGACGAAATCCCGCATGCCATCGCGTGCGTGGTCGAGGAGTTCCGCGAGGCCAAGGCGCCGGTGTACATTCGTGCGGTGCTGTACGTCGAGCGGGACAGTCAAAAACGTATCGTCATCGGCACCGGTGGGGAGCGGATCCGCGAGATCGGCAAACGGTCGCGGGCCAAGATTGAACCCCTCGTTGGCGGGCAGGTCTTCCTCGAACTCTGGGTGAAGGTGCTTCCCAACTGGCGACGCGATGCCGCTGCGCTCCGCCGCCTTGGCTATTCTCCATCTGACGATCGTTGAGGATCCGTTCTATGGCGCTCGCCCCCCAGTTGCTCGCCATCCTGGCCTGCCCGAAGTGCAAGGGAACCCTCGATTACCGCGAGCAGGACAGTGCCCTCGATTGCGCTGCGTGCAAGCTGCGCTACGCCGTGCGCGATGACATCCCCGTGATGCTGATTGATGAGGCCACGCCGATTGCGTAGCCTGCACCGGCGCGCGCCCGTGCCCGTGCCCGTGGCCGCTGCAGTTGGAAGGCTCGGTGCGATCGCCCGGACGGCGATCGTGACAGCGCTCGTCAGCGCGATCAGCGCGATCAGCGCGATCAGCGCCGTGGCGCAGGATGTCGCGAAAGAGGGCGCACTGTTCCTCCTTGTTCCCATCGGTGCTCGCGCGGTGGGGCAAGGACAGGCGGCGGTCGCCAGCCGGCTCAGCGGTGAAGCCATCTGGTGGAACCCCGCGGCTCTGGGGTGGTCCATTCGGCGGGAGTTCACGATTGACTATTCCAAGAACTTCTTGCTCACCGGCACGGCGGCCAACGCCGTGTTCCCCGCGGGCAAAGCGGGCGTCCTCAGCGCATCGTTGCTGCACTTCAATTTCGGCGACCAGTTGTCGACAGATCAGTTCGGCGCGACGATCGGGACGCTCTACTCCAAAGCGGCAGTTTTCGCGACGTCGTACTCGGCGACGTTTGGCGACCGCGTGTCGGTCGGGCTGACCTACAAGTACCTGCAGCAGAGCCAGAGCTGCGGTGGATCGTGCCAGGGTGTCCTCACGTACTTGGTATCTACGAGTGCGTTCGACCTTGGCGCGCACGTCGTTGCAGGAACGAAACGGGCGCTGACGGTCGGCGCCGTTGCCCGAAACGTCGGATTTTGCATTCAAGTCGTCGACACGGAACAGTGCGATCCAGTTCCGGCTCGACTGCACGCCGGCGCTGATTATCGCATTGATGCGGTTTCGCGTGCCGCGCCGGGCCTCACGCTGCATTTCACGGGTGAAGTGGTGTCGCGGCTGGGGTTCGACGATTCCGCCTTCCGGGCCGGTGCCGAGTTCGGTGTTGCCGAGCGGTACTTCCTCCGAGGCGGGATGCTCACGGCCAGTGGCGACGGTTCGACCGCCGCTGTTGGGCTCGGCGTACGCCAGGGTGCGCTCGGGCTGGAGTTTGCGAGAACATTTGGTGGCCTGTCGTCCGACGCAGGAGAGCCGCCGACGTACCTGACGGTCAGGTTCATGTTCCGATGAATCCCGTGCGATCTCTCGTGCTCGCGATCGCGATCATGATCGCTCCCGGTTCGGTCCGTGCCCAGTCCGCGGTCACCGTCGGGGTGTCCGTCGACCGTGGCAAGTCGGCAACGGTTCCTTCGCTGGCAGGCCTTCGGATTCCGGTGCGTGATTCTGCGTGGTGGGTTCCGTTGGCGTCCGGGGTGATTCCAGGTTACGGGCAGATCCTGCTCGGGCAGGACCGGTTCGTGCCATATCTCGCTGTCGAGGCGTATGCGCTCGCGGGGTACATGAGCCGCAAGGCGACGTTTATTCGAGAACGTTCGCGTTACCAGGCCCTCGCACGGGACATCGCGCGCGCGTTTGTGCCAGGCAACGAGGCCCTAGGAACTTGGGACTACTACGAGGCGATGGAGAAGCACCTCGAGAGTGGTGTGTACAATCGCACGCCAGGAACCGGCCCGTTCTCGCCAGAAATCGACACGTCGACCTTCAATGGTGCGATCTGGCTCAAAGCCAGGCAGCTGTCGCAATGGCCCAACCCGAATATCGAACCCGATCGCGCGTCCGCGCCCTACCGCGCGGCCATGGCCTTCTATGCCACGCATGCCGTGACTCCGGAATACCGCTGGACTTGGCGCAATGCCCAGTTGGAGTGGGATCAGTATCGTCAGATCATTCGGCGCGGAAATGACGCCAGTCGCGAGGCGAGGCACTACATCGCTGCGGTGGCGGTCAATCATGTGCTCTCAATGCTCGACGCGTTCGTGACGCTGAGGCTGCGGGGTGGGGTCGGGGCGCCGCGCGGTACGTTCGAGCTGACCGGATACCTACCGATCCGATAGCCGCGACTACGCGCCTACTGACGCGATGCTATCTTTGGGATGTGCCGTGAGCCGTCTTCCCGAGACGCGGGGGACGGCTCATCTCTTAGGGGCGACCGATGGCGGAATCAGAACGCGCAAAATCGTTGAAACACGACGAAAACTGCCTTGCGGATCTCCGGAGGTACCTTTGACCTTACCGGTAAGCGGGCGGCGCTAGCCGCGGTCGAGGGCGAAATGGCCGACGCCGGCTTCTGGGCCAACCAGGAGCGCGCGCGTGCAGTGGTCCAGCAGGTCAAGGGCCTCAAAGTCTGGGTTGACACATTCGACCGGCTGTGGGAACGGGTGCAGGGCGCGATCGAGATGGATCTCCTCCTCGAATCCGACCCCGACCCCGACATGACAGCCGAAGTGGACCGTGAAACGGCGGCGGTCAGGGAAGACATCGACTCCTTCAAGTTGAAGTCGCTGCTGCAGGGCGCCGACGACTTTCGCGACGCGCAGGTGGAAATCGCCGCAGGGGCCGGCGGTACCGAAGCCCAGGATTGGGCGCAGATGCTGATGCGCATGTATACGCGCTGGGCCGAACGCCGCGGCTATGGCGTCGAGATTCTCGATATGAGCGAAGGCGAAGAAGCCGGCATCAAGGGGGCGGTGCTCGAGATCAAGGGGCTCTACGCCTTCGGGTTTCTGCGACCGGAAACGGGGGTGCACCGTTTGGTGCGTATTTCCCCGTTCGATTCACAGGCCCGGCGGCATACCAGCTTCGCCTCAGTGTTCATCTATCCGGTGGTGGACAACGACATCAACATTGAAATTCGCGACGACGATATCAAGCTGGACGTATTCCGCGCTTCGGGTGCCGGCGGACAGCACGTGAACAAGACCAGCTCGGCGGTGCGCATCACGCACATACCGTCGGGTATCGTGGTCACCTGCCAGCAGGAGCGAAGCCAGGGCAAGAACAAGGCGACGGCGATGAAGCAGCTCAAGAACCGCCTCTACCAGCTTGAAGTGGAGAAGCAGGCGGCGGTCAAGGCCAAATTGGACGCCAGTAAGCAGGACGTGTCATTCGGCAGCCAGATTCGCAGCTACGTCTTCCAGCCGTACACGATGGTGAATGATCATCGCACTGAATTGAAAATCACCGACGTGCAGCGGGTAATGGACGGTGCGATCGACCCGTTCATTGAGGCATTTCTGACGCAGAAGGGCGGTCCGAAGGACAGCGCGTAGTCATCCAAATACACCCCGGCCACATCGTGAGCGATACACCAGCAGGCGACGCACTGCCAAGCGAACGTGACGAACGTGACGACCTGAATTTCGTTATGCGCGCCCGTCTGGATAAACTCGACGCACTCGCGGCGAAGGGTGTGCCGGGGTTCGCCTACGGCTACAGCCGCTCCCACCTAGCCGCCGACGCGCTACAGCTCCTCGGAGATGCCGAGGAGGGACAAGAGGTGAAGCTCGCTGGCCGGCTCGTGGCGTGGCGCGCGCATGGGAAGACCACGTTCGCACACCTTTCCGATCCGTCGGGACGTATTCAGCTCTACCTGAAGCAGGACGTGCTCGGCGCGGCCTACGAGACGATTCAATTGTTCGATCTGGGTGACATCGTTGGGGTGCGCGGGCCGTTGTTCCGCACGCGCACGGGTGAAGTGACCGTGCGCGTCGTCGAGGTCGAGCTGCTCGCCAAGTCCCTCCGTCCACTCCCGTTCGGCAAGGAAGAGATCGTGGATGGCAAGCCGGTGCGCCACTCCGCCTTCACAGATGGGGAGATGCGGTCACGTCAGCGGTACGCCGACCTCGCGGTCCATCCTGAGGTACGGGCGCTGTTTGCCTCGCGATCCGCGATGACGCGGGCGATCCGGACCTTCCTTGACGGACGGGGGTTTCTGGAGGTGGAGACACCGGTGCTGCAACCGCTCTACGGCGGGGCGCTCGCCAAACCCTTCGTGACCCATCACAACACGCTGGACATGCCGCTCTTTCTTCGCATCGCGGACGAGCTGTACCTGAAACGCCTCGTCGTGGGCGGATTCGAACGCGTGTATGAGATCGGACATGATTTTCGGAATGAGGGGATTGACCGCACGCACAATCCCGAATTCACGATGCTGGAGTTCTACCAGGCGTACGCCGATTACGTCGAAATGATGGACGTCGTGGAATCACTGGTCGGCGCCGCGGCCGTCGCGGTCCGCGCGGCCTTGGCGGTGATCGACCGTCCCGACGATGCCGCCGCATTCGACCCCGCGCTGGAGAAAGGCGGATTCCCGCGCATTGAGTGGCTGCCGGCGCTCTCGCGCGGCGTGGGCGTACCGGATGTGCTCGCGCTCGACGACCAGGCGCTCCGTGCGGCGGCGGCGCGTGTAGGGGTGCACCGCGTTGAACAGATGTTACGACCGAAACTGCTCGACGAACTGTTCCAAGTGCACGTGGAGTCCAAGATCGACCGGCCAACGTTCGTGATCGACTATCCACTCGAACTGTCGCCGCTCGCCAAGCCGAAGCGCGGCAACCCTGCGCTGACCGAGCGATTCGAACTCTTCGCGCGCGGCCGGGAGCTTGCGAACGCCTTCAGTGAGCTGAACGATCCGATCGACCAGCGGCGGCGTTTTGAGGCGCAGGCCAAACTCAAGGCTGCCGGCGACGAGGAAGCCTCTTCGGTTGACGAGGATTACCTGCGGGCGATGGAATACGGCATGCCGCCAATGGGTGGCGTCGGGATAGGCCTTGACCGCCTGTTCATGTATCTGAGTGGCACGCAACACATTCGCGACGCGATCCTGTTTCCCACGATGCGGCCGGAATGATGACCCGACTGGAGCTGTCGATCGCATGGCGCTACCTGCGCAGCCGTCGCGGGTCTCGGCTCCTGTCGTTCATCACCGTGATCGCGATGGGTGGTGTCGTCGTCGGGGTGAGCGCGCTCGTCGTGATCATGGGTGTCATGAACGGACTCCAGACGGATTTGCGCGAAAAGATTCTCGTGGCGAGTCCGGATATCCGGTTACTCAACTTCGGCGATGATCTGCGGATCACGGACTGGCGTGCCGCGCTCGACAAGGTCCGCCGGCAGCAGGGAATTGTGGCGGCGGCGCCGTTCGTGCTTGGCGAGGCACTGGCGAGCGTTCCGGGCCGGAACTATGCCGGTGGCGTGTCGGTCATGGGTATCACCCCCGCCGGCGGCAGTGGGCCCGAAGTCACCCCGATTCGTACGAAGGCGACGAGCGGGGACTTCTCCTTCGCGACCAAGGACGGCAAGCGAAACGGCATCGTGCTCGGCAACCTCCTCGCCGAGCGATTCAATGCGTACGTGGGCACGTCGATCCAACTCGCCACCGCCGCTGGAATGCAGACGTCGCCCGTGACGGGCGGCATTATCCCGCGAATCGTCGAGTTCGAAGTGACCGGCGTCTTCGAGACGGGCATGTACGAATACGACAACCAGTACGCCTTTGTCGACCTCTCCGCGGGTCAGCGGCTCGTCGGACTCGATAGTGCCGTCACGGGGATCGAGGTTCGCACCACTGACCGATGGGCGGCGCCGGCACTAGCCGTGGCGCTCACCGACTCGATGGGTTTTCCGTACCGCACGATCGACTGGCAGCAGCAGAACAGCGCGCTCTTCCGCGCACTGAGCCTCGAAAAACTCGGTATGGCGGTGATCCTCGGCCTTATCACGCTCGTGGCCGCGTTCAATATCGTCAGCACGCTCACCATGGTCGTGCGCGACAAGCAGCGTGAAATTGGCATTCTCAAGGCCATGGGCTTGGGGTCTGCCGCGGTGCGCCGCGTGTTCCTCGTCCAAGGGGTCGTGATTGGCGGCGTCGGCACGGGATTGGGACTGCTGATTGGGCTCGCGACGGGCGTCGCGCTGGACAAGTACCACCTTATCAAGCTCGACCCGCAGATCTATTTCCTTGATCACCTGCCCGTGATCATTGAACCAAGCGACGTAGCGATCATCGCCATCGCCAGTCTCGCCGTGGCCACGCTCGCGACGTTGCATCCGGCGATTCAGGCTTCGCGGCTGTACCCCGTTGAGGCGATCCGCAGCGAATGACGGAGCCGTTGGCGCTTCCGCGCTCGCAGGTGGGCGAGCCGTCCGTATCGCGTCTGCTGGACGCGCGTCAGGTCGTGAAGACCTTTCGTGGCGGGGACGGCAACGACGTGCGCGTGCTCGGAGGAGTGGACTTCTCCGTCGGCGCTGGCGAGATGGTGGCGGTGGTGGGAACGAGCGGTTCTGGAAAGAGCACGCTGTTGCATGTACTGGGAGCGCTGGAACGGCCGTCGAGTGGATCGGTGTGCATTGCCGGTCAAGATGTCGCCGGCGTCGATGACGAGTCGCTGTCCGTGATCCGGAACCGGCATGTGGGATTCGTTTTCCAGTTTCACCATCTCTTGAAAGAATTTTCTGCGGCTGAGAATGTCATGATCCCGCTCCGCATTGCGGGCCACGCGCCGCGCGAGTCGCGCGAGCGGGCGATGGCTCTGCTCGAGCGCGTGGGCCTCTCCCACCGAGCCACGCACCGGCCGTCGGAAATGTCGGGTGGCGAACAGCAACGCACGGCCGTCGCGCGTGCCCTCGCGATGCAGCCCTCGTTGGTGCTCGCCGACGAACCATCGGGCAATCTGGATCACCATACCGCCGAAGCGCTGCACGACCTGTTGGCTGGCTTGGTACAGGATCTTGGACTCGGTGCCGTCGTGGTCACACACAATCGGTCGCTCGCGGCGCGCGCTGGACGGGTACTCATGTTGGCCGACGGCCAGCTGACCGATACCTCGTGGAACGACGGGGCCGTCTGATGATCTGTAGCCAGTGTCAGGAACGGGATGCGGTGGTGCACTTGACCCAGATTGTCGAGGGCGCGGTCACGCAGGTCCACCTGTGCGAGAAGTGCGCCGCGGAGCGGGGAATCGAGACCAGCGTGGCGATTCCCAAACACCCGTTGGACGATTTCCTGCAGGCGGCACAGCAGCAGGCTCTGCAGCTCCCGGGGGACGCCGCGCGCTGCTCCTACTGCGGCACGTCGCTGCGCGACTTCCGAGCAAGCGGCAAGTTGGGTTGCGCGCGCTGCTACAGTGCGTTCGAGCAGAGCCTCAAGGATCTGCTCCGTCGGGTGCATGGCAGTTCGACCCACGTGGGTCGCTCCTACCTCGGTGCGGACGAACCGGCGCTCGAACGCGACGCCACGCTGACGGAACTGCGTGGACGGCTCGACGGTGCGATTCGCGGTGAGGAATTCGAACTCGCCGCAACCTTGCGTGACCAGATCCGGACGCTCGAGTAGACCGATGGCGTCGCTCGATCTTTCGCTGATCCCCGACGGCGGGGTCCCCTGGCTCGCTGCCAGCGGCGACTACGCGGATATCGTCCTGTCATCACGCATACGGCTCGCACGCAACATTGCGGGGTACAACTTCTCGTCACGTGAGCGTGACGGTGAACGGCTTCGTATTCTCGCGCAGGTACGCGAAGCCCTGCCTCGCGTTTCGGCACTGGCCGGCGCTATGGTCCTCCGCATGGATGATTTGTCGGTCGTCGACCGCCAGGTCTTACGGGAGCGCCACTTGGTGAGCCGGGAGCTCATTGGCGGCGAGGGTGTCGCGGAGATCAGGCCGGCATCTGCGGTGGTGGTATCCGAGTCTGCCAGCGTGATGGTGAACGAGGAGGACCACCTGAGGCTTCAGGTCTTTCGGTCCGGATGCGACATCGCCGGCGCGCTCCAGGTGGCCACCCGTGTGGACCGAGAGCTTGGCGAGCAGGTGCCGTTCGCCTTCCATCGCGACTTTGGATTTCTCACGTCGTGCCCGACCAATACGGGCACCGGGCTGCGCGCATCAGTGATGGTGCACCTGCCGGGGCTCGTGCTCACGCAGGAGATCGCGAAGGTCCTGCAGGGGCTCCAGCAGATGGGGCTGACGCATCGCGGGCTGTACGGCGAGGGCAGTGATGTGGTGGGGAGCTTCTTCCAGGTGTCGAATCAGACGACGCTCGGGCAGTCGGAAGATGAACTGGGCGACCACCTGCAGCGCGTGGTGAAGCGGCTGGTCGAGCAGGAGTACGTGGCGCGCAAAGTTTTGGCGCGGGACGCCGGCTATATTATCGAGGACAAGCTGTGGCGCGCGTATGGCACGCTACGGCATGCACGCAGCCTTGGTGCTGATGAAGCGATGAACCTGCTGAGCGGTGTGCGGCTCGCCGTTGGACTGCAACTGATCGGCGGGCTGAGCATCTACACGCTCAACAAGCTCGTAGTGTTCGGCCAGTCGGCCCACCTCTCGCATGAGGCGGGCCGAGCGCTCACGGAGAGCGAGGCCTGCGTGGCCCGAGCGAGGTACGTGCGCGGAGTGCTGGCAAACGAGGCCAGTATCGACCGGTAGGATCAGGTGAGGGGGCTCCAGACACTCGAGGACTGGATGAACGGTTACAACTTCACTGAGCGTGTGCGAAAAGTTCTGGCGATGGCGCGGGAGGAAGCCGCGCGCTTGCATCACGAGTACGTCGGCACAGAACACATCTTGCTTGGCCTGATCCGCGAAGGGGAGGGCGTCGCTGCGGCGGTGCTGCAGAACCTGAACGTCGATCTCGACGAGATCCAGCAAAAGATCGAAGAGATGGTGAAGAAGGGGAAAGCCGCGCAGGCAACCGGCCCCGACCTCCCGTATACCTCACGCGCGAAAAAGGTTCTCGAACTCGCCATGGGTGAGGCGCGAGAGCTCAATCACAGTTACGTTGGCACCGAACACCTGCTACTCGGCCTCCTCCGCGAGGAGAAAGGGATCGCGGCCCAGGTGCTCGCGGACGCCGGCGTGAACCTCGACACGGCGCGCGCCGAGACGCTTCGACTGCTCGGCACCGAAATGCCCCAGGGCGGCGGCTCCAGCGCGACCGGCCAGGCGGGCGGGTCCGCGGCGGTGCCTCAGGCGCCGACGAAGGCGGGAGAGAAGAAGTCCAAGACGCCCGCGCTGGACCATTTCTGCCGCGATCTGACCACGCTGGCGGCCGAAGGCCAGCTCGATCCAACCATTGGGCGCGCCAAGGAAATCGAGCGCGTCATGGAAGTCCTTACGCGCCGAAAGAAAAACAACCCGGTGCTCATCGGTGAACCCGGTGTCGGCAAGACCGCGATCGTCGAAGGGCTGGCCCAGCTCATCGCCAACGGTGACTGCCCCGATTCGCTGCGCGGCAATCGCGTGCTGTCGCTCGACATGGCAGCGGTGATCGCCGGGACGAAGTACCGCGGCCAGTTCGAGGAACGCCTCAAGGCGGTCATGAACGAGATCGCGCAGAACAAGAATGTCGTCCTGTTTATCGATGAACTGCACACGCTGGTTGGCGCCGGCGCGGCCGAAGGCGCGATTGACGCGAGCAACATGCTGAAGCCAGCCCTCGCGCGTGGTGAGCTGCAGTGTGTGGGTGCGTCGACGCTGAACGAGTACCGCAAGTACATCGAGAAGGACGGAGCGCTCGAGCGTCGGTTCCAGACCGTCGTGGTTGAGCCACCCTCGGTGGATGAAACAGTGGAGATTCTTCGCGGTCTCCGGAAACGCTATGAAGACCATCATCGCGTGACGATCCCTGACGAAACGCTCGCGCTGGCGGCGAAACTCTCGGAGCGGTACATCACCGATCGCTTCCTGCCGGACAAGGCGATCGATGTCATCGACGAGGCTGGAGCCCGTGCGCGGCTAGCGGCACAGGCGCCGCCGCCGGAGGTCGCGAGTCTCAAACTGAAACTCGAGGCCGTGAATACCGAGAAGGATGCGGCCGTCCGTGATCAAAATTTCGAACGTGCCGCGGCGTTGCGGGATTCCGAACGCGAACTCCAGGGCGAGATTCGCACTCGACAGGAAGAATGGGACAAGCATCGGCAGTCGCACCGTCCCGTTCTTGGCGAGCAAGAGATTTCGTTCATCATCAGTCGATGGACCGGAATCCCAGTGACACGCCTCCAGGAGGCCGAAACGGCTCGCCTGATGCGGATGGAAGACGAGCTGCACCAGTCGGTGGTGGCCCAGGATGAGGCCATTCGCGCCATCGCGAGGGCCATTCGCCGCGGGCGCGCGGGTCTCAAGGATCCCAAGCGTCCAATCGGTTCGTTCATCTTCTGTGGCCCGACCGGAGTAGGAAAGACCGAGCTGGCCAGAGCACTCGCGAAGTTTCTGTTCGCGGACGCGCAGGCGCTCATTCGGGTGGACATGAGCGAGTATATGGAGAAGTTCTCCGTCTCGAGGTTGATCGGCGCCCCTCCGGGGTACGTCGGCTACGAGGATTCGGGCGCGCTCACCAAGGCCGTTCGGCGCAAGCCGTACAGCGTCGTGCTTCTTGATGAAATCGAAAAGGCGCACCCTGACGTGTTCAATGTGCTGCTGCAGGTGCTCGACGAAGGCCACCTGACCGATAACTATGGACGCCGGATCGACTTCAAGAACACGGTCGTCATCATGACGTCAAACGTTGGCGCCAAGGACATCACCAAGAATCGCACACTTGGGTTTGGCGAGCGTGACTTGGGCGTGTCGTTCCCGCGCATGTCGGAGAAGATCCGCGAAGAACTCCAGCACGTGTTCAATCCGGAGTTTCTGAACCGGCTTGACGACACCATCATCTTCCATCCGCTCGAAAAGGAACATATCGCGCAGATCGTGACGATCCTGCTTCGCGATGTGTCGACGCGGTTGACCGACGAGGAGCTCACGCTGAAACTCACAGACGGCGCTGTCGAGTTTCTCGTCAAGAACGGGTTCGACCCGAGCTATGGGGCCCGGCCGCTGAAGCGGGCCATTCAGCGGTTCATCGAAGACCCGCTTTCCGAGAAGATTCTGCTCGCTGAGTTCTCCAAGGGCGACGAAATCGATGTCGATGTCGCGGCGTCAGGTGACAAGCTGGATTTTAGGGTTTTGGCGAGTACGCCGAAGGCGTGACGGAAGCGAGCCCTGGGTTAGCGGGGGGCAGGCCGGAACTGAAGGGGCTGGAAGGGGTTAGACCCTTTTGGCCCCTTCACCTGTTATTATTGAAAGCTATGCGGAAATCCGCGCGCCTTTTGGCGCCCGTCCTGATCCCGGTGCTCACCTCCCTGCTTGCTGCGCCTCTCATGGCGCAGGACGGCGGTGGACGGTGCACCACACCCGATTCGATCCGCGTACTCGGCAACTCGCGGATCGCGGCGGCGACGGTCATCACCGACGCGAATCTCGCGCCGGCGATGCTCACGAATTTCACGACGATTCAGCGGGCTATCCGCACCCTGTTCGAGACGGGGCAGTTCGACGAAGTCGCTGTCGAGTGCCTCCTGCTCGACGAGCCGGCCGCCAAGACGGTGTACCTGATTCGCGTGAAGGAACGGCCGATCCTCGATAACGTGGACGTCGCGGGGCCAAAGGCGATTTCGCTCAACAGCGTACGGGACAAGGTCGATCTGCTCATTGGCCGTCCCCTGAGCCCGGCCAATGTCGCCGGCAACATCGCCCGAATCGATTCGGTGTACCGGGCGCAGGGCTACTGGGGCATGCAGGTCAGGCCGGAGACGACCACCACAGCACCAGACCATGTGTCGATTCTTTTCCGGGTAGACGAAGGGCGCAAGCTCGCCGTGTCGGGCGTCCGGGTCGACGGGAGTTCCGCTGTCCCGGCCAAGGAAATCGTCAAACAACTGCAGGTCAAGCCTGAAGGACTCTTCTTCTGGCAGAAGGGGGAGTTCGACGCCGACAAGTATGCCCAGGACCTGGGCGAGCGTATCCCGAAGCTGTACGCCGATCGCGGGTACATCGATTTTCAGGTCGAGCGCGACACGCTCGTCGTGGACCGTGAGCGTGGCAAAGGGTTGATCGAACTGAAGATTGCCGAAGGGCGCCAGTTCAGACTCGGCACCTTCGAAGTCACCGGCAACCGTCGCTACTCCTCGGTGGACATCGCCCGGTTCTACCCGTTCAGCGATAGCGCCGTCTCCCTTGCGCGGCGACTCAACGCCGCCGTCCGGGGGCGCCCGATCCGCACAGGTGTATTTAGCCAGAGCACGTGGGATGACGGAACCGAAAAGGTGCGCAACGCGTATGCGAACGACGGCTTCATCTACTCGCAGGTTCGCCCGATCGTGGACCGCCAGGTCGGCGCCGATTCGGTCGGCGTGGTCAATCTCCGATGGGATATCACGGAGGGGCAGCCGGCGATCATCAACCGGATTGAGATCCTCGGGAACGACTACACGACCGAGAGCTGTATCCGCGACCAGCTCGTCATCATCCCCGGTGACGTGTTCAGCCGCGACCGCCTCGTTCGCAGTTGGCAGAGCCTTGGAAACCTCGGGTTCTTCGAGACGCCTATCGCTGCTCCTGACACACGTCCGGCGAACGAACAGGGAGACGTGGATATCGTGTTCAAGGTCAAGGAAAAGCGCACCGGCAACGTGAACTTTGGCGCGTCCATGGGGCAAGGCACCGGACTGGGCGGCTTCATTGGCCTCGACCAGCCCAACCTGTTCGGTCGCTGCAAAAAGGCATCGCTCAACTGGCAGTTCGGTCGCTACATCAATGACTTTCAACTGTCGTACACCGATCCGTCGATCGAGCAATCACGGTTTTCTGGCACGGTGATCGCGTACCGGTCGCAGTCCCGCTACACCATTGCCGACCTCGGCCAGACGACCCGCACGGGTGGACAGGTCCGGGTCGGGTTCCCGCTCCTGAGTTCGCGATACACGCGTGTATTTGCCTCGTATGGCGCCGAGGCCGTCCGGTACGGCGACTACGGTCTGCTCGGCACCGTAACGACCAATCAGTGCGCCGGCTGCTTCAGATCCACCTTCGGCGTAGACGTCACCCGCGATACGCGCATTGAAGTGCCGTTCCCGACCGACGGTGTGCTGCAGTCGCTGAGCTCGCAGTTCAATGGCGGACCGCTCGGTGGTTCCGCGTCGTTCCAGCGGTACACGACCGAGTTCAAGGCGTACACGACACTCGCGGCATTCGGCGATGGTCGAAGCGGCGAGAAGATGAAGATCGTGGCCGGCGTTTCGCAGAAGTCGGGGTTCGTGTTCGGGGATCCGGGACCGTTCTTCAGCTCGCAGGCATTCGCGCTCGGCGGCGTGCAGTACGGCGAAGCGCTGCGTGGCTACCCGGAGTTTTCGATCACGCCCATCGGTTTCAACGCAGGCACCAGTACCAACAACGCGGTGCGTAGTTCATTCGGCAACACCTACTTTACGTCAACGGCTGAAGTGGGCTTCCGCGTCAGTTCGCAGTTTTATCTCAACGCATTCTTCGAGGCTGGCAACCTGTGGTCGCGGCCGCGCGACTTCAACCCGACGCGGCTCTTCCGCGGCATGGGGGTCGGCGGGTCGGCTGTCACGCCGCTCGGTCCGCTCGGACTGGATTACGCGTATGGGTTCGATCGCGTGGATGCATATGGGCGTCCGGATCCGAAGTGGATGGTGCATTTCAGACTTGGCCAGTACTTCTACTAAATCGGGAGATCCAATGTTTTCGTTTGCTCGTTTCCGTGGTGCGATCCTGTTCCTTGCGCCGGCTTTCATCCTTGAGGCGCAGGGCACTGTTCCGGCCAAATTCGCGTATGTCGACAGTCGTTTTATCGTCAACGGGGCACCCGGCACGCCGATCGCGCAGGCGATCCTGCAACGTGACGGCGCGACCGCCGAAACGCAGGTCAAGCGCATGAGCGATTCGCTCGATGCGCTGACCGCGGCCTTCAGCAAGGAGCAGGCAACGTTGACGGGTGAGAGGCGCGACGCACGCATCAAAGTCATCAACGACCGCCAAGGTGAGTACCAGCAGCGGTATCAGTCGCTGCAACAGCAGCTCCAGGATCGCGAAGCTGAGGTCATGCAGCCGATCCTCGACCAGATCAAGCTGGCGCTCGAGGACATTCGGGTCGAGATGGGCCTGACGATGATTCTTGATATTTCGCAGAGCGGCGTGCTGGTCGCGGCAGACAAGAACCTCAACATCTCCGATCGTGTGCTCGCCAAGCTGCGCACGATGCCTGTACCGATGCTTGCTGAGAAAGCGGCCGCGCCAACCAAGGCTGATGCGAAGGCGCCGGTCAAGGCGGCTCCACCGGTAGGCGCACCGGTCCAGACTCCGGCCGGTATCGGTCGGCCGGGTGGCGTTGCGCCGGCGGCGCAGGTTCCGGAAAAGACGGACTCGGCGAAGAAGGCCGATTCGCTCAAGGTGAAGCGGCCGGATTCCACCGCGACGAAGAAGCCTGAGTAGCGGTAGCGAGCCGCGTCTCCGTCCCGGCCGCGCCAACCCCAGATGGCTGCGCCCGTGATGAAGCCGATGACGGCAGCCGAGATTGCGGCCGCCGTCGGGGGTACGCTGACTGGCGAGTCCACGGTGGTGGTCAGTACGGTGGCGCCGCTCGACCGGGCCGGGGCAACTGACCTCAGCTTATTGGCGCACGCGAAGTATGCGCCGGCATTCGAGTCTTCGAACGCCGGCGTGGTGCTGGTGACTCCTGAACTCGCCGGCACTGCGGGGCGTTGCGCGGCGCGGGTGATCGTCGCTAAGCCCTACGACGCGCTCGTCGCGCTCCTTCCAAAGTTTTACGCCGCGCCAGTCATGGAGCCCGGCATCCACGCGACCGCCATCGTGGGCAATGGGGTGAGCCTTGGCCGCGACGTGCGCATCGATGCTTACGCGGTGATCGGCGCCGGTGCGTCGATTGGCGATCGAGTCTGGATCGGAGCAAGCGCCGTGATTGGCGACGGCGTGACGATCGGCGCGGATAGCCGGATCTTTCCGCAGGTGACGGCGTACCCCGGTACAGTGGTAGGTGAGCGGTCGTTCATTCACGCAGGCGTCCGGCTCGGAAGCGATGGTTTCGGCTACGCGTTTCGCGATGGGGTTCACCACAAGATCCTGCATGTCGGACGCTGTCTGATCGGCAACGACGTCGAAATCGGAGCGAACAGCACGATTGATCGTGGCAGCATCGATGACACGGTCATCGGTGACGGCACGAAGATCGACAACCTCTGCCAAGTCGCGCACAACGTGCGCATCGGGCGCCTCTGTCTGCTGATGTCGCAGGTGGGGATCTCGGGTAGTACGCATTTGGAAGACGGGGTGGTGTTCACGGGTCAGTCGGGTGCCGCCGGCCATCTCTTAATTGGCAAGGGCGCCATGGTTGGCGCGAAGAGCGCGGTCTGGAGCGATATCCCGGCGGGTGAGATCTGGTCCGGCAGTCCGGCCCGGCCGCACCGCGAATCGCTCCGTGCGCATGCGGCAACGCTGAAACTTGCTGAGTTCATGAAGCGCGTTGAGCGGTTCATTGCGGGGAAAGGCGCGTGAGCCGCCGCACCATTCGTGCGAGGGCGGCAGTTGACGGTATCGGGCTTCACTACGGAAAAGTCTGCCGGCTCGTGTTTGCTCCGGCTCTTTCCGGCCATGGCATCCAGTTCCGACGAGTTGACCTGCCCGGCACACCGGACATTCCGGCGCGCGTGGACGAGGCCGTGCTCAGCGAACGACGGACGCAGATCGGCGATGGTGAACGTGCCTTGCATACGGTCGAGCACGTACTGGCCGCCGTGGCGGGGCTCGGCATCGACGATTTGTCAATCGAGATGGACGCTGCAGAGCCACCGATTCTCGATGGAAGTGCGCGACTGTTTCACGATGCGCTCGTGGCCGCTGGGATGGTCGAGCATGGCGGTGTTGTCGAGGTGCTGCGCCTCACCGATACGGTTCGCGTGGTGCATGGCGACTCGGTGTACGTCGCGACGCCGTCCGACTATCTCGACCTTGACGTGACGATCGATTATCCGCATCCCTTGATCGGCGCACAGGCCGGCACGTGGCGCGTAACGCCCGAGTCGTTTGCCGTCGAGTTGGCCGGTGCGCGGACGTTTGGATTCATGCACGAAGTCGACATGCTCCGCTCACAAGGACTGATTCAGGGCGCCTCAACACAGAATGCCATCGTGCTGGACGAACAGGGCATCATTGAGAACACCCTGCGATGGCCGGATGAGTTCCTTCGGCACAAAGCCCTGGACGTGGTCGGCGATCTGGCGCTCGCCGGACGTCGAGTTCGCGCGCACATCAGCGCGCACAAGCCGAGTCATCGTGGTACCGTGACGCTCGTTCGCGAGCTGATCGCCAACGCCAAGCCAGAGCCGAAGGAGGCCCGCGTGATGGAAATCGACGAGATCATGAAGATCCTGCCGCATCGCTATCCGTTCCTGTTGGTGGACCGGATCCTCGAGATCGAGGTCATGAAGCGATGCGTGGGCATCAAGAACGTCACTGTGAACGAACCGTTCTTCCAGGGGCATTTCCCTGGACATCCGATCATGCCCGGCGTGCTGATCGTGGAAGCGATGGCGCAGGTCGGCGGGATGCTACTGATGGGGGCGGTGCCGGATCCGGGATCGAAGGTGGTGTATTTCATGTCGCTTGACAACGTCAAGTTCCGAAAGCCGGTCAAGCCGGGCGACCAGCTGCGGTTTGAGCTCGAGATGAAGCAGGTGCGCGGTACCGTCTGTCGCATGGCTGGCATCGCTAAGGTGGACGGTGTGGTGGTGTGCGAAGCCGAGATGGCGGCTATGGTGCGCGATAAATGACCACGACAATCCATCCAACCGCGATCGTCGACAAGAAGGCAGAGATCGGCGCTGGCGTCGAAATCGGCCCTTGGGCGTTCGTCGGGCCGCACTGTTCGGTTGGCGCTGGATCAAAGCTTGCCATGCGGGTCACGCTGGAATCGCACGTCCGCCTTGGCGAGAACGTGACCGTTGGCATCGGCAGCGTGCTCGGCGGGCCGCCGCAAGACCTCAAGTTCAAGGGTGAGGAGACCTGGGTCGAGATTGGTGACGGTACGACAATTCGCGAGTATGCCACCGTCAACCGGGGGACGTCCGAGTCCTTCAAGACGACGGTTGGCAAGCACTCGTTTCTCATGTCGTACGTGCATCTCGCCCACGACTGTCAGGTCGGCGACCATGTGATCATTTCAAACGGGACGCAACTGGCCGGGCATGTCACCGTTGAG
Organism: Gemmatimonadota bacterium; assembly: GCA_014192065.1. Classification (GTDB taxonomy): domain Bacteria; phylum Gemmatimonadota; class Gemmatimonadetes; order Gemmatimonadales; family Gemmatimonadaceae; genus Fen-1231. Next base: position 146,416 of record BJHH01000003.1, on the reverse strand, counting down.
GACTATGCGGGCATCTCGGGCCTGTGCGCGGTGCACCAGTTTACGCGTATCGGGCAGCATGCGTACATCGGTGGCCATTCACGCGTTCCGAAGGACGTACCGCCCTTCGTGAAAGCGGTCGGCAATCCGATCAAGCTCTACGGGCTCAACAGTGTCGGACTGCAGCGGCGCGGCTTCTCAGCGGAAACGTTGACCGAATTGAAGAAGGCGTATCGGCTTTTGTTCCGCAGCGAACTCAACGTCACCCAGGCGATGGCGCGCGCGTCGACTGAGCTCACGCAGACTCCTGAGGTGAAAGCGCTGATCACCTTCCTGTCGGAGAGCGAACGCGGGGCGACGCTGTGAGCGCTGCCGGCGCATCGCCGCCACGGATTGGCGTGATCGGTGTGGGCAGTCTCGGCTACCATCATGCGCGCATTCTCCGTGAGGTGAAGACCGCAGTATGTATGGGGTTCTTCGAAGCGAACGCTGATCGCGCGGGCACGGTGTCCCGCGAGCTGGGAATCCGCGCATATCCGTCGATTGCCGAGTTGCTTGCCGATGTGGACGCCATCTCGGTGGTGGTCCCGACCAAGGCCCACTTCGACGTGGCTAAGGCTGCGCTGGTTGCCGGCAAACATGTGCTGATCGAAAAGCCGATGACCGCAACGCTTGAGGAAGCCGACGAACTGCTGTCGCTTGCCAAGGACAACGGCGTGATCGTGCAGATCGGCCACATCGAACGGTTCAATCGCGCGATTCGGGCAGCCGCTCCGTACATCGACCAGCCGCTCTTTCTCGACAGCGATCGTTTGGCGCCCTTCAGTCCACGTGGTGCCGACGTAGCCGTTGTGCTCGACTTGATGATCCACGACATCGACCTACTGCTGTCGCTTGTCGGATCGAAAGTCCGCGACATCTCGGCGGCAGGTATTCCGGTACTGACGCCATCGGTGGACATCGCCAACGCGCGCATCGCGTTTGAAAACGGGGCGGTGGCAACGATCACGGCAAGCCGCGTGTCGAAGGACCGCATGCGCAAGCTCCGGATCTTTCAACGGAATGGCTATCTCTCGCTCGACTTGGCCGCCGGTACCGGCGAACTCTACCGACTCCGATCGGACGTGGACCTCGCGACGTTGGTGCATCAGGCGCAGCCGCTCGAGGCGTTCGTCGAGCGCATGCCGCTCGAAGCCCCCGAAGGCGAGCCGCTCAAGCTCGAACTGGAAAACTTTGTCTCGGCTTTGCGGGGCGAGTCCAAGGTCGCCGTCTCAGGCGAGGAAGGGCGCGATGCGCTCGCGGTCGCGCTGCGTATCGTTCGCGACATCGAGCGAGCGCTGCCGGCGGTTCCCGCGTTGCGGACCGGCGTCGGTCCCGGTGCCTGAAGTCCTGATTGTCGCGGGTGAAGCGTCCGGCGATCTGCACGGCGCGGCGCTCGCGGATCGGTTACGCGTGATCCGGCCGGACCTCATCCTGACGGGGGTCGGTGGATCGCGAATGGAAAGTGCAGGGGTGCGCCTACTGGAGCGCACGACGGGGATCATCGGCTTCGTCGAAGTGCTTCGGCATATTCCGGCGCATTGGCGCCTCCTCCGACGGCTTCGCGCACGATTCGCCAGCGGAGAGGTCGGGCTGGCGGTGCTGATCGATTACGGAGGATTCAACCTCCGTGTGGCCGCGGCGGCGCGCGCGGTCGGCGTTCCGGTGCTCTACTACATCACACCGCAGGTGTGGGCATCTCGCGCCGGGCGTCTCAAGACGATGGCGCGCGTGATCACCCGCGCGGCTGTGATCCTGCCGTTTGAAGAGGCCCTGCTTCGGGCGCATGGTGTCGACGCGACGTTCGTCGGGCATCCGCTGCTTGACCGAGCGACCGATCTGCCCTCAAAGGCGGAAGCGCGTCGCCGGCTCGGGATGCGGGAGGACGGCGAAATCCTGGCACTGTTCCCAGGGAGCCGGGCGCAGGAAATCCGGCTTCACACCGCGGATTTCGTCGCCGTTGCGCGTGAGTTGGAGCGCCGCCGTCCTGGGCTGCGCGTAGTGGTGGGTGTGGCGCCAACCGTCAGTATTGATCCGGCGGAGTTTCCTTTTCAACTATTGCGGGCACCAGCGTTCGATCTGTTGCGGGCCGCCGACGTCGCCCTCTGCAAGAGCGGGACGACGACGCTCGAAGCGGCCATCGCGGGTTGCCCCTTTGCCGTAGTCTACCGCACCAACGCGATGACCTATGAGATCGTGAAGCGGCTCGTCCGCATTACGCATATCGGATTGGTCAACATCGTCGTGGGGCGCGAGGTGGTGCCTGAATTCGTACAGGCCGCATTCCAGCCGATTCCGGTCGCCGATGCGCTCGAGCCGCTCTTCGATCCAGCCTCCCCGGCGCGTGCGACGATGCTTGCCGGCCTCGCCGACGTGCGTGCGCAGCTTGGCGAGCCGGGAGCATCAGAACGGGTGGCCCAGATGGTCGCGGGCATGATCCGATGACCGCACCGGTCGCCGGCCGACGTGATGACTGGCGCCTCTGGTTCGGCGTTCCCGTCGGTCTCCTGGTGCTGCGCTTGGTCGCGTTGACGTGGAGATTCGAAGCACATGGCGATGCCGGTTGGCGGTCGCTCGTGGCGGCGAAGCGGGGCGTCGTGCTCGCGCTCTGGCACGGCCACCTGTTGCCGCTGGCCTGGTTTCTGCGGGGACACGGGATGTCCGTGCTCGTCAGTGAACATCGCGATGGAGAAATCATTGCCAGAATCCTCCAGCGGCTCGGCTATTCGATGATCCGTGGGTCGTCGACGCGCGGTGGCGCACGTGCGCTCGTTGAGATGGTGCGTGCACTCAAAACTGGGGTGGCGGTCTGCATCACGCCGGATGGTCCAAAGGGTCCCGCACGAAAGTTTTCACCTGGTGCGGCGGTCGCAGCGCAGCGAAGCGGCGTGCCGATCGTGACGATGTTCGTGACCGCGGAACGCGCGTGGGCGCTCAATAGCTGGGATCGATTCATGATTCCGATGCCCTTCGCAAAAATTGTCCTGCATTTCGGCGAGCCGACCAACGTTCGGCCGGGCACACCGGGTGACGCGGTCGCCGACGCGCCGCGCTTCGAGGCGCTGTTCGTCGCGAGCAATGCGGCGGCCCGTGGCTGATCGATTCCTCAAGCGGCGGTGGGAGTCCACGTCCCCGTTTTCGCGGCTTGTCAGCGCGGTGCTCGCGCCGTTGAGTTGGCTCTACGCGGCGGCGGTGCGGATGCGCAACGCCGCCTACGACCGCGGCACGTTCGCCACGCACTCACTTGGGCGGCCCACGGTTTCCATCGGAAACCTCACGGTCGGAGGGACCGGGAAGACTCCGCTGGCGTCGTGGTTTGCTCAACAACTGTTGGCGGCGGGCGAGCGCCCGGCCATTCTGTTGCGCGGGTACGGCGGCGATGAGGTGCTCGTTCACGAGCACCTCGTGCCGAGCGCCCTGGTCGTTGTCGGGGCCGACCGGATCGCCTCCGCGGCGCACGCGCGTGCTCGGGGCGCCACGGTGCTCGTGCTCGATGATGGGTTCCAGCACCGTCGTGCGCAGCGGGACGCCGACGTCGTGCTGGTGTCGGCCGATCGGTACCAAACGGTTCGCATGCTCCCGGCAGGCCCGTGGCGCGAGCCAGCGGAGTCGCTTCGACGCGCAACGCACATCGTGGTGACACGCAAACGCACGCCGCCGCAGGGTGCGAAGCAAGTGGCTGGCGACGTCTCGCGCCTGGCGCCAGATGCGAAGGTGTCCATCGTGCATCTCGCACCGGACGCACTGGTTCGGTGGGATACCGGAGAAAGAAAACGTCTCGAGCTGTTGATCGGTGCTCGCGCGCTCGTGATCTGCGCGATCGGAGATCCACAAGCATTTGTAGCGCAATTGCAGCAACTGGGCGCGCGGTGCGCGGCGCGCACCTATCCCGATCACTATGCCTTTTCCAGGGATGACGTACGGCAGCTGGTCGACGATTCTACTCGTGCAGACTTCGCGGTGTGTACACTCAAGGACGCGGTCAAGCTGGGCCCGTTGTGGCCTCCCGCGGAGCAGCCGTTATGGTATCTTTCGCAGCGCGTGAGTATCGAGCATGGCGCGGAATCCCTCGATGGGCTTGTCCGCCGCCTCGCCGCCTCCGCCCACAACTGACGACACAGCGCGCCGGTCCGGACCGGCGAAGGATTTTGAGCAGATGAAGCCCGACCTACTCCTCCCGGCCTCCCCGATTGTTCGTCCTGACAAGGATCGCTTCCTCAACGAAGAGAATCCATTTGAGGGCATGATGTCCCGGTTCGACAGGGCCGCCGAGTTGCTGGACCTCGAGCCCGGCATCTACAAGGTCCTTCGCCACCCGGAGAAGCAGATTATCACGTCGGTCCCCGTGATGCTCGACAGCGGCGAGGTCGAGGTGTTCACCGGGATTCGTGTGCTCTACAATACGTCGCGCGGCCCCGCCAAGGGTGGCATCCGCTTTGACCTCAATGTTTCCCTTGATGAAGTCACGGCACTTGCCGCATGGATGACGTGGAAGTGCGCCGTCGTCAACATTCCGTTCGGCGGCGCGAAGGGCGGCGTGATCTGCGATCCGCTCAAGATGAGCATCGGCGAACTGGAACGTCTGACTCGCCGTTACACCACATCGATCATCCAGACACTCGGCCCTGACTCGGACGTCCCGGCGCCGGACGTGAACACGAATGAGCGGGTCATGGCCTGGATCATGGACACCTACTCCATGCGTGTCGGACACACGGTGACCTCCGTCGTGACGGGCAAGCCTGTGGAGATGGGTGGTTCGCTTGGCCGTCGCGAGGCGACGGGCCGAGGCTGCATGCTCGTGACCAAGGAAGCGTTGGCCCACCTCGGCATGCCGATGAAAGGCACCTCCGTGGTCATTCAGGGCTTCGGCAATGTCGGCTCCGTCGCCGCACAGTTGCTCCAGAAGGAAGGGTGCAAGATCATCGGCATCAGCGATCGAACTGGTGGATTCCTGAACGCGAAGGGCATCGACGTCGACGACGCGATCGCATACGTACAGGAGCACCGATCGCTCGAGGGCTACAAGAAGGGCGATGCGGTGACCAACGAGCAGTTGTTGACCACCCAGGTCGACGTCCTGCTGCCCGCCGCGCTCGAAAACGTCATCACCACAAAGAATGCAGCGCAGATCAAGGCCAAGGTCATTTGCGAAGGTGCGAACGGCCCGACCACGGCAGCGGCCGACGCGATTCTCGACGCCAAGGGAATCTTCGTGATTCCGGACATCCTCGCAAACGCGGGCGGCGTGACCGTGTCGTACTTCGAGTGGGTTCAGGATCGAGGCGGGTACTTTTGGACTGAGAAGCGCGTGAACGAATCGCTCCAGGAAATCATGGAGCGCAGTTTCCACGCGGTACTTGATCTTTCGAAGCAACACAAGGTCAACATGCGCACGGCCGCCTATATGCTTGCGATCAGCCGCGTGGCCACCGTGCATAGACTGCGCGGCATCTACGCCTGAACATCGACGGCGGCGAAGCGCGTGTGACGCGGGATGAAAGTCATCGTCGCAGTAGTGGGACGGGCACGTCATCCGGCCGTGGGTCCTGCTGCGCGGGACTACGAGGAGCGCGCGGCGCGTTACTGGCCGATGCATGTTCGGGAGGTGCGCGAGGAACCCGCGCGCGGCGTCGGGCCAGATCAGGTTCGCGACAAGGAAGGCGTGCGGTTGCTGGCCTGTGCACCGGTCGGCGCGCACGTCGTGGCGTGCGATCCGGGCGGACGGGACATGACATCGGAGGCCTTCAGCGCCTGGCTGCAACAGGAACGCGAGCGCGGTGTCGACCTCTGCTTTATGATCGGCGGAGCGCACGGATTGTCGGACGCGATCCGGTCGGTAGCGCGCACGCGATTGTCGCTCGCACCGTGGACGCTACCGCACGAGATGGCGCGCCTGGTTCTGGCGGAACAGCTCTATCGCGCCGGCACCATCATCCGTCGCGAACCCTACCACAAATGAGCAGCGTGTGAGCGAAGCCGCGATCGCGCGCGTGATGGCGGAGCCATTCGGCGGAGGGGCGCTCACGCGTGCCGCGTTGGACGGTTCTGCGCCGAAGGATTGGTTCCTGCCACAGCCGCGCGGTGCGGATGAATGGCGCCGTCATGCCGAATCGGTCCGCGCGGGTTTCACGGGCGCGAGTTGGCTCAAGGCACTGCTCCCGGCAATCTCGGCGTCAGGCAAGGCGGCCGAGCGCCTCGAGCGGGTCGCGGCGGGGAAGGGTGTGGTCGTGACGACAGGACAGCAGCCGGGGTTGTTCGGCGGTCCCGGGTACACCTGGCTGAAGGCGCTGACGGCGATCACGCTTGCCGATCGTTTTGAGCGCGAAACGGGCATCCCTGCCGTGCCGATGTTTTGGGCAGCAACAGACGATGCGGATTTCGCCGAGGCAAGTTTCACAACCGTCGCGATCGGTTCCGAGTGTCGTCGCGTATCGGTCGAACGCATGGGTGAGGAAGGCCTCGTCATGTCGCAGATGCCACTCGGCGACGTCTCGTCTGCCCTCGCGGCGTTTGTGGAGGCGACGCGGTCCGCGCCGCACCGCGGCATCGTCGAGGCAGTGCAGCGAGCGTACCAGGCCGAGAACACTGTTGGCAATGCCTACGTGCAGTTGCTGCGCCACGTGCTCGAGCCACTCGGCATGCCCGTCATCGACGCGTGGCATCCATCGGTGCGCGCTGTTGCCCGGCCGGTGCTCGTCGCGGCGCTTGGCCGGGCCGCCGCGATCGATGAAGCCGTGTCGATGCGGACCGTGAGCATTGAGCGGGCAGGATATCGTGCGCAGGTGTCGCGGGTGTCGCGCTTGTCGCTCGTGTTTCGCAGTACGGACGGGATCAAGGAACGCGTCCCTCTGTCGCAGTCCAGCGATGCCGGTCGGCGTAAAGGCCTGGTGCTGTCGGCGAACGTGCTGTTGCGTCCGATTGTCGAACGCCGAATCCTGCCGACCATTGCGTATGTGGGCGGTCCTGGTGAAGTGGCCTACTTCGCACAGGTCGGTGCGGTGGCCGCTGCCTTAGGTGAACCCCTGCCGCTCGTGGTTCCACGATGGTCGGCGACAGTTGTGGAACCCAGCGTGGACCGGATGCTGGGCCGCCTAGGGATGATGGTCGACGATGTGCGCGTGGCGCACGACGCGGAACGGAAGATCGGTGATCGCGCGATGGCACCTTCGGTGCGCGAGGCGCTGGCTGCCTTACAGTCTGCTGTTGAGCTGCACGTGACCGCGCTCGCTGGCGCGGCCGCCACGGCAGGGATGTCGACGCCTGAGGTGATCGAGGGCGCGCGCCGCCAGCTCATGCATCGCATCGAGCGACTGGAGCGGCGCGTGCGCACCGCCGCGACCAAGTCGGAGACTGAGGCCGTGCGCGATCTCGCGGCCATTCGCGCGACGCTGCTGCCCGAGGGCGCCCGCCAGGAACGTCGCCTCAATTACCTGCCGTTCTTCGCACGCTACGGCGACCCGCTTGTCTCGCGCCTCAAGGACGGCGCGGCGCTTCACGCGGCGGCGCTGATAGGCGCACGGTGACGGCTACCACGCCGACCGGCCGCCGAGGCGCCGGGGGAGCGGTGGCCGTCGGAGCGGGAATTCTCATCAGCCGGTTGTTCGGGCTGGTCCGCCAGCGGGCGATCGGGCACTTCCTCGGCGTCGGCGATACTGCCGATGTCCTCAGCGCCGCGCTTCGCATTCCCAACGTCTTGCAGAACCTATTGGGTGAGGGCGTACTCTCAGCGTCATTCGTGCCGGTCTACGCCCGTCTGCGGGCCGAAGGGCGCGAGGGCGATGCCGCTCGCCTTGCCCGCTCGGTCGGCGCGCTGTTGGCCGCTGTGTCGGCAGTGGTGGTGTTAGCGGGAATGGCATTCGCGCCGGCACTGGTGGCCATGATCTCTGGTGGGTTCTCAGCGGAGAAGCGCGCCCTCACGGTGCACCTCGTGCGCATTCTCTTTCCGGGAATGGGGGCCCTCGTGCTGGCGGCGTGGTGCCTCGGTATTCTCAATGCGCATCGCAAGTTCTTCGTGAGTTACACGGCGCCGGTTGCGTGGAACATTGCCATCATCGTCACGCTCCTGGCTGGCGCGCCCACTCAGGATCCAGCCGGTGTAGCACGACTCGTGGCGATCGGCGCAGTGATCGGCAGTGTGCTGCAGTTCGCCGTGCAGTTGCCTTGGCTCGTGCATCTCCTTCCGGCCGCGAGGGACGGGCCATGGCGCACGGCGGAATTGCGGCGCGTGATGACCAACTTCTTTCCGGTGGTCCTCGGCCGCGGCGTGGTGCAGGTCAGCGGCTGGCTGGACCAACTGATCGCCTCGTTTGCCACCGCTGGCGCGGCGTCGGTCCTGTTCTACGCGCAAAACATCGCGTTACTGCCGGTGTCGGTGTTTGGGATGGCGGTTTCGGCCAGTGAACTGACCGAGATGTCAGGGCGTTCCTCGGACAAGGTCGAACAGGCGATTCATGAGCGCCTGCAGGGTGGGCTTCGTGCCATCGCATGGTTCGTCGTACCCTCCTCGGTGGCACTGCTGGTGCTGGGTGATGTGCTGGCCGGAGCCGTCCTTCAGACCGGACAGTTCCAACGCAGCGACACGGTGTGGGTTTGGGCTGTGCTTGCCGGTTCTTCGGTCGGCCTGCTCGCCGGTACGCTCGGCCGCCTCTACAACAGCGCGTGGTACGCTTTGCACGACACGCGAACGCCGGTACGCATCGCGTTGCTCAGAATCGTCATCGCAGCAGTGTTGGGGTCGACGGCCGCGCTGCTCGTTCCGGACTGGATCGGCATCGAGCCCAAGTGGGGCGTCGCGGGGCTGACGTTGAGCGCCAGCGTTGCCGCATGGGTCGAGTTTGCGTTGCTGCGCCGGGCCCTCAATGCCCGGATCGGCTGGACGGGGCTACCCAACGGGTTCCTTCCGCGACTCTGGGGCGCGGCGTTGATGGCCGGCGCCGTTGGCTTCGGCATCAAGATCATGCTCGGCGCCACGCACCCCATGTTGCTCGCCGTCATCGTCTTTGCGGCATACGGCGTGCTGTATTTCGGCATGACGTCGCTGTTTGGCATCAGCGAATCGGGGGCTGCGTTGCAACGTATCCGTGTCCGACTGGGCATAGGGGTTCGGTCCGGAGACGGTTCGTGATTTCGGACCAGGTCGCTGCATCCACGTTGCGGCTGCCCGACACGCCCGGTGTGTACCTGTGGAAGGACCTGGACGGCACCGTGTTGTACGTCGGTAAGGCCATCAGGCTGAAAGCCCGTGTGCGGAGCTATGTGCGTAGCGAAGAGTTGCAGACGCCAAAGACGCGTGCGTTGATGGAGCAAGCGACGGCGCTCGAGACCATCGTTGTTCCCGACGAGGCGAGTGCGCTGATGCTCGAGTCGAACCTCATCAAGGAGCACCGGCCGCGTTTCAATATCCTCCTGCGCGACGACAAATCGTACCCGTTTGTGAAGGTGACGGTGCAGGAGCCGTACCCGCGCGTGTACGTCACGCGGCAACTGCGCGACGATGGGGCCCGCTACTTCGGACCGTATACGGACGTCGGTGCGATGCGACGGACGCTCAACGTCGTGAAACGCATCTTTACGGTGCGTTCGTGCCGGTACGACATGCCGCAGGACATGCCCCAGCGAGCCTGTCTCGACTTCTACATCAAGCGCTGCAAGGGACCGTGCGTAGGCGCGCAGTCACAGGACGACTATCGCGACATGATCGACGAAGTGGTGGCCTTCCTTGCCGGGCGGACGGAAGAGGTGACGCGCCGCCTCCGCGACAAAATGACGGGCGCCTCGGAACGACTCGAGTTCGAACATGCCGCCGAACTGCGCGATGCCATGGCGCATCTCGAGCAAATCGAGGAACCGACCGTGATGGTCGATGTCGGGGGTGGCGACCGCGACATCCTCGGCTACGCCAGAGACGGTGACGACGCGTGCGTCGCGATCCTCATCGTGCGCGACGGAAAACTGATGGCGCGGGAGCACCGCCTCCTCGAACATGTTGAAGAGTCGTCGGACGGTGATGTGCTCGGCGCGTACATGACGGCGGGCTTCCTGGCCCGCGAAGGCCGGCCCGCCGAGGTGTTCGTCCCCTTCGAGTTCAGCGACCAAGAACTCTTCACGGTGCTTGCGGTCGGCACGCACGTGCGCATTCCGCAGCGGGGCCAACGTCGCGAAATGCTCGACGTGGCTGAGCAGAACGCCCGCCATCTGCTGGAAGAGTTCAAGCTCGAAGGGCTCGAGGCCGACGAGCGCGCGGCGGACCCTGTCTACGATCTCGGACGGGAGCTCGGACTTCAGCGCATTCCGCGGTCGATGGTCTGCTTCGATAATTCCACGTCACAGGGCAAGGACAACGTTGGTGCCGTCGTCTGGTTCGACAACGGCCGTCCGCGCCGGGCTGAGTATCGGACCATGAAGGTGAAGGCGCTGGCCGGCGAATCGACAGGGCCAGATGATTTCGCGTCGATGCGTGAAGTGGTGTCGCGATACGTGCGGCGGCGAATCGATGAGCAGAAGCCGCTCCCGGACCTCATCGTGGTGGATGGTGGGAAGGGGCAGCTTGGCGCAGCGATCGAGGCGCTGGACGCACTCGACCTCGCGGCACTGCCTGTGGTGGCACTGGCAAAGCGTGAAGAAGAAATATTCGTGCGCGGGCGGTCAGAGCCACTCAGGCTGGCGCGACGGTCCGCGGCGCTGCGGCTGCTGCAGCGCATCCGCGACGAAGCCCACCGTACGGCCGTCGGTTACAACAGGAAGCGTCGCACGATGCGAACGGTCACGTCCGAGCTGTTGCGCATTGACGGCGTCGGCCCGACCAAGCGCAGGGCGTTGCTGACGCAGTTCGGTTCTCTGCAGGGGGTTCGGGACGCGACGGTCGATGCTATCGCCGCTGTGCCCGGCTTTTCGGCGAAGTCCGCCGAGCGGATTCTCACATCACTGCGCGTGAGTGACCCCGTGTTCGGCCAAACGCATGTCACCGCCCCCGCTGCGCGCGTCGATGCGGCAGGTGAAATTGCAGTCTCATCCCCAAAGGAATCGGAATCATGACGGCTGCCCCGTGGACCCTCCATTGCACTGCCTGCGCATACACCGTTCCGGGTGACCGCCTCGCATCGGTTTGTCCGGACTGCGGCCAGCCGCTCTCGGTGAAACTGGCTCCCGTCCCGCGAACGGCCGTGACGTCCGCGCCGGACATGTGGCGCTACGCGGCTGCCATGCCGATCCTCGATGGCGAGACGCGGGTGTCGGTCGGCGAAGGGATGACGCCGCTGGTCGAGCTCCCGGAACTCGCGGCTGACGCTGGCGTCGCACGCTTCTGGGTCAAGGATGAAGGACTGAACCCGACGGCCAGCTTCAAGGCTCGCGGCCTCTGTATGGCGGTGACGCGGGCCAAGGCGCTCGGATTGTCTGGTGTCTGCGTCCCGACGGCTGGCAATGCAGGGATCGCGCTTTCGGCGTATGCCGCAGCGGCGGGTATGAAGGCCCGCATCTACGCACCCAAGACCACGCCACCGCCGATTCTCGGAAGCATCCGAGCGTACGGCGCCGAACTTGAGCTCGTCGATGGCCACATCGGCGATGCTGGCAAGGCCACCATGCAGTTTGCGAAGGACAGCGGATTCTTCAACGTGGCGACGGTCCGTGAGCCGTACCGCGTCGAGGGAATGAAGACGATGGGCTATGAACTCGCCGAGCAACTCGCGTGGGCCTTGCCGGACGCCATCGTCTATCCCACCGGTGGCGGTGAAGGGACGATCGGCATCTGGAAAGCGTTCAGGGAAATGATCGACTGGGGCTGGTTACCCAAGGACACCGCGCTGCCCAAGATGATCGCCGCACAGGCAGCCGGCTGCGCGCCGCTCGTCCGCGCGTTCAACGCCGGAGAGGAGAAGGCGACGCCCTGGGAGAATCCAGTAACCCACGCAAGCGGGCTCCGCGTACCTGGACCCTTCGGCGATCGATGGACGCTGCGTACGCTGCGCGAGAGCAAGGGTGGAGCTTTTGCGGTCGATGAGGAGAAAATGCGGACGTCGACGTTCAGGCTGGCGTCGTCGAGCGGAATCGACGCCGCTCCAGAAGGTGGCTGCGGCTTAGCGGTCGCTGGAATGGCGCGCGAGGCCGGTTTGATCAGCTCCGATGCTCGGGTCGTTGTTTTTAACACCGGTTCTGGCGCCTCGTATCGCTGGTAATCGGTGTTGCACGCAGCTGCGCTAGATTGGGTCCATGACGCGCGTCGCAATCGTTGAACCATCGTCCGGCATCGCAGGGGACATGATGCTGGGCGCGCTGCTGGACCTCGGACTCGACGAGGCTTGGCTCGGCGCGTTGCCATCGGCACTTTCGCTCGACGGCGTGACCGTGCGCACGGAGCGCGTGCGCCGCGGTGAGATTGCCTGTCGGCGAGTGGAATTCGCGATCCCACCGCAACCGCACGGCCGCCACCTCAAACACATTCGGGCGATCGTCGACGCGTCCAAGGCGCCGGATCGCGTGAAAGAGATTGCGAACCGTGCCTTTGTGATGCTCACTGAGGCAGAGGCTGCCGTGCACGGGACCACAGTGGAAAAGGTACACCTGCACGAAGTCGGAGCCGTCGACGCGATTCTCGACGTGGTGGGATCGGTGTGGGGGCTCGACCTGCTAGGCGTTGCTGGCGTGCATTGTGGTACGATCGCGCTCGGAGACGGTTTCGTTGATGCCGCCCACGGCCGCATGGCCGTCCCAGCTCCGGCGGTGATCAAGCTCCTCGAGGGCTTTGATGTCCGTCCTGGGCCTAGCGAGAGCGGAGAACTGACGACGCCCACTGGCGCCGTCCTGATGCGCGCCCTCGCGACCCGTGGTGTTCCGTCGAGCTACCGACCGGTGAACGCCGGCTACGGAGCGGGGACCAAAGACTTCAAGGGACGAGCGAATGCGCTACGCGTAATCCTTGCCGACGTGGACACGGTTGGTGAGGCTGAGGCGGTGACCCTCCTCGCGTGCGATATCGATGACATGTCGGCCGAGTACCTCGCGGCGGCTGCGGAAGTCGCCCGTGCGAATGGCGCGCTCGACGTGACGCTCCTGCCGATCGTGATGAAGAAGGGCAGGCTCGGCACGCGCGTCGAGTTGCTCTGCGCCACCGACGCGGCCGAACGCCTCGAGTCCTTGCTGCTCACTCACACCAGTACAATCGGTGTGCGGCGCACCGTGGCGACAAGGCGCGTGCTTTCCCGTCGGGCAGTGGCCGTATCGGTTTTCGGCCACGACGTGGCGCTGAAAATTGTGACACTGCCGGACGGGACGACTCGGCTGAAGCCAGAGTTTGACGACGTCGACCGGGTCGCAAGGGCGACGGGGAAAACCCACGCAGATGTTCTGGCTGCAGCGACCAAGGCAGGCGAGTCAAAGTAGGCGCAAGTTGTTTCAGTAGATTGACTTTGACCTTCTCGCTTGATATTTTACATCAATGGTTCGCGTCAGCCGCATTGCGCCCGGTAGCATTGCCGATGAGTTGGGTATCACCCCAGGTACCGAACTCCACTCGGTTTCCGGTCGGCCAATCGATGACTTCCTCGATTGGGAGTTCCTGACGGCTGAGGAGGCCTTCGAGGTCCAGGCAACGCTTCCCTCGGGCGAGCAGGTGCTCTATGACATCGAACGGTCCGACGGCGATGCGCTTGGCGTCGAGCTGGAGCCGCCTTCGGTTCGCCGTTGTGCCAACCGCTGCGAGTTCTGCTTCGTCGAAGGGCTGCCGAAGGGCCTTCGGAAGCCGCTGTATATCCGAGATGACGACTACCGCCTGTCGTTCGCGTACGGAAACTTCGCGACGCTCTCCAATCTGAAGCAGCGGGACACCGATCGGATCCTCGAGTACCGGCTGTCGCCGCTGTACGTGTCGGTACACGCGACGCCTTGGGAAGCGCGCAAGGTGTTGCTGAACAATCCGCGCGTGCCGAACATCATCGAACAGATGCGTGTGCTCGCCGCGGGCGGTATCCAGTTCCACGGACAGATGGTCATCGTGCCGGGCCTCAATGACGGCGCCGTGCTTCAAGAATCACTACAGGATCTTTGGTCGCTCGAGGGCGCGGTGCTCAGCGTTGCGCTCGTGCCGGTCGGCCTCACGCAATTTTCGCATCTCTACACAGGGAAGACCATGGACCGTGCCAACGCGACCGCCATACTCGACGTCGCTGAGGCGTGGGGAGGCCGCGCCCGGCGTGAACGCGGCAACACGTGGGTATTCGGCTCCGACGAACTGTACCTGCTCTCCGGCCGTGAGTTGCCGCCCGCATCATTCTATGGCGACTTCGAGCAGGTGGAGAATGGCATCGGTGCTGTGGCGACGCTCCGCTCGCGGGTTGCCGAAGGACTCGATCGGTTGCCGCGTCTCGATGGCCAGAAGATTGGCGTGGTCACCGGAGTCTCGATGCAGCCGTTGATGCCGCCACTGCTGGAGCAGCTGGCGCGGGCGACTGGCGCGCAGTTTGAAATCATCGAAGCGACGAACTCACTCTTTGGTCCGACGACGACGTCAGCGGGGCTTCTGGTGGGCGCAGACATTCTGCGCGCACTCGAGGGTCGCTCTGACCTCAACCTCGCGCTCATTCCCGCAGAAACCATCAATGAGAACGGGCTATTCCTCGACGACATGACACTTGAGTCGGTACGGAGCGCGCTGTCCGTTGTGGTCGAACCGTCATACGACTTCATTGACGTGCTCGCCGCGGCGGATCTGTCTCCCATCACCGTGGAGGCCCGATGAGCCGGCCCGTCGTAGCGATCATCGGACGACCCAACGTCGGGAAGTCCTCGCTGTTCAACCGGATCATCGGTACCGACTCTGCGATCGTCAGCGAAGAGGCGGGCACAACACGCGACCGGCATTTCGCCGAGGCCGAGTGGAATAGTCGCTCCTTTTGGCTCGTGGATACGGGCGGATTGCGCGAAGGATCGGATATTCCGATGGACGCGGAGATTCGCCGCCAAGTGGGTGTCGCGATCGAAGAGGCCGATCTGATGCTGCTCGTGCTGGACGGACAGGCCGGTCTGCACCCGAGCGATGCGCGCATCGTCGAGATTCTTCGCGAATCGGGGAAACCGTGGATCGTGGTCGCCAACAAGGTTGACGACCCGCGCAGTACTGATTTTTATGAACTGTTCAACCTCGGTGCCGGCGATCCGATCCCCGTCTCGGCGCTCAACGGAAAGAATTCCGGCGACCTGCTCGATGAGCTGGTGAGGCGATTGCCGGATTCGGCTGCTGAGCCGCCTGCGGAAACGTTGCGGGTGGCCGTGATCGGCCGCCCCAACGTCGGCAAGTCATCGCTGATCAACAAACTGCTTGGGGAAGACCGTCACGTCGTAGCCTCCGAGGCGGGTACGACGCGTGATGCGATCGACTCGCCGTATACGTACCACGGCCGTCAGTTGATTTTCGTGGATACGGCGGGCTTGCGGCGGAAATCGAAAGTGGACGACGGGGTCGAGTTCTACTCGTCGCTGCGCACGCGGAGGGCGATCGAACGTGCCGACATCTGCCTGCTGATGATCGACGCGACCGAGGGCCTGCACAACCAGGACCTCAAGATCGCCGCGTTGGCGTGGGAGGCCGGTCGCGCACTGATCATGCTGGTCAACAAGTGGGACATCAAGGAAGACAAGGGTGACAAGACGGCCGCGCACTTCGAGAAGGAGTGCGGCGAAAAGGCGCCCTTCCTGAAGTTCGTTCCGTTCCTCTTCACGAGTGCGCTCACTGGCCAGCGCGTGGCGAAGACGCTTGACGTGATCCTCCAAGTCGACGCGGAACGGCACAAGCGCGTGTCGACGTCAGAAGTCAACAGGGTGCTCGGAGAATTGATGGCGAGGCTGCAGCCCCCGCAGGCCGCGGGAAATGAGGTGCGGCTCAACTATGCCACGCAGGTCGATTCGATTCCTCCGTCGATCGCCATTTTCGGTAATCATCCGGAACTCGTTGCCGAGCACTACATCCGGTATCTGCACAACGGCTTCCGCGAGCATTGGGGCTTCCTGGGCAATCCGCTTCGTATTCTGCTACGGCGGAAGTCGTCGGCCGAACGGTGAACGTGACCGGCATTCTTGGCTTGCTAGTGGCATACGTCGTCGGTTCGTTTCCGAGCGCGTATCTGGCCGGCCGGATGCTGAAGGGCATCGACCTGCGAACGGTCGGATCGGGCAACCTCGGCGCGACGAACGTGTTCCGGGAACTCGGGCCTGCGGCAGCGGTCGTCGTTCTGCTCGTTGACCTGCTCAAGGGAGCGCTCCCGACGCTGCTTCTGCCTGGGCTGCTGGTGACTGGGATCCAGAGCGAGGCCGGCACGGAGCTCTGGGCGGTCGGTTTTGGTGCAGCAGCGATTACTGGTCACGTCAAGCCCGTATTTCTGCTCTGGAACGGGGGCGGGAAGGGCGTTGCGACTGCGGCCGGCATGTTCTTGGCGGTCTCGCCCGCGCCGGCTTCGCTTTGTATCGTTGCGTTTATCGCGGTCGTGGCGGCGACGCGATTCGTCTCGCTGGCGTCCATCATCGCGGCGGCGCTGCTGCCGGTGTTTGAATGGTTCGCCATGGGGCCTTCTCCGGTGACTGGCGCAAGTGTGGCGGTCGCGCTCTTCGTTGCTTGGGCACACCGCGCGAACATCGCACGACTTCGCGCTGGTGTTGAACCGCGCCTCTCGCGACCCGGCGGGCAGCCATGAAATGTGCCGTCATTGGCGCCGGTGCTTGGGGGACGGCGCTTTCGGCCGTGCTAGCCGAAAACGGGCACGACGTGACCATCTGGGCGTTCGAGCCCGATGTCGCTGAGGCAATCGAGGATCGGCATGAGAATCCGCGGTTCCTGCCTGGGACGGCACTCGCGGCGTCGATTCGTGGCACGACCGACAAGGTTGAGGCGCTTGCCGATGCGGAGCTCGTGGTTGTCGCATCGCCGAGCCACGTGGTGCGCGCCGTCCTCGAATCCTGCCATGCCTGGACGCTGTCCACGGCGCCCGTGGTGGTGGCGACGAAGGGCATCGAACGGGGCACGCTCTCTCTGATGACCGACGTGGTCAGCGAAGCCTTGCCCGGCCGTCCGATTGTCGGTCTTTCGGGTCCGAGCTTCGCGGCGGAAGTCGCGGCGCGGCAGCCCACTGCGATCGTTGCCGCGTCGCGCGACCTTGCCGCGGCGACGTTCGTCCAATCCGCGCTGAGTTCGCCGAGTCTCCGTGTGTATACGCACGACGACGTGATCGGCGTGGAGCTCGGCGGGGCGCTCAAGAACGTCATGGCGGTTGCCACCGGCATTTCAGACGGGCTCGCACTCGGCTTCAATGCCCGTGCGGCGCTGATCACGCGTGGTCTCGCGGAAATGATGCGACTCGGCATCCGCCTCGGCGCGCGCCCAGCGACATTTGCAGGGCTTACCGGTATCGGCGACCTCGTGCTCACCTGCACTGGGGCGCTTTCACGAAATCGCGCGGTTGGACTTGAGATCGGCCGCGGGCGAACGCTCAGCGAGGTGCTCGCCAGCCGCGAGACTGTCGCGGAGGGCGTGATCACGACTGAGAGCGCGATGGGCTTGGCCGCACGCGAGGGCGTGGACATGCCGATCGTCACGGCGGTGCATCGCATCCTGTTTGAGCGACAGCCGGCGAGATGGGCGCTCGTCGAACTCATGACGCGCGGACTGCGCAGCGAGGAGGACTGATGGCCACGAGAGCCCACGACCGCCCGGAGCCGGTGCAGGAGTTCTTCTCGATTGGCGAAGTCTGTGAGCTCACCGAGCTGAAGCCGCATGTGTTGCGCTATTGGGAATCACAGTTCCGGTTCCTGAGTCCAGCGAAAAACCGTTCCGGCAACCGCGTGTACTCCCGACGCGAGATCGAGCTGGTGGTGCTCGTCAAGCACCTATTGTACGAGGAGAAATACACGATTGACGGGGCGCGTCAGAAGTTGGATGACGAGCGTAAGGGCGGGGGACTGAAGCTGGCAGCAAGGGCAGGACTCGACCTCGAGTCGATTCGCCTGGTCGAACGCGAACTGAAGCAGATCGCCGCGCTACTCGCGGGAGACGGGGCCTGATGCTGCTGCTCTGCAGTAACGATGATGGGATTCTTGCCGCTGGTCTGTCGTGCCTCGAACAGGCAGCGCGCTCGCTTGGCGATGTATTCGTCGTCGCGCCAGACCGTGAACAGAGCGCCACCAGCCACTCGCTGACCCTCCATCATCCGCTGCGGCCGATTCAGCTCGCCGAGCGCCGCTGGCAGGTCGACGGCACGCCCACCGACTGTGTGATGCTGGCCATCGAGGCGCTGATGCCAACGCGGCCAGATTTTGTGCTCAGCGGCGTCAATCACGGGCCCAACATGGGTGAGGACGTCCTCTATTCGGGGACGGTGGCCGCCGCGATGGAAGGTCTGATGCTCGGCGTGCCGGGAATTGCCGTGAGTTTCGCTGGCCGCGACTTCGGCACCAACCAGGCCATGCTCGACCAGCACGTCGAGCCGCTCGCGGCATTGCTGGCCCACCTGACTTCGTTACCGGAGTTTCCGGCGCATACGTTGCTCAATGTGAACATCCCGCCGATACCGGCCGCAGAGATCAGGGGTGTGAAGCTCACGCGGCTCGGGCGTCGGGTCTTTTCGGATTCCATCGCCAAGATGCAGGACCCGTGGGGACGGCCGATCTACTGGATTGGCGGTGGGTCGGTTACTTGGACCGCCGGCGAGGGAACCGACATCGATGCGGTGCGGGCCGGATTCGTGTCGGTGACGCCGCTGCATCTCGACATCACTCACGAAGCGCGGCTCGAAGACGCGGCGGAATGGTGGAAGGCGCCCTGACGTCTCCGGTTCCGCAGTTTACCGGCGCCAGAAGGCGGCTTGTCGAGGAGCTGAGGGCGAAAGGCATCGCCAGCCAGTCTGTACTGGATGCGTTCGAGCGGACCGCGCGCCATGCGTTCGTTCCCAGCGGAATGCGGCATCGCGCCTACGAAGACTCGGCGCTTCTGATCGGAAGTGGGCAGACGATCAGTCAACCGTTCGTGCACGCGCGGTCGCTCGAGTTACTCGCGCTTGAGGGCGCAGAGCGCGTCCTCGAAATCGGCACGGGATCCGGGTACCAGACGGTGCTGCTGTCGCACCTCGCCCGTGAGGTCTACAGCGTCGAGCGAATAGACGACCTGATCGAACGGGCCGGTGATGCCGTTCGTACCGCCGGCGCCACCAACGTTCACCTCCGATGCGGCGATGGAACGCTTGGCTGGGCAGAGTACGCGCCGTACGATGCAATCGTGGTGAGCGCTGGAGCACCGGGCATTCCTCAGCCGCTGCTCGATCAACTGGCTGAAGGAGGACGGCTGATCACGCCGGTCGGCGATCGCGACGAACAGCGGCTGGTGCTCGTTGTTCGGAACGGATCGACCTTTGACCGAACGATGCTCGACCCCGTCCGGTTCGTTCCGCTTGTTGGCGAGCATGGATGGAACGGATGACGAACTCCGCGTCTCGGATGGCAGACACGCCGGTGGCGGCCGCGGCTCGCGCAGCGATTCGAAGCGTCCAGGATTTTCCCAAGCCGGGAATTCTGTTCAGGGATATCACCCCGCTCCTCGCGAATGCGACATTGTATCGTGAGGTGACCGACGAGCTCGGTGCTGCGTTCGTCGGACAGGCGATCACGCACGTGGTTGCCGTAGAGAGTCGTGGATTCATCGTGGGGGCGCCGATCGCGATTGCCATCCACGCGGGATTCGTGCCGGTTCGCAAGCCGGGCAAACTGCCATCGGCGACGCTCAGCGAACCGTACACGCTTGAATACGGTGACGATTCGCTCGAGCTGCATTCCGACGCGCTTCCCGCTGGCGCGCGGGTGCTGGTCGTCGATGACGTGCTCGCGACTGGGGGGACGGCCGCCGCCACCTGCCGCCTCGTGGAACGGGCGGGCGGGATCGTGGTGGCCTGCGTCTTTTTGGTCGAGTTGGAAGCACTGCACGGCAGGCGGCAGCTGGAAAAACGTTCGGTATCCGCCTTGCTCGCCTACTGACTGTTTGCTGCGACTACCCACGGGTGTGGAACACGGATAGCCTTCAAGGCAAATGCATGTTGGCCCCCGTAGCTCAGGTGGATAGAGCAAGCGTTTCCTAAACGCTAGGTCGCCTGTTCGAGTCAGGCCGGGGGCACTTGATCACGGCGTCCGCGGATCTTCCGAGGGTCCCAAAGGGAAGCGCGGGCGGTTATTTTACAGGTCTCAGGAGAGTTAACGACTATGGGAACGTCAATACCGGAAACCGCCGGCAAAAAAGTGCTCGATGCGGACACCATCAGGGACTGGGTCGTACAACGGGCCAAAGCGCTTTCTGTTGCAGGTGGCGTCGTGGTCGTTGGAATCGCCGTCTATTTGTTCTGGCAACAGTCGAACCAGATCAAGAACGAACGAGCCAATGCGGCGCTGGCGACTGGTCAAAATGCCTTCTACTCTGGCAATCCAGTGCTCGCCAAGTCCGACCTCGACAAGGTGGTGACACGCTATCCCGGCACGGTTGGCGGGACGCAGGCCGCAATCCTGCTCGCGCAGATCGCCTACGGCGAAAGCAAGTACGACGACGGGGTCAAGTTGCTGACGGCCGCGCAAAGTGGCGCTCCAGCGCAGTTTGCACCGGCCCTTGAGGAGCTGATCGCGGCCGGCCATTCCGATGCCAAGCGCTACGACGAGGCAGCCTCGCACTACCTGAAGGCAGCCAACCTCGCGCCTTTTCCGTCTGACAAAGACATCTATCGGGCAGAGGCGGCACGAAGCTACGGGATGGCTGGGAACGACGCCGAGGCCAGAAAGCTCTGGCAGGCGTTGGCGACGAACCGGGAGTCGCCGGTGCTCAACGAGGCCAGGGTACGGCTCGGAGAGCTGGATGTAAAGGCGGCTGCGAAGTAGCAAGTCGCGACAGAGAGTACATGAGCTTACGATAGCTAACTGATTCATTAATAGGGAGATGGCCACTAACAGATGGTCATCTCCTTATTGTTGTCTGCCTGTCGCTTAATACTGCGTATAATATGTATTATGTAAAGTAAATAGACACAGTGGTGTGGAAAGGCTAGAACTCCACCAGCTCTCCGGCATATACCAATCGACCCTCTCCGCGAAGCGATGGGTGTATCGCCTTGTCATCGTGGGTCACAGACACCGTCAGGAGCTTCCCTGATGTCGTGAGTAGCTCGACTGGAGGCTTGGCCAGCCCCCACGCCTCCAGGACGATCGCCGAGGCGGCTGCGCCAGTACCGCATGCGAGCGTTTCGCCTTCCACGCCGCGTTCGTAGGTCCGCATACGCCATCGAGCGCCCGCGGGCGAGATAAAGTTCACGTTGGCGCCGGCCGTGAGGCTTTTGTGCCGGCGCAGAGCTGCGCCGCGCCGCATTAGGTCGATGGAGTTGGCGTCGTCGGTGAGGACAACTAGGTGCGGCACGCCAGTGTCCACGAATCCGATCCGCCGTTCGCCAGCCTCAGCCAGAATGTCGGCATCCGGTTGAAGCCCGTGGGCCGCCGGTAGGTCTAGTTCGGCCTCATTCCCGACGATCCGCCCAGCGATGGTCCCGACGTCCGTACAAAACCGAAACGCTGCAGGATCGGCGAGGCCGAGCATGACTGCCAGCCTTGAACTGCAGAGCGAGGCATTGCCACATAGTTCGCCCCGGCTCCCGTCCCGGTTGAAATACCGGATGCTGAACGGTTCGACGGGGTGCTGTGCGATGACCACCACGCCGTCTGCGCCGACGCCTTCCGTCCGCGAGCAGAGCCGGCCGATGGCCTCAGGGGTCTCGAATGCGCCGACGCCGGGGACCCTGCCATCGAGGAACACGAAGTCATTCCCGGATCCGCTCATCTTCCAGAACCCGCGGCCAGCCCCTCCCGGCCTCGGACGCGGCGCTGCCAGGAGCGGTTCGTCTGGCGCGACCATGCTACAGCCGCCCAGTGAGTGCCCAGAAGCGCAGTCGCCACACCATCCAGATCGCTTCGCGGACGATGCCTCTGTTCATCTTGCTCGTGCCATGGGCGCGGTCTGAAAAGACAATCGGGATCTCCTTCCCCTTGAACCCTTTCCGGAACGCGCGAAAGCTCATTTCAATCTGGAAGGCATATCCGTTCGATCGCACATCGTCGAGGTCGATGGCCTCAAGGACGCGACGGTGAAAGCACTTGAAGCCGCCGGTCGCGTCCCAGAGGGTGAGGCCGGTGACGATCCGGGCGTACACATTGGCGAAATAGCTCAGCATGAGGCGGGACATCGGCCAGTTCATGACGGTAACGTTGCCGTCCAGGTACCGCGACCCAAGGACGAAATCCGCATCCTGTGCGGCCGCGATGAACTTTGGGATGTGGGCCGGGTCGTGCGAGAAATCGGCGTCCATCTCCAGGATGTATTCGTAGTCGCGTGCGAGGGCCCAGCGGAATCCGTCCCGGTACGCGGTCCCCAGCCCCATCTTGCCGGGTCGCCGCATCAGGTGCACGCGGGGATCCTCGGCCTCGAGCGCGGCGACAATGTCGCCCGTACCATCCGGAGAGTTGTCATCGACGATGAGCACGTCGGCGCGCGACTCGCAGCCGAGTACCGCCGAGATGATGTTCCGGACGTTTTCCTTCTCGTTGTACGTCGGGACGATGACGAGCGCCTTCTCAATCATCACGCGGACTTCTCCAAGGCGATGGCATCCATGGCACGGGTGCGCCGTCCACCGGTCCGTGGACCTGACGGAATCAATCCAGCGAGCGTGGCGAGCAGTGCGAGCAGTGTCGCTGCGATCGTAATCGTTTTGCCGCGCTCGAATGCGGGACTCGTGAAGGTCAGCTCGACCGTTTTCGCGCCTTCGGTGAGCGGCACGCCAATAAGCACGAGATTGGTCCGCTCGACGGTCACGGGTTTCCCATCAACCGTTGCGATCCAGCCCGGGTAGAAGTTTTCCGCCACGACGAGGGCGGAGCCAGCTGGCGCCGGTGTGTTCAACGTCAGCGACATCTTCCCTGCGGAATAGTTGGTCGTCGATACGACGATCGGCAACGGGGTCGGCACTGCGGCGAGCGTGACTGTCTGGAGTGTCGACTTGGGATCGACCAACGCGACACTGTGCGCCGGGAAGTTTGGCGCCTTCATGGCTTCCATGATGTTCTCGTCCGGATACTTCGCAATCACCGGCGCTACCCAAGCGAAGCGGTGCTCACCGGGCAGTTCATACAACGAGACCCGCGTGCCGGCGGCGTTCACCGCCGGTCCGGCGACCCGTTTCGCGCCAGGAATGTCCATCGAGTCGTTGTTGACGAGCAGATATCGAGTGTTGGTGATGGCCCATGTGGTCGGGTTCCCGACCATTTGTGGGGTCTGGAAGAACTGATACCGGCCCAGTTCGTTCCCGTGGTATCCCAGCATCGACGACACGCGGTGCACCATCAAGCCATCGCCATTGAGGAATGGATCGTGCGGCGCTGCCGGCAGGTTGTGATCCTCGAAGGCGAGCACGCGCGCTGGCTCCGTGAGCTTGTTGAGGTACGCAATCGTCGCGTCGCTAGCGTAGATCTGCGATGCCGGTGGTACGGATCCCCAGTACCGGCGCTCGATCGTCCAAAGATCGGCGGCGCTCAGGACGGCGAGCGTCACGCCGGCCTTCCACCCGCTGAGTCGGCCGCCAGCGATGGCGACCATCGCGCCGGCCGTGAGCCCGACGAATGCCAGTGACCGAATCGCGCCAAGTGTGAGGGCCCCTGCCCCGGCATCCACACGGTCCATGAGTTGAGGAATCGTGACCAGACTCTGGGCGAGCGTCGACAGGGCACCCGAGATCGCGAGTAGTGTGATCACGCCCGAGGCCACGAGCCATCCGATGACGTACCGACGACTCAGTCGCTTTTCGAGAACCCGCTCAGTGCCGATCGCGGCGAACACGGCGATCGCAAACGCGGTGATGAAAAAGATCGTGCTTGGCGCGCGAAAAAATGTCGTGCCTGGCACGACTGCATAGATCAGCGCGTAGAACGGGGTTGAGCCGCCGAGCGCCCAGAGCAGCGAAACCAGGGCCACGCCCAGCCAGAACCGAAAGAACCGCTTGCGGGCGACAGTGGTTGCGGCACCGAACGCTGCGCCGGCCAGCATCAGGACCGCGACGCCAGCGTATTCACTGTGGAAGTGAATGCCGTTACGGCCCCAGTAATCATTCAGGATCCCTGAAAACTGCGGCAGATACAGATTCAGTAGCTCTTCGATTGGGAATGAATACGAAGTCGCGAACTGGTAGTCGCGCCCCCCCGCCCGCGGAGACCAGGCTGCGTATTCAGCGACCGGCAGATACTGAATGGCGCCCATGGCCGCGCCGAGCATCACGCCACCGAGTGCGAGGCCGAGGCGCGTGAAGGCCGTTTTCACCGGCATGCGCTCAACACCGACGCCGCCAAACGCGAGAAACAGTGCCCACGCCGCCGAGGCGAGCAGTAAGTACTGAAACAGCTGTGGGTGCGGTGTCAGGAGTGCGAGTCCGACGATCATCGCAAACGCGCCCCACGCCCAGCGTTTCCCGTCGCGCATCGCCCAGGTGAGCATGAGCAGCGTGATCGGAAAGAGCGCGTTGACAAACAACTTTCCGTCGTGACCTGCAGAGAGAAGCGATGACACAAAGCCGGTCATCATGTACGCGACGCCCCCAACCAGCGCGGCGAAGAATGACAGTCGTCCCGCGACGCGCAGAAACCAGTAAGTCGCGATGCCGCAGAGAAAGAAATGGCCGACCATTCCCCACGACATGGCGACGTCGACCGGCAGGATCAGTCGGAGCAGAAAGGTAGGATAAAAAATATCGCCATGCATCGCCGCAACGAAGGGCATGCCGCCTTGGAGATACGGATTCCAGAGTGGAAACGTCCCGTTCGCCCGCATGAAACTCGAGGCAAACTCACGAAACGCGTAGCCGGCGAGGTACTGATCGCTGTTTTGGTTGACGAGAAAGCGGCCGGCCACCACCGGCCACGCGAGCGAAAGCGAGCAGAGCGCGTACGTCAGCGCGGCCCACGCCGAAGCGAAACGTGGCCCAGCGATGGGCGTGGCGGCCTGGCGATCTGCAATCATTCAGGAGTTGGCTTGGTGATGGCGGCGTGCCGTCTGCCGAACAGCAGGAACAGGACGCCGGGGAATACTTCAAGAATAGTCAGCCAAAGGCGCGAGCCCAGCACCACCAGCAGCGCCTCGCCACCGGTGGCGAGGCCAAACCGCGGAAGGAGATCGAGCATGAATCCCTCGCGAACGCCGATTCCGCCAGGTGCCGGGAGGAAGAGAAAGCCCGCCAGGTAAGACCAAGTGAAAGTTGCCGTCGAGCCAGCGAGCGTGCCAGTTGCGTGGCCAAGGAGCGCTAGGTGGAAGCAGCGGAAACCGACGCCGTATAGCACCCACGCCACGGTGCAACCGGCTGCCGCGATCCAGACGGCTGAATGTGGCAGTCGAGCAATACGGATATCGCGGCGGAATATCGCCGACGCGGTGCGCGCGACGATCGGCAAGAGCCAAGGGGCCGCCACCATTCCGACCGCGACGACGACGGTCGCCGGTATCGCCCACTTCGGCGAATCGAGGCCACCTGCCCCGCTCGCGACAGCCACCGCAGCGCCGGCAAGAATATTGACGATCGAAACAACAATTGACGAACCGACCGCGGCGACCGGCGACACGCCGACTCGCTGGGCAAGCATTCCCATCGCGCCGATCTGCCAGACCTTTCCCGGGAGGTAGCGACCGAGGTTCGACACGAACCAGATTCGTGCGGCGTCGCCGAATGCCAGGCCTTCACCCCACGCGCGCACCGTGCGCTGCCAGGTCCAGATGAGCACGAGGTAACTCAGCGCGACGATCGCCGCAGAGGCGGCGAGCAAGGCGTAGTCTGGGGCCAGCGTAGCGCTAGCCGCCGAAAGCTCAGCCCACTGTGCGCTGATGCGTCGCCCCGCGAACCAGAGCACGGCGGCGACGATCGCGACCTGGGACAGCTGCCAGAGTGCCTTGCGGCTCATCTGACCGCCGCCTGGTACACGGCGTGGTACGTCGCCGCCGCCGTAGCTGGAGAGAAAGCCGACAACATGCGAGCTCGCCCGGCGGCGCCCATCCGTTCGGCGCTGGCCGGATTGTCAAGCAGTTGCATGACCGCGGCAGCCAGTTCGTCGACCGACCCTTCGCGGGTGAGCAACCCAGTCTCGCCATCGACGATCAGGTCGACGATCCCGCCGGAGCGATATGCCACAACCGGTGTTTCGGACAACAACGACTCGACAGCGACGAGTCCGAGGCCTTCGTCGCGCGAGGGCATCACGGTCGCCAGGGCGCCTCGATAGAGGGGCGCCACCGCAGACTGCGGCAGCCGACCGTGCCACCGTATCCTGCCACCGACGCCGAGCGTACGCGCCATCGTGTGCAGACGGTCGCGATCAGGGCCGTCGCCGACGATGTCGGCCGTCACGGCGTCGGGCAACTGGGCAAGCAGCTGAATGCAGTCGGACACGCCCTTCTGTTCGTTGAGTCGGCCAACTGCAAGGAGAGTCGGTGTTCTTGGCCAAGCGCCTGGCGTGAAGAGCGCGGTGTCCACTGGCATGGGGGCGACACCAACCTGGAGACCGGGAGCGAACCCCTCCGCCGTTTTGGCGAGCCAGGAACTCACCGCCATCAACCGCGCCGACCGGCGGGCCACCAATCGAAACAGTGCCGGTGCCACCACACTGTGGGCTGCCAAGCGCACGTCGCTGCCATGCATGGTCACGACGACCGGTGCGTTGCCCCGAGCGAGCGCGGCCCCAATGCCGCACGGAAACCACCAGTGCGCGTGAATCACGTCGGGGCGCCATGTCGCGGTGATCCTTGCGACCGCGCGGCGAGTCCCGTCGATCAGGCCGACGAGGGCCAACTTGCCGCGCATCGTGTCCGCGACCTGCTCCGCCATTGTCCCTTCGTAGGCGAGCGTTTCCCACGAACGCGGCGCGTATCGAAAGCGGCTGACGCGGACACCGCGAATGGTCGTTTCCCGTTCGAGCCCTGGAGCGGACGGCGCCAGGACGCGCACGTCGCAGCCGGTCGCGACGAGCGCGACGGCGAGCCGGAGGATGAACTCCCCTGCGCCGTCTCCGTCATGTCGCGGAAACGAATGCGTGACGAAGAGTACGCGCATGCGGCGCGGCGAGCCTATGCGTCCGACGAACTGTCGGACGCCCGCCCGTCGAGCCGGCGACGCAGCTCTCGCTGCTCAGCACGCAGAGCCGCAATCTGTTCTCCGAGGATCCCGGTCGCGAAGAAGACCGACCCCAGCGTCAGCGCGGACTGAATCATGGTCCAGTAGGGCCGTGTACCGGCCCGCGTCGTCAGCAGGAGGAGTCCAATGATGCCGGCGATGGCGAACATCGCGCCGCCGAGGATGCCGAATGCAAGCAGCGGCTTGCGGCCGAACCGTAACTCAAACCAGACGGCGAGCATATCGAGCACGCCGATCGGGATTCGCGACAATCCGAACTTGGACTTGCCCGCGTTGCGCGGATACAGCGGCACGGGGATCTCGCTCACGGAATATCCCTGCGCAACCGCGAGTACGATCATGTAGCGATGCCAGTCCGGCCGCACCGGCTGGTCGTCCATCACCTCGCGCCGATACGCCTTCACGTTGTTGAGATCTTGGACCGGAATCTGGAAGAGTGTGCGCGACAGTCCGTTGTAGATGCGTGAGACGAAGGCTTTGTCGTATTTCCCTTCCTTGCGGCCCGTGACCATGTCGGATTCACCGGCCAGGATCGGTGCCACGAGCCTGGGGATGTCTTCAGGCTTGAATTGCAGATCGGCCGGATAAAAGACGAGAATCCCGGCATTCGACGTCAGGTAGCCAGAGCGCAGGGCGTCGGCGATGCCGCGTCCACTGCGATGCCGAACCGTTCTCACGAATGGATATTGCGCGCGAAGGCCTTCGAGCACGCTCCAGGTATTGTCGCGCGATCCGTCGTCGATGACGATCACTTCGTAACGCTCCGAGCGCGTGCGAAACACCACGTCGCACTGCTCAATGAACTGGGCCAGGCTTTCCGCTTCGTCGCGGGCTGGCACCAGTACGGAAACATCGACGGTCGCCGGGGGTCGTTGCACGATGGCTGCTCCGCCAAAAGATGGAGTTTGTGGGTCGGTCATACGCGCTTGCGCATCCTCGCCGAAAGCACGCCGAGCTGGTCACGGTACTTGGCGACCGTCCGGCGCGCAATCTGTATGCCGTCACGTTCCAAGAGGGCAACGATCGCCTGGTCGGTCAACGGATTCTTGGTGTCTTCGTCGGCCACGAGCGTCTCGATGGTGGCTTTGATGCCGCGAGCCGACACGTCTTCACCATCGACAGTGGCGAGGCCGCTCGAAAAGAAGAACTTGAGCGGCAACATGCCGCGCGGGGTCTGCGCGTACTTGTCGTTGGTCACACGGCTCACGGTACTCTCGTGCATGCCGATCGTGTCAGCGACCTCGCGGAGCGTCAAGGGTTTTAGGAACTGGATGCCCTTCTCGAAGAAGTCGCGCTGCCGATTGACGATGAAGTGCATCACCTTCAGCACAGTCTGCCGCCGCTGCTCGATCGCCTGGATGAGCCACTGTGCCGCGTTGAGCTTACTCGCGATGAACTCCTTCTGCTCTGCGTCAAGCGTCTTGCGATTGCGCGCGAGGTCCCGGTATGAACGACTCAGTCGCAACCTAGGGAGGTTGCCGTCGTTGATGAACACGAGGTATTCGCCGTCAATCTTCTCGACGATCAGGTCCGGTACGACGTAGTTGTCCGGGCCGGATGATTGCAAGCGACCCGGTTTCGGATTCAGTTTAGCCACCGCGTCCGCGGCCGCTTGAGCGTCCGCAGGCGTGCACCCAACCTGACGGGCGATCTCGGCCCACCGGTGCGCGATGAGGTCGTCGAAGTGGTCGCGGACGAGTCGCGACGGGAGCGCATCGTGGCCTGCATCGCGGAGTTGGAGCAGTAGGCATTCCCGAAGGTTGCATGCACCGATTCCAGCTGGCTCCAGGGCCTGGATGACCACAAGCATCTGGGTGACTTCGTCGTCCCTGTACAGTGGGAGTGGGACGTTGTCGCGACCTTCCTTCTCTGCGGCCTGAGTGACCATGCTGTTGATCCCGTCGCGGATCTCATCAAGTGAAGCGGTTAGGTACCCGTCGTCACCGATGCTCCCGACAAACTCGTCGGCAAGCAGCAACTGCCGAGGCGTCAGGTCGAGCAGCTGGATCTGGTCACGGAGATGGTCGCCAAGGTCGTGCGTGGCGATCGGAGTCGGCTCGAAATGTTCCCGCTCGTCCCGCTCCTCGCGCGTGGCACCCTCAGGTTCGAAGCCGTCTTGCAGGATCGTATCCCACTTGTCAGTGTCGTCCTGGCCGCTGATGGGCTCGAGACGGTCGGGGTTGGCGGCGTCGGCAATGCCCGTCGTGTCAGCCGCATCTTCCGTCTCGTCCGCTTCGGCGTCGTCATCGCCGTCATCCGCGAGTTCAAGAAATGGATTGACCAGCAGCTCCTGCTTCAGCTGTTGCTGGAGATCCAGCAGAGGCATGTACAGCATGTCCATCGCCTGATACAG
Source organism: Gemmatimonadota bacterium (assembly GCA_014192065.1). Classification (GTDB taxonomy): domain Bacteria; phylum Gemmatimonadota; class Gemmatimonadetes; order Gemmatimonadales; family Gemmatimonadaceae; genus Fen-1231. The sequence continues at coordinate 116,818 of BJHH01000003.1, read as the reverse complement.
GCGAGGGTTGATTTTCAGCTCTTGTCCGAGACGAACGGACTGACTGAGCCCAGCCTTCATTTGGACGTGCCGTGCTCGTCGAGAAACCGCGCGCGGAGCCGTGCGGTGAGCGTCGGTCCGAGGTAGATGTCGGCCACGGTGTCGTCAAACACCAACTCGCGCACTGTCCCGGAGACCTGCATCTGCCCATCGTACACGATGTACGCGCGGTCCACGATATCGAGCGTCTGCTCGACGTTGTGATCCGTGATGAGCACGCCGATGCCGCGGTTCTTGAGGCTCGCGACGATCTGTTGAATATCGTGCACGGCGATCGGGTCGACGCCAGCGAACGGCTCGTCGAGCAGCATGAACTTTGGCTGCGTGACCAGCGCCCGCGTGATCTCCAGGCGCCGGCGTTCACCACCTGAGAGTGTATACGCCTTGCTCGTGCGCAGGTGTGTGATGGCCAGTTCGTTGAGCAGCGACTCGAGTCGCGCATGCTGCTCATCCCTGCTCATCGGCATCGTTTCCAGAATGGCGAGGATGTTCTCCTCGACCGTGAGCTTTCTGAAGACTGACGGCTCCTGCGAGAGATAGCCGATGCCTCGTCGCGCCCGCTTGAACATCGGCGTGCGGGTGATGTCGTCGCCGTCGAACAGAATGCGCCCTGCGTTCGGTGGGATCAGCCCGACGATCATGTAAAACGTGGTCGTCTTGCCTGCCCCGTTTGGCCCAAGCAGGCCGACGATTTCGCCCTGCTTGACCTCGAGTGCCACGTTGTTGACCACATTGCGGCGCCGGTACGTCTTGACCAACCCTTCAGCGCGTAGCACGCTCGTGCCTTCGACGCGGGCCGCCACCTGCTTTCGTGCCACGGTATGCTCGCTGGTGTTGCGGAGCGCATGAATCAGTTCATCCCGCCGCGCCAGCACCCCGTGCCAAGCCAGCGGCGACACCCGCCAGGCCCCGCCGTCGCCGCCATCGTCAGCCGGGAGCGGCTCGACCGCCCCAACGCTGATGAGCCGAGGCAACGCCACGCGCGCCAGATGCAGCCGAATCTCATCGAGTGACACACGGCTGGCCTCGCCGTCAGCCTCGCGGCCCTCTGACCTCAGCGAGGCCACGTAGGCGGCGCGATGTGCCACGGCGATCTCGTGAAGGCTGGCTTCGCCCGTATCGTTCGCTGCCTGAATCAGCGCCAGCAGCGCCATGGCGGTGGACCGATCGCCTTCCGTGAATTGCGCCACGAACGCTTCGGGCGCTATTGCCTGCGTTGGATCTGTCATCGTGAGTCGCGCCTCGTCCCGCCTGAGCCTGGTTTCTTTGGCGCCGGCTTCGCCTTGGTTGTATCGGCTGAAGGCTGCACGAGAAGTCCCGTGACCTGGTCCAATACGCTGAGTCGGTCGAGTGACCGGTCTTCCGCGAAGCTCACGGTAATCATCCGCCCAGTGATGTAGTTGATGGCGGGTGTAGAGTCAGGGACGGGCACGCCAGACCGCGCGCTCTGTTGCCAGCTGCGCGCGCTTCCCTTCGCCACCAGCGAGCGAATGCGGGTGGCGGACGACGTGTCGCGGGTCGCGACCGAGTCGAACTCCGCGATGATCGTATCGCCCGCAAACCAATCGCGTTCACGTGACCGCACATTGAGCGAGTCCGCGAGCGTGGCGACTTTGGCGTGATGCACTGCATGGATCGCCCGCAGGATCTGTCTAGGCATGGCGACGTCGATGGAATCCGCCGTAATGTCACGCCCGGACTGCGCGGCGCGTGCCCCCTTGGGACCCCATGCGGTCGCGTTGGACAGTTGTTGATCAGTGACTTGCAGGACGATGGTGTCGGCGTCCAGCTGCACGGCGTCGCTCGTCGCCTTGGCCGCGCCAGCGCTCCGCACGCGCTCGGCCTGCCGGTTGCGAGAGTAAATGTCGATTGCATGACCGGAGAGCGCGAACGATTTCTCGCCACGGCCAACCACCTTCGGCGTCAGGCGGAGCGAGGCGATCTCGCGCCCCTGATCCATCATCGCCGAGTCGCCGGTTGCAATGAGATCAGGCCGTTCGATGATCACCTTACCGAGCGCGTACACGAGCGAGTCGTTGTCACTAATGAGCGAATCGGCTAGCACGTGCACCGAGTCAGGTTTGTCTGTCGCCGACCCTGCGTCGCTGCCGCTGATCCAGGTGTCCGGCCGGCCGGCGGCGTCGAGGCGCGAGCGGTCCCGCAGTCCCTGCTTTGCGCGAAGGTAGACCGCGCTCGGTCCCGTGAACCGCGTGCCGGCGCTCGTGCGGCCAACCACGTGCCCTTTGGCGACCAAGCGCTCTTCTCCCATGTAATACGTGATCGTGTCTGCGTCGAGTTGCATGCGTTTTTCGATGTACCGTACCCGTCCAATGAGAATGAGGACGCGGTTGTCACCGTAATGTTCGGCGCTATCCGCAAGGACCTTCTGGTCCGAGTTCCGGCAGTAGCCGTTTACGCCGCCACCGACGAACAGGTTCGAATGCCCAGCCGAGGTGCTATGCGATTGGAAGTGCGTCGTGATCACTCCGCCGACCTTCACGCCGTCGAACTGGGTGTCGCAGTCACGGGAACGTGGCTGGGTGGCTTGGCCCTCAACCACCCACGCGGACGCGAGCGTCAGCGCGATCGTTCCGGCGACCGTGAAGCGCGTCACTTGGCGGGCATGGCTACGATCCCGGCCTTGCTGCTGATCAGCGTGGTGACGCTGAACGTGTTGAGGTCGGCATCCGAGCGAAATCCTTTGCCGCGGAGGTCGCGTCCGGGCTCAGACATGACAAAGGTGCTGTCGCTCGATATGAGGTTCAGCCGCTGGTCGAATCGGCAGAAGGGAGTCTGGAGTCGCTTGCCGTCGAGCGAAGTCACCACGACGTCTCCGCTCGCTTCGAGCGCGCCCAGCCGCGTGTCGTACACACCCTGTCGTGCGGTGATGATGCCGTCCAGTGCACCATTGGAACTAAAGAACGTTCCGCGCAGCGGGCGCAACACGATACGGGTGTTGTCGTGAAAGAAATACGACGTGTCACCCTCGATGTCCGCGCGACGCAGGCCGCGGTCCGTAATCGTGAACTTCGATCCGTACAGGATCTGGTCGGACGAGTCGGCGAGCGAATGCGCCCGCGCACCGACGGGCGGACCTTCGCGTTTCGTGCACGCTGCGGCCAGGAGGGTCACAGTGGCCAAGAGTCCGAGTCGTGCGCCGAGGTTCACGCCGCCCCCGAACGCAGGAGGTCGTGCAGGTGTACGACGCCGACGACGCGCTGCTGAGCATCGAGCACGGGCATCGAGATGATGCCGTGCTGCTTCATCCGAAACACGACGGCGCTGCCGAGTTCATCTTCGGTCGTCGTCTTGGGCGCGCGCGTCATCACCTCGACGACCGGCACCGTCCAGATGTCGCTCTGCTTCTCCATCAGGCGCATGAAGTTTCCGGTTGTCACGACTCCCTGGAGCACCCCGTCCTTCACGATGATGGCGATCCCGCGCCGCTCGGCTAGGTGTACGACGGCTTCGCGCATCGTCGCACCGGTCTCCAGTAGAGGGAGGTCGTCACTGAGCATCACGTCGGTCACGCGCGTCAGCAATTGCTTGCCGAGCGATCCTCCAGGGTGCAGGCGGGCGAAATCTTCGCGCTTGAACCCCCGGTGTTGCAGGAGCGCGACAGCGAGCGCGTCGCCAAGGGCGAGCGCCACCGTGGTGCTCGTCGTTGGGGCCAAGTCGTGCGGACACGCCTCTTCGCGCACCGACCCGTCGAGCGAGGCATCGCAATGTCTGCCAAGTGTGGACTGCGGTTCGGCGGTGATGGCCACCGTCCGTACACCCAGGCCCTTCAGTTGTTCCAGCAGCGGCAAGAGTTCGGCTGTTTCTCCGCTCTTCGAAATCAGGATGGCCACGTCGTCTGATGTCACGATGCCGAGGTCGCCGTGGACGCTCTCAACCGGGTGCAGGAACATCGACGGCGTACCGGTCGACGTCAGCGTGGCGGCGATCTTTCGTCCGACAAGTCCCGACTTGCCGACACCAGCGACGATGACCCGCCCGCGGCTCGCGGCGATCATCTCCACGGCGGTCGCAAATGATGCGCCCAGGCGCTGTTCTGCCTCGGCGAGCGCGTCTCGCTCTGCGCGAAGGACGCGGCGTCCACGTGCAATGATGTCGTCGGAGCTCACGAGCGCGTCCGCTGCTTCGGCGACGAGGTTGCCGCCGCCCAGACGTCGATGGCGCGGTCGAGGAGATCTTCGAGATCGCGGAGCGGAACCATGTTCGGGCCGTCACTCAGTGCGCGATCGGGATCGGGGTGCGTTTCGAGGAATAGGCCGTTCGCGCCAGCGGCTACTGCGGCAAGCGTCAGCGGCCTGATCATTTCACGAACGCCACCACTGGCACCGCCGACGCCTTTGCCAGGCTGCTGGACGGAATGGGTGGCGTCGAAAATCACCGGACAGTTCGTGGCGTCGGCCATGCGGGAGATCGCGCGCATGTCTACGACCAGATCGCCGTAGCCGAAGAACGATCCGCGCTCGGTGACGGCGATCTCGGCGGACTTCCGTTGCGCACCCCGCACCTTGTCTACGGCGCCTCGCATGCCTTCCGGATGCAACCACTGCCCCTTCTTGACGTTCACGGCTTTGCCGGTCCGCCCAGCCGCGACGAGCAGGTCCGTCTGGCGGCAGAGAAAGGCAGGGATCTGCAGAACGTCCACGACCTCGCTCACGATGGCGCATTGCTCGGCGTCGTGCACATCGGTCAGGATGCGAAGGCCGGTCTTGGCGCGAACGCGGTCCAGTGCCGCGAGGCCGGCGGCGATGCCGGGTCCTCGGTGAGCCCCAGCGTTCGACCGGTTCGCCTTGTCAAAACTGGCCTTGAACACGATGCCACCGGGCACGCGTTCGGCCAGACGGGCGAGCGTGTCGGCGACCTTGAGGTTGACGCGATCGCTTTCGATCACGCAGGGGCCTGCGATCACAAAGAACTGCTTGCACGGGAAAAGCGGAGCGGCCATCGGTCAGCCGGCTCCGATCGCGGTACCGCCGGCTGTTGCGCTCGATGCTTTGTAGCGACGCGCAGTCACCGACGCCGAAACAAACGAGGCGAACAGTGGATGCGGCCTTGTCGGTCGGCTCTTGAGTTCGGGATGGAACTGGCACGCGATGAAATACGGATGGTCGGGCAGCTCGATCATCTCGACCAGCGAGCCGTCGGGCGATAAGCCCGACAGGCGCATACCCTTCTCCTGGAACAGATCGCGATACTGGTTGCTCACCTCGTACCGGTGGCGGTGGCGCTCGTTGATTTCTGGTGCGCCATAGATCTCGGCCGCCATCGAACCAGGCCGGATGCGGCACGGGTACGCGCCGAGGCGCATCGTCCCACCCATGTCGGTCACGTGCTGCTGTGATTCCATGAGCGAGATGACTGGATTGGAGCACTCGGGCACGAACTCGCTGGAGTTGGAATCGTCGAGTCCGCAGACGTGGCGCGCGAACTCGATGATCGCGACCTGCATGCCCAGGCAGATACCGAAGAACGGCGTACCGGTCTCGCGCGCCGCCTTGATCGCCTCGACCATCCCCTCAACGCCGCGTACGCCAAAACCTCCCGGCACGAGTAGTCCGTCGAACGTCGACATCAGCTCGCGCGCCCTGGCGGTGTCAGTGAACAGGTCGCTCGACGTCCAGACGATGTCCACGCCGACGTCATTGGCGATGCCACCGTGGATCAGCGATTCCACCACGCTCTTGTAGCTGTCCGCATAGTCCGTGTACTTGCCGACCACGGCAATACGGACCCGTGACGCGGGGGCCATGACTTTTTGGACGAGGGCGCTCCAATTGCCCAAGTCTGGTGCGTCGCCGTCGAGTCCGAGCTTGCGGCAGAGCAACGCGTCGAGCCCCTGATCGTGCAACGAGAGCGGGATCTGGTAGATCGTACTCACGTCACGGCTCTCGATCACGGCGCCGAACTCGACGTTGCAAAACAGCGCGATCTTGCGCTTGACGTCCTCGGACAGCGGTCGGTCGGTGCGGCAGATGAGCACGTCTGGCTGGATGCCGATTTCCATCAGTTCGCGGACCGAGTGCTGCGTCGGCTTCGTCTTCACCTCGCCGGCCGCCGCGATGTACGGTACGAGCGTCAAGTGAATGAAGACGGCGTTGTCGCGTCCGATATCGTGGCGGAACTGACGGATGGCTTCGAGGAATGGCAGCGACTCGATGTCGCCAACTGTCCCACCGACTTCGACGATCACCACATCGTTCTCGGGGGCCAGTCGGCGAATCGCCGCCTTGATTTCATCCGTGATGTGCGGGATGACCTGCACCGTCGCTCCAAGGAAATCGCCGCGGCGTTCCTTGGTAATCACGGTCGAGTAGATACGCCCCGTCGTGACGTTGTTTTGCTGAGACAGTGGGCGGTCGATGAACCGTTCGTAATGACCAAGGTCGAGGTCCGTTTCGGCCCCGTCGTCCGTGACAAACACTTCGCCGTGCTGGAATGGCGACATCGTCCCCGGATCGACGTTGAGATACGGGTCGAACTTCAGCATCGTGACCCGAAGTCCGCGCTCGACGAGCAGCCGGCCGATTGAGGCAGCGGCGATGCCCTTGCCTAGGGACGATACGACGCCGCCGGTGACGAACACGAACTTCGTGGTCTGCTGCGGCGATGCAGGCGTGTTGGCCATCAGAGAGTACCTACGGCGGTGGGTGACAAGCTGGACTGCACAGGATTGGGCCACGACGCGTTGGCGCGGCGCAGGTCGTCTTCGGTATCGATGCCAGCCGAGGCCGTCGAGGTGATTCCTACCCCGATGGCCAGTCCGTCGGCGAGCGGCCGGAGCTGCTCGAGCCGTTCGGTGAGTTCGTGGGGAGACGGTGGGAGGGAAACCCACCGTTCAAGTGCCGTGCGTGAGTAGGCGTAGATCCCGATGTGTCGTAGGATCAGCCCGGCCTGGACACCGGCATCGCTGCGGTCGCGCAAGAACGGGATCGGGGCGCGTGAGAAGTACAGCGCCCGATGGGTGCGGTCGGCGACGACCTTCACGATCGAGGGTTCGTTGAGAATCGAGGCGTGGTCGTGGCAGGCTGCGGTACCGATTGCAAAATCGCCGCGTGCAACGAATCCGACGGCCGCTTCGACGGCATCCTCGGCGACGAATGGTTCATCGCCTTGGATGTTCACGATGACGTCGTGCGCCCGATAGGCAGGCAGCGCAGCCACTTCGGCCACGCGGTCGGTGCCGCTGGGATGGTCGCCGCGTGTGAGGACCGCTACGCCACCGGCGTCGCGTACGGCCGCCAGAACCGCTTCGGAGTCAGTCGCCACGACGACCGCCGCACCGGTATTCATGGACTGGACACGCTCGAGTACGCGGATCACCAGCGGCTTGCCGGCAAGGTCGCGGAGGGGTTTTTGGGGGAGCCTCGTCGCGCCCAGACGAGCCGGGATGACGATGAGCGTGCTCACAGGAGCACCGCTTCAAAGAAGGACGCGGATGCAAAATCCACGCCACGCAAGATAGGCCCGTGCAGGGCAGAACGCAAAGTGATGCCCCTCAACGGCTTGGCTGGCCTGTTCCGGTGCCGGAACAGGTCAACGTTGACCGGCTGCTGACCCAGGCTCCCTGGCGCCGACGCCCGCTGGCAGGCGGACCTGTTTCAGGAAGTTCGCGAGCAGGTCCTTCCCTCGCTCGGTGAGCACCGATTCGGGATGAAACTGGACGCCCCAGACGGGATGGGTGCGGTGCCGCATGCCGTGAATCTCCAAATCGTCGTCCACGGCCGTGGCGGTGACTTCCAACGCAGCAGGCAGCGAGGCCCGCTCGACGACCAGCGAATGGTAGCGCATCACCCGAAGCGGGCTTGGAAGGCCTTCAAAGAGTCCACTGCCGTCGTGGCGGACAAGCGAAGTCTTGCCGTGCATGACGCCACGCGGTGCGCGGATCACCTTGCCGCCGTACGCCGCGCCGATAGCCTGGTGCCCGAGGCAAACGCCAAGAATCGGCACCGTTGGCCCGAGCTGCCGGATGAGTGGCACGCAGATGCCGGCGTCTGCTGGCGTACGGGGCCCGGGCGAGAGCACAATCGCCTCGGGGCTGAGCCGTTGCACCTCGTCGACGGTGATCGCATCGTTCCGCTCAACGCGGAGCTCCTCGCCAAGCTCGCCGAGGTACTGGACGAGGTTGTAGGTAAACGAGTCGTAGTTGTCCACCACAAGAATCATGGTGTGAACCTAGCGGATCGGACGCCCGGTCTCCAAGCCAGGCTACGTCATCCTCTTGGGTGAAACTGCCGATGCACCGACCGCAGGTATTCGCGGTCAACGTGGGTGTAGATCTGCGTCGTCGAGATGTCGACATGCCCGAGCATTTCCTGAACGGCACGCAGGTCAGCGCCGCCCTCGAGTAAGTGCGTGGCAAATGAATGCCGCAACGTGTGCGGTGTCACGCGAATACTGATACCAGCTTTCGTGACGTATTTACGCAGAATCTGCCATGCGCCCATTCGACTGAGCGGCCGACCGCGGGCATTGAGGAAGAGCCGGCCCTTCCCCTCTCCGCGCTCTAGGCGTGGGCGCAACTCGCGGAGATACATGCCGACGGCCCCAATCGCCGAGCGGCCGATCGGGACGAGCCGCTCCTTGGCCCCCTTTCCGAACACCCGGATCACGCCGTCGTCCATCATGAGGTCTTGAACGCTGATGCCGATCCACTCACTCACTCGTAGCCCGCCACCATAGCCGAGTTCCAGCATGGCTCGGTCCCGAAATGCCAGCGGCTCATCGATCGAAACTGACTCGATGAGCTTGCGGACATTGTCTGCCGACAGCACCTCGGGCAGCGTGCGCCATCGCTTCGGTGTTTCGAGCTTGAGCGACGGGTCGGCGGCGACGGCGTGCTCTCCGACGAGGAACTTGTAGTACGTCCTGATCGCGCTGATGGAACGCCTTATGCTGGAGGGAGCTAGGCCAAGGTCCTTCAAGTAGTACACGAAGGCTCGTAAGTCTGCAGGCGTCGCCTCGCCCGGGGCACCGATTCGCTTCCCGACGCACCAGTCAGCCAAGCGGGTCAAATCGCGGGCGTACGCCTCTGTGGTACGGGCACTCGAACCCTGCTCAAGCGCCAAGAACTCGCCGAAGCGTTCGATGAGAAATGCGCGGTTATGCGGAGAGGTGACGCTGCGGGCCACGCGAATAACCTAAGGGACTGGCGCCTTCTCCGAGTCCTTCCGAAACCTTCGCTGCCGCCAAATGGCCCAGAGAACAAGCCCAGTCAGAAGCAGAAATGCTGCCGCGGTCAACCCGACGCGAGCGAGCAGCCGCTCCACCGCGTCGCGGAACAGCTCCCAATCGCTGCCTACGCGGAATGCCAGTGCGGCGATCAGTCCGTACCAGATAAGCGACGCGAGCGTGATGAGCGATATGGCCTTCCAAAATGGCACCCGGAGCATACCGGCCGCCGGTGGCACCAACATCCTCAGGCCTGGAATGAGCCGCCCGATGAACAGCGCGACGAGGCCATAGCGGCCGTAAAGCGCCTCGATGCGTCGCTCGGCCTTGTCGACTCCCATCCGACGGAGTCGCTCGTGCATCCAGGCGGCGCCGAACCGCCGGGCCACCCAGTACACCACGGTGGAGCCGGCCGACATCCCGCCGACAGTCAACGCGATGGTCAACCAGAGATTTGCCCCGCGCTGCGCCGCCAAGAACGCGCCGAGCGCGACGATGATGTCGGCCGGCATCGGAGGGAACATCCCTTCGATAAACGAGATGAGCGCGAGCAGCGCATACAGCGTCGCCAGCGAGACCTGGTCGAGATATGCGATCAGGTGAGTCACAGAGTGCCTATCCGCGCGCGAGCGATGCGACCGCGATCACCGCGATTCCTTCGCCTCGGCCAATCCAGCCCATGCGCTCGTTCGTCTTGCCCTTCACCCAGACCGCGTCGACGGAGACGTCCAGCGCGGCGGCCAGCGTGCGGCGCATGGCCTCACGCGCGCGCGCGATGTTCGGCGTTTCGCACACCACAGTGACGTCGACATTCGTGACGGTCCAGCCGGCGGCGTGCACCATTCGCGCCGCCAAGACCAACATCTGGATGGAGTCGCGGTTCTTATTGTCCGTGTCGGTATCGGGAAAGAGCGCGCCGATGTCGCCGAGGGCCGCTGCCCCGAGGATCGCATCAGTGATCGCATGCGCGACGGCGTCGGCATCAGAGTGCCCGATAAGCGACGCCGCGGCCGGAATGCGCACGCCTCCGAGCAATACGGCGTCGCCGGGCCCAAAGCGGTGCGAATCGTATCCGACGCCTACGCGAAACTCAGGACGTGCGTGGTCAACGTGTGGCATAGGGGGGTCGCGGAGTCGCCATCAGGCGACCGCGTGCGCCTCGATGAGCTGGTAGTTCTGGCGCCGACGGCGCGGCTCAAACCCGGCGCCACGAATCAGCGCCTCCATTTCATCCGTCGTTGTCCGATGGGTGGTGTTCGCTGCCGACACGACGTTTTCCTCAAGCATGAGCGACCCGAAGTCGTTGCACCCGTAATGCAGTGCCGTCTGGCCGACCTTCAGACCCATCGTCACCCAACTCGCCTGAATGTTCGGGATGTTGTCGAGCACCGTGCGCGCGAAGGCCGTGGTCCGCAGGTACTCCACCGCGTCGGTCTTCGGCATATGACTCATCGTTGGCGTATTTTCCGGCTGCAGCGGCCAGCAGATGAACGCCGTGAATCCCTCCGTCCTCGCCTGCAGGTCGCGGAGTCTCGTGAGATGTTCGATGCGTTCGGCCGGCGTTTCGCCGATGCCGTACATCATCGTGCAGCTGGTCTTCAGCCCTTCTCCGTGTGCGATCTCCATCACCTCGAGCCAGCGGTCAGCACCAGCCTTCTTCTTGGCCACCTGGTCACGTACACGCTGGACGAGAATCTCGCCGCCGCCGCCAGGGATCGAATCGAGTCCGGCCTTCACGAGTTCTCGGATGACCTCGACGGCCTCCATCTGGTACAGCGTGCTCCAAAAATCCACCTCGCTCGGACTGAACCCGTGGATGTGGATCGGGTGATGCGCCTTGATGTAACGCAGCAAGTCGAGGTACCACTCGAATGGGATGTAGGGGTTGTGCCCGCCCTGGATCAGGATTTGCACACCACCAAGCGCCTTGACCTCTTCGATCTTTGCGCCGATCTGTTCGTAGGACAGCGTCCATCCTTCGTTGTCCTGCGGGCGCCGGTAGAATGCACAGAAGCCGCAGTCGGCCACACAGACGTTCGTGTAGTTGATGTTGCGATCGACGATGTACGTGACGATGCCTTCTGGGTGCAGCAACTTGCGAACGCGATCGGCGTCGGCGCCAAGCTCGAGGAGCGGCGCGCGATTGTAGTAGTCGAGCAGGTCTTTGGACACTCAGGCCGCCGGGAGAAAGGACAACCGGCCGGGATTCACACGTCCTGCGAGCGTGAGGCGCCGGTAAAAGTCAGTGAGGCCACCGAGGTGCAGGTCGCTCAAGCCATAGTCGAGACCGGCGAGGTATTCCGCGCACGCCGCCGTGGCCACGCCCGTCTGCTCCGCCGCTTCACGCGCCAGCACGTCGAGGTGCTGGAGCCCCCAGTCGCGGCTTTCAATCAGCGCCGCGTGCACGCCGAGCACGGCGGCCGTCGGCGCGGTCCGATTGGCAACCCAGACCGCGAAAACGAACGGCAGTCCGGTCCACTGCTTCCACACGGCGCCGAGGTCGTACTGATAGGCGTAATGGCTGGCAATCGCACCAGTGGCGAGCATGAGCGCCGCATCGCCAATGACGAGCCGTGCCGCAGGCGTGGAATCCGACCGTCCGTGCGTGGCGGCGGCGGCCACGTCGCCAGCTTCGGCGTCGCCCGGCACGAAGTTTGGGCTGGCGTGCCAGACATGTTCGAACAGGAGCTCGAGCAGGTAGACGCTCGTCATCGAGCTGCGACTCACGAGGACATCCGTCCCGCCCAACTCAGTCGCCGGTCGATCGCTGAACAGCATCACACTCCGCACCGGTCCATCGCAGCTAATCGCGAGGTCGGGCAGCAACAGATACCGCTCCCAGTTGCACGCATATGCGACCGCCGATACGACGCTCACGTCGAGCGCACCGGACGCCATCATCGAGTTCAGTGCCGTGGGGACGCCGTTGACGATCGTGGCAGTCAGCGGCACGATGCCGCGATCGATCGCCCCGTAGACCGGGTAGCAGTTCACATACGGAATCCGACCAACGCTCATGCGGTCGCTCATGCGGTCGCTCATGCGGTCGCTCATACTGGCACCGCACCGGGTGGCACGCTCGCGTCAAACGTCCGCAAGATGCGATACAGCGAATCTCGCTCTGCTGGCTGTTTGCCGGCGCCGCGGATGAGCGCGAGCACTTGGTCGAGCGTCATGCCCTGCGGCGTGTGCGCACCGACCGCGTGGTAGATCTTTTCCCGAACGACGGTACCTTCGATGTCGTTGACTCCATAGTGGAGCGCGATCTGCGACAGGAACGGCGTCACCATGATCCAGTGCGATTTCACGTGCTGGAAGTTGTCGAGGAAAAGCCGCCCGACCGCCACCATCTTGAGGTCGTCAACACCCTGCGTCGAGGTGCCTTGGCGCCCGAGCTGCCTGCCGAGTTCGTTGTCGTCCGGGTGATACGCTAGCGGGATGTATGCCAGAAAGCCGCCGGTCTCGTCCTGCAGGCCACGGAGCATTGCCAGATGGGCGACGCGATCCTCCAGCGTTTCCACATGCCCGTACAGCATCGTGCAGTTGGAGCGAATACCCAGCTCGTGTGCCGTTCGATGGACACCGATGTAGTCGGCGCCGGCGAGCTTTTTGCCCGCGATCTGTTCGCGCACCGCGGCACTGAACGTCTCGGCGCCGCCGCCCGGTAGCGTGTCGAGACCTGCCTCGCGCAATGCGATCAGCACGTCACGCCACGTCATCTTCTCGATGCGCGCAATGTGCGCGATCTCGACCGCTGTGAGCGCCTTGATATGGACATGCGGAAACTGTGACTTGAGCGCACGAAACATTGCCTGGTAGTACTCGAGGCCGGCCTGCATGTCGAGGCCGCCGACGATGTGGAACTCGCGGGTCAGTCCGTCGGCCGCGTGCGCGGCCTCGGCGAGCACCTGATCGAGCGTGTATCGATACGCGCCAGCTTCTTTCGGGAGTCGCGCGTAACCGCAGAAGGTGCAGGTCGTGCGGAGTACGCAAACGTTCGTCGGGTTGATATGCTGGTTCGCCGCGAAGGTCACCACGTCGCCATTCTTCGCGCGGTTCACGGTGTCAGCGAGGTACCCAAGGCCGGACAGGTCACTCGTCCGGTACAGATCGAGCGCGTCGTGAGTGGTCAGCCGCTCGCCTGCCGCGAGCTTCCCGCCCATCCGGCGCAGCGCGGTGTCCGACACGCGCCCGAGGTCCATCAGCCGGCCAGCCGCCGCATGGCGATCGTCGCGTTATGGCCGCCGAAGCCGCTTGAATTCGATAGTACCGCTGACACGTTACGGGTTACCGGCGTGTTCGGCGTACAATTCAGGTCGCACTCGGGGTCCTGCGAATGCAGGTTGATCGTGGGCGGAATGATGCCGTTGACGATCGTCAGCAAAGAGACAATTGCTTCCACCGCTCCAGCCGCGCCAAGCATATGTCCAGTCGCCGACTTCGTCGAACTGACGTTGATGCCGTCCGCGTGCGCGCCGAATACGGTGCGGATCGCACGAATCTCGTTCGAGTCGTTCATCGGCGTGCTGGTACCGTGCGCGTTCACGTACTGCACATCGGCTGGCGTCAGGCTCGCGTCTTCGAGCGCACGGCGCATAGAACGCTGCAAACCCTCGTGATTGGCAGGCTGGCCGGTGAGATGGTAGGCATCTCCCGTGGCACCATACCCCGCGACCTCGCCATAGATGCGGGCTCCGCGTCGGAGCGCGTGTCCGAGTTCCTCGAGGATCACGATTCCCGACCCTTCGCCGAGCACGAACCCGTCACGCGTGGAGTCGAACGGACGGCTGGCCGTAGTCGGTGAATCGTTGCGCTCCGACAGGGCCTGCATGTTGGCAAAGCCGCCCATCGCCATCGGGCTCACCGCCGCCTCCGACCCGCCAGCGATCATGACGTCGGCATCGCCATAGGAGACGTGGCGGCACGCCTCGCCGATCGCGTGGGAGCTGGTCGCACAGGCCGACTGGGTTGCAAAGTTTGGGCCCTTGGCACCAAATCGCATCGACACCACGCCGGCCGCAATATCGCCGATGAACATCGGGACGAAAAAGGCGGAGATGCGGTTCGGGCCCGCGTCGCGGAAGACGTCGTGCTGCGCCTCGAACGTGGCGATCCCACCGATACCGCTTCCCACGATCACGCCCGTCATGAGCGGGTCGTATCCCCCGTGCTCGAAACCCGCGTCGCGCATCGCCTGGACGGCGGCGGCCAACGCGAACTGCGTGTAGAGGTCGGACCGCTTGGCCTCCTTTCGGTCCATGTACAGCGACGGATCGAACCCCTTCACTTCACAAGCGAAGTGGAGCTTGTGCTTCGACGAATCGAAGCGCGTGATCGGTCCACCGCCCGACTTGCCGTCGAGCAGCGCCTGCCACGTCGTCGCCACGTCGTTGCCGACGGGCGTCACGCAGCCGAGGCCGGTGACGACGACGCGACGCCGCACTACGCCTCGAGCTTCTGATTCAGATAGCTGATCGCATCGCCGACCGTGCGAAGCTTCTCTGCATCCTCATCCGGGATGTCAATATTGAATTCTTTCTCGAACTCCATGACGAGTTCGACGATATCCAGGCTGTCGGCGCCAAGGTCCTCGATAAAACTGGCCTCGTCGGTAAGCTTCTCGCGCTCTACGCCGAGTTCCTTCTCAATAATGTCCTTGACCTTCGCGGAATGATCGGCCACGGGCTAAACCTCGGTACTGAAAAGGGTGGGAGGCAACGCCAGGAATATAGTTGTGGGATGGACCACAGTCAGGTCGCAAGCCCACCGTCGATGACGATCACCTGGCCAGTTACGTAGGCAGCCAAGTCGCTCGCCAGCCAGACGACGGCAGATGCAACGTCTTCAGGCTGGCCAAGGCGCTCGAGCGGGATCCCTGTGATGAGCGCCTCCCGCGCTTCCGGAGTCATCGCAGCCGTCATGTCGGTCTCGATGAACCCCGGTGCGATGGCGTTGCACAGGATGTTGCGTGAGCTCAGTTCCTTGGCCACCGACTTGGTCAGACCAATCAAGCCTGCTTTACTGGAAGCATAGTTGGCCTGCCCCTTGTTCCCCATCAGCCCGACGACGCTCGTGATGTTGATGATCCGGCCGAAGCGGCGCTTCATCATGCCGCGGCACGAAGCCCTGGTCATCAGGAAGGCCGATCGCAGATTCGCGTCCAGCACGGCGTCCCAGTCGTCGTCCTTCATGCGGAGCATCAGGTTGTCACGCGTGATGCCGGCGTTGTTCACGAGGATGTCGATTCCACCGAGCGCAGCTTCGACGTCGGCCACGAGTTGTTCGATCTCCGCCGGAACACACACGTCGCAGCCAAACCCCTTGGCGCCGGTGATCTCGGCGGCCACTGACTCGGCCTTCGCCTTGTCGCGGCCGACGATCGCCACGGCGGCGCCACACGACGCAAGCGCGCCGGCGATGGCGCGACCGATTCCGCGCGTGGACCCCGTCACCAGCGCCCGCTTTCCTGTCAGATCGATCTGCATGACTGAGAGTGTCCGGTGTGAGTGATCAGGCGAGCGCAAGCAACGATTCGACTTCCGCGACGGTCCCGCAGGTACGCGCCGGGTGCTCCGGCGCGAGCCGCTTCAGCATCCCGGTCAGGACATTGCCGGGTCCCATCTCAACGAATGTGGCACCAGGGTGGGCGGCCGCCATCGCGCGAATCACCTCGACCCATTGCACCGAACTCGTGAGTTGCCGGAGCAGTAAATCACGGCCCTCCGCTGCAGTGTGCACGGCGCCGGCCGAGACATTGCTAAACACGGGCCACGCCGGTTCGTGCCAGAGCGCCGCGTGGAGCGCAGTCGAGAGTCCCGAAACCGCTGGTTCCATCAACGGGCTGTGAAACGCCCCGCTCACGTTGAGCTTGATCGCTCGCTTCGCGCCGGCCGCTTTGGCCAGTTCCATCGCGCGTTCAACACCGGCGACTTCGCCAGAAATCACCGTCTGCTCGACCGTGTTGTAGTTGGCGGGTACGACGACGCCAGCCGCCGACGCCTCAGCGCACAGATCATCAATCGATCGATGGAGTTCGCCGAGGATAGCGGCCATCGCCCCCGGCGTAGCCGTGCCGGTTTCCAACATGAGTTCGCCTCGCCGGCGCACCAATCGCACGGCGTCGGCCAGCCCAAGCGCCCCGGCCGCGTGATATGCCGTGAACTCGCCGAGCGAATGCCCAGCGGCGGCCCTGACGCGCGGCCCGATGGCGTCGCGTACGACCGCCCATACCGCAGCACCGTGAGCAAGCAGCGCAGGTTGCGCGTTGTGGGTCAGCGTCAATTCCTCTGCCGGGCCATCGAACGCGACATGCGACAGTGCCGTCCCGAGCGCCGCGTCGGCAGCGGACCACACATCGCGCGCCGCGGGGAATGCTGCGGCGAGATCCTTGGACATGCCGGGCTTCTGCGAGCCCTGCCCGGGAAACAGCAGGAGAACGTCAGTCATCGTTGGCGGCGCGCGCTAGAATCGCACAACCAGCGAGCCCCACGTAAACCCGGCGCCAAAACCGACGAACATGACCGTCGAGCCATCCGTGATGCGGCCGGCTCGACGGGCTTCATCGAGGGCAATCGGAATCGAAGCCGCCGACGTATTCCCGTAGCGATCGACATTGACGTACACCTTGTTCATCGAGATGCCGGCATGCTTCGCGGTCGCCTCGATGATCCGGGTGTTGGCCTGGTGCGGAATCACGAGGTCAATGCTGTCCGCTGACAGTTTGGCACCGTCGAGCGCGCGGTCGCAGGCATCGGCCATCGAGCGCACGGCATGCTTGAAGACCTCGCGCCCCTGCATTTGCACCCAGAACGAGCCGTCAGCCAGCGTGGCCTCACTGACCGGGTTCGCCCCACCGCCGGACGGGCGCCACAACAGTTTCGCGAGCGTCCCGTCGCTTCGGATGTACGACGAGAGCACGCCGCGGCCTTTTTGCGAACGCTTGACGATCGTGGCGCCGACCCCATCCCCAAAGAGCACACAGGTGTTCCGGTCCTTCCAGTTGACGATCCGCGTCAACAGTTCGCCGCCGATCACGAGCACCGTCTCGGCCGTCCCGGTCGCCACGAGTCCCTCGGCGACGACGACGCCGTAGATCCAACCGGTGCACGCCGCTCCCACGTCAAATGCGGCGGCGCGCGTTGCGCCAAGGGCCGCCTGCACTTCCACCGCCGCCGCCGGCAGCAAGTGATCCGGCGATACGGTGGCCATCACAATGGCGTCGATTTCGCTCGCGGCAACGCCGGCATCGGTCATTGCAATTCGTGAGGCCGTCGCCGCCAGCGACGTGAGCGTCTCGTCGGGACCTGCCACGTGGCGCTCACGAATGCCTGTTCGATCTCGGATCCACGCGTCATTGGTATCGATGCCAATGGCGACGAACTCATCGTTCGTCATGACACGCTCCGGCGCTGCACATCCGGTGCCGGTAAACATCACGATCGGGCGCTTCACGACGCTCCGTGGACGACCGGTGCGGCGCGAAGGCTCCGCCCGATATGGGCGCTCATGTCATGCGCGATGGCCAGCGACGCCACATGCAGCGCGTTCTTGATGGCCGTCGGAGACGATTTGCCGTGGCAGATGATCGAGACGCCGCGAACGCCGAGCAACGGCGCCCCGCCGTACTGCGCATAGTCAAACATGGCGAGCAAACTCTCCAATCCGTCCTGCTTGACGTCGAACTTCACCAGTAGGCCGAAGATCATCGGCGCGACGCTTTCATACAGCTTGAGCACAACATTGCCGGTGAATCCGTCGCAGACGACAACGTCCAGAGCGCCGTGCGCACAGGTGCCATGGGGGATGTCGTGACCCTCGACGTTGCCGACGAAATTGAGTCCGCTCGCGGCAAGCAGGGCATGAGCTTCCTTCACGGCGAGGCTACCCTTTTCAGGCTCTTCACCTACGGACAGGAGCCCGATGGCCGGATTCGTTCGGCCCAGAATGTCCTCGGCGTAGACGGCGCCGAGCCAGCCGAACTGGAGCAGCTCCTGGGGGGAGCAATCGACGTTCGCGCCCGAATCGAGCATCACCAGTGGAACACCGCGATCAGTGGGCACCAGCGTGCCAATGGCCGGACGCGTGAGTCCCTCGTGCAGCCTCAGAATGACTGTGGAGGCCGCCATCTGGGCACCGGTGTTGCCGGCCGAGACGAACGCATCCGACTGGCCATCAGCCTGCATGCGGAGTCCGACGACCATCGAGCTTTCACGCTTACTCCGCACCGCAACCGACGGCTTGTCGGTCATTTCAATTACATCGGGCGCGTGCACGATCTCCACCCGCGATTCGTACGCGGCGGGCACTCCACCCTGACGCTGCAGTTCGGCGCGTATCTCGTCCTCACGTCCCACCAACTGGATCGTCGTACTGGCCGGAAGCTCGCCAAGAGCAAGCAACGCGCCCGCGATCGTGGCCGCGGGCGCGTAGTCACCGCCCATCGCGTCGAGAGCGATGCGCGGCATCAGGAGCTCAGCCTTCTCGTGCGGCGATCGCTTGGCGGCCTGCGTAGAAGCCACACTCAGGGCACGCGCGATGCGGGCGACGCGTACCGCCGCACTTCGGGCACGCCTGAATCACGACCGGAGCCGCCTTCTTGTGCGTGTTACGCGCCCGCTTCTTGCGCTTGGATGTCCTTCTCTTCGGTACGGCCATGGGCTCTCACTCGGGGGACTTCCGGGCACACGCGCATGCGCCCTGGTTCAGATTGGCACCGCACTTCGGGCACAGCCCCTTGCACGCGGGGCGACAGAGCACCAGAGCGGGAACTTCCAGCAACCACTCCTGCCGAACTGCCGGCCGAAGGTCGATCTCCGATCCACTGCGCCCTTTCGACATGGGAAGCACGTCCGGATCGTCCTCATCTACAGCCGATTCATCCGCGAAGAGCACGTGTGTTTCGGTATCCACGATCGCCTCGACCTGCACGAGACAGCGCCTGCAATCCAGCGTGACGGACCCTTTGAGCGTGCCGCTGAAGTAGACGCGGCCTGGGCCGGCTTCTGACAGCCTGCCAGTCACTTTTACCCCTTCCCCCAGCGGAAGCTGATCGCCCTCAAGCCAGACCTTGTCGTCAGGGTCAAGCTTGCCGTCAACCAGCACCGCCCCAGCGTTCAGGACCTGCGTCGGAAAGGACAGCATAAAGGTGAAATATGATGGGTGGCTCGACTACGGTCAAGTCGTGTTGGGACCGCAACTTAGGTCTGTCCAGCGACTTGCTGGCAGTCCAGATAACTCCTAGCCTCTGATGCAATCGGTTTCGGCGAAGAAGAAGCGTGATTCGCGGGCGGCGTTTTGATCTGAATCCGATGCGTGAATGGCATTTCGACCCTTCGACTCGGCGTAGAGCTTGCGCACTGTTCCGGCGGCCGCCTCGGCGGGGTCCGTGGCACCGATCGCCTCGCGCAACGCCACAACCGCCGATGCCTTTTCAAGGATCATCGGCATACAATCGCCGCTCGTCATGAACTCGACGAGCTCGGCGTAGAACGGCCGGCCGTTGTGGACGGCATAAAACTCGCCAGCCTGCGCGGTGGTCAGCCGCATGACGCGCGCGGCGACGACCTGGAATCCGTCCTGTTCGAGATGCGCGATGATCTTGCCTGCTTTTCCGGCGCCGAACGCGTCGGGCTTGATGATGGTCAATGTCCGTGAAGTCGTCATGTGCAATGGTCTCAGGTCTTGGGAAGGCGAGCCTTGATCAGCTCGACGAAGTCCATCGGGCGTTTGGCGACACCAATGCCGCACTGTTCGAACGACTCGATCTTTTCTGCTGCCGTGCCTGCCGATCCGGAAATAATGGCGCCGGCATGGCCCATGCGGCGCCCGGGCGGTGCGGTCTGGCCAGCGATGAAACCCACCACCGGCTTTTTCATCTTGTCGCGGACGTATTCCGCCGCTTCCTGCTCATCGGTGCCACCGATTTCACCCATCATCGCAATCGCCTTGGTGGCCGGGTCCCGTTCAAACGCCTCGAGGCAGTCGATGAAGTTCGTGCCGTTGATCGGGTCACCGCCGATGCCTACACAGCTTGTCTGTCCGATGCCCGCACTGGTGAGCTGATAGACCACTTCGTAGGTCAACGTGCCGGACCGGCTCACGACACCGACCGGACCGGGGGTGCAGATGCGTCCCGGAATGATGCCAACCTTTGATTGACCTGGCGAGATCAATCCCGGACAGTTGGGGCCCAGGAGGCGGACGCCACGCTCCTTGACGAACGCATAGACGCGGGTCATGTCAAGCACCGGTACGCCTTCCGTGATGCAGACCACGAGCGAGACGCCCGATGCCGCGGCTTCCATGATGGCGTCGGCCGCGTATGGTGGCGGCACATAGATCACGGCGGTATTGGCACCAGACGCCTGCACTGCCTCTGACACGGTGTTGAAGATCGGGACCGTGTCCTCGAAAGACTGCCCACCCTTCCCGGGCGTGACGCCAGCCACGACCTGCGTGCCGTACTGCATCATCTGCTTGGTGTGGAACGAGCCATCGCGGCCCGTGATGCCCTGCACCACCAACTTAGTGTCCTGGTCAATGAAGACGCTCACGCGGCCGTTCCTCCGGATGCAGCAGCGGCGAGCCTCACCGCTTCTTTGACCGCTTCGTCCATATCAGACGAGGCGGAGAGTCCGTTCTGCTTGAGGATCTGCATAGCGATTTCTTCGTTGGTCCCGGTAAGGCGGATGATGAGCGGCACCTTCAGTGGGTTCGACTTGATGGCGGTCACGATCCCGTTGGCGACGTCGTCGGTCCGCGTGATACCACCGAAAATGTTGAACAGGATCGCTTTCACATTGGGGTCTGCCGTGATCAGCCGGAGCGCGTTGACGACCTTCTCGGGATTCGACGAGCCGCCGATGTCGAGGAAGTTCGCCGGCTCCCCACCGTAGTACTTCACGAGATCCATGGTGGCCATGGCGAGCCCGGCGCCGTTGACGATGCAGCCGACGTTGCCGTCGAGCTTGATGAACGTGAGGTTGTGGTTTCGGGCATCGACCTCAGCAGGGTTTTCGCTTTCCACATCGCGAAGCGCCTCGAGGTCCGCACGCCGTTCGAGTTCGTTATCGTCGACAACCATTTTGCCGTCGAGCGCGACGACGTCGCCCGCCGGAGTGACGACAAGCGGGTTGATCTCCGCGAGCGAACAGCCTGTCGCCATAAAGGCCGCATACAGTTGCTGCATGACTTTCGCCGCTGCGCGCGCCAGCTTGGCGTCCTGGTACAGGAAAAACCCGAGCTCGAGCGCTTCGAACGGCATCAGGCCGTACCGCACGTCCACCGCGTGATAGCGAATCTTTTCGGGAGTCGTCGCGGCGACTTCCTCGATGTCGATACCGCCTGCCGCACTGACCATGAACACCGGCTTCTTCCGCGCGCGGTCGACGATGATGCCGACATACGCTTCGCTCACGATATCGGCGGCCGGGGCGATGAGCACCTTCGTGACGGTCAGCCCTTTGATCGACATCCCGAGAATGTTCGAGGCCTTCTCGTACGCTTCGTCGGCGGTTGTGCAGAACTTCACGCCGCCGGCCTTCCCTCGCCCGCCGACATGAACCTGCGCCTTCACCATCACGGGTCCGCCGAACTTCGTCGCTGCTTCGCGAGCCGCTTCAGGGGTCGTGACGACTTCGCCTTGCGGCGTGGTCACGCCAAACCGGCGCAAGATGTCCTTGGCCTGGTATTCGTGGAGATTCATGGCCTTTGCGTGCGTGTGTGAGGAGGACGACTGCGACTGCTGCAGCCGACAAATTTAGCACCGGCGCTCGGCTAACGCTCGGCTAACGCTCGGCGCACCCTGCCGGCAAACGCCCCACGGGGAGCCACCAATATGCCAGTGACGGACTCAGGTCGCGCTAAAGGACACGCCCTGGGTCGCGAGCCATCCGGAGAATTCCGTGCGAATCTCCGCCACGCGAGCCGCGGAACGCGCTTCGATACGGAGGACGAGGATCGGCTGCGTATTCGATGCGCGAATCAGGCCCCAGCCGTCGCCGTACAGCACCCGTACGCCGTCCACGTCGATCACGTCATGCCGAGCACGAAAGTAAGCCGTGGCTGCAGCGACGATGGCAAACTTTTGGTCATCAGCACAGTCCACGCGCAGTTCAGGCGTCGAAACAAACCGCGGGATGTCCGCGAGCATCTCATGCACCGGCCTGTTGGCATCAGCCGCGATGCGAAGCAGCCGACCCGCGGCGTAGAGTGCGTCATCGTGACCGTAGAACCCTTCGGTGAAGAACATGTGCCCCGACATCTCGCCTGCCAGCGGGGCGTGCAGTTCCTTCATCTTTTCCTTGATGAGCGAATGCCCAGTCTTCCACATCACCGGTCGTCCGCCCGCCTGCTCGATCGCGTCCGGCAATGCCTGAGAGCATTTGACGTCGAAAATGATTGACTGCCCGCTGCCGGTGCGTGCCAGCACGTCCCGCGCGTACAACACGAGCAGGTAGTCGCCCCAGACAATTGTGCCGTGTGCATCCACAAGTCCGATGCGATCGGCGTCGCCGTCGAATCCAATTCCGAGGTCGGCCTTGTGGTGCTGCACCGCAGCGATCAGATCGGTGAGGTTTTCGACGACGGTCGGGTCGGGATGGTGATTGGGGAAGGTGCCGTCACTGTCGGCGAAGAGCATCGTCGGCAACGCGCCAATCCTTGTGAGGATGCGCTCTGCAACGAGCGAGGCGACACCGTTTCCGCAGTCGGCGACGACGCGAAGTGGGCGCGCAAGCGGTCCGACCAGCGCCACAATGTCGTCGACGTAGGCATCGATCACGTCCTCGGATTGTACGGCGCCAATCCCGCCGGGCGCCGTACCGTCCACCACCAGCTGGTACAGTCGCTGGATGCCATCGCCGTGTAGCGACGCGGTGCCGACGGAGAGCTTGAGCCCGTTGAACTCGGGGGGATTGTGCGATCCCGTGATCTGGATACCGGCGGCGACGTCGAGGTGATGTAGGCACCAGTACACGACAGGCGTAGGCACCACCCCAACATCCGTGACGGCGACACCATTCTCGGTCAGGCCCTCGACGAGGGCGTCACGAAGCCGCTCTCCGCTCGGACGATTGTCACGCCCGACGACGACTCTCGGCGCGATTCCTCTTTCGGCGAGCAGGGCCGCGAAGGCGCGCCCGATCGCATGCACCGCATCGACCGTCAGATCCGTATCGACAACGCCGCGAATATCGTACTGGCGAAAGATCCCGTGATCAACCATTGGCGAAGCTTACTGCCGCAGCCGCAGGGGCGGCGGCGCACCCCCGGGTAGCTGGCAAATCAGGGTGTAGTAGGCGGCGACAGCGCGGCAGTCGGTCCCTGCAGTGGAGCCGCGACCAGCGCGTTCGTGCGCGCCCACGAAGCAAGTCGGTTCGGAAAGACCCCGAGCAGGAGGATCAGGCCAACGCAGGCCACGAGCACCGCCCGCGTATACGGTGCGAGCGCTGGAGGCTCGGTGGCTCCTTCCGGCCGAGGGCGCATGAACATGACGCGCACGACGTGCAGATAGTAGCCAGCCGACACGACCGAGGTGATCACCAGAAGTACTGCGAGCGGCACGAGTTCGCGCGGCGAGGTCATGGCGGCCTGAAGGACGTACCATTTGGCGAAGAAGCCGGCGCCGCCAAAGATCGGGAATCCAAGCAGCGCTAGGAGGCAGATGGAGAATCCGATCGCCAGCCAAGGGCGCGTGGTCCACAGCCCGTCGTAGTCGGAAATCGCGGATGCGTACTCGCCGGGTTTCGTCATCGAGGAGACCACGGCAAACGCACCGAACGTCGCGAGAGTGTACGCCACGGCATAGAAGAGGAACGCGGCAGATCCGAGCGGCGTTCCGGCGGCGACGGCGGCGAGCAGATACCCGCCATGCACGATGCTGGAGTACGCCAGCATCCGCTTGACGTTGCGCTGCGCGAGCGCCACCACGTTGCCGACCACCATCGTTGCCGCGGCGAGCCACCAGATCGGCGCGAGCCAGGCTCCGTCGAGCAAGTTGAACGATTCGATCCAGACCCGGAAGAACATGGCGAAGGCCGCGGCCTTCACCGCCGCGGCCATGTAGGCCGTGACCGGTGTCGGTGCGCCTTCATAGACATCGGGCGCCCACATATGAAACGGCACCGCAGCGACCTTGAATGCGAACCCAATCAGCAACAGCCCCACGCCGATCAGCAGCATGGAGTGATGGACGAGCGAATAGGTGATGATGCGCTCGCCGATCAGCGGAATGCTGGTGGTGCCGGTTGCTCCGTAGACCAGGGCGATCCCGTACAGCAGGAACCCGGTAGAAAACGCGCCGAGTAGGAAGTACTTCAGCGCACCCTCTGCCGACCGTACGCTCGATCGATTGAGTCCGACGAGCACATAGACGGCGATCGACATGATCTCGACGCCGAGGAAGACGATCATCAGATCGCGCGCTGACGCCAGAATCATCATGCCGGCAGTGGCGAACAGGATCAGCACATGCGACTCGGCAGCCAGAATCCGGTCACGCGGGTTGGACTCGATGCCGATCAGGATTGCGGCGGCGGCGCCAATGAGAAACACCATGTCCGCTGCCCAACGGAATCCGTCGACGGCGATGATGCCCGGCGAGGCCGTGGCTCCTGACGTGGCGTACCACACCACCATCGCCATCGTCGCAACGATCACGGCGACACTAGCTTGGCCAACGAAGCGCTGGTGGGCGTCGCTCTCGGGCTTCCAGGCCGCGACGAGCATGAGCACCATCGCGCCGACCATCAGCACGAGGTCGGGGCCAAGGGCACCCATGAGCTGCCACGGAATGGCGAGGTCGAATGTCATGGCCGTACCACCCCAGCTGATGTTGCGTCACTCATGCCGTGCACTCGCTCGATAATCCGTGTCGCCACCGCATGCGTTCGATTGAGGATCGGCGCGGGGTACAGGCCCAGCCAGAAGATCGCAGCGATCAATGGCAAGAGCAGCCCGATTTCGCGCCAGTTGAGATCCTTGAGCGCCGCATTCTCCGGCTTTGACAGGGGGTTGTAGATGATGCGTTGCAGCGCCCAGAGCATGTAGACGGCGGCAAACACGACGACTGTCGTCGCGATGACGGCTGCTACTGGTTCCGTCGTGAAGGCCCCGATCAGAACGAGGAACTCGCCGACGAATCCGTTCGTACCGGGAACGCCGATCGAACTCAGCGCCACGATGGTGAGCAGCACCGCAAACACCGGCATGACTTTCGCGATGCCGCCGAAATCGGCGATCATGCGTGAGTGACGTCGCTCGTAGAGCATCCCGATCAGCAGGAAGAGCGCACCAGTCGAGATGCCATGGTTGATGTTCACCATCAGCGCACCCTGCAGCGACTGTGTCGTGAGCGCAAAGATGCCCAGCATCACGAAGCCGAGATGGCTGACGGAACTGTAGGCGACGAGCTTCTTGAAGTCCGGCTGCACCATGGACACGAGAGCGCCGTACACGATGCCGATCACGGCGAGCACGATAACGCTGGATCTGACCACAGGGTGATTGACCGCATCCGGGAACATCGGCAGTGCGAATCGGATGAAGCCGAACGTGCCCATTTTGAGCATGATCGACGCCAGTACCACAGAGCCGGCCGTCGGCGCTTCCACGTGCGCATCCGGTAGCCAGGTGTGGAACGGCCACATCGGCACCTTCACAGCGAACGCGACGAAGAACGCGCCAAAGAGCCAGAGCGACGCCGTGCCCGGATAGCTCGCAGACTGCAGGATCCAGTCGTAGGCGAACACTGGGCGCCCGAGTGGGTCGACCGTCTTGAGTCCAATGTAGAGAATCGCAACCAGCATCAGCAGCGATCCGAGCATCGTGAACAGGAAGAACTTGAGACTGGCATAGAGCCGACGCTGGCCGCCCCAGATGCCAATGATCAGGTACATCGGGATCAGCATCAGCTCCCAAAACACGTAGAACAGCGCCAGGTCCAACGCCATGAACACGCCGAGCATCCCGGTCGTGAGCACGAGCAGCAGCGCATAGAAGGCGTGCGGCTTCTGGCGGATGCTGGTCCAACTGCCAAGTACCGTCAACGGCATCAGAAGCGTGGTCAGCAGGATCAGCAGGACGGCGATGCCATCCACGCCGATCCGATAGAAGATTCCCCACTGCGGAATCCACGGGACCGTGACCGTGGCCTGCCAGTCGGCAGTGCCATAGTCGATCGACCACCACAACCCGAGCGATATGACGGCTTCTGCGGTGAAGAACAGTAGTGCGGTTCTTCGCGCCGAGCTCATCTTCGTCGCGTCGTCGGCCTGTCCCGACCCAGCGGCCTGCACCGATAGCATGACCGCACCCAGCACGGGGAGCAGCAGCAACGTAGTGAGGATCCATCCGTTGTAATTCATCGAGGAGAGCATTCCGTGCATGGCTGGGGCTCCCTTACGACGCGCGCGCGAACGCGCGGAGGAGGAGAAGCGCACCGAGTACCAGCATCCAGGCGTATGTCCCGACGCGTCCGGACTGGAGTTGACCACCCATCCAACCCAGAAAACGTGTCAGCGCGGCCGAGCCGTTGACGAGCAGCGTGTCGATCAGGCCCACGTCGATGCCCGTCCAGAGCACGGACTTGGAGATCGCGTAGGTCGGCTTCACGAGGGTCGCATCGTAGGCTTCGTCGACGAACCACTTGTGCTCGAGGACACGCTGGATACCGTTGGAGGGCAGCGACGCCGACTTCGACACGAGCACCTCAGGCTTGAGTCGCATCTTGGCGATGACGATGCCGGCAATCGCGATGGCGACCGCAAATCCGATAAGCACTTCCTCTGTCGACGCCGACAGATGCGTACCAGTTCCGGCGACGCGTGCCGTGGCCTCGCCGACGACCGGTTCGAGCCAGTGCTCGAGCGTTCCGGACGGACCGATCGGCATCAGATCGGTGATGACCGCCGGCAGGTTGAGCCATCCGCCCACCAAGCTGAGTACGCCGAGCACGACCAATGGCCCAGTCATGATCCAGGGCGCTTCCGCCAGGTGGGGCGTATTGGCCGCGCCGGTGCGATTCGGTCCATGGAAGGTGTAGAGCATCATCCGCGTCATGTAGATCGCCGTCAGCAAGGCCGACGCAAGCCCGAGTACCCAGACGATGTACAGCACGGTGCTTCCGGGCAATCCGAGCAGCGTCGCGTCCGCCAGCGTCGAGCCATGGGCGCGGGCGAATGCGGCACCGAGGATTTCATCTTTGGAGAAAAAGCCGGAAAAGGGCGGCACGCCCGCGATCGCCAGCGTCGCGATCCACATCAACGCCCAGGTGGCCGGCATGTACTTCTTGAGGCCGCCCATGTTGCGCATATCCTGAGCGTCATCGCCATGGTGGTGCGTGGCGTGGTAGGCGCGGTGCATCGCGTAGATCACCGAGCCAGATCCGAGAAACAACAATGCCTTGAAAAATGCGTGCGTCACGAGATGAAACACGCCCGCCGTATAGGCGCCGACCCCAACGCCGATGAACATGTAGCCGAGTTGCGACACCGTGGAATACGCGAGGACCTTCTTGATGTCCCATTGCTTCAGGCCAATGGTCGCCGCAAAAAGCGCCGTTACGGCGCCGACGAGGGCGACGGTCAGCGACGCCACGGGCGCGATCGAAAAGAGCATCGAGCTGCGCGCGACGAGAAAGACGCCTGCCGTGACCATCGTCGCGGCATGGATCAGCGCCGAAACCGGCGTCGGGCCAGCCATCGCGTCAGGTAACCAGACAAAGAGCGGGATCTGCGCGCTCTTGCCCGCGCAGCCGAGGAACAGGAAGAGACAGATGGCCGTGACTACGATCCCACCGGCCGGAAGCTGGTCGGCCTTGGCCGCGATCGTCGTGTAGTCGAGCGTGCCGAGGTGCGCGAACAGCATGAACATCGCCACCATAAACCCAAAATCACCGATCCGGTTCACGATGAATGCTTTCTTGCCTGCGTCCGCGTTGGCCTGCTCGCTAAACCAGAACCCAATCAGCAGGTACGAGCAGAGGCCGACGCCCTCCCATCCAACGAAGGTCACGACATAGTTCGCGCCCAGCACCAGCAGCAGCATGAAAAAGACGAACAGGTTCAGATACGCGAAGTAGCGCGGATATCCTGGGTCGTCCTGCATGTAGCCAACGCTGAAGAGATGGATCAGCATGCCGATGCCTGTGATCACGAGCACCATGACCATCGACAATCCATCGAGCTGAAGTGCCGCGTCGACCTGCAGGGCGCCCACCGGTAGCCAACTGAACAGCGTATTCACGTAAGGGGAGTGCATCTCGACCCCGCGCATCGCGAAAAACGTCGCGAGCGCAAGACCGAAGGCAACCACCATGACGCCCGGCCCGACGACACTTGCGATAGCGGCAAACCTGTGCCGTATTGGTGTGTCGTGGCCATCGTGACCAGCATCTGCCGCGTGGGGCTGGTGGTGCGCGTTGGCGCTGTGTCCGTGCGCCTCGTGACCGTGATCGGATGACGGATCGGCTGGGCCAAGCTTGGCGGACGC
Source organism: Gemmatimonadota bacterium (assembly GCA_014192065.1). Lineage (GTDB taxonomy): Bacteria > Gemmatimonadota > Gemmatimonadetes > Gemmatimonadales > Gemmatimonadaceae > Fen-1231. The sequence continues at coordinate 88,108 of BJHH01000003.1, read as the reverse complement.
ATACACGGACAGGGCGCCGTTGATCAGGAAGCCGATGAGCGGCAGCGTCGGCAGCCACCAGACAAAACGGGCGGCGGTGTCGGCGAGCGGGTGCGTGGATTCGAGCATGGGGATCACGGCTAGCCGCGCAGGATGTTGATGTCCTGCAGGTTCACCGATTTCTTGTGTCTGAAGATCGAGATGATGATGGCGAGGCCGACGGCGGCCTCCGCGGCGGCGACGGTCATGACGAAGATCACGAACACTTGCCCTGTCGCGCCGTAGAGCCGCGACAGCGCCACAAAGCTGAGGTTGACCGCGTTGAGCATGAGCTCGACGCACATAAACACGATGATGGCGTTACGGCGCGTCAGCACGCCAATCACGCCGATCGTGAACAGGGCCGCCGAAAGCGTCAGCGATTCAGCGAGCATGGGGTGTCTCCGTGTCCACCGCGACGGCGCTCCGCTTCTTCGCCAGCACGACCGCGCCGATGATCGCCACGAGTAGGAGGACGCTCGTGAGTTCGAACGCGAGGAGGTATTCCTTGAAGAGCGGCCCCGCAATCGGACCGATGATGCCTGCCGTACCCTGCGCGATATCACCAGCAGGCGCAGCGGGCAGGACAAGATTCGTATTCACCGAGCTGCGACCGAGCGCAAGCAGTTCGGCGACCAAGGCGAGGCCGACCAGTCCTGCCGCGACCCGTCCCCACTTCCCGCGAATGTCGTTGAGCTCGGACGGGTGTCCGAGGTTCAGCAGCATGACCACGAACAGAAACACCACCATGATCGCGCCAGCGTACACGAGGATCTGCATCATGCCGACAAACTCGGCGCCGAGCATCACATAAAGTGCGGCGAGCGCAAACATCACCATCACCAGCCAGAGTGCCGCGGCCACCGGGCTCTTGCGTGTGACGAACACGATCGCGCTGACGAGCGCGATCAGCCCGAACAGGTAGAAGTTGAACTGGTAAAAGAGCGGATAGAACTCGTTCTCCATCGCGCCCTACTCTCCCGACTTGTCGGCTGGATCCCACAGTTCGCAGACGGGATGCTGCTGCGCTGTGAGGCGTTCCAGGTCATACACAAAGTCCTTGCGGTCGTACTCGGCGTTCTCGTAGTGGCGGCCGACGTGAATCGCCTCTTCCGGGCAGACTTCCTGGCAATAGCCGCAAAAGATGCAGCGGAACTCGTCGATCTCGAATACGAGCGGATACCGATTGCCGGCCTCATCCTCTCCGGGCACCAACTTGATGCAGTTGGCCGGGCATACCGTCGGACAGAGCCCGCAGGCGACGCACTTGGCCTTGCCGTCCTCAGTCGTCAGCATCCGATGCGTGCCACGCCAGCGCGGCGAAATGTCCCAGCGCTCGTCGGGGTACTGCACCGTGACCTTGTGCGGATCCACGAGGTGCTTGAGCGTCAGCGCGAGCCCCTTCACAGTAGCGCGCACGTAGCTCACATCCTCGATCGGCCGCTCAAGCACCTTTACCTGGATAGTCATTGGGTGTTTCTAGGCTCCCTTGTCGGCCGGGTGGTTCAGCGTACGGCGGCCACGACTCACGTTGCGGAGGCGTTCGACGCGTACGCGGTCAAGTCGCGACGAGGCCGGACTGATCAGCCGGCCGCGGTCGAGAATGAAGAGGAGTGCGCCCATCAATACGATGTTGATCATGAACAGGACGGCGCCGAACATCGGCCCGCGCGTCACGCCCGCCATGTCGAGTGCCAGCACGGCGGTGGCGATCACCACCACGTAGATGAGCGAGATGGGCAGGAGAATCTTCCACCCGAGCGACATGAGTTGGTCGTATCGGAACCGCGGCAGCGTCCAGCGGACCCAGATGTAGAAGAAGACAAAGAACAGCACCTTGGTGGCGAAGGCGCCAAAGGTCAGGAAGCTCTTGAGTACCGTGAACTGACCCGTGTTGTCCCACTGCGTGAACGGGATGTCCCATCCACCGAAGAACAACGTCGCCATCATGGCACTGGCCGTGATCATGTTGGCGTATTCGGAGATCGGGAACATTGAGAACTTCATCGCGCTGTATTCTGTGTGGTACCCGGCGATGAGTTCCGACTCAGCCTCGGGCAGGTCGAATGGCACGCGATTGGTCTCGGCGAACGCTGCCACGAGAAAGATGAAACAGGCCACCGAGAGCAAGAACGCGTTCCAGCCCATCTGAGCCTGCTGAGCGATCACCTGATTCAGCGAAACGTTTCCGGCGAGCAACAACACGCAGACCGTGCTCATCCCCATCGCGATTTCGTAGCTCACCATCTGCGCGCTCGAGCGAAGCCCGCCAAGGAGCGCGTACTTATTGTTCGAACTCCAGCCGGCGAGCACAATGCCGTAGACGCCCAGTGATGAAATCGCGAGCGTGAAGAGGAAACCGACCGGCAAGTCCGCAACGACGAGGTCGATGCGCCCCCACGGCGTTGGCAGCGGGCTACCGAACGGAATGACCGCCCACGTGAGCATGGCTGGAACGAAGGCGAGACCCGGGGCGAGAACGAAGAGCGCCTTGCTCGCGTAGCCCGGGTAGGTCTCTTCCTTCATGAAGTTCTTGATTCCGTCGGCTGCAACCTGCAGGAAGCCCTGCGGGCCCACGCGGTTCGGGCCGTGGCGGTCTTGGATCCAGGCCGAAACCCGTCGCTCGGCGAAGGTCGAATACGCGACGCCAACCATATAGATCGTGAAGATGATGACCATCTTCACGAGAGTGGCCACAATGAAGACGCCAGTCGACGGATCGAGCTGCGGATTGGCGATCTGCAGGAAGAGGCCCGTGCTCATCATCGGCTGGCCCCAGCCACGGCCCCAGCCACGTCAGTGCCCTTCAGTCCGAGTGAGTCAAACGACATCCCGGCGAACGGCGGCTTCGCGGCTGCCAACGCGGAGAACACCTCGCTTGCGGAGTGGTAGTCAGCCTTTTCGCCCAGCGCGATGAGCACGTCGGCGAGCGCGTACCAGGCCGGACGGGCGTGACCAGGAGCGGCCTTGGCCTGCAGGAAACGCTGGACGCGGCCGCGCAGGTTCGTGATGGTGCCGTCGGACTCGACGACGTTCGCGATCGGCAGTGCCGCCGCGAGGCGCCCGAGCTTGGACGGATCGGCAGTGCCGATGAAGACGACGGCGCCAGCCGCCGAGAGTGCCGCGGCGGGAACCGCTGATGGCTCAACGTCAACGAGTACGAGCAGATGGCCGCCGCTGACACCGGCGTAGGGATGGTCGCTGCGCAAGGCACCGAGCAACTCAGCGCCGGTGGCATTCGCAGCGCGATCCGCGCGCAACGAGAGGTCTTCCACACCAGGGAGCGGAGCCTCGGAGCCCTGCGGAACGGCGAAATGGATTGCGCCCCCCGCCTTTGCGACGATGCGCCCGAGCAGGAAAAACACTTCGTTGCTCAAAGACGGATTGGCGACCACATGCGCCTTCTTACCAGCAAAGGTCGCGGCCACCGCGGCGGTCGCGAGATCCCATTCGGTTTCGCCGCCACCGGCCATCGGGGCGACCAAGCGATCCATCCGGTTGAGCCAGCGGTAGTTGAGCCGGCCTTCATCGCACATGAAATGTCCGTTCACTGCTTCGTTGGCGCGCGGCTTGAGTCGGACCACGGCATTGTCGCGCGTCTCGACCACGATGTTGCAGCCTTGGGAGCAGCCGGTGCACACCGAAGCGGATCGGTCCAGTTCCCAGGCCCGCGCCTTGTTGAGAAAATCCTTAGATAGGAGCGCTCCGACCGGGCAGAGGTCGACGACGTTTCCCGCCCACGCCTGCGTGAGCCCCGCATCGGGCGCCGTCGTGATGACGGCGCGGTCGCCGCGCTCAGCCACGGCGAGCACCGGATCCCCATGTACATCATCCATGAATCGGACACAGCGGGTGCAGAGGATGCAGCGGTTCGGCACGTACATCACGTCGCCGCCGAAATCCTCGACCGGGTTGAACCGCTTCGGCTCGCGGTAGCGCGAGTCGGCACGGCCTTCCTGGAAAGTGTAATCCTGTAGTTCGCACTCGCCTGATTGATCGCAAATCGGGCAATCGAGCGGGTGGTTGATCAACAGCAGCTCGAGCACGCCCTTGCGCGCATCCAGCGATTTGTCGTTGTGAACGTGCACCACCTGCCCTTCGGCCACGGATGTCGCGCACGACGGCATGAGCTTCGGCGCGTTCTCGACATCGACGAGGCACATGCGGCAGACACCAGCCACCGGCAGGCCGGGGTGATAGCAGTAGTGCGGGATCAGCACCCCAGCGACCTTGGCCGCTTCGAGGATCGAGGTGCCCGCGGGGACGCTGATCGGGCGCCCCTCGATCGTGAGGTTCACCATGGGCGTCGTCATACGCCGGCTCCCGTGGTGAGCGCCGAGCCGCCAGCGGACGGCTTGCCGCCCATCGCGACGGTTGAACTTCTCCTGCCAGTAATGAGCGCTTCGAACTCGTGGCGGAACTTCTGCAGTCCGCTGACCACCGGCACCGCGCACGAGTCGCTCAGCACACAAATCGTCTTCCCCGTCATGTTATCGGCAATCTCGAGCAGCGTGTCGAGATCTTCGAACGTGCCCTGCCCGGCAACGATGCGCTCCAGAATCTTCGTCGTCCACGCCGTGCCTTCGCGGCACTGGGTGCACTGTCCACAGCTCTCATGCGCGAAGAAGCGCGCCAAGCGCGCGATCATACGCGGCATTGACTGGTGATCGTCAAATACGATAATGCCGCCGGAGCCCAGCATCGTGCCTTGCGCAACAAAGCCTTCGTAGTCCATGAGCGTCGCTTCGGCCTCTTCCATCGTCTGGATCGGAACCGACGCACCGCCCGGAATCACGGCCTTGAACTTTCGCCCGGCTTGCGGTCCACCACAGAGGTCGTACAGAAAATCCTTGAATGGAAATCCGAGAACGACTTCGTAGGTACCGGGCCGCGACACGTTGCCGCACACCGAGAAGAGCTTGGTGCCGGTGCTCTTCGGGTTCGACAAAGACATTGCCTTGTACCACTCTGCGCCGTTCGTGAGGATGTGCGGTACCGCCACCAGCGTCTCGACGTTGTTAATCGTCGTCGGCTTCGCGAACAGCCCAGACACCGCGGGGAACGGCGGCTTGATGCGCGGGTTGCCGCGCTTACCCTCGAGCGATTCCATCAGTGCGGTTTCTTCGCCGCAGATGTAGGCGCCCGCTCCCTTGTGCACGTGGACGTCGACGCGTTTGCCGCTGCCCATCGCGTTGGCGCCAAGAATCCCGGCCGCGTACGCTTCGCTGACCGCCGACTCCATTTGGTCGATCGGCTCCTGAAACTCACCGCGGATGTAGACGTATGCCGTCTCGGCGCCAATCGCGTGCGCGCCGATCGCGCAGCCCTCGACCAACGCGTGCGGCGTCCACCGCATGATCTCGCGGTCCTTGAAGGTGCCCGGCTCGGACTCGTCGGCGTTGCAGCAGAGGTAGTGCGGTTTGCCGTCGCCCGGCTTCATGAACGACCACTTCATGCCGGTCGGAAACCCGGCACCACCGCGGCCGCGGAGGCCTGACGCCTTCACGGCATCCACGATCTCCGCCGGCGGAGTCGACAGCGCCTGCTCGAGCGCGCGATAACCACCGCGCTGCTTCCAGCCGTCGAGCGAACGCGCCTCGGAATCGCCGAAGTGCTTCGAGAGAATGGCCGTCTCGCGAGGATGTGTCTTGTGCGGGTAACCCATTACTTAAGCCCTGCCAGGATCTGCGGAACCGTATCGGCGGTAACGTTCTCGACCGTGTCAGCATTGATTTGCACCGGCGTCGCGAACCCGCAGGCGCCGAGGCACTCAACTTCGATCACCGTATACTTGCCATCTGGCGACGTGACCCCGAGTTCGTTGCAGCCGGTGTGCCGCAGAAACGCCTCGGCGACTTTGTCGGCGCCCGCACAGAGACAGGGCGACGTGGTGCACACCTGGATGAAGTATTTCCCGACCGGGTGCTGGTGATACATGGTGTAAAACGTGAGCACGCCCTTGACGTACGCCGCACTGAGTTCGAGCGCGGCAGCGACTTCGGTCACCCCCGCTTCGCTCACCCAGCCGCGTGCCTCCTGCACAATCCAGAGCGCTGGGAGCAGCGCGGCCTGTTTGGTCGGGTATCGAAGCAGGATCGCGTCGAGGTCCAGTTTCCGCTTGCCAACGAAGACCGGTGTATACGGGACAGTCTCGTGTGCACTCATGCGATGAGCTCAGCGGAGAGTGATGCGGCGAGCGACTGAGCGATCATCGGTCGATCTCTCCCATGACAATGTCGATCGACGCGTTGATCGCGATCACGTCGGACAGGAGATGCCCCTCAACCATCTTCGGAATCGCCGAGAGATTCACAAAACTCGGCGGGCGAATGCGCCAGCGCGACGGCTTCGACGTTCCGTCTGAAACCATGTAGTAGCCCTTCTCGCCCTTGGGACTCTCGACAGCCACATAGCACTCGCCGATCGGCGGGCGAGGACCTTCCATCACGTTCTTGAAGTGATGGATCATCGATTCCATCTCGTTCGTTGCCTTGTGCTTGGGCGGGAGAATCACCCGCGGATCGTCAATGTTGATCGGACCGTCCGGCAGGCGCTTGACCGCTTGGTCGAGGATGCGCACGGACTGCCGCATTTCTTCCACACGTACGAGGAACCGGTCGTAGACGTCGCCGGCCGTACCGACCGGCACGTCGAAGTCGTACGTCTCGTAGTCGAGGTACGGAAAATCCTTGCGCACGTCGTAGGCCACACCCGAAGCGCGCAGGAGCGGACCCGAGAGCCCGTGGTTGATCGCTTCGTCGGGCGCCATCACGCCAAGTCCGACGGTCCGGCCGACCCAGATGGCGTTCTTCGTGAGCATCCGCTCGCACTCGTCGATCGTCTTCGGGAAGGTCCGAATGAAACCCTGCAGGCCCTCGAGCCAATTGTCGGGAATATCTGCCGCCATACCGCCGACTCGCGTCGCGCTCGTGGTGAGGCGCGCGCCGACCCAGCCTTCGAGCAGGTTGTACACGTTCTCGCGTTCCTGGAACCCCCAGAGGAACGGCGTGAACGCGCCGATGTCGATGCAGGTCGTGCCCATCCAGACGAGGTGCGATGCGATGCGCGACAGTTCAGCCGCAATAACGCGGAGGACCGTGCACCGCGGGGTGATGTCGATGCCGAACAGGCGCTCCGCACCGAGCGCGAAGGCCACGTTGTTACCGATGGAGTTGAGGTAATCCTCTCGATCGGTCCACGGGATAATCTGGTTGTACTGGCGATACTCGCCGATCTTTTCGAACCCGCAGTGCAAATATCCGACGTGCGGGATGCAGCGGACGATCGTTTCGCCATCCATCTCCAGCACGAGGCGCAGCACACCGTGTGTGGCGGGGTGCTGAGGTCCGATGTTGATGAGCATATGCTCACCTTCGAGCTCCGGCTCCATCGCGGGCGGCGCGGCGACGGCCAGTCCCGCCGGATCGCCACCAACGAAGAGCGGGACGCGTTGCGGCTTGCCGTCGAGTCCCATCCCCGTGGTGGAAAGTTCCACCTCGACCGTTCGCTTGCCCATCCTATTCGCCCGTCTTCGGGCCGGAGGCGATCCGGCGGCGCATGTCGAGCGGCAGCTCTTCGAACGCGTCCGCAATGGACAGTTCTTCCATGGAATAGCGCGCCTCGGGGTTCGCCGCGAGCGCGTTCTTGAGCTGCTCGGACCGGCTGAACCGGCCGCGCAAAGGGAAATCTTTCCGGAGCGGGAATCCTTCCTTGTAGTTCTCCCACAGCAGAATGCGCCGCAGGTCGGGATGCCCGGTGAACGTGATACCGAACATGTCATAGCACTCGCGCTCGAGCCAGTCCGCGGCCTTGTATAGATCCCACACGCTCGGCACGCTGAGTGTCTCTCCCTTCGGGATCAGGACCTTCAGGCGAATGAAGCGGCGGAAGCGCAGCGAGCGCAGATGCCAGACGACTTCAATGGCCAACGCGAGGTCGCGGTGCTCGACCGCCGTGATATCGGAAAGATATTCGTAGCTTTGCGTCGGATCGTCCTTGAGCCACGCGATCATGGCGTGGATCTCTGTCGCGTTGACGATCAGTGACGTTTCGCCACGCGAGACCACGGTGCGAACGACAGCGCCCGGGAACTGCGCCTGTACCGCGGCCGCCGCCGGGCTCTGCTCGCCACCGCTCACCGGAACATTTCTCGGGGTCGCGGGCGTCGCGTCGCTGTCCCAGCCAGGGTAGACAATCGCAAACGGTTGAGACACGGCACTCACGGTGCGGACCGCGTCTGATGCACAGAGTTACCGAACGGTTCGGCGAGTTCGTCGATGCGTGACGCCGGGATGTAGAGCTTGCTCGTCGGATCAGGCTGCATTTCGTCGCGCAGCCGCGGATCGGCGTTGCGCTCGTTCATGATCTTCTTCTGCAGCATCATGATGCCGTAGATGAGGCCTTCGGGGCGCGGCGGGCAACCGGGGACGTACACGTCAACCGGAATGATCGTGTCGATGCCTTGCACGACGGCGTAGTTGTCGAACATGCCACCGGTGGACGCGCAGGCGCCCATCGAAATGGCCCATTTGGGCTGTGGCATCTGTTGCCAGATGCGACGGATAATTGGCGCGAGTTTGTACGGGACCCGGCCAGCACAGATGAGCACGTCACTCTGGCGCGGCGAGAATGCCATACGTTCCATGCCGAAACGGGCGAGATCGAATTTGCTTGCCGCGCTGGCCATGAACTCAATCGCGCAGCACGCGGTGCCAAACGGCATCGGCCAGAGCGAGTTGGCACGGCCCCAGTTGACGAGAAAATCGAGTTTCGTGGTGACCCATGATTCGCCTGGACGGGCGTCCATCTCGACCATGGTGGTTGCGTCGCCGTGGCCGGCGAAGTCTGCGCCGCTCAATCCCACTGAAGCGCCCCCTTTTTCCAAACGTAGACATACCCGACCAGAAGGATCACCATGAAGACCACCATCTCCGCGAGGCCGAAGAACGACAGCTGCCCGGCCGGACAGGCGCCCGCCACCAGAGGGACGGCGCACGAGAGCTGCCGGTAGTAGGCGCCCCACGGAATCATGAAAACGGTTTCGATGTCGAATACAATGAAGAGCATCGCGACCATGTAGAACTTGACGCTGAACCGCTCGCGAGCATCGCCAAGCGGCGTGATGCCAGACTCATACGGAGTCTGCTTCTCGGGCGTCGGCCGTGAGCGCACGGTAAAGTGCGAGAGGCCAAGGATTCCCACCGCGTTCACGACTACGAACCCGGCGAGGAAGAGGATGGGGAGGTAAGTTCGGTCCATTCGTTAGATGCGGGCTCGTGAAAGAGTTCACAAGCGACACTTAAAGTATTGAGCGGGGCGAACTAGTGTCAACGCTTGGGCCCAAGACCTTTTGCGCTCACCGCCGTATCTTTCCCCCTTCCCTCACCCTCCCCCCCTGCGCATGTCCATCAAGAATGACCGCTGGATCATTGAACAGGCGAAGCTCGGGATGATCGAGCCATTCGAAAGCTCACAGCAGCGCGAGGGCGTCGTCTCGTACGGCGTGAGCTCATTCGGCTACGACATGCGCGTCGCTTCGGAGTTCAAGATTTTCACGAACGTACTGAGTTCCGTGATCGATCCGAAAAACTTTGATCCGAAATCGTTTGTCGAGTTCACGGGCGATGTGTGTATCGTGCCGCCCAACTCATTCGCGCTGGCTCGGAGCGTCGAGTACTTCAGGATTCCGCGCAATGTGGTCACCATCACCGTGGGCAAGAGTACGTACGCCCGGTGCGGAATCATCACGAACGTGACGCCGTTTGAACCGGAGTGGGAAGGCCACGTGACGCTCGAAATTTCGAACACGACCCCCCTGCCCGCCAAAATCTACGCCAACGAGGGTATCGCGCAGGTGCTCTTCTTCGAGGGCGAGCCGCCCATGACGAGCTACAAGGACAAGAAGGGCAAGTATCAGGGCCAGCGTGGGGTGACGCTGCCAAAGATCTAGCATCCGGTGCGCCGAGAGCTCGGCGCACCGGATGCCGCGAGCTCGCTTAGAGCTTCACGACGCTCATCGGTTCGCGCACCGCTTCGGCGCTCTTCGCCAATGCGGCCTGCTCGTCGACTGTGAGCGACACTTCGATGATCTGTTCGATGCCGTTGCGGCCGAGCTTGACCGGGACGCCGAGGAAGAGTCCCGTCATACCGTACTCGCCCTCGAGCCAGGCCGAACAGGGCAGAATGCGCTTCTGGTCACGGACGATCGCCTCGACCATCTGCACGGCGCCCGCCGACGGCGCATAGTACGCCGAACCGGTCTTGAGAAGCTTGACGATTTCGGCGCCACCGTTGCGGGCGCGGTCGACAATCGCATCGAGCTTATCCTTGGCCATCAACTGGGTGATCGGAATGCCACTGACGGTGGTGTAGCTGATCAACGGGACCATCGTGTCACCATGGCCGCCGAGCACCATCGCCTGGATGTCGCGGACGGAGACGTCGAGTTCCATCGCCAGGAAGGAGCGGTAGCGAGCCGTGTCGAGCACGCCGGCCATACCGATGACGCGTTCGCGAGGAAAGCCGGAGACGGCCTTCGCGACGTAGCACATCACGTCGAGCGGATTGGAGACCACAATGATGATCGCGTTTGGCGACGTCGCCTTTACCTGCTCGGAAACCGCTTTGACAATGCCGGCGTTGGTGTTGAGCAGGTCGTCACGGCTCATCCCCGGCTTGCGCGCGATGCCGGCGGTGATGACCACAACATCGGAATCCTTCGTCTCGTCGTAGCCCGTGGTGCCCACGACGCGCGAGTCGAACAGTTCGATCGGTGCCGACTCCCACTGGTCGAGGCCCTTGCCCTGCGGGATGCCGTCGGCAACGTCCACCATCACGACCGTGCGTGCGAGTTCCTTCTCCGCGATGCGCTGCGCCGCGGTGGCACCAACGTTACCGGCGCCGACTACCGTGATCTTATTGACCATTGTTCGTTCGATTGTATGTGAGAGGAGTTCGACGACTCAAGATAATGAAACGACGGGCGCTACGGTTCTCAACAACGTGTGGCGTCTCAACGCCAACGCGGGGCCGGACGGAGCGAGACCCGACCTACCCACCGACCTGCGAGAGCGCCTTCAGTCCGCCCACCTGCATCTGCAGGAGCTGATGCTCTTTGGGCTTGTTGGCGAGGGCCTGAACGAAGAGCGGCACCAGCGAGGCGCCGGCACGCAGCGGGTCACGGAGGTTCACCTCGTGGTCGCCGTAGAGGCAGGTCCGCAGCCGACCATCGGCGGTGAGCCGCACACGGTTGCAGGTGCCACAATAGGTGTGCGACATCGGCGTGATGACCCCGATCGTTCCCGGTGCCCCCGCGGCCCGGTAGTACGTCGCCGGGCCATTCCCCAGTCGTGGTCCATCCGACGGATCCAGCGCACCAATGGTCTCGGAGGCCCGCGACAACACTTCGTCGCTCGGCACGACGTGGTCCCACGTCAGCCCTGCCATCTCACCGACTGGCATCAATTCGATGAAGCGCACATGCACGGCGTGCTCGAGGGTCAATCGCGCAAAGTCGCCAATCTCGTCGTCGTTGATGCCGCGCATCACCACGACGTTGAACTTCACCGGGTCAAGGCCGGCGGCAACGGCCGCCTTCAACGCGGCGACCGGATCGAAGCCTAGGTCGCGACGGGCGATGGCCTTGATGCGGTCCGGCCTGAGAGAGTCCGCGCTGAGGTTGACGCGATCCAACCCCGCGCCCGCAAGCAACGACGCCATCGCCGGCAGCTTCACGCCGTTGGTGGAGAGCGCGATGTCATCGACGCCTGGCACGGCCTTGAGCATGCCGATGAGCGTGTCGAGCTGCGGACGGATCGTCGGTTCGCCACCAGTAATGCGCAGCCGTCGCAACCCCAACGGTGCGAGTTGCCGTACCACGTCCGCGATCTCCTCGTAGCTCAGGATGTCGCTCTTCGGAAGCCAGTCGAGCCCCTCCAACGGCATGCAATACACGCAACGAAAGTTGCAGCGATCGGTCACCGAAATCCGGAGATACTCAATCGACCGCCCAAACTGATCGCGCAACGCTGGCGCCGCGATGCCTTCCGGTGCCGCGATACGAACGGCCGTGTGATCGGTCGTCATCGCGCGGACTCGCTAACGACGCCATCCGTTCGGGCGTGCACCCAGTCTCGGGAGCCGTCGACATACAACTCGCGCTTCCAGATCGGAACCCGCTGCTTGAGTTGCTCGACCACGTATCGGCAGGCATCGAGGGCTGGCGCGCGATGCGCATGCGCCGCTGCGATGACGACGCTCGCGTCACCGATGGCGAGCGTGCCGACTCGATGCTCCACGGCAAGCGCCACACCGGCAAACGCCGCTGTCGCTTCGAGCAGAATCGCGTCGAGTTCACGAGCGGCCATTCCCGAATATGCAGAATATTCGATCCCCAACACGGCCCGGCCCGCGTTCGTGTCGCGCACGATTCCAATAAAAAGTGTCACCGCACCAGCATCCGACGAGGAGACTTCGGACTGCAGTGCGGCGACGTCGATCGGCCGTTCTACGACCGCGGCGCGACTCATCCGCCGGCTACGGGCGGGATGATCGCGACCTCGTCGCCTTCGCACACGAGTTGGCTTGGCTGCGCGTAGACCTGGTTCACCGCGACGAGCGCTGGTGGCAGCTCGCTGTCGGGAACCAGTGCGCGGACTGCGGCGACGACATCGCCAACGGTAGCCGTATCCGGCACGGAGACCGCAACGGCATGTGCACCAATAACTTCGGCGTATGAAGCGAAGAGCAGGACGTTGAGCTGCACGCAGTGGTGGTGCTGGTGGACCGATAGGACGGACGTTCCCCTAAACTAGCACGGGCCCCGCCACCGACAGGTGTGCGGAGCCCGATGTACCCGAGGTATCTCGTTACGCGTCGGCGAGTTCCGACACGTCGATCTCAGAAACCAGCGCACGAAGCTCCTTCGACGGCTTGAACACGGGCACCGGGCGAGCGCTCACTTCCACTGGAGCTCCCGTACGTGGATTCCGCGCCATTCTAGTCTTTCGGTTGCGGATCTTGAACGTGCCGAAACCACGCACTTCGATGTTTTTCTGTTCCTTGAGCGCATCCTTGATCGCATCCAGGAACGAATCGACGACGCGAGCGCAGTCTTTCTTCGAGATCATGGGCCCCGAAGTCTGCGCTATTGCGTCCGTAACCTGTTCGACAAGATCTGCCTTGGTCATCGATTGCCTCAACTGGTGGCGACTGAAACAACAACCTGCTGGAGTCAGCTAAACTGCTAAGTACCTAGAGTTTAGGTCGCCAGGTGGGCAGGTGTCAAGCGCCAGAGCCGCGGGCAATGGCCGCCATAAAGTCATCAAACAGGCCCTGAGCGTCGTGCGGGCCGGGAGCCGCTTCGGGGTGGTATTGGACCCCGGATACGGGCAATGTCCTGTGCCGGAATCCCTCGATCGAGCCGTCATTGAGGTTCACGTTCGTGACTTGGAGATCGGGCGCCCCAGCGATTCCGGACTCGGTTCCCTGCACCGCGAAACCATGGTTTTGGGAGGTAATTAGGACCTTCCCGGTGGCCAGGTCTTTGACGGGGTGATTTCCGCCGCGGTGTCCGTACGGGAGCTTGTAGGTCTTGCCACCAAAGGTGAGCCCCAGGATCTGGTGGCCGAGGCAAATCCCGAACACCGGTACACCCTCGGAGGCGATTTCCCGCACGGCGACCGGCGCGTATGTCACAGCCTCAGGGTCCCCCGGTCCGTTCGAAAGAAAGACTCCGTCCGGCTTCAGGGAAAGCACATCGGCGGCGGATGTCTTCGACGGGACGACGGTCGTTCGGCAACCGCGCTCTGCGAACAACCGCAGGATGTTGTGCTTGATTCCGTAGTCATAGGCCACGATGTGCCGCTTGGCCGCCGCGTCGCCCCAGATGTACGACCTGTCAGTAGACACCATGGTCGCGAGGTCCAATCCGACCATGGACGGGCAGGCATCGAGCACCGCCTTGGCTTCGGCGTTCGGGATTGCCCCCACACCAATGACGCCCCGCATCACTCCGACCGTCCGCAAGTGACGGGTCAGGCGACGCGTATCCACATCACGAAGTACGGGGATGTTCGCGGCTTTCAGGTACGCGGCTAATGCACCGCCGGCCCGCCAGTTCGAAAACGTTGTCGACAGCTCACGAACAATCACACCTGACACCTGAGGCTTCACGGACTCAGGGTCTTCGTCGTTCGTGCCGTAGTTGCCGATCATCGGCGACGTCATCACGACGATCTGGCCGCGGTACGAGGGATCCGTGAAGACTTCTTGGTACCCGCTCATATTCGTCGTGAACACGACCTCGGCCACAGCCGGAAGGTCAGCCGCGTGATCGATCTGTCCACGAAACAGGGTTCCATCCTCGAGGAGGAGGAACCCTGGATTCGAGCGAAGTAGGCTCACTGCGTCGCTGGTGCTACGGCTGCTTCGTCGCGGGATCCGGCTGCTTCTTCGTCCCGTCAGGCTGCTTGGCGTCGCCAGCGGCCGGGAGAGCCTGAAGCGGGACAGTGGGCGCCGCACTCGGGTCGCTGGACGGTGCGGGCGCCGCCTTCGTTGGCGCCGGAGCGAACGACTGATCGAGCACCGAAGTCGGCCCGCTGCTGCGCGACGAAGCGAGCTGAAGGATGAAGGCCAAGCCAATGAAGATACCTGCCGCCCACCAAGTGACCTTGGTGAGCAGATTGCCGGTTTGGCGTGCGCCGAACACCTGGTCGCCGGCCGATGCGCCGCCGAAGCTCGCAGCGAGTCCACCGCCTTTGCCAGCCTGCAGCAGCACGGCGGCCATGAGGACGAAGGCGTCCAGGAGCAGAATTACGATCAGAGTTCGATAGAACATCAGGAGTCCTGACTTTGCCGAAGTGAGGTAAGCCTCTAAGAATAGCCGACTTATCGGCGTCGCTCAAGTGGCGACGCCATAGTTGCCCAGGTCCGCACGATCCCGGACCAGCTATCCGCGTCAAGACTGGCGCCGCCAACCAGCAGCCCGTTGACCTCCGGAGCCGCCAAAAGGCTCTCGGCATTGCCGCAGTTGACGCTGCCACCATAAAGAATAGGCACGGCCTCAGCGCGCTCACCGGCCAGCGTACGGAGCTCTTCACGAATCGCGAGGTGAACCGTCGTTGCGTCACTTGGCGTTGCCGTCTTGCCAGTGCCAATAGCCCATACCGGCTCGTAGGCGACGATAAACCCCGCGACCTGCGCCGGCTCGGCAGTTGACAGCCCCGCCCGGAGCTGTCGGATGACGACAGTCACCGTGTCGCCCGCCTCACGCTGTGCGAGCGTCTCGCCCACACAGAGCACCGGTGTCAGCCCAGCCCGGACCGCGGCGGCGAGCTTCTTTCCAGCCTGTTCGTCCGACTCGCCAAAGATATGGCGTCGCTCCGAATGGCCGATCAGCGCGTACTTGGCGCCTGCCCCGCGCGCGATGGCCGCGGAGTTCTCGCCAGTGAACGCGCCGTAGTCTTCCGAGTGAATGTTCTGCACCCCGACCTTAATGTCCGTTCGGTCCTTGAGTGCCAGATGTACAGCGTGGAGGGTCAGCGCCGGCGGAAAGAAGATGACGGTCCGATCCTGCGTGCGCGGATAGTAGGCGAGGAACTGGCGCAGAAAGGCATCGGCATCAGCCGGTCCATGGTTCAGCTTCCAGTTCGCCGCAAAAATCGGGTGCTTCAATGGGTCCCCTTGAGATCAAGGCATTCTACACCCGGAAGCGCCTTGCCCTCCAGGAACTCCAACGATGCGCCGCCGCCGGTGGAGACGTGGCTCATGCTGGAGGCCAGCCCCGCCTGCTCCACCGCCGCCGCGGAGTCGCCGCCACCGACAATCGTCGTGGCGCCGGCCGCTGTGGCGTCCGCCATGGCGCGCGCGACGGCAAGCGTGCCCGCATTGAACGGAGGCTTTTCGAACACCCCCATCGGACCGTTCCAGACAATGGTCTTTGCTGTACCGATGGCTCGTGTGTACGACGCGCAGCTGTCCGGGCCGATGTCGTACATCGCTTCCGTCGGCGGAATGGCGTCGCGCTTCACCGCGTGCGCCGACTTGGCTGCCTCAATGGCCCTCGACACCATGGCGTCGTGCGGAAGCGTCAGCCGGAAGCCCGCCCGCGCAATCAACTCCGCCGCGAGCTCCACGCGATCGGGCTCGATGAGTGAACCGCCCGTCTCGAACCCCATCGCTTTGTAGAAGGTGCAGGCCATCGCCCCGCCGATGAGCAGCCCGTCCACCTTTGGCAGCAGCGCCTCAATCACATCGATCTTTCCAGAGATCTTGCTGCCGCCGAGTATCGCGATGAACGGGCGGGCCGGCTTCTCGAGCACCCGACCGAGGTATTCAAGCTCCCGCTCCATAAGCAGGCCGGCGACTGCGGGCCTCAGGAGCGACGCGACGCCGGATGTGGACGCGTGCGCCCGGTGCGCGGTGCCAAAGGCATCGTTGACGTAGAAGTCACCGAGGTCGCCGAGTGCTTGCGAAAGCGCGGCGGCGTTCGTCTCCTCGCCCGCGAGAAAGCGAGTGTTCTCCAACAACAGCACCTCGCCATCACCAAGGGCGCGCGTCGCCGCGACGGCCGCCGAGCCGACCGTTTCTCCGCACCATTGCACGGTGGTGCCGAGCGCAGCCGAGGCAGCCGCGACGAGAGGATGAAGCGAGTACTTCGGCTCAACCTTGGCTTTCGGACGGCCGAGATGCGAGAGCAGTACGACGCGCGCACCGCGATCCCTCAGGTAGGCAATCGTCGGCGCTGCCGCGCGGATGCGCCTGTCGTCCGTAATCGCGACCCCGTCGAGCGGAACATTGAAGTCCACGCGCACCAAGGCCCGCCTGCCACGAATCTCTGCGGCCGTAAGGTCGCGGACCGTCTTGCGTTGCATCAAGGCGGGCCTAGAGCGACTTGCCAAGGAGCTGCAGGAGGTCGACGCAGCGGCAGGCGTAACCCCACTCGTTGTCGTACCAGCCCGAGACCTTCACCATCGTGCCGTCAATGACGTTCGTGCAGAGGGAATCCAGGATGCACGAATGCGGGTTGCCGATGTAATCGCTTGACACCAGCTCTTCCGTCGCGAAGAACAGGATGCCCTTCAACGGGCCATCGGCGGCGGCCCTGAACGCCGCATTCACGTCAGCGATCGTGGTCGTTCTCTCAACCTCGACGGTGAGCTCAGTCAGCGAGACGTCCGGCGTTGGCACCCGGATAGCGATGCCGTCGATCTTGCCCTTTACTTCCGGAATCACCAGCGCCGTCGCCTTCGCGGCGCCTGTGGTCGTCGGGATTATGGAGACGGCCGCTGCGCGCGCGCGACGAAGGTCCTGATGCGGCAGGTCGAGGACGTTCTGGTCGTTGGTATAGCTGTGGATCGTCACCATCGAAGCGTGTTTGAAGCCGAACGCGTCGCGGATCACTTTGACCATCGGCACGAGGCAGTTGGTCGTGCACGATGCGTTCGAGATGATATGGTGCGTCTGCGGGTCGTACTTGGCGTCGTTGACTCCAAGTACGACGGTCAGATCCTCGCCCTTGGCGGGCGCGGAGATGATCACCTTTTTCGCACCAGCATCGATGTGCTTGCGCGCGTCGGCGGCGTTGGTGAACCTGCCGGTGGATTCAAGCACAATGTCCACGCCCAGCGCCTTCCACGGCAGCGCCGCCGGATCCTTCTCCTTGAAAATCCTGATCCGGTCGCCATCGATCGTGATCGAGTCAGGTTCGGCGCTCACGGATCCCTTGTACGTCCGATGCACGGAATCGTACTTGAACAGGTGCGCGAGCGTCTTGGTGTCGGCGAGGTCGTTCACCGCGACGAAGTCGATGGGCGCGTTCGCTTCTTTCGCAGCGCGAATGACCTGCCGGCCGATGCGGCCAAACCCGTTGATGCCAACCTTGAGTGCCATCGTGAATGCCGTGGGTGAGAGCTAGGGTCAATCGGTCGCTGAACGGGCGCGACCGAATGTGAGGTAACTGACGATCCGCGCACCAGCGCCGAACAGGGCGCCCGCGGTCGCGTTGAGCGTGGATCCAGTGGTCAGGACATCGTCCACCACGATGAGGTGCGCTCCAGCAAGCCGCCCACGCACCGTGTCACTCACGCGGAAGGCCTGGTGAACGTTCGTAGAACGTTCGGATGGAGTCAACCGCGTTTGCGTGCCGGTGTGCCGATCACGCGAGACTGCATCATCCCAAACCGGTAACCCGAGCTTTGGTGCAAGCGCGTGCGCGAGTAACTCGGCCTGGTTGTAGCCGCGCTCGCGACGCCGCGTTCGCGCGAGCGGCACCGGCACGAGGGCCGTGCGTTCGGCGATCACGTCAGCGGGCCAATGGACTCGCGCCATCCGCACCGCCATTGCATCAGCGATTGCCGTCCATCCGTCGTATTTCAAGGCTGCGACGGCGGCACCGCCGACCGTATCTGGAATCCAACAGACCGAGCGCACGGCGCGCACCCACGGCGGAAAAGCGGCGCAATAGGCACAGGTTGGGGCGAGCGCGGGATGCCCGCACCGTTCGCACCGGGGCGACGGAAGCAGCGCGAGCTGCGACCAGCAGACTCCGCAGATCACGCCGTCATTCATTGACGAATCGCACGCCACACAGGCGCGCGGGAACAGCAGATCGAGCGCCGCCGTGGCCGTCACCGGCACGCCGCGCGCATGACCTCACGATCCGGTTCGAACCCAATCCAGCGTTCAAACGCGATCGCCCCCTGCTCGATGAGCATCGGGAGGCCGTCGCTCGCCGCCAGGCCGCGTGCGCGACAGGCCACCACCCACGGCGTGCCCTCGCGCCGGTACGTCAGGTCAAACACGCGGGCTGCTCCGCCGAGTAGCGCAGGGTCGACTGGCAGTTCGTCGCCCTCCAGTCCGAGTGGCGTGGCGTTCACGATCAAATCCGCGGACGCGACTGCCGCCTCCACGCTCCACTCAGCGCGCGCGAACCGCGGATACCGCGAAACAAGTTGTTCCGCCCTCGTCATCGTGCGCGCACAAACCCGTGCGGTCGCACCCTCCCACCGCTCGATGGCCGCCAGCACGCCGCTCGCCGCACCGCCGGCACCAAGCACCGCCACGACACAGGGCGATTCCGGTACGCCGACGGTTGCCCGCACTGCGGCATCGAACCCTCCGACGTCCGTGTTGTCGCCGACCAACTCGCCATCGTCAGTCCAAAAGGTGTTCACAGCCCCGGCGCGCTGCGCCACAGGACTGAGCCGGCCGCAACAAGCGGCGAACGCCTCTTTGTGCGGAACCGTGACATTTCCAGCGGCATCTGCCTCGCGCAATAGTCCTGCGACGCGGGCGAGGTCGGCAGAGGCGACGTCAATGGCTTCGTACGTGAGATTGACCCCTGCGGCCTTCAGCGCTGCATTCTGGAATCGCGGTGAAAGCGAGTGTGCGACGGGGTGGCCGAGCAACACGAGTCGGCCGGGCAGTTTCAGCGTCATCGTGTTCCGCCTGCTTCGGCGAGCCGTGTCAGCACGAGCTCAACCAGACGCTCGAGATCGTCGGCCGTCGAGCGATAGAGCTCGAGGTCGCCGCCGAACGGATCAGCCACCGAATGCCCACTCGGCGACCGCGCAGAAAAATCGGCGAGCAGGTGTGATTTTCCTGCACCGCCCAGCACCGCAGCCCGTTCCACGTGGTGCTGCCCCATGCCGAAAATGATGTCGGCCTCGCTGACCATCTCCCGCGACAGAGAGCGAGCGCGGTGCGCGGTGAGATCGCAGTGGCGTTCGAGTCCCACAAGCAGGGCGCCATCCGACGCGGGTGCTCCGTCCCATGCGCTCGTGCCGGCACTCGCAAAGGTGATCGCCAGCTCTGGCCTGCGTGACGCCGCGTTGCGCGCGATCACCTCGGCCATCGCGCTGCGGCAGGTATTGCCTGTGCAGACGAACAGCACGCGCACGCTACAGATCTCCGATGAGGTCTGGCGCCACTTCTCGCAACGTGGCGGCCGACACTGCACCAGGCCGAATCACTCGGGGATAGCGGCTGGTGCAGTCCACGACCGTCGACGGCGCAGACGCCTTCAACGTGCCAGCGTCGAGAACGCGCAACGCACCAGCAGCGACCTGCGCCGCCCAGTGTGACACGATTTGCGTGGCGTTGGCGGCGGGTGCATCGCCCGGCTGGTTTGCACTCGTCGACGTGATCGCGTCGCCGTATGCATTGATCAGCGCCTGCATGGCCGTGTGCGGCGTCCAACGCACGGCCACTCCGCCTTCGGGACCACGCAACTGGTCGGGCACCCGGCGTTCCCCGCCTGGCAGCACGAGAGTCAGCGGCCCCGGCCAGAATCGCGCGGCGAGCATCCCGGCGGAGTGTGTCAGTCGTAAGCCGAGCCGTTCGATCATTGGACTCGCCGCGATGAGTAAAAGGAACGGCTTGCCTGGGGCGCGTTGCTTGATCGCCAGGAGCGCCTCGACCGAGGCGCGGTCGATTCCGCCGCCGAGCCCGTACACGGTTTCGGTCGGGTACGCGAGTATGCGGTGTGCGGCCAGATGCTCGATCGTGGCCGGGATCGCCGCGGCGACCTCCGCTGGCGACCAGAACGGCACGGCGCGCGCGGACGGGCTCATTCCTTGAGTCCGTACAAAAGGTCGGCGCGGGCAAAATCTGCTTCTTCGGTGACCTTCATCGCGCGTTCGCTTCCGCGCACGACCACCACCTCGAGCCCGAGCTGTTCGCAGAGCGCGGCGTCATCGGTCGCATCGACACCGGTCAAGAGTGCGTGCTCGTGCGCCTCGAGAATCATCTCGCGCGGAAATCCCTGCGGTGTCTGGGCGCGCCACAGCCCGGCCCGGTCGACCGTCCGTTCGATGCGGCCTGATTCGTTGACGCGTTTCAACGTGTCGACCACCGGAAGCGCCGCGATGGCGCCGCGACCCCTTCGCACTTCCATCACCACGCGGTCGATCATCGCCGACGTCGCCAGCGGACGCGCGGCATCGTGAATCAGCACATACCGACACGATTCGGGGAGGTCCTCGAGTCCGTTCCGTACCGACTCTCCCCGCACCGCACCGCCGGTCGCCACGAGCATGCGTTCCGTGTCGCACTGGAAAAGCCAGGGTGGCGGGTCGCCGGCCACCTGACGCGGGAGGACGCACACGACCATCGCCACGTCGTCACGCGCCTGGAACTCCTGCAGCGTATGTAGGAGCATGGGCTTCCCGGCCACCCAGCGAAACTGTTTCAGTTCGCCAGCGGATACACCGCCAGCCCGCGTGCTCGCGCCGGCAGCGACGATCACTACGCCCACGTCACGCACCACGGGCTCACTCATGACGCGACCGCCTTGAACAGGTCGGCAAGCGACGATAGCCCCACCACCTTCAGATGCTTGGGAGAACGGGCCGGGACCGCGCGGTCCGACACGTAGGCGTGTTTCATTCCCATCTTCGCTGCCTCGGCAAGGCGTCGCTCGATCTGTGACACCGGGCGGATTTCGCCGCCGAGTCCGATTTCACCGATGAACAGAGCGTGTGCATCGAGCGGCCGGTCGTGTACGCTCGATGCAAGAGCGGCTGCCACGGCCAGATCTCCAGCGGGTTCCTGAAGTCTGGCGCCACCGACGACGTTGAGGAACACGTCGAGCGAGGAAAACGCCAGTCCGGCGCGGCGTTCCAGCACCGCAAGAATCAGCGCCAGACGTCGCGCATCAAATCCCGTCGTCACTCGCTGGGGCGTACCGAATCCTGCCTTCGCGGCCAGCGCCTGCACTTCAATCAGTACCGGGCGCGTGCCTTCGATCAGTGCGGTGATCGCGCTGCCCGATGCATGGTGCCCTTGGTGATTGCCGAGGAAAAGCGCAGAGGGATTCTCCACGGGGACCAACCCGCGCTCAGTCATGCGGAACACACCGATCTCGTCCACCGAGCCGAATCGGTTTTTCGTGGCGCGCAGCACACGGTGGTCGAGCGAGCTCTCGCCTTCGAAATACAGTACTGTATCGACGATGTGCTCGAGCGTCTTCGGCCCCGCGATGCCGCCTCCCTTGGTCACGTGACCGACGAGCAGCACGGCGACGCCGCGATCCTTGGCGAAGCGCATGAGGCGGGCCGCGCATTCGCGCACCTGTCCGACATTTCCCGGGGCGCCCTCGAGGTCGCCGGTGAATACGGTCTGAATGGAGTCCACCACCATCACGGCCGGCGGATTGCTCTCGGCCGTCGCCAGGATTGTCTCGAGCAGCGTCTCTCCCATCAACGACACGCGCAGTGCCGAAGCGCCGAGGCGGTCGGCCCGCAGCTTGACCTGGAGCGCAGACTCCTCGCCCGACACATACAGCGTGCGCGAGCCGCGTTGCTCGAGTTCGGCTGCCACCTGCAGCAGCATCGTGCTTTTGCCGATTCCCGGCTCTCCGCCGACCAGCACGAGTGAGCCAGGCACGATCCCGCCACCGAGCACGAAATCGAACTCCGTGATACCGGACTTGATGCGGTGCGACTCCGAGCCCGAGATATCGCCGACGCGTGGAGTCTCGACGACGCGCCCACCGGAGCCGAATGATCCAACTCCGCCCTTCCGGCGCGTCGCAGCGCCGGCGACCGCACGGGGCGCAGCGACTTCTTCAACGAGAGTATTCCACTCACTGCACGCATCGCAGCGGCCGGCCCACTTCGGGTGCTCGGCGCCACATTCCGTACAGCGATACACGGTCCGCGCGCGCGCGCCCATTTCGTTGTTACGCTGGGGCGCGTGAAGTCCAGTTTTCGAATCGCGTGAACTGCTTCCGGAATGTCAGTTTCACGAACCCCGTCGGGCCGTTCCGTTGTTTGCCGACGACAACCTCGGCGTAGCCCTCGATCGGCGTACCGTCCGGGAGTTTGGTCGCATTGCCTTGATCGTCTACCGGCCGCTCGTACATCTCCGGCCGGTAGATGAACATCACGACGTCGGCGTCCTGTTCGATGGCGCCCGATTCGCGAAGGTCGGAAAGCTGCGGCCGCTTGTTGTCGCCTGTGCGCTGCTCAGGTGCACGCGAGAGCTGCGACAGGGCGATGACGGGGAGAGACAGTTCCTTGGCAAGAATCTTCAGCGAGCGCGATATCTGACTGATTTCCTGCTGGCGATTTTCGGCACCCGGCGGCCCGGCCAGCAGCTGCAAGTAGTCGACGACGACCATCTGAATATCGGCCTGCGCCTTGAGCCTGCGTGCACGCGAACGGAGTTCCAGCAGTGTCAGGCCGGGCGTGTCGTCAATCCAGATTGGCGCCTGACCAAGCAATGCCGCCGCCTTGGCCAGGTTGGAATGATCCTGGCTCGTGAGCTTGCCCGAGCGGAGGCGCTGGGCATCGATGAATCCCTCGGACGCGAGCATGCGTTGCACCAGAGATTCTTTACTCATTTCTAACGAGAAAATCGCTACCGGAATATTGCCTTCGACCGCGGCGTATTGCGCGATGTTCAGAACGAATGCGGTCTTGCCCATGGACGGACGCGCGGCCACGATGACTAAGTCGGCTGGCTGGAACCCGAGGGTCAGCTTGTCGAGGTCGGCAAATCCGCTCGGCACGCCGGTGAGCGGCCCCCCTTCGCGGAGCTGTTCGATGCGCTCCATGGCCGGCCAGAGCAGTTCCTTGATGCGGGTAAAGCCTTCCCCACCACGCTGCTGGCTCACTTGGAACACTTTGTGCTCCGCCAGGTCGATCAACTCGCTGGCGTCGGCCGGTGACTCGTGTGCCTCGACAACCAATTCCTGCGCCACCTGGATCAGGCGGCGGCGGAGCGCCTTCTCACGGACGATCTTGGCGTGGTACTCGACGTTGGCAGCGGTTGGAATGGCATACAGCAAGACGCCGATGTATTCCTGTCCGCCAGCCGCTTGCAATGCACCCTGCCGCTCCAGCTCTTCGGCGAGCGTAATCGGGTCGACCACAGCGCCGTTCTGGTGGAGTGCGAGGGCCGCCTTGAAGACCCGGCGGTGTCCTTCGCGGTAAAACATCGTCTCGTCGACGAGTTCGACGGCGCGAACGAGGGCATCCCCGTCCTGCAGCATGGCTGAGAGCACCGCCATCTCCGCGTCCTCGGAGTACGGAGGACGGCGATCGCGTGATGCATCGTGCCGCGCATCGCGCGCGGGTTCACGCCCCTGGGGCGTTATCGAAAATTCGACGGGCGAGCTGGACATCTTCCCAGGCGGGGCGCTTCCAGTTGGGGTTTCGCAGAAGCGCCGCGGGGTGGTACGTCACGATCAACGGAACCCCGTAAAAGCGGTGAATCTGCCCGCGCAGCTTTCCGATTGGCTGCGTGGTCTGTAACAGAGTTTGCGCGGCAAACGTGCCGAGGGCAAGGATGACGCGGGGGCGCAAGATAGCGAGTTGCTGGAGCAGGTACGGACTACACGCCGCGATCTCTTCGGCGGCCGGATTCCGATTGCCCGGGGGACGGTGCTTGAGAACGTTGCAAATGAATACGTCCTCGCGCTTTAGCTTGATCGCTTCAAGGATTTTGGTCAACAGGTCGCCTGCGCGCCCGATGAATGGCCGGCCGGTCGCGTCTTCCGTGGCGCCTGGCGCCTCGCCGACGCAGACGAACTTCGCGTCCGGATTCCCTTCACCCGGAACGGCGTTCGTCGCGGTCGAGTGCAGCGGGCAACGCGTGCACACACCGACGGCGGCGGCAATAGCGTCTAGCGTGGTTAAGCCGCCTGCGTACGGTGCGACGCCGTCAACGAGCACGCCGCCGACCGAGATCGGCGGAAAGTCGAACACGACGTTCGCCGCTGCTGCAGAAGCCGCGGCCGCGGGAGGGGCAAACGGGGCGGGCTTCGCGGCGGGCTTCGCGGCGGGCTTCGCGGCAGCGGCGATTTTTGCGACCGGGATTGCGCCTGATGGGGGCGCGATGATTTCCGGCCGCGGCGAGGGCTTGGATTGTTTCGTCGGCCGGGGACCCAGCGCGGCCTCAAGATTCGCCGCGCGACCACCCGGCGCCCCAATGACCTTGAGCAGATCCTCAACGGACAGACCGTCCAGCACGAGGTCTTGCTCGCCCATCTCCTTGCGTTGTAGGAGATACTGACGGAGGCGATCCCTAGCGTCCACGGGCACCGTCGATCCAGTGCGATTCAACGCGGTCGAGGATCGCGTCAGCCACCGCGTCCTTGCTCATCAGGGGGAGCGGCTCAGGCTTGGCGCCCTTCGCCAGAATCGTCACGCGGTTGGTGTCGCCTCCGAATCCCGCGCCGACTTCGCTGGGGTCGTTCGCAATGATGAGATCGAGTCCTTTCTTCTCGAGTTTTGCGGCAGCATTGGCCAGTACATCGTCGGTTTCAAGCGCGAACCCAACGACGAAGCAACCAGCGGGGCGCGCATCGCGCGTGACCATCAGGATATCGTCCGTCTGTTCGATACCGAGGGATGCCCCGACGGTGCCCTTCTTGATCTTGGCATCCGCGACCGTCGACGGCCGAAAATCAGCAGGTGCAGCCGCCATAACCAACAGATCCGCACCGCCAAGGGCGACCCGTACGGCGGCGGCCATTTCGGCGTTACGCTCGACGTGCACAACCGTGATCCCTGCCGGTACTGCGACCGTGATCGGGCCGGCAATCAGGATGACGTAGGCGCCTCGGCGCTTAGCCGCCGCGGCGATGGCGACTCCCATTTTGCCGCTCGACCGATTGGAGAGGTAGCGAACAGGATCGATCGGTTCGCGGGTCGGGCCGGCGGTGACGACGACCTTCTTTCCGGTCAGCGTTCCAGCCGGTTCGAGCAGGCCACTGATGGCGCGGAGAATCTCGTCTGGCTCGCGCATCCGCCCCTGCCCCGCTCCTTCGTCTGGCGATGCGAGCGGTCCGGTTCCAGGGTCGAGCACGGCGTACCCAAGGGATCGTAGGTGCGCAACATTCGCCACCGTCTGCGGATGCGACCACATGCGGTCATTCATGGCTGGGACGATCAGCACCGCGGCGTCGGTGGCGAGCAAGCAGGCGGCCAGTAAGTCGTCCGCACGGCCACTCGCGGCCCGCGAGATGAAATCGGCGGTGGCGGGCGCGACGACCACCAGTTCACTCTGTCGCGCGAGCGCGACATGGTCGAGGGCGTGGCCTTCTGCCACAAGGTCTGTGTGAACCGGGCGGCCGGTCAGTGCCTCAAAGGTGATGGCGCCGACAAACTCCTTCGCCGATCGGGTCATCACAACATCCACGACGGCGCCCGCCTGCGCCAGCAAGCGCGCAAGGGACACGGATTTGTAGCTCGCGATCCCTCCGGTCACTCCCAGGAGCACGCGACGGCCGTCGAATGGGGGCATCGGGCTCGTCGGGCGCACAACCGGTGCGCCCGGCTCCGGTTGACTACTCGGTCGGCTTGCGCTTCGGGATGACGCGATACTCAATGTCACCAGCTGAGAGTTCTTCGAGCGCACGGGTGGTGAGCTTCTTCTCGCCGCTCAACGAACGGTCGCGTGGGAAGTCATTCAACACACGGGCGAACTTCGCCGCGACCAGTACCGACAGGTACTTGTTCGCCGCGTGCGCCGTGACTTCGTTGGGTGTAAAGACTCGCATGGTGTGTTCCGATCAGGGGATTACAGGAAATCATATCGATCTACTTCATGTACCGGGCGATCTGTTCTTCGAGACGTGCAACCAGCTCAGATACCTGTTCATCGAGGGCGTGTACCCGTCCTCGCTTGGCGCTCTCTGCATCGATGATCGCCGACACGGTATCCACCGCAAGGTCCAGGTTGTCGTTGACCACCACATAATGATAACGGCCTACGTCCTGAAGTTCCGCATGGGCGTTCCGAAGCCGCTCCGCCAGCTGGGCGTCGGTTTCGGTGTTTCGGGCCCTCAGACGGTCTACCAGGGCATCCACGGAGGGTGGCAGGACGAATACCAGCACTGACGCGGGGAAGCTGGCGCTGAACTGGCGTGCCCCCTGAACGTCGATGTCCATCAGGACGTGCCGGCCGGCGTCGAGTACACACTGCACCTCCGACCGGAGCGTGCCATACCGCTTGCCGTGCACGACCGCCCATTCGGCGAATTCGCTTTGATTCACGCGCGAGATGAACTCCGCGTCGCTCAGAAAGTGGTAGTCCACGCCGGTCGACTCGGTGGCGCGTGGGTGTCGCGTCGTGCACGACACCGAGTAGCCGACGTCGCCGCGACGCTTCATCAGCTCGCGAGCGATCGTGGTCTTGCCGACGCCGGACGGGGCGGACAGGACGACCGGAAACCGCATCATTCCAGGTTTTCGACTTGTTCGCGCACGCGCTCAAGTTCCTCTTTGACCAAGACCACCTCGCGCTGCATCGCCGCGTCATTGGCCTTCGACCCCGTAGTGTTCGCTTCGCGAAGAAGTTCCTGAAGCAGAAACCCCAACCGTTTGCCAACACCCGTCTCGCTGGCCGACGCGAGCGTATCGCGAAAGGCCGCGAGATGTGAGGCGAAGCGGTCGAGTTCCTCGCCCACGTCTATGCGTTCCGCGAGCAGCGCGATTTCCTGCGTCAGGCGCTGTTCGTCGAGCGTGGCGCCGTCAAGTAGCTCGCGGACGGCTTCGCGGAGCCGGTCCCGGTGAGCGACCACACGTTCCGGGCTGCGAACAGCAATCCGCCCTACCGCTGCTTCAAGCACCAGCATGCGTTCGCGAATCACCTCGGCGAGGCGCCCGCCCTCAGCCTCCCGCGCGGCAAGCAGTGCACCGGTGGCCGCCAAGACGATCGCGACCAATTCCTCGACTGAGCCGACATCGTCTGATTCGGGATCTGCCGACCGGACCACATCTGGCATCCGAAGCACGGTGGCGACGTCGACCGTGCCACCGAGCCCATGGCGTTGCTGGAGCGCAGTGAGCGCCGCTGCGCGTGCGGCGAATGCGGCTTCGTCAATCACCGGCCCGCCCGATTCTGGGCGATCAATGCGGGCGCTGAGTGTCACATGTCCGCGGGTGACCCTCTGACGAAGTGCTTCGCGCACCTCCGGCTCCCACCTGGCCAACGCCCCGGGCAGCTTAATGCTCGGATTGAAGAACCGATGGTTTACGGAGCGGAGCTCCACGCTTATCCGGACCCCACCGACGTTGCCGTCGGCGGCCCCGAATCCTGTCATGCTACGTATCATGGGAAGGTAGCTAAGTTACTGCGCCACAACGTCTTTGTAAAGCTGGCGCGTCTAGTTCCAGAACTCCCAACGGATGCCGTATACGCTGGTGATGCGGGGCATCAGGTAACCCGGAAAGGTCTCGAAGTTGGTGCCGGACATGTTCCGGTAATCCCACGAGATCACGGCGCTGGCAATCCTGATTTCTAGCAGTGATCCAAACACGCTCGAGGCTTTGGAAACCTGCCCCAACCCGTCAGATCCGGTTGGCACAAACAACCGACTGCGATATTCGTGCTTGAGCGCTGCCATTATGTGGAAGTTCGAATGCGGCAACGCCTCAGCGAATGAAGACGCAAACCAGAGTCGGGTCTTTGCCTGGGACTGTGGCCGATAGGTCGTCGCGCCTTCCCATTCGACAAACTCGGTGTGAAACTGGAATCCGCGAATGAGGGGACCAGAGAACGAAATGGTGATGGCCTTTCCGTCGGGCACCAACACCTGGCGCATCACCGTGTCGAGTTCGATCGGGGCCGCGACCGCGCCGCCCGCCAGCGTAATCGCTCCGACGCTCAGCCACCGCCCGCGCAATCGAATTGATGCATCAACGTGCGACCCCGCTCGTGATTCGATTCCCGGATCGATGCCGGCTCGCGAGACACCGATCGTCCCCGAGAAGCGCAGCCAGTCTCGGGGCGAGACCACGCCTCGGGCGTCCCACACTGGCGCACCACCAAATCGGCGCCCGGCGTTCGCCGCGACTGAGAGCCATCCAGTCGACCATTCGGCCCGAACGGCTGGTGCCGCGTCAGATGTTCCATCGGCGGAGCGGACCCGCGCCGTACCGCTCAACCGCAGCGGGCCGCGATTCAGGCCTCCGGTAACCGTATACTGCGCACGTGACGACGTCGTGTCTGCCGAATCGGACGGCACAGACTTCGAGCCATTCGTTGACGACGCAGCGGGACGCGTCTTGGTCGCGCCAAGTGTCGCCGCGACGATCTGCATCCAGGGGCCGTCGCCCTGTGGGCCACGCCATGCCGCGCGCAGGTACGACATCGACGATGACCCATTGAATGGTGGGAACGCATTCGCCACCGGCGTCGTCTGCGGAAAGCGGACGCCCGAGTGGCGATTGAGGCCCTGGCGAATCATCGTCGCATCGACGCTCCACTCACCGCGCGCCCATCCGAGCCTGGCCATCGCTCCGAGTCCCTCGCCATCCAACCCCCGGACCGATGCGGTACTCGCCTGCTGCGCGGCGAGCTGCACGGCGACACCGGTGGCCGACCGCTTGCCGAAATACCCGCGAAAGAGGTTGAGGTTTTCACTTCCTGTCAGCACGTCGGTGCGGGTGTAGGGCGTCGTCCGGTCGACGCGCCAGGTGCGCGCGTGCACGCGGAGTTCGCCCGGCATGATCTCGAACGACACCTGCTCGAGCGCCCAGAGCGGGAAGAGTGCCAAGTCGGACACGCCGGCGTTCCGTGGCGTGACATCCTCGCGCTCGATGCCGTCTACGAACAGGCGCACGGCAGCAGGATCTCCGTGCCAGGCCACCACCTGCGGTGCCATCAGGAATCCGGTCGTCATGAGAGTCGCGCCCGGAACCTGCGCGACGAGTTCCCCCAGCGTCAGCGCGCCTGCCGCGAAGAGTTCATCGCGATTCCATTCGGTTTTCGTCCGCGCGCTTCGCGACGCATTCGGCAGGTACGGCGACGCCAACGGAGTCTTGATCGTGTCGTCTGCAGTGAGGACGCGAAGCAATACCGCCGTGCTGTCACTGCCGGTATCAGCGGCGGGACGCACCGTCAGTGGCGCCACCGTGTCGACCACTGGGCGTACCGTGGCCGGCGGGGCCGCCTGAGCAGCTAATGAGCTGCCAAGGCAGAACGCTGCAAGCGCGAGCGGCCCGAGGGCGCGAATCAGCGCGCGCGCCCTCGCACGAACTCGACGAATGTCCGGACCGGCACGCCCGTCGGGCCGCGCCCAATGATCCCGAGGTCCATCTCCGTGTACGCTGTGCCTGCGATGTCGAGATGCGCCCAGGGCGCCCCCTCAATGAACTCAGCAAGGAAGATCGCGGCAGTGATCGCGCCGCCCCCGCGACTGCCGATGTTCTTCACATCAGCGATATCGGACTTGATCTGGTCCTTGTATTCGTCCCACATCGGCAACTGCCACGACGGTTCACCTGCGCGGCGACCAGCCGCCAGCAACTCGTCAACGACCTTCTGATCTGTACCCATGACCCCAGTCGCGGTGTTCCCGAGCGCCACCACGACCGCTCCGGTCAGCGTGGCCGCGTCGATCATCGCCTGCGGCTTGAACTCTCGCGCGGCGTAGCTGAGCAGATCGGCGAGCACCAGGCGCCCTTCGGCGTCGGTATTGATGATCTCGATCGTTTTGCCATTCAGCGCCTTGACGACGTCGCCGGGATTCATCGCCGTGCCGCTCGGCATGTTCGTGGTCGAACCGACGAGACCGACGACATTGATTTTCAACTTCATGCGGGCGATCGCCTCCATGGCCCCGATGACGCCGGCCGCGCCGCACATGTCGAACTTCATCCATTCCATGCGATCGGCCGGCTTGATCGAGATGCCGCCCGAATCGAAACAGAGGCCCTTGCCCACGAGGCAGATTGGACGCTCGGAACCCCCACCGTTGTATTCCATGACGATGAGCTTCGGATCCTGAGGGGTTCCCTGCGCGACGGCGAGAAACGAACCCATGCCGAGCGCCCGCATCTCTTTGCGGCCGCGGACGGTGCACTTGAGTCCGTGACGTTTGGCAACAGCCTGCGCCGTCGCGGCGATGTACTCGGGCGTGCAGAGGTTACCAGGCATCATGGCCAGCGTGCGCGCGATGATGTGCCCTTCGGCGATGGCGCGTCCGTTGGCAAGCGCAGCGCGCCCAGCGGCATCGAGCTTCGCCACGAGGATCGTCAACGATTCGAGCGCTTTGGGGCGCTCGCTGGCGGGCGGCTGCGTCTTGAGCTCGCGATATTCCCACGCGCCGAGCGACGCGCCGGCCGCGATGGACTCGATCGCCTCCGCGTCCGGAGAAGCCACCCAGAAGGCGGCGCGCTGCACACCCATCGCGTTGGCCCTACGTCCCGCGATCGCCGCGGCTCGACCAATGCCACCGGCTGTCACCGACAGCCCCATGCCGATCAGCATGACGCGCTGAGGTCCGACGCCCTCCGCATACAGTAGCAACGTTTCGTCCCGGCCTGCCTTGAAGTCCTTGGCCTTCACGGCGCGCGCGATCGCACCACCCGTGGCACGGTCGAGGCGCGCGAGATCACGCGGAACCGCCTTGCCTGACGCCAGCGCGATCGCGAGCAGCGGCACGCGACACGCGGCTGGATCACCGGCCTTGATAGCGAGCATGATGCGCATCACGAGGCCTTGATGCCAGCGATGATCGCATCGGCGAACTGCGTTGTCGACACCTCGGTAGAGCCTGGCATCTGGCGGGCGAGATCATACGTGACCGTTTTCGCGCCGATCGCGCGCTCGACACCACGAACGATCAGGTCGGCCGCCTCCTGCCACCCCATATGCTCGAGCATCATCACGCCGGAAAGGATCACGCTTCCCGGATTGATCTTGTCGAGGCCAGCGTACTTCGGCGCGGTACCGTGCGTTGCCTCGAACACCGCGGCGGCATCGCCGATATTGGCTCCCGGCGCGATGCCGAGTCCGCCAACCTGTGCGGCGGCCGCGTCGCTGACGTAATCCCCGTTCAAGTTGGGCGTCGCAATCACATCGTACTCTTCCGGGCGAAGCAGCAGCTGCTGAAACATGGAGTCGGCGATGCGGTCGCGGATCACCACGGCGCCGGCACGCACCGGCGTGCCCGGCTGATTCAGCTCCGACTCGGCCACCACGAGATCCTTGAACTGGTCGCGCGCCAGCTCGTACCCCCAATCCCTGAAGCCACCCTCGGTGAACTTCATGATGTTGCCCTTGTGCATCATCGTCACCGTCTTGCGTTGACGACGAAGGGCGTACTCGATCGCCATCTTGACGAGGCGCTTGGACCCGAACGGCGACATCGGCTTGATCCCGATGGCCGACCCTTCCCGGATCTGCTTGTTGAACTCCTTCTGGATGAAGTCGCGAAGCTTAGACGCCTCGGGTGAGCCAGCCTTGAACTCGATGCCGGAATACACGTCTTCCACATTTTCTCGGAAGATGACGATGTTGAGTTTTTCCGGGTGCTTCATCGGCGCACCGACGCCATGGAAATACCGAACCGGACGAATGCAGGCGTAGAGATCGAGTTCCTGACGCAACGCCACATTGAGCGAACGAATGCCGCCGCCGACCGGTGTCGTCAGGGGACCCTTGATCGCGATCTTGAACTCCCGCACCGCCTGCAGCGTCTCGGCCGGCATCCACTCCCCGGTGGCGTTGAACGCCTTTTCTCCGGCGAGGATTTCCATCCACGCGATCTGGCGCTTGCCGGCGTATGCGACCTCGACCGCCGAGTCGAGTACGCGCACCGAAGCGCGCCAGATGTCGGGGCCCGTGCCGTCGCCTTCGATGAAGGGAATGATCGGCTTGTCGGGCACGGAAAACTTGCCGGCGGCGGCTTCGATCCGCTCACCAGCACTCGGGACGCGCGCGTACTTGTAATTGGTCACTGGCTCAGTTCCTTTGGTCGGTTGCTGCGCGAAAGGTTTGAAGGGCGTCCTCGGTGCAGCAAGAAAGTCGATGTCCGCAGATTACTTCGCCGACTCGCGATACCACGCCTGCGCCGCGGCGACTCCGCTTCCTAACGTGATCGGAATGCCTGCATCGACCAGCGTCATTTCGGTTCCGGCCAATGCGCCGAGGAGCATCAGTTCGTTGAGATCACCGAGGTGCCCAATCCGGAACACCTTGCCTCGGAGCGGTCCGAGGCCGGCGCCGAGCGCGAGGTTGTACTTCCGGAAGGCGATATCCCGAACGACTTCGGCATCAGCGCTCGGAGGCACGACGATCGCCGTCACCGTGTCGGACTGGCAGGTGAGATCCTTGGTGCAGACAGAAAGATTCCACGCCTTCACCGCACGGCGAACGCCTTCGCCGAGGCGTTTATGGCGCGCGGCGACGTTGGCCATTCCCTCAGCGAGCAGCATATCGAGCGCCTCGCGAAGCCCGTAGAGGTGCGCGAGTGACGGCGTGTACGGGAAGTACCCGTTCGCGTTATGTGTCACGTGGTCGCGCAGGTCAAAGAAGGCGCGAGGACAGGTCGCGGTCGCGATTGCGGCGAGCCCCTTCGGCCCGAGGCAGATGATGCCAAGCCCAGCGGGCATCATGAAGCCCTTTTGCGAGCCCGCGATCGCAAAGTCCACGCCCCACTCATCAAGCCGGAAATCCAGACTGCCAACCGAACTGACGCCATCGACGAGTAGCAGCGCGTGGTGATTCGCAGCGTTCATCGCCGCGCGGACAGCGCCGATGTCACTGGTGACGCCGGTCGTGGTCTCGTTGTGCACCACGAGCACGGCCTTGATCGTGCCCGCCGTGTCCTCCGCGAGCTTGGCCTGAATCGCGGCTGGCTCCACCGCGGCGCCCCACTCGGCTTCGATGATCTCCACCTGCATGCCGAGGCGCTGTGCCGCGTCGATGAAGAGATGGCTGAACTGTCCGTTCCGTACGGCGAGCACCTTGTCACCCGGGGAGAGCGAGTTCACGATCGCCGTTTCCCACATGGCGGTGCCAGACGAGGGGAGTACGAACGCCTGGCCCTTCGTGGTCCCGAACACCTTGGTCAGGTCGGAAAGGATTCCCTTAGTCAGTTCGGGAAAGGTCGACGACCGGTGGTCCTCCTGGGCGCGGTGCATCGCGCGCAGGATGCGGTCGGGGACGTTGGTAGGACCGGGGACGAAGAGAAAGTTGCGACCTGGCATTGTGCGGGCGAGGGCAAAGGGGGCGAGCAACAGGCGAGCGGCGATCTGGCGAGGGGCGAGTGTTGCGGGAACTAGCGACTACACCATCGCGCGAAGCTTGGACAGCTTCTCGACGGCTTTCTCCAGTGTCGCCCGTTGTTTGCAGAACGCGAAACGGACGTACTTCTTGCCTTCCGGCGCGCCCGGGCGGAAGAAACTCGAACCTGGCACGGTGGCGACCCCGACTTCCTTTGCCATCCACTTGGCAAATGTCACATCGTCGTTTTTGCTCAGCGCGGAGAAGTCGGCAAAGAAGTAGTACGCACCGGCCGGGTTCGCGAAAGTGAAGCCGGCGTCGCGCAGCGGCCCGGCGAGATAGTCTCGGCGTGCGCGGTAGTCGTCCGACAGTGTCTGGAAGTACGAATCCGGGTAGCTGTACCCGACGGCGGCGGCGTCCATCAACGGAGCAGGAGCGCCGACGGTGAGAAAATCGTGGACCTTCCGGATCGCCGTGCTCATGCTTGGCGACGCGATCGCATAGCCAAGCCGCCAACCGGTGATGCTGAACGTCTTGGAGAGGCTCGAGATCGTGATCGTCCGGTCGTACATCCCCGGCAGCGTGGCCATGGGGATATGCTCGCCCTCGAACAGGATGTACTCGTAGGGATCGTCGGTGATCACGAGCAGATCGTGCTCGATCGCAATCGCGGCAATTGTCTCCAGCTCGCTGCGCGAGAAGACGTGGCCTGTCGGATTGTGTGGCGAGTTGATGACAATGGCGCGTGTCTTCGGGCTGATGGCCGCCGTGAGCAGCGACACGTCAAAGTGCCAGTCCGGCGCCACGAGCGGAACGAACACCGGCTTGGCCTCGCAGAGAATTGCGTCCGGGCCATAGTTCTCGTAGAACGGCTCAAAGATGATGACTTCGTCGCCGGGATTGAACAGCGCCAGGAATACCGCCGCGGTCGCCTCCGTCGCCCCGCAGGCAACGGTCAGCTGCGTCTCCGGGTCTATGGCCATCCCGTATCGCCGCTGGTACTTGTCGCAGATCGCATCGCGGAGCTTCTTCGAACCCCACGTGATCGCGTACTGGTTCACGTCGGCGTTGATCGCCGCGATGGCCGCCTCCTTCATGGAGTCGGGCATGGGGAAGTCTGGGAACCCCTGCGAAAGGTTCACCGCGCCGTACTGCGTGGCGACACGGGTCATCTCGCGGATGACGGATTCCGAAAACGTCTGGGTGCGCTTGGCGTTTGTCATATGTACCCGGGGCGGGAATCGAACCCGCAAGGCACTCACGTGCCGGGGGATTTTGAGTCCCCTGCGTCTGCCAGTTCCGCCACCCGGGTGGGCTTATTCCGCAGCAGGCCCAATCCGCACACAACTAGAGCGCCGCCGCCAGCAAAAGCTAGCGGCGGCGCACGAGTGGAGCCAGCGAGCGCCCGCGAGTCCCGGCGTTACGGCTTGATGGGTGGCCGGGCGGGCGGGCCATCAGGTGGACCACCACGCATCCGGCCCCCACGACCCGGAGGTCCACCACGACTTTGTAGCCCCGCACGGCCAGGAGGTCCCCCACCCACATCCTGACGCATCTGATCCAACCGATTGCGCAGTTGCTCTTCCATGCCGAAGTACGTCGCGCGCTGCATCGGCGTCAGGAACGACCCGAGCTCACGCTGTTCTTCCTCGAGCAGGTCGATGCGCTGGCGCTGCGCCCTGACCATCCGATCCATGAGGTCACCAACCTGCCTCTGACGCGATGAGTCACCGGAGATCATCTCATCGCGAAGCGACATGCGAATGTCTCGCTCCTGCTCCATCAGCGTGCGGCGGCGGTCGGCGAACCTTGCATTAGTCGCCTGCAGTTTCTGGACTTGTGCGTCATCGAGACCGAGCTGACGGCGTGCCATCTGGCCGATGCGCTCACGAACCATCCCCTCCAGGGCGGCGCGATTGGGGCCTTGTGAATCCGGCTGTTTCGCCGCTCGCAACGGGCGCCGTTCCGTGGGAAGCGGACGATTGGGATTGCGCTGCGCGTTGCCGGGCAATGCGGTCACGGCAAGTAGTAGCGCAGCGACAATGGGCTTCGTGTGCGAGTTCATTGGTTGTTCCTACTCGGTGCTTGGGTACGGTCCTGAATGATCGGAGTCGCGATAGTCATGGGATCGGCCTGAGGCCGCGGATCGAGACCATCGAGCGACCCGAGAAGCAGTTCGAGCTGAGCATCTGTGAGGTCGGACAACTCCTCACCGAGCGACAGCAGCGCACCGTTGGCCGCCGGCGATCCACCCGTCGACGTTGCCACGGCCAGCGTCGTTTCAGGTGCCGCGCCCGTCTGCGTTCCGACCGGCTGAACGAGTCCAACCTGCGCGGCGTCCGGCTGACGCCCTATGACCGCCAGCACCGTCGCCGTCCCGGCGATGAACAGCGCGAGGCTCGCGGCCACGCGCCAGAGCGGCTGCCGATGGATCGGCACCACCCTCGGCGTCGGCAGCTTCGCGACGATCGACGCGACATCCAGCATCGGTACGGGGAACGCTCTGGCCACCGTGCGCAGCAACTCAGCCTCGGTGGCGCAATCCATGCACGTTGCGACGTGGGAGGCCACCCTGGCCTGTTCGGTGGCGACCAGCTTCCCACTCACGTAGAGCGGAAGCAGGTCCCGTATGGCGCCGTCCGGACAATCACGCATCGTCACTCAGCCACTCCTTGATTGCGCGCATCGCGTTGTGATAGTGCACCCGGCACGCTCCTTCGGTACTTCCCACCACTGTGGCGATTTCGCTGTATGCCATTCCATCCGTCACCCGCAGCATGAACACGTCGCGCTGCATCGGCAATAACGCTGCCACCGCATTCCGGACCTGCTGTGCCGTCTCGTCCGCGACCAGCGAGTCGAGCGCGTTGTACGACTGCACCGCGTGGGTCGGCTCAAGTTCGACGTGCACACCCTGCCTTCGTTCAGCGCGACGCCGGTCCAGAACCAACCGTTTGAGGATCGTAAAGAGCCAAGTCCTGAGCGCCGCATCCGACCGAAAGCTGTGAATGGAGTTAAACGCTCGCACGAACGTGTCCTGCACCAACTCATCAATCCGCTCCCGTTCCCCCGTGCTGGCGGCAAACCGAGCAAGCGCCGTCGCGTGCCGCTCGACGATGGCCGTGGCCGCCGCCTGATCGCCAGCCTTCCATCGTTCGATCAGGGCGGCATCAACCGCCCGTTCATCGCTGCTGTTAGGTGCCACGATTCAGTGCTCACTCCGTGAGACGCCAGCCGGTGGCCAGCGTTAATGTTCCTTCCAAACCCGCCCGCTGCTGCCCGGAACCATCGGAGTAACCCGTGTCCAGACCAGAAGTCATCGCCCACCGCGGCGCCTCCTGCGAGCGTCCGGAGAATAGCCTTGCGGCCTTCGTCCGCGCAGCCGAACTCGGCGCCAACGCGGTCGAACTCGACGTGCACCTGACCGCGGATGGCCACCTGGTCGTCCACCACGACCCCACCCTCCCGGACGGTGCCCTGCGTCGCCCCATCGGTCTATTGACGCTCGCCGAGGTGCGGGCGTTTCGGGTGCAGGGCGAGGGCGTGCCAACGCTGGATGAGGTGATCAGCGTGCTTTATGATGGACCGCTCCGGATTTACTGCGAGCTCAAGGGCGTTCGGACCGCCCCATTCGCCGTTGCGGCTCTGGAGCACCTCGGGGACCGGGCGGCCGTCCACTCATTCGATCACCGCATGGTCGCCGAGGCGCGGGTAGTCGCGCCAGGCGTCGTACGCGGCGTGACCGAGACCAGCTACCACCGCGATCCCGCCTTTCCGATGCGTGACGTCGGCGCACGGGACCTATGGCAATACGAGCCGTCGATTGACCGACCCCTCGTCGCCGCCGTGCACGCCGGTGGAGGTCGGGTGATCGCGTGGACGGTCAACGATCTGTCGCGTGCAACCGAACTCGCCGCGCTAGGAGTCGACGGCATCTGCACCGATGATGTCGCGGGTGTGCTGAGTGCGCTGAGTGCGCTCGCCGCGTCGCGCTAAACTCACCGCGCTGCGCTCAAAACGACGAAGCCCCCGCCGAGTGGCGAGGGCTTCGTACCTACATCAGTTGACCAGTTACGCGGCGGTCGTCACTTCGGGGTACACGCTGACCTTGAAGCGAAGCTTGTTCTTATGCTCGAACTTTACGATGCCGTCAACAAGGGCGAAAATCGTATAGTCCGTGCCGAGGCCGACGTTGTTGCCAGGATGCCACTTCGTGCCGCACTGGCGCAGGATGATGTTGCCGGCACGCACGCGCTCGCCGCCGAACTTCTTGATCCCACGGTACTGCGCGTTTGAATCGCGGCCGTTGCGTGACGAGCCTACGCCTTTCTTATGAGCCATTTGAAGAGTCGGAGTTCGGTTGCGTTATCGCCGGGCGATTAGCCGAGCGTGACGTCGTTGATGCGTACTTCGGTGAATGCCTGGCGGTGTCCCTGCTTCTTCGCGTAGTTCTTGCGACGGCGGAACTTAAAGACGACAATCTTTTCGCCGAGACCGTGCTTGACGATCTCCGCCGTGACCTTGGCACCCTTGAGCATCGGGGTGCCAGTCTGCACGGTGGTGCCATCAGAGCCAAAGAGGACGTCGTTGAACTCGATCTTCGAGCCAGCGTCGCCAACGATTGTAGGTACGCGGAGCGTTACGCCCTTTTCGGCGCGGAACTGCTTGCCACCCGTCTTGATGATTGCGTATGCCATCGATCGATACTGAAAGAGACGTTGTAATTCGGTAGCCTAAGAGTATATCACCGTTGAGGTTGAGGGTCAACCCGTCTGGCCTACTTTCCTGGATGGACTGTTTCGACCCTACGCCACGGCGTACTGCTGGGTTACATCCCGACCGGCACCCTTCACGACGAGCTTGAACTCATCCGGCTGCAGCAATGGATCGTCGCGCATTTCCAGACGAAACCCGAGCCCCTTTTCGAGCGTCGCCATCAGGCCCTTCTCGTTCTCGAGTACGTAGATGGCGGTGTCGGGGTGGAGCTTCACGATCAGGTTGTCCTTCCTGCCGTCCACCGACATTCGGCGGATGGATCGTTCCATACGGCGCACGATTGTTTCGGGCGTGAAGACCAGGCCCGTTCCCTTACAGGTCGGACAGGCCATGGTCATGTTCTGCAAATGACTCTGCCGGACGCGTTGGCGGGTCATCTCGATCAGACCGAGGTCGCTGACGGCGAAGGCCTTGGTGCGCGCCCGATCCCGACCTAGGTGCGTACGAAGCTCCTGGAGCACCTTGTCGCGATTGCCTCGGTTTTCCATGTCGATGAAGTCGCACACGATGATCCCGCCGATGTCACGCAGCCGCAGTTGCCGTGCCACCTCGCGAGCCGCCTCGACGTTCGTGCGGAGGCTGGTCTTTTCCGGGTCCTTCTTGCCCGTGTAGCGGCCTGAGTTTACGTCGACCGACACGAGCGCTTCGGTTGGCTCGATAATCAGGTAACCGCCGGACGGAAGATCGCAGCGACGCTTAAAAAGGTCGCGGATTTCGGTCTCAATCTCGGCCTTGTCGAACAGCGGCGCCTTGTCCTCATGCAGCACGACGCGTTCGATCAACTCAGGGGCGATCCCCTCGAGATACTCGACGATTTCATTGTAGATCTGCTTCGAATCCACGGTGAGCTTATCGACCTTCGCGCTGAACAAGTCGCGGATGATGCCCCGCGTCAGCGACGTCTCACGATGCAGGAGCTTGGGCGCGGAGCCGACAAACTTCTGCTTCTTGTGAATTTTCTGCCACTGCCCGATGAGCGTGGTCAGCTCACGAGTGAAGGTCTCTTGCGTGACGTCCTCACCCACCGTACGCACGATCACACCGCCAGAATCCTTGGGCAGTACCTTCTGAACCTGCTCGCGCAATCGCTGCCGTTCGGAGCGCTCGCCGATCTTGCGGCTGACTCCCACTCGCGAGGCGAAGGGCATGAACACGAGGAAACGACCCGCGAGTGAGACCTGCGCAGTGACGCGGGGCCCTTTGGTCGAGATCGGTTCCTTGGAGACCTGGCAAATAATCGTCTGACCGCGCTTGAGCACGTCCTGGATCGGAGGGGGCTCAGCTCGGCGCGGCCGGCGGCCACCACCACCACCACCACGGCGTCCACCCTTCTGCTGTCCCTGACGACCATGTTCGCTTTTCCCGCCCTTTTCATCGGCGTCGGCCTTCGCATCGGCACGCGGAGCGGCCACCATCGCCGTGCCAGGCGACGGTACGTCGGCATAAGGCGAATCACCGCCCGTGTCGGCCGCTATTTCCTGTGCGTTTTCGGCAGCAACCTCGGACGACTCGTTGGCTTCGTC
>BJHH01000003.1:0-47824 GCA_014192065.1 Gemmatimonadota bacterium | reverse complement strand
ATCATCGTCATCGTCATCGTCGTCATCGTCGTCATCATCGTCGTCCCCGCCCTCATCGTATACGAGGTCCGAGGAATGCAGGAATGCGCTCTTCCCGGTGCCGATATCCACAAACGCCGCCTGAATACCAGGCAGCACCGCATCAACCTTTCCGAGATAAATGTCGCCGACCATGCGCCGAGCTTCGGGCCGGTCGATCTGCAATTCAACGAGCTGGTCGTCCTCCATAATCGCAACGCGGATCTCGCGTTGCGTCCCACTGATCAAAATTTCTCGCTTCATCTTGTACCGCTCCGATTCGTGCGGATGGCGACCCGAAACTGACATCCGCCGCGGTGCGGCTCATGGAATTGTGGGCGTATGGCGCCAACGCCGGACTGCCTTGATGGGCACCGGTTCGGCACGCTTCGCTATGTGGTTGGCTTCCAACGTCACGGCTGATCGGACACGGCGCGGCCGGCCCGGCGACGACTCCACGAAGGAGTGCGTTCTGCCCGGACATGGAACGGCCCGACGTACGATCGAATGCGGTGAGCATCCCGGAGATGGGTCTCGTGACTGGAGGAAGCGGTTACGGTGTGGCCGCGGCGCAACGAAAGCGCCTGACTCCCGCAACCTTCATGTCGTGCCAGCCGCCCGGGTCGCAAGCCGCCAGCACATGGTTCTGAAACTGCGCGCCGTGTACGGCGCCCCTATTGGTAACGGGGCGCGACCCAGCCACGCAATGGCGACGAGCGGTTTGCCTGCCCGGTCACGGACCCGTCTCGTTTGCTGCCTAGATGCGCACCAGGTCCTTGAACAGGTGCCGGGCAATGACGATGCGCTGGATTTCGCTCGTCCCCTCACCGATTTCGCCGATCTTGGCGTCGCGCATCATGCGCTCTACCGGATAGTCCTTCGTGTAGCCGTAGCCTCCGTGCAACTGCACCGCCGCGATCGTGGCGCGCATCGCCAACTCAGAACAAAACAGCTTGGCCATGGCCGCTTCCTTCGCATACGGATGCCCGTTCTGCGCAAGCCAGGCCGCGTGATACACGAGGTGCCTGCCTGCTTCGATACCCGTGGCAATGTCGGCAATTGAGAAATGCACACCCTGAAACTCGGCGATCGCCCGTCCGAACTGCCGTCTGGTGGAGGTGTATTGGATGGCCTCATCCAGCGCTCCACGGGCCAGTCCAACCGACAACGCCGCGATACCGATGCGGCCCGCGTCGAGCGTCTTCATAAAGTTTGTGAAGCCCTGACCTTCTACTCCAAGCAGTGCATCGGACGACACGTCCACATCCTCGAGGATGAGTTCACGAGTGTCCGACGCGCGCCATCCGAGCTTGTCTTCCTTCTTGCCAGAGCTAAAGCCCTTCATCGCGAGGATGGAGTCATCGTGCCCGACGCCCACCGACACGGCTTTCGCGATGTCGCAGGTGTGTTTCGTCAGGATGAACGCGCTGATGCCCTTCGTGCCTTTGCCCGGCGCGGTCACGGCGGTGACGATGAACACCTCACCGACACCGCCATGCGTGATGAAACGTTTGGACCCGTTAAGGCAATACCCGTTCGCCGTCTTCACCGCCGTGGTCTTCGTTCCGCCGGCGTCGCTCCCCGCATCAGGCTCCGTGAGGCCGAACCCGCCAAGCACGCGGCCAGACGCCAGCATCGGCACGTACTTTGCTCGCTGGGCATCGGTCCCGAAGTTCACAATCGGCGACGTGCCCAGCGTGGTATGGGCAGAAATCGTGATCGCGTGCGAGGCGTCGACGCGCGCCATCTCCTCGATAGCGATCATAAAGCTCAAGGTGTCGAGGCCGGCGCCACCGAGCGCCTCCGGCCACGGGATACCGAGCAATCCGAGCTTGCCCATCCGGCGAACATTTTCCCAAGGGAAGTCCTGGCTCGCGTCGAACTGGCTGGCGACCGGCGCGACCTCGTCGCGGGCGAACTCCCTGACCATGTTGCGGACCGCGACGTGCTGTTCAGTGAAATAGGTCGCATCGTGCATGCCCGAATGATAACACGGGCGCCTCGGGTGTTCGTCGGCGGCGGACGGCGCGCCACAAGTGCACAATCAAGCGATTAGGCGCGACCGCTGTCGCGGCGGTCGCAGCAATCGCAGCCCGCGCAACGCCGACCGTTCAGTCCGTCGCCGAAATAGCCCAGGAGCACTTCGCGTCGGCACGTCCGTGCCTCAGCGTAGCGGATCATGGCGGACAACCGGCTCAGAGCGGACCGTCGGTGTTCAGCGACTGACACCCAGTCAACCCGAACCTGGTTCGACGACACCGCCGCATTTGCGATGACCAGCCCTGAACGAGGCCGTCGCCAGACCAGCATGGATGCGCGCATTAGTGCATCCAGCGCACTCGCGAGGCCGACTTCGCCAAGTCCTGGCGGGAGCGCTGAGTGTGGGAGTGACGCACCGCTGGCAATCGCTCCGCGCGACGACGACCAGAGCGCACGGAGCAGGTCGCGCTCCAACGAGCCT
Source organism: Gemmatimonadota bacterium (assembly GCA_014192065.1). Taxonomy (GTDB): domain Bacteria; phylum Gemmatimonadota; class Gemmatimonadetes; order Gemmatimonadales; family Gemmatimonadaceae; genus Fen-1231. The sequence continues at coordinate 45,345 of BJHH01000003.1, read as the reverse complement.
GGAGCGCAGGTCTCCCGAATCCTCGCTGCGGACGCGAGCAGGCGAACCCAGATGGCACCCGGATCACCAACTTCGTCACGAAGCGCTCCGGCGCGGACGAGGATTGCAAACGCGCCGCGAATCTGACCTCGTGACAACTTCGCGTGCGACGCAGCGGCCGTCGCGCCGATCGGTGCCCCACCCGCGCCAATGGCGAGTGCCGACTCGTACGCTCGTTCAATCACCTGGCGCGCTGGCGCTGCCGATTGGATGAAGTACTCTGGCGACCGGCGGTCTCCGCGTGCGTAGAGCAGCACACACTCAGCGGCGGCGGCGTCGCGACCCGCGCGCCCCGCCTCCTGGTAATACGACTCGAGAGAGCCCGGCATGGCATCGTGAACGACGACACGCACGTTGGCCTTATCCACGCCCATCCCGAATGCACTGGTCGCGACGATGGTGGTGATCACGCCGGCCATGAACCGCTCTTGCGTGACTCGGCGAAGTTCAGGGGCCTGACCGGCATGGTAGGCCGCTGCGGAAACACCGACCCGTGCCAGCGAGGCCGCGATTCTCTCGACGCGCGCGCGCGACGCTGCGTAGATGATCGATGCGCCGTCGCGAACAGGCACGCGTTGCTGGATCTGGTGATCCCGGTCCGCCGCACGCGACACCCGATGCACCACATACCGCAGGTTTGGACGGTCGAAGCCCGCGACCACACGAACCGGCGTCCTCAGTCCGCATACGCGGGCGATGTCGTCGCGAACGGCCGGCGTCACGGTCGCCGTCAGCGCGATGACCGGTGGAGAACCGAGCGTTCTGCGCATGGATTGCAGCGCTCGATAGGACGGCCTGAACTCATGACCCCATTCGGAGATGCAATGGGCCTCATCAACGGCCAGCAGCGACACCCGGAGCCGCGACAGCGTCTGCAACGTCGCGCCGGTGACGAGCCGCTCCGGCGCGACGTAGAGCAGCTTGGCCTCGCCGTGAATCGCGCGCGACAGCGCGTCCGCCTGCTCGCCACCGGTCATCCCGCCATGCAGCGCCACCGCCGGCAAACCACGCCGAAGGAGGGTATCGACCTGGTCCTTCATCAAAGACACCAGCGGTGACAGCACCACCGTCAGGCCGTCGAGCAGCAGCGCCGGCACCTGAAAACAGAGCGACTTGCCGCCGCCGGTCGGCATGACGGCCAACACGTCGCGACCGGCGAGCACCGCGGATACGGCCCGGCGCTGCGACGCACGAAAACAGGGGAAGCCGAATCGTTGCGCGAGCAGCGCTTCGGCCGCTTCGATGGTGGGGCGCATGTCGGACGGTACGGCACCCGCCACGCTCAACCATCATCCCCACATGCCGCGGGGTACCACAAACGCGCTAGACGGCCCGTTCGAAATGGCCGCGTGTATAGGCGCCACCGACGACGGCACGCACGGCCGATGCATCTGGCCTGACACCCGAGTCCAATGCATCAAGCTGGTCGCGAAAGACGCGCACCACCCGAGCGACGTCATCGCCCGGGACATTGAACACGAGCTTGAAGTTGCGAACACCTGCCGCCCACAGGCGAGGCAGATACGCTGACCCATCGACGGGGCGTGAATGCAACAACCGGTTACGACAATCACTGTCGGTCGCGACCGGAAAGACGTATCCGGTTGGATCGGTGAGCTCGACATTGGGGTGCTTTTGAACGCAGAGGTCACGACAGGTGGTCGGTGCGCGGTCGAATGCAGCGGAAAGCACGCAATGCTCGATAGTCATGCCTTCGGTGCGGCCGTACACCAGCAACTCAAAGCCGCGCCCGTTCCACGGAGCGACCAGCGCCTCGATTTCGGCGGTCGTCAACTCGATCGACGGCGTGATGCGGCTGGCGCCGAGCCGAAACAGTTCGCGCGCCGTGTGCGGATTGAATGCGTTCACTGCGTAATCGGCCACGACGTCGTGCCCTGCAGCACCCTGCTCCGCGAGCAGTCCGAGGTGACCGGTCAGCAGCGGAAGTCCGGTAGCGAGCCAGGGTTCCAGCGCGCGGCGATCATCGGGACGCACGACCGTCGGCGTACGAATCCGTAGCGACACGCCGAGCGCAGCAAGTTCGTCGCGCAGCTTCATCACCCGCGCGCGTGGCGTAGCAGGTTGCCGTAGAAATGGGTCGAGCACCACCTCGTTTGCTCCGGCCGCGGCGGCGGCCTGCGCGTCCTCGATGCGCCACACTTCGGCGATAACGCGGAACGGCGGATGCTGCTCCAACGCCGCGGAGCGGTCGGTGATTGCGATCGCCTGCACGCGCTCGCCAATGCGCGCCGAACGTTGCGCACGGCGCGCACTCTGCGAAAGCTCCCGTCGCTCGAGTAGCACCGCGACGGCCGCCTGACGCAACCGATTGAGCTCACTCATCGGCAGGAAGAGGCCATCGGCCAGCCCGCGAATGTCGACTCCGCCGAGGACATAGGGCGTGCCGCCGAGCCGGCCAAGTTGCTCCCGGAGTCGCGCTTCGTCGAGCGGGTGGGCGGTCGCGGGCCGGAGCGGCAGGGCCGACTCAACGGATTCACTGTCGCCGCCCGTCGAGAACACTGCCTTGAGGGCGCCTCCGGCGTTCCCGAACAGCCGCACATCCAGCCCCTCCACCCCGATCTGCGGATCGCCGTCGATGCCTGCGAACGATTCGCGCGCCAGCCGCTTCAGTTCCGGATCTGCCGTGCGAATCACCGCCCACCCTTGGGGGACCCGATCCCGCGACGCGATGGCCTGGCGGTGTACGCCATTCCGCACGCTCACCGTCCGCACATGCCGCACGGAGAACCCAATCGTCTGCTCGGGCGCCGCACCGGCCGCCGGTTCGAAACCGAGGCCGTCGCCAACGCGCAACGGTGACCGCACATCGACGATGACCTCGTGGTCGTCCGACTCGACCACCACGCCAAGTTCGAGCCCGTGGTTGTCGGGGTGCGTACGCGTGACATACCCACGGCCTTCACGCCCGCCGTACATGCCGCCGGTGAATCCGCGGGAAAATATCTGTACGAGCGGCTGCGTCTCCTCGAAAGACGGTGGTTCGAACGATCCGTTTTCGATACGCGTCAGAAACTCCCGATAGGCCTTGGTGACCGTGGCCACGTACTCGGGCTGCTTCTTGCGGCCTTCGATCTTGAGGCAGCCGATGCCGGCTTCCGCAATTGCCTGGAGGTGATCGTATGCGCCAAGGTCTTTCGCTGAGATGAGGTATCCACGGTCTAGCTCTGCGCCACCGTCAGCCTCGTTGAGCACGTAGTCCTTCCGGCACGACTGCGCACACGACCCACGGTTTGCGCTGCGCTCGGAGATCATTCCGGACATGAAGCACTGCCCCGAATACGAGATGCAGAGCGCGCCGTGCACAAACGTCTCGAGGCCGATGTCCGGGATTTCCTTCCGGATGGCGCGGATGTCGTCAAGCGAATTCTCGCGGGCGAGCACGACGCGTTCCGCGCCCATCTCGCGCACCACGCGCGCCGCCGCCGCGTCGTGCACCGACATCTGCGTCGAGCCGTGCACGGCGAGCGACGGGTAGAGATCGCGTATGAGGCGCACCATCCCGAGATCCTGGACCAGCACGGCATCGATCCCCGCATCGACGCAATCGCCGAGCAGCTCAAGCGCGTCTGCCAGCTCGTGCCTCTTGATCAACGTATTGAGCGTGAGATACACCTTGCCGCCGCGCCCGTGCGCCACGCGGCAGGCCCGCCTGAGATCGTCGAGGGATATCTGCGCGCCTTCATCGCGCGCGTTGAAACGACCCACCCCTAGGTAGACCGCATCGGCTCCATTGGCGAACGCGGCGCGTACGGCGTCGAGCGAACCGGCTGGCGCCAGGAGCTCTGGAAGGTTCGTCATGCCGCGCCCACAGCGACCGGCGCGTGCAGGGGCCCGCCGGAGCTAACGGCGCGGTTCGCGAGGCGGGGGTATGCTGAGCGTTGCATGGTCAACAGATTCTCCACACAAATGTAGTCATCCACAGGCTGAAACCGCGTTCCCGCCGGCTCCGTAGCGAGATATGTCAAGGAGCTGACATGGCCTGGTGGATTTCGCTCGGGGTCACCCTCGCGGCTTCATGGATCGGCCATGGCGCCGCCCGCCGCTTCGTACGCGAACGCCTTCGTTAGGTCGCATCGGCCGTGGCGCCGGCGCGACCGATGTGAAGCGTAGGGACCTCGTCTCGCCAGGCCGCTAGTCCGAACGTTTCGCGAACCGAAGAAACCAAGCGACCGCCACGAAGCCGATTGCGGCCCAGCGGACTGCGGCGCTATCGATCCGGATCCCAACACCGAACGCTGCGATGCCGCCGACGGCCAATGCACTTTTCGCTATCGAAAGCTTCGACATCCCGCCGTTGCTAGCATCGGTCATGCTGCGGAGAGCCCCAGCGCGCGTGCCTCAGTGTCTGACACGTCGAGCGTCATTCGCAGGAGCGCCGTGGACAACACTTTGCCCTGCGCGTCGATCTTGAGCGAGCGAGTGCCACCGCCGTCGAGCGCGCCATGCAACAGGAAGTTCAGGGCCCAGAGATTCGGCAGTTCATAGCGTTCGACCGGTCCCGTGATGAGCTGGGCAAAGTGCAAGGCGACGGCATCGACAGTGAGGTGGTGTTCCAGCAGCGCATACCACTCCTGCTTCAGCGCAATCACACCAACGTTCGCCATGTCCCCCTTGTCGCCAGACCGGGCGTGCGCCACGTCGCGAAGGCGGATCTTCATGCCAGCAACTCCACGCGTGGTATCACCGCGGCCGCATCAATCAGGGCCGGCCAATACGCGAGGATTTCCTCCACCTTCGCGCGCGCGCCGAAATACCCCGTGACGCTCGGCGGACCGTTCAGGACCAGCGGTGCGATCTCTCGCGTGAACCGCGAGACCTTGGCGCGGTCGGCGTCACGAACGCCGACACGCAGCTGCACTTCTGGCGCATCACGGCCCGCGTCGGGACCCGCCAGCGCGCCATGCACGGCACCCGCGCCGATGATTTCCGTATGCACCCGTTCGAACCGCAGGCCAAGCCGCTCGAGACGCGCACGGAGCAACCGATCGGCGGCTTCGGCCTTGGCCCGCGCGTCCGGCCACGCGTACACCAAGGTGCCGACGGCTTTGAACCCGTCTCGGTAAGCGGCACTCACCTTCAGTTTGCCAGTCGCTGGCGAACCGCGGACACCGGACAGTCTCACGCGGTCGTTGCCCAGATCGTCGAGCCGGATACTCGTGAAGTCCGTGACGACGTCGGCCGTGACGTAGCGGGCTGGATCACCGATTTCATAGATGAGCTGTTCAGTGACCGTTTGCCGCGACACCCGACCGCCGGTGCCAGCGTGCTTCGTGACGACGAACGATCCATCGGAGGCGACTTCGACAATGGGATAGCCGATGTCGTCGAGCGCTCCGATGGTCTGCCAGTCCGCCGAGCAGTTACCGCCCGTGGCCTGGGCGCCGCATTCGATCACGTGCCCCGCGACGGTGCCCGCGGCCAGGAGATCAGCGTCGCTGGACGTCCAGCCAAACTCGTGGCGCAACGGGGCCACGGTGAGCGCGGCATCGTGGCAACGTCCTGAGAGTACGACCTGCGCGCCGAGCGCGAGCGCTTCCGCTAACGGCGCCGACCCCAAGTACGCATTGGCCGACACGAGACGATCACGAACGACAGCGAGCGGCTCGCCGGTCTCCATGTTCTGCAACTCGTGTCCCGCTGCGAGCAGCGCGTCCACCCGCGGGAGCAAATCGTCTCCCGTCACGAGCCCGACGCGCACGGTACCGCGGGCCGCATTGCGGTCAAGCATCGCGAGCACTGCGGCGGCGCACGCCTCGGGATTCACGCCACCCGCATTTGCCAGCACCTTGACCCGCGCTGCGACGAGCGCCGGCAACACGCTTTCGATCGCACCGACCACATCGCGCGCAAAGCCTTCGGCCGGGTTGCGTTCCTTCTGGCGCTGAAGCACCGACATCGTGACTTCGGCCAAGTAGTCGAGCATCAGGTAGTCGAGCGGCCCACCTTCTACCAGCCGACGGGGCGCATCGAGGTCGTCTCCCCACATCCCGGAACCACCGCCGATGCGAACGACGCGCGAGGTCACTCGCCCGCCTGCATGCGCGCGGGAAGCACATAGGGCCCGAGGTGCGGCCCCGGATTGTTCAGCGCCGTGCGCAGCGTGAGCGCGAGCATGGTGCGGGTGTCTTCAGGATAGACGATCGCGTCGATGAATCCACGGGCGCCGGCGAACTGTGCGTCCAGCTGATGCTCATAGTCGCTTCGCATCGCATCCACCGCCTCGCTGACCGCCGGAGTCGGAGCCCCGCCCGCCTTTCGCGCAGCGTCGAGCGCCGGTCCATGCACGGCCTGCACGGCACTGCCTCCTTCCATGACCGCCATGCGGCCAGTGGGCCAGGAGAGAATGAAGTCTGGGTCGAAGCCCTGGCCGGCCATGGCATAGTACCCGGCACCCGAAGCGTGGTTGACCGTCAAGACGATCTTGGGAACGGTCGCGGTGGCCATCGCTTCAACAAATCGCGCGCCGGCACGGATAATGCCCGCATGTTCGGCTTCCGGACCTACCATAAACCCAGAGACGTCCTGCACAAATAGAAGCGGGATCCCCTGGCGGTCACATCGGTCGATAAAATAGGCGGTCTTTTCCGCACTTTCTGCGTAAATGATTCCGCCGAACCGTGCACCTCCGTCAGGCTGTTTGAGGAGTCCGCGATAGTTCGCGACGATGCCGACCGTGATGCCTTCAATGGAAGCATCGGCGCAGATCATCTCTTTCGCGATGTGCGGCTGGAACTCGTCCATCGTACCCTCGTCGACGATGCACCGAAGTACGGCGTGCATGTCGTACGCCATCCGATGATCCGCCGGCAACAGGTCGTAAAGTGATTCAGGATCGCCGCCAGCGACCAGCGCGACCGTGGGATCAGGTCGGCGGGGCCTGCTCTTCGGTTCAGGGAGGCGCGCCACGAGTTCACGAATCTGCCGGAGGCAGTCGGGGTCGGAGTCCATGGCATAGTGCGCGACCGCACTGATCTCCGTATGCGTGGCCGCTCCGCCAAGCACCTCACCGTCGATCGTCTGACCTGTCGCCCCCTTCACCAAGTTCGGCCCGCCGAGTCCCATGAACGATGTGCCTTTCACCATCAAGATCACATCGGACAGCGCGGGCAAGTATGCACCGCCAGCGACGCACTGACCCATCACCGCGGCGATTTGCGGCACCCGAAGGTACCGGCGCATGAGCGAGTTGTAATAGAAGATGCGCGCCGCACCATACTGCCCGGGAAACACTCCGCCTTGATACGGAAGGTTCACGCCTGCCGAATCGACCAAGTAGATGATCGGTACACGCGACCGCATCGCGCATTCCTGCGCGCGTAGAATTTTCGCAATGGTCTCGGGCCACCACGACCCTGCCTTCACGGTTGCGTCGTTGGCGACGATCACACACTCGCGGCTCGACACATACCCGACCGCCGTGATGACGCCGGCGCCCGGCGCCTGACCGTCATACTTGTCGTGTGCCACGAGCAGGCCGAGTTCAAGCAACGGGGCATCGGAATCGGTGAGCTGCGTGACGCGCTCGCGCGCCGTGAGCTTACCCTGCGCATGCTGCTTCGCGGCCTTGTCCGAACCGCCGCCCTCCCGGAGCCGCGCCTCCAGAGCGCGGGACGCGTCGCTCAACGCACGCAATCTCGACGTCACACGTGTTGCGGATGGCGCTGTGCGAACCAGTCCTTGATGTACGCCACCAGGTCGCCGGTAGACGACCCCGGTCCGAACAGCTTGCCCGTACCGAGCGCGGCGAGCGCGTCCATGTCTTCCTGCGGGATGATGCCTCCGCCGGTCAGCAGGAGATCGTCACGTCCCTCGGCACGGATCAGATCGAGCACTCGCGGGAACAGCGTCATGTGCGCGCCGGACAGGATCGAAAGGCCCACCACGTCCACATCTTCCTGGATCGCAGCGGTGGCGATCATCTCCGGCGTTTGATGCAACCCGGTGTAGATGACCTCCATCCCGGCGTCGCGCAGCGCCGCTGCAACGACTTTAGCCCCCCGGTCATGGCCGTCGAGGCCGGGCTTGGCGACTAGAACGCGAATGGGACGTGACATGTGATCAAAGTTAGTTAGAAGAACACCGGCTCACGATATGCGCCGAACACGTCTTCGAGCGCGGCGCGGATCTCGTACAGCGTGCAGTACGACCGCGCGCACGCGAGGATGTATGGCACGACATTCTCGCTCCCGCGGGCCGCCGTACGCAGCCGGTCGAGGTTAGCGGTGCATGTGGCGCTGTCACGGGTCTCACGGAGCCGCTGGAGGCGCAGCCCCTGCTCACGAGTCGCTTCCTCGTCCATTTTGAGCAGCGGGATGCTGAGCGACTCATCGGTCTCGAAGGCGTTCACACCAACGATCACGCGGCGTTGCTGCTCAATCTCCCACTGCTGACGCATGGCGCTTTCGGAAATCTTGCGTTGCAACCAGCCGGCCTCGAGCGCGTTCACGACGCCGCCGACACCATCGATCTCGGCGAACAATGCCTCGGCATCGGCTTCGAGTTCATCGGTGAGCCGTTCGACGTAGTACGATCCGCCAAGCGGGTCCGACACATTGGGCACGCCGGTCTCATACGCAAGAACCTGCTGCGTGCGCAGCGCCACCTGTACCGCCTGCTCGGTCGGCAGCGCGAGTGTTTCGTCCATTGAGTTGGTGTGCAACGACTGCGTCCCGCCAAGGGTGGCCGCCAGCGCCTGATAGGCGACGCGCACCACGTTGTTCATTGGCTGCTGCGCGGTCAGCGTCACGCCCGCGGTCTGCGAATGGAAGCGCATCATCCACGAACGCGGGTCCTTGGCCTTGAACCGGTCGCGCATGTGGCGGGCCCAGATGCGCCGGGCCGCGCGCAACTTGGCGATCTCCTCGAAGAAGTCATTGTGGACGTCCCAGAAGAACGAGAGGCGTGGCGCAAAGTCGTCTACCGCTAACCCTCGCGCGATGCCGCGCTCGACATAGGTGAAGCCGTCGGCGAGGGTGAAGGCCAGTTCCTGCGCCGCGGTCGCACCGGCCTCACGGATATGGTAGCCCGAGATCGAAATCGTGTTCCACTGAGGCGTGTGCTTCGCCCCCCATTCGAACATATCCACGATCAGTCGCAGCGCCGGTTCGATCGGGAAGCACCAGGCGTGCTGCGCCATGTACTCCTTCAGGATGTCGTTCTGCACCGTGCCACGGAGCTTCTCGGCAGGAACACCCTGCTTTTCCGCCGCCGCGATGTAGAAACACCAGAGGATGATCGCCGGGCCATTGATCGTCATCGACGTGGACACGTCGCCGAGTGGGATCCCTTCGAAGAGCGCCTCCATGTCGGCCAGCGAACTGATGGCGACACCACACTTACCCACTTCACCTTCGGAACGCGCGTGATCGGAGTCGTAGCCCATCAGCGTTGGAAAATCGAACGCGACGGAGAGTCCGGTGGTGCCGTGTTCGAGCAGAAACTTGTAACGCTCGTTGGTTTCCTTGGCCGAGCCGAACCCGGCGAACTGGCGCATCGTCCAGAGGCGGCCGCGATAGCCGGTCGGGTGGATGCCCCTCGTGTAGGGAAATTCTCCCGGCACTTCAAGCGCAGTCCCCGCCGAACCTTCAAGGTCGAGTGCCGTGTAGACCGGCCCGACTTCTTTTGCTGAATTCGTAAAGTTCAGGTCACGACGCGCGCCGGCGTCGTACCGCGTGCGCCACGCCGCCACCTGGCGGCGGAGATCGTCGAGTTCGCGCTGCATCTCGGCAATCGTTGCATCGGCGTCGGTCTGCACACCCGTCATCGGGTCACTCCCGTCAGGAGGGGTCCACTTCGCGCGAGCAAGGCATCGGCCACCGCGAACGGTGTCGCTTCACCCGACTCGACTTTTGGCATTTCGCCATCGAGCCAACCATTCGTCGCCGCATCAAGCCAGAGCCGATGTCTCACCCGATCTTCCACCACGTCAACTACGCGCTGCCGCAGGCGCACACGGCGCCTCGCGGCCAACACACCACGTCGCTCAAGATAGACGAAATGGCGGTCGAGTGCGGCGGACAATTCAACAACTCCCAACCCCGTCGTGCCCACGCATTGAATCACCGCCGGCGTCCACGAATCGCCATCCGTGCTCACCGCAGCCTTCCGTGCCGCCTTCGCCGGATTCGCAATCTGTCGAAGATTCGTGAGGTCGACTCCGTGATGCGCCGGATCGTCGCCGCCGAGCGCGTGCCCGCTGCGCATCCCCAGCATGACTTCGAGGTCGTGCTTCACCCGGTCAGCACCGGAACGATCGGCCTTGTTGACGACGAAGAGGTCGGCAATCTCCATCAATCCCGCCTTCATGGTCTGGATCGAGTCACCCGACTCGGGTACGAGCACCACGACGGTCTGGTCAGCGGTGCGCGCGACCTCGAGTTCGCTCTGCCCGACGCCGACGGTTTCGATCAGAATACGGTCCATGCCAAAAGCATCCAGTACGTCGCAGAGCTCGCGCGTTGTGCCGGCGAGTCCGCCGAGCGAGCCGCGTGTGGCCATTGAGCGGATGAACACCCCTGGATCGAGGGCCACCGGTTCCATCCGCACGCGATCGCCCAGCAGCGCGCCTCCGGTGAACGGCGAGGTGGGGTCGACCGCTAGGATCCCAACGGTGTGACCGGCTGCGCGGTACCCGGCGGCGAGCAGCGTCGTGAGCGTGCTCTTTCCCGCTCCCGGCGGGCCAGTGATCCCGATGCGCCGCGCACGGCCGAGCCGTGGATGCAACAGAGCGAGCAGTTCATCGCAACCAGGCCGTCCGTCCTCAACGATCGACATGGCGCGAGCGAGCGATGCGCGCCGTCCGGCGAGAAAGGCATCCACAAGCGCTTGCACCGCCATGGTCACGAGCCTGCCCCCGGTTCGTCGTGTTCGTCGCCGATTTCGCCCACCAGTTCCTCCACGAGGTCCTCGAGTGTAACGATACCGGCAATGTCGCCTGATGGGCTGCGAACTACGGCCAGGTGGCGGTGTTCCCGAAGCATTCGACGCATCACAACAGCGCACGTATCATCGACGTGCGCAGCGGCGACCGCACGCAGCGTCGACAAGGGTTCCAGGGGATGCGCAAGCACATCAAACGCATGCACCACACCCAACACCTGCTGACCGTCAGCCGCGATCACCGGAATGCGCGTGTACTTCGACTGCGCCACGGACTGCGCTACGTCATCCGCCGACATGGACGGCGTCACGAAGGTGACGCGCTCGCGCGGCGTCATCACGCCCTCGACCCGCGTTTCGCCGAACTCGACGACCCCGCTGATGATTTCGGATTCCGCCGCCTCACCGAGTCCTTCCATCTCCGCTTCGCGCAACAGATCCTCTAGCGGATCGGTCGGCGCGGGCAGTTCGGCGGCGTTCTCTGGCGGAACCGCCTGGCGCGCGATGCGCGAAGCGAACCCGAGAATCGGACCGAACAGCGCATCGAGCACCTTCAGTAGCGGCATCAGCACCGGAATCAGCGACGTCGCCCACCGACGCGCGATTGCGCGCGGCACCAGCTGGCCCACGACGAGCAGCATGGCCGCGCCGAACGCGAGATCCGCGACCAGCGCTGACCGTTCTTCACGGAACGCGATGACCGCGCCGAGCGCAAAGACGGCCGCGGCAATGCCAGTGCCGGCCGCTAGCAGGAGTTGGTGCGAACGCCCAAGCGCCGGCGCCGCTTGATCGGTGTCGCCGGCGATCTGCCGCTCGGCCCAATGACGAAGCCAGATGCGACTGACCGACCGTACCGACGTAGCCGCCGCGGTAAAGGCCCCGACCAACAGCGCGAACACGAGGATGAGCGCGACCGTGCTCATGGACGCTCCGCGGCTGTCGATGTTGCTGGCTCGATCGCTACTCGCTCGATCTGACGGCGGACGACCCGTTCAACGACGAGCCGCCGGGAACCAACGATTACGACATCGCCGCATTTCGGGGCACCACCGACCTTCGCATACACCAATCCCCCGACGGTATTCACATCGTCACACGCAACGGGTTCGCCGATGAGTTCGGACAGGTCATCGAGCGTGAGCCGCGCCGAGACAGAGAAGCGCGACCCAGACTCCCAGCGTACGTCGGGCTCCTCCACATCGTGCTCGTCGCGGATGTCTCCGACGATCACCTCAAGGGCGTCCTCGAGCGTGACGATTCCGGCGGTGCCGCCAAACTCATCGACGACGACGGCTAGGTGCCGACGTGAGGCTTTGAAGTCCCGAAGCTGGTCGTCGACCGGTTTCGTGGCTGGAATGAACTGCGCCGGGCGGATCAGCGATTGCCAGCCTTCCGTCGGCTCCGCGCCAAGCAGTACAGACGGCAACAAGTCCTTCGCATGAAACAGGCCAGCGACATTGTCCAGTGACCGATCGTACACGACATAGCGAGAATGGCCGCTCGCGCGCACCCGCTCGACCACTCGGACCCACGACCATGACTGGTCGAGGCCGACAACATTCACGCGCGGCACCATGATGTCCAGTACGCTGGTGTCACCGAGCGAAAAGACGCCGTGGAGCAGGAGCGCATCATCCTGCGACACCCCGGATTCCGCGGCCACGACTTCCCGGAACTGCTCGACGCTCGATTCGCGCTCTTCCACCGTGTCGGGGGGCTCCGGGAGCAGCGACTCGAGCGCACGATCGGCGACGGACCCCGCCCAGACGAATGGGCGCATCAGGCGTTCAACGGAGTGAATGAACCGAAGGTGCCTCACTACACCGCCAGCGCCGACCATGTCGCCTGCGGCGCGAGCCGAACTCTCCGCAAAGACCACGATAAGGATGCCCGTCGCCACGACGAGTGGCGCAAGCTGCACGCTCGGGACGTCCGACATCTTGAGCGCGGAGGCGGCGCAGGCGCCGGCCAGCAGTTGAGAAAGGATGCGGGCGAACGCGAGGGCCCGGTGCGCCCGTTCACGTCGTTCCACGAGTGCCGCCACCGCCGGCGACGGGGCAACCAACTCCTCGTCGATCGCGAGCAGCGCGCCATCGGCGAAGGCGCAGTACGCAGCGGCGGACGTCGCCGCCAGAGCCAGCAACACGAGCAGCAGCGTCACGCGGCGCCCTCGGCCAGCGCGCGCGCGAGCAATGCTTCCTGCCGGCGCCACATCACCGAGCGGGTGCGACTTGGCCCCGCCGGGTGATCGTAGCCAAGCAGGTGCAGCACGGCGTGGACAACCAGACGCAGTACTTCTTCCCGGAGCGGGATCGCGTGCTCGATCGCCGCGCGCGCCGCGACGCCCGGTGCGATGTACACATCGCCCGCGATCGCGCCGTCTGGCGTCGGCAAGGCAAACGCGATCACGTCGGTTGGACGCCGATGGCCTAAGTAGCGCGCATTCAGGCGGCGAATCGTCGCATCGCTCACGAGCGTGATCGACACCGTCGCACGGCGGACGCCTTCCGAACGCAGCACGAGGCGGGCGACACGAGTGACCGCGGTGCCCGGTGCGCCCGTCACCGCGAGTTCGCGCGACACCGTCACATCGAGTCTGGCGCGCCCCGTGCGCTGCGGCTCAGTCAGCGACCTCACCCTGCTGCGCACCAGCCGCTTCACGCCCGGGGTTCCGCGTCGGCCGCGTACGCCCGGACGATGTCGCGGACGATGCGATGCCGCATCACGTCGGATTCGGTGAGGTAATGGATCGCGATCCCCTCAATGCCGGGGAGGATACGCTCGACCTGAAAGAGACCACTGTCTTCGCGGCGAGGCAGGTCAACCTGCGTCTTGTCACCAGTGATCACCGCGCGCGAATTCACGCCAAGCCTCGTCAAGAACATTTTCATCTGCGCGCGGGTGGCATTCTGCGCCTCGTCGAGGATGACGAACGCGTCCGCCAGCGTCCGTCCACGCATATAGGCGAGCGGCGCGATCTCAATCACGCGCGTTTCGAGGGCCTTTTGCACACGCTCGCCGGGCATCATGTCCTCCAGCGCGTCGTACAACGGCCGGAGGTAGGGATCCACCTTGGCTTGCATGTCGCCCGGGAGAAATCCGAGCGATTCACCAGCCTCGACCGCCGGCCTCGCGAGCACAATCCGCTTGACCCGCTTACGCACCAATGCATCGACGGCTGCGGCGACGGCGAGATAGGTCTTGCCTGTACCGGCCGGCCCGATCCCGAATACGATGTCGTGCTCGAGAATCGACTGCAGGTATGCGGACTGCCCCGGCGTCTTTCCCTGCACGACCTTGCGGATTCCTGGCAGGACGAGCCTCGGGCCGACCGTCGGGTCGCCGCTCGAATCACACGCGAGCCGGATGACATCGTCTGGCTCGAGCGACTCGCGGCGTCTGGCGGAATCGATCATCCGCTGGGCCACTAGCGTCGCCTTGTCGACCGCGGACGCTGTACCAGCGAGGACCAGCGCCTCTCCGCGGAGCGTGGCGCGGACTGCGAATTGCTTTTGCAGTTCGAGCAGGTTGGCGTCGCCCACGCCGGCGAGCGTGAGCAGGTCGGCGCCCTCAGTCGGAAGCCGCGCGGTGGTGCCTTCGATCGTCCCCACTCCGTGACCGGCGTCGCCCATCACGACTCGTCGCTGCGGATATGCAAATCCTTAAGATCGGCGGCCGGCACGCGCGTCGGCGCCTGCTCGAACAGTGCGCGTGCCGCGGTCGTCTTGGGGAACGCGATCACATCGCGCAGCGACGGCGCACCGGACAGCAACATCGCAATGCGGTCAAAACCAAACGCGACTCCGCCGTGCGGCGGCGCACCGGAGCGCAACGCTTCGAGGAGGAATCCGAACCGTCGTTCCTGCTCCTCACGATCGCCAATACCGAGAAGATCGAACATGTGCGACTGCGTCACGGGATCATGCGTGCGGATGCTGCCCCCACCAAGTTCCGTGCCGTTGAGCACCACATCGTACGCCTGGGCACGCCAACGCTCCGGGTGGTCCGGGTGCGCGGCGACGTCGGCCGCGAGCGCCGCCGTGAACGGATGGTGAACCGCGGCAAGCGCCCCCGTTGCCGGGTCACGCTCAAACATTGGAAAGTCTGTCACGATGACGAATTGCCGATCGTCGTCGCGCACGATGGCGAGCCGGCGCGCGCATTCCTGACGGGCACGGTCGAGCGCGGGGTTCGAGACCCGGTCGCTGCCGGCCACGAAGAGCATCAACGCGCCGTCCGGCAGTGCGTCAAACGCGCCGACGCCGTCGACGAACTTCGCCAGTGGTCCGTCGAGTTTGCCGTCAAGGCGCCGCAGACGCAGCAGGCCGCCAGCGCCGGCGTCCTTGGCAAGCGCCTCGACCTCGTCTACCTGTTTCCGGCTCCATACCGCCCCACCTGGCACGATGATTCCGCGGACGCGGCCGCCGGCGTCGATCGCCGCTTGGCTGATATTGAACGCCACCTCGCGAAACGCGTCGGTGTAATCGACGATCTCGAGACCGTAGCGGAGGTCGGGCCGATCGCAGCCATACCGCTCCATCGCCGCAGCATAGGTCATCCGCGGAAAGACCGAGGGGATGTCGAATCCCGCTTCGCGCCAGAGCGACACGATCAGTCCTTCGGCGAGCGCGAGGATGTCGTCCTGCGAAACGAACGACGCCTCGATATCGATCTGCGTGAATTCGGGCTGTCGGTCAGCCCGAAGATCTTCGTCGCGAAAGCAGCGCGCGATCTGAAAGTACCGATCGAACCCGCTGACCATGAACAGCTGCTTGTAGATCTGCGGCGACTGCGGCAGCGCGTAGAACTCGCCGGGATGCACGCGGCTCGGCACGAGGTAATCTCTCGCGCCTTCCGGTGTCGGCTTCGTCAGCACCGGGGTTTCGAGCTCGAGGTAGCCACGTTCGCTCAGATACGCGCGCGTCGTTTGCATGAGTCGATGGCGCAGCACGAGATTCGCCTGCAGTTCCGGGCGACGGAGATCGAGATGCCGATGGCGCAACCGGAGCTCCTCAGCGGCCATCTTCTCACCCTTGCCGCGCGCGACGGGAATCGCCGGCGTCACGGCCGGACCGAGTACGCGCATCGCCGTCGCGTGCACCTCGATGTCGCCCGTACCCATCTCAGGATTCTTCGTGCTATCGGACCGAGCGACCACCGTACCCTCGACGAGCACAACGCTTTCCACGCCAACGGCGGCAGCCATGGCGAGCACCGACGCGGCAGCCCAGTCGGTTCCGAACGCCACCTGCACGATCCCGTCGATGTCACGGAGATCGATAAACACGAGACCGCCAAGATTGCGTGATCGGTGCACCCAGCCGCCCAAGGTCACCTGCGTGCCGACGTCAGTGGCGCGGAGCGCGCCAACGCGCCCGGTGCGGTACGCTGTCGAATACACAGAGCGCTTCTCGTTCACGCGGCGCCCATCATGACCCGCTGCGACCGAAGCCTGCGGATGAGGAGGCCGACCACCACGCCGGTCGCATCGGCCGCCCAGTCGGCGACTTCGGCTCCGCGGCCCGGAATCCACGTCTGATGCCATTCATCGAGCGCGGCCCAGACACACAACACCACGAGCACCACACCCATGACGCGCCATCCGGGAACAGCCGGCTGCGCTGCGCGAACCACGAGGAAAGCAAATACGGCATACAGTCCAAAGTGTACGACCTTGTCGAAGCCGTGACCGGTCGACGCCGACGGAACGTTCGGCCAACTGGTGAGCGTCTCGATCAGCAGAGCCCACAGGACCGGGGCGATCCATCGGCCGCGCATCATTGGGGGCACAATGGAAATCGTGCCGCGTGCCCGATCTCGACCGCGGCGACCGGCACCAAACCAGGCTTCATGTCCGACAACGGCAAGACTCCAAGCGGAAAGTGTGCTAAATATATGAATCGCACGGAGTTGGTGGAAGCGCCGAACCGAAACATTTGACTTGAAACACGAGTGCGCATCTCACGTCATTACATAGCGTTACTGGCTTCGGCTCTGATAGCCGCAAACGGTGAGTGCCAGAACCCGGAGATTCCCGGACGGGACCTTCTGGCGTTCCCCGTCGGGCTCATCGCCGAAGCAGGGGCACTCCCGAACGTGTTCGGCGGAGGCTTCTGGAATCCTGCATCGACACGCCTCCCGGACGGATCGAGGTGGCGACTGTCGGCAGCTGCCATAAGCACACCATCGGATCTGTCGGTCAACGCACACGCCGGAGCGGTCAGCGGTACTTGGCAGGGATCCACGATCACGGCATCGATCGTGCGCGCTTCGGTGCCGGGTCTGGTGCGCACTGAGAGCGACCCACTGACCGTGAGTGCCGATCTCCCGTATTCGACCTTCGTGACCTCGCTGGGCATCGCACGGACATACGGATCCCATCTCACATGGGGAGTCGCAGGGCGCGTGCGGACCGGCCAGATAGAACTCAAGAAGAGGGCGGCGGTGTCGGTAGACGCCGGCTTCGTGGCCGACCATCTCACGCGATTCGACCTACGCGTGGGCGCATCGACCTTCCTGGCGAGCCCGTGGAGCCGCGGTAGCGAACTGGCGACCTACCTCGCCGGCGCGGACGCCCGCCTGATCCAACGCGACTCCGTTCGCTCAGTACGGGTCGGGATGTCGGCCGCGTCGACGCAGTTCGGTGGCAGCGAACAGTTCGCCTATCTGAGCGCCAGATATGGAGCGTGGGAAGGACGCGCCGGTCCTGCGCGCACGACGGCTCACGGCAGCGTAAACATCCGCGCCCGCATGGCCGTCACGATCCACTACGCCGGCTACGCGATTGGCGTCGCGCGCGAGGGAACGCCCAACGGGCTTGCGCCGAGCTACCAGTTTGCCCTGAGTTCTCTGCTCCGATGACGACGCACCAGCCGGTCAACCTGCTGAACCTCACGCCGGCGGAGGCGCTGACCGCGCTGCGCGAGTTCGCCCTGTCCATCGGCGAAGCCCCGTACCGCGCCGCGCAGGTCGCGCGCCACCTCTGGCAGTCGCCTGCACCGACCTTCGAGGCGATGTCGGATCTTCCCGGAGTTTTTCGCGCGCAGCTGGCCGAACGGTTCACGCTCCCCCGCCTTGCACTGGCTGGTGAACAGACCTCGACCGACGGCACCCGGAAGTTTCTGTTCAGATTGGCTGACGGCCAAGCGATCGAAACGGTGGCGATTCCCGATGGCAAACGGCTCACCCTGTGCGTCTCATCGCAAGCGGGGTGCGCGCTGCAGTGTGCGTTCTGTGCCACTGGCGCGATGGGGTTTATCCGCAACCTCGACGCATTCGAAATCGCCTGCCAGGTGCGCGAGTTGGCATTCGTTTCTCCGGCGCTCAATCCTACGAACATCGTCTTCATGGGCATGGGCGAGCCGTTGATGAACTGGCCCGCCGTGGACCGCACGCTCACGATTCTCAACAACCCGGCTGGGTTCGGCATCGGCGCGCGCCATATCACACTGTCTACCGTTGGATGGCTTCCGGGGATCGAAGCGCTGGAGGCGCGCAAGGAACAATTCCGCTTGGCGATCTCGATTCACGCACCAACCGATGCCTTGCGCGCCACGCTGATGCCGGTGAACACAAAGTTCCCGCTCGCCGATGTCATTGCACGCGCCGCCCGATTCTCGCGCCGCGTGACATTCGAGTACGTCATGCTCGGCAGTGTCAACGACGCGGACGAACATGCCGCCGAACTCGCCGCGCTCGCCAGAAGCTGCGGCGCGTTCGTCAACCTGATTCCACTGCACCCCGGCGGAACGATGGGATTCGTGCCGTCGTCCGCCGATCGGATTGCACGCTTCGCCGCGCGCCTGCGCGGGGCACGGATCGAAGTGGCGATCCGAAAGAGCCGCGGCCTCGACATCGCGGCCGCCTGCGGGCAGTTACGGGCGGAACGGCTGCGTCGGGGGCCGCCAGCTCCCACCGATCAGGACCGTGAGGTCCACCAGGCGCCCTGAGTCAGCGCGCACTTCGGTGCGCGCTGGATGCAACACGCCGGCCGCCAGCGTCGCCCAGTCCGGGTGATTCGAGCGGTCGCGAACCAGAGTCGTGTCGTGACGCTCTTGGGTGTTTCCGAAAAACACGACGTCAAAGCCGGCGTCCCGCAATACCGCGGCTGCCGTGCGCGCCAGTCCACGAGTATCGGTAGCATTGAGCAGCTCCACCTTGACGCGCGTGCCTTCGGGAATCGCGCGTGTCACACGGACCGGCGTTTCCCCGATCACCGAGAGCTGCCGCGGACCGACGAAACGAATTGCGACCGCCGCCAGCGCGACGACCACCACTACCACAGCAACCACGATTCGCCGCACACGGCGACCGGCGGGTCGCGTTGGCTGCGAATCGATCATCGCACCGAGTTCCAGAGATCCACCGTCTGGGGGAACAGTCCCTTCGCTTCGCGAAGCGTCCATTCGAGGCGTATCCGCACAGCCTGGCGGAACACGGCATCAAAGTCATGCGGCAGCTGCGCGGCGAGGAATGCGCGGTCCTGCACCAGGAACGAGCGTCCCGGTTCAAGGAAATCCGCCATGAAGAGTGCGCGGCCCGTACGATCCCAGGTGGCCAACCCAACTGTGTGCCAACGCACTGCTTCCAGCACGGACGTGCGCCGTTCACCGTCGCGTTCGAGCAGCACCGCCGCCGCCGGTCCATGGAGCACGCCGTACGGCAAGAGCGGATCGGGCACGATGGCGCGCAGCTGCGGCTCGGCGGCATCGCGCAGTGCGTCGTGCCAGCGCCCCGCGTCGTGCCAGGCCAGTGCTTCGTCGGCGCCGACGTGCATCGCGACGGCCCATTGGTCGAGCAGTGCCGTCACGCGTGAGATGTGAGCCCGTCGCTTGTCGCTCACGACTGCCCAGTCCGGCAACTCCACCGATCCGCTCATGCTCCGTCGAGCGCCGCGCGGAGCGAACGCACGAATGCCACGGCCTCGTCCACCGACCGTTCGGCAGCCTGGACGAGTGCGCTGCCGACCACGACACCATCGGCGAGGTGCGCCACCGCGCGAGCCTGCGTAGGCGTCGACACACCGAATCCCACGCAGATCGGCAACGAACAGACTCCGCGCAACCGCGCAACCGTGGCCGGGAGGTCGACTGGCAGATCGTCGCGCGCGCCGGTCACTCCAAGGCGACTGATCAGATAGACGAATCCGCTTCCATGGCTCGCGATTGCGGCCATCCGCTCAACAGGCGTCGTCGGCGCCACCAGGCGCACAAACGCCAGCGGGCCGCCGCCGATCCACTGCTCCCGCTCAGGGTCCGCGCCGACCGGCAGGTCGGTCACAAGGATTCCGGAAATCCCAGCGTCGCGCGACCGGATCAATACATCGGCTCCAGAGGCCAACAGCGGATTCAGGTAGCTAAAGAGGACCAGCGGCACGCGCACGGCTGCCGCTGCTGCGATCTCGAGCGTACGGTCAAGCGTCATCCCCCCGTCAAGCGCCCGCTGACTCGATGCCTGAATCACGGGGCCATCGGCGACCGGGTCGCTGAAAGGCACACCGAGCTCAATCACGTCTGCGCCCGCGTCAGCGATCCCCTGCACCAAAGCGATGCTCGCTGCGCGGTCGGGGTGACCAGCCGTCACGTAGCACACGAGCGCACGCCGGCGCGACGCGCGCAGCTCCAGCATTCGGTCGGTCAGCAAGGCAGCGATCGCTTGGGGCGCGGTGGGATTGATCACTGGTTCAACGCCTCTGTTTTGGCGACCTGCGCCACGTCTTTATCACCGCGGCCGCTCACGCAGAGCAGGACTGGTTCGTCGGCTGTCCAGCGGCCGCGCTGCGCCAACATCCACGCTACAGCGTGTGCCGTTTCGAGTGCCGGGATCACCCCTTCGAGCCGGCCCATCAAGCCGAATGCCGCCAACGCGTCGGCATCCGTGCAGGCGACGTATTCCGCACGCCCTGAATCCTTGAGCCAGGCATGTTCGGGGCCGACCCCTGGATAGTCGAGCCCTGCGGACACCGAGTGAGCGGGATGGACCTGGCCTTGCTCATCCTGGAGCAGGTAACTCAACGTCCCGTGCAGGACGCCGGGTTTTCCGCGAAGCAGCGACGCAGAATGCTCCTCGGTATCGAGCCCCTTGCCGGCCGCCTCGACGCCGATCAGTTGCACGTCGGCGTCGGCAACGAACGCGTGGAAGATGCCGATGGCGTTTGATCCTCCGCCAATGCATGCCACCACCGAGCGCGGCAGCCGGCCAACGCGCTCGAGTACCTGCGCGCGCGCCTCGCGGCCGATGATCGACTGGAGATCACGCACCATGCGCGGATATGGCGCGGGCCCAACGACGGATCCAATGATGTAATGACTGTGGTCGCAGCTACCGACCCAGTCACGAATCGCCTCACTCGTCGCGTCTTTGAGCGTACGTGTACCCGACGTCACCGGGATCACCTCCGCGCCCATGAGCCGCATCCGGAACACATTCAGTTCCTGGCGGCGCATGTCCTCTTCACCCATGTACACCACGCAGTCGAGCCCGAGGCGCGCACAGGCGGTGGCCGTGGCGACACCGTGTTGCCCCGCGCCAGTCTCGGCGATAATCCGCCGCTTGCCCATGCGCTGCGCGAGCAGTGCCTGCGCCAGCGCATTGTTGATCTTGTGCGCGCCGGTGTGGTTGAGGTCCTCACGCTTCAGCAGCACGCGGGCGCCGACGCGTTCGGACAGTCGGGGCGCCTCAGACAGCGGCGACGGGCGACCGACATAGGTCGAGAGCATCCCGTTCAGCGTGTCCATGAACGCCGAATCCTTCACCGCCGCGTCGAATGCGGCCGTGAGTTCGTCGAGCGCGGGAATCAGCGTCTCCGGGACATACTGTCCGCCGTAAACGCCAAACCGACCAGTTTCGCTCGCATGCCCTGTCATTCGGCAATCCCTCGCACGGCGCGTGCAAATGCCCGCATCCGCAAATGGTCCTTGATTCCCGGCGCTGACTCCACACCGGACGAAATGTCTACGATGTCGGGATTGAGCGCCGCTATCGCCTCCTGAACATTCTCCGGCGACAACCCCCCGGCCAGTACCAACTTGCCGCCGGCCCGGATACGACCAATCGCATCGGCTATTTCCCACCACGCGATCGCGACACCGGCGCCGCCAAGTTTTTCCGGTACCCTCGCGTCGAGCAGCACGGCATCCGCCTCGCCGAATAGCGCCGCCGAAGTCTCAGGGATGTTTGTGCCCGCAACGCGGAGCGCCGCCCAGACGGTGCCAGCGAAGTATTGCCTCGCGTCAACGATGTCGGCTGCACACGGATCCGCGTGCAGCTGGATCACGTCGAGCGGAGTTGACCGGATTACCGTGGGCACGCGGGTCCGAGCGTCTGCGCCAAAGACGCCGACCCGGAGGACACCGCGACCGGCGGCTTCAAGCACCGCCGTGGCACGTTCGGGCGAGATCTCGCGTGGACCTCCCGCGAAGATCACGCCGGCGTGCGATGCGCCCAGTTCGGCGGCCATTTCGGCATCGGCTTCCTGCGTCAAGCCGCAAAACTTTACCTCAGCCACGACGCGTCACCGGCACGCCGCACAGCGCGCGTACCGCCGCTGACGCGTCGGTCGCCACGGACAGCGATGAGCCAACCAATACGGCGTCGGCACCCCAGCCAGCCGCGCGCTCCAGATCGGCACGAGTGGCAATTCCACTTTCGTACACGGCCACCCGCTCGGGTGGCACCTGGGCGAGCAATCGTTGGCCCACCGCTGGGTCGATCTGCAGCGTTTCAAGATTGCGCGTGTTCACGCCGATCGCGCAGGCACGAATCGCGATGGCCCGGGCCAGCTCTGCTTCATCGCGCACCTCGAACAACACGTCGAGGCCGAGCGAGCCAGCGGCATCGGCAAGGTCCGCGGCCTGCGACGGCGCGAGTGCGCGCGCGATCAACAACACGGCGCTGGCGCCAGCTGACCTGGCCTCTGCGAGCTGGGCTTCATGCACGATGAAGTCCTTGCGCAAAACGGGAATGCTGACTGCGCGCCGAACTTCGGTCAGGTCGGCCACGCTTCCACCAAAGCGGACCGGTTCCGTAAGCACCGAAATCGCCGCCGCGCCGCCAGCTTCGTATTCCGCCGCTCGTGGTCCGCCGGCGAGCGCTTCGTTGATCGAACCCTTACTCGGGCTCCTCCGCTTGATCTCCGCGATCACGACGACGGTTGGACGCCGCAACGCCGAGACGAATGCGCCTGGTACAGGGAATCCGGCGTGCAGCACTTCGCCGGGGGTGGCGGCGCGAACCAGCACCGCTGCCCGCTCCAGCGCCGCGGCGACAAGCTCGCCCAGCACCCCCGTTGGCGGCTTCCAGCCCTGATCGTTCGCTTGCGTTTCGGTCAATGTTCGGCTACCGTTACTTCGGGAGTTATTCGGGCGTCAAGACGCTACAAGAAATTGCGGCCGCCCGGTGCCGCGCCAACCCCTTCTCCTCGGACACGCGATGCCTCTCACACGACGCCAGCGCCAGATCCTCGACTATCTGAACAGCTACTCCGGCGAACACGGATATGCGCCGAGTTTCGAGGAGATCGCCGAACACTTCAACTATAACTCGTTGGCAACGGTGCACGAACATCTCACGAATATCGAGCGCAAGGGCTACATCAAGCGCACGTACAACGAGAGCCGCGCCATCGAGATTCTGCCGTCCGACGTGATCTCGAGAGCAGTCGAAATCCCACTGCTTGGCGCCGTCGCCGCCGGCTCCCCGATCGACGTGTCCACATCGGACGAAACGGTGTCCGTGCCGGAAGAGTTTGTGCGCCGGCCGGGGAACCACTACGCGTTGCGCGTACGTGGCCAGTCCATGATCGACGACCAGATCCGCGACGGCGACCTGGTCGTGGTGAACGACCGAAGCTCAGCCGATAACGGTGAGATGGTGATCGCCATGCTCGAGGGATCATCCGCCACGGTGAAGCGATACTATCGTGAACGAGACGGGCGCATCCGGCTGCAACCGTCGAACGACCAGATGGCGCCCATCTATGTCCGCGAAGATCAGATGCAGGTGCGCGGGATCGTGGTCGGAGTGCTCCGCCGCTACTAGCGCCTCTAGCCGGTACCGGCCGTCGCGCGTCGAAGGCGTTCGAGCGAGGCCATCGCGGCGCCGCTCGTGACGGACTCGCGGGCGACGGAGACGCCTGCGGCGAGAGTCGGTACGCGACCCGACACATAAATTGCCGCGGCTGCGTTCAACAGGACGGCCGCCGTGGCGCCGGCCGACGCGCTGCCCTCGAGCACGGCAGTGATCAGAGCGGCGTTCTGCGCCGGCTCGCCACCAGCAAGTTCGGAGGCGCTGGCGAGCGCGAATCCGTGCTCATCGGGATCGATCGTCCATCGTGACAGGGCGCCACCACGAATCTCGATCACGCTGGACTGACCCATTGGGGAGATCTCGTCCATGCCGGGCTCTCCATGGACCACGAGGGCGTGCACGGAGCCGAGCGACGCGAGCGCTCCCGCGATGAGTTCAGCCCGCGCTGGATCCGACACGCCCACGACCTGTCGCCCCGCCCGTGCGGGATTCGCCAGCGGGCCGACCATGTTCATCACGGTTTCCATGCCGAGTTCGCGACGTACCGGCCCGACGTGCCGCATCGCCGGATGCATCGTCGGCGCGAACATGAACACGATCCCGGCCGCTTCGAGCACCGGGACCATGCGCTCGACAGGAATATCGATCGCCACGCCAAGCGCTTCGAGCACATCCGCACTGCCGGAGCGTGTGGTGAACGACCGGTTCCCGTGCTTGGCGATTCGCACCCCAGCGCCCGCCGCGACCAGCGCGGCGGCAGTAGAGATATTGAAGGTCGCGATCGCACCGCCACCGGTTCCGCAGGTATCGACGAGTGCGTCCGCATCCGGTGCGACCAGCACGGTCATCGCGTCGCGCAGCGCCTGGGCCGCGCCGGCGATTTCCGCCGGGGTCTCGCCCTTCACGCGCAGCGCAGCGAGCAATGCGGCGATCAACACCGGCGTGCCGTCGCCCGCCATGACCACCCTGAAGGCCCCGGCGGACTGCTCAGCCGACAACGACTCGCGGCGGGCAAGCCGACGGACAGCCTCTTGGAGGGCGTTAGCTGGCATCGATGGCGCCAAGGGCGTGTGTCAGCGAACGGACGGGGCGTGGAATCATGGGGGGGGGTTCCCACGCCGGGGAGGTCCCGATGGCAAAAAGAATGCCCCAGTGCCCGGTCGCGTGGAGCCGAAGCTTGCGGGTCGCCCCTGGCAAAGTCAATCACGATAACGCGCGTTTCCTTGAACCCAGCGTGTCATACGAATAATTTCAGGCCAATGCCGGAGCATCTGATCCAGCTCGTCGTCCAATACGACGGAACGGACTTTTCCGGCTGGCAGGTGCAGCCGGAAACCCGCACGGTGCAGGGCGTACTGGAAGAGGTGCTGGGACGGCTGACGGGTAAGCCGGTGCGGGTCACAGGTGCCGGCCGCACCGACGCCGGAGTGCATGCCGGCGGACAGTGTGCTGGAGTGACCGTCGAGCCGCACTGGACTCCGGAACGATTACGTCGGGCCGTGAACCAGAAGCTGCCCGGAGACATTTGGATCGCCGCATCGCATGAGATGGATCCCTCGTTCCACGCGCGGTTCAGCGCCCTCAGCCGGCGCTACCGCTACGTGGTTGGACTTCACGATGATTCGTGGTCGCCATTCCGACGTCGCTTCCTCCATCCGTGGCCCGGCAACCGTCCACTCGACAGGGACGCGCTGGCGTGGTGCGCAGCCGCGACGCTGGGAGAGCACGCGTTCCGCGGTTTTGCCGTTCGCGGCACCGCGCCGGCCGACGACAACCACCATTGCGACGTGCGCGAGTGCCGATGGACCGACGTGGGGGACACGCTCGCATTCGAGATCGAAGCGAATCGGTTTCTGCATCACATGGTCCGCTTCTTGGTCGGCACGATGCTCGACGTCGCGAGCGGGCGCCGATCCCGCGGCGACTTTGCTGCGCTGCTTACCGCAACTGAGAATGACGAAGTTTCCGCACCGGCACCGGCCACCGGCCTTTCGCTCGAACGGGTGACGTACCCGGACCACCTTTACATCAGAGCCTGAATCGATGCGCATTTTTCTCGCCACCACGTCGCTCAACGACATTCGCTGGGCCACGGAAGCTGGACTCATCGACGGCATCGTCGCTACACCGACGATCATCGCGGCCGAATCGCCGTCGGCCGACGCCCGTGAGGTACTCACCGACCTGGCACGCGCGTCGCGCCTGCCGATCTGCGCGAGCGTACCAGCGATCGCCGCGAAGGACATCGTCCGCGGCGCCCGCGACCTGGCCAAGATCGTCGACCGGTTGATCGTCGCGATCCCGTTCATCGACGACGCCGTGCCGGCGATCGCGAAGCTATCGGCCGACGGCATTCCGGTCGCCGCGACGCTGGTCTATTCCGCCGCGCAGGGGATTCTCGCCGCGCACGCCGGCGCCAGCATGGTCACCGTCTCGATCGACGCCCTGAACTCCGTGGGCAGCGACGGGAACGCGGTGATCGCCGACCTTCGCGCGGCCTTCGACCATAGCGCAGCTGAATGCGATGTCACCGCCGCCGGCCCGAGCACGGCGGCGAGTTTCGCGGCTGCCGCCGGCGTCGGCGCCGACATCGCAATTGTGACGCCTGATGTGCTGCGGTCTCTGTTACAGCATCCGCTGACCGACCGTGGACTTGACCGCTTCCTCGGCGCAATCAGCCGCCGACCCAAAGGCAAGCGAGGCAAGTGAACGTCGCCACGAAGCCCCCTGCCCTGCGTCGCACCATCAGGTGCGGCGCGCTCACGCACGCGTTGTTCGTCAGCCTTTTCGCCTATCAAGGAGCCTCCCCACGGGCGGCCGAAGCGCAGGCTGCCACCCGCCCAGACCCGCGGCCGGAGGCGATTGCGGCTCAGCGCCGCACAGCGATCACCGATGCGACGAGCAAAGTGTCTCCCGCCGTCGTCACCGTACAGACCGAAGCCGTGCAGACGGTCACCACGTATGACTTTTTCTTCGGCGCACAGAGCCGCGAACAGACATCGGCCGGCCTCGGATCGGGGTTCATCATTCGCGCTGACGGCGTCATTCTCACCAATGCTCACGTCATCGCTGGCGCGAGAAAGATCAACGTGGCGATGCGCGACGGGCAGACCTACAGCGCCACGTTGCTTGGCAGCGACGAGCTGAACGACCTCGCCGTATTGCAGATCAAGGCGAAGAACCTCCCCGTCGCCACGCTCGGTACGTCGCGCAACCTGCTGATCGGTGAGTGGGCGATCGCGATCGGCAATCCGTTCGGGTTCGTACTTGGCAACACCGAGCCGACGGTCACCGCCGGCGTCATCAGCGGGACTGGCCGTAACCTCACCGCTCGAACGGAAGGCGGCGCGCTGTACGTCGACATGATTCAGACCGACGCATCGATCAATCAGGGCAATTCCGGCGGCCCGCTGGTCAACTCGCTCGGTGAGGTGATCGGCGTCAACAGCGCGATCTATTCTCCTACCGGTAGCTCCGTCGGCCTCGGTTTCGCCATCCCGATCGACCGTGCCAAGCGCGTGGCCGAGGACCTCATCGCCCACGGTAAGGCTCGGCAACCGTGGATCGGCGTACGCATCACCGAGCCCGGCAGTGACCCGAACGAGCGCCTCGTCCTCAACCGCGGCGCGGTCGTCAGCCAGGTGACACCCGACTCGCCCGCCGCCACGGCAGGGATCCGGAAGGGTGACATGCTGATCCGCTCGCGCGATCGGGCCGTGAAAAACTCGTACGACTGGGAAGCCGAACAGCTCGAGCTCAGGGTTGGTGACGTGGTGGTGCTCACCCTCCGGCGTGGCGGACGCGAACAGCAAGTGCGCGTAACCGTTGCCGACCGGCCCGAGGTGACCGCGCAACGTGTAAGCGTGCTCAAGGACCTCGAACTGGTCGACGTGACCGCGGCCATTCGCACCGAACGCAGCATCCGGAACGCTGGCGGGGCGCTCATCGTGAGCGTCAACGGCCGCGTGGCCGAGGATTTGGGCATTCAAAACGGCGATGTCATCGTCCAGGTGATGAACACCGCGATCAAGGACGCGCGTCAGGCCAAGCAGGTGCTTGAGGCATATTCCGGTAAGGGACGCATCCGCATGTTCCTCGAACGGCGCGGGCAGGTGTTTAGCACCGACTTCGCGATCCAGTAATGACCACCCTATGAGCACGTCCCGCTACTCCTCTCCGCTCTCCGAACGCTACGCATCCACCGCGATGCTCGAGCTCTGGTCGGCCCAGACCCGACACGGGCTGTGGCGTCGCCTCTGGCTGGCCCTGGCCGAATCGGAGCGGGCGCTCGGCGTGGATATCCCCGCCGCCGCGATCGAAGAGATGCGGTCCCATCTCGACGACATCGACTTCGCCGCCGTCGCCCTGTATGAGAAGCGGTTCCGGCACGACGTGATGGCACATATCCACGCCTTCGGCGATGCCGCCCCAGCCGCGAAGGGCGTCATTCACCTCGGAGCCACGAGCGCCTTCGTGACCGACAACGCCGACCTGATCCAGATGCGGCGCGGCCTCGCGCTGCTCCGCGGGCGCGCCGCGGCGGTATTGGCGCGGCTCGCGGACTTTGCGCGCACCTGGCGGGCCGAACCGGCACTGGGGTACACGCACCTGCAGCCCGCGCAGCTAGTGACCGTTGGAAAGCGTGCGACGCTCTGGATGCAGGACATCGTGCTCGATCTTGCGGAAATCGACCGACGCATCGCGACGCTGCCGCTCCGAGGCGTCAAGGGCACCACCGGCACGCAGGCAAGTTTCCTCGAACTGTTCCGCGGCGATCACGCCAAGGTGCGCGAGCTCGACCGGCTGGTGGTGCACGCGCTCGGATTCGATCACTCGATCCCCGTGTCGGGGCAGACCTACACCCGCAAGCTCGACGCCTTCGTGCTCTCGTGCGTGAGCGGCCTTGCCGCCAGCGCGGCGAAGTTTGCGGGCGACCTCCGCATGTTGCAGGCCTTCGGGGAGATTGAGGAACCGTTCGAGAAGGACCAGATCGGATCGAGCGCGATGGCCTACAAGCGCAATCCGATGCGGTGCGAGCGGATCAACTCCCTCGCCCGGTTCGTGCTCTCGCTGGAATCGAATGCCAATCAGACGCACAGCGTGCAATACTTCGAGCGCACGCTCGACGACAGCGCCAACCGGCGCATCACGATTCCCGAAGCGTTCCTCGCCGCCGACGCCATCCTGATTCTCTGGGAAAACGTGGTAAGCGGTCTCGAAGTGCACCCGGCGCGCATCAAGTCCCGCGTCGCCGATGAACTGCCGTTCATGGCCACCGAAGCGCTGATCGTCCGCGCCGTCGAGCGCGGCGGCGACCGGCAGGTGGCCCACGAAGTGATTCGACGCCATAGCGTCGAGGCCGCGCGCGCGATGAAAGATTCCGGCGTGCCGAATGACCTATTCCGCCGGCTGGCGAGCGACCCGGAGTTCGGCGTGCCAATGGACGACCTGATGGCGACCGCGTCGCCGTCGCGGTTCATCGGCCGCTCGGCGCAGCAAGTTGACGAGTTTCTGACCGAGGTGGTCGAGCCGATTCTCGCCACCGCTCCATCCAATCCCGTGACCCGTGAGGATGTTCGCGTATGACGATCGTCGTTGGCCAGACCGACCTCCCACTCGAACGGATTCGCCGCGGCAAGGTCCGTGACGTGTACGCCGTAGACGGGGACCGGGTACTCCTCGTTGCGAGCGATCGGGTTAGTGCGTTCGACGTCGTGATGAACGAACTCGTGCCCTTCAAGGGCGCCGTGCTCACGCAGATCACTGCCTGGTGGTTACAACACTTCGCGCAGGACGTAGCGCACCACATGATCACCGCCGATGCCGACGAGATCGTGCGCGCCGTCCCGACGCTGGCGCCGCATCACGCCACGCTGGTCGGCCGCTCGATGCTCTGCCAACGCGCCGACGTGATCCCAGTCGAATGTGTTATCCGCGGCTACCTCTCCGGCTCGGCGTGGAAGGAGTACAAGGCGAGCGGGACACTCGCTGGCGAAGCGCTGCCGGCCGGACTGACCGAGAGCGCGCGCTTCGACCCGCCAATCTTTAGCCCGTCCACGAAGGCCGATGTCGGGCATGACGAGAACATCACGGTCGCTCAGGTTCGCGCGCTGCTCGGCGACGCCACGGCTGCCGAACTGGAACGGCTCACGCGACTGGTCTATGGCCGCGGCCGCGACCTGGCCGCTCGGCGAGGCATCATCATCGCCGATACCAAGTTCGAATTCGGAATGACGAAGAGCGGGCAGATCATCCTGATCGACGAAGCCCTGACCCCAGACAGCTCACGCTTCTGGCCGGCCGACCGGTACCAGCCTGGCGGGTCGCAGCCGAGTTTCGACAAGCAGCCGCTTCGCGATTATCTCGAGGGCGAAAAGCAGGGGGGGCGTTGGGACGGTAACGCGCCGCCGCCAACGCTGCCTGCGGAAGTCATCGAAGCCACCAGCAGCCGATACCGCCAGGCATTCCGCCTCCTCACCGGGAACACGCTTCCGGTACCGGGCGCCTGATGCGCGTCGCCCGCGAAGGCATCCCCTTCATCATCATCAGCAACGCGCTCCTGCTCGCGGCGAGCTTCAGCGCGTATCGCACCGGCTCCCTGTGGCTCTGGGCGCTCGCGGCCGCACTCACCATCGTCGCCGGCTGGGTCGTCTATTTCTTTCGCGACCCCGACCGTGAAGGCATACGGGGTGAGGGGTTGGTGATCTCGCCGGCGGACGGCAAAATCGTCTTGATCGCGAAAGTGCACGAACCGGCATTCATTCGCGGCGAATGCACGCGTATCTCGGTGTTCATGAACATTTTCAGCGTGCATGTCAACCGGTATCCGGTATCCGGCGCCGTCCGCTACATCCATTACAACCCAGGCAAGTTTCTCAACGCCGCGATCGAAAAGGCGAGCCTCGAAAATGAACAGAGTTCCGTCGGCATCGAGTCGCCGATCGGGCGCGTGCTGGTCCGACAGATCGCCGGGCTGGTCGCGAGACGCATTCTGACGTACAGCCGGGCCGGCGACACGGCCGAGCAAGGCACGCGCTTCGGCATCATCCGCTTCGGTTCCCGTGTGGACGTCTTCGTGCCAACGGACTGCACGGTGACGGTGCGTGAAGGTGAGCAGGTGTTCGCCGGCCTCACGACCCTCGCCAAACGCTGATGCGCCGTCCCCGGCTCCCACGCCCTTCGATGGTGATGCTGCCCAGCGGCGTCACCCTCCTGAACCTGTTCTTCGGCGTCTTCGCGATTGTAGCCGCGTCGCGGGGAGATTTCGGCCGAGCCGTACTGTACGTGATGATCGGCGCACTCTGTGATGCCGTCGATGGGCGCGTGGCGCGGGCCACGCACACCGGAACGCGCTTCGGGGAAGAGCTCGACTCACTCGTGGATGCCATCTCGTTCGGACTCGCGCCGGCGATGATTATGTACTTCGCCGTGCTGCACAAGGAAGGCTGGGACTGGCTTTTCGTGTTCGGCTTCATCGCGTGCGCGGTACTTCGACTCGCGCGATTCAATGTCGAGCAGTCCGGTCGGGCCAAAACTTACTTCCAGGGACTACCGAGCCCGGCTGCTGGCGGTGTGCTCGCCAGTTACTACTGGTTCAGCCAGACGCCGTTCTATAATGAAACACTGATCGGCGACCTGCCGTGGCACATCCTGCTGCGGTATCTGATGGCTGGCCTCGCGATGCTGATGGTGAGCGAAGTGCCCTACCCGGCATGGCCGACGTTCAGCCTCAAGACAATTCGCGGCGCACTCGGCTTATTGCTGTTCATCTCGCTCGCGTTCGGCCTCGTCTTCCTGCCGCGAGAGTTCTTCTTCCCCGTCGGCATGCTGTACGTGCTCTACGGTGTCGTGGCGGCCGTCGTGCGCGGCCTGGTCGACCGCAGCTCGCGCGTGGACGAAGACGAACTGCTCGCGGCCGCCGCGGAGTTCGACACAGACGACCACGATGAAGACCAGGACGAGGGCGACGACATCGACGACGCAGATCCAGCGCCTATCGAGGAACCTCAGTCGTCCCGCCGTCGCCGCCGGCGGCGGCGATCACGCAGGGGGCCGCAGAGCGCCCCATTAGCTCCAGACCGCAACACTCCACCGGAATCACCCGAATGACCTTTCGCGTCGCCGTCCACGTCCTGCCCCGCCGCGGCATCCTCGACCCGCAGGGCAAGGCGGTGTGTGGCGCCCTGCATTCCCTTGGATTCGCTCAGGTCGCCGACGTGCATGTGGGCCGCCATATCGTCATCGAGACGACCGCTGAGTCCGCCGCTGCGGCTTCGGCATCGGTCACGGCGATGTGCCACAAACTGCTCGCCAACCCCGTCACCGAAGATTTCTCGATTGCATCGGTGGAGTCCACGTGAAGGTCGGCATCGTCCAGTTTCCGGGGTCGAACTGCGACGAGGACGCTTGGTTCGCGGTCGTTGACCAACTGCACGAGCAGGCGGTGATGCTCTGGCACAAAGACCACGACCTCCAGGGAGCGGATGTGATCGTGCTGCCAGGCGGTTTCTCGCACGGCGACTACCTCCGGGCCGGCGCCATCGCGCGATTCAGCCCGATCATGCAGCAGGTGGCGGCGCACGCGGAACGCGGCGGTGTCGTGATCGGCATCTGCAATGGTTTTCAGATCGCATGCGAGGCGCAGCTCCTCCCCGGCGCATTGCTCCGCAACAACGTCGGCTACCGTTCGCTGTCAGTGACCATTCGGGTTGAGCGCACAGACTCGCCGATGACCGCGGCTGCACCAATCGGAGCCTGCCTCACCATGCCGATCGCACATGGCGAAGGCCGCTTCACGATGAGTGAAGCCGAACTCGACCGCCTCGAAGGCGACGGCCAGGTGCTGTTCCGGTACGTGAATGCCGATGGCCAGCCGACTCCTGATGCGAATCCAAACGGTTCGATGCGCAACATCGCCGGCATCTGCAACGCTGGTCGCAACGTCGTTGGCCTGATGCCGCACCCCGAACGAGCGATGGAACCATTGCTCGGCTCATCCGATGGGCGCGTGCTCTTTGAATCGCTGCTCGTTGCTGCGAACGCCTGAACTCCACTCCCTCCCTCTGCCTGACTCCAATGACCGACAAGCCCAGCCATAACGAAGACGAGTACTTCCTCAAGCAGGACGCCGAACTCGTCAAGGCGCTGCGCGCCAAACTCGACGCCGACCGCCAGTCGACGGAACGCAAATCGCATTTCATGAAGTGCCCAAAGTGTGGCGCCAACTTGATCGAAGTCACCCGCGAGCATGTGGCCGTGGACGTCTGCGGCGATTGCGGCGGACTCTGGCTCGACCCCGGCGAGCTCGACCTGCTCCGCAAGGTGGCCACGCATCGCTTCGGGACCCTGTTCCACGAACTGCTCAGTGCGCTGCCGGGCAAGAAGTAGGTGACCGCCACGCCACGGCAGGGCGATCCCGTCATCTCACCAGCACTCGTCGCAGAGCATGGTCTCACGCCCGCCGAGTTCGACAAGCTGGTCGCCATGCTCGGCCGCCAGCCAACATTTACCGAACTCGGGATCATCAGCGCGCTATGGAGCGAGCACTGCTCGTACAAGCATTCCCGTGCGGTCCTGCGCACCCTGCCGACCGAGGCGCCCTGGGTACTCCAAGGTCCCGGTGAAAATGCTGGCGTGATCTCCATTGGCGACGGACTTGCCGTGGCGTTCAAGATCGAGTCGCACAACCACCCGTCGGCCATCGAACCGTACCAGGGCGCCGCCACCGGCGTCGGTGGCATTCTGCGCGACGTGTTCACAATGGGAGCGCGGCCGATCGCGATGCTGAACTCGCTCCGATTTGGCTCGCTCGAATCGCCGCGGGTGCGATACCTCGTCGGCGGCGTGGTCAAAGGGATCGGCGATTACGGGAACTGCATCGGCGTGCCGACCGTTGCTGGCGATATCATGTTCGACGCTGCGTACGATGGCAATCCGCTCGTCAACGCGATGTGCGTCGGGATTCTCCGTGAGGAGGACCTGATCCGCGCCAAGGCCGAAGGGGTCGGCAACCCAGTCATCGCCGTCGGTGCAAGGACCGGGCGCGACGGCATTCACGGCGCCTCATTTGCGTCCGAAGACCTCTCGCACGACAGCGACGCCAAGCGGCCGCGCGTCCAGGTCGGTGATCCCTTCACAGAAAAGTTGCTACTCGAAGCGACGCTCGAAATGATTGCGAGCGGCAACGTGGTGGCCGTACAGGACATGGGCGCTGCAGGACTCACGTCGTCGAGCGCGGAGATGGCGGAGCGCGGTGATGTTGGCGTGGTCATCGATACCCTCAAGGTTCCGGTGCGCGAACAGGGGATGACACCGTACGAGATCCTGCTCAGCGAATCGCAGGAACGGATGCTGGTAGTGGCGCACAAAGGCCGCGAAGAGGCGGTGCGCGCCATTCTGGCTAAGTGGGACTTGCACGCTGAAGTGATCGGCGAGGTGATCGCCGAACCCGTGTACCGTGTCGTAGAAGGCGACCACGTGGTGGCCGAGTTCCCCGGCACGCGCCTCGTCACCGACTGCCCGATGTATACGCCTGAGGCAAAAGAAGGCGCCGCGGTCATCGCCCTTCGGGCTCGTGACGTGCATGCCATTCCTCCCAAGGCTGAGGAACGGGATCTTGCATGGACGCTCACGCGCCTGCTCTCCTCGCCGACGATCGCGTCCAAACAATGGGTCTACCGCCAGTATGATTCCACCGTGCGCACCAGCACGGTGCTCGGCCCTGGGGCGGCCGACGCGGCGGTGCTGCGGATTCGGGGCACCACACGCGGACTGGCGGTGAAGACCGACTGTAACGGCCGCTACGTCTACCTCGAACCACGAGTCGGCGGACGCATTGCCGTAGCTGAAGCGGCTCGAAACGTCGCCTGCACCGGTGCACGTCCGCGCGCGATCACCAACTGCCTCAACTTCGGCAACCCAAAGAAGCCGGACGTGTTCTGGCAGTTCAAGGAAGCCGTCGGCGGTATGGGCGAAGCCTGTGTCGCGCTCGATACGCCAGTCACCGGCGGCAACGTGTCGCTCTATAACGAGAACCCGCACGGCGCGATCTACCCGACGCCGACGATCGGGATGGTCGGCGTGCTCGACGACGTGGCGCACGCCACCGGCATGGCCTTCAAGGCGGCGGGCCACCCGATCGTCCTCCTTGGCGAGCCGACCGCCGAGCTCGGCGCGAGCGAGTATCTCTCGTGGATTCATGGCGTTGTGGCCGGCGCACCGCCGGCGTGCGACCTGACCCGAGAGCGCGCGCTGATCGACGCGATTGTCGAAGCAATCCAAGGAGGCTACGTAAACTCCGCCCACGATTGTAGTGAAGGTGGCATCGCCGTCGCGCTGAGCGAATGCTGCATCGCCGACACGCTCGCGCCGATTGGCGCGACGGTCTCGCTGTCGCCGTGGGATGCGCTGCCAGACCGTGCGCTCTTCTTTGGAGAAGCGCAAGGACGCATCATTGCCACCGCGTCGGACCTCCCCGCGTTGCTGGCGGTCGCCGCAAAGCACGGGGTACCGGCACAGGTCATCGGGTCAACGTCGCCAGCGGCGAGCGGCCTCGTGATCACAGGTGCAGGCCGCGAACTGCGGGCGTCGCTGGAAGAACTCGCGTACGCGTACCACGGCGCGCTCGAACGAGCACTCAGCCGCGCGGTGTCGTCAGAACTTCCTGTTGCCGAGGTAACGGCCTGATGTGCGGTATTTTTGGAATCAGCGGACATGACTCGGCGGCCGTCCTCACGCATCTGGGACTTTACTCGCTCCAGCACCGCGGACAGGAATCAGCCGGCATCATCGCCAGCGACAACGGGCGCGGAACCAGTCTCCGAGCGATGGGCATGCTCGGCGACGCCTTTTCCCCTGAAGCGCTCAAGGGCCTAGCGGGCCGTACCGCCCTTGGCCACACCCGATATTCCACCGCGGGCGCGTCTACGATCGAGAACGCGCAACCGTCGCTGGTGCAGTTCCGCGGTGGCCACATCGGGCTGGCCCACAACGGGAACCTGACCAACGCGACCGAACTGCGACAGGCGCTTGAAGGCAGCGGTTCGATTTTCAGCTCCACGATGGACTCCGAGGTCATCGTCCACCGCCTCGCCCGCGCTCACTCCAAGCAGCCGGAGCGGCAGCTCGCCGAAGCACTCCAGGGAATCGAAGGTGCCTATTCGTTGCTCGTACTGATCAATGACACGCTGCTGGCAGCCCGCGACCCGAATGGCTGGCGCCCGCTCGCCATGGGAACTCTCAACGGCGCGACGGTCTTCGCGTCGGAGACCTGCGCCCTCGATATCGTCGGCGCCACCTATGTGCGAGACGTCGAGCCCGGTGAGATCATCGCCGTGGACGCCACAGGGATCCGCACCCTCCAGCTTGAGCGCGCGACGCCACTCCACCGATGCGTGTTCGAGCATGTTTACTTCGCCCGCCCTGACAGCCGCGTGTTCGGCGGATCGGTGGACGGCGCACGACGTGCGCTTGGGCGTCAGCTCGCGATCGAACACCCTGCCCCTGGGGCGGACTTTGTCTTTGCCGTCCCCGATTCGTCGAACGCCGCCGCGCTGGGGTTCTCCGTTCAGTCGGGGCTGCCACTCGAACACGCGCTCATCCGCAATCACTACGTCGGCCGGACATTCATCCAGCCCACCCAGCAAGGACGCGACGCGAAGGTGAAGGTCAAGTACAACCCGGTCCGGGAAATTCTTGCCGGGAAGAGCGTCGTGATGGTGGACGACTCGATCGTTCGTGGCACGACAACTCGGGGGCTGGTGGCCTTGGTGCGCGCCGCCGGAGCGCGCGAAGTGCACATGCGTGTGAGTTCGCCGCCGATCATCGGGCCCTGCTGGTATGGCATCGATACGCCCGACAAGAAGGAACTCATCGCGGCGAACATGTCCATCGATCAAGTGGCGCAGCACATCGGCGTGGATTCACTCGGCTACATCTCGCTCGACGGTATGCTTGGCGCGGTGCCCGATGGACCGACCGGATTCTGCGATTCCTGCTTCAGCGGCAACTACCCGACCGCGGCGCCAACTATCGCGTCGAAACAGCGAATGGGGTAACGGTGCTGGCGACGCGCTGGCAGCTCGCCAACCGAGTGGTCAGCAGCGCGGACGTTTGGCCCTACTGATTCTCGGCGAAGACCTTTCGCAGCTGTACCACGTCGCTCGTGCGAGTGAGCGCCAGCATGAGCAGCACACGCGCCTTTTGCGGATTGAGATCGCCGGCACCAACGTTGGCTCCCGTCCCCACTGGCACGGCGCCAGATCCGGTGCGGGTCGATGTGACGATGACGACGCCACGCTCCCGCGCACGCGCGAGCGCGGCACTCTGCAGTTGGGTCGATCCGCCGCGACCCACTCCCGCCACGACGATACCCTTGGCTCCGGCGGCGACCACGGCGTCGATAGCGGCGCCGTCGGCGCCCGCATACGCGTAAATGACGTCCACGCGCGGCAACTCCGTCACCGCGCTGATGTCGAACTGCGGCGCGTTCCGGTGGTCGGACTTCCGCCGGTAGACCACGCCCTCCGGGTCAATGATCGCGAGTGGCCCACGCTCTGGCGCCTGGAATGCCTCCACCCGTGTGCTGTTCGACTTGGTCACATCGCGCGCGGCGAACAGCCGGTCATCCATCACGACCATCGTGCCACGGCCACGCGCATTGGTGTCGACCGCGACGCGCGCGGCACTCGTCAGGTTCGCCGGCCCGTCTGCGCCAGCCATGTCCGATGGCCGCATCGATCCAGTGACAACGACCGGGCGGATGCCACCGACCGTGAGATCGAGAAAGTACGCCGTCTCTTCCATTGTGTCGGTGCCGTGCGTCACGACGATTCCGCGCAGGTCGCTGCGTTCGGCAAATAGCTGTGCAATACGCCGTGACAGCTCAAGCCAGCGAGCTGGCCCGATCGCGCTCGACGCCAAGTTGAGGAACTGTTCCGTCTCGACTGTCGCGATCGAATCGATGCCAGGGACGCGCAGGAGCTGATCGATCGCCACACGAGTAGAGCTCCCCGTCCAATAGGCTCCGGCCGAGCCGATCGTACCGCCGGTTCCGAGCACCCGAATGAGAGGGCGTGGTCCCAGCGGGCCCGGGGTGCTGACCGCGAGAACAACCGCTGCTGCCTGCGGGATAGGCTGTGGGATCGCCTGGCCGCGTTGGCACGCCGCTAAGGCGAGCAGCAGCGCAGGTGTGACGGCACTAATTGCCGACGTCACGCTATAGCTCCCCCGGTGGATTGCTTCCACGGCTACCACAGAGTTGGTACGAACGCGAAAAACGCGATAATCGTCACCACAGCTGCAGCGAATAGAGGAATGGCTTCTTTAGTGGACTCACTAGAAATCAAAATGTTGGCAATTGGGTAGAGAGAGATCCCAAACGCGATCATCCACGTTGGCACGAATAGCAACGCGACAAACGCGATAATCATCACCACAACTGCAGCGAATAGGGGAATGTCTTCTTTGATGAGTTGAGCTACCTGACTCCACCGGCCCTCCTCGCGCCCTCCAACTCCGACAATGCTCGCAGGGAGGATTGCCAGAACTTGAAAGAGCCGACTCGCCAAGTGCCCTAGCAGCACTCCGCCAACCAAAAGAATTAGCACTGATGAGATCATCTGTAATAATGTAGACCCCCCGTGGATTGCTTTCACCGCTACCACAGAGGCGTTTGTGAGATTTTGGTACGGCGTGGAGGTGGTGCAGATGGTAATGCCGCGTTCAGCGTCACCTGCATATGCGCCGTAAGTCGTTATTTAGTATAGGCTTGACGTGGCTGGTTCAAGTCATCTATGAGGAGCGTAGATGCTAACACTCGGATGGACGGGCCGCCGCATCGACCGAGCACTTGAAATTGACCGTCTTCGTGCATGAGGCCTAACAGGATCGATCGCGCCATGTCCGCCTGGTCAGACTTCACCGTGTAGACGATGATAGCGGCATCGATACTGGCCGACGGCTTGAGTGTATAAATCAGCCCGCTGTCGAGGAGAATGATCAAACCCTCCGCCACCTTACGAGTCATGCGTCTGTATCGTCCGCTTCAACGTGAGCATCCTCACCGCCTGATCTTCGGCAACCCGTCATACGTGCCATGCCCTCGGATGCGCGCCGCCAGATCACGATCGATGATAGCGCGGCCACGCGAGAGCAGTGTCGCCTGAATGCAGCGCCCAGTCTTTTGTCGGTGAACCCACGATGGGTGCATAGTACGAATGGCCTTCTGGAGCATCCCGACTGACACGTAGTCCAGATAGCGCCTGCCGTAGGGCAGCGATGCCAACAGCCAGTCACCGACGGACAGGGCAATGCCCTCTGGTCGATCCATCAGGCCGTGCAACAGCGAAATGTGGTGGTGCGAAAGGAGTATTTCGCCGGACTTGGTGACACGTTCGTAACGCGAGGGCTGGAGCTCCATGATGCAGTCCTTTCGAAAGAGGTCGCGCCTCGCTCGCACATGGGTCCAGCGTCTAGATCGACGCCGGTCGGCTGAGCCACCGTGGTGCCCGGAATGGGCAGGACTACGGTCTGGCGGACGGGTCAACGAGCCGATGCTCTCGCCGTCTCTCTTCATGTTGGCCACCGAGGCGCAGGTGACCGGGCCTTTCAGTTGTAGAAAAAGCGACGACCCCCGACTGACTGTCAGTCGCGGGCCGTTTGGCACGGGACTTAGACGGATATTCTCAGGGCGAACCCCGTGCGCGGCCCGTCAAGTCGGGAAATCGCCGCGCACATGGAATATCAACTATTCGTTGAGTAAGTCAAGCTGCCTCGCCCCCGCAAGTCGCTAAACCGTCGTGCGCCGCCGTAGCCGGGGCTTACCGGATCGAAAACGAAAAAGGGGCGCCCTTTCGGACGCCCCTTCCCTCGTATCGTTCACCTCAGGGAGTGGAGGCGGGGGCTAGCAAACTCTCCGCTCTTTTCGCACGTCGCTAGACACATACGGACAATGTCGGACAATGCGCTGCGTGTCGTGTTCGCTGCGATACCCCTACTGACAACCCAACGCGATCAGTAGCTTCAAAGCGAAATGCCTCGACCTCACTACTGCGGAGTTAGTCAATGTCCCATTGTCGGATTGCGAGGAACGGCGCGGTGCTTGGCGATTTCACGCCGGAGCAGATCGCCGAAGGCGCCCTGGCTGGCAACTTCCAGCCGACCGATGACGCTCTTCAGGAGGGGGCCACGGTCTGGGTAAAGCTCGTCACCGTTCCGGGAGTCCAGTTTCCGAAGCTGGCATTCCCGCCGCCTCCCGCACAGTCCGCACCGCCGCCTCCGTTACCGTCCGAGTACAGTGGCATTTACCGCTCCTCCGACGAGAAGCTTTTCGTTGGTTTGTGTGGTGGCCTTGCGCACAAGTTGGGAATCAATGCCGGTGTCGTCAGGTTCGTACTCGTGCTGACGTGGTTGTTCACCTACTCCGTTACGTTCTGGATCTACTGGTTCGCACTGCTGCTGCCGAAACTTCCGACCAAGTATCTCCCCCGGTGATTGGTCAGCGATGATGCGAGTGGTGTTGCCAATGCGATTTGATGGTAAAGATTTATTCGTACACCATAACAAGATTGTTCGTTCTGTCACGGACAATATTGCTGCTGCTTGTTTGACTGACGCCGGAGCGCACCGGGCGACGGAAACGATAAAGGCCGCAGGGAAACTTCCCTGCGGCCTTTATCGTCTTTCAGAACCCGAAGGTTAGTTCGTCTTCATGTTCGGGTTGTTGTCGCGTTCCTGACGCGGCAGCGGGTAGCAGGTCTGCGTTCCCGTGTTCGCGTAGCCCGGCTTGAAGTACGGCGCGCCGGCCGGCGTGATGTTCGACACCGAGGACGGCGAACGGCGATAGTCCGCCAGGCGCCTGCCTTCGAGGTAGAACTCGATCCCACGCTGGTTGTAGAGCTCGGTCATAACGCTCGCGTTGTCGGTCGCTCCAGCGTAGACCGCCTGGTTGTTCGCGGTACGACGGGCGTTGATGAGCGTCAGCATTGTCGGGGCGTTGCCCGATGCTTCAGCCGCGATGTAATCGGCCTCGAGCTTCGAAGCCAGACGGAGGGCCGAAGCATAGCCGGTGAACTTCGTCTGCTGGAACCAGCCACCAGGCACGACGTCTGGGGGCTGGGCCGTGCCCTTGTCCGCCGGGTTGTACGTCAGGCGTGGGTCGTTGGTCACCCGGAA
Source organism: Gemmatimonadota bacterium (assembly GCA_014192065.1). Lineage (GTDB taxonomy): Bacteria > Gemmatimonadota > Gemmatimonadetes > Gemmatimonadales > Gemmatimonadaceae > Fen-1231. Next base: position 4,209 of record BJHH01000003.1, on the reverse strand, counting down.
CGCCGGAGCAACGCTGATCGAACCGCGGTCGAACGAGAACTGATAAAGGCGGTTCGCCAAACGCGTGCGGTTGGTCAGGTCATCCGTGTAGCGAAGGTTGTAGACGAAGCCGGCCGGCGTCGCCGCGGCATCCGTCGCGGCACCGGCCTTGTCGCCCTTCTGCAACTTCGCGCGAGCGCGACCGACGCGGGCGGCGTTCGCCATGGCGATGCCGTCCGTGGTCGCGTTGGCCGTGCCGACGTCGATGCCTTTCCCGAGCCAGAAAATGGCCGAATCGAGCATCTGTGCGGTCGTGAGTTCCGGCCCCGACGACAGCGCACCGGTGCAGAAATCGGTCGCCATGAAGAGGATCGCGAACCCACGGAACGTCGCGGCACGGGCAATATTGATGTTCGTGGTCGGGGTCGGGAGCGTCAGATCAAGAACGATCTTGCTCGAGGCCGCAGCCAGCGAAATCGGCGCCCATAAATCGCTCTGAAGTGAACCGTTCTCGGGCACGACGAGGCGGAAACCGAACTCGTTGCGCGTCGGGAAGGTATCGGAGACGTTCGCTTCGCCGGCGAACCAGCCGCTGTACATCGAGAGCCAGCCGACTGCCGTGGCAAAGTTCTGCTGGGCGGAGGCGGAGAGCGTCGCAGCGCCGGACGTCGGATCGACCGTGGACGCATCGATGATGTTCGGGTTGGTGACGGCGAGGAACTTGTCGGAGCATGCGGCGGCGCCCACGAGGAGCGTCGAAACCGCAAGTGTGCGCGTAACCGCGCGACGAATCGTCTGCTTCATGATCATTTTGCGGTTAGAAGGTGAAGTTGGCACGAAGAGAGGTCTTCTTCGGGTTCGGTAGCGTCAGGAAGTCCTGGCGCGAGAACGCACCAGCCTGCGAGTTCACTTCAGGATCAGAGCCGCTGTAGTTCGTCCAGAGCTTGACGTTCTGCATGGCGAGGGTGATCGAGAGGCCCTGCACGGCCTGACCGAGTCCCTTGAGCCACGAGGTCGGCAGCGTGTACGTCGCCGAGAGTTCGCGGAGGCGGGTGAAGTCACCCTGTTCGAGGAAGGCGTCGATGACATTGCTCACCGACTCCGATTTGCCCGTGATCGTCACAAAGGCCGGCTGGCCGGGCGTCAGGTTGCCATAGCGGCGGAGACGCTCGTAGGCCGAGAGATACGTGACGTCGATGCGCTCGCGGGCGCGGGTCAGCTGCGTTTCACGGAAATAGCGCGTGGAGTTCTGCACGAGGAAGCCACGCTTCGCATCGAGCAGCGCCGAAAGACGCAGGTTCTTGAAGAGCGTCACCGTGTTGGTGAGGTTCCACTCAAGCGTCGGGAACAGGTTGCCCATCGGCGTCAGCGTATCGGCGACGATGACCTTGTTGTTCGCAACGTCGATCGACTGGATCTTCTTCGAGACGAAGACGCCGAGCTGCTGACCGACGAGCGCACGACCGGCGCCGCCGAGCGGGAACGGCGAGATGCCGCCGAGGCTCGTGAGTTCGTTATGCAGGGTGCTGATGCCGGCACGCACATCCCACTCGATGTTGCGACGACGAACCGCATTGATGTTCAGCGCCAGCTCGACGCCGCGGTTCTCGATGTTGCCGATGTTCGCCAACGGGTTCGAGGCGAAACCGAGGGACGGCGGAATCGGCTTGGCGATGATCAGGTCGTTCGTCTTCTTGACGAAATACGTGAGTTCCGCCGAGACACGGTTGTCGAAGAACCCAGCGTCGAGGCCAGCTTCAAACTCCGTGCCCTTCTCCGGCTTCAGTGCGGCGTTACCCGGGTTGCCCGGGATGGCGCCAGCGCCGGTCGTGCCGGTGATGTTGTACGCGGCCGCGCTGAGCGTCGTGAGCGCGTCGCCCGGATTCGGCGAGCGACCCGTGGTGCCGTAGGCGGCACGGGCGCGGAAGGTGTTCACATACTTGGAATAGCGCTCGAAGAACTTTTCTTCCGAGATTGCCCAGCTGACGCCGACCTTCGGGAGGATGAATGCCGGTGCGGTGGTGCCGAACGACGAGTTCTTGTCGATACGGACGCCGAGCTGGAGGAAGCGCTTGTTGTCCATCCCGAGCTGGAGCTGCGTCAGATAGCCGAACTGGCGCTGCTCCGTGAAGCTGCTGCCGCCAGTCGTCGTCGCCGCCGAGCTGATCGAGTTATTGGCGTTGGTGACGTAGGAGAGGCCCGACGCGTTGAGCTGTGTATTCCGCGTCGAAATCACCTGGAGGCCGAACGAGAGGTTTGCCTCGTAGCGCGTGCCGATTTCCCGGCGGATGTTGCCGAGGTAATCGAACGTATAGCGCTCGGCGCCGCGCGCGTTGGCTGACATGTCGCCACCGTCACGTGCACCGCCGTACCAGATGCTGTCGTTCTTCGGGTAGAAGGTCTTCTGCTCGTCCTGCGCGTAGTCCATGCCGAGCGTGAAGCGGTTCGTGAACCACGGGAGCGGCAAGTAGTTCGCGGTAAGGTTGTACGTCACGCGGTGCGTGAGCAGCGTGTGATCAATCGAGTTGATCGCGTTGAGGTGACGGTTGAAGCCGTACCAGCCGTCGTTCGCCGCGCCCACTGCGTCCGTGCGGGTCGCCGGGTTGCCGAGCAGTGCGCCGCCGAGCCATCCGTAGATGTTGTTGTCGTTGTCCGGCAGCTGGGTCTTGCTCTGCGTGAGGCCGAGACCGGCATCGATCGTGAGCTTGCTGTTCGGGACGTAGTTGAAGTTCGTGCGGACATTGTAGCGGTCGTACTGGTTATTGCCGAACACGCCCTTCGTGTTTTGCGAGCCGTACGTCAGGTTGTAGCCGTGGTTCTGGCCACCGCCACGCGCGCTCCAGCCGAGCGTCAGATCCGTGCCGGTGCGGAATGCGCCGACGCGCATCAGCGGGTTGTCGCTGATCAGCGCGCCCACGGCCTGCCCACGGCAGAGCGGGTTGGTGCTCGTCGTCGCGACAAGCGCAGCGGTGCAGAGCGCATAGTTGCTCGGCGGCGTGTAGTTGCGGTCGGTCGTGCCGGTTTCGACGCGGACGGACTGCTGGAAGGTGTTCGAACCCGCGCGACCCTTCTTCGTAATCATCTGGATCACGCCGGCCGAGGCGTCGGCGCCGTACAGCGTCGCGGCAGCCGGACCCTTCACGACTTCGATGCTCTCGATTTCGTCCGGATTGATGTCGTTCATGCGGTCGTACACCTGGCCGCTCTGACCCGACCCAATCTGGCCCTCAATGATTCGAATGCCGTCGATGAAGAGCAGCGGCTGGTTCGACAGGTTGATCGACGAGGCGCCGCGGATGCGGATCGTCGTCGCGGTGCCCGCCGTGCCCGACTGCGCGCTCAGGGCAACGCCCGGCACGCGCGACTGGAGGAGATTGGCGACCGAGGCGATCGGTGCATCCTTCATAACGTCCGACGTCTTCACCGACGCGACAAGCGCGGCCTGCGCCTTACGCTCCTGGTTGCCGGCGGTACCCGTCACGACGACTTCGGTCAGGTTGACGAGGGAGGCGCTCATCTGGAGGTTCACCGTCACCGTCTGGCCGGCGACGACGCGAACAGTGTCCGACACCGCCTTGAAGCCAAGACGGAAGGCGCCGACGGTGATCGACCCCGGACGAACGTTCGTGAAGCGGAATTCACCATCTTTGGTCGTCTGCGTTTGGAACGCCGTGCCCGGCAGAACAACGCGGGCTTCAGCGATCGGCTGCTTCGTGGCCACATCGGTCACTTTACCGGTGATGGTGCCCGTCTGCGCAAACACGCGCGTCGGAAGCGCCAACACCAGGACAGTGGCCGCAAGAGCCAAGCGACGAAGACTCGCTCGGTGGAACATCAGCAACTCCTTACTGTGGGGTGGGATGATCGCACGACGTGCGATATCGTACTGAGCCGCCATCACTGTGGAATGATTCACCGTGAAGCATTCGATGGTCGATGGCTTACTTCACTGTACCAAGCCGGTGCGTGATTTCGTCACCAAATCGGTGCGGTCTGTCACGTATTCGTTACAGCTCTAGGAAGCAATATAACCGGTACCGGGAATAGCACAGTCCCTTCCAGAGGGGAGTCCGACGGTGTCCGGATGTTCAGAGCAATCTTAAGAAAACGAAAAAGGGGCGCCCTTTCGGACGCCCCTTCCCTCGTATCGTTCACCTCAGGGAGTGGAGGCGGGGAGAATCGAACTCCCGTCTTGCATAGGATCTCCCGCAGCGCCTACGTGCGTAGCCC
>BJHH01000002.1 GCA_014192065.1 Gemmatimonadota bacterium | reverse complement strand
TATTCTTTCATGCGCGCAAAATACTAGACTCCACGTCATGCCAGCCACCCCCACAATCCCCGGACTCTTCGTCGTACGACATCCGCTCGTGCAACACAAGCTCGCGTTGCTACGGGACCGGAGTACGCCGACGAAGATCTTCAAGGAGCTCGTTGAAGAAGTCGCGATGCTCATGGCGTACGAAGCGACCGCTGAAATGGAACTCGAATCGCACGGGGTGATCACCCCCCTCGAGACCACGACTGGCGAACGCGTCGCCGGAAAGAAGGCCGTACTCGTCCCCATCCTTCGGGCCGGACTCGGTATGGTCGAGGGGGTTCTTCGACTCATTCCCTCGGCGCGAGTCGGACATATCGGCCTGTACCGTGATCACGACACGCTTCAGCCGATCGACTACTACTTCAAGGTTCCCGGCGACGCTGCGGAACGCGAATTCTTTGTACTCGATCCGATGCTGGCTACCGGCGGAAGTGCCGTCGCTGCGATCACAAAACTCAAGTTGGCCGGGGCGACTCGGATCAGATTTCTCTGCATCGTGGCCGCGCCAGAGGGAGCAAGGCGCCTGCGCGAGGCTCATCCCGACGTTCCAGTCATCACCGCGGCGCTCGATCGCGAACTGAACGCTTCCGGGTACATCCTCCCGGGACTCGGTGATGCCGGTGACCGGTTGTTCGGAACCCGCTAACGAACTGCGCGATACAAAGGCGGGGTGATCAAAACCAGCTAGCGCGCTGCGTTGGAATCGCGTGCTCTTGTTTGCAATCACGTGAGGACCTACATTCTCGCGCAGCTGGCCCGTTCGCCGAGGAGTGCCGATCACTCCCGTTGACTGCCCCTTTTATCCACGCGACGCGAACCCTTCGATGCTTATCAACCTGCTGCCCGACTTTGTTGCGGTGCTGCAGAGTTCCGAGCCCGAAGCCGAATATCATCGCTACTTCGACGCACACCGCGAGATGCTCGAGGCGTACTGGCACAACTATGTGATCGAGCCGGTGGGGCCCCAGTTTGACGAGATCGTGCGTGACACCGTACGCGCCAATCGCGACGACCTGCACGCCATGCTTGACCGTGTCGACGTGACCGCGCTCGCGCAGGCCACTGAGCAGCAGTGTGCGGACCTGTTTGCAGTCGACTCTAACATCGACATCGTCCTGATGGTCGGCGTCGGCGCCGCCAATGCCGGCGAGCTCGTGGTCAACGGAAGAGGCATGGCGTTTGTCTGCCTCGAACACTTTACGAGCGTGCCCAATCCGACGAGTCGGGGGCTTGGACTCGATCCCGAGCTCCTTCCGATGTGGATCGCACACGAGATGGCGCACTGTGTTCGCTACACATCCCCGCGCAGTCAAAACGAGATGCGCGACCTCGTCGTCGATGCTGGTGGATACTACTCCTATTGGGAAACCGGTCGCCGGGCCTCGCTCCGCGAGCATCTCGTCAACGAAGGGCTCGCCGTTCAAGCCTCCCGGGCGTTTAGCCCAGGACATGCGCCGTGGGAATACTTCGGGTATGCCCGCCGCCAGTACTCGCGTATCCGTGAGCTTGAGGGCGTACTGGCCCGCGGTCTGGTCGACGACCTCGATCGGTCTGGTCTCGGATTACGCCTACGATATCTCTCTGGCGGCATGAGCGACGAGGCCCGCACCGTACAGCGATGCGTGGTGCCGGAACGCGCCGGCTATTTCCTCGGTGCTCGGTTAGTCGAGGAGGCGATCGCCAGTATGGGACTGTCGAACGCCGTTCGCAGTTCTGCGGCCGACCTCTGTTCTGTAAGCGACGCCGCTCGAACAGCGTAGCCCCACTCGCGTGAGGCGGCTTTATTTGCCGACGCAGAAGGTCGAAAACACCCGTGCGAGCACTGCATCCACATCCACTGCGCCAATCAGGTGATCCAGTGCGTGGATAGTCGCTCGAAGGTGTGTCGCAGCCACTGGCGTTGGTAGCACACCCTCCCGCCATGCCAACCGAAAATCGGCAAGCTCGTCGCGGGCTGTTTCAAGCGCCGCTCGCTGGCGCGCGCTCGTCACCAGTGGACCCTGGTCATCAGGGCGACCAACCTTCGCGGCGACAATCGCCAGTATGGTATCGCGAAGCGCGCTAAGGCCGTGGCCCGTCACCGCGCTCACGGAGAGCGCGGCGCCATGGATCCCTGCGGTCGCCGGCGTCCAGAGATCGTTCTTCGTGAGCACCTCCACGATCGCCGCGTCGCCCAGTGCGCGGACTCGCGTGGTAATTCTGGCGATTTCTTCCGGCGACTCTGCGCACACGACCACGATGTCCGCGCCACCGAGGTAGCGCTCGCTCACGGCGATTCCAAGTCGCTCCACCACTCCCGCATCACCACGGAGCCCAGCGGTGTCGACGAGCCGAATCGGCCAAGGATCGGTATCGAGCAGGACCTCTACGGCATCCCTCGTGGTGCCGGGTTCGTCGCTCACAATAACCCGTGCCTCACCAACCATGGCATTGAGTAAAGACGACTTTCCGGCATTGGTTGGCCCAGCAAGTACCACCAGCGCACCATCTCGACCAAGAATGGCCGCTGGTGCGGTCGCAAGCAGTGCGGCGATTCGCGCCTCTACCCGCACCACCGCCCCGTCCACAAGCTCCCGCCCGATCGGCCCGTGGTCCTCTTCCGGAAAATCAATATCGAACGCAAGGAGCGCCTCCACGGCGATCACCTCGGATCGTAGCTCCGCGTATTGCCGCACCAGCGTTCCGGACAGGCTCTGTATGGCAGCCCGGTGCATCGCCCGTGTGCGCGCATCGATCAGCTCGCCAATCGCCTCCGCGGTGACCAGGTCGATTTTTCCATTCAGCACGGCGCGCTCGGTGAACTCGCCAGCCAGTGCCGGTCGCGCTCCGGCCCGAATCAACGCAGACTCTACGGCAGCGGGCACAGAAAACCCGCCGTGGCAATGCAATTCGACGACCGTTTCACCGGTGTACGAAGCCGGCGCGGGAAACTCCACGACGAGCCCGTCATCCAGGTGCCGACCCGTGACCGGATCGTGTACAGCGCAGCGGGTCATGGTGCGCGCCGTGGTAGGCCATGGCCGCACACAGCGTCGCCCAATCTCGCCGGCATCGTGGCCACTGAGTCGAACAACGGCAACGGCCGACCTGCCCACCATCGTTGCAATCGCAACGATGGTGTCACCCCGGCCGCGCGTCGACGCGCGGCTTTTGGGGGAACTGCTATTTAGGTGGCTGGGCCTTTCGTCGTTCATTGGCGATCATCCACTGCTGCGGAATCGCCGCGATCTGCTGCACGAGATAGTAGATGCTCAACCCTGAGGCCGTGCTGAGCAAGAACATCATGAACATGCCCGGCATCAGGTACAACATCATTGTCGCCTGTGGATTCTTGGGCATGTTGCGCATGCCGATCCACGAGAGCAGGAACATCGACGCGCCGGTCACGACGGGCAGGATGTAGAGCGGATCCTTCAGTGAAATGTCCGCAAGCCAAAGGAACGGCACGCCACGGAATTCAATCGTGTTCTGAAACACAAAGAACAGCGCGAAGAACACGGGCATCGGAACCAGCGCCGGCAAACATCCAGACAGCGCGGAAAACGGGCTCATGCCATGTTCCTGATACACGCGCATGATTTCTTGCTGCTGTTTCGTGCGGTCGCTCTTGTAGCGCTCCTGCACCGCTTGCAGCTCTGGCTGAATTCGCTGGAGGCGGATACTCGACCGCATCGCACTCTGGTTGAGCGGCCACAACACCACGCGAATCGCGAGCCCAAAGATGACGAGCAACCAACCATAGTCGAGCGAGAAGAAGCTCTTCATCCACAGCATCACGCGCATCACGATGGTCGCAAATGGCTGAACCACCGGCTGCATGAAACCACCATACGGGTTCGCCGTTTCAAACTCGCGACCGAGCGCGCGCATGCGCTCCCACGACTGCGGGCCGGTATACAGATTGAACGCGGCGCGCCCATTCACGATCGGAATGACCACGGTCGCGGCGGCCCGTGTCGCGAGCTTGCTCTCGCGCACACCGCCCACAACCTGCATCTCAGAAAACGGCGTGGAATCACTCGGCGACAACACGCCGACGACGAAATACTTACTTTTGGCCACGGCCCATGACAGTGGGCCCGGCACCAGTTCCTGTTCCCCGGGGTCGAGGCTGGAAAACGTGACGCCCGTGGCTCCCTTGGTCACTGGCTTTGCTGCGTAGGAAAGGTGCCGAATATCGTCGAGGGTATCTGCCTCGTGCGAGGCAAATCCGCGCGGCAGTCCCAAGAGAAGAAACGCACGACCAGTCGTCGGTGGCACACTCACGTGCACCTGTGTGACCTGCGCATCATCGGCCAGGCGATAGCTGATCGTCGTGCCGCCGACGCTATCGGAGAAGGTCAGTGTTGATGCACCACTCGCATCGGTTCGCGTATACCGAAAGGTGGTTTGGTCAAGTCGCGCCGTGTCCCGATCCGTGAGTACGCGGTATTGCAGTAGGGCGTCTCCGCCCCCGTGAAGCACAACCGGTCCCGAGGTCGCACCAAGCGCACGATGGCCTGGGAGGTTTGCCGAAAGTGGCGCCGCGCCGCGTGTCGTAAACACGAACTCGGCCCCTGCACTACTGGCGAGAATTGTGTCGATTGGTGCAAGCGCTGCTGACGTCGGAGCCGGCGCCCGCGGTCCCGTCGTTGTTCGCGGCATAATTGCTTGCGCGGCCACGCTTCCTGGTGTCGGAACGTCGGCGGCGGCCTGTCCACCGACCGTGGGCGCGGTCGCTACGGGCCGCGGCGCTGGAGGAATGAGCAGCGGCGTCACGACGAGCACCACGCCGGTCAACAAGAGAGCGAGAAAGAACCGTCTATCCATGAATTCGCGCCTGGGTGATCACGGGACCGGGTCGAATCCACCCGGCCTAAAAGGATGACAACGTGCAATTCGACGAACAGTAAACCACGATCCGCGCAGCGCGCCGTGCCGCTCCAGTGCCTCGATGGCGTAGGAGGAACACGTCGGAAAATAGCGGCACGACGATGGTAGAAGTGGTCCGAGGACGACCTGGTATGCGCGCACAGAAAGAACGAGCAGTCGCCTTATCACGTCTGGCTACCGCGCCGCGCGCCCACATAGGCCCGTAAGCTCGGTCCGTAGCGATTCGTACGAGTGGCGATAGGCCGCAGGGCGCGCGAAAACGACCATCGTTCCGATGGTCGGCGACACGAGTCCGCAGATCCTGACTATTTCGCGAAGTCTTCGCTTCACAAGGTTTCGCTCCACGGCCGTATGTGAATGCCGTGGCACGATAATCCCGACACGGGGTGTCGTTGTCGTTGAAGAGAGTACGCGGATCTCCAGTGCCGACCCACGAAGCGGCTTGCCTCGTGCCCGGACATGTGCGAGATCGGCCCCGCGCGTCAGTCGACTGACGCGCGGAAAGCGTTGACTACTACGCTCCTGCGTACTTTGACGGCAGCTTCACCGTCAGGAGCTTACGCCCCTTCTTGCGGCGCCGGCTCAGTACCTGCCGCCCCCATTTCGTGGACATACGCAAGCGGAACCCATGCTTGCGGATTCTTTTCTTGTTTCGCGGGTTATAAGTCGGCTTTCCCATCACTACTCCTGGCGGTCCAGAAATCAGTTCTATCCAAGCTGCTAAACCTATTCACAACACAGAGATACTTCAAGTCTGGCCCTATTTGCTTGCAAGCGCGAGTGTTGACTTATCCACATCTACGGCCGTACGTTCGCTCCCCATTTTTCCTGAGCTCCGTGACGCTTTCCGCTACAGAAGTTTGGTCTACACTGATCGGCCGCGCCCGACTCGAGCTACCAGAACAGGCCGTGGAAACATGGCTTGTTCCGCTGGTTGCCCAAGAGTTCGACGGAAGGATGCTTGTACTGACCGCCCCAGACCAGTGGTCGGTCGAGTGGAATGAGTCGAAACACACGCAGGCGCTCGAGGCGCTCGGTCCTGTCTGTTTTGGCCATCCAATTTCCATCTCATTTCGCGTTGAGCAGGAGCGGCTTAAGCGATCGCAAATGGATCTTTTCGCACCAGCAAACAGCGCCAGTATAACGCCACAACAAAGACCACAAAGCGTCACTGTTGGTGTTTTAAGTAAAAGATACACATTCTCTGAGTTTGTTATTGGTCGGTCGAATGAGCTCGCGGTCGCGGCGGCAACCGCCGTATCGCAGGCACCTGGCAAGACCTACAATCCCCTGTTCATTTACGGCGCGACAGGACTCGGCAAGACCCATCTCATGCAAGCCATCGCCCATGAGATTCTTGCCAAAAACCCTTCCTGTCGAACCACCTTTATCAGCACCGAGCAGTTCACCAACGACGTGATTACGTCCATCGCGAAGCGCGCGATGCCGGATTTCCGGCGCCGGTATCGTGAAACCGACCTACTGCTCGTTGACGACGTGCATTTTCTAGGCGGAAAGGAAGCCACGCAGGAAGAGTTCTTCCACACCTTTAATGCGATCTATGAGGCTGGCCGTCAGGTCGTAGTCACGAGCGACCGGCCACCCTCGGAAATTCCGCGCCTCGAATCGCGCCTCGTCAGTCGCTTTGAGTGGGGAATGGTTGCCGACATCGCCCAACCCGACCTCGAGCACCGGATCGCCATTCTTCGGCAAAAAGCTCGGGCCGATCGGCTCGAGCAGGCGATTCCGGACGATGTGATTGAGTTCGTTGCAAATCACGTCCAGGCCAACGTCCGAGAGCTCGAGGGGTCCATTATCAAGCTCCTTGCGTATGCCTCGCTGCGAAATCGTCCCGTTTCGCTCGATATTGCCCGGGAGGCACTCCGCGACAAGGTCAGGACACACGAGTCGCGACCGGCCCGCTCATCGCGTCACGATCGCCTGCGCTCGATCCAGCAGCGCGTCGCAACAGAATGGGGCGTGTCGGTTGAGGGGCTCCAGGCCAAGTCGAGAACCAGGGCCGTCACAGTTCCGCGCCAGGTTGCAATGTATCTTTCTCGCGAACTGCTCGGCCTACAGCTCGTTGAGATTGGGGGTGCCTTTGGGGGTCGCGATCACTCGACCGTGATCCACAGCCTCGATCGTGTTTCGTCGATGATCAAAGAGAGTGTTGAGTTCCGTGGGCGTGTGGAAAAGATTCGGGACAGTCTGCGGAACGATACGTAACACCATGGATCGCGACGACCGAAACAAACGTTCTTACCAAACAGGGTCTTCTGGAAGCATCTTTCAACACGGCTACCACACGAGCTAAACGCGGGAACTTGTTTGGTGGAAACAACTTGTGTTACTTTTCAACTTTCCACGTATTACTACTGCTACTGCGCTTCAGACAATAAATTTATTAGAAGCTAGTTCTTGCACTGGTTGTTGAACGCCTTCTCGTTATCACGGGTTGCATATGCGCTTTACAATTTCGCGCGAGAAGCTTCAGGAAGGACTTGCCGCCGTTACTCCGGCGGTACCATCCAAGACCACTCTTCCTGTACTGGCCAACCTCTTGGTTCAGACCAGTGAAAAAGGAATTCGTCTGTCTGGAACAGATCTCGACATTGCCATTAGCACCGAAGTAACGGCCGACGTCGAGAGCGCTGGCGGTGTTACGATTCCCGCAAGAAAGCTTGCTGAAATTGCGCGCGAGCTGCCGCCGGCACCGGTGAAGATCTCCTCCTCCGGGGATCAGCGCATCACGCTCGAGTGCGGACGGTCAAAATTCAAACTACTGGGATTGCCGAAAGGGGAATTCCCAACCTTCCCGGTAGTGCAGTTTGATAAAGCAAGCCGCGTTTCGTCTGGCGACCTGCAGAAACTCATCAGCCACACAGCTTTTGCAGCGTCAACCGAGGAAAGCCGCCCGATATTGAATGGCGTCCTTTGGGAACTGCAGGATGCGCAGATGCGCATGGTTGCAACAAACGGACACCGCCTGGCGAAGATGGAGCTCGCGACCAAGTCACCCGGAGCAAAGGGATCCTCGCGAGAGTTCATTATCCCACCAAAAGCCCTTGAGCAAATCCGGAGACTTTTTCCGGCCGAGGAAGAGCTCGAGGTCGCGCAGGGAGAAAACCACGTCGGGTTTCGGTCGCCCTTTACCTCGGTATACACCCGACTGATCGAAGGGCCGTATCCGAGCTACGAACAGGTCATCCCGAAGGACAACGACAAGGTGGCCATCATTGATCGCCAGGCACTCATTGGCGCGCTGAAGCGAATGTCGGTCGTTGCTTCAGACCAGACCCACCGCATCCGGCTCTCATTCAACAGTGGAATGCTGAAGTTTAGCGTCAGCACCCCTGACCTTGGCGAAGCACAGGACGAGCTGCCCGTACGGTTTACGGGTGATCCACTGGATATCGGATTCAACGCTGCGTACCTGTTAGAAATCCTTAAGTATTTGCCGACCGACGAAGTAAAAATGACCTTCAAGGCACCGGAGCGCGCGGCAACCGTTGAGCCAGAAGGATGGTCGGATTCCGCCAAGTACCTTTGCTTGTTGATGCCCCTTCGGCTCGTCGACTAACGGAATGCTTACGTACGCGGGCCGATACGGACGGCCTGTGTTTGACGGGCGCTCTCTGATTGGACCCGTCCGCGGACGGCAAGGTCGAGCGACCCCGACCCGTCCGCACCAAGCACGGCCCCGGTGATCGGATCCACCTCGTAGCGTAGCGTGCTGGATCCTGATCCGGTTATGCGCGTCGTGTCATCGCCGCGAACGGAAACTCCACGCACGGTAGTCGTTGCCGTTCGGACAACAACCAACACCACCCCGCTCAGCCCGGATTCAAGCGCCGTGACGCGAAAAGCGCGTACGCTCGCGAGCTCAAGGTTGACCCCTGCCCTGCAGGTCTCAAATCGCCCAGAGTCCGCCCACTCTTTGCCAACGCGGAGGGTATCGGGTATCCGCACCAGTAGATCGCGTAGCGCACCGAGTGCGTCGTGGGCGCCAACACTACAGGCGCCAGCTCCGACCAGTCCGGTCGGCGAGTACTGGTTTCCCTGGCCAACCCCAGCGGCGGCGAACGGGTACGGGAGTACCACGCCAGGCATCCGCGCGCGCGCAACACCGGGAGAGGAAACGACAATGTCGCGCAGAAGACCGGCAAGTCCGCCGCCGGCCACCTGTCGAATCGACGCCTGAATGGCAATTGTCGTCGAGTCGTCTGTAGAGCCGGAACCAGTGGTGGTTACCACGCGCGCGCTGTTTTCGACGAGGTACTCGCGCGCGAGTGTTTCCGGGCGTGGTGTCCACACACTGGCGACCAATGGCGCATCCGGTGGCTTGGCGGCAGGCGGAATGGCGATCGCCTGCTCGGGCACGCGGGTATAGCACGCGAGTAGCGTGCTTGCCGTGAGGATTCCCCAACGAATGGAGCGCGAGTTTCCCGGCCTATAAGCCGGGTTCTGTCGAAGCGTGTTGCTTCGGATGATCATTTCTCTCGGAACGCGGTCGCCCGCGCCCTCTAGCAGCCTACCCGCGGCGTCTTGATCGAAGAGGACTGCTCCTCGCCGCCTATTCGGCCTTGCTCCGACTGGGGTTTGCCGTGCCATTCGTGTTACCACGAACGCGGTGGGCTCTTACCCCACCTTTTCACCCTTACCCTCGCTTGCGCGGGGCGGTCTGTTCTCTGTGGCACTATCCGTCACCGAGGTGCCCAGGTGTTACCTGGCAGTCTGTCCATGGAGCCCGGACTTTCCTCGGCGCCGACCTTGCGGTGCGGCGGCGCGATCATCCGGCCGGGAAACTCGCCCAGAAAAGCTAGCCCCTGGCGCCACCAGCCGCTTGAACGAGCAAGCCTATTCGCCTCGTGGGAATCTTCACACCGTGAGAGTGACACCCATGGCACCGCACCAGCACTGAAGAGTGACGGCCCGGTGACCCACGGGCCGCAACGTTGTTGCCACACGCAATCATCGAGGGCACATGCACACGGCCAGGGTATCACCGAGGCACATTGCGCCAGTCGCGACTGTTCTTGATCCGGCCGATCGGGCAGAAGTCGATCGGGTGGGAGCGGGGCTCTATCGAACCGTGCACCGCGACACGGTAGAGGATGTGTTGCATGACCTGCGTGTGAGGCGGGTCAGCGCCGTCCTTCTGTCGGCAACGCGATGCTGCGCGACCGAATTACCGCGCGCCATGCGGGTTGTGCACGAGTTTCCGCGGATCCCGGCATTTGTACTCCTGACACGCAGTGGTACACCGACCGCCGACGACCTACTGGCGCTTGGAAACTGCGGGATACAACACCTCGTGGACGTGCGGACACCAGACGGATGGAATCGACTACGGGAGGCGCTGGCGGCCGATGTTGCACACGAGCGCGACGCCGAGGTGGCCGCCGAGCTGGCGCTCGATCTACAGGAGACACCGGTAGACTTTTCTCGGTTCGTTCAGGCGCTATTCACGGACAACGAGAGGCCGCGAACCGTTCGCACGCTCGCGGCAGGACTTGGTGTACTTCCCAGCACCCTCATGAGTCGATTTTTCAGAGCTGGACTACCCGCACCCAAGAGATACCTGGCGTACGCTGGACTCGTGCGTGCCGCGCGAATGTTAGAGAATCCCGGACTCTCGATCGCTGACGTAGCCTATCGCCTCAACCACTCGTCTCCGCAGAGTTTTGGCCGGCACATCTTCACGTTCATGAAACTGTCGGCTGGAGAATTTCGGCGCACCCACGACGGTGTGCGGATGATGCAGCGCTTTCGAGAGGAGCTCATTGCGCCCTACCGCGAGCGAATAGCCTGGGTGTCGCCACTGATCATGCGCCCTCGCGGCATGCGCCCCAAGCTTCCCGCTGCCCATCACTAGGGAACGAGCGAGAGCACCTCTGACGCGGTGGCGAGGGCCACAATGGGAACCCCGGCTGCGGCGAGGGCCTCTTGCCCACCCTCTTCACGGTCGACGACCGCGAGCACCCCGATGATAATGCCACCCGCTGCGCGAACGGCATCGATCGCGCGCAGTGCGGAGCCACCGGTCGTGATCACGTCTTCGATAATGACCACACGATCGCCCGGGGTGAACGGCCCTTCGATCAGCTTGCCGGTGCCGTGAATCTTTGCCTCTTTTCGGACGGTGAACGCACGGAGCGGTGAACCGGCCAGTGCGCTGGCGTATGCGATGGCGTAGGCCACGGGGTCCGCTCCGAGTGTCAGTCCGCCGACTGCGTCCGGGTCGAGTCCGGCGGCCCGAATTCGCTCGAGCGCCAGCGGGCCGATGGTCGCGAGGCCTTCGGGGCTCATCGTTGTGAGCCGGGCGTCCACATACACAGACGACTGCTTGCCTGATGCGAGCGTGAAGGTGCCGCGCCGCACAGAGCGTTCAGCAAGCAGGGAGATCAATCGGTCATGAGGGGTCACGTCGCGGAGGTTACCCGGTGATAGTTTTGGCGTCAATGCGTCGACCATTCACAGCACAATGCCCCTAATACAGACACGCAGCCGGATCCGTCCGTCGGCGGTGGCCCTCGGGACGGCATTTGTAGGAATGTTCGTCGTCTTAGGGATCGCCGACCACTTCGTGCGCACAGCCGGTTCCTGGTATGTGCGCGTCGCGTTATGGACGATCGTTATGATGGCGATGGTCGCGCTAGCGCTTGTCCGTGTGTATGAGCGCCGGCAGGCCCGAAGTATCGAGGAGCGCTCGATTGAGCTCGAACAGTTGTCTGGCGAGCTCTATCGAGCGAATCGTGCGAAATCGGAATTTCTCGCGAGCGTTTCGCACGAACTACGAACACCGCTTTCGGCAATCGTAGGCTTTGTAGACCTGCTGCGTGACGGATCATACGGAGCGCTCACGGCGAGACAGCGTGGGCCGGTTGAACGGATCGAAACGTCAGCGAACCATCTCCGCGACCTCGTGGAGCAGGTTCTCGACCTCGCGAGAATGGCGGCCGGCCGGATCGAGGTGCACGAAGAGTCGGTCCGCCTGCGCCCCTTCGTGATCGACGTGGCGTCGGAAATGGAGCCACTGGCCACGGGACGCGGGTTGACGTTTTCGATCAGCGTCCCCGCAACCCTGCCGAGAATTGTGACCGATCTTTCCCACCTCCGGCGGATTCTTGTGAACCTGATCGGCAATGCGATCAAGTTCACGCCGTCTGGCAGTATTGTCATTCGCGCCATGCAGATCCGCGACGACGACCTCACCGCACCGGCACCGGCACCGACGCCGGGGCGCCGGCCGATGTTGGTGGCACACGGGTCGTGGGTGGCGTTGCAGGTTGCCGACTCCGGTATTGGAATCGCCGCAATCGACCAGGAGCGCATCTTCGAGGAATTCGAGCAGGTCAACCCTGGGTCGCGGGCCGATTCCGGGCGAAGGGGAACCGGGCTTGGGCTTGCCATCTCGCGCCGACTCGCGCGCCTCCTTGACGGCGACATTTCCGTGGAAAGCGACGTCGGCAACGGATCGGTGTTTACCGTGTGGCTTCCCGCAGACAGCACGAAGCCGGCCTAGCTCTTTCCCTTAAATAAACCCTTCATGCGCGAAAGCATTCCAGGGTTGTCTGCAGGAGGCGCGTGGCCTGTCGAGAGCGCTGCGGCAAGAGCCTTGGCGAACTCGACCACGCTCAAATAGCGATCCTTCGGATCCTTAGCGAGCCCGCGCATCACGACCGCTTCGACCGATGCGTTAAAAACGAGGCCTTGCCTGGCCTTGTTTAGTGCGATTGGGGGCTGTGTCAGGAGTTGGGAGAACATTTCGCGAGGAGATTTCGCGGCGTACGGCAGGGTTCCCGTCAGCAGGAGATAGGCAATGCACCCGAGACTGTATTGGTCGGCGGCGGGCGTGACGACCTCACCGCTCAGGGCTTCGGGCGCGACATACATCAACGTGCCCACAAAAAATCCTGCGCGCGTCAGCCGGTCCTCCGGATTCACATCTGTGGCTGTCGCAATACCAAAATCGAGCAGCTTGACGTTGCGGGCCACGGGGTCGTACATCAAGTTTTCTGGCTTGAGGTCCCGGTGGACAATTTCGTTCGCATGCGCCGCATGTACGGCGTCGGCAATTTGGACGACGATCGTCGAGGCCTCATCGTACGGCAACGGCGCGCTTCGCTTAGCATATCCCTCGAGTAGCTCGCCCGTCGCCCATTCAATGGCGAGATAATGGAGTCCGTCCGGGGATTGCCCGATCTCGATTGTTCGAACGACGTTTGGGTGTTGGACGCGGGTACCAAACGAAGCTTCGCGCACAAACCGAGTAACAGCCGTGCGGTCCTGGCGCAGTTTGTCTCGCAAAACCTTCAGCGCGACGGTACCGTGCTGTGGGTGGGACGCCTTGTACACCGTGGCGGTTCCACCTTCACCGACACGCTGTTCAATGACATATCCGGCAACGGTGGTTCCGGTAAGCGGATCTTTCAGCATGGGACCGAACCTATGTTGCGGTGCCTAGGGGAGCAAGAGAACCGATGATGTCCACGCGGGTACGGAGTGTCATGATCCAGGACGCAGAAACAACGCGGACAGCCCACCGGGGCCGGTCGGCGGCACCACGGCTGGCTGCTGTGGCGATGATGTCGATCGCCCTGGCCGCCTGTGGTGTAGGCGGAGGCGGCCGCCCATCCCCAGCGGCAGCCCCGTCACCAGGCCAGGGTCCCAAAAACATTACCGGACCCCAGTATGACGTGATTGCGCTGTATCGAAAACTCGGACTACTAGCGAGGGGCGCGCCCATGCCATTTGTTGGCAGCGTGTCCTTTTTCGCAGCTGGGACGACCGATTCCACCCACACCCTAGTGGCCATTTCTCTTGCGAACGGATCGCTGACATTCGCAAGGGAAAACGACCGGTTTCGTGCAGCGTATACGGTGACGATCACGATGCGGAGCGGTCCAGTGGTCGTACGAAATATCGAGGCACACGAAACCGTGGTTGTCGGGAGTTTCAAGGAAACGCAACGGATGGACGAGAGCGTGCTGTTTGAGGAAATACTCACCATGCCGCCGGGGCGGTACGAGTTCTCCGTTGCCGTGCGCGACAATGGAAGCGCCCGAAACTCCGAGGATGCCGTTGCGTTGGTGGTGCCGACGGTTGGCGCCACGGGGCTCTCCAGTCCCGTATCGTTTGCACGCGGCGGGGTTCGTGGCACACTTGGCGCCCTCCCCCAGATGATCGTGAACCCGACGGCCAGTGCCACCTTTGGACGGGACCCGGTCGTTCCGTTCTTTGTTGAGGCGTACGGAGCCAGCGGTGCCGGGCAGCCGGTGCATTTCGATGTACGAACAGAGAATGGGCGCAACATGTATCGTGACAGCACCGTCCTGCCCCGCAGGGGCGCGTTGTATGCAGGAACGATCGCCGTGCCCACGAGTCGAGTGGGTATTGGCGCCATGACACTCGCGGTCTGGACGCCAGGCGGAAACGATACCGTGCGGGCTCCGCTGTTCGTCGGATTCGGCGGCGACCTACCGCTCGCGTCGTATGAAGAAATGCTCAACTACCTACGCTGGTTCGCACCGCTCTATCGGTTAAGTGTGCTGCGCGATGCGGCGCCAGAATTGCGAGCGGCCGCGTGGGCCTCGTTCGTGAAAGACTATGCGAACCCAACCGGAACCGGGGACGAGCTACGCGAGTACTTCAACCGGATGTTCGAGGCAAACAGCCGGTTTCGCGAAGAAACGCTTCCTGGGTGGATGACCGATCGGGGCCGCGTGCTCCTCGGCCTCAGCAGGCCGGACCAGGTGTATGAGCAGACCAGCCGGAGCCTCTCACAGCAGGGGCGCACCCAGATTTGGGAGTACCGGAACCAGGGCGTTACGCTGACCTTTTACGACCAGAGCGGGTTCGGTCGGTGGCGCCTGACGAGTACTGGAGAAAATGAGTTTCTCAACGCGTGGCGTCGTCGCGTGCGATAATTCGCCCGCATGAGCGACACGCCACCACCGCGCCTCTTTCTCGTTGACGGCTACGCACTGATCTATCGAGCCTTCTTTGCGCTTGGAGAGCAACAGTTCGTCAGCAGTAAAGGGGAAAACACGGCCATCGCCCGCGGGGCGATCGAATTTCTGCGGAAGCTGATCGAGCGACATCACCCAGAGTATCTCGGCTGGGTGCACGACGCAGGGCTATCGTTTCGGAACGAGCGCTATCCGGCATATAAGGCCACCCGCGAAAGGCTCGAGCCGGCCCAACAAGCCGACTTCGATACGGGCATTGAGCGGGTAACGGAAATTCTCTCGGCATACCGAGTGCCCATCCTCAAGCTCGAGGGATTCGAAGCCGATGACGTGATCGGGACGTTGGCGCGTCAGGCGGGTGCGGCGGGGCTCAAGTCTGTCATCGTGTCGGGTGACAAGGATTTCGTCCAACTCGTCTCGCCCGATGTGGTGATTCTCAATCCTTGGCACGGTCGGCCGGGGCGCACAACTGAGAAATGGTATGACCACTCGAATGCCGCCGAGCGCCTCGGAGTTCCTCCGAACAGGGTCGTCGACTACCTCGCCCTACTTGGGGATGCGTCCGACAATGTGCCTGGCGTGAAGGGGGTTGGTGAAAAAACCGCACATGCCCTGATCGAAAAGTGGGGTCCACTCGAAACGATCCTTGAGCACATCGATCAGGTGGAACCGACGCGTGCCCGGACGGCGCTCACCCAGTACGGCGACAACGGACGAATGTCGAAGGAACTGGTGACCATACGGACAGACCTTCCGATGACACTGGACCTCGGCGCCCTTGCTGTTCAGGAGCCCGACTGGGCGCGTCTACGGGACCTGTTTGTGAAACTCGAATTTCGGAATCACGCCCAAGACGCGGCGACCAAGGCCGGCGAGCCAGCGGGATCACGCGGGGCGGCTGGGCGTGCGCCGGTGTCCACCTACGAGACGATCGATACCCTAGATGGCGTCGCCAGGGTGATCGAACTCTCCAGGGCCGCTGGATCAATCGCGATTGATACGGAAACGATGCTCGAGCCTGGCGCTCCGCCTGTCGTGAATGCAATGAGATCCCGGCTGGTAGGCCTCGCCATTGCAACGGCGTCCGGCGTCAGCTTCTACCTCCCGTTTCGACATCGGGTCAATGATCCGGAACAGGGCGGGCTCGACATGGACATGGGGCAGACCCCTGGGACGGCAGACGTTGGCGGGGTTCGGAATCTGCCGGAACCCTTGAGCCCGTCGCTCGAACCGCTGCGTGCGCTCCTCGCAGATCCGTCGGTAATGAAGGCTGGGCACAATATTAAATACGACCTTCTTGTCCTGCGCCGTGAAGGAATTGAGGTGCGCGGCGTGGATTTTGACACCATGCTCGCGAGTTACTTGATCGACCCCAGCCGCAGGTCGCATGCGCTCGATGCCGTTGCCGTTGAGTTTCTGCAACGGTCCATGACATCGTATGACCAGGTAGCTGGCAAAGGAAAGCAGCAGGTGTCGTTCGATCGCGTCGCGATCGACGCGGCCCGCGACTATTCGGCGGCCGATGCCGACGTCACGCGCCTGCTCCGCGGAATACTCGAACCACGACTCGCGGCGGTTGGGGCGGTCGGATTAATGCGGGACGTCGAACTACCGCTTGTTGATGTGCTTATGGATATGGAGTCGACGGGAATTACCATCGACGTGCCGTGGTTTCATTCCCTAAAAACCCGATTCACCAAAGAGCGCACGGTGGCCGAAGAGGCCATCTACCAGGTGGCGGACGAGCGATTTAATGTGAACTCAAATCGCCAGCTCGCCACCGTGTTGTTCGAGAAGATGCATCTCCCCGTCAGAAAGAAAACGGCAACCGGACCAAGTACCGATGCGTCTGTGTTGCAGCAGCTTGCCGACGAGGGGCATGCGCTTCCGTTGCTGGTCATGGAATACCGGGAGCTCGCCAAACTCGAAAACACCTATCTGGACACGCTCCCGGTACTGGTGAATCCAGCCACCGGCCGGTTGCACACCTCCTATAACCAGGCCGTTGCGGCGACCGGAAGGCTGGCATCGAGCGATCCGAACCTGCAAAACATTCCCATCAGGCGCGAGCTCGGAAAGGCGATCCGCCGCGGTTTCGTTCCACGCGCTGGATGGAAGTTGGTGGCGGCAGACTATTCCCAGATCGAACTCCGATTACTGGCCCACCTCTCGGGGGATCCGGCGTTCGTCGAGGCGTTCCTGGCTGGCGGAGACATCCATCGTCAAACCGCGGCAATCATTTTTGGCGTACCGCTCGCTGACGTCAACGGAGAGATGCGCGCCCGCGCGAAGACGATCAACTTTGCGACGATCTATGGGCAGGGGGCGCACGCACTCTCGCGGCAACTCAAAATTGAGCACGCCAGCGCCAAGGAATTCATCGAAACGTATTTCCAGCGATTTGCCGGTGTTCGCACCTTTCTCGACACCACGGTCGAAGGGGCGCGCGAGCGTGGGTATGTCGAAACCCTACTGGGTCGTCGTCGCTATATCCCCGAGCTACAGGATCGAAATTTCAATATTCGGGCGTTCGGTGAACGCACCGCACAGAATTCACCCATTCAGGGATCCGCCGCAGACCTGATCAAGGTGGCGATGATCCGCGTGCACCGAGAAATGAAACGCGCCGGCCTCGAAAGCCGGATGTTGTTGCAGGTGCATGACGAACTGGTCTTTGAGGCACCGCCAGCCGAAGTCGTTACACTCGAAGCGCTCGTATCAAAAGAAATGACCACGGCCGTGATGCTGCGCGTGCCGCTGGTCGTCGACTTTGGAATCGGCGACAACTGGCTGGAGGCCAAGGGCTAGCCCTCTGGCGACTAGGGCCGATTCAGTGTCTGTCCGAGCGCTGCTGGAGCGACGCGCGTTCCCCGCAGCGCTGCCATCGCCACGAGGGTGAGCAGGTACGGTGTTGCGAGAACGATCGTGTACGGCACGCGCCAGTTCACGGCTTGTGTGAGAAACTGAAGCGCGCTCACGCCGCCAAAGATCAGTGCACCCGCCGCGACACCACGAGGTGTCCAGCGCCCGAGTGCGACGATCGCCATCGCGATGTATCCGCGCCCGGCGGACATTCCATCGGAATAGATGCCAGTCTGTGCCACGACGAGCGTTGCGCCTCCTAGGCCGGAAAGGAATCCACAAGCCAGCAATGCAGCACACTGAATCCTGGCCGGAGAGTGTCCCGCGGAAACGGCGGCGGATGGCTGCTCACCGACGGCGCGCAGGGCGATCCCACCCACGGTCCGGTACAAGCCCCATCCCACAAGAGGAAAAAGGGCGTACAACAGATACGTCGTCACCGGCTGCGAAATAAATGCTTGGCCAAACACGGGGATACCTGAAAGAACAGGGACCTGTAGCGGCAAGAACGTGCTGATCGGTGCGCCGGGGCCAGTTGAGGAAACCGCGATTCGATGAAGACTGGCCGTGAGGCCGAGTCCCAGCATGCTGACCGCTGCACCCACGATGATCTGTTGTGCGCGGAGCGCCACGACGAATACGGCGAACACCAATCCCAGAGACATCCCGGCAAGACCACCGGCGAGGAACCCGACTTCCGGGCCCAATAACCCCGCGACGACGAACGACGCAAACGCACCGCACACCAGCGATCCCTCGATACCAATATTCACAACACCAGCGCGCTCAGCGATGAGTGCGCCCAGTGCGGCAAACCCCAGTGGTGTCGCGGACCGCACGGCGGCCTCGAGGAAATTTCCTACCAATACCATCTCGGCCATCAGGGCCGTCCCGGCCAAGCTGGCCGCAACAATCGGAGAGTCCTCGGAATCGCGAGGACCCCCAAGACGACCAATGCGGCGGCGACCACGGCGAACCCGGCTGGCACGCCGGCATTGCGCTGCATGGCATCGGCACCAGCTCCGAGCGCCCCGAACAGGGTTGCTGAGGCCACGATCGCAAGCGGGTGGAGTCCACCAAGCATTGCCACGGCAATTGCCGTGTAGCCATACCCCGGCGACAGCCCTTCATAGAGCACGTATGTCACACCAGTAATCTCGCAGGCACCAGCCAGCCCGGCGATCGCGCCACTGGCAATGAGCGCATGCATCTGCACGGCATTCACGTTGATGAGCCCGGCGCTCGCGGCTGCCGCGCGACCTGACCCCGTCATGCGAAATCGAAATCCGGCGGCCGTCGAGCGAAAAAACCACCAAGTGGCGAGCGCGAGGATCAAGGCGATTGGAAATCCTGCGTGGAGCCGCTGTCCATCAATCAACAAAGGCAACCGTGCAATCGGCTCAAGCATGGAGGATTGCGGGTATGCGCCCGTTGGTTCCTGAAGCGGACCGCGAACGAGGTAGGCCACGACATTCGCCGCCACGAAATTCAGGAGGAGCGTGCTCACGACCTCCGCCACGGCAAACCGTCGCTTGAGCAGAGCGGCAATGCCGGCCCAGCAAGCGCCAGCGACCATGCCCGCTGCGATCTCGAGCAAGAGTGTCGCGCGACCAAGGACTGGCGTCGCGAACAAGCCGACGGCGCATGCGGCTGCCGCTCCGGCGAGGAATTGTCCTTCGGCACCGATGTTCAGCACACCGGCGCGAAAGGCGACCGCAACGGCGAGTCCGAGCATGAGGAATGGAGCCGTGCGTTTTAATGTTGCGGACAAAACGGCAAATGGGCTGCCGACCGCCCCCTCCACAGCAGCGCGCGCGGCACCGCTGAGATCGTATCCGGCGGCGGCGATGCCCAACGCGACGACGGCCAGCGCACAGGTGACGACTCCAGTGGAGGCGAGAAGCGACGCCATGTTCGGTTTCATCGTGCACCGACCATGGCCCGGCCGATGACGGCGGCGTCCAGTGGCGTCTCGTGTACGGAACTTCCAAAGCAAACCACAATCCGATCTGCGATAGACAGGAGTTCGTCAAGGTCGCTCGAGTATACGACGACGGCCGCGCCGCGATCGCGCGCACTGCGAATGCGTTCGAGGACGTCGCTCGCCGCCCGGACATCGAGTCCGCGCGTTGGATTTTCCGCGACGAAGGCAGCGGGAGAATCGGCAAGTTCTCTGGCAAGGACGAATTTTTGCTGATTGCCACCAGAGAGGCTCGATGCCGGCGCGTACTCATCTCGGGCTTGGACGCCGAAGCCGCGGATTGCTTGCCGCGTCGCGTTGGTCAGATCGGACCAACGGATCCTGCCGTGACGCTTCCCTGCTCCACGCAGGGCTAGGTTCTCCACGAGTGATAACTCGGCGATGATGGAGTCGTGTAGCCGATCCTCTGGAACGAATCCGATCGTTGTGGGAAGTTCGGCAGTTCCGGAGTCAGGCCGCCTCCGTCCGGCAAGGACACGCAGTAGCGCATGCTGCGCGCCGCCGTCGATACCGGCAACACCCAGGACCTCCCCCGCGTGCACGGCCAGCGAAAGCGGCGAGAGTCGTGTCACGCCCCCGGCGTCGATAACGGTCGAGTTCCGTAATACGAGTACCGGGGTCATCGCAGCGGCAGAACCAAGGTTGCGCGTTGGCGTACCGTGGAGCCGTATGGGAGCTTCGCCGAGTATCGCGGTGAGCACCGAGGATTCGTCGGTGTCGCGAACCGCCGATGTCATCACCGTGCGCCCTGACCGGAGTACCGTGACGACGTCGGCGTTTTGCATGGCCTCGCGAATGCGATGCGTGATAAACACAACCGTCCGGCCACGATCGACAAACGCCCGCAACCAGACGAACAGGTCCGCCGCTTCTGATGGAGACAGCGCAGCGGTCGGTTCGTCGAGCATGAGTACCGCCGGGTCGCTCGCGAGAGCCTTGATGATCTCCACTCGTTGTTGTGCCGCAACCGGCAGGTTGGCGACGAGCGCGCTAGGGTCAATGCGAAATCCAGCGGCAGTGGCGATGGCACGAACCCGTTCAGCGGCATCGCTGGCCGAAAACGTCCGGAACAGACCTGGGCTTGAAAGCGCGACGTTCTCGGCGACCGTCATCGCCGGTACCAGAGAGAAGTGCTGGTGCACGGCGCTGAGGCCTGCCGATCTGGCGTCGGCGGGAGTGTGCCCTCTCACCGGCTGGGCGTTGATCGTGAGCGCACCACCGTCCGGTCGCGTCAGGCCAGCGGCGACGTCGAGTAGCGTAGTCTTCCCCGCCCCGTTCTCGCCGAGCAAGGCGTGAAGTGTACCGGACGCCACGGACAGCGATGCGCCGTCGAGTGCGATCGTGTCGCCGAAACGCTTATGGATCCCCCGGAGGTCGAGGGCAACGCCCCCGGCGGTCACAACCCGGTGGGCGAGGAAAGGGCGTGATGCGGGAGGTTGAACGTTTCTTGTAGATGAGCACCCAGCGCGCGAACACCAAGTGTCTCGGTCGCGTAGTGACCGGCGTAGATAATCACCAGGCCACGCTCTGGCGCGTCAACGGCGGTCCAGTGCGGGCCTTCGCCGACGATGAGTGTGTCTACTCCCGCGGCCGACGCTTCGTCGAGTGTTGCTACTCCGGCGCCAGCTCCACTGCAAATCGCCCACCGTCTCGTGCGACATCCTGGCGCAAATGCTGATGCGACCACCTGGCTGTCGTGGAGTGCTGAAAATGCGGTTACTCGCTGCAGTAGGTCCTCGGTGGCGAGGTCTGCCGCGCCCTGTACACCACACGCCACGCTCTCGAATCGGGCGAATCCGTCACTGACCTCAAGCGCCAGTGCATCAGCGAGCAGTTTCGAGTTTCCGAACTGCGCATGCACATCCAGTGGAAGGTGTGCGGAGTAGACGGCGATGTCGTGCTCAATAAGGAGCCGCATGCGTTCGTAGCGTGCGCCGACCACGGGCTGTGAGCCGCCCCAGAATAGCCCATGGTGAACGAGCAGGAGGTTGGCGCCGCATTCGATCGCGCCACGAATTGTGCGCTCCGAGGCATCCACGGCGCTCGCGACTGCTCGAACGGGTCCGCGGTGGCCACACTGAACGCCGTTCATGGCGTTCGCATAGTCTGGCACGGCATGAATCTCGAGCCGCGCATCGAGATGTGCCGTGAGGGTGGCGAGCGGAACGGTCACCGTGGTGACGGCGATGGAGGTGTGGTGAATGAACCGGAGCGCATCACAGTTTGCACCGAGTCGATGCGCTGCTGCTGAGCACGGGCCACACGCTGTCCGAATACTGGACCTGGCTCCCAGCGGACGACGTTGTCACGGGTGCCAAGTCGAATCACCCGCGCCGTGAATGTCTTCGCGTGAACCTCTTTCGCGACCAGGAGAAATGCATGCGGCACATCAACCACCACGCTGCCGATTGTACTGGCCGGTGCAAGGGTGTTCTGGTTTGTGTTTGACCCGATGACGAGTACGCCCTCTCGCTCTCGCGCTGCCTGAAAAACTCCGAGCCCAGCGGCATCGGCGTTTTGGAAAATCACATCTACGCGCCGCTGGATCAGAGCGAGCGCCTGTTCCTTTCCGGCGCCCGTATCGTCCCAATTGCCGAGGTACGTCACAATCACCCGCACATCCGGTCTCATGAGCTGTGCGCCGGCGACAAAGGCCGCGAAGGACGCCTTCACTGGCGGGAGCTCGGTTCCGCCGACACAGGCAATAATCCCCGTCTTACTGGCCGCCGCCGCGGCCATGCCAGCAAGAAACGACGGTTCGTCGAACGCGAACGAAAGCGCTGCAACATTTGGCCGAACCGTCTCGCCGCCAGTCGTGACGAACACCGTGGTCGGGTAGGACGATGCGACGCGAGCGGCGGCGTCCTGAAATTCGAACCCATGTCCGATGACGAGCGAATAGCCAGACGCGCCGTATTGGCGAAAATTTTCTTCGAAGTCTGCTGGGGTTTTGACCTGGATATGGCTGGTTTGTGCGGTAAGGCTATCACGGATTCGCATCAGCCCGGTAAACGCACTCGCATTCCACGATTGGTCGGATATTGGCCCAGGCGTCAACAGGGCAACGCGAAAACCGGCCACCCCACTCCCCTCGCCTGGCCAGCACGAGGCAACTCCAATAAACACGATCAGTAGCGTTGAAAGGCGCACGATCTTGCCGGTAAGTATTTCGTACAAGTTGTTTACTGGAAGAGTTTTATACAGAACAGGAAACATAAGTTTAGCTAAACCTTCCCTTTCCTAGGCTCGCGCGATGCGGAGTGGCTCGCTTCGAACAGCGGCGACATCTGTCATTTTCACCCGACCATTGATCCGGGCACCTTCCAGTACGATGATCGATCGCGTTTCAATGTCTCCGGCGATGGTTGCTGTTGCCTGGAGCTCGAGACGATCGAGCGCCGCCACGGAGCCTTCGACATGTCCGCCAATGACGACATCGGCGGCCGTGACGTTCCCGCGTACCGTGGCTCCTCGTCCGAGGAGTACTTGGCGGGCGCCGGTTATTGATCCGTTGATCTCGCCGTCGACCTTCAGCACGCCAGAAGTTTCGACGTCGCCGGTGATTCGCATTCCAGTCGCAATGATCGAAAGGGCTGATTCAACGGGCGCTGCCGCTGAGCGGACTTCCGGTTTAGAGCCGACTTCTTTGCTGAACATCGACATGGAAAGCTCCGTGGTGACTGATTTGGAATCGCGGATCTACGGACGTCGAACGGCCGGGCCCTGCAAACCACCACCGACCGATTGAGCTGGGCGGCTGAGCATCGATTGAACCTGTTCATACCGGGACTGCAGCTCCCGAAGAGTCTGCTGTAGTGTATCCAAACGTAGAGCATCGCGCTCCAATTGCGCGATGCGACTGTTCAGTAGAGGAATTCGGGCCGCCTGGACGGCAAAAACTCCCCAGCTTACTACCCCGCCGATCAGAACCAGCCAGGTCCATCGGCTGGTCGCAGCCCGTGCAATCGGTACCTGCCACGGACGCAAAACATAGGTGCGGTGTGCGAGCCCTGTTTCGCGCTGAACGTGAACGATCATGGCTCCGAGCTCGCGTGCAAACAGCTCACCGTGACCGTCTACGTCGGGATCGACGAACGATCCCCCGGACATTAGACGATTTCTCGGTGACTGCCAAGCATCAGGTCCAAGAGTCGTTCGAGGTCGTCCGTTGAGTAGAACGCGAGACGAACTTCGCCACGATCCGCGGCGGTCAGCGACATGGTGACGTCCGTCTGAAAGTGACGGCGCAACTGATCTTCGATTCCCTTCACCTCTGGAGTGGCGGCCGCCGCGGAAGCCTGCTTTGTCTTTCGGTGTACAGCAGGCTTCGTCCCAGCCTCACGGACGCGGCGCTCAACTTCTCGAACCGTCAGTCCGTCTGCGACAACAACGGCTGCGAGCGCCACCATTCGATCCAGATCAGAAAAACCAAGCAGCGCGCGCGCGTGCCCAAGCGACAGCGATCCATCGCGAACCATGTTGCGGACTACTGCCGGAAGGGCAAGCAATCTGAGCATATTGGCCACGGTCGATCGCTCGCGTCCTACAGAATCGGCGACCTGCTGTTGTGTCAACGTGAATCGGGCTACGAGTTCTTGATACCCCTCGGCCTCTTCGATCGGGTTGAGGTCGCTACGCTGCAGGTTTTCGATGAGCGCGAGTGTGAGCATTGCCTGATCATCGAGCTCGCGTACATGGACAGGCACGTCGCGCCAACCAAGTGCCTGAATCGCGCGAAAACGGCGCTCGCCAGCGACCAGCTCAAATCCCGCTCCCTTTGGTCGGACCAAGAGCGGCTGCAGTAGTCCACTCGACTGAATGCTCTTTCTGAGATCCTCGAGACCTGCGGGGTCGAATTCTTTTCTTGGCTGATTCGGGTTCGCGACAATCAAGGAAACAGGAACCGTACGGAACGCGGCCTCGGCGCGCGCAACACCCTTCCCCTCGCCAATCGGCACAGCCACGGTAGGCAACAGGGCATCAAGCCCGCGGCCAAGGCGTCGAATTTTTTCCTGCGACATTATACTCTCTTAAAAAGAGTGTTAAACAACTGCCAGTCCTGGTTCATTTCTACTGATAATCTCGCCGACAACGCCGAGGTATGTTTGCGCTCCGATCGATGCGAGGTCGTAGGTGATAATTGGCTTTCCAAAACTTGGTGCTTCTGCTAGCCGGATGTTTCGTGGAACGACGTTCTTGAATACCAGGTTCCCGAAGTGTGCCCTGGCGTCCTCTGCAACCTGACGGGAGAGGTTGAGGCGTGAGTCATACATCGTGAGCACAACACCTTCGACTACCAGCGAAGGGGAGAGGTTCTCCTGAATAGAAGAAATCGTCCGTAGCAGCTGTGTAAGACCCTCAAGCGCGTAGTATTCGCACTGTAGCGGGATCAATACGGAGTTAGCCGAAACGAGCAGGTTTATTGTTATCAACCCAAGCGACGGCGGGCAGTCAATAACGATGTAGTCATAGCTTGACTGTAGCGATTCTATTGCCTCACGCATACGAAGCTCGCGGCCGACTACGCCGGCGAGCTCTATTTCAGCTGCGGCGAGATCTGGCGATGATGGCATGACGTCAAGATTCGCAAACTGGACTCCACGAACAATAGCCGACAATGCGAGAGCTGGGTCAAGTAGTACGTCGTAGGTTGACACCACATCCCCTCCGCGAACCAGGCCAACACCACTGGACGCATTTCCCTGAGGATCGCCGTCAATCAGCAACGTTCTTCGCTCAGCGGCAGCGAGCCCAGCCGCAACGTTGATGGCTGTCGTTGTCTTACCGACACCACCCTTCTGGTTTGCGACTGCGATTACCCTTGCTGCCATCCAGTTCGCCCTCAGTGAAGTCTCGACGAAGCTACCGGCCGTAGCATTCGGAGCGCAAGTCCGAATGTTCCACGTGGAACATTCGGTTCCGTTGATCAATACCGCGATACCGATATCGATCTTGTAGATATGAACAGGTCAAATGTTGATAATTATTGCAGCTTTTTTTAAGTAAACATATGATTTTATTACTTTGTATTGCGTTGCTGTGTAATGCTTTACTTGTACAACACATACAAATAATGTCGCCTGTGTATTGCGTCGGCGAAAACTATTTTCTGCTGGATTTTTTTCGATACCGCGGTCAGCTGAGCAGGTGGCGGCACGGTGTACGTCAGTGCGCCGCGGTACCTGCCGCAGGGGTGCGCGCTCGTTCGACCTCGAGCACGAGATTCTGGATGTCCGATGGGCTGACACCGGGAATCATTGCAGCCTGGGCAAGCGTTACTGGCTTTCTGATTGCGAGTTTTTGCCGCGCTTCGATGCTCAGTGATCGCATTCCGGCATATCGCGCATCCTCTGGCAACACGAACGCACCCATCGCCTGTATTCGCAGCGCGCTGGCCCGTTCGCGCGCAAAATATCCGGCGTATTTCAGTTCGAGCTCCACCGTGGCCCGTACCTCGCCATCATCCGATGCCTCTACGCCACATGCGTGGAGTACGTCGTCGAGCGATACGCCACTTCGCTTGACCAGCTCGGCGACTCTCACCGCGTGCGGAATTGGTGTCGAACCAGCCAGAGAGAGCAGGGCCTCGACCGCGGATGGTGACACGCTAGTGCCTCGAGCGACGGACGTGAGTCGGTCTTCTTCATCAAGTCGTCGTTGGATCGCGAGCTGTTCCGGCGCGGCGTACAACCCGAGTGCATCACCAATCACAGCGAGGCGGCGAATCGCATTGTCCTGACGGACGGTGAGGCGAAATTCGCTTCGCGACGTGAAGAGCCGATACGGTTCGTCGACTCCGCGATTCACGAGATCGTCGACGAGTACGCCGATGTAGGACGTATCTCGTCCAATGGTGACCGGCTCGAGATCTGCGGCGCGGCGACCAGCATTGAGCCCTGCGACGACGCCCTGCGCCGCGGCCTCTTCATACCCGGTCGTTCCGTTTACCTGCCCAGCGAAATAGAGGCCGGCGACATGTCGCGACTCGAGCCACGGGTACAGTTGGGTCGGATCGTAATAGTCATATTCGATTGCGTAGCCCGGCTTCGTCATCTCCACCTGTTCGAGTCCGGGCACCGTGCGCAGCATGTCGCGCTGCACGCCTACGGGGAGTGACGTCGACAGTCCATTGACATAGAGTTCCGGTGTATCAAGGCCTTCTGGCTCCAAAAAGACCTGATGTCGCTCGGCGTCTGGGAACCGGACAAACTTGTCTTCGATAGATGGGCAGTATCGCGGTCCGCGTGTCGCGATGGCGCCGCCGTACATCGCCGAGCGTTCGATGTTCTCCGATACCACCGTCTTGGTATTGGTGTCTGTCCAGGTGATCCAGCATGGAAGTTGCGCCAGTGGTGCCGGGCGATCACGGAGGCGTGACCACCGATAATCGAACGCCTCAAGTTCGCTGTCTTGACGCTGAAGCCTGTCATATCGCACGGTGCGTCCATCGATCCGTGGCGGTGTGCCCGTCTTGAATCGTCCAGTCACGAACCCGCGAGCGGCCAATTGGAGAGCAAGGTCGGTCGTCGGCGGCTCACCGGCGCGTCCCCCAGGAACCTGAACGTCGGTCCCGATGAAGATTTTTCCGCGGAGAAATGTGCCGGTGGCGATCACGACTGCGTGCGCGGTGATCCTGGAACCATCGAGGGTTTGTATTCCCAAGATCGAACCGTCGGGCGCAAAAAGCAGTGACTCAACGGTGGCCGCGACGATCGAGAGGCCCGGCCATGTGGTGAGCAGCGACTGAACGGCTTCGCGGTACCGATTTCGATCACACTGCGCGCGGGGAGCCCACACTGCCGGTCCCTTTCCGCGGTTGAGCATACGGAACTGGATCGCCGCCATGTCGGTGGCGCGGCCCATGATTCCGCCGAGGGCGTCGACTTCGCGCACGACGGTGCCTTTCGCGATTCCGCCAATGGCCGGGTTGCACGACATCTGGCCGATCGTGGATGCGCTACTGGTGACCAGTGCCGTGCGTCGCGCGCCGGCCCGTGAGGCAGCGACAGCCGCCTCGACGCCGGCATGTCCGCCACCGACGACGATGACGTCAAAATCTTTTGCGCTTGCTCGCGTCATTGCTCTATGTGTATTGTGGCTGCATGCCACTCTCTCTTACTGCGGGCGCGCCGACGATTATCGTGCGGCGCGAAGCTTTCGAGCGAACCGGATTATCACGTGAAGCGATTGACCGGGCGCTCGTGTTGACACCAGATGAATTCCGGGTGGAACGTGACCTCATCGCCATTGGACCGATCTACAGTGACGATGGGCTCACAGCACTCGTGCAGCTCTTTGAGGCGTCCGGTCTTTCCTATTTCGAAGATTTTTTCGAAATGAGTGGAAACTGGCCGGAATGGCTGGCACTCTTTTCGATGTCGCGCGCCGATTGATCTGATTCGTGCGGCCTTCGGCGACCCGCCGATAGTAATCGGGTGCTGCGCTACTTGTTGAGCTGCTTTCTGAGAAAGGCGATGGTCTTGGGCCACGCGTCCTTGACGGCCGCAAGGTTCGCTGGGCCAGCGTCGGCATTTTGTCCGGTGGCCGGATCATCCTGCGCGCGCAGGAATCCGTGGATCGCGCCATCGTAGTTCGTTCCGGAATAATCTTTTTTCAGCGCCCTCATCGTCGAGTCGATGGTTGGCATCATCGCACCGATCCTGGCATCCTTGGAGCCATTGAGGAGCATCACCGGTACGTTGATCTTGGCAAGAGAATCGACAGCGAGCCCCCCGGGTACCGCAGCCGTCGTGGCCGTGGCTGGCGTTCCCGGAAGCGTGTACGGTGCGCCATAAAACGCGACACCACCAGAAAAACCCTTAACTCCACCGTTCACGGCGTGTCCCCAAACCGCCGAGCCGCCCCAGCAATACCCGATCACGCCATATCGCGGTTCGGCAGAGGGCTGCATCATGGCAAAGTTTGCCGCCGCCGCGATGGCGCGATTCCGATCGGCGGCATCCACGCCGGCAGTAAGCCGTCTTGCGGTGTCGCTCGACAGTTCGACGGAACTCGGGCCACCACGAACCTTTGAAAGAAAGTCTGGGGCGATGGCGATGAAACCATCGGCAGCCGCTTGATCGGCGACGGCTCGCGCCCAGCTCGAAAGGCCAAATATCTCATGGACCACCACCACCACGGGTGCCTTGGTCCGCGACACGGGATACACGATCCAGGCCATCAATGAATCTTTGGATCCTGGCTCCCACGCCATTTTCACCCATTCACCATGCCGCGGACTGGCGGCCAGTCTAGCGGCCGCGGCCGCGTTGCTTGCTGGTAGGGCGGGTGCGCCCTGCGGTATGGCACCAGAGCGTGGCGCCGTTGCCGCTACCCGGAGGTCGGCGGGCATCATATGGGCGGTATGGTCATCCGTCGCTGCAATGCGAACGGGCTGCCAGCGCTGGATAGTGCAGGCCGAAAGCGCGAAGGCAGACATGGCGAGCAGTCGGAGCGAATTCACACGTGCCTCGTACAGGGGAGGGAAGCGTGAAACTATCCGTTCTCTACACGCCTAGCGAGTCCCCGACGGTGAATCCTAGGATGCCGCGAACTGGATCCACCGAGCCTGCTTGGCCGCACCTTCACTGACCGGGCCTGGAGTTCCGCTTTTGAGTAAGCCGGGAAGGCTCAATACATGGATCTGGCCCCAGTCCATTGGCACCTGAATGGACAGTTGTTCGACCTGTGGGTATTCGCCTATGCCATTGAGAGCCGCAAGCAGGTTCAGTGAGAGGTTGTTGACGCGCAGGGCCAATGTCGGTGTTGCGCCGACGATCGCCGCGTCAACGCAAAACCCGTCGCGGACCCCTGTGCCACGAGGAATGGCGCCAAGTCGGTTAAGGGTGCGCGCGACTGCGGCAGCGTTGCGACCCGAGGCGTCTACGCACAAGTCAAGGTGTTCGGCTGGCCATGGCGCACAATGAAATGCGGCCGCGGTGGTTCCGACAACGACAAATGGAATCCCAGCGGAGAGTAGTTCACGAACGACGACGATTGCCGGTGGCTCGAGCAGGTCCATGCCAGAGCCTAGTGTGACCGCGCGCTCAAGTCGCTTGCTTGTGCCGAGCGCTCGAAGCCGCACGACCTCTTCCATCTCCGACTGGGAAAGGGCTGCTACAGCCTCGGTCCCGGAGTGCTTTCTTGGACGTCCCCGGGCCCTTGGGACGGCGAGGTATATCGCCGCCGCTATGGCCAGTGCAGCCCCGTCGTGAAAGCGGTCAAGGTCTATACTGACCGAAACAGAGCCATCCCGGGTTGCCCGCAGCCTGACACGACCAGGCGCCACGCCTGCGACGATCAATGTGTCGGCGGAACGGGCAGCGTTAACCAGCGGAATCCCGAGGTCAACGGCGAGGTGGTGTACCAGCCGCCACCAGGTGGCATCGGCCGAAGAGCGACGGACAGGCAGAGCCAGCCGGCGAGCAGAGTTGTAGAGCCATTTTATTTCACAACCGATCGCGATCGAGAGCGCGGCGTCTGACAGCAATTGGGACTCACCATGAAACTGATAATCTAAATATATATCTACTTTAAATATTGTGTTAAATGTGTGTGCGCAAGAGCGATAAAACCGCTGCAATATCCATGGCGACATTGGCAACGAAAGCAAGATATTGTTGCAACTTCTCTATATTATATGACAGTATCAAGCCATATATAAAACACTATAAAGACAAATACTCTATAACACGCTGTTCCATGTAGTAATCTCGCGGCCACAGTGCACCTTCGACCCACCCAACGTGGCCGCCGCTGTTGGTGAACTCTGTTTCAACATGGCTTCCCCTGCGAGCAGTTGCTTCGGCTAGCGCCATGACCGGCGGAGGAACAAATGGGTCGTCTAGCGCACTGAACAACAAAGTCGGCACTCGTACGTGGTCAATAAATGCCATTGAACTGCTGCGGTCGTAGTAGTCAGCCGCGTCCCGAAATCCGTGTAATGGCGCCGTCACCGCGTCGTCAAACTCCCAGAAGGTCCTGGCCCTCAGCGCCTGGCCGCGGTCGAACGCGCCGGGAAACTGTTCAAGTTTCCTGAGCGCCTTCGGGATCAGCGTCGACAGGAAGTGGCGGGTGTAGAACCGGGACAGCCCGCGTTCGAGGAATTTCGCGCCAGCACCAAGGTCAAATGGTACGCTGACCGCGGCCGCGCGATGCACCAACGACGGTCCTGTATGCGCCGACTCTCCCAGCCATTTCACTAGCACGTTGCCGCCAAGTGAAACGCCGCAAATCACCAACTGCACACCGGGAATGGTGGCGTGAAGATGACGGACGACAAGGTCGACGTCAGAGGTCTCACCAGAGTGGTAGAGTCGGCGGGCAGTGTTGCTTTCGCCGTCGCAGGACCGAAACAGCAGCAGGTCGGCACTCCACCCGCGCGCGAGCGCGAGCGCAAGCAGTCCATGCGCATACTTGGCGGTGATCGTGGCCTCGAGGCCGTGTAGGACCAAGAGGTGCCGGCTGCCAGGGACTGGAATCCCGGCACGAGCCAGGGTCAGATGATCGCCATCCGGTGTTGGGATCCTCTCGACCCGGTCGTGAACTGGCAATTGCCGGCGCATCTTCTTGCCCCAGATCGTTTGTAGATGCGCATCAGGTAGTAGCCACGAAGGCCTAAACGGCCTCACCGCTGTCGCCGGTAGGGGATGGGTAGAGTCAATTGATGGTCGAGGAGCCTTCGTTGGCGCACCGTACGATAGTAGTATGCCGCCAACGTCCAGGTGCGCAGCTTTGCGAAGTCCATGGCCGAAAGGGAGAAATATGGAAGTACAGGTGTTCGGAACTCAAAAAAGTCAGGACACGCGCAAGGCGCTTCGATTCTTCAGTGAACGGCGGGTCAAAGTGCACTTCGTTGATCTGCGCGAACGGGCCGCCAGCAAGGGCGAGCTCACCCGATTCATCCAGAAGTTTGGCGTGACCGCGCTGATCGACCTGTCGTCGCCGCGGTACCGCGACCTCGGGCTCGCGACCGGTCGCTACTCTGATGAACACTGGATCAACCTGTTATGCGACGAGCCCCTACTGCTGCGCCAGCCACTCACGCGCTTTGGTGGGAAACTGGCTATTGGCTCCGAGGAAAAGGTGTGGCAGCACTGGATTGATACGGAAAAGAAGAATTGATCGGCGCGTAGACAGCATTCCCTGCCTTCGCCTGGGTCATCCTGGCCATCATCCTTGGTTGTGGCGCGCGATCGCGCTGTCGGCTAAGGCGCCGCGCCTGTTGCCTTGCGGATTCGCACGGTGCGCTTGAGCTCGTCCGCGGACTGAAGCACTTTCTGCCTGAGGTCGGCAGAAAGGGTAGGGTGAGCGGCGAGCCATTGCTCCACGATGCCGAGTGCGTCGGCTGAACTATGGCCATTGAAAAATGAGCCAAGCCATGAGCCAAGAAAGAAGATCCGCCGGTTCTGCTGGATGAACTGGAGCGAGTCGAGTGCCGGCTTGAGATACGGGAGTGTCAACTCCTGATGTTCCAGCGCATTGAACGCGCCGAGTGAACCACTGGCCCAGTCCTCATTGAGTGAGCGATCCGAGAAATACCGGGCGAAGTAATCTGCTTTGGCCGTTGCGCTGGGTCGTGCCGCTCCGGCAGTAAAGACGCGCCGACGTCCATCCGGTGTGGTATCGCGTGCGATTTGTGCGGTCAGCAACGACTCGGCTCGTGCATCGCCAAGCACGAGGAGGCGTTCGACAATCGACCAACGGGTTGGATCGCGGAGTGGTTCGCCGGCGACTGAGTCGGTGTTGAGAATCCCGGCTAATCGTAGGCGCCCATTGTCACTTGCCGCGAGCCCGATGAACGCATCCAGCATGCCGCGGCGTACACCGAACGACCGATCTGGGTCGCCGAGGCCTGTCCAGAGGACGGTTTCGGCACGGGCACGAAGTCCCGGTGCGTCATCAGTCGACAGGTAGACACGAATCGCCCGATCCAGGCGTCCGGTAAGCGAGGGGATGATCTGTTCGTCGCGCTCGAACGGCAACTCGTCCAGGACAAGGCGCACGAACCGGGCTGCTGGCATTCGCGCGTCACGGACCTGATCCCAGAGTGCTCCCCACAGCATGGTTCGCAACAGGGGGTCGGTGACGTCGCGGATCGCGCCGCGCTCAAGAGAACGCACGCTGGTTGAATCGAGCAGGGAGACGAAGTATCCAAAATCGTCGACGTTCGGAAACACAAAGAGCGGCGCTGGCTTTCCGCGGGCCGACGCAACGGTCGTGACCGGCCCGGTGAGGTCGACATCGATACGCTCCGATGTGCCATCGGGGTAGGCAAGTAGCACGCGCGTGCGCATCGGCCAGGCGCCGGACCCGGATAAGGCCGGTTGGATAGCACGCTGGGTCAGTTCGAGTCTGACGATCCGGTCGTTGGCAACGGTGAAGCGCGGTTCGACTGAGGGCATGCCAGGCCGAAGCATGAAATGCTCACCGAACGCACGCATCGAGCGTCCCGATGCGGCGCCGATCGCGCCCAAGAGGTCCTGCCAGGTCGCGTTGCCGTAGGCATGCGTGGTGAGAAATGCGCGAACGCCCCGCCTGAACGCATCTTCACCGACCAGATGGTTCAGTTGTTTGAGCACGCTTGGCGCCTTGTTGTACACGATCGCGCCATAGGCGCTCTTGGCCTGATCGAGATTGCCGAGCGATTGCCAGAGCGGCGTCGTCCCCAAGGTTTGGTCCACCGCATATGCCGACGGCTTGTTGCTCTGGAAAAATGATTTCCATGCATCGCTCGCCGGCTCCAGGTCGGCGAGCGCCTTGGCGCCTATGTAGGTGGCGAATCCTTCCTTGAGCCAAAGGTCGTCGAACCACCGCATGGTGACGAGGTCGCCGAACCACTGATGAGCGGTTTCGTGCAGGATCGTCGAGAATCGCCCCACCCGCCGGGCGAGCGTCGGTCGGTCACGAAAGACGAATCGATCCTCGTTGTACATGACGAGTCCTGGATGCTCCATCCCACCAAACGGAAATGCCGGCGCGAGCATGAGGTCGAATTTTTCAAATGGATACGGACGATCGAAGTACTCTTCCATCCACGCCAGCGCGCGGTGCGACAGCGCGAGCAACGTGTCTGTGTCGACTTCGGGTGCTCGCGACTTACGGGTGTACAGCGACACGGGCCGACCGTTGACGACACTGGTGAAACGGGACCACGGACCGGCCGCAAACCCGATCAGGTAGGTGCTGAGTGGGCGTGTTTCTGTGAACCGGGTCGTGACGAGGTCGCCCGTCGTGTCGGCGCCGCGCACGGACCCATTGGCGATGACGGTCCACGACGCTGGAGCTGTGAGCGTGAGCGACACACGGGCTTTCAGGTCAGGCTGATCGAAACAGGGGAAGAGTTGGTTTGCATCAGCCGGAACCAGGAGCGTGTAGAGGTAGTCGCTGCCGTCCACGGCATCGCGTGTTCGGATGATACTGGCTCCGCTTGGCGCGATCTCGGTGACGAACGAGATCAGGACCGTATTCGGGCCGCCGCGCAGGTCGCGCGTCGCGATCCGGATGTGGTTGCCATTGAAGACGGGATGGTCCACTCTGCGATCATTGACCATGAGTTCGCGAAGGCGGCGCCCACGAAAGTCGACCAACACATCCTCATTGCCGGTTCGTGTGAAGTCGATCTTCACGAGCCCGGTCGCGCTGTCGGCCGCCGAGAGTCCGAGTTGCAGGTCGTACCGGACGTCGCGAATGGTCCGTGCCCGGAGACGGGCGAGTTCGATCGACACGCCGCGGCCATCCAGCGCCGACGATGCGACACCGGATGGGGGCTGGGCGAACAGGGCGCTTGTGAGCACGGCGATTGCCGCGACGGCAAGGATCACAGGGGTCTGACGGTGGTTCATTGATCTTCCAGTCGTTGGCGTTCGACGCGGGTTCGCGTGTGGCATCCGTGCAGGTGGTCGTTCACCAGGCCAGTCCCCTGCATGAATGCGTACATCGTGGTCGGTCCGATGAACGACCACCCGCGACGCTTGAGGTCTTTCGAAAGTGCGTGGGACTCTGGCGTAGTAGTCATGCGCTGGAGTGCAGCCCAGGTGAGGCGCCGCGGGCGGTGACGAGGATCGGGCTCAAACTGCCACACGTAATTGGCAAACGACCCACACGCGCTCACGATGGCATCGAATCGGCGTGCATTGTTGATCGTACTTTCGATCTTTCCGCGATGGCGCACGATCCCTGCGTCGCCGAGGAGGCGTTGGATGTCGCGGGCCGTGAATCGCGCAACACGCTCGACGTCGAAGGCCGCGAAGGCTCGGCGGAAGTTCTCGCGCTTGCGCAGGATCGTGATCCACGAGAGTCCGCTCTGAAATCCCTCGAGTGAAATCTTCTCGAACAGCCGTGTCTCGTCGCGGACGGGAAAGCCCCACTCGGAGTCATGGTACGCGACGTAGAGCGGATCGTCGCCACACCACGCGCAGCGGGTCAGACCTCCAGTTGACGATAGGCCTTTGGGCACGCGTCAACATAGCATTGATTGTTCGTGCGGGCTTCCGGCTTACGCCGATGTGCACGAGATTCTTGGGATCCCCCTCAGACACAGGACCACTGCGATGTCGTCTCGTCGAGACTTTATTGCCACGTCGGCAGCTGGCACAGCCGGCATGTTCGGCGCCACCACGTTCACGGGTGAACAAGCTCCCATCGCGGCCGAGGATCTGCCGCCGGCGATTCGCGCACTGAAGTCGATGAAGGCGCTCGCAAAGCCCATCACGATCGACGAACGGCGTGGTCGGCTTCAGAAGGCACGGGAGCTGATGCGCGCCAACGGCCACGACGCGCTACTGCTCACCGGTGGAACGTCCATGGAGTATTTCACGGGCATCCGGTGGGGTCTGTCGGAGCGACTTCTCGCCGCGGTGATTCCGGTGACCGGCAGCGCGTTTCTCGTGACCCCGAAGTTCGAAGAAGAGCGCGCGATGGAGCAGGCGCATCAGGGGCCGCTTGGCCGGGAAGCCGATGTGTTCGCCTGGGAGGAAAACGAGAATCCCTACACCCTCATGGCGAAGGGACTCAAGGCTCGTGGGCTGAGCACGGCAACGATCGGAGCCGAAGAAACCGTGCGATTTGTGTTCGCCGATGGTGCCGCGCACATCCCAGCCGTGAAAGTCGTGAGTGGAACCCCAGTGACGGCCGGCTGCCGGACCGTGAAGGACGCACACGAGGTGGCGCTGATGCGCCTCGCAAGTCAGGTCACGCTCAAGGCGTACGAAGCGGCCTGGAAGTCACTGAAAGAAGGGATGACACAGGCCGATTTTGCCAACCTTGTCCAACTGGCGCATCGACAGCTTGGGTACGACGGTTCGGCCGGCGTGCAGGTTGGAAAATATTCAGCGCTACCGCACGGATCGACTACACCCCAGGTGATTCGGGAGGGGGCCATTCTGTTGATTGACGGGGGGTGCAAAGCCGAGGGCTATAGTTCAGATCTCTCGCGGACATTCGTGATGGGGAAGGCAACGCAGCGCATGAAAGATGTGTTCGAGGTGGAGCATAGGGCCCAAACCGCAGCGGTCAGGATCGCGCGTCCCGGACTGGCGTGCGAGGCAGTCGACGCAGCCGCGCGAAAGGTGATCACGGATGCCGGTTTTGGGCCGGACTACAAATACTTCAGCCACCGCGTTGGTCACGGCATGGGTATGGATGGCCACGAGTGGCCATACCTCGTCCGCGGCAACAAGCTGCCGCTCGCTCCTGGGATGGTGTTCAGTGACGAGCCGGGCATCTACATCCCTGGCGAGTTCGGCATTCGACTCGAAGACGACATGCTCATCACGCAGTCTGGAGCAGAGCTCTTCACTCCCCAGTCCGAAAGCCTGGAAAAGCCGTTCTAGGTGCGTCTGGCGTGGTTGCTCGACCCAGGTCTTACCTACACGCGTGTCAAAACTCGCCGACGAACGCGATTTCCTGTTCGAGGTGGTGTCCAAGTTTCGCTAATACCGTTGCCTGGAGGTGTTCGATGAGGGCGCGGACCTCGGCGGCGGTGGCCCCGCCCCCGTTCACGATGATGTTTGCGTGTAAATGCGATACCTGCGCCCCGCCGATCCGGTGACCCTTGAGACCGCACTGGTCGATCAAACGCCCGGCACCCACCCCTTCGATCTTCTTGAAAATTGAACCGGCGCTTGGATGGATTTCGAGCCAGGGATGCCGCGCGCCGCGCCAGCTGAGGTTTTCTTGGGCGATGCGGTCGAGGTGCATCCGTTCACCGCGTTCGAGGCGAAACATGGCCGAAAGTGCGATCTCACCCGAGTCGTGCAGTCGGCTCGTATCGTAGCCGAAGCCCATCTCACGGCCGCGAACACGCGTGCGTGTGCCGTTGGGAAGCAATAGATCGACCGACTCGACAACATCGGCGATGAACATCGTTCGGTCGCGTTCTGGGGCAGGCGAGAGGAAGTGCAGGTTCTGCCAGAGCGCACCGCCGACGGTACTCGGAATTCCGACGAAGTGCTCCAGTCCGGAGAGATCTCGCGCAATCGACGCGCGAATCAGGTCGCGCACGATCACGCCGGAGTCCACCGTTACACTGGCGTCATCGAACACCATCCCGCCGGTCGCATTTCGGATCACCAGGCCGCGAACTCCCCGGTCGCCGACAAGAACATTTGCACCGAGTCCGAGTACCATCCAGGGAATGCCGGCGCGCCGCGCCGCGGTTACGGCGTTTGCGAGATCGTCACCCGATGTGGCATCGTACAGCGCGTCCGCAGGCCCGCCGATGCGAAATGTGGTCAGCGGGGCGAGCGGTACGTTGGCGCGGAGACGGGCGTGGTCGAGTGATGCGGCCAACGCCACAACAATTGCTTCGCCCGCATCGTCCACGGGACCACCTTCAGGAGTCATGATGCTGGAAATCAACGGTCGGCCGCGAGCGGTCGCCAGAGGGCGCAGGCACCAACATGCGGCAAATGGCGGCCTCCGGGCTCCCTGGCTGCGTGCGTTACTGCTGTTTTGTGCGCTGATCGGGACCGCGCCGCTCGCCGCACAGCGGGCGCAACTAGAACAAGTGGTCCAGCGGAAGACGTTGCCCAACGGGCTCGAGGTGATCGTCATTGAGAACCATGGCGTCCCGCTGGTGACGGCCGAGGTCACCGTCAGGAACGGCGCGTTTACGCAGTCGCCGGAGTACGCGGGGCTTGCGCACTTGTACGAGCACATGTTCTTCAAGGCCAATGATCGCTATCCCAATTCCGATCAGTATATCGACGAAATGTCAAAACTCGGCGCGGTGTTTAATGCGTCCACCCGGGAGGAGCAGGTCAACTACTACCTCACGGTATCGGCAGACTCGCTCGAGGCCGGCCTGCAGTTGCTTGTCACCGGCTTTCTCTCGCCGAAGTTTCGCGCTGATGAACTGGAACGCGAACGACAGGTCGTGATCGGCGAATACGACCGCAACGAGTCGAGTCCGTTCTTTCGCATGGAACAAGAGACGGGAAGGCGCCTCTACTCCACGGAGTGGAGCCGCAAGAACGTGATCGGTGATCGCGCCGTGATCCTTGGCACGACGCCGGAAAAGATGCGGACGATCCAAGAACTCTATTACGTGCCAAACAACTCGGTGCTCATCATCGCCGGTGATGTGAACCCGGCGACCGCGTTCGCCCAGGCTGAGCGGATCTTTGGGCCGTGGAAGCGTGGAGCGGACCCGTTTGTGCGTATGCCGGTGCCTCCGATCCCCCCGGTGACCGCCTCGCAGGCCGTGATTGTCGAAGAGGATGTCAATGCGGTCACCGTGCTCATTCAATGGCATGGTCCAAGTGTCCGTCGCGACGAAGCCGCCACATTCGTCGCTGATGTCTATTCGGACGTGCTCAATAATCCGCAGTCACGATTTCAGCGTCGTCTCGTGGACAGCGGCCTCTGGCAAGGCATCGGTGTGAACTACTACACACTGAACAACATTGGTCCGATTTCCGTGAGTGGGCAGACCACACCGGAGCGGCTGAGGGAGGCCATTCGTGTGATGCTCCAAGAGCTGAGGGCGTCGGTTGAACCCGGCTATTTCTCGGCTGACGAGCTGGCCGCAACCAAGGCAAGCCGCGCCGTCACCACGCAGTTCGGTATGGAGCGGAGTTCGGAGTTCGCGCACACCATCGGCTTCTGGTGGAGCGTATCGGGCCTCGACTATTACATGAAGTACATCGACGAAATGGCGACCAGGACAACGGCCGACCTTGTCCGGTATGCTCGGACCTATATCGTCGGTAAACCCTTTGTCCTGGGCGTATTGATTCCGCCTGGTGATCGGCGTCGAATCAATCTCACAGAACGCGAACTCGTGTTGCTGGGGGTTGCCAAGTGATCCACTCTGCCGCTGCACTCGCGTTCATGCTGGCCAGTGGCTCGGGAGCCGCCGGTGCCCAACCCGGCGCACCAGCGCCGCGCACCGATTCGACGACCAGTACGTATTCGGTGGCTGGCGTCAAAGTGATTCATCGCCGCGCCAATATCAGTACAGTGGTCGCCAATCTCTATCTCCTCGGAGGCGTGCGATCGGCGCCAGGCGGGCAGGCGGGACTCGAGCACTTCCTGTTGC
This sequence comes from Gemmatimonadota bacterium, assembly GCA_014192065.1. Lineage (GTDB taxonomy): Bacteria > Gemmatimonadota > Gemmatimonadetes > Gemmatimonadales > Gemmatimonadaceae > Fen-1231. The sequence goes on along the minus strand of BJHH01000002.1, from coordinate 501,791 downwards.
AGGTCAGTGAACGCGGAACGACACGCTACGCACGGGATGTACTGCGGCGGTCGATGGCGCGTACCGGCAGTGAAATTGTGATTGATCCACGCGAGGATTGGACGCTCGTCGGAATCCGTACCACACCCGCCGAACTCGACTCAACCTGGTCGATTTTTGCGGACCGGGTGATGCAACCGCGGCTCGATTCGGCGGACGTCGAATTCGTTAAGGCACAGATGCTCGCCGCCCTCCGGCAGCGCGACGACAGTCCAGATGCGATGCTTGAGCACCTCGCCGACAGCAGCACCTTCGCCGGACATGTGTATTCGCTTTCCCCGGTTGGAACGGAACGCTCGCTCGCTGGTATTTCGCGCGCAGATCTGTTGCGGTATCACCGCGAGCAGTTCGTCAAATCACGGCTGCTCCTCGTCGTCGTCGGAAACGTTGATCGGGCGACGGTCGAGCGCCTCGTTGGCAAGACGCTCGGAACGCTCCCTGTTGGGACCTATGCGTGGACGATGCCCGATACACTCGCGTCGTCGCGTGCCGATGCCGCGATCACCAGGCGTGCGCTTCCGACGAACTACATCCAGGGATATTTCCGTGGTCCCGCGGCCACTAGTCCGGATGTCGCGGCACTTCGAGTGGCGTCGGCCGTACTCTCCGGTCGGATGTTTGGCGAGATTCGGTCGAAACGCAACCTCACCTATGCCGTCAGTGCGAACTATCGGGATCGGGCGCTGACCTCGATCGGGCTTTATGTGACGACCACCGAACCGGATTCCGTGCTCAGGTTGATGGCTGGCGAGATTCGGGCGCTGCAACAATTCGAGATCCAGACGGAATTTCTGCGGCCGATCGTACAGCAGTTCATCACGGAATACTTTCTGAACAACGAGACATCGACCGCGCAGGCTGACTTTCTTGCCCGTGCTCAGCTCTATCGTGGCGACTACTCGGCGGGGGAGCGGTTTGTGGCCGAGTTGCGCGCCGTAACCGGCGCAGACGTTCGGCGCGTGGCGGAGCGGTATTTCAAGAACGCACACTGGGCGTATGTCGGTGATACGGAACGAGTTACGAAGAGTAGGCTGCTCGTCTTCTGAGCCAGCGGGAGAGGTTTGCTTTCCGGATTGTTTGTGAATAATTTCACATACGACAAACGGGTGCGCCTGTGCGTCGACATATCTCATTCATTCAGAACGATTTTGGAGGATTTAGGACATGCTGTTTAAGGGTGTGGTGCTTGTAGCGAGCGTGATGGTGCTTGGGGCGTGCGGCGGCGGCGAAAAGGCTCCTGAAACACAGGCGCCCGAGGCAGCGGCCGCTCCGGCAGCGGCTACCACGGCTTCGACTGGCGCGGCGATGCCGATCACGGGCAAGACGATTGAAGTGAAGATGATCGGCGATGCGAAGGGTTACCGCTTCGAGCCGGCGAATGTCACGGCGAAGGTCGGCGACGGTATCAAGTTCATCATGGAACTTGGTGGCCCACACAACGTGGCGTTCGATGTCGCGATGGTTCCGGCTGACGCGAAGGCGCAGCTTGATGCGAACTTCGGTACCGACCGCATGGGCGAACTGTCCAGCGGCCTCAAGATGAATCCAGGTGAGTCGTTCACGCTGTCGTTGGGTGGTGTGGTCGCCGGCAAGTACGAGTTCAACTGCACGCCGCACCTCGCCATGAACATGAAGGGCACGCTGACGGTTACGCCGTAAGGCACAGGGTGGTTTGAAGTGCAGCGGGCGCCCGGGATGACCGGGCGCCCGCTCTGTTTTTGAGACACCACTTTTGGCGACCGCCTGTATCGGTGGAGTTCGCTGACGGGTAAGTTCTGGGTCAACTCGGAGGCGATGCCGCAGGCGATGAACGGCTATTCAGACCGCATCAATCACGCGCTCGCGTTCGCGGCGAAACACCACGACCAGCAGGTTCGGAAGGGGGTGCGGCTGCCGTACCTGACGCACGCGGCGAATGTCGCGCTGATCCTGACCCGCTATGGTTGCGACGAAACGATCGTCGTGGCGGGAATCCTGCACGATGTCATCGAAGACTGCGTGCAAGAGAGTTGGACTCACGCGATGCTTGAGTCGCGGATGGCTGAAAAATTTGGCGAGGATGTGCTCGTCGCGGTGCTCGCGGTGACCAAGCGCCGTCTCGACGACGACGGCAACGAAATGGATCGCAACGAACGCCATGCGGACTACCTCTCCCGCTTATCGAGCGCCGATGACCGAAGCCGGTGGGTATGCGCCGCCGATCAGGTGCACAACGCCAATGCGACACTAGCCGACCTACGTCGCACGATCGATCCGATGTCGGTCTGGGGTCGCTTCGCTGGCGGACGGACCGCGGCTGTTGCCAACTATCGAGCGGCCTATGACCGGCTTGTCGAGCTTGGGTTCGCCGCCCCGATCATGAACGAACTACGGGCGACCGTCGAGCAGGTCGAGGCGACTGCCTAGGTATTGGCCGGCGTTGCGTACTTACGCGCGACGTAGTCGTTCAGGATTTGAAGAAACTCAGAGACGATCGCGTCTCCCTTGAGTGTGACCCGAAGCGTACCGTCAACGTAGACAGGGGCTTTGGGGTCTTCAAAGGTCCCGGGCAGCGAGATGCCGATATCGGCGTGCTTGCTTTCGCCAGGACCATTGACGACGCACCCCATCACCGCAACCCTCAGCTCCTCGACTCCTGGGTGACGCTCGCGCCAGACAGGCATCTGAGTACGCAGATACTCTTGGATGTCTTCGGCCATCTTCTGGAAGAACGTACTCGTCGTGCGGCCGCACCCGGGACAGGCACTGACCTGAGGCGTGAAACTGCGGAGGCCAAGCGATTGCAGGACCTGCTGTGCGATGAAGACTTCTTCTGCGCGGTCGTCGCCGGGCCGTGGCGTGAGGGACACGCGGATGGTGTCGCCGATTCCCTCAGCGAGGATCAGCGACAATGCGGCCGTCGTAGCCACCGTGCCCTTCATGCCCAGCCCAGCCTCGGTGAGCCCGAGGTGGAGCGGGTAGTCACAGCGCGCGGCGAGGCGGCGATAGCAGTCGAGTAGGTCCTGAACCTGGGAGATCTTGGCGGAAATGATGATACGGTCGTGCGGAAGCCCTGTCTCTTCCGCGAGCGCCGCGGAGCGGAGCGCGCTTTCGATCATCGCTTCCATGTAAACGTCTTTTGCGGCGAGCGGCGCTTGGCGCAACGCATTCTCGTCCATCATTGACGTCAGGAGGTCCTGGTCAAGCGACCCCCAGTTGACGCCAATCCGCACCGGCTTTCCGTGCTCGATTGCCACCTGGACGATGGTTCGAAAATTCTCGTCGCGGCGCTTGGATCCGACATTTCCCGGGTTGATTCGGTACTTGGCGAGGGCTCGCGCGCACGCCGTGTGCTTCACGAGCAGCAGGTGCCCGTTGTAATGAAAATCACCGATAATAGGCACGGTGACGCCGGCGCCCGTCACCCGCGCGACGATTTCCGGAACAGCCTGAGCCGCTTCATCGGTATTGACCGTGATGCGCACCAGTTGCGAGCCGGCGGCGGCGAGGGAGATGACCTGGGCCGCGGTCGACTCGGGGTCAGCCGTGTCGGTGTTGGTCATCGACTGTACGACGATCGGGGCGGACGACCCAATAGGGACGCCGCCAACGATGGCGGTGACAGACTGCCGGCGAGACTTGAAGATCACGGGGTGATTGGCGATTGAGGCGGAGTGGCGAGGTAGAAGTTAATCCCTGCGCCGGTGATCTTGTGCAGGCGCCGGAGGGTCCGGACGCGGAGGCGTAGCCCGCTCCCCCCTTTTTTTCACGGGGGCGGGGAATGGCCCTATGGCTCGAGCTCCACCAGCTTCGTTCTCCACCGTCCCACGCATGTCGGCAACTCACGGCCCGAGCGACTGCGCCTCGGAAACGAGGTTGAGTCTCGACAAGCGCTCACGTCGGTCGCGGATTCGACGAAGTAGACGCGACCAGCCACGCTCGGCCCGCCGCAGCGATACGGGCGATCAGCAAGAGGAACACGAGAGGAGGGATCCAGCTGTCTCTACCATCCAGACTGTCGTACGCAACGGGGAAATAGAGATACGTGATCCAGCCCATCAACACGACGGTTGCAGTCACGAACCGATCCTCGACGAAGCACGCCAGAGGAAGCAGCCAGAGGATATATTGAGGCGAGTAATAGGGTGACAGCGTCAGGAACGCCATCAGCACGAAGAGCGATGCCGCCGCGAAGGCCTTGAAGGTTTTCGGTCGAGTGAGCAGAACGCCCAGCGCAGCGCCCCACTGTGCCAGCTGAATCAGTTGACTCCACCCTCCCAACGCGACGTGACGCGAAAGTCGGATGCCGGCAAGAGCAGCGAGGGCATCATAGCTTGACTCGCCGTTGAAGCCTCGCGTGGCCTAGGCGCCAAACGGCTTGAGAGTTTCTTCGACTCCCGCGAACACGAGGAACCCGGCGACGCTGGCGAACAGCGGGGCGATTGCAAGGAGTAGCGCTGAAATCGCCGCCTTATGTCCGCGATTTGCCGCGATGTAGTAATAGAGCGCGGGAAGTAGGTACAGGGCGTACCCTTTGAGCGCGATCGCCAGCCCCAGCACGAGCGATCCCGCCAGTAGTCGATTCTCGCGGATGAGGTAGTAGGCTGCGAGCGTCGCGATTGCCGGGAAGAGGTCGAACCGATACAGGGCAAAGTACAGCGCTGCCGGCGTGACCCACACCGCGAGCGACCGCCATCTCGTGGATGGGGTGACCCAAAGGGTCCATGCCACTGCGAGCACCAGGAGCGCGGCGGCGATCCCAACCCAAACTCTTGCGAATGCAGATTCAGATGGCCCGAGGACGCCGTTCGCCACGAGTCGCATCGTGCCGAACAACAACTGCGCCAAGGGAGGATACCCGAAGGGAAGCTCGCTTCGTGGCAGCGCCGAGGCGAGGATCCAACCACTCTCGCGAAAGTAGATCCCGATATCGAACGAGTCGTAGAAGAACCGAATGTGCTCGGAACCCAGCACTCATCCTCCCTGGCGAAATGGAGCCGTCCCAAATACTGCATCCACTTGATACTCGTGTCCAGCGTTACTTTGTGTTCTTGATCACGGTGTGCTGCTCGCCTGGCTGCTAACTCGGGGTGCCTCACAACGAGGTACCCTGTTTTGCGCTAAGTAAGGGTCGTCCGCGCCGAACCGGCTGCCTGTCCTCGAGCGAATCGGCGAGCGCCTGGCGGAGTACCAGTCTGAGGCTGGCGACGTCAAAGTGGAGAACGCCGAGCGTGCCAACGGCCACGTTGGACACCGGTGAGGCCGCTATGCCAGAGGCCAATTTTACCGAGGTGCGAGCCGACGTTCCGAGATCGCGCCGAAGAAGCAATGCAATGGCGAGTATTTCGATCAGCGACTCGTCAATCAGGCGCGACTTTCCTCTTTTACCAGTGGAGAGGAGGTGCTTTGCCTCCCTGGCGAGCAAGTTGTCGACCATCTTCGTCGTCGTACCGAGCGCTGCCGCAACATCAGTTGTTGTGTAGTTCATGTATTATCCTCCTCAATGAGGATAATACATAGTGTGTTGTAAACTAAACATTCACTGTAAATAACAATTAGCCAGTAAACGTATGTAGTCTTTAGTTGTACTGAGTGTTAGCGACTCTTCCGAACTCTCTTTGCTGCCTGTGCAAGCTGCGTTCGCACAGCGCGCGGGCCTGTTCCACCAGGGATCTCACGGTGGGACAGAGACGATTCTGCGTTGAGCTCACGGCGTGCTGCGGAAGCAAACAACGGATGGGCGGAGCGAAATACACTCGCGCCAAGCATGTCGAGTTCGACCTGTGCAAGTTCAGCCTGGCGCACAAGCGAGCCGACCGCGCCGTGGGCCTCACGAAACGTGACCCGGCGCCGCACGAGATAATCAGCAAGGTCTGTTGCCATCATCGACGATGACACCGCTGCACGCATCCTTGCCCGGTCGAATCGGAGGGTTCTGACTGATCCCGAGACCGCGGGGAGCAGGAGGGTTATAGCGTCGAGCGCATCAAATAGCGCCCGTTTGTCTTCCTGGAAATCCTTGTTGTAGCCGCTCGGCGTTCCCTTGAGCATCATCAGAAGTGCGAAGAGGTCGCCGCCGATCCGCGCCGGCGATGATCGGGCGAGTTCCAGCGCGTCCGGGTTCCGTTTCTGCGGCATCATCGAACTGCCGGTGCTGAATGCATCGGCGAATCGTACGAACCCAAACTCGCTCGAGCCAAACAAGATTAGGTCTTCGGCGAGGCGCGACAGATGGGTCGCGAGGCCGGTCAGCGCGTACAACGCATCGGCTATGAAGTCCCTGTCTCCGACCGCGTCGATACTGTTTGGCGAAATCGAATGAAAGCCAAGCGTCTTGGCGAGGCGCGTGCGGTTCACGCGAAATGCAGAGCCGGCTATCGCGCCTGACCCAAGCGGCATGACACCGGCACTGACCCGCGCGGCCTGGAGGCGTACGCGGTCGCGGTCGAGCGCCCAGAAATGGGAGAGCATCCAGTGCGCCGCGCTCACCGGCTGCGCGCGCTGCATGTGCGTGTACGCTGGCATGATGGCGTCCAATAACCCGGCCGCGCGCTTGTGGCAGGTGCGCTGCAATTCTTCCACAAGCTGCGTGACGGCGTCGAGTTCGTGCATCACCAGCAGGCGAGATGCGGTTGCCACTTGGTCGTTGCGACTCCGCCCGGTGTGGAGGCGGGAAGCCACGGAGCCGGATTCATCGTGCAGCAGGCGGTCGATCATCGTATGGACATCTTCGTCGGTGCGGATCGGCTTGTTGCCACTGCGAATTCGCCGCGCTACGCGATCGAGCCCACGCTGTATCTTCGTTGCTTCGACGCGTGAAAGGACCCGAGCGCCCACGAGCGCTGTTGCCCACGCCTTCGACAGGTTGATGTCGTGCGGCCAGAGCCGAAAATCCACATCGATCGAGCGGTTGACCGCTTCGAGCGAGGGATGGGGCGCGGCGGCGAAGCGCCCGCCCCAGAGCTGGTGGGACTTGGCACGGGCGCTGCGCTTCTTCATGCGTTGGTGAGTTCGCCAGGCTTCGGCGTGCGTGCGTTTTTGATCTTGCCGGCCGATGCTGCGTTGGCATCGCCTGCGGCTTCCATGTCCTTGAGCGCGCGAACGCGCGCGGCGAGGCCAAAAAGGCGGATGAATCCAGCGGCGTCGCTCTGCTCGAACACGTCGTCTTCGCCGAACGTAACGAAGCGTTCGTCGTAGAGCGCATGCGCACTCTGGCGGCCCGCGATGGTGACCGTGCCTCGGCAGAGGCGCAGGGTGATGCTTCCTGTAACACGCCCCTGCGTGGCGTTCACGAATGCGTCGTACGCTTCACGTTCAGTGGTCCACCAGCGCCCTTCATAGACGAGGTCCGCATACCGCGGCGCGATGAGGTCCTTGGCCGCAAGCGTGCGGCGGTCGAGCACCAGCATCTCGAGCTCGCTGTGCGCCGTGTAGAGCAGGGTTCCGCCGGGGGTCTCGTACACCCCACGCGATTTCATTCCCACGAGGCGATCCTCGACGATGTCGGCGCGCCCAATTCCATGGCGTCCGCCGATTTCATTCAGCTTCGTCAGGAGCGTGACTGGATCGAGTGTTTCGCCGTTCACTGATGCCGGCATACCCTCGTCGAAACCGATCGTGACGTCTTCCGGAGTCATCGGCGCGTCAACCGGATCGGTGGTGAGCATGAACAGGTCCTTGGGGGGAACGCTGTTCGGATCCTCGAGGACGCCACCTTCATGGGAGATGTGCCAGATGTTGCGGTCGCGCGAATAAATCTTGGTGGTTGTGGCGGCGACTGGCACATTGTGCGCAGCCGCATAGGCGAGGCAATCCTCGCGCGAGCGAAGATCCCAGATGCGCCAGGGCGCAATGACCGGAAGGTCGGGAGCAAACGACATATACGTCAGCTCGAACCGTACCTGGTCGTTGCCCTTGCCGGTGCAGCCGTGGGCCAGCGCATCAGCGCCGACGGCGCGCGCGACCTCGACCTGCTTTTTCGCGATGAGCGGACGCGCCATCGAGGTGCCGAGCAGGTACTTCCGGTTGTAGATCGCCCCAGCCCGAAGCGTCGGCCAGATAAAATCGCGCACATATTCGGTACGTAAGTCTTCGACGTAGCACTCCGCGGCACCGGAGGCGATTGCCTTCTGCTTTACGCCGTCAAGTTCCTCACCCTGGCCGATGTCGGCGGCGACGCAGATGACCTTGGCATCGTAGTGCTCGCGAAGCCACGGGACGATGATCGAAGTGTCGAGGCCACCAGAGTATGCCAGCGCGATCGTACGCATCGGATTCCCCGCAAATGAATGACTATTCAGCAGAAAGGATGATAATCACATAAATATGCTGATTCAAGGTCCACAAGTGGCTCAATTGTAGCCTTTTACCGACGGGCAAGTGCCAGTAAACGTTTGGCGGCGCGATCGCGCGCCGCCTCAGACCGACAGATGATCAGGATGGTGTTCTCGCCGGCGATTGTCCCGAGAATATCGGGGTTGTCTTCGGCGTCGATTGCTTCGGCGATCGGCTGAGCGCCCGCGGTCTTCGTTCTCACGACCAGAAACTCCCGCATGGTGTCGAGTCGGGCGAAGAACTGCGGAAAAATCGACTCGAGGGTTGCCCGTTCTGCGTTTGGAGAAGATGAGTCTGCGGTGGTGTAGCGGGTGCCGGCCGCGGTGGGTACCCGGGCGAGACGCAGGTCACGCATGTCGCGAGACAGCGTGGACTGCGTCACCTCCCAGCCCCGCTCGACGAGGAGCTGGCGCAGCTCCTCCTGGCTCGCGACGGTCCGCGAGGTGACGATTTCGCGGATGACCTGCTGTCGGTCCTGTTTAGCGGCAGACATTGGAAGGGTCGGAGGATCGGCTCAGCCCAAAACGCGGCTGTAAATCGGCTGTCCGGGAACGTAATACCAGTTGACAATAGTATGCAGCAAACTTATGCATTATATATGCATAATATCCCGGTTGGTGTGCTAGGGGCAAGCGGTTACGCTGGTCGGGAGCTTTGCGCCCTCGTCCGGAATCATCCGCGGTTGTCGCTCGCGTTCGCGACGGCCAATGCACAAAGCGGAAATACCGCCGAGTTACGAGGGGGCGGGAGCGTCACCTTTATTCCGACGGACCAGGCTCCGCTGCCGGACGCAGCGCTCGTGTTCAGCGCGCTTCCGCATGGGGCGTCGAAGCAGTGGGTCGACCGCGCGCGAGCGGCCGGAGCTCGCGTTGTTGATCTCTCGAACGATCTCCGAATCGGTAACGGAGTGGAGGGTGTTCCATACGGACTGACCGAAGCGCGCCGCGAACAGGTCCGCGGTGCCCAGGTGGTTGCCAACCCGGGATGTTATCCGACGTCGGTGTTGCTTGGTCTGCTGCCGCTGCTCGAGCAGGGACTGGTCGCGCCGGGCGCGACGATTTCGATCGCCGCGGCGAGTGGGGTAACCGGAGCGGGGCTCACCGCACGCCTCGACCTGCTATTCGGCGAGGTGACGGAAAACTTCCGGGCCTACGGTGTGGGCAACACGCATCGGCATCTCAATGAGATGCGCGCGCTCGTTGCGGAGACGGGAGCCGACATTGACCTCTTGTTCACTCCGCACCTCCTGCCGACGGCGCGCGGAATACTTGCGACGATGACGGTGCCGCTCGTTCGCGAGTTAGCCGATCCACTCGGTCCATGGCGCGAGCGTTACGCGAATGAGCCGTTCATCGAGCTGGTTGCCGGGCCGCCTGAAATGAGGCATGTGATCGGCCGAAACGTTGTGCGCATTGGGGTCGTGCCGGCCGCGCATGTCCGGACCCCGACCCTGGTCGTGTTCTCGGCGATCGACAACCTGATGAAGGGCGCAGCGGGGCAGGCTGTGCAGAACGCCAATCTCATGCTGGGCCTCGAAGAAACGATGGGATTGCCGGCGTGACGCCACGAATGATGCGGGTGGTGAAGATTGGCGGCCGCGCCCAGGGCGACCCCGGGCTCGCGAACGCAATCGCTGCCGCCGTTGCGCAGGGTGACGCGGTCTGCGTGGTTCACGGTGGTGGCGATGACGTCTCCAGTTTTCAACGGCGGCTCGGGATGGAGCCGAAGTTTTCTGGCGGGCGCCGCGTCACGAGCGTCGAAGATCTCGAGGTGGTTCGCATGGTGCTTTCGGGTGCCATCAACAAACGGTTGGTAGCGCAATTCATCAGCGCTGGCATTCGGGCCGTCGGCGTGTCCGGTGAAGACGCGTCGCTGTTTCAGGCACGCGCGACCGATCCCGAGCGCATGGGTCGCGTCGGCGGTGATATCAGAGCCGACGCGTCACTGATTTCCCATCTACTTGCCGGCGGCTACGTGCCGGTGGTCTCGCCACTCGCTCGCGAGGCCGGCTCCCAAGACGGCGCGGGCCTGAACGTCAACGGTGATGACGCCGCTGCGGCGCTCGCCGTCGCGCTTGGTGCCGACGACCTCGTATTGGTCGCAGACGTCCTCGGCGTGATCGAGGACGGCAAGGTGATTCCATCGCTGGATCTTGATGCCGCCGCCGCGCTCATTCAACGCGGCGTTGCGACCGGCGGCATGGCGGCAAAGCTCGAAGCGACGGCGTTCGCCCTCAAGGGCGGTGTTGCCTCGGTGCGAATCGCCGGCGTGGCCGGTATCTCAGACGTCGCGGCGGGCACGCGACTCGCATTCCCTCCCTTCTCTGTTCGGTGACCCCGATGGCCGCACCGCTGCCTACGACAACCGATGCCCTTGTTGGCGTCTATCGCAAACCACCGGTGGAGTTCGTTCGCGGCGCCGGTGTCGAGCTGTTTGATAGCGATGGCAAGGCGTACCTCGACTTCGTCGCTGGAATCGCGGTCAACGCGCTGGGTTACGGTGACGCGGGACTTGAGCAGGCGATGCGCAAGGCGCTCGACGGGTCGCTGATTCACCTGTCGAATCTGTACAGGACGCAGGCGGGCGAGCGGTTGGCCGAGCAGCTGGTGAAAAAAAGTTTTGCCGATCGCGTGTTCTTCTGTAATTCCGGTGCTGAGGCGAACGAAGGAGCGTTCAAGATGGCCCGTCGGTGGGGCCGTTCAGTCGGCGGTGCGCCGAAGCATGAGGTCGTCTCGCTTCGTGGTGGATTTCACGGACGGCTGTTTGGTACACTGGCTGCGACCGACCGGCCACAGTATCGCGCACCATTCCGTCCGCTCGCTGGTGGTATTTCGATTATGGAGCGCGATCTCGATGAGTTGCGAGTTGCGTTGAACCCCGAGACCGTTGCCGCCCTGATTGTCGAGCCGATTCAGGGGGAGGGCGGTGTGCGGGTGCTCGAGCGCGCCTTCCTGCAAGAGCTGCGTGCGCTGACGCAAGAGCGGGGAATCCTGCTCATCCTCGACGAGATCCAGTGCGGGTATGCCCGAACCGGTTCGTTTTGGGCATACGAGAACTCGGGAATTACGCCGGACATTCTCACTGTGGCCAAGCCGATGGCAGGCGGCCTGCCGATGGGTGCCGTTCTGGTCACGCAAGCGGTCGCGGACGTGATGCAGCCCGGGGATCATGGCACGACATTCGGCGGCGGCCCATTCGTGTCGTCAGTTGCGCTGCACGTGCTTGATCGCCTTTCCGATCCCGAACTACTCACGAGCGTACGTGCGCGAGGCGACGAGCTGCGAACCGCGCTAGTCGCCTTGCAATCCTCGAACGGAAAGGTGAGGGCCGTCCGCGGGATGGGGCTGATGTGGGGAATCGATGTCGCCGAGCCGGCAAAGGACGTCGTGGCCCGTGCGATGGACCTCGGCCTGCTGATCTGTTCGGCAGGCGAGCATACGCTGCGGTTGTTGCCTCCATTGGTGATCTCGCGCGGTGATCTACAGCGTGGCATTGACCTCCTCGCGCGCGCGATCGGCTAGCATCGCGTCCCGGGCGCCTCAGGCGCCCAGCCCCAGACGGGCCGACATTGTCCGCCAGAGCACACAGACGTTTATTTTTCCCGCTGGTGGTTGCCGAACCGGCTGCCATCTAGCGGCTACGCCAGCCGGGCGCGCATCGTATTGGCGACTGGCTCAAGCCTCCACCCTCACTCTAGGTGAGCTCAAGTAGATGCCATTTGCACGTTCTGTGTTTCGTCTGATTCCGAGAGCTGCCGCGTTGGTCCTGTTCATCGCCGGCGCTTCGGCTGGCGTGACAGCCCAAGCTCCGGTGCGTGCGTCCTCTTCCAAAAAGCCGACGCTCATAGTGTTGATCACGGCCGACCAGATGCGGGCAGACTACATCGCTCGGTTCGATCGCCAGCTGACGGGCGGACTCAAACGGCTGTCTAGGGGCGGGGCGAGTTTCAAGAACGGGTTTCATGATCACGCGATCACCGAAACGGCGCCGGGTCACGCGGCGATTCTGTCGGGACGATTCCCGGTGCACACCGGAATCGTAACGAACAGTCAGGGCGTCAACGGCGTTCCGAACGCTCAGGTGCTTGGTGCGCGTGCTGGCCAATCCGCATCGCCGGACCGATTCAAAGGCACGACGCTTGTCGACTGGCTGCGCGCCGCGAATCCGTCCACGAAATGGCTCTCGGTCAGTCGCAAGGACCGCAGCGCAATCCTGCCGATCGGCAAGAGCAAGGGTGACGTTTACTGGTACCTGCCAACGGGCGAGTTTACTACGTCCACGTACTACGCCGATACACTCCCAACCTGGGTACGTGCGTTCAACGCGCTGAAAATCCCGCAATCGTATGCGGGAAAGTCGTGGGAACCACTACTAGACGCGGCGTCGTATCCCGAAGCAGATACGGTCGGGATCGAGGCAAACAGTACGGGCGGCGATGTAACATTTCCGCACACCGTCCCGGCAGATCCCGCTAGTGCGGCGGCGGCGTTCGTCGGGTTTCCATGGATGGATGAGCTCACCCTTCGCCTGGCACTGACCGGTGTGCGGGCGCAGGGACTCGGTGCTGACCCCAATCGAACGGACGTACTCGCGGTTTCGCTGTCGACGCTCGATGCCGTGGGGCACCGGTTTGGACCGGACTCTAAAGAAGTCCATGATCAGGTGCTGCGGGTTGACTGGTATCTGGATGCCTTCCTTGATTCGCTCGAGGCAATACGTGGAGCGGGAACTTTCGTCGTGGCGCTGACCGCGGATCACGGGATCACGCCGCTTCCGACGCTCAAGTCGACGATCTACCCGAATGGAGAGGCGAAGCGCGTTGCGTTGGATGCCCCGTGGCGAGCGTTTCAGCAGCGACTGCTGGGTGTTGGCATAGACACCAATGCGGTCGCGCTTGAAGAGGGTCTGGTCACTGTGATGAATCCGCTGGCGTTCAAGGACGTCACGGGTGGTGCCGACGCGTTGCTCGCGGGACTCGCAAGGGATTTCCTGCGAGTGCAGGGTGTACAGCGCGCGGATCTGATGACGAACCTCGCGAAAGCAGACACTGTTCGCGACGTCATTGCCCGCCGCTGGTTGCATATGTTCCGCCCCGACCAGAACGTCCGCCTCATCGTGACACTGACGCCGTACAGCTACTGGTTGTCCGATTCATACCCCACCCACGGTTCGCCGCACGACTCCGACGCGAATGTACCGATCATCTTCTGGGGTGCGGGTGTTGTGCCGGGACAGCACGCCAACGTGGTCCGTGTCGTGGACATGGCGCCTACGCTTGCCGCGCTCCTCGGTGTAAAGCCGATCGAGCGATTGGATGGCCGCGTGCTCAGCCAAGTCGTTCGGTAGCATCTCGTGATCATGGCCAGCCACGATCGCACGGCCCTGGTTCGCGCGTTCGATGAGGCACGGTTTGGCTCTGCGCGCATCTTGGACCTGCGATCGAGCCTTCCAACGGCCGCCGAGGCAGTGCGACGCGTCGAGCCATGGCTGCGCGAACGGCAGATAGCGCGCGCGGGAGAGGTGCTGATCGTCACAGGGCGCGGACGTGGGAGTCCGGGCGGCGTCGGTGTCGTGCGCGAAGCCGTGCATCAGTTGCTGACGAGACTCAAGCGCCAAGGTGTTGTGGGGCGAATAGTGGAGCACACCCCTGGCTCGTGCGTCGTGGAGTTGGCGCCGATGAGCGCGTTGTATGACCGCCCCGTGGGCTCCCGGTCGCGTGCGTCTGCGGAAACGCCGACTGATCTGGCGATGCTGGGCGACCTTGACGAGGCAACCCATGCAGAACTCCGGCTGGTGGCCGAGTACTCGCTCACGCAGTTGGGCGTGCCGCACAGCGCCGCGTTCGTGCGGCACGAGATGGCGCGGTATTTCAGTGTGCTCGTGCGTAGTATCGCGACGGACGAGACGGATCGTGATGGTCGCCTCCGACTCCTGATCGCGGCGTCGCGCGCTGCATTCGAAGACAACGCCTGATTCGCGACCTTCACCTTTCCCACTTCCTCAATGCCGAAGCCACCACAGGTTCTCGAACAGCGCCGCTTGGGTCGCAACGGGCACGGTGTCGCCATTCTGGCGCTCGGCACGCGCCGACTGGCAAAGGTAGGTCAGCGGGCAGCGATCCAGATTGTGCGCGAGGCGATCGACCATGGTGTGACGGTGATCGAAACCGGTCACGAGTATGGTGATGGGCGCGTTGAGCAATGGCTGGGGCTGGCGCTGCGGGATGGCTACCGCGAACGCGTGACCCTCATCTGGCAGTGCTGCGCGCCCCTACGCGACTACAAAACGTCGATGCAGCAGTTTGAGGAGTCGCTGAAGCGCATCCGCACGGCGACGTTCGACCTGTGGAGCGTTCATGACGTGAACTGCGACAACGACCCCGACTGGCTGTACGATCATGGCGGACTCGACGCCGCGCAGGAAGCGCGGGAGCAGGGGCGGGTCCGATTGATCGGATTTGGCGGGCACAAGTCACCGCACATCCACCTGAAGCTGTTGAATCGTGGTTTTGCCTGGGACGCGGTCACCATGCCTTTGAATCCGCTCGATTCCACCTTCCGCTCGTTCGAGAAGCAGGTGCTCCCGGAGACCATTCGGCGCGGCGCGGCGGTGTTCGGCTGCAAGCCGATTGCCGGAGGTGCGATGACGGAAACGCGGTGCGTCAGGCCAGAGGAGGCGCTCCGCTACTGCTTTTCCCTGCCGGCCAGCACGATTATCTGTGGCATGGACAGTGTTGCCGTGCTACGCAAGAATCTGAAACTGGCTGCGGGTTTCGCGCCGTTTCATGCTGGCGAAATGGACGCTCTTCGCCAGAAGGCGCGTCAGGTCGCCGGCGACGGCCGGCACGAACGCTACAAGACCACGCTCGATTTTGACGGGATCGCCGGCCAAGTCGCGCACGGATTTCTACGAAAGTCGTGACCAGCGCCGTGCTCGCGCGCCCGCTGTTGCGGCGGCCCGTGGCCTCGTGACACCAAAGTCGTCGAGCTTACTGATCGCCACGTACAACTGGCCGGCCGCGCTTGCGCTTGTGCTCGCGAGCGTCCGGGCCCAGCGGGTGTGGCCAACAGAAGTGCTCATCGCCGACGATGGATCGCGCGACGACACGCGCGAACTGGTGTTGCGTGAGGCGGCGACCTTTCCGGTTCCGCTTCGACACATCTGGCATGAAGACTCCGGTTTTCGCCTCGGAACGATCCGAAACAAAGCGATGGCGGCTGCCGTCGGCGAATATCTGATCCAGCTTGATGGGGACCTCGTGCTGCATACCGAGTTCGTGTCGTCGCATCTCGCGTTCGCGCGCCCCGGCGCATACGTGCAAGGCAGTCGCGTGATGCTCAGCGAGGGACGTACCGCCGAGTGCCTGCGCGCGGGGCGGATCGTAACCGCTGCGTGGTCGGCGGGCGTACGAAACCGGGTGAATGCTCTTCACCTGCCCCTGCTCTCGGGGATCATTCGTGGGCCGACCGATCCATTGCGCAGGACACGGGGCTGCAACATGGCGTTCTGGCGTGACGACGTTGTTCGCGTGAACGGCTACAACGAAGCCATCGAGGGGTGGGGTCGCGAGGACAGCGAACTCGCGGCGCGCTTGCAACAGAGCGGGGTGCTACGCCGGAACTTGAAGTTTTCGGCCGTCGCCTGGCATTTGCACCACCCGACGCGGTCACAGGCGTCGCTCGACCAAAATCACGCGATCTTCGAAGGCACGATGCGCGACCGGGTTGAGCGCTGCGAGCACGGGCTCGACCAGTGGTTGGCGCGCCATCCGGATTCCTTGGCACGGCCGACGGCACCATGATGGCCGCCACGCGAGCACCGCGCTGGTCGACCGGATAATTTCAGGGATGCCGACGATTACCTGCGCGCGTTGCGCCAAAACGAAAGACGCCTTTGATCGCGCCCCGTTCCCGGGCGCGGTCGGTGCGCGGATTGTTGAATCGACCTGTCGTGAATGCTGGGCTGACTGGCTGAAACAGCAAACCATGCTGATCAATCACTACGGCCTCAACGTGATGGATCCTCAGGCACGCCAATACCTGACGAGGAACATGGAAGCGTTCCTGTTCAAGGCGGGCCAGGGTGACGTTGTCGATACAACGAAACAGGGCACGATCAGCCACTGACCGCGACCGGCGTCCCTCCCGCGATTGGGAGGGGCTAGGCGGCGCCGGCGAGGTACTTGGCGAACCGACCGCAGTTTGTGCAGCGGAGGGTCACCTGACATCGCGGTGGAGGCGGAATCTCGAGCGGATCCCGTTCGATTGATCCGGAGCACGATGGGCACGAGAGGGGCGTGCCGTTCCGGTCATTTGCTATCAGGTTCAGGGCCTGCGCGGGATTGTACGAGGCCGGGCGTGGCTTGCGCATCTGCACTCCATATGGAGACTTCAAGGGCGCCGACAGAGTTCTAGGGCACCGTCAACGGCACAGCCACTTGAAGATAATCAATTTTGGTCCGAATTCTAAGTCCCGAGAGCTTCGCCGCCTGGAAATGTGCTAACTCGAAAATTTTCTCCTAACCCAATATGGTACAATGGGTTGCATTATTTTTCAGCCGAGAATCGGCAGATTCCGAATTCGTTCCTTCCACTCGGCTGGACCGGTCTCGTGCACATTGCTGCCGGCGGCATCAACCGCTACGGTTACCGGCATATCGTCAACAGTGAATTCGTAGATGGCCTCCATGCCAAGTTCTTCGAATGCCACGCATCGGGATGCCCGAATTGCCTTGGATACGAGGTACGCCGCGCCACCGACCGCCATGAGATATGCGGCCTTGTGCTTGCGAATGGCTTCGAGCCCGAGCGGCCCGCGTTCGGCCTTTCCGACCATGGCGATGAGCCCGGTTTTTTCAAGCATCATTTCCGTGAATTTGTCCATCCGCGTGGCGGTGGTTGGACCGGCCGGCCCGACCACTTCTTCGCGGACCGGAGCAACTGGGCCAACGTAGTAGATCACGCGATTCGTGAAGTCGACACCCGGCGGCAATCCTTGTCCGCTGGCAAAAAGGTCGGCGATGCGCTTGTGCGCGGCGTCGCGGCCGGTCAGGAGGCGCCCAGATAACAGCAAACGATCACCGGCTTTCCAGCTTGCTACGTCAGCAGGCGTCAGCGTGTCGAGATCCACGCGCCGCGCGTTGCGATCGGGATGCCAGGTGATATCGGGCCATGCATCGAGCCGTGGTGTTGGCAGCACCGCCACGCCCGAGCCGTCGAGTGTGAAGTGGGCATGGCGCGTTGCCGCGCAGTTCGGGATGATGGCGATCGGCTTCGACGCAGCATGCGTCGGATAATCGAGGATCTTGATGTCGAGTACCGTCGAAAGGCCGCCCAGTCCCTGCGCGCCGATCCCGAGCGCATTGACCTTTTCGTACAGCTCGATGCGTAGTTCCTCGATCTTGTTCTTCGGACCGCGCGCCTTGAGTTGCGTCATGTCGATGCGGTCCATGAGCGCTTCCTTCGCAAGAATCATCGCCTTCTCCGCGGTCCCACCGATGCCGATGCCGAGCATTCCCGGAGGGCACCAGCCGGCACCCATCGTCGGCACCGTCTTGACGACCCAGTCAACGATGGAATCGCTGGGATTGAGCATCGCGAACTTTGCCTTGTTCTCGGAACCGCCCCCCTTGGCCGCGATCTTCACGTCGACGGTGTCGCCAGGAACAATCTCGTAGTGGATGACGGCCGGCGTGTTGTCCTTGGTATTTGTTCGCCCGAACGCAGGGTCCGCAACGATCGAGGCGCGCAACACATTGTCAGGTTGGAGGTAGGCGCGACGCACGCCCTCGTTCACCATCTCCGTGACCGAAAGCGTTGCTTCCCATTGGACGTTCATGCCGACCTTCAGGAAGACCACGACGATACCCGTGTCCTGGCAGATCGGGCGATGTCCTTCGGCGCACATCCGTGAGTTGGTGAGGATCTGCGCGATCGCGTCCTTTGCGGCGGGCGACTGCTCGCGCTCGTACGCATCGGCGAGCGCGCTGATGTAGTCGAGGGGATGGAAGTACGAGATGTGCTGGAGGGCGTCCTGAATGGACTGGACGAAATCGTCCTGCTTGATGATGGTCATAGCGCGAGTCCTCTGGGTTCTGCACTCAAAGTTAGCCGCCGCACGGCCACGATTCCCGCGAGTGGACCGATGCTGAGCAGCGCGAATACCCATGGCCACCCGAGGGTCCTGACGACGACTGGTACCACCTGAATTGTGGCTGTCGTCAGCAAAAACCCGAGCGACACCTGCAGTGTAATTGCGGTTCCGACGGCGTGCGGAGCGACGCTCTCGGTGACCAGAACACTGAACTGTGCGCTATCGGCAATGATGAAGAACCCCCACACCAGGGCGATGGGGGCCAGCAACCAGAGGGAGTGGCCAAACGCTAGGCCGATTCCTGCACAACACGCGGCGCTCACGGTGAGCGCGCGTATCACGAGTGGTGCCCGGCCGATACGGTCTGCAACCAAGCCACCCCAGATGCATCCGGCGCCACCGACCGCAATCACGGCGAATGCGAGGACGCGGATCGCTGGCGACGCGGTGGCGGTCAGTGCGTGGGGATCGCCAATCATACTGGCCGCGAGAAAGGCGGGAATCCACGTCCAGTACGAATAGAGCTCGGCCATATGGCCGAGGTATCCACCGAGCGCGAGGCGCCATGCACGCGAACCGATCACCTCGCGCGTCCTCAGCCACGAAAATGGCCGCGATGGAAAGGCAAACGGACCGTCGCGATATCCGACGAAAACGATCGCGGCAGCGATGACGGCGCTGGCACTGGCGAGCGCGGTGATGAAGCCCACTCCAGCACCGGGGATTGCTGAGATGAGGTAGGGGCCGGCCTTCCCGACGGTGAGCGCGCCGACCACTGCGCCGACCGCAAGCCCGCGCCGATCGCGAAACCAGGTGGCCGCCATTTTCATCGCCGGCGGATACACACCGGCGAGGAAGACGCCAGCGAGAAAGCGCGACGCGATCGCCGGGCCGAGGGAATCGGTGACGGCGAGCCATCCGTTTGCCGTTGCGCCGAGTAGGGCGCAGGTGGCGAAGAACAACCGAGTGGGGATGATGTCTGCGAGGTTGAGCAGTGCTGACACCGCGGTGCCCACGACGAAACCCAGTTGGGTCGCGGTCGTGAGCCATGCCACTTGGGAGTCCGTTAGGTTCCAGGCCTGGCGCAGCAGCGGTGCCGCGGCGCTACCGGCGAACCAAAGCGACATCCCCAACAGCTCCGCGCATACCAGCAGTGCGAGCATCCGCCAGCGAGCAGGAGCATCAGCGTCGCGCAGTACCGGCGACTGGATCACGCCCATGAGTGGCTGCGTTTCCACACATTGCGATCGAGACGCCAGCTCTTTCGCACCGAAAATTCCTCATCACCGGGGAACAGATCGGGATCGCGGACTGCCTCTGCGAAATCATTGCCCTTGGCCGATGATTGATCGGCCCAGTGCAACAGGTCGGCCTCGAGAGTCATTGGCTGCACGGCGGCGCCGAACTGCAGCTGTCCGTGATGCGACAAGATGAAGTGGTGGAGTTCGAGCTCCTGCGCCGTGGTCAGTGTTCCGTCGGGCAGTGTGCGGAGCCGGCGCTCGAGCATGAGCGCGCCGATGGCGACATGTCCGAGCAGCCGGCCTGCGGTGGTGTGGTCAAAGCCCGCTGCCCCGGTCGAATACGCCTCGACCTTGCCGATGTCGTGAAGCAACGCGCCGACCGTCACAAGGTCGACATCGCCTTCCATTGTGTCAGCGGCGGCACGCGCGATCGTCCCCACTTCGACGACGTGCTGGATCAGCCCGCCAACCTGTGCGTGATGTCCGCGCGGGGCCCCCGGTGATTTCTCAAATAACGTCCGAAAGGCGTCGTCGGCGAAGAAGAGGTCGACCGCCTTGCGTAGTGACTTCGCCTTGATGGCGGTACGCCAGCCGTCCACCGTGTGCCAGAGCGCCGCGACGTCACCCGCGATGTGCGGCAAAAACTCAGCGAGATTGGCAGTGCCGCCAGCGACGAGGCGGAGTGGAGCCGTCAGTTTGAGTTGCCGCCGGCCCTGATAGAGTTCGATGGCTCCGATGACCTGGACGATCGAGCCGGCCTTCACTCCCTCGATCCACGGAAGCTGTTCCTTCCAGACGTTGGCAGCGAGCTGGCCGGTGGCGTTGCCGAGCGTGATGACGGCATACGGATCGCCGTTTCGCGTGGTCTTGTCGCTCCGCGCACGAACCATGAGCTCATGCTGGACACGATCGTTTTGCGCCAGCGTGGAAATATTGAGCACACCTACCTCAGTTCACGTAGAGAGCTTCACCTTCGCCGGCGGTTGCACCGCGGGCAGGTTATTTGCGCCAGTCGGCGATGAACAGGTTGACGTCTCGCTCGCCCGTCGCGTTCCGGCCAGATCCCCAGATCAACTTCTTGCCGTCCGGACTGAACATTGGGAATCCATCGAACCCTTCATCGCTGGTGATTTGCGTTAGGCCGGTGCCGTCGAGCGATACGATGTAGATGTCGAAGTTCGCACCGCGGGGGTTCTTGTAGTTCGACGAAAAGATGATTTGCTTCCCATCAGGGGTCCACGAGGGGCCGAAATTCGCTCCACCAAGGTGTGTGATCTGGCGCTGGTCGCTCCCATCGGCGTTCATCACCCAGATTTCCATCTTGCTGGGGCGGACGATGCGCTGCGCCAGCAGGTCTTGGTAGTCCTGCAGTTCTTTCGGGTCGGTGGGATGGTACGAACGGTAGACGATCTGCTTGCCGTCTGGCGACCACCAGGGGCCACCGTCGTAGCCAGCGATGTTCGTGAGACGGCGGACATCGGTGCCGTCCACGTTCATCGTGTAGATCTCGAGATCGCCGTCCTTGAGGGACGTGAATACAATGCGCTTGCCGTTCGGCGAGAGCACGCCCTCGGCGGTGTACACGCCATAGTTCGTGATGCGACGGAGGTCTGTGCCGTCGCTACCGACGGTGTACATGTCGAACGGATCGAGTCCCCAGACATACCCCTTCGATGGATCCGGGCGCTGTGGGCACGCATCCCCTTGGGCATGGGTGGAACCGAAGAAGAGCCGGCGCCCGTCCTCAAGGAACCATCCGCAGGTTGTTTTGCCGCCAGCGGAAGAAACACGACGCAGATCCGTGCCATTCGGGCGCATGACGAACTGCAGGTCGCACGGATGGTCGCCGCGCGTGGACTGGAAGGTGATCCAGCGCCCGTCGCGACTGAAATACGCCTCAGCCTGAGTGCCTTCGTTCGTGAGCTGACGGAGTTTGCCCAAGTGGGTTTCCGTCGCGGCGGGGGCTCGGCGGATATTGACCTGAGCGTTCGCGGGTCCGGAGGCGAGCAGCCATACGGCCCCGATCACGGCAATGCGGACAGATTGACTGTGAATCAGCGGGGCTCCGGCTTGGTGGTTGCTGGCGTGGCAGAAGGCGCCAGGGCCAGTAGATCCTTGGTGGTCGATCCGCGCTGCAGGAGTTCGACTGCCTTCCTGAGCTGGGGGTCTTCTTTGACAAAGCGACGTTTCGCGGTGGAGTCGCCGAATGCGAGTGTCGAGATCCGGTTGTCGAGCATACGGTTCACGTAGGCCTGCGCCGCGTCGAAATCTTTTCGTTCGACGGAGACGCCGCGTTTGCCGAGTCGCTGGAAGAACTCGTCGCGCATCTCTGGCGTGATGACGAAGTCGGGTTTCACCTTGCCGCGCAACTCGAACGCATAGTCGTACAGCGCGAGGTAGGCTTCCTGCGACTTGACCGCAAGCATGCGATCGAACCGCTGCTCGACCGATGTGAGCGTGTCGAACGGAACGATGATGTCCGGTGTGATCGCGCCACCGCCGTACACGGTGCGTCCACCGTCAGATTTGAACTTTGGTCGGGCGGCACGAACAGAGTCCGACTCGAGGGAATCGGGGTGCACCTCGATGAGTTGCCCATCGTCGGTGATCTTGCGCTCACGCTGGATCGAGCGACCGCTTGGTGTGTACCACTTAGCCGTCGTCAACTTGATCGCGTATCCGCCGTCGAGGCGATACATCGACTGGACGAGCCCTTTGCCGAACGAGGTCGTACCGAGCACGAGGGCGCGGTCGTGGTCCTGCAGTGCACCAGCGACGATCTCTGATGCCGACGCCGAGCGTCCGTCGGTGAGGATGATGACTGGGATTGCAGGCGCGAGCGCCTTCTGGGTGGTGACGTGGGTAATGGTCGGGTCGCCACGTTGGCGCACGCTGACGATTTCCTGTCCCTTTTCGAGGAAAATGTTCGTCATGGTGTCGGCCTGTTCGAGGAATCCACCAGGATTTCCCCGTAGGTCGAGTACCACGCCCTTCGCCCCTTCCGCGACGAGGCGTGTGAGCGACGCGCGAACTTCGGACGATGCGGTCTCGCTGAATCCCTGAACGGGGATGTAGGCCACCTTATGGTCGAGCATAATCGCGTAAGGCACGGCCGGGATGCGTACGACTTCACGCGTAAACGTGACGGCAAACGGCTCGGATCCAGGGCGCAGGAACCTGGCGTTGACCGGCGTTCCGGGCGGGCCCTTCAACTTTGCGGAGACCTGTTCGATTCGCCATCCGCGAACATTCGCGGTGTCGACGCCGACGATTTTGTCACCGACGCGGATGCCGGCACGTTCTGCCGGCGTGCGGGGGAAGACCTTTTCAACGGTGATGAGCCCTTCTTGGCTCACAATGGTCATCCCGACGCCACCGTAGAACCCGCCGGTGTTCTGGTTGAACATGTCGAGATCCTTCGGCGTGTAGAGCTCCGCGTACGGATCCTTCAATTCGGTGACCAAGCCACGTGCTGCCTTCTCATAGAGAGCCCCGACCGAGAGCGAGTCTACGAAACGGTCGTTGACGATGGCGACCACCTGTTGAAACAACCGCACGCCGCTTTGCGCCGTTCGTTCCTGAACGACGAAGCCGCCGATGACGATCGGTGCGACGAGGGTGGCGGCGAGGAGGAGTTTCTTGGCGCGGGGAGAGTTCACGGGTCGATCCGGGAGAAAGGCTCTATAGACATACCACGACGGAGAATACCTTCTGAATACGCCCGACGCAAAGCATCGGTTCCAGCTCTCTTTTTGCCAACTGCGCCCGATGGGATGTGGCACGCCAACTCCATGTGGCCCAACGCGCTACGACTCAGTTAGCGGCAGTGCCAAGCGTGTACTCAACGTGCCAGACTCGGGAATCCTGAACGAAACGGGCCGATCGGAGGATGCCGGCGGCGACCAGCATCTCGTGGGCCGGTTGGAGGACGCGTTGGAGGTGCGACGGAAACCGCTGAATGAGCGGGAGTTGTTCTGCCAGGCGGTCGAGCGAAATCCTCCAGACCGGTGAACCCTGTACACGTACGAGCCCGATCAGGCGGTAGATGCGCCGTGCCACGGGAGAGGAGAGCGCGAAGTATCGAGCGGAGGAAAGGGAGACTAGATGCCCGGCCGCGATGTTGGCGCGAATCGTGCCGACGATCGTTACGTGGGCGTCACCGGGCTCGTTGTTTGCCAGCGTGGGGAATAATGCGAGTTGGTCGCGTTCGGCAAATCGTCGTCGGTCGATCTGGACCGACGAAAGCACCGAGAAACTTCCGTTCATATTGGCACCGGTTGTGAAGTCGAAGTAGGCGCCGTCCGACTCGAGCGTTGTTCGGAGCAGCCGGTTGAGTGCAGACCGGAGTTGCTCATAGGTTCGGCCGTCGACACGGCGCCCCATGGAACGCAGAAACGCATGCAGTGTAAATGCGATGGTTCCATCGGCGGGACTTCCTGCCTCGTGATACCGTCGGATCAGTTCGATGAATACGTCCTGATCGAAGGTGCCCGGCAGTCGTTCACCTGGAGCGGGGAGTACGCGCCACCGCCCACCGCCGTCTGGTTCGTACGTGATGGCCGCCTCATCCGACGAGTCACTCAGGCGAAAGAGCGGGAGGAGTTCGAGCGAGCGGTCGAGGGCGACCGTTCGGGAGATGCCACGCCGCCTAGCTGGATCGGTCACGGGGTGCGGTCGACGAGTTGGCCGGTGACCACGACTGAGCGGATGGGGCCCGACGTCGCGGTCACGGCTGGGTTCACTGCAGGTCTTCGCGGCCCAGCGCTGCCCGCACGGCGTCGCGCATCGCGGTCAGCGCCGCCTCGCCAGCGGCGGGTGAATCAGCGCGAACGCTCAGTTCTATGCCGTCTGCTACCGCGATCCGATGCCATGAGACCGGCGCATCGCTTCCCGAGAGGACCGATTGATCAGCGCCGGTGCCGAGTGCTGGGGCAAGCGCCAGCGCGACGCGCCGTTCCAGGAGGTCGCCGCTGAGTTCAGCCATCTCCCGGCGAATTCCATCGAGCGTGATGCCTTCACGCTGGCGGATTTTGATCGCGAGCAGCTGAAGCAGGTGGCGGTAGTGATAGGTGGCAGCAGTGCCGCGACCTTCTGGATGGTCGATGAGGCTTGTCGCGACGTAGAACCGGACCGCGCGCGCGCTCGGCGCCGCGCGCGCCGACGCGTTGGTCGGTCGGATGCCGGCGGCATCAACGAGGGACGTGACATGTGCCGCGAGCCCACGCGCATTCCACGGGGCGTGGCGTGCGTGGGCTCGCAGCAGCGAAACCGCTTGTTCTGGGGCCATGGGTAGACGCGGATTTTGCATCCGCGACCTACTTCTTTGGGCGCGCCTTCTGCTTTGCGGCCGGCTTGGACTTCGTTGCCACCGCTTTTTTCTTTGCCGGCTTAGACGGCTTCGGTGCCGCCTTTTTGGCGACCGGCGCGGCCTTCTTGGCCACGATCTTTGCCGGCTTTGCTGCCGATTTTGCCACGGGCTTGGCGGCAGCCTTCGGAACGGTCTTGGCAGGGGCCTTCGGAACGGCCTTCGCCGCGGGCTTCGCAGGCGCAGCGACTACTTTCGCCTGGATCTTCGGAGCGGGCGGTGTCTGAGCTGGTGGAGCGCCGCCGGCAAGCAGCGACTGTGAGCCGGGCTTCCGGCCGCGCCGCCGCGGCGCCGATTCTTCGAAGAGCTCGGTGTCGTCTTCCTCGTCCGTGGCTTCGACCACATCGGGCGTCTCGTCGTCATCATCTGACGAGTCCTCGGCGCTGTCCCAAAGCGAATCGCTCTGGTCCTTGTTGACCGCCCACCCACCTTCTTCGTTCTCGTCTTCATCATACGACGCGCTGCTGCTCCCACCGGTATATCCGGTGTCGTCGGCATCGTCGTCATAGCTTCGTTCGTTGGTCAGGGCGCTGGAATTCGCCATGAAACCCTCCATTTAATTCTGTAGTGCACGTTCGTGCTTACCGCTGAATACTATGGTCGAGCACTGGCGTCAAGCGGTCGTCCGAATATCGGCATCCGTTAGAGCAGGAACCGGGCTCCGTCGGTGGGGTGATCGTGCCTTCCACCTGACCCCAAGCCAGCCTGTCAGGTCGTCGAGCAAGGTGTACACGATCGGCACGACGAACAGCGTCAGGAGCGTCGATGTAATCAGTCCGCCGATCACGGCTCGGGCCATCGGGGCCCGCTGTTCGGCGCCCTCGCCCAGTGCGAAGGCCAACGGGAGCATGCCGAAGATCATGGACATCGTGGTCATGATGATCGGCCTGAGCCGAATGCGGCCGGCCTGCAGAATCGCATCCACGCGCGACTCGCCTTCGTTGCGCCGTTGGTTCACAAAATCGATGAGCAGGATGCCGTTTTTCGTGACGAGTCCCATGAGCATAATAATGCCGATCATGCTCATGATGTTGAGCGTGCCACCGGTCAGGAGCAGGGCCAGAACGACGCCGAGGAAACTGAGGGGCAGCGACAACATGATGGACAACGGCTGGATGAACGAGCCGAAGAGCGACGCAAGGATCAGGTAGATGAAGACGACGGCGAGGGCGAGGGCCTGCAAAACGTACCCTTTCGTCTCGTTGAGGTTCTTGACGTCGCCGCCAAACTTGGTGCGATAGCCGGCCGGCAGCGACAGCGCATCGATCGCAGCCTGCGCGCGCTTGGCGACATCGCCGACGGCTGCTCCTGGCAACACCTGGGCGTTGATCTGGATCTGGCGTTCGAGCTGCAGTCGCTGAATGGTTTGTGGCCCGACGCCAGGCCGAAATTCGGCGACCTGACCAAGCGGAATGCTGGCATTACGTCCGGTGCGCGCATCGATCCCCGAGCCTGCGATGGGGATATCGGATACGTCACCGGCCGTTTCGCGAAGCGAATCGGGGTAGATCACCACCACGTCATGTGAATAGCCCTGCGGGTCCTGCCATGTCGTGGCGCGGCCACCGGTGAAGAGTGGCTGGAGTGTGCTGGCGATCGTGCCGATCCCGAGCCCTGCCGCCCAAGCCTGCTGGCGGTCGACGCGGATATCGAGCTGTGGGATGTCGCCATCGTCCGACGAGGTCGGCTCGGCCATCCCCTCGGTTGTCCGTATGGCGTCGAGCACCTGCGCGGCGATGAGCTTCAATCGTGCCGGCTCAGGGCCCTGTACGTTGATCTGAATCGGCGCGCCACGCCCGCCGAACATAGACATCGTGCCGCCGATACTCGCCCGGACGCCCGGGAACTGTCCGAGTTGGGATCGGAGTTCGGACTGGATGTCGAACTGGCTGCGGGTCCGTTCGGCCTTTGGTTTGAGGCGCACGTACACACTCCCGCCACCGCCGCGTCCACCCATGCCGCCGCCGCCGACCGAGAGCTGTGTGAACGCCACTTCCGGAATTTTCTGGACGAACTTATCGACGAGTTCCGTGCGGGCGAGGGCGTAGTTCAGGCTGGCCCCGGGAACGGTGCGGACATTCACGGAGAACTCGCCGGCGTCGTAGTCGGGCATCCAGGTAAAGCCGACGAAACGAAGCAACACGAACGCTGTCGCGATGGACACGGCGGCACCGGCGACGATCCAGGGCCGATGGGCGAGTGACCAGCGCAGCCAGCCGGGGTACCGGCTGGCCACATTCTCGAAGCGTTCGTCAAAGGCCAACGCGATGCGGCGAATCGGCCCGGCGTTCCGGCGCGCTTCTTCTCCGTGCTGGCCGGCGTCCGGATCGTGCCAAATACTCGACAGCATCGGGTCGAGCGTGAACGATACGAAGAGCGATACCAGCACGGCGAACGCGACGGTCACGCCGAACTGGAAGAACATCATGCCAATTGTGCCGCCCATAAAGGCGACCGGAATGAAGACCGCCACCACGGCAAGCGACGTCGACAGTACCGCCAGGCCGATTTCATCGGTACCGTCTTTGGCGGCGCGATGGTGGTCTTTACCCATTCCCAAATGTCGGACGATGTTCTCGCGCACCACGATCGCGTCGTCGATGAGGAGCCCGATGGCGAGCGACAGCGCCATGAGGGTCATCGTGTTCAGCGTGAAGTTGAACACCCACATGATGAAGAACGATGAGATGATGCTGACCGGCAGCGTGAGGCCGGTGATCACCGTGGAACGCCACGAATTCAGGAAGAGATAGATGATCGCAATCGTCAGCACCGCGCCGAGGAGGATCGTCAACTCGACGTCGGCGAGGGCCTCGCGGATGTGCTTGGCGTTGTCGCGCACCACGGTCAGCGACAGGTCAGACGGCAGCGTGCGCTCGACCTCTCGGATGACCGCGCTGACGCGCTCGACGACGTCCACCGTGTTCGAGCCCGAGATCTTGAGGACCTCGATGGACACGGTTGGCACGTTGTTGAGCAGGGACGCGGAGCGTTTTTCCGCCACGGTGTCCACGACGCGACCGATGTCGCGCACGCGCACCGGTGTGCCAGCCCGCACCTGAACGACGACGTCGGCGAAGGCGGCCGGGTCGGTGACACGACCGGTGATGCGGACGAGTCGCTCGCCGTCTCCTTTCACGATGCGCCCGGCCGGTACCTCTTGGTTCTCTCGGTTCAGCGCGGCGATCACGACGTCAGGCGAGACGCCATAGGCCCGCATATTGACCGGGTCGAGCTCGACGCGGATCTGGCGCGATGCGGCGCCGTTGACGGTCACGCCGCCCACGCCGGGAACGCTTTCTACGCGAAGGCGGATGACCTGGTCGGCGAGATCGCTGACTTCACGGAGCGTCCGCGTCTTGCTCTGGAGTGCGATCGTCATCACCGGCGAATCATTCGGGTCGAACCGCATGATCGTCGGCTCGAGGACGTCGCGTGGGAGCTGACGGCGGATGCGCGAGACTTTCGTTGAAATTTCCGGCTGCATCCGGACCGGATCGACGCCGAGGTTGAAGTTCAGGCGAACGCTCGACGATCCCTCGGACGACGTCGACGTGATCTCATTGAGGCCGTCGACGGTGTTGAGCGCCTGTTCGATCGGGCGCGTGACTTCGCGCTCCATCACCTCGGGCGAGGCGCCGGGGTAGCTCACGCTGACGCTGATGACGGGATAGCTCACGTCGGGGTACTCGTCGACTGCCAGTCGCGAGAAACCGACTATGCCAAACACGACGAGCGCCACCATCATCATGGTGGCGAAGACGGGGCGCTTGATGGATACGTCAGAGAGAAACATGGGAACCGTCTGCTGGGGGCGCGCCGTTCAGGGCGTGGACTTCTGGCCGCGACGGCCACCGCCGCGACCCCCTTCATTGCCGATGATCGTCACCTTCATGGTTGGGCCGAGCGTGCCCGGGCTGCCGACGACGACCTGATCCTGTTCCTGTAGACCTTCAACGATCTGGACCATGCCACGGGATTCGTCGCTGATCCCTGTGCGCACGAATGCCATGACCAGTTCGCCGCCCTGGATTTTGTAGACGAAGCTGCGCGTACCGTCCACGTTGGCGCGAATGGCAGTCGCTGGCACAACGAGCGCATCGGAGATGGCCGTTGTCACGACCTGACCCGTCGCGAAGGTATTGCCCTTGAGCACCCCCCGAGGGTTCGGGACCGTGACGTATACGGCCACGGACCGTGTGGCGGGGTCGATCGTTGGGCTGACACGCGATACTCGGCCCGTGAAAGCACGGCCGTCGGCGGTGAACCGGACCACCTGGCCAGGCTTCACGTCGTCGGCGCTGCGTGCCGGTAGCGAGCCGGTGAGTTCGAGGATCGTCGTGCGCACCATCGTGAACAACTGCGTGCCACGCGATGTGTTCTCGCCGTCCTGGACGAGTCGCTTCTCGATGGTGCCAATGAATGGCGCGACGACTTTCGTGTCGCGCACGGTGTTTGTGGCCGTGCGCTGACGGGCCTCAGCGGCCGCGAGGCGCGCCTTGGCCGCCACGGCCGCCTGTTCGGTCAAGCGCAGGTCGCGTTCGGCAATGGCGCCGACCTTGAACAGTCCCTTCGATTGTTCGGCGTTCCATTGCGCTGTTTCGGCGTCGCTCTTCGTAGCGGCGACATCGGCCTCGGCGGAACGGAGCGAGGCGTCCTGCTCGCTGGATTCGTATTTGGCCAGCACGGTGCCGGCGGCAACCGGTTGCCCCTCGCGCACGAACACCTTTTCGATCACGCCATCAATGCGTGTGCGGATATTCGCACTCTCGAATGCGCGGAGATCCCCAGAGATGGCGAGGGTCGCCTCGACCGCTCCCTTGCCGACCTTGTAGGTGTCCGTGGGTCCAAGCACGATTGACGCGGTTCGCGGGCCGCCGCGCCCACCCTGCGCGGCACCGGCCGCGGCGTCGCCACCACGCCCGCCACTACGACCACTGCCGCGCGCCCCACTACGGCCACCGCCGCGCTGCGATGGGTCCTGCGGGGCGGCGCCTGCCTTTGTTTCTGGTACGGCGCCCTGGGTCGGAGCGGATGCGGAATCTGCAACCTTTCGCCCACGCCCCCGACCGCGCGCCGAGTCCTGGGCGGCGGCGGAAGCCGCGAGCGCACAGCAGGCCGCGGAGATGAGGGCGGTGTTACGGAGTATTCGAGGCACGAGAGGAAAGTCCAGAAGATGAGCTAACCGGGATTGTCGCTCCGGTCGGAAGCGGGATGGCCCGACCGCGTACGCGCGCGAGCTCAGCCGTCGCGAGATAGACATCGAACAGGGCACGGATTTCGTTGGACTGGGCGGTGAGCATCGCGAACTGCGAGTCGGTGACCTCGAGTTGTGTGCTCAGGCCGCTCTTGAAACGAAGAGCGGCCAGCTGGAATGACTCCTCGGCTTCAGCTGACGTTTGGCCGCGGGCATTCCAGGAGGCGCGGGCGCGGTCGAACTCGGCCCGCGCGCGGGCGATATCGAGCGATGCCGCTTCGCGCTGCTGGTGAAGATTTGTCTCGGCGATTGAGCGCTGCGCCGAAGCGATTTCGATGTTGGACTTGGTCAGGAATCCGTCGAAGAGCGCCCAGTTCACGGTGAAGCCGAAACTGCGGTCCGCAAAGAATCCGCTGTTCTGGCAGAGGCGGGTCGTGGACGGCGGCGAGCAGAACTCTCCTGCCGTGGCACCCAACCGGTTGGGAAACCCGTTCTTCGTTGGAAGCGCCAGGTAGCCGTAGTTGAAGTTCATGTTCACCGTGGGCATCAACGATCCGCGGGCAACACGAACGGCATCGGTGCGGGCCATCAGGGCCAACTCCGCCGAGCGCACGGTGCCGCGCACCGGTTCTGGCGCGGCGTCGGCGACGGAGGCGTTCACGATCGCGCGGATGGTGCCGGTGTCGAGGACGGTGGTCAGGGCGACGGGACGGTCCATGGGCAAGTCGAGTAGGCGCTTGAGGTCAAGCAGGGCGTTGTCGCGGTCGTTGCGCGACTGAAATACGAGCGGCTCGATGTTCGCTCTTTGCACGCGAGCGTGGAGCACATCAAAGCGCGATGCCCTCCCCGCGGCCTCCAGTTGCTCCACCTGCTGGAGGCGTTCGGTCGACAGGGCGAGGTTGCGCTCCTGCAGCTCGGCGATCCGGGCGAAAAATGTCGCGTTCAGGTACGACCGTTGCATGTCTACGGCGAGTCGGGCGCGCGTTTCGCCGGCGTCAAATTCGGACGCGTCGCGCAGCTTGGTGGCGGCGCGTGCGGCCGAGATGATGCGGCCGCCTTGAAAGAGCGTTTGGGTTGCAATGAACGTGCCTTGGAAGGTGTAGCTTTGCTGGAACGCAGAGCCCACGATGTCGCCGCGGGCGTTCTTGAGGCTTTGTGCGTTGGTGCCCTGGAACCGGAGCTGCGGGACCGAGTTCGCGCGCGCGGCGCCAAACTGCGCGTCGGTTACTTGCAGCGTAAGCCGGCTGAGGCGCGACTCGTCCGAATCCGTGATCGCGTGCGTGACGGCCTCTCCGATGGAGAGGCGGAGCGTGTCCGCGCGTGCCGTAGCACGTTGAGCGACAGCGGGTTGGGCCAGAAGCACCGCGGCTCCGGCGGCCAGGAAAAGCGCGCGTAAGTTCATCGACGTTTAACGTAGGTGGAGCGCCCTGCGTTGGACTGACATGCAGGGCAGGAGCACGCGCTGCCGCGCTTTATGGCTTCACGAATTCTGGAATTACGCGGTGCGGAATCAGGCCGGCGGCTGCTCCGCGCTCAAGAAAGAGCGCGACCGAGCGACGTCCGGCCTCGCCGTATTCGAGGGTCCAGTCGTTCACGTACATGCCGACAAATTCGTCGGCTTTGGCTCGTTCCAGGCCCCTGGCGTACTTCATCGCATGGTCCAGTGCACTGGTGCGATGGCTTAATGCATGCGCTATACTGGCTTTAAGATGTCGCGAAATCTTTGAAGTTATCTCAGGTCCGAGGTCCTTCCTGACGACATTGCCACCGAGCGGAAGCGGTAGGCCGGTTTCAGCAAACCACCACTCTCCCATGTCCGCAACGAGGTGCAGTCCGTTGTCGGTATACGTCAGCTGACCTTCGTGGATGATGAGCGCGAGGTCAGCGC
The DNA here is from genome assembly GCA_014192065.1 of Gemmatimonadota bacterium. Classification (GTDB taxonomy): domain Bacteria; phylum Gemmatimonadota; class Gemmatimonadetes; order Gemmatimonadales; family Gemmatimonadaceae; genus Fen-1231. The sequence continues at coordinate 469,656 of BJHH01000002.1, read as the reverse complement.
GACCGTCAAGCACGGCGGCCTCTACCTGGTCGAACGGTGTCACGACCGCTTCGAATTCAGGCTCGTAGAGCCGGAGCGCGAGGTAGGCGCTGGTGAGTAAGCCAGGAATGGCGATGCGCTTTCCCTTGACGTCGCCGCGACCGAGGGGCGTCCGCGCCACGAGGCGAGGTCCGTAGCGATCACCCATGGAGGCACCGCTCGAGAGCAGCGCGTACCGATCGGTCAGAAATGCAAAGGCGTGGATTGATACCGCGCTCACCTCGAGTTCTCCGCGCAGCGCGCGGTGATTGAGCGTTTCGATGTCCTGCAACTGGTGGATGTACTCAAGGCCTTCGGTGTCGATCAAGCCTTCGGCCAACGCGTAAAACATGAATGCGTCATCGGAATCGGGACTATGGGCGACGTGAATCTTCACGGGGGTATTCTGACCTGTTTATGGTGTGGCCAGCAGTAGGGCTACGGCTTGGTTGTGGATCTGGGTTTGCCGAGTGCGGTTTTGATCTCGTCCTGGTGGTCCACGTACTCTTTGAGGCCTTTCGCGCGCTCTGCGGCGGCGGCTGTGCCGAAGCGGGCGCGGAACTTCGCGGCGCCAGACGCATCCTTGCGAAGGTCCGCCGCCTTGGCGGCGAGGATGAGGCCGAGCAGGTGATTCGGTTGCGCCTTGAGAATGGTGTCGGCTTGTGCGCCGCTGGCAGCAGCGTCACCGACCACTACGGAGACGGTGCCGATGTCGTAACGGGCATGTGCGTCAAGTGGACCGATGCGCTCGTACGCAAGGATGGCCATTGGGGCGAACATATTGGCGCTGTCGGCTTTTCCTTCGTTCGCGTACCGCATCACGCGGTCGAATAACCGACTGGCGGCTTCCTCGGGCGACATGTTGGTGATGTCGGTCGCCGCGCGCCCAGCGGTGCCTGCAAAGGGCGCCATTGGCGTCGCTTCGGCGGCAGGATCGACATCCGGCGGAGCGTTGGCGAGCTGCTGACCGGCAACGAACGCGATCAGGACGATCACGACACCAGCGGCCATGGTCCATGCCTGCGGAATCTTACTCCGTGAAGGGACCTGCACCTCAGACGCAGCGGCGCCGGATGCGGGGGCGCCGCACTGGTGGCAAAAACGCCCACCGGCGGTCATTGGCTTTCCGCAGGTGGCGCAGGGTTGCGTAGAAAGGGCGGCGCCACAACCGGCGCAGAACGGGCCAGAGGCCGGTTCGCTGCAGCGAGGGCAGCGTGTTTCGGATGAGGTTTTCGTCACGAGAGAAACGTATCATCAGCGCATTTGGCGTGGGGGTGCGCGGAGTCCGATATTTCACCCTTGGACCAGCGCGCACAGCCCAGGAGAACCGTGGCCGGCATGACCCGATCGCTTCTCGCCGATCTTTCCGGTGCAACGAAGCAGGACATCCTCGACCTCGCGGAAGCGCATCAGGTGCGTTTCCTGCGATTGATGTTCACCGACATCCTCGGCGTGAACAAGAACGTCGAGGTTCCCGCATCGCAGTTCGGCAAGGCGCTGGCAGGCGACATCATGTTCGATGGGTCGTCGATCGAGGGGTTCGTCCGGATCGAAGAATCGGACATGCTGCTCAGTCCCGATCTCACGACCTTCAAGATCTTTCCGGGCGGTAGCACGGAAAGTCGGGTTGCACGGCTCATCTGCGACATCACGACGCCGGAAGGGCAGCCGTTCGACGGCGACCCGCGAGGCGCGCTCAAACGCCAGGTGGCGCGCGCTGCGAAGCTTGGCTTCACGATGAACGCCGGGATGGAAGCCGAGTTCTTCATGTTCAAGCTCGGTCCGGACGGCGCCCCGACGACGACCACGCACGACGTGGGCGCCTACTTCGACCTGACGCCCGTCGACATGGGTGAAGATGCTCGTCGGACGATCGTGGACGTGCTTGAGCAGATGGGGTTCGAAATCGAGGCCGCGCATCACGAAGTGGCACACGGGCAGCATGAAATCGATTTTCGTTACGCCGACGCGCTCACGACGGCGGACAACCTTGCGACGTTCCGGTTCGTGGTTCGGCAGGTCGCCAAGCAGTACGGTATGCACGCCTCATTCATGCCGAAGCCGATCTTTGGACAGAACGGCAGCGGGATGCACACGCACCAGTCGCTTTTCTCTGGCGGCAAGAACGCGTTTTATGACGCGAAGGGCGAGTACGAAATGTCGGCGACCGCCCACCAGTACATGGGTGGCCTGCTGCAGCACGCGCGTGGGATGTGCGCGATCACCAATCCGCTGGTCAACTCGTACAAGCGTCTCGTGCCTGGCTATGAGGCGCCGGTGAACGTGGCGTGGTCGATGCGGAACCGGTCGCCGCTCATTCGCGTGCCGGCGCGGCGTGGAACAGGGACGCGCGTGGAGTTACGGTCGCCAGATCCGAGCGCGAATCCGTACCTGGCGCTCGCGGTGATGCTGGCCGCAGGACTGGACGGTGTCGAGACCCAGGCGAGTTCGCGCGAGCCGGTCAACGAAAACATCTGGGAAATGAGCTTCCGCGAAAAACGGCGACTCAAGATTGACGACCTGCCGCACGACCTGAACGAGGCGTGCGACGAACTCGAGAAGGACGAAGTGGTGCAGGCCGCGCTCGGGCCGCACATCACGAAGCACTTCCTCGAGGCCAAGCGGCAGGAATGGCGCGAGTACATCAGCCAGGTGTCGGCGTGGGAGCTCGAGCAGTACCTGGCGAAGTACTAGGAGGGGATTCTGATTGCCGGCAACAAGCTGACGAATACGGTGATCCTGGTGGACCTGCATAGTGGAACGCCGGTAAGGCGTTCGACGGAACTGACGAAAACGCCGGGCCCGCTGCGCTGCGGACCCGGCGTTTTCAACTTTACAAACTCGCGATTATACCGGAAACACCATCTCCCGGTAGCGTGGCAGCGGCCAGAGGGCGTCGTCGATCTTCAATTCGAGCGAATCGGACGCTGTGCGAACGTCGGTCATCGTGTCGGCGCCGGTGGAGGTCAGGAATTGCGCCTGCTTGGCCATGGCGTCGTGCATACCCTCGGCCTTGTCGATCGCCGCGTGCAGCGCAGCTGAAGCCGCCTGCAGATCCGTCAACAGCTTGCCGATTGCATTCGCCGCGGCGACCTGCGGTACGACCTTCACGCCGGCCGCCTTGGCTGCCGCCGCCGCGTTGACGAGCATGGCGTAGTAGCTGTGCGCCGCCGGCGCGACCATTGTGTCGGCCATCTCAGCCATGGTGTGCATTTCGATGAGCATGTCCTTCACATAACGCTCAAGGCGGATGTGGTACCGCGACTCGACTTCCTCGTTCGAGAGAATACCAAGCGACGTGAAGAGCTTGCGCGCCTGCGGCGTGACGATTTGGGCCAACGCTTCCGGTGAACGGCGGAGATTGAGCAGGCCGCGCTTTTTCGCCTCAACCACCCACGCGTCGGAGTAGTTGTTGCCTTCGAACCGGACGGCCTTGGTGTCGCGGAAGGCCGCGCTGACGACCTTGAGCACCGCGTCGTCGCGGTTTTTGGTCTTCTTCATTTCTAACCGGAGCTGTGCGGTGAGTTCACCGATCGCCTCTGCGACCGTGGCGTTGAGCAGCATCACGGGGAAGGCGATGGACTGCGACGAGCCGACGGCGCGGAACTCGAACTTGACGCCGGTGAACGCAAACGGCGACGTGCGGTTGCGGTCGGTGTTGTCCTTCGCGACCTCGGGCAGCTTGGCGACGCCGAGCTTGATCATTGCCTCGGCCGCTCCCTGCTTCCCGGTCTTTCCGGCGGCGATGTCGTCAATCACACGGGTGAGCATGTCACCCATAAACACCGAAATGATGGCCGGCGGCGCCTCGTTGGCGCCGAGCCGATGCTCGTTACCGCTGGTGGCAATACCCGCGCGGATGAGGCCCGCGTGCTTGTGCACCGCCTTGAGGACGGCGGCAAGGAACAGCAGGAAGCGGATGTTCTGGTGCGGTGTTTTGCCCGGCTTGAGGAGGTTCACGCCATTGAGATCGTTGTCGGATGCGATAGCCAGCGCCCAGTTGCAGTGCTTGCCAGAGCCGTTGATGCCAGCGAAGGGCTTTTCGTGCAGTAGCGTCTGGAGGCCGTGACGCAGCGCGACCTTTTTGAGTATGGTCATCACGAGCTGGTTGTGATCGACCGCGAGATCGGTCTCCTCGAAGAGCGGTGCCATCTCGAACTGGCAGGGGGCGACTTCGTTGTGGCGCGTCATGATGGGTACGCCAAGCTTGTAGAGCTCGTGCTCGACTTCGGCGATGCACGCCTGAATGCGTTCCGGGATACCGCCGAAGTAATGGTCTTCGAGCTGCTGGCCTCGCGGCGGCGGAGCGCCGAGCAGCGTGCGCCCGCCCATGACGAGGTCGGGGCGGAGTGCGAAGTGGCCGCGATCGATGAGGAAGTATTCCTGTTCGGCGCCCAGCGTGGTGTACACGCGCAGGGCACCCTTGTCGCTGAGCAAGTCGAGTAGCTCGATGGAGCGAGAAGACAAGACTTCGCTCGAGCGAAGCAACGGGGTGAGTTCGTCGAGTGCCTCACCGTGGTAGCCGATGAACGCCGACGGAATGCAGAGCGTCTTTGTGCTTCCCGACTCCATGATGAACACCGGCGACGCCGGGTTCCAGGCGGTGTAGCCGCGGGCTTCCCAGGTGGCGCGAAGCCCGCCCGAAGGGAACGACGACGCATCCGGCTCGCTCTGAATGAGCTGATCGCCAGAGAACTTCTCGATGGGAAGATTGTTCTCGTCGAAGGCGAGGAACGCATCGTGCTTCTCCGCGGTCAGGCCCGTCTGCGGCTGAAACCAGTGACAGAAGTGCGTGACGTCGCGCGAGACGGCCCACTCCTTGATGACCTGAGCGACCGTTGGCGCGATGTCGATGTCCAGTTTTTTCCCGAGGCGCACCGAGGCGAGGAGTTTCACATACACCTCGGCGGGCAGTTTGGCGCGCATCTGCTTGGCACCGAACGTATTGATGCCGAAGTAGGCGGATGTCGGCGATGGCAGATCGGCGGAAGCGGCGCGCGGGTCAGCAAGAAACCGTGCGCTGATGGCTCGAAGTGCAGTGGCGCGGGCTGATGCAGATTCGGTCATGTTATTATGAATGGAGGCGTGGGCGTGTGTCCTTCAATTCGTGCATATTTTACAATTTTAGCGATACAAAACACACAATTCAAGCAAATTATGTGAAAGTTATCAACGTATTTAGGCGTTAATCGCACGGACTGCGGCACAATTGTGACACTCTACGCCGTGTCATTCGACTTGATTCCTGCGCCGAATGCCGTAACCAGTTGCCGTGCTTGGTGTTACATGTCAGATCCTACCACCATCCCAAGAACTTCCACCAGGCCATTCCAACGACCGACCAGATGGTGATTGTCGCGAAGGAGACGTAGAGTCCCAGTCGCCACCAGTCACGCTGTGTGATGTAGTTGGCACCGAAGTAGATGGGCGCGGTGGTCGTGCCGTAATGCGTCAGCGATGCAGACAGGTTCGAGAAATACGCCAGCATCACGACGGCGAGAAATGGTGGCGTGCCAGCGGCGATGAGCACCGCGACGAAGGGAACGAACATGGCCGTCACGTGGGCCGTGATGCTCGCGAATCCGTAATGCGCATAGAAGTAGATGAGCAGCAGGATCGCGAGCGCTGCGCCCCAGGCGAGCCCAGAGGTCATGCCGGCTGATGACTGGGCGAATTTTTCGGTCAGGCCGGACTTGCCGACAGCCTCGGCCATTCGCACGACACCGCCGTACCAGAGAAACACATCCCAGGCGCCGCGCTCGCTGATGATGTCATCCCAACTGAGCACGCCGGTGAGGAAGAGCAGGCAGACGCCAAGCAATGCGACCACCGCGTACTCGATCTGGTGCAGCGGTCCGGTCATCCAGAGGCCAGCCACGAGCGCAAAAACACAGAGCATCATGCGCTCGTTGCGCTTCATCGGCCCGATGCGTTCCAGTTCTTTCGTGGCGAGGCGCGTGGCGTCGGGGGTATGCGTGACGGTCGGCGGGTAGAGCTTGAAGATCAGCCAGGGAATGAATGCGAGGGACAGGATGCCCGGCACCGATGACCCGAGGAGCCAGGTTGAGTAGTTCAGGTCGATGTTCGCCGATTGCATTGCCAGCTTGGCGACAATCACATTTGACGCCTGGCCCGTCAGGAACATCGCGCAGGCGATCACGTCGCTCTGGTATATCGTGACGAGCAGGAACGCCCCGAGGCGGCGTGCAGTGGTTCCTGGTTTCGAATCGTATGCCTCAGCCAGGCTGCGCGCGATGGGGAAGATCACGCCACCGCAGCGTGCGCTGTTGCTCGGCAGGAATCCCGCGAGCAGGGTGTCAGTTGACGTGAGCGCATACGACAGACCGAGCGAACTCTTCCCGATGGCCCGAATGAAGAGGTACGCGATGCGCCGGCCCAGTCCCGTGTGCAACACGCCACGCGACATGAAAAAGGCGCACAGCACGAGCCAGACCAACGGGTCGGCGTAGCCGGCGAGCGCTTCGCGCGTCGGCATGGTTTTCGTGATGGCGAGGGCGGCAACACCGAGGAACACCACGGCGCCGGCCGGGACCGGCCGTACGATGGAACCAATGATCGTGGCGATGAAGATGGCAAAGAGATGCCACGATTCCGGCGTGATGCCTTGCGGCACCGGAACGGCGAGGACGCCGAGCGCGGAAGCGGCGACGAGGGACCAGCGCACGATCAACGGCATGGGGCGAGAATGTACAGCGTGGAGCCGCGCCCCGTGCGAGTCAGCCGCGAGTCACCGTGCCTTGAGTGGGGTGGCGGCGCGGGCTAGCTTCCTCTCTCGGCACAGGAGCACCAGAACGACCAGCGGCACCGTAGCCAAGTGGTAAGGCAGGAGACTGCAAATCTCTCATTCGTCGGTTCGATTCCGACCGGTGCCTCGTGATGATTTCTGCGACAGGAACGACGCGGTGGCGCGAGCGGCGAGCAACGAAGCTGCTCGCCGCTCGTCAATTCCGCGTACCGGACTCGTGTCATTGAATCGCGTTACCGTATTGCGTGATTCACCGGTGTCGATGTACTCTACTGTTGTCGACTCGGTACGCGTCCGGGCGCGCTGAGGCGACAGGAGTGAAAAGGGCCGGGCACTCGCAAGAGGAGCCCGGCCCTTTTGTCTCTGCCAATCGCATGGTCTCTTTATGCGTCGAGTAGTGGATACCAGCGCTTCGGCTTGCGCCGATCGACGAGTTGTTCTGCCATGGCCGCCACTCGGAAGAGCAGCCGTTCACTCCATGGCCGACCGATGACCTGAAGTCCGATCGGCAGGCCGCTGGCATCATATCCTGCTGGGAAACTGATCGCCGGATGGCCGGTGAGATTCGGCGGAAACGCAAACCGCATCACCTCCGTGGTCATCGAGAGATCGGACTCGCCGCGGACGAGCGCGGCGGGATTGATACGCGGTGCGACCTGTCCTGTGGCCGGCGTGATGATGATGTGTACGTCGCGGAACGCGGCCTTCCAGTGCGTCATCGCTCGTGTGCGAACGCGCGCTGCGGTGACGAGTTCCGCGGCGGAGAACGAGCGCGCAATCGCCAGGTTGGTGCGCGTGTCGAGCGAAAACTCCGTTCGCCTCGCCGGATGATGCAGCGCCATGGCGGCCGCTATTTCGCCGGTAATCGCGGCCACGTGGGCGACGCGTTCGAGATCGAGTTCGGGAATGTCGACTTCGATGAGCGTGGCGCCAAGTCTGGAGAATTCACGAACCATCGCCTCACATCGTTCCACGACGTCCTTGCTGGCGTGCCGAAACCAGGGCCAGTACACGCCCATCCTGATACCGCGCAGCGAGCCCGGCACCGCGACATCGAGGGCAACAGATGGATGCGCGCGCGAGGTTGGGTCGAGCGGGTCTTCGCCAGCCATCAGGGCGTACGCGGCCGCGCAGTCGCGAACGGTTCCCGCGATGGGCCCGAGGTGTGCGACACTCCAGACCAGCGGGGCCGCGCCATGTTCGCTCACGCGGCCGAAGGTTGGCTTGATGCCCACGAGGCCGCAAAACGCGGCGGGAATGCGGATCGAGCCACCGCCGTCTGCGCCGATGGCGACCGGTACAAGCCCACTCGCTACCGCGGTGGCAGGGCCGCTTGACGATCCGCCGGTGTGGTACGCGTCGTCGTACGGGTTGCGTGTGGTGCCGTAATGCGGATTGAGTCCGGTGATGTTGATGCCGATCTCATGCATATTCGCCTTGCCGACGATGAGCGCGCCCGCGGCCCGCATCCGCGCGACCACCGTGGCATCCATGGTCGACGGTGCACCACCGAGTAGGCGGGTCCCGACGGTCAGCGGGTATCCGATCGCGTGCAGTTCGTCCTTCACGGCGATCGGAACGCCATCCCAGGGTCCGAGCGGCTTGCCAGCCTTCCAACGCGCCGTGCTCGCATCGGCCTGAGCAGCGAGGTCATCCGCACGCACGGCGATGAAGGCTCGGAGCGGCCGATCGTGCGCATCACTGGCCTGCCACTGCGTGACGAAGTTCTGGGCGATATCACGCGGAGTAATTCGGCCTGACCGGAACGCGGCGATGTACTGCTCGGCGCCAGGAAACTGAAATCCCCGAGGGGGCGGAGGTGCCGACGGTTGGTCGCTGTAGGGGCTGTCGTCTGGGTCGACCTGGGCAAGCGCTGGAATGCCCGGATCTTCGGAACTGTGGGTCGGGAAATAGGTCGGCGGTTCCGCAATGTCGAGCGTGCGGAGACGCGTGATGCCTGCGTCCCGCTTGAGTTTCTCGATCAGCGTTGGGCCGACGAATCGGTTTTCGAGTAGCGTGACGAGGAACGCCAGCGCGCGGCTTCCGAGCCGAGGGAGCGACAGGGAACGCAGGTCGTACGTCATGCGCGGCGAGTAGGCGACAGCATCAAGCGAGGCTATCTCACCGGGAACTGGCGTTGAAGAGCAGCCGGTCGGTGATGCGGCTGGCGGCCGTGCGCGCGTCAAAGTCCGTGCGGTCGGTGAGGATGATGATTGAGGCGCGGCGTCCTGGAACGCGGATGAATGCGCCCTGTTTGCCATCTGGCGCAACGAAGGCCGAGTGCCGCGCGATTCCGCGATAGACGTCGGAACGCCAGCCGAGTCCGTTGCCATTTCCCGTGCCGCCACTTGGTGCGAACATCGAGTCGGGACCGGAGATCGTGAGGGCGGTGTTTGCCGTGAGTCCCAGTTCCCAGCGGTAGAGATCGTCCACGTTCGACAGGATCGCCCCGTCTTCATCGGCACGCGTACGCTGGCCACCAATGGACGAGAAGACGCGACGCTGCATCAGGTCGGCAAGTTTGCCACCGGAGCGCTCGATGAGCAGCCGGGCAACCTTCTTCGATCCCTCGGGAGCGGCGCTCGCGCCAGTGAGGTATTCGCGAATGGTGGTGCCACCGCCGGATGACAGCGGTTCGTCGAGCTTGAGTTTGCCGTCGCGCACCACCGCAAGCGTCGCGGCGGCGAGAAAGCCGTCGCCGATGGCGCCGATGGGGAAGTTTGGGATGGCTGTGACGGGCGTGTACTTCCGCTGCGTCTCGACGCCGTAGCCTTTCGCGATTAGCACACGCCCCTCCTGCGCGATGTGCACGGTGGCTTTGCCGCCGCCAATCGACGCGAAAACCGAGTCGATGAAGGCGTGCGTCAGCGGCGACTCATCGAGGGCGCGAGAGATGATCTTGCGCGCGCCTAAGTGGTACTTGTCGCCAGGAAAAAGTGTCGTGAATGGCTTGCCGGGATCGTTGGCATCCTTGCCGTTGTAGACGAATGCCTTGTTGCGACCGACGATTTCGCCGACATCGCCCTTCACGACCCACGCTGTGCCTTCGTCCTCTGAAATGAAGAGCATCTCGGGGTGACGTGGTATGAGCGAGTCGGCGATATCGGCGAGCCGCTCTCGGGCGACGACGTGCTGGTCGACACCGGTGTTGCGGAGATATCCAAAGCCGCGTGTGTAGCCCGGATACTCCATGATCATGTTGTTGCTGGACGGTGCACCACGGACCATGAAGCTGCCGAGGATCGATGCGCCGGCGGACGAGCCACCGACCACGCCACCGCGGGCGAGGACGTTCATGAATTCCGTCTCGGTTTTTGTCCCGCCGTACGAGTCGACGAGATGGAACTGTCGACCGCCTTCAAACCAGATGCCACCAGCGCGCTTCAGGATCGTCGTGAAGCTGTCGGAGTTGGCGAGATCCTTGCGATCCGGATTCGAGTGCAACACGACCACATTCTTCGCGCCGGCGGCCTTGAAGCCGTTGGCGCCACGCCAGTCGGCTGGGTAGATGGTGTCGCCACCGGCAGTCGGAACGTCGACGATGAGTGCATTGGGGCCGCCAGCCGCGTCGATGAATGCCTTGTAGATCTCCGGCCCCATGCCGCCGCCGCCGACCACGACCACGGTACCGCGCGGTGGGCCAACGATCGGCGCGGCACCCCCAGGCGATGAGGAGCCGCCACCGGACCCTGACGCGGTGGCTCCGGCGCAGGCGGCAACGGCAATCAGGGCGCACAGCGTAATGGCGCGACGGACATGCGAACGAAACAGGATGGGTGTGTTATGCACGGCGGTAGCCTCGGAGGGGAGGACGTCAACGAACAAACTTCGCGTGACCCGCGCCTCGGCGCGAGTAGGTGCGCGCGCGAGGTGCGCGTGAGAGGCGGGCGGGCGCCGTGAGCGGGCCGGTTGTGGCGCCAGTCGCCATTACATTTCGCAGATGCAGATGCAGATGCGGACGATGGCGGGACTGGCGGTTCTGGCGGTTCTGGCTGGCGCGTTGGGTGGCGCCCAAGGGTGTGCTGTGCCCGACACACCGCTGCACGGCATGGTGCTTGATCCGCCACCGGAAGCGCCGATGGTGCGGATCGCCGATGCTGCGGGTACGATCATCGATCTCGATGATGAACGGGGCAAGCGGTCAGTCGCCCTCTTCTTTGGGTACACGCACTGTCCGGATGTCTGCCCGACGACGATCGCCGACTGGGCACGCGCCAATGCCGAGCTTGGCTCCGCTGGTCGCGGCGTGCGGTTCATCTTCGTGAGCGTGGATCCGGAACGCGACACGCCGCAGGTCGTCCGGGACTACGTTCGGCAATTCGATACGACGTTCGTCGGCCTCGTCCCCACGAGGGCGCAGCTCGATTCGCTCCAGGCCTCGTGGACATTCGCCGCCCGTCACGAGACGACGCCCGAGATGAAGCCAGGCGAGTATGGCGTGGGGCACCCTGCCGGCACATTCGTGATCGATCGGGCGGGCCGGATTCGCGAGATTCTTCCGCCGAACACGAGCCCGGCGGACATCGCGTCGGACCTGCGACGGATCCGCTGAGCGGCTGCGTCGAGCGGGCGACCACGCGGGCGGTGCGACTGATCGTGGTCGCGGTGCTCGTGACCACACGCGTTGCTGCGCAGCCGGTCGCACCAGCCACCGCCGCCACGATGGCGCCGGTCGTACAGTTTTCAGCCTGTCCGCAGGAGGATCCCAGCTGCGCTCCACCGTCGGTGCCGCGTGAGTTTCGCGGCGTCTGGGTGGCGACGGTCGGCAACATGGACTGGCCGTCGCGCGCGGGCTTGCCAGCGGACAGTGCGCGACTGGAGCTGCTCCGGATCCTGAACCACGTTCAACGCACCGGACTCAACGCCGTGCTGTTTCAGGTGCGGCCTTCGGGCGACGCGCTGTATGCGTCGACGATTGAACCCTGGTCCGAGTACCTGACAGGGAAACAGGGTCGCGCACCGGACGAGCCGTGGGATCCGTTGGCGTTCGCCGTGCGGGAAGCCCACGTACGCGGGCTTGAGCTTCACGCCTGGTTCAACCCGTACCGCGCAAAAGATCCGACGGCGAAAGGGCCGCTGGCCAAGCCTCACTTGGCTATCCAGTACCCATCGTACGCGAGGCGATACGGGCGGTACACCTGGTTCGATCCGGGGGAGCCGGCCGTGATGCGCCGCACGGTGCGGGTCGTGCTGGATGTGCTCAAGCGGTACGATGTGGATGGGATTCACCTTGACGACTACTTCTATCCGTATCCGGAACTGCGGCGCCGGCGCGAGATTCCGTTTCCCGATGCGGCGACATTCGCGCGATACAAGAAGCAGGGCGGGAAGCTCGGCCGCGATGACTGGCGACGCCGCAACGTGGACCTGTTGATTGACACGCTGCGCACGGAAATTGCGAAGGCAAAACCCTGGGTGAAATTCGGCGTCAGTCCGTTTGGCATCTGGCGGCCTGGCGAACCGGCGATGGTGCGCGGATTTGACGCGTACGGGAAGATCTTTGCCGATGCAAAGAAGTGGCTCGCGAACGGCTGGGTGGATTACCTCGTCCCGCAGTTGTACTGGGGGGTGGAGCAGGCAGGCCAACCGTTCGGCGACCTATTGCGCTGGTGGAATGCCCAGAACAGCCAGTTGCGCCATGTCTGGCCCGGGCTGGCGGACTACAAGATTGGCGACGCCCCAGCCCGTTGGGGCAGTGGCGAGATATTGCGACAGATCGATACCACGCGGGCCGCCGCTGGTGCGACGACGACGGCCGGGAGCGTGCATTTCCAGATGACGGCCCTCCTCGAGGATCGCGATTCAGTCGCTACACGCCTCGCGGCCGGTCCGTACAATGCTCGGGCGCTCGTGCCGGCGTCGCCGTGGAAGGGCCAAACGGTGCCGCGGACGCCGGCGATCGGCATTACAGCCGGTCGGGGCGGCGCCGTGCTGACGATCGCCCGCCGATCCACTGACGACGTCCAGTGGTGGGTCGTGCAGACGCGGGCTGCCGAGTTGTGGCGCACGTACATCATTCACGGGGAGTTATCCGAGGTGGCGATGACGACGTTCGCCGGACCAGCTGCCGCGGGTCCTGAGGTGTTAGCGCTCACGCCGGTCGGCAGGACTGGCGCGGCGGGCTCCCCGGTGGCAATTCGCCTCCGATGAAACGCCTCCTCAACAACCTCACGTTCCGGGTTCTCGTCGCCGTCACCCTCGGGGTCATCTTCGGCATCGTCGATCCGACGCACGCCAAGGAGATGAAGCTCCTCGGCGACGTCTTCATTCGGCTCGTGAAGATGGTGATCGGTCCGGTGATCTTTCTCACGATCATTTTGGGCATCGCCAACATCGCCGATATGAAGAAAGTGGGGCGCGTTGGTGGGAAGGCGCTGCTCTATTTCGAAATCGTGACGACGTTCGCGATCGCGATTGGCCTCGTCGTGATCAACATCACGAAACCCGGGGCGGGTCTCGACGTGAGTACGATGGCCAAGGGCGACATTTCGTCGTACGCCGTCCAGGGCAAGGCGATGTCGTTCGCGGATTTTCTGGTGCAGGTCGTGCCGGAGAGCGTGATTCGCTCGCTTGCCGACGGCAACATCCTGCAGGTGGTCTTCTTCTCGATGTTGTTCGGTGCCGCGCTCGTCATACTCGGTCAGCGGGGCAAGCGGATGGTGGAACTCGCTGAGGGCGGCCTTGAGACGATGTTCCGCGTGGTGGAAATCGTGATGAAGGTGGCGCCGCTCGGCGCCTTTGGCGCGATGGCGTTCACGGTGGGGAACTTTGGGCTCAAGACGCTCGTGCCGCTGCTCCGGCTGATGGGCGACGTCTATCTCACGATGTTCCTGTTCATTTTCATCGTGCTGAACCTGATCGCGCGTTGGTACGGCTTCAGCCTCTGGCAGTTCCTCAAATACATTCGCGACGAAATCCTGATTGTGCTGGGTACGTCGTCCTCGGAAGCGGCCTTGCCGCGCCTGATGGAAAAACTGGAGCGGTATGGGTGCGCGCGGCCCGTGGTGGGGCTCGTCGTGCCGACCGGTTACTCCTTCAATCTCGACGGAACGAGCATCTACCTCTCGATGGCGACGATTTTCCTGGCACAGGTTTACAACATTCCGATGTCGCTGGGACAGCAGCTCACCGTACTCGCGGTGTTGATGGTCACGTCGAAAGGCGCAGCCGGGGTGACGGGGTCCGGGTTCATCGTCCTGGCAAGCACCCTCTCCGCCATGCAGGTGATTCCGCTCGAGGGACTCGCGCTGCTGCTCGGCGTGGACCGGTTCATGAGCGAAGCGCGCGCGATCACGAACATCATTGGTAATGGTGTGGCGACGCTGGTGATTTCGCGAAGCGAGGGCGCGTTCGACGACGCGAAACACGCGCTGGCCATCGCGGAAATGGAGAGCGCTCGCTCCGGTGCCGCGACGGGCTAACGTCGCTCGTACTGCACTAGGAGATGGGCGCCCGGTCGTCTGGCGGGACGAAGTTCGAGAGAAACAAGCGCTCTTGAGGCGTCAGGCTAGCCAACCCACTGAAGTTGATTTTGTCGAGCATGCGGTTGACTTCGTCGCGGTTGACCTCGTGCACCCGCGTAACATCCACCTGCTTCCAGTTGGTAAGCACGTTCGCGGAGGGCTTCCCGATGGTGCTGGCCTTGAATCGTGCCACGCGCTTGGCCGGATCAATCAGCCGCAGAAATAGCCACGCGCCGAGGTAGCCGCCGAGGTGAGCGAAGTCGGCGACGCCTCCGCGAGATCCGCCAAGGCCACTGTACATCGCCATGACGGTGGTGATGATGACTAGCCACCGCGCCTGGACGGGGATGATTCCCCAGATGAGGATCTGGTCGCGCGGCCAGAACATGGCGAACGCTAGCATGACGCCGAAGACCGCTGCCGATGCCCCGATAATAGCTGCATTGGGCGCGAACGCGACGGACAACAACGCGCCGGAAATCCCGCTAATGAAGTAGAGCTGCACGAAACGCTTCGAGCCGAGCCGTTCCTCGACGCGCGAGCCGAAGAAGAAGAGCCCGACCATGTTGAAGAGGATGTGCGAAATGCCGGCGTGGAGGAACATGTAGGTGACGATCGTCCACGGTCGGAACAGGGCGAGGCGCGGCACGAAGACGAAGGCATCGGCGAACGCCGGCATCGTGGTCTGAACGAAAAACACGATGAGGTTTGCGCCAAGGAAGCGTCGAACCCAGGGAGTCATCTGCAGGGTGTCAGGGGGATCGCGCGGTGCTACGGCGTGACGAGACGCGGCAGTCCCATCTCCTCGAGCCCCGGCAGTTTCTTGGTGCGATTGTACTGGGCGCGTACCTGGTTGAACTGATCGATTCGCCTGATCCAGGTTTGCGCGCCGATGTCGAACCGATTGAGCACGTTGTACGACCAGTACGGGCGGTTTTCCGCCTTCCAGCTGCGTTCGTAGAGTTCGCGGCCTAACACGTACCCGTCGCGAAGATCCTGGGTGCGGCTGTTGATCTGCGAGGCGATCTCGGTGAGGTCTTGGGTCGGATTGGCGCCCTTGGCCACAGAATCAAGCGCCGCGGAGTAGTGGCGAACGATTTCATCGGCGAGCTGGAATTTCATGCCGATGAAATCGATGCGGCGCGCGCCCATTTCCACGGCCTCGAGCGCGTCACGTTCACGCAGCGCAGCGAGCGCGCCCTCTTTGCCGGTGAGGGTGTAGCGCGCCTGTGCCACGAGCACGAGCGCGGATTCGGCAAGCACCCGGACGTCGCGCGAGATGGCGCGAATGCGCTGAGCGGCGATCTGCCCTTCGGGGGTGAACGGATCGATCCAATAGAGTTGAGTTGTCGCCTCGCCCGGGCCCGACTTGGCGAGCAGCGCTTGGGCCTGTGAGAGCTTCTGCTGCGCGGCGTCAATCCTGCCGGTGGGATCACCGTGAAACTGGAGTCCGAAGCTTTCCGTGAACTCCGGGATGGAGGCTTCGCCCTTCTGCCAGCTGGCCGTGGCGCCAAAGAGCACGCCGTACCAGGTCTGGTTGAAGAGGCCCTCGCCGTCGTCGTCCCAGTTGGTGTTGAGCATGCCGGTGGAGCCAAGCCGTTGGCCGTCGCGCACGAAGCCCTGAATGTTGCGGAGGGCAACGTCGTTGTTGGGAAAGACGCGATTCCAGTTGTTCACGCCCGGTGCGACCCACGTTTCGATGCCGGCGTCACTGAACGGTTTGATGGAGCGGTCGAATCCACTGAACGACCAGTAGTTCCACGCGACGGCGATCATGTCCTTGGGTAGAGACTTCACGAGTTGTGGCGATTCCTGGGCGATGTCGCCCCAGAACAGGTAGCGCTTGCCCGGTCGCCGGATGGCGACTTCGATCTCCTTGAGGAACTGCATGTAGACCACGCCGAGCGACTCTTTCTGCACACGATCGCGGGTCTGTCCGCGTCCGAGCTCGAATGTTTCGTCGGCACCGATGTGCACGAACTGCGACGGGAAGACGGCGTTGATCTCTGCAAACCATTCCTTGATGACCTCGATGGAGCCGGCCTGACCAGGCGCCAGCACATGCCCGTGCGGCGACTCCGCGAGCTGGCCATAGAGATCGTACTTGAGCATGTGGTGCAGGTGGCCAAAGGCCTCCTGCTCAGGGACCACGTCGATGTGGTACGGCCTCGCATAGGCGATCAACTCCTTTACTTCGTCCTGCGTCATCACGCCGCCCGGAGGTGCCATCAACGGGTGTGACTTGTACTCGAAGGTGTGCTCGTAGTAGGGCGAATAGACGTTGAGCTTGTATGCCGCGAAAATGCGGATCTGCCGCTTCTGAAACTCCAGCGTCGGCAGCGGGCCGCGCGACAGGTCATCCTGCATGCCGCGCCAGCGCATGGCGGGCCAGTCGCGGATGGTGGCGGTGAAGATCTGTGGTTCGGTGCCGTCGGTCCGGATCAGTTGCTTCACCGTCTGGACGCCATAGAAGATGCCGGCGGCCGACGCGGCGACGACGACCGTCTGATCCTTGTCGGAGACGATGGCGTAGCCTTCGGCCCGCTGGTCGCCGTTGAGCGCAAGAGCGTACGCACCGAGCAGCTGCCTGCCCACCGGTGAGTCGGCGCGCGCCAAGGTGACCCGGTAGGTGCCCGTGGTTGGCGTCGGGGTGGTGGCCGTGGCGGTGGCCGTGGCGGTGGCCGTGGTGCTCGTGCGTAGGCCGCGGTCTCGCAGCGTGTTCGCCAGTTCGGTCGCGGCGAACCGGTCGTCTCCGCTTGCCGCCGCACTGATCGAGACAGAGCGGGGGATCGCGACGTACGACCCGGTCTTGATCTCGCGGGGTCGCGGGATGAGGTGCGGGTCGGGAGCCTGCGCGAACGCGGCGGCGGGAACAGCGGTCGAGCCGGCGAGCATGAGGCCGACCCAAGCAATCTGAAAGAAGCGCGGCATGGCAGAATGTTAATTCGGCCCGCTCAATCCGACACACCGTCAGGGGATCGATCCGGGGTCCGCGGCGCCCCAGATGGTGGTGTCAGGGTGGGTCGAGAGGTTAGAATCTGAGACAGTTTCCCACGATCCGGAGAGGCACCGTGCAGTTGAATCGCATCGCACTGGCCTGCTGCAGTCTGGCGGTCATTCTTGGAACCCGTGGTACGGCGCTCGCGCAGGGCGGTGCGCAGGCCGATACCGCCTACGATCCCGTCCGCGACCTCGTCGGGCGACTCGATCTCGAGAAGTACAAGAACACGATCAAGGGACTCGCCCAGTTTGGCGACCGGAAGCAGGGCACGAAACGGAATCGCGATGCGGTGGACTGGATTGAGGCGCAGCTCAAGAGCTACGGCTGCCAGAACGTCGAGCGGATCACTTACCAGTACAATCCTGCTCCGCCGGCGCCGCGTGGCGGTGCGGGTGCCGCAGCCGGAGCCGCCGGCGGTCGCGGTGCCGGCGCGCGCGCGGCGTCGCCGAACGGTCGTGGACGCGCGGGCAACGGTCCGGGCGGAAGCAGGATCTTCACCGACATGCGCGAAGCGGGCGTAAACAACGATTCGCTGCGCCAGCCAGATCTGGCCATTCGCGCCATCAACATGGAGCCAAGCACGCCTGGCGAACGTCAGGAAGTGATCTGCTTGAAGGTCGGAACGAAGTACCCGAACGAGATGTACGTCATCGGCGGCCACATGGACGGGATCGGCTGGGGCCAGGCCGTGAATGACGACGCGTCAGGCTCGGCGATCGTGATGGAACTGGCCCGTATTTTCTCGATGCCGGACGTGCAGACAGAGCGGTCGATCCGTTTTGCCCTCTGGAATAACGAAGAGACTGGCCTCAATGGCGCCCGCGCATACGTCGAGCAGCGTGCGGCGATGCAGGGCAAAGAAATCCCGGCCGGATCGGGCAAGTATCCGGAGCCCAAGTGGCTCGGGATGATTCAGCACGACATGATGATGGTGGACCACGGCCCGCCGACGGCCGATGGCAAGCTGGCGCCGGAGCAGCGCGCCGAGGCCGACATCAATATTGAGTTCGCGATCACGTCCAAAATGGCAGACGATGCGATGAAGCTGGCGTTCGCGTTCAAGCTCGCGAACAACAAGTACGCGACGCACTACCCGGCGACGGTCGGTCCGCACATGACGAACACGGACTCGGATCCGTTCAAGGACCTCGTGCCGGCGATCAGTCTGCGCGAGAACGAACGTGGCGCGCATATCGGCGGAAACTGGGACCCGACACACCATCAGCCGACGGACGTGTTGACGACGTTCACGGACAAGGATTTCATGCTGGGGCTCACGTCAGCGCAGACCACGATGGGCGCGATCGGACAGCTGATCGGTGCGATGGTTCGGAAGTAGGCCAGCGATCGGCTGGAAACCGCGGAGGTTCGCGGGGCGTCGAACCGAGATTTACTGAGACGAACAGTGCACCATCTGGGGGAGCTGCTCACGACATGGCATGCGTCGTGGTGGTTCCCCCAGTGTGTTGCGGTCTCTTGGAAGCGCTGCACGGTGGTCAGGAAATCACCGCGGCTCCGCACGCGGTCGGCGCAGCTAATTCGGTTGGCCGCGCCCAGAGCGTCCGCCGCGTCCGCCGCGTCCTGAGCCATCCTGACCCAGGCCCGGCAGTTTGTCGCTGAAGTCACGGTCCTGTTCGTTCAATAGTTTTACCGCCGCGCGGTGCTGCGTAGCGTCGGTGAGATAGGCGAGTACGTCACCGACATCCGCGGTGCGGCGGGCCGAAAGCGAGTCGAGCAGCGACTGCAGCGTTCGCATCTGGCTTAGCGCCGTGGTCCTCACCGAATCGGTTTCAGGCGTGGAGCCAACGCGGTCGCGGTCCTGTGGCTTCGGCGGGCTGAAATCTTTTCGGATCGAATCGTAGCGCGCGAGCAATGGCGCGTTCCGTTCATTAATCATGTTCCGGATCTCGATAAGGGCCGTCACCTGCGAATCCGCGAGCGTCACCTTCCTTCGTTTATCGATCAACAGTGCGGCGGGGTTGAAGCGCTGGAGCTCACTCGCGGCAGGCAGCTTGATCGGCGCCTCGCGGTTGACGCCGCCGCCCCCGCGGCGACCACCCGTGCCATCGATTCCGCCGCGTCCGCCGAGCATCCCCCCGATTGCGCCGCGTCCGCTGCTCCCGCGCTGGGCAGAGGCATCGCCAGCGGCGAGCATCGCGAGGGCAAGGCAGATCGCACTGATTGTTCTCACGGGAAGGCTCCGGGTCATTGAGGTAGTTGCCTCGTTGGACTGAACCGGCGCACCATTCGTTAGGTGCCCGCCCTCGGCTGCCGATGTGACCGCGGTGCTGTCCTTGCGGTAAGTTCGGGCGATTGCCCATCGCGGGCCTGTTGGTGTATCGGTAGGGGACGGATCAAACGGATTAGAGGCCAATGGGAACTGCAAAACACACATCGCTCACGATTGCTGCTGCCCAGATCGCGCCGGTCTGGCTGGACCGGGAGCGGACGCTGGCCAAGGTCGCGCGCTGGATCGGGCGTGCGGCGGACCGAGGCGCCGGTTTGGTGGCATTCGGTGAAGCGTTGGTGCCAGGCTATCCGTGGTGGCTGGAGCATACAAATGCCGCCCGGTTCAACTCGCCAATGCAGAAGACGCTCCACGCGCACTATTTAGCCGAAGCCGTGGACATTGATGCCAGTCATCTCGATGCGGTTTGCGCTGTCGCGAAGAAGCGAAAGATCGCGGTCGTCCTCGGGACGATTGAGCGGCCCCGTGGTCGGGGCGGCCACAGCGTGTACTGCTCGCTGGTATACATCGACCCGAAGGGTTCGATCGCGTCCGTACATCGCAAGTTGATGCCGACCTACGAAGAACGACTCTCATGGGCGCCGGGTGACGGACATGGCCTCGTAACGCACGCGCTCGGGGCGTTCACGGTTGGCGCGCTGAACTGTTGGGAAAATTGGATGCCGCTCGCACGCACGGCGCTGTACGCTCAGGGCGAAGATCTTCACGTCGCCTCGTGGCCTGGCAACGATTACAACACGCGCGACGTCACACGGTTTGCCGCGCGTGAAGGGCGGAGCTACGTCCTCGCCGCATCGGCCCTGATGCGCCGCTCGGACATTCCCGACTCGGTCCCGCATGCGGCGGCGATCCGTCGGGCTGTTCCCGCGGTGATGGGCAATGGCGGATCGTGCCTTGCCGGGCCCGATGGAGAATGGATCGTGCCGCCGGTGGTGGGAAAGCAAACACTCGTCGTACGGACCATCGAGCACCGGCGTGTGTTCGAGGAGCGCCAGAGTTTTGACGCCACGGGCCACTATGGTCGCCCCGATGTCACCCAACTCACCGTGGATCGCCGGCGACAATCGATGGTGAAGCTCAAGGATTAGCGGGTCCGTCGTTTGACGGCGTGGCCCGCAAGACCGTGATTCGGGTAATCCGTCATATCGAGGCTGCCATGGGACGTAAAAGGTTTCCCGCCGCACCCTTGTCGCCGACGCGGGCATGATGGCCGCCGGTGCCTCGTTCGCGTCGCGCGGCTTTCCAATGATTGTTCCGCGGCACGCGCTTGGCGGGCCTGCGCGAAATAGGCGGAGCGGGTGACGCCCGCGCCGAATGGCTACGGCGTTTCGCGGATGGCCCGCTTGAGGAGCGCGATCTGCCCAAGGTGATAGGCGTCGTGCTCGATCAGCCCCATGATGGTTCCGGCACGAGAGAGTCCGGTGTCAGCAAACGGCGGGGAGTGATTGCGCACGTGGATCTGGATCTCCTCCTCGTGCGTGGCGTCGATCTCGTCGAGTAGTTGTTTGCGTGCCGCCTCGAGTTCGGCCAGCACGGCAATCCAGGCCTCA
Organism: Gemmatimonadota bacterium; assembly: GCA_014192065.1. Lineage (GTDB taxonomy): Bacteria > Gemmatimonadota > Gemmatimonadetes > Gemmatimonadales > Gemmatimonadaceae > Fen-1231. The sequence goes on along the minus strand of BJHH01000002.1, from coordinate 448,610 downwards.
TTCGTCGTGGTCGTGACGGCCGGCCAGTCACCGCGTTCAGGTGCTTTGGCGCCGGCTCCGCGCACCCGCGCGCAAACGGCCTCGGTCCACGCCGTCAGGTGCAGCACGATCTCCCAGATCGTGTGTGTGCCGGGTACGAGCTGACGGGCCGCTTCCTCGGCCGTCACGCCAGAGAGGATCTTGTCGCACGAATCACCGTACCACGGCGATCCGTGCCAGGTGTCGTGTAAACGATGCGTCAGCGTGTTGCGCAGGCTCATGGGCGCCTCGACGTACGGGGACCTCTGTCTCTAGGCATATGTGGGGTGGGCGCCCGGAAAGGCAACTCCTGGCCGCCAACCTGGTACCGTCACTTGCGCTGGAATCGCTGCTACCGGAGCGTTGAAGATGACCCGGATTCATACTTGGGCCCACCGGACTGTCAGGTGACACCGTTCAGACGGTGTGCGACCGTCGCCGTATTCGGCATGCTGGCCGTTGCCACCAGTCGAGCGCAAGGGACACCGGTGACGGCGTGCCGTGAATCGCCCTGTTCATTGATCGTCGACTGGGGGGTCGGCAAGTCCGTCGCGGACATGCCGCCGGACCGGCGGTATGGGTCGCCCGCCGAGTTCGACGCGGCATTGCGCGAGGCGCTCAGGAGCCACGATCCGACGACCGTCCGCATGATCAACCGTTGCGGTGCGAGCGAGGGGGTGATGTCGATGAAGCAGTTCGGCAAGTTCGTCGGCGAAATGATATGGTTCGCACTCGACGGTGAACAACAGAAAGCCAACAAGCCGTCGGGAAAATGTTAGCGTTGACCGTCCCCAGCATCGGAGTCTTTTGATGAATCGCATTGCCAAGGCTATCACGGTCGTTGTCGTCGCGTCGCTGCCATCCGTGGTATCCGCGCAGGACAGTGCGATTCCCTGCAAGGCTACCATGTGCTCGTTCGTCCTCGACTGGGGTGCTGGCCAGACGTCAGCCAGTTATCCGCCGGACAAGCGCTATGGATCCGGCGACGACTTCGAAGCGCGGTTGCGCAGCGTACTGACCGCGCGTGGATTTCGATTTCGCGATGGCGCCGTGGAGGGTATGATGGCCATGACCGTCCGGCCGACCATGAAGTCCAGAGTAATGTGTGACGCGATGGCGGGACTGAATCCCGACAAGTCATGCACCGCGATCGTTGGTCTGGCCGTGACCTTCCTGACTGGCGATCCGGCGGTCAAGGCACCGGGGGCGATCCGAATCAACAACCGCTGCGCGGCGGGCGACGTGTACATGCTCAACACGGTGTTTGCGCAGTACGCGGCTGGCATGATCTGGTGGCAGCTCGAGGGGCAAGCGGTGGCGAAAGCCGAGCGACCGATATCGAACTGCTGACGCGCGTGCGTGGGTGTTAGGGGCTCGGCGCGATCGCGCCGCCGCTCACATTCACGCGCGACAGCGCTTTCGGTGCGGCCCCGAAATGCGAGTCGATGTGCACATTTGAGTCGATCAGCCCGGGAAGGACCGTGTATTTCCAGAAGTTGTATGTCGCGGCTGTTCTTGGGACATACGGCGCGATTTTTTCGATTCGCGTTCCACGGACGGTGATCACGACGTTTGACCGTGCACTGCCTAGGTCGTCGATGATCTTGCCCGCGCGAATCGTTACAGACTGCTGCGCGTGGACCGCCCCTCCGGACAACGCCAACATGCACAGTACCAAGCAGATAGGACGTTTCATTCAGGCACTTTGGGCTGAGCCGGTGTTAAATGAAGGGGAGGCCAAACAGCGGCCTCCGAGTTTACATTAGACCCATGCTCTCTATCCCAATCAAATTCGGACTTCGGTCTGAGTTCCGAAAGGAACTCCACGCGCGAGTGGACGCCTACCTCGGATCCTGCGGCAGGCGAGTTCGTGCGCCGTTCGCCATGTACCGGAAGTCGTTGGTGATCATCGCCTGGATGGCGGTTTCTTACATCGGCCTGGTGTTCTACAGCACCAACTGGTGGCAGTTCGCGCTCTTCGCCATTTCGCTCTCGCTCGCCGCGGCGGGAATGAGCTTTAACATCCCGCACGACGCAAGCCACGGCAGTTATTCGACGAACCCTAAGCTCAACCGGGCCATGGCGTTCGCCTTTGATATGATGGGAGCCAGTTCATATCTCTGGCACTGGAAGCACAACGTATTTCACCACGGATTCACGAACATTCCTGGTGTCGACGACGACATCAACCTCGCGGGAATCGGGCGCATGGCGCCCACCCAGAAGCATTACAAATTCCACCGCTTCCAGCACTACTACCTCTGGGTTCTTTACGGCCTGATCACGGTGAAGTGGCAGCTGGCGGATGACTATATCAATATCGTCAAGGCCAAGATTGGTACCGCTGACATTCCGCGCCCGAAAGGTGGCGAAATGGCGCTCTTCATCCTGGGCAAGCTCTGCTGGCTGACGCTGTTTCTGGTGTTGCCGCTTACCCAGTATTCGCTTGGGCTGGTAATTTTTGGATACCTGGCCGTGAACATCATGCTTGGCACAACGGTCGCGGTCGTGTTCCAGATGGCGCACACGGTCGAGGAAGCTGATTTCGTTCCGCCACCTCCGGGTGCGCCTGAAGAACGCATCAAGAACGAATGGGCCGCGCATCAAGTCGAGACGACGGTAAATTTTGCGCCACGTTCAGCACTGTGGACCTGGTACCTCGGTGGACTCAACTATCAGATCGAGCATCATCTCTTTCCGAGCGTGAGCCATGTGCATTATCCGGCGCTCGCGCCGATCGTAGAGCAGACGTGTAAGGAGCACGGGGTGAGTTACAGCATGCATCCGACGTTCCGTTCCGCGATTGCGTCGCACTTCCGGTGGCTGAAGCAGATGTCGCGGCCGCCGGAAGGGATGACGGCGTAGGACGGCACCGATCGCGCACCACGGCAGTACGCAGAGCAAGCAACCGCGCCCCGAAACCATCGGGGCGCGGTTTGCGTTTAACGACTCGATTACGCCACGTCCGTGCGCCTGACTCCGGGAATCTCGAGGATGAGGTCCGGACCGAAAGCGCGCGAAGGGGTCTGGAATCCCACCGGCGCATTTCCACCAAGCGCTTTCGCGGCCAGATGTACGGCGGTCTGGGCGGTCAGTGTGTAACCGCTTGCACCGCATAACCTTGATTCGACGCGGTGGCCATCGGCGGTGACGGCCTCACCCCAGAGGAGGCTGGCGCCACGCGCGCGCGCTGCATCGTCCGGCCCTGCCGGCTCCCGGCGGATGCGCGCGGCGAGATATCGACGCACGGTCGTGGTTCGCAGCAAAGGCGCAAACCACCGCGATGCGATCATCACCCTGCGCATCGACGGTCGTATGCTCATGTACACCTCGATGTCGGGAATCGCGGTGCTGTGGAATGCGGTGGAGACGTCGCCCCACGGAATGGTTGTGGCGTCGCGGAGTTTCCCGTCGCCGAAATCGATGCGGCGCGTGTGCCATGCAGGAGGTATCGCGACGATTTTTCCATTTCGGCGCACGGCGCCCGGCATGCCGAGTCCTTCGACCACGCTCAGCATCGTGCCACGCGACGCGCCGCCGATGGCGAGGAATCCAAGCGAGAGCTTCGTCGCGTGCGGGAGACGCCGCGCGAGATGGGTCGCGAGGCAATCCGACGGCACAACATCGAAGCCGGCGCCGGGAAGGAGCATGATATTCACTGCCTTCGCTTCCGCGTCACGGCTGGCGAGTCCCTCAAAGACGCCGATCTCGCCAGTGATGTCGAGGTAATGCACGTGGTTGCGAATGCAGGCGTCAGACATCGCGCGCCAGGTGTGGACGAATGGGCCGGCGCAATGCAGCACCACGGTCACGCCGTCGAGCGCGGCATCCAGCGCGGCGGCGTCGCCGATGTCAGCCGTTCGCCATTCGAGTCCGAGCGGTTCGGCCTGCGCGCGAAGCGCATCGGCCGAACGCCCGGCGAGCACGGGGCGCAGTCCATTGGCGAGCGCCTCGGCGACGATGAGGCGTCCGGTGTATCCGTTCGATCCGTAGATCAGGAGCATGGTGAATGCGAACGTCGGCGCTGCTTAATAATCGCCGCCCGCGAATCGCCTACCGTCCGCAGCTTGGATAGCGTGGATCGGCTCCCGCGATGGCCGGCCGGTCTTTTCGAACCGCAATCGCCCACATCACGTCGTGAATGAATCGGGCCAAGCGCGCCGAATGATCGTATTCGATGTACTGTGGCTCGTCTGTGGCCATGTGATAGTCGGGCGCGTATCCCGTTGAGAAGTAGGTCACGGGCACGCCCTTCGTCACATAGTTCACCTGGTCGCTCCGGCAGAACCGGTTCATTGGGTTCTCGAATACATCCCACGTCTTGTCGATCGCCATCGGTTCCGACCGCGTGGCGTTGACCGAGTCGATGATGTCGCCGAACTCACGGGACTGACGGCGCGAGCCCAACGTCTGCACTGAGTTTGGTCCGCCAAATTTCACGTAGTCCGGACGGCCCTTGCCGACCATGTCCATGTTGTGTGCGGCGGCGATCTTGTCGAGCGGAATCGTGGGGTGATCGACGAACCACTTGGAGCCAAGCAGTCCGCCTTCCTCGCCTTGGTGCGACACGAAGATGATCGAGCGCGCCGGCTTTTCATTCGCGAACTTCTCCGCGATCTCGAGCAGCACGACCGTGCCCGATCCATCGTCATCGGCGCCATTCATAATGGAGTCGCGCCGGACCGGCCGGATGCTGCGCGCACGTGCGATGAGCGAATCAACGCGCTGCTGTTGCGCGGCGGTGGGTTTGCAGGCGGGATCGTTGGAGCCCTGGCGGCGCGTGACCCAGTTAACCGCTCTGGCCGAATCGTGATCGATGCCGATCGGATTCGTACCGACGTGGTCGTTGTGCGCGCCGACGAGCACATACTCGCTGGCGAGCGTCGGATCGGAGCCCGGGAGCACGGCGATGACGTTGCGGGCTGGTGTTTTGGACAGGTGCCACTCGTAGCCCCAACTCGCCGTGACCGATTGGCCCACGTCGCCGACGGCCAGTTGATCCGCCGCCTTGCCAAAGAGTGTAGCCGCTGCCGCCGCGCTGATCACGCCGCCGCCGGGGCCCTCGACCATGGCGGGCTGCATGGCCCCACGAAGCGTGAAGGCGCCGTTCACGGTGGCAGCGGGCATCGATTCGAGACCGATGAACAACACACCGACTGCGCCGGCAGCCATGGCGCGCGTGTCACGAGCATTCGCCGCTCCGCCACGGCCACCGCGCCCGGCGGCAGTAGCAGCAGCGCCACCAGCGCCACCAGCGCCACCAGCGCCACCAGCGGCGCTGCCGCGACCCGCAGCAGTGACCGAGTCGGAGTAGGCGGCCATTCGTGCACCAAATCGGTCTGGCAGTGCGTCGCAGCTTTGTAGGTTCACGGTCCCACGACCGCCGCCGCCACCACCAGCGCCTGGCGCGCCGCTAAAGACAACGATTTTTCCACGGTAGAGCGCTGGATCGAGCGGGGTGTTGTCCACCCAGCGACCGGCGTAGACCACGGGCGCGTTGGTCGTGCTCATCCGCGATCCGAGGCCGTTGTTGGCTGCGGGTGTGAGTGGAATCCAGTCCGCCGTTGGTGCGATTGTCGCGGTGCCGGTCGTGAGCCGCGATACCGCCGCGTCAAACCCGGTCGGACCGAACGGCAACTCCTGGAACCAGGTTCCGTTGTCGCCGGCTGGTTTCAATCCGAGCCGCTTGAACTCACTGGCGATGTATTCGGTGCCCTTCCAGTTACCGAGCTCGCCGATACGGCGGCCAGCCATCGAGTCATCGGCGAACTGGTAGAGTCGCGTGCGGAGATCGTTTGCCGTGATCGCCGACTCCGTCTTTCGCGGCGCCCATTTGCGAGGTCCCTCGTCGGGCCACACCGTCTTGTCGAGGGTGACTTTCGTCGTCACCGGCCGGTCGCCGGACTTGGCCTGCGCGGCGAGTGAGGCGGCGGAACCGAGGACGAGGGCGAGAGCGAAGGCCAAGCGTTGCACGATGGAACTCCGGCGACAGAGCGGAATCAGGAATGAATGACGCGAAGGAAATCTGGACCGAAGCGATCTGGCCGGCAACGACGAGCAACTCCCTACCTCTTGTCGCCTTCGAATGGCTCCATCTGGCTCAGTACGGATTGTACCCGGGGAACCGCTGCGCAAATGGCGCCCTTGACCCTGTCGCTCAAGACAGGTGCATCATGCCGGCGCCTCTGCCCTATCGGTGGATCGGATAAACACGGCAACTTCGGATCCGGCGAACATTCCGTTACTCGCGACCGGAACAGTGGTGCGATCCCTCCTCGAGGAACCGACATGACGATTTCGCGTGAAGTCCTGCGCGCCGCCGCACTCTTGGTGACTACGCTCTCCGTTGCGAGTGCGCAAAAATCCCGTGCGCGGCAGCTTGGTGTGCCGTTTGATGGAACGCCGGGGGCACTCAATGCCATCACCGATGTAGCCGGTGTGGAAGTTGGATACGTGACGCTGATGCGCGGCGACGGCCGGCGTGTGATCGGGCAGGGCCCTGTGCGCACCGGAGTGACGGCGATTCTCCCGCGTGGCAAGGCGACGCTCGAGCCCGTGTTCGCCGCGTTCTATGCCGGTAATGGGAATGGCGACATGACGGGGACGCACTGGATCGAGGAAACTGGCGTGCTCGAGACGCCGGTGATGATCACGAACACATTGTCGGTGGGAACGGTGCGCGATGCCGTCGTGGACTGGATGGTCAAGCGCAACGCACCGGGTCCGTTTTGGTATCCGGTGGTCACGGAGACTTCCGATGGCGGACTGAACGACATGAAGGGGCTGCATGTGAAGCCCGAGCACGCATTCCAGGCGCTTGAGAACGCGAAGGGCGGTGCGGTCGCCGAGGGCAACGTCGGCGGCGGCACGGCGATGAACTGCAATGGATTCAAGGGTGGTACCGGCACGTCGTCGCGGGTGCTTCCTGCGACCCAGGGAGGCTTCACCGTTGGGGTACTCGTGCAGTGCAACTACGGGCAGCGATCGCAGCTTCGGATCGCGGGCATCCCGGTCGGCCGCGAAATCACGGGCGTTGATCCCTGTGTAGGCAAGCTCCTTGACCCGCCGATCACCGCAGCGGACGGACGGGCCCTGCCCGTCTGCGGGATTGCCGTCCCGCTGACGGAGAAGCCGGGCGAAGATCCAGAACAGGGATCGATCATCATCGTGGTGGCGACGAACGCGCCTCTGTCGCCGGATGAACTCAAGCGCGTGGTCCGGCGTGTGGCCCTAGGCATGGGCCGGATGGGTTCGATTAACGGCAATGGATCTGGCGACATCTTTCTCGCGTTCTCCACGGCCAACCGAGGCGTGGACTGGGGCAACAGCGGCCCGTCGCCGCTTCCGGCGCCAACGATGCAGCGCCTGGGGTCCGGGCGAATGGACCCGCTGTTCACCGCGACAGTCGAGGCGACGGAAGAAGCGATCGTCAATGCCATGCTCGCCGCCGAGAACATGGATGGCGCCGACTATCGCCGGTCGTGGGCGCTACCGCACGACCAGCTCAAGGCCATTCTCAAGAAGTACAATCGGTTGGTGCCGCCGTAGGGAGCATTCATATGGCCAAACGATCTTACCGGCAGAGTGTTGTAGGGAACTGGCGAACTGGCCGTTGAAACCCTAGGTCATGAGCGGCGGCGTATAACGAAAACCGTCTTGGCTGATGTCTCGGCGCTGTTAAATGGAAGAAGCGCGGATTGGAACGGATGCTGCGGATACCGTAACGCCTATCCGACAGCTCTGTTCCAATCCGCGCCTCTTCCGGTTCACCGCGAGGGCCGAAGCCCAAGCGGTGCCGGACCGACTACTCCTGAGTCACCGGTTTCAGTGCGCCTCGCGCATGCTGCTTGAACCAGTCGCGCAGGTAGAGCTGTGAGCGAATGAAGTTCGACGGCTTGGAGCTCGTTCCATGCCACTCCTCGTTGAACCGCACCATCTGTGTGGGAATCTTGCGAACCTTGAGCGCCTCGTAGAACTCCTCGGTCTGACCGATCGGCGTGCGGAGGTCGTTCACACCCGTCATCAGCATCGTCGGCGTCGTCACATTGCCCACGTACTTGAGGGGCGAGCGGTTCCAGTGCTCCGTGATGTCTTCCCACGGCTTCTTCTCAAAATTGTTGTACCAACCCGCTCCATCGGTGTTGCCGACGAAGCTGATCCAATTGATCACGGGGCAGTTGGACGACGCGGCCGCGAACCGGTTGGTGTGCCCGACGATCCAGGCGGTGAGGACGCCTCCGCCTGAGCAGCCGTAGACGAAGAGGTTTGCGGTGTCGACGTAGCCCTTGGCGATGACTTCATCGACGCCCTTCATCAGGTCGTCGTAGTCCTTGCTCGGGTACGCGTTCTTGATGGCGTTGCCGAACTTACTACCGTAGCCCGTGCTGCCGCGTGGGTTAGTGTAGAGCGTAATGAACCCGTTCGCGGCGTGTTCCTGATAGTTGAACTTGAACGCGACGTTGTCCATCGCGTGCGGGCCACCGTGGATAGAGAGCATCAGTGGGTATTTCTTGTTCGGATCGAAATCCGGCGGCTTCACGATCCAGCCCTGGATCTTGAGGTTGTCCACCGAGGTGTACCAGATCTCTTCTGTGGCGCCGATCTTCTTGCCTTCGAGCACGTCGCCATTGACGTCGGTGAGCTGCTTGATCTGCGTCGGCGTTTTCAGGTTGAAGGTGACGATGTCGCCCGGCAGCGTCGGCGAGCTGAGTGTGCCGACGGCGGCCCCGCTCGGATGGATGTCGGACACCGTCAGCATCTGCTTGCCGTCGGTGACCTTGCGAGACTGTCCACCGGGCGTGACGAACCAGAGGTTCTGCGAACCCTCGGAAGCCACGGAGAAGTAGATGCCGCTGTTGTCGCTGGCCCAGGTGAGGTTCGATGGCGAGCGGTCCATGTCGAGGAGAAGCTTCGATCCCGTGCCGTCGGACGACATCAGGTACATCTTCGAGTCGATCCAGGTGTCCGACGTGGAATCGTAGCCCGTATAGGCAATCCATTTGCCGTCTGGTGAGATGGCCGGACCGTTGTCGGGGCCATTCCGGTTCGTGAGCTTTTTCACCGCGCCGCTGGCCGCATCCATCCGGTAGATGTCCGACTGGCGCCACTCGTACTCCGCGTCGGGAACGCGCGGGCCCGACGAGTAGATGAACGACTTGCCGTCTGGTGCCCAGGTAGCGGCCCCCACGCTCCACTGACCGGTGGACACCTGTCGAGGCGTGCCGCCGTCGGCGGGAAGCACAAAGAGGTGCTGTGTGGCGTCGGCGGTGAAGCCCAGACCGTCCTGACGGTAATCCAGCTTGTTGACCACGCGCGGTGGAGTGGTCCAGTTGGCGCCGCGCGGGCGGTATTGCGACAACTGCCCTTCGGCGCTCCCGTCCGGCGTGCTGTTGGCCACCTGCATGGTGAACGCAATGGACTTGCCGTCTGGTGACCAGCGAAGGCCGCCCGGTGCGGAGGTCAGGCGTGTCAGCTGGGTAACGGCCCCCTCGGCGTCCATATACCGCGCGAAAATCTGCGGCGTATTGTTTGGATCACCTGGTGCGATGAAGGCAATGCGCGATCCGTCAGGGGACCAGGTCGCCCCGCTCCCGTCGACGAGCTTGCGCTGTTTGCTGCCGTCGGCGTTCATGGTGTAGATCGAGTTCGAGCGCTTGTCGTTGAGCTTGTCGATCCAGCCGCGCGTGTAGATGATTCGCGTGGCGTCAGGGGAGAGCTGCGGGCCCGAGACGGTCTCCCACTCGAGGTAATCGGACAGTGTGAGACGGTCGGACCTCGCGGCCGGTTGCTGGGCAGCTGTGAGGGTGGGGGCAATGGTAACGAGCGTTGCCGCCAGGAGTCGCAGAACCTTCATGGGGAGTCTCCTTCTTATGGTGAGGCGATCCGTGTGATAGTATGGAATCTGTGACCGTCCTGCCAGTGACACCGTCCCGATCCCGACAGGCCCTACTGGTCTTGGCGGCACTCGTTGTCGGAATTGCTATCGGAGCGGCCGTGCAGGCGTCGGGTTCCGCCGCGTTCGCCCGCATGGTGGGAAGCGTCGAGATCATCGGCACCATCTGGATCAACGCCATCCGGATGACGGTGATTCCGTTGGTGGCCGCGCTGACGATCGCGTCGGTCGCGCGATCGGGTGATGCGGCAACACTCGGCAAACTGGGGATGTACGCCGTTGCCGTGTTCGCGGTGCTGCTGCTCGCGAGCGGGTTCTTTACCATGCTCGTGGTGCCGTTCTCGCTCGATCGGCTCGAGATCCCGCCAGAAGTCGCCGCGCGCCTGCGGGAGTCGGTCGGCACGATGACCGGCGGGCCGGTGGCGATGCCGTCGCTGGCGCAGCGCATCATCGACATCGTGCCGGTCAACCCAATCAAGGCCGCGGCCGACGGTACGATCCTGTCGGTCGTGGTCTTTTCGCTCGCCCTGGGGCTCGCGCTGACCCGCCTCACACCTGAGCGGCGCGAACCGCTCGTCGAAATCTGCCGAGCAATCTCCGACGCGCTGCTCGTGCTGGTGCAATGGGTGCTGGCGCTCGCGCCAATCGGCGTGTTTGCACTCGCGGTTGCGCTGGGCCTGAAGATGGGCGGGTCGTCCGCGGGCGCGCTGCTGCACTATGTGGCGACGCTCGCTGCGGCGCTCTTTGCCGTGACGCTGCTGCTGTATGTCGTCGTCGCGGTAGTCGGCCGGATCTCGCCGCTGCGCTTTGCCTCCGCCGCACTCCCGGCGCAGGCGGTCGCATTCAGCACCCGGTCATCGATCGCGGCGCTACCGGCGATGATCACAGCGGTGCGTGACACCCTCAAGCTTGGGCCGCGTGCGAGTGGGTTCACGCTTCCGCTCGCGGTCTCTGTGTTTCGCATCAACGTGCCGCCGGCCTGGGTCGTCGGGCTGATTTTCTTGGGCAAGCTCTACGGCGTGCCGATGCCCGTGGCCACGCTGGCGATGCTTGTGGTGACGGCGACGCTCATCTCGTTCAGTGTGCCTGGCCTGCCCTCGGCGAGCCTCTTTCTGCTCTCGCCGGTTCTCGCGCAGCATGGCATCCCGGTGGAAGGCGTAGGGATTCTGATCGCGGTCGACGCGATTCCGGACATGTTCAAGACGCTGGCCAATGTCATGGCCCATCTCACGAGCACCGTGATCGTGGCGAGGGTCGACAACGGCCCCGCGCCGGAAGAGCGGGCAGGGGATTGACTGACAGCGCCGTGGCGTGCGTGCGCGTAATTAACCCACCATGAACATTCTGATTCTCCCGTTGTTAATCGTCTCCGCGACACTGGCACAGGCGCAGACCACTCCTCCAGCCACTCAGACGCACTCCGGTGATATCCCGGCTAGCGCGGTGACGACCACGGGCCGGCGAACCGCCGAGATCGTCCGCCGGCTCAACGCCGTGGCCGCGACCGATGCCGTGAAACTCGATGGAGTTCTCGACGATGAGGTGTGGAAACGCGCCGCGGTTGCCGACGGGTTCACGCAGAGCGAGCCGGCGACCGGGCGCGCGGCGACGGAGGCCACTGAGGTACGCGTGGCGTTCGATGCCAAAAATCTCTACATCGGCGCATATCTGCACGATCACGAGCCGAACCGAATCGTGGTCAATGAGATCCGGAAGGACTTCAAGGAGGAGGACCAAGACGACTTTGAGGTCATCCTCGACACCTTCCACGACCGGCACAATGGCTACGTGTTCATCACGAACGTCGAGGGAGCCAAGCTCGACCGACAGGTGGCCGGCGAGGGGCGTGAGATCAACGGGAGCTGGGATGCCGTCTGGGACGTGCGGACGCGGCGCGTGGCCGATGGTTGGGTTGTCGAGATGGCGATTCCGTTTCGATCGCTGCGCTACGATCCGAACGGGGACGGTACCTGGGGTGTGAACTTCTCGCGTCGCATCCGACGCAAGAACGAGGTCACGTTCTGGGCGCCCATTCCACGTGAGTTTAACCTGGCGCGCCTGACGCTGGCCGGAGAGTTGGTTGGTGTACGTCCCGAGCGTGCGTCGCGCGACCTTCGGGTCAAGCCGTACGCGCTTGGGCGCTCGGTCCGTGACGTAGGCCTGAAGGACTTCATGTCGCGGGGTGCTGCCGGTGTCGACATGAAGGCCGGTCTCACGCGGGCGTTGACGCTTGACGTGACCGTGAATCCTGATTTTGCGCAGGTGGAGGCCGACGAGCAGCAGGTGAATCTGACGCAGTTCTCGCAGTTTCACCCGGAGAAACGAGAGTTCTTCCTCGAGAATTCGGGAACGTTTTATGTTGGCGATGCCGCACGCAATAATCGTGCGTTCGTTCCGCCGACCCCCGACGAGGACATGCTGCTCTTCTTCAGCCGGCGAATCGGGATCACCTCCTCCCGGCAGCCGGTCACGATCCCCGTCGGCGCCAGACTCACCGGTACGGTCGGTGATCTGGGTGTTGGCGCGCTGGCCATGCGGACGGAACGGCAGGGTACGACACCGGCGAGCACCTACAGTGCGGTTCGCCTCAAGAAAAACCTCGCCGCGGGCTCCGACATCGGGGTGATTTACATGGGCCGCGAGGCCGTCGATTCATCGCGGGATCACAATCGTGCGTACGGCGTAGACGCGAACATCCGGTTCTTCAAGCAGCTCGACTGGAACTCGTTCGCGGTCGCATCCGAGACGCCAGGGAAGACCGGTGGTCAGTACACCTGGCGCACGTCGCTTAACTATGAGGGTCAGTTCGTCCATGTGAAGGCGGCGGCGCTCGAGATCGGCGAAGGCTTCCAGGACGACCTCGCGTACTATAAGCGCACCAACGTCCGAAAGTGGTTTCTCGACGCCGGGATTCGCCCGCGGCCGGCGTGGTGGAAGGCCCATGGCGTGCGCGAACTGCACCCGCACATCACCTGGAACTACTACAACGATCTCTTGGGGCGGCCGATCGGCAAAAACCTACACACGGCTAACTCGTGGTTCTTCAACGACGGCGGGTTCACCGAACTTTCGGCGAATGCGCGATACGAGTTCATCACGGATTCGCTGCGGCTCAACCGTGGTGATCCCAAGGCGCAGCGGCTCGCGCCCGGCGGGTACCAGTGGACCGAGTGGCGCTGGCTGTACAACAGCAACGCGGCGCGTCCGCTCTCGTTCAACTTCACCGCCTCGCATGGCGGGCTCTGGAGCGGCACGCAGAACGCGCTCAACGCCACCGTAACGATGCGTCCTACCTACCGGTTCCGGCTTGCCACCGGCGTGCAGCACACGAGCGCCGATCTTGACCGGCCGAAGCAGAAATTCACGGCCACGGTCTGGACCGGACGCGCGAATTATTCGTTCACCACGAACATGTTCCTCGATGCGCTGACCCAGTACGACGCGGCGATCAAGCAGTTCAACGCGAACATTCGATTCAATCTGATCCACCATCCGCTCTCGGACCTATTCATCGTGTTCAATGAACAGCGGTTCACCACGCCGGACGCGCCCATGGCCGGCCGAAGCATCGTGGTGAAATTCACGCAGATGATCGCGTTCTAAGCCCGGCCTGCCGGGGGGACCTGCCTAGCGTTCCGGCCGCGCCGTGCGTCACTTAAGTTCGACCTGCACCGAGGGCTTCATGCGACTCTCCACCCGATTGATCACCGGCGCGGCCGTGTCTGCCGTCGTCATCCTGTCGTCCGCGCCGCTGTTTGCGCAAAGCAAGCCGACGATCCAGCAATGGCTGGCCCCAGGGTATCCGCAGTTCATGGTGGCGGCCAAGAAGGCCGACAAGATTGCGTGGCAGGTCTATGAGGAAGGGAAGCGAAACGTCTACTTCGCGGCCGCGCCCGACTTCAAGGCGAAACGGCTCACGAGTTTCCTCACCGACGATGGCACCGAACTGACCGATGTCACGATCTCGGATGACGGTTCGGTCGTGGCGTTCATTCGCGGACTGAATCCGAACGGGCAGGGTTGGGTCGCCAATCCGACGGCCGATCCCAATGGCGCCGAACGCGCCATTTGGGCCGTGCGAACGTCGGGTGGGCCAGCATGGCGCGTGTCGCAGGGCAGCAGTCCCGTGCTGTCGCCGGACGGCCGTTCCGTCCTCTTCCTCAAGGACGGTCAGGTGTACCGTGCCGCCGTGTTCCAGACGGCCCAGTCGAGCAAAATGGACAAGGGCGAAGAACCCTTCATCAAGGCGTGGGGTTCGCAAAGCAATGCGCGGTGGTCGCCGGACGGGTCGAAGATCGCGTTCGTGACGAACCGCAACGACCATTCTTTCATTGCGATCTATGACGTCAAAAAGCGCACGGTGCACTACATGTCGCCATTCGTCGACTTCGATACGAGCCCGACTTGGTCTGTCGATGGAAAGCAGATCGCGTTCCTGAGGCGCCCAGGCCTGTCGTTCGGCCAAATGTTGGCGCCGGGCGCCGCCGCCGGCAGTGCCGCGGTACTGACCGGTCGCGGCAACGCGCCGGGGGGGCGTGGCGGCGGCGGTGGCGGTGGCGGTGGGCGTGGCCAGGCCGGGCCTACCGACGCGCGGCCCGGACTCTACAGCTCCGCATTCGAGAACGGGTCCGCACTCAAGATCATGGTGGGCGATCCCGCGACTGGCCTAGCGCGCGAACTCTGGCATGCGGCGCCAGGCGACCGCGTGTACATGGCTATCAACTCGATTGAATGGGCAGACAACTCGCTGCTCTTTCAACTCGAGCCGGAAGAGTGGACGCGGATGTATTCGCTGAGCGCGGTCACGCCGAATGCGCAGCCCATCGTGCTGACGCCTGGCGAAGGGCAGATGGAGCACACGGGGATCTCGACGGACGGGAAGTGGCTCTTCTACTCGACGAATGTCGGCGATATCGATCGTCGCCACATCTGGAAAGTGCCAACGTCTGGTGGCCAGGCGGTGCAGGTCACGACGGCAGAGATCCAGACATCGCCGAAACCGCTCGCGTCGGGTCAGTACGTCGCGACGCTGTCCGCGACGGCGCTCCGACCGCAGGGCGTGGGCATCTGGCCCGTTACGCCGAACGCTGGTGCGGCGACCGAACGGATCATCTACCCGACGCTGACGAAAGATTTTCCGATGGACGCGCAGGTCGTGCCGACGAACGTGACACTCACTGCGGCCGACGGGATGAAGTTCAACAACCAGATTTTCGTGCCGAAGGACATCAGGCCCGGCGAGAAACGGCCGGCGATCGTCTTCGTCCACGGCGGCCCATCACGGCAGATGCTGCTTGGCTATCACTACCTCTCGTTCTATCACGTCTTCTACGCGGTGAACCAGTGGCTCGCGAGCCAGGGATACATCGTGATCAGCGTGAACTATCGGAGTGGTATCGGTTACGGGAAGAGTTTCCGGCAGGCACCGAACATCGCAGCCAACGGTAAGTCCGAGTACGGCGACGTGCTCGCGGCGGGCAAGTATCTGCAGACGCGCGCCGACGTGGATCCAAAGCGTGTGGGTATCTGGGGCCTTTCGTATGGCGGGCTGCTCACCGCTGAGGCCCTCGCACGCAACTCGGACATCTTCATTACCGGCGTGGACCTGGCAGGTGTGCACCTGCAGGGCAATACGCTCGACACCGCGGCTGTGAGCTACAAGTCGAGTTCGATCTCGCAGATAGCCAAGTGGACGTCGCCGGTGTTGCTGCTGCACGGTGACGACGACCGAAACGTGGCGTTCGGCCAGACGGTTGGCTTGGTACAATTGCTTCGGGCCAACAAGATCTACTACGAGCTGATGGTCATTCCCGACGACGTGCACGAGACACTGCTGCACTCGCGCTGGATGGACTTCTTCGGGAAGATGGAGTCGTGGCTCGATACGTACCTGAAGAAAGCCGAGAAACCGCCAGTGATGGGGCGTTAGGCGGTGGAGTGGTGCAGACCGCCGGCGCGTGCCACATTGAACCCCGGCCCGATTCCAACCACCCGCCCTACCCACGAGGGAACGCTGAGATGACGCCGAAAGCATGGCTGTTTCTGGCCCTTGGCCTGTTCGTCGCGTACTACGCAGTGACCTGGGTGCGCAACGTGCTGCCCGATGGAGAGGGTGCGACTGCTGCTGAAGGCAGTCCGTCGCCGTTGGCACTCGCGATCGGCCTGGTGCTGGGACTGCTGTTCGGTTGGGTTGCCGGCGGCGGCGTACAGTACGACGCTGGTGCGTTTACGATCAGCTATCCGTTTGGGCCGAACGGCGCCAACGTGAGCATGCTAATCGCGATCGCTTCAATTACGATCCTCGGCGTCGCCGTGCCGTACGTGATGCACCGGGGCAAGACGGGCTGGCCCAAGCCGATCGAACTCTTTATCGGGTTCGTCACGAACTTCTTCGACACGCTCGGCATCGGCTCGTTTGCGCCGACCACCGCGATGTTCAAGGCGTGGAAAGTGGCGGACGACCGGCTGATTCCAGGTTCCCTCAACGTTGGCCATACGCCCCCGACGATCGCCGAAGCGTTGATCTTTATTGCCATCGTCGAAGTTGATTTCACCACGCTCGTGGTCCTGTTGCTCGCCTCGGTGCTCGGCGCGCGGCTCGGTGCGGGAGTGGTCGCCGGATGGTCTCGGCGCAACATCCAGCTTGGCATGGGCGTGACACTTGCCATCGCGGCGTTGCTCTTCATCATCAAGAATCTCGACGAGATGCGTGGTGCGCCCATGATTCCCGGCGGTGAGGCGCTTGCGCTGTCGGGCGGGCTGCTCGTGGTGGCGTTCCTTGGCAACTTCATGCTCGGCGCACTGATGACGCTTGGCGTCGGGATGTACGCACCCTGCCTGATCATGATCTCGCTGCTTGGCATGAACCCGACGGCCGCATTCCCCATCATGATGGGTTCGTGTGCCTTCCTGATGCCGATCGCGAGCGAACGGTTCGTGAAGAAGCGGTCGTACGCGCTCCGCCCGTCGCTCGGACTGACCATGGCCGGTGTGCCGGCCGTGCTCATCGCGGCGATCATTGTGAAATCGATGTCGCTGACGACGGTGCGATGGCTCGTCGTCGTTGTTGTGCTGTACACGTCGATTTCCATGCTGCGTTCAGCGCGGGCGTCGAAACTCGCGGCGGCAGCCTGACCGAGGTGGGGGTGCCGAACCACCAGGCGGCGGCGCTTGCGAATGAGCCACCGCGTCGACACTCTCAGCGTATGAAGTATCCTCAGGTGCGCAATTATATTGGCGGCACGTTCGCTACCGCGGAACTGCCGGCTCTCGACGTGTTCGATCCGGCCATGGGCACCGTGATTTCGCGGGTTCCCCTGTCTGGGGTCGCCGAACTCCACGCGGCCGTGACGGCCGCCAAGCGCGCATTTCCGGCCTGGTCGGCAATGCCGATCAAGCAGCGAGTGCAAGTCTTCTTCCGTTACAAGAGGCTGCTCGAACAGCACATCGACGAGCTTGCGGCGCTGATCTCTGAGGAGAACGGCAAGATCGTGAGCGAGGCCCGCGCAGAGGTGGAAAAGGCGGCCGAACTGTGTGAGTTCGCCTGCTCACTCCCGCAGATCGCGACGGGCGAAGTGCTCGAGGTGAGCCGCGGCGTGGAATGTCGCATCGAACGGTTTCCGCTCGGCGTCGTAGCCGGCATCGCGCCGTTCAACTTTCCGAACATGGTGCCCCACTGGTCGATTCCCAACGCAATCGCATTGGGCAACTGCTTCATTCTCAAGCCGTCGGAGCTCGTTCCGCTTTCCGCCGGCCGGATCGCCGAGTTGTTGACCGAAGCGGGACTCCCTGCCGGGGTGTTCCAGGTGGTGCACGGTGGCCGCGAGGTGGTCGAAGCGATCTGCGACCATCCCGATATCAGCGCCATCAGTTTCGTCGGTTCGACCAAGATCGCGAAGGCCGTGTATCGCCGCGCCACGAACAACCTCAAGCGATGCCTTGCGCTCGGCGGTGCGAAGAATCACCTGATCGTGATGCCCGATGCGGACCAGGAGATGGCGGCGTCCAACATCGTCGCCTCCATGTCGGGGTGCGCGGGTCAGCGCTGCATGGCGGCCTCGGTCATGGTCGCCGTCTCTGCGACCGACCACGTCATCGCTCGCGCCGCCGAGATTGCGAGGGCGATGGTGCCGGGCAAGGACATTGGTCCCGTCATTTCGGTTGAGGCCAAGGCGCGGATCATTGGCTACATCAATGCAGCCGAAGCGCAGGGCGCCAAGGTTATCGTCGATGGCCGCCATGTGACCGTCGCCGGCAAGGAGCACGGATATTTTATCGGGCCGACGATCATCGACCAGGTAAGGCCGGAGATGCAGATCGCGCAGGAAGAGGTGTTCGGGCCTGTGCTCGCGATCATTCGGGCGGACGACGTTGACCAGGCGATCGCGATCGAGAATGCGTCGCCGTATGGGAACGCGGCGTCGGTGTATACCGAAAGCGGTGGTGTGGCGCGCAAGGTCATGGAGCGTGCGAACGCGGGCATGGTGGGCGTAAACGTCGGTGTACCCGTGCCGCGCGAGCCGTTCTCGTTTGGTGGATGGAATGATTCCCGGTTCGGGGTGGGCGATATTACTGGGAAGGGATCCATCGAGTTCTGGACCCAGTCCAAGAAGATGACGACGAAGTGGAATCGCGAGGCCGGAACGAACTGGATGAGCTGAGTGTGCTGCGGGCGTAGGGCAGGGGTTGCGGCGCGACAGCAGTCGACGAGAGGCAGGAACACTTCAATGGGATCCGCAACATGACCGCCACCGAACCGATGATCGCGCTTCCTCCAACCGATCACATTCCGCGCCAGTACACGGGCCCGTCCAAGGCCGAGATCGTCGCGATGCGTGCGCAGTACACGAATCCCGCGATCTTCACGATCTACAAGGATCCGCTCCTCATCGTTGAGGGGTACATGCAGTACCTCTGGGACGAGACGGGGCGGAGGTATCTCGACTGTCTCGCCGGAATCGTCACCATCAGCATCGGCCACGAGCATCCCAAGTACGTGAAGCGCGTGCAGGCACAGGTTGGAACGCTCAATCACGCGACGACGATCTACCTGCACCCGAATTTTCCGATGCTGGCCAAGAAGCTGGCGTCGAAGATGCCCAAGGGGCTCGAGGTCACCTACTTCACGAATAGCGGGACCGAGGCCAACGAACTGGCCGTCGCGATGGCGCGTCTGCACACGGGCAACTCGGACATCATCACGTTGCGCCACGCCTATCACGGCAACTCGGCGACGGCGATGGGCTTCACGGGAATGCACACCTGGAAGTTCGCGCTCGAGCATGGCGGTCGCGTGCACCACGCGATCAACCCGGATCCCTATCGTTCACCGTTCAGCGGTACGCCCGAGGAGGTCGCCCGCTTTGCGTCCAACGACGTGCGGGACATCATCCGCACGGCGACGCCTGGGAAGGTCGCCGCATTTCTCGCCGAACCGATTCAGGGCGCCGGTGGCGTGACGCACGGTGCACCGAACTATCTCAGGGAAGTGTATGGGCACATCCGCGCGGCGGGCGGACTCTGTATTGCGGACGAAGTACAGACCGGATTCGGCCGTACCGGCGATCATTACTGGGGCTTCGAGAATTGGGGTGTCGTTCCCGATTTTGTCACAATGGCCAAGGGCCTTGGTAATGGTGCACCAATCGGTGCGGTGACCACACGAATGGATATTGCGAAGTCACTGACCGGCCGGACGCACTTCAATACGTTCGGCGGGAATCCCGTCTCGATGGCGGCGGGTCTCGCCGTGCTGGACATCATCGATGAGGATGGACTGCAGGCGAACTGCAAAGCGCGCGGCGCCGAGTTTCGTTCTGGCCTCGAGCAGCTCAAGCGGTCGTACTCGCTGATCGGTGATGTGCGCGGCATGGGGTTGATGCTGGGCATCGAACTCGTGACCGACCATGCAACGCGCGAACCGGCGAAGGGTCAGGCGGCAGACATCCTTGAGGCCACGCGCGAGGCCGGGCTGCTCATCGGGAAGGGTGGCCTCGATAGCAATGTGCTCCGCGTGAAGCCACCGATGTGCATCACGGCGGCGGATGTGGAGTTCGCGCTCGACGTGCTCGAGCGGAGCTTCGCAGCGGTGGGTCGCTAGCTCCGAATTAGTTGCGCTTGTAGACGAGCTTTCGCGTGACCGTTCCGTACACTTCGTTGACGGTCACCTCTGCCGCGGTCCATGTGGCGTTCGAGGTGATGGTGGTTTCCGTGTTGACGAATGCGGCCATGGTCGCGCCCGCGAGGAGCGACCAGGTGCCGAAGGTGCTGTCGGAGTAGGTCGAAATGTTGCCCGCGACCGTTTCGCGCGCGACAGACTTTGACACCCACTTCCCGTTGGCCGTGACCGAGAGCGTGCCGCTGATGACTTCGAGCGTGTAATCGGGCTCGGTATACATAGCGTACGGCATCACCTTTGCATCGATCGTCCGAAGCGTGTATCCCCCAACTGGCGTGGGCGGCGGTGGCGGTGTGACCGGGCCGGTCGCTCCTTCGCCTTTACTGCAGGCCGTGGTGAGCGTGACGAGGAGCACAGCGGTGGTGACTGTTCTGCGCCATATTTCTGACATGCCACATCGCGAACGATTTGTCATCACGCTGCTTCTCGGTACCCTCGGTGCCATGCTCACGGCCTGCTCCGGCTCAAAGGACGCGCCCACATCGCCAGGCCAGAATTCTGGGACAACTCCCGTGACGACGACGGTAGATGTGTTCACGCCAGGTCTCGTGTTCAGTCCCGCCTTCTTGACCATTTCAGTCGGCTCGATCGTGCGGTTCAACATTACCGGCGTCGCGCATGACGTGACCTTTCAGGCAGTGACCGGCGCGCCGGCCAGCATCCCGGTCACCAGTAATCAGATTGTATCGCGCACCTTCAACACGAAGGGGATATTCCCGTACGACTGCCGGACGCATCCCGGTATGTCCGCCTCGATCACGGTGCAGTAGCACGCGCATTGACTACCGAGTGACACCGCGGAACTTCGCGTTCCACCCGGGGAAGACCTGCGCCACCTGCGTGTTGCCCAGCCTGTTCTGCACGATTTCCGACAGCACGTCGCGATAGTCGAGAGTGACCCGTAGGTCCTGTTTGCTCTCGAGCTGGTCGGTGGCGAGTCCAGGCCAGCCGGGTAAGCCGTTGGTGCCGAGCGACAACACGCGGCCACCGGCGATGCCCTGACCCATCGCGAACATGGTCGAGGCGCGCCCGTGATCGGTGCCCTGGGAACCGTTTTCCTTGGCGTTACGGCCAAACTCCGAGATCACGACCACGGTGACACGTGCGTTCGTGGCCACGATATCGGCGTGGAACGCGGCCAGTGACGACGCGAAATCATTGGCGAGCGTTGCCTGCGCGCCAACGGCGCCGCCCTGCGCAGCGTGCGTGTCCCATCCACCGATGTCCACTTGGGCGGCCTCGATGCCCACATCGGCTCGGATGAGGGTCGCGACGGACTTGAGGGCACGGCCGAACGAGCTGTTGGGATACACCGCTTTGTTGGCCGGCGCGTAGCCGGTGAAGTTCACCGTCTGGAGCAGCGCGATTGTGTTGAGCGCGTCAAGCGCCGCGGCGTTGAGCGGTACCGGGGCGTTGGTATAATCGGCTGAGAGTATTGACTGGCGCGCGACGATGGTGTTCGCCGCCCCGCCGATCGTGAAGCTCGCAGGATTCGGAATTGGCAGCGTCTTCGGCCCGCCGACCAGCGACTTCTGCAGTCCCGACGCTAGGCCAAGCGCCCGGAGCGGCGCGGTGGTGCGCATCGGAGGCACGAGTGCGAGGTGTCGGCCGAGCCATCCGCTGACGTAGTTGAGGTCGGCTGGCTTGCCGACTTCCATGAACCGCTGTGCATCGAAGTGCGAGCGACTCACGAAGGTCTGTCCCGCGGCATGCATCACGAGCAGATTGCGCGCGGCATACGCCGGAAGCAGCGGAGACATTCCAGGCGGAAAACCAAAGTATCCGTCGAGCGCGGTGACCTTGAGATTCGCCGCAACGTTCGCGTCTGGGCGCGGGATCGCGATCGTGCTGCGCCCCGTGTAATAGCTCGGGTCGCCGAACGGCACGCAGAGATTCAGTCCGTCGGCGCCGCCGCGCTGGAAGATCGAGACAATGACGTCGCGCTCACCAGCGAACGTCTCCGCCAACACGACCTTGGGCAGCCATTCCGGAAAGACGGCCGCCGCTGCGGCCATGCCGGAGATGCCAGCGGCCGCACCCACGAACTGTCGGCGCGAGAGATCGCGGTATTCCTGACAGCCGCAGCTGTCGTCGTGCGCGAGTTCGTCTGTTCCTAGTACCATTGGAATGACTCCGATGCGATGGCGAGCGAGATGGTTTCGCGTACGCGGGTGTCGTTGAACGTGCCGGCCCTGAGAAAGGTCAACAGCGCCGTCCTAGTGCCGAGGTCCATTTCGCCGCCGAAAAAGTTTGCAATGACGAGGTCGATGGCGGCATCGGAGGTACCGGCGAGATAGGGCGCCGTGTCGATGATGATTTGCCCGGTGCGCAGGTTCGATGCCGTGGTCGCAAACTGCCACCGCGGCATCAGATTGCCGGACCAATATTCGAATAGGTCCGGAAATCCATCGGGCGTCTCCCAGAGGTAGAGGGGCTGTCCGAGCGCGTTCAGCTGGGAAATCATATTCGTGGTATTCGTGACCGTTGCCCTCGATGCACGGATCGCCGACACGAGGTAGTGGAACGGGCGCTTGAACTTGAGCGGCGCCGAGGCCATCCACCCGCTGTTGAGCACTGCGCGGACGACGAGCTTGATGTCGCCCTTGGTGGCGCGAAACACGCTCGTGATGGCGCTGATCTGCGACGCCGTCGGATCGGGTGTCACGAACCACTTGAGCAGCTTGGTCGCGATGTAGGTGGCGGTCTTGGGGTGCGCGACGAGCATCTCGATGATCTGCTCGGCTTCCAGGACGCCGGCGGCGCCAAGCGCCGGTGAGCCGGCGGGTATGGTCATCCCCATCACCGTCTTCGCGCCCCAATCGTGCAGCGCAGCGTTGAAGTTGAAGACGCCGCGTCCCTGAATGGTCCAGCCGGTGAGTGCGCGCGACAGGCCGGCAACGTCTTCCTCGGAGTAGCCGCCGTCCACGCCAACCGTGTGCAGTTCGAGCAGTTCCCGCGCATAGTTCTGGTTGGGCGCGCCGACGCGGCTCACGGTCTGGTCGAGATAGGCGAGCATCGCCGGGCTCTTGGTGCTTGCCTTGAGTAGATCGGAGAACTTGCCGAGGGCGTGCTTGCGGATCACCTCACGGTCGTCGATGACCTTCAGGTATCCGACCTTGGAGAATTCGATGTTGAAGTGGTCGCTCCAGAACTCGACCATCCGTTCGTGCAGCTGCCGCGGACTGAGGATGGCGCGGTAGATCCACTGTGCCTGCAGGGCGTTCTGCATTGTGCCCTGGTCGAGGGCATACAGTGTGTCGCCGTCCTGCGAGAGCTGGGGCCACAGGGCCGCCACTTCCGCCTCGACTGCCGTGTTGTCGATGCGCGTGTAGTCGAGCTGCGACTGAAGCCAGGCCTGGTAACCCATCGCCTTCGCGGAGTACAACTCCGCGTCCGACATTCCCATGGTTGCGCGGCGCACGAGGCGCGCGACGGGATTGGACCATTCGGCTGGTGCCACGACTGCGTTGACCAGGGCGCCGGTCGCGAAGAGGTCCGGCTGCGATGCGGCGCGCTTGAGCACGGCCGGGCGCCGACCCTGTGCCTGCGCCGTTTGCGGAGCAACGGTCGCCGCGGTCGCCGCGGTCGCCACGCCGGCCAGTGCGCCGAGCAAAAAGGCGCGTCGTGTCTTTGCGTCGTCTGGAACAACCTCGTCCGCGTGTGGACGGACCTTGGGAAGCTGCGCAGTTTCGCCCATCGGTGCCTCCTAGTGCTTTCCGGCGTTGCCATCGTCTGCACGGACCCGCATACCAGCCCCTACCCCCCCCCATAATAGACGAACGTTGCGCGAAAATGATGCTGGTGGCTAGGGCTAGCCCAATCCCTGTGGCTCCGCGACACAGACAAACTCCGAAGCCGGTGGTCGCCGAACCGTGGCTCAGCATCCATAATTACGGTTCGCCTTCCACCCAGCCATCACATGCCGAACAGCTTTGTGCGTTCATTGCGCCCGTCCCGATTCGCCATCACTGGCGCAATCCTTGTTGCCTTGTGGGGTGCGTTCTCCCCTGAATCGGCGAGCGGCCAGCGCGGACAACCGCCCCAGCCGCGCGATCCGATGCAGGAAGGACTGCAGCTACGGCCCACGCGCACTGCGTCGTGGACCACGAAGGTTGGAAACTGGATCTCGCTCGATCTGAGCCCGGATGGCCGCACGATCGTTTTCGACGTGCTTGGCGACCTCTACACGATGCCGAGCGCGGGCGGGAAAGCCACACCGCTCACGCGCGGCATGGCCTTCGACGGCCAGCCACGGTTCTCGCCGGATGGCAAGAAGATCGCGTTCGTCAGTGACCGGGACGGCGGGTGGAACCTCTGGACCATGTCACTCGACAAGCGCGACACCACGCAATTGACGCGCGGTAAGCAGAACAACTACGAGTCGCCCGAGTGGACGCCGGATGGCCAGTACGTCATTGCCGAACGTGGTACAAAGCTGTGGATCTTTCACGTCGAGGGTGGCAGCGGCCAGCAACTAATTTCGGCGGCCACCGCGGCAGCTGGTGGGCGCGGCGCTGCCGCCGGCGCTGATGTGCTTCGGCAGATGGGCGCGGCGTTCGGCCCCGATCCGCGGTACGTCTGGTTCGAGCAGCGGCGCGGCTCGTGGATCTACAACACGCCAATGAGCGACTACCACCTCGCGGTTCTAGATCGTGAAACCGGCGAAGTCACCGCGAAAGAAAACCGCTGGGGATCGGCGTTCCGTCCGACGCTGTCACCGGACGGGCGCTGGCTCGTGTACGGCACGCGCCACATCCGAGACACGTACCTGCGCATCCGCGACCTCAAGACGGGCGATGACCGCTGGTTCGTCGGGCCGGTGCAGCGCGATGATCTCGAGTCGCGGGCTTCGCTTGACGTACTGCCGGGCATGAGCTTCACCCCGGATTCGAAGTTTCTGTTGACGACTTGGCAGGGGAAGATCTGGAAGGTGGCCGTCGAGAACTCTGCGATTACGGAAATCCCGTTTGAGGCCGATGTCGTCCAGGCGCTCGGCCCCAATGTGCACCACAACTATCCGATCAGCGACTCGGCGACTTTTATCGTCAAGCAGATTCGCGATGGCGTGCCGTCGCCGGATGGGCGCCGGCTCGCGCTTGTCGCGCTCGACCACCTCTACACGATGGACTACCCCGGCGGCACGCCGAAACGGCTGACGTCGAGCGCCGAAGGCGAGTTCCAGCCGGCATGGAGCCCGGACGGTCAGTGGATCGTCTACACCACCTTCCCAGGCAAGGAGGGCGGCAACCTTTATAGGATGCGCGCCGACGGTAGCGGCCAGCCACAGAAGCTGACAACGGAGAACGCCTTCTGGCAGAAGCCAGTGTACTCGCCCAGCGGTTCTCGCGTTCTCGCGTTGCGCGGACCCGCCCGCCTGTTCAGCGATCTCTCGGCTGGCGGTGGCGGCGGTGGCGGCGGCCAGAACGACATCGTCTGGCTTCCCGCCGGTGGTGGCGCAGCGACAGTGATCGCCGAGTCCGACGGCCTGAACAATCCGCATTTTGTGCGCAGCGACAGCACGCGCATCTATGCCTACGCTGGACAGCGCGGGCTCGTCTCGATGCGTTGGGACGGAACGGATGTGAAGACGCATCTGCGCGTAGCCCGTGCCGCCGCGCCCGGCGGTGATGGTGGCGGTGGTGGACGTGGCGGCGGTGCGAGCTGGGTGCAGATCTCACCGACGGGTGACCAGGCGCTCGCGCAGGCGGGCAACGACGTGTATCTGGTTACCATGCCGTGGGTCGGCGCAGAACCGCCGACAGTCACCGTAGGTGAAGCGGTCGGCAACTTCCCGATGCGGAAACTTTCCGACATCGGCGCGCAGTTTCCTGCGTGGAGTGCGGATGGCAAGCGGGTGCACTGGTCAATCGGCAACGCGCATGTCGTCTACGACGTAGATCGCGGCCGCGCGTTCGACGACTCCGTTCGTCGTACGCGTGTCGCTCCGGCCGACTCAGCGGGCGGCGCTGGCGGTCGCGGTGGACGCGGCGGCGGGGCTCCGGCCCCGATCTTCCAGCCGGCTGAGACACGCATTCGCATTGCGGCGCCGCGCGACATGCCGAGCGGCAGTATCGTGCTGCGCGGTGCGCGCATTGTCTCAATGAAGGGCACGGAAGTGATCGAAAGCGGTGATGTGGTGATCACGAACAATCGCATCGTTGGCGTGGGCAAGCGCGGCAGCGTAAAGATTCCTGCCGGCGCCAAGGTGATGGACATGAGCGGCAAGACCATCGTGCCGGGATTTGTGGACACGCACTCCCACTTCCGTGCGGCCGGCGGGGTGCACCGTGATCCGGTGTGGTCGTACGTCGCGAACCTCGCGTATGGAGTCACGACCGGGCGCGATCCGCAGACGGGCACGACCGATGTGCTTTCGTATGAAGATCAGGTGGTTGCTGGTAATATCCTCGGACCGCGCATCTACTCGACGGGCCCCGGGCTCTTTGGTGCCGGCAACGCCAACGGTGAGAACATCCGCGACCTCGCGCATGCACGGAGCGTCCTGAGGCGCTACGCCGAGTACTACGATACCAAGACGCTCAAGGAATACGGTACGGGCAACCGCGAGCAACGGCAGTGGGTCATCCAGGCCGCGAATGAGTTGAAGCTGATGCCCACGACAGAAGGGTCGCTCGACATCAAGCTGAACGTGACCGAGGCGATCGATGGATACAGCGGACACGAGCACACGATCCCGACGTTCCCGCTCCAAGCCGACCTGATCAAGCTGCTCGCCGAGTCGGGTATTGCCTACACGCCGACGATTGTCGTGGCGTACGGCGCGCCATGGGCAGAGAACTACTGGTTCGAGAAGATGGATCTGCTCAACGACACGAAGCTCAAGACCGTCACGCCATGGAGCGACCTCGAAGGGAAGATCCTCCGTCGTGGCGGATCGCCGGGGGCGGTGACGACCGGTGCGGGCGCCGGCTGGTTCCACGACTCGCAGTACGCGATGGACCTGATCGGCGCCGACATCAAGAACCTCGTCGCGGCCGGCGGTCGGACGGGCGTGGGTTCGCATGGCCAGTTGCAGGGACTTGGATACCATTGGGAGCTCTGGAGCATCGCGATGGGCGGGATGACCACGCACGATGCGCTCCGGGTGGCCACGATCATCGGGGCCGACGCACTCGGCCTGGCCAAGGACCTCGGGTCACTCGAGGCCGGCAAGCTCGCCGACCTCGTGGTGCTCGACAAGAATCCGCTTCAGAACATCCAACACACGAACACGATCAAATTCGTCATGAAGAATGGGCGCCTCTACGACGGCAATACGCTCGACGAGGTGTACCCGCGGGCCAAGAAGGCCGGACCATTCCCGTGGAATGAACCGATGCCGGTCAACACGACGAAAGAGAAGTAGCCGAGGTCTCGGCGCTACCGCGCTCGCGCGATAGCGCCGGACCGCCGGCGACGAGCACTAGCGCGTCAGCACGCGGATCGTACCGTCCGCTTTGTTGAGCAGGAAGAGGCGTCCGTCGGCCGCGGCTCCGAAACGTAGGTCCGCGCGACTCGCGGGCTGTTTGGCTTGTAAGGCGTTCTTTTCGCGGATGAGATGGAGCAGCGGCTTGGGTTCCGCTCCGGCGGTCTGGAGCAACACGCGGTGCATCCCTGTGACCCCGCCGGCCGGCAGCCTGTCGGCGTCGAAGTAGAAGAGTTCCCCTTGCGGGTTGTCACCAAAGAGGACCTTGTTGCGCAGCGCTGGGACCGCGTTGGACCTGAAGACGTGGAGGCCCGTCACCGCGGTCTGGCGCTGCAAGAGCGGATCGCCATGCGCGTACTCGACGATCGGGAAGGTCATCGCCGCGTCGCCTCGCGGGTTCGTGGCGTCCACGCCGTCGCGACCAGCGTAGCGGTAGCTGCCTTCCCAGATGTTCCAGCCGAGGTTGGCGCCGGCGGTGACGGGCGACACCTCCTCGACGATGTTTTGTCCAATGTCGGCCATGTACATCGTGCCATTGGCTGGATCCCACGCGAAGCGCTGTGGATTGCGCACGCCGTAGGCATAGATCTCGCTGAGTGCGCCCTGTTTCGGTGCCAGTACGAACGGATTCGCCGCCGGGATACCGTACTTGCCATTGGCGCTGTTTCGGCCGTTCGGGTCGATGCGAAGGATCTTGCCGAACGCGTTCGAGAGGTCCTGCGCAGCATTCTGAGGATCGCCGCCGCTCCCACCGTCGCCGTTGCCGATGTACAGCAGTCCAAAGTCAGCACTGCCCGGGCGAGCGAGCGGATTGAACGCGGCCATTCCGCCGTTGTGGTTGGCGTACGGTTGCTCCAGGCGAAAGAGTTCACGCGGTGGGCCGCCGTCGTACGTGGCAGCCGCGGCATTCTTCGCCGTCCATTCGAGCAGCGCCGAATGATGCGTATTGCTTCCGCCCTTCGGCTTGAAATCTACCGGCGCCTGATTGTTTCGCAGGTCGGCCCAGGTGTAGAACTTGCCGTATCCCGGCGTCCCCGCCTGCGCGAATTGCGGATGGAACGCAAAGCTCTGGACACCCCGCTCCCGTCCCTGCGACTGGACGACTTGACCCCAGGTGCTGTCGTTGGTGTCGATGTACCGTGTGACGGACTTCCCGTCGTAGCTCACATTGTAGATCGGCCCGCGCATGTCGTTGGCGAAGAGCCGTTTGGAGCCTGTCTCGTCGACCAGGAGCATCATCCGGGCTGCGACACCGCCGATATCCGGGAGTGATGCAAAGTCAGAGACGTTGACGACCAGGGCGCCTGTGACCGAGTCAATCGGTGGAAGCGGGCGCGTGGTGGGCTGTGCCACGAGAGATGCCGTGGCAACGGTGCATACGGCCAGAGCGCGAAAGAATTGTGTGGTCATAGAGGGGTGGTAAGGTCATGAACTATACCAATGTCCCAGGTCTTTCGGACGGCCCGCGAGCGTGGTGGCGGTCGTATTCCCGATGGACGCCGCGGACGGCGGCCGGTGCGCCGGTGGGATTCCGGCGCACCGGATGTATCCTTCATCTCTTCAGTTGGCCGAGCGGACAATTCTTCCTGTGGCAACACTGCTAGTGAACAGGCCCACGACATCCAGCGGTACCGCCGGCAGTTCCGGCCGAACGGGCGGTGCAGCGCCTCCCGTGAAACCCAAGTCACGTTGGGACGCCGTGCTGCGAGTCGCGCGGCTCTTTGCCGTTCTTTGGGTGGCAAAGCTCGTTCTCACCGCCGGACTCTACGGCCTTACGCGCGTGATAGACGTCGAGAAGCTCGTGATCGACGACTCGACACGGCAAGTCGTTCGCGCGACCACGGGCGGCTCGTTTGTGCGCCTGCGCGACGGCTGGACGCACTACGAAATGGCCGGACCGGCCTCGGCGCCGCTCGTGGTGCTCGCCGCGGGAGCATCGGTGCCTGGCTACATCTGGCAGCCGACCTTCGATTCGTTGAAGCAGGCGGGCTATCGCGTGCTGCGCTACGACTATTTCGGTCGTGGCTGGTCGGACCGTCCCAAGATCCCGCTCACGCAGGAAGTGTACGTTCATCAACTTGCCGGGCTGCTCGACTCGCTTGGTGTGACAACACCGATCACCCTCGCGGGGCTGTCTTACGGCGGCACGGTCATTACGAGTTTCGCCGCGATGCACCCGGCTCGTGTGGGTGCGTTGGTGTATGTGGCTCCCGCAATCCGGAGACCGCGCCAGCTTCCCTGGTACATCGAGATGGACCTGATTGGCGACCTCGTGTATCAGTGGCAGGCGCGGAACTGGGCGAGTGGCCAGTTGGACGACTTTCTGAATCCGGAGAAATTTCCGGGATGGGACGATCGGTATCGGGTGCAGATGCAGTACAAGGGATTCCGTCGCAGCAGGCTGTCTTTCGCTCAGGCCAACCAGACGACGGACACGCAGATTGCGCTTTCCGAAGTTGGGCAGCATGCCCGTCCGGTCCTCGTGATTTGGGGCAAACAGGACCAAGCCGTGCCGTTCGAGCTGAGCGTGGCGCTGATGGCGGCGCTGCCTAGGGCTACGCTGGTGCCGGTCGATTCATCCGGGCACCTGCCGCACTGGGAGCAGCCGGCAGTGACACATGGCGCGCTGTTCGCCTTTTTGCGGGCGAATCTCCCAGCCGACATGCGCATCACCAAACCGGAACCGCTGCCGTAACACCCGGCGCGACCCGCGTCTCGGCGCGATTGAATTGAAAGGCCCGCGCGGACTGCATCGTCCGCGCGGGCCTTTCCCTTTCTTCGAACCGCCGGTTACGGTGTTGGTGCCGGCGCCTTGCCGGCGTCGAGATCGTTCCAGTTCAGGATGGCGTTGAATCCGAGTGAGTACGTGCCCTGCGTCTGCCAGCGCCAGTACGGGCGGATGGCGAACGAGACGACGTGGCCTTTGCCGATCGGCGAGTCGAGGAGCTGGACGCGATTCGAGAGCGCCGCGCCGCCTGCGAGTCCTCCCGAAAGTAGCATCTGCGTTGTGTCAGTCGGGAAGCGCATGATGACACGCGGTTGCGATGTGTTGTCGGCGTTTCCACCGCGACCACCACCACCGAATTGCGCGGCGATTGCTGCCGGAGCTCCTGCCGGAGGTTGAGCAGCGGCACCAGCAGCAGCACCCGCACCACCGCCACGACCACCGCGGCCGCCACGACCACCGCCACCCGCTGCGCCACCGGCAGCTGCCTCAGGTGCGGGCGGAACGATACCACCGATGTTGATGCTCGATACCTGTGGAGCGCTCGCCATCGGCGTCGTGTTCTGCATGGTGGTGGCGCCGCCCCGCCCACCACCAAATCCACCCAATCCGCCGCCGCCCACGTTCAGGATCGGTGCGGTGTTGAAGTAGACCGGCATTTGCGTCTCGTTGAAGCCGTACATGATTGGGCTTCTGGCGTCGGTGATCAGGCCGCGCACGATCGTGCCGCGTGCGAAGAGACCTGTCGGGGTCTCGACCGTGACACCAGGCGAGAGGTTGTACTCCGGGAAGAGCGTGGACGTCGCGCCCTCTGTCATCAGCATGCCACCGTCCTGCACAAACTTGTAGAGGTTCATCAATCCCTCGATTCCCATGCCGCCGCGCACATCATCGGTGGAATCTGGGAAGCCGAGCGATGGGAACTCCGGCGTGCTCTTGTACGGAATCGGCAAGGTGCCTGGCGCCGTGACGCCGGCGACCATCGACTGGGCCGTACCACTTACGTGCGGATAGATCACCACGTCATAGCGCTGACGGAGATTTGGCATATTCGCCAGCTCCTTGTCGCCCACATACGTGAACGGAATGCCGTAGGCCTCGAGCGCGGCGCGGACCCAGCCCTCGTCCTGCGTGCGGTTCCAGCTATGCAGGTAAAGAATGCGCGGGATGTCGAGGTCATGTGAGCGAACGGCCGGTGCGGAGGCAACGGCCCATCCGGACAGACCGAGCTCTGTGAGTACCGGACCGATCTTTGCGGCGTCGGCGTTTTGGATGACGATCGCACCGGCCTTGAAGCGCTTCCCGGCCGCATCGAAATCATCTTCGG
Organism: Gemmatimonadota bacterium; assembly: GCA_014192065.1. Lineage (GTDB taxonomy): Bacteria > Gemmatimonadota > Gemmatimonadetes > Gemmatimonadales > Gemmatimonadaceae > Fen-1231. Next base: position 417,045 of record BJHH01000002.1, on the reverse strand, counting down.
CCGCGGCCATCTTCACGTCCTTCAGTCGGTAGCGGAAGGTGACGACGTTGTTGTCGCCGGTGTGCTCAACGATGACGACCGGTCCTGAGCCGTTGAGTCCGCCGGGCGCGGTGGCCTTGCCCTTGAGTTCCGTCATCGCGGCCACGAGCACCGACTGATCGGTTACCTGCGTGACGATGATGTCGCGGAGATACTGGAAGGTCCAGCCGGTGTCGTCGTAGGGCTGGGGATTCGCCGTCGAGTAGCGCTGGACCGCGAAGTAGATATCGGCGACGGTGCGGAATGGCTGGTCACCGCGGATGATGTAGTCGCCCTTCTTGATGTCCACGTTGCCAGCCTTGAAATCGGCGTTGGCGGTGTGGAACTCAACGCCCTGATCTCTGAGCGCGTTCACCGCGTCGGCGGCGTCGGCCTTACGGCGCTGCGTGGCGGGAATGTGCCAGGCAAATGTCGGGCCATTCTTCCCCTTGTCCACTGCGCGCTTGTTTTTGATCCAGTAGTTCTCCAGCCAGAAGTCCTTGTTCCGGGCCATGTGCTGCAGCGCGAAGAGCACCGCCGCCTGCTGGATGTTCGTGTTCTCGCGCGGGCCCCACTTGACGGCGCCAACCGCCGGGTTCGGGCGGAACCACTCGCGGCTCTGGTTCAGGTTGAGGTTCACCGTGTCAGGGCCGTAGCTCTGTACTTCGTAGAAGCGGCCCGTGGCGTTGTGGCCGTGCGCGACGAAGAACATGTAGTTCGGCGTCCACCCGTCGTAGAACCCGTAGGTCCAGACGCCGGGCACGCCCTTTTTCGTCATTTCAATGACGTCGTTCTGCGCCAGCACCCACCACTCGTTCGTGGTGATGGCGTCGAGCTGGTCGTTGTACGGGCCGGTACCGGTGGAGGCGTAGAGCAGGGTCTGCGCTTCGTGCAGGTCGTGCAGGATCGTCGGATGCCACTCGAGCCCGAACTTCTCGATGTTTTTCGTGAGGGCGAGCATCTGGCCCATGCCGTCACGATTGTTGTCGTGCTGGACGTACTTGCCCCAGTACATCAGGGGGAGCGTGCCTTCGCCCGCTGGGCGCTTCCGGTTGAAGGCCCAGTTGTCGACCATCTTTTCCTGGCCGTCGGGCTCGACGACTGGCGTGATCATCGTGATCACGTTGTTGCGAATATTCTGGATGAACGGCGTCTCTTCGACGACCAGACGGTACGCCAGCTCCATCAGCATGTGCGGGCCACCGCGTTCGGTGGAATGCATTCCGCTGGTGAGCCAGTAGATCGGCTTGCCGGTGGTCTTGATGATCTGCGCCGCCTGCAGCTCGGTGGTTTTGCGCGGATCGGTGAGGGCGGACAGGTAGCCCTTGTATTTCTCGAGGTTGCGGATGGTCTCCTCGTTGCCGAGGATGAGCACCGACATGTCGCGCCCTTCTTCCGTCTTCCCGATGTTGATGTACCTGGAGCGCCCCGGTGCCGCCTTGGCGATCGCCATCAGGTACTTGTCCATCTGGTTGCTCTTCTGGAGCACGTTCCAAGCGCCCATGATGTTGCCGAAGTGCTTGAGCGGCGTCGGCACAGTCTTCGACGCGGGCAGATGGTCGACGAGGTCGGTCAGGAATCGCGGGTCGCGCGAGAACTGCTTGATGAGCTTTGTGTATTCCTCGTCCTGCGTCTGTGTCTGGCCGAGCACGCTGGTCGCGGTGGTGAGCGCCAGTACTCCGGCGATCGCAACCATGGCGACGCGCGAAGCTGTCGCGGTCATTCGGAACATCCTGCCTCCGTCTAATGGAAATGAGTGTCACCGAGCGGCTGGCCCGGTACTTCGAACAATTGCGACTTCTCTTATGGAAGGTTACGCATCCGGGACCGGGTGCGCTGATACGGCCGGTAGAGCCGCGTAGACAGCCGGTTGACGTGGCTAGCTATGGTCTGAGTTTTTGGCCAACGTTCCCGGATGAACCGGACTCTCGGCGTTACGCTCGTTGCCGCCACGGCGATCTCCATTGGCTGCGCCCAAATACCGTCGGCTGGTACCGTTGCCGCGGCCGGTCCCGTATCGGCGCTGCGTTTCGCGCGGTTGGTGAATGGCGATGGCGCGGTCGTGAACGACGCCGTCGTCGTCATTGCGGGTGAGCGGATCGTGAGTGTTGGCCGCGGCGACGGTGCGATTCCTGCCGGCGCGACCGTTACCGACCTTCGTGCCTACTCGGCGATTCCTGGAATGGTGGATGTGCACACGCACATGACCTACTACTGGGATCATGCGCCCGGTTCGCGCCCGTTCGGCGCTGGCAACACACGCCGGACGCCTGTTGAACTCGCCACGGTGGCGATGGAGAATGCGCGGCTGACGCTCGAGACCGGCGTCACGACTGTGCGCGACTTGGGCGCATCGAACTACGTGGACGTCATGATGCGCGACCGGATCAACCGTGGCGAAGCGGTTGGCCCGCGGATGTTCGTATCGGGGTATGGGATGTCGAAGCCGCGCGCACCGGTGGCACCGATGGCGGCGGCTGGCAGTGGCGCCGGAGCAGGGGCCGGAGGAGGAGGGCGTGCTGGCGGCGCTCCTGCGGTGCCGACAACTCCGGCATGGATGCGCGGCCAGATCACCGACATCGCGCAGTTTGACGGCGCAGTCAAGGCGCAGGTGGATTCAGGCGCGGACGTCATCAAGGTGTACGGCTCGCGCGGTACGGGTGCCGACACCTCGACGACCCAGACCTTTACCTATGAAGAGATGAAGGCGGTGGTGGATGCCGCGCACAAGTACGGGAAGCGCATCGCGATCCATTCCTATGGAGCACCGGGCGGCCGCGACGCCGTGCGCGCGGGCACCAACACGCTTGAGCACGCGATCGAGCTCGACGATGCGACGCTGGCGCTCATGGCCAAACAAGGCACGATCTACGTGCCGACGATCGACCATAACCGGTACTACGCGGATTTTCACACGGACTACGGCTACACCGACGACCAGGTGCGAGGACTCAACCAATACCGCGCGAAGAACCTCGAGACCGCGCGACGCGCGTTGAAGGCCGGCGTGAAGCTCGCGATGGGTTCCGACGCCGTGCACATGATGTTTGGGCAGAACACGCGTGAGCTGGGTTTGTACGTTCAGGCGGGGATGACTCCGCTGCAGGCGCTTGGGGCAGCCACAATCAACGGCGCCGAGGTGCTTGGCATGACGGATCGGATTGGGCGGGTGGCACCGGGCTATTTCGCCGACATCGTGGCGGTCCAAGGCGATCCGCGGTCGGACGTCGAGGCGGTACTCAAGGGTGTGAAGTGGGTGATGAAGGGTGGTAAGGTGGTCGTGGACCGGCGGTGATGCGCCGCGCGACCCCGTCGCACGTTTAGGTGTTGCGTAGATTCGTCTAGTTCCGCCGCCGCGCGTTGTGCCGCATTCGCTGATTCACCGTTCACCGCCGCGCCTTCGCGCGCGTCGAGGAGATCATCTCCATGTGGCTCTTCCTTCGCATTGTGCACATTGTCACCGGCGTATTTTGGGCCGGCACGCTCTTTTTCACGGTCAGTTATCTGATGCCCGCCGTCCGTGAGGTTGGATCTGATGGCGACAAGATGATGGGCGCGTTGCGGAGCCGCGGAATGTTTAATGCGGTGCCAATGATCGCCTTGATCGCGATTGCGAGCGGTCTTTGGATGTACATGATCCGTATGGGTGGCGGATCCGATTGGGCCCGCACGCGCGAGGCGATGACGCTTGAGGTCGGCACCGTTACGGCGGTGTTGGCCGTCGCTATGGGCTGGTTCGGGATGCGCGCGAACACGTTCAAGGCCGGCGACCTCGCCGCCGCCGCGGCAGCAATGCCGGTGGGCGCTGAGCGCGAGGCGAAGATGGCAGAGGTCCAGGCGGTGAGTGGCAAGGCGATGATGTTTGGTCGCCTCGTGGCGACATTGCTGCTCATCACCGTCGTGACGATGGCGATCGCGCGGTACGTCTGACGCGAGCTACGTCGGTGGGCTGCAGGTGATCAAGTACATCGGATCCAAGCGAACGCTGGTCACGCGCATCGTGGCGGTGGCCGACGCGCTGCGTGCGCGCACGGGTGCGACCAAGCACGCCACCACCGCCTGTGACCTGTTCTCCGGCACGACTCGGGTCGCGCAGGGGCTCAAGCAGGCTGGGTACTTCGTCACCGCGAACGATCTGGCGACCTACGGCGAGGTCCTGGCGACGACGTACATCGAGGCAGACGCCAAGCGCGTGCGCAAGCGCGTGCTGGCCGAGAAGATTGCACGGCTGAACGCGCTGCCCGGCCACGATGGCTATGTCACGCGAACGTTTTGCGAACAGTCGCGCTACTTCCAGCCGGCGAATGGTCGCCGGATCGACGCCATCCGTGATGCGATCGAGGAAGTCGCGGACGGCCGTGTGGAGCGCGCCGTGCTGCTGACCTCTTTGATGGAGGCGGCGGACCGCGTGGATTCGACGACTGGTCTGCAGATGGCGTACCTCAAACAGTGGGCGCCGCGCTCGTTCAATCCGCTCACATTGCGAATGCCGGAACTCAACGCAGGGCGTGGCCGTGCCGTGCGCCAGGACGCGAACACGCTCGCATCGCAGATGGACGAGGTGGACATCGCGTACCTCGATCCGCCATACAACCAGCATTCGTACCACGCCAACTACCACATTTGGGAAACACTCGTGCGGCACGACGCGCCGGAGGCGTATGGCATTGCGCGCAAGCGCGAGGATTGCCGTACGGTGAAGAGCCCGTTCAACTCGCGCGTGAAAGCGTGGGGGGCGTTCTCGTCACTGGTGCGCACGGTGCCTGCGAAACATCTGATCGTCTCGTTCAGTGATGAGGGGTTCTTCGCGTTCGAAGACATCGTGTCGTTGCTCGAGGACTCGCACGGCGAGGTGGCCGCGATTCCGGTGTCGCACAAGCGGTACGTCGGCGCGCGGATCGGGATCTATAACCCCCGCGGCGAAAAGGTCGGAAAGGTGGGGAAACTCCGGAACAACGAGTTCATCTTTGTGGCCGGGAAGGGAGCAAGGGGGGTGTTGCGGGATATGCAGGCGGAGTGACGGCTGACGCGGGAGGGCGTGTGGTGAGTTCCGAACGATTTGGCGCAGGGCGAGCGGTCAGGGAGCGTGTGCTGAGTTCGACGCACGGAGCGCTCCTGGTACCGCTGGTTTCCCTCGCGCTGAGTGCGCAGTCCGCGACGTTGCGTGGACGCGCGCTCACGGATTCCATCGATCGGCCGATTGTTGGCGTGGTGGTCGCCATCGACGAACTGAAACGGCACACCATCAGCGATTCGCTCGGCCACTTCGTGCTTACGGGCATCGCGCCGGGTGAGTACATCGTGCGTGCGCAACGGATTGGGTTCGGTGCGCTGGCTACCCGCGTGCGCTTCACCGCGAACCTCGCGGTCGAAGCTGATTTCCTGATGACGCGGAATGTGCAGGATCTTCCGGACGTGAACGTCAATGCCAAGCGCGCGCTTCCGCCAAAGTTGGCGGAGTTCGAGGAGCGCAGGACGGCGGGCGTGGGTGGCCGCTTCATCACGCAGGACGAGATCGACAAGCGGGCATACAGTGTCACGGCGGACATCATCCGCACCAAGGTCCCGGGCATGGAGATCATGCGCGATGTCGTGCGGCCATCGCAGGCCTATGTCGTGGGAGGCCGGATGCAGGTGCCGGGCGGAGCCATGGCAAATGGCGGGGCCAAGCCCGGTCCCTGTTTCGCCGCCGTGGTGCTGGACGGCATCTTTGTCTACCAGGGCAACTATGGCAGTCCGACTGCCACGGGCTCCATTTCGCGGGATGAGCCACCATTCGACATCAACTCGATCGGACCATCGGTCATCGCGGGTATCGAGTATTACGCGAGCGCGGCATCGATTCCGACCAAGTACAACGGCATGCGGAACACCTGTGGCCTCATGCTGATCTGGACCCGATGACGTGGCGCGCGCTGATCCTGCTGTGCGGCCTGGCGCCCGTCACGGTGCTCGCCCAGGGAGCGAGCCTACGCGGCCGTGTACTCACGGATTCCACCGAGCGCCCAATCGCCGGCGTCGTGGTCGCCATCGACGAATTGAAACTCCAGGCCGTGAGCGATTCGCTCGGCAACTTTACGCTCGTGGGAATCAAGCCTGGCGCACAGATCGTGACGGCCAAGAAGATTGGTTTTGGCGCACTCGCTACGCGCGTGCGATTCGCCGCGAAAGATGCCCTGGAAGCGGACTTCCTGATGACACCGAACGCGCAAGCGCTTCCCGACGTGAAGGTCGAGACCAAAGCGCCCGTCCGTGCCAAGCTCGTGGATTTTGAAGAGCGACGGTTGGCCGGCAACGGCGGCCGCTTTGTCACCCAGGCGGAGCTCGACAAGCGGGCGTGGAGTACGACGTCGGACATCATCCGCACGACCGTACCCGGCGTCGAAGTGAAGCGCTCCGGCAGAGAGGCCATCGTGGCCGGGGGCCGCATGCAGCTTCCCGGTGGCGCCATGACGAACGGTGGAAACGCGCCTGGCGATTGTCCGGCGGCGATCGTGCTCGACGGGATCTTCATCTACCAGGGCGACCCCACCGAACGGCCGTTCGACATCAACTCGCTTCCGCCAGGCATCATCGCCGGCATCGAGTACTACGCCAGCGCCGCGTCCATCCCGGCCAGATACAACGGCACGCGCAGTAGCTGCGGGCTCATGATCATCTGGACGCGCTGACCAAGTCTCAGCACCGTCCCCCACTGGCGCCGCGGTGCCAAACGGGGACATTTTCGCCGAGCTGACCGTCCGCCTTCCCGCAGAGGTTTCCATGCGTCTTTTCCTTGGCTCGCTCGCTCCCGCCGCCGCGTTCACCATAGTCGCCGCTGTTCCAGCGACGATTCGCGCACCGGAACTCGCCGCTCGGACCACGCCGGTAACGGCCTATGCCGTACGTGCCGATTCACTCGGCATCCGCGATCTCCTCGACATCAACACGACGACTGTCTTGGACCTTTCAGCGGACGGCCGCTGGCTTGCCGTGACCGTCTCATCCCGCCGAGACGCACTTGGTGCGGAAGCCGCGCGCGACAATGACCCGACCTATCTGCGTACCACGCCAGTGCGGCTGCTGATCGTGGACACGAAGTCGCTTGCGCAGCGTGCCGCCTTTCCAATCAAGAAGACCGTGCGCGCCGCTGCGTGGTCGCCCGACGCGTCGAAACTCGCACTGCTCACAATCGAAAACGATGCGGTTCAACTCAGCAGCTGGGACCGGAACACCGGCGGGATCAGTGTCGCCAAGACGCCGGCCGGTCAGTACGTCGCCGAGAACAGCGAGCTGAGGTGGACCGAGGACGGAAAGGCCCTGGCCTTCGCTCTGCGCGCGGACGGTTGGAAGGCGCGTGCGAAGGCGCGGTTCAACGAACTGACAAAGGGACCGGTGACGGTGCTCGACGGTACCGAGGACTTCCTGGAATGGGACGCGATGAACCGCCTCAATGCGGAACGCGCCATTGCCACGTGGACAGTTTCGACCGGCGCCGTGGCAACAATTCTTCCCACCGGGCTCATCGGCCCGTGGACGCTCGCCAAGGACGGCTCGGCGATCACGGTGCAGGAAGACATCACGAAGAAGACTGACTACGACATCATCGGCGGGCGTGAGTGGAAGCTCGTGACGCAGTCTCTTGGCGAGACCACCGGACGCACGTTATTCGCATCGCTCAAGGGCGTGACGCTCTCGTGGTCTGACGACGGCCGCCGTTTCGCGACTGGCCGCGACGGTCGCGTGTTCGTCGGATCGATCGCCGACACGGCCAGCCGATTAGTCCTCGGCCCGCCCATGCCAGTCCGCGGCGCAACGCCCGCTCCGGCAACTCCCGACACCACAGCGGCCGCCCGCGCGCAGCGGGCGAAAGAGCGCTTCACCGTCGTGCGCTGGAGTCCAGCTGGCGACGCGCTCATGGCATCGAACGGCGAGGGGCTCTGGCTGGTGGATGCGGCGACTGGCGACAAGGAACTGATCATCGCCGTCCCCGATTCGAACACGGTGCTCCCCCGTACACAGCTTGCCACCTGGAGCCAGGACGGTCGGTACCTCTACTTCACCGAGCACTCGCGCACGCAGTGGGACCGTGCGGTGTTCCGTTACGACCGTGACACCAAACAGAAGACCGAACTGGTGCGCGGCGAGAAGTACTTCAACGGCCTGCGCCTGTCGAAGGACGGCGCGACGGCCGTGCTCAGCGTAGCGAATGGCAATCGTGTGGCGGATCTCTACGTGGCCGACGCGTCGCTCGGCAATATGCGTCGCGTGATCGAGGCGAATCCGCAGCTCGCGCAGAAGCCCATCGCCAAGACACAGCTCATCAAGTACCTCGACGCCGACGGCAAGTCGCGCTACGGGGTGGTGCACCTGCCGGCGAACTATCAGGAAGGCACGCGGTATCCGACCGTCTTCCTTATCTATGAAGATTTCTTCGACGACACGTGGGATGCGGTCGCAAATCTGCTCGCATCACACGGGTATGCCGTCGTGAAACCGAGTGTCGGGTTCGAGGTCGGCTATCCGGAAGAGGCGTGGCAGAAGGGGGTGCTCGCCGCTGCGAATGAAGTCATCCGGCTCGGCATCGCCGACAGCTCACGGCTTGGCGTCCATGGTACGAGCTATGGCGGCTACGCGACCAACCTGCTCGTCACATACACCGACCGGTTCAAGGCCGCAATCAATATGAGCGGCAAGGTGGACATCATTTCGTTCTACACCGACAGTCCACGGCTTGGCGTACGCAACATTCACGCAGCGGAGAAGAGCCAGGATCGGATCGGTGCGACACTCTGGCAGGCACCGCAGAAGTACATCGAGCACTCGGCGATCATGTTCGCCGACCGCATCAAGACGCCGCTGCTGTTGATGACCGGAGGCGAGGACCACAACGTGCCGGCGATCAACACGCGCGAGATGTACTATGCGCTGCGGCGACTCGGGAAGACGGTGACATGGGCCAATTACGCGAACGGCGGTCATGGCGTGCCGAACACGACGGAATCCGATTTCATCGACTATCACCAGCGGGTGCTGGACTGGTACGCGAAGTACCTGATGCCGGTGAAGAAACCGAACGCGACGTTCGACGGACAGCGGTAGCGGTTAGCCGTTCTTGTCGGTGAGGCCCCGGAGGATCTCCAGTTCGGCGAGCACTTCGAGGTCCTTCGGCCGACCGGCGGCGCGCTTGGCGCGAATGAGCCAATCGAGTTCGATGACGAGCGAGTCATTGCCGATGATGTCCATGGTGTTCGTGTGCAGAACGACATCTTCGTAGCGCCCGACGCCGGCCATCTCGCCGAGTAGGTCCAGTGGACCAGAGGACGTGTCGAGTGTGAAGTTGAGGCCCGCGGTGACCGTGGGATGGTCGAACCGAAATGGCAGGCCAAGCGGTGCGCCACGAAGGTATGGTGATAGCGGTGCGAGCGCCCCGACCAGCCGCGTGATGTTCGCATCCCCGCGCTTGTACATCAGGTCGAGGTCGACGGTGACGCGCGCTGAGCCGTGAAGATTGGCGGCAACGCCTCCGACGATGATGAACTCGACACCCGCTGCGTGCAGTCGCGTGAGAATATTGTCTAGGTCGTTATCCATCGTCCTGTCCGCCGTACTTTGCCGTCGGCTCAGCGACTCGATTGCGGGCTTCCTCGCCGACGCGTCGCACCTTCAGAATGAAGCGTCGTGCGGACAGGAGGGTGCTGAACCGTTCGCGCGGTGACTTGCGCAGATTGGCAATGAGCAGCGACTGGTCCACGCCGGGTTTGTACGCGTCCACGACAGGATCGGTCACGCGGTGGGGCACACACTCGAGGCGGAGCTCGAATCCAGCGGCATTGGCGAGCCGTCGAACCATGTCGAACGACGGACTGGCCACACCCGACTCCACGCGTGACACGACGGCCTGGGTCGTGCCAGCGCGGTCAGCGAGTTCGCGCTGTGAAAGTGCAGACGCCTCGCGAACGCGGCGAACTATCGGTGCGGCATCGACATCGTACATGGCATGTAATATATCGTATACAATATCAGATTCAAGGTGATCATGCCGTCAAGGCGTTAACAGCCAGCCGCCTTTCTCCCGGCCGCGCGGTTCTCCGCCAGTCGCCGCAACTCCTTGATCGGTTCCGGGCTGTCGTCAACCTGAAGTCGCAGGATCACGTCGTTGTGCAGCCAGATGCCGCAGTTCTTCTTCGTACTCACGATCAGCATTGCGGCGGACTGCTGGCCGCGTTTGTCGCCGCCGGCGCGCTGCCCGCCCTCGAGCGCCGCCACGAGGCGCAGGCGCAGTGGCCCTTCGGTGCGCTCGAATGCGGCAACCATCGAGTCGACGACGGCGGAACCGGCGAGGATGTTTCCTTGCGCCGAGCATTTATGCGGTGCCACGCAGTATTTGTTGCCGGCCCATTCGCTGGCCTTGGGGCCAGTGTGGGCGAACAGGGTTCCCTTCGCGTCGAGTACGGCGAATTGGCGACCGGCCTTGGCCCAACCCACCGAATCGGGATCGGTGTCGCTGGCGAGCACCTGCCTCACGACCTGCTCAGCGCTGAGCCCTTTGCGCAGCAGTTCGAGCGCTTGTGGTCCGTAGCTCACATCGATGATAGCCTGGGTCGCAACGACGCCGAACCCTGCCTCGGCCCAGAGCACGCCGTTCCCCACGGAGAAGACGCGTGATTGCACCGCGCCGCCGATTTCGCCCGTGGCGGGGTCCATCGCGAGGATAGAGAAGGTGCCGGTGGGCCACTTGAGGGTATCGGCAGGGAGTGCGGACCGTTGCGACTGGGCCGGGAGAGTCACGGCCATCAGCGACGCGAGGGTGATTGTGCGTAGATGCATAGACGAATCCTAGCCGCCCCGGTGCCGCGGCGACAGATTCGAGAGGTTGCCACCCCGATTGGAGCTACTCTCCGTGCCCGCCACTGCCATTGTCCGCTTTGTTCGCCTCGCAACGGCGACTCTCGCCCTCTTCGCCGCGTCGTTCGCGAGCGCCCAATCCAACCTGATCCGCAAGGACACCGGCGTCATCAACCGTTCGCCGAACCCGCTGCTATCGACGTTTCGGTTCCGGTCCATCGGCCCCACGAGCATGGGTGGACGTATCGACGACGTCGCGGTCTCTGATAAGGACCCGCGCATCATCTGGATCGGATTCGCCGTCGGTGGCGTGTACAAGTCGGTGAACGCCGGCACCACGTTTGCACCCGTTTTTGAGCAGTATGGCTCGGCGTCGATCGGCGACATCGCCATCGACCAGACCAACCCGAACATCGTGTACATCGGCACGGGCGAGCCCAATAACCGCCAGACCTCGTCGTTCGGCGACGGCATCTACAAGACCACCGATGCCGGCAAGACGTTTACCCACATCGGACTTCGCGAAACGCAGACCATCGCGCGCATCGTGATCGATCCGAAGAACTCGAATACGATCTACGTCGCGGCGCCGGGCCACCTCTTTGGCCCCAGCCCCGATCGCGGTGTCTACAAGAGCACGGACGCTGGGGCGAACTGGACCAAGGTTAAATACGTCGACGACAACACGGGCTTCACGGATATCGCCATCGACCAATCGAACTCCAACATTCTCTACGCGGCGAGCTATCAGCGCCGACGGACAGGTTGCTGTTTCAATGGCGGCGGACCGGGCAGCGCGCTCTGGAAAACGACTGATGCTGGCCGCACGTGGGTGAAGCTGACTGACGGGCTTCCGCCGGGAACGTACGGTCGCATTGCGCTCGACGTGTCGCGCTCGAAGCCCGACGTGGTGTACGCGCAGATCGAGACCGACGGCGGTCCGGACTCGGCGGTGGCGGTCGGCGGCGGCGGACGTGGCGGCTACGACTGGTGCACCAATGGTGGGCCCGGCAAGGGATGGGGCCGCGGCGGCGGTGGAGCACCGGGCGCCGCGCCGGTGGATACCAACGCGCCCGCGCCCGCGCTGAGCAAGGCGCGCCCTGGCGTCTATCGCTCGGAGAACAAGGGCCGTACGTGGACGATCGTGAGCAACTGTAACGGCCGCCCGATGTACTTCAGCCAGATTCGTGTTGATCCGAGCAATGACAAGACGATCTACGTCGGCAACGTCCGGGCGTCAAAGTCGCTCGACGGTGGCAAGACGTTCATTGGGATCGACGAACAGACTGGGTTTGGCAATGAGACCGTGGACAATCACGCGCTTTGGATCGATCCGGCGAACCCGAACCATCTGATTCGCGGGTCGGACGCCGGGCTCGCCGTGTCGTGGGATCAGGGTCTGACCTGGGACTACATCCGCACGATGGCGACTGCCCTCGCGTACTGGGTCAGCGCCGACATGAACAGGCCGTACAATGTGTACACCGGTCTGCAAGACAACGATGGGTGGAGCGGGCCGAGCGCCGTGCGCAGTCGCATCGGCATTCGCGACAATGACTGGTTCCGCGTGAGCTTCGAAAACAGCGGCGACGGATTCCAGACGGCCGTCGATCCAACGGACAAGAACATCGTCTACTCGTCGGCGCAGGATGGCCGTGCGGTGCGAACCGACCTGAGCACCGGCCGCACCGTGAGCGTGCGTCCTGTGCCGCCGCCGGCTGTAGGCACTGTGCCGGCACCGGCGCCTGGCTCGTGTGTTGATGGGCGTGTTATCGCCGCCGCGGGCGCAGCCGGTCGTGGTGGTGCGGGTGGTGGCGCGGGTGGTGGCGCGGGTGGTGGTGGCGGCCGCGGCGGTGCTGCCGGCGCGGGCAACGTGGTGAATGGCGTAGCCGGGGACCTGTATCGCTTCAACTGGAATACGCCGTTCCTGTTGTCGCCTCACAACCCGAGCCAGCTCTGGTTCGGCGGCAACAGGCTATTTCGGTCCGACAGTCGCGGCGACATGTATGTCGCGAGCGCCGACCTCACGAAGCAGATCGACCGATGCAAAATCGCGGTCATGGGCACTCCGGGCTCGGTGGCCCAGCTCTCAAAGAACGACGGCCTCACGGCGTACGGCACGATCATTTCGATCTCCGAGTCGCCCGTCGCGCGCGGCGTGGTGTGGGCTGGCACAGATGACGGCAATGTGCAGGTGAGTCGGGACAATGGCGCCACCTTCACGGAAGTCGGCAAGCAGATCACCGGTCTTCCCGCCGGGGCACTCTCCGGCGACAGCCCGTACTGGATTTCGCGCATCGACGCATCGCACTTCGACGCGGGGACCGCGTACGTGGCGATCGACGGGCACCGCACCGACGACCTCAAGCCGTACGTCTTCGTCACACGCGACTACGGCCGCACCTGGGCGAGCGTGAGCGGTGGGTTGCCACCATCCGGCAACGTGCTGGTTGTGAAGGAGGATCCGAAGAACCAGAACCTCCTCTACGTCGGAACGGAGTTCGGTCTCTACATCTCGCTCGACGCGGGCAAGTTGTGGGAGAAGTTCATGAACGGATATCCCACAGTGCGCACCGACGACATTCTCGTGCATCCGCGTGACGGTGACCTGATCGTCGCGACCCACGGGCGCAGTCTCTGGATTGCCGACGACATCACGCCGCTCCAACAGCTCACGCCGCAGGTGCTGGCATCGGATGCCATGTTGTTTGATGTGCGGCCGGCGGTCGCGTACCTTGCAGACATCAGGACCGACATCTCGACGGGTGGACAGCGCATCTTCGAGGGAGAGAATCCGGCGCGCGGGACGGCGATCCACTTCTATATGAAGTCTGCTGGCGACGCGAAGCTGTCGATATCCGATGCCGCTGGCCGCGCGGTGTGCGAAAACACAATCAAGGCGTCGGTCGGGATCAATCGCGTGCAATGGACGCTCGTTGCCCCGCTGTTCAATGCCGCGCCTAGTGGCGGTGGGCGTGCCGGTGCCGGTGCCGGTGCCGGTGGTGGTGGACGTGGTGGACGTGGTGGACCACCGGCTGGCGGCGCGGCCGGGGCAGGCGCGGCTGGTGTGGCACCGGCGGCTGCACCTCCGGCCGCGAACCCGAACGCAGGCAGTTGCTCGGGCGCGACGGGCGGTCGCGGCGGTGGTGGTTCGGGCGCAGCTCCAGGCAGTTACGTCGTGAAGCTCACGGTGAATGGCAAGGAATACGCCAGAGGCGTGACGGTGCTCGAAGATCTCTGGATGCCGAAACGCTAACTGTCGGGTGAACGCATGCGGGGCCGGCTCAGGTCGAGCCGGCCTCGTCTGTTTGTCATCGTTAAATGCTTGACTACGCGCTCGCCGATCCCGAACGTTGGCAACACCCCAACAGCCCGAATCATGACCAGAAACTGCTTGATCCATCGCGCCGCGTCGCTGGCGTGCGCGCTTTCCGTCGCCATGCCGGTGTTCGCGCAGACGACCTCCACCGCGAACCGCCTCCCCAGCTTTGAGCAGATGTACGGCTTCAAGCCAGGCACCGATCGCAAGTTGCCGAGCTGGAAGCAGGTCACGGACTACCTGACCGCACTCGACAAAGCCTCGTCACGCGTGTCGTTACGCACACTGGGCAAGACGGTGCTCGGTCGCCCATTCCTCGTGGCCTTTGTCGCCGACTCCTCCACTCTCGCGAACATCGAACGGTACCGCACAATTCAGCGCAAGCTGATGGATCCGCGCGTGCGTACCGCGGCTGACTCGAAAGAGCAGTTGATCGCTGAGGGAAAAAATGTCATCCTCGTGACCTGCTCGATCCACTCGACAGAAGTCGGAGGCTGGAATACCTGCCTCAACCTCGCCGACCGTCTCGCGCGCGCGGAAACGGACGAGGCGAAGATGGTGCTGGCCAACACAATCATCATGCTCGTGCCGAGCCAGAACCCCGATGGCGTGGACATTGTCGGCGACTGGTATCGCTCGACGCTGAACACGCCTGCCGAGGGCACGAACCCGCCTGAGCTGTACCACTACTACACGGGGCACGACAACAACCGCGACTGGTACGCGTTCACGCAGCCCGAGACCCGCTATACAGTGGACTCGCTCTACACACCGTGGGATCCGCAGATCGTCAACGACGTTCACCAGCAGGGCGGAAACGCCAGTCGCATCTTCGTACCGCCGTACATGGACCCGATCGAACCGAACATCGATCCGATTCTCACGTCGAGCACGAACGCGCTCGGCCTGCAAATGACTTGGAGACTCATCGCGGACGGCAAAACCGGCGTGGCCAACAACGCCAGCTATGACCAGTGGAGTCCGGCGCGGCAGTATTCGCTGGTGCACCGCGGCGCCCGGATCCTGACCGAGACAGCGAGCGCGCGGCTCGCCACGCCGGTCGACATACCATTCGACCGCCTCGGTACCAGTCGCGGCTACGACGCGCGTCTGCCGAGTTGGAACCACCCCGTGGTCTGGCCCGGCGGAAAGTGGGGGCTCCAGGAAATCGTGGACTATCAGACGTCCGCCTCATGGGCGCTCTTCGTGCACGCCGCACGGGATCGTCGTGCCTGGCTCGAGAGCTACGCCGCGATTGGCGAACGCGCGCTCGGCGCGATGCCACCGTGGGGCAGGGATCCGTGGCCGAGCGCGTTCATTATTCCGAAGGCGCAGGCCAGCGCGAGTGCACTGCACCGGATGCTTTGGACGCTGCAGCACGGTCAGGTTGAGATCCGCGAGACGACCGCGCCCGTGAGCGTCGATGGCAAGACGTACGCAGCGGGCAGTTACGCCGTGCTCGTCAAGCAGCCGTTTGGTGGCTACGCGAAGTCGCTGCTCGAACGCCAGAAGTATCCGAACCTGTTCGAATATCCCGGCGGTCCGCCGAAGCGTCCATATGACGTCACCGCGCACACCCTACCGTTGTTGTTCGGCGTCGAAGTCGCCACGCTCATGGGCGCCGAACCCGCGACCGGCAGGCTGATCGCCGAGGTGAAGGAGGCTACGTTCAACGCGCCGATGCTCTCGGGCACGAGCAGTCGGCGAATCGGCCTCTACAAGAGCTATGACGCGGCGATGGATGAAGGGTGGACGCGGTACGTGTTCGACACGTACAAGATTCCTTACACATCGCTGCGCGACAAGGAGGTCCGGGCGGGCAACCTGATCGCCAAGTATGACGCGATCATCATCCCCGAACAAAGCCCAAGCGCGATCGCTCGCGGAGTGGGCAACACCTATCCCGATTCGCTCAAGGGTGGCCTTGGCGAACTGGGCGCTGCCGCGCTCACCGCATTCGTTGAGGCGGGCGGCACCCTGATTGCATTCAACGATGCCTCCGAATACGCCATCGAGGCGATGAAGCTGCCGGTGAAGAACGTGCTCAACGGGGTGCGGAACACGGATTTCTACGCGCCAGGCTCGCTCTTCGCCGTCGAAGTCGACAAATCACATCCCGTCGCGAAGACCTTCAACGCACCGACTCCGGCCGTCTGGTTCGAGAATAGCGCGGCGTTCGAAGTGACCGATCCGTCGGCCGTCGTGGTTGCGAGATATCCGGCCACTGGCAACGCGTTGCTGTCGGGTTGGTTGCTCGGCCCGGAGAAACTGAACGGCAAGGCGGCTCTCGTCGACGTTGCCAAGGGCAAGGGTCACGTGGTGTTGTTCGGATTCCGGCCGCAGTATCGCGGCCAAACTGAATCCACTTATCCGCTCATCTGGGGTGCAATCCTTCGCGGCAATGACAACGCCGTGAGGCCGTAGCGGAGATGGGCGAGGGCGTTCCGATGGACGGCGAGCCAGCACGCGCGGCGCAAGAATCCGGCGCGCCATCGGGTGCGACGCTGGACAAGCGCGATGTGCTTTCGGGACTGCGGTGCCACCAGAAACTCTGGTTCGAGTTTCACGAAGCGTACGCGCCGGAGCTCGTGCCCGATGCTGAGGCGGAGATGCGCTTTGCGGAGGGTCACCTCGTAGGCGCTCGGGCGCGGCTGGCGATGGGTGATGGCGTGCACCTTGCCCCAGGGCGCGAAGTTGCGCAGATCGAAGTGGTGAAGCGCACGGCGGAGGCGATGGAGCGGGGGGAGCGGCTCCTGTTCGAGCCCGGGTTCACCGCCGCCGGCGCGAGCGTACGTGCGGACATCATGGCCCGCGACGGTGACGCCTGGGTGATGACCGAGGTGAAATCGTCGAAGTGGCCTGAGAAGGATCGTGACCGAGAGAAGAAGGTCGCGCTCCACCTGACCGACATCGCCGTGCAGCGGTGGGTGGCTGGTGAGGCGAAGGTGCCGATCGCTCGAGCCAACCTGATGTACCTGAATCCGGAGTGTCGTCACCCGGACCTGTCGAATCTCTTCACGTCCGTCGATGTCACGGCGCGTACCGCGCCGGTGGTACTGGCGCTCCCCGCCGCCGTGCGCACGATGCATGCGATGCTACGTGACGCCGAGCCGCCCAAGGTGTCGGTCGGCGACCAGTGTACCGATCCGGACGAATGCCCGTTCCACGCACGCTGCCACGACACGTTGCCGGACCATCACGTCAGCGAGTTGTACTATGCCAAGAAGCAGGCGAGAACACTCGCCGCTGAAGGCAAAACGATGATCAGCGACCTGAGTGCATCCGACGCCCCGAATGCACCGGCCAAGCGGCAGGTGCGCGCGGTGACGACCGGAACCCGGATCGTTGAGCCGGGCCTAGCGAATGCGCTCACTGCGATCGCACGTCCGATCGCCTATCTCGATTTTGAGACGGTACAGCTGGCCGTGCCGCGCTGGCCCGGGTGTGGGCCGCAAGCCATGGTCACGGTGCAGTTCAGTGTGCACCGGGAGGGGTTTGCGGACGACACCACGCGTCAGTACCTCGCCAGACGCGGCAGTGATCCGCGTCCGCAACTGATTACGGAGCTGATTGACGCCTGCGCCGGTGCAGCGTGCGTTGTCGTGTACTACGAAGCGTTTGAGAAGGCACGGATCCGGGAACTTGCCGATTGGTTTCCGGAGCACGCGTCGGCGCTGATGGACATCAGCGACCGCATTGTGGATCTGCTGCCGATCGTGCGCGACCATGTGTACGATCCTGAGTTCCACGGCTCGTTCAGTCTCAAAAAGGTCCTGCCGGCGCTTGTGGACCTCGACTATTCGGACCTCGTGATCCAGGATGGCGGAGCGGCGACGGCGGGGATCTATCGCCTCCTGTTCGACCAGGGTCTGGATGCCGATGCACAGGCTGCGCTTCGCACCGACCTGTTGGCATATTGTCACCGGGATACCGAGGCAATGGTGAAATTGGTGGCGAAACTGAAGGAGCTCATGTGAAACTGAAACCTCTACCGGGCGCGATTTCACTTGCGCTGGCGCTCACTGCGTGCGGCGGAGAGAAATCAACGCCGACCGACGGGGCGTCGGCGGGCGTGTCCACCTCGTTCGCACGATTGCAGACGCAGGTACTCGAGTCGTCGTGTGGTTTCTCAGCCTGTCATACACCGGGCAACACCAGCAACTCAGGTCTCGTGTTGACCGGGGCTGGCGTGTACCAGTCGCTGGTCAATGCGCCTGCGACGCAGCCCATTGCAAAAGCCGACGGACTGCGTCGCGTCGTGCCGGGCAAACCCGACTCGAGCCTGCTCTGGCACAAGGTGAACGGGTTCGCGAACGGCCACCACGCGCGTGACTATGGCGCCGCCATGCCATATGGCGGCCAGCCGCTTCCTGCAGGCCAGATCGAGTTCATCCGTCAGTGGATCGCGGGTGGAGCGAGCCGCACGTCGGACGACATCAGTCCGAGTCTGCTCTCCGGAACGGTCGCGGCGCCGGCGTACGTGCCGCTCATTGCGCCTACCGGCGGATTTCAACTGCGAATGATACCGTTCAGTATCAACGCGAGTTCCGAACGTGAAGTGTTTCTGTATGCACCGGTGAGCAATACCCAGGAGACCTGGGTGAATCGCGTGCAGACGAACATGCGCACCGGGAGCCACCATTTCGTCATCTACTCTTTTGCCGCGAACACGCCATCGCTGGTGATCCCACAGGCGGGTATCGTTCGCGACCTCAAGAACAGCGACGGCACCTACCAACTGGGCACGATCGCCGCTATGGGGTATCACGTCTTCTTCGGCGGTTCGCAGGCGGCGGCCAGCGACTTCACCTTTCCGGCCGGTGTTGCGATGCGAGTGCCGGCCGGCACTGTGCTCGACGTGAACTCCCACTATGTGAACAGCACGGCCAAGGCGATCACGGGTGAGGCCGAAGCGAACCTCTACACCGTATCAGCGTCGCAAGTGCAGTTCGAAGCCGCCGCGCTGAACCTCAACAACACCGCCCTCACATTGCCGGTCGGTCGCGACACCACGATTCGGAAAACGTTCAAGTTCACCAAGCTCACGCGAGTCGTGATGCTGACCTCCCACATGCACAAGCGCGGATTGAAATTTGTCGTGCGCATTTCGGGTGGTGCTCGCGACGGTGAGTTGGTCTACCAGAACGAGGCATGGGACCACCCGTTGATCCTCACGCTCCCGACTCCGCTCGTGCTGCAGGCGGGCGAGGGGCTCACGTCCGAGGTCACGTATCGAGGTGACGCGTCCAAGGTGGTGCGGTTCGGGCTGACGTCGGAAGACGAGATGAACATCATCTTCGGCTACTCGTACTGATGGTGACGTCCGCTGTTCCGGTTGCGCGGCGCGCGGTCACGCATCTCAAGAGAGTGGATCCGGCGTTCGGAGCGCTGATCGCCAAAGTTGGTTCGTGCAAATGGCAGGGTACGAGCGACCACACGCATTTCGGGTTCGTGCTGCGCTGCATTGTGTACCAGCAGCTGTCGGGCAAAGCCGCCGCAACCATCTTTAGTCGTGTGCAGGCACTGTATGGCGGGCGCTCGCCCACGGCGCTGGAGTTGCTCGCCACGCGGGCGCCGAAATTGCGCGCGGCCGGGCTGAGCGGGCGAAAAGTCGAATACGCGAAGGAACTCGCCGCGCGGTCGCACGGGGGAGAAATCGCGCTGCACGAGCTTCACGCGTACCGTACAGTCGCGGCATGGTATCTCTGGCGCAATCTCGAGTTGGCTGCATGATCGTCGTCACGGGCGCACGCGGATTCATCGGGAGTGCGGTTTGTGCCGCGCTGCGCGCGCGCGGTGATCGTGTGGTCACGGTCGGACGTGGGCCGGATGCCAACGTTGCTTGGCCACCCGGCGAAGCCGAGTTTGATACCGCGGCGCTTACCGTCCTCGCGGGTGCGCGCGCGGTGGTGCACCTCGCCGGCGAATCGATCGGCGTCAGATGGACGGAGGCGCGAAAGCGTGAGATCGTTCGGAGTCGGGTGGTCAACACCGGTCGACTGGCCCGCGCCGCCGCAACGGTGATCCCGACACCGGCGGCGTTTCTTTCCGCGTCGGGCGTGGGCTACTATGGCAGTCGCGGCGACGAGTGGCTCGATGAGTCGAGCAGCACCGGCACCGATTTTTTATCGGAAGTGACCCGATTATGGGAGGGAGCTACCGAGCCCGCTCGTGAGGCAGGTATGCGCGTCGTATGCATGCGATTTGGCGTCGTGCTGGGCCCCGGTGGCGGCATGCTCGCGAAGTTACGCCTGCCGTTTTCGCTTGGACTCGGCGGTCGCTTGGGCAGTGGCCAACAGTGGTTGAGTTGGATTTCACTGAACGACCTCGTGCGCGTCGTCCTGCGCCTCATTGACCATTCGGGGATCGAAGGTGCGGTGAACGTCGCGAGCGCCACCCCCGTGCGCAATGAGGAGTTCACCGCGACACTGGGGCGCGTGCTTCGTCGCCCCGCCGTGCTGCCAGTGCCCGCGTTTGCCCTGCGGGCGATGTTCGGCGAGATGGCTGACGGTGCGGCATTGGCGAGCCAGCGCGTACGACCGGCGCGGCTGCAGGCGGCCGGATTCGTGTTCGACCAGCCAACCATTGACGACGCGCTCTGTGCCGCACTGAAGTCCCCGGGCCGCTGATAGATTTCTGGCTCGTGTCGGACGCAGGTGAACCTGCCCCCATCAATCGACCCTGAGCCGTAGCGGAGTCTGTCATGCCCGTCGTGTCGTTCACTCAACTTCCCGATGACGCCCGCGTCTGGATTTTTGGCACCGTTTCGCCCGTGGACGACATTGATGCCGGACGGATGCTTGCCGAAGTGGACGCCTTTCTCCTTCAGTGGAAGGCGCACGGTCATCCACTGACGGCCGCACGGGATTGGCGGGACGAACGGTTTCTCGTGATTGGCGTTGACCAGCAATCCGAAGGGGCCTCGGGGTGCTCGATCGACGGACTGTTTCGGATTCTGCAGGGACTCGAGCGGGCCATCGGAAGTTCACTGGTCAGTGGTGGCCGCGTGTTCTACCGGGATGGACTGCAGCTCGTGCATTCCATCACGAGGCAGGAGTTCGAGACGATGGCCAAGCGTCTTGAGGTTGGACCAGACACGCTGGTGTTCGACACGACGCTGACGACCGCGGCCGCCTACCGCACCGCATTCGAGGGGCCGGTGTCAGCTGGCTGGCACGCGACACTCTTGCCGGCGGAGTAGTCGCTCGCCCGTCTCGCAGCAAAAGGCCCCGGCCTGCGAGCAGGCCAGGGCCTTTTCTTTCTGGCCGACTTAGACCGCCGGTTGTGGATCTGGTGGATCGATGAATTCGCACGCCTTGTGCGCGCCGTCGCAGAACGGTTTCCGCGCTGAGTGGCCGCAGCGGCAGAGTGAAACGTTCGGCTTGTCGTTATTCCGCGCGATCTCCTTGCCCTCGTGGTCGACGAGCGAAAAATCGCCCGTGACGAGCAGCGATCCGTTCTTGCGAACCTTGATCTCGACGCGGCTTGGCGTCATCGGCTCGGCTGCCGCCGGAATGTTTGCGGCGGTCACGCGCGCAACCAGTCGGCCTGCCAGTTCTTGATCTGCTTCTTGATCGCTTCGCCCGTGGCCAGCTCGCCGGACAGGCAGCGCTCAACCAGCGCGGGAAGTTCGGCATCGCTGGCAAACCGCAGCCCGACGAGCTGCCGGGGCGTCAGGTCGCTAATCCGCGCCGCCACAGCGCCTGTCAGGATTGTACGCAGCCTGAGCTGCATCTCGAGTCGGATAACCCGGTCCTGCACCTTGTTCGCCATGATCCGCGAATACGAAATACCGATCAGGAAGGCGACAGCCAGTGCCGCGGCCCAGGCGTTGTCGCCGCTCCGGATCTGCACGGCCTGCCAGATCGAATATGCGACGTTGATCAAGAGGATCGGCATAACGACGTAGTGATACAGGGGCACCCAGCGGCGGTGCGACCCGTAGTCCTGTGCCTGCGTTGACATGGCGTACACTCGCGAACGAAGTGGAAGAGCCGAATATCGTGCAATTTGGCTTCGGGGATCGGAGATTTGCAGCGTCCGATCGCAATTGTGAGCGTTATAACGCAATTGTGAGCGTTCCTCCGCTCCTTCACCCCCTCGCGGCCGGTTCGGCATACTTTTCAGTATGCGCAGCGAACGAATAGCACTCATTTTTGCGGCCACGATAACCGCCGCATGCGGCAAGGCCGCGCCCGACTCGATCGAGGCCACCGGAACGCTCGAAGTGGTCGAGGTGCAGGTTAGCGCCACGGTCCCTGGACGCGTCGCCAGGGTCTTGGTGATCGAAGGTCAATCGGTTCGCGCCGGCGACACGCTTGCGGTCCTTACGCAGCCCTCGCTCCCCGCCGAGCAACAGCAGCGTAGCGCCCGGGTCCATGCGGCTCGTGCCGCGCTCGATGAGCTCGAGCACGGCGCCCGGGCCGAAGAGTTGCGGCGCGCGGAGGCCGAGCTCGCCGCCGCCGAGGCCGACGCTGGCCGCACGGCGCGCGATGCCGATCGCTTCAAGGGGCTCGCCGACCGGCAGACGGTCAGTGCGCAGCAATACGACGCCTCCCGCACGCTCGCCGCGTCAACAGC
Source organism: Gemmatimonadota bacterium (assembly GCA_014192065.1). Taxonomy (GTDB): domain Bacteria; phylum Gemmatimonadota; class Gemmatimonadetes; order Gemmatimonadales; family Gemmatimonadaceae; genus Fen-1231. The sequence goes on along the minus strand of BJHH01000002.1, from coordinate 394,301 downwards.
CGCGCGCCGCGACGCGGCGCGGGCATCACTCGCGCTACTCCGCGAAGGGGCGCGAGCCGAACGCGTGGCCGCCGCGCGCGCGGAATCCGACCTAGCCACCGCGGCCGCCGAGGGGACACGCGCCACCGCCGCCGACCTCGTGCTCCGCGCACCGGTTGATGGCGTGATCAGCAGCCGTAACGTCGAACCGGGCGAAGTGGTCTCCGCTGGGCGTGCCGTCGTGACCGTGGCCGACGTGAAACACCAGACGGTGCGGGTCTTTGTGTCGCAGGCACAACTCTCGCGCGTCCAGCCCGGGCGCCAGGTGCAGGCCGTGCTCGACGCGTATTCAGACCGAGAGTTCCAGGGACGCGTCGCGACGATCGCCACCAAAGCCGAGTTTACGCCGCGGGTTGCGCTCACTGAGAAGGAACGCAACGACTTGCTGTTCGCGGTGAAAATCGCGTTTGCCGACACCACCGGCCTGTTGAAGGCCGGCCTGCCAATCACCGTGCACCTCGAGACGCCCGCGGGAGCGACGAAAACGCCGTGAGCGGATCGGCGGTGGACACCACGCCAGGCATGTCCGCTGTCGGCACGCCGACCGTCGTCACGCGCGCGCTGCGTAAGGAGTTTGGCGCGCGCGTCGCGGTGGACTCGCTCGACCTCACGATCTATCGCGGCGAAGTGTTCGGTCTGCTCGGGCCGAATGGCTCTGGCAAGACGACTACAATCCGCCTGCTGTGCGCGCTGATGGCGCCGACTTCCGGCTCGGCCGAAGTGGTTGGGCTTGACGTCGAGACGCAGGGTGAGCGCGTGCGCGCGCGCATCGGCTACATGTCGCAGCGGTACGGGCTCTATGACGATCTCACCGTTGCCGAAAACCTCCGCTTCTATTCCACGGTGTATGGCCTGCATGGCGAGGCGCGCACGAGGCGCCTCGCAGAACACAGCTGCGCGCTCGGCCTCGACGAGCGTCGTAATCAGCTGGCGGGCACGTTGTCTGGTGGATGGAAACAGCGGCTTGCGCTTGCCTGCGCCACCGCGCACGAACCGGAGATGCTCTTTCTCGACGAGCCGACCGCTGGCGTAGACCCGGCGGCACGTCGCGACTTCTGGACTTCCATCTACGCACTCGCGTCGCGAGGCACGACCATCCTCGTGACGACGCACTACATGGACGAAGCCGAGCGCTGTCAGCGACTCGCCTTTCTCTCGCGCGGCCACCTCATCGCGCTTGGTACTCCGCGCGAGATCACGGCCCACTTCGGCCAGGCGAGCATCGAGGACGTCTTCATCGAGCTGCAGCGTCAGGACGAGGCCCAGTACGGCGTGGCCGCCGGGGGCTCGCGGTGAGCCTCCTCACACGCATCCGGGTCTCGCGGTTCTGGCCGATGCTCTGGAAGGAGTTCATCCAGATGCGGCGCGACCGGCTCACGTTCGGGATGATGACCGTCCTCCCGGCGGTGCAACTCGTGCTCTTCGGTTATGCGATTCAGACGGACGTGCGTCATCTGCCAACGGTCGTGCTCGATGAATCACGGACGGCCGATAGCCGGCAACTGATCGCTGTGATCGGCAATACTGGCAACTTCGACATTGTCGGCGCGGTGGCTGATCGCGAGCATTTGCGACGCGAGATCCTTGGCGCGCGCGCCGCCGCGGCGTTGGTGATTCCTCCTGACTATGCCCGCGACCTCCGCGCCGGCCGCACCGCGGCCGCGCAGATGATCGTGGATGCGGCTGACCCCCAAGCGTCGTCCGCGGCCATGGCGGGCGCGCAGCTCGCAGCGGGGGCGCTCTCCACCCAGATCGTCGCGGAACGGTTCGGTGTGGCGCCGCCGCTGGAGATGCGCGTGCGGCCCTGGTTCAACCCGGCGCAACGCAGCGCGATTTTCATCGTGCCTGGCGTGATCGGTGTGCTGCTCACCATCACGCTGACGCTCATCACCAGTACCGCAATCGTGCGCGAACGTGAGCGCGGTACGCTCGAGCAGCTCGTCGTCACGCCGATCGGCAAGACGAGCCTCATGCTCGGCAAGCTCGCGCCGTTCATGCTCGTGGGTTATGTGCAGATGTCGGTCGTCATGGGCCTCGGCAAGCTGATCTTCCATATCCCGATTGAGGGCAGCCTCCCACTCCTCTACCTGCTGGCGCTTCCGTTCATGTTCGCCAGTCTCGGTGTTGGCCTGTTGATCTCGACCATCGCGAAAAGTCAGGCGCAGGCCATGCAGCTGTCGTTCTTTTTCATGCTGCCTAATATTCTGCTCTCGGGCTACATCTTCCCCCGTGTCGCCATGCCGGAGCCCGCGCAGTGGCTTGGGCTCGGGCTTCCGCTCACCTATTTCCTCAAGGTGCTTCGGGGTATTCTGCTCAAGGGCGTCACCTTCGGCGATGTGTGGCAACCGACGCTGTCGCTGATCGGGCTCGCCGCACTATTCCTCACGATCAGTGTGCGCCGCTTCAGGAAGACGATCGAATAACAAATGGGGCGGACGTGGCGTGCTGCTGCTACGGCGCGACGGTCGCCGACCGGGCGAGGATGATCCCTTCGCGCTCGAGCCGCTGGAGAATTCCGAGCAGGACCGCCTGCCGGATCTCGAAACCCTGCGTGAAATCCATTCCCGGGATGAAGAGCGACGTCTCGACTTCCGGTCCGTTGAGGCCGGCCGCGATGAGGTGTGAGCGCTGCAAGGTGCTTCGCCCGTCCTCGGCCACCGCTTCGGCGACGAGCGCCGGTACGTGGCCAACACGCTCAGCTGTTGTCGACGGAGCAAGCAACAGCGTGATCACGTACCGACGGCCATCGCGGCGCGTGAGGTTGCGGAGGCGGCTCTTGAGCAGGTCGGCATTGGCGAACACGACCTCCTCGCCGTTCACGCTGCGGACCCGCGTGGACTTGAGTCCAATGTGGACGACGTCGCCCTCGAACTGGTCGACTGCGATTGCGTCGCCCACGACAAACGGCTTGTCGAGCACGATCGACATCGCTGCGAACAGGTCGCCAAGGATGTTCTGGACGGCGAGCGCGATGGCAATGCCGCCCACGCCGAGGCCCGTGAGGAGCGTTTTGACCTCGAAGCCACCCGCTTCGAGGCCTACGAGGATGACCGTGATCCAGAGGATCAATCGGCCGACATAACTCAGCGCGCGCAGTGTCGTCCGGTCGAGACCGTCCTTGCGCGCGGCGTATCGTCCGGCGAGGAAATCCACCACGACGTTGCCGGTGCGAATGACCTGCAGCACGGCGATCACGATCATCGCTCGGCGGATTGCCGTGTGAGCCGCGTCCGGGAAGTGCAGCCAGGCGAGGGCGCTGCCCACGGCGAGCAGGAGAACGTAGGTCTTCTTGATGCTCTTGAGCGCCTCGATCACCGCGTCGTCGGCGACCGTCTCAGTGCGCGCGGCGAGCACGGCAAGCCGGTGCGACACCACGCGACGTACCAGCACGATGACGGCCGTCGCTCCGAACGCCCAGCCCAAAGCGACTGCCCAGTCGAGGACCGTGTTGCCGAGTAGCATCGTCTCCAGCCAGGCGGGACTGTTCATGGAGGGGTGGGGGATCGGGGTAGGCCGATAAAACCGGTCGACGGGTACGTATAATACCATAGCTCACGGAGGAGCCCACGATGTTGATTCGACCTGCCGCAGACATTCGTTCGTCGGAACTGACCCCGGAAGCAGCATACTGGAACCGCCGCGATTGGCTGGCGGCAGCCGGCGGCGCGTTTGCCGCGAGCGCGCTCGTGCCGGGCTCATTGCGCGCCCTCGCACAGGGTGGCTCCCCCGTGGCTCAGGGTACACCGTACGGACTCCAGCCAGGCGATAAGCCCACGCCGTGGGAAGACGTCACGGGCTACAACAACTTCTACGAGTTCGGTACAGGCAAGGAAGATCCCGCCGAGTTGGCCAAGGGCTTCAATCCGAAACCGTGGACGGTGAAGGTGGACGGCCTGGTGAAGAAGGCGGCCGACTACCAACTCGAAGACTTCATTAAACCGAGCAAGCTTGAGGACCGCATCTACCGGCACCGGTGCGTGGAAGCGTGGTCGATGGTGATTCCGTGGCGCGGCATTCCGCTGGCCGACGTGCTGAAGCGTGCCGAGCCGACGTCGCAGGCGAAGTTCGTGGAATTCACGACGCTGTTCGATCCGCGCCGCATGCCAGGGCAGGCGTTGCGCGTGCTCGACTGGCCGTATGTCGAGGGACTGCGGCTGGACGAGGCGATGCATCCGTTGACCTTGCTCGCGACCGGCGTTTATGGCCGCGACCTGCCCAACCAGAATGGCGCGCCGCTCCGCCTGCACGTGCCGTGGAAATACGGATTCAAGAGCATCAAGTCGATCGTGCACATCAGGCTCGTGGACAAGCAGCCGCGCAACAGCTGGCAGCTCTCGTCGCCGAATGAGTACGGGTTTTATTCCAACGTGAATCCCGAAGTGGACCACCCGCGTTGGAGCCAAGCCTCGGAGCGTCGCATCGGCGAGTTCGCCCGGCGGAAGACGCTCATGTTCAACGGATACGCAGACCAGGTTGCCTCGATGTATTCCGGCATGGATTTGCGGAAGAATTATTAGGGCGGTAGACCGGCTACCGCTTTTGCAAACGCCACCGACAACGCCTGCTCTTGCATTCGCCGAACGAATGCGCGCGATCAAGCAGCCGCGCGGGTTTAGCGTGCTGCTTATCGTTGCGCTCTGCATTCCACCGGCGCTGGCGATCACGGGGTTGGCCTCCGACATCCTCGGCGGCACTCGCTACTTCGGGTCGAACCCAATCAAGGAAGGCGAGCATTTCCTCGGTCGGTGGACGCTGCGGCTGCTCGTCGTCACGCTCGCCGTGACGCCGCTCCGTCAACTCACTGGCTGGAACTGGCTCGCGAAGCATCGGCGCACGATCGGGCTCTTCGCATTTGGGTACCTGACGCTGCACTGGATTGCGTATGCCTTCCTCGACGTGCAGCTCGACTGGACCGACCTCAAGAAGGACCTGCTCAAGCGTCCGTACATCTACCTCGGGATGACGGCGCTGGTGCTGATGATTCCGCTCGTGGTCACGTCGACCAAGGCGATGATCCGGCGGCTCGGCCGCAACTGGGCGCGGCTCCACCGCCTGCTGTATGTCATCGCCATCCTCGGCGTGATCCACTACGCAATGGCGGTAAAGAAGGATCTCACCGATCCGCTCACCTACGCGTTGATGCTCTCCTTGCTCTTCGGTTGGCGGCTGTCGCGCTGGTCGCGGAAGGCCACGACGGCGGCAAGAACGGTCGGTTCGCCCGTATGAGGAAGCCGCGAGGTCGTGGCGCGCCGGTGAGACGGAGTGCGAACCCGTATGACAGATCCGTCGTGAAACCGGTGGCGAAGCCGGTGGCGAAACCCGTGCAGAAATCAGCGGCAAAACTGGTGGTGGTACCGGCCGTGATACCGGTGGCAAAGCCGGCCGCGCCTCAATTCCGCGACTGCTTCGCGATCGTCACCCCGGGGTTCGAATCGCTCACTGAGGGCGAACTGCGGACACTCGGCGTAGCGGCAGTCGCGAAGTCCGAGGGCGGCGTAAGCTTCCGCGCCGATGACCGCGCGCTCGTGGCGGCCAACCTGCAGCTGCGCACCGCCACTCGTGTGCTCGTGCGCGTCGCCGAATTCTCGGCGAGGTCATTCGCCGAACTCGAGCGGCGCGCGAAGCCCGTTCGTTGGCGCGACTACCTCCCGACGGGCCGGAACGTGGCCTTTCGGGTTACCTGCAAGAAGTCGCGACTCTATCATTCCGACGCGGTGGCGGAGCGTTTGGCGAAATCGCTGATGGCGGCGGCTCCCAACGCGAAAGTTGTGCGCGCTGGCGGCGGTGACGACGAGGATGAAAGTCCTGCGGCGCAGCTCTTCATTGTGCGCGTCGCCCACGATGTGGTGACCATCAGCGCCGACGCTTCGGGCGAACTGTTGCATCGTCGCGGGTACAGACTCGCCACCGCCAAGGCGCCGATCCGCGAGACGATCGCCGCCGGTTGTCTGCTTGCGCTCGGCTACGACGGATCCGTGCCGTTCATTGATCCGATGTGCGGGGCGGGGACCTTTGCGATCGAGGCGGCGCTGATCGCACGCAACATCGCGCCGGGCATTGGCCGAACCTTCGCGTGTGAGTCGTGGCCAGGTTTTGACGCGGACGCCGCTAGGCAAAGCCGGGTAGATGCGAAAGCCGCGGAGCGCGCGTCAGCTGCGGCGCCGATCTTCGCATCGGATCGCGATGCGGGGGCGGTGAAGGCCACGCTCGGCAATGCCGCACGCGCCGGCGTCACGGCCGACCTCACGGTGACCGAATGCGCGCTCTCAGCGATCGAGCCGCCGTCTGGAGTCGGCATGCTGATCGCCAATCCACCGTACGGTGCGCGCGTCGGCGATGCGAGCGACCTGCGCAACCTGTACGCGCAGTTCGGCAATGTCGCGCGCACGAAGCTCGGCGGCTGGCGTGTGGCGCTGGTTTCTGCGGAGCGGTCGCTCGAGGCGCAGACGAAGCTGCCGTTCGCCGAGCTGGTGAAGTTCTCGAACGGCGGAATCAAGGTTCGGCTAGTGGCGACGTAGGCTGCACACGCGAGCACACGCGAGCGCGAGCACCATTTCCTACGGGGCTGCGTACGCTCGACGCACTCCACCTCGCGTCGGCGCTCTACCTCAGCGGGCTGCATCGCCCCCTGCAAATCGCCAGTTACGACAAACGCCTACTGGCGGCAGCGAAGCAGCTCGGCGTACCGGCGTTCGAACCGGACTGAAGGCGGCGCACCGGCATGGCGAAGCGTCTACGCCGACGCCGGCCCTTTTCCCAGATCCACCCTGATGTCGCGCCACTTCCCCTGCCTGAACCGCACCACGCTCAGGACGCAGCGGGTGGCGTGTCCGGCGAGGATCGCGAGCCAGATCTGAATCGGCTCGAGCGTTCCGAACTGCCGCACCAGGAAGCAGATGCCGAGCGGAATCGCGACCTGCGAGATGATCGAGATGTAGAGTGGGCTCTTCGTGTCGCCCGTGCCCTGCAGCCCGCCAGTGTACGTCAGCGCCACAGTCACGAACAATCCCGACAGCGCGAGCACGCGCAACAACTGAATGCCGATGTCCACGACGAGCGGGTTGTACATGCCGAATAGCCCGAGCAGCAGCCGCGGAATCAACAGGAATGTCGCGCCGATGACCGCCGCGCCGATAAGCCCGTACCGCGCGGCCACGTGCACCCCTTCGACCGCGCGCTCCGGCTTGCCAGCACCGAGGTTCTGCCCCGCGATCACAGCCGCTGCGCCGAGCAGTCCCTGTGATGTCCAGGTAATGAACGAAAAGAGTTGGGTGTAGCCCACCGCGAACGTCGCCTGGGCCTCCGCACCGTGCGCGACGGACCCGACGAACCCGAGCATTAGCACGCCGCCGACGTTCATCGCGATACCCTGGATGCCGGTCGGCAAACCGAACTTGAACAGCGACTTGATGATCACCCAGTCGGGCGCGAATCCGTGATGCTTCGGGAACGACACCGCCCATCCGCCGCTCAGCAGCTTGTACATCGAGTAGATGCCAACCAGGCCGAATGCTGCGACCGTTCCCATCGCCGCGCCCTTGGTGCCGTACGCGGGTATCGGGCCGAGTCCGCGGATGAGAATCAGGTTGAACGCCACGTTCAACACCGTGACGGCGATACCGAGCTTCATCGGCGTCTTGGCGTCACCGGCTGAACGCAGTGCGCCTCCGAGCATGAAGAACATCAGCATGCCGAGGCTGAACGTGAACATGATCCGGAGGAACGGCAGCGCTTCGGCTTGCACGGCCGCCGAGGCATTTACCAGGCTCAGCAGCCATGGGGCCGCGAAGTAGCCGACCGGCGCGAGAATGCCGAGCGACATAAACACGGCCGTGAGGAACGCCTGATAGACCGTGCGGTCCATCTTGTCGTGGTCGCCCGCGCCGGCGAACCGCGCCACGAGCACGCTCATGCCCGTGAAGAGGGACGAAATGAAGACGATGACGACGAGGAAGATCTGCCAACTCACGCCGACCGCGGCATTGCCGTTGAACCCGACGATGTGGCCGACGATGGCGTGGTCGACCACGCCCTGCAGTCCACCGATGACGTTGGTCATGACCGACGGCCACGCGAGCTTCCAGACCGCGGAGGAGATGTGTCCCTCGACGATCGAGCGGTCGAGCGGCTTGGCTGGCTTCGGGGCTGGGGCGGTCACCCGGAGAATCTATGCGCAGGGGTCAGTGCTGGAACCGGTGCGGCGGGCGGATTTCTCGGGAAAATCTGTCAGATGGTGGGCTGTGTAGGCCCCGAATCCGTGGCCATATCACCCCGTCGCGGGCTTATTGTTAACCGTCGTCACACCGCACGCCGACCGCCGAATGGGAAAAATTTCGCAGCCGATGCCAGAGTCCGTCACCTCGATTTTCAATGACGCGTATATAGCGGAAACGTACGAGCGCTGGCTTGGCGATCCGTCCTCTGTTGAGGAGTCATGGCGGCAGTTCTTTCTGCTCGCGCAGCAGTACGGTGTGGGCACCGCGGCCCTGCCGTCCCCGTCTGTCGCTCCGTCCGCGGTTCCGTCCGCGGTTCCGCAGTCAGACCAGGACTTTGCGCGACGGGTCGTAGGGATCTCGCGCTACCTCAATTCGATTCGCCGCTACGGCTTCCTCGCCGTGCAACTCGACCCACTTGGCAGCCCTCCTCCTGGTGCGGCGGAACTCAGGGTCGAGTACTACGGCATCACCGAGTCCGATCTCGAACTCGTCAGCGGTGAGGCGCTTGGTTTTCCGCATTTGGCAACTGGTCGCGACGTCGCCGATCGGCTGAAGCACCGCTACACGCGCAACATCGCCACCGAGTTCGTGCATTGCGGAACGGACGCGGAGCGGCAGTGGTTCCGCCAGCTGTTCACCGCCGAGCAACTCACCCGGCCGCTGACGCCCGATGAGAAACGCGTGCTGCTCACCCGGCTCGCACAGGTCGAGGGCCTTGAGCGGTTTCTCGGTCGCGCCTTCGTGGGATACAAGCGTTTCTCGATTGAGGGGACCGATACCCTCGTGCCCATGCTTGATGTCGCGCTCGACGAGTCGGCCGCGGCCGGCGCCCGCCAAGTGGCCATCTCGATGGCGCATCGCGGTCGCCTCAACGTGCTCACGCACGTGCTGGGAAAACCGATCGAGCAGCTCTTCGCCGAGTTCCGTGGTCGGCACGACCACCTCGATAGCGCCGCCACCGGTGATGTGAAGTACCACCTCGGCTTCGAGCACGACATGACGACGCGGAACGGCCTCGCGATGCATGTCACCCTGGTGCCGAATCCGAGCCATCTCGAAGTCGTGAACCCCGTGCTCCAGGGGTTGGTTCGTGCGCGGCAGCAGCGTGCGGATCGTCCGTCTGCGCGCGACCGGTGTGCGGTGGTGCCCATCTGCATTCATGGCGATGCCGCGTTCCCCGGCGAAGGGATCGTCGCGGAGACATTCAACCTCGCGCATCTGCGCGGTTATTCAGTTGGCGGCACGCTCCACATCATCGTGAATAACCAGGTCGGATTCACCACCGATCCCACGGACGCGCGGTCCACACGCTTCGCCAGTGATCTCGCGAAGGGATTCGAGATGCCGGTGATTCATGTCAACGCCGACGATCCTGAAGCGTGCGTCATTGCGATGCGCATCGCAGTTGCCTACCGAACGACGTTCGGTCGTGACGTGCTGATCGACCTTGTTGGGTACCGGCGCCATGGCCACAACGAGGGCGATGAGCCGGCGTACACGCAGCCATTACAATCTGACCTGATCCGGGCGCATCCCACGGTGGGGCAGTTGTGGGGCGACAAGCTGGTCGCGGACGGCGTGGTCACCGCGGCGGATGTCGCTGCGGCCGAACGCGCTGTTGCGGACAGACTGCAGCGCCTGTTCGACAGCTCAAAAGGCGAGGCGGATGTCGGAAAGTTGGCGTCGGTTCCCGATGAAGTGGTCACGTCATTGGTTACATCGGTGCGCCAGGACTTGCTGCAGTCGGTCAACGAGGCGCTGCTCACCTGGCCCGACACCTTCCATCCGCATCCGCGGCTTGCGAAGCAGCTCGAGCGCCGCCGCGACGTGATGGACACGGCCGGCGGCATCGATTGGGGTCACGCCGAATCACTGGCCTTTGCGAGCATACTCGCCGACGGCATCAGCGTGCGGTTCACGGGGCAGGACGTCGAGCGCGGTACATTCTCGCACCGACACGCGGTGTTGCACGACGTGACGACCGGCCAGGGCTGGACGCCGCTGCAGCACATCGGCGGCGAGACCGTTGCATTCGAGATCTACAACTCGCCGCTCTCAGAGACGGCAGTGATGGGCTTCGAGTATGGCTTCAGCGTAACGACGCCCGGCACGCTGACACTCTGGGAAGCGCAGTTCGGCGACTTCGTGAACGTCGCGCAGCCGATCATCGACCAATTCCTCGCGGCCGACCGTGCCAAGTGGGCGCAGGATTCCGGATTGGTGTTGCTACTGCCGCATGGGTACGAAGGCCAGGGCCCGGAACACTCGAGCGCGCGGCTCGAGCGGTTCCTGCAGCTCGCCGCCGAGTCAAATCTGCGCATCGCCTATCCCAGCAACCCGGCGCAGTATTTCCATCTCCTGCGGCGCCAAGCGCTCACGCGTTCGCGGCGGCCGCTGATCCTGATGCAGCCCAAGTCACTGCTCCGACTGCAGCAGGCGATGTGTCGCCTCATCGACTTGAGCGAGGGCGCCTTCCATCCGGTGATCGACGATCCGGCGGGCGCGAGCAAACGCGGAACGGTCACGCGCCTCGTGCTCTGCAGCGGCAAGCTCTACTACGACCTTGCGGCCAAGGAGATTCCGGCCGACGTAGCGGTGGTACGCGTCGAGGAACTCTATCCCTGGCCCAACGCCCATCTGACCGGACTGCTCGACGCATACACTGCGCTTCGTGAGGTGGTCTGGGCGCAGGAAGAGCCGAAGAACCAGGGAGCGTGGACTTGGGTGGCCACACGGCTGCGCGCCACGGTGGGCAATACGTTGACGATCCGCTACGCGGGGCGTCCTGAGCGCGCGAGCACTGCTGAGGGGTACACGCAGGCGCACACCGAGGAACAGGCGCGGATCGTAGCCGATGCGCTTTCGGCCGTTCCGCGTGGTCCTGGCCCGCGGCGGTCGAGCAGCGTGTTGAACGTGGTGTAGCTCCGCGACTCCGCAGGCGTCGGTGCTCATCCGATTTGGTCTGCGGAACTACGGAGGTTCACGGAGTGACAGCACGGACCCGCCGCGGAGCCTGCACCCGTTAGGCACGCTACTTTTTGCTGGAAACGACCACGACAGGAGCCTGAGGCCGTTGCCGTTCCCCCAAGTTTTTGTTTCGTGGTCGTCTCCGCGAAGCTCCGGCGGTGGTCCGCGAACCTCCGTGGTTCCACGGTCTGCACAGGTGAGAACACCAATGACTGCATTCTGTACCAACCTCACGGGCGCTGCTCTCGCGATCACGATCGCGTTGCCAGCGGCGCACGCCCAGGACGGGGGCGCGCCGAAACTCGACCAGCTGGTGCGCCGACTCGCGACCTCTGCGCGCGTGCTCGTCATTGGCGCGCATCCGGACGATGAAGACACCAAGACCATTGCGTGGCTCGCGCGCGGGCGGCAGGTCGAGACGGCGTATCTCTCGCTCACGCGCGGCGATGGCGGCCAGAACTTTATCGGCAACGAACTCGGCGAACCGCTTGGCGCGATTCGCACCGAAGAACTCCTCGCCGCGCGGCGCATTGACGGTGGCCGTCAGTATTTCACACGCGCATTTGACTTTGGGTTTTCCAAGAACGCCGAGGAAACGGCCAAGCACTGGCCCCGGGACTCGGTGCTCGGCGACGTCGTCACCGTGATTCGCGCGTTCCGGCCTCAGGTGATCTACTCGATCTGGAGCGGCACGCGCGCCGACGGACACGGCCATCATGAGTTTGCGGGGCTGGTGGCGCGCGAGGCATTCGACGCCGCGATCGATACGGTGCGTTTTCCCGTACGCCGGTACGGTGAACCGTGGATGCCGCTGAAATTCTATGTGCGGGGCGCCGGGATCACGATCCCGGTGAATGAGTATGATCCGGTCGCTGGTCGCACGTACAACGAGATCGCGCTCGAAAGTCGTTCCCAGCACCGGTCGCAGGGACTCGGCGACGTCGCGGTCCGGACGGGGCGTGGCGGCTTTGCGTTGTTCGGCGGCTCGCTCGTGCGCGCCGTGACTCGCGTCAACGAGAGCGTCGATCCCGCGGCAGAGAAGTCCATCTTCGACGGTATCGACACCACGTTCAAGCGCCTGCTGCTTTCCGCGCCCGCCCGCGTGCAGGACAATCTCGAAGGGGTCTCGATCAAGGCCGACTCCGCGCATGCGCTGCTCAACCTGCGCGAGCCGTGGCGGGTGGCGCCGATACTTGCCCGGATGACGTCGTCCATCCAGCAGGTCCGGAGCCAGTTTGTGCGTTGTGCGGTGCGAGTCATGCCCCAGTTCATCTCGCGGGCCGGAGTAGGCGCGCCGCCGCGGTGCACGGCCGGAGAGCTCGATCTGGACGCGGCCCTCGAAACCCTCGAGCGTCGCGCAACGCAGGCGCTGCTGGCCGCAGCGGAACTCCGCGTCGATGCCGTGGTGTCACGCGAGATGCTGGCGTTCGGCGATTCACTGCCGGCCGTGATCACGATCACGAATCATGGAAGGGCCGCGATTACCATCGCCGACGTCCGTGTGACCGGTGGCGCGCGCAGCGGGTTCGAGGCGATGACGTTGCAGCCTGGCGCCACGATCGACGTCCCGCAGCGGATCATCGGCCTGCCCGATCTTCGGCCCTGGTGGATTGGCGGCAGAGACGAGGCCATGTTTGCCGCGAAACAGTCGCCGCTCGATGGCATGGCTCGCGTGTCGGCGGTGTCCAGTGACCTCGTGCCGTCCGTCGCGGTCTCCGAAGAGATGCGGCGGATGACCGATGTGCGCCTGACGCTGGAGCTCGGTGGCGTGAGTGCCGTGGTGAGTGCCGGCCCCGTGCACTTCCTCAGTGCCGACCCCCTGCTCGGCATCCAGCACCGCCCGTTCGGTGGAGTGCCTTCGGTGACGCTCGAGTTCGACCGCAATCTCGAATGGATCCCAGCCGGCCGGCCGATGGATCGCATGCTGCGAGTGACGGTCAAGTCGTTTGCCAATGGGCCGCGCACCTTTACGCTTCGCGTGGTGGCGCCGGCCGGCATCACGGTCGATTCGGTGCCGCCGTCGATCACCATTGAAGCGTTCGAGCAGCAGGAAATTTTCCTCCGCCTCCGCGGCGTATTGAAGCCCGGCCGCCACGAGTTCGGCATCGTGGGTAGCGATCCAACGACCGGTCTGTTTGCCGAGGGATTCAGTGCGATCATCTATCCCCACATCCGTCCGATCTACCGGTATCGCACGTCGGGGCTCTACCTGAATGCCGTGGAAATCGAAGTCCCGCAGCGGCTTACGGTGGCATACGTCCAGGGTGTGGGCGACGACAACGCGGTGTTCCTGCGTCAACTCGGCGTGCCGGTCACCGTGATCACGCCCGCGGAGCTGCCGCAGTGGGACCTATCGCGCTTCTCGACCGTGGTCGTTGGCACGCGCGCGTTTGAGGCCAACCGCGCGCTCGTTGCCTCCGCTCCGCGTCTCATGGATTTTGCGAAGAATGGTGGCACGTTGGTCATCCAGTACGGACAGAATCCTGCTTCCACTCCCCAGGTGTTTCCGTTTCCGCTGACCTGGTCGCAGCCCGCCGAGCGCGTGACGGTCGAGGCTGCTCCGGTGACGGTGCTCGACCCGAAGTCGAAGGTGCTCACCTTCCCGAACAGGCTGGGCGACGACGACTGGAAGGGCTGGGTGCAGGAGCGCGCGCTGTACATGCCGAGTACCGTCGATCCGCGGTACCAGTCGCCCTTGGAGATGCACGACCCAGGCGAGAAGGAGAACAGGGGGGCGATCCTGATGACACCGATAGGGAAGGGGGTGTACGTGTACACGACCCTCTCGCTTTTCAGGCAGCTGCCGGGCGCGGTGCCTGGTGCGGCGCGGTTGTTCGTGAACCTGCTGTCCGCTGGCGTACCGCAAGCTTCGCGGCCGACGCCGTAGGATCTGCAAGCGGAGCCGCAGAGAGTTGCGGAGGAGCTACTCGGAGTGTCACGGAGACTCCACGGCAACTACTTTTTGGGGACCTAGAACAACGGTGATTTCCGTCGGTGTATGCCGTGGTGTGCTTCGTCAATCTCTGAATCCTTCACCGCGGATCTTCGCGGTTTTCCGCAGCAATAGCCTCAGAGCGATCGCATGGGTGCATTTCGAAAGATCCTGATCAAGGTCCTCGCTGCCGAACTGGTTGTTTGGGCAGCGCTGGCCATGCTGCAGTATCGGTACAACGGGTAATCCCGATGCACTGGATCAACTGGGCGGTCGTGATCGGCTACCTCACCTATGTGGTGAGCGACAGCATCCGGCGCGCGCGCGGACTCACGACGATCGAAGGCTACTTCCTTGCCAATCGCTCATTGCCTTGGTGGGCCGTGGGCCTCACGGTGATGGCCACGCAGCTCTCGGCGATCACGATGATCGGCACCACCGGACAGGGCGCGGTGGACGGCATGAAGTTCGTGCAGTTCTACTTCGGTCTGCCGGTCGCGATGGTCATCCTCGGCGTGACCATCGTGCCCTACCTGCACAAGGCCAAGGTTTATACGGCCTACGAGTTCCTCGAGGGGCGGTTTGGTCCGCGGACGCGGTCACTCACGGCGCTGCTCTTTCTCTGCTCACGCGGGTTATCGTGCGGAACGATCATCGCGGCGCCAGCCGTGGTGTTCTCGGCGATCTTCGGCTGGCCGATGATCTATTCCGTCGCGCTGATCGGCATTCCGACGGTGCTGTACGTGGTGATCGGTGGCGTGCAGGCGGTGACCTGGGCCGACGTGAAGCAGATGTTCGTGATCGTGACCGCGCTCATCGCCGTCGTGATCGTGCTGCTCGTGAAGATCCCCGTGAGTCCCGATGCAGCGTTGACCGTGGCCGGCGCGGCCGGCCGGCTGCAGGTGTTCGATTTCTCGTTTGATCTGACGAAAACGTACACCTTTTGGAGCGGGATCATCGGCGGCACTTTCCTGATGCTCTCGTACTTTGGGACCGACCAGAGCCAGGTGCAGCGGTACCTCACGGCACGCAGCGTGGACGAGGCGCGCAGTTCGCACCTCATGAGCGCGTTCTGGAAAATCCCGCTCCAGGCGCTGATCCTGCTCGTGGGTGTCCTGGTGTTTGTGTACTACCTGTTCGTGACGCCGCCGATGATGTGGAATCCGGCGCACGCGCGCGCGGTGCAGGCCGCCGACCCCAGTGGATTCGTGCAACTCGAACGCGAGGCCAACGCGGCGTGGAACCTGCGCGCGCGGCTGGCCAACGAGGTCGCGCGTACGCCGCGGGGCGACGCGGCCACGGTGCGCGCCAATTTCCGGACCGCCGATTCGGCGTACGGCGCGATTCGTACCGACGCGCTCAAGAAGGCCCAGCAGGTGATCGGCAGTTCGACGCGCGACGTGAACTACATCATTCCGCAGTTCGTGTTGAACGAACTGCCCATCGGGCTCGCGGGGCTCTTCATCGCCGCCGTGATCGCGGCGGCGATGAGCGCGGTCGCTGGCGAACTGTCGTCGCTCTCGACCTCGACCGTCATCGATTTCTATAGGCGGTGGGTGAAGCCCGAGGCCTCCGACTCGCATTATCTCGCTGTGTCCCGCGGCGCGACGGCCGCTTGGGGGCTCGTGGCCTGCGTGGTCGCGATCTACGCGGCGTCGCTCGGTTCGCTCATCGAAGTGGTCAACAAGTTCGGATCGTTCTTTTACGGATCCATCCTTGGCGTTTTCATTCTTGCGATGATCCCACGGTCGCGTGCGGCCGGCGCCTTCTTCGGCATGATCATCAGTCTCGTCGCAGTTGGTTTCGTGAGCTGGTCCTACCCGACCGTGAGTTTCCTCTGGTACAACGTCGTGGCCGTCGTCACCGCGGTGGCTAGCGGGCTCGCGATCAGCGCGTTCAGCCGCGACGTCCACCGCCCGTCCACCCAACCGCACTAAGCACCCGTCATGGAACTACTGACCCAACCCGAAGCCTGGCTCGCCTTCATCACGCTGACCGTGCTGGAGCTCGTGCTCGGCATTGACAACGTGATCTTCATCGCCATCCTCGTCGACAAGCTGCCCGTCGCACGCCGCGAGGCGACGCGGCGGATCGGGCTGCTCCTTGCGATGGTGATGCGTATCGCGCTGCTCTTCGGTATTGCATGGATCGTTGGGGCGACCGCGCCACTGTTCACAGTGATTGGTAACGCCATCTCTGCTCGCGACCTGATCTTGATTGGCGGCGGCCTCTTTCTGCTCTGGAAGAGCATCAAGGAGATCGACCAGTTGCTCGAAGGCGAGGCCGGCCAGGAGTCATCGTCCGTGCAGGCGGCCTACCGGGCGGTGTTGCTCCAGATCGTGGTCGTCGACATCGTCTTTTCCTTCGATTCGATTATCACGGCGGTTGGCATGGCCAAGCAGGTGGAGGTCATGATCGCAGCGGTGATCGCATCCGTCGCGCTGATGATGGTCTTTGCGGGCGGCATCGGTCGGTTCGTGTCGGCCCACCCGACCGTGAAGATGCTCGCCCTAGCGTTCCTGCTTGTGATTGGCGTGCTGCTCATCGCCGACGGGTTCGACCAACATCTGCCGAAGGGGTATGTCTACTTCGCGATGGCATTCTCGGTGTTGGTCGAGATGCTCAACATCCGGATGCGAAAACGCGCGAAATCGGTCGTGCCGGTGCAGTTGCACGAGCCATTCGCGCAGTCGACCGCACCAGCCGATTCCGTCAGCGATAAGCCACCCGTCTGACCCCTCCTGTCCAACGCGCACGTGCCGTCCATTTGTGATTCCGGCGCCGCTGACGAGTTCATGACGCGGCTGACGCGGCTGTCGCGGCTGAGTGCGGGACGTTCAAGGCACTGCTCGGCACGGTGCACATCGACCATCACTTGCGCCAGTTCGGGCGCTGACTCGGTGCGCGGTCTCGCAGGCCGCGCGTCACGCAACGGTGCCTGACGGCGGAGTCGCTACCGCATTCGCTCGTACGTAGCAAAGGTCACGCCGGTCGTCTTTCCGGTGCCGTCGTCGCGCATGTACATGACGGCAATCGTGTTGCCGTCCGGCGAGAGGACGTTCGTCAGCAGCTGCGTGACGGTGCCGTCGCGCTTGTTGACGATCTCGGTGACCCGATCGGAAACTCGGCGCACGGCGGAGTGCGTCTGCCCGCGGTTCCCAGTGACCGGCATCTCCTTGCCGTCGAACTCCGTCGTGTACCACCATGACGTCGAATCACCACTCGCGCTGACCGACTCGATCGTGACCTTCATCCCCGCGGCGCCAAATGCTTCGTAGGTCATGATGTTGCTCTGCGGCGCGGGCGCGTCGGATTTGAGTTTCCACCGGCCAAAGCGTGGGTTGGCTGCCGCCGCACCCTGGGCGGACAGCGAGATGGTGACGAGCATCATCGCGGCGATGGCCACGGCGGCATAGCGGGCGGTGCGAGTCATGAGTATCCTCTCCCGGAGTCCCTAACGGTGAATCCCCATGCATAAGCATGTCATCCGCGCGCTCTTCGCGCTCTTGGTCGCCAGCGGCACCCTTGCCGCCCAGCCCCGTACGGCCGATCCGGTCAAGCGCGGGCTGCAACTCACCGACTTCCCGCGCGTGGTGAAACTCGCCACCGACGTCTACGGCTACGAAGAAATCCGGCAGCCTGGGTTCACTACGGTGAGCATGATCGTCGTGGGAAAGAACGGCGTCCTCATTGCCGATGGGCAAGGCAACACGGCTGCGACGCAGACGATGCTCGACAAGATCCGCGCTATCACACCACTCCCGGTCAAGTGGTACGTGGTGGGCTCCGACCACGGAGACCATACGGCTGGCAATGCGGTGCTGCCCAAGGACATCACCTATGTCGTGCACGCCGCGTCGCGCGCACAGCTGGTGCGTGATTCGGCGGCAGCGGCCGCAACTGGGCGGGCCGGCGCCGCGCCACGCGTCGTCATTGTTCCCCCGGTCGCGATGTCTGGGGACGAACAGACCATCGACGTCGGCGGAATCGGCGTGAGCGTCCGTTTTCTTGGACGGGCCCACACCGGTGGCGACCTCAGCGTCTACATCCCGCGCGACAAGATCCTGTTCATGAGCGAGGCCTATCTCAATCGCGTCTTTCCCGCGATGCGCTCGGCGTTTCCCTCGGAATGGATCGCGACCGTGGACCGTGCGCTGGCGCTCGATGTGCGACGCTTCATTCCAGGGCACGGCTTCATTGAAGAGTCCGCGGCCTCACGCGAGGAACTGGTCGCCTTCCGCAAGGCGTTGGTTGACGTGATCGCCGAAGTGAAGCGGCTGCATGCGCTCGGCCTCTCGGCGGATGACGCGATCAAGCAGGCCAGCTGGGGGCCGTACAAGGATTGGTTTATCGCCGACCAGCAAGCACCGGTGGCGGTACGAAAGATTTACGACGAAATCGACGGCAAGCTGCCGCCGCGATAGTCGGGCTGGACGCTGGCCCTACCCGATCGTGCGTCGCTAGGCAGGATTCCCCTGAGCGGAAAAACGCTGTAATCGCGCGATCGTTTCGTCGATTTCCGCAGCGGTGGTGCCAGGGTTGATCGGGCAGAGCCGCAGCGCCGGGCGGCCACGCAGCATCGTGGACATCACGAGCGCGTAGCCGTCCTCGCGCATCAGGTCTACGGTGCGCGAGGTGATGGCGTCGATCTCCTGCGGCGTCTTCGTATCGTCCCGCCAACGGAAGGTCACGATTCCCATCTGTGCTGGCGTGACGACTTCCCACGCGCCGCTCGCTCGGAGCGTGCGTTCGGCATGCTCGGCCATATCGAATCCAACGTCCACGGCGCGGCGGAACTCCGCGAGGCCGAAGGCGCGTAGCGAGAGCCAGAGCTTGAGCGCCTTGAAGGAGCGGGTGAGTTGCGGGCCGTACTCAAAGAAGTTCACGTCGTGTTTGACGTGCCGGACGACGTCGACGAGGTAGTCGGGATGGTCGTCGTCCTCAATGCGGAACGCACGGCGCAATGCGCCCGCGTCACGGACGAGTAGGCAGCCGAGTTCGTAGGGTTGGAAGAGCCATTTGTGCGGGTCAAGCGTGACCGAATCGGCGAGCTCGATGCCGGCGAGCGCAGCGCGCCCGCGCTCGGTGATGACGGCGGCGGCGCCATACGCACCGTCCACGTGGAGCCAGAGTCCTTCGCGTGCGCAGAGCTGCGCCAATGGCCCGAGCGGATCGACGGCGCCCGTGTTGGTGGTACCGGCATTGGCCACGACGCAGAACGGCCGAAGCCCCGCGGCCAGATCGGCGCGGATCGCCGCCTCGAGCGCGGGAATCGACAGGCGCAGGTCGTCGTCGGTGGCAACGATGCGTCGTTGGTTCGGCGCAAATCCGATCAGGCGCAGTCCCTTGGCAACCGACGAATGTGTCTGGTCCGAGCAGTACACCACCGCGTCAGCCGCCGGGCCGCCCAGCCGGTCGTCGCGCGCGGCGGCAATGGCAGACAGGTTCGCCATCGAGCCGCCGCTCACGAAGATGCCGGCGCCGTCGGCCGGGAATCCGATGAGCTCCTTGAGCCAGTCGAGCACGGTAAGTTCGACTTGCGCCGCGGACGATGCTGCCATCCAGTGGCCGGCAAATACGTTGTGTCCGCTGGTGAGTAGGTCGCCCACCACGCTCACAAAGTTCGTCGGACTCGGCACGAACGAATAGAACCGGGGATGGTCGGTCTTGAGCGAATTGGGAAACACGTCGCGCGCGACGATATCGAGCAGCTCGTTCACCGGCGTGCCGTGCTCGGACAGCGGCGTGCGCAGCAGGAGCTCCGTCGTGGCGCGCGGCAATGTGCACGCGACCGGTTCGTCGCGGTTGTTCTCGAAGTGACGGACGACCATTTCCATTGCGCGCGCGCCGAGGGCGCGCATCTCTGCGCCGCTCAGTTGCAGCGGATGCTCGGGTGTCTTGTTTGCTGTCATACGGTTCCGTGGTGTTCGGTTGAAATGTCGTGATGCCGCATTCGCCGTCAGGTTGCCGTCACTTCGTGACCTGCCGAGCGCCCGTGCCGTCGGCGTTCATGATCCAGATTGCCATCCTGCCGCTCCGGTCGCTCTGGAATGCAATGCGTTTGCCGTCGGGAAACCAGTCCGGAATCTCGTCCACGTACGGTGCGTCGTGCGGTGCCAGCTTCGTCGCCTTGCCGGTGGCGAGCTCGACGACCCAGATGTGGCCGATAAACTTCGTGGTGTCGCGCGGACTCCGTACGGCGGATTGCACGGCCAGCTGTCTTCCGTCAGGCGACCAGGCGGGGAACTGGGGGCCGCCGTCCCCTGCTGAAAACCGGGTCACCTGACGCGCGCTGGTGCCGTCGATGTTCATTACCCAGACAGAGAGCGGGGCCGGGCGCACGTTCCGCGTGAACGCGACCTGCTTGCCGTCCGGCGAAATCACGGCGTTGGAAATCGCGCCGACGCCGTCCGAAATGCGCTTGGCGTTCGAGCCGTCACGGTACGAGACCATGATCTGCATGGTGAGCCCATCGGGCGTCGAAAAAAGTACGCTCTTGGGATCGGGCAGCAGGATTGGGTTCCGGCCTGGCACCGTCGCCACACGAACTGACTGACCGCCGTCCGGTGCACTCTCAAACAACAGCGACACACCATTCTCGAACACTGCGTAGTTGAGGCGCAATCCGTCCCGGTTCCAGCGCGGGCGGCCGTAGGGAATAGGACCCTGGGTGAGTTGCAGTTCCTGCGAGCCGTCTACGTTGCTGACACAGACCTGCGAGCCGTCGCCGCGGTCGCACAGGTAGCCGAGCTGTTTGCCATTGGGTGAGACCGACGCGGCGGACGACTGGTCGCGTCCGGCCTGCGCGCGCGCCTCGGGCGAGGCGCTGAGCACGCATACGGCGGAGGCAACAATCAGCAATCGGAGCATGGGCAGTGTTCCAGGTCAGGGCTCGGACAAGTTATGCCGCCTGCTGCGCCTTCGCCGCGGCGGGCTTCTGCAGCAGTGGCTCGGCTCGCCGAGTCGTACGAGGACCGGTTCACGCAGGGCGGCGGCGTCCGTCGCCATTCACCCCTTTCGCGTCACCCATCGCCATTTTTATCCTGTGCCCACCATCCTGATTGCCTCCTATCTCGAGCCCGAGTACGTCGATCGCATCCGCGCTGTCGACGCTCGGCTGACCGTCCACTACCATCCCGAGCTGCTGTACACGCCGCGCTATCCGGCCGACCACTGGCCCGGTGAGTTCACGCGCACGGCGGAAGGCGAAACGCGGTGGCGAGCGATGCTGGCCGAGTCGGAGATTCTTTTTGACTTCGACAAGTCCAACGCCGCCGATCTCGCGACGCTGGCGCCGAAGCTCAGGTGGATCCAGGCGACCAGCGCCGGTATTGGTGAGTTCATGGCCAAGCACTCGTATGCCACGCAGATGCCGAACGTGACGTTCACGACCTGCTCAGGAGTGCATGCACAGCCACTCGCCGAGTGGTGCGTGCTGGTGCTGTTGGCTTTTCACAAGAAGTTTCTCGAAACGCTGGCCGATCAGCGCCGAAAACATTGGGAGCGGTTTGCGACCGCTGACCTCAAGGACCAGACGCTCGTGATCGTCGGCATGGGCAACATCGGCACCGAAGTCGCCCGCATGGGCAAGGCATTTGGCATGCGCACGATCGGGGTGAAACGGACGATCGCTGGCATCGTGCCCGCCGACCTGCACCTCGACGCGCTCTACGGACCCCATGACCTGCACGTCGCGCTGAAAGAAGCCCAGAACCTCGTGCTCATCACGCCGCGCACGAAAGAAACCGAGCAGATGATTGGCGCACGCGAATTGGCGATGCTCCCCAAGGGCGCCCTGTTCATTAACATCGGCCGCGGCGCGCTCGTGGACGAACCCGCGCTGATCGCGTCACTCCGCTCCGGTCACCTGCGTGGCGCGGGACTCGATGTGTTCGCAACCGAACCGCTGCCGCCTTCGAGTCCCTTTTGGGAGATGGACAACGTTATCGTCTGCCCGCACTCGGCGAGTACCGCCGATCGTGAGAACGAGCGTATCACCGACATTTTCTGCGACAACCTGCGGCGGTACCTGGATGTGAAGCCGCTGCTGAACGTGTACGATCGTGCGCTGGGGTTCTAGTTCGGCTCCTTCAGTCGTTTGAGCTCCGCTTCCGACACGATGAACCCGAAGCCGGGCCACCCGCCAGATCTGACCGCGCGCTCGAAGGCCTGCTTCGCGTGCGCGGTGTCGCCCTTCACGATGTAGTAGTTGCCGAGTCCGAAGTTCAGTGTGGCTTGCTGCACATCGGCGGTGTCGGTCGTGGTGATCAGGGCTTCTGGTTTGACCTGGCCGCGGTACATACGGAGCCGCTTCACATAGGCGTACTCCGGATCCGCCACCTTGAGTGAGTCGGGTTTCCGGTCGAGCATTGCCTGGGCCTCCGCGTGCTTGCCCGCTCGCGAGAGCGACATCCAGAGCCAGTCAGTGGAGCCCGCGAGTTCACCGGCGTCCGGCGCACGAGGCTGTGCGCGCGTGAAGGCGTCGGCTGCGCCGTTGAAGTCTCCGCGCACGAACTTCACGATCCCCAAGTGAAACCAGATGCCGTACACCGTGCTGTCGGTCTTAAGGCCGCTCGCGAAATCGGCCAGCGCGGCGTCGAACTCACGGAGCGAGAGATGCCGGTGTCCACGCCAGCGGTAGAGCAGCGCATTGTTGGGATGCGCTTCAAGCCCCTTCGTGAAGGTGACCACCGCGCCGCGCATGTCGCGCACGCCGGCCTGCGCCGTGCCGAGCGCAACGATCAGGTTCAGGTCCTTCGGGTTCGCGGCGAGCGCCTGCTGGGCGCGCGCCACGGCGCCAGCGTCCTGCTGCGAGCGGTATTCGACGCCAGCGGGCGAGCGGTATTGGACGGATTGTGCGCCTGCCGTGGCGTGGGCCAACGCGACAACGCAGAGAGTGGCCGTGGCAATCAAGTGTGCGCGCATTGTGAACCTCGAGGTACGTGAAGGGCCGGGGGTCGCACCCCCCCCGAATCTATCGTCCGGAGGCAGAGGTGACCCACGACTCCAGCTGATACGTTGCTCAAGTCCGGCCGCAGACTTGCGCAGGCCAGCCGTACTGTCGCAGCTTCACCGTTCGCCAGATTCCGCCCAACACCGGAGCACGTCAATGAAGAAGCTCGTCGCCCTTGGCTTATTGGTTCTCGTTTCGACTGCTGCGCTCGCGCAGGATCCGCCGGCCGCCGGCCGCGGTGGCCGCGCTGGCCAGGGTGGGCGTGGCGCCCCCGATCCGCGCGATATGGGTGGCGGCACCTGCGCTGCCAACGCGTACAACTGCAAGGATGCGGCGAACCCCCTTCCGCCGGCGAACACGGTCTGGATGGAGGAGATGACGTGGATGGATGTCCGCGACGCGCTCAAGGCGGGCAAGACCACTGCGATCATCACCACGGGCGGCATGGAGCCGAACGGTCCGTGGCTCGTTACGGGCAAGCACAACTACGTGCTGCACGCGAACTGCGAAGCCATCGCCCGCAAGTTGGGTAATGCCCTCTGCGCTCCGACGGTGAAGTTCGTGCCCGAGGGCCGCATCGACCCGCAGTCGAGCCACATGGTGAGCCCCGGGACGATCTCGATGCGCGAGGACACCTTTCGCAACGTCCTCGTCGACATCGTGCACTCGCTCAAGATGCACGGCTTTAAGCAGATCTTCCTGATCGGCGACTCGGGTGGCAATCAAGCTGGTCAGCGCGCCGTGGCCGATTCGCTGAACAAGCTCTGGAACGCCGATCCGCTCGTCGCGCACATCCAGGACTACTACACCTACAACGTCGTCGCGACCCATATGGAAGAGCACGGCATCAAGGAAGACACTGCGAAGGCCGAGCGGATGCACGACGATCCGATCATCACGCTGAACATGTGGATTGACGACCCGAAGTCGGTGCGGGCCGCCGAACGGAAGAAGGTCGGCAAGGCGTCGATCAACGGCATCTCGATCGCTGACGACAAGAAGAACAAGGAACTGGCGACGAAGATCGTGGCCTTCCGTGCACAGTACACGATCGAGGCCATGCAGAAGGCGATCGCCAACAAGGGAACGATTCCGGCGCCGACCGGCCGCCGGGGTGGTCCGCCGCCGCAATAGGCCGCAGTAGGGCCGTACACGGAGGCTGGACAGTCGGGATGCACGCATTGCAACGCCGCCGGGAGAGCCCTCCTGGCGGCGTTGCGCGTTTCGGCTTGCGGAGCGTGCGGCTTGCGGAGCGTGCGGCTTGCGGAGCGTGCGGCTTGCGGAGCGTGCCACGTCGGCCACACGTTTCGCGGATGCAAAATTCCCCAATTCTGCGACTGACCGCGCGCCTCGCCGCGGTCTTCGCGCTCGCCGTTTCGCTGCCAAGCGTTGCGTACGCCACCTGGTCCGTCATCGCCGTCGACATGGCGACCGGGCGCATCGTCATTGCCTCGGCCACCTGTGTCGCCAACAACGACCGCTTCCTCATGGGCGTGCAGGCCGTTGTCGTGCCGGGCATCGGCGTCGCCGCCTGCCAAGCCGGCGTCGACGGCACGCACGCCAACCAGATGCTTGTCTTCGAGGAACTGAAGAAGGGCACCGATCCGAAGCGGATCATCGAGATGCTCAGCGCCGACCCGTCCTATCAGTCGCGTCAGTTTGGGATCATCGATCTCAAGGGGCGCACCGCGGGCCACTCGGGACTCGGCAATGGCTACGTGACGCAGGACATTCAGGGCATGGTCCCCGGCACGCAGATCTATTACTCGATCCAGGGCAACATCCTGCGACCTGGCGAAGTAGTGCCGAATGCCGTGCGCGCATTCCTCGGCACGAATGGCGCCATCACCGACCGCGTAATGGCCGCGCTTGAGACGGCCGACAAGTTCGGTGGCGACAGCCGCTGCACCTGCCCACCGCTGCCGGTCAACGGTCCGCTTCCCGCGATCGCATGCGAGGGCAAGACCTCGCACATCGCCTACATCCTGATGGCCGAGAAGACCGATAAGGCCGGCGAAGGCGCGCTGCGCACGGCCGACACGACCTGGGCGCACAACAACGGCAAGTACGCGATGTACCTCACCGTGACGCAGCCCGACCAGCCGGGCGCGAATGTGATCAAACCAGGCGAGAATCTGAATCCCGTGAAGACCCTCCGTACGCGCTATGACGCGTGGCGGAAGCTCCAGCCGGCGTCGTTCAAGTGAGCCGGCCAATGAAGCTGGCACCGATGCTCGCGCTCTTGATCCTCTGCGCGGGCGATCTAGCGGCACAACGCGGCGGCCGCGGCGGCATTCGCAACATGACGCTCACCTCGTCGGCGTTTCAGGATGGCGGGATGATTCCCGACAAGCATGCGCAGCCGGGTCGCGACGTCTCGCCGCCACTCTCTTGGAGTGGCGCGCCGGACTCGACGGCGAGCTTTGTGCTGCTGCTGCACGACATCGATGCCGTGAGCGGCGACGGCACCGCCGACGTACTGCACTGGATGGTGTGGGGTATTCCCGGTACGATGCTTTCGCTCCCGGAAGGATTGCCGCAGGGGCCGACGATTCCGATCTCGGCGCCTGTCCAGGTCGCAGGCGCAGTGGGTGGAGGCGGTGGCGGGGGTCGCGGCGGCGCCGGCGGTGGAATCCGTCAGCTGAGCGTGAGCGGGCCCTACTATCGTGGTCCGGCGGCGCCCTCGACGGGTCCGGCCCATCACTACGTCTTTGAGCTCTATGCCCTCGACGTCAATATCAACGTGCAGTCCGGGATCGTCAGCACGGCGGTGACGCGCGATGCCGTGATGGATGCGATGAAAACGCATATCCGCGGAAAGGCCGTGCTGGTCGGGCTTTATAGAAGGCCGGCACCGTAGTCGCGCTTACCCAAGGCACGATCTGAACCGGCGGGTCCTGGCATCTCGGGTCCGCCGGTCGTGCATCAGCCCTCGGTGCACTACGTAGTGCATGAGCCCTCGGTGCACTACATCTTTAGAGCATGACCAACCCCATTCGGAACGCCTTCGGCTCGGGCGGTCCACCCGTCGAGTCCATCCGCCGCGTCCTGCTCACTCTGATCGGCGCGGCATTCTTTGCGTTGGTCATCGCGCCCTGGCTCGCGACCTTTGCCACCGACCTCCTCTGGTTCCGCGAAATCGGCTTCGAGTCGGTGTTCACGAAGTCCCTGGTCTGGCGTGCGGGGCTCTTCGTCGGCGCGGCCGCGTTCGCCTTCGTGTTCATCTATGCGAATGTGCGATACGCTGAGAATCGGACGGGCACTGCTCCGGCGCTGTTCATGAACCGCAGCGACGGCGTGCGCATCGATGTGAGCGCGATCGTGCCGCGACTCTTTCTGATTGGCGCCGCGCTTGCCGCGCTCTTGATCGGTACGATCGTCTCCGCGCAGTGGCTGACCTATCTCACTGCGTTGCATGGCGTGGACGTCGGAACCGTCGACCCGCTCTTCGGTCGTGACATCGGCTTCTATCTATTCAAGTTGCCGCGAATCGCCACAGTGCTCAACACACTGACGGCGCTGCTGGTGTTCTCGCTGATCGCGTCGGTGGCGATTCACGCCTTGCGTGGCGAACTCATGCTTTCGTTCAATCGTGCCAGCGCGCCGTCGCGCGCTACGCGGCACCTTGGGCTCCTGCTCGGTGCGTTCTTGGTGCTCCTGGCCGTCCGCCTCTGGATCGTTGGCGCGTCGGCGCTGCTCTACTCGGCCACCGGCCCGCTCCTCGGTGCGAGCTACACCGACGTGCACGCGAGGCTTCCTGGTATTCGGCTCAATGCCGTCGTCGGACTCATCGCGGCCGGCCTCGCGCTGTTCGGTGCATTCCGCGGCGGGTTTGTGCGCTGGGCCGCCATCGCAGTCGTCGCGTATGTCGCCACGGGAGTGGTCTTCCGCGGCATCGTACCGTCCGCATTGCAGAGTTTTAGTGTGTTGCCAAACGAACTGACCAAGGAACAGCCCTACCTCGAGTGGCATATTGCGGCCACGCGCCGGGCCTGGAACCTCGACAGTGTCGAGACCCGTGACCTGGTGGGTGGTACGCAGCTCACGATGGCTGATATCAAGGCCAACGCGCCCACGATCGACAACGTGCGCCTCTGGGAACGCGACCTGCTGAAGCAGACCTTTGGTCAGCTGCAGGAGATTCGCACGTACTACGATTTCGCTTCCGTCAATGACGATCGGTACATGATCGACGGTCGCTACCGTCAGGTGCACCTCTCGGCGCGCGAATTGAATCCCGCGTCGCTTCCGACGCGCAACTTCATCAACGAGCGGCTGACGTTCACGCACGGCATGGGCATCACGATGGCCCCGGTCAATCAGGTCACGCCCGAAGGCCTGCCGGTGCTCTTCATCAAGGATGTGCCGCCCGTCTCGAACATTTCGGTGAAAATCACGCGCCCGCAGATCTACTACGGCGAACTCACCAGCAGCTACGTGATCGTGGGCACGGGACAGAAGGAGTTCGACTATCCCGCTGGCGAGACGAACGTCTACACGAACTACACGGGGAAGGGGGGCGTGCCGATCGGTACGATGCTCCGCCGTGGACTCTATGCCTGGCAGTTCGGCTCGACCGATATGATCCTCTCGTCGTACCTCAAGGGCGACGCGCGCATCCTGTACCGGCGCAACGTGCTCGAGCGCGCGAAGCTGGCGCTGCCGTTCCTCCGCTTCGATGCCGAGCCCTACCTGGTCGTGACCGACTCGGGGCAGCTCCAGTGGATTCTCGATGCGTATACCTCGAGCACGGAGTATCCGTATTCGCAGCGCGCGCGCGACGGCACGAACTATATGCGCAACAGCGTGAAGGTTGTGATCGATGCCTACGACGGGACTGTCGAGGCGTATCTCGTCGATCCCAATGATCCTGTCGTGCGCACGTACGCGGCGATCTTCGGCTCGATTTTCAAGCCGATGAGTGCTATGACCGCCGATATTAAGCGGCACACACGGTACCCGGGCGACCTCTTCCGCCTGCAGACGCAGCTCCACGGCACTTACCATATGGTGGCGGCCGACGCGTTCTATCATCGCGAAGACCAGTGGCAGTACCCTGCCGGCGCCACCGATGCGGACCGCAGCATCAATCCGTTCATGCGCCACATCATCATGAAGCTCCCGGGCGAAACCGAACCGGAGTTCATCTACATGACGCCATTCACGCCGAGGGGGAAGGACAACCTCGCGGCCTGGATGGTCGCGCGCATGGACGGCGACCACTACGGCAAGCTCGTGGTCTACCGCTTTCCTAAGCAGAGCCTCGTGTACGGTCCAAAGCAGATCACCAACCGGATCAATCAGGACACCGACATTTCGCGTCAGGTGACGCTCTGGGACCAGAAGGGCTCAGAGGTGATTCGTGGCGAACTGCTTGTCATTCCGATCAACGAATCATTGATCTACGTGCAGCCGGTGTATTTGCGTGCCGAGGGCGGGAACATTCCCGAACTCAAACGCGTGGTGGTGGCATACGACAACCAGGTGGCGATGGCCGAGACGCTGGATGAAGGGTTGGCGATACTGTTCGGCGGGGCGGCGGCCAAGCCGTCCGCTGCCCAAGCGGCGGACGCCGAAGCCGGTCGACCCTCGGCGGCGACGCCGGGCGCAACCACGAACGCCGGCCTGCTCACCGCGGCGCAGCAGCACTACGATCGTGCGATCGCGGCGCAGCGCGCCGGCGACTGGGCGGCGTATGGCCGCGAGATCGAACAGCTCGGTGCGGTGCTCCGGCAGCTGAAGGCGGCAAAGCCGTAGCCCAAAGCGCGTTGCTGGCCGCCGCTGTTGTCCACTCACGGTTGCCATCACTTGCCGATCGATCGGTCAAACAGGTTGTAGCTCGCGCCCTCCGACCCACCGACGCTGAACGTGGCGCGAGACGCTGCCAGGAAAGACTCGGCGCGTCATCAGGGAGTGCGCTACGCCGACATCAGGCGCGACATGGGGCGATACGGTTAGGAGATACAGGCTTCGCTTTGTATTCTCACTCGCCGCATGCGCCCAACGAACCCCTACGGTTGGGCGGCGTCCGGCTCCCATTCCACGGGATCACCGATGCGCACCATACCGCCGGCCAGCACCTGCGCGAACGCGCCGCCGCCCCAATCGGTGCGCATCAACTCCTGCAGTCCGGGCAGCGCTTCTTCCATGCGCTCACAGGGAGTCGTCTCGCCGCCGATGGTGAGGCGCACGGTTGTACCAATGCGCAGCACGCGTCCGCGAGTGTTTGGAAGCGAGATGCCGGAGAGCATCACGTTGGCGCGCCTCGACGCGGGATCGATATCGCCGCCGAGCGTGGCCATGTGCGCCTTCCACACTTCGCGCTCCATCAGCGTGACTTGGCGTCGCCGGCTGCGCCCTACGCTCCCCGCGAGCCCCTGATCAACGACGAACTCCACCTGTTGCACGGGGTCCATCGGGCCGCGATGCGCGCGCTTGAGCCAGAGTGCTTCGATGCGTCCGGGCATTCCGGAAAACTACGACCGCGTAGCTATCCTCGCGCCTTCCAGTTGGGCATCCAGTGAAGACAACGGGGCGAGGGCAAGTCGTTGCCCCCGCCCCGCTTCTTTACGGCCTGATCACCGGCACCAGCTGATCCTTGCCCTTGTCCTTCGCCGCGATTCCCTTGGTCATCCACTCGGGTTCTGGTGCGCCCTTCAACTTCACGTCGAAGAACGTTTGCATCCGATTGGCCCAGTCTTTCTGGTTGGCGCGACCCTGAATGCCGTGCAGTTCGTTGTTGTAGTTGAACAGGTACGCCTCTTTTCCCTGCCGGCGCATGCCGATGTACATCTCGATGCCCTGGTACCACGGCACCGCGCCGTCTTGATCGTTGTGCAAAATCAGCAGCGGCGTCTTGATGCGGTCGAGGTGGAAGAGCGGCGAGTTTTCCAGATACAGCGGAAGCCCTTCCTGCAGTGACTTGCCGATCCGGCTCTGGCCGTTCTCGTACTGCATGGCGCGATTCACGCCGCTCTCCCAGCGAATCCCGCCGTACGCGCTCGTCATGTTCGACACCGGCGCGCCTGCTTCGGCGGCCACGAACATGTTCGTCTGCGTGATCATATATGCGATCTGGTAGCCGCCCCACGAATGCCCTTGGAGCCCCACCTTCTTCGGGTCGACGAAGCCGCGGTCAATCAGCTTCTGCACGCCGGGCACGATGGATTTGAGCGCGCTCTGACCCGGATGTCCGTCCTCGTAGTAGATGTCGGGCTCGAACATCAGGTATCCGTTCGACACGTAGTGGGCGATGTTCACCGACGTCCCGCCGTTGGGCGCAATGTAGGTGTGCAATCCGTCCGAGAGATCTTCGTAGAAGTAGGTGATCATCGGGTACTTCTTTGTCGGATCGAAGTTCTCCGGCTTGTAGAGAATTCCCTGCTGCGGCACGCCATCCTGGCTGCTCCACTCCACGAGTTCCGCACTCCCCCAGCTGTACTCCTTCTGGAATGCGTTGGCGTCGGTGATGCGCGTCTTCGCTGTGTTGATGGTCGGCCCGACGAACAGGTTCGGGAAGTCCTGGAAGGTGCTCCTGGTGAGCATGTAGACGTCGGCGTTGGCGGCCTTGCTCGGACTACCGTAGCGCACCGCGTCGAGCATCACCTTTTCTGGCGCGCGGCGTGCGTCGAGACGTGCGCGGTAGAACCCGCTCTCCTTGGTGTCCTCGTCAAATGCCGAGAGCCAGGTCTGTTTCGATGCGTCAATCCAGCGTTCGTCGGCGTTGTTGTCCAGTGCAATCAGGCGGAGCGTGAGGTTCTCGCGACGGCCCAGCGAGTCGGTAAGTATCGTCGGCGCCTTTACGCCCGCGGGATCGATCTCCCAGACGTCAAAGCGGTCGTAGATGAGCACGGAGCGGTCGTCCTTCGTCCATCCGGCCATGCCCCACGCCGCGGGCTCGCCCGTCTGGCTGGAGTTTTCCTGCTCGAAGTGCACACGCTGCACTGCGGCGTTGAGGTCAACCGTTTTTGCCGTGGCAATGTTGTACGCGTGCCAATGATCCTTGTCGTACCAGGTGACATACTTGCCGCCCACGGAGAGCTGGGCTTGGCCGCTGACCTTGGTGGCGATCTGCTTCCGCACGCCGGTCGCGGGGTCCACAACGTGCACGTCGTTGCCGCCATCGCCCCAAGTGCGTTCGAGGTCGTAGGGCACTCCGGTGCTCTGCATACCAACTTTCGCGTCGTCGGAGAGCTGCACGCTCGGGAAGTTCTCGTCGGTGAGCCGCGTGAACTTCTTCGTCGTGAGATTGACGAGTCCCTGAAAGGTGCGATTCAACGCCGCATTCACCTGCAGCAACTGCGTGGGCTGGATCTGGGCGTCCTTCCAGTGCCAAAGGTCGAACTTGGCTTTCCCAACAAGCGAGTCGTTGGGCACCGCTTCTTCGCGAGGCGGGGCGATACTGACAGTCACCGCGTTGCCTGAGCGCGTGAAGCTCGCCTGAAAGCTGTCGGGGAACCGGTAGAACGCTGGCAGCGCGGCCGTGGTGAGGATTGGCTGTGCCGTGCCCGCCTTTACCGTGCCGTGATAGACGACGGCGTTGGCATTCGCGCGCCCGAACTCGTCCTTGTCGGAGGTGAAGACGAACTGCTGCTGCGCACGGTCGAAGGTGAAGGCGCGGTAGTTGCCCGGTCCGCTCATGACCGTGCGCGTCGTGCCAGTCGCCAGATCGCGGAGGTAGACGCCATCCTTGAAAGAGTCGCGCGAGGTCACCGTGTACGCGAGCACTTTCGCGCTGTCGTCAAAGGTGTAGTTCACTACGTCAGCGAGCTTTTCTTCGGCGCCGGTGTTGAGGTTACGGAGCACCACTGGGCCACCATACGCACGACGCGCAACAGCCGGGTCGGCCGCGGCACCAGCTGCGGCACCAGCTGCGGCACCAGCTGCGGCACCGCCACGCCCGCCACGTCCACCGCGCCCACCACCTGCCGCCGCTTCAGCTGCGGCCGCCGAATCCGGCGCGCCGTACGCCAGCCACTTACCGTTGTCGTTGGGCACTCGGAAACTCCGTGCGCCCTTGATGGCTTCGATGTTGCCGTCGGCGAGGCGAATCACGCGCAGCGAGTTCGCGTTGTTGGTCGCCGCAGCGCCACCTGCAGCGCCGGCACCCTGACCGCCACGGCCCGCTCCGCCACGGCCTGCGGCACCAGCCGTACGCTGGGCTGCTTCGGTGCTGTCCACTTGGGCCTTGCTCGGCGTCGTCACCATGACGAACGCGAACTTGCCGTCGGCGCTGAATGGGCCAGCGCCCGATGGGCCCCCACCGCCACCGCGACCACCACGTCCACCGGCGCCTGCCGCACCCCCACGACCGCGCTCGGCGCCCGGCGTGTTGTTCTCGCGATTCGTGTAGCCGAGGTTCACGCGATGTTCGGACGAAGTGCTCGTCGACCGCACCACGAACTCGCCCTCGCCGACGCGTGGGTTCAACGTGTACGCGGCCCACTTGCCGTCGGGCGAAAGGGTCGGCGCGGCGATGGTCTGCCAGCGGTCCCAATCGGCCTGGGTGAGGGGCTTTTTCGATTGGGCCGTGACGGTGGTCGCGACGAGGAAGAGCAGGGCACATGCGCGTCGAACAGGCATCATGGGAAGGCGTCCGGCTGGGGGGCGAGATTGGCTCTTCATATAGTACGGCTGCTGCGGTGGCAGCGCTGCCAAGCATGGCGAGGAGCGTATCGATACTGAACTTGTCCAGCTTACCCCGAGTCAGATCGCGGCCGTGCCTAGCTACGAATGGATTTGATGTGGTGCGCGTTGTTTCGGTGACGGGTTCACCTGCGGGCAGATCCATCGTGCCATCTGACTCGCAGCGCGTGCGTCACAGCGTGCGCGTCGTTCTGCACCGGCGTTCCGGTGGGAACCCTGCTCGGATGGTGAAATGGGTAGACGCGCCGGACTGTGGATCCGGTTCTCTAACGAGAGTGCGGGTTCGAGTCCCGCTCCGAGCACGGGTGAGTCGCCATTGACGAATTGTTCGCGACGGCGCACACTTCGGTTACTCGTTAGAGAGCAGGGTGCACAGCTTGAAACGGGGCAACGCTATTCACACGCGCTGCCCCGTTTCTTGCGTTCGCGCTCAGCGCTTCGGCGTCACCCACCAGAGCGTGCTCGGCACGATCCCGTCCCACCTGGGCCGGTTCACGTCGTCTGCTGCAATCCAGAGCGCACCGTACGAGAGCTTCGATACCGCGACGATCTTGGCGATGTCGAGCTTCTGCGGCTCGTCGGTGGGGCGGTGGTAATCCGAGTCTGATCCGTTGAAGAACTGCATGATCAGAATGCCACGCTCGAGGTACGGGCCGGCATCCGTGCGCGGGTAAAAGAACGAGCTGCCGATATCCTCGTACACCCGATCCGTCTTAATGAAGGGAAACTCCTTCAGTGCCTTCTGGAGATTGGCTTCGGTGTTGGTGCTCAGCACCTTGGGGCCGGTGATGTAAATCGTGTCGGGCGCGGAGAGTTCGCCATTGCGCGCGCTGTTGGCTGGCCGGCTCTTACCGATCATGTCGTTGCTCACGTGCAGCACCAGCTTTTCCGACCAGGGGCCGTACGCAATCGTGCGTGTACCCCAGAGGCCAACTTCCTCGCCAGAATCCCAGATCAGCAGAATCGATCGCTTCGGGCGCGGGCCGGCGAGCAACGCACGCACGATGGCCAGGTTCCCTGCGCTCCCGCTCGCGTTGTCGTCGGCGGCATTGTACTGATCTGGCAATGCGTTGCCGGGCACACTGGCCGCGGCCGGCACGGCGCCGTCGAGGTGCGCCGCTAGGGAGATCCATTCCTCCTTGAGTCGCGGGTCCGATCCCTCGAGCAGACCCACGACGTTATACGGGCGTGCCTCGACCACGGTCGCGACAAAGTCGACCTTCAGCCGTTTGCCAAGATCCTTTGACGCCGGGTACCTGCCAAGCGAATCGGCTGCGAGCACGTCGTCCGCCGAGATGCCGGTACCCGCGAGCAGGCGCCGGAGCGCGGCCGCCGTCAATACGATGCGCGGCACCTGAAACTGTGCGTACGCAATCCCAACCGACGGATTCAGGTCCTGTCCAACGGTCGCGGCACGGGTCCAGCGAGCAAGCAGCGCGGGCGTCGGCACGAGGATGATTCCCAGCGCGCCACCGTGCCGGGCGACTTCACTGATCGTCGTGTAGTCCACGCCAACGATGCCGGGCGGCACCCCGCCACGACCCACATTCGGTGGTGCCGCTCCACCAGCGGCTGCCGTCGCTCGGCCGCCTCCAGCCGTGGGCGCGTTAACGAGCAGCCACTTTCCCTTGATGTCGAATCCAGCGTACGGATCGACTCCCTGCTTGAGGAGACGGGTGCCGTTGCCGACGTAGATGACATTCGCCTCACGCATGCCGCCAATGAGAAAGTTGTTGACGACGAAGTCATCGCCCCACTGCAGCGGCTCAGCGCCAATCGCAGCCGAGACCTTGGTCGTGTCGAGCGTGGAACGGGTGACGGTGTAGTGTTGGAAATAGGTGCCGCTGTCGCCCATCGGCTTGATGCCAAGCGTCTTGAGCCGCGCGGCGATGTACGCCGCCGCCGAGTCGTAGCCTGGCGAGGGAGCGCCCGGGTGGGGCGTCCGGCGTCCCATATTGGCATCCGACGCGAGGTAGTCCACATCGCGACGGATTTCCTCCGCGCGAATCTGTTCGGCGGCTTTCTTTGCCGCGGCGAGCCTGGCGTCCTGTGCGTCGGCCGGGTTGGCGGATGCCATGGCGACGACCGCGGCGAGGGTCGTCAGCAAAACGGCGCGACCGGTTCGAGCAGCGGTACGAGCAGCGGTTCGGAAAGCGGTTCGGAAAGCAGGCATTGGCGGATTGGGAGTGGGAAGGGAGCGCTGCTGAAGTCTACGCCTGAATGGTCCCATTCTGGAACTCTTGGCGCCGCGGCCCTAAGCGCGTGCCCGCGCCTCACCCTTCCGTCGCGCGACATACAGCCAGTGCATCGGCCCCGCCGTCTCGTGCGCGCGCACGCGAATGGCTTCCACGCTCAATCCGGCGCGTTGCAGCGCGCCCACAAAACTCCGGTCTTCGCCCACCGACCAATAGGCGATCACGCCACTCGGGCGCAGCGCGGCGATCGTGATCTCGATGCCGCGTTTTTCGTAGAGCGCCGCGTTCTCCGACATCAGCAGGCCATCGGGGCCATTGTCGGTGTCGAGCATGAGCGCGTCGAAACCGCCGGGATTGGCCCGGAGCACCTTGTACACGTCGTCCTGTACAATGCGCACGCGCAGATCCTGCATCGCCTCCACGGAGATGTTCCACTCAGGATTTGCATTCCACGCGATCACCTCGGCCATCAGCTCTGCCACCACGACCTCGGCGCTGTCGCGCAGTTCCTTGAGCGCGGCGCGGAGCGTGAAGCCGAGCCCGAGTCCGCCGACGAGCACGCGAGCGAGCGGCGAATCCTTGAACGGCGCGCAGGCCACCTCGGCGAGCCGGTCCTCTGAGAGGTGGCGGCGCGAGGTCATCAGCTCGATGCCGTTCGCGCGAATCAGGTACGAGCCGTCGTGGCTGAACAGCTCTAGCAGCGAGCCGTCCGGTGTCCGTGCATCGCCGAGTCGTTTGAACGGTTTCATCGATTGAAATTTAGCACCGGGTCAGCTTGGCCTTCGCGCGCGTCACTTCGTGCAACGAGCACCTGCGTCACGAACCGCTGACCCTCGCTGGTCCGTTCGACGTCCTGCATTGCTTTGCATCATTGGCAGCGTCCGGCTCCTGGGATCGATCTGGCGGGGGCTGCATATACCGTACGGGGGGATGCCCGCGCTGGATTCGGCCCGGCCCCCCTTGCCACGATGGTTAATCTATAGAGGTAGGCTGTTCACGCAGTAATCCGCGATTCAGGTATTTGAGGAGCAGCGCCGTGTCTATCAGGCCAGTCAACACGATCATCGAAGCCACCCCCACGATGGAGGGCGCCGGCGTCAGGCTCCGCCGTGCGTTCGGCTTCGGTGAAAAGAACGAACAAGATCCCTTTCTCCTGTTTGACGATTTTCGCGGCGACCGCCCGAGCGATTATCTCGCCGGGTTCCCGTGGCATCCGCACCGCGGCATCGAGACGATCACCTACGTGCTCGCCGGTGATGTCTCGCACGCCGACTCGCTCGGCAACGAAGGCCGGCTCGGCGCAGGCGACGTCCAGTGGATGACGGCTGGCAGCGGCATCATGCACCAGGAAATGCCGCACGGCGACTCGCAAGGCCGGATGCACGGATTCCAGCTCTGGGCAAATCTTCCGTCGGCACAGAAGATGACCGACCCGCGCTACCAGGACGTGAAATCGCAGGACATCGCCGAGGTGACCGACGATGACGGCACGAAGGTGCGGGTGATCATCGGCGAGTTCTGGGGGAAGAAAGGGCCGGTCGATGGCATCTCCGCGAATCCGCGATACCTCGACGTGTCCGTGCCGCCGGGCAAGAAGAAGCACCTCAAGGTGGACACGCGGTCGAACGCCTTTGCGTATGTGTTCGAGGGCGAGGGCAACTTTCGTGATGCGTCCGTGCCGACCGGCGTGCTCACCGAGCGCCACGTCGAGGACGACAATCCCGTTCGGTCGATGACCGGCAATCGTTCGCTCGTCACCTTTGGTAGCGGCGACGAAGTCGTCGTGCAGGCGGGCGAGCAGGGGATTCGCTTTCTCCTCGTCTCTGGCCGTCCTATTGAGGAACCCGTGGCCTGGTACGGTCCGATCGTGATGAATACGCGTGAGGAACTGCAGGTCGCACTCAACGAGCTGCGGAGCAATACGTTTATCAAGACCGGACCGAAGGGGCTGTAGCAGTAGGTGCCGATCCGGTCTCGTCTGGGTGGAACGCCGAATCCGAACGTGACCGAGTATCGCCCCGTACTTTGGGGGGGGGATTGGGTCGACACAACTATTCGTTGCCGGAGATTGCAATGCGAAACCATGCCCTGATGGCCTGTGCGATTCTCGTGCTGCCGTTCGCGGCCCTGTCAGCACAACGCGGTGGACGTGGCGGTTCCACGCCGTCCGGCGAAGCGCCGCCGCGCGCCGTCCGCCCTGCCACCGCGAGCCAGCTTGAAGACCTCAATCCGGCCCGGATGCTGGTTGACAAGCGCAAGAAGCTTTCGCTCGCCGACTCGCAGCTGAGCCAGATGAAGGCGCTCGAGAAGAAGATTACCGACCGCAACGCCGCGATCATTGCGCAGTACGACTCCGTGCGCGGCGAAATGCGGTTCGGAAACGTGGCACCGGTACCGGGAAGCATGGGTGCCTCGATGGGTGCGGCTGGCGGTCGCAACCGGAACGCGTCGTCGGGTAGCGGGTCCACAATGCAGACACCCGAAGCAGCGGCCAAGATGCGTGAGCAGACGATTGCTCTGCGTGTCATTGCCATGCAGATTCGCGAGCGCCGGCCCGCCGACCTCGCCGAGGCGTTGGCGCTGCTCACGCCGGAACAGCAGAAGCGGGCCGAGGAGTTCGTGAAGGAGCAGGAAGACGAGGTTGATCGCTTGATCTCGGCGGGCGGTCGCGGGGGCTGAGTAGCCGGTCCGTTCCCACGCAGGGGACGCGCAGGCGAAGCGTCCTAGCATGTTGACAGGGTGCCTGAAAACCAGCATACCTAACGCCTATGCACCGTACTCGAATTCTGGTGGCGACCCTCTTCTGTTCCTGGGTCGCCGTCTCGCCCCTTGAGGCACAGGGTCAACCGCTCTCGCCCGTCCGCGAGTCGGGCCAATCGGTCAGCCCCGCATTCGAAGGCTGGTACCGGAACCCCGACGGGACCATCTCGCTCTCGTTTGGCTATTTCAATCGAAATGCCACAGAAGTCGTCGAGCTGCCGATCGGCCCGAACAACTTCTTCACGCCCGGGCCGGCCGATCGTGGCCAGCCCACGAGTTTTCAGCCCCGTCGCCACTGGGGCGTATTCGCGGTGACGGTGCCGGCCAACTGGCCGCCGCGCGATAAAGTGGTCTGGACGCTCGTGATCAAGGGCGACACGCTGCGCGTCCCGGGACATCTCAGGCCCAACTGGGAGCTCGACGCGCTGCAGGGCGAGGCGGGCAGCGGCAATACGCCCCCCGCGCTCAAGTTTTCGGCCGACGGGAAAACGGGTGCTGGGCCCGGAGGCGCAACGGCCGGCGTGCCACTCGTCGCCAAAGTTGGCGTGGCAGTCGAAGTGCAGGTCTGGGCCACCGATGACGGCAAGGGACGCTCGACGATCGGCGGTGTGGCACGCGGCGGCGCGATTCCGGTGACGCTTCGCTGGTTCAAGCACTCGGGGCCGGGTGAGGTCACGTTCAGTGACGCGGCACCACGTGCGAGCGGGCCCGGCGGTCTAGCCACGACCACGGCCCGATTCAGCGAGCCTGGCGATTACCTGTTACGCGTTCGCGCGAACGACGCCTCGGGCGTTGCGGGCGCGGGGCACGCGCAGTGCTGCTGGTCGAATGGGTTCGTGAAAGTCCGCGTTTCCAAATAGTCACTCCGTAGCGACACCTTCCCAACGGATGGCACGATGAAGCGTTCCATGTTCGTCTTCTGTATTGCCTCGATGGCCGCCGCGCCGGCCGCAACGCTCAGCGCGCAGGCCGACGTGTCGGTCGCCACCGTGGCAGCGAATGTTGCGGCGAAGCGGGCCGGTGACGCGCCGACCTGGTCGAAGGAGGTCTCGCGCATCATGCAGGCCAAGTGTCAGGTCTGCCACACCCCGGGCTCGATCGCACCGATGGTGCTTGTCACCTATCAGGACGCGAAGAAGTTCGCCGACAAGATCAAGGCGCGCGTTGCCACGCGGCGCATGCCGCCCTGGCACCTCGACAAATCGGTCGGCATCCGGGAATACAAGAACGACCGTTCACTCTCGGACGCCGAGATCAACACTATTGTCACCTGGGTCGACAACGGCGCGCCTGAAGGTGACGCGAAGGACGCGCCGCCGCCGATGACGCTGCCGGATCCCGCTATCTGGCAGTACGCGGAAAAGTTCGGACAGCCGGATCTCATTGTGAAGTCCGCGCCGTACACCGTTGCCCCGAGCGGGCAGGACAAGTGGTGGCGCCCCGAGGTGGATATGGGCCTCACCGAGGAACGCTGGGTCCGTGCTATCGAGATCAAGCCGTCGGTTCCGCTCGGCAAGCGCGTTGTGCATCACGTGCTCACCACCCTGCAGCAGGACGAAGGGCCGATGCTGCAGGGCCTCGCGAGCAGCGCGATGGATCACAGCCCCGGCGCGCGCCCGATGGGTGCGGGCCTCTTCATGGAATGGGCGCTCGGCAAAGCCGGCGAGATCTTCAATGACGACGCGGGCAAGCTGCTCCTCCCCGGCGCGAAGCTGCGCTGGGAAGTGCACTACTATGCGATCGGGCAGGAAGTGAAAGACGACCAGGTCGAGATCGGCGTCTGGTACTACCCCAAGGGATACAAGCCGAAGAACCGCACGATTCTCAACATGTTCAACATCGCCGCCGGATCGGAGCTCGACATTCCGCCAGGCCAGAAGACCATCACGCAGAACTTCATTACGCTGCGTGGTCCGGCGCGTATCGAAAACTTTCAGCCGCACATGCATATGCGCGGCAAGGCGGCGATGATGGAGGCGGTGTACCCAGACGGTCGCCGCGAAGTGCTCAGTCACGTGAATAATTTCCAGTGGAACTGGCACGTCAACTACATCTATGCCGACCACGTGGCGCCGCTCCTCCCCAAGGGCACGATGCTCGTGTTCACCGCGTGGCACGACAACACGAAAGACAACGCGAGCAATCCGGATCCTGAGCAGTGGGTGGGCTGGGGTGATCGCACGGTGGACGAGATGGCACACGTCTGGGTGGACGTGACCTACCTCGAGCAGGACGACTTCGACAAGAAAGTCGCCGACCGCAAGAAGGCAGCGCTGGTCAAGCCGTAACGGCGCACCGCTTCGCCACCGATTTCGCAAGATTCGTAGAGCACAACAACTGCATGGGGAACTGCCACGACGCCCGCACCGTCGTCGCAGTGCGCCCTATTGTGTGCAGTACCTGCGCCTCTCTGCTGTGCCTTTCTCCGTGAATCTTCGCGCTTTCACTATTACTGCTACATTTGGCAAATGTTCTCATTGACGCTGAACGACTACGAAGCCGCGCGCGCGCGGATCGCCAAGCACATTCACTGGACGCCCCTCCTCGCTTCGCAGACGCTGAGCGAGCTCACGGGTTTTGAGACGCGACTCAAGGCGGAAAACTTCCAAAAGGTGGGGAGTTACAAGATTCGCGGACCGCTCAACAAGTTTGCACAGATGAGCGAGGCCGACAAACAACGCGGCGTCATCTGCTCATCAGCCGGCAACCACGCGCAAGGCGTTGCGTTGGCAGCACGAATCCACGGCATCCGGGCCGTGGTCTGCATGGCCACCAACGCCACACCGGCAAAAATTGCTGCCACCAGAGCGTATGGCGCCGAGGTCGTGCTGCACGGCAGCATCTGGGACGAGGCGAACGAGAAGGCCAAAGAACTCGTCGAGCGGGACGGCCTGACCTATGTCCATCCGTTCGACGACGAGCAGGTGATCGCAGGGCAGGGCACACTCGGCCTCGAGGTCGTTAGGGATTGGCCTGAACTCGACGCGATCGTCGTCCCCATCGGCGGCGGCGGACTCATTGCCGGCGTCTCAATGGCCATCAAGAGCCACAACCCCAAGTGCAAAGTCATCGGCGTAGAGTCGAGCGACGGCCCCGCGATGCAGGAGAGCGTGAAGGCCGGGTCGTTGCAAACCATTGAGTGCAATACGATCATCGACGGACTGCGCGTACGCCGCGCGGGCGTGCTCAACTTCTCCGTTGTGCAGCGCTACGTGGACGAGATCGTCACGTTGCCAGACAAGGAGATCTTCGAGGCAATGCTCTGGACGATGGAGCGTTGCAAGCTCGTGCTCGAGGGCGCCGCGGCCGCGCCGGTTGGTGCGCTGTTGCACGGCCTGATCAAGATGCCCAAGGGGTCGAAGGTCGCCGCCGTGATTTCGGGCGGCAACATGAACCTGGGCCAGTTGCGCGCGCTCACATGGAATTGATCGTGCGACTCGGCGGCGTGCGTTGCGGCTCGGCTATCGTCACCCTCGCGCTGGGTGCGCTGAGCGTGCTGGCCGTGGCCGGATGCGCTACGGGCAGCGGTACCACGCCAACCGCGCAACCGCCCGTTCCCACGCAACCACCTGTTCCCGCGCGCGCAACGATCGCACCGCCGGACCTGCCGTCGAACGGGACGTACGATCTCGTCATTCGGAATGGGCGCGTACTCGACGGTCAGGGCAATCCGTGGATTCTCGCCGACGTCGCGATCCAAGGCGGCCGCTTCGTGAAGATCGGCAAGGTCGTCGGCCGCGGCCGTACCGAGATCGACGCGACGGGCAAGTACGTGAGCCCGGGTTGGATCGACATGATGGACCAGTCGGGCGGTGTACTCCCGCGCAACGGGCTCGCCGAGAACAAGCTGCAGCAGGGTGTCACCACGGCGATCGGCGGCGAGGGCGGTACACCGGTGCCGGCCGCGCGCGTCCGCGAATACTTCGCCGGCCTTGAACGCACCGGCATCAGCATCAACTTTGGGAGCTACTTCAGTCAGACGCAGGCCCGCGTTGCCGTGCTCGGCAACTCGGCACGCGCGCCGAACGTGGCCGAACTCGCGCGGATGCGCGCGATCATGGACACCGCGATGCGTGGCGGCGCGATGGGGATGACTACGGCGCTCATCTATCCGCCTTCCAGTTACAGTACGACGGACGAGCTCGTCGAAGTGGCCAAGGCGATCGCGCCATACGGTGGCACGTACGCCAGTCACATCCGCGGCGAAGGGAAGGAAGTCGTCGAATCGGTGAAGGAGGCCATCGCCGTCGGCGAGCGCGCTGGTACGCCCGTTGAGGTGTTTCATCTCAAGGTGGCTGACCGGCCAAGCTGGGGAATCCTGATGGACACCATCGCGCGCGTGGTGGACGCGGCACGGGCGCGTGGCGTAGATGTCGCGGCCGATCTTTATGTCTATACCGCCGGTGGCACGGGACTCGAGGCGACGATTCCCAGTTGGGCGCACGAGGGCGGAGCCGATTCGTTGCGAGCACGCCTCGCGGATCCGTCCGTGCGTGCGAGGCTGAAACGCGAAGTCACGACCGGCTCACCTGGCTGGTGGAACATCATCGAGGCAGCGGGCGGATGGGACGGTGTCGTGCTCGTGAATGCACAGAATCCCGCCAACGTGAAGTACGAGCAGAAGAACATCGCGCAGATCGCGCGCGAGCTGGGGAAGGAACCGGCCGACGTCGCCTGGGATCTGGTCGCGCAGGGTAGCGGCCGCGTGATGGCGATCTACCATATGATGGGTGAGCAGGACATCGAGACGGCGCTGCGGTTCCCGTGGACCAGTATCGGCAGCGACGCCGGTGCGGTCGAGAAAATCGGCGTCGTGGACCAGACCGGGCTGCCGCACCCGCGCAGCTTCGGAAACTTTCCGCGCGTGATCGCGAAGTACGTGAAGGAGCGGAAGGTCCTCACGCTACCGGAAGCGGTGCGCAAGATGACCGGCTGGCCGGCGACGCGGATGCGGCTCGCGAACCGTGGCACGATCGCGGTGGGCAACTGGGCCGACGTGACAATATTCGACTACGACACGTTGCAGGATGGCGCGACGTACGAGCGGCCGATGGAGTTTCCGACGGGGATCGAATGGGTGCTCGTGAACGGCACGGTCACGATCGATCACGGCAAGCACACGGGAGCAAAGGCGGGCCGGGTGCTCTGGGGTCCTGGCGCGCAGGTGCCGTAAAGCGCCGAACTACGGTAGGGCGCTGAGCTACCGCTTGAGTGCGCGACCCGCCATCGCACCGCTGAACTTCCCGTCGTCGATGGCGACGGTGCCGTTCACCAGCACGAACTTCATTCCCGTCGCGAGCAGTTCGGGCTCACGATAGGTCGAGCGGTCGGTGACGGTCTTGGGGTCGAACACGATCAGGTCCGCGAACATGCCGTTGGCGATGAGGCCGCGGTCCTTGATCCGCAACATGGCCGCCGGCATCGCGCTGCTCCGTCGTATGGCCTGCTCGATCGTGAGTACGTGATCGGTGTACACATACTGGTGCAGCAGTTTTGGGAATGTGCCGTACTTACGCGGGTGGCCATCGCTGCCGTCCGAGCCGGTCGCGACCCAGTCCTGCACCATGAAGGTGCGAATGTCGTTCTCGTTCATGTTGAACGACGCGACCGACGAACCACCCTTGAGGATGATGTCGATGGCGGTGATGATCGGGTCCGCGTTCCGCTCCTTCGCGATCTGGTCGAGGTTCTTGCCGAGTATGCCGGGGACGCGCGTGGACGTCATCAGTAGTGATGCCGCACCACCACGGCGACGCATGTTGTTGGTCATCTCGGTGACGATCTGGTCGTGAAGTTCTGGATCCACGAGCCGTTTGCGCATGGCTTCGTTGCCGCCCTCTTCGACCCAGCGCGGCAACAGCGCGGCACTGACTCCGGTGCCCGACGCCGTGTACGGATACTGATTGGCGGTGACGTCGAGTCCGGCGGCGCGCGCGGCCCGTACGATCCTGATGACCGAGTCGGCCTTGCCCCACACATCCACGCCGAGTGCCTTGATGTGCGAGATGTGGACGGGGATCTTCGCTTCGCGCGCGATGCGGACCGTCTCGTGGACCGACCCGATGAGGCCGATCGTGTACGAGCTC
The DNA here is from genome assembly GCA_014192065.1 of Gemmatimonadota bacterium. Classification (GTDB taxonomy): domain Bacteria; phylum Gemmatimonadota; class Gemmatimonadetes; order Gemmatimonadales; family Gemmatimonadaceae; genus Fen-1231. Next base: position 350,508 of record BJHH01000002.1, on the reverse strand, counting down.
TCGTCGCGCATGTGCGTGTCGTAGATGCCGCCCTTTTGCGCGACGATCTTTGCCAACATGATCACTTCGTCGGTCTTCGAGAAACTGCCCGGCGCGTAGTAGAGTCCGGTGGACATGCCGATCGCGCCTTCGTCCATCGCCTTGACCACGATCGCGCGCATCGCCGCCAGCTGTGCAGCAGTCGGCAGGGCGCCAGCCGCGCCCATCACTTTTCCACGCACCGAGCCGTGGCCAATAAAGAGCGCGCCGTTGGTACCGATCCCCTGCTTGGTCCACGCAGCAAGCGTTTGACCGATGTCCACGGATCCGCCGCCGTCGTTATTCGAGATAACGGTCGTGACGCCCTGCATCAGGTACGCGACATTCGCGCGCCGGCTCTGGGTGGCCGAGGAGAGGTCGCCGGCAGTGTGGGAGTGTGGATCGATAAACCCCGGCGCGACGATGAATCCTGTGGCGTCGATCGTCCGGGTGCCGGTGGTTTTGCTGGTCGCGGCGTCGCCTACGAAGACGATGCGATCACCCTTGATGCCGATGTCTGCCGTGCGCGCCGCGCTTCCGGTGCCGTCGACGACGGTGCCGCCGCGGACGAGGAGATCAACGGTTTGCTGCGCGCCGAGTGATTGTGCGGCGACGAGCCCGACAAGAGCGACGATCGACCTTCGCATGGGCGAGCTCCAGTGGATTGCGGCGTGGCCTCTGCTACCTCGGGAACCCGGCCGTCGGCAGCCCCTTCGTGATCCGCTGCGCGTTCTTGTAATAAACCTTCTTCAGTACATCGTCCGGCAGGTTGATGCCGTAGAGCTTCCAGAAGGCGTGGTAGTCGCGGTAGTAGTCGAAGTAGTCGTCCTTGGTTTCCAGAACGCGCCAGTAATACGGATACTCCTCAGGCTGGAACGAGTCCTTCCCGAACAGGATGCGGTCCTGGTACTTCACGAAGAAGTCGTGCGCCGCGCGCGGTTGACGGCCGATATCGTAGAGCACGGCGCCGAGTTCGGCGGTCAGGTTGGGCATCTCGTCGAACATCGTGCCAAGTCGCGCGAGGTCGGCGGTGTGCCAGCCCATATGCGCGACGACGAAGGTGGTCTTGGGGTGTTTGCGGAAGAGGTTGTCGCGTTGCGCCATCAGGTCGTCGAATGTCGGGCGGCCGGTGCCGGGGCCGTTGCGGCGGTCGTTGAAGAGCGAGAGTTCGAGCCACCGTTCGTTATTGAAGTCAATCGGCTTGAAGAACTCCTCGGGCTCGGCGGTGTGAATGAAGATCGGCATGCCCAGCCTTGCCGCCGCGGCCCAGACCGGATCCAGCTCGGGATCGTCGATCTTGAGGAGCGAGCCGTCCGCTTTCCTCGTGCTGAGTCCGAACCCCTTGCCGATCTCGCCAACACCCACGGCGCCGGCGGCGACGTCGTCCTCGAGTTGCTTCACCGCCGCCTCGGCCCAGCCGGGGCTTCCGACGCCATTGAACCGAATGCCCGTGAGAATGCGGACCCTGTTCTTCATCGTCGGCGACGCGCTGACCAGCGCGACGGCCTGCTTGAGCCGGTCACCAGAGATATTGTCGGCGACGACCATCATCCCGAGGTTGAGGCTGTCCATCTGCGCGCTGAGATTCGCGAGCCCGGCGGCATCGTTGAGGAAACTGCCGACGTGCGCGTGGTAGTCGATGGCAGGAAACTTGGCCTTGGGCACCTTGTGTTCCGGCACCTTGAGCGTATTGCGCGGGCGGTAGTCGATAATACTCGGCGCGGGAAACTCGGGGGCCATGCAGCTGCGTGGCCGGATCTCGGTCGTGCCCGGCGGGCACTGTTCACCGGCTTGGATGGGCGTGCCCCGGCCACCGCGTCCCTGCGCCGCGAGGGGTGCCGTCTGTGTGCTGACAATCAGGGCAACCGTACCAGCTGCTGCCGCCATAAACCGATAACGCATCGAGCCTCCGAAAGAATCTGCTTTTGGAACGACTTACAATATAGAATTAGCCGCCACGCGCCGTTTCCAGGGGAACCATCAGACGGTGCAGCAGGTCGCGGCTTGCTTGACCAGTCGTCAGCAGTCGGGCCAACGTGCTCCGATGATTTGCTGCCGTCTGGTCTGGGTGTTAAGCCCGATCGGTGCGTCCGTTCTCTCGGCACCGAGCCTGATCGCGCAAGGCGCGGAGTGGAACACAATGTCGCGGTGCTGGCGCTGACCCACGGACGGTAGGTCGTCGGCGCGAGTCCGGGATGTACCGCTGGCCCGCCGTAATCGTGCGCCCGCCATAGTCGGGCGCCCCGCCATGACGTAACATATGCCTGACCATGCCACCATCAGAGGAGAGCTGATGTCATCCATCATTCGTCGTACAGCCACCCACGCCCTGACGCTGTTGTTCGGCACCGTCGTACTCGCCGCGGGCGTGGCCGCGCCAAGTTCCGCCCAGGCCCGCCCTGTTCCAAGCATCGCCGAACGCACCGCCGGCATGGCCGCAAAACCCGGCTACTTCAACCTCTTCTGGGACGAAGCGACCGGAAAGCTCTTCTGGGAAATCGATAAACTCGACACCGAGTTCCTCTATCAGGTGTCGATGGCCAGCGGACTCGGCAGCAACCCGATCGGCATCGACCGCGGGCAGCTCGGTGGCACGGCAGTCCTCGTTGCCAAGCGCACGGGACCGCGCGTGCTGCTGATGGAGCCGAACTATCGGTTCCAGTCCCGCGGTACGAGCAACGTGAAGGAGAAGGAAGCCGTGCGCGACGCCTTTGCGCCGTCGGTGCACTGGGGTTTCGACATTGTCGCGCAGACGGGGAACAGCGTCCTCGTCGACGCCACCGGATTTTTCATGCGCGACGCGCGCGGTGTTGCCGAGCAGATCGCTGCCCGCCAGCAGGGACGGTTCCAGCTTGACCCCTCGCGCAGCACGCTCTATCCCGAACGCATCAGGTCGTACCCCGAGAACAATGAGATCGAGGCGCTGCTCACGTTCACCAGCCCTCAGCCCGGCCCCCTCGTCAATGGCGTCGCCGCATCCGGCGAGGCGATCACCCTGCGTCAGCACCATTCGCTCGTGAAACTGCCAGACGGCGGCTACACACCGCGCTTTGCAGATCCGCGTGTCGGCGTGAGTGGCCCGAACGTGATGGATTTTGCGCAGCCAATCGACCGAGACATCTACCTCCGTTTCGTTGCGCGCCATCGCCTGAAGAAAAAGGACCCAACGGCCGCACGCTCCGAACCTGTCAAGCCGATCATCTATTACATCGACCCCGGCACACCGGAGCCGGTGCGCTCGGCGCTCGCCCTCGGTGTGAGCTGGTGGAACCAGGCATTCGAGGCGGCGGGTTACATCAACGCGTTCCGCGTCGCGATCTTGCCCGACAGCGCCGACCCCGGCGACATTCGCTACAACATGGTGCATTGGACGCACAACAGGACGCGCGGCTATTCGTACGGCGCCAGTGTGGTCGATCCGCGCACTGGCGAGATCATCCGCGGTAACGTGAACCTCGGCAGTCTTCGCCTCCAGCAGGACTACCTGCTCGGCGAAGGGTTGGTGCCGCCGTTCGGCAACGGCAACGGTGACGACGGCTCACACGCTGACGCGCCGAACTTCGAGTACCTCGCCGCCGTAGCCGACAACGGTGACGCGCTCAAGCTGGCACTCGATCGTGTCCGCCAACTGGGCGCGCACGAGGTCGGGCACACGCTCGGGCTTCCGCACAACTACATCGGCAGTGCGCTTGGACGCAACACGGTCATGGACTATCCGGCGCCGCTCGTAAAGATCACGCCGCAAGGCACACTCGATCTGTCGGATGCCTATCCGCAGCTGATCGGCGACTACGATAAGATGTCGATCGCCTATCTCTATCAAGACTTCCCCGCCGGGACCGATGAGAGGGTCGCGCTCAACCAGATCGTCGAGGAGGGCTACAAGCGCGGGCTCCGCTATGTGGGCTATACGAACAACAACTTCATCGGCGCACCGGCACAGTACGCCTCCGTCTGGGACAACGGTGCGAATCTCGTCGACCAGCTCAAGGTCGAGATCCAGGTCCGCAAGATCGGCCTGGACCAGTTCGGACCGCAGGTCATTCGCCCTGGCGAACCGATGTCGAAGCTCGAGTACGTGCTGCTCCCGCTCTATATGCATCACCGGTTTCAGCTTCGCGCTGCGGCACAGAGCCTCGGTGGCGCCGACTATACGAATGCGCTCCGCGGCGATGGCCAGAAGCCGATCACGATCGTGCCAGCGGCCGAACAACGCCGTGCGCTCGACGTGCTCCTGTCGACACTCACGGTGGAGTTCACCGCGCTTCCGAAGCGCATCGTGGATCTCATTCCGCCGCCCGCCGACCGACACGATGTGGGCGAAGGCTTCGACCGTCGTACCGACGTGACGTTCGACCCGCTCGCGGCCGCGGAGGCGTCAGCGACCTTCACGGTTGGGGAGATCATCAATCCCGAGCGGATGGCGCGTCTCGTGTCGTACGGCAGCATCGGCAACTACCCAACACTTGAGGAAGTCACGGACAAGGTCATCAGCGCGACGTGGAATACGCCGGCGCCGAGCGACAAATATCAGGCCGAGGTCCAACGGGTGATCCAGCGCGCGGTCGCCGACCAGTTGATGCTGATGGGCATGCGGGCCGACAACTCGCCTGCGGTGCGTGCCATTCTTTCGGACCGACTCGGCAAGCTGGCGAAGCGGCTCGACGCGCAGGCCGCGACGAACAACGCGCACCGCACCACGGTGGCGGCGGACATTCGCCGTTGGGAGCACCGCACGATCGCGACCATTCCGGGACCGGCGCTCAGGTTGCCCCCTGGCGATCCGATCGGAGCGAGCGCGAGCCGGCAGCCGTAGGCGCGCAGTCCCCGCCTCACTCTATTCAGGGATCGCTTTCATGAAACACCCCTTGATCGCCGCGCTGGTCGCTATCGTTGCCGGCTGCGCCACCCACCAGCCCACCACGGGGACCGTGCCGGCTCGCGGCGGCTTCGACCTGATCATCGAGAACGGGCGCGTCATCGACGGAACGGGCGCCGCCTGGTTCTACGGTGACGTCGCGATCACCGGACAGCGCATCATGGCCGTGGTGCCAAGCGGTACGTTGCGCAACGCCTCCACCAAACAACGCCTCGACGCGACGGGCATGGTGGTCGCGCCGGGATTCATCGACATCCAGAGCGGTTCCACGGGTGCGTTCCTTCGTGGCGATTCGCGGGTGGTCGGCAAGGTGACGCAGGGAATTACGACCGAGATTTTCGGAGAAAACAGCACGCCGGCGCCGCTGAGCGCCGACATGTTCGCGCGTGCCATGGCGGCGCTCGACCCGGCAGATTCCGTGTCGCGTCGGTTGTTGCCGATCTTTGCTCGGCCGCACGGATTCGCCGAGATGATGGAGGTGATTGAAGGGCGCGGTGCGAGCGTGAATGTTGGTGCGTTCGTGGGCGGCGGCACGTTGCGCGAGTACGGGATGGCTCTCGCGCAGGGCAAGCCGACGCCCGCCGCGCTCGATGCCATGAAGGGTGCTGCTCAGCGGGCGATGGACGACGGCGCGCTCGGTTTCGCCACGGCGCTCATCTATCCGCCAAGCAACTTCGCGACGACAGAAGAACTCGTGGAGATCGCCAAGGTCGTGAAGAACGCCGGTGGCATCTACATCACCCACATGCGGTCGGAAGGCGACCAACTCCTCGAGTCCATCGACGAAGTGGTGCGGATTAGTCGCGAGAGCGGAATCGCCGCCGAGATATATCACTTGAAAGCGAGCGGCATTCGGAACTATCCCAAGGGCCCGCAGGCCATCGCAAAGATCAACGCCGCGCGCGCGGCGGGGCTCGACGTGCAGGCTGATATGTACCCGTACACGGCGGGCGCGACCGGGCTCAGCTCGTGCCTTCCACCCTGGAGCGCTGCCGACGGCAAGCTGTTCGACAATCTGGCCAGCAAGGAAGTGCGCGCGAAGATGCGCGCCGAGATCGAGCACCAGACCTTCGACTGGGAGTCGCTCTGTGAGCTGGCGACGCCGCCGAACGTGCTGATCTCGCGGCTGCTCCAGCCCGCGAACCGGCAGTATTCCGGCAAACGGCTCAGCGAGATCGCCATCGCGATGAACAAGGACTGGATCGAGACGATGATGGACCTCGTGCTCACCGAGCACAATCGTGTCGAGACGACCTACTTCATGATGGACGAGGCCAATGTGCGCCTCAATCTCCAGCAGCCGTGGATGAAGATCGGGACTGACGCGGGCGCGGTGGACCCGGCCACGTTCAAGGGACTCGTGCATCCCCGTTCGCTTGGCACCTTTCCGCGCATACTCGGCCACTACGCCCGCGATGAACAGCTAATGCCGCTCGAAGACGCAGTACGCAAAATGACATCGGCCACTGCGACGAGGCTTTCACTGCACGATCGCGGCCTGCTCAAGCCAGGGATGTTCGCCGACGTCGTGGTCTTCGATCCGAAAACGATCATCGACAAGGCGACGTTCGAGGATCCGGTACAGGTGTCGATCGGCGTGCGCGATGTGTTCGTGAACGGCACAGCAGTGATTCGTGGTGGCACGCACACCGGGGCGAAGCCGGGGCAGATCGTGCGCGGGCCAGGGTACAAGCCGGACGCGCGCTAACCGTTCTGCCGATGGCGAGGCTGGGCCGCCGGTGAGTTCGCGCTACTTCGCCTCCCCAAGCGCAAAAATGAACACCGCATTCCCCTTGAGCGGCGCATAGCGAATCCCGCCGGCCGGGACGGCGATGTACTGCCTGCCGTCTATCTCGTAGGTGATAGGCGACGAGTCCACGCCTGCGCCGCAGAAGTACGACCAAAGCACGCGCCCGTCCGTCGCGTCGTATGCGCGGAACCAGCCGTCCGACTCGCCCATGAACACGAGTCCGCCGGCCGTTGCGAGCGTTCCGCTCCAGGTCCAGGTCGGCGTCGGTACCGTCCAGCGCACTTTCCCCGTCGCGGGGTCGACGGCCGAGAGCACACCGGTCGGCGGACGACCGCGGATTGCCGGGAAAGAACCGGCTGTGTACATCTTGCCCACTTCACGCTCCGCCGATTCGTTGACGGTTGCCATGTTCGGTCGGTCGCGCGCCGGGATATACATGAGCCCGGTCTGCGGTGAGAACGACGACGGCGGCCAGTTGGCGCCGCCAAAGATGCCGGGGCGCATCAGGATCCCCTTGGCGTCCGGCGCGACCCACATGTTTTCTTGCGGAACGAATCCTTCGCTGCGCCTGATCGTCGCGCCCGTCACGGCGTCCATCACGTAGAGCCAGCCTTCTTTGCCAGCATGCAGCACGACCTTCCGCCCGTCCACACGCGCGAGGATCGGCGGGTTCGGGAGGTCATAGTCCCAAAGGTCGTGCGGGATATGCTGCACGTACCAGCGCAGCGTGCCGGTCTCCGCCTCGAGCGCGACGGTGCTGTTGTTGTAGAGGTTGTCGCCGGGGCGTTCGCCGCCATCATTCGACGGCGACGGGTTGCCGGTCCCGAAGTAGATCAGCCCGAGTTCAGCGTCGTACGCCGGCGTCACCCAGACCGGCGCGCCGCCGATCTTCCACGTGTCGACGTGCTTCGCTGAGTCGGCGCGCTCCTTCGCGAGATCGCGCGGCAGGTTGTCGCCCCACGGCGTCTTCGTGGCCCACTTGCCCCACCAGCCGCCCGCAGCGGGGGACGGAACGGTGTAGAAGCGCCAGATCTGCCTGCCCGTTTCCGCGTCATACGCCGTGACCGAGCCGCGGATGCCGTATTCACCACCGGCCGCGCCGATGATGACCTTGTTGCCGATCACGAGTGGCGCCGATGTATTGGAGTAGCCAGAATCGGCCGGGTGCGTGATGATGTTCCACTTCACCGCGCCGGTCTTCGAGTCGAGCGCCACGAGCCGCGCGTCGAGCGTCGCCATGAACACCTTGTCGCCCGCGACCGCCACGCCGCGATTCACCGGGCCACAGCAGAAGATTGCGCGCTCGGGTTTCTCATGGTCGTACTGCCAGAGCCGCTTGTTGGTGCGGAGGTCGAACGCGAGGACGCTGTTGTGCGAGGTGGTCATGTACATCACGCCGCCCGCGACGATCGGTGTGGCTTCGAGGCCGTCGGCGCGCTGCACGTTCATCTGGTAGACGGTTGTCGGGACGAGGCGTGCGACGTTCGCGCGGGTGACCTGCGTGAGCGGCGAGTAGCGCTGGTTGTCATAGGTGCGCCCGTGGTTCAGCCACTCTCCCGCGGGCGGCGTAAGCAGTTCGGCCGGGGCGACGGTGCGTTGGGCGCCGGCTGCCTGCACGATAGCGGCGATGGCGAGCAGCGGAATGGCAGTGCGCATAATGACGGACTTGGCAGGGGGGAAGCAGCGTACGATGCGCCTAAACCTACGAAATCATCGGGTGGGCTGCAGCTCGGCACGTGTGTCGTGCGCTGACTGGTGCTCTGTGCTCTCTGGCAGCGGTGAATTCGGTGTCGTAGCTTCTCTGAGATTTCATGCGGTCCCCCCAACTCCCTGTCGAACATGACCGAGCAACTCCGCAACCAGTTTCAGGACAAGGCACGCCGCCGGCTGGCGAAGCGCGCAACGGTCGCGCTCGTCCTGCTCCTGCCGATCGCCGGCGTCGCACCGTCTCGCCAGGAGTCGTTCGCCTCGCTTGCGCAGGCGTCACTGGCCCAAATCGATGGGCAGGTCGCGCTCCGAGGGGTGCGCGACAGCGTGCAGGTGATCCGCGACCGCTGGGGCGTTCCGCATATCTACGCCCGCAATATTGACGACCTCTTTTTCGCCCAGGGCTTTGTGCAGGCGCAGGACCGCCTCTGGCAGATGGAGATGTATCGGCGGACGTACGAGGGCACGTTGTCGGAAATCATGGGGCCGGATTTCATCCGTCACGACCGACTGGCGCGCCTGGTCAAGTTTCGCGGCCCGTGGGATGACCGCGAATGGAAGCACTACCACCCTGAAGGCCGACGCATCTTCGACGCCTTTGCCGCTGGGGTGAATGCTTTCATCACTCAGGCGGGTGATCGCCTCCCGGTCGAGTTCAAAATGACCGGAATTCGGCCGCAACCCTGGACCGCCGACGTCGCGCTCCTCCGCACGCAGACGGCGATGCCGACCGGCGACGCGAACGCCGAACTGGCGCTGGCCCGCAGCGTGATGCGACTCGGCGTCGACTCGGCAAACCGCGCGGCACGCCCGTCGCCTTACCGCGATCTCGTTGTGCCATCAGGCGTCGATCTTTCCGTCATCACCGAGGAGGTGGCGGCGGCACTCGCCGGCATGCGCACCGGCGTTGTGCGTCCTGAGTTGCTACCGCAGTACCGCGCGCTCGGCGGCTCGAGCCCAAGCGAGAACACCGGCGTGCAGGAGAACTCGCCGGGAAGCAACAACTGGGTGGTGAGCGGCCGCCTAACGGCATCGGGCAAGGTGATCGTGGCGAACGATCCGCATCGCAACGTCTCCAATCCGTCGATTCGCTACATCGTGCATCTAAACGCGCCGGGGTGGGATGTGATCGGCGCCACCGAGGCCGCGTTGCCAGGTGTCGCGATTGGTCATAACGGACGAATTGCGTGGGGCCTGACCATTGTCGGCACCGACCAGTCGGACGTGTACGTCGAAGAGGTCAATCCGGCGAGTCGCAATCAGGTGCGATTCCGCGGGGCGTGGGAACCGCTCCGCATCGTGCGTGACACGATCAAGGTGAAGGGCGCAGCGTCGACGGTGGTCGAGCAGAAGTTTTCGCGCCATGGGCCGGTCTTCCATGAAGACACGGTGCATCACAAAGCCTACGCGATGCGCTCGACGATGCACTTGCCGGGCAACGCCGGCTACATCAGTGCACTCCGCTACCACAGCCTTGATGATTGCCAGCAGTTCCTCGCGGCGCAGTCGTACACCCTCGCGCCCACCGAGAACATGATCTGCGGGGATCGTGGCGGAAACATTGCGTGGCAGGCGTCCGCCGCGTCGCCCAAGCGGCCCAACTGGCACGGACGACTGCCGGTGCCCGGCACCGGCGAGTACGAGTGGGATGGTTTGCGCAGCGATCTTCCGCGCGAACTCAATCCCGAGCGCGGATGGATCGCGACGGCCAATCATGACATCCATCCCACAGGCTACGACCCGCCGCTCTTTTTCAAGGATGGTCCGCAGGACGCACGCTACCGTCGCATTGCCGAAGTGCTCACGAGCAAGACCGGCTTTTCAATCGCCGACATGGAGGCGCTGCAGCACGACGCCTACTCGGCGGCCGCCGCCCGCGACCTCCCGTTGTTTCGCGGTTGGACGTCGGCCAACGCAGAGGTGGAACGGGCCCGCGCGCTGCTTGCGGCGTGGGACGCTCAGCACCGCCGCGAAAGTGCCGCTCCGGTGATCTATCGTGCGGTGGCCGCTGCGTTACCTGCTGAAGCGCGCGCTGAAGGAACGGCGGCCAACCAGCGCCGCGCGTTGATTGAAACCGCGATCACTTCCGGACTCACTGCCGTTCGCAAGGCGCAGGGAGACGATCCCGCCCAATGGCGATGGGGACGCAACAACACGTCGCAGTTGCCCCACTCGTTGGTGCGTGCGTTCGACATTGCGCCGGTCGAACGCCATGGTGGTGCCGGCTTCGTGGCGGCGGTTGGCGCGACGTACCGTGAGATCATCGACCTCGGCAATCTCGACGCATCCATGGTGACCAACGCGCCCGGACAGTCGGGGCAACCGGGAAGTCCGTTTTACTCCAACCTCGTCGAGAGCTACGGCCGCGGCGCCTACTTCCCGATGACTTATTCGCGAACCGCCGTCGAGCGAGCGGCAGCGCATCGGCTCACGTTGCGTCCGGCGCCCTGATATCGATCCGAAAACGGCAGCCGGTTTGCGTAGGGCCGCATGCGGATGCGTCGGCGTGTAGGCGCATCCGCGCACCAGCTATCGCGTCGTCGCGCCGTCTCCCTCAGCACCGCCATCACAGCTGCCCGCCGGAGGTGCCGACGAACTCGCGAGTCTGCCGAACGCGTTGAAGAACATTCCTGAACTCGGGAGCCCGACGAGGGCCAGCGGTACCTGTCGCATCATCTGCGCGCCGGCGCTCGCGGTGGAACCAGCGCACCCACTGTTATCGATGATGCGCATGTACTGCGTTGGCGGCACGCCCTGCGTGCACCCGGTGAGCGTGACGGTCTTGCGTGTGCCGGCCGGTACCTGCCCGCCGCTGCATGTGAGCGTCGTCCACTGCGTGTAACTCATCGTCCCTGAACCGCAGGCGAATTGGCTTGCCGAGTTTTCGCCGGAGCGTCCCGGCCAGCTGAAGCACCGGTCGTTCCCGAACGAGACGGGAAAGGCTGCCGTATTCCCCGGTGGGCCGCTGCACGTGGGCTCTTGCCAGAAGCCGACCGTTACGAATCTGTCAGCGCTTGTTGGCGTGGCGGCCGGGATCGTCGCGACGGGTGCCACGACGGGCGCCACGACCGAGTCAGCGCTCGTCCCGCCGCACGCCGCGGCCGTCAGAGCGAACATGATTGCAATGCCCATCTGCGTGATTCGTCCGCGCAGCATGGCTGCTCCAGTCAAAAGTATAGGCACTATTTAAGTACCGGCGCCACGCGTTTCTTCGTCGCCTGCTCAAACGAGTAGGCGAGCTCAATCAACCGCGGCTCGCTGCACGCGCCGCCCGCGAAGCTCACCCCGTACGGCGTCTGCTGCGCGTTGAATCCGGCAGGGAACGCCGGCGTCGGCGCGTTGGGAATTCTTCCGAACGGTACGACGATCGTGGGGTACCCCGGCTTCGCCGAGATGCTTGCGCCACTGGCCCCGGGGAAGAGCAGTGCATCGAGTCGTTCGGCTTTCATCACGGCATCGATCCCTTCCGGGCCACCGAGTGCGATGTCCTTCGCGCGATCGGCGTCGTACTTCGCTTTGTCGGCCACGAGGTCCATCTCGTCGGACATGTCGAGCAGTGACTGCCCGTACTTGATTGCGCCGAGCGGCGCATTGGTGATGTTGAACCAACGGAGGTCGGTGAGCGTCTTGAACGGCGCGGCGCTACCAAGTGATGCGAGCCAGGCGTTGAAGTCGCGCTTCATTCCATAGCCAAAGTCCACCGAGCAGCCAGCGTTGCGGCCTTTGCGGTCGTCCACGCCGCCGCAGGTGTTCCAGAGGAGGAAATTGCGCAGCGTATCGGCGGTTACCACGCTCGGAATGTTGGCGGGGTCCACGATGACTGCGCCTTCGCGTTTGAGCGCCGCGATGGCTTCGTCCATTGATGCCTTCTGCGCGGCGTTGAGCCCTCCGCGCGTATTCGGCTGACCCGGAATCGTGAACGCGTCGTACCAGAAGGCGCGTGGGATGCCGATGCGCGCGCCCTTGAGGCCATCGCGTTTCAGGAACGGGCGATAGTCCCGATTCGGCGGCGGCGTGCAGACTTTCGTCGCGGCGTCGTTCGGGTCGGGCGCCGCACTCTCGAGCGCGCCGAAAAAGATCGCGGCGTCCTCGACCGTACGGGCCATCGGGCCAGGGGTGTCCTGGTCGGCTGTGATCGGGATGACGCCCCAGCGGCTAATGCGCCCGACGGTCGGTTTGATGCCGACCAGCATGTTCTGGTTTGATGGGCTCAGCACCGATCCCGATGTCTCGGTGCCCACGTTCGCGGCCCAAAAACTCGCCGCCGTGCCGATGCCGGAACTCGAGCCGCCGGTGCCCATGACCGGCCGCCCGTCGTTGAAGCCCGGGCGCGGATCGGACCGCGGGTCATACGGGTTGATCCCATAGCCGCCGACGGCGCTGTAGTTGCCGGGCATCGGTGTCGGGCTCCCAGCCACCCAGTTCGCGAGTTCCGTCATCACCGTCTTCGCGATGATGATCGCGCCGGCGTCCTGAAGGTTCTTGGTCAGCGTCGCATCGTATGGCGGCACGAGGTCTCTGAACGCCAGTGCGCCGCCCGTCGTGCGCATGTTCGTCGTGTGGATGTTGTCCTTGAGCGCGACGGGAATCCCGTGCAGCGGACCACGCACTCGGCCCGCCGCGCGCTCACGATCGAGCGCATCGGCCTCGGCGAGCGCCGATTTGCTGACGGTGACCACCGCGTTGAGTTGGTCTTCGTATTGGGCGATGCGCGCCAAGTGCAGTAGCACGAGTTCGCGCGACGTGACGCGACCTTCGGTCAGCGCCGATTGCATCTGCGGGATCGTCGCTTCGACGACGTCGAAGATCGGCCGCTGCACGGCCGTTGGTGCGCGCGTGGCTGGGGTCGCGGTGCGACGGTCCTGCGCCGTCAGCGCAAGGGCGCCGAGCGCGGTTGTTGCAGCAATCGCGAAGACGAAACGCTTCATCATATAAAAGGGACCGGATCAGGGAATCGATCGGGGGCTGCGTGGCGTGCCTTACTCGAGCGGGACTCGGCGCGACTCCGCGCGTCCAATCCGTTCAATCCATTCTATACCGTCGAACCCCGTATCGAAACTGAGGATGCGCTCGATCTCATACCGCTGCATGATCGCGACGTGTACTGCGTCGCGTGCCGAGAGCGGGCCGAGGCCAAGCAGTAGCGTCTTTGCGCGCTCAACGTCGGTCGGTTCAATCGGATAGACAGAACTGTACTACTACAACACATTCTCCAAGTGATGTCGCATAACGACTTGGATGACTCACGCACCTTCTCAGTAACCAAAAACGTGAACCGCCCCGGGATTGCCGGAGGCTCCAATCTCTGAGCGGTTGGAGTCATGTCACGAGCCACACGGTTTTCTCCAGGAGTGCGTGAACGCGCGGTGCGGATGGTGGGGGGTCTGGCGCGCGCCTGGGTGATCGCCCTCGATACGATGGATGCGAAGCGCGCGCTCCCTGTCGAGGGTGCCGGCGCGTGGAAGGGCGGAGTGTTCCGGGCGCCTGCCAGCGCGGGCTGGAAGATCAGAAATGGCGGTCAGGTTGCCGTGCAGGTGATGACGGCAGTGGCGGTTCGCCATTAGGAACATTCAGGGGTAGTATCCCCCGTGCGCTCACACTCGGCTTTCTCGGCCCTTTTCCTGATTGGCCTCGTCGCGCTGCCGGCGACGGGCGGCGCGCAGATTATTCGGGACTCGACCCTGCCGCGGCCGGTTCCGCCGCCGATTGCGACGATGCCACGGCCTGACGGCCAGCCGAATCGGACACTTTCGGCCGCCGAGCGCGCAGCGCTTCCGCCGATCGACCGCGCCCAGCTCGAGCAGCGCGAGTTCGAGATGTACCGGCATACGCACCTACCGATGTCGCTTCTGTCGCGCACGCCTAATTGCGACGAGCACGTCGGCAAGTACTGCTATTGGTACGACGAAAACGCGAAGGTCCCCAAAGAACCCGATCTGATCGTCAAGCGGCGAGAGCAGATGCTCAAGGTGCTCGACTCGCTCGCGCAGATCATTCCTGCGAACAACTGGCTCGCTGAGCAGCGCGTGCGCTATCTCGCGGAATCGGACCGATTGCACGAGGCGCTCGACGTTGCGCGTAGGTGCGGCACCGGCACCGGCATCGGTACCGACTCAGGCACCGGCGGTTGGAACTGCGAAATCCTTGAAGGGTTTGCCCTGCATCTCATCGGCGACTACGTCGCGGCCGGCGAGGTGTACGACAAGGCGCTCGCCAAGATGGATGCCCGGCAGAAGTGTGAGTGGCAGAACATTGCCCCGTTGCTCGACGACGTGGCCATCGCGCAGTACCGCTCGCTCACCTGTGGCAGTTCGGCGCGCGCGGCGTGGGAATGGCGCACCTGGTTCCTCGCGCGCACGCTCTATTCAATGCAGGGCAACGATTCGCGCACGGAGTTCTTCGCGCGAATGACGATGGCGCAGATGTTTACCAATGCGCCCAGCGCGTACCAGAATGGATTCGACCAGGATGAGCGTGAGCTGTTGATTCGGTTTGGCTGGCCGCGTGCGTGGTCCGGGTCGATGCAGCTGCCGTTCACGATCGCGATGGTGCCGCCGTCCGTCGGCGTGCCGGGTGGCGGTGGTGGTGGCGGTGGCGGTGGTGGTGGTGGTGGTGGTGGCGCCGGTCCGAACGTCGGCGGCGCGAAGGGTCGTGGTCGCGGCGGCACACCGGTCGGGAGTTATCCACCCGGAACCAAGATTCCCGCAAACGTTCCTCCGCTCGTGCGCCCACCTGACATGCCGGGTACCGGCGGACTTCCCGGCGGACTGGGCGGCGCGCCCGACAGCAGGCCGCCCGCGCGTCCCGGCCGAGGTATTCAGCTGATTCCACGCGAAGGCGATGGCGTCAATGTTACGGGGATCGAAGCGTTCCCCGCGTACCGCTACATCCCTGCGGGATTCGTGCTCGGCGATCCGCCCCAGTCTGATTCTGCCGCGTGGCGCCTGCAGTTGCCGCCCGTGATGGGGCGCTACGCGCCGCCATATGCGAAGGCGCTCGTGCCGCTCGAGCACCAGAAAGCCGTCTTCAAGCGCGGCGACAGCGCGATCGTCGTGATGGCATACGACACGAGAGGCACGAAGGCCGTTGACGGTGCGAAACTCCGCGTCGGTCTTGTCGTCACGCGCGCCGAAGAGCTGCCGCGCGAGTTCGTGGTAGTGCGCGACAGCGCGCCGGCATCGGGCGTGCTGACCGTCCGTGCGCCCTGGGCGCCGCTGCTGATGAGTGCCGAAGCCGCGGCGCTGGAACGCAATGCTGTCGCGCGCGCGCGTTACGGTGTGGGTCCGGTGCGCGGCCCGGCATTGCGTGTGGTGCTTTCGGATCTCCTGTTCTACAAGTCATACGGCTCGTTCCCGAGTTCGGTTGAGGAGGTCGCGCCCCACGCGTTGCCCACGGAGCGCGTGAATCCCAGCGAAAAACTCGGCGTCTACTGGGAAGCGTACGGCACGAATCCTGGCGGTGAGAAGCTCAAGGTGTCGCTGATCGTGGCGCGCGAGGATGCTCAGGACGAGGGCGGCCTCTTCAAGCGACTAGGCCGTTCGCTTCGCCTGTCGAGCGCCCGGGCGCCCGTGAGCGTCGGTGTGGACGACATCTCGGCGCGTGGCCAGACGACCTCGTCGCGTGCGATCGAGCTCGACATCTCGACGCTGACCAAGGGCACATACATCGTGCAGCTCGAGATCGAAGTCGCCGGGCAGCCGACGCTACGAGCCGAGCACCGGATTGAGGTGGTCGCGCGGTAATCTCGCGGTCGTTACCGCACCGGTTTGCGCGGGATACGGGCGTCGGCATTCGCCGCGTGATACGCATAGGACGCCATGATAACCGCGTTCTTCATCAAGTCGCCGGCCTGGATCGTGTCGTAGAAATCCAGGTTCGTGTGGCCGCCTTGCCCAGGCGTGTGATCCTGCAGAAACTGAAATCCGGGCAAGCCAACATCATCGAACGCAATATGGTCGGTGCTCCCCACGCCCTGGTTTGACACCACTGTCATGCCGAGGTCGCGAAACGGGGACATCCACGCGGTGAACTGCTCCCGCGCCTGTTCATTTCCCTGCAGGTAGATGCCGAGGTACTGGCCCGACCCGTAGTCCTGGTTAAAATAGGCCGAGAGTTTTTCGTACGCGGGCTTCACGCCGATGGCCGGGTCACGCGGGTCGCCGAAGTGCTGGCGCACGTAGGCGCGCGAGCCGAAGAGTCCCTGTTCCTCGCCGGCCCAGAACGCCGCGCGAATCGTGCGGCGCGGCTTCGCGCCAACGGCCTTGAGAATGCGCATCGCCTCGAGCGCGACTGCCACGCCCGAGGCGTTGTCGCTCGCGTTTGGACTGGCATGCCATGAGTCCAGGTGCGCGCCGATCATCACGACTTCGTCGCGGAGGTCGCTCCCCGCGAGTTCACCCACCACGTTCATCGCCTGCTCGACGCGGTCCCCGATGCGGTTGCGCACCTCGATCTCGATCTTCACCGGGATGTTGCGCTTGAGAATCCGGTACATGCGGTTGTAGTGCTCCGGCGTGATCGCCACAATCGCCGGCGAGGCGAGCATCCCCGCACGCGACCACTGGTCGGCCCGCGAGCCTGGCCGCGAAAAACCACGCACCGCGCCGAGCCAGCCGCTCTCGCTCTGCAGCACGGCGGCTACACCCTCGCTCGCGTAGAACGCAATCTTTTCTTCCGGCGTGAGCAGGTCGGGGTTGCGCGCCGCGCGCGGCGCTACGGGGCGTGCGGGCGCGATGGTCGTACGCTCGATTGCGTCGAGCTCCTGCTGCGTCAGGCGCGGCACGCCTCTCGTGAGTGCGGCGATGTCGATCACGGCCGGCGGCGTCGCGAGGACGGCCTTTCCCTTGAGCGCTCCTCGATACTTCGCGAGGTCATCTTTCACGAGCAGGTCGACGATCACCGCCTGCGCCACCTGCCGGCCGTTCGTGCCCGCGGTGTGCGCAATGGGATAGCCCACCATCGGCGTGTAGTCGGGCTCGAGCAGGTGGATGGAGACGAACTCATTGTCCCACGTCACCCCAAAATCCATGAACGGCTCGGCGGCGACGTTGACCAGTCCCATGCTTTTCATCTCGCCCTGCACCCACTTCTGCGCGCGCTTCATGTCTTCCGAAAGCGTGAGTCGCGCACCGAGTACATCGGCGAGGTAACCCTCGTACTCCATCACCTGCGAGCGCTGAAGTCCTTCTTCCCGAATCTTCGCCACCATCGCGCGGTCAACGGGCACGCCTTGCCGCATCGCGGCCGCAGGCACGAGGAGCAGGAAGAGCAGCAGCGCGATGGCGAGCGGCCGGAAGCGCGAACTCATCGCACGGCCCCGTTGAACCAGACGCCGTTCGGCGCTTCCGAGCGGGCGGCGGCAATGTCGGGCCAGCCATCGCCGTCCAGGTCGCCGATCGCGACGCCGTAGACCGAGCCCTTGCCATCGCCCCACGGCCTGTCCGAGAACTTCGGCATACGGCCGGCACCGAGGTTGAAGAACACTGACCCTACCGCTTCCTGGCGCCCGACGATGATATCGGGCTTGCCGTCGCGGTTCATGTCGGCCAGCCCGACCGCAAATGGCGCCCCCGATCCGGTACCGAGCGCGACGGGCGCCTCGAACGTGCGCTTGCCGGCGCCGAGGTAAATGAACATCCCGTTCTTCTCATCGCCCACCACGAGGTCGATGACGTTATCGCCATTAATGTCGCCTGCCGCGGCCGCTCGGATCTGCGACACCGCCGGCCCAACAGAGGCCGGCGCCGCAGTGAACTTGCCGCTACCGTCGTTCCAGAAGATCAGGTTTTGTCTGCCGTCGCGGTGCGGCACGAAGAGGTCAATCGTGCCGTCGCCGTCCAGATCTGCCGCGACGATGGTCGTGGCCGACTGCGTCGCGAGCGGCGCGCACGATGGAAACACGCCCTTGCCGTCGTTGAGACACACAAAACTCGGTCGAGGCGCGGCCGGATTCGAACTCCGGTTGGCGACGATCAGATCGGGGCGCTTGTCGCCGTTCAGGTCGGCCACAGTCACATACCGCGTATTCCAGTCGGGATCGCCAAACGTGCTGCTGACGTGAAAATGTCCCTTGCCATCGTTCAGGTAGATGAGCTTCTTGTCGGGGCTGTCGTTGCTCACGACGATGTCGAGGTCACCGTCACCATCGAGATCGGCGCTTGCGGCGGAATACGTTCGATCGGGCGCGTCCGCGAGGTTCTCGGCCGTGAAATGCCCCTTGCCATCGTTGCGCAGGATCAGGTTGTTGAGCGGCCAGTGCCGGCCCTTGGCCAAGACCACGTCGAGAGTGCCGTTGCCGTCCACGTCGCCAAGGCTCGCACTCGCCGAGGTTTCACTCGTGGATTCGAGGAGCAGCACACGATCGAATCCGCGCGGCGCGCCCTGCTGGAAGGCAAGCGTGGCGCCGCCCGCGAGGGCGAGCGCGAAGCGCGTGGGCGCGGAGCAGCGGAGAATCGTTTTCATAATGCCAAAGCTACGCACAAGGTGAATCGGCGGCTACGCGATAATCCGGCGACCATGGCTGGCCGTCGCGCAGTATATTCGGGCAGACAAATTTCCTTTTGGGAGACGGCATGCATCGACGACTGACGAGCGCCATCGGAGGCCTGCTGATAGCAATCGTCTCCATGGCGGCCGATGGCCAACCGGCGAAATCGGCGCCCGCGGGCGCCGCGCTGAATACTGGCGAGGTTCGCCTCACCTACCTGGGCAACGCCGGCTGGGAGATCACCGACGGCAAGAAGATCATCCTGGTCGACCCATTCCTCACCCAGTTCGCGCGGTGGACGAACTCCGCAGCGCAGGCCGACGGGCCGGCCCCCGACGCGCTCTACCCGGCCGACACCGCGCTGATCAGCCAGCACGTGACGCGGGCCGACTACATCGTGATCACGCACGGACACCCGGATCACGCACTCGACGCGGGCTACATCTCCCGCAAGACCGGCGCGACCATTATCGGCCACGAGACGGCGGCCAACCTCGCTCGCGCCTACGGCGTCACCGAAAGTTCCCTCATCACGGTGATTGGCGGCGAGGATTACGAGTTCGGCGATTTCTCCCTGCGTGTGATTCCCAACATTCACAGCGCGCTCGACAAGAAGCACTACTACAACAACACACGCGGCATCGTCGGCACCGCGCCGCGCGGCCTCAAGGCACCGCTCCGCCGCAAGGATTATGTCGAAGGCGGCAACCTCGCCTACCTGCTGCGCATCGCGGGACACGAAATCCTGATCATGGGCTCGATGAACTACATCGAGCGCGAGATGGAAGGGCTCCGGCCCGACATTGCGCTCGTCGGCGCCAACAGCCAGCGGCTCGAGGTGCACGATTTCACTGGCCGCCTGATGCGCGCGCTCGGCAAGCCGGCGCTCGTGATCCCCAGCCACGCCGACGCCTACGGCGATCCGAAACCCTCGGCCGCCGCGCTCGCCGACCGGAAGCGATTCCAGCAGGAAGTGGCCACGGCGGCGCCGTCGAGCCGCTACCTCTTTCCGAAATGGTTCGAACCGATCGTGGTGGGAGCGCGCAAGTGACCGCCGCCACGCGGGGACTCATCGCATCGTGGACCGCGCTCGCGGTCGCTGCTTGCACACACGCACCCGGTCCGGCACTGGCGGTCGCGCCGGCGTCTGGCCGGCAAGTCATCAACCCGCCGGGAATCGCACCGCTGGTCGCGGCCTATTCGGTGGCCATCCGTTCCGGCGACCAGGTGTTCGTCTCTGGAATGACCGGCATCAAACCTGGAACGCAGGATATCGTGAGTGGTGGTGTCACTCCTCAGACGCGCCAGACGCTCGAGAACATCAAGACGTCGTTGCAGGCCGCCGGCGCGACCATGGCCGATGTGGACGAGTGCACGGTGTTCCTGAAGGACATGGCCGACTACGCCGCGATGAATGCCGTGTACATCGAGTTCTTTCGCGTCGATCCACCGGCGCGTGCCACGCTCGCGGTGACTGAACTGCCACGGCCCGCGGCCCGTGTGGAAATCAAGTGCAGCGCGCGAATCCGGCAGCGCTGACAGGTCAGCCCTACCGCCACCGCATGACCAGGAAGCGAGAACACAGATGACCGCACGGCACAGCCGGTGGAAGTTCCTGAGCGTCGCAGTCGCGTTCTTCGTGTGTGCCAGCGCCGCGGCTTGGCACTCACCGGTGGACACGTATCCGCGGCAGTCGGGTGTGGACGCGCTCGACTACGCGTTTCACCTGACGCTCAGCGACGAGACCGACGAGATCGTGGGCGAAGCGATTGTTGACCTCCGGTTTGTCACCGACGGCGTCACTGATGTCGCGCTCGACCTTGCGTCGGAGAACGATGGCAAGGGGATGCGCGTCACGAGCCTCATTTCGGCAGGCGCACCATTGCGATTCACGCACGACGCCGATCGCCTGCGCATTTCGCTCAGCGCGGCGCCGAAGGCGGGCGAGCGACGCAAGTTCACCATTCAGTATCGCGGCATTCCCGCGGGTGGGTTGCGCATCCTCAAGAACAAGTTTGGCCAGCGCTCCTTCTTCAGCGAAAACTGGCCCAACAACGCGCGCCAGTGGCTGCCGATGATCGATCACCCATACGACAAGGCGACGAGCGCCTTTATCGTCACGGCGCCAGCAAAGTACCAGGTGGTGGCCAACGGCTTGTTGCAGGAGGAGGTCGACCTGGGCGACGGACGGCGCCTTACGCACTGGAAACAATCAGTGCCGATTTCGTCGTGGCTGAACGCAGTAGGCGTCGCCGAGTTTGCAGTACATCACGCCGGCACGGTCGCGGGCGTGGAGTTGCAGACGTGGGTGTACCGGCAGGAGCGCGCGACAGGTCCCGCGTGGTTCGAACCCACCGCGCGGCAGGCGATGGAGCTCTTCAGTGAAATGATCGGACCGTATTCCTATGAAAAACTCGCCAACGTGGAGGCCGCAGGATTTGGCGGCGGCACCGAACATGCCAGCGTGATTTTCTATGGGGAGAACTCCATCCTGGAGAATCCGGCCACCGGCGCGATGCGCTCCGGTACGGGTCTCATTGCCCACGAGATTGCGCATCAATGGTTCGGCAACGCCGTCACCGAGCGCGATTGGGACGATGTGTGGCTCAGCGAAGGGTTCGCGACCTATTTCACGCTGCTCTTTACCGAGCACTACCAGGGCCGCGATGCCTTCGTGGCGGGTCTGCAGCGCAGTCGTGAAACGGCGTTTACGCTTGAACGACGGATGCCGGGCGTGGCCGTGTTGCACGACAACCTGGCGAACATGAAGAACGTCCTCAATCAGCTCATCTATCAGAAAGGCGGCTGGACGCTGCACATGTTGCGCGCGCAGGTCGGTTCCGAACGGTTTCGTGAGGGAATTCGCGAGTACTACCGGCGGTACCGAAACGGGAATGCATCCACTGACGATTTTCGCCGCGTGATGGAGGAGGTCTCCGGCGCCGATCTGGGCTGGTTCTTCCACCAGTGGCTTTCGCGTGCGGGATCGCCAGTCGTCGAAGGCAGCTGGCAGTATGACGCCATCTCGCACAAGGTCACGATCGATCTCACGCAGGCTCAGCCGGGCGATGCGTATCGGCTGCCCCTCGAAGTGGGTGTCACGACGGACGGGGTGCTAAAACTGGAGAAAATCGAACTGACGCAACGGCGGCAACGATTCGAAATAGCGGCAGCCAAGGCGCCTGGCGCAGTCGCGCTTGACCCCAACACATGGGTCTTGATGGAACAGCGCTTCGGCAAGCAGTGAATCGCCGCGACAGCTACCGGCATGCTGGGTCGCCAACCTGACGCGCACACGACATCTTTGTCGCCCATGAAGATCATCGGCATCCGGATGTACCAGCTGGACCTCCCGCTGCACGAGGGGAGCTACAAGTGGTCGGGCGGGAATTCAGTTTCCGTATTCGACTCGACGGTCGTGGCAGTCGATACCGACGCCGGCCTCACCGGCTGGGGCGAGGTCTGTCCGCTCGGCCCGGCGTACCTCCCCGCGTATGCGCGAGGCGCCCGCACTGGTATCGCCGAACTCGCGCCGCAGTTGATCGGCGCCGATCCGCTCGCACTCGGCGTGCTGAACGAACGGATGGACGCCGCGATGCGCGGCCACCCCTATGTGAAATCCGCGATCGACATGGCCTGCTGGGACCTGCTTGGCAAAGCAAGTGGATTGCCCGTGGCTACGCTGATGGGCGGGCATGTGGGCGCCGATTTTGCGCTCTACCGCGCGATTTCGCAGGATGCGCCGGAGGCGATGGCAGCGCGCATCGCGCAATACCGGAGCGAGGGGTACACCAAGTTTCAGCTGAAGGTGGGCGGAGACGCCGACACCGATATCGCGCGCATTCACGCCGCTGCGGCGAAACTCCATGCCGGTGATGTGCTCATCGCCGACGCGAATACCGGATGGACGCAGCATGTAGCGATGCGCGTGGTCGACGCGGTGCGGAACGTGAACGTGTACATCGAGCAGCCCTGCATGACGTACGAGCAGTGCCTCGCGGTGCGGCGGCACACCAATCGCCCTTTCGTGCTCGACGAAGTGGTAGATGGCATCGACATGGTGGTGCGTGGAATTGCCGACCAGGCGATGGACGTGATCAACCTCAAGATCTCCAAGGTCGGAGGCCTCACCAAAGCGCGGCAGATCCGCGATCTCTGCGTATCGGCCGGCATCGCGATGACCATCGAAGACACCTGGGGCGGCGACATCATCACCGCGGCCATCGCGCATCTCGCGCACAGCACGCCGGAGCGGTTCCTCTTTTCGGCGACGGACTTCAACTCGTACGTGACCGTCGCGTGTGCCGATGGTGCGCCGCAGCGAAAGCACGGTCGCCTGGCCGCGTCGCATGAGCCGGGGCTCGGCGTGCGGCCAAAGATGGACCTGCTCGGGAAGCCGGTGCAGCAGTGGCGTTAACATCATCCGGGCCAAGGGCGTCGAACTGATGCAGGTCAACCTTCGCACGCCTACCCCATGCCAGCCTCGTCCTCTCGATCGCGCGCGATGGTCCGCGTCACGCGTCCAGTCATCGTAGCCCTGACAATGCTGGCCGTCGCGGTCAGCCTCATGGCCTGTGGCGGTAGTGCTTCACCTACGGCCGCGACACCGACCGGGTCTACCCCGGCCACGGGCGCTGGAGATGCGCTCTGTGGCCTGAGCTACAGCGCCTTCAACGGCAGCGCCAAGGTGCAGGCGAACAGCGTCTACAGCTGGACTTGCACCAGCACCGTTCGCACCGTTGCGGGCAACGGCATTCCGGATCATGTAGTCAATACTGGCAACTTCGCGACGCCGATCTCTGTGCAGAACATTGTCGTGAACTTCACGCTCTCGCCGACGAGCACGGGCGGCGTCTCCGGCCCAGTGATGAATCCGGGCTACGCCATCAATAGCGTGAAGCTCGATCCGGGTACGGCTGGCACCTGCATGTCGACGGCCACGGGCACGGCGCCGGGGGCCGGCTGCGTTGCCGCCAACGGACAGGATCCCTGGAGACTCGAGGCACTCGGGGGCGCGTTCGCATTCGGAACGGACGAAAGCAATGCGCACGTGCAGCCCAATGGTCAGTACCACTATCACGGGATGCCCGAAGGCATCATCAACAAGCTGAACAAGGGCCAGGCCATGACGCTGGTCGCGTTCGCTATCGACGGGTTTCCGATCTACGCGCGATACGGCTACACCGACGCCACCAGCGCCACGTCGCCAATCAAGGTCATGCGCGGCAGTTGGCAGAAGAAGTCTACGCCCGACGCGGGACGTCCTTCGGTCGCGACCTTTCCGATGGGCACATTCACGCAGGATTACCTGTACGTGGCCGGTTCTGGCGAGCTCGACGAATGCAACGGACGCACCGGTGTCACGCCCGAGTATCCGAATGGCACGTACCACTACTACATCACCGACACCTACCCCTACATCCAGCGCTGTATGAAGGGACGGCTCGGTCCGGTGAGCGCGGCGCGATGACATGTCGCGGCGCCGAGGATCCCGCGCTGAGCCACCGGCGCAACGCGGTGCGCGGTATCCTGCGCCTCCCGTCACTCGCGGTTGGGCTGCTCATGCTGGCCGCCGAGCCAGCCTGGGCGCACCTGATGCCGGCGCAGCAGGGCACGCTGCATATCCTCGGGAATGCCGTGTTCGCGGTGTTCTCGCTGCCGCTCTCGGCGCTGCGCGGAGTCGACGACAACGGAGACGGGCATCTGTCGGCAACGGAGCTGCTCGCCCACGAGCCTGTCATCCGCGACGAAGTTTCTCGCCGCATCCGCATTACCGACGGCACGAGGGCTGGACAGCTGGAGTTCCTGCAGGTGACCGCCGAACCGGATGAGCGCGATTCCGCATCAACGGCGGGGAGCTCGCACTTTGTGGTACTCATGAAGAGCCGCTTCGACGCGCCGCCGGCACTGGTCCGCATGGAATCCGATTTCTGGGGCGCAGCGGCGAGTGAACGGGAGCTCTCCATCAAGGCCACGCGCGGTACCGAGGCTGAGGTTGCCGTCCTCACGCCACGGCGGGAATCGCACAGCTTCTTTCAGTCTCGGTCGCAGGTGGCCGCCGGCTACGTAGCCGACCAGCTGTTCTCGCGCGTTGATCTCTGGTTCGTTGCTACGGCAATCGTCGTCTTTGGAGCCGGCTGGCAGATCCGTCGCCGGGATGCCGCGCGCATCTCTGCGATGGCATCACCTCCGCAATGCTGAAGGCGTGGTTCAGGGCAGAGGCCTCGGCGCGCTGAACCACCGCTCGTACCACGCGATACTCCGTTCCATCGCATCGGCTACATGCTTCGTCTCGCGCAGGCCGTGCCCTTCGCGTGGATATCGCACCATGATGGTTGGCACGCCGACATCCTTGAGCGCGATGTAGAACTGCTCCGCCTCAGCGATCGGCACGTCGTTGTCGTTCTCGCCGTGAATGAACATCGTCGGTGTTTTCACGCGATCGACATACCGCAGCGCACTGTGCGCCCAGAGCGTGTCCATCAGGCCGCCCTCGTGCGGGTAGCGTCCGTACTCCACGGCGAGGTAGTCGTGGTAGTACGCCATGTAGTTGAAGCTGACGAGATTTGCGATTCCGGCGCTCGGCACGGCCGCCTTGAACCGGTTCGTGCGCGTGATCAGCCAGTCGGTGAGCTGCCCGCCGTAGCTGCCGCCCTCGATGCCCAGCCGTTCGGCGTCCATCCACGGGTACTTCGCGAGCGCCGCGTCCACGCCGGCGAGTACGTCCTCAGCTTCTTTTCCGTTCTGGTCGCCGAAGATCGCGTCGGTGAATTGCTGTCCGTAGCCCGTCGAGCCGCGATAGTTGACCATGAGTGTCGCGAAACCGCGCGCCGCATAGACCTGCGCCTTGTTGTTGAACTCAGGGCCCTGCGCGCCGTGCGGGCCGCCGTGGATGTTCACGATGAGCGGATGCTTGGACGAGGCGGTGCGGCCGAGTGGAAGGGTGAGGTATGCCTCGACCTCGAGCCCATCCTTTGCCTTGAATGTCAGGGCCTCGACCGGCGCTGTCGTTCGCGCCGCAAGTAGTTCGCTGTTGAGTGTCAGCAGTGTCGTGCGCGAGCCGGTGCCGTTGAACAGCTCGAGCGTGCCGGGCTCGGACGGCGTGGAGTACGCGAACGCGACCTGGCCCTTCCCGTCCATCGACCATGAGCCGACGCGACGTCCGTCGAGGATGCGCGATGCTGCGCCGCCGGCGATCGGAAAGCGGTAGAGCGATGAGCGCCCACGTTCGCCGACCACGCTGTAGAGCGCCTTGCCGTCCGGCGACCAGCGTGGAGGGCCGTGCGGGTTATCGACGGTGGTGCCAATGTCGCGACGGTTCGATCCATCGGCGTTCACGACCCAGACGTGCGAGTTCTCCATATTCGTTTCGGACGACTGGAACGGCCGCACCGTGCCAAGGAATGCGAGCATCGAGCCGTCGGGCGACCACTGGGGATGGGTCGCGACGGCGTTCATGTGGGCGAGCGTGCGAGTCGCACCGTTCGCAACGTCGACGGCGAAGAGATCCTGATGGAAGACCCGATCCGGGTCCTGTTCCGGATTCGACGCGAACGCGATCTCTTTCCCATTCGGCGACCAATCCACGGAATGCTCGTCGCGTACGCCGGACGTGAGCTGGCGAGTCCGGCGCGTGGCGAGCTCTACTATATAGATGTGCGTTCGCCGGTTGTCGTTGAACCGGGTGAGCCCTTCGCTTGCGGTGGGTTTGTAGGCGTAGCGGGTGATGACCATCGGGTCGCCGTTGGCGTCGGCCTCTGGACCCGGCGCGGTGGACGTATAGGCGATCTGCTTCCCGTCGGGCGACCAGGCGAGTCGTTCGCCGGTGCGGGGCAGTACGGCATTGGTGCCGGTCGTCGCGGCGAAGAGTTGCGCGCCCGTGCCATCGGCCTTTGCAACTGCCACACCCGAGCTGTCGCCGACGCGGCCGGTGAATGCGATCTTCGATCCGTCTGGTGACCAGCGCGGGCTCGACGCCGTGCCGCCGTCGCCGAGTCGTGTCGTGGCGCCCGATTTCAGGTCGCGGATCCACACTTCCGAGGTCGGTCGCGTGCCGACGTCGTTGCGGGTAATCGCGTAGGCCAACCGGCTCCCGTCCGGCGAGATCTCGACATCGCCGAAGGTGCGCAGCGCGGGGAGGTCCGTGATACGAAGCCCACGCGCGTTTTGAGAGGACGCGAGGGACGGGGTGAACAGTGCGACAGCGGCGACGAGCGAACGGGCGGTGAGTGCGCGCATGGTGTCGGTGGGAGGAGTGCATATCGTAGCCCTTATCAGTCGCTGTCGCGAGGTGGCACCGCGAACAAGATGCCGCTCGTGCGAACCGGCGGCGAGCGACATCATCATCCGGAACTGGGCGCAGCAGGTGCGAGCGCGGCTCAAGAGCGGCGGCCAGTAGCCAACGCCACTATCGTTCGCCCATGCTGAACGCCAAGCCAGCATCGCTCTCCATCGTCAACGTCGGCTACCGTTCCACCAACTTCTGGGTGCTGAGCGCGGGCACATCACGCCTGCTCGTCGACCTCGGCTGGGTGGGCCAGTTCGGTGCGCTCGAGGCGGAGTTGAAGCGAAAGGACATTCCGCTCAACGAGATCACGCACGGATTCGCAACCCATTTTCACGGCGACCATGCCGGCGTGGCGCAGGACCTCAAGAACCAGGGGATGCGCCTCATCGTCACGCCGGAGCAGGTACCGCAGATCGCGGCAATGAAGCAATGGATGAAACCTGCGGACAACTATACGGAGATAAACCTCGACGACAACGTCATCGTGCCGGTCGCCGAGAGCCGTGCGTTTCTCAAAGGGCTCGGCTTCGATGCCCAGTTCGTGCACACGCCCGGCCACTCGGACGACAGCGTGAGCCTGCTGCTCGACTCCGGCGACGTGTTCACGGGCGATCTCACGCACCCGCAGTTCATCACGGATGAAGAGGCGGAAATCACCATGCGGAGCTGGCGCACCCTCCGCGAACTTGGCGCGACGATGGTGTACGCTGGGCACGGGCCGGTCAGGCCAATCGCGGCGCCCTGAGCAGGGAGTTAAGTTTTTTGAGACGCGCTCATAGCTCAATTGGATAGAGCATTTGCCTTCGGAGCAAAGGGTTGGGGGTTCAAGTCCCTCTGGGCGCACTGCAGGTGAATGAAGTCGAAGTCCCTCCGCCGACGGCAACTCCTCCCCACCATCCGGAGCCGTAGATGACCGGTTCGCTGCGCGCGTTGTTCCCCCGCACTTTGCCGTTGCTGGTCGGCCTCCTCTGCCTGTTCGGTGGCGACGTGGCCGTCGCGAACGCGCAGGTCACCGAGATCAAGTTCGATGCCAAGGGCGATGTCCTGAGACCGCCCGCAGGTCTCAACTTTGGCGAGGTCACCGGTATCGCCGTCAACAAGGCGAAGCACTTCTACGTCTTTCATCGCTCCAGTCAGCGGAGCACCGTGCATGGCGCCACCGCCGCGCAGCTTTGGGAGTTCGGTCCCGACGGCACGTTCATTCGAGAGATCGGCAAGGATCTCTACGGCTTCTCCTTCGCGCACACGGTCCAGGTCGACAAGGACCAGAACATCTGGACGAGCGACGAAGGGACGAACATGGTCGTGAAGTTCAGTCCCGCCGGGAAAGTTCTTCTCGCGCTGGGCCGCCGCGACGAAGCCGTCGAAGAAGTCGTGCCGCACGCAGCGGGCGCCCCGTTCGTTCCCCGTTGGGGCGTGTTCAATCGCCCGACCGATGTGACCTGGGATCTTGACGGCAATATCTTCGTCGCCGACGGCTACAATAATTCGCGGGTCGTGAAACTCGACAAGCATGGCAAGTGGCTCAAGACCTGGGGTGAGCGTGGCAGCAACCCGGGCCAGTTCAATACGTTGCACACGATCGCGAGCGACGCGAAGGGCAACATCTACGTCGGCGACCGCACCAACCGCCGCATTCAGGTGTTTGATCCGGACGGTAATCCGGTGCGCATCATCACGATCGACGTGCCGTTCAACAAGGAGCCCGACATTCTGAGTGGGGCCATGCCGCGTGCGGGCGCCACGCCGCTTTCCGTGAGCGGCGCGCCGTGGGCCATCTGCATCACGCCACCCAATGCGCAGGGCACGCAGTACCTCTACAGTGTCGATGCCGTGCCGGGCCGCATGTACAAACTCACGCTCGACGGCAAAGTGCTCGGCACGCTGGGCGAAGCGGGAAAAAAGGTCGGTCAGTTCGCCTGGGCGCACCAGATTGCCTGTCCGTCGGAGAATGAACTGTTCGTGGGCGAGATCCTGAGCTGGCGCGTGCAAAAACTCACATTGCATCCGACCAAGGATCAGCGCTAAGCCGTGTGTGGGCCAAGCCGGGGCTTGGGCGGTAACTTCTCCCACGATGCGGACCACCATGGGCGGACTGCTGATCCTAGGCGCGGTGGCGTGCGAGAACTCGTGGTCGCCGTCGTCACCGTCGGACGCGCCAACGCCAACAGCGCCCACCGCGACGGTTTCGTGCACGCCGACGCAGAGTTCTAACAACCAGCCCATTACGGATCCCAACGGGCCCTATTTCCACCAGACGGTGATCGCGCAGAGCGCGAACGGGCTCACGCTCACCAACTCGCACCAGATAATCGATCACGCGTCGGTGCCCGATGGCGTACGCCGCGCCGATGGCTCGGTACTGGTCTACTATGTGAATGGATCGACCGGCGCTACTTGGGTGGCGCGCATTGTTGCCGACACGGCGCAGCCAATTGGGCCGATCGTCGTCGATGGTGTAACAGCACCCGTGGGCATTGTGGATCCGGACGTACAAACGGTCGTCGGCAACAAGATCCGGATGTTCTACCTCAATGGGTTTGGCGCGCCGGTGGGCGTCGCGCGCGCGATGTGCAGCGCCGAATCTGATGATGGCGTGCGGTTCACGACGCGCGCGGCGGCCTTTGTCTGGAGCACGGGGGAACCGTACACCGACCCGAGCGTGGTTCCGCTCGCCGATGGCACCTGGCTGATGGCGATATCGCTTGGGCAGCAGACCGTGATGGCGCGATCAGCGGACGGCCTGAGGTTCTCGCAGGGGGCGACACTGACGTTCGGCGGCGTGCCGGAACTTGCGATCGCGCCGGACGGTGCGGTGCGGCTCTACGTCTGTGGCGCCGGCATTGTTGCCTACCGCAGCAATGACCTCGGCCGCAGTTTCACGCGTGAGCAGACCGTGATTGGCCCGGGGTTCAATGGGCGCAAGATTGTCTGCGATCCGTCGTATGTGGCCGGTGCGGGGTTATTTGTGTTCAAGACCGGCTAGCGCCACGCCTGCGCCAGATCACGCGCTCCCACGCTTTTTCGTCTCTCACGCCAAGCCTGATGTCGCGCCCATGACCGAATCCAGAGTCGAAGACCTCGGTGGCATCTTCACGCTCCGGCAGGGTGGCATCACCCGCGCCTGGAACGGCATCCAGTACAAGACCGGCCTCGCCGCGCGAAACACTACGGCGAAGAAGCTCTCGATGAACGTCGCGACGGTGCCGCCCGGTGCGTGCGCCTACGCGCACATCCATGTGGACTTCGAGGTGATGCTCTATATCCTCGCGGGCCGCGTGCGCCATGAGTACGGGCCCAACCTCGAGCAGAGCGTCGAGAATGGTCCGGGCGACTTCATCTACATCGAGCCCGGCGTGCCCCACGAAGTACTCAACCTGAGCGACACCGAGCCGGTTGTCGCGGTCGTGGCGCGCTCCGATGCCAGCGAGTGGGAGCAGATTGTGGATGTACCGAGCACGAGGCGGCCGGTGCGTGAGCAGGAAGGCTAGAACAGGATAAGATCAGTGAGGCGGTCCGCCCCGCGCCTGCGGATTAGGCGTCTTTCTTTCTCACGAGCGTGAGAATCGTGTAAATCGCCACAGGCTCGGCGTGCTGGTTCTTCACCTCGACGTCCCATGCCACAATGCCCTGCGGCACTCCGTCCGGCAGCGTCTCTTTGGCGGTCTTCTGCCTGACGGTGAGCCGCACCTGGATCGTGTCACCGGGATAGACCGGCTTCGTGAACCGCAGGTTCTCGAGCCCGTAGTTCGCCATCACCGGGCTGAGCGAGGGCTCAACGAAGAGCCCTGCCGCTGCGCTGATAATGAAGTAGCCATGTGCCACGCGCTTCTCGAACACGCCGTGCGCTTTGGCCTCGTTGTCGTTCATATGCGCGTAGAACAGGTCGCCCGAAAGCGCGGCGAACTTCTCCACGTCCTCGAGCGTGATCTGTCGCGTGCCGGTGATCAGCGTGTCGCCGATCTCGAGTTCCTCGAAGTAGCGGCGGAACGGATGCACGCCACCGGTCTTCTGTTCGGCGCCCTGTAGATATTCGCGGACAACGCGTGTCAGCGTGCTCGGATGTCCCTGAAGTGCCGTGCGCTGCATGTAGTGCAGCACGCCACGTACGCCGCCCATCTCCTCACCACCGCCGGCGCGGCCCGGACCACCGTGCACGAGCTGCGGCATCGGCGATCCGTGTCCGGTGCTTTCCTTGGCGCTGTGACGGTTCACCATCAGCAGGCGGCCGTGGTACGCGGCGGTGCCCAAGGCGACCTGACGCGCCGTGTCGTCGCTGGCCGTAAAGAGCGACCCGCAGAGTGAGCCGCGTCCCTTGCGCGCGAGTGCGATGGCGTCGTCCACCGACCGGTAGGGCATCACGGTGTTCACTGGGCCGAACGCTTCGACATCATGCGCTTCGGTCGCGGCGAACGGATCTTTTGCATAGTAGAGCAGGGTCGGGAAGAAGGCGCCTGCATTCCGGTCGGCGCCGACGACTTCAAAGTCGTCTGGTCGGCCGAACACGCGCTCGGCAACGCGCGCAATGCGATCGACGCTCTTTTGTACTTCGCGCACCTGCGCCGCCCCGGCGAGCGGACCCATTCGCACCCCGTCCACCGCAGGATCACCAATCCGCACCCCCTCGAGCCGCTTGGCAAGCGCGCCAATCACATCGGTGAGCATCTCTTCCGGTACAAAGGTGCGTCGAATGGCAGTGCACTTCTGCCCTGCCTTCGTCGTCATCTCGTTCGCCACTTCCTTGATGAAGAGGTCGAACTCCTCGGTCCCGGGCGCCGCGTCGGGCCCGAGCATCGAGAAGTTGAGCGAGTCGGCTTCCTGATTGAACCTGACGTTGTTCGAAAGAATCGCCTTGTTGGCCTTGAGCAACTGGCCCGTGTACGCCGATCCCGTGAACGCGACGGCGCACTGTTCGTCGAGGTGGTCGAGCAGGTCGCCCGCACTGCCACAGAGCAGCTGAATCGCACCCTCCGGAACGATCCCGCTCGCGATCATCTCGGCGAATACGCTCTCGGTGAGAAAGCTCGTGATCATTGCCGGCTTCACGATGGCCGGTACGCCGGCGAGCAGCGTTGGAGCGAGCTTCTCGAGCATACCCCAGACGGGAAAGTTGAAGGCGTTGATATGGACCGCGACCCCTTCGATGGGCACGCAGATGTGCTTCGCGACGAAGGTGCCGCCCTTAGAGAGCGGTTCGGTGGCGCCTTCGACGTGAAAGGTCTCGTTCGGGAAGTCGCGGCGGCCACGCGATGCATAAGCAAACAGCGTGCCGATGCCGCCCTCGATGTCCACCCACCCGTCGCGCTTTGTCGCGCCAGTCGCTGCCGACACGCGATAAAACTCGTCCTTCCGCTCCATTAGGTGCTTCGCCATCGCCTTCAGCATCAGCGCCCGCTGATGAAAGGTCATCGTGCGGAGTTTCGGACCACCGACAGTGCGCCCGTATTCGACGACGCGTTTGAAATCCACGCCGCCGGTGCCCGCCTCAGCGAATGGCACGCCGGTCACGGCGTGCACGAGTGGTGTGGTCTTGCCGGAGCCTTCGACCCATGCGCCCGAGATGTAGTTCTGGAGGCGGCGCGTCTGGGCGCCGGTCAGATCCAATGGTGTGGGCATTAAACCCGCTCGATGATGATGGCCATGCCCTGGCCGACGCCGATGCACATCGTGCAGAGCGCGTAGCGTTTGCCGGACTGCTCCAGTTCGCGCATCGCCGTGAGGATGAGCCGCGCGCCGCTCATGCCGAGCGGATGCCCGAGCGCGATCGCGCCACCGTTGATGTTCACGCGCGCGTCGTCGTCCTTGAGTCCGAGTTCACGCAGGCAGGCGAGCGACTGAGCCGCGAATGCTTCATTGAGTTCGATGACGTCCATCTGTTC
This sequence comes from Gemmatimonadota bacterium, assembly GCA_014192065.1. GTDB lineage: Bacteria > Gemmatimonadota > Gemmatimonadetes > Gemmatimonadales > Gemmatimonadaceae > Fen-1231. The sequence goes on along the minus strand of BJHH01000002.1, from coordinate 317,502 downwards.
CAGTTTGAGCAGTGCGCGGTGCAGCACCTTCTGCGTGGCCGGGACAGGGCCCATCCCCATGATGCGGGGCTCGACGCCAGCGACGGCCGTCGCGATGACGCGCGCGCGCGGCGTCAGGTCGAAGTCCTTCACCGCCCCCTTGGACGCGATCAGGAGCGCGGCCGCGCCGTCGTTCAGGCCGCTCGCGTTGCCGGCGGTGACCGATCCCTTGCCGTCGGTGCGAAACGCTGGCTTCAGTTTGCCCAGCCCTTCCATTGTGGTGTCAGCGCGGATGAACTCGTCCTGATCCACACGGGTCGGCTCGCCCTTCTTCTGTGCGATGTCGACCGCCACGATCTCGCTCGTGAAGCGGCCCATCGTGCGCGCCCGCGCCGCGTTCTGCTGTGACCGAAGCGCGAATCTGTCCTGATCGTCCCGCGTGATGCCGAACTGTTCGGCAACGTTTTCTGCCGTCTGGCCCATTGAATCGGTGCCGTACTTGGCTTTCATCGCCGGGTTCACAAAGCGCCAGCCAAGCGACGTGTCAAAGAACTCGAGGTCGCGCGCGAACGGCTTGGAGCCCTTGCTCATCACGTACGGTGCGCGCGTCATCGATTCGACGCCACCGGCGATGTAAAACTCGCCGTCACCATCTTTCACGGCACGCGCGGCGTTGGCCACGGCGCTCATGCCCGACGCACACAGCCGGTTCACCGTTTCACCCGGCACCGTCACAGGCAGCCCAGCCAGCAGAGCCGACATTCGCGCCACATTGCGGTTGTCTTCGCCTGCCTGGTTGGCGCAGCCAAAGATCAGATCCTCGATCGCGGCGGGATCCACGCCGCTGTTGCGCGCCATCAGCGCAGAGATCACCCGCGCGCCGAGGTCGTCGGCTCGTACGTCGCTCAGCGAACCGCCGATGTTGCCGATCGCCGTCCGAACGCCGTCAACGATGAATGCGTGACTCACTTGGCTCCCTTCGCGTCGGCGGCCGGTGCTGGCATAGCGGCCTTCGCCGACTTGTCAGCGAGCTTCTCGGTCGTGTCGGCGCTCTTGAGGTGTTCGTTCTTCGTTTTGTACACGGTGCCTGTGAATGCGGAGACGAGTTCGTCCTTCTGATTCTTGACCGTCACGCGGTAGTAGCCGAGTCGCCGCGTTTCGCCGTCGCTCTCGGCGATCGCCGTGAGCACGTCGCCTACGTGTACGGCAGCCGGATAGCTGATTGTGTTATTGATTGCCATCGTCACTTTCCCGTGCGTGTTGCAGGCGAACGCCAGCGCGCTATCGGCGAGCGAGTAGACCACGCCGCCGTGCGCGACGCCGAACCCGTTCACCATCTCCGCCCGAACGGTCATTCGCACGGTCGCCGTGCGCGGGCGAATGTCCACGATCGTCATGCCCATCCACTGACTGAACCTGTCCCGCGCCATCATCGCCGCGGCGACGCGCTCGGCGAGCACCTGCTCGTTCTTCACTCCAGCGCGCGGACGCGGTTTGGGGTTGCCCTTGGCCGGCTTCATGCGTGGAATCTCCCCTTCGACAGTGCCACACGCCGGAGCAGCGGACTCGGACGGTACCGGTCCTCGCCATACTCAGCTTGCAGCGCAGTGAGTCGATCAAATGCCCAGGTCGGTCCCAGTTCGTCCGACCAGGCGAGCAGTCCCTTCGGATAGTTCACACCCTTCATCATCGCGAGATCGATGTCGCCTGCGCTGGCAACGCGGTAGAACAGGGCGTCGGCGGCTTCGTTGATCAGCATGGCGAGCACCCGCTCGAACACCGTTCGGCCGACCCCGACGTCTTTCGCTGGGTCAGGCATCGCGCTGCCGTCGTAGCGGTAGTAGCCGCGTCCCGATTTCCGCCCGAGAAATCCGGCGTCGACGAGCCGCTTCTGTGTCAGCGACGGTTTGTACCGTGGTTCCCAGAATGAACTCTCGAACATCGTGCGCGTCACGGCGAAGTTCACATCATTGCCGATAAAGTCCATCAGTTCGAATGGCCCCATCTTGAAGCCGCCGAGTTCCTTCATGGCCCAGTCGATCGTGGCACAGTCGGCGATGCCTTCATCGTGGATGCGCAGCGCCTCGCTGTAGAACGGGCGCGCCACCCGGTTCACGATGAACCCCGGTGTGTCGGCCGCGATGACGGTCGTCTTGCGCCACGAATCCACGAGTGCGCGTGTACCCTCCAGCACGGTCGGGTCTGTGCCGAGCCAGGGCACGATCTCCACCAAGGGCAACACCGGCGCCGGATTGAAAAAATGAACGCCGATCACCCGCTCCGGGCGCGCACCGTGGCTGGCGATCGACGCGATGGAGAGCGATGACGTGTTCGACGCGAGCACGGCGGTCGGCGAAACGACGGACGCCAACGCAGCGAACAGTGCCTGCTTGGCGCCGAGGTCCTCGTGGATCGCCTCAATCACGAGCGAGCAGTCGCCGTAGGGCGATAGGTCCATGACCAGCGGTTCGTCGACAAAGCTGATTCGGGAGAGAATCCGTCCGCATGCAGGCGCGTCGAGCTTGCCTTTTGCCATCAACTTGTCGAGTGAGACGCGGATACCCGCCTGCGCCCGGCTTGCCGCGCCGGCTATCGAGTCGCCCAGCAGCACCTGATGGCCCGCGGTCGCGGCCACTTGGGCGATGCCCGTGCCCATGGCGCCGGCGCCGACGATGCCGATCCTGATCTCGCCTGCTGGCGAGTTCACCATCGCCGACGCGACGGTGTGTGGCATCGAGTCGGTCATTGGCCGGTAAACGTCGGGGGTCGTTTCTCAAGGAACGCCGCGACGCCCTCGGCGTAATCGGTCGACCGGCCAGCTTCGCGCTGCAACGCTTCTTCGAATGCGAGCTGCGCGTCGAGCGATACGCCGAGCGAATGATTGAAGCCCCGCTTGATGAGTCCGAGCGCGCGTGTTGGTTGCGTGGCGAGGTGCTTCGCGCAGGCGAAGGAGTCGGCCACGAGCGACGTGGGCTCGACGACCTTGTACACGAGCCCCCAGTCCATCGCCTGCTGGGCCGAAATCTTTTCGGCGAGCATCGTGAGCGCGGTGGCGCGCTGGAGCCCGACGAGTCGCGGCAGGATGAAGGTGCCGCCCGAATCGGGAATGACACCGATCTTCGCAAAACTCTGGATGAAGCCCGCGGTCGTAGCCGCGAACACGATGTCGCAGGCGAACGCGAGGTTCGCGCCGGCGCCGGCGGCCGTGCCGTTCACGGCGCAGACGACCGGTTTCTCGAGTGTGCGAATCGCACGGATGATCGGGTTCCAGGTGGTGCGCACAAACTCACCAAGGTCCGGCATGACGCCGTCCTTGGGCAGTGCCTCGGCGAGGTCCTGGCCGGCACAAAAGCCACGTCCGGAGCCGGTCAAAAGGACCGCGCGGATCGAGGAATCGGTGGCGGCGCGGGCCAGTGCCGACTGGAGTCCGAGCGCCATCTCGGCGTTGAAACTATTGAGGACGTCCGGGCGGTTCAGCGTGAGCCGAAGCACGCCCTCCGTCTGTTCGGTCAAGAGGGTTTGCGTCACGATGGGAATCTACCGCCCGACGCTATGGGGGCGCGACGCACCAGTCCTGGCTCCGGTTCGCGGCGAGCCACCCTTTGGGGTTATTATCTGGGGGTCTAGTGGCCGCTCGTTCGTGATCTTTTTCCGCCAGTCCGCGGCTGACCGCGCGCGGCGGTTTGCATGTCCCTTCCCGGAGGTCTGCTTGATGTCGCGTTTTGTCTGCAGGTTCACCCTTGCCCTCTGCGCGCTGTTGGTGTTGGCCGCAGGCCGCACCGCTGCGGCGCAGGGCACCGTCACCGGCACCGTTACCGTTGGCGATCCCGCTCGGCCGCTCGGACAGGCCCGGGTGGTGATCGTGAACAGCCTGCTCACGGCCACGTCGGATGACCAGGGCAAGTTCACCCTGCGAAACGTCCCGCCCGGCAGCGTCGCGGTCATGGTGATGCACGTCGGGTACCAGTCCATTCGCAAGACGGTCACGGCGACGGCCGGCTCCGCCAATGCCGGCGACTTTTTTCTTCCCGCTGCCGTGGTGCAGCTGCAGGAAGTGGTCACGACAGCCACTGGTCAGCAGCGCCGCGTCGAGCTCGGCAACTCCGTGACGACCCTCGGCGATGTCGCCAAAAAGGTTGAAGAAATGAAGGTGACGTCGATCGGCGACCTGCTCGTCGCCAAGGCGCCGGGCGTGGTCACCCTCCCGGGATCCACGCTGGGCGCCGCGCCGTCGATCCGCATTCGCGGCACCTCGTCAATCAGCTTGAACAACTCCCCGATCTATGTCGTGGACGGCGTGCGCTACGCCTCCAATACGACGTCCGCATCGGGCACGCCGTTCTCCCTGCTCAACTCGCTCAATCCTGAGGAGATCCAGGACATCGAGATCGTGAAGGGCCCGTCGGCCGCCACGCTGTACGGTACCAGCGCCGCGAACGGCGTGGTCGTGATCACGACCAAGAAGGGACGCGCCGGCTCCGCCCGTTGGAGCTACTTCGCCGAAATGGGCAGCGTGCAGGACCGGAACCTCTACCAGCCGATGTACATGAACTGGGGCCATGCGCCCGGTGCCACGGCACCGACGCGGTGCCAGCTCGCGCTGCAGTCCACGCCAGCGGCCCAGGGCGGTACGCCCTGCATCACGGACAGCCTCACCAAGTATCTGCTCCTCCGCGACCCCACACGCACGTTCATCAGCGACGGCCAGACCAAGTCGTATGGCGTGAACGTCAGCGGCGGCACCGAGGCTATTCGCTATTTCATTGCCTTCGACGCGGCGGACGAGACAGCCCCGATCGTGATGCCCGGATTCGAGCAGAAGCGGTTTGAGGACGCGAAGGTGCCGGTGCGCTACGACTGGAAGCGCCCGCTCGCCCAGCAGAAACTCAATTTCCGTACAAACCTCAACGCCTCGATGTCGCCGAAGCTCGACGTCGGCGTGAGCATGGGGTTCAACAAGTCGAACAACCGGACGATGCCGACCGACGCGGCCTTTGAGGCGCTGTACTACACCGGCATGCAGAACTACGGGTTCGTTGGACCGGGTCCCGGCAAGGGCACGACGACCCTCGAAGGCAACCCGCTCAACGAGTACTACCAGTACCTCCCCGGTGACGTGATGCAGGAAATCCGGAAGCAGGACCTGCAGCGATTCCTCGGCAGCGTCAACCTGAACTGGCGGCCATTCTCGTGGATGCAGAATGACGCGACGGTCGGTATGGACCTCGCGAGCTACAACTTCTATCTCATCTGCCGCCTGAACGAGTGTCCGATTCAGGCTTCGCAGCGCGTCGGCACGATTACCGACAATCGCAACATGCAGCGCAACTTCTCGGCGAAGATGTCGAGCACGGTGAACTACGACCTGCGGTCGTGGATGAACACGAAGACCACGGTCGGCGCCGATTACAACAACATCGAGCAGGATGCCCTCAACACGAATGGGCTCACCCTGCCGCCTGGTGGCAATAGCGTAGCCGCAGCGGCCACCCGCAACGCATCCAACCTGCAGCCGACGGTCGTCAAGACGCTCGGGTTCTTCGTTCAGGAGCAGGTGGCGCTGCGTGACCGGCTCTTCTTCACGGCCGCCGTGCGCACAGACCAGAACAGCGCGTTCGGTTCGAACTTCCAGCAGGTGGTCTATCCCAAGTTGAGCGCCTCGTGGCTCGTGTCCGACGAGTCGTTCTTCCCCGAGTACAAGTGGCTGCAGTCGTTGCGCCTCCGCGCTGCGTTCGGTGCCAGCGGCGTGCAGCCGGGCGCGACGGCGGCGCTCGTCACCTTCACCGCCGCCAGCGTCAATCTTCCGAGCCGTACGGCGGCCACCGCCGGCATCAATACGCCGGGCCTCGTCGCGGCGCAGCCGGGACTTCCGGACCTCAAGCCGGAAACATCAAAGGAATTCGAAACCGGTTTCGACGCCCAGTTCCTCGACGGCCGGGCGCACATCGACTACACCTACTATCGTCGGCAGAGCTACGACGCGCTGATCAGCGTTCCGCTCGCCCCGTCGACGGGCGCCTCGCAGCTGAGTGTGCTGCAGAACGTCGGTTCCATTCGGAACTCCGGCCACGAGGTACAGGTCACGGCGCAGCTCATTGATCGTGTCAACCTCGGCTGGGACATCACGCTCAACGGATCGCACAACACCAACATGGTCGTCAACCTCGGCCTCGACCCCGCGACCAACGCCCGCCGCATCATCGGGTTCGGTGCTACCACGCAGCAGCGCGAAGGGATGCCGATCAACGGCCAGTGGTACCGGCCGTACACGTACGACGACGTGAACAAGGATGGCGTGCTGCAGTGGAACAGGGACAACGCGCTCTCCGAGGTGCACGTGGACTCCGCTCTCAAGTTTAAGGGCGTGACGGCGCCACGTGACATCTTCTCCGTCCAGAACGGCATCGACCTCTTCAAGCGCAAACTGCGTGTGAACATGTCGTTCGACTACAAGGGCGGCTTCAACATGCAGGACGGTGGCAACAACTTCCAATGCAACACCGATCCGCGCGCCTGCTCAGAAACGCAGAACCCCAAGGCGCCGCTCGCCGAACAGGCCCGCAACATCGCCAAGACGTATGGGTCCAACTTTGGTGCGACGAACTTCAAGTCGGCCGGCGGCTACTTCATGAGTGGTCAGTTCTGGCGCTTCCGCGAGTTGTCGGCCGTGTACCAGCTGCCGGCGATCGCCACGAAGTATCTGCGCTCGCGTGACGGTTCGAGCCTCGTGCTGTCGGTCCGGAATATCAAGCACTGGACTGGGTTCACGGACATCGACCCGGAGATCAACCAGGGCCTCGCGCAGAACGACAACCAGACGAACTTCCAGTCGGCGCCGCCGCCGACCTACATCACGCTGCGTTTCAATCTCAAATACTAAATCACCCATCGAGGACGATACTCATGTCGAAAATTGAAAGTCGCGCTCGATCGGCCGTTGCTGCGGGCACGTTCATCGCGCTCGCCTCGCTCACGGCGTTTGCGTGCAAGGACTATACGAAGGAACTGCTCCAGCCCGAAAACCCTGGCATCGTCGACAACTCGGCTGCGGGTTCGCCTGCAGCCGCCGCCGCGCTGCGGGTGGGCGCTATTGGTCGGGTAAAACTGTTGGCGAACTGCGGTAGCTACGAGTGCCTGTGGTCGGAAGCGGGCATCATGACCGACGAGTTCAAGAACACGGACTTCCAGAATACCCGGCAGGACGTCGATCAGCGCTCGATCACGACGGACAACGGCAGCATTCCCTACACGGCGGTTACGCAGGCGCGCGGATTCGTGATCACGGCGATTGACGCCATGAAGACGTACATGCCGACGGCCACGGCAGACATCGGCGAGTTGTATATGTCACTCGCCTTCGTCGAGCTGTCGCTGGCGGAGGGCTTCTGCAATGGCATCCCACTTGGCAGCGCGCTCAACGGCCAGATCGTCCTTGGCAAGCCGCTGACCAATGCCGAGGTGTACGCCGTCGCGCTGGCCCATGTGGATTCGGCGCTGGCCGTCACCACCGGAAGCGATGCGGGCAGCATCTTCATTCGCAACGCGGCGTCGATCATCAAAGGCCGCGTTCTGGTCAACCTTGGCCAGTACGCCGCCGCCGCGACGGCAGTCACCGCCGTGCCGTCGGCATACCAGTATCTGTGGACGAGCGATCCCGCAAACAATTCCGACGACAACGGGATCTTCGGCAACATCAACCTTTCGCACCGGATGAGCGCGGCTGACAGCTTCGACATCGTTGGCGGTGCCAAGAACGTGATCAAGAATGCGCTGCCGTACTATTCGGCAAACGACCCACGCGTGCCGATCAAGTCGGGCAATGACGTGAACCCAAAGGTCCAGGCGGAAGACGGATCGACGCCGCATTTCGTGCAGCTCATCTGGACCAGAGACGACCCACTTCCGGTGGCATCGGGCATCGATGCCCGCTTGATGGAGGCCGAGGCGCAGCTCCAGGCAAGCAACTTCGCCGGCATGCTCGCGACGCTGAACGCATTGCGCGCAACGCCGCCGAAAATCAGCAACTACCAGCCCGGCGCCATGGCGGCGCTGGCGACGGTGCCCGCGACGAAAGCTGACGCCGCCACGCTCTTCTTCCGCGAAAAGGCGTTCTGGACATACGGACGTGGTCAGCGGCTTGGCGACCTGCGCCGGCTCATCCGTCAGTACGGCCGTACCGAGGACAACGTCTTCCCAAAGGGCGCGTACTTCAAGGGCGGCATCTACGGTTCGGACGTCAACTTCCCCGTTCCGGATGCCGAAAAGGTGAACCCGCTATTCACGGGCTGCCTCGACCGTAAGGCGTAGCAGTTCCGCAGTACCCGAAGTGCGAAACGCGCCACGGAGTCCGTTCCGTGGCGCGTTTCGCGTCGGTGCCAGCTATTGCCAGAACTTGTAGACGGTGTAGATCACGAGTCCGACGAGTCCGCCGACGAGCGTGCCGTTGATGCGCACAAACTGCAGATCGCGCCCCACGGCCAGTTCGATGCGATCTACCGTGGCGTCTGGGTCCCAGGATGCGATAGTCTGGGCGATAATTTCTGCCACCGCATGGCGGTTCTGCTCGGCGACGGCCACGGCGACCTCCACCAACCAGTCGTCCACCTCGGCCATCAGGGGCTCGTTCGCTGTGAGCGCTTCGCCAACGGAGCAGATGCCGCGCTGGAGCGCTCCGGGTTCTGGCGCCTCGGCGGCGGCCGCGTAACGCAGTACAGCGCGCTTCATCGTGTCCCACAGTCGCGACGAGAGCTCCGTCACCGTCGCGTCGTCGAGCCATTCGTTCTTGAGCTCTTCGGTCCGCGCGATCATCTCCGGTGAGGTCTGCAACTTGTACACGAAATCGTGGATTGCGCGGTCGAACGCGGCCCGGATTGGATGCCCGGGAGTCGTGCCCATCTCGCGCAACAGTCCGTCAATCGCGCTGAAGATCTTCTTGTAGATCATGTCGTCGACCGCGCCGGGTATCCACCACGGCGATTCGGCCTTCACCTTGTCGCGGATGAACTCGCGGTTGTCCTCGACCGTCCTGGCGGCGAGCTGCACGGCCTGGTCGATCAGTTCCTGATGTCGGTTGCCGGCCACGATGCGTGACAGCGTCTTGCCGAGCACGGGTGCCCACGGCGTAGCGCGCAGGTTGGTGCCGAGGGCATCGCGTACCAGGTCGCGCATCGTGTCGTCAGGCAGCGCTTCCATGAACCGCACGAGCCTACTGCCCATCTGCTGGGCGAGTTGCCGCGCGTTGGCCGGCTGACTGATCCAGCGCGCGATGCGCCGCGATGGCTGCATCGCCCGCAGGCGCGTCGCGATCAGATCGCGCGCGAGAAAGTGGTTCTGCACGAATGCGCCGAGGATCCGGCCGATCCGTTCCTTCTGCGTCGCGACGATCGCGGTGTGCGGGATCGGCAGCCCCAGCGGCCGGCGAAAGAGGGCGGTGACGGCGAACCAGTCCGCGAGCCCACCGACGAGGGAGGCTTCGGCCATCGCCCGGACGTATCCCAGCCAAGGGTAGCGGCCTTCGAACGCCGTGGCCACGACAAAGACCACGCCGCTCAACGCGAGGAGGCCCGTAGCGAGCCGCTTCATCGCGTTCAGCTTATCGCGCCGCTCCGCCTCATCGGCGCGCGGCGTAAAGGGGTTCTTGGACGGGGCGGTAGTCACGATGATGGAATCCCAGACGTATTGTGCTCATCGAAGGTTCCAATGGACGCGCGCTGGTGCAACCCCGCCGGTTGGCCTCTTTGCGCCGCCGAGCGACGCCGGTACCTGTCGGACGGCCTCGCATCCACAACGCGCCCCGGCCAGATTTCACCAAATGGCCGCACCCAAAACGTCGAAAAATCCTTCCCTGTCGGCAGTACAGCCCAATCCGCCGCTACGGTGGCGGGAGATCGTGCGCACCACGCTGACCTCGCGCGCGCTCGATGACCTCGAGGAGGCGACCAACAAGAGTCGTGCCAACGTCCCGCGCGAACATCTCATCCTCTATCAGTTTTCGGCGCGCGGCCACGAGGTCGCGCAGGCCATTCTCGCTGAGCTCATCAATCACCGACACGACGGCGTCAGTGCCTATTACAGGAACCGTCCCCTGCTGCTCGGCCTCGGCCTGACCATCGAAGACGGCCTCGCGAGTCCGCTCGGCCGCTCCGGCGGATTCAGCGATGGACGCGATATCGGTGTTGTCTGCAACCTGCCCAACGCGAACGGGCCGATCGTCCTGCCGATGAGCGGCGACGTGGGCTCGCAGTTCACCCCCTGTGCGGGCTGGGCCCAAGCCATCACCTATCACCGCGAGGTGCTCGGCGAACAGGACTACGCCGGCGCGATTGGCGTGGTACTCGGCGGCGACGCCTCGGTGGCGACGAATGGGTTCTGGTCTTCGCTCACGATGGCGACAACACTCAAGCTCCCGATGCTCTTCTATATCGAGGACAACGGGCTCGGTATTTCTGTGCGCGGCGACCTGCAGACGCCCGGCAGCGACATCAGCGCCAACCTCGCGTCGTTCGGCAACCTGCTCGTACGCAGCGGCGACGGTACTGACCCCGGCGAAAGCGCGACGTTGCTCGCCGAATGCGTGGCGCACGTCCGGTCGGGGCAGGGGCCCTCGCTCGTTCGCCTGACGGTGCCGCGTATGTGCAGCCACTCTGGGCCCGACAACCAGAGGGGATACCGCACCGACGCGGAGATCGCGGCCGACACCGCGCGCGATCCACTGCCGAAACTGAAAGAGCATGTCGTGCCCGCCTTCCTTTCGGTCGCCGAATGGACTGCCCTCGAGAAGGAAGTCGCACGCGATGTGGGGATCGCCCTCGCGGGGGCACGGGCACGGCCAGCTCCGCTCGCCGACACCGTTGGGCAGTTCGTGTTTGCCGACGACTCGCTGGGTGTGGCGCAAGCGTACGGCGGCCTGTCCCGTGCCGAGCGCGCGACACTCAATGGGTCCGATGCGCCGGCAGCAGGCGGCGAGCTGTTGCGATTTGCCGAGGCCGTCAAGCGTACACTGGCGCGTGAACTCGAGGTGAACCCCAAGGTGCTCGTCTTTGGCGAGGACGTCGGCCGGAAAGGTGGCGTGCACCTCGTGACCGAAGGGTTGCAACGCAAGTTTGGTGACCAGCGCGTGTTCGACACCTCGCTCTCCGAAGAGGGCATCATCGGTCGGGCCGTGGGGATGGCAATCGCTGGCCTGATGCCCGTCGCCGAGATCCAGTTCCGCAAGTACGCCGATCCAGCCGCCGAGCAGCTCAATAATTGTGGGACGTTGCGCTGGCGTACGAACAATCGGTTTGCCGCGCCGATCGTGGTGCGCATGCCCGGTGGGTTCGGGAAGGACGTCGGCGACCCGTGGCACTCGCTCTCCGACGAAGTGCGGTTCGTCCACGCGTATGGTTGGCAGGTCGCGATGCCGTCGAACTCTGCCGATGCGGTTGGGTTACTGCGCGCGGCGATGCGCGGCGCAAATCCGACGATCTTCTTCGAACATCGCTCGCTGCTGATGACGGGCGATGGGAGCGCGCGCTATCCGGGCGACGACTACGTGCTACCCTTTGGTTGCGCGCGCATTGTCACGCCTGGCGACGGCATCACCGTGGTGACCTGGGGTGCGATGGTTCACCGCTGCATCGAAGCCGCCGCACGGTTTGGGACGCGCGTCGAACTGATCGATCTTCGGACGGTTGCGCCGTGGGACAAGGCGTGCGTCCTCGAGTCGGTGCGCAAGACCGGCCGTTGCCTCGTGGTGCACGAGGACAATCTCACGGCAGGCTTTGGCGCCGAAATCAGCGCGACGCTTGCGCAACATGCGTTCTGGGAGCTCGACGCACCCATCGAGCGCCTTGCCCCACGCGACATCCCGGTCGCCTATCATGAAGATCTGCTCGCGGCGCTGATGCCGAATGTCGACGGGATCGCGGCGCGCATCGAGGCCGTACTCAGGGCGTAGCGCCGTGGAGCGCGCGGTGATGACGGTGATCTGGCGCCCCGACCGCTCTAGATCGCCTTGAACTCTTCGAACGGTTGTGTGCAGGCATTGCAGAAGTGCAGCGCCTTGCACGCCGTGGAGCCGAACTCGCTTCGGGGCGTGGTGCTGGCCGATCCGCAATACGGGCAGAGTACCGGTTCGCGCCGCCTGAGCTGCACGGGTGAGTGCACACCGGAATGTGAGGGCGGTGCGATCCCGTACGCCCGCAGTTTTTCGCGGGCGGCCGGCGGAATCCAGTCCGTCGTCCAGGCGGGCGTGAACACCGTGCGGACCCGGGCGTTGGCGACACCGCCGGCGCGCAGTGCGCTGACGATGTCGTCCTCGATGGCCTGCATCGCCGGGCACCCGGAGTAGGTCGGCGTCACCACGACCGTCACGGCGTCGCCGTCGATCTCGACATCGCGCACCACGCCGAGTTCGACGACGCTCAGCACCGGAACTTCTGGGTCCTTCACTGATTCGAGTATCCGCATCACGGCATCGCGGCTCAGCGAACTCTGCCGCACCCGTCGCGCATCACCCGTCGCTGCGGTGTCTACCACTTCGCGCCAGGATACGTTCTCGGCAGCACCTGCATCTCCGCCAGCATCAGTCCGAGGTGTTCCGTGTGCCCGCCCGCGCGTCCGCCGCGTTGCATGTACCCGTCGGGTGGCAGCGTGAGCGTTGCGCGTGCAACCACGTCGGCCACGTCACGGCGCCATACCGCCTCGAGACTCGACGAGTCCACCGCCAGCTTCTGCTTCACGAGCGCCTGTTCGACGGCATCCGTCGCGAAGAGCTCACCCGTGTAGCGCCACAGGTCGTTCAGCGCATCCTCTGCGCGGCCGTGGCTCTCGTCGGTGCCGCCGCCAAGCCGTACCAACCACTCGGCGCTATGGCGCACGTGGTAGCGCGATTGCTTGAGCGCCTTGGCCGCGATGCCGGCGAGGTCGGTGTCGGCGCATGCCGAGAGCGCCTCCCACTGGTGCATCGCGTATGTGCTGAAGAGGAACTGTCGTACGATGGAATATCCGAAGTCGCCCTTGGGCAGTTCGACCATGAGCGCGTTGCGGTACTCGCGATCGGTACGCAGGTAGGCGAGCGCATCCTGATCACGCCCTGCACCCTCGATCTGGCCGGCGCGCTGTAACACCAGGTTGGCCTCGCCCACGAGGTCGAGCGCGATGTTCGTCAGCGCGATGTCCTCTTCGAGGGTCGGTCCATGGCCGCACCATTCGCTCAGTCGATGGCCGAGGACGAGCCGGTCGTCGCCGAGGCGAAGCAGGTATTCGAAAAATGGCTCGCTCAAGAAACCCGCACCCCCGGTGGCACCTTGTAGAATTGGGGATGCCGGTACGCCTTGTCGTTGCCGGGCTCGAAAAACGGACCCATGTCCTCTGGCGTCGACGCCGTGATCTGCTCGGAGGGTACCACCCAGATGCTCACGGCTTCGCCGCGGCGTGCGTAGACGTCGCGCGCGGCCTGTAGCGCCATTTCCTTGTCGCCTGCGTGCACGCTGCCCGCATGCTCGTGTGCGGCGCCGCCCGGCGGCTGCAGGAACACTTCCCACAAGGGAAGCGGGTTGTCGCGCGATTCGCTGCTCATGCGGCCGCTTCCGTGCTCTCGGTCTGTTTGGCGGCATGCGCGGCCGCGGCCTCGCGAACCCACGCGCCGTCGTCGTGCGCCTTGCGTCGTGCAGCGAGACGCTCGCGATTGCACGGGCCGTCGCCTTTCACCACGCGCCAAAAATCATCCCAGTTGATCGCGCTGAATTCCCAGTTCGCGGTCGCTTCGTTGAACCGCATCCCCTCGTCGGGGATCGTGAGGTTGATCGCCTTCGCCTGAGCGACCGTCATGTTCACGAAACGCTGGCGCAGTTCGTCGTTGCTTTTTCGCTTGATGCCCCAGCGCGATAGCTCGCCGGAGTTTGGTGAGTCGGCATCGTGCGGGCCAAACATCATCAGGGACGGCCACCACCAGCGATTGAGCGAGTCCTGCGCCATCGCATGCTGTTCGGGTGTGCCGCCCGAGAGCACGGTCATGATCTCGAAGCCTTGACGCTTGTGGAAGTTCTCTTCCTTGCAGATGCGCACCATGGCGCGAGCATATGGGCCGTAGCTCGCCTTGGCGAGCATCGTCTGATTGACGATGGCCGCGCCGTCTACCAGCCAGCCGATCGCGCCCATGTCAGCCCAGCTGATCGTCGGATAGTTGAAGATGCTCGAGTACTTCGCCGTGCCGGCGAGCAACTGAAGGATCAGGTCGTGGCGATCGACGCCAAGTGTTTCGGTGCCGCAGTAGATGTAGAGTCCGTGGCCCGCTTCGTCTTGCACCTTGGCCATGAGCGACATCTTGCGGCGCAACGACGGTGCGCGCGTGATCCAGTTGCCTTCGGGAAGCATGCCCACCACTTCCGAGTGGGCATGCTGCGACATCATCCGAATCAGCTGCCGGCGGTACCGCTCCGGCATCCAGTCCTTGGGCTCGATTGTCTCGCCGCGCGCGATGCGCGCCTCGAAGTCGGCGAGGCGCTTGGGGTCTTCGGCTGGTGCGACTACGGAAGCTGGCGTCATGACAGGTCTATCCCGGTGTTGCTGGTGCCGGCGAGCGTGACCCATGCAATCTAGGCCCCGACCGGGAGACCGACAATCGAGCAATCCCCTCACGGCGGAGCGATCGGATGCCGTAAATTGTCCTGAGCGGCTCCATCACTCACCTCTGGCCGCACCCCTCCACCACGACCACCGACCATGAGCGTTACCGACGAGTATCCGAGAGAAGGAGCGGTCGACCTATCGGTAGCCGGCGGCGTCGCCACGATTGAGTTCTCACATCCGAAGGGGAACTCGCTCCCGGCACGCGTCCTGCGCCTGCTTGCGGAACAGATGACGGCTGTCGGCGCGCGCGACGATGTGCGGGTTATCGCGCTGCGCAGCGCCCGCGAGGGGCCGTTCTGCGCCGGTGCAAGTTTCGACGAGCTATCCGCCATCCAGGACGAAATCGCCGGCAAACGGTTTTTCCTCGGCTTTGCGCATCTGATCCTCGCGATGACCCGTTGTCCGAAGCCGATCGTCACGCGGGTGCAGGGCAAGGTCGTCGGCGGTGGTGTGGGTGTCGTTGCGGCGTCGGACTACGTCATCGCCACCGAACATGCACAACTGCGCCTCAGCGAACTGGCCGTCGGCATCGGACCGTTCGTCGTCGGGCCGGCCATCGAACGCAAGATCGGGCCCGGTGCGTTTAGTGCGATGGCGCTCGATGCGGACTGGCGGTCGGCCAAGTGGGCGCTGGACGTGGGCCTCTACGCCGGCATCCACGACAGCGTGTCAGGCCTCGACTCCGCCTTCGAAGGATTCGTGAACCAACTCGCGAAGTCGAACCCCGAAGCGACGGCGCGCATCAAGGCGACGCTGTGGGAAGGCACCGATCACTGGGACCGACTCCTCGACGAACGCGCCGAGATGAGCGGCCGGCTCGTGCTGTCCGCGCACACGCGTCGTGCGCTCGAGGCGTTTAAGACGCGCTAGCAGGATCGCGCACGACGCTGCGCATCGACCGCTGCAGTCGAGCCAGCTATGGGGCAGCCTGTTCCGTCTCTTTCGCCGGCATCTGCTTCTCGATCCCGAGTCCTAGCGGAATCGTCAGCAACACGATCACGGCGCCGGTGAGGAACGGCACGCCCTTGCCGAGGTGATCAAAGGCGAAGCCTGCATAAAGCGGTGCGATCACCCGGCCCACACCGCCGAAAGTCTGTTGCACGCCCATGTAGAGTCCGCGCTCGTGCGAGGGCACCACGCGTGACAGCAGGCCGGTGACACAGGGAAAGGTGAACGCCGCGCCGAGCGGAACGAGCGCGACGGCGACGGCGAGTAACGGAATGTTCGGTGCGAGCGCCATGCCGGCGAGACCGGCCGCAAGAAACACCATGCCGATTCGCGACAGATGCGGTTCGCCAAATCGGTCCACCAGTTTCCCGAGGAAGGCCGCGCGCGTTACGAACGAGATGGTGCCGACGTAGGCGAAGAAGTAGCCGATCGTCTGCTCCGTCACACCGAACTTGAAAGCAAGGAAGAGCGCGAGGATCGTGTTCATTCCCTGGAACGAGCCCATCGTGATGCCGTAGATCCAGATGAGGCGCGACGCGGCTTCCTTTGGATGCGACAGCACGCGGCGCATCACTTCGGGTGACTTGCGCGACACCGGCCGGTCGCTCGCGTGCTTGCCAGCGTGTTCGTTCGATTCAGCCAGATACTTCCAGGCGAACGCCATGTTGACGAGCATGATCGCTGCCGCGACGAGGCCTGGCCCACTCGTACCGAAGGTCATGGCCCATGCCCCGATCGCCGGCCCGATCGCAACGCCGGCGTTGGTCGCGGCCGACAGCCACCCAAGCGCCTTGGCGCGGTCGGCCGGCTTCGTGGCATCGGCGACGTAGGCCTGGATGACACCCACCGTGCCGCCGCCCGCGCCCTGCACGAGCCGGCAGAGGAACAGCAGTTCGAGTGAGTTCGCGAACGCGAACACGATAAAGGCAATCGCCGAACCGCCAAGACCGATCATCAGTGCCGGGCGGCGCCCAAACTTGTCGGAGAACCGGCCCCACGACGGCGCACTCATCAGCTGCGCAACGGCGAACGCGATCACCATCAGCGAGACCACCGCGCCTTCGCCACCGAGCCCGATGGAGTCGAGCAGCGTCCAGAGCGGGCCGTGGCCGAGCAGTCGTTTGGCGTAGAACGGCACAAGCGGGAACACGATGAGGTTTCCCATCATGTCCACGAACGCGGTCACCATCAGTACGACCAACCGACCCAAGGCAGTTACTCCAGAAAATGCGTGCCTGAGTTTACTCGGTCGTGCGCCCCAATGCTGCCGGTGACCGGCTGCGTCCCACGACGCCGGCCACGGCAACAATGGTCAGCACGTAGGGAATCATCGCCACGAATTGGGACGGGATGATCTGCGTGGCCTGGAGGCGAATCTGGAGCGTTTCCGCAGCGGCGAAGAGCAGGCAGGCGACGCCGGCGCGCATGGGATCCCAGCGGCCAAAGATCACTGCCGCGAGCGCGATGAAACCGCGGCCCGCGGTCATCGAGTCGGTGAATTGGTGCTGGTCGAGCGCGAGGTAGGTGCCGCCGAGCGCGGCAAGCGCCCCGGAGCCGAGTACCGCAGCGTATCGCACGCGATTCACCGGCACGCCGAGGCTGGCTGCCGCCGCGGGATGCTCGCCGACCGCGCGCACCCGGAGTCCGAAGGTGGTGCGATACACGACGAAGGCCAATACGGGCATCACCGCCACGCCGAGCCAGACGAGCGGGTTCGATGCGAGGGCGAGCGCGCCACCGACGTTCTCGCCGCCAAAACCGGCAACGCGCGGCGAGTTGGAACTCGAGTCAAATGCGAGCTGCAGCAGAAACCGCGTGATGCCCACGGCGAACAGGTTGATCGCCACGCCGGTCACGATCTGGTCGGCCTTGAAGCGCAGCGTGCAGACGGCGTGCATTCCCGCGAGCCCGAGCCCTGCCACCACGCCAGACACCACGCCGATCCACGCACTGTCGGTGTAATGCGCACCGATCACCGCGCCGAATGCGCCGCCCAGCATGAATCCCTCGAGCGACAGGCTGACAATACCCGCGCGCTCAGCGAGCGCGCCTCCTGCTGCAGCGAACAGGTATGGGACCGCGATCCGGATCGTCTGCGCGAGGAAGAGAAGCAGCGTCACGATGTTGCTCCGGTGTCCGCGCGACGGGCGCCCGCCGCTTTCCGCACCAGGCGCCGCACTTCAGGCACCGACGACGCGATGGCCAGAATCACGATGCCCTGCAGCACCTCGACGATCTGCTTTGGAACCATCGCGTTGATCGCGAGCCCGCCCTGTGATAGCGTCGCGAAGAACAACGCCGCGATCACGACACCGAGCGGATGATTCCGTCCCACAAGCGCGACCACGATGCCGAGGAAGCCTGCGCCACCGGCGAATCCGTCTTCGTAGTAGCCCTTGTAGCCGAGCACAAAGTTCACGCCGCCCAGCCCCGCGATGGCGCCCGACAGCGCCATCGCACCTATCCAGGTGCGCGACACGCTGACGCCACCGTATTCCGCGGCGTCGGGCTGGAGGCCGACCGCGCGCAGCTCAAAGCCGGCGCGCGTGCGGAAGAGGTACCAGGCCACGCTCACGACAGCCGCGGCGACGAGCACGATCGTCCAGTTGAGCGCCGAGCCGTGGAATGCCGGGAAGGTGGCCGCTACGCGCCCGACGGTACCGGCCTCCAGTGCCGGCGTGTGCAACGTCTCCGGCACATGCAGCTTCGCCGCGACGACGTAGTTGAGCAGCGCGAGCACGATGAAGTTCATCATGATCGTCACGATCACTTCGTGCGCGCCGAACCGTGCACGGAGCACGCCCGGCACCGCGCCGACCGCGCTTCCGCACAGCGCCGCCGCCGCGACGCACGCGCCGATCGCCAGCAGCGACGGCGTACCGGTCGGCAACGCGAGCCCCATCACGGCCGCGCCGAACCCGCCGGCGGCCAGCTGTCCTTCTGCGCCAATGTTGAACAGGCCGGCGCGGAGCGCGAGTGCCACCGCGAGTCCGGTGCAGGTGAGTGTCGTCGCCTTGTACAGCACCTGCCCGATGCCGTAGGCGTTGCCCCACGTGCCGTCCAGCAAGAGTCGCCAGACCGCGCCCGGCGCCTCACCGTAGGCCAGAATCAGCAGGTCGCCGACGACGAGCACGACGGCCAACGCTACGGCCAGTGGAAGCAGAGCCTCCTCAAGGGCGGCGCGGCGTGATTCGGTCATCCTCATGCGGCGTCCGCCTGGGAACCCTTTCGCGCGCCGGTCATGAATGGGCCAAGCACCGCTTCACTCGCGTCACTGCGCGGCATCACGGTCACGATCCGCCCGCCGTACATCACGGCGATTCGGTCCGAGAGCGTCAGGATTTCGCGCAGTTCCGCTGAGACAAGCAGAATCGCCTTGCCCGCGTCCCGCGCCCTGCGGAGCGCATCGTGAATGAACTCGATCGCCCCGACGTCAACGCCGCGCGTGGGCTGCGCGGCGAGCAGTACGATGAAGTGGCGCGACAATTCGCGCGCGATGACGACCTTCTGCTGATTGCCGCCCGAGAGGTCACGGACTTTGGCCGTCGTATTGGCGGGGCGAATGTCGAACCGTGTCGCTTGTTCGGCCGCGTTCGTCGCGATCGCATGGCGGTCAAGCACGCCGCGTTGTGTGAAGCGGTGCTGCTGGCCGAGGATCAGGTTGTCGGCGACCGAATAGTCGAGAATCAGGCCGCGCTGGTGACGATCTTCGGGAATGTGCGAGAGGCCGGCGTCGGCGCGTTCGCGCACGGTCGCGGCCGTGATGTCGAGCGCGCCAAGCTGGATCCGGCCACTCGTGGCGCGGCGCAGTCCCGCGATCGCCTCGAGGAGCTCGGTCTGTCCGTTGCCCTCAACGCCGGCGATGCCGAGAATCTCACCTGGCGCCACGGTGAACGACACGTCGTTCACGGCGCGCTCGACGCGCGCTCCACGTACGGTGAGGTTGGACACGATGAGCCCATTCGCCGTACCGGTTCTCCCCGGTTCGCGTGTCACGCGCTGTCCGTCACGGATCGCCAGATCGACCTCGCGACCCACCATGGCCCGCGCGATCCCCTCGGGCGTCGTCTCCCGCGTCGCCAACTGCGCCACGGTCGCGCCCTGCCGCATCACCGTGATCCGTTCCGTCACGGCCATCACTTCGTCAAGCTTGTGCGTGATGAGAATGATCGTTGTTCCCTGATCACGCACACGCCGCAGCACGCCCCAGAGCTCAGTGACCTCCGGCGGCGAGAGCACCGCCGTCGGTTCGTCGAGCAGCAGGATGCGCGCGCCGCGATACAGCGTCTTCAGGATTTCGACGCGTTGCGCTTCGCCGACCGAGAGGTCAGCCACGAGGCGTTCCGCCGGCACGATCAGCCCGCTCTGCTTCGACAACGTTTCGACTTCGCGGATCGCGCGGTCACGATCGAAAGTGCCCACGTTCACCGGCTCGCGGCCCAATACCACGTTTTCGGCGACCGTGAGCGTCGGCACGAGCATGAAGTGCTGGTGCACCATGCCCACTCCCGCAACGATTGCCTGCGTCGTGCTCCAGCCCGTCACGTCGCGGCCACCGACTTCGACGCGGCCGCCGTCCGCGGGCAACATCCCGCTCAGGATCTTCATGAGCGTGCTTTTGCCGGCACCGTTCTCGCCCACCAGCGCGTGAATCTCGCCAGCGGCCACTTCGATTTCGGCGCTGCGGTTGGCGTGCACCGCGCCGAAGTGCTTCTGGATACCGGTCATCCGAACGACCGGCGCCGGTCCGATCTGCGCAGTGGGCGTTGTCATCGGCTGCTCGGCACCTTGATCCGTCCCGCGATGATCTCGGCCTTGAGCGCCTCGACCCGTGCACGCACTGCGTCCGGAATCAGCGCCTTGTTGTGTTCGTCGTACGCGTACCCGACACCGTCTTTATCGAGCCCGAAGTCGTAGATCCCGCCGGCGAACTGCTTGTTCACCACGCGTGCGATCGCGTCGTACACGGCGTTGTCCACGCGCTTCACCATCGACGTCAGCACATAGCCCGGCGCTTCGTTGTATTGGTCCGCGTCCACGCCGATGCCGAGCTTCTTCATTGTGCGTGCGGCTTCGAACACGCCGAGTCCGGTGGACCCTGAGGCGTGGTAGATCACGTTGACGCCCTGCTGGTACTGCGACAGGGCGAGTTCCTTGCCGCGACCTGGATTCCGGAACGCCTCCGGCGTCACGCCAGCATACTGGGCGATCACCTCGCAGTCCGCACAGACCGCCTTCACGCCGGCCGTATAGCCGGCCTCAAACTTGTGAATCAGCGGCGTGTCCATGCCGCCGACGAATCCCACTTTCTTCGAGTTGCCGACCAGCGCGGCGAGCGCGCCCACGAGGAACGAGCCCTGTTCCTCGCGGAACTTGAGCGCGGCAAGATTCTGCGGCGGCGGCACCACGTTGCCGGCCGCATCCACTGCCAGCGCGTAATCCACGCCGGCGAATGCGATATTTGGATATTCCTTGGCGAGTTGCGACAGGTCGTCCGTGAAGATGAACCCGACGCCGATCACGAGGTCCATTCCTTCTGCGGCGAGCAGGCGCAGCCCCGCCTCACGGTCGGACCCCTCACCCGGCTCGACGAATCGTACGCGAGCCCCAAGCTCTGCCATCGCGCGCTCGGCGCCCAGATAGGCACCGTCGTTGAACGACTTGTCGCCACGGCCACCGAGGTCGAACACGATGCCCACGTCCACGGCGTCGCCTGTGGGCGCGGTCGCGGCACCCGTGGGATGCACGAAAGACAGCGTCACGTGCGCCAGGAGAAGCACACCCAGCAGGCCGAAGAGTCGTCGCATTGGAGGAGGTAGGTTCGCCGTTCGCCCTCTTTGGGGCAAGCATCGGGTAAATTAAATGATGTCTTTTGTCCAAGTTCCCGTTCGCGGTTTTGATCGCGCGGTGACTTTCCTACGGGCCGGCGTGGTGCTGGCGGCGGTCACTCTGGCAGGCTGCGGACCGACCAGTGGTGGGCGCGTGGTGTCGGCCGAGTCGGGCGCGACCGACGTGAGCATCCCGAGGCCGGCCTTCACGCTCACCGACACCGACGGTATGCCCTACGCGTTCGCGGAGCGTACCGCCGGCACACTCACTTTCCTCGAGTTCGGTTACACCAACTGTCCGGACGTTTGTCCGGTGCACATGGCAAACCTCTCGACCGTCATTGCCAACCTCGCGCCGTCCGACCGGATGCGATTGACCGTGGTCTTTGTCACAGTCGATCCCGACCGAGACTCGGCTGCGGCGCTGCGAAAATGGCTCAATGCCTTCAGTGTGGATTTCATCGGGCTGCGCGGCACACGCGAAGAGGTTGACGCCGTGCAGCAACTCATCGGGTTCGGTGGCGCGATCGTCGGAGTCGATTCCGGCGGTGCCACGACGGTCACCCACGCCGCGCCCGTCGTCGTCTTCACCGCCGACGACACCGCGCACGTGATGTACCCATTTGGCACCCGCCAGGCTGATTGGATCCGTGACATGCCGCGCCTCCTCGCCCGCAAAGGTCACCGCCGGCCGGCCAACGCCTCATCGGTTGCCGCTCCGTCGGTTCTCGCTCCGTCGGCTCTCACTCCGTCGGCTCTCACTCCGTCGGTCGAGCGGGCGTATGTCGTGATTCCGGCCGCCAAGGGCCCCGCCGCGATCTACTTCGCGGCGAGTAATCCCACCGGGTCGCCCGATTCAATCCTCTCCGTTGCCACCGAAGCGATTGGTCCGGCGTCGCTGCATGAATCGGTGCACGACCACCTGACCAATACGATGTCGATGCAGCCGCTCGCGGCGCTCGCAGTTCCCGCTCGCGGGACGGCCCGTCTTGTGCCAGGCGGCGCGCACGGAATGATCAGCCCGCTCGGACGCGCGCTCGTGCGCGGCGAACGGATCGCGCTCACCGTACAGTTCGCCCGGGCCGGGGCGGTCCGCACGACAGCCACCGTCATCACCTACGCCGACGTCGATACCGCAACCACGACCGCCGTGAGGAAATAACTGATGCAATGGTGGTGCGCTGCACTCGGCGAAACCTGGACCTGGAATTGGCGCGCCTATCCTGGCGTCTGGTTGTTCGTGATCGCGATGGTCGCGGGACTCCGCTGGGTGGCCGGTCCCGGCAGTTGGGCGCGCGCCGGCGCGGGCGAGCGCGTCGCGTTCATCGCGGGCGTTATCACCCTCTGGATCTCCCTCGACTGGCCGCTTGGCCCGATCGCGGCAGGCTATCTGGCTTCGGCGCACGCGCTGCAGTTCCTGATCGTGACGATGTTTGCGGCGCCATTGCTGCTCCTTGGTTCGCGAACCGGATTCATCGAACGGATTGCCGTTGGCGCGCCCAGCGCAGGTCTGCGAGCCGTGGGCCGCACCATCGTCCATCCGCTTGTCGCCGCGATCATCTTCAACGCAATCGTCGCGGCGAGCCACGTGCCGTCTGTCGTCGACGGGTTGATGCCGACGCCGTTCGGGGCGTTCATGATCGACGCGGCCTGGCTTGCTGGCGGCCTGATTTTCTGGTGGCCCGTCATCATGCCCGCGCCGGTGTACGCGCGGTTCGCCGAGCCGATGAAGATTCTCTACCTCCTAGTCGGCACGCTCTTCCACACCGTCATCGGCATGATCATGCTTTCGGCGGAACTGCCGATCTATGGCGTGTATGAATTGGCGCCGCCGATTGTCGCGATTCCCGTCCGCGCCGACCAGCAGCTCGCGGGCGGTGTGATGGAACTCGGCGTGTTCGGCGTGATCGTGGTCGCGTCCGGGATTCTCTTTTTTCGGTGGGCGGGGCGGCAAGGGTTGCCGGACCAAGCGGCCTGATGGAGCGGATTCGCACCCGGTTCCTCGTCGTTGGCTCTGGCGTTGCTGGGCTGCACACTGCGTGGCGCGCGTCGTCGCACGGCGAGGTGGTCGTGCTCACCAAGCGGTCGCTCTTCGACAGCGCCACCGCCTATGCGCAGGGCGGCATCGCAGCCGCGCTGGGCGCGGGCGACTCGGCCGAACTGCATCGGCTCGATACGCTGGCTGCGGGCGCGGCGCTCTGTGACGCGGCCGCCGTCGAAGTGTTGGTTGCCGAGGGGCCGCAGCGTGTGCGCGAGCTCGCATCGCTCGGCGCGCGCTTCGACACCGACCCGGACGGCCGATTTACGCTCTCGAAAGAGGCGGCGCATTCGCGCAAGCGCATCGTGCACGCGCACGGCGACCAGACCGGCGCGGAAGTTGCGCGCACGCTCATTCAGCGCGTCCGCGAAACACCGTCGATCCGCGTGCTCGAGCGGGCGCGTGCGCTCGATCTCATCGTCGTCGGCGGCCGTTGCGTCGGTGTGCGGGCGAGCCACGCCGGAGGTGCGATCGAAATCCTCGCGGACGCGACGGTGATCGCGACCGGCGGATGCGGCCAGATCTATCGCTACACCACCAATCCCCAAGTGGCGACCGGCGACGGATTCGCCATCGCGCATCGCGCCGGTGTCCGGCTCGCCGACATGGAGTTTGTGCAGTTCCACCCGACGGCCCTCGACACACCGGAAACCCCGCTCTCGCTTATTTCCGAAGCGGTGCGCGGCGAGGGGGCGGTGCTGGTGAACGATCGCGGTCAGCGTTTCATGACACGCAAGCACAAGCTCGCCGAACTCGCGCCGCGAGACATCGTCGCGCGCGAGATATTCCGCGAGCAGCGGGGCGGATCGTCGGTGTGGCTTGACGCGAGAAAACTGTCCCGCGTCTTCGCGCGACGGTTCCCAGGAATTCTGAAAATCTGCCTCGCCCGCGGCATCGATCCGCGACGCGATCACATTCCCGTCACGCCCGCCGCGCACTACATGATGGGCGGCATCGTGACCGACCTTGCCGGACGTTCTTCGCTCGAACGGCTCTACGCGTGCGGTGAGGTCAGTTGCACCGGTGTGCATGGCGCGAACCGTCTCGCGTCCAACTCGCTCCTCGAAGGGCTCGTCTTTGCCGAGCGTGTGGCGCGTGACATGGTGGCGATTGGGCGACTTCCGCGACTGCCGAAACTCGAGGCGTGGTCGGTTCCCACGCTCAGTGACCGTGGTGCCGCGCAGGTCGCCGCCGACACGATTCGCCTCTTGATGTGGGAGCACACCGGCATTGACCGCTCCGCGAAGGGGCTGCGCGCCTGCCTCGATCAGCTCAAGGAGATCGCGCGTCGGCTGAGCGCCGGCGCCACCGAAGAGCACAACATGGCCACGACCGCCATGCTGATCGCCGAAGCGGCGTTGATGCGGAAGGAATCCCGCGGCGGGCACTTCCGTCACGACTTCCCGCGCGAAAAAAAGAAGTGGCGCGGCAAGCACATCGAATGGTGAACGCCGCGCCTCGGCCGGTCTGACTGCTAGTCGCTAGGTGGTGGTGACGCACTCAGTAACCCCGAAAGCGCCAGCACGAGGACAAAGAGCACCGCCTCCGCGCCGATCGACGCTGTCACCGCACTCGCGCCGCCCGTCCGCGCGCGCAGCGCGGCGGTCTGGGAGTGGCGCCTACCAAGAATGGCGGCACTCGCGACGATCGCAAGCTTGGCACTGAGTATGAGGCCATATGGCGAAGTGAACAGGTCGCTCGGCGCGGCCAACCGAAACAGCGCGCTCGTGGTGCCCGTGCCGAGCAGTGTCCCAGCGCACACGAGCGCCAAAATGCGAAATCGCGAAATCAGTTCGGCGGCCATCGCGCCGTCGCCTGTCTCTCTCTGTAGGTGGCGGAGGACCAGTGCCAGCACGATCACGGCGCCGGCCCAGCCGCCAGCCGCACCGACGTGCAGCATGTCGGCACCGATCGCGATGACGGTACGGCTCTCGGTGGCGGCAGCGTGCCCCATCCAGGCCGGGGTCGCGGCCATGACCACGGCCGCGCCAAGCGCTACCGTCCAACCGCGCGATGACGCGTTGCGTGTCGACCAAAACCTGACGAGGACCACGAGCGCCGCAGCGACCTGAACGGTCGCCGCGCGGCCCCACGTGGTTTTGAGTACGGCCACCACGAGCGGCAGGAGCGGGTCGCCGGGGGACAGGAACGCATCCGCCTGCGCCACAATGCGCCACGCCGCCGCGATCGTCACCACGACTGCGGCGACCATCCCGATGCGAGCGACCTGTCGTTCCACCTGCCGTTCGACATCGCCGGTCACGGTGTTCGCTCGGGCCGCTGAGCCCATCACCACCCACCGGAACGCCGACGCGCCGATCACGACGGTCGCGCCGCCGAGTGCCAGTGTGCGGACGGCGAGTTGCGTGGCGCCACCGGCATCGGCCAGCACGGAACTGAGGTTCATGGGGAGAAGTATCCGTAACCCGCACCACCGTTGCCATCCCCCTGCCTGCGTTCGCTGCTGTGCGGTCGGGGTGGCAGACGGCTAGAATTCAGGTATGGCTGCACCGTTCGTCTCGGGCGATACCGCCCTGCAGGAAGAGATTCGTGCGCTCGCGCGAAAGCGCAACGCGGTGATCCTCGCCCACAACTACCAGCGTCCCGAAGTCCAGGATGTTGCCGATTATGTCGGCGATTCGCTCGGCCTCTCGCGTGAAGCGGCGCGCACGGGCGCCGATGTGATCGTCTTCTGTGGCGTGCACTTCATGGCTGAAACGGCCGCGATTCTCTCGCCCACCAAGACGGTCCTGCTGCCCGATCTCGCCGCGGGCTGCTCGCTCGCGTCCACGATCGACGCCGCCCAACTCCGGCAGTGGAAGTCCGAGTTTCCAGGCGCCGTGGTGGTGTCGTATGTGAACACCTCTGCCGAGGTGAAGGCCGAAAGTGATTACTGCTGCACTTCGAGCAACGCTGTCGATGTCGTCAACGCCGTCCCGGCCGACAAGGAAATCCTCTTTCTTCCGGACATGTTCCTCGGCGCCCACGTACGCCGCATCACCGGCCGCGCGAACATGCGCGTCTGGATGGGCGAGTGTCACGTGCATGCCGGAATCGATCCGGAAAACATCCGGCTGCAGCGTTCGCTGCATCCCGGTGCCGAGTTCCTGATCCATCCCGAGTGCG
The DNA here is from genome assembly GCA_014192065.1 of Gemmatimonadota bacterium. Classification (GTDB taxonomy): domain Bacteria; phylum Gemmatimonadota; class Gemmatimonadetes; order Gemmatimonadales; family Gemmatimonadaceae; genus Fen-1231. The sequence continues at coordinate 290,970 of BJHH01000002.1, read as the reverse complement.
GCTGCGCAACGAGCGTCGTTGAGGCCGTCTCCGCCGGTGACGTTGATCCGAGCGGCGTGCATATCCTCTCCACCGAGGGGATGATGCAGCGCCCTGGCCAGTCGAGCGCAGACGAGTTCATCATCGCGACCGAGGTGGGGATCCTCCATCGGCTGCGCCGCAGTTACCCCAACAAGACCTTTTTTGCGGCGAATGAGCGCGCCTCGTGCGCCTACATGAAGGTCACAACGCTGGCAAAGGTGGCCGAGTCGCTCGAACATCTGCGCCATCGGATCACGGTGCCAGACGAAATCGCGTCGCGTGCGAAGCTCGCCATTGACCGCATGGTGTCCATTGGCGGGAGTAGGCCATCGACCCCGCCGGCACCGGGTGTGGATCCTGGCGAATGAAGGATCCGGACTCGCAGTCGCCGCGCCGGATCACGTCACTGCAGCCCGAGCGGCTTGCTGCGCCCAAGCTGGGATTCCCGCTCACGGAAGTGGGCATCGTCGCTCTGGTCCAACAGGCGCTCGATGAAGACGGTGCCGATCGCGACACCACCACCATCGCGACGGTGCTTGCCGGGGACCGCGCCCGTGCCCGCTTGGTGGTCCGTGCGAATGGTGTGGTATGCGGAGTGCCACTCGCGCTGGCCGCGTTCCGGTTGCTCGACCCCGAAGTCACGATTCGCGTGGACGTGGAGGACGGCACGAGCGTTCACGCCGGCGACGAGGTCTTGTTTCTGTCAGGTCAGGCGCGCGGACTGCTCACCGCCGAGCGCACCGCCCTCAACTTCATTCAGCGCCTGTCGGGGGTGGCCACGCTGACGAACCGCTACGTGCAGGCGGTCGCGGGCACATCCGCGCAGATCGTGGACACCCGCAAGACAACCCCGCTCTGGAGGGCCCTCGAGAAGTACGCGGTCCGGTGCGGTGGCGGTACGAACCATCGGTTCAGCCTGGCCGATGCGGTCCTCATCAAGGACAATCACCTCGCCGCCGCCGGCGGAGATGTCGGCGAAGCCGTCCGGCGAGTGCGCGCGTACGCGCCAGCGGACTCGCCAGTGCAGGTGGAGTGCGATGCCATCGTGCAGGTAGTCGCCGCCATTGCCGCGGGTGCCAACAGCATACTGCTCGACAACATGACACTCGCAGAGCTGCGCGAATCGGTCGCGCTCGCGCGTGGCAGGTGCGTCACCGAAGCGAGCGGCGGCGTGACACTCGACAGCGTCGCGGCGATCGCCGCGACGGGCGTGGACCGTATTTCCGTCGGCGCGTTAACGCACTCTGCGCCTGCGCTCGACCTCGCGCTCGACTTTGAGTAGCCGTTGAGTAGCCGTTGAGTAGCCGTTGAGTAGCCGTTGAGTAGCCGTTGAGTAGCGGCGGTTCGCCGTCGGGCTCCGCTCAGCCCGGCGATGGCAAACGCGAGACGGCCCCCTGCGACTTTTGCGGCATGCCCAAGCTCGTCTGGCGCAAATGCAAACTGATTTGCGAAGCGTGCGCCAACATCAACAAGTCTTGCGCGGATCTCTAGCCGAGGCTGTTCCGTTCAGCCAACCCGTGCCGCGCGCGCGAGCTGATCGGCTAGCACCGACGGCTCAGTCGTTGGGAGATCGCAGCGGTAGCCACGGCAGACGTACGCGGTCGCGGCACGGAGGCCGCGCCCTTCAAACAGCGGCATGGCATGCACTGCATCGCCCGTCCCCCCGGCAATCACCAGCGAGGGCAGGTACTGCGCGGCGACCGCAGTCCGGAGTGACCGGACCGCTGCCGAATCCGGATCTCCAGCGATCGCCACTTCGACCGCGCCATGCACGGCCAAGTCGCACGCCCCGAGTAGGTGTCCCAGCATCACCGGCATGCGCGGAATCAGCTCAGCGGCCTGCGCCAGCGTCTGGTCCGCGCACCGCCTCGCCTCGCCGTCACCGAAGTACTCCGACATCATGAGCAACAGTTCGGCCGCGAGCGACGAACCTGCCGGCGTGGCGTTGTCGGCCATGTCGCGGGGGCGCGTGACCAGTGACTCGTGGTCATGCGCGGTGTCGTAGAAGCAGCCGTCGGATTCGCTCCAGAACCATTGGACGCAGGCCGTGGAGAGTGCCTGCGCATGATCCAGCCACCGGCGGTCGAACGTGGCCTGATAGACGGCGATGAAGCCGAGCCCGAGCGACGCGTAGTCCTCGAGAAATCCCGGAATCCGCGATCTGCCGTCCATCCACGACCGCATGACGCGACCATCGCGGATCAACTCGTGTGCGAGAAACTCCGCGCCGCGCACCGCCGCTGCCACCCGCGCCTCATCGCCAAATGCCCGGCCTGCGTCGGCCATGGCGCGCAGCATCAGTCCGTTCCAGCCGGCGAGCACTTTGTCGTCGAGACCGGGCCACACCCGCTTCGCCCGGACTTCGTACAGCAGACGCGTCGCTCGCTCGATCACCGGCGCCTGCGCGGCCGCCACGACCGGATCGGCGACGTGCAGGATCGACTGCCCCTCGAAGTTGCCGCCGTCCGTGACGCCCCAGATCTGTGCGCAGGTCTCAAAATCGGCGCCGAGCAGCCCGCGCAACTCGTGCGAACTCCAGACGTAGAACTTGCCCTCCTCGCCTTCGCTGTCGGCGTCGAGCGAGGAATACCACCCGCCGCCGGGGGCGGTCATCTCGCGATCCACCCAGCGTAAGGTCTCTTCAGTCACGCGCCGCACTTCGGCGTCGCCCGTCGCCTGCCACAGGTGCGCACCGAGTCGGGTGAGCAGCGCATTGTCGTACAGCATCTTCTCGAAATGGGGCACGAGCCACCGCATGTCGGTGCTGTACCGTGCGAATCCGCCGCCCACCTGGTCGTAGATGCCACCACGTGCCATCGCCAGAAAGGTCTTGTGGACGAGATCGAGCGCGCCGGGTTCACCTGACCGGGCCCAGTGGCGGAGGCAAAAATCGAGCGCCATCGCCTGCGGAAACTTCGGTGCGGTTCCAAGTCCCTCGAACTGCGGCTCTCGGGCCCGTGCGATTCCCCGATATGCCGCACGAAGCGTCTCGGCTGTCGGTTCATTCCCCGTTGGTCGACGCGCCGCCTCCGCCATGTACATCGCGCGCACCGACTCCGCCGTCCGGCCGATCTCCTCACGGCCCGACCGCCAGGCTTCCGCCATCGACGCGATCACACGCCGAAAACTCGGCATCCCGTGGCGGTCTGTCGGCGGGAAATAGGTGCCGCCGAAGAACGGTACGCCCTCGGGCGTCAGAAACATCGTCATCGGCCAGCCGCCATGCCCCGACATCGCCTGTACGGCCTGCATGTAGATGCCATCGAGATCGGGCCGCTCCTCGCGGTCCACCTTGACGTTCACAAACGCCGCGTTCATCTCCGCCGCGGTCACCGGGTCCTCGAACGACTCGTGGGCCATTACGTGGCACCAATGGCACGCCGCGTAGCCGATCGAAAGCAGAATCGGCCGGTCCGTCGAGCGGGCGAGTGCCAGGGCTTCCGGACCCCACGGATGCCAATCCACCGGATTCCCGGCGTGCTGCCTGAGGTACGGGCTCGATTCGGTGGCGAGACGGTTGCTCATGAGCAATGCGAAGGGTGGAGCGAGGTGCTGCTCGGTGTGCGTCGTTCCAGTGGCGACATCGTGCGCGATCCTGTCAGTTTACCTCACCGGCGCAGCAGGCCGCATGACAGATCCGTTCCACGCCAATGCGGCGGCGACTCACTCCGTGCTCCGATACCTCTCGCAGATTCTCGATCCCGCTGAGTTCCACACTGGCCACAACCCGGCCGCGTGGCAGCAGGCGATGCGCGTCCTCACGGGCGCCACGATCGTGCGTCTTATCCTCGGCGCCGTTGTGCCGCTCTTCCCGGACGAGGCCTACTACTGGGAATGGTCGCGCAATCTCGCAGCGGGGTACTTCGACCATCCGCCGGTCATTGCGCTGCTGGTTCGGATGGGCACCACCCTATTTGGCGACACCCCGTTCGGTGTCCGTGTCGTTCCCATACTCGCCGGTACGGGCTGTGCGCTGGCCGTTGTCCGGATCGCGCGCGCGCTCGGCGGTGATGGAGCCGCGCGGCTGGCCGCGATCTTGATCACCGTCATGCCGATCGTCGCCGCCGGCGCGGTGCTTGCCACGCCAGACGCCCCGATGCTCTGCGCCGCAGCGTGGGCTCTCTACGCGGTGCTCCGCGCGCTCGGTCTGCCCGAGCACGCCGCCGGCGAAGACGGACCCGCAGACGGCCGCGCCGCGCTGCGGTGGTGGATTATCGCCGGCATAGCGATCGGTATCGCGATGTCGTCCAAGTACACCAGCGTCCTCATTCCCGCGAGCATCGCCCTCGCGTTCGTCTTCCACGGCAAGTTGCAGAACCGGTTCGGCCAAGCGGGCCCGTACATCGCCGTCGCTGTTGCCTCACTCCTGATGGTGCCGGTGCTCTGGTGGAATGCAACGCACGACTGGGTGTCATTCCAGTTCCAACTCTCGCACGGCCTCGGCGCGCCGAAGGGCGGCGCGCTAGGCGCGCTGAATCGTGAAATCGAGCTGTTTGGCGGGCAGGTTGGCTTGGTCTCGCCGATTCTATTCTGGTTTCTCGCTCGAGCGCTGCGCGACGCGGTCCGTTTTTCCGAAGAGGGCTTTCGCCTTGTCGTCGGACTGGTCTGCATTGTGCCGCTCGCCTTCTTTGTGTTGAGCGCCAGTCGCCGGTCGGTCGAGGCCAACTGGCCGGCGATGGCGTGGGTCGCTGCCGTCGCGCTGCTGGCCAGCGATCCGCCGCACTCGGCCCGCGCCCGCGCCTGGTTCGCCCGCGGCATTGTGCTGGCCGCGGTACTCTCTGCGATCGTCTACGTGCACGTCGTCATGCCGATCGTGCCGATCCCGCCTGGACGCGACCAGGTGGCCAAGGCCTTTGGTTGGGACCTCGTCGGTGAGGTCGTCGACCGAAAGCTCAGCGCGATTCGTCAGGGCATCGGCCGGGGCCGCAGCGTGCCGGGGAGTGAAATCGTCTACGTCGCGGCCGAGCGGTATCAGGACGCGGCAGAACTGGCGTTTCACGTCACCGGTCACCCGAAGGTCTATTCGCTCAACCTCACGGGGCGCGCCAATCAATACGACCTCTGGTCGCAGTTCCGGTACGACGCGCCCCTCGGTGCGACGATCGTGCTCGTACTCGACGATCAGCGTGATGAACCGCGTGTGATCCGGAAGCTCGCCTGTTGCTTCAGTCGCATCGATGAGAGCGAAGGCATTTCGCTTATGCGCGCGGGCCAGCTGATCGAACGCAAGCGCGTGTGGATACTCTCCGGCAAGACCGACGGCTGGCCAAGCCGCGACCAGCCATTCCTACCGACCACCCCATGATACCGAACACCTCAGGCTCCATTCCTGCCGACCTCGATCGTTGGCTTCATGCCAATGACCAGCGTGGCATGGACGACCTCTTCGCCTTTCTCCGCATTCCAAGTGTCAGCGCCAAGTCTGACCACAACGCCGATACTGCCCGTGCAGCCGAGTGGCTCAACGCGTCGCTAACCCGCTTCGGATTCGCGTCGGAGATCCTGCCGACACCGGGCCACCCCATCGTGCTTGCCGAATGGCGCAAGGCGCCGGCGGGTGCGCCGACTGTGCTCATCTACGGCCACTACGACGTGCAGCCGTCTGAGCCGAACGAGCTCTGGACCTCGCCGGCCTTCGAGCCCACGGTGCGCGACGGCAAGCTCTTCGCGCGCGGCGCGGTGGACGACAAAGGCCAGCTCTGGGTGCATGCCATGGCCCTGGCCGCGCATCTTGGCGCGCGCGGCACGCTGCCGGTGAACGTGATGGTGCTTGCCGAGGGGGAGGAAGAGGTCGGCAGCGTCAACCTCGCTCACTTCATCGAGCGGAATCGGGCGCGGCTCGCGTGTGACTATGTGGTGATCAGCGACTCGGCGATGTTCGCGCCCGGGATTCCCAGTATCCTCAGCTCGTTGCGTGGGCTCGCGTACTTCCAGATCGAAGTGCAGGGGCCGTCAGGCGACCTGCATTCCGGGATGTACGGCGGTGCCGTGGTAAATCCGGCGATGGCACTCGCGCGCCTCCTCGCCACCATGCACGACGCACGCGGTCGCGTGGCGATCAAGGGTTTCTACGATCGCGTGCGGGCGTTCCCGGCGGCTGTCCTCATGGGAATGAAGAAGTTGCCGCACAGCGACGCGCGCTTCCGGAAGGACGTCGGTGTCAAAGCGCTCGGCGGTGAGGCGGGGAAGACCACGCTCGAAAAACTCTGGACCCGCCCGACCTGCGAAGTGAACGGGATGCTCTCTGGCTACACTGGCGAAGGTGCCAAGACGGTGCTCCCGGCCAAGGCGATGGCCAAGGTCAGCTTCCGCCTCGTGCCAGACCAGGATCCTGACCTCGTCGAAAAGCTTCTGCGGGCGCACATCAAGCGTGTCGCGCCGCCGGGCGTCACCGTCACCATCACGGCGATGCATGGTGGCCGGCCTTGGCGTGCGGACCTCGATGGCCCGCTGTTCGATGCGGCTCGTGTCGCACTCGCCGCGGCGTTCGGGCGCGACCCGGTGATCGTTGGAGAAGGTGGCTCGATCCCCGTCGTTGGAGACTTCGAGCGCATCCTGGGCGCTCCTGTTTTGCTCGTCGGCTTTGGATTGCCCGGCGAAAATGCGCACGCACCCGACGAATGGATCAGCGTCGACAACCTTCGCCGCGGTATGCGCGCGATGGCCGTCCTGTACGACGCGCTGGGCTAGGGCCTACAAGCCGGTCAGCAGCGCGTCGTTGTTCGGGGTGCCGGCGATCCGCTTGATGAGCCACTCCATTCCTGTCGAGGCGGGCATCTGCTGCAGCCCGCGTCGCAGCATGTAGATCGCCTGCAGTTGGTCCTCGCGGTAGAGCTTCTCTTCGCGACGTGTACCGCTCGTGGCAATGTCGAAGGCGGGGAAGATGCGTTTCTCCGACAGCGAGCGGTCGAGCTTGATCTCGCAGTTGCCCGTTCCCTTGAACTCCTCGAAGATCACGTCGTCCATGCGCGAGCCCGTCTCCACCAGCGCTGTGGCGATGATCGTAATGGACCCGCCGCCGTTCTCCGGCAGGATCGACCGCGCCGATCCGAAAAATGCCTTTGGGCGCGCCATCGCCGAAGAATCGAGGCCGCCCGAGAGCGTACGCCCCGTGCCGCGTTCCGCGGTGTTGAATGCGCGCGCCATGCGGGTCAGTGAGTCGAGCACGATCACTACGTCCTTGCCCAGCTCGACGAGCCGGCGGGCCCGCTCGAGCACCATCTCGACTACATCGACGTGCCGCTTGGCCGGCTGGTCGAAGCTCGATGCGACGACTTCACCAACCTCCCACGAGATCGCCTCGCTCACTTCTTCTGGCCGCTCGTCCACAAGCAGGATCAACAGCGCCGCCTCGGGGTGGTTGAGGGCGATGCCTTCGGTGATCGCGTGGAGCAGCATCGTCTTGCCGGCGCGGGCCGGCGCGACGATCAGCGCCCGCTGGCCGTAGCCGATCGGGGCGATGAGGTCGATGCAGCGGCGCGTGAGTTCTGGGCCGCTCTTCGCGACACGTCCCGTCTCGAGCCGAAGGTGGCGTTCTGGATAGCTCGCGGTGAGCGCCTGAAACTCGGTACGCCGGGCGCCGGCCATCGGTTCGGCGTCATTGAGCATGGTGATCTCCACGACGGTCGAACGGCCGCGGTGATCGTGACCCGTGGCGGCAACGATCTTGTCGCTACGACGGAGGCTGTACTGTTTGACGACCTGCGGGCCGACGTATGCGTCCGCGGGATCCGCGAGGTAGCTGTTGATCGCACGGCGGACGAAACCGCCATCGCGCGACGCGTCAAACCATCCCTCGGTGGTGCTATCCGGTACGATGACCGGTGGCGGCCCAGCCTGGGTTGCCTGACGGTCACCCCCCCCGCCTCCCTGCTGCTGCGGCTGGCCATCGTTGCGGTGCCGGCCCCTGCGATTCCGTCGCCCGCGGCGTCCGCCGCGCTGGCCACCTTGGCCTGCACCCTGATCCCCCTGTCCACCTCGGCCGCCTTGGCCGCCTGGGCCGTTCTGCGGCTGCCGGCGTTCGTTGGTGCCGCCGCCCTGCGACTGCTGCTCTGAATCTGGCTGCGATGGCCGCGGTGGCCGCGGTGGTGCGTCGTCTCGCCGATCGGCAGGAGTCTCCGCCGCGGCAGAGCCGCTCCCACCGTTGGCTAACTCTGGTGCCGCGTCGGCGACCGGCTGCTGCTTTTTCGTGCCGCGTCCGCGGCGCACGCGCTCGGCCGGGGCGGGAGCCTTCTCCTCGGCACCGCCAGATTCGCGGTACGGATCCGCTTCGGCGCCCTGGGGAGCCTCGGCAGCATCTGGTGAATCGGATGTGGGGCGCGGACCACGGCCGCGGCGGGCCGGACGGCGACGTTCGTTCATGTGTGTGGCTTGAGAAAAAATGATGGAGCGGTGCGCAATCGGCGCAGCGGTTGGTGCTCTAAGCGCTGTCAGTCCGGGGCGCGGTACAACTCTGTTCAGGACGGCTATGCGACTGCCAGCAAATGGAACGTGGGATCGACCGCGGGACAGCGTGTGATTGTCGCTCGATCATCCCGGGCTTCATGGAGCGCGGTGTATTGCACGCGGTCCGAGTATCCCTGCCCGGCGCCCCGCATTGCTCACGGGGCGAGGTCTTGCTTGATGCTCCATAGAGTATGGGTTGGCCGCGCCCGCCGCGCAACCCTTGGCAGACACCCACTTGGTCGCCAACAGGGTGTGCCAAACGGGTCACCTGCTATCGGTAGCCCGGTAGATTTCTCTGCTGATGACTTCTTCGTCTGCAACTCATGAACTCGCAAGCACCGTGACGGCGTATCGTCGTACGGCAGACGTCGGCGTCTTGCTCGGTCAACTGGACCGCATCGCGCGTGCCCACACAACCGAACAGCTGATCGAAGCCCTGGTGCCGTATGGCGAGCTTCAGGAAGTGGTGGGGCCGGTCTACGAAGTGATCGTTGAACGAGAGCCGGCCAACGCCCGCGCACTCGTCGCACTCGCGCAAGCCTATTGGCTGACGGGACGTGGTCCGGAAGTCGTCTCCGGGCTTGCCGACCGTGCCCGGGCGGCCGACGCCAGTTCGCTCGCGGCCTGGCATATGTGGGCCCTCGCCGAATCGGCGCCGCGCGAGCGAACCGACCGATGGCGCGAGGTGGTCGAACGGTTCCCCGACGATCCGATGTCGCGCGTGAACCTCGCGGATAGCGCCGCCTCGCTGGCCGGCGCGGAGAACGATCCCGTCGCGCTCAAGCTGGCCGTGGCGAGCTACGAGCACCTCCTCGCCCGCGCGAGTCGCGACGACGAACGGGCCGCGCTCACCCGCGCGCTCGAAGCGCTCCGCGGCATGGTTGGCTGACGGCACCGTACGGTCGGGTGCCAGCAGGCGTCGCGCAGTCAGAAGGTTTAGCGGCGCGGTGACGTAGCGGGCTTCGGTCGGTTCGGCCGCACCGTCCCGGATGACACGTATCGGTCGCCAGCGCGGTCGAGCCGGTCGAGCAGCTTCTCGAGCTCGCCGGCAAAGACCTGGATTCGCTCCAACGCGTGGGGATTGAACGTGTCCGAGCTGGGGCTCGGCACGGGCGACCCAGACACCTTCAACACGGCATCGAATGCATACTGCACCTCCCGGCCGGAGCGCGGATCCTTCCAGCGTCCTGCCCTCGCGAGCGCGCGATTTTTCGGCCAGCTGCCAAGCGGCAGCGCGAATGTTCGAACGCGATACCCGGAAATCGCCGAGTCGATCGCCAAGACATTGCGCGCGATCTGTTCTTGAACGATCAGATCGCCGTACTTCGCCAGATCGGCGTGCCAGACTGTGTGCGCGCACAGCTCAAAGCCCTGCTCGGCGAGGAAGCGCAGCTTCTCCAAACGCCACGCTGACTTCTGTCCCTCGATCCCTTTGTCGCCGAAGAAATTATGGCCCGCGCTCGCGCCCGACAGCAGGCAAAACGTCGCGCGCGTTTTCCAGTCGGGATGTGTTCGGCTGAACGCCAGCCAGATGCCCACCGCGCTCGATGGGTCGACTTCCTTCTTCCCGCCGCGCTCGATGTACCGGAACTGCGAGGGCGACGCGTCGTCAAAGGTGAACACCACCGGCGATGTGCCTGCTGGAATATCGATCTCGCCGTCCACCAGTTGGGCGACGGTAATCGGCCGGTAGCCGCGCGCATATAACAACTCGAGATCGCGCCGGAACCGCTCGGTGCTCCGGCCCCAGCGGCTGTCCTTGTTGCCGACGAGGTGGTACTCCAGGATCGGAATCCGGCCCTGCGCATTCGGCGCGCGCGCCGATGCCGCCTGGGGCGCCTGGGCCTGCGCGGGCGACACTCGCGGCTGCGAGGCCTGCGCCTGCGACGCAAAGGCCGCTCCGATCATCAATACACAAAATGGTTTCCGCATTGGATCCAAAGGTATTCGCCGGTCGGTCACACAGGTCGCGTCCCCAATTATCCGAGGATGCCCATCCGCGATCCCGGTGTGAATCCTGGAAAGAGCAGGTCGAGCTGCTTCGTCCCGAGGTGCGTGCTGGCCACTTCGCCGAACACCGTCCGGAAGTCGGTAGTGAGCGCAAGGTCGCGGCCTTCGTACAACTGGTCCTGGGCAAGGCCTGGCCACCTGCCGTAGACCTTCCGTCCCTTCACGCTTCCGCCAATCGCGAACATCGCGCCCGCATGACCATGATCGGTACCGCCATTGCCGTTCTGGCGCGCCATCCGGCCGAACTCCGACATCGTCAGCACGACGACCTGCTCCATCCGGTCACCGAGGTCGGTCGTCAACGCGGCGATACTCAGGGCGAAATCGCTGAGCCGGTTCGCCAGCTGGCCGTTCACACCACCCTGGTTCACATGCGTGTCCCATCCGCCGATGTCGGCGAATGCGATCTCGAGGCCGACGTCACTCTTGATCAGTTGCGAAATCTGACGAAGGCGCTGGCCAAACTGCGACCTCGGGTAGTCTGCGCCATGCTCAGGCTGGTGGCGCTGCGGGTCGGCTGACTTGAGCATTTTTACGGCGTCGAACATCTCGCTGCCGGCACCGTGCACGATCTCGGAGGAACCCGTGCGGTAGAGCGCTTCGAGCTGCGCTGCCGCGTCGCCGCCTGATCGCACGGCAAACTGATCGAGCGAGTCCATGGCCACCGTCGGCGCGCTGCCCTGCAGCACCCGCGGTGTCTGTGGTGCCATCGCCACGGCGCGGAAGGGGCTGGCTTCGCACTGTTCGCAGGTGCCTGATGCGGCGAGGTACCGATTGAGCCAACCGTCGCGCGTGCCTTTCACGTCCGGCGTTCCGCTTTCCAGATAGTCCTGCGCGTCGAAGTGCGATCGCGTACTGCTCGGGCTGCCTACCGCGTGGATCGGCGCGAGCAGTCCCGCATCCCAGAGCGGCTTCAGCGGGGCGAGCGATGGGTGCAATCCGAAGAAGCCATCGAGGTCGATCGCCGACCGCGCACCGCGGCTCGGCGCGGGGATCGCGATGCTTGGCCGCAGTCGGTAATAGGACGGCTCGCCGAACGGCACGACCACGTTGAGCGCATCGGCGGCGCCGCGCTGAAAAAGGCAGATCAGCACGTTCCCCTTTTGCACGCCGGGCAGTTCGAGGCCGTATGTCATGCGGCGCAAGAACGACGGACTGAGCCCCATGGTGGCGAGCGCGATCGCGCCCGACTTCAGGAAGTAGCGACGTTGCATGGGGTGCGCCGCCTATCGGCGCTGGAATTCGGGTGAGCCCAACGCGAGCCCTACCACGAGCGGTAATCCGCGGAGCGGTGGTAGTTGTGCCATGCCGCGGCCACCCACGCCCGGCGTGGTCGGTGGTGCTCCCGCCCGCCCGCCCGCACCACCACGCCCGGCGCGCCCGCCACGGCCGGCCGGCGGCGGGCCCATCGCTGGGTCGGCGGGGTCGGGAAATGGTGGCAGGTTTTTGGCCATCGGATTCTCACCGCTCACGAGCACGGCACGGGTCGCTGCCGAAGCGTCGCCGCCGAGGAGCGCGTCGATCACGCCATCCACCTGCAGTTCACGCGTCGCGGTCTGCAGGATGTCTGCGTCCTTGAATGCGGTTGGCGATGCGCCGGGCAAGCGGTTGGCTGCGACGACCATTCCGAAGTTGATGCGGTTGAGAATCGCGCCGGTGTTCATCCACTGATCACCGGTCTCGGGCCACCCGTTGGGCGCCTGATGGCCGTAGATCGGCTGGCCAAGCGTCGCGACAAAGCTCGCAGTACGCGGCGTGGGGTCGCCGGCCGCGCCGAGGGCGCGCGCGGCGCTCGTTACTACCTCGAATGGTGACTTCACTTTGCTCCGATAGGCGGCGCGTCCAAAAAACTCGGGACTCATCACGATCACTCGAAAGGTCTCGCGGATGTCCCCACCGGAGTTCGTGAACATGGCGGCGGCGCGTGCAACCAGTGCGGTGGATGGCGTGTCGGCAACGAACCGGCGCGCAAGCTTGAAGGCGATGTGCGTCGCGGTCGCTGGATGGCGTGCGACAATGTCGAGCACCGCTTCGCCATCCTCGATGCCGCGGCCCGCGGCGAGCGTCTGGCCGAGAAACAGTTTCGATCCCGCGTCGTGCATGAGCGGCTGAAACTGGAATCCTCCGCCTTGGGGCGCTCCGCGGATCGTCCAGCCGGTAAGTGCCCGGGCGGCGTTGATCACGTCGGCCTGCTTGTATCCGCCGTCAACGCCGAGTGTATGCAGTTCGAGCAGTTCGCGACCGTAGTTCTCGTTGAGCCCCTGACGTGGGCGTTGTCCGGGCTGCTGGACCGGGGCCGGTGGAGCGCCGCGCCCACCAACCGCACCGCGCCCGGCGGCCGTTCCGCGGCCGCCACGCCCACCAGCTGCCGTGAGGCGCGGGCGATCGCTGTCTGCCTGGCTCTGCCAGTTGTCGAGATAGAACAGCATCGCTTCGCTCTTGGCGACGGCGCCGAGCAGCGTGCGAAAGTTGCCGAAAACATTCGGGCGGATAACGCGGTTCTCGTACTCGCTGAGCATATACCGCTCGCGCGGTCCCTTGGCTTCATACACGCTGAAATGATTGAGCCAGAAGTCGGTCATGACTTCCTGCAACTGCCGTTCGCTCAGCACGGCGCGCGCCACGCGCGCGCTTTGTACCTCGGTGGTGATCTGCCGCAGGCCCTGGTTTGAGTCGCGCAGCCGGGCACTGTCCGCGCGAGTGGCGCCACCGCGCGCGGCGGCCTGATTGAGCAGCTGTCCGGGTGGCGGCCATTTCTGTTCGAGGGCAGCCGGTTTCAGCTCAAGGGTGAGGTAGTTGGCGGACAGAAACCTGTTGAGCGCGCTGTCATCGATCCGCTCGGGGCGCAGCTGCTGTTCAATCCACTGGTCGAGCCCGGTTCCGCGAATCTGCTCGGCGTCGCCCGGCCTGGCGCCAAAGGTGAGGCGGTTCAGGGCGTGTGCGATCTGCTGGTCGGCCGTCTGCTCGCGATCGACCGAAGCCGTCGTCGCCCGAGCTGGCACGGCAGCCGGACGTGGCCGCGGCGCCGGCGAGCAAGCGGTGGCAAACGCGGCGGCTGCGATGACCAACAGGATGCTTCGCTGCATTGGCGACTCTCATGATGCGGCCGGTCGTACGAACTGGCGTGTGCTGGTAACTCACTGACGTTGCGGGTCAGGGGACGTTAATCGGTCAGGATGCCGGTGCCCGGTTTCGGCGTCAGCGGAGTGACCGAGATCGTGGGGAGAATTCCGCTTGACGGCGCCCCCCAATAGTGCCATGGTCAAGTAGCTGCCTTCCGGAGTGTGCACGTTGCGGGAATACGAGAGTGATGCCATTCGAAATGTCGCCGTCGTTGGACATGGGGCGAGCGGGAAGACCAGCCTGGTCGACGCGCTCGCCTTTGTGTCTGGATCCTCAAAACGGCACGGCTCAATAAAGGATGGCACCACCCTCACCGACACGACGCCAGAGGAGATCGAGCGGAAGTATTCCATTTCGCTTGGGTGTGCGTTCGCCGAATGGAAGGGTGCCAAGGTCAATCTGATCGACACGCCGGGCTTCCTCGACTTCCAGGGTGATGCGATTGCCGGGCTCTCGGCCGCTGATGGCGCGCTGCTGATTGTCGGTGCGGCAACCGGAGTCGAGGCCGGTACCGAGCGGATGTTTCGTGAGGCGGTCGCGCGGGAGGATCCGGTCCTTTTTGTCATTTCGATGATGGACAAGGAGCATGCCGACTTCGACAGCGCCTACCGGATGATCAAGGATCGGCTGACGTCGAAGGTCGTGCCGGTCGAGATTCCCATCGGAGCCGGCTCCGGGTTCGGCGGCGTGATCAACCTCATCGCCAAAAAGGCATACGTTCCCGCCAAGTCAGGAAAGGCCGGTGAGTACGAGGAAACCGACATTCCGGCTGCGGAACGCGAGCGGTTCGAGCGGTATCACGCCGAAATGGTCGAGGCCGTGGCCGCGACCGACGACCAGCTGCTCGAGCGCTTCTTCGGCGGCGAGGAGATTCCCGGCGAAGACGAGATGGCCGCGCTGAAGGAAGCGATGAAGCGCGAGGATCTCTTCCCGGTCCTCTGCTGTTCGGCACACCTGATGATCGGCGTCCGCACCGTGCTGGACTTCCTCGTGGCCCTCATGCCGAACGCATACGAGATGGAGGAGCTCCACGCCTTCAAGGGCGCCGAAGGCAGCAAGGCCGTCGAGATTCATCCCAACGACGACGCGCCGTTCGCGGCGCTCGTGTTCAAGACGACCGCCGAGCCGCATGTCGGCGACGTCACGTTTTTCCGGACGTTCAGCGGGACCGTGGCGTCCGGGCAGGAGGTGTACAACGCCACGCGCAACGGCGCGGTGAAACTCAACCATCTCGCGGTCGCGCAGGGCAGGGAACGGATCGAGGTGCCTCGCCTGCATCCCGGCGACATCGGCTGCGTGGCGAAGCTGCACAACACGCACACCAACGACACGATCTCGACCAAGGCGCATCCGGTACGGCTGCCGCAGATCGCGTTTCCGGAGTCGCTCGTGACCTTCGCCGTGCGCGCCGCCTCACGAAACGATGAGGAGAAGATGCAGCAGGGGCTGCATCGGCTGCACGACGAGGATCCGACATTCCAGACGCATTACAATTCCGAGACGCTCGAGACGATCGTCGGCGGACTCGGCGAGCGGCATATCGAGGTCGCAATGGCGCGGCTGGCGAGGCAGTTCGGAACCAAGGCCGAGCTGTCGTCGCCACGCATTCCGTACCGCGAGACCCTCACGGGATCTGGCGATGGCCAAGGCCGTCACAAAAAGCAGAGCGGCGGACGCGGCCAGTTCGGCGATTGCTGGGTCAAGATGCGCCCGGCCAAGCGTGGCGACGGGTACGCTTTCGTGGACTCGATCGTCGGTGGTGCAATTCCACGCGGGTTCATCCCCGCCGTGGACCGGGGCATTCAGGAGGCCTCAGCACGCGGCATCGTTGCGGGTTATCCGCTCGTGGACTTCATCGCCGAGTGTTTCGACGGTAGCTACCACTCGGTGGATTCCAATGAGGCGTCGTTCAAGATGGCCGGCATCCAGGCCTTTAAGTCCGTGGCGCCCAAGTGCCGACCGGTGCTCCTCGAGCCGCTCGACATGGTCCATGTAATCACGCCCGACGACTACCTCGGTGACGTGATGGGCGACCTCAGCAGCCGCCACGGCAAGCTGCTCGGCACCGCGCAGGCCGACAACGGCGCAGGTTCAGTCGTGAACGCCATTGTGCCGCAGGCCGACCTGCACCTCTATGGCACGCGTCTCTCGAGTCTCACGCATGGTCGCGGCTCTTTCACGCACCAGTTTCACGGCTATGAGCAGATGCCGCGCGAGCAGGCCGCCAAGGTAATTGCGGCGCATGAGAAGTCCGTACAAGGAGAGGTAGAAGTGTAGCGAGGACGCGTGATCGCCCTCCCGTCACGGCTTAGACCTTGTGGTAGGCGATCCTCGCCGCCTCGACCCGGTCCGGTGCCTGGTACACTTCGAAATCGCTGAAGAATCCCGGCGCTTCCTGCTGCAGCACGCGCAGAACCGCCACCGCGCAGCGGCGGATTTCCATCTCGGCGCCCTCGCTCGTCCGCAATTCCAACATCGTCCGCCAGCCGCGCGCGTTGGCCGTCACGACGATCTTCGTTTCCGTCGAGTTCGGCAACACGCCACGTGCGGCTTCGCGTGCCATCTTGCGGCGATGGACCTTGTCGTCCACCCAGCCGTAGCGCTGCATCAGCTTGTCTACCAGCGCGACGTATGTGGCCTGCGCCGACTCGACCTGCGCCGTCCACTCGGCCACGAGCGCCTCGTCACCGATGATCGCGGGCGGGACGACGAACGCCGCATGCGATTCGTCGACGTAGCGCTGCGAGAGTTGCGAGTAGGCGAATCCGGCGCGGTGCCGCACTAGTTCGTGCGTGAGCGACCGGCTGATGCCCTCGAGCAGCAGCGAGTAGTTCGCGTGCTCAAGGACCGAGCCATGTCCCTGTTTCTTGATGTTGTCGATGTACTCGCGGGTGTTGCGGCTGGCCGGGTTCTTCTGGCTCATGTAGCAGAGCCGGCCAGCGAATTCCGCGAGGCGTTCACCGTCGGTGCTTTCGCCGATCCACTGCACGGGAAGGTGGGCCGGTTCCGCGAACGACGGACGGGCGAGGACGCTGATGACGGGTTCGGTATAGAACTGCGGCATTGGGCGGGGAGACGGTGAATTTCCGTGGAAGATAACCGGGCGGTCCGGCGCGCGGTTTGTGCGCGGTGCCGGTTATCCGGCGGACAGGGCAATCGGGTTGAACGGACGTTGCTTGACGCGCCTGACCAGCGATCGCAGCAGCCGGTTGCTCCACATCACACTGAGCCCAACGATCATCAGCGACCGGACCTCGCCGCGCGAGATCTTCACGGACCCTCCCGCCTTCAGCATCGACCGCGACGCCGAGAGGTCCCGAAGGGTGGCGTAGGCGTAGAGCAGGGGGAGGACGCAGAAGGCACGAATGGCGAGCGCCCTGCGAGGCACACGGTACAGGTATTCGAGTGCCTCGTCTAGGTCCTGCCAGGCCAGCTCGATGAACGAGGCCACAGCCGCCTTGTTTCCTTCCAGGTGCGCTGAGCCGAGCAGGGTGGCGTGGCCGCTGCCGTGTTCGGCGAGCGTGCTGGCGGGGATGTAGATCGCATTTTCGTGCTCGGCGTCCCAGGCGATGTCCTTAAGGATGTTCACCGTCTGCAGTGCTTCGCCGAACTTCTGGCAGCGTTCCCACAGCCCCGGGTACTCCCGTTCGCCGATGTGCGGCGAGTGCTCGCGCCAGAGTTCGGTGAGCAGGCATCCGACGGTTCCCGCCACGTAGTAGCAATACTCACGGTACTCGGCGAGCGTCTGGATGCGGATGCCATGCGGGTAGAGCACGACGAACTTGTGCATCCCGGTGACCATTTCGACCACCCAATGCACCACCCGTTCCTGGGTGCGCACGGGGAGGGATCGGAGCAGCCGGCAGACGAGGTCGGTGTGCAGGAGCAACTCGACGTGTGCGCGGTCGCCCGTGATGTCACTCGCGAGCGCAGGGAATGCGTCGGCTGCCGCTTCGGCATCGAGGGCACGGCGGAATGCGTCGAATAACTCGGCCTTTCGCGCGGCCGGCATCGCACCGTCGTCCTCGATAGTGTCGGCGATGCGGCAGAGGAGATACGCCGTCATGACCGCCCGCCCGAGCGTGCCCGGGAGAAAACGGATCGACAACGCAAAGGTGCGCGAGACCGCAGGCAATCGCGCGCGCGCCCACCGCTCGGCGTCGTCCAGGCTGCGCCCGAGTGGGGGCGCCATCTCAGGCAAGGCGCCGCGGTTCGTCGCCGTATTCGAGGCGGTCGAGCGCCTGTTCGAGTGAGACCTGTGCCCGATTGAGCAGCGTGCGGTATTGATTCCGCATGACCGAGATCGCCACCGCGGGCAAGGCCCGCCCGATCGGCGAGGGCGGCGGTGTCGGGAGGCGGTCAGCCACGCTCAGGTTCCGCCGAACGCGCCCGCGAGGAACTCAGGTCGTTCGTCGCGGATCGTGCGCACCAGCCGGTCACGCCGCTGGCCGAGTGTGTCGAGTGCATGTTGGATGCGGGTCACGGATTCTCCTCAGCTTCCAACGTAATACGCGCCGCTGGTCAGGCCGAGTGCGATCGGGCACAACAGTCCCGTACCGACGGAGTTACTCGGGGGGTTCGGGAAGCTCGGCGTGCGGCCGAAAGTTCGCGACGTCGAGAAACGCCGATGGCGGCGCGTGCTTGGCACCCCGTGCCCGAGCCGCAGCGTCCCACGCCTCGAACCCCGATGGCACGAGCCCGCCCGACTGCGTCTGGTCGGCGGCCGCGCGTGTGGCGAGATGATTGGCGTACTCGTTCTGCGCGTGGCCGTTATGCCCGCGTACCCATTGCCACTGCACCACGTGCGCGCGGGCCGCGGCAATCGCGTCGGCCCACAGCCCAAGATTCTCGATCGCGCCACTTTTGCGCGTCCACCCGCGCCGTGCCCACCCGTGCACCCAGTCAGTCATACCATCGACGATGTACCGCGAGTCGGTCGTGAACAGGATGTTGAACGTCGCCCCCTTCACGCCGAGTTCGTCGAGCGATGCAGTGACTGAGCGCAGCGCCATCCGGTTGTTCGTGGAGCCGCGTTCGCTGAGCCAGAGATCGCGGCGCACGATTTCGTCCGACCCGGCACGGCGGTATTCGACGAGCGCACCGGCGCCGCCGGGGTTTTCGCCTTCACGTCCGTTGCCCAGACAGGACTCGTCGGCGTAGATCGCGATCAGTTCGCGCGCCATGACGCGACTCATCGCACCACCTCGAGCGAATCGGCGTCGTCAATCCAGATCACCATTCGGTCGCCGGTCGTCGGATGGCGCGCCTCGATCGCTTCGCGGCGGTTGCGGATGACGAGTCGCTCCGGGATCACCGTGACCTGCTGGTGCTGCCGTCCCACGATGACGCGCCGGCCATCACGGATCGCGTCTTCTAGGGCGTCGTACTGTTTTACGGTGAGCTGCGTCATCAGGACCAGGTCAGAGAGCGGTCACTGGGCCTTCACGCGGCGAACCAACTGCGGATGACCGACGTGAGCACGGTGGTGGCGACTTCGATTTCCCGTACGGGCACGAACTCCTCGCGCGCATGCGCCAGGGCAATGTCACCCGGGCCGAAGCAGATCGCGGGAATTCCAGCCGCGGTAAACAACGCCGCATCGGTCCAGCAGGCGAGGCCCACGATTGGCGCCGGCGCGCCTTCGGCTGCGAGTGCGCGCGCGAGTGCCTGCACGATGGCGTGTGACTCCGGCACTTCGTTTGGATCTTGGGAGAAACCGGGAATGACCACCGCGTCGAGTTCCGGGCGAGTCGCGCGCACCCGTGCGACCGCTTCGGCCAGTTCGCGCGCGAAATCGCCGGGTACTTCGCCCGGAATCGTGCGACGTTCGTACTGCACCGTGCAGCGGTCGGGATAGGTGGACAGGCCCTGCCCACCACGGATGAACGACGCGTGCAGCGACGGCCGACCGAGGAGCGGGTGAGCGCGCGTCGCGAGGACGCGTTGCTGGTACTGCTCGAGATCCGCCACGACGAGCGACGCGAGTGCGATGGCGTCGACGCCGATGTCGTAGCGGCTACCGTGCGCGGCGACGCCGCGCACATCGAGGTCCGCCCAGACGAATCCTTTGTGGGCCGTGCAAATCGCGAGCTGCGTTGGCTCGGTCACGATCGCGGCGTCGGCACGGATTCCGGAGTCGAGCACGGCCTTCGTGCCGATGCTGCGGAACTCTTCGTCGGCTACCGCGGTGACGATCACCTCGCCGGCGATCCCCGACTTCGCGGCATGCCAGGCGGCCGCGCACATCGCGGCGATTCCGGCTTTCATGTCGGCGGATCCGCGGCCGTAGAGCCGGCCGTCGCGTACGGTCGGCTCCCATGGCTCGTGCGACATACGCTCGACACCTACGGTGTCGAGGTGGCCATTCAGGATGAGCGAGGGGCCGCCCACTGACCCGATGCGCGCAATCACGTTGGGGCGGCCTGGCGCGGCTTCCTGCAGCTCAACGCGGAACCCCCAGTCGCGGAGGATTCCGCTCAGGAGGCGGGCGCAGGCCCCCTCGCCCGGGCCGTCAGGCACGAGCGAGGGATTCCGTGAGTCAATGGCCACGAGCTCGCGTGTAAGCGCGACCGCGTCACCTCTGGACATCGCCTGGCGCATCGGGGCGCTCGGCGGTCGCTACTTCTTTGGTGCCGCTTTCTTCTTCGCGACCGGCTTCTTCGCGACCGGCTTCTTCGCGACCGGCTTCTTCGCGACCGGCTTCTTCGCGACCGGCTTCTTCGCGACCGGCTTCTTCGCCGAAGACTTGGCCGAGGCGTCGGGCTTCTTGCCACGGCGATTCTTTGACGTCGCGGCCTCGGCGACAACGATGAGCTTGTCGGCCTCATCCTGCGTCATCTGGCTGCGGCGGACCATGAACTGCACGAGGTCGCGCGCGCTTTCGATCGAGAAGCCGCTGATGCCGGCGGCTGCGCCGATGACATCTTTCATGGCAGCTGCCATCTTGCTGCCAGCTTCCATGCTGATTTCCTGCGCCTTGGCCGCCATCTCGGCGACCGTGTCGCGGACATCAACGCCGCGGTGGCCAGGGTGCCGGCGAACCGGCAGCGTCGTGGTGGTGGCAGCGGCTGGTGCTGATGGACGAACAACTGGTGGTGTCTTTTCGGGCATTCGAGCGTGCTCCGTGGTCGGGCAGTGCGCCGTCGTCAGTGGGCGGCGCGTCGAGTCGTGCGATGGTGTCCCATGGCCGAAATTCGGCGGACGATTAATGCGAGCACGAGGTGGACGCGCCAAGTATATGGAAAAAGCGTTTCGTAGCAAGCGGTTAGGGGCATCTATTTCAGGCTATTTGGCGGTTGTTTTTGCGATCAAGTCGTAGCTAACGTGCTTGAAATTACCGCTTTATAAGTATCAGTATAAGCCCAGTATAGGAACACTAATGAGCCAACTACCACTAAAAGGCGTCAAAGTGCTCGATCTTACTCGCGTTCTCGCCGGCCCGTTGGCGACGATGCAACTCGGTGATCTCGGCGCTGACGTCATAAAAATCGAGCGAACCGGCGTCGGCGATGACTCGCGCGCGTGGGGCCCGCCGTTCGATTCCCGCGGCGAAAGCGCGTACTTCCTCTGCTGCAATCGGAATAAACTCAGCGTCGCCGCCGACTTCACAATACCGGCGGACGCGGCGATGGTTCGCGACCTGATTGCAGGCGCCGACATTGTCGTAGACAACTTTCTTCCCGGCGCGCTCGCTCGCGTTGGACTCGATCCCGCGGTGTTCGTCGCGAGGCATCGGCAGCTCGTCTGGTGCACGATCACTGGCTTTGGGCCCGAGTCCGCGCGGCCAGGGTACGACTACGTCGTGCAGGCAGAGGCTGGCTGGATGTCGATTACGGGCGAGTCGGACGGCGAGCCAATGCGGACCGGAACAGCGCTCGCCGATCTGCTCACCGGCAAGGAGACACTCTCGACAATTCTCGCGACCCTCACCGGTCTTCGCGCCGGACTGGATGTCTCACGGCATCTGACCGTATCGCTCTTTCATACTGCGGCGGCGGCGCTGATCAACGTCGCACAAAGCGCTTTGGTGTCGGGGGCGGAGCCCGTGCGCATGGGCCAGGCGCATCCCAACCTCGTTCCGTACCAACTGTTTCACGCGGTCGACGGGCCGATGGTTGTCGCCGTGGGCAACGATGCCCAGTTCGCGGCGATCGGGCGCCAACTGGACGAACCGGCCCTCAGTGATGGGCGATTCGCGACGAACGCCGGCCGATTGGCGCACCGTACCGAACTCGTCGCGTTGATCGCCGCGCGGATTGCCACGCGGTCGGTCGCGCACTGGGTGGCGGCGCTGTCCGCGTCCGGTATTCCGTCTGGTGCGGTGCGGCGCGTCCGCGACGTGCTGGATGAAGTCGCAGGTTCTCCGCTCTCGGGAATCCCGCCGCAGGCGCCCGGAATGGTTCGCCGCCCGCCGCCCCGACTCGACGAACATGGCACGCTCGTGCGCACGCATGCCTGGGATGCATTCGCGCATGCGGGATGACCGGTTGCCCGCTTCGGGCTAGACTGAAGCCGATGCCTGCTCTCCTCTACGCACACCGTCGCGCGGCCGCGGTCGCCGTCAGCCTTGTATTCGTCGCATCATTTTCGGGATGCGAGAATCGTGACGCGCATATCACCGCCCCGAGCGGCGCAGCAGCGCTCTCGCGATTCACCGTGATCGGTACCGACCTTTCCATGGGAGTCGCGTCCGGCGGGGTGCTCGCGAGCACTCAGGGCACGTCGTGGCCGGCCATCATCGCAGGCTCAGCCCAGATCACCTTCCGGCAGCCGCTGTTCAAGGTCCCTGGCTGCACTCCGCCGCTGGTCGCCCCATTACTGCTCGGGCGCTGGCTCTCCGGCTCCTCCGCGACGATCCGGGACTCGTCCTGCGCGGGTCCGGCGACCTCCGCCGCGATTCCGGCCGACAACCTCTCGCTGCCGAATGCGACGGCCTACGCGGCGCTCCACTTCACGCCGAAACTGCTGGCCGCGACGCCGGCGTCGTATCCGGCGCTCGACCGCGCGCGTTACCCGCTCGTGCTTGGAACGACGCAGTCTCAGGTCACCGCGATGCTCGTCAAGGCGCCGACCTTCGTCGCGCTGGAACTCGGCACCGCCGAAGTCCTTGGCGCCGTGACCAGCGGCTTGCTGCTGCCGGCTGCGACGTACGTGCAGGCTGCGCCGTGGACCTATGTCCCCGCGGCTGTTGCCGCGCCAATCATTGCCGCGATCGGTGACAGCATCGCGAAGTCCGCCGCCAAGGCCGTGATTCTCTCCGTGCCGCACATGACGCGCTTTCCAGCGTTCCAGGCCGGCCGCGCCCTCGCGGCGCAACGTACGGTACTCGCCGCCCTTGGGGTGACCGTCGCGAGCAACTGCGACGCCAGCGTCAATGTCATCAACGTCGCCGCGAAGATTCCCTCGCTCGTGCTCCAGTCCATCACCACCGGATTGCCACAGCCCCTTTCGTGCGCGGACGTCCCCGGTTCTGCTGACCATGTCCTGCTCCCGGCTGACGTCGCGGCGCTCGACGCGGCAGTCGACCAGATCAACGCGCAGCTCAAGCAACTCGCCCAAGCCCATCGATGGGCGTTCGCGGATCTCGACCTTCCATTTGCCACGATGCTCGCCGGTACCGGTCCGTACGCGGCCGGCGCACACCTGACCTGCACGATGCCGTATGGCTGGTATTTCTCCCTCGATGGGCTCCGGCCGACGGCCGAAGGCCAGCGGTTGATTGCCAACGCCGTCGCGCTCGCGATCAATGACGCCTATCGCCTTGGGCTGCCCACCCTCGGGGTTTCTACCCTGTTACCGTTGCGGGCGAGCCCCTGCCCGTGACCTTTATCCCGCCCGCCTCGTCTGGTAGATGTGACGGTACCGGTACCTTTGGGTCTCGGGCGCCGGATGGGTCTGTCCACGGCGCGCGTGCGTGGTTACACTAGCGTCGTGAAGTCAACCCCGTCCTCGCCACAAGAATCCGAAGTGGATGCGGATCAAGCCATTATTGATCGCGTCTTCGCCGGCGATCGGGATGCTTTTGGCTTGCTGATCAGCCGCTACAGCGATGTGCTGTACCGGCATGCGGTCGGCATGACAGGCAGCCCGGACGACGCCGCCGACATTCTGCAGAATTCGTTCATCAAGGCGTATCAGCACCTCGGCGAGGTGCGGGGCCGCTTCGATGCCTGGGTCTTCAGGATCGTGGCAAACGGGTGCAAGGACTGGCTGAAGAACATTCGGCGCACCCACCTGAGTTACGAAGAAGACGATCAACCGTCTGGATATCAGACGCCCGATGAAGAGTTGGATCGGGGTGAGCTGCGTGGCGATCTGGACCGGGCGCTCGCGGCCCTGCCCGTGTCGCTACGTGAAGCGTTCGTCATGAAGCATGTCGAGGGTCGCTCGTATGAAGACATGGCCGAGCTGCTCGACACGACGGTCGGTGCCCTGAAGATGCGAGTCCACCGCGCCCGCGAGGCGCTGCAAAAGTTGCTGGAGGAGAAAGCCGCATGATGCACGATAATCTTGATCCCCACGTCTCCGGACACGTCGAACCCGCCAAGGGCGAGCGTGCCGAGATTCGCGACGAATCCGTCACCGATCGCGAGGTGCCTGTTGCAGGCGCCAGCATGCCCGCGATCATCCACGCGTGGCTCGACGGCGAGCCGGTGAACGAGCCGGCATTGCAGGCGGCCGGTAGCTATCCGCTCTGGCGCCGCGTGCAGGCCGAGACCGTTGACCGCCGCCGCATGCAGGCGCCGGCTACCATCAGGGGCGCCATCATGGAGGCCATCCGCAAGGAAGGCTGACCAGCGGTTCCGCGGCGGTTTGCCGACGCGAACAGATAATTTGAAAGGCGGAGAGGATGCATTCCTCTCCGCCTTTCGCTTGTTCTCTCGAGGAGCTCACCGATGATGCAGCCTCCGGTCAGCTGTGAATCGCCCGGCCTAGCGCGGCGAGTGCGGCCTCCTTGACCGCCTCCGACAGCGTCGGGTGCGCGTGCACCGTTTCGCCGATGTCGTCCACCGTCGCACGGAATTCCATGGCCAGTACGATCGAGGCAATCAGCTCGCTCGCGCCCGGTCCCACGATGTGGCAGCCGAGCACTTCGCCGGTCGCGGCGTCCGAGACGAACTTCACGAATCCCGATGCTTCGCCCATCGTGCGTGCGCGGCCATTGGCGCTGAACGGGAACTTCCCGGCCTTGTACGGGCGGCCGCTTGCCTTCACCTCGTGCTCGGCGAGGCCGCAGGTCGCGACTTCGGGCCAGGTGTAGACCACCGACGGCATGTTGTGGTAATGCATCCGCGCTGGCCGGCCCGCGATGACCTCTGCTGCGACGACCCCCTCTTCCTCGGCTTTGTGCGCGAGCAATTTCCCGCCCACCACGTCGCCGATCGCGTAGACGTTCGGCACGTTGGTGCGCATCTGGGCATCCACGAGGATTTCGCCGCGCGGTCCAGTCGCCAAGCCGAGTGCCGAGGCATCGATCCCGTGCAATGCTGGTTTCCGACCGATCGAGACGAGCACGTAGTCGCCGTCCAGCGTCAGTTTCGCCGAGCCCTGCTCGACGTCGATGAACACGCGGTCGCCTGATCGGCGGCCGCTGACCACCGTTGTCCCAGTGTGGATTGCAAGGCCCTGCTTGCGCAGCACGCGGTCGGTTTCTTTCGTCACGTCCTCGTCGCTGTCCCGCAAAATCGTCGGCATGAACTCGATGACCGTGACCTTGGCGCCGAGCCGGCGCCAGACGGAACCGAGTTCGAGGCCGATCGCTCCGCCGCCGATGACGATCAGGTGCTTCGGCACTTCCGCAATCTTGAGTGCGCCGACGTTCGAGAGGACGCGTTCTTCATCGAAGGGCAGGAATGGGAGCCCTGACGGCACCGATCCTGTGGCGACGATCACGCTTCGGCCCTGATACGTCGTCTTCGTCCCGTCCGCCGCCGTCACCTCAACCAGATTCCCCGGAAGTAGGCGTCCGGCGCCCTTCGCCCAGGTGACCTTGTTCTTCTTGAAGAGAAACTCGACACCCTTGGTGTTTGCCCCGACGACGTCGTCCTTGCGCTGCATGATGCGCGCGAGGTCGAGCGTCAGGTCGCCGACGATAATGCCATGTTCGGCGGCGTGGAGCCGCGTGAACTCGAAATGCTCCGATGACTGGAGCAACGCTTTGCTTGGGATGCAGCCGACGTTCACGCAGGTGCCGCCGAGCGTGCGGTCCATCTCGACGCAGACGGTGGAGAGGCCGAGTTGCGCGGCGCGAATTGCCGCGACGTATCCGCCGGGACCGCCGCCAATTACGACGACGTCGACTGGCTGGGGCGTTACACTCACTGGACGGATTGGGTAATTGGTTGTAGATGGTAATCCAACGCAAAATCTAACGGTGTCGGCGAATCGGGTCTCGCTGTCGCCAAGGGCGAGGCGAATGGGCGGCGGTTTGGCGATGGCACCGAAGGCGACGGCACCGAAGGCGATGGCGGCGGCACTGGCGACCGTGCTGGCAGCGGCGCTTGTCGCGCCGGCCGGGGCGCAGCTCGTGCAGACCCGCCTGACGGGATCCGCGATTTCGGTGAGTGGCGAATGGGTCGTCGGTGCACAGGTGCGCGTCATTGGATCTGCGAACAGGCCAGCCGTTACCGGAGAGGACGGAACCTTCGAGCTGTTCGTGCTTGGCGACACTGTGCCGCGCATCGTCCTGCGGCGGATCGGGTTCCGCCCAGAGACCGTGGTCGTGCACCTACCGCAGCCGGCGGCGCCGGCGCTCGTTGTCCGCCTGACGAGAGCGATCCAGATGGTGCGACCGGTCGTGGTGAACGCGGTGAGCGGCGAAACGAAGACCATGGTGGGCGCGATTCGCGAACGCCAACGCACCGGTGGCAATGGCCACTTCGTCTACCGCGACGACTTCATGAAGAGCAACCCGTCGCGGTTCAGCGACATTCTGCGTCGCGTGCCGGGCGTCTCGATGGCCCGAACGCAGCGCAACTTCACCGAAGTCCGCCTCCGGAACAATCGCTGTGCGCCGTTGTTCTGGCTGGACGGCCAAGCATTGCTCGGCATTCCGTTCGACCCGGACCTACTACCGCCGGGCACGGTCGAGGCGATCGAGGTCTATTCGAGTCCGTCGCTGGTCCCGCCGCAATTCCAGGGGCCGCCATACGCGCAGGGATGCGGGGCGATCGTCATCTGGACGCGGCGAGGCGAGCGTCCAATGCCACGACCCACGATCGACGCGGACTCGATCGTCCGCCTGCTTGACGCGCAGCGGGTGTTCGTGGTGAGTGAGGTGGACACGCCGGCGAAGGTCGTGTCGCTGCAGGAGCCCGATTATCCCGACTCGCTTCGCGCCGCGGGAGTGAGCGGTTCGGCGGTGATTGAGTTCATCATCGATGCCGATGGCAAGCTCAACAAGGAGTCGATCGGCGTGGTCTCGGCCACACACATCGGGTTCGCCGATGCGGTACGCCTGGCGGTGCTCGAAGCGACCTTCCTGCCGGCCATCAAGGAGCAGCGGCCTGTGGCACAGGTCTATCAGCTGCCTGTGACATTCACGGCGCCAAGACCCTGAAGCACGAAGGCCGGCGCCATGCCGACGCCGGCCCGGACGATGCTACGAAATGAGCATCGATTCGGGATCTTCCATCAGTTCCTTGATCTTCACGAGAAAGAGCACGGCCTGTTGGCCATCGATCAGCCGGTGATCGTACGAAAGCGCGATGTACATCATCGGACGAATCATGACTTGGCCGTTCACGGCCACCGGCCGGTCCTGCATCTTGTGCAGCCCGAGAATACCGACCTGCGGGTAGTTGATGATCGGAGTCGAGAGCAGGGACCCGAACACGCCACCGTTGGTGATCGTGAAGGTGCCGGCCGTGAGGTCGTCGATCGTGAGTTTGCCGTCGCGCGCGCGCGCGGCGAGCGCGGCGATCGCTCGCGCGAGCCCAAGCACACCCATGCGTTGGGCATCCTTGAGGTTCGGTACGACGAGTCCGGCGTCGCTCGCCACCGCGATGCCGAGGTTCACGTAGTTGTGGTAGACGATCGTGTCGCCGTCCACGCGGCCGTTCACCGTCCGGAACTGTTCGAGCGCGACGATGGCTGCCTTTGCGAAGAACGGCATGTAGCTGAGTTTCAGGCCGTGCGTTTTCTCGACCCGTTCCTTCATCCGGTCGCGGAGCGCGACCATCGCCGACATGTCGATTTCGTTGAACGTCGTGAGGTGCGCAGTCTGGTGCTGTGCATTGAGCAGGTTTTCGGCGATGCGCTTGCGGCGCGTCGTCATCTTCTCGCGCACCTCCCGCTGGGCCTGAGCGGGCGGTTCGGCGAGGGCAAAGGGCGTCGGGGCAGTCGCCGCTGTGGCCGCGCCCCGTGGCACCGATGCGACCGGCGGCTGGGGTGCAGCCGGGGGTGCAGCCGGGGCCGGGGGTGCAGCCGGAGCCGTGGGTGCAGCCGGAGCCGGCGCTCCCATGGCGGCGACAACATCGGGCTTGCTCACGACTCCGCCACGGCCCGTGCCCTGAATGGCGGCAAGATCGATCCCGGCAACTTCAGCAAGTTTTCTCGCCGACGGTGCGCTGCGAATGTCGGCTGACAGCGCGGCGGTTGGCGCAGCAGGTGGCGCAGCTGGGGGTGCTGCAGGAGGCACGGCGGCGATTGCGGGAGCCGTGGCGCCTGTCGCCGAGTCGTCGAGTTCGCCGAGTGGATCGCCCACGGCGACCACATCGCCTTCGGACTTGAGGTGGCGAAGAAGCGTGCCCGCCTTGAGTGCGGGCACTTCTACCGTAATCTTGTCGGTCTCCAGCTCGACGAGCGTGTCACCGGCAGCAACGACATCGCCTGCCTGCTTGAGCCATCGGGAGACAGTGGCTTCGGAGATGGACTCGCCGAGCGGAGGAACCTTGATCGAGACCATGAACGAACATAATAGACTCATGACACATTACACGTCCACGCCTCGGGTCGACCGTGGCCACGCTTATCGGGCAGAAAGATGCGCGCGCTGACAATTGACGAGCACGGATCCCTCGACCGCGTGACCTTCCGGGACGACCTCCCGGAACCCATCGTCGCGCAGCCCGGTGACGTTCGGGTGCGGGTGGCGGCGGCATCGCTGAACCACCTCGATCTCTACGTGGTCGCGGGGCTCCCCGGCTTCACGATCGCGCCGCCCTGGATCCTCGGCTCCGACGCGGTCGGCGAGATCGACGAGGTGGGTGACGCCGTGACCAACGTGAAGGTCGGTGACCGCGTGGTGCTCAACCCCGGCATCGGCTGTGGCATGTGCGAGTACTGCCTCGACGGGCAGCACCCGCTCTGCCTCAACTTTGCGGTGCTTGGCGAACACCGGCCGGGCACCTTCGCGGAGTACGTCGTGGTGCCCGCCACGCACGTGCGACAGATCCCGGATTCGATTCCAGATCCGCTCGCCGCCGCCTTCCCGTTGTCGTCGCTCACTGCGTGGCGGATGCTGGTCACCCGGGCGCAGGTGACGGCGGCAGACCTCGTGCTCATCCAAGGCATCGGCAGCCCAGTGGCGCTCGCAGCGCTCCAGATCGCCAAGGCGCGCGGTGCACGGGTCTGGGTGACGTCGTCGAGCGACGACAAGCTCGCCCGCGCGCGCGCCTTGGGGGCGGACGAAGGGTTCAACTATCTGACCCAGGATGTGGCCCGCGAGGTGCGCGCCCGGACCGGGAAGCGCGGCGCTGACGTCGTCGTGGACAACTCCGGCTCGGCGAGCTGGCCAAGTTCACTCGGGGCGCTCGGGCGGCGGGGGCGGCTGGTGTCCTGCGGCGGTACGACCGGACCGATCGTACAGGTCGATGTGCGCCGGCTCTTCTGGAACCAGTGGACGATTCTTGGCTCGACGATGTCGAGCGAGTCGGAGTTTCATGCGGTGATCGACGAGTTCGTGGCTGGCCGGCTCGTGATGCCGGTGGACTCGGTGACGCCACTGGAGCAGGGAAGGGAGGCGTTTGAACGACTGGCGAGCGGCCAGCAATTTGGGAAGGTCGTGATTCAGGTGGCCGAGGCGGACGGGTGACGCGTCAGCGCCGATTTGGCGACGGGCAAGGGGCTCCGCGTGGCTGACGACGCCCTCTTTACCGCCGGCGAGCAGCGGGCGCTGCGAGAGGCATTCGCGCTTGGCGAGATGCCAGCGTGCCCCCGGTGCGCAGTAGCGATGACCGCGCGCAGCATCGGTGGCGGGAGCTTTGGCCTCGGCTACGCCCGACAACGCGAATGGCTGATCTGCCCGAGCTGCCGACGGAGCGCGCTCTTCGATGTGAGGCGCGGGACCCGGAACTGAGCGTATCGCACGGCCGCTCCGGCGTCGTGGCGGCTGCCCTTGGATGGGCAGCACCTATGCGCTGGGGAGCATGAGCTTCTAGATTCAGGGTACCTCTTTCGAGTGCCCAACTCCGTGAACTTCATCGACCGGCTGCAGCAGAGTCTCACGCTGCTCTGGGATTTCCTTCCTGCGTTCGTCGGCGCGGGCCTCGTACTGCTGCTCGGGTACGTCCTCGCGAAACTCGTCCAGAAGGGATTCACGCGCCTGCTGCGCCGAATCCGCCTCAACGATCTGTTGCGCAAGGGCGGCGTGATGGGCGCAATGGCCAGCGCCGGCGCGCACTTCAATCCGTCGCGGATCATCGCGCACCTCGCCTTTTGGGCGGTAATGTTCACCGCGATGCTCGTCGCGGCCAACGCGCTGGGCATCGATTCGCTGGCGCCCGTCTTCTCCGAGTTGGTGGGCTATGTCCCGAGCGTGATCACCGCGATCGTCATCGTGATCCTTGGCATCGTGCTCGGTGATTTCGTTGGTGGACTGATCATGGCGAGTACGCACTCGCTCCATGGCGGTCCGACCCTCGCCCGGGCTGGCAAGGGGGGCGTGGTGGTGTTGGCGGTCTTCATGTCGCTGCAGGAACTCGGCGTCGCAACGAACATCGTGACGACGGCGTTTGCGATCATCTTCGGTGCGGTGGCACTCGCGATGGCGCTCAGCTTTGGGCTCGGCACCCGTGACCTCGCCGGCGAGATCACGCGCTCGTGGTACGAGCGCTACAAGGCCGAGCGCGAGGCGATTGACCGCGAGGTGCAGACCGAGGAAGCTGCCGAGGAGCTCGACGGCCCAGCGACGAAGTGACCGTGGTGGCACTCGGCGCGGAGCCGACAGGCGCCGGCCGGAACCGCCGGTTCTCCACATCGTCAGATCGACCCCGTAACCGGCTCGGATAAGCCTCTCTGCCCCAATGGGTTAGGGGGGCTTAAAATCGTTGATTTGCCTTGGTGAAATGGGTAGATTTCCACGTTCAGTAACCGCGGCTCGGACCCCCCTTTTCCCGTCTAGGAAATGACCGCTCCTAACAACCGCGAACGGATTCTCCCGCGGCTCATTGACGACGAGATTCGCGAGTCGTTCATCAACTATTCGATGAGCGTCATCGTCAGTCGCGCGTTGCCAGATGTGCGCGACGGACTCAAGCCGGTGCACCGACGGATTCTGTACGCGATGAACGAACTGGGCCTCGTGCCCGGTCGCGGCTACAAGAAGTCCGCCACGGTGGTCGGCGACGTGCTCGGCAAGTACCACCCGCATGGCGACAGCGCGGTGTACGACGCGATGGTGCGCATGGTGCAGGACTTCTCGCTGCGCTACCCGCTTGTGGATGGCCAGGGAAACTTTGGCTCGATGGACGGCGACAGCGCCGCGGCCTATCGGTATACTGAGGCGCGGCTGACGCGCATCGCGACCGAGATGCTGGCCGACATCGAAAAGAACACCGTCGACTACATCCCGAACTACGACGATCGCCTCGAGGAGCCGACAGTGCTTCCGAGCGGGCTCCCGAACCTGATGGTGAACGGGTCGAGCGGCATCGCGGTCGGCATGGCGACGAACATTCCGCCGCACAACTTGCGCGAGATCGTGTCGGCGGTGGTGGCGCTGATTGACGACGCGTCGCTGACGGCCGACGACATTCGCCAGCACATCAAGGGTCCCGATTTTCCGACGGGTGCCTACGTCTACGGCACCGCGGGCATCAAGGACTACCTCGAAACGGGCCGCGGCAAGATCGTGATGCGTGCGCGCGCCGGGATCGAGGAGAACGAGAAGGGCAATAAGTCACAGATTGTCGTGACGGCGCTTCCGTACCAGGCGAATCGTTCGACGCTGGTGTCGTCGATCGCGGAGCTCGTGCGCGACAAGAAACTGGAAGGGATCAGCGACCTGCGCGACGAGTCGTCGAGCCAAACGCGCATCGTGATCGAGCTCAAGCGCGACGCCATTCCGCGCGTCGTGCTGAACCAGCTGTACAAGCACACGTCGATGCAGAGCACCTTCGGCGTGATCATGCTGGCCCTCGTGCCCGATCCCACGACGCGCCGCCTTGTGCCGCGCGTGATGGGTATGCGCGAGGCGCTACTGCACTTCATCCACCACCGGCACGAAGTCATCGTCCGGCGGACGCAGTTCGACGTCGACAAGGCGCGTGAGCGCGAGCACATCCTCGATGGCCTCAAGATCGCCGTCGACAACATCGATGCGGTCATCAAGGTCATCCGCGCGGCCGACGACACCGAGGGCGCTTCGAAGGAACTGCAGCGGCGTTTCAAGCTGAGTGAGAAGCAGGCCGAGGCGATCCTCAACATGCGCCTCGCGAAGCTCACCGGCCTCGAGATCGGCAAGCTTGAGGAGGAACTCCAGGAAGTCCGCGCCCTCATCAAGGAACTCGCCGCGCTGCTCGACTCGAAGCCGATGCGCATGCAGATGATGAAGGACGAACTCGCGAAGATCGTTGAGGCGTATGGGGATGACCGTCGCACCGAGATCACGAGTGACCAGGGCGAGATCTCGCTCGAAGACCTGATCGCCAACGAAGAAATGGTCGTCACGATCACGCACACCGGCTACATCAAGCGCACGTCAATCTCGACGTATCGCAAGCAACGCCACGGCGGCAAGGGGATCGTCGGCGCCGAGTTTAAGGCTGAGGACTTCGTCGAGCACCTCTTCGTCGCGCAGACGCACGACTACATCCTCTGCTTCACACAGGATGGACGCTGCTTCTGGCTCAAGGTGCACGAGATTCCGCAGGCCGGCCGCGCCGCCAAGGGCAAGCCAATCATTAATCTGATCAACGTCACGCCGGACACGGTGATCAAGGCGATGGTGCCGGTGAAGAAGTTTACGGACGACGAATTCTTGCTCTTCTGCACCAAGAACGGGACGGTCAAGAAGACGGCACTGTCGGAATACTCCAATGTCCGCGTCTCGGGCGTGAAGGGCATCAAGATCGAGGACGGCGATGAGCTCATCAACGTGCAGGTGACTGGCGGCACGAATGACATCGTCATCGCCACGCGGCACGGACTCAGCGTACGATTCCACGAGCAGGACGCGCGCGCCATGGGGCGTGACACCACCGGCGTGAAGGGCGTGGATCTGGGCGAGGGTGACGCGGTGATCGGGATGGTCGTGATCAAGCGCGAGGCCACCTTGATGGTGGTCTGCGAGCATGCGATCGGTAAGTGCACGCACATTGACGACTACCGCGTGCAGAAACGCGGCGGCAAGGGCATCAAGACGGTCAACCGAACAGAAAAAACGGGCGACGTGGTCGCGCTGATGGAAGTCCTGCCCGAGGATGAGATCATGCTCATCACGAAGACGGGGCAGACCATTCGAGCCCCAGTCAAGGACGTGCGCGTCGCGGGCCGCAACACGCAGGGCGTGAAGTTGATGAACCTCGGGGCGGGTGACCTCGTCACGGCCGTCGCGCGTGTCGTGCCGGACGACACCGCCGAAGGTGGTGGTGAAGGCGAGGGCGGCGACGATGCCGGCCCGGGCGAAGTGCTCGAGCTCACGTCGGAGGAATGAGTTCTACGGCGTGAGCAGGGATAAGGGAGATCATCAGAGATAACCGGTACTCATGACGCGATCCGCGAACTCTACTCTCGTTTCGCTCGACGATATTCGGCGCGCAGCCGCCACGCTGCGTGACGTGGCCGTTCGGACGCCGTTGCTGCGCTCGTACGATCTCGAGCAGCGCGTGGGCGTGCCGGTCTATCTCAAGCCAGAAATGCTGCAGCGCGGCGGGGCCTTTAAGCTCCGTGGCGCATATACCTTCGTTTCTCGGCTCTCGGCTGTCGATCGCGCGAAAGGGCTCGTCGCTCCGTCGTCGGGCAACCACGGCCAGGCCGTGGCGCTTGCCGCTCGACTCTATGGGGTCAAGGCCACGATCGTGATGCCGACCACCGCGCCTCGCGCGAAGGTCGCTGGCGCCGAACGGCTTGGCGGACGGGTAGTCTTTGCCGGCACGACGACCGCCGAGCGTATGGCCAAGGCGACGGAGATCGTCGAGCAGGAGGGCGCGATCCTGGTTCCTCCGTACGACGACGCCTCTATCATCGCGGGGCAGGGCACCGGGGGACTCGAGATCGCCGAAGACGCGATGGCACTCGGGCTCGGCGACTACGCCGTGCTGGTACAGGTGGGCGGCGGTGGGCTGTCTGCCGGTGTGTCGACCGCGATCAAGCAGCTCACACCGAACGCGCGCGTGATCGGCATCGAGCCGTCGAATTCACCCAAACTGTCGCACGCGCGCGCCGCCGGTGCGCCGGTAACGATTGCCGCGAATCCTCACGGACTCGCCGATGGTCTGCTTGCGGTGCGCATCGGCAACCTGACATTCGAGCACCATCAGGCGTATTTGGACGACGTCGTCGCGGTGGGCGACAGCGAACTTCCCCTTGCCGTGCGCTTCCTGCTCGACCGGCACAAACTGGTGGCCGAGCCGAGCGGTGCCATTACGGTGGCGGCCTTGCTCGCGGGCATCGTGAAGCCGACGACTCCGGTCGTCTGCCTGCTGTCTGGCGGCAACATCGAGTTCGACGGCTTGCAAGAGCTGCTCGGCGGCACGACGACCTAGCGCGCGTATCTTGAGGCGCTAGGTCGGTAGGGTCCCCGCTGGTCTACTCTACGGGCACGGGGCAGGCATCACACATGATCACGGAGAAGTGCAATGCGTCGCAGCGTAGGCTACGGGCTGTGTGTCGCGGTCGTCGTTGCAGGAGTCGTTGGCGCGCAGCAGACGGGATTTGTGCGCACGGTACTACAGGACCAGGAACTGTCTGTGGCCGACCGCCACGGCGTGACGACCCGAGCCGAGATTGACCCGGGCATCTCATCGGGTCGGCATACGCACCCTGGTGAGGAGCTGGGCTACGTGGCCGAGGGCTCCGCCTTTCAGGTGCTCATCGATGGCAAGCCGCCGCAGATGCTCAAGGCCGGTGATGTCTTCTTCGTGCCTGCCAATACGGTGCACGGGGGCAAGAATGTCGGCACCGACAAGGTGAAGGTGATCGGGACCTACTTTATCGAAAAAGGGAAGCCGCTGTCGTCGCCGGCCAAGTAGCACGGGCCGCCTTGGTTGTCGGGGTTGTCCCTCCCAGCGACCGGCTACGTTTCGACATGCGAATTGCCTTTGCCGCACTGGTCCTCGCCACGCAACTCGGCGCCCAGCAGCGGAAGCCGAGTGTCGACATCCTCGACTACGACCTGACCATCACCCTCCCCGACGCCGGGAGCACGATTGACGGCGTGGCGATCCTCACCATCCGTCGACTCGCGCGCGGTGGCGCGAATGACACGCTGGCGCTCGACCTGCTGGACCTCACGGTCAAGTCGGTGCGCGTCGGCGACCGCGCTGCGCCGTTCACCCATGCTGGTGGCGTGATCCGCATTCCGCTCGGCGCCACAGCCGATTCAGCTCGGGTAACGGTGGCGTACAGCGGCGCGGTAAAGGATGGGCTCATCGTCTCCACCGACAGCGCCGGCCGTTGGATGGCCTTCGGTGACAATTGGCCCAACCGAGCGCGTCACTGGATTCCCTCAGTGGATCATCCGTCCGACAAGGCGACAGTCACCTGGACGGTGATCGCGCCGAGCGAACGCAAAGTGATCGCGAACGGGACCCGTCTCGAAGAGATGACCGTACCGCAAAAGGACGATCCCGACGGCCACGCAGGCGCGCCGATCGCGGTCACGAAGACGAAGTGGCGCGAGTCGAAGCCGATTCCCACCTACCTGATGGTCATCGCCGCGGCACCGCTCGTGGAATACCCGCTCGGGAATACGGCGTGTGGGCTGATGGAAGGTGGCGGGTGTGTTCCGCAGATGGTCTACACGCTTCCTGAACAGCGGCGCATCGTGCCCGGCGCCTTTGCCGAAGCCGATTCAGTCGTCACGTTTTTCGCGCGGATGTTCGGGCCCTTCGTCTACGAAAAGCTGGCCCACTTGCAGAGCCTCACGCGCTTTGGAGGGATGGAGAACGCCAGCGCGATTTTCTATTCCGATCGCACGTTTCGCACGGGTGGCGTGAGTTACGGCCTGCTGGCCCACGAGACCGCACATCAGTGGTTCGGTGATGCGGTCACGGCCCGCGAATGGCCGCATCTTTGGCTGTCTGAGGGATTCGCGACCTATCTCGCGGCGCTGTACACACAGAAGTCACGTGGTGATTCCGCGTTCCTGGCGGAGATGAGCGGTGTGCGGACTGCGGTGCTCGGTGACGCCATCGTCGCTCAGCGCCCGGTGATCGACACGATCGAAACCATCCTCACGGCGCTCCTCAACGCGAACAGTTATCAGAAGGGCGGATTCGTGCTGCATATGCTGCGCGAGGAGATCGGCGACGCGGCCTTCTTTCGCGGCGCGCGCGACTACCAGGACACATTCCGCCACGGCACCGCGCTCACCGACGACTTGCGCGCCGCCATGGGCAGGGCATCCGGCAAGGAGCTGAGACCGTTCTTCACCCAGTGGCTGACGAGACCCGGTTTTCCAGAAATCGAGTCGGCATGGAAGTACAATGCGGCGACCGGTCAGCTGACGCTGACCGTGACGCAGTCGGGCAAGTTCGGGAACTTCACCTTCCCGCTCACGGTCGAGTTCACCGATGCTGGCGGCACGCCGCATCGTTCCCGCTTGGTGATTCCGGCCGAGCGCGAGAGCGTGTTCACGGTGAGTGCGGGACTGCGTGCCGCACCGTCGCGCATGCG
Organism: Gemmatimonadota bacterium; assembly: GCA_014192065.1. Taxonomy (GTDB): domain Bacteria; phylum Gemmatimonadota; class Gemmatimonadetes; order Gemmatimonadales; family Gemmatimonadaceae; genus Fen-1231. The sequence goes on along the minus strand of BJHH01000002.1, from coordinate 254,316 downwards.
AGTGGATCCCGACGTCGCGCTACTCGCCCGAATTACTGAGCGGTGAGGTAAGCGGCGGGGTCGCGCGCTGCGGTTTCGTACTACGCGGTGGAGCTATCTCGAGAAGGTCGCCAAGGTCACGCCGATGCGATCGATTGCATCGCGCGCCAACCAGCGATTTGACCCGTTGTAGATCACGGAGAACGCGAGGTCTTCGCCGTTGCTGGCGGTGACGTATCCGCCGAGTGACGCGACGTCGTTCGTGGTGCCCGTCTTGGCGTGGAGGTTTCCCATGGCGGCCGTACGGCGCATGCGGCGGCGGAGGGTCTCCGTCTCGCCGGCGACCGGCAGCGACTCCTCCAGCACCGAACCCCACGGCGCGTGGCGGGCATAGCTGAGGAGCTGAACCATTGAGCGCGGAGTCACACGGTCGAGGGTCGAGAGGCCGCTGCCATCGGCGGCGAACACGGCGTCCGCGGCGACGCGAACCTTGTCCACCAAAAACCGGCCGAGCATGGAGTTTGCGCTTTCGGCCGAACCGCTTGCGTCGGGGCTTCGGGACGCGTTGCGGAAGAGCAGTTCGGCAAAGTGATTGTTGCTCTCGCCATTCATCTGGCCGATGATCCGGTCCAGCGTGGGCGATGAGAGCGATGCGACCGGCACCGCGAAGTCACGGGGCTGCCCAATGCGGATCGGGCCACCAACCGTGATGCCCTCGGCCGCCAGCGCGGCTTTGAGCGCGCCCACGGCAAAGAGTTCAGGGTTTTCGACGACCAAGGTGTAGTCGCGCGTTGCGCTGCGTGAACCGATCCAGCCGCTGATTCGGATGCTGCCGGCAACCGAGTCCTGCGTGACGCGAATGCGTGCACTGCGGCTGCCAGCCACGATCTTCACCTGGTTCGACAGATCAATGCCGCTCACGGCAGGTCGAAACGACACCGCGGCTCGCTTTCCATCGGGACGCACGAGGACGACAATCTTGTTCTCGTTGAACGAGAGCGCCGACACGCGCGCGGCGTATGAGGCGTGCAGGTAGCGCTTGCGCCAGCCGTCCGGAACCTTGCCGTCGTCGAATCCCGAGGCGTCACCAATCAGCGCACCGCTCACCCGCTTGATGCCGGCGTCGGCGACCGCGCGGGCCAGCACCGACATGGGCGACGTGATGGCGTCGTTGACCGGGAGACCACCCAGCGTGGGGTCGCCGGCGCCGCGGAGCACGAGGTCGCCATCGAGCGTGCCGTCGGGGCGAAGCGTGCCGGTGCGAAGCACCTCTGTTTCAAACCGTCCGTTCGCGCCGAACCTGTCGAGTGCGAGGGCGGCGGTGTACAGCTTCATTGTCGACGCCGGCAAGAGCTGGCGGTCGGCGTTGTGACCAAAGAGGGTGTCGCCCGAGGTGAGCGAGACAACGATCACGCCCCACGTGCCCGAGTTCTTCGTCCGCTGGAGCGTGGCGTTCAGGCTGGCGGCGAGCTTGTCGGTGGCTTCGCGGCGGCGTGCCATCGTCGCCGGCACGGCGAAAAGATCGAAGAATGCCCCGCGGGACTGGGCACTGGCTGGCGTGGGAGTTGACGCGCTGGCGGTGACGGCGCAGGTGAGCAACAGCGCGGCACGCATCAGGCGAATCGCCCGCCGCGCGCCCAGCTGTCTGGCCATCTGCGTCAGACCTTCAGGATGATCTTTCGTCGCCATAGGATCGAGAGAATTCCGTACCAGAGTAACACGAAGGTGAGGGCGAACGCGAGCGAGGCATTCCGGGGTGCGAGCCACGACGCGAACAGGGACTGGTAGACCGCGGACTGCACCGACACGACCTGGCCCTCGTACTCGACCTTCCAGAGCGTGTAGATCGTTCGCGCCATTATTCCCGATCCGACGAACGCGACCATCGGGTTCATTCCATATATGACGAGCGGCTGGGTCCACTTCGTAACGCGGTGGACGTCGGTGATCCAGGTGATTGTGGCGAGCGTCACACAGGCCATGCCTGCGGTAAACACGACGTACGAGCTGGTCCAGAGCGACTTGTTGATCGGGAACGACCAGTCCCAGATCAACCCCGCCACTATCGCGAGAGTCCCGACCGCGAACAGGCCGCTGAGTCGCTCCGAAAGCGAGCGGTCTGTGCCCAGCCAGCGCCCGGCCATCACGCCAAGCATTGCCGTGCCGATTGCGGGAATCGTCGAGAGTGGGCCCTCGGGGTCCCAGGTCTTGGAGCTGACCCAGAGGTGCCCGTCGAGCAGTGCCCGGTCCACCCAGGCCGCGAGCGTGCGTGGGCCTTCGTCGAGCAGGTTGGCTCCGATTCCGCCTCCGGCTCCCGGCACAGGGAGCAGGGTCATCGCAAACCAGTAGCCATACAGCAGCGTGACGAGGATGATCACCTGCTGCTTGAGCGTCGTGCGAAGCGTAAACAGCGCGGCGCAGGCGTACGCCACGCCAATCCGTTGCAATACGCCGGGAATCCGCACGTTCAGAATTCGTGTGAAGTTCCACGGAAAGGTCGCGAGCAGCAGACCGAACAGCACAATCAGGGCGCCACGCTTCAGGATCTGGCGCCGGATCGCCGCGTCGTCGTCGCCGCGGGCAATGCGCGCCGAAATTGAGAGGTGCGTCGTGATGCCGGCGATGAACAGGAAGAACGGAAAGATCAGGTCGGTTGGTGTCCATCCATTCCACGCCGCGTGTTGGAGCGGCGGGTAGATCGCGCTCCAGCTGCCCGGATTGTTCACGAGGAGCATGGCGGCCACCGTGAGTCCGCGGAACACGTCCACGGCCAGCAGGCGTTGCTGCTGCGCCCTGGCTGGCGTGGTCAGCAGCGCGGGGTCGAGCTGCGGGGCGCGGCGGATGGCCGTGTCGGTCCGGCTGGTGGCCTGAGGTTCTGGCACGATTCCCAAATCTATGTCAGCCGGCCGGGTCTGGACGCCGGATCCAGAATGTTGTATGGATCAATCAACCGAGGAGGGGTCATGACCACCATTTCCAAGGTTGGGCGCGAAGGGATCACCGCAGGCCTCTTAGGCGCGGCCGGTGTCGCGCTCTGGTTTTTCGTGATCGACATCATCTCAGGGCATCCGCTCTACACGCCGGGAGTCCTCGGCAATGCGATGCTCGCGATCATCGGCGGCACGCCGCAGGGGCTCGCCGTGAATGTGACGGCATACACCATCTTCCACCTGGTGGCCTTCGTGGCCGTGGGAACCCTGGCTTGCACGCTCGTGGACATCTCGCGGCGTGTGCCGCATGTCACGATCGGGCTCCTCCTCTTTTTCGTGGTGTTCGAGGTGGGCTTCCAGTTCATCGCCCTGTTCGTCACCCAGTTCGACACGCTCGGGCGCCTCGCCTGGTACCAGATTGGCGTGGCCAACCTGCTGGCCGCCGTGCTGATGGGCGGCTACATCTGGCGCCGCCATCCGGAGCTGGCCGGTGAGCTCCGGGTCTCGCTTGAAGGAACCGCGTAACGCCTCAGCTGGCGATCGACGGCAAAGCAAAAGCGGGGCGACCTTGATCAGGTCGCCCCGCTTTCAACCAAGGTGGAACTCCGTGCTCAGCCGCCGATCTTCAGCGCTCCGAACAGGAACAGAAGTGCGAACATCGTGCAGATCGCGATTCCGAGGCCCATCGCGAACAGCCGCTTGAATAGCGGATGGTCGTACTTGAGATGCATGTAGTAAAACACGACGACCCCGAACTTGACCGCCGACATCAGCAGCAGCGTCGGGGCGAACAGCTTCGACTCCTTGAACGGTGTGTAGTACACCCACACTTCGATGGCCGTGATCACCAGCAGCCAGAATCCCACCCATTTGTACTGCTTCCAAGTGGGATGCTCGACATGGTCGTGGGCGGCAGCGTTATGGTCGCTCATGGGGAGTGGGTTCCGTCTACTGGATGAGGTAGATGAGCGTGAAGATCGCGATCCAGACGACGTCCACGAAGTGCCAGTACAGCGCGCAGATGTCCACGAGCAGGACGTCGTTCTTTCCCTTGAGTCCGCGCTTGACGTCGATGGCGAAGAGCGTGAGCAGCCAGAGTACGCCCACCGACACGTGGGCGCCGTGGAAGCCGGTCAATGTGAAGAACGATGAGCCGAACAAATTCGTCTTGATCGTGAGCCCCTCGTGAACGAACGAGGTGAACTCGTACGACTGGTACCCAATGAAGGTGGCACCCATGACCGCGGTCGCCATCAGCCAGAACTTCGACGACGCCAGGCAGCGGTCCCACCAGCCGGCGCCGGCCGGAAGCGGATGACCCTTGTTCTCGACGGCGGCCAGCGCGAGCACCATCGCGAGCGACGACATCAGCAGAACAAAGGTCGACTGCGACGTGACCGGGATGTCGAGAATCGGCTTGAGCACGTCGGCCGGCGCGCAGCCCGCCACCAGCTCGGCGGTCTTGCCCACGACGTTGGACGTCTTGCACGACCATTCGTGCGGGAACGGCCCGACCTTGGACCGGCCCTTGTAGATCAGATACGTCGAGATGAGCGATGCAAAGAGCATGCACTCGGAACCAATGAGCGCCCAGATGGCGATCTTGCGGTTCTCGAGCCCTGTGCTCGTGTAGTGCACGTGCTCGTGATGCCCTTCGTGCCCTGCAGGTGTGTCGGCGGTGGCCACAGTCATGGTCTCCGGTTATTCCAAGGGGCTGGTGAGCCAGCCGTAGAGTGATCCCACGAAGGCGGCTCCGCTACCAATCATCACGAAGATCGCCACCCAGAACAGGTCGAGGTGGATGAACACGAGGCCGGCCATCATCAGCACCATGAACAGTGCGGCGAAGAACGGCTTGATCGTCGGGAACGGCATCGGGATGCCGAGCGACTTGGCCGTGTAGTACTGGGTCTCCTCGTGCATCGGCACCGCGTGTGCATCAGCGATCACGCCGGCGTCGGGCGCCGTGTGCGTGAGTTCGGCCGTCATCTCGGGCTGCTTGATGTCCCAGAGCGGATAGCGCGACGTCACGTACGGGATTTTGGCAAAGTTGTAGTCCGGCGGCGGCGACGGAATAGACCACTCGAGCGTCCCTGCGCCCCACGCGTCGTTCGGCGCCACTTCGCCGCGCTTCCGGCTCTTCACGAAGTTGTAGACGAAGCAGATCAGGCCGACGCCCTGCAAGAGCGCGCCGACTGTCGACCAGAGGTTGAACTGCTCCCAGCCCTGGCCGATGTCATAGGTGTAGATGCGGCGCGGCATGCCGAGCATGCCGGCGTAGTGCATCGGGAAGAACGTCATGTTCATGCCGACGAAGAAACTCCAGAAGTGCCAGTTACCGAGCTTCTCGCTCATATAGCGACCGAAGATCTTCGGGTAGTAGAAGTAGATACCGCCCATAATGCCCATGATCGAGCCGCCGAACAGCACGTAATGGAAGTGCGCGACGATGAAATAGGTGTCGGTCTGCTGGAGGTCGGTCGGCGGAGACGAGTGCATGACGCCCGAGATGCCGCCGATGGTGAACAGAGCCACGAGTGAGATGGCGAACTTCATCGCCACGGTGAAGCGGATGTTGCCGCCCCACATCGTGGCCACCCAGTTGAAGATCTTCACGCCGGTCGGGATGCCGATGAGCAGCGTGGCCATCGCGAAGATCGTGTCGGCCGTGGCGCCCATGCCGACGGCGAACATGTGGTGGGCCCACACGCCGAAGCCGAGGAAGCCGATCATGATGCCCGAGTAGACCATTACGTTGTAGCCGAAGAGCGGCTTCTTCGAGAAGGTCGGCAGAATCTCCGACGCGAGGCCGAAGGCGGGCAGGATCAGGATGTACACCTCGGGGTGGCCGAACACCCAGAAGAGGTGCTGCCAGAGGAGCGGGTCGGCGCCGGCCGCGATTTCATAGAACTGCGTGCCGAAGAACCGGTCGAACTGGAGGAAGAAGAGCGCGATCGTGATGGCCGGGAAGGCCAGAATCAGCAGGAACTGCACGACGAACGACATCCAGGTGAAAATCGGCATGCGCATCAGGCTCATGCCCGGTGCGCGCATGTTGATGATCGTCGTGATGAAGTTGAATGCCGCGGCGAGCGAACTGACGCCGAGGATCTGCAGGCCGATCACCCAGAAATCGATGTTCAGACCGCCCGAGAACTGCATCGTGGTGAGCGGTGCGTAGCCGAACCAGCCGCCGTTGGGCGCCACATTGAAGAAGATCGGCACCGTCATGAAGATGCCGCCGAACAGGTAGACCCAGTAGCTGAACGCGTTGAGTCGCGGGAAGGCGACGTCGCGGGCACCGATCTGCAGCGGAATCAGGTAGTTGAAGAAGGCGGCCGAGAGCGGCATGATGACGAGGAAGACCATCGTCGTGCCGTGCATCGTAAAGAGCTGATTGTACATCTCAGCCGAGACGAGTTGGTTGTTCGGTTTCATCAGCTGGAGGCGGATGATGAACGCCTCGATGCCAGCGACGATGAAGAAGGTCAGTGCGGTCCAGAGATAGAGCGTGCCGATCCGCTTGTGATCGACCGTGGTGAGCCAGCTCCAGATGCCCGTGGCCTCGCCTGGCGCATAGCTGGTGCCGGCGGGTGTGTTGATCGGGGCGGGGGCGGCGGTCGTTGCCATGGGTATGAGTCTCCGGCCGTTACTTGAGTGACATCAGGTAGGCCACGATGTCGGCGATTTCTTTGTCGGTGAGCCCGGCCGTGACCTTGGCTTTTATCAGCGCGCTGTACTCGCCGATGCCGAACGTGTTCATCGTGGCGCCGGGCTTCATCACCTGCGCGTTCTTGATCCAGCGCGCCACGTTGGCCGCGTTGGTGGGGAACAGGCCGCCGGCGAAGGTGTGCCGCGTGCCGACGTGCGTCAGGTTCGGACCCTTGGCCCCATTGTCGCTGAGGTTCAGCATCGCGCCTTCACCCTTGATGATATGACAGGTGAGGCAGGGCGCCTTGCCGAGGTTTGCGATGTTCGTGACGAGCGCGTGTCCCGCCGCCACATCGGCAGACGCGAGCAACGCGTCGTCGAACGTGAGGCTCGCCGGAATCGGCGTGTGCGGCACGTTGTGCGACTTCAGTTTCGATTCGGGGAAGATGTAGCCGACGTTCGAAACGGGCACAGGTGCCGGTGTCGGGATGATGGCGGCTCTGGCAGGCGCTTTCTTGGCGGCGCTGTCGGCCGATGCCGTCGCCGCGAGAGCGGCCGGCGAACCGGCGGCGGCGAGCTTTTGATGCGCCGCCCAGCTCTCGAAGTTCTCCGGCGTCGTTGTGTACACCCGGAAGCGCATGTTCGCGTGCGACGAGCCGCAGTACTCGGTGCAGAACCCGTTGAACGCGTCCTCGGCGAGCTTCGCGTCGGGGGTGTACCACATGTAGTTCGTCTTGTTCGAAATCAGGTCGCGCTTGCCCGCGAGGGCCGGCGTCCAGAATGAATGGAGAACGTCCACGGTGCGGAGCGTGAATGCGACCGTTTTGCCGGCCGGCAGGTAGAGCTCGTTGGCCGTGGTCACGCCGTACTGCGGGTAGCGGAACTCCCACCACCACTGGTGGCCGTAGACCTCGACCTGCAGCGCGTCAGCCGCGGCAGGCGCCTGCGTCTTGAAGATGGTCTTGACCGTCGGCACCGCGATCGGAATCAAAATCAGCACCGGGAGCAGCGTCCAGACGATTTCGAGCGTGTGGTTCCCGTGAACCGGCTTCGGCAGCGGCGCGTTCGGCTTCGCGCGGAACCTGAAGATCGTGTAAATCAGCAGCCCTTCGACGAAGATGAAGACCAGCGTTCCCATAAAGAGGATGCGGTCCCACAGGGCGATGATGTCGGTGTTGATCTCGCTGTTGTGGATGAAGGTGGAGTTGGGGTACTCCTGCCCTCCACAGGCGGCGAGCGCCAGCGTCAGGGCTGCGATGCACATCGCGGCGCCGAGCCGGCGGTAAGGCAAACGGGTCATGAAATGGTCCTGTCCGTAGGGATGACGGGAAGGTGAGGCAGGCCCTGCCACTGCGATAGACAGCCCCACAAAATTACGGACTGGGCGCCACTCTATGGAAGTGCTGAGGCAAAAAAACCGCGTCGGGATTCCTCTAAAACGGTGGTGGCGTTCGTGCGTGTCCCGATCAGCTGGTTCCGCCCGTCATCGTTGCAGGATTCAGTGCGCATTCCAGTTCGGCGCGCTTCATCCACCCTCGTTCCAACACCAGTTCATACACGCCGCGTCCCGACTGCAGCGCCTCCATCGCCACTTGGGCGCATTTATCGTAACCGAGGATCGGGACGAGCGCCGTGACGATGCCAATCGAATGCTCCACCAGCTGGCGCATCCGGTCGGGGTTCGCGGTGATTCCATCCACGCAACGCTCACTGAGCACAACGCAGGCGTTCCGGAGCGACTGGATGTTGCGCAGTAGGCGGAAGGCGATAATCGGTTCGAAGACATTGAGCTGCAGCTGCCCGGCCTCGGCCGCCATCGTGACCGTCATGTCGCCCCCGATCACATCGAAGCACACCTGGTTCACCACCTCGGGGATGACGGGGTTCACCTTGCCCGGCATGATGCTCGATCCGGGCTGCATCGGTGGGAGGTTGATCTCGCCGAACCCGGTCCGCGGCCCGCTCGACAGTAGCCGGAGGTCGTTGCAGATCTTCGACAGCTTCACCGCGCACCGCTTGAGGACGCCCGAGAGCTGCACGAACGCTCCGGTGTCGGCCGTCGCCTCCACGAGGTCGGGCGCCGTGATCAGCGCGAGGCCCGTCACCTCCGAGAGGGTGGCCCGCACCAGCTCCGCGTATCCATGCGGCGCCGTGATGCCCGTCCCGATCGCCGTCGCGCCCATGTTGATCTCGCGAATCAGCGCCTGCGCTTCGGCGAGCCGGTCGATGTCTTCCTGGATGGTATGCCCAAATGCCGCGAACTCTTGGCCGAGCGTCATGGGCACCGCGTCCTGCAACTGCGTCCGGCCCATCTTCAGGTGCGGTGCGAACGCCTCTCCCTTCCGGAGGAATGATCCAACCAGACCGGCCATCGCCTCCTTGAGGCTCGCAATGCCGCGATGCAGCGCGATCTTCAACGCGGTCGGGTACACGTCGTTGGTGCTCTGCGACAGGTTCACGTGCTCGTTGGGATGCACCTGCTCGTACGCGCCGCGGGCATAGCCGAGCAGCTCGAGTGCGCGGTTCGCGATGACCTCGTTGGCGTTCATGTTCGTCGAGGTGCCGGCGCCACCCTGGATCATGTCCACGCGGAAGTGCTCGTGGTGCCTGCCCTGTTGGATCTCGCGCGCGGCGCGCACGATGGCGTCGCCGACCGTCTTATCCAGCAGGCCGAGCGACATGTTCGCGCGCGCGGCCGCTTCTTTCACCTGCGCGTGCGCGATGATCAGTTCCGGAAAATCGGCGAGCGGGACGCCCGTGATCGGAAAGTTCTCCATCGCGCGCAGGGTCTGCACACCGTAGAGCGCGGCGTCGGGTACGAGGCGCTCGCCGAGGAAATCGTGTTCCTTGCGGGTCGGGCCGCCGAAGCCTGGGCCGCGCCGTCCTCCGGACAGGATCGCGTCGGCGCCACGGAGCCGTTCGGCGATCGCGCGCGCGGACCGGGACACGAGGGCCGCGTGCAGCGCTGGCTGGTCCCGCAGGACCGGTTCGAGCGCTTCGGTGCGAAAGATGATGACTGTCGTGGGGAGCAGGGCGCGTGCCGACGAACCGTGCGCCCCCGAGTCCAGTAGTGCGCCTTCGGCGAGGACGTTGCCGGGGCCGAGCGTCGCGAGTCGCAACGAGACACCGTCCCGATCGGATTCGGCGCGCTCGATCGCGACGTTGCCAGCGAGGATGACGGCGAAAAAGGCGCGATGCTCGCCCTCCCGAAACAGGAGGTCGTCCACCGCCAAGGTGGCCTGTTCGCCGATCTTGGCCAGGTGCCACAGGAGAGCGTCAGGAAGTCCGTCAAAGAAGGCGATGCCGCGAAGGCCGTCGCCGGCGCTGGTCGAAGTCATCATCCAAGTTATTGATGCGCACTGGCGCTGGTAGCGAATGCCGAGCGGTGGCCGCTACTGTTCACCCATCGTGCAGGCAAAGATCAGCGGGCACCAGTGACCGACCAGCCGTCAGGCGTTCCTTCCGCTGGGGATGCGCTCTTCCTTTCGGATGCGCAGCTTCGCGCGTCGGCACTGGACCTGTCGCAGACGGTACTCCCGCCGCAGCTCCGCCCGCGCGCTGAAATTGGCGTCCTCGACATCACCGAGTTCTACGGTGACACCACCGGCGGCGTGCGCACCTATCTGCGTGAGAAAGCGGCGTACGTCGAAGCGCACCCGGCGTACCGGCAGGTACTCGCGCTGCCTGGCTCGCGCGATGCCATTTCTCAATCCGACGGTGTGCGGGTCTACCGGCTGAAAGGCCCGGTCGTGCCGAAGCAGGCGCCGTACCGGTTCATGCTGGCCACCCGCAGCAACCGGCGAATTGTCAGGCATGAGGCGCCGAACCTGATCGAGGTCGGCAGCCCCGGTCTCGTGCCCTGGATCGTGCGATTGGCGGCCCGTGGACTGAACATCCCCGTGGTGGCGTTCTATCATAGCAACTTTCCGCGCCTGTTCTCGCCCTGGCCCGAGCGCGCGCCCTGGTGGCAGCGCACTCTTCACGACGTCGCGTGGAAGTACGCGCGCCGGATCGACCGACATTTCGCGCATACCATCGTCTGTTCGCGTTTCGTGATGGACGACCTGCATCAGGCCGGAATCGACCGGGTCTCCCAGATTCCCCTCGGTGTAGATCTCGCGCTGTATCATCCCCGGCGTCGGGCGAAACGTGAGGAGGTCCGGGCCCGCTATGGACTCCCAGCCGGGCTCGTGGCCGGTTTTGTCGGGCGATTTGCTCCGGAGAAGGAACTCGACCTGCTCCTGCGCGCCTGGCCAGCGGTGTATCGCAACACCGGCGCGGTGCTCGCGCTCGTTGGTGACGGTCCGGAGCGTCCGATGCTCGAGGCGATGGCGGCGGGAGCGCCGTGGATCCGGTTCCTTCCGTATGAGCGCGACCGCGAACGGCTCGCCGACCTGCTCGCTTCGTGGGACCTGTTCGTGGCGCCGAGCTCGAATGAGACATTCGGGCTCGCACCGCTCGAGGGGCTTGCCAGCGGCACGCCGGTGCTGTCTGCAGATCGTGGCGGTATCAGCGAACAGGTCGAGACCTCCGGGGCTGGTGAGCGGTTTGTTTCGGGAGACGTGGGGTCGCTGACCGAAACGGCGGTTCGGTTGCTCGGCACCAACCTCGAAGCGCTCGGCGCGCGCGGCCGCGCGCACGCTGAGGCGAACCACTCGTGGGGCTCGGTCTTCGATCGGATCTTTGCGCTCTATCGCCAGATCGTGCGGGACCACGCGGGCGGGGCGTAGCCGATGCCATCCGTGCTGATCACGATACACGACGTCGCGCCGCCGCTGATGCCGAAGGTGGAACGGCTCTGGGCAATCTGCGCCGAGCGAGGGGTCAAACCCGGACTGCTCGTCGTGCCCGACTGGCATGGCGGCAGTCCCATTGAGGGCGATCCCGCGTGCGTGGCGTGGGTGCGCGCCCGCGCCGCCGAAGGGGCGGAGATTTTCCTGCATGGCGAACGCCACGACGAGGTGGGGTCGCCGCGCAGCTGGCGTGACGAGGTGCGCGCGCTGGGCCGTACCAACAAAGAAGGGGAGTTTCTGACGCTGGGTTACGACGCGGCGCGGGCGCGAATCGACCGTGGCCTTTCACGGCTTCGCGCCCTCGGGCTCGCGCCAGTCGGGTTCGTTCCACCGGCATGGCTCGCGAAGGACGACACCCACCGGGCCGTCCGCGACGCGGGGCTCGCCGTGAGCGAGGACGACGCGCGGATCCATGCCTTCCGAGCCCGCAGGACGATCAGCTCGCCGGTGATCCGTTGGAGTGCGCGGGGCGCGTTCCGCGCGTACGGGTCGTTGCTCCAAGCCCGAATGCGCTGGACGCTGCAGCGTGGGGCGTCGGTCGTGCGGATCGCGCTGCATCCAGCCGACCTCGATCACCCGGCCACGGCCGCATCGATCGAGCGCACCCTCGACCTCTGGCTCACGGTGTACCCGGCCCAGGGGTACGCCTCACTGTAGCGGTCCCGCGGCTCGGCCGTAGATTCGACGCCAACCACCATTCAGGGGAGTACTGATGAGCACGAATCGTCGCGATTTTCTGGAGCGCAGCGCGATGCTTGCCGCGCTCGGCTTCACGCCCCGATCGATCAGTGTCGAGGAGTGGGAGGCGGAGCGCATGATGACCTCCGTGCCGGCCGCTGGTTTTCGGGCGCGGCCCTGTGTGGTGGGGTCCGCGAACGGGTTTCACACCGATCGGCCGTCGGGCGTAAAGATCGCCTACGACAAGATCGTGAAAGGCGACGACACGCTCGACGCGATCATCGCGGGGGTGAACACGCAGGAGCTCGATCCGGATGACATGTCGGTCGGCTATGGTGGCCTGCCGAACGCGGAGGGCGTGGTCCAACTCGACTCGAGTTGTATGCACGGCCCGACGAAGCGCGCGGGTGCGGTGGGTGGGCTCGAGGGCATCGCCACGCCGTCGCTCGTGGCGAAGGCGGTGATGGACTACACCGACCACATTTTTCTCGTCGGACTGGATGCGAAGCGCTTCGCGCTGGCGATGGGATTCAAGGAGCAGGACCTGCTCACGCCGGCGTCGAAGGCTGCGTTCGAGAAGTGGAAGGCCGACCCGAAAGGGTATTCCCCATGGGTGAAGGCGCCGCCGGCCCGGATGGCGCCGCGCGGCGGATTCGACGAGGAGGACTACTACGCCGAGCGTGGCATCCCGTGGACGCATGGCACGATCAACATGAACGCCGTGAACGCCGTTGGTGATGTGAGCTCGTGCACGACCACGAGCGGCATATCGTGGAAGGTGCCCGGCCGGGTCGGCGATTCGCCCGTCATTGGTGCCGGCCAGTACACCGACAACACCGTGGGCGCCGCGGGAAGCACCGGGCGTGGCGAGTCGAACATCATGGTGTGCGGTGCGTTCCTTGCCGTGGAGTACATGCGGCAGGGCGTCGCCGCCGAGCAGGCGCTTATCAACGTGATGCAACGCGTGATCGAGCACAGCGAGACACGGCTGCTTGACGACAAGGGCCGGCCGTTCTTCGATCTGACATTTTACGCGCTCACCAAGGACGGCCGGTACGCCGGCGCCTGCGCGTACGAGGGGGCGAGGTACGCCGTCTGCGACGAGAAGGGGCCACGCCTCGAGACCTGTGCGTACCTGTTCAAACAGTCGGAGCGGCCCCGCCGCGCATGAGCATCATCCTTGTACGGAGTGGCGTGTCGGCTAGATTGGATCGAACCGCCTGACGCATTGCTGACCCAGAAAAAAGCTCCGTGTGGCCTTGGGGGCGACTCGGCGGGCGATTCCTGGCCCCAGCCGCCCCGTTCGAGTCTTATGACCTCACCCACCCAGCATCCTCACACGCCCGCCCCGGACGAGCCAATCGGCTACGATCCGGCGCTCGTCGAGCGCACCTGGCGCGAGAAGTGGGCCCAGCGCGCCTCGAACCAACCTGACATCGCCGGCTGCGCCCGCCCGTACTACGCGCTCATGATGTTTCCGTACCCCTCAGCCGAGGGGCTGCATGTCGGAAACCTTTTTGCCTTCACCGGCAACGACATCTTCGCCCGCTTTCAGCGACTCATCGGGCACACGGTGTTTGAGCCCATTGGGTTCGATGCGTTCGGGATCCACTCGGAGAATTATGCGCTGAAAGTTGGCGCGCACCCGATGGAGCTGATCCCGAAAAACATCGCCAACTTCACGCGGCAGCTCACCCGGGCCGGTCTGATGGTGGACTGGTCGCGCACGGTCGATACGACGCACCCGTCGTACTACAAGTGGACACAGTGGGTCTTCCTGCAGCTTTTCAAGCGCGGGCTGGCGTATCGCAAGAAGGCGGCCGTCAATTGGTGCCCCAGCTGCAAGACGGTGCTCTCGAATGAGCAGGTTGAGGGCGGTCATTGCGAGCGGTGCACCACGCTGGTCGAACAGCGCGCGATGGAGCAATGGTTCTTTCGTATTACAGACTACGCCCCGCGCCTGCTCGCCAACCTCGACACCCTCGATTGGTCGGCGTCCACGAAGGCGGCACAGCGCAACTGGATCGGGCGCTCGGACGGCGCCGAGATCCGGTTCCGGATCCTCAATCCGCTCGAGGACGCAGGGAGCGCGGCCGTCCACGCGACCTCCGAAGTCGCCTCGGGGATAAGCGAGGTGACGGTATTCACCACGCGCCCCGACACGATCTTCGGTGCGACCTATCTCGTGCTTGCTCCTGAGCATCCGTTGCTCGACCTGATAACCAGTGCCGACCAGCAAGCCGCCGTTGACGCCTACCGCACGCGATCGGCGCATCAGGATATCGTCACGCGGAAGACGAATAAGGAGAAGACGGGTGCGTTCACCGGCGCCTATGCTACGAATCCTGCGACGGGCGGTCTGATTCCGGTCTGCACTGCCGACTATGTGCTGATGGAGTACGGTACGGGCGCCATCATGGCCGTGCCGGGCCACGACGAGCGTGACTTCGCATTTGCGGCGAAGTTCGAATTACCGATCGAGCGGGTGGTGGCCGGCCCGGACCAGACGGCGCGTACGCCGCTGACCGAAGCCTTCACCGATGACGCCGGCGCCGTGCTCTGCAACAGCGAGCGGTTCGACGGCTTTCCCGTTGACGAGGCCAAGGCTGCCATCGCCGCCTGGCTCGAGGAAAAGCACGCGGGCAAGGCGGTGGTCAACTACCGGCTGCACGACTGGTGCATCTCACGGCAGCGGTATTGGGGACCGCCGATCCCGATCATCTACTGCGACGATTGTGGTCCGGTGGCCGTGCCCGAGAAGGACCTGCCGGTCGTGCTGCCCAACATCGCTGACTTTACGCCGGACGATTCCGGCGTGTCACCGCTGGCGCGCCACGAGGAGTGGTATCGCGTCCCGTGCCCGTCGTGCGGCAAGAAGGCACGGCGCGAAACCGATGTCAGCGACACCTTCCTCGACAGCGGATGGTATTTCCTCCGGTATCCGAGCGTCGGCCACGACGATGTGCCGTTCGATGCGACGATCACCAAGAAGTGGCTGCCGGTTAATTCGTACATCGGCGGCAACGAGCATGCGGTGCTACACCTGCTCTATTCGCGTTTCCTGACGATGGTGATGTACGACGCTGGGCACGTGCACTTCGAGGAGCCGTTCACGACGTTCCGCGCGCATGGTCTGATCATCCGCGATGGCGCGAAGATGTCGAAGTCCAAGGGCAACGTCGTCAATCCCGACGAGTACATCGAAGAGTGGGGCGCGGACACCTTCCGCACCTACCTGATGTTCCTCGGCCCGTTCGAGGAGGGTGGCGATTTCCGCGACGCCGGCATCAGTGGCGTGAAGCGGTTTCTCGATCGTGTCTGGGCGTCGGTGCGCGATGCAAGCGCCACGGACGAGCCGGATCAGGCCGTGATGCGCAAGCTCCACCAGACAATCAAGAAGGTGGGCGACGATGTCCCGGTGCTCGCCTACAACACGGCGATCGCCGCGATGATGGAATATGTGAACGTGTTGCGCAGCGGCGAGCGCAAGCCGCGCCGTGCGGAAGTCGAGCCGCTGGTCCAGTTGATGGCGCCATTCGCGCCGCACATCGCCGAGGAACTCTGGCAGATGCTCGGCCACGACATCAGCGTGTTCGACAGCGGCTGGCCGGCATTCGATGCGGCGCGCCTCGCCGGCGGAACGGTCAAGATCGCGGTCCAGGTGAACGGCAAGACGCGTGGCATGGTGGTGGTGGCCGAAGGGGCGGACGAAAGTACGGTGTACGCTGCGGCCCTCGCCGACGCCGGTATCGCCAAGTTCGTCACCGGCGAGCCGACGAAGCGGGTCTTCGTCGCTGGCCGCCTTCTCAGTCTCGTCCTCTAGCTCCGGAGCCAACCATGCGCCACGCCTTCATCATTGCCGCTTCGATCGCTGCTGTCCCTGCATGGCTTGTCGCGCAGGCTCAGCCGGTCCCCGTCACCAGCGCCATTCCGGGGTGGAAATGGTCGATGGACAGCATCACCAAGACGGTGGATGCTGTCCGCGCGGGCCGCGACCTCAATCCGAAGAGTTGGCCGGGCGGGAAGAAGGTCGCGGTCTTACTCTCGTTCGACGCAGACAACGAGACGGTCACGCTCCGGTTCGGCGAGACATCCGTGGGTGCGCTGTCGATGGGCCAGTACGGGGCGCGTGTCGGCCTCGAGCGAATCGTGAAACTGCTTGATGCGCGGCAGATCCCTGCGTCGTTTTTCGTTCCGTCGGTGTCGCTCGCGCTGCATCCCGAGATGGCCACCCTCGTCAACACGAGTGGCAAGCACGAATGGGGCGTGCACGGGTGGGTGCACGAGATGAACACCACCTTGGCGGAGGCAGATGAGCGCGCGCTGCTCGTTACGGCGACGGCCGAGCTGACGCGGATGACGGGAAAGAAGCCGACCGGCTATCGCGCGCCGTCGTGGAACTTCAGCCCGAACACGCTCTCGATCCTCCGCGACCTCGGCTTCCGCTACGAGAGTTCTTTGATGGCCGACGATCGCCCATATGAGCTGATGCAGGACGGGAAGCGCACCGGCATGGTCGAGTTGCCGGTGGAATGGATTCTCGACGATGCGCCGCTCTTCGACCCGAGAGGTGAGCGGTACAGCCCTCCGCGCGAAGTCGCGCGGGTCTGGATGGACGAGTTCGACAAGGCGTATGCAGAGGGCACGATGTTCCTGCTGACGATGCATCCGCATATCATCGGTCACCGGTCGCGGATCGTTGCGCTCGAGATGCTACTCGACCACATCAAGGCCAAGGGCGGCGACAAGGTGTGGTATGCCACGCACGGCGAGGCCGCAGAGTACGCCCGCAAGGAAGCCAAGCTTGGCGAGCCGATCCCACGGACGAGCCGTCAGCCGTAAACCGTCGCTGAGTTGCCCGTGGTCGCCGGCACGCCACGACCGTCGTCGCAGCGCGCCGGTCTAGGCGATCAGCCTACCGATCCAGTCGCCGACGTAGTACCCGATGATCGCCACGCCAAGCCCGACGAGGAACATGTCGAGGCCGGAGCGGAACACGCTGCGCCCGGTAAACACGCTGCGCCCGGCGCCCACCAGAAAGTGGCTTGCCATGGCAAGGGTGAACGATAGCGCGATAGCGGTCATTCCCGAGGCAAAGAAGAACGGAGCCACGGGAATCAGTGCGCCCACCGCGGTGGCCGAGCCCGTGATCCAGGCCTCACGCATCGGCGACTGTTCGTGCCCGCCGATCTTCAGCTCCTCCTTCACCTTCTCCGCGAGCATGCGCTCGGGGTCCTTCATCAGCTCGGCGGCGCGCGCCCGTGCCTCCGGGGCCGCCATGCCACGCGCTTCGTAAATGAGCGCGAGTTCGTCGCGCTCGATCTCCGGCATGAGGGCGATTTCGTCGCGTTCCATCGCGATCTCGTTCGCGTACACTTCCTGCTCGCTTTTCGCGGCTAGGTAGCCCGACGAGCCCATCGACAGCGCGTCGGCGATCACGCCCGCGACGCCGGCGACGATGATCATCTGGTGCTGGTCGCCCGCGGTGGCGCCCAGTACACCGGCCACTAAGCCGAAGTTCGCGGTCAGCCCATCGTTGAAGCCGTACACGACATTGCGAAGCATGCCGCCCGCGCCGGTCTGGTGCCACGGCTCGCCCTCGCGTCCAGCGAGCCCCGCGATCTCGTGCGCGTGTTCCTTGGATTCCTTCGCGAGCTGCAGCGACTCCGACGAGCCCGCGGCGTCCTTAGGTGTTTCGCGATGCATGTCGAGGTAGCCCTTCACCTCGCGCCCTTCCTCGGCGAGTAGCATCGGCAGGAGAAAGTTCGGTCCGAAGCGCCGACCGAGGAACGCCAGCAGACGCGTGCGTCCGGTGATGCGATGCTCGGCGACCGTGCCGCCGTTGCCACGGATCAGGCCAGCCCAGATGACGGTGTGTTTGTCTTCGACCTCAGCCAGCCGTTGGTAGACGCTGCGCCGCGCCGGATCGGGCTCGAGCGATGCGAGGATGCGGTAGAGGTACGCCGCATCGGCTTCGTCCTGCCAGTGGTGCTTGAATGTCTCGAGCGATGTCGTTGAAGTCATGTTGGTGTCTGGAAGCTAGCGAACCGGGAATGCGATCCACGCGTTTTGTGGTTCGCAGCACCGCCAGCGCGCAGCGCTCCCGATTCAGATTGGGTCGTGCCGAACGCTAGAACTCGATCTGCGTGCCGAGCTCAACCACCCGGTTGGGCGGCAGGTTGAAGAACGCCGCGGCGCTGCGCGCGTTCTTTGACATGATGGCGAACAGTCGCTTGCGCCAGATGTTCATCGTCAGGCCGCCTTTCTTCCACGGCTTGTCGGCGGGGATCAGATCTTCGCGTCCGAGGTAATAGCTCGTGTCGAGCGGCCGCGTCTTGATGCCCTGCGTCCGGAGCACAGCGAGTACTTCCTTGACGTCGGGCGACTGCATGAACCCATAACGCGCGACCACGCGAACAAACCCGCTCTCGAGACGCTCAAGTGTGAAGATCCGTTGGCTTGGCGCGAGTTCAGGGACCGAAGCGGTCTGGAGCGAGAGCAGGATGACCTGCTCGTGCAACACCTTGTTGTGCTTGAGGTGATGGAGGAGCACCACGGGCGCACCGTCCGGTTCCGACGTCATGAACACCGCCGTGCCGGAGACACGCGGAATCGAGCTCGTGGTAATGCTCTCGAGGAACGCTGGCAACGGCATCGTGATCTCCTTGAGTCGCTCTCGGAGGATCGCCCGCCCGCGCTTCCAGGTGGTCATCAGCGTGAATAGTGCCATGGCCAGGACGAGCGGAACCCATCCGCCATGCGCGACCTTAATCACGTTTGCACCTATGAGTGCAACGTCGATCGCCAAGAACGCCGCAACGAGAATCAACACGGTGGACCGCGGCCAGTTCCAGCGCGCGGCAGCGACTACGCCGAAGAGGACCGTGTTGATCGCCATCGTTCCGGTGACTGCGATGCCGTACGCCGCGCCGAGCGCCGTAGAGCTCTGGAATCCGAGCACGACAAGGAAGCAGCCCAATGCGAGTGCCGAGTTGACCTCGGGGATGTAGATCTGGCCGTACTCGCGCGCCGACGTATGCACGATGGTCACTCGGGGGGAGTAGCCCAGCTGCACGCACTGCTGCGTGAGCGAGAAGGCGCCGGAAATAAGCGCCTGAGAGGCGATCACCGCGGCCAGCGTCGCAATGCCGATGAGGGGATAGAGCAGTTCTCTCGGTGCAAGCAGGTAGAACGGATTCGCCACTGCCGTTGGGTCGCGCAACACCAACGCGCCCTGGCCGAAGTAGTTGAGCAGGAGGCAGGGGAAGACGAGCCAGAACCAGGCGAGGCGGATCGGCTTTTTGCCGAAGTGGCCCATGTCGGCATAGAGCGCTTCGGCGCCGGTCACCGCCAGCACGACGGCGCCAAGTATGAAGAACGCGCCGAGGCCATGCTCGGCAATGAACGCGACGGCGTACATCGGGTTGACGGCAGCGAGGACTTCGGGAGTGCGCAGGATCTCCTTCACGCCGAGCGCGGCGATCGCCGCGAACCAGATCAGCATCAACGGGCCGAAGAATCTGCCAACGGCGTGCGTACCGAACCGCTGCACCACGAAGAGACCGATCAGGACGACGAGCGTCGCTGGCACGACCACGGGCGAGAAGGCGGGCGACACGACATTGAGACCCTCCATCGCGCCGAGCACGGAGATGGCCGGCGTGATAATGCCTTCGCCATAAAGGAGCGCCGCGCCGAACAAGCCCAGCATGACGATCACGGCGCGCCGATAGATGCGTGATGTGTCCTTGCCGATGATGAGCGCCAGCATGGCGAGGATGCCGCCCTCGCCGTGATTGTCGGCGCGCAAGACGAACAGCAGGTACTTCACCGAGACGATCAGCGTCAGCGCCCAGACAATCAGCGAGAGGATGCCGTTCACGTTCGCGGCCGTGGCCGCGATGCCGTACTCTGGCTTGAAGCACTCGCGAAACGCGTAGAGCGGGCTCGTACCGATGTCGCCATACACGACGCCGAGGGCCATTAGCGTGAGCACGGCGAGACGCTTCCCTGTTGGGTTGGTATCGACGTGGGGCGTTGGCAGGGGCGAGACATGCTTCGCGGTGACGCCGCCAAGCGGCGTGGCGCGACCGGCAGCCGAAGGGGTGCCAGCGGACTCGCTCACCGGCGTCGTGTGGGCGGCCGGTGGCTGGGGTACAGAAGCCGGCGGAAAATCAGCCGGAGAGTCGGTCGAGCTGGAGTCGGAGTCCATGGGGCGAAAAACGACACAACGCGTCGCGGACAATCCGCGATCCATCGTGGAATCTATAGGGGTCGCCTGAGTCGTAAAGCGATGTCGGTTACCGTCGCCTCGGGCGTGGTAGCACGGCTGTCGCGTTCGGCCGGCCCTGGTCAGTGATCGCATAGACCTTTCGGTCTGTATACGGTCAGGCGGTTGGTGGTGCTGGCAAACTGGCACGGGGAGTTCCTGTACCAGCTGACGCTGGCGTGCGACCAATGGGGATTGGATATTGCCATCAAGAGTTTGAATCGCTTCAAGGTGCACATGTTCGACGTCCTCCTCGAATCCAAGCAGCTACGGCCGCCGCGACCACTCATTCAGGCGGTCGTCAGCATTGTCGTGCACGGTGCCGTCATCGCCATCATCGTGGGAACGACGGCAGTGGCCACGAACGACGACGTGCGTGAGGAGCTCAACAGCTTCATCCAGTTCCTCTTCCCGCCGGACCGCGTGAACAAGCCTGGCGAGGAGCAGCTCGCCTACGTTGGCGTCGGCGCGACGGGGTCACCACGCGGCCAGCTGCAGGGGCAGCCCGTCAAGGTCGACGAGAAGAACACGGACGGTGAAGCGGTCGTTCCTCAACAGGCAGCGGAACAGGCTCAGCTCAATGGCGTGATGCAGCTTGCCGAAGCGGCGCAGGCCGTCGGCGCCTTCAGCATCATCGACGTCGACTCAGCGGCCGAGCGCGACCCGTTGAGTTCCGCCCCAGCGTACCCCATGGAATTACTGGCGAAGAATGTCGAGGGCTACGCGACGCTCCGGTTCGTGGTCGACTCGACGGGGCTAATCGACCTGAGCACGATCAGGCTAATCGAGGCGACGCACCCGATGTTCGCGAAGGCGGTGCAGGAGGCGATGCCAGGCATGCGGTTCCGACCGGCGAAAATGGGTGCGAACGCCGTGCGTCAGCTTGGCGAGCAGGTGTTCAAGTTTGAGATCAGGAAACCGGCCGCCACGGTGCGTATTCCAAAACCCTAGGCTGGGCCAGGAGGAAAAAGAGAACGGCCTGGACTCGAGTCCGGGCCGTTCTCTTTTTCGTAGATCGGCGGTGCTATTCGTAGCGCAGCGCTGTGATCGGGTCCATGACCGCCGCGCGACGTGCCGGATACACTCCGAACACGACGCCGACGAATGCCGAGAAGCCAAACGCGATCAGGATGGACTCGAGTCCGATCGTCGTGGTCCAGCCGAAGTTGCGGGTGAAGAGCGTGGCCCCGCCTGTGCCACAGGCGATGCCGATCGCGCCGCCGATGATGCAGAGGACCACGGCCTCGATCAGAAACTGGAACATGATATTGAGCCGCGTTGCGCCGAGCGCCTTGCGCACGCCGATTTCGCGCGTGCGTTCCGTAACCGACACCAGCATGATGTTCATGATGCCGATGCCGCCGACCAGCAGCGAAACGGCAGCGATGCCAGCGAGCAGTAGGCCGAAGGTCTGCGTCGTTTCGGACAGGGTATTGAGGAAGTCGGACTGGCTGCGGATCTGGAAATCGTCTTCGCGGCCTAGGCGCAGGCGGTGTTCGCGGCGAAGGATCTGCTGCACGTCTGCCATCGTTTCCGGAATCTCCGCCTCGTTCGGGGCAAGTATGCCGATCGAGCGCACGCGGTTATTGCCGAGCACCCGGAAGCGCGCGGTCTGCACCGGGATGAGCACCTGGTCGTCCGGGTTGCCGAACGCGCCGCCAGATCCCTTCGACTTGAGTGAACCGACCACGGTGAACTGAATGCCGCGGATGCGAATTGTTTCGCCGACGAGTCCGAGGCCCGTGCCGAGCCCGAGGTTTTCAGCGACCGTCGGGCCGATGACCGCCACGCGCTGGCGCGTCTGGTCTTCCGAGTGGGTGAACATGCGCCCGTACTCGATTTCGTACTTGCGCACTTCGGGGTAGTTGGCTGATGTGCCGACAATCGACGTATTCGTGTTCTTGTTGCCGAACACGACCTGCAGGTTTCCGGCCATCTCGGGCTGCACTGCGAGGATGCGTGTGCCGCGATCGATCAGCGCTTGTGCGTCGTCCGTTGTAAGGCGCGCGCCGCCGCCGCCGCCGGTCCGGACACCGCCCTGCTGTGCCTGGCCGGGGTTGATCGTGAGCAGCGTGGTGCCGAGCGCGGTGATACGGTCGTTGATCTGTTTTTGTGCGCCGTTTCCGAGCGCCACCACGGCGATGACTGCCGCCACACCGATCACGATGCCGAGCATCGTGAGCAGCGAGCGCATCTTGTTCGCTCTGAGGGCGCCGAGTGCGACGCGAATCGTTTCGCCGATCAGCATGGGACGGTCTCCGTGTGAGAGAGCTTAGTTGCCACCACGCCCACCGCCACCACCCATAGAGCCGCTACCACCACGGCTGCCGCCACTCATCCCGCCTGACGCTCCACCAAGCGGGCTCGCCATTCCCTTGACGCGATCCATTTGCTGTTGACGGCGCAGCTGGAGGATCGCGGCGCTCATCAGCGCGACTTGTTCGCCTTCTTCGACACCCGACCGCACTTCGGTGAAGTCGTAGTTGGCGATACCAAGACGGAGGAGACGTGGCTCCCAGGTCGTGCCTTTCAGGACGAACACGAGGCCAGAGCGTGGGGTGGCGTTCGGGTCCTGGCGGCGCGCGCCGCCCCGGCCGCCGCGCCCACCACTACGGCCACCACTGCCCATTCCGCCGGCCGGCATGGCGGCGGCTCCGCCCTGCGCGGTCGCGCCGCCTGCGCCCTGCGGGCCGCTCCGTCCGCCACGACCACCACCATTCCTGAACCGGCAGGCGGCGACCTTTGCCGCGTCAGCGCCGAGTTCCTTGTAGACGGATTCCATCTGCGTCCGCAGTGCTTGACGATCGGCGTTCTGGTCGCGCATCTGCTCCTGAATATCCGTCAGCTTTTTGGCGAGCGCCGGCTTGGCCTTGAGCGCGTCGTCGATCGTCTTGCAATCGGCGTCGGTCACTTCGACCATCTGCCCGCGTCCACCACCACCACCGCGCCGTCCGTCCTGTGCGCCGCCCTGTGCGCCGCCCTGTGCGCCGCCCTGTGCGCCGCCCTGTGCGCCGCCCTGTGCGCCACCCTGTGTCGGGTCACCGCGCTGCATGAGCGAGGCATCGAGTTCCGCGCGACTCGTATGGGCCTCACCACCGCCACTCTGACGGCCGCCACCTGCGCCCGCGCCGCCGCGGCCACCACCGTTCGGCATCGCCTTTGCGCGTACGCTGTCGGGGTTCAGGCCGAGTGCGAGGGCTGCGTCTGCGTATTCACGCGTCGAGCGAATGGCGTCGTTTGGAACCGTGATCACCTGCGTGCGCTCATCGGTGCGAACGCTGACTTCGCCGTTCATGCCGGGGCGGAGCAGGCCATCTGCGTTGTCGAGCGAGATGAGCACTGGAAACATCGTGACGTTCTGCTGCACGACAGCCGATGGCTCGACCTTCTCCACCGTGCCGTTGAATGCCCGGTCCGGAAAGGCGTCTACGAGCACCACGGCGTTCTGTCCAATCCGGACCTGCCCGATTTCGGTTTCACTGACGAGTGTGCGCGCACGAATTTTGGAGAGGTCTGCCATCGTGGCGATTACCGTGCCGGCACTCACACCGCCTGACCCGGCCTGCACGACCTGTCCCTTGGCGACAGGCCGCGTAAGGATGGTGCCCTCGGCTGCTGCCGTGACACGCGAATCCTTGAGCCGCTGCATCTGCAGTGTGACCTGCGTCTGCGACCGCTGGAGCGAGGCCTTGGCGCTGGCCTCAGAGTTCTGTGACTGTTCGAGCACGTCCTTGGTGATGACGCGCTGCGAGTAGAGGGTCGTATTCCGCTCCAGCACCGTCTTGGCGACGTTGTATGACGACTGCGATGCCGTGAGGTCGGCAAGATTCTGGAGCAGCGTCGTGTGCAGGTCGGTGGTGTCGATCTGCACAATCAGGTCACCGGGGCGGACGTAGGTGCCGACCTCGATGTTCATGTCGATCACCTGGCCAGACGCCGTCTTGGACTTGACCTCGACGACGGTGATCGGTTCGATCACGCCGGTGGCCTCGGCCTGCACGACGATGTCGCGCCGCTGGACGGTTGCCGTGCTGATCTGGACAGACTGGACTGTTGGCTTGTTGCAGGCGAAGGTGCTCGCGAGGATGATGGCGAAAAGCTTGCGGTTCACTGCGTACTCCCGGTAGGGACGAAAACGTCGTAAGTGAAGATGGGTGCTTGGTGCGATCTGTCGTGCGGCTCGTACGCAGGCCTCGCCGGCGTACCGAGTCGTCGTGCTACTTCAGGTCGCGTCCGATAATGGACTCGATATTGGCCTTGGCGATCCGGGCATTTTGGCGCGATGTGATGAGCTGTGCGCGCGCGTCGTCGAGCGACCGCTGCGCGGTGATGAGGTCGAGCAACTGCTTGGCGCCAAGGTTGTACTGCTGCTGCACCACGCGGAGGTTTTCCTCGGCGGAGGCGATCTGCAGGTTGTTCAGCTCGATCGACGCCAGTGCCGTGCGGAAGGTGTTGAGCTGCTGCGTCAGGTTCTGCTGCACGACAAACTGATTGTCCTTCAACGTCGCTTCGGCATTCTCGTGGCCGATCCGTGTCTGCACGACCGATTGTTCGCGCGCAAAGTTGTCCCAGATGAGATAGCTGAAGTTGAAGCCAAGTCCGGTGCTGTTGCCGTTTGGACCGTC
The DNA here is from genome assembly GCA_014192065.1 of Gemmatimonadota bacterium. GTDB lineage: Bacteria > Gemmatimonadota > Gemmatimonadetes > Gemmatimonadales > Gemmatimonadaceae > Fen-1231. Next base: position 229,391 of record BJHH01000002.1, on the reverse strand, counting down.
CGCCACCTGGAATTTCTGCGAGTTCTCAATGGTCCAGCCGTAGCTGAGGCTCATTGTGAGTTGCGGCAGGTACGGGGCGTTCGCGACGCGGCGCTGCGCTTCCGCCACCCGAAGCTGAGCCGTGTTCTGGGAGACGAGCGGCCCGACAAGCGCCATGCGCACAAGTTCGGTGTCGCTGACGTCGATGCTCGGCACACTGGAGGAATCGCCGCCAACGGCCGTGACCGTGAACGGCGTGGCCGCATAGCGCGTGAGCGCGGCGTTCGCGTTCGCGATGCTGTTGTCGGCGGTCAGGATCGCTTGCCGCGCCGTGCCGACCGCGATCGCAGCTGTCAGGGAGTCGGTGCGTGTGGCCGATCCGGCATTCATTTTTGCCGTCGCCACGGCGAGCTGCTGCACCGCCTGATCCAGCTGGCGTTGCGCGGCTGCGCGCTGCTCACGCGCTGTCACGACGTTGTAGTACGCGGTCTTGACGGTCAACGCCACGTTGTAGCGCTGTGTGACCAGGCCCGCCTCGTTCGACATGAGCGTTGCCTGCGACTGACGCCAGGTGTTCCACTTGGTGCCGCCATCGAACAGCGTGAGCGATCCGATGTTGAGGCTTCGGCCGTAGGACCAGGGAGTCGCCGTACTCGGCAACTTGACGCCCTCCGCGTATCGGTCGCCGCCACGTTGATTCGCACCGGCACCGATGCCGAGGGTCGGGATGAATCCCAAGTTGAAAAAATTCCGGCGAACCGAGGCTTCGCTCTGCTTGATCTGGTTCCGGGCCGCAACGGTCGACGGCTGGTTCAGCTGCGCGAGCCGCACGGCTTCGTCGATCGAAATTGGACGCGCGTCGCCGACCACCTGCGCCGAAAGCGCCAAGGGCAGGAATACCAACGTGACCATCAAGGTGCGAATTCCCATCTTCATCTCCGATCTCCCCCGCGCCCCGTTCGCTCTCGCTCGCGGCGCGCCTGCTGCATCTGGTCATAAATCGCCTTCTGCTCCGAAGTGAGCAGCTGCGTCAAACGCTGACGCCACTCGGCATCAATCGAGTCCTGCGACGCCCGAAGCGGATCGAGGATGACCTTCCTCGTTTCCATGAGCGCTTTGAACTTCTTGTCCCGGTCGTCGAGAACGACCGTCAACGAGTCACGCTGTGCTGGCGTGAGTTTCAGCTGGTCGAAAAACCAGACCCGCGGCGACCGGTTGCCCGGCGCGCGGCCCTTCCGATCCACCGCACGGTCCGCCGCGAGCGCGATGGCTGCCCCGGCCAGCGCCGCACCCAGGTACATGGCGATCGCGAGACTCTTGGTTCGAGACACGTCAGCCCCCTATTGATGTCCCGTGAGCTTCCGCAGCGTGGCCTGCTCCTGCGAAAGTGGCTCACGCTGTGCGAGCGCCGACCCAAGTCCCTCGACCTCGATCACATTTTCGTACACCATCGTGCGGTCCAGGCTCGCCTGCGCGCGCAGGAAGAGTCCGCCGGCGACGATCAGCGTCACCGCCGCGGCAATCAGTCCTGTGCGCAGCCAGTGGTCCGGTACCGTCCACCAGGCGTCTTCCGCGTCCAGTGCTGCCACGATGCGCTGTTCAAGCGTCGCCCAGTACGCCTCGTTCGACGGCGGGGCATAGATCGCCCGCAGCTCGTTCGTCAGCGTGTCATCGCGCACGAGGGTTACGGCTTCTGGACCGTGAATGTCTTCGTTCATAGTGACTTCCTCACTTCCCCAAGGATCGCGCGCAACTGACTGCGCGCGTAGTGCAGATCCGACCGGGCGGTGCCTTCAGGAATGCTCAGAATCTTGCCAATCTCCGAATGCTTGAACCCTTCCACATCGTGCAACACGATCACGGACCGCTGACGCGCCGGAAGGGTCTCCAGTGCCGCCCGCAGCCTGCTTCGCAACTCACTGCCTTCGGCCGGGTCGCGAAACGGAGATGCCACTGTCTCGGGCAACTCGTCCGCGTCGCGCACCTTGCGCCTGCGCGTGATGTCCAGCGCCGCGTTGGCGACGATCCGGTGCAACCACGCTCCAAACGCCTGGTCCGGCAAAAACCGATCGAGGGCGCGGTACGCATGCAGGAACCCGTCCTGCACGGCGTCTTCCGCATCCTCGTGATTGATGACAATCGCGCGCGCCACGGCATAGGCCCGCCGCTCGTGCATCCGCACGAGTTCCGAAAACGCCGTCGACTGACCGCGCTGTGCGGCCAGGACGAGCTCACGCTCGTTCGCCGGACGTTCAGCCACAGTCCACTGGTTCCGCCGCCTCGCGGTTGCGACCGGCAAACCCCAAACCGGCAGGGCGGCGCTGGTCACGCGGTTCGCTCATCAATCACACTCTCCCGTACGCGCCCAAGCGCTCGTCCGTTGGACGCGCGGGGCCCTGGTCAGTTACTGGTCGTGCTGGTCGCCTGAATGGCAGTTTAGCCTTGGGCGCCTGCAAGCCCGAGCAGGGCTGCCCGCTCGCGCATGGAAGCGATCACGAGCGCGATATGCGCGTCCATTTCCACGCCGAGTTCGGCGGCTCCGTTGACGACGTCGTCTCGGCTGACGCCACGCGCGAAGGCCTTGTCTTTCATCTTCTTTTTGACACTCGACGGCTCGAGGTCGTTGACGCTTTTCGATGGGCGCACCAACGCACAGGCTGTCACCAGCCCGCAGAGTTCGTCGACGGCAAACAGCGTTTTCGCCATGCGCGACGTGCGGGCCACGCCGGTGTAGTCGGCGTGGCCGAGGATCGCTTCGAGAATGTCCTCGGGATATGCCAGTCCGCGCAGGTGACGGACGCCCTCGCTCGGATGTTCAGCATCCGCGGCGTGCGCGTTGTTCGGAAAGCGTTCGTAGTCGAAGTCATGCATCAGTCCTGCGAGGCCCCAGCGCTCGACGTCCTCGCCGAACTCCGCGGCGTAGGCGCGCATGGCCCCCTCGACAGAGAGCATATGGCCCCGGAGCGACTCGCTCGGGGTCCAGTCTTGCATCAAGGCAAGGGCGTCGGCGCGTACCGGCAACGAGGTGGGCATCGGCTTAGGCGCCGCCTCGGCCGCCGCCAACCTTTTTGGCGAAATCCTCGTCCTGCTCCTTGAGCAATTCCTTAGCCTGCGCACCCGCGCCACCGCGCTGGGCGATGGCAAGGGTCGGGATGAGGCACCGCGTGACGATCAACGTCACGGTCATTCGGGCCATGGAGATACTCCGCTGGAACTGGACGGAAGAAATCTGCCGTCAGCGCGACGGTGTCGCGGTTTGTCAGCGCACCGCGCTCGCGGTCGTCTCGTGCTCGCCAGCGAACTTCCTCGCCGTGAGCTTACTCACCACGACGACGACGATGATGAGCGCGATAACGCCAACGATCAGGCCGGCGAAGGCGGCCTTGCGGTCGGTTGCTGCGGGATGGCCGGACATGGTCTGTTCCTGGAAGAATGTTCGGTGCGCGAGAGGCGAGGCCTACGAGACGCGCACGGTATTCATGACGTCGTTCTGCTTGATCTTCTTCATCACGTCGAGCCCGCCGGTGATCTTGCCGAACACCGTGTGCACGCCGTTCAGATGCTTCGTGTTCTGCTCGCTCAGTACCATGAAGAACTGGCTGCCACCCGAATCCTTGCCGGCGTGCGCCATCGAGAGTGAGCCCACCTCGTGGGTGCGCGGGTTGCCCTTGGTTTCGCACGGGATGGTCCAGCCTGGGCCTCCGGTGCCGACGCGCGGGTGGCCGGCCGGGAGATCGCGGGAAAGGGGGTCGCCGCCTTGCACCACGAAATCCGGAATCACGCGGTGGAACTTTACCCCGTCATAGAACTTGTCGTTCGCGAGCTTCTCGAGGTTCGCGACCGCGAGCGGCGCGTCGGTTTCGTACAGTTCGGCAGTGATCGTGCCGATGTTGGTTTCGAATATGGCTGTTTTTGGCATAGGGTGAAAGTTAGCGGAACTCGACGGCGCTTGGGCAGAGGTCCGCCACGACGCATTCGGCACATTTGGGCTTCCGGGCGGCACAGGTCCGCCTGCCGTGCCAGATCAGCAGGTGCGCGAGCATGGTCCAGTGCTTCCGCGGAAAGAGGGCAATGAGCGCCTGTTCGACCTTGACCGGGTCGGTCTGCTTCGTGAGGCCAAGTCGGTTGGAGAGCCGTCCGATGTGCGTGTCGACGACCACCCCTTCATTGGTCTTGAAGGCGTTACCGAGAATCACGTTCGCCGTCTTTCGACCCACGCCGGGCAACTCGAAGAGCTCGGCCATCGTGGACGGCAGCGTGCCTTCGTGGCGAGCGACCACGGCCATAGCCAGGCCAGTGATGCTTTTGGCCTTGTTTCGGAAGAAGCCGGTGCTTTTGATGATTTCCTCGACGTCGCCGATCAGCGCGTCAGCCAGTGCCTCGGCGTCCGGGTACCGGGCGAACAGCACCGGCGTCACCATGTTGACGCGCTTGTCTGTGCACTGTGCGCTGAGCACGGTCGCGACGGCGAGCTGGAACGGAGTCTCATAGTCGAGCTCGCAGGTGGCGTCGGGGTACTGCTTCAGGAGCCGCCGGTAGAGCCTGCGGGCGCGGGAGGTGAGTTCGTCCACGGCGTTCCTACTGCGCGGCCGGGTCGGCCCGGAGGAAGGGGCGAAGCGTCGCGAACAGCGCGTCTCGTCGTTCCACGTAGGGTACGTGCCCGCAGTCATCCAAAACGACCAGCTGGGCGTGCAACGCTTCGGCCACTGCCTCGGACGATGCCAGGGGGATCGGGTCTTGGCGTCCGTGGACGACGAGTGCATCGCATCGGACCGCGCCGAGCTGCGGTGCCAGATCGAACTCCCCAAGTGACTCCCACACCTGTTGCTGCACGCGGCCGGTGACGCGAAATGGCGTGAGGTTCTCCGCTTGGCGCGGGTCAAAGAAATATCCTGCGACGCTCAACTCGAATACGCGCTGCTTGTGCGCCGCCGGGTCGGTGTCACGCAGGCCGCTCGCGGACAGTTCGGCGCGCATGGCCAGCAGTTCGGCAGAATTCGCGCGCCGAGCGAACGCCGCCTCGAAGACGGTGCGATGCGCCCGCGACACCGCGGCTGGATCGACGAGTGCGAGTCGCGCGGGGACCGGGCTGCGCGATCCGCCGGCTGTATCGATCAAGTAAAGCAGTGCCAGCAATGCGCCCCACGAGTACCCGACAATCGTCAGCGGACCCTCGGTCAGCTCAGCGATCACGCGCTCGAGGTCGTCGACCTGCACCTGCGCCGTGATCGACGCTGGGTCGTCGGTCTTCGACCGCCCGCCGCCGCGTTGGTCGTAAAAGAGCAGGTCGAACTCGTCGGCGAGGTCGAGAAAGTGTGGCAGTAGGTAGTTGTGGTGCGCGCCCGGCCCGCCGTGCAATACCAACACAGGCGGCGCGCCCGCGCGCCCGTAGCGGCACCAGTACAGCGGCACGCCCGTGGTCACCGTCATGCCCTCGACCCGCGGCGCGGGAATCGGCAGTGGCGGCATCAGCCCAGGCCGGGCCGATGGTGATTCGCGATCGTCGCGCGACAGGGCAACACGGTGCTCAGCCGCCGCGGCGGCTCAGCGTGACCTGCAGCGTGATGCGCTCCTTGTTCGCTCCGCGAAGGACCACCACGCTCACGGCATCGCCAGGCTTAAAGGACCCGAGCACGTCCGTATAGTCGTAGATGTTCTTCACCGGCTTGCCGCCGAAATCCACGATCAGGTCGCCGGCCATCAGTCCCGCTTTTTCGGCCGGGCCGCCGGGGCTCACACCCGAAAGGCGCATCCCGGTATCATCGCCAGCGCCCATGTCGGGAATCGAGCCGAAATAGGCGCCGTTACCAGCCGATGGCGAGCGCGAGACGGTCGTGCTCGGCGCCTTGGTGAACGTCAGGCGGTTGGGCGCGTCGGCGATTGCGCGTACCGCGCGCTCGGCGAGATCGACCACGCGGACTGCACCCGCCACGTTGATCTTGTCAGCATCGTCGCTGGCGCGGTGATAGTCGGCGTGCACATCGGTGAAGAAGTGCAGGACGGGAACGTCCTTGAGGTAAAACGAACTGTGGTCGGACGGTCCCGTGCCGTCGGGCACGAGTGACAGCTTGAGTCCAATCGTTTCGTTGGCCTTGGTCAGCACGCTCTCCATTTCCTTCGCCGTCGCGAGACCGTAGACGATCAGCTTGTCGTCGCGCAGCCGGCCGACCATGTCGAAGTTGAGCATGGCGACCATCTGGGTAGTCGGCACCGGCGGGTGCTCGGTGAGGTATGCCGAGCCGAGCAGGCCTTCTTCCTCGCCGCTGAAGTGGGCGATGAGGATCGGGCGCTTTGCGGGCGATTTGGCGAAACGGCGAGCGACTGCGAGTACGGCCGCCGATCCGCTGGCGTTGTCATCGGCGCCGTTGCGGATTTCGGATCCGTGCTCGGGGTCGAGTGCGCCGACCGTGGAGCGACCGAGGTGGTCGAAATGGGCGCCGATCACCACGTACTCGTTTCGGAGCTGCGGGTCCGTGCCCGCGATGAGGCCGACGAGGTTCTGGGTCGGCATCTGGTTGGGCGGCCCGCCGCGTACTGGCTCGGTGGCGGTGAACCGGCGGATGTACGCCGCAGCGCAGCCGGCGCCGCAGTTGGTCGCGAGGTCGGGGGCTGGGAGCAGGCCGAGTGCGGCGTAGCGACCAGCGAGGAATGCAGCGGCGCTGTCGTTGCCAGGCGTGCCGGTGCGGCGGCCCTCGAACTGCTCAGAGGCGAGCGTCTCGATGTCGCGGCGGATCATTACCGAATCCGGGATCGCGGTGCTTCCAATGAGGTCCGTTGGGCGGTTGCTACCTGTGCGGCAGGCGGCGGAGAGCAGCAACGCCGCGACGAAGGCGCAGCGAACGAAGACCAATTTCACGGGGACGGTGGGTACCAAGCTGAAGTTCATTGTATCTTACCCGCGCGCTGGAAACGGCACCAGTTTCGATCACCAGTCCCGCGCGATCGGCGCCTACGACACGCCGTTCTCGTTCGACGCGATCGCCCGCGGATTCGATGCTTCCGTCGTCGAGGCGCGCCTAGATAACGGTGGTCGCGCAGGCGGGCGATAGCAGTACCACTCACAGGACGACACCGGAGGGTGCGTGACCCTGGTCTATTTCGGCATCGGGCTGGCGGCAGGCATCGGCAGCGGCGTGTTCGGCATCGGCGGCGGAATCATTATCGTCCCGATGCTCGTGTTTTTCGCCAATTTTCCGCAAAAAATGGCGACCGGCACATCGCTCGGGGTATTCCTGCTTCCGGTGGCGCTGCTCGGAGCGCTGTCCTACTACCGTGCCGGAAACGTCAATGTGAAGGCATCGCTGCTCATCGCGGGAGGGTTGTTCATTGGCAGTTTCCTCGGCGCGCAGCTTTCGCTGGGGATGGGCGACGCAATCCTCAAGCGCGGATTCGCCGTGCTGCTGGTCGCCGTGGCCGCGCGGTTGTGGTTCACCGCAGCCTGAGCACGGCTCGGCCGGTCGACGATGGCCCGAAGATTGTGGGTGCGAAAATCCGTGCCATCACTTCGACGCCGTCGACCAGGTGCGGTCCGGGCCGGCTCGTGAGCGAGTTCGCGTCGATCGCCCACAGCTGACAGGTATCGAGCCACTGGTGCGCGACCCGCAGCTGTGCGGCCTCTGCGGCGGCGCGGGCGAGCGAGAATCCGCACGGAGCGACGATCACGATGTCCGGCTTCGCGTCGCGCACGCGGTCAGGCGTGACCGTGAGCGAGTGTGCGCCGGCCACGGCGAGTACATCGATGCCCCCGGCACGCTTCACCTGCTCGGGAACCCAGTGTCCACCGGCGTAGAGCGGATCGGTCCATTCAATCATCGCGACCCTCGGCCGCGGCGGCTGCGCGGCCTTGAGTGTTTCGTGGACTGAACGCATTCGTCGGCGAAGCCCCAGCACCAGCTCGTCCGCATCGGCGCCGAGTTCGGCCGCTGATCCGATCGCCAGGATGTCGGTGAACACCCCCTCGAGTGACGTGCCAGACACCGAAAGCACCCGGGGCGAAGGGGCCATCGCGCCAGCAAGCGCGCGCACATCGGCCTCGTTCACGGCACAGACGTCGCAGAGTGCCTGGGTGACGATCAGATCGGGATGAAGCGCGACGATGCGCGCGGCATCAAGGGAGAAAAGCGGCTGGCCAGCGAACGCGACGGTGCGTACCGCCGCATCAATCGCGCCGCTGCTCGCAGCCGGGTCGATGGCGGGCGACGTCACGCGGGGAATCGCCGCCGGCGCGTCGCAGGCGTGCGACACACCCACGATCAGGTTGACGCCGCCGAGCGCAATCAGCGCGTCAGTGGCGCCGGGGAGGAGAGAGATTATCCGCACGCGCCGCCTCGAATCGTCAGCCCACCCGGCCCGTTACTTCGCCTCGTAGACCGCCTTGCCGCCAACCCAGGTGGAAACCACGCGCGTCTTGAGCACGAGCGACGTCGGAACGCGCATAATGTCCTGATCGAGCACGGTGAAGTCCGCGTATTTGCCCGGTGTCAGCGATCCGAGTTCGTTCTCCTGGAACGCCGCGTACGCTGGCCAGATCGTCATGGACTTGAGCGCTTCCTCGCGCGTCATGACCTGCTCGGGGTACCACCCGCCGGCAGGAAACTCGTTCGCGTCCTGCCGCGAAATCGCCGAGTGGAACGAGATGAGCGGGTTCACGTATTCGACCGGGAAGTCACTGCCATTCGGGATGACGACACCGGTATTGAGGAGCGAGCGCCACGCATAGGCGCCGGGCAGGCGGTGCACGCCGAGCCGCGAGCCCACCCAGTACATGTCGCTCGTCTGGTGACTTGCCTGCATCGAGGGAATCACACCGAGCTGCGCGAACCGCGGGATGTCGGCATAGTTGAGAATCTGCGCGTGCTCGATGCGGAAACGGTGGTCGGCGACCGGCACTTCCTTGAGGGCGGCCTCGAACGCATCGAGCGTCGCGCGGTTACCGCGGTCGCCGATCGCGTGCGTGTTCAGCTGAAATCCCGTCTTGAGCGCCTTGAGCGAGATTGCCTTGAGGAACGCCGGGTCGCTGACGAGCAAGCCATTGTTCTTCGCGTCGTCGCTGTAGGGGTCGAGGAGCGCCGCGCCCCGCGAGCCCATCGCGCCGTCGGCATACAATTTGATGCTGCGAATCCAGAGCGTGCCGCCGTACAGCGCACTGCGCGGCCCCTTCGCGATCAGACGGTCGAGCATCGCCGATTCGGTGCGTCCGCCCGAGATCATCGCGTACATCCGGAAGCGCATCTCGTCGGTGCGGCCCAACTCCTCGTAGATGTCGAGCACCTGTTCGCTGGCGCCAGCATCGTGCGCGCCTGTGAGGCCCCAGTGCTGTGCGTCCGCGATGGCAGCCACCACGTTGGCCTTCACTTCGTCGCGCGTTTGCGCCGGCACGACGCGGCGTACGAGTGCCATCGCGTTGTCCACGAATACGCCACTGGGATTTCCTGCGGCGTCACGAATGATCTGGCCGCCCTCGGGATCCTTGGTCGCCGCAGTGATGCCGGCGAGTGCCATCGCCTGCTTGTTGACGAAAATTGCATGTCCGTCAACACGAGTGAGAATCACCGGATTGTTCGGAAGCGCCGCGCTCAGTTTGTCGTGCGCCGGGAATCGGGTATCACCCCAGCGATTCTGGTCCCAGCCACGCCCGGCGATCCATTGGCCGGCGCTCTTGCCGTCGAATTTGGCCACCACCCGCGCGACGACATCCTCCACGCTCGTCGAGCCGACGAGATCCACAATGGCGAGCGCATCGCCTAGGCCGGCGACATGTCCGTGCGCGTCCACCATGCCAGGAATCACCGTGCGACCGCCCAGGTCGATCACGCGCGTCTGCGCGCCGCGCAGTGCCATCGCGCCGCGTGCGTCGCCGACGAACGCCACGCGACCGCCCCGCACGGCGAGCGCCGATACCACCGGGCGGGAATCATCCACGGTATAGATGCGGGCGTTGGTGATGATGAGGTCGACTGGCGCGGCTGACGGTTGCGCGTGGAGCGGCGCGTGGAGCGGCGCGATCGCGATCGAAAGCGCGATCGAAAGCGTCACCGCGGCGAGGGTGTGGCGATTAGTCTGGTCCAAGGGGCGATTCACGAGTCGGTTCACTGTTCGGGTTCTGGTTTTGGTTCGGGTTTTGGTTCTGGGGCGGAGCCCCGAAGGTCACGGACCATCGTGAGCGCGGCGGTGGCGATCGCTACGTCGCCTACGTCTTTGCGTTCTGGAAAAAGTCGAGCGAGCGTCACACCCATGAACTTGCCGGATGCGGCAATGCAGTCGCTGATCCGCTGGCCTGCGGCGGCGGGCAAGTAGCCGCGCACCACATGTCCGCCCATCAGCACCAGTTCGACGATTCGCTCATCCACTGTCAGGCCCAGCGGTGTTGATGCGACCTGCACATCGCCGTCGGGAGCCGACGCCATAATGATCTGGTCGGTCTGGATCAGCAGATGGCCCGGCTCGTCGCCGCTCCTGGATCGCTTGGCCTGCGTCATGCTCATCCAACCTGATCGGCTGTTGAGGAATGCCATGAGCGACTGTCCCGAACCGACCTTCACGACGCCATCAACTGCCGTGCCGTCGCGAAGCAGGAACTGGAGCCGGCGCGGAACCGGAAATTTGGCGCGGGTGGGCCTAACGGCACCGGTCATGGGCGAATCTTTCGGTAGGCCTCCACCGTGCCCGCGTCACGGGCGGACGGGCCGCGCGGTTTCGCCATTTCACGCTCGATCGCGTCCATCTCACGCGGCGCGTCGGCGCTGATCCGTTCGAAGCCGCTCGCGGTCACCACGTAATCATCCTCAATGCGCACGCCGATGTTCGCGTATTTCTTCACGGCTGGCGCGATCTTCGAGCGGAATGCCGTGTTGGCCGGCGTGTCGGGAATGATGTCTACGGTGTTGGCGCGCACGTAGACGCCGGGTTCGATCGTGAACACGCTGCCGTCCACGAGCGCGCCCGAGCTGTACAGATCGACATCGTGCACGTCGAGTCCGATGGGATGCCCGAGGCCGTGCATATAGTAGAGGCGATACTGCGGCACCTGGCGGCCGTTCTCCTCGTACGTCGCATCCGGTGACTCGATGAGCCCGATCTTCGCGAGTCCCGTCTTGAGCACGTGCAGCGCGGAGTCATTGAGCACCCAGAATTGCACGCCCGGTTTGATCTGTCGCTCGGCGGCCATCTGGGCTTCGAGCACGATCGGATAGATGGCCCGCTGCTCGGGGGAAAACTTGCCGTTCACGGGCACCGTGCGCGTGATGTCGGCTGAGTAGCCGCCGTAATAGGTGGCCATGTCCATGTTGAGGACTTCGCCGTCATTCATGTAACGGTCATCGCGGTTGTAGTGCAGCGTTGTGGAGTTTGGCCCAGAACCGACGATCGAACCGTACGACGGCCGGTCGCCGCCGTTCCGGCGGAACGTGTACTCGGCGAGCGCCTGCACCTCAAACTCGTTCATGCCGGGCGCGATGGCGCCAAGCACTTCCTTGTGCGCGGCGGCGCTCACCCGTGCGGCCATGCGGATCAGGGCGAGTTCGGCGGCCGACTTCTTGGCGCGGAGCGCCATCACGCTGGGCGTGGCGTCCACGACCTTCATCTCCCGGAAACGCTCCTTGAGCGCGTCGAGGAACTGGTCGTCCACCGTGCGGGGCGTGCGTTGGGCCGGCACATCGACGCCGCCCGTTCGCGAGAAATCGCCGACCGTGTGCAGCGTCGCGCCGCCCGGGAATCCGGCGTTCAGCACCGAATCGAGTACGGCGCGAAGCGTGGCGCTGTTGCGGCCCTCTAGGCCGAGCAACTTCGCCCCCTGCACGCCGAGCCGTTCTCCGGTCCAGACCTCCAGCGCCGGGTCCTTGGGTTCGACGAAGAGCAGTTGGTGATCTGTGCCGTTCTTGCGCACGATCACGAGCGCCGCGCCGGGTTCAAGGAATCCCGTCAGGTATCGGAAGTTCTGCGCCTGCCAGAAATTCTCGTAGTTCTCTTTCGGCTCTGGGGCGCCGAGCACGAGGTAGACGCCGTCGGTGTTCACGCGCGCCGTCAACGCGGCGCGCCTCGCGGAATACTCTGTCTGTGTGATTTGCGCTGGAAGCGCTGCGGAAAGCCCGACGAGGAGGGCAGTAGTCAATCCGGCGCGAGCAAGATGACGATCCCTAGTCACGGACACCTCGAATACGGTTAGGTCGGGTCAGCGGACGGCGACGGTGCGGCGTAGATTCTAATGTAGTTCGCTTTCAACATCACCGGAGTTACCCAAATCATGCTTCGATTCCCGCTCTACCGACGGCTGCCCCTGCTGTTCGCCGCCGGCCTCCTCGCCTTCGTGGCTGCCGCGCCGGTCGCTTCGGGCCAGAAGATCACCACGCCGAAGGAGTTCTTCGGCCACAACATCGGCGACGATTACTGGCTGCCCAACTACACGCAATTCACGGGCTACTGGCAGAAGATCGCCCGCGAATCGCAGCGGACCAAACTCGACACCATCGGCCTCACGGCCGAGGGTCGGCCGCAGCTGTCGATGATCGTGTCGAGCTCCGACAACATGAAGAACCTCGCCAAGTACCGCGAGATGTCGAAGAAGCTGGCGTACGCCGAGATCGACGAGGCGACGGCCAAGCAGTTCGCGCGTGACGGTAAGGCGATCATCTGGATCGACGGTGGCCTGCATGCCAGCGAAGTGCTCGGCGCCAACCAGCTCATCGAGACGAGCTACCAGATGATCTCGGGCACGGACGCCGAGACGATGCGCATCCTGAACGACGTGATCATTGTCTTTGTGCACGCGAATCCGGACGGCATGGAGCTCGAGGCCAATTGGTACAACAAGGAACCGGACAACGCCAAGAAGAACCTGAACGTGCCGACGCTTTATCAGAAGTATGTCGGTCATGACAATAACCGCGACTTCTACATCGCGAACCAGAACGAATCGATCAATATGAACAAGTGGATGTACCTGACCTGGTTCCCCCAGATCATGTACAACCACCACCAGACCGGCCCCGCGGGCTCTGTGATGTTCGCGCCGCCGTTCCGCGACCCGGCCAACTACTACTTCCACGAGTCGATCATCACCGGCATCGACATCGTGGGCGCCGCCATTCACGCGCGCGCTGAGGCCGAGCACAAGCCGGGCGTGGTGTCGCGCTCGATGTCGTCGTACTCCACCTGGTGGAACGGCGGCCTGCGCACGATGGCCTACTTCCACAACATGATCGGCATCCTCACGGAGACGATCGGCAACCCGACGCCGCAGACGATTCCGTTCCTGCCGCAACGCCAGCTCCGGTTTGCCGACTACAACTACGTACTCGAACCGTTCCAGACCTGGCACTTCAAGCAGTCGATCGACTACTCCGTGACGGCGAACAAGGCCATCCTCGATCTGGCGTCGCGCAATCGCGACACCTTCCTCTGGAATTTCTACCGCATGGGTCGCGACATGATCGAGCGCGGGTCGGGCGACGACTGGATTACGACGCCGAAGGTGCTTGCCGACGCACAGGCGAAGCTTGGTGGTGGTGGTGGCGGTCGCGGCAACGCTCCGCTTGACGCACTCGCTGCGGCCGATTTCGGTGGCCGCGGTGGCAGTGGCGCCACGAAGGAGCAGTTCACGGAGAACTTCCGTAACCCGGCCAAGCGCGTCCCGCGTGGGTTCATCCTGCCGAGCAACCAGCCCGATTTTCTGACGGCTGAGAAGTTCCTCGTGGCCCTCCAGAAGGCCGGCATCATCGTGCATCGTGCCACCGGACCGTTCACGGCCGGCGGCAAGCAATATCCGTCGGGCTCGTACGTGGTGAAAGCCAATCAGGCGTTCCGCGCCCACGTGCTCGATATGTTCGAGCCGCAGGATCACCCGAACGACTTTGCATATCCCGGTGCGCCGCCGACGCGGCCGTACGACAACGCCGGCTGGACGCTCGCGATTCAGATGGGCGTCAAATTCGACCGCGTGCTCGATGGATTCGACGGACCGTTCACGCGTCTTGACCCGCTGGCGAATCGCATCAAGTCCGATCCCACGACGGTCGCATCCACGGGTGCTGGATGGGTTGTGTCATCCAAGGTGAACGATGCCTTCCACGCGGTCGCCCGCCTCTGGGCTGCCGGCGCCGATGTGTATCGTCTTGACCGGCCGACGACGATCGGCGGTGTGTCGTATGGAGCGGGCTCGTTCTATATCCCGGCAAATGCCAAGAGCACGCCGGTCGTGCAGAAGTCCGCGGTCGACCTCGGCGTCACGTTTGCGTCGACGACCGATTTGTCGGCCACCTCGTCGAAGGTGCCGGCCGTACGCATCGGTCTCTGGGATCGTTACGGCGGATCGATGCCGAGCGGGCACATGCGTTGGCTGTTCGAGCAGTATGAAATGCCGTTCAAGCTCGTCTATCCGGCCGAACTCGATGCGGGCAACCTGCGTTCGAAGTTCGACGTGCTAATCTTCCCTGAAGGCTCCATTCCTGCCGTCGCCAGTGCAGCTGGCGGACGTGGCGGACGTGGCGGCGGCGGTGGTGGCGAGCGCGGTGGCGCCGCGGCCGAGATCTCATCGGAATTCTCCGCGATGGTCGGCAATGTGTCGCCGGCAACGATCGTCAAACTGAAGGAGTTCGTCTCGGCGGGTGGTCGGCTTGTTGCCATCGGACCGTCGTCGATCAATGCGGCGCAGCAGTTCGGCTTCCCGGTGACGAGCCACCTCGTGGAGCGTACGCCGACCGGTACCGGCACGACGCCGCTGCCGGGAGAGAAGTTCTATGTGCCTGGTTCAATCCTCGAAGTCGCCTACGACACCACCGCGTTGTCCGCCAAAGGCCAGGATGCCCGTGGCCCCGTGTTCTACGACAACAGCCCCGTGATGCGTCTTGGGCCCGACGCGGCGCTCAAAGGCGTGAAGCCGATCGCCTGGTTCGACAACCCAGCTCCGCTCAAGAGCGGCTGGGCGTGGGGCCAGAACTATCTCGACGGTGGTGTCGCAATGGCCGAAGGCAAGTACGGTCAAGGAACGGTCTTTATGTTTGGACCGGAAATCACCTTTCGCGCGCAGCCTGCGGCGACCTTCAAGCTCCTCTTCAATTCCATTGTTGGCGACGGGAAGCCCAATATTGTCCCGTAACGCTGCGTAGTTGATCGATGGTGCAGACCAGGCGGGCGCTCCGAGATGGGCGCCCGCTCTCGTTTAATGTGACGCGGCTGATCGAACGCCACGCAGGTTCGCGGAATCCGGTCCACCTCACCAATCCGCCGGTATCTTTCGCGTATGAATGATTCGCCGTTGTTCGCCACGGTGCGCGCGGAAACTCCGATGGGGACCCGTGTGGGTCTCACCCTCCTGCTTGTTGGTGCCTCCGCAATCGGTGTGGCCTACGCCGCCGCAATCGTGCAGGGTCAAGCACCGGCGTGGGCCCCCTGGTGCCTAGCGATCGGCAGCGCGGCGACCACCGTCGGCCTGTTCGTGATTGGCGCGGCAACGCGACGAGCGCTCTCTCGTCCCGTCGCGATCTTCTTGACTGGGCTCTTCGCCCTCCTCCTCGCTTCGTTTGGCGCGGCACTCGAAATGGCGCCGGGAGAAGCGAGCGGTGGCCCACTCCTGTTCGGACTACCCGTGCGGCTCGCGATCGTGTTTTATGGAGTCGGCGTTGTGCCGCTCGTCGTGCTGCCGGTGGTATTCGGACTCACGTTTGGTCGCACGCCTCGCGCGGACGGCGGGTCGTCGTGACGGGATCATTCATGCTGGCGACGTTCGCGCAGAGCGCGGCACTGCCGCGCGTGGGTGGGCAGACCACGGTCGCGACGATGGTCGCGTATTTCGCGGTGCTCGCGGTGATCTCCCTCTGGGCCGTTCGGCGTACCCGCACGCCAACCGACTTCTTTGTCGCGGGTCGGTCAGTCGGTACCATCGTGCTCGGCGTCGCGGCGATGGCCACGACGCTCTCGGGGTTCGCGATGATCGGCGGGCCCGGCTTGTTCTATTCGATGGGCGCGACGGCGCTTTTTCTGGTGCTCCCCGCGTCGTTGACCAACACGCTTGGCGCGTGGGCCATCGCTCGCCCGCTCCACGACCTCGCGCGCACACGGGGAGTCATCACGATTCCTGGCGCCCTCGGTGCCCGTTACGATTCGCGCGCCGCCCAAGGCTGGTCGGCGGTCGCGATCCTCGTCGCGGTGGTCGGCTATATCGCGACGAACTTTCTCGCACTCGGCTATGTGCTCGATGCCGTATTCGGTACCGGGCTCTCGGCCGGCATCTGGATCGGCGCGCTCGTGCTCGTCGCGTACACAGCGGCCGGCGGCATGCTCGCGGGAGTGTATGCGGATCTGTTTCAGGGAGCAGTCAAGGCGGCGGCTTCGATCGCAGCCTGCTGGTTCGCGATGAAGGTCGGCGGTGGGCTCGGCGAGATCAGTCGTACGATCATGGCGTACGATGCGGACTTTCTCTCGCCCTGGGGGAAGGGCGGCGCGATGACGGCGCTTTCCTTTTTCTTCGTGTTCAGCGTGGGATCGCTCGCACAGCCACATATCGCACACAAATACCTGATGGCGCGCGATGTGGACCGGTTCCGGTGGTACCCGATGGTGATGACGGTCTCGATGACCCTTGCGCTGTTGCTCTACCTCACCGTCGGTGTCGCAGTAAAGGCGATGGTGGTGCGCGGTGTGATTCCGCCGCTCGTGCGCAACGACGATGCGATGCCAGCCTTCCTCGTGGCCGCGGTGCCGGCCGCGCTGGCTGGTCTCATCTTCGCGGGAGCCGCATCGGCGATTATGAGCACCGTCAATGCGTTCCTGTCCGTTGGTGCCGCTGCCATCATGCACGACCTGCCGATGGCGTTCGGCCGCGAGCCGTCGAACGAACTCGCTAGGGGCCGCGCGGCCACCGTGGCGCTGGCAGTGGTGGCTGTGCTCGTCGCGCACGCACCGGGTGCGCAGGTCGCGTTCCTAGGGGTGTTCGGTTACGGACTCTTCGCGTCGACGCTCGTACCTGCGCTGGCGGTTGGTCTCAACTGGCCCGCGGCGACTGCCCGTGGTGCCGTGGCCTCGATCATCACGGGCCTCGTCGTGACGCTCGTCGGGGAAACACTGAGCTTTGCGGGAGTGTACCGGCTTCCCGCCGGCGTGCCGTGGAGCGGGGTGGCGCTGGTGGCGGCGTTGGGCGTCTTCTCAGTCGTGTCGTTGACTGGTGCGCGACGACCAGCCTGACGCGTCTACTTCTTCGTGGCCTTGCCAGTCGAGTCGTGCGGCTCACCGTAGTGCGGATTCCACTCGCCGCCTTCGACGCGCAGCGGTAGGTGGTTTCCCTTCGGTGGGAACGGGCAGGTCGCGAAATTCGTGAAGGCGCAGGGCGGGTTGAACGCCTTGTTGAAGTCGATGATCGTGCGGCCCAGCGAATCGGCCGGCGTGACCCAGACATAGCGCGTTGCCGGATACGTTTCCTTCCGGTTTGTCGAGTCCGTGAACATCACAAACAGATTCTGCCCGTGGTCTTCCGGCTCGCGAATGACCATCAGCGAGTACGGCTTTCCCTTCAGCGTGAATCGCACGTCGCCCGGATGCTCCATCCGCGTCTCCATGCCGAGCACGCTGATGATGTTGAGTGAGTCCGGCTTCGGTGACTTGATAAACTCCGCTTGTACGCGGAGCAAGATGTCCGTGGGGAAATAGCGCAGCGCCGGTGAGGTGGTGCGTGCCGCGCTGAGTGTGTCCTTGATCCGGATTCCGTAGATCAGGGTGCCGCGGTCTTCACGCACGATGTAATGCAGCGTGAGCGGGCCGGCGCGTACAATCGTGGCCTTTGGTTCGAGGTCGCTGTGCAGCAACACATCGGTGACCAGCGTCTGCATGGTGTCGACCGTGACCTGCACGCCCTTGCCGACGACGAGCCGCGCCGAGTCGCCGTTGATCCAGATTGAGCCTAGGTATTTGGGCGAACGGTTGCGTGGCAGCGCAATCGTGTTCTTGAGGTCGGACCCGATCGAGGTTTCGCCGGGCTTCATCCACCAGAGTCCGAGCAGTGTGGCCCATCCACTCGGCCCGTACACGGCATTCTTCCTAAACGCGTGCCATTGCTCGATCGAATCGCGGTGTATGGTGACGTCCACCAGTGGGAGCGGCGGCGGCTCACTGCCGCAGGCCACGAGAAGCGTTGCCGCAACGACGGGAAGCGGGAAGAGCCGGAGGACGGTACGTGTCATGGGAGAACGTTGGGTATGCGCTGAGCGGGTTGCAAGCAATGGCGCAGAATTCGCGAAAGCCGGCGTGGGTTGCCCACTGTGCTACTACACGCGACTACTTCAGCAAACCCTTGGCGATGGTTTGGAGCTGCATGTTGCTCGTGCCCTCGTAGATCGTACCGATCTTGGCGTCGCGGTAGAACTTCTCGACCGGATAGTCCTTCGTGTAGCCGTAGCCGCCGAAGAGTTCCACCGCGAGCGAGGTCACGCGCTCGCACACCTGTGACGCGAACAGCTTGGCCATCGCGCCCGCCTGGGCGATGTCGTGGCCTGCGTCCTTGAGCCTCGATGCGTTGTACACCATCAGCCGCGCCGCCTCGAGTTCGGTCGCGGCCTGCGCGAGCTGGAACTGCACGCCTTGGTTGTCGGCAATGGCGCGGCCGAACTGGTTGCGCTCTTTGATGTACGCGGTCGCCGCGGCGAGCGCGCCATGGGCGACGCCAATCATCTGCGCGCCGATCCCGATCCGTCCTTCGTTCAGCGTCTCGATCGCAATCTTGTATCCCTGACCGACAGTGCCGAGCACGTTGCGCGCGGAAACCTTGACATCGTCGAGGATCAGTTCGCAGGTGCTCGACGCGCGGATGCCGAGCTTGTCTTCCTTCTTACCGACGCTGAATCCCGGCGTCGTGCGCTCCACGATGAACGCCGTGATTCCCTTGTAGCCCTTCGAGGGATCGGTGTTCGCAAAGACGATGAAGAGGTCGGCTTCGGCGGCGTTGGTGATCCAGAGCTTACGCCCCGTGAGGGCCCAGTCGTCGCCGTGCTGCACGGCGCGCGTCTCCAGTGCGAAGGCGTCGGATCCGCTCCTCGCCTCGCTCAACGCGTAGGCGCCGATCTTCGATTGGCACAGTGCGGGGAGAAAACGCTGCTTCTGTTCTTCCGTCGCCACGGTGAGCAAGGGGTACGCGACGAGGGTGTTCTGCACATCCACCATGATCGCGGCCGAGGCGTCCACCTTGCTCAGCTCTTCGACGGCGATAGTGACCATCATGACCGAGCCTGCCGACCCGCCGTACTGCTCGGGTACCTGGAGCCCCATCAGGCCCATCTCGAAATACTTCGGGATTAGCTCCGGATCGAGCGCGGCGGCCCGTTCCATCGCGCCCACGCGCGGAGCGACTTCACCCCGCGCGAACTCGGCGACGGCGTCGCGGAACGCGCGCTCGTCATCGGTCAGTATGGAAAGGGGCGTTGGCATGTTGGCTGTATTCGGGATTCGCGACGATGAGACCACGCCTGGCTTCACAAAGGGCGTAGGTGTTGTTTCGATAATTCTAATCTTGGTGGCAGAGTCGTTGGGGAAATCGGCAACACGCTATGGGAGTTGCCGTTCAAGCCGGTGCTGAGGCCGATCAGGAAACGTCTGTTCTATTTGCTGTTTCGTTCAAGTGCGAACATCACGTCGAGTACGCGGTTTTGGAGGTCATCCAACACTCGGGTCTGCTCTTCGAGGACGCTTTTCATATCGTAGAGATCGTCATTCACCGCGCACAACTGGTCCACCGCGCTCAACAGGCCCGCCAATTGGTCTTCTTTCGACAACGGCAGGAGCGGTTCCGCGTCGGGTACGTCAGGCTCGTCCGGCACATGGGAAATAAACGCGCTTGGCCCAAAAGAGAGCAGCCCGGGTCGCACGAAGGGCGTTGCCGTTGTTTCCGATAATTCCTGGATAGGCGGTAGTTCCATCGATAAGCTCCGTGGTAACTGGTTGGCGTGGGGCCGACCATGGTGGGGTACGCCGTGCACGACGCGTTGATCGGTGTTTCGATTACGTCACCGGTGATTCGCGCGGCGTGGTAATGGTTCGCATTGGCGCCCTGTCGTAGGCGAGGTTGGGCGCCAGCCATCGTTCGGCCACGTCGACCGGTAGGTTTTTGCGCGCCGCGTATTGCTCGACCTGGTCCCGTTCGATCTTGCCGACTCCGAAGTACTGCGCCTCGGGCCGCCAGAAGTAGCTCCCAGACACCGCCGATGCTGGGAGCATGGCGAAACTTTCCGTCAATGTGATGCCAGCCCGTGCCGTGGCGTCGAGCAGACGGAAGAGCGTGCCTTTTTCGGTGTGGTCGGGGCAGGCGGGGTATCCCGGGGCCGGGCGGATGCCCTGATACTGCTCGCGGATGATCGCCGCGTTGTCGAGGTGTTCGTTCGGAGCGTAGGCCCACAGTTCGCGCCGCACCCGTTCATGCATCTGTTCGGCGAACGCCTCGGCGAGCCGGTCGGCGAGCGCCTTCAGCATGATGGAGGAATAGTCGTCGTGCGCTGCCTCGAACTCGGCCACGCGCTCGGGAAGCCCGATCCCGGTGGTGACAGCGAAGAGGCCCATGTAGTCGCGCACGCCCGAGCTGAGTGGCGCCACGAAATCAGCCAGCGCCAGGTTCGGCCGGCCGTCGCCCTTCACCATCTGCTGACGGAGCGTGTGCAGGGTCGCGAGCGGCGTCGTCGCTGTGGCGTCGGTCCAGAGCTGGATCTCTTCGGCGGCGTCGGAGTTGGCTGGCCAGAAGCCGACCACGGCGCGCGCGTGCAACCAGCGTTCGCGCACGACCCGGTCGAGCATCTCTTGTGCATCGCGAAAGAGGTTCCGCGCCGCTTCGCCGACGGTCGCATCCTTCAGGATCTCCGGGTAGTGGCCGGCGAGTTCCCAGGTCTGGAAGAAGGGGGTCCAGTCGATCCGTGGGACGATCTGCTCAAGCGGTACGTCGTCAAAGGTGCGCACGCCGAGGTAGGTCGGCACCGGCACCGGTGCGGCCTTCCAGTCGATCTGCAGCTTGTTTGCACGCGCCTGCTCGATCGTCTGTTTCTTTGCCTCCTGACGTCGTTCGGCGCGCCGTACGCGAATCTCTTCGTACTCGGCCCTCGTATCACGAACGAGAACTTCTTTCAGCACGGGATTGAGCAGCGCGCTCGCCACGCCGACAGCCCGCGACGCGTCGAGTACGT
This sequence comes from Gemmatimonadota bacterium, assembly GCA_014192065.1. Classification (GTDB taxonomy): domain Bacteria; phylum Gemmatimonadota; class Gemmatimonadetes; order Gemmatimonadales; family Gemmatimonadaceae; genus Fen-1231. Next base: position 208,266 of record BJHH01000002.1, on the reverse strand, counting down.
GGATCACGGGATGCGAGTAGCCAGGCTCGATCTTGACGGCCGTGTGCACCTTGCTTGTCGTCGCGCCGCCGATGAGTAGCGGAAGGTTCATCCCTTCGCGTTCCATCTCGGCGGCGATGAAGGCCATCTCCTCGAGCGACGGTGTGATTAGGCCGGAGAGCCCGATGATGTCTGCCTGTTCGCGGCGTGCCGTCTCGAGAATCTGCGCACACGGTACCATCACCCCGAGGTTGACCACGTCGTAATTGTTGCACTGCAGCACGACGGCCACGATGTTCTTGCCGATGTCGTGCACGTCGCCCTTCACCGTGGCGAGCACGATCTTGCCTTTGCTGCTGCGCGCGGTGCCGCCGTCCGTGCCGGCGAGGCGTTCCGCTTCGATATAGGGAATGAGGTGCGCCACGGCGCGCTTCATCACGCGGGCGCTCTTCACCACCTGCGGCAGGAACATCTTCCCGCTGCCAAACAGGTCGCCGACGACGTTCATGCCGTCCATCAGCGGCCCTTCGATCACTTCAATGGGATGCTCGGCGAGTTTCCGAGCCTCCTCCGTGTCTTCGACGACGAAATCGGCGACGCCGTGGACGAGTGCGTGGGCGAGGCGTTCATGGACGGGGGCTACACGCCAGGCGAGATCGGCGGCCTTGGCCTTCGTTTCACCCTTCACGCTATCGGCTACCTCGAGCAGCCGTTCAGTCGCGTCGGGACGGCGGTTGAGCACTACGTCCTCGACCCGCTCGAGCAATGCCGATGGAATATCGGAATAGAGCGGCAGGCCGCCGGCGTTCACGATCCCCATGTCCATGCCAGCGGCAACGGCGTGGTAGAGAAATGCCGCGTGAATCGACTCGCGCAGTGGGTTGTTGCCGCGGAACGAGAACGAGACATTGCTCACGCCGCCAGACACGCGCGCGCCGGGCAGTTGCGCCTTGATCTGCCGCGTGGCCTCGATGAACGCGACGCCGTACCCGCTGTGTTCCTCGATGCCCGTCGCGATGGCGAAGACGTTCGGATCGAAGATGATGTCGTCGGGCGCGAATCCCACGCGTTCCGTGAGGATCTGATAGGCCCGTGTGCAGATCGCAACTTTGCGCTCGACCGTGTCGGCCTGGCCCTTCTCATCGAACGCCATCACGATGACCGCGGCGCCGTAGCGTCGCACGAGCGTCGCCTGCCGTGTGAATTCGGCTTCACCTTCCTTGAGTGAAATCGAATTGACGATGCCCTTACCCTGCAGGCACTTGAGGCCCGTCTCGATCACCTTCCACTTCGATGAGTCCACCATGATGGGGACTTTCGCGATGGACGGCTCGCCCGCGACGAGATTGAGGAAGTGGCGCATCGCCTCCTCGGCGTCGAGCATCGCTTCGTCGAAATTGATGTCGATGATCACCGCGCCGTTTTCGACCTGCTGCCGAGCGACAGTGAGCGCCTCGTCGAACTTTTCCTCGAGGATCAGCGTGCGGAACTTCGCCGAACCGGTGACGTTGGTGCGCTCTCCAATGTTCACGAAGTTCGAGTCGGGCCCGATCGTGAGCGGTTCGAGGCCGGAGAGTCTGAGGCGCGATTCCGGAATCGGCCGCACGCGCGGCGTGATGCCGCGCACGGCCAACGCGATGGCGCGGATATGATCCGGTGCAGTGCCGCAGCATCCGCCGACGATGTTGACAAAGCCGGCCTGCGCGAACTCGGTGAGCACGCCTGCGGTGTATTCGGGCGTCTCGTCGTAACCGCCCATTTCGTTGGGCAGGCCGGCATTCGGGTGGATCGATACCCACGACGGCGAAATGCGCGAGAGCTCTTGGATGTATCCGCGCAGGTCCTTGGCGCCGAGCGCGCAGTTGAGTCCCACGGAGAGCGGACGACAGTGATTGACTGAGTTGAAGAACGCCTCAGTGGTCTGGCCCGACAGCGTGCGTCCGCTCTGATCGGTGATGGTGCCGGAGATCATTACCGGCAGCCGCTCACCGAGTTCGTCGAAGAGCTGCTCGATGGCGAAGAGCGCAGCCTTGGCGTTGAGCGTGTCGAAAATCGTCTCGACCATCAGTAGGTCGGCGCCGCCCTTCACGAGGGCGCGTGCGGCATCGGTATAGGCGACGACGAGCTCGTCGAACGTGACGTTGCGGAACCCGGCATCCTCGACCTTTGGCGAGATGCTCGCCGATCGGTTGGTGGGGCCGAGGATCCCGGCGACATAGCGTGGCCGTCCATCGCGTGCTTCCCAGGCGTCGCAGGCCGCACGCGCCAGACCAGCCGCCGCCTCGTTCAGCTCGTCGACAACCGCTTCCATTCCGTAGTCGGCTTGGGCAATCGTCGTCGAGTTGAAAGTGTTCGTTTCAATGATGTCAGCGCCGGCCTCGAGGTACGCGTCGTGAATGGCGCGTATCGCGTCCGGGCGGGTGAGTGCGAGGAGGTCGTTGTTGCCCCGCAGTTCGCTCGGCCAATCGCGGAAGCGTTCGCCGCGGTAGTCAGCTTCGGTGAGCCGAAGCTTCTGGATCTCCGTGCCCATCGCGCCGTCGAGGATCAGGATGCGGCGCGCCAACTCGGGCTCGAGGGCGGCGAGGCGCGAAGCGCGAGTCATGGACCTATTCACCTGACCGGTCGGAGTCCAAGAATGTGACAGAGCGCGTACGTCAGGTCGGCGCGATTGAGCGTGTAGAAATGGAATTCTTTCACACCAGCGTCGGCGAGTTTCTGGCACAGGTCGGCAGCAATCGTGACCGCGACCAGTTTGCGCGTCTCGACGTCGTTCTCCAGCCCATCGAACATCAGCGCCATAGCGCTCGGTACGGTGGCACCGGCCATCTCCGCGAACTTCGTCATCTGCCCGAAGTTCGTGACGGGCATAATGCCGGGGATGATCGGCACGGTGATGCCGGCCTTCCGCGCGCGGTCAACGAACCGGAGAAAGGTCCCGTGGTCGAAGAAGAACTGCGAGATCGCCCGCGTGGCGCCTGCGTCGATCTTGCGTTTGAGGTTGTCGAGTTCGGCGTCGAGTGAGCGCGCCTCAGGATGACCTTCGGGGAAGGTCGCGACGCTGATGTCAAAGTCGTGACGTGCCTTGAGGCTGGCGACGAGATCTGATGCCCAGGCGTAGCCATCTGGTGTCGGTTCGTAGCCGGCGCCGGCAGTCGACGGATCACCGCGCAGCGCGACGATGTGTCGCACGCCGCTCTCCCAGTATGCATCAGCGATCTCGTGGATCTCGGACTGTGTCGAACCAACGCAGGTGAGGTGCGCCGCTGGGACGAGTTCTGTTTCGGCGAGGATCCGTTTGACCGTCCGGTGCGTGCGCTCACGCGTGCTGCCGCCGGCGCCGTAGGTCACCGAAACGAACTTCGGGCTGAGCGGGGCAAGACGGGTGATGGCACGCCAGAGCGCCTCCTCGGACTCAGGGGTCTTGGGGGGGAAGAACTCGAAGGAGACCGAAAACGGGGAAGGCAACGCTTGTTGGTGCCGGTGTGGAGTGAGCGACGAGGGAGCTGAACGGTGCTGGGACGGGACGACTGGGATACAAAAAAACCCGGGGCGACGAGGCGCACCGGGTACAGGCGCTTTAGCTGAATATTTTACGTGGCCGCAATTTGCCTCCAAATCGCCACGGGTATCAATTGTCTTCCATCAGTCTATCCGGATGAACGGATGGTGTCAAGTCGGCGAGAATCGGCCTCCTCCCCAGTCTGGTTACCAGGCCCGGAGTAGGGCGGTCTCCACGAATCCCAAGAGGAACCAGGCCACGATTGGCGACAGATCCATTCCTCCGAAGAGCGGAATCAGATTACGGATCGGCCGCAAGACCGGTTCGCTGATCTTGAATGCCCATCGCGAATACCAGGCGCCCAGTCTGAAGTGGACCCACGATTGGACGACGCGCACGAGGATGGCGATCTGCAGAATCATGAAGATCCACGACACCAGCAGGCGATAGACGCCCTTCGCGCCGCCGCCGAGCGCTGCAAGCACGAGGTCCAGCTGTTCGCGAATGAAGCCGAGCGTCGCGATAAGCAAGACGCCGCCGACCGCAACGAACACGAGTGACCACAGCGGGGCGTTCGATGGCAGCCCGCCCGAGCGAACGACGATGCGTTCGATCGGCATCAGTAGCGGGTCGACGTTTGTGCGAACCACGCGCGCAATGCGTCCGAACGGATTGATGCGGCGCGTCCGCACGGCCCAGTCCACGCCGGCCACCACCGCAAGCATGACGAACAGCCAGAGCAGACCGGGGCGAAGCAGTTCGAGGACGACATCGAGCGCGTGAAGGATCGGCATTGGCCTGGCCTACAGCGGCCGTTCGGGACGGAACAGCATCCGCAGCACGTTTGGAATGGCGGCGATCCGAGCTACCACGTTGGTGCTGTGGGCGAGCGTCAAGAACGCGTCGACGCGTTCACGATGCGCGCGGGAATATCCGAACCACCATCCCTGACGCCACGACGACAGTCGGTCCGCGATGATCCCCTTCGTGCGCACGCATTCGGCGAGTCCCTCCATGCCTTGGGCGCGACCGATGCCGGAGTGCTTCACGCCGCCGTGCGGCAGTTCGGGAGTCCCTGCGGTGAGCAGCACGTCGTTGATCGCGACCGTCCCGCACTCGAGACGTTCGGCAAGCCTTCCCGCGCGCAGTACGTCGCGGCTCCAGATGCTGGCCGACAGCCCGAAATCACTCGCATTGGCACGCGTGATGGCCTCATCGGCATCGCGGACGCGGATCACCGCCATGAGCGGCCCAAACGTTTCTTCGGTCAGTGCGCGGGAGTCAGACGGGACGTCCACCAGGACCGTCGGCGGAAAGACGTTCGCATTGCTGGCGGGTGCCGTCGCGACGACCCTCGCGCCGCGGGCGATCGCGTCGTCGCGCTGCGACTCGAGTACCGCGCGAAACTCTGGCCGGATCACCGCGCCGGCGTCGGTCGCGTCGTCGGTGCCAGATCCGGTGCGAAGTTTCTGGACTACGCCGACGAGGGCTGACAGGAACGCGTCGTACACGGCGTCTTCGACGAAGAGGCGCTTCGGTGCGACGCAGGACTGTCCGGCATTGGTGAACCGTCCCCACGCGAGTCCCGACGCGGCGAGGGCCAGATCGGCGTCGGCGAGCACGATCGCGGCATCGCTGCCTCCGAGTTCCAGACCACACGGTACGAGCCGTGTGGCACACGCCATGGCGACGGAGCGACCGCTCGCCACGCTGCCCGTGAAAAAAACCTTGTCGACGGGCGCAGCCGCGAGGGTCGCGCCGACATGGCCATCACCCTGCACTAGACCGATCACGTCGCCAGGCACGCCGGCATCGAGCAGCAACTGATGCGTGAGTTCGCCGATCGACGGCGTCAGTTCACTCGGCTTGAATACGACCGCGTTGCCCGTCGCGAGCGCGGGGAGGATGCGCGAGCAGGCGAGCATGAACGGGTAGTTCCACGGCGAAATGATGCCCACCACGCCGTAGGGCTCGTGCGTGATACGCAATCGTTTTCGAGAGAGGCCGAGGCTGGCGGAGCCGAACCAGGGCGAACGGATGAGGCGCGGCACGGCTTTGATGAGAAACCGTACTTGGTCCAGCACGAAGGCCACCTCGGTGGAGAGCGCCTCGGCCGCCGGCTTGTCGACTTCGCGCGTGAGCAAGTCGGCAATCTCGGCGCGGCGGAGGTACACGAGTTCGTGAAAGCGACGCAGCATCTGCAGTCGCACGCCAAGCGGCAGCGCGACCCAGCCTGGCTGGGCGGCGCGCGCAGCTGCGACCACCCGCTGGACCTCATCGGACGATGCGGCCGTGAAGGTTCGCCAGACCTCGCCGGTGGAGGGCTGACGAGACTCGACCGGCCGTGGGCGAGGAGCCGATTGGCCCGTTGCGATCTCCATCACTCGGCGCTGTTGGGCTGGCGTGACGTGGCCATGGACGTCTGGATAATCATAGATGCAGGTAGAGGTAGACGGTACACGATAGCCAACTGGCGGTCTGGGGGGGGGTAATCTGTCGCACGCCTTTGCAATCATTCGCGAGCCCGTGAGCGATTTCGACTTGACACTCCCCATCGGTGCCAAGCACGGCGACGAGCAGGCGTTTATTCGGATAGTGGAGTTCTCCTATCTGCGATACCGACTGGGCGCCACCGGATGGCGCCACCGGATGGCGTACCGGGTGGACGATGGTGTCTGGCGGGCGCTGGCCAATCTCGGGAAACGGCGGGAAATCGGTGGGGAAGTTGGGCTAATTGTTGTGCCGTAGCCGCTGGCGAACGGCTGCGGAACAGCCGTAATTACAGAGCGGCTCACCGCCAGCTTTTTCCTCAGTTCGTCGTCTGACCGAGGGTTTTCCTATGCAGACCTCCCGACGCACGTTCGTTCGCGGCCTCGCAGCAGCTGGTGTCACGATCCCGATGTTCCGGGAAGACGCGTTTGCGCACCTCTTCCGCGCTAACACCATCGCCGGCACCAAGCCCGCGCTGGCCGTGGCCGAGGACGAGCTGTACTGGGCGCAGATTCAACGCGCGTTCGACGCCGATCGGACGATGATCAACCTGAATAACGGTGGGATCTCGCCGACGCCGACCCATGTGCTCGAGCAGATGATCCGCGACCTCAAGTTCACGAACGAGCTGCCCGTCGAGCATATGTGGCGCATCCTGCAGCCGCGGATGGAAACGACGCGGCGCGAGCTCGCCAAGGAATTCGGTTGCAGCACCGAGGAAATGGCCGTCGTTCGCAACGCCAGCGAAGCGAACGAGATCATGATTTACGGCATCGATCTCAAGCGCGGTGACGAAGTGTTGGTGACGAACCAGAACTATGGCCGGATGATCGCCACCTGGCAGCAGCGCGAGCGCCGTGAGGGAATTGTCCTCAAGCAGATCTCGTTCAAGGTGCCGCCGCCGTCGGACCAGTACATCGTCGACCAGTTCAAGGCCGCGATCACGCCGCGCACGAAGGTCATCGAGGTTCCGCATATCACGAACCTCACCGGCCAGATCATGCCGATTCGCGAGATCGTCAAGATGGCGCGTCCGCTCGGCATCGAGGTGATGGTCGATGGCGCGCACGCCTTTGGCCACTGGCCGATGAAGCGCGACGAACTTGACGTGGATTATTACGGCACCTCGCTGCACAAATGGCTGCACGCGCCGATCGGCGCGGGCTTCCTTTACGTGCGCCAGGACAAGATTCCGAAGCTCTGGCCGCTGATGGCGGCGGGCGAGGGGCAGGTGAACGACATCCGGAAGTACGAGGAGATCGGCACACACCCGCAGGCGAACTTCAACGCCGTCTCGGCGGCGCTCGCGTTCTCGCAGGGTATGGGATTCGACCGCAAGATCGCACGCCTCCGTTACCTGCGTGATCGCTGGGCCAAACGGCTGATGACGGAAAGCGATCGCGTCCATGTGCTGACGCAGATCGGTCCCGACAAGTCGGGTGCGATTTGTCTCTTCCATGTGGATGGATTGGACCCCGTGAAGCTCGGCGGGTGGCTGCTCAGTAAGCACCACATCGTCAACACGCCGATCGTGCACCCTGAGTTCAGTGGTATTCGTATTACGCCAAGCGTGTACACGTCGGTGAACGAGATCGATACGTTTTCCGACGCCGTGCTCCAGGCGATCAAAACTGGCATTGCCTCCTAGAGGGATTGTGGCAGCAAAGAAAAAAACAACCAAGCACGTTCCGGCAGCAGCCGCGAAGACGAAGAAAGGTTCTGCCGCACCGAGGGCGCCGAAGGAGGCCCCCGGTGATGAGATGGACACGGCCGCGGCAAACGCCCCGTACGAGAAGGGAAAATGGGCGTGGGTGTTCAAGCGCGAGCCGGGGGAGATGCGGTATTGGCTTGCCAAGAGCGAGCCGGACGCCTTCTCGTTCGACGACCTGCTTCGCCGGCACGGCCGCACCACCTGCTGGGACGGCGTGCGCAACTTTGCCGCGCGCAATTTCCTGCGTGATGGAATGCGGATGGGTGACCGCGTCTTCTTCTATCACTCAAGCATCGATCCACAGGTGATCGTGGGTGAGTGCGAAGTCGCGCGTGAGGGCTACGTGGACCACACCGCCTTCGACATCAAGCACCGCCACTACGACCCGGACTCGAAACAGGGCGACCCGCAGTGGTACATGGTAGACCTGCGCGCCGTCGCGCAGTTTACCAAACCAGTGACGCTCGCCCAGATGAAGCTCAAGGCGACCCTCAAGGAGATGGCGCTCATCAGGATCGGCCGGCTATCGGTGACGCCCGTGACCGAGAAGGAGTACAAGGTGATTCGGGGGATGGCGGGCGAGCGCTAGGGTCGGCAACGGGGGACGGTTCTTCGGCGGTCCCCGAATCAACGCAGCCGGCAGCGGCGACTTCGTGCGGGCGCTACCCGCGCAGCACCTTGTCGCGCATTCGCTCGACGCCAGCCAAAAACACTTCGAAATCGTCCCAGGTGCAGCGGTGGTTTGAGCAGGCAACACGGATGACGTATCGCCCGCCGATCCGCGACCCGCTCACGGCGCGAGCCTGTGCGACGTTCTGGTCGATCACGTTGGCGATGGCGTCGAAACGCGGGTAACCCGAATCGTTCGTGGCGCGAGGACCGGAAACGAAACCGGGCGGGCCGCGTGTGGCGACCCGCCCGGCGGAATTCAGTGAGAATCGTTACGGCGTCGCGCTGCGGATCGGGGCCATCTCGATACGCACGCCTGCGCCGTCACGGAACCCCATGTACACCACGCCCGGTCCGAAGCCGGCGATCACGCGTCCTGTCGGCAGCAACACGCGGTCGGTGAGTTCACCCTTCGCGTTGACGATGTCGTACACGGAACCGCCACCGTACACGTTCGACGTGCGGATCCACACGTTGCCGTCGAGGTCGGCGCGCACCGCGCCCGCTGTGAATGGCGGCGCGTAGTCGGGCAGCTCCGAGGGGTTCACAAAGTTGAGCGGCGGAATCTGGATGTTGGTCGGCCCGCCAGTCGGCGGTGCGCCGTTCGATGCCCCGGGGGCCGCGCCACGCGGCCCATCGCCACCACGCATGTTGATTTCGATCCTCATACCGCCCATCGCACCCATGTCCATCGCTCCGCCCGCTCCGCCCGGACCGAACGCGATCGGCATGTTGCCTGCGCCGCCGGCCTGCGCTCGCGTGACGGCCTGCTGGCGCAGCGTTTCCATCGCTGCTTTCGTCGAATCGATGAAGGCCGTTTTCGTCGAATCGTCGAGGCGACGCCATGCAAACGGGATCTTGTTCGATGCCGCGATCGCGCCCTTCCCGTCCACCCATTCGATCTTGTACTCCTGGCCGCGCACGACCGCGACGCGCCCATCGGCCGTGACCGCCCAATCATCCACGACCTGCATCGGATTGATGGTGGACGTGACGCTCATTCCGCCGTTCGGCGTCTGTGTGACCGTCATGTTCGTCTTCGCAATCTTGAGGAACGCGACGGTATCCACGACGCGCGTGTCCAGCGCGATGCGGACCACGGCGACTGAATCCGGCATCTGCGGAATCTGCATCTTCGACATGTCGCCACCGGGCGGCGGCACGATGCGAAAGTTCGGGGGCGCGCGGTACACGAGCCGGCCCTGCGCGTCGAATCCCGGCGTGCCGTTGGGGCCGCCGATCAGGGCGTTCGCTTCATTGGGCCGCGGTACCGAGATCACCCGCGTGACATTGCCTTTGCCGTCGATGACCAACATCGCGAGCGAGATCGGGTCGACGAACAGCGTCGAATCACCCTTGTAGGCGATCAGGCCGCCGGCGCGCGAGCTGTACGCGTTGGCGGTGGCGCTCGTTGTGTCGGCGACGACCTTGGATGCCGAGAGTCCTGGCTCGAACAGCACGACCTTGCGGCCGAGGTTGTCGTTGACGAGGATGCGGCCGCCGGGGAGCGCGCGCACTTGCGAGACCGCGCCCATGAGATCGGTCGACGTGGCCGTCGCCTTGCCGAGTGGGCGAATGGGCGGGAGCGCCGTCGAAGCGGTCTGCTGCCCTGCAGCGCCGGTCGCGGCGAGCGCGACGAGGATGAGCGCGAGCGAGTTGCGAGCTGTGGACATGGGCTTCACTGGTGAAGTGTGAGTGAGAATCTCTGGAGTGTCGACTAACGGATGATGGTGATGGTCTGGCCGCCGCCCGGCATGGCGATAGGACCGCCCCCGCCAATGCTGGTGCCGCCGGCGCCCGCGGTACCTGAACGGATGGCCGAGAGATACCGGCTGTCGAGATAGCTCGTGACGATGGCTGGCAATTTCCGCCGCTGGGCGTCGGTGAGAAGCCCCTTCACCATGGGCGCCAGATGCTTGAGCAGGTCAACCGTGGCCTCGCGTCCGCGCTTGTACTCCACGTACGCCGCGCCTTCGTTGTAACGATCTGGCAGTGCCGCCAGACTCTTCGCGATCGGTGACCAGACCGAGTCGAGCCGGATCAGATACCATCGATTCATGGTCGCGAGACTGTCGGCTTGTGTACTCGTGAGCCTCAGCGAATCGGACTGGCGGAGGACCTGCGCCATCGGGTTCTGCAGGCCGCCATTCGCGTAGATCGCCTTGATGACCCCTTCGTTGAGCTTGGTGCCGTCATTTCGCCGGCCAACGTTGAGTTGCTGCAGTAGCGACTGCGCTTCGCGGGTCGGCCCGATATCGAATCGGAACATCGCCGTCACGACGACGGGTGTGCGGAACGGTGTGAAGGCGGGATTCGATGAGCCGAACCGCTGGTTGACGTCATACTTGAACCGTTTCGTCGCGGGGTCGAATCCGCGCACGTACAGCAGGCTCTGGTCCGGCGCGGACTGCTGGCCCCAGCCATGCAGCTTGTTCTCGCCGTGAAACAGCAGGTCTGCCGCGCCGAGCGGGTTGGCTACCGAGAAGGTGAGCGTGGCGCGTTGTGGTAGGCGCAGCTTCACCGGATTGAACGAGATGGACATGTTCGCCTGAGCTGTCCACGGACCTTGGCAGCTGTTACGGTCGGCAAGCGTGCCGGCCTGCTGTTCGAGGCAGTGCTTCGCGTAGGACGGCAGGTTGGCCAGGAGCGTAGCCATCGAAGACGCCAGTGCTGGATCCGCCGCCGCTGCGCCATAGATGAACGCGCGATCGTTTTGATAGCCATCGCCATTCAGGTCGGCTGCGACGAGCGGCGTGAACGGCATCCCGGAACGGAAGCTCCCGTTCCAGCTCAGGCGTACGAGGTCCCAGGCGTTGTAGAACAATGAATACTGGACCTGGTGCCGCGAGTCCATGTTCGATCGTGCCCACTGAATGTCGAACGGGTTGCCCACCGTGTTCGAGCCGAAGCCGCGCACCCGTTCACGCACGTTCGTGAACACGTACGAGAGGCTCCACGACCGCGAGCTGTTGAAGCTGATGGGCGAGATCGACGCACGGAACTGTTTGCTCTCGGAGCGTAGGTCGGACTTTTGTTCCGTGACGCGGTTGTAGAGCGCAGACAGCCGTGAGTCACGCGATGCAATCCCGCCGGTGCGTGGGTCGATGCTCGTCGCCTGCACATACACGGGCCGGTTGCCCTCGTCGGCCAGTGTGAACCGTTGCGTCGGCGTGAAGTTGAGGTCCACCGATCCCGGCTGGTCCAGGTTGAGCGAATAGGTGACTTCGAAATTGCCGTTGAAGCGGTTGCCGAGGATGGCGCCGTTCCACTGCAGGTTGGAGCGCACGCTGCGCGGCGAGCCGAACTGTTCCTCGAAGAGCGTAACGTTCGGCACGGTGTTCGAGAACACCGATCCCGCGGTGCCGTTGGCGCATTGCGTCGGAATAGCGCCGCCGTTGGCATACGACGCCCAACTCGGCGCAGGCACCGCGAGTCCCGTGCACTGCACCTGCTGGATCGCCGACGGCAAGCCCGTGTTGTCGATCGCACCGCCGAGCGACTGCGCCCCTGGCGTGCCTTGAAAGACGCCGAGCCCGCCACGGATCGTGGCACGCGGGCCGCGGAACGCGCCCTCGAACCCGGCGATCTGCGCTGCCGTGCCGTAGCTCCACGAGAAGCCGATACGCGGGCTGACATACACCCGGTTGGGTACCAGGTCGTTGCGGACGCCGAATAACTGTTCCAGCTGCGTGTTGCGGCTCGGCGTTTCGCCGAACGCGCTGCCGTCGACGCGCACGCCGTATTGAATCTGGAACGTATTGCTCCGGCGATACGAATCACCGAGCGCGATCGCTCCAGTGACCGCGCTGCCGTCGCGCAGCCGCGGCTGCAACTGGCGTGAGAACAGCGCCGCGCTGCCGGCCTGAAGATCCGCGAGTGAATTGAAGTAGTAGGTGCCCAGTCGGTTGCCGCTCTGGTCGAGCCCGTACGAATCGCGGCGGAGTTCGGTGGACAGCTTGAGCCGGTGCTTGTTGTTCTCGCTGAACCACGACATCAGGTTGGTGAACGCGACGTTCTGGTTTGTCATGCTCGTCGCGAGCGCCGCGTTGCCGCCGAACTGCAGTGACTTCACGCCGTTGGTCCCGTCCGCGAATGTGGAGTTGACGCGCACGGACCCGCTCGGCATCAGCAGGTACGGAGTGCTCGCCGCGTCGGACCCACTGAGTCCCACGGTCGTCTCACTCAGGATGCCGATCCCGAAATAGGTCGAGTGCCGGACCTGCGCACCCGCGTTCCAGCTGGTCCGGTCTCCACTGTGCGCCGGCAGCTCGGTGGTCAGGTTTGAGACCGGCGACATCTTGTTCCACGATCCGCTGACCGTGAGGTTGTAGGCTGAGCCGGCGCGCGACGATGACGGAGCGAGATCGAAGGAGCCGATCATCGAACCCTGGTCGCTGAGGCGGTCATTGGGCAGCCGTCCAATCACGTGCGGGACCGATAGTTGCTGCGCGATGTTGAGGAGACGGGTGACGGAGTCCGCCGCGATGCCGCTGGCTTGGAGGCCGATGGGATTGGTGTTCAGCAGCGTGTGCAGGTCGTTGGACCGCTGCCCGAGCTGATACGACACGTTGTAGAACGATTGGTTGTATTTGATCGGCCCCGACACGCGGCCGCCGAGCGAGAGGTTGCTGTACTGCTGGCCGAGCGCACGGGCTGCGTTGTCCGTCCACTGCATGGTCGGCGAGTCGACGTTCAGGCTGTTGGTGCGAATGATGAAGTTCGTGCCGCTTTGCGTGCGCAGGTTGAAGTTGGCGCCGCTGAATCCACCGCGTGACACGTCGTACGGTGAGGTCGTGAGTGCGCTGCCGATCGCCGCATCGCGCGGGAGGTCGCTGCCTCCGAAGTTCTGGCCGTTGAGCGTGTTGGAGTTCTGGCTCGGATCGAGCCCGAGCACCGAGAAGCCGGACGGATCGCCGTCGGCGCCTGGAACGAGGAGCACGCCGGGAAGCGACGCGGCCATTGCCGCGAGGTCGCCCTGCTGCGCCGCCGTGAGGGCCGCCGCGTTGACTTGCCGTTCTGTGCCGCTGATGTCGGGCGAGACGTCGTTGCGATTGGCCCGCGTGCGATCGGCCTGCGTCTGCACCCGCACCTCACCAAGTGCCGTGGCGGTGCGCGATAGCCTGGCGTCGGCGATCAGGATGTCCTCGTCAGCGACCCGCTTGATTTCGAAACGCCGCTGGGCGTAACCAATCGCGTTGAAGGTGACGAAGTAGTCGCCATCGCCGCCGGGGAAAGTCACGGTAAAGCGCCCATTGGCGTCGGTACGGGCCGATCGGTTCACGGCGCCAGCGAGCGTCGAGACGGTGACCTGCGCCCCCTCGAGCGCCTGGTTTTCGGGGCCGGTCACCCGGCCGCGGATGACATCAACGGTTTGGGCGGCGGCCGGCGCCGCGAAGGCGGCGACGAGGCAGGACAAGGTCAGGAACGAAACGCGCAGTTTCACGGGTGAGGCGGTTGTCGGGAGGGGTCGGTGCGGCAAAGCCGGCAAACGAAAGATCGCCGTGCCACACCTATTAAACGTATGTGACCCCCGAAAGGTTGCCGATTTAGCGGATTCGGCCTCCGGCCACTACACCCCGTTCGCGAGATACCGCTTGATCGCACCCACCGTCCGATCCACATCGGCCATGGTGTTGTAAAAGTGCGGGGCGAGTCGGATGCCGGGCCGGTCCTGGGCGTTGCTTCGGCCGGTGACGACGATCTTCTCTTTTTCCGCAAGCGCCGCGACCAGTTTGCGCGGGTCGAGCGAGCCGGGCTGGAAGATCACGATCGCGGCGTGGCGATCGGGGTCGGTGTGCGTCCACATCTTCACGCCGTTCAGCGTTCCGAGCTCGGTAATTAAGTGATTGGCGAGAGAACGCGCGCGCGTCTCGATGACGGCGCGCCCGATCGAACCCTGAAATCTGAGCGCCTCGGCGACGGCCGCGATCGACGCGTCGTCCCGTTGGCCTTCGGCCTCGAACGTTTTCGAGATGCCGACGGCGCCCCCGTAGACGCCGATCACCGATGGGTGGATCTTCTCGTGTACGGCCTTGTTCAGGTAGAACATTCCCGTTTCCTTTGGGCCGCAGGGCCACTTGTGCATCGAGCCCGTGTAGAAGTCCGGCTGCATTGAGCCAAGGTCGAGGTCCATCACGCCGAACGCCTGCGCGCCGTCAATCAGGGAGAGGACGCCGCGCTCGCGCGCCATGGCGCAGATCTCCTTGGCCGGCAGGAGATCGCCCGAGTTGCTGCTCACGTGCGAGATCGCGACGAGCTTCGTCCGCGGCGTGAACGCTTTCGCGAAGAGGTCCACATAGCCCTGCGTGCCTGGATGCGTCGGGAGCACGGGCACGGTGACGACGGAGAATCCGAATCGCTTGGCCTTCGTGGTCCACGCGCCAAGGTTGCTCGGATGATTGTCGGCCCAGACGACGATTTCATCACCGGGTCCGAGCGCCAATCCGTTCGAGACGAAGTTGTTGCCCTCAGTTGTGTTGCGTGTGAGGACGATCTCTTCAGGCGTGACGCGCATCGCGTCGGCGAGGAGCTGGCGTGAGTCCTCGCGAGCGCGCAGCAACACCGCGCGCACCTCGGGCGACGGATTGACCTCGTAGTGGCGGAGGTTCTTCTCCATCGTCTCGATAGCTGGCAGCGATGTCGGGCAGAGGTTGGCCGCATTCAGGAAGGCGAGGTCGCGCGGCATGAGGAACCGCGACCGGACTTCGCTCCAGAATTTCTCGTCCGGTTCAGTCGGAGTGCGGGGCAGCGGCGCGGCGCTGAACCCCAGTGCTTCGAGTGCCTGTGCCTGTTGGGCGAACGCGGGTTTGGCGAGGAAAGCGCTCGATCCGCCAACGGCGAGGAGCCTGGTAAAGTCGCGGCGCGATACGGCCATACGGCCTCCGAAGGTTACAGCTGCTGCTGCGTGGGGGAGTCCAATAATGGTTTGAACCTACCGCCTCGCAGCCGCTACGCGCCATATTCTCCGACGAGGCTCCGGGCGATCCTGGGGCGAGAACACGCCACTTCTTCCATAGAGTATCCCATGCGGAAATCCGTTCGTTTCGTCGCACTTGCCTGCGTGGTGGCCGCCGCGGTCGCACCGACCGCGGTCCGCGCACAGGGCCGAGAAGTGATCGTGCCCACAGGCGGCCGCGGAAGCGCGACGCTTTCGCCAGCCGTACGGGTCGGCGGGCTTGTCTTCGCCAGTGGCCAACTCCCGGCGCGGGGCGACTCGACGATCGAAACGCAGACGACGAGCACGCTGAACAACATCAAAAACTTGTTCGAGGCGTCGGGTACGTCGATGAACAATGCGGTCAAGTGCACGGTGTTCCTCGTCAACCTGGCCGACTTTCAGGGGATGAACGCGTCGTACGCGAAGTTCTGGTCGCCGGAGAACCCGCCACCGGCGCGTTCGACGGTCGTGGTGTCGGCCCTGGTGGTCGCGAGTGCGAAGCTCGAAATCGAGTGCATCGCGGCGATGCCGAAGTAGGTCGCGTTAGCGGGACCGCGGCGATCGGCGGAAGCGAACTTCGTCGCCGCGGGACCGTCGCCACTCGCAGGTGGATAGCCGGAATCGTCCGCATCCGGTGAATGGTGGGCTGATCGAATCCTGGGTGCACCACGAGCGGGTACACCCTATGCGGCCCTAGCCGAAGCGGGCCCGCTGCACGATCGTACTGGTTAACTCCCACCGGTTCGATCTATGCCAAAACTCCGTCTGTTCGCCGTTCCCGCCTTGGCGGCCATCGGCGCCCTCGCGTTCGCATCGTTTCGTGCACCCGATCCGGCCTGGACGCGGATGCTCCGCACTCCGTCGGTGAGCGCTGACCATATCGCGTTTGCCTACGCGCAGAACATCTGGGTCGTAGACCGAAAGGGTGGTGCCGCCCGTCGGTTCACCAGCTTTCAGGGCGCTACGGAGAACCCGAAAATCTCGCCAGACGGGAAGCTCGTCGCGTTCAGCGCTGAGTACGGCGGCAACATCGACGTATACGTCGCGCCGATCGAAGGCGGTGAGCCCCGCCGGTTGACCTGGCACAATTCGCCGGACGCCGTGCAGGGATGGACGCCCGACGGCTCGCGCGTGCTGTTTGCGTCCACTCGCGATACGGACGGTCCCAACGCCCAAGCGAAGTTCTTCACCGTTCCGGTGACCGGTGGGCCGGAGGAACGGCTTCCGTTCAGCCGCGCATATCAGGGCAAGATCAGTGCCGACGGCCGCCGCGCCGCCTATCGGATGAACGGCTCATGGGACGAGGAACGCCGCAACTATCGTGGTGGACAAAACCGGCCGATCTGGATCGTCGACCTCAAGACGCTCGATCTCGAATCACCGCCGGGGTGGAAGGACTCGAAGCAGATGGACCCGGCCTGGCTCGGCGATGTCGTCTACTACATCGATGACCGGGACGGCGTCGCGAACGTCTGGTCGTACGACACGAAGTCGAAGAAGGTCGCGCAGGCGACCGACTTCGCCGACTACGACGTCAAGGCTCTGGACGCGGGCGCAGGGGCCGTCGTGTTTGAGCAGGGTGGATATATCCACGAGCTCGACGTGAAGAGCGGTCGGGAGCACATCGTGCCGATCACGGCCAATGGCGATTTCCCGTGGATGATGCCGCAGTGGAAGGACGTTTCCGCCCGGGTGGCCGGCATGGCGCTGTCGCCGACCGGGAAGCGAGCAGTGGTCGAGGCACGTGGCGAGATCTTCACCGTGCCAGCTGAAAAGGGCGACGTGCGCAACCTGACCAACGCGAGCGGGTCGGCCGAGCGGGATCCGGCCTGGAGTCCGGATGGGCGATTGATCTCGTACTTCAGCGACAAGAGCGGCGAATACCGCCTCGTCATCGAATCCGAGGACGGACTGACCGCGCCGCGCGAAATCGCGCTGGCGAACACGAAACACTACTACACGCCGTCGTGGTCCCCCGACGGGAAGAAGATTCTGTATCACGATACCGACCTGAAACTCTGGGTGCTCGACGTGGCGGCGGGAACGGCGAAGGTCATGGGGAACGATCCCTGGATGGTTCCGACGCGCACGATGAACCCTGTCTGGAGTCCCGACTCGCGGTGGATCGCCTATGCGAAACACCTGAACTCGCTCTACAAGACGATCGCCGTCGTCAACGTCGAAACGGGAAAGACGCAGCAAATCACCGACGGTCTCGCCGATGCGACCGCGCCGGCGTGGGATGCGAGCGGCAAGTATCTCTGGTTCCTGGCGTCAACGGACTTCGGGCTCAAGACGCAGTGGCTCGACATGTCGAATTACGATCACAATGAAAATTTCGCCCTGTACCTGACGATCCTGAAAAAGAGTGAGCCAACGCCCTTCGTCTTTGAGAGCGACGAGGAGCAGAGTGTCGCGCCGCCAGTGAATGGCGGCGGCGGTGGCGCCGTCGACCGCCCGGTTGCACCGCGTTCGGCCGTGACCGTGGACATCGATTTTGACGGTATCCAGAGGCGGATCATTCCGGTGCCCGGCATCGCCGAGCGTCAGTACTCGAGGCTCAAGGCCGGCATCGCCGGCACAGTCTA
Organism: Gemmatimonadota bacterium; assembly: GCA_014192065.1. Lineage (GTDB taxonomy): Bacteria > Gemmatimonadota > Gemmatimonadetes > Gemmatimonadales > Gemmatimonadaceae > Fen-1231. Next base: position 190,393 of record BJHH01000002.1, on the reverse strand, counting down.
TTTCCTCGAGCCGGTTCCGGCGACCGGTACGGGCGGCGGTGGTGGAGGGCGCGGAGGAGCGGCCGCGGGCAACACGCTGCATCGCTACCAGTTGCGCGACCGCCGCGCGATTCCGTTTGTCTCCGGTGTCGCGGACTACGACGTCAGCCTCGACGGACACAAGCTGTTGTATCGGACGGGCGGTGGTGCCGGTGGCCGCGGCGCCGCGCCGGCGGGAGCAAACCTGTTCATTGTAGATGCCGATCGGCAGTCGCCGCCGGCCGGTGCAGGCCGCCTGGACGCAACGCTGCGCTCATATGTGGATCCGAAGCTTGAGTTCGCGCAGATGTTCCACGAAGGGTGGCGCAACCAGCGCGATTATCTCTATGTGCCCAACCAGCACGGGTCCGACTGGCCGCGCGTGAAGCAGATGTACGGAGCGCTGCTTCCGCACGTGAAACATCGGGCCGACCTGAACTATCTGATGGACCAGATGGGTGCGGAAATCGCGATTGGACACTCGTATGTTCGTGGCGGCGACATGCCGGAGGTCCCGCAGGTGTCTGGTGGCCAGCTCGGCGCTGATCTGGTGGTCGATCAGGGCCGGTACCGTATCACGCGGATCTACGACGGTGAAAGCTGGAATCCCGATCTCCGTGCACCGTTGTCGCAGCCCGGTCTCGATGTCCGCGTCGGTGACTATGTCATCGCGGTGAACGGTGAAGAACTCAAGGCGCCGGACAACCTGTTCCGCCTGCTCGATGGAACTGCAAACCGGCAGACCGTGCTGACCCTGAACGACAAGCCGGTGGCTGATGGCGCGAGGCGACTCACGGTCATCCCGGTCGCGAGCGACCAGGCGCTTCGCTCGCGCGCTTGGGTGGAGCACAATCGGCGCGTGGTGGACTCACTGTCGAAAGGTCAGATCGCCTACGTGTACCTCCCCAACACGGGACAGCCGGGGTACACCTACTTCAACCGCTACTACTTCGCCCAGCAGGACAAGAAAGGCGCGGTGATCGACGAGCGCTACAACGGCGGCGGTCAGGCCGCGGATTACATCATTGACGTGCTGCAACGCGACTTCGACGGCTACTTCAACAACGTGGCCGGCGACCGGATGCCGTTTACTTCTCCAGCAGCAGGCATCTGGGGACCAAAGGTCATGATCGTGAACGAGATGGCCGGTTCCGGTGGAGATCTGATGCCCTGGATGTTCAGAAGCCGGAAAATCGGCCCGCTCGTCGGCAAGCGGACCTGGGGCGGTCTGGTCCACACGGCCGATACGCCGGGGTTCGTGGATGGCGGCTCGATGATTGCACCGCGCGGCGGGTTCTTTGGTCGCGACAACAAGTGGCACGTCGAGAACGAAGGCACCGCCCCGGATATCGACGTGGAAAACTGGCCGAAGGATGTTGCCGCGGGGCGGGATATGCAGCTGGAGCGGTCAGTGCAGGAAGCCCTGCGCCTGCTGCAGACCAAGCCAGTGGATCGCGCGGTCACCGAGCCTGCATCACCCATCTGGGGTAAGCGCGGCAAGATCGTGCCGTAGGCGAATCCACTGCTCCGTTGAATGCACAGAGCACACGGATCGGTTGGTCTGTGTGCTCTGTGTATTGAGTGGTCAGTCGGCCGGGGTTTCGGTTCTGCCCGCCTGCTGGTTGGCGATAACGGCGGTCGGGACTATGCCCCCTTGAGGAACATCGTGACACCGCTGCCGATGCCGATCGCCACGACGGCGCGTCGCACCCAGACCTGGCCGACTCGCTGCGCCATCCGCGAGCCGATCGCCCCGCCAGCCATCGCCCCGACCGCCATGGCGAGCGCCATGGGCCAGATGATGATCCCGCTGACGACGAAGACGGCGACGGCGATCGCATTGATGTTGAGTCCACACCAGTTCTTGAGGCCGTTCATCGTGTGGATGTTTCGCAGTCCCATCATTTCGAAGGCGGCCAGCATCAGGATGCCGGCGCCGGCGCCGAAATACCCGCCGTAGACGGAGACGCCGAACTGGTACAATAGGTAGCGCCTGGGCGGTGCCTCGCTCTCGACTTCCGTGTGCGTCCGGCTATGCCCGCCGATCCATCGCATCATCGGCCGCTGCAGGACAAACAGGGCCGTAGCCCCCCAGATCAGCCAGGGCACCAAGGCGTTGAACCGTGCTTCCGGGGTCCGAATCAGGAGCAGGGCGCCGGTGATTCCGCCCGCTAGGCTGGGTATTGCCCAGTGGAGCCACCATGGGCGGATCGGCCGGATGGCCTCCCGGTAGCCCCAGAAGCTGGTGAGGCTGCCTGGCCAGAGCGCGACCGTGCTCGTGGCGTTGGCCACCACCGAAGGGACCCCGAGCGCGATCAGGGCGGGGAAGGTCAGGAGCGTACCCCCGCCGGCAATGGAATTGATCATTCCACCACCCATGGCAGCGAGCGCAACCAGAAGAAGTTTTGTGAGCGACAAGGTAATGTTAAGTTTACTCGCGGGAACGCCCGAATTCCGATTGCGGTCATTCGGGAGTCAGATTCCTACAACCTCAGGAGCATCGGACACGAACCATGCCTGGTACGACAGAAGCGACACCCCTCGGCGATCACCTCGAGATCAAGGACTCCCGTACCGGGAAGATCTATACAGTCTCGATCACGGACGACACCATTCGCACGGCCGACCTTCGCCAGATCAAGGTGAAGGACAACGATTTCGGCATGATGGGCTACGACCCGGCCTTCATGAACACCGCCTCGTGCCGCTCGTCCATCACCTACATCGACGGCGATCAGGGCATCCTGCGCTATCGCGGTTACCCGATCGACCAGCTCGCCGAAAAGGCGAGCTTTCTTGAAGTGGCGTGGCTGTTGCGTCATGGCGAACTGCCGACGCAGGCCGAGCACGACCAGTTCACGCACGACATCACGTTCCACACGTATGTGCACGAGAACATCAAGCAGTTCATGGAAGGGTTCCGCTACGACGCGCACCCGATGGCCATGATGACGGCTGGCGTGGCGGCGCTCTCGTCGTTCTACCCGACTGCCAAGAACGTGCACGACCCGCGTGAGCGCGACTTCGCCTTCATCCGGCTGCTCGCCAAGATGCCGACGATCGCGGCGTTTGCGTACCGGCACGTGAAGGGAATGCCGTACGTGTATCCCGACAACTCGCTTCCGTATGCGGAGAACTTCCTCTCCATGATCGCCCGGATGTCGGAGCCGCGGTACGAGGCGCATCCCATCTATGCGCGCGCGATCGACATCCTCTTCATCCTGCACGCCGACCACGAGCAGAACTGCTCAACGAGCGCGGTGCGTGCCGTGGGTTCATCGCATGTGGATCCCTACTCGGCCGTGGCCGCCGGAATCGCGGCGCTGTATGGCCCGCTGCACGGCGGGGCGAACGAAGCCGTGCTCAGGATGCTGAATGAGATTGGCGACGCGAAAAACATTCCCGCGTTCATCGAAGCGGTGAAGAGCGGCAAGGGCGAGTCCAAGCTGATGGGCTTCGGCCACCGCGTGTACAAGAGCTACGACCCGCGGGCCAAGATCGTGAAGGGGCTGTGCGATGAGGTGCTCAAGGTGTCGGGCTCGTCGAAGGACATGGAGATCGCGCTCGAGCTCGAGCGCATCGCCCTCTCGGATGAGTACTTCATCAAACGCAAGCTCTACCCGAACGTGGACTTCTATACCGGGCTGATCTATCGCGCGATGAAGTTCCCGACGGACTACTTCACCGTGCTGTTCGCCATCGCGCGCACGGCCGGTTGGATGGCGCAGTGGGAGGAGATGCTGCTCGACAAGGAGCAGAAGATCGCGCGTCCGCGGCAGATTTTCACGGGAAGCCCAGAGCGAAACTACACGTCGCGGCTCAACGGCATTCACACGATCACGAAGTAAATCGTGGGCGGTCTACTCCACCGACTTGCAGAGCGTGCTCACCGGGCAGACTCCGCACCGCTTGATCCGGGCGGTGCAGACTAACGCACCGAGTTCCATGAGCGCTTGGTTGTGTGCCCACGTCGCCTTCCCCGTCCGTGGGAGCAACGATTCGGCGAGCGTCCAGATGCGGCTCAGGTCGCGGGACCGCTTGGGGTTCAGTCGCGGGGCGAACACCCGCGCAATCACCCGCGCGACGTTCGTGTCGACGAGTGCCGCGCGGCGTTCGAACGCGAAGCTCGCCACGGCGCCCGCCGTATAGGCGCCGACACCCGGGAGCTCCCTCAGGCTGGCGATATCTGAAGGGAGTTCGCCGTTGTGGGTGTCGCGGACCGTACGCGAAAGGGTATGCAGGTTCCGTGCGCGCGCGTAGTAGCCTAGCCCTTCCCACGATTCCATGACTTTGCGTGCCGGTGCTGCGGCGATCCGCTCGAGAGTCGGAAAGGTCCGTAGGAAACGGCCGTAGAACTCCACAACGCGCGACACCTGCGTCTGCTGGAGCATGAGCTCCGAAATCAGGATCCGGTATGGATCCCGAGTGCGGCGCCAAGGGAGGTCGCGGCCAGCCCGGCGGAACCAGCTGCCAAGCCGTTTCCGGAACAGGGTCACTGTGCGGGGGTCGAGTGGACGGGGAGGCATCGGCACGGGAAGCTAGCCCAGCCGCGCTATCTTGCATTCCATGCAGTTCCTCCGCGCCCTCGCCGCCAGCGTCTTTGCTGTTCTCACCGTCACGGGTTGTGTGGGCAGGGAAGCCGCCGCACCCAAGGGGCCAGCCTGGATGGCTGATCGCGCCCGCCAGCAGCGCGCGCTCGCCAAGAAGTCCTCGGTGGCTCACGACTTCCGATTCACCGACGCCATCGGCGCGACCGGCATCACGTTCGTGAATCAGATCGTCGACGACGCTGGCCGGACCTACAAGGCGGTGCACTACGACCACGGCATGGGCGTCTGTGCCGCGGACGTGGATCGCGACGGACTCACCGACCTGCTGATCCTGACGCAACTCGGTGAGAATCAGCTCTGGAAGAATGACGGCGGGAGCCGGTTCACGAACATCTCCGGCATCGCGGGCATCGGGATGAAGAACGCCGTGTCGGTTGGCTGCGCGTTTGCCGACATGGACAACGACGGGCTCCCCGATCTCTTCGTGTCCACCGTGCGGCATGGTAACCGACTCTTTCACAACGCAGGCGGCGGGAAGTTCGATGATGTCACGGCCAGAGCTGGCGTTGGCTATTCGGGCCATTCGGCTGGCGCCCTGTTCTTCGACTACGACGGCGATGGCCTGCTCGACCTCTTGGTCGCGAACGTTGGGAACTTCACCACGGATGAGAAGCTCGCGAACGGCGTCTTCGTGGGGCGCGAGGATGCGTTTGAGGGCCACCTGCATCCGGATCGCGCAGAGGCCAGCATCCTCTATCGCAACGTTGGACAGGGCCGATTCAGGGATGTGACCAAAGAGACCGGCCTCGTGGACAAGAGCTGGAGCGGCGAGGCGACGGTCATCGATGTGAACGACGACGGCTTTCCCGATCTGTATGTGGCCAGCATGCAGGGCGGCGAAAACCATCTCTGGATGAATGACCACGGCCAACGGTTCACCAATGAGAGTGCGGCCTGGTTTCCTCGCACTCCCTGGGGTGCCATGGGCCTCAAGGTCTTCGACTTCAACGGCGACGGTGCGCTCGACCTGTTCGTGACCGACATGCACTCAGACATGTTTGGGAAATCGCTCGCGCCGGAGGACTGGGCCGGCGAGATGCGAAAGTCGGATCCGGCGCTCATGCCGTCGGAGATGGCTCCACGCGGTCACGATCGTACGGTCCACGGCAATGCCCTGTTTGCCAAACGGGCCGCGTCGGCAGGAGCGAGTCCGGGTTTCGACGAAGTCTCAGACCAACTTGGCGTGGAGAGTTACTGGCCGTGGGGGCCAAGCGTGGACGACCTCAACGCGGACGGTTGGGACGACATTTTTATCACCGGCGGGATGAGCTACCCATTCCGCTATTCGACCAACTCCCTGCTGCTAAACGAAGGCGGCAAACATTTTCTGCCGGCCGAGTTCACGCTGGGCGTCGAGCCGCGCGCTGATGGGGAGACTGCGCAGATCTGGTTCACGCTCAACTGCATGGGCGGGGGCGCCGATTTTGGTTCAAAACTTTGCGCCGCGTGCGCACAGCCAAACTTTGCCGAGATCGGCTGCCGGAAGGAGGACGATGGCGGGCGGACGATCATGGGTTCGAAGTCGAGCCGCTCGTCGGTGATTTTCGACGTAGATAACGACGGCGACCTCGACATCGTGACGAACGAGTTCAATGCGCGGCCCATGGTGTTGCTCAGTGACCTCGCGGCGCAGAACACGATTCGCTTTCTGAAAGTCCGGCTGAGCGGCGTCCGATCGAACCGTCAGGGCGTCGGCGCGCTGGTCACGCTGCTGTTGCGTGATGGCACCCGCCGCGTGAAGGCGATGGATGGCAAGTCAGGGTATCTCTCGCAGAGCGACCTGCCGCTCTATTTTGGACTCGGCAAGGCCGATGTGATCGCGTCAATCGAGGTGCGATGGCCCGGTGGCGGCGTCCAACAGGTGAAGGGGCCGTTCGCCGCGAATCAGTTGCTGGAGATCGTCGAGCAGTAACACGGGCGCCGCGCCTTACGCGGCGACTCGGGCCGTGGTCAGCGTGGCGTCCAGCTCGGCGTGTCGCGGAACAACCCGCCCTCGACCACGATCGTGCGTGCCAGCACGAGACCGAAAATGACTGACAGCGTTCCGGCGGCGAGCCGGATGCCTCGCTGAAAGCGGTCCACGCGGCCCGAGGCGTACACGGCCGGCGCGGCGATGAGCCAGGTGACCGCGGTCATGCCGGCAATCGTGCCGAGTCCGAATACCACGAGGTAGGCGATCGCCCACACTGTCTCGGGAATCGCCGCGAGGACGAGCAGTGCCACGGCGGCGGAGCCGGCGAGGCCGTGCACGATGCCGACGATGAATGGGCGCCAGCCGTCGGTGGCCGCGAGATGCTTCTTGGTATGTGCCGAATCTGCGGCTGCGTCGCGATCGGTCGCCCCGACCGCCTTCTCCTTCAAGTTGGCGAAGCCGAGCAGGATCAGGACCATGGCGACCGCGAACTCGAGCCCGAGGCCGACGCGCGGGGGGATCGCGATGCGGAAGACGACGATGGCGCCGCCAATCACCACGACCGTGAGCGAGTGCCCGATCCCCCAGAGTGCGCCGATCCGTGCTGCCCGCGAGAAGCGGCGTTCACGGGCAACGATCGCCGTCACCGCGACGACGTGGTCGGCGTCCGTGGCGTGGCGCAAGCCGAGCAGAAAGCCGAGGACGGCGGCCGAAAGCGTGCTGAACACTAGTGGTCTAGCGCGGTGGCAGGAGGGGCACTACGACACCGTCCGTGTCTTCCGCTTCAGGAAGTCCATCAGGATGAACTGGCCGAGCGTCATCGTGTTGGTGAAGTAGGCGCGGCCACGAGTGATGGACGAGACGATTTTCACGAACTCGACGAGCGAGCGCTCGCGCGCGAGCATGAAGGTGTTGACCACGATGCCGGAGCGACGGCACTCGGTCACCTCGGCGAGCGTCTGCTGCAATACGTACGCGTCGAGGCCCATCGCGTTCTTGTAGATCTGCCCGTTGGGCATCGTGAGCGCGCTCGGTTTGCCGTCGGTAATCATCACGATCTGTCGCATGTCCTTCTTCTGTGCGAGCAGGAGTCGACGCGCCAGCTTGAGCCCTTCGGCGGTGTTCGTGTGGTACGGCCCGACCTGCGCCCCGGCGAGCGCGCCGATCGGGATTTCCTCGGCGGAGTCGTGGAAGAGCACCACCTTGATCGTGTCGCCGGCGAACTGCGTCCGAATGAGGTGCGTGAGCGCAAGCGCGACCTTCTTGGCGGGCGTGAAACGATCCTCGCCGTAGAGGATCATCGAGTGCGAGCAGTCGAGCATCAGCACCGTGGCGCAGCTCGACCGATAGTCCGACTGATGGACCATCAGGTCCGGATAGTCGAGGTCGATCGGTACGTCGAGTGAACCCGTGCGGAGCATGGCGTTTCGAAGCGTCGCGGCGACGTCGAGGTTCAGCACATCGCCGAACGCATACGGTCGGCTCCAGGCATCGGACTCGATGCCGGTCGCGAGGTGCGGCGTGTCGTGCGAGCCGAAACTCGACTTGCCGATCGAGGAGAGGATTCCCCGCAGCGCCTTGTAGCCCAGAAAGTCGATTCCGCGGTCGGTGAGCGAGAACTGCACATCGCGCGCGGCGGCCTGTGCGAGCCCGCCGGGCCCGGTCACCGCTTGGTGGCCGGCTGGCATTGCGGGTGGCGCGTCGAGCTTTAGGTGGCCGGCTTCGACAAGGCGCTGGACGATCGCGTCGAGCAGGTCGGAGAGCTTCTGCTCCGAGATGTCATCGCCTTCCCCACGCAGCGCTTCGAGCATTTCCGGCGTGAACTGGCCGCTCTGCATTAACGCGTCGAGAATCGCCTGCTTAAGGGCGCCGAGCGATCGGTCGCCTTCCTCGCCCGTTTCACCCCAGTAGGGATGGTACTGGGGCCCGCCGGCAAAACCGGATTGCAGCAGAAAATCTGCGAGCCCGTCGAGCAGGGACTGGAGGTCCACGGCGTCGCCGAGTTCTGGCGAAAACTTGGTGTAGGTATGTTCGCGCATTGCGCATGTAATCTAGCGTACCCACGCCGATCTCAATTCACCGACGCCGTTGCAGTGCGATGCGTCGTGGTATTTTGAGGATGTGACCGCCCCCGCCCACTCGTTCAACCCGTTCCGCACGCTGGCGGTCCACCGGAACTTCCGCCTGTTCTGGTTCGGCCAAACGCTGTCGCTGGTCGGCACCTGGATGCAGCAGGTGTCAACCGCATGGCTCGCGCTCGAGCTCACCAACGACCCGTTTCTTGTGGGTCTTGTCAGCGCGGCGGGCACGCTCCCCATTCTGCTCTTCTCGATTCCTGCGGGCGTGTATGCCGATCGGCGCGAGAAGCTACGCATCGTTCGCATTGCGCAGGTGCTCTTTGTCGTTCAGGCCGTCGTCCTTTGGTGGTTCACCTGGAGTAACCAGGTCACGATTGGCGTGCTCATTGTGCTGGTGCTTGCGTCGGGTCTGTTCGAGGCATTCGAGATTCCCGCGCGGCAGTCGCTCATCGTGCGGTTGGTGAACAAGGACGACCTGCAGGGCGCGATCGCCTTGAACTCCGGCGGATTCAATCTCGCGCGCATCCTGGGTCCGGCTGTCGCCGCCGTCGTCATCGCCCAGCTTGGCATCGCGTGGTGTTTCGGGCTGAACGCCGTGAGCTACCTCGCGGTCGTAATCGGCCTCGCGATGATCCGGTTACCGGCCGGCACCGACGAAGTCAGCGAAGCCGGACGGTCGACATGGCACGGGATCGTCGAGGCCTTCTCGTACATCCGCAACGACCGGTTGATGTGGATCCTCATTCGCGTCGTGGCGCTGTTCTCGTTCCTTGGCGTCCCAGTGCTGACGATGCTTCCCGTGATGGCACGGGACCGTCTGCATCTGGACGCGGCGGGCTACGGCACGTTGATGGGGTGCTTCGGCGTTGGCGCGCTCATCGGCACCCTCATGATCGCCGGTCACGCCGCGCGGCTGAAGCGCGGCGCGGTATTGACGGCCTGTTCGCTCACGCTGGGTCTCGCGATGGTCGCGTTCGGTCTATCCACGTCGTTCGTCGCGTCAGGGGTGATCCTCGTGATCTGCGGCATGGCCATGATGGGGAACAACGCACTCATCAATGGACTCATGCAGTCGCGGGTCCCCGACATGATGCGTGCGCGGGTGATGGGGCTCTATGTCACGGTGTACATCGGTATGCATCCGCTCGGCTCCACGGTGGCGGGATGGTGCGCGCGGCAGTTCGGCGTGTCGCACACCGTGGCGGGGATGGGGACGCTGCTTTTTCTTGCCGCTGCCTGGGTCTTTCGGAAGTACCCAGAGATCCGCGATGCCTGATCAGTTGACGCGCGCGCGATCATCCGGAAATCCGTTGCGGATGCTAACTTGAGTGACCGCGATACGGCTTACTCCATGATGACTTCCTCTGCTTCTACCATCACGCTGCTCCGGCGCGCGCTCGCGGCGATTCTCGTGCTCGGTATCGTCGGCGCAGAGGTTGAGCTGCTGCTGCTCAAGCACACTGACGGCGTCTGGCAACTCGCACCGATCGTGCTCAACGGTGTGGCGCTGCTCGTGTGCGGCTGGTATGCGCTCACCAGGAACGCAGCGGCCATCCGCACCCTGCAGGCCGTGATGATTATCTTTCTGGTCAGCGGCGGGATCGGGATGATCCAGCACTTCCGCGGCAACATCGCCTACGCGGTCGACTCGAATCCGTCCCTCGCGGGACGCGAGTTGTACACCGAAGCCGTGATGGGGTCGACTCCGACGCTGGCGCCAGGAATGATGGTGCAGCTGGCGCTGGTCGGCCTTGCCTTCGCGTTTCGCCATCCTCGTCTCCGTGCCAAACCCGGGTCATCCGGCATCGTATCCGAATCACGGTGAATACCCTTTTCAAAAGACCAATCATGAAACTCGTGAACTCCCTGATTACCGCTGGCACAATCGCGACGCTGATCGTCACTCCGGCGTCTGCACAGCTCGGCCGTCAGCAGGGCCTCGTCGAACCCAACGTGGCCGCCGACAGCGTGGTGGCTGCGCTGCCGCATCTCAACGCCGACATCGCCGCTGCGCTGAAGGGCGCGCGTCCCATCCTGAGCAGCGTCGTGCTCGACAGCATTCTCGGCGCCAAGTCACTGTCCAAGCCGCAGCGCACCGAGTTGTATGCCAAGCTATTCGTGCATATCGATCTCAATCGTGGAACCGACGCGGAGCTTCTGCTGATTCCCGGCATGGACGCAAAGAAGCTTGCGGCCGTGAAGGGCAGTCGTCCGTGGGCGTCGTTCGAGCAGTTTCAGGCGGAGATCACCAAGGCCACGAGCGCCGCCGAAGCCGCTCGCCTCGAGCAGTATCTCTTCATTCCGGTCGAGCTCAACAGCTGGACTGATCCGATCATGGATTCATTCGCCGGTATCGGTGTCGGTACACGCCAGTGGAAGCGTGAGTTTGCCGAGTATCGTCCGTGGACGTCGATGGAGCAGTTCGACCGCGAGATCGCGAAGTACCTGAGGGCGCGCCCGACCGAACTGCAGCGGCTCAAGCGGTACGTGTACATCAAGTAGTTGCGAATAGAAACGCAGAGGAGCGCCGCCTTCATGTGAGGCGGCGCTCCTGGGCGTTTCAGGGGCGGAGGTCGTCGACGCGGTCACGTCGTCGCGCCATCCGGTGACGGCACTACGCCGTCTTATCGTCCGGTTCTTCTGGTCCGCGGCGGCGGCGAGGCTGCTCGTTCTGGGCGCGGCCATAGCGGCCACGTTCATTCCGTGAAATCTTCCGGCGCGCAACCAATGCCTCAAGCACGAGCTCGCAGGCGAACACCACGAGTGCGTCGTCCGTGGACGGCGCGAGGTCGTGTTCGATCACCAGCGCGCCGAGTCCCGGTACCGTCTCGAACGCCTGGCGGAGCAGCGCCGCGCCCGCGTCGTCGGCCACCTGCAGTGCAGCCCCTTCGTCGAACCAGATCACGATGTCGTCGGTGTTTGCGTGCGGCGCGTGCGCCCGCAACGTCGCATCGGCGGCGCGCCGGATCAGCTCGCGGGCGATCTGTGTGCCGCCCACGAGTTCGCCTTCGTATTCGAGCTCGAGCTTGCCCGTGATCGCCGGCAGTGCGGCGTACACGTCTCCGAGTCGCGGGACGACTTGCTTCTCCTTGAGGGCGAGCGCGCGGCGCTCGGCGTTGGACACCACGTTCTCCATCACGGTGATCGGCATCCGCTGGCTCACGCCTGAACGACGGTCGATGCGCTTGTCGGCGCGTGCCTCGAATGCCACCCGTTCGACGAGTTCCTCGAGCAACGGCGAAATCGTGATGGGTTCGGCGCCACGGGCCATCCAGGCCTCGGCGCGTGTGATGTTCATGCCGAGTTCGACTTCCTCGGGGTAGTGTGTCACGATTTCGCTGCCGATCCGGTCCTTGAGCGGCGTGATGATCTTGCCGCGTGCCGTGTAGTCCTCGGGGTTTGCCGTGAAGCAGAGGAGCACGTCGAGCGGGAGGCGCACGGGATAGCCTTTGATCTGTACGTCGCCTTCCTGCATGATGTTGAACAGGCTGACCTGCACCTTGCCTGCGAGGTCGGGCAGCTCGTTCAGCGCAAAGATCCCGCGATTGGCGCGCGGCAGCAGGCCGTAGTGAATCGTGAGTTCATCCGAGAGGATGTGGCCTCCGCGCGCCGCTTTGATCGGATCGAGGTCGCCGATGATGTCCGCGACGGTCACGTCGGGCGTGGCGAGTTTCTCCACGAACCGTTGTTCACGTCCGACCCATTCGACCGGCGTGTCCTCGCCCGCGTGGGCGATCAGTTCACGCGCGTATTTGGAAATCGGGTGGAAGGGCGAGTCGTTGATTTCGCTGCCGCCCACCACCGGAATCACTTCGTCGAGCAGCGACGTGAGCGCGCGCAGTATGCGCGACTTGGCCTGCCCGCGGAGTCCGAGCAGGATGAAGTTGTGGCGCGAGAGTAGGGCGTTGACGATCTGCGGCACGACGGTGTCTTCGTAGCCCACGATTCCGCTGAACACCGGGCCGCCATGCTTGAGCCGGCGGAGCAGGTTCGCGCGGATTTCCTCTTTCACGGAGCGGGTTGCCGCACCCCACTTCGATTTCTTGAGCTGGCCGAGATTCGCGGGAAGTCTTACCATATGTTCGTGGATTTGGGATGGACGCAATCTAACGCCAGTACAGACTGTACCGATTCGTATCGCGTGCGTTCCAAGGCGGCGATTCGGTGTCCTTCCTGTTCAGGTCGCGCCCGGTGCGATCCCTGCCACGCAGGCTATCTCTGGTCCAAGACACGCAACGCCCCGAGGTTTCGTCCATGCGAAAAATCTTCGTCGCACTTGCACTGCTCGCCCTGTTCTCCGTGCCGGCGGCCGCCCAGCAACAGGCGGGGCCCGTCATCATGAAGGGCGGGCTCCACTCGCCGGTCCCGAACACCACATTCGCGGTCCCGACCGACCAGACCTACAAAGTGTCGTGGGACATCAATGTTGGGTCGGCCAAACCGGGTGATCCGAACGTCGCGTTTGAAGTGCCACCGCGATTCGTGAACCAGGCCGCTGTGCTCGGCGTCCCCCGCGCGAACGTGCAGGTCGCGGTCGTCGTGCACGGGACCGCCGGCGAGGAACTTCTTGCTCATGATGAGTACCGCGCCCGGAAGGGAGTCGACAACCCGAACATCGCGCTGCTCGAGGAAATGTCGAAGGCCGGTGTGCGCATCATCCTCTGCGGGCAGACCGCGGCCAACAAGAAGATGCCGCGCGACAAGATCCTGCCCTTCGTGCTCGTCGCCCCGTCAGCGGCCTTCGCGCACGCCGTGCTTCACCAGCAGGGGTTCACGGTCAATCCGTTCTAGCCAAGGCCGAGGCCCTGCCGCGCCGCCGTTCGGTCGACGCGCTCAGTCCGCGACGCTGATCTCGACGAGGTTGTCATAGAACACGGGCCCATGGCCTAGGTCGGTCTCGCGTTGTGACGTCGTGTCGTTCACGTTCTTGCCGTCACTCGTGAGCTTCGTCCACCAGACACTCGGCGCGTTGGCCACGCCCTCGCGCACCGACTCGCCCACCCGCGCGATACCACTAAAGGATCCGCGGTCATTCGCGACGACCACGCGCGCGCCCTCCACGATGCCGCGCACGGCGGCGTCGTGGCGGTGTAGCACAATCTCGGGGACTGCGTCCTTCCTCAGGGAGTCCACGTTCACGAACGTCGAGTTCAGGAACTGGTGTCTGGGTGAGGAGATCAGCGTCAGTGGGTATTTCGCCGCCAGCTCGGGTGATGTTTCCGGGAACTCGTGCGGCGGCGTGAAGTTTGGAAGCGGGTCCAGCCCCATCGCCTGCATTCGCTCCGAATAGAACTCACACTTGCCGCTCGGGGTGAGGAACCCGCCATCAGCGAACGGCAGGTATGGCCGAGGCACGTTGAGGTGCACCCAGCCCTTCTCCATCAGGGCATCGAAGGTCACGCCTTTCATGCACGCCGCCGCCGTGTCGAGCGAGCCCTTGATCACCGTGACGTCGTCTTCCTGAAGCGCGGGATGGTCGAGCCCCATCGTCCTCGCCAGTAGCCGGAAGATCTCCGTGTTGGGCTTAGCGTCACCCAGCGGTGCGATCGCGGGCCGGTTGAGCGTGGCGTAGAGATGTCCGTAGGCAAAGTGCACATCCCAATGCTCGAGCTGCGTCGTGGCCGGCAGCACCCAGTCGGCCCAATCGGCGGTGTCGGTCTGGAACTGCTCGAGCACGACGGTGAACAGGTCCTCGCGCGCGAGCCCGCGTACGACCTCGCTGCGGTCTGGTGCCACCGCCGCCGGATTGGAGTTGTAGACGACCAGTGCCTTCACCGGCGGGCCGCCGACGCCCGCATCGGGGCGCGTCAGCGCCTGGCCGAGCAAAATCATGTTGACAAGGCGAACCGGATTGGGCTTGAGGTCCGGACGCATCAGCGCGTCCTTGTTGAACTGGAACGTCTTGCCTGTTGAGAGCTGGATTCCGCCGCCCGGGCGGCGCCAATGGCCGCAGACTGCAGGCAGGCAGGCAAGCGTGCGCACCGCCATGCCACCGCCACCGTGCCGCTGGAGTCCGTAGTTGATGCGCAGGAACGCCGACTTTGCGCGACCGTAGCGGCGCGCGAGTGAGACGATCGTTTCCTCTGGAATACCGGTAATCGGGGCCGCGCGTGCGGGCGACCACTCCTTGACGCGTTCGCGAAGCTGGTCCGCGCCGAGCGTGTGCTGCTCGATGTAACTGGCGTCTTCGAGTCCTTCGGCAAAGATCACGTGCATCATCGCGAGCGCCAGCGCCGCGTCGGTGCCCGGGCGGATACCGATCCACTCGTCGCACTGTTCCGCGGTGCGCGTGCGGATCGGGTCAATCGCGATCACGGTGGCGCCGTTGTCGCGCGCCTTGCGCACATAGGGCCAGAGGTGCGGATTCGCCGTCAGCGTGTTCGTTCCCCAGAGGAGCACGAGGTCGCTCCTCGGCAGGCCTTCGCCGTCCGCGCCGATATTCGCGCCCACGGTCATCTGCATGCCAGCCGAGCCGCACGACGAACAGATCGTTCGGTCGAGCTCGGACGCGCCGATCAGGTTAAAGAACCGCCGGTCGATCGACCCGCCCTGCACATACCCCATGGTACCGGCGTACGAATACGGAAGGATGGCCTGCGGTCCGTCACTTGAGCTGCGAATCGTGTTGAGCTTGGCGGCGATCTCGGTGAGCGCGTCATTCCACGTCGCCGGTTCGAACGTGCCGCTGCCCTTGGGTCCTGCACGCCGGAGTGGCGTGGTGAGGCGGTCCTTGTGGTAGGTGCGCTCGAGGTACCGGTTCACCTTCGCGCAGAGAAATCCCTGGGTGAACGGGTGATCCGGATCGCCCTGAATCTTCGTGGCGCGACCGTGCTCGACCGTGACGAGCGTGGCGCAGCAATCAGGGCAGTCGTGTGGACAGGCGCCGCGAATGACCCGAGCAACCGGTTCTGCACCTGTCTCGTCCGTTGCGTCGATGGCCATGATTATCTAGAAGAGCTCGGTGTCGGACGGTCGCGCGATGACGACGGCGGGTGAAGTGGAGAATCTAGTTTGAACCCGACGCTTGGCGGTTGGAACTCGACGCTTGCCGACCATCCCCGTGAAGCGAGCCGGGCCGTTGAGGGGCCTCACAACCTTCTATACCAATTGGGGTTGCGTGCCCGTATCTCTTGACGTTTCCGTTGAGACTAGTTACTATCTGCAAGCTGTCACAGGACTGCGCAACCGGCGCAGCTGTACACTGTGCCACGTAATGCAAATCCAGTTCTGGAGAGCCCCCCATGAAGCGTGTCACCCTCGCTGCGTCGTTCTTCGCGATTCTCGCGATTGCCGCTTGCTCCCCCGCCGAGAAGGCCCCGGAAGCCGCGCCGGAAGCTGCTGCGGTCGTTGCTGCACCGGATAGCGCCGCGTTGAAGGCTGCTGCTGACTCGGCTGCCGCCGCGGCTGCCGCGCCGGCTGCCGCGAAGAAGCCGTAACAGACTTCTTCTCAGCTGTTGAGAAGGGCGCGCCCAATCGGGCGCGCCCTTCTGTTGTTATTCAGTCGAACGGAAGCGGCGAAACGGTGGCCGGCGTTTCGTGGTCGTCCCAGCGCACGGTGACCACGGCGCCAGTCTCGATTTCGCGCCGCACGTACGCGAGCGCGATCGCGCCGTGTTGCGGTGATTCACTCGTTGAGCAGACCGTGCCCGCTTCGGCGTTGTCGCCAAACCCGACGCGCGCGCCGGACTGCGGCATGGTTGTGCAGCGCAGCCCTCGCAACACGCGGTTCACATGTCCGCGGAAGTGGACGCGGGCGACCGTTTCCTGGCCGGTGTAACACCCCTTATCGAACGAGATCGCGCCGACATCCGCCCGGTCGAGTGCGGCTTCCTGGGCGAGTGTGTTCTCGTCCATATCGGTGCCCCAGAGTGGCCGTCCGGCTTCGATGCGCAACGTATCTGCCGTTTCGGCGTCGAGCCAGGTCGCGCGTCCGGCGCGCTGCGCTGCGATGAACGCCGCGGCTGCCGTGCCCGGGATAAACAGGTCGAAGCCCGTCACGCCAAGGTCGGGCACGCGCGCAATCGTGCACGGCACGGCGCCGAACGTGCTCTGCAGGTGCGAGTACTGGGGGAGTTCGGCGAGGACCGAAGCATCGATCGAGCACAAGGAAGCGATCGCCTCAGCCGCCTGTGGTCCGAACACGCCGATTGTGCCAATCTCGCCCGAGGCGTCGCTGAACTGCGCGAGTCGCGGATTGACGTACTTCTTGAGCATGGCGAGTAGGCCCGGGCCAGCGGCCGCCGAGGTATCGACGAGAAAATCCGCTTCGCGCGCGAACAGGCGAACGTCCGCGATGACCTTACCCTTGTTGGTGAGTGCAGCGGCGTAGTGGCCGTGTCCCGAAACGAGCGGTGCCACGTCGTTGGTGAGCAAGCCATTCAGCGTCAAGCGTGCCTGCGGGCCGGTGAACACCAGTCGCACGCGGTCGCTCCGGTCGATAACGACCGCAGCGGACTGCGCGGCGTCGTACGCTTCGCGCGAGGCCGTCACCGCTCCTGTCCCTCGCCCTGGCAGGCATCGTACTCATACGCGGCGTCGAGCAACTCGACGGGATGCCGCACCTGTACGTTACTGCCCGAGCGAATCAGTCCGGCCGCGATGTGCATCATGCAGCCTGGGTTTCCCGTGGTCACGACCGCGGCTCCGCTCGCGGCGATCCCTGCCAGTTTCGGCGCGAGGATGCGCTGCGAAAGTGCTGGTTGGGTGAGCGAATAGAGTCCTGCACTGCCGCAGCAGGCGCTGGCGTCTGGCAACTCGAATGCTCGCAGTCCACCGATGGCAGCGAGTACCCGCGCCGGCGGATCGGAAAGCCGTTGACCGTGCACGAGATGGCAGGGGAAGTCCACCGCTGCGTTCACCGGCGCACCCGTAGCCGGCGCTGGCCCTGCGGCGGCGAGTAGTTCGCTGACATCGCGAACCTTCGCGCCAAACGCCGCCGCGCGGTCGCGCCACGAGGCGTCGTCCGCAAGAAGGTGCCCGTATTCCTTCATTGCCGCGCCGCAGCCCGCCGAGTTCACGGCGATGCACTCCGCGTCTGACTGTTCGAATGCCGCGATGTTCGCGCGCGCGAGTCTCCGGGCTGTTTCGCGGTCACCGGCATGCGCGTGCAGGGCGCCACAACACTGCTGACCAGCTGTGGTGCATAGCGCAAAGCCGTTTCGCGCGAGGGTGCGTTCGGTGGCGCGGTTCACCGGCGCCAAGAGCCCCTCCATCACGCAGCCCTTGAGCACCGCGACGCGTGCGCGCTGCGGGGCGAGTGCGCCGGTCTGGGCGGATGCGCTTTGCGCGCCGCGCCTAGCTCGGGCAGCCGGACTCCCGCCGCGGACCGAGCGGCGGGTCGCTTCCAATGTTGCCATCATGAGCCCGAGCCGCCCGGGCGCACGCGCGAGCAGCCGCGTGATGCCAAGCGCCCGCAACAGTCGCGCACCGGCCATGCTAATCGCCAGGAGCCACGGGTTGGCGAAGGTCGCGAGAATCACCTTCGACGTGAATGGGATCGGCCGCGCGGCAATTATCGTCGCGCGGGTGTCCTCCAGCAGCTGCCCGTAGGGTACACCCGATGGGCAGGCCGTTTCGCAGGCGCGGCAACCGAGGCACTGGTCGAGGTGCGTGCCCACGGCGTCGTCGGAGGCGCTGAGCGTTCCTGCGGCGAGCGCTTTGATCAGGACGATGCGCCCGCGTGGTGAATCGTTCTCGTCGTCGAGCGCGAGGTACGTCGGGCAGGCCTGCAGGCAGAAGCCGCAATGCACGCAGAGGTCAGCACCCGTCGGCGGTATGGCTGTGCTCGTCACGCCTGTTCTCCGAATACGCCGGGGTTGAGGATGCCCGCTGGGTCGAACCGTTCTTTGATGCGCGCGGCAACGGTGTTCACGAGCGGACGTCCATCGAGACGCCTCGGACGAGGGTCGAGGGCGCGGTATCGCGTCCATACCGATGCATCAACTTCCACGATCGATCCGGCGGACGATGCAATCGCTTTTGCGGCCGCCACGAGCGCCGCATTGCCGGCGTACCGCACCAGCGCGCTTCCGGCATCGAGCCCGAGCGCGCTTGCCCTGGTGTCGTCGGGGACTTCGCAGGCCAGCGGAGTGATGGCACCGCCCTGAAGCAGCCCGAGCCAGGACCCGGCAGTGGCGCCATGGCGTGTGACGCACCAGGTGACGTCGACCGCGGGTCGAGCGCGGAGCCGAACCGTCACTTCGGTGATCGCACCAAGCGATCCGAACGAGCCGACGAGCAATCGGGTGAGATCGAAGCCCGCCACGTTTTTCACCACGCGACCGCCGCCACGTACCACCATGCCGGCGCCATCGACGAACTCGACGCCGAGCGCGATGTCGCGCGGCCGTCCGAGTGTCGCGGCACAGGGGCCACCCGTCGCCGTCGCAAATGTCGCGCCGACAGTGCCCGTGTCGTCGCCCCACGCCAGCAGTGGACACCACTGGTTGTGCTCGGCTGTGATCGCGTTCAGCTCTGCGAGTGTCGTGCCGGCACGCAGCGTCAGTGTGAGGTCGGCCGGTACGTAGGCGACGACTCCGGCAATCGCCGCGAGCGAAACCGGTCGCGCGGTGGCGCGGATCCGGCCCGCCGGCGTGCCGGCAGCGGACCACCCGCCGCGGCCTTCGAGGCGCAGCGGCGTGCGCGCGGCGTGCGCGTCACAAACGATCTGCGCGAGCTCCGCCGTGTTGCGTGGCGCCTGTTCGGTGACCGTCATGCGTTGACTCCTGGCGCGGCGAGCCACTCTCGGCAGCGGTGGACCGGCACGACCTTGCCAGGGTTCGCACGCCGAGCCGGATCGAATGCGTCGCGCAGCCGGCACATTGCGTCGAGCGAATCGGGCGTGAAGAGCTGGTCCATGTACTTGAGCTTGTCGAGTCCCACGCCATGTTCGCCCGTGAGCGTCCCGCCTTCGGCGATGCAGAGCGCCATGATCTCATCGCAGGCGAGGTGGACGCGTTCGGACTCGTCAGCGTCGTCGGCGTTGTACGGAATATTCGGGTGCAGATTGCCGTCGCCGGCGTGAAACACGTTGCACACGTGCAGGCGATGCCGCGCGCCGATGGCGGCGATGGCACGCAACACCGGCGCGAGTTTGGTTCGCGGCACGACCGCGTCCTGCACGCAGAGGTTCGGTGCCACGCGGCCCATCGCGCCGAAGGCTTTCTTGCGGCCCTGCCAGAGGCGCGCACGATCGGCCGGGTCGTTGGCCACGCGCACGGTCCGAGCGCCGGCGGCACGGCAGATCCGGTCCACGGCGTCGACGTCGTCGTCGAGTCCGGCCAGCGGTCCGTCCACTTCAATGATCAGTGCGGCGGCGACGTCGGTCGGATAGCCGGCCGCGTAGATCGACGCCTCGACCGCGGCAATCGTGCCGGCATCGATGAGCTCGAGCGCAGCCGGAACGATCCCGGCGGCGATGATCGTACTCACGGCTTCGGCGGCGCCGTCGACCGTCATGAAGTCGGCGAGCATCGTGTAGATGCGCGCCGGGTTCGGTGTGAGTTTCACCGTTACATCCACGGCGATTCCGAAGCACCCTTCTGAACCGACGAACGTGCCGAGTAGGTCGATGCCGACCTCGTCGTCGCGCGGGGCTTCGAGGCGCATGACCTCACCTTCTGGCAAAACAATCGTTGCCGCGACGACGTGATTGAGCGTCACGCCGTACTTGAGGCAGTGCGGTCCGCCCGCGTTCTCGGCAACGTTTCCGCCGATGGTGCATGCCGTCTGGCTCGATGGGTCTGGCGCGTAGTGTAGGCCGAACGGTGCGGCCGCGCGCGTCAGGTTGGCGTTGACCACACCGGGTTCGACCGTCGCGGTGCGCGCGAGTTCATCGATCGCGATGATCCGACGCATGCGCTGCAGGCCGACCATCACGATGCCGTCGGCGAGTGAACCACCCGAGAGTCCGGTGCCGGCGCCGCGCGCAACGAACGCTGCGCCGGCGGCAGCGAGTGCTCTCACCACGGCGATGGCTTCGTCGCGATTCGCCGGCGAAACGAGCAGCCGCGGCCTTTTGTGGTAGCCGGGCAGTCCGTCGTTTTCGTACACAATGAGTTCCGATGGTCGCGCGATAACGTACTTCGCGCCGACAATCCGGCCGAGTGGTGCGATCAGGGGATCCACGATCAGAATTCTAGTGGAGTGGAAGGGACGCGACGGGACCGCGCGCGACGGCTAGCACGCGCGGCGTGCCACGATGCACGAAGGGCCGAACTCGCGTTCGGCCCTTCGCTTCAACTCATGGCACCGCATTCCGGGGCGGCGACACCAGTTGGGTGGTGTCCTTGGAGATCAGGTGATTGCCCAGAAACCGGCGAGCGACCGCCCGTCGGGCGATTCGCGGAGCTTCTCGAACGCGCGCTCGCGAATCTGGCGAATGCGTTCGCGAGTCACGCCCATCAATGCGCCAATTTTTTCGAGGGTCATCGCCTCGGCGCCTTCGTCGAGGCCGTAATACAGGTTCAGGATCTTCCGTTCGCGCGGCGTGAGGTGGTGCTTAAACACGCGGTCGATCGTTTCGCGCATGAGCTGGACGTCGGTCGATTCCTCGATCTGGATGCCATCGGCTCCAGAGAACCGCTCGCCGAGCGTGGAGGCTTCGCGATCGCTCCGGTCCACCGGGGCGTCGAGCGAAAGCTCGGTGGCGGACATCTGCTTGCTTGCGCGCACCTGTTCCGGCGTTTCCTCGAGCAGGCGGCCAATCTCATGATCCGTCGGGTCCCGCTTGAGGACCTGGCCGAGAATTGTCTCGGCGCGCGACAGGCGAATCAGCTGTGAGTTCTGGTTGAGCGGGATGCGGACCGAACGTGTCTGTTCGGCGAGCGCCTTGAGCACGGCCTGGCGCACCCACCAGACGGCGTACGAGATGAACTTGACGCCCTGGTCCGGGTCGAACTTGCGGACTGCTTTCAGGAGTCCTTCATTGCCGATGGCTACGAGCTCGGACAGGTCGAGTCCGTGGCCCTGATACTTCTTGACGTAGGAAATCACGAACCGGAGGTTCGCCGTCACGAGCCGCTCGGCGGCCCTTTCGTCACCCTTCTGGGCAAGCCTCGCCAGGCGCTTCTCTTCGGCGGGATCGCTAATCAGCGGGAGTTTTTGGATGTCTTGCAGGTACTGGTCGAACGCGGTCGAGGGTGAGGAACGAAAAAAAGACTTATTCCTCGGCTCCGTCGCTGGCTGCATACACACCCCGGTAGGTCGTTGGGTTGCAGAGCACTCACAGGCATTCGCGGCACAAGCTGCGGAGGCGTACCATCCAGCCGCAGGGACGATCAGGTTACGTGCGTGTCGGGATTCGGTCAACACCCCAGGGCCGTGTCGATAGTTGAAAGCGCGGGCCAGCCGCGATCTAACTCGTTGTAGCAGATATGGTTACTGATGCATCACAAATATGATGCGACGCGACTATCCGCCCGTGTCGCGGGAAGATGCCGCGACGGACTCGCGTAGCCTTAGGCGCTGAACGCGCGGACGACAGCCGCTCGGACCTCGTCATCGCTGACGCGAGTTCCGTAACCCGCGCCGGCCGCAGCCATCGTGCCGACGCCGGCGGCGAGCGCGTATTCGACTGCGCCGCCGCGTGCCTTCTTGTCGGTGCGCGTGGCGGCCAACACGGCATCGGCAGTCATCGGAAGCAAGGGCTGTAACGGTAGCTCGAGCGCGGAGGCCGCGACGGTGACCTGCTCGGCGAGCGTCGGTGCGGCGAGCCCGAGCGCCTCGGCAATCATCGCTTCAACCCGCATCCCGATGGCGATGCTTTCGCCGTGGAGCATCGCATAGTCCGACGCAGCTTCAATGGCGTGTCCGATGGTGTGGCCGAAGTTCAGTGACTTGCGTACGCCGGACTCTTTCTCGTCGCGTGCGACGACGGCTGCCTTGATGCGGACGTTGCGTTCAATGAGGGCGCCGGCGACGGCCTGATCGGGGCCTTCGGCGTGGAGCATCGCCTTCGCGTTGGCGAGCAGCCAGTCGAGCTCGGCCTGGGAGGTGATGATCGCGTGTTTGAGGGCTTCGGCGAGTCCGCTGCGCAATTCGCGCGGTGGGAGCGTCTTGAGCACCGCCGGATCGGCGACGACGAGCGTCGGATGATGGAACGCGCCCACGAGGTTCTTGCCCGCGGGCGTGTCGACGCCGGTCTTGCCGCCGATCGCAGCGTCGATCATCGCGAGCAGTGAGGTCGGAACCTGGATGACGGGAATGCCGCGCATGTAGGTCGCGGCGGCGAACCCGGCGAGGTCGCCAACGACGCCGCCGCCTACCGCGACGACCACCGAGTCTCGGCCGAATCCCGCGTTGAGCATGCCGTTGGTCAGCCGGGTCCACTCGATTCGGTTCTTGTTCACTTCGCCAGCGGCGATTTGGAATCGGTCCGATTCCGGCACGCCGAGTCGGCCCGCGAGTGGTGTGGCGTGCAGCGGGCCGACGTTGGTGTCGCTGACGATCGCGATGCGCGCGCCCTTCGCGGCTGACCGAATCGCATCCATCCCCGCCATGTCGAGCGATGCACCGATGAGAATGCGCGCGCCGTGGAGCGACAGTTCTGCCGACGGAGGTGTGGCCTGTTCGCTCATGGTGCCGTTACCACGCTACCAAGTGACTTCGCCGGCACCCGCCCGGCGATTGGCCACGCGGGCCAGGACGAAGAGCAGGTCGGAGAGCCGATTCAGGTAGACGATGATGATCGTCGGTACGTCCGTGGTGTGTTGGAGGCGCACGACCGACCGCTCGGCGCGCCGGCACACGGTGCGGGCGACGTGGAGCGCAGCGGCCTTCGGCGTCCCGCCCGGCATGATGAACGCCTTGAGCGGCGGGAGTTCGGACTCTCCGTCGTCGATCGCCTGCTCGATTTGCGCGATGCGCTGGTCGGTGAGTCGCGCCTTCTCGAGCTGCTGTTTGTGTTCTTCTGGGTGCGGCGTGGCGAGTAGGGCGCCAATCGCGAAGAGGTCTTTCTGGATCGGGGCGAGCACTTCGTCGATGCGGGGCAGCATCTCGGCCGCTCGTACGGCGCCAAGGACGGCGTTGAGCTCGTCCACGTCGCCATAGGCTTCGACGCGGATATCGTCCTTGGCGACGCGTCCGCCGCCGAAGAGCGCGGTACGGCCGTCGTCGCCGGTTTTCGTATAGATCTTGAGGGTCATGAGAGAAAGGTAAGGAGTTGGCGGTCGCCTGAGCCGGCTGATCGAGTCCTTGGATCTCGTGCGCCTGACGCGGACTCGGAGGCGGTGGCCATCCCGTGCTGGGTGATGCCCCAGCCGGGCTGGCATCGCACCACATATTCGATGATTCTGGCGCTGTCGGTCACCGGGCCTGAGATCGGGATTGCCTTTAAAGGTTGCCGTGCACCATCACGATGGTGAATTTTGGCACATGGTGCACGAGATGCGCGACATCACGATTATCGGCGGTGGGCCGACCGGCCTCTTCGGCCTCTTTTATGCGGGGATGCGTGGCGCCAGCGCCCAAATTGTTGACGCCCTGCCGGATCCGGGCGGTCAGCTCACGGCATTGTATCCCGAAAAACTGATCTTCGATGTCGGCGGCTTTCCCCGGGTGCTCGCCAAGGACCTCGTCAAGTCGCTCGCCGAGCAGGCGGCCCAGTTCAAGGGACCGTTCCACGGCAACCAGCGCGTGATCGGGCTCGAAGAAGCGCATGGGCACTTTGAGCTCATCACCGATACGGACCGGTTTCCCACGCGCGCGATTGTGATTGCTGGCGGCATTGGCGCGTTCGCCCCGCGCAAGTTGCCGCAGCCCTGCGCGGCGCCGTGGGAGGGGAAGGGGATCGCATACCAGGTGGGCGATCCGGCGGTCTATACCGGCAAGCACGTTGTGATCATCGGCGGTGGTGACTCCGCGTTCGACTGGGCCGACCAACTCTCGGCCCGAGCGGCCAGCATCACGCTGGTGCATCGGAGCGATCGCTTCCGCGCGCATGCGGCGACCGTCTCGGCCGTGCAGGCCGCGGCGGCATCGGGCAAGACGGCGATCCACACCTTTCACGAACTCGCCGACGTGATCGCGACCGATGGCGTGATGACCGGCGTGGAGCTGAAGGAGATCAAGGCCAAGACCACGCGGCAGGTGAAGGCCGACCACGTGCTGGCGATGCTCGGCTTCGTGAGCGACATCGGCGTGCTCGGCGGGTGGGGATTGTCGATTGCCAATGACGAGATTGCGGTGAACTCGGAGATGCATACTGGGCGCGCAGGCATCTGGGCGGCCGGCGACATCACGGCGTACTCAGGAAAACTAAAGCTCATCGCGACCGGTTTCGCCGAGGCCTGCACGGCGGTAAATCAGGCCGTGCACTGGATCTACCCGGCGAAGAAGGTGAATCCCGGGCATTCATCGAACCTGGCCATCTTCGGGCAGAAGGACGATTGACGAAACGCGGGATATTGGTGCGGATGGTCTGGTGCACGCTCGTTGCGGTGGCGCCCGCGTTGCTGTCCGCGCAGGATCTCACCTGCGACCGCGGAGACGTCGAGGTGACATCGCTCAGGTTCGCTGGCAACCTGGCGTTCAGCAGCGCCTCACTTGGCGAGGGGATCGTAACCACGCCGTCGTCATGGGCCCGGCGAAACCTCAAGGGCTTCGGTACACGGCGCTGTCTCGACCGCCCGCAGTTCGCGCTCGACGCACTGCGGCTGGTCCGGTTTTACCGGAACCACGGCTACGTCGCCGCGACGGTGGACACGTCGGTCGTGCCAACCGGTGATGGCCGTGTCGCCATCGAGTTCCGTGTGCACGAGGGCGCGCCGGTCCTCATCTCCGAACTCCTGATTGAGGGGCTCGACGCGCTCGAGCATCGCGAGCAGTTGCTCGAGGGGCTCGCGACGGCACGCGGCGCGCCGTTCGACAAGTACGCGATGGAGGAGTCGCGCGATTCGCTGTCACGCCGTCTCCGCAACACCGGATACCCCGATGCCGAAGTCTTTGTCGGCTACGACACCCACGTGGCGGCGCACACAGCGACCGTGCGATTCACCGTGCAGGCCGGTCGGCAGGCCAGGCTCGGCCCGGTGCGCATTGTGGTCACACCGCACGAAGGGCGTCCGCGCGGGCTCAATGACGCGGCGGTGGGCCGCGTGGCCGGATTCGGAGACGGCGATCTGTATAGCGAAGAACGCCTTGAGCGGGCGAAGCGCGCGCTCTACCAGACGGAGGCATACGACCAGGTCAGCGTACGCACCGACACGCTGAGCGTGCGCGCCGACTCGAGCCGGATCGGGGTGACGGTTGACCTCGCCGAAGGGTTCATGCGGACCGCGCGTGGCGGCGTTGGCTACGGCACGCTCGACTGTTTCCGCGCCACCGGCGACGTCACGCAATACAACTTCCTCGGGGGCGCGGCGCGGCTCGATCTGCGCGCGCGGCTGTCGAAGATTGGCATCAGCGCGCCGCTTGACGGTGCGGCCTCGCTCTGCCCGCAGGCACGGGCCGATCCCTACAGCCACGATCTCAACTACTACGTCGGTGCATCGGCGTCGCGGAGCGCGGTATTCCGCGAGTTCGCCCCCTCGGTCACGCTGTACAGCGAACGACGGTCGGAATACAACGCCTTTTTGCGAACCACGCCGATCGGCAGCACCGTGGCGTTCGCCCGTGCGCTGGGCCGCGTCACGCAGGCGTTCGGTTACTCGGTGGAGTTTGGTCGCACCGAAGCCCAGCCGGCGCTGCTGTGCGCGGTCTTTAATGCTTGCGAGGAAGCCGACCGACAGGCGTTCGGTCGCGAACAGCGGCTCGCCGTCGCGAACGTGGCGTTTGCGCGCGAGACGGGAGACAGTCCCGTGAATCCTACGCGCGGCAGTGCGCTTCGCGTCGAACTCCGCACGGCCGGTACACACACGGCCAGCGACAAGTCGCTCCAGTTCAACAAACTGCTGTTTGACGGCGCGATCTATCGTCCGGTCCAGCCCGGCGTCGTGCTGGCTGCACGGATTCGCATCGGCGCGGTTGTGGGGCCGAGTTTTTCGTTCACCCACGCGGCCTTGTATGTGCCGCCCCAGGAACGGTTGTTCGCTGGTGGGCCGACGACGGTGCGCGGCTTTCCTCAGAACGAGTTGGGGCCGGCGGTGTACATCGCCTCGGCCTACGACACCGTGCGCGCAAACGGGACTCCGGGCGGCAACCTGTCGAACCCGAACGACACCGTGTTCTTCCGTGCCCGCGCCGACGCGCCCGGTGAACGAACCGTTCCGACCGGCGGCAACGCGATGATCGTCGCCAACATCGAGGCGCGGTTCCGGTCGCCGGTGCTGCCTGACCTGCTGCAGTGGACCGCGTTCACTGATGTCGGCGATGTGTGGAACCGTGGGACGGCGGGCGCGAATCTGGGATTCAGCGCGATGCGCTGGACACCTGGCGTTGGTGTTCGCATCCGCACGATCATCGGATTCATCCGGGTCGATGTCGCATACAACTCGTACGCACGGCCGGCCGGCGCGGCCTACTTCGACACGCCCGTCTCTGTGGGCGGGGCGCTCCTCTGCGTGAGCCCGGGCAACTCGCTACGCGTCAGGAGCGGCGCCAGCGGACAGCCCTCGCAGGCAGCGGGATCGTGTCCTGGTTCGTTTGTCCCGCCGCGCTCGTCGGCGTTCGTGCGACGACTGACGCCTTCCATTTCGATCGGGCAGGCGTTCTAACGTATGGGAGCCCTCGGCCGTCGTCAGCTGGTTGTCATTGTGAGCGCGCTGCTCATGGTGATGCTTGGCGTGGGCATCGTGGGTGCGCTCGTGGCGGCGACACAGAGTGAGCGCGGACGCGAGTGGATTCGCGGACGCGCCGAGAGCCTGATCGCCCGCAGCATGCAGGGCAAGCTCTCCCTCGGTCGTCTTTCTGGGAGTTTTCTCACTGACCTGACGATCGATTCGCTCGAGATTCGCGACGCCGCTGATTCGGTCTACCTCGCGGCGGGTCCACTCTCGGTGCGCTACGATCCCCGCGATCTCGTGGACGGACGGTTCATCTTCCGCTCCGTGGCCGTGCGGCATCCGCTGATGGCGGTGCGTCAGGACCTCGACGGCAATTGGAACTTTCGAAGCGTATTTCCCGTCGAGGAATTCAAGGGGCTGGTGAACCGCCGCCCACGCGGTGCGTTCGGCGCGCTGGTGCTCTTCTACGACATCAGCGTGCAGGGTGGCGAGATCCGACTCACGCAGCCATGGCATCCCCACGACTCGCTGACCGGGCGCCGCCGCGACAGTGCGATCGCAGTCGGTCTCGCGGACCGGTCTAATGACATCCGTCCGGTCGTGCTGCGCGGACGCCGCGGATTCCAAAAGACTCGGCGCTGGTCCGACATGAATGGCGAGATCACGCGCCTACGGCTCCGGCATCCGGACAGTACGGGCCGCCAACTCGACATTGCCAGGCTCGACGTCAACGAGACGGCCCCTCCGTTCGACATCAAGAAGGCGCAGGGCACGGCAACCTGGCGCGGCGACACGATCTTCTTCGACCTGAAGCGATTCATGCTGCCGCGATCCGTCGGCTCGGCGGTCGGGAAGGTCGAATGGCCGCAGGGGCCGATGTTCTGGGATGTGCGGGTGCGCAGCGATTCGGTCGCGCTCTCGGACATCCATTGGATTTACGCGGGGCTGCCCACGTCAGGCGGCGGCTCGATGAAGCTGCACGTGAAATCGCGGCGGAATCCCGAGATGATCGATTACGTCATCACCGATATGGACGTCCGGAGCCGCGGCTCGCACCTGCGCGGCGACATGACGTACGGCGTCGGTGGCGAGGTGCTCGAACTGCGCGATGTGAAGCTCTCTCTGCAGCCGGCCGATTTTACGCTCTTCGAGACGCTCAACCAGCAGAAGTTCCCGTATCCGTGGAATGGTACGGTGACCGGGACCGTGCACGCGTCTGGTGGCCCCGTGAACCGCTTCCAGGTCGAGCGTGCGGCGTTCGTGTTTGCCGACCGCAACGTTCCCGGCGCCACGGCCAAGGGCACGGTATCTGGTGAAATCGACATCCTGAATCCGGGGCTGGCCACCTTCCACGGGACGCGCGTGGAGCTAGAGCACTTCGACCTCCGCACGGGGCAGTTCCTGAATGCGTCGTTTCCGAGACTCAACGGATTCGTTGGCGGAACGGCCACGCTCGATTCGATCTGGACCGATGTGCGGTTGCGCGATGCCGATATCACGCACACCGACGGCGACGAGGTGCCCGCCTCGCGGTTTCGTGGCTCGGCGCGCGTGACGCTTGGCGATGAGTTTGTTGGGTTTGACGTCACGGTCGCGGCGCTGCCGCTGGCGGCGAGCACCATCGCGAAGTCGTACCCGGCCGTGCTCTTGCGCGGCGAATACCGCGGTCCGCTTCGCGTGGTCGGCACGTCGGCGGACCTGACGCTCACTACCGATCTTGTCGGCGAGGCTGGACGCGTGCAGGTGGATGGGCGTTTCGATCTGTACGAGCCCGGTTATCGTGGCGTGGCGCGCGGTGCGCTGACCGGATTCGATCTTCGTCGCGGGCTGGGCCGCCCGTCGCTGCCGGAGACCGCACTCGACGGTCGGTACTCGCTCGACATTGCCGGTGATTCGCTCGCGAATCTGTCCGGCACAGCGCAGCTCACGCTCGACCGATCGCTGATCGACCGTGTGCGCGTGTTTGGCGGGCGTGCCGCGTTGCAGTTCGGCGGTGGGCGAGTGCAGGTCGATTCGGCACGCGTCGAAAGCGTCGCCGGGGAGCTCACGGCCCGCGGGGCACTTGGCCTCGGACCGACGGTCAGTGACACGCTGCGTTTCCAGTTCACGGGCGACTCGCTCGGCGGGCTTCGGCGGTGGCTCGCCCGTGCGACCGAGGCCGGCGAGGCGACCGGCAGCGCCGATGCGGTGGTGGATTCGCTCGCCGGTACGTTACGCGCGACCGGCGTGCTCACGGGCCGGACGGCGCGGTTCGCGCTCGACGCGAGCGTCGACGGCGCCGGCGTGCGCTTCCGTACGACGACGGCGCAGGCCATCCGCGGAACGATCGCGTTGTCGGCTCTCCCCGATTCGGCGACGGGAAGCGTCACGCTGCGGCTCGATGGGCTCCGGTCCGGCACGCGCGTGTTCAACGAGGGGGACATTCGCGCAGACCTGCTGGGCGGATGGCAGGCCAGAATGTCTGCGCAGTTCACGGCGCCGTCGGGCGTGCAGGCGAGGGCGCTTGCGGATGTGCGCCGCCGCGCCGACACGACCCTAGTTCGGATCGACAGTTTGTGGGCGCGTACGTCCGCGAACGTCTGGTCCATGTCGCGGCCGACCAACGTCGTGTGGGGCGCTCGCGGATTCCGCTTCGACACCCTGGCGCTGGCCGGTGTGCAGGGCGGCCGCCTCGATGCGCGCGGGCAGACGACTGCGCTCGATACGATCGGCGTCACGCTGCGCGTCGACGCCGTCCCGCTTGCCGATGTGGGCGAACTGATCCAGACGCGGGAGCCGATGGCCGGTCGCCTGTCGATTCGCGCAGATGTCCGCGGCACGAGATCGCGGCCGGATCTCTTCTTCACCGGTTCGCTGGCGTCAGCGCGGATGGGCGGATTCCAGCTGGACGACGTCGAGGCCGATGGCCGCTACGCCGACCGCCGGCTCACGACGGCCCTTGCGATGCGCAAAGACGGCGTGCCCATGATGCATGCCGACGCGGCCCTGCCAATCGATCTGGCGTTCGAACCGGCGGGATCGCGGCTCGTCGAGGAGCCCCTGGTCGCTCACATGAGGACTGACAGTGCGGGGCTCGCGTTGGTGGAGACCTTTTTCCCGTCCGTGTACGGCGCCAAGGGGTCGCTGCGGGTCGAGCTCGACATTGCGGGAACGTGGAAGCGACCGCGCGCGACCGGATCGCTGGCGGTGTCTGGCGGATCGCTGGCGTTGCGTCAGATGGGCCTAGCGCGGATGGAAGGCGTCGAAGCAGACATTGGGTTCCTCGGAGACAGCATTGCGGTCCGGAGACTCGCTGCACGCAGCGGCGCCACCGGCGCGGCCAATGGGTCGAGCGCGTCGGTCACGGGCAACATCAGCATCCGCGACCTCAGCGACGCGTCGTTCGGCCTGCGTCTCGATATGCAGCGGTTCAACGTGTTGAATGATCCGCGCGTTGCCGACTTCGATCTCACCGGCAACCTGCAGCTGTCTGGGAGGCGGAGCGGTGCGTTACTCGAAGGTGGATTCACCGTCGACCGCGGAGAGATCCGTCTTCCCGAACTCTACCAGAAACGCGTGATCTCGCTCGACGACCCCAACCTGTTCCGGGTCGTGGATACGACGGCGCTCGTCGACCGTGCCTTGAGTGGTGTTGCCGACACGACGTTCATGAACAACCTGACCGTCCGCAATGTCTCGGTACGCATGGGTTCCGACGTCTGGCTGCGGTCGGAGGAGGCCAATATCAACCTCGGTGGATTCGTCAACGTCACGCGCGGACGGGTGCAGCGCGGGCCGAACATTGGTCGCGCGCAGTTCGTGCTTGAGGGCCCGCTCCAGACCGTGCGTGGGACCTACCGCCTGAACCTAGGACCCGTGCAACGGACGTTCACCGTCGAAAGCGGCGACGTGCGGTTCTACGGCGACCCCGACCTCAACGCAACGCTCAATATCAACGCGGGCTACGTGGTGCGGCAGGTTGCGCAGCAAGGTGCGCGCCCCGATGTGCGGGTGCAGGTGCACATCGGCGGAACACGCCTCTCGCCGACCGCGGAGCTCTCAAGTCCAGATTCGGCGCGCGTGACCACCGCTGACCTCGTGAGCTACCTGACAACGGGTGGCCCCAGCAACGAAATCAGCGGGCGTGGAAACGACTACACATCGACGGCGTTTCGATCGCTCCTTACCAGCGCGGGCAGCTTGCTAGGCAGCAAGGTGCCGAGTGGCTTGTGTGACGACACGCAGTTCTCGACCACCGGGCTTGATGCGTACCAGGGACGACTGCGTGACGTGAGCGGAAAGATCTTGCAGGGGACGCGCTTCAACTGTGCCAAGCAAATCAGTGACCGTATGTTCGTGCGGGTCGACGCTGGCCTCTGTCAGGTCGGCAAGTTCGTGGACACGGGCAGCTCCGGGGCGAACTCGACGGCCATCGCCGATGCGTTTGGCGCGAAGCTCGACTATCGCGTCTCGAACGACCTTCTGCTTTCGCTTGGCGTCGAGCCGCCAACGAGCGCGGTGTTCTGTCGCGATGATGCGAGCGCACGCGGATTCGCGCCTACACCAAGGCAACTTGGTATCGATCTCTTTCGTCTCTGGCGGTTCTGAAGTGCCGATGCGCGACGAGAAGACGCTGGTTCAGGCCGTGACCCCGCACGACCCCGTGATCGCCAAGTCGGGGTTCGGAATCTCGGTCGGTCACTCGACCGACGCAGCCGGTGCGACCGGCTGCACCGTGATCATGGGAACATCGGGCCCGCTGCGTGCGAGTGCCTTCGCGTTCGGGCGCGCCACTGGAACTCGGGAATACGCGTTGCTTGAGCCTTGGGCGTCGAACGACCGCATCGACGCCATCCTCCTGACCGGCGGAAGCGCATACGGCCTCGATGCCGCAGCAGGCGTGATGCGATGGATGGAAGAGCGGGGGCGCGGCTACGCGATTGCCGGCGGTGTCGTGCCGATCGTGCCCGCCGCCGTCGTGTTCGACCTTGCTCCGCTCGGTTCTTTCGCCGCGCGCCCTACGGCGGCGATGGCCTACGATGCGTGCGACAAGGCGACGCCGTCTGGCTGGGCAGAAGGCAGCGTCGGCGTCGGCACCGGATGCACGGTTGGCAAGCTCCGCGGCCCTGCGCACTCGATGAAGGGTGGCTTCGGAGTTGGACTCTCCGCCGGCGCGCCGCTCGCCTGCGCCCTCGCGGCCGTCAACGCGGTAGGGCACGTCCGCGACCACAGCGGTGAGATTATCGCGAGCGCGCGCGGCGATGACGGAGCACTCCTCAACTGTGAGCTGCACGTGCTGACCTCGCCACCGGGCGTGCGACCTGGTGCGCAGCCTGGTGCAGAGCCGGGTGCGAACACCACGATTTCTGTTGTCGCGCTGAATCGGGGGTTCTCCAAGATCGAACTGCACCGGATCGCGCGGGCCGCGAGCGGCGCGCTCGCGCGGCGGATCGGACCGTTCGGGACGGCGTTCGACGGCGACATCGTATTCGTTGTCTGCCCC
This sequence comes from Gemmatimonadota bacterium, assembly GCA_014192065.1. GTDB lineage: Bacteria > Gemmatimonadota > Gemmatimonadetes > Gemmatimonadales > Gemmatimonadaceae > Fen-1231. The sequence goes on along the minus strand of BJHH01000002.1, from coordinate 157,634 downwards.
GTTGATGCGCCGGCTGGCGATGCGCTCTCAGCCGAGGTCGCCGCGACCGGTGCCCTGGAAGATGCCATCGTTCGCGCGGTGCGGGCCGCCAAAGGGCGCGACGGCATCCGGGGCCTCGCGGACTGAAGTGGCTCGGCCGCGGCCAACGCCGCGTGCCGAGCCGTCAACCGTTAGCTGACCAGCCCGTGTACCGGCGGGGCCGGCGTGCCAAGGCGCACGTGCAGGTAGATCTCCGACCGCAACTCGCCATCCAGTTCGATCCGCATGGTGTGCGTGCCCGCCTGCTGCATCGGCAGGTCAATAGCTGCGATGACCGGGATGTCGACCTCGAACGCGCCCGGTGGCGGATGGCCGACTTCCACTTCGCCTGACGATGACCAGATCTCGTCGCCGTTGGGGCCAATCCAACCAAAGGAGAGTGCGTGCACACCCACATCCTCGCGGTCCGCCTTGAGCCGCACGACGAGCGTCGCCCGTGGGTGGACGGCCGGCAGCGCGCCGACCTGCAGTGCGTCGAACACGCCGAGCACGTTGAGCTTGCCTTCCTGCGAGAGGTTGGCCGAATCGGCAAACAGGGCGAACGAGATGTGCATGACGAAAGATATTCGGCTCGCCGCGCGTGGGCGAGCAGGTGCTGGCCCTGCCGTGTCGGTTTGGTCTGCGGCGTCCCAAACGGTAATTTCATCAGATGACAGCTCCCGGCGGCAATAGCCACGCGCATCGAAGGACCGTGCTCACGACCGAGCTCGGTCTGGTGCTGATGGCGCTCATCTGGGGGTTCAATTTTGCGGTGCTCAAGTACGGCACGACCGTGCTCGAGCCGATTGCATACAACGCGATCCGCATGTCGGTCGGCACCATCGCACTGCTCGCGCTCGGGTATTTCATGGCCCCGATGCCGTCGTGGCGTGACATCGGTCGGCTCATGCTGCTGGGCGTGCTGGGCCACGGCGTGTACCAGGGACTCTTCATCAACGGTCTCGCGCTGACGCGCGCAGGGACGGCCGCGTTGGTTGTCGCCTCGAGCCCGGCCGTGATCGCCATCGTCGGACGCGCGTATGGCGTGGAGGGAATCGAACGGCGCGCGGTGCTTGGCATCGGCCTGTCGTTCGTCGGCATCGCCATCGTGGTGCTGGGATCGTCGCAGGGTGAGACCGCCGGTGGCGCACAGGTGCTCGGTGACCTGCTGATTCTCGCGTCGGTCGTCGCTTGGGCTTTTTACACGACGTTCATGCGCGACTACACCAGACGGATCGAGGGAGTGCAGATCGCGGGATGGACGCTGCTCGGAGGCACGCTCCCGATCGTGATTGTTGCCGGGCCCGCGCTTGGTCGCACGGACTGGCCCGCGATTACTTCGCTGACGTGGGGTGCGGTGGTCTACTCCGGCGTCGGTGCGATCGGGCTCGCCTACCTGTTCTGGTATCGCGGCGTGCGTGTGCTGGGATCGACGCGCACCGCGATGTTCGCGCAGTTGCAGCCGATGATCGCGCTGTTGGCGGCGTGGCCGCTCCTCGGCGAGCGTCCAACGGTCTGGCAGATTGCTGGGTCGGTGGCCGTGATGGCTGGGCTGCTGCTGACCCGTATGCCGACCGCGGCCGAACCGGCGCACGGCGAATGAAAATCGCCCTCTTTGATATCGACGGGACCCTACTGCTCGCCCACGGCGCGGGCAGACGGGCGATGGAGCGTGCCTTGCTCGCGACGGTGGATTCGGCAGGCCCTGGTGGCCAGCATTACGCCGGCAAGACCGATCCGCAGATCGCGCGGGAGGCCATGCGGCACGCAGGATTGACCGATGCGGAAATCAACGAGCGACTGCCGGCCCTCTTCGCGCGCTATCTCGTGAATCTCGAGGAGGAGCTCGCGTCTTCCGCGCACGAACCGATCGTGACGCTCCCGGGCGTACATGAGATCCTCGATGCCTGTGAGGCCCACGAGCGGGTGGTGCTGGGCCTGCTCACCGGAAATCTCACGATCGGTGCCGAACGGAAGTTGCGGGCCGTCGGCGTCGATCCGGGTCGGTTCGAGATTGGTGCGTTCGGCAGCGATCATGAAGATCGTGCGACGCTCGCTGGCATCGCGCGCGGTCGGGCAGCTCAATATCTCGAGCACCCCGTGGCTGGCGATGCCTGCGTTGTGATCGGCGACACGCCGGCGGACGTAGCGTGCGGACTCGCCATCGGCGCACGCACTATCGCTGTGATGACCGGCAACTTCCGCGAAGCGGAGCTACGCGCGGCCGGCGCGCATCTGGTGTTGCCGGATTTGGGTGACACCGCACGCGTCATGGAAGCCATCCTCAATGGATGAACGCTTGGCTGGCGAGGCGGGCGACGGCCTCAGGCTGCCTGAGTTCACGCGCTCGCTGCGCGGCTTCGCGACGGCTTCCGCGATTGGCACCCATGAGCATGATCTCCTGTTCGGTCCGCTGATTGCCGCGCGCCGATCGGCAGCGCACGTGGTCGCCGCGGAAGCCAAGGCTGCGGCATTCGATGCCGACCGGCTTCGCCGTGCCCTCGACGAGGCGGTCGCGACGATCGCGAAGGACCGCGCCGGCACAGACCCAGCCGGCCGTCGCGCGCTCGAAGCGTGTCTCGAGGCGGCGGCCGCGCCGTTGATTGGCGCCCTCGCCGTGCTTGCGACCGCCAGTGCGACGCTGCGTGCCGCGCAGAATCCTCCACGCGCAGGCGCTTGGGCCGTGTGGTGCGGCGCGGTGCAGGCCGTGTTCGATGCCACGGACGCATTCTGGCTGGTGCTCGATGATGTCGCGCCGCGCAGCGGCGGCTTCCGGCTTCCCAGTGCGGTCGTGCTGTTGGCCATCTCGCTCGCGCTTGCCGCCTCGGGCGCAGCGGCGCAGCACGTCACGTTGAGGGTTCCCGGTGTCCGCGCCGATTCGCTCATCGCAGCGGGGTTCGACGTCGTGGGCACCGAGCCCGGCGCAGTGCTCATCGTGGCGAGTCCACGCGATCGCGCCCGTCTTGTCACACAGGGTGTCACCGAGGTGAGGTCGTCGCGAGGAGAGTTGGTGGTGCCGGGACTCGCCAACGCCCAAGCCGTGACGGCGGTGTACCGCAGCTTCGACGATCCGGTGCGAGGTATCCGCGCATGGACCGACTCAATCGTCGCCGCGAATCCGCGCGTGACCGTGGACACGATCGGCCGTTCGTTCGAAGGGCGTCCGCTGCTGATGTTCAAGATCGGTCCAAAGGGCGACAGCCCGCAGCGCCCCAACGCCGTGTTCGTCGCGACCTACCATGCACGCGAGTGGGCCGCGACCGAGACGGCACTCCGGCTTGTGAAATACCTCGCGGCGCCCCCTGGCACCGATGCCCGCCGCGATTCGCTCGTGCAGTCTCGTGATATCTGGATCATGCCGGTCGCCAATCCCGATGGGTACCAGTACACGTTCAGCACGAATCGGCTCTGGCGAAAAACCCGCTCGCCGCAGGCCGGCGGCGCCATCGGCGTCGACATGAATCGGAACCACTCGGCGAACTGGGGCCTCGACAACCAAGGTTCATCGCCTGATCCACAATCGGAAATTTACCGCGGTCCGGCCGCGATGTCCGAAAGTGAGACGCGCAGCATCGAAACGTGGCATCTGAGCCACCCGCCGGTCGTCGCGCTCAGCTACCACACCTATTCTGGACTCGTGATCTATCCGCCCGGCGCCGTGTACGGTGGCTTGGCAGCCGACCTTCCAGTTTACAAGACACTGGCCGGAACGAATCTTCGCAGCGCGGTCACCGACCGCCTGCCCGGGTCGCCGCGGAGCTCGTACATGCCCGGCCCCGGTTGGATGCTCTACACCACGAATGGCGAGTACACCGATTTTGCCTCCTCCAAGTCCGGTGCGTTGGCGTTCACGACCGAGCTCACGAGCGGATACGCCGCGTCAGGCTACTATGGTTTTGAGTTTCCGGACGACCCTGCGCTGCTCGAGCAGCTGTTCCAGGACAACCTGCCATTCGCGCTCGACCTGCTCGATGCCGCGCGCGATCCCGCCGCGTTCGTGAGCGCCACGACCGCGAGACGCACGTCACCGCTCACTATAGAGAGCGCCTCGCCGGAGATTCGCGTGATTGTGCCAACGCTGGCCGCCACGACGACGTCGATTGCCGCGAATGGTCCGCTGACCTTTCGCCTCGACAGCACTGCCGGTGGCAAGTACACGCGACGGATCATCTCGGCACCGGTCGCGAGACCGGCCGCGTTCAGCGTGACCGGCATTGGGAGCGCCGCGACCTTTCGCCTGCTGGCGGTGGCCGGCGCCGAAACCGCCGATGCGGGATGGACGTTGTCCGGATTCGCGCCCGACTCGGTGTTCTCAAAAAGTGGCCGTTACGCCTGGTTCGGCACATCGGGTACGCTGCAGTCACCGAAGGTGACCGTCCCAGCTGACATCGACACGGTTTCGCTCGCGTACTGGACGATGCACTCGGGGAGCGGCTTCACAGCGGAGCCGTCCGGGCGCGTCGATCTGAGCAAGGACGGTGGGGCGACGTGGACCACCGTGGGCATTCAGCGCGGCTTTGCGCCGGTCTGGTACACGGACGGGCTGACGATCGGTGGCGTACGGGGCAAGTCGATCGCCTTCCGCTTCACGGCGAACGGCCTGCCGTGGCGCCTCGATGAAATCGCGTTCATCGGGCACGCCGGAGTGGTCTCGACCGCAGTCACGTCGTCGGGGGTGCTCAAGCCGAGCGAGAATCCGGTGCGGTCGCCCACGGTGAGGTTCATCTGGCCGTTCGGGAGTTTGGCCGGCGATCTCACGGTCTTTGACTTCTCCGGACGCGAAGTGTGGCGCCGCCAAATGAGTCCGGGCGATCCACTGGCCTGGGACGTTGAGTCATTGCATGTCGCAAATGGCGTCTACATCGCCGTCGCGAAGAGCGGATCGCGCAGCTCGCGGCTCAAGCTATTTGTCGCCCGGCGGTCCCAATGATCGTTGGCGTAGGCATCGATCTCGTCGACATCGCTCGCGTGCAGCGGTTGATCGACGGCAAGGGCCAACGGGCACTCGATCGGCTGTTCACAGCCGATGAAGTCGCGTATGCCACCAGCCGTGCCCGCCCGGCCATGCACCTGGCGGCGCGCATCGCCGCGAAGGAAGCGGCATTCAAGGCGCTCTCTGGGTCGGACGAGGCTCGGCGGATCGGTTGGCGCGAGGTTGAAGTGATCGCACAGTCTGGCGGTGCGCCGAGGTTGGAACTCCACGGCCGGGCCCAGCTCCGGGCCCGTGAACTTGGGGTAGGGCGCGCGCATCTCAGCCTGTCACATACAGATACGACCGCTGGCGCGGTCGTTGTGCTCGACCGCGGCGGAGACTAGCGCGGTAAGATCATACCCGAGTATTATACTCGGGATATGAACTTGTTCAGACAACTCGCTACTGTAGCAGCACTTTTAGCTGTATTCGGCGCACGAGATATCGGTGCGCAGGAGCCGGTTGGCAAGCGACTGTCCGCGATTGTCGGGGTTGCTGTCGAGGAATACGCAAAGGGTGTTGATTCGTCTGGCCGACTGGTCTCTTCGGTGGAACTCGACGAAGCGACTGGGTTCCTCAAGGAAGCGCGCGACGTAGCGGTTCGGCTAAAGACCCCGAACGCGGCTGCCGTGCGCGTGGTCATAGACTCGCTCGCGGTGGCGGCATCGCGCCGAGTTTCGCCAGCGGTGCTTAGCGGGTTCCACCGGACCTTTTCGAACCTGCTCGGTGTCGAGGGGGCGCTCGATATGCCGACCCGCTCGATCGATCTCGTGCAGGGCCGTTCGCTCTACGAGCGGATGTGCGCGTCGTGCCACGGCACATCGGGTAGCGGGAGTGCCGCGCCCGTCGGCGCACCGGCGGGTACGCCGCCTCCACCGGCGATCGGCCAGCGCTCGATCATGCATGAGGTCACGCCGGCGCTGACCTATCGAATCGTGTCGGTGGGTATCCAGGGAACGGCGATGGTTGGCTGGTCGGCGCAGCTCACGCCTGACGAGCGTTGGGATGTTGTTTCGTATGTGAACAGTCTGCGCGCCACTGATGCCGCCCGTGCGCGCGGCGCCTCCCTGCTGAAGAAGCTCTGCGCTGACTGCGGCAACGATGTGCCCGCGCGAACTTTCGCGTGGCAGACGGAACGCAGTGACGCCCAACTCGCCGGGATGATCCGTGCAGGCGATCCGGCAACCGGTATGCTGGCTTCGGTACCGGTGACCGAAGTCGATGCCGACGCGCTTGTCGCCGCGTTGCGCGGCATGGCCGTGGTCATGCCGGCGTCCGCCGCGGCTCAGGCCGATGGATCGAGCGATCCTCGCACCGCAGCGCGCACCGTACTCCGCATGCTCGATGATGCCGTGCTGGCGGCGCGCACCGGGCGCCAGACCGATGCGGCCGACCTCGCGTTCGACGCGTATATCGCGTTCGAACCGCTCGAAACGAACGTTCGCATGCGCGATCCTGGGCTTGTGGCGCAACTCGAACGGCAGTTCGCCGAATTTCACGGCGCGCTCAAGGCCGGTGACCTTGCCGCAGCCGACGCCAACCGACTGGCCATCGAGCAGGCAATGCCCACCGTGCTCGAACTTGCCGCGCCGTCGTCGACACCGTGGGGCAGCTTTCTCGAATCGTTCCTCATCATCTTGCGCGAAGGGTTTGAGGCGATTCTCGTCATTGGCGCCATCGTGGCATTTCTGATCAAGACCGGGCACAAGAAACGGGTGCGCGACGTCTGGATCGGTTCGGTGGCCGGGCTCGGAGCGAGTCTCGTGCTCGCGTTGCTGCTCAGGACCGTTTTGTCCGCTGTGCCGGCCAGCCGAGAGATCGTCGAGGGCGTCACCCTTCTCGTGGCGGTCGTGGTGTTGTTCTCGGTGAGCTACTGGCTGCTTTCCAAGGTGGAGTCGGCACGCTGGCAGCATTTTATCCGAGACAAGGTGACGGTTGCCCTCTCGAATGGCGGCAGTTTCACCCTGGCGTTCGTGGCATTCCTCGCGGTCTTCCGCGAAGGGGCTGAGACCGCGCTGTTCTTTCAGGCGCTGATCACCAAGAGCTCGGGCACCTTGATGCCCGTTGTCGCCGGCGTCGGTGCCGGTGGCGCCACGCTCGCCGTGGTGTTCTCGCTGTTTTACCGTTTCGGCGTCAAGATTCCGCTCCGGCCATTCTTCGCCGTGACGAGCGGTTTGCTCTACTGGATGGCGCTGGTCTTTGCCGGCAAGGGAATCAAGGAACTGCAGGAAGGCGGCGCGATGACGCGCACCTTCCTTCCGGGTTTCCCGCACGTCGAGGTACTCGGTCTCTATCCGACCGTCGAGACACTGATCGCGCAGCTGGTGCTGATCGGCCTCTTGCTGTTCGCGCTCTGGCGCACGCTCAGGCCGTCTGCTGAGGCTGCCGAGGCCGCCACGACGCCGGTCGATGCGGAGCCAATGTCCCCAGAAGTCGCCTCTCGACTGGCTGAACTACAGGTCAGCGCCAAGCAGTTGCAGGACCGCGTGACGTCGCTCGAAAAGGAAGTTGAGTACGACACCTCGATCCTCGGGCATCGCAAACCGAGCTGACGGATGCTCTGCACGCCGCGCGGAGTGAACAGCCGCCGGATTTAGGCGGAGGCGCGGATTCCGGGCGCGTCGTTGCGGATGTCGCGCCGCATCTGCATCCAGGCAACGCCGGCGAGCACGAAGATGGCCGCGATCACCTGGGCCATGGTGAAGGGGCCGAAGAATCGGTCGTCCTTCGCACGGAAGATCTCCACGACAATACGTTCGATGCCCGCGAGCACACAGTAGACACCAAAGAGCCAGCCGGCCGCGTGCTTGTGGTCGCGCAGGCGCCAGAGGATCGCGAACATCACGAGTCCCATCGCGACCTCAAAGAGCTGCGTCGGGTAGACCGCGACGACCTCTGCAGCCGGGCGCGATGCAAGTTCCTGCTGTCCAAACTCGTGCACCATGTTCTGCACAGTCGACGGCGGCGAACCCTCGGGAAACTGCACGGCGAACCGGCTTGCCCAGGCGCGGCCGTAGTCGTCGCCCACGGCCCAGCAGCCGCTGCGCCCGACCGCGTAGCCTGCGGCGATGCCGATCGCACTCGCGTCGCTGATCTGAAAGAAACTCAACTTCTTGAACTTGATCCAAGCGTACGTGCCGAGGATTCCACCGAGGAGGCCGCCCCACCAGACAAACCCGGCGCGTCCGGCGAGCGCCGAGAGGTCCTTCGTCAGGATGGCGTAGTAGATCTTGCCTCCCAAGAGCCCGCCGATCACCGCCGCAATGATCACGTCGGCCATCACGTTGGAGTCGTGGCCGCGGCGGCCGAGTTCGGTTTGCGTCGTGATCTGCGCGATCAGGAACGCGCCAAGCATCGCGATGCCGAATCCCGTGAGGGGAAGCGGCCCGAGATGCACCACAAACGGGTGATGGACGATGGAGTTCGCGATGTCGTTCACAAGATCAATCCTATCGTGTCGGCGCCGGTTGTGGTACAGCCGCAACCAGTCCCGGAATCGGTTGTGACGGGTAGGCGTTGAGGTCCGGTGTCGACGCCTCGCCGCGCGCCAGCCGAAAAAGGCCGGCGCGCGCGATCATGGCCGCGTTGTCCGTGGCGAGTCGGGGCCCGGGCGCGAATACGGCCGCTCCGGTGCCAAGCCGCGCCGCCGCGCGCTCGCGAATCGCCTCGACGAGCGCGCAATTGCACGCGACGCCGCCGCCGAGCACGATGCGGGTGCGCCCATGCTGGTTGGCCGCCCGGAGCGATTTCTCGGCGAGGGTGTCCACGAGCGCGTCCTGAAATCCGCGCGCGATGTGGGCGCGTTCTTCATCGAGCGTACCCCGTGATTCGGCGGCGCGAACCGCATAGAGCACGGCGGTCTTGAGTCCGCTGAACGACAGGTCGTAGTAGTCGTCGTCGCCGGGACGTTGCCCGCGATTCAGCATCGGGCGCGCAAAGTGGAGACGCGTCGGGTCGCCAGACTTCGCGAGCGCTTCGACATGGCGCCCGCCCGGGTAGGGTAATCCCAAGAGCTTGGCGACCTTATCGAAGGCCTCGCCCGCTGCGTCGTCGCGCGTCGCGCCAAGTAGGTGGTACACGCCCCACGCCGGCACGTCGAGCAGCAGCGTGTGGCCACCGCTGACGAGCAGTGCGGTGAATGGCGGCGAGGCACCGGCGTCCTCGAGCGCTGTGGCGAAGAGGTGGCCCTCCATGTGATGCACGCCGATGAGCGGGACGCCAAGCGACGCGGCGAGCCCCTTGGCGAATGACAGACCGACCAGGAGCGCGCCCACGAGCCCAGGCGCGTTCGTGACGGCAATCGCGTCAATCTCGGCCGCGACCATCGCGGCGTCGTCGAGCGCGCGGCGCGTGACGGGCGCGATGGCGGTGAGGTGGGCCCGCGATGCGATCTCCGGAACGACGCCGCCGAATACGCGGTGCACGTCCTGCGAGAGGATCACGAGGGAACGGAGCGTCGCGTGCGCGCCATCGCCTTCGACCACCGCGGCGGAGGTCTCGTCGCACGACGTTTCGATTCCGAGTACGCGCATAGCGCCGGGGATGCGCGTGGGCAGACGTACGGCTACTTGGCCGGTTCGGCGATCAGGTCGCGCAGGAGCGCGCGCTGATCGTCCACCGTCCACGACGCCCCGATGAGGCGACGGCGTACCACGCCCTGCTTGTCGATCAGGAACGTCTCCGGCACGCCCGACGTCTGGTAGTCGTCCCGAATCTTGCCCGACTCGTCGTAGAGAATCTCGAACGACAGCGCCATCTCCTTCCGGAACTCGCGGATCGCGTCCGCCATGCCCGGGTTGTCGATGCTCACGGCCACCACGGCGAGGCCCTGGGGGCCAAACTCCTGACGGAGGCGCTCAATGCGCGGCATTTCTTCGCGGCAGGGTCCGCACCAGGTTGCCCAGATGTTCAACAACACGGCCTGTCCGCGGTAGTCCGCGATGCCCTTCGTCACCGTGGCGGCGTGCGCGTCGGGCACCGACTGCGCGGCGAACGCTGGTGCTGGCGATCCCGGGGCCACAACACCGCCTTCGTCGGCGGTCATGGTGGCGAACGCCAGCCCGCCGCCGATCACGACGACGACGGCACTGACGGCGAACCATTGCGTGCGGCCGTTCATCCCTGAACGCCCGCCTGCACGCAGCGCGCACGCAGCGCGTGAATCTCGGCGGCTGGGTCCTTCGCCCCGAACACCGCCACGCCCGCTACGAAGGTGTCGGCGCCGGCGGCCCAGCATCCGTGGATCGTGTCGCGGGTCACCCCGCCGTCGACCTCGAGTGCCGCGCTGCTCCGTGCCGCGTCGAGCAGCGCACGCGCACGCGCGATCTTCTCGACGCTCGCCCCGATGAACTTCTGGCCGCCGAAGCCCGGGTTCACGCTCATGATCAGCAACAGATCCAGGTCTGCGGCGACATCGCGCAGCGATTCCACCGGCGTGCCCGGATTCACCACGGCTCCGGCTTTGCACCCGAGTTCCTTGATACGGCCAAGTTGACGGTGCAGGTGTGGCGCCGCTTCGGCGTGGATCGTGAGAATGTTTGCGCCAGCCTTGGCGAAACTCTCGAAGTACTTCTCGGGTTCGACGACCATCAGGTGTACGTCGAGCGGGAGCGCCGTGAGCGTACGGCAGGTTTCAATGACCTTGGCGCCGAACGTGAGGTTAGGCACGAACACGCCGTCCATGACGTCTAGGTGCAACCAGTCGGCACCGCCTGCCTCGATCGTCGCGAGCTGTTCCTTCAGCCGCCCAAGATCTGCGGCCAGAAGCGATGGCGCGATCCGTACGGACCTCGTGTGTGCCGCGGTCATGCGCCCTTCCGGCGAAAGCGGGCCGCGAACGCGCCATCGGTGCCGTGTACGTCCGGCAACACGCGCAGTCGGCCGCCGTCGAGTACCGACGCCGGTACCGTGCCAGCAGCGGGCGGTTCGAGCGTGAAGTCGGGATGCTCGGTCAGGAAAGTCTCCACCTGGTCGTCGTTCTCCTCCTGCTCGAGCGAGCAGGTGCTGTACACAAGTAGTCCGTCTGGCGCGACGATGTGGGCCGCCGCGCGAAGCAGCGCGCGCTGCACCGACCCCATCAGCGCGAGGTCGCTGGGCTGGAGGCGCCACCGGGCGTCGGGATGGCGCCGATAGGTTCCGGTCCCGGTGCACGGTGCATCGAGCAACACTGCGGCAAGCGGCGCGAGGGTAGGATTCCGCGCGTCGGCCACCACTGGCGTGACGTTGGCGAGCTCGAGCCGGCGCACCGAGTCGCGTACACGCTCCAGACGCGTCGCGTTGCCGTCGCACGCAACGACCATCTTGGCCTCGCGCGCGAGTTCGAATGTCTTACCTCCGGGCGCCGCACAGAGATCCGCCACGACCGAGCCGGCCGGGAACGCGGCGTACTGCGTGACCGTCGTTGCCGCGGGGTCCTGCACGAAGCACAGCCCTTCCTGAAATGCCGCGAGCGATGCGAGCGGTACACCGTGCGGGATCTCGAGGCTGTCCGGCGCGAGCGGCGGTTCGGTGGTCCGTACACCCGCGGCGTCGAGCATGGCCTCGAGCTGCTCGCGCACGATGCCGTTAGGGCGCAGGATGGTATGGGCTTCGCGGTTGTTCGCCTCGAGCAGTGCGCGCGTGCGCTCGGCGCCCAATCTGGCAACCCAGCGGGACACGAGCCAACGAGGATGTGAGTAGGTGAGCGCGAGCGCGTCGAGCAGATCTACTGGGACCGCGGGTTCGATCGTTTCGCGTTCACGGTCAACTCTGCGCAATACCGCATTGGCCAGCTTGCCCGCGCCCTCGCCGTGCAGCGATTTGACCTGTTCCACGGTCTGGGCAATCGCGGCGTATGCAGGGACGCTGTTCATGAAGAGCAACTGTTCGGCGCCGAGTCGGAGCAGATCTGCCACGCCGGCATGGAGCCGCACCAGACCGCCACGCACCCGGGCCTCGAGTACGGCGTCAAGCCAGGCGCGCCGCCGCAGTGTTCCAAAAACCAGTTCCTGCAGCCACCGCCGGTCGCGCGCGTCGAGAGACCCGGCCGCGCGGTCGATCGCCAGATCGAGCAGCACCCCATTGGCGAGGTCGGCCATGACACGCTCGGCCGCAATCCGGCTCGGCGTGACTCCGCCGAGCCCTTGGGAGCCGGTCATCGTTTGAAGGTGCGCCATGCAACTATAAACATATCGTCCGCCGGGATCGTAGCGATTCGGCGTCAGCTACGGGGTCAGCATGTCCCCAGGGACCGCGCCGCGGCCCCGGAGCCACTCGGCGGCCCGCTGGCGCTTCCGCCCCGCCGGGTGGACATCCACGATGCGGACGGCCCCCTCGCCGCACGCCACGATCATGGCGTCGCCGTCGGCGGAGAGGATGGTCCCGGGCGTGCCGTGGTGGCTGGGCATCGCCCGTGCGCCGTACAGTCGGACCTCGGCGTTGCCGCGCGTCGTCCAGGCCCCCGGCTTTGGGTCGTAGGCGCGAATTGCGCGTGCGACCTCGCCCGCGGTCAGCGCCCAGTTCACCTGCGCATCGTCGCGCTCGATTTTCTTTGCGTAGCTGACCTGCGTTGCGTCCTGCACGGTTTCGGTCGCGCCGCCGAGTTCGAGCAGCGCGAGCGCCTTGATGATTCCCTGCGCGCCAACTTCAGCGAGCCGGAGCTGTAGCTCGCCGGCCGTTTCATCAGGTAGAATCGGAGTCGCCAACGCGAGAAACACCGGGCCGGCATCGAGCGCCGGCACCATGCGCATGATCGACGTGCCGGTTACGTCAAGTCCATCGCGGATCGCCGCCTGGATTGGCGCAGCGCCACGGTAGGCCGGTAACAGCGAGGCATGAATGTTCAGTGTGCCGAGCCGCGGTAAGTCGATCACATCCTTCGGCAGGATATGTCCGTACGCGACCACGACCGACACATCGGGTGCGAGCGCGCGCAGCGCTGCCACGAACTCCTCACCGCGCGGTCGGTCGGGCTGCATCACCGGGATTGCCTGGTCGAGCGCAACCGCCTTCACCGGGGAAGCGTCAACCGCCGACCGGCTACGGCCGCCCTTGGCGCGCGGCCTGTCTGGCTGCGTCACCACCGCGACGACGTCGTGGCCCGCACCGACCAGCGCGCGAAGCGCCGGTACCGCGAAATCGGGTGTGCCCCAGAAGAGGACGCGCACGGCGGCTAGAGCCGCTCCGAGTCGTCGTGCCCGTCATCGTGGATCGAGCCCGGCGTGATGATCCGGAGCAGGTCGGGATACTGACCCTTCTCTTCGTCCCACGCGGCTAACGCCTTTCGCTTTTTGAGAAAGCTGAGGTGGTCGATGAACAGCTTGCCGTGCAGGTGGTCGATCTCGTGCTGCAGGCAGACGCCGAGGAGCTCCTGCCCCTCGATCTCAAAGGTCTTGCCGTTGCGGCCCATGGCGCGAACCACGACGCGCGCGGCGCGGTAGACGTCGCCGTATACCTCGGGAATCGAGAGGCAGCCCTCTTCCCAGCGGAGCTCACCTTCCTCGAAGACGATCTCGGGATTGAAGAGCACATGGCGTTCATGTTCGACCTCGACAACCGCGAGTCGCTCAGACCGACCGACCTGCGGCGCCGCAAGTCCGACACCCTGCGCTGCGTGCATCGTGTCGAACATGTCGTCCGCGAGCTTGAGGAGCTCGGGGGTGATCGTGGTGACCGGCGTCGTTTCCTGCCGGAGAACCGGCGAGCCGAGTACGTAGATCGGCAGGACCGCCATGCGGACTAGCCCTCGATCGCCGTGCTGCTGACTCGCACGATTCGTCCGCGTTCCACGACCACCTTGGATTCGCCACTCCGGATCGTCACGCGGTCGGCCATCGTCTGGACGGGGACGCCGTCTTTCAGCGTTTCCTTGACGTGGATCACTTCGCCGATCAGGCCGCCGGCGGTGACCACTTCGTTGCCCTTCGACATCGACATCAGGGACGCCTCAAGCTGCTTCTGCTGCTTGCGCTGCGGGCGCAGGACGATGAAGTAAAAGATGGCGACGATGACGGCCATCTGGATAAAGAAGATCATTCCGCCGCCGCCACCGGCTGGCGCTGGGGCCGCAGCCTGGAACAGCAACGCGGGTACTGTGGGCACGGAAAACATCAGGGAAGCTCGTCGGTGGAGTGGTAGCGTGCGAGCCAATCCCGGCTCCACGCGGAAAAAGTGCCATTTGCGATCGTCGCGCGAGCGCGGCGCATCATCGCGATCAGGAAATGTACATTATGCAGGGACAGCAGGCGCAGGCCGAGGATCTCTTCCGTCTGGACGAGGTGCCGCAGGTAGGCCCGGGAGAATCGGCGGCAGGTCGAGCAGCCACAGTCCTCTTCGAGTGGGCGGTCGTCGGCCCGGTGCGCCGCGTTTCGCAGGTTGAGGCGCCCACGCGACGTAAATGCCGCCCCGTTTCGCCCCATGCGTGTGGGCGCGACGCAATCGAACAGGTCCACGCCGCGCGACACCCCCTCGATCAGGTCTTCGGGGAAGCCGACTCCCATCAGGTACCGTGGCTGGTCGCGGGGGAGCACGTCGTCGCAGGCCTCAAGCATCTCATACATGGCCGGCTTTTCCTCGCCGACCGACAGCCCGCCGATCGCCACGCCGTGCCATTCGCCGGCCGCCGCGATGCGCGCCGCGGCGTCGCGGCGCAGGTCGGGATAGATGCCGCCCTGGACGATTGGAAAGAGTGCCTGCGTCTCGGGCATTCCCTCGTGCAGGCGCGCAAACTCGGTGCGGCAGCGGTCGAGCCAGCGGATGCTGCGTTCGCTCGCGTCGAGCGAGGCGGCGCGTTCGCTTTTGCCAGGGATGACGTGATCGAACTGCATGATCACGTCGGCGCCGAGGTTCGTCTCGATCTGCATGACGCGCTCAGGCGTGAAATGGCGCTCGGAGCCGTCGATGTGCGACCGAAACGTGACGCCGTCCTCGGTGACGGCATTCAGTGATGCGAGTGAAAAGACCTGAAATCCGCCCGAGTCGGTGAGAATGGGGCCCTGCCACGCCATGAACCGATGTAGGCCGCCGAGGTCGCGGATCAACTCATCGCTGGGCCTGAGGTGCAGGTGGTAGGCATTCGCGAGGATCATCTGGGCGTGCATCGCGTGCAGGTCGTCGGGGTCCAGCGCCTTGACGGTCGCTAGCGTTCCGACCGGCATGAACACCGGCGTTTCGACCAGGCCTCGTGGTGTGGTCAGGACGCCCGCGCGCGCCCGGCCCTGGGTTGCCTGCACTTCGAAGCCGAAGCCACGAGACGTGTTCATCGGATCACCATGGCGTCGCCATACGAATAGAAACGGTAGCGGTTGCGCACCGCCTCGGCGTAGGCCCGCATCGTCAAATCGTATCCGGCGAATGCTGCAACGAGCATGAGCAGGGTGGAGCGGGGGAGGTGAAAGTTGGTCACGAGGCAGTCTACCGAGCGTACGATCTGCGGCGGGTGGATGAAGATGCCTGTCTCCCCCTCGCCGGCGCGCACCGTGCCATCGGGACCGGCGACGCTCTCAAGTGTGCGGAGCGTCGTAGTGCCGACCGCCCAGACGGCGTGTCCGGCCTCGCGCGTGGTGTTCACTGCGGCGGCGGTTGCCTCCGGCACCTGATACCACTCCTCGTGCATCAGATGCGCGGAGAGTTCTTCGGTGTCCACCGGCTTGAAGGTGCCGGCACCGACGTGCAGTAGCACATCCGCAGTCCGCACGCCGCGGGCGGCCACGTCGGCCAGCACTTCAGGCGTGAAGTGGAGCCCGGCCGTCGGCGCGGCGACGGAGCCGCTCTGGTCGGCGTATACCGTCTGGTAGCGGGCCACGTCGGCCGGCTCGTCGCCGCGCCCGATGTAGGGTGGCAACGGCACATGCCCGAACCGATCGATCGCTTCGTGTTCCGGGAGCGCCGTCTTCAGTCGCACCATGCGTGTGCGGCGGGGGGTGATCGTGACAATCTCAACGTCGAAGTTGGCTGCGATGTGTACAACGCGCGGTGGGTGCAGCTTGTTTCCCGGCTGAACCATCGCCTCCCAGAGCCCGTCACCACAGGGCTTGAGCAGGAAGACTTCGGCGGGCGCGCCGGAGTCGCGAGTGCCACGTAGTCGAGCGCGGAACACCCGCGTCGTGTTGCGCACGAGCAGGTCGCCGGGCGTCATCAACGCTGGCAACTCGCGGAACACCCGATGTTCGATCGTGCCGGACGCCCGATCCACCACCATCAGGCGGCTGTCGTCGCGGCGGGGCAGGGGTGCCTGCGCGACGAGCTCTGGCGGGAGCACGTATTCGAAGTCTGCGGTACGGAAGTCTCGGGGCATCGGCGGTGGACGAACGCGTCTGCGGCGGTGTGGCGGCAGAGCCGCTACGCGCCGCTCACAAGAGATCGACCTGCTGGCTGGGCGGCGCCTTGTATCCGAAGTGCCGGTAGGCCTGCGAAGTGGCGACGCGCCCGCGCGATGTACGCTGGAGCAGTCCGTTCTGTACCAGGAAGGGCTCGTACACTTCCTCGATCGTGCCGGCATCTTCGCCGATGGCGGCCGCGAGCGACGCGACGCCCACCGGACCGCCGTCGAACTTCTCGATGATCGTCTTCACGATGCGCGCGTCCATGTCGTCGAGGCCGAAGTCGTCCACGTCGAGCATGGCGAGCGCTTCCTTGGCCACGGCGTGCGTGATGATGCCGCCGGCGCGCACCTGCGCGTAGTCGCGCACGCGGCGCAGGAGCCGATTCGCGATACGCGGCGTGCCGCGGGAGCGGCGCGCGAGTTCCTCCGCGCCATCGTCGTGCAACTCCACCTGGAGTACCGCGGCGGTGCGTTTCACGATCTCCTCGAGGTCTGCTGCCGGATAGAAGTCGAGTCGCATCGCCAGCCCGAAACGCGCGCGCATCGGTGGCGTGAGCAGTCCGAATCGCGTTGTCGCACCGACCAACGTGAACTTCTCGATCGTCATCGTCACGGTCTGCGCATGCGGCCCGTCTGAGAGCCTGATGTCGATCTTGAAATCCTCCATCGCCGGATAGAGAAACTCTTCAATGATCGGGCGCAGCCGGTGGATCTCGTCGATGAAGAGGATGTCGCCGGCGCGCAGGTTCGTGAGCGTACCCACGAGATCCGCGGGCTTTTCCAGCGCCGGGCCCGACGTGGTATGGATGTTCACGCCCAGTTCGCGCGCGACCAGTTCGGCGAGCGTCGTCTTGCCGAGTCCCGGCGGGCCATGAAAGAGCGTGTGGTCGAGTGGCTCGCGCCGGCCCAACGCCGCCTGGATCGCGATATCGAGCGATTCCTTGAGCTTGGCCTGCCCGATGAACTCGGCGAGCCGCTGCGGACGCAGCTTGAGCTCGACGACCGATTCCTCGGTCAGTATTTCTGGTGTGGTGATCTTGGCGCGGGACATCGTCGAAGCAAGTTAGCGGCGCTGCAGTTCGGCGAGACCGGCGCGGACGAGGTCCGCCGTCCCGTCGCCAGGCTTCCGTTCCACGGCCTTGCGCACCGCGCGGTCGGCGTCCGGCGGTGAGTATCCCAGCGCGGTGAGCGCGCGAACCGCGTCTGCCGCGCCGCCTTCGAGCGACGAATGTGGGCCCGCATCGGTGTCGGCCGCGAAGTCCTTCATCTTGTCGCTCAGCTCCACGCAGAGGCGCTCGGCGATCTTTTTCCCCACGCGCGGTGCCGACTGGAGCGTGGTCAGGTCACGTTGGCGAATCGCGCGTACAACGCGCGCCGCTCCAAGCCCGGACAGGAGCCCCAAGGCAAGCGACGGTCCCACGCCGCTGGCGCCGAGCAGTGTGTGGAACAGCGCACGCTCGCTTTCCGCTGAGAATCCGAAGAGCTGCCAGCCGTCCTCCTTCACCACCAGTGCGGTGTGCAGCTCCACCGCGTCGCCGACTCGCGGCAGGGACTCGAGCACGCCAAGCGGAATCGCCAGCGAATAGCCCACGCCACCCGCGGTCATGACTTCGATCCGATCGATGCCTTTTGCAGAGAGCGTGCCCTTGATGCGCGAAATCATCGGCGGGGCCCAGTAGTTCCGGTCTTGCCGCCGGCGCTGGTCGCGGGCAAGCGAAGACGAGAGAGGTTCGGCCGAAGGATCGCGACCTGCCGTTCGATGGGAAGGCGTTTGATGAGTGCCATCCGGCCAGACAGACCAGCGCCCATGATCAAGGTCAGCGCGCAGGCGACTCCGTCGGCCGCGTCGGAAGGCTCGGGCGCGTGCTTCAGGCGCAGCAACCGCGCGACCATCGCCTGCACCTGCTGCTTCGTTGCGCCGCCCGTGCCGACCACGGTCTTCTTGATGAGCGTCGGCGCAAATTCGTGTACGGCCATTCCCGACCGCTCGCCCGCGAGGAGCACGACGCCGCGCGCATGGCCGAGCACGACGGTGGTGCGGACGTTGCGTGCGTAGAAGATGCTCTCCACGGCCATCACGTCGGGGCGATGGCGTTCGATCACGTCCATCATCCCGTCGAAGATTTCGGTGACGCGTTTGGCCAGCGTCGCCTTCGGTGAGGTGCGGATGACGCCGCACTCGATCAGCGTTGGGCCGCCGGGCTCGCCGCCGCGCACCACGCCGTAGCCGGTGGCCGCCGCGCCAGGATCGACCCCGAGGACGATCACAGGGCCGGTGTCAACAGGTCAGGCCTGCGCCATCGCTGAGACGTCCATGTCGAAGTTCGCGTCGACCTTCTGGACGTCGTCCAGCTCTTCGAGCGCTTCGAGCAGCTTCACGAGTGACTCCGCATTCTTGCCTTCAACGCGCACGGTGCTCTTGGGAATCCACGAGAGTTCGGCCTCAGACGATTTGAGCCCGACGGCCTCGAGCGCCGACTTCACCGCGTGCAGATCAGCTGGCGCGGTCGTGACCACGAAGATGTCGTCTTCCTTCGCGAAGTCCTCGGCGCCGGCCTCGAGGGCCCGCTCCATTGCGGAATCCTCGTCCAGACCGAGCGCTGGGAGGAGAATCTGCCCCTTCCGGTCGAACATGAAGGCCACGGAGTTGGTCGCCCCAAGGTTGCCATTGAACCTCGCCAGCTTTGCTCGTACTTCGGCAACGGTTCGGGTGGGGTTGTCGGTAAGTGCCTGCACCATGAGCGCCACGCCGCCAGGCCCGTACGCCTCGTAGGTCACGTCGACGTAGTCGACGCCCTCGAGCTCGCCGGTGCCCTTAAGGACGCCACGTTCGATGTTCTCCTTCGGCATCGACTGGGCCTTGGCATTTTCGATCGCCGTGCGGAGCCGCGGGTTACCGTCAGGATCGCCGCCGCCCTGCTTGGCCGCGACGGTGATTTCGCGAATGAGCTTAGTGAACATGGCGCCGCGTTTTTTGTCGGTGGCAGCCTTGAAGTGCTTGATCGATTTCCATTTACTGTGACCAGCCATGCGCCTCGTCCCGAGCGAAAAGTGAGCATTGTGCTGCCGGAGAAATCTAGCCGAGCTTGGGTCTAGCCGCGGAGCGCGGCGCAGAACCGCTCAAGCTCCGCTTGTGCCGCGCGGTCGAGGTACGGCGCCGCCACCTCGGTCACCTTGGCCATGGCCGTCGCGACGCTTGCCAGGTCGTCCCGTCCGGTGGCTTCGATCAGCCTCGCGACCGCCACCTTGGCCACCGGCGGCACGGCGATGGACCCCAGCCAGCCCCGGGCCGCATCGGCCCGCGTCGCCCGGGCATCGCTCGCCAGGGGAGTCGGCCCGAGCAACCCGGCCGCCAGTCTGGCTCCCATCAGGGCTGCCAACGCGGACTCCCGGGGCCCGCCAAGCGGGGCCCGGCCGGCCGCGAGCACCAGTGCCCTGAATCGGAAGACTGGCGCGGGGAGCGCATGTGGAGAGGGACCAAGCACGCAGGAATTATACTTCTCTGGGCATGCCAGCCGCTCCGAAGCAGCTCCTCTGGGTTGATGACGAAGCCGACCTCCTCGAGTCGCATCGCCTTTTCCTGACAGAAAAGGGATACGTCGTCGAGATGGCCCGGAACGCCGAGGACGCGCTTGCGCTCCTGCGCCGTCAGCCATTTGAGCTCTTGCTGCTCGATGAGCAGATGCCGGGGATGCGTGGAGTCACGATGGTGCGCGAGGCCCGTGAACTCGCCCCGACGCTGCCGATCGTGATGGTCACCAAGTCTGAGGACGATGGCACGCTGCGCGAAGCGCTCGGTGCTGACGTGACCGAGTACCTCGTGAAGCCGGTGAATCCGAGGCAGGTGTTGAGTGTCATCACGCGAATCCTCGAGGGACCGAAGCTCCGGCAGCAGGCGCAGGCGCGCGCCTTCGTCTCCCGGTTCCGGGAGATGGAAGCGGCCGACACGCGCACCCTCGACTGGCGCGGCTGGATCGACCGGTACGCGGAGATGGTGCAGTGGGACGTGGACCTCGCGGCGGCGGGTGAGGCGGGCCTCCACGGTTCGTTGCGG
Organism: Gemmatimonadota bacterium; assembly: GCA_014192065.1. Lineage (GTDB taxonomy): Bacteria > Gemmatimonadota > Gemmatimonadetes > Gemmatimonadales > Gemmatimonadaceae > Fen-1231. The sequence continues at coordinate 137,291 of BJHH01000002.1, read as the reverse complement.
AGCCTCTATCCCGACGCGCGCCGTTCATTTGCCCAGTACATCGGACGCAACTATCCGCGCTGGGTGAACCAGGACATCGAGGGGGAACGTCCGCCGCTGTCGATCGACGTGGTCGGTGAGTTTCTCCTGCCGATGCTCGAGCGCGAGACGCGTGCGCTCTTCATCGTGGTCGATTGCCTGCGCCTCGACCAGTGGCGCGTGATCGAGCCGTTGCTGGCGCCGCTCTTCGAGGTGGAGACCACGCACTACTACTCGCTGCTGCCGACGGCCACGACGTACTCGCGCAACGCGCTGTTCAGCGGGCTCTTTCCAGCCGAGATGGCGGCGCGCTACCCCGACTGGTGGGGCGAAAAGGAAGACGAAACGCTCAACGCGCACGAGCGGGAACTGCTCACGCTGCAGCTGCGTGAGCTGCGGGGCAAGACACCGGTGCGGTACCACAAGATTTCGTCGGCGCATGATTCCGATACGCTCGAACGCAACCTCGCGAACGCGATCGCTCCCGAAGGGGTGACCGCCTGCGTGTTCAACTTCATCGACCTACTGACGCACGGCCGTAGCGAATCGGCGATTCTGTACGAAGTGGCCCGCGACGAGATCGCCCTCAGGCAGCTCACGCTGCAATGGTTCAACCGTTCGGCGTTGCTCGCGATCTTGAAGGAGGCGGCGCGCAAGCGGGTGCCCGTGCTGCTCACGAGCGATCACGGGTCGATCCATTGCCATACGCCGGCGACGGTCTTTGCGCGACGGGATGCGACGCACAACCTGCGGTTCAAGTTCGGCGCGGATCTGCGCGCGGAGAATCCGGAGCAGGCGCTGTTGTTCACGAACGAGGATGATCTTCGGCTGCCGAAACATGGCGGCGGGGCGATGGGCGGCAACACGCTGCTGGCCACGGGCGACTGCTTTTTTGTCTATCCCACGAAACTTCGCGAGTATCAGCAGCGGTATCGCGGATCGTTCCTGCATGGCGGCGTGACGCCGGAGGAATGCATCCTCCCGCTCTCGCTGCTCACGCCACGACGCGCCTGATGTCCACCTACCGGCGGTTGCTCGCGTTCTTGCGTCCGCACAGCGGCCGGTTCGTCGGCAACATCACGGCGAACGTGATCGGCGCAGTCCTCGACGGTGCCGCGTTCCTCCTGCTCATTCCGTTCCTGAACCTGCTGTTCGGGAAGGAGCAGGCGATTCCGCTCGACCGCGGCTGGCTGACCGAACTCCTGAACACGGTCGTCGGCTCGATGCTTATCCCCGGCGACCCGATGGGGTCGCTGGGCGGCGTGATCGTCGTGATCGTCATGCTCGTCGCGCTGAAGAACGTGTTTCTCTGGGTCAGTGGTCAGTTCGGCGCGTCACTGCAGGAGCGCATCACGCGCGACCTCCGCGACGCCGTGTTCCGCCATATGCAACGGCTGCCGCTCGGCTGGTTCTCGCGGACCAAGACCGGGCAGGTGATGTCGCGAATCCTCGCCGACACGGAACAGGCCAAGGCGGTGATCGCCGAGGTGGCCACGCGGTCGATCCAGAATTTCGCGCAGGTGCTGGTGACGATTGTCGTGCTCATTCAGATGTCGCCGCGGCTGGCGCTGTACGCGCTGGTGATCGCCCCGCTCATCACGGCCGTGCTGCAGCCCATCCTGAGCCGGCTGCGGCGCGGCCACCGCGCGTTGCGCAACGAGTACGGAGAAATCACGAGCGTGCTACAGGAAGTCATCAGCGGCGTGCGACTTGTGAAGAGCTTTCGGGGCGAGGAGTACGAGGACCGGCGGTTCACCGGCGCAAGTGGTAACTATTCGCGCGGCATGGTCCGCATCACGCGGCTCGCGTTGCTGGCCGGGCCGATCACCGAAGTGCTCGGTACGGTCGTCGCCGTCGGCGTCCTCTGGATCGGCGCGCGGGACGTATTCTCGGGCCGCGGGCTCGATGGCGGCATGCTGATCACGTTCATGATCATGCTCATGCGGCTCCTCCCACCACTCAAACAGTTGTCTCAGGCGCCGACGACGGGACAGCAATCCCTGGCCGCAGCGGAGCGCTTGTTCGAGCTGCTCGATGAACCGTCTGAGGCGCAACGCGACCGCGGCACCCGCGACGTCGCCGGCCTCGCTCGGGACATCACCTTTACGGACGTCGCCTTTGCGTACGATGGCGGCGAGCGCGTCCTCGACGGCATCACCTTCAGGGCGCAACAGGGCGAAGTGATCGCCATCGTCGGGTCGAGTGGGGCGGGAAAGAGCACGCTCGTCGACCTCATCCCGCGCTTCATTGAACCGACCGCTGGCGTGATCGCGGTGGACGGCGTGGATACCCGCGAGATCCGACTGCCGGCGCTGCGGGCCATCACGGGGATCGTCAGCCAAGACACCGTGCTCTTCAACGACTCGGCCCGTGCGAACATCGCCTACGGTGCCGCGGAGAAGTTTTCGCAGGCGCAGGTGGAGGCGGCGGCCCGCGCGGCCAACGCGCACGACTTCATTGCCGCACTGCCGCAGGGGTACGACACCATTCTCGGGGAGCGCGGCACCCGCCTTTCGGGCGGACAGCGGCAGCGGATCGCGATTGCGCGCGCCATCCTTGTCGATCCGCCATTGCTCATTCTCGACGAAGCGACGTCGGCCCTGGATACCGAAAACGAACGCCTCGTGCAGGAAGCGATCGAGCGGCTGCTCGCCGGGCGAACGGTCTTCGTGATCGCGCACCGGCTCTCGACGATCACACACGCGTCGCAGATTCTTGTCCTCGATCGCGGACGCATCGTTGAGCGTGGCCGACATGCGGAATTGCTCGCCGCGGGTGGTCCGTACGCGCGGTTGCATGCGCTGCAGATTGGCGTAACGACACCGCGCCCGTGACCGGGGTGCAGGCGGTCGCGAAGCGGACGCTGACGCCGCCGACGCTTGCCCACCGGCTCGAATACCTCGCGCTCCGCGCATTTGTCGCTGCGCTCGCGCCACTCGGCGTGCGAGTCGCCGCCGACGTCTCCGCGACCATTGCGACGCTTGCGTATCGGGTATTCGGCATTCGCCGGGGCGTCGTCGACCGTCAGATCGCGGCCGCATTTCCCGAACTGATTCGCTCGGCGCGGGAGCGCGTTGCACGTGAAGCGTACCAGAACCTCGGACGTGTCGCGATCGAGGCCACGCTGCTCTCGCGCCGTGGGCCGACCGCCGTACTCGAACAGTTCGTTGACTCGCCCGGGTGGGCGATCGTCGAGCGCGCGCACGCCAAGGGAAATGGCGTCGTCCTCGTCGCCGGCCACCTAGGAAACTGGGAACTGTCGGGAGCCTACGTTGCCGCCCGTGGTGTGCCGTGCCACGCCATCGCACGCGGCATGGCGAACCCGCTTTCGGACCGGTACTTCCGGAACACACGCGAACGGCTGGGCATGCAGGTGATGCACGACCAAGAGGCGGTGCGGCGCGTACCGCGTATCCTCACGGCTGGCGGAACGATAGGGTTTCTGTCCGATCAGGCGACGGTCGGGCTCGCCTCGACATTCGTGCCGTTCTTTGGAAGACCGGCCAAAACGCCACGGGGTGCGGCAGTCTTTGCCCTCCGCGCGAACGTGCCGGTGGTGCTGATTCAGGCGCTCCGCCAATCTGACGGCCGATACCTTTTCTACGCAGAAGAGATCGAGGTTACCCGGACGGGGGACCGCGAGCGAGACGTGGACGATATCGTCGGGCGATTCTCTGCCGCGCTCGAGCGGCTTGTCCGTCAGTACCCGGGCCAGTATTTCTGGCAGCATCGCCGCTGGAAGCACCAGCCGACTGAGACGCCGGCGCACCTGCGCGAACCGTAACCACCCTGGACCGCCCGTGAGCTACGACGTCGAGGCGCTGCGCGCGCGCGAATTCCCGTGGGCCGCGCGGGGTGAGGCCCTGTTTCTCGACCACGCGTCGACTGGACCGCTCCCGGAGCGGACGCGGCGCGCGATGGCCGACTACGGGCTACGCCGTGCGGAACCGTTTCGGTTGCGTGCGGAGGATCTGTTTCCCGTGTTGCAGCGGGCTCGCGAGCACGCGGCCAGGCTCATTGGCGGTCCGTGCCAAAGCATCGCGCTCGTCACCAACACGTCCCACGGCGTGAACATTGCCGCGCGAACGCTGCCGTTCGGCGCGGGCGACGTTGTGCTGTCGACGCAAGGCGAGTTTCCCGCCAATGTGTACCCGTGGCTCTCCGCCACGCGCGCGCGGGGTGCGGAGTTTTGCATGGTGCCACTCGTGGGCGGTCTCCCCGACGAACCGGCGCTGATGCGCGCGATCGAAACGGATCCGCGCGTGAGAGGTGTCGCGCTCTCGTGGGTGAGTTACTGGAGCGGGCACCGCTTCGACCTCGCGGCCATCGGCGCGGCCTGCCGGGAGCGCGGAATCTGGTTCTTCGTGGACGCCATCCAGGGAGTTGGCGCTGTTGAACTGGACGTGATCGCCGCGCAAGTGGATGTGCTGGCCTGCGGCGCGCAGAAGTGGTTGCTGTCGCCGTGGGGCACGGGCTTCGTGTACGTGCGGCCGGAACTAGTCGCCACGCTGGAGCCTGCCGAGGTGGGCTGGATGGCACAGGCGGGCAACACCGACTTCAGGTCGCTGCTCGACTACGACCCCACCTGGCATGCCGATGCGCGTCGGTTCGAAGTCGTGACGCTCGATTTTGTGAATTTCGCTGCGATGGCCGAGAGCATAGGTCTCTTCAATGAAATGGGCGTGCACGAGATCGCCGCGCACGTGTGCTCGCTCGCCGACCGAGCGGTCGCATTCGCCGCATCGCACCGCGATGTCGAACTCGTGACGCCAGTCGACCGGTCGCGCCGCGCGGGCGTGATCGCGCTCCGCCCGCGGGATGTCGCCGCCGCCAGCGAGCGTCTCACGGATGCCGGCGTGGCCCACGCTGTGCGCGAAGGCTGCGTTCGCCTCGCGCCACACCTGTACAACACCGTGTCGGAAATGGACCGCGCACTAGCGTTGATCGCGAGCTGAGTGGTAGGCTCGCCAAGTCACGCCGGCGGTGCTATGCGGAGGGTGACAGCTCAGCCACGGCGACGTCGCGGCCACCTTTTCGCACGAGGAACCAGCGGCCGCGCACCGCTTGGTCGGTGGGCACAACGACATCGTCCGCGCCCAGTTTGATCCCATTCACGGTAACCGCGCCCTGAAGCAGTAGCTTTTTCCCCGCGGAGCGTGATTGCGCGAACGCCTGCTCGAGCACGTCGAGTACCGACAGACCGGCGTCACTGGCGACGCGCGCCGACGGAATCTCGCGGGCCAGCGTTTCGAATACGGCGTCCGTGATGCCGGCGGGGTCCGCTTTCTTGTCGAACACGACGCGCGACGCGTCGGCCACCACGGACATCGCGGCATCGCCGTGTAGCATCGTGGTCATCGCGCGTGCGAGCGCCCGCTGCGCACTGCGTTCGTGCGGTGCGACAGCGTGCTCGGCTTCGAGCGACTCCACTTCCGCGCGGTCCATACAGGTGAACATGCGCAGGTAGCGACCGACGTCGGCGTCCTCGGTGTTGATCCAGAACTGGTAGAACTTGTACGGCGATGTCATCGCAGCGTCGAGCCAGACGGCACCGCCCTCTGACTTACCGAATTTCTTGCCGCTCGACGTCGTGACCAGTGGCGCTGTGAGGGCGTGGGCATCGGTGCCCGCCGCGCGGCGCATCAGTTCGACGCCGGCCGTCAGGTTGCCCCACTGATCGCTCCCGCCGACCTGCACCGTGACGCCGTGGCGCTTGTGGAGCTCGACGAAGTCGTATGCCTGCAGCAGCATGTACGAAAACTCTGTGTACGAAATGCCGCCCTCGAGCCGCGACTGCACAGAATCCTTGGCCAGCATGTAGTTGACGCTGAAATGCTTGCCCACGTCGCGCATAAAGTCGATCATGCGAATCTCACGCAGCCAGTCCGCGTTGTTGGCGAGCGAGACGCCCTTCGCTCCGGATGCCCTGAACACGGCCAGCAGCTGGTGGTAAATGCGGTCGGCGTGTTCGTCGATCGCCGCCGCACCGAGCAACGGACGTTCGGCCGAGCGCCCGGAGGGGTCGCCGATCATCGCTGTACCGCCGCCCACGAGTGCAATACACGGGTGACCCGCGCGCGCGAGATGCACGAGCAACATCACCGGGACGAGGTTGCCGATGTGCAGGCTCGGCGCGGTCGGATCGAATCCGCAGTACACCGATCGGGAGGCCGCGCCGAGGTAGGCGCCCACGCCCTCGGTCTGCTGGTGCAGCAGGCCGCGCCAGGCGAGTTCGTCGAGCAGCGTTGATCCAGCGGTCGCGTCGGGCATCGATCAAAGCTAGAGAGGGAATCCGGTACTGTCACGCGCCGTCTCAGGTTTCGGTCGCGTTGCTCCGCTCCCGACGCCTCCCTAAGCTTCACCGTTCAGGCCATGTCGCAGCTGAAACCTTCCTTCTCTCGCCGTCCACTCGCCATCGTGCTCCTCGGAGTCACGGGGCTCGGCGTGCTAGGCCTCATCGTCGGCGCCGTGAGTTGGGCCACAGTCTGCTCGGGAGCGAGTTGTCCCTCCCTGACCGGGCTCGAGGCGTACCAGCCGCGGCAGACGTCGCGCCTCTACGCAGCCGACGGCCGCTTCATCGCCGAACTCGGCCAGGAGCGTCGGACGCTGGTCCGGCTGGACCAGATTCCTCAGCACGTGCGCGACGCGGTCGTCGTCACCGAGGACAAGCGCTTCTACGCGCACGGCGGGATCGACTTCTACCGAGTGATCGGCGCCAGTTTCGCCAATATCCGTGCCGGCGGCATCGTCCAAGGCTTCTCCACCATCACGATGCAGCTCGCCCGGAATCTCTTTCCCGACCGCCTGGACGCGCGGGACCGATCACCGAAGCGCAAGCTCCGGGAAGCCAAGGTCGCACGCGCTATTGAGGCGAGGTACTCGAAGGACCGCATTCTTGAGCTCTACCTCAACCAAATTTCTTTCGGCAACGGCGCATTCGGCATTGAGACGGCGAGCCAGCGGTACTTCGGCAAGTCGGTGCGCGAGCTGACGATTGCCGAGGCCGCCACGCTAGCCGCGGTGCTGAAAGGGCCGGGGCGCTACAACCCGCGCCGGTTTCCCGAACGCGCCATTCAGCGGCGCAATACGGTCGTCGAACTGATGCGGCGGGCCAATGTGATCGCGGACTCGTCGGCGTCGCTCGCCAAGGCGTACCCGATGCGGCTCGCCCGCCGCCGCGGCGGTTCGGCCGAGACGGCACCCTACTTCGTGGAGTACGTGCGGCGCCTGCTTGAGGCCAAATATGGCAAGCGCCTCTATGAGCACCCGCTCAAGGTGTACACCACGCTCGATCTCGACCTGCAGGGCGCTGCCGAGCGGGCGCTCGACCGGCAATTGCGAATCGTCGAGAGTGGGCAGGCGGGCACGTTTCCGCATCGCACGTACGAGCAGATCATGGCACGCGCGGCTGGTGGCGGACAGGAAGAATCGCGCACGGTCTCCGCGTACCTGCAAGGTGCCTTTGTGGCCCTCGATCCCCGTTCAGGCGCCGTGCGCGCGCTGGTCGGCGGTCGCGACTTCGAGGACTCCCAGTTCGACCGGGCGACTCAGGCGCTTCGCCAGCCAGGTTCAACGTTCAAGCCGATCGTATACGCAACCGCGATCCAGAGCGGACGCCCGCCGAGTTACCTCATCGACGATTCGCCCCTGAGTGTGCCGCAGCTCGACACAGCCAAGCCGTGGCAGCCGCAGAACTACGACCTCAAGTTTCTCGGCCCGATGACGATGCGCAAAGGGCTCGAGGATTCGCGCAACATGATCGCCATCCGGCTCGGCATGGAGATTGGCGAGCAGAGCGTCGTGGCCATGGCCGCGGGGTTCGGCCTCTCGACGCCGGTGCCGCCGTTTCCGTCGATTCATATTGGTTCCGCCGAGGTCTACCCGATCGAGATGGTCGCGGCCTACTCGGTGTTCGCCAATCTCGGTTGGCGCGTGCCGACCGCGCCGGTCGTGCGGGTCGAAGACGAGAAGGGCGCGACGATCTTCTCCGCCGAGGCAGAGCGTATGCAGGTGCTGTCGCGCGAGGAGGCCTGGCTGATGGTCGACATGATGAAGGGCGTGGTACGGCGCGGCACGGCGGCTGGTAGTGTGGGGCAGTACTTCCCCATTCCGTCCGGCGGCAAGACCGGCACGACGAACGACGGCGGCGACGTCTGGTTCATCGGGTACACCGCCGATCTCGTGGCCGGCATCTGGGTCGGGTTCGATCATCCCAAGCAGATCATGAGCAACGCGCAGGGCGGACGGCTCGCGGCGCCGGCGTGGACGAGCTTCATGCGTGAGGTATACGAGCGGAAACCGGCGCCGCCCGATTGGCCGCGGCCGGTCACTCTCACGTCGCGCAGTATCGATGAGGTGACGGGTTTGCTCCACACGTCGGCGTGCCCGGCGGACGACACCTACACCGAGTACTACCTGCCCGGCACGGAGCCCACGCGGGAATGCCCACGGCGGGCGGCCGCGCCAAAAAAACCATGAGCGACCGGCCCGCGCGGGCGTGGAGCACGGCCTACCACGCCGCGTGGGTCTATCCCGTCGCCGGCGAGCCCATCGCCGATGGCACCCTGATCATTGAGGCCGATCGCATCGTCTGGGTCGGACCCCGTGCGGCGAGGCGCCTGTCCGCATCTGTTCGCGAGGTTGAGCTCGGTAGCGTGCTGCTCACGCCGGGCTTGGTCAACGCGCATACCCATCTCGACCTGACCGTGCTGCGCGGGCTGCTCGACGGCGAACGGTTCTTTGAATGGATCCGGTCCGTGGTGGCGGCGCGCGACCTGCTGTCACCGCAGGAGACGCTCGACAGCGCCTTGCTGGGAATCGTCGAGGGATTGCAGGGCGGCGTCACGACCTATGCCGACACGGCGCCGGGCGCGGAAGGATTTCAGGCCATGAAGGCGCTCGGCGTGCGCGGCGTCGCCTATCTGGAACTGTTCGGACCGGACCCGGTGCTCTGTGAACAGGCGATGGAAGGACTCCGCGCGCGGGTTGGTGCCCTCCGCTTAGACGAAACGCCGCTCGTGCGCCTCGGCGTGTCGCCTCACGCGCCGTATTCGGTGAGTGATGCGCTCTACGCCGCGGTGGCGGCGTATGCGCGCGCAGAACGGCTGCCGCTCGCCACCCATATCGGCGAGAGCGATGCCGAGTCGCAACTGGTTACTGACGGAGGCGGCGCCTTTGCGAAGTTTCTCAACGGGCGGGGGATTGCCACCACGATGCGGGCTCGCACGCCCATCACGATGCTCGAGCAGAACGGTGTCCTCGGCCCAAACGCCCTGCTCATTCACTGTATTCGCTGCGACGACGACGACGTGGCGGCCATCGTCCGCCACGATGCCGGAGTCGTGACCTGCCCGTACTCCAACCGGTACTTCGGGCATGGGGTCGCGCCGGTGGCCGCATTCGTCGCGGCGGGTGTGAGGCTTGGTGTTGGCTCCGACTCGATGGCGAGCAACAGGCGCATGGACCTGCTGGCCGAAGCGTGTGCCGCTATGCCCAGCTCCGACGCGCGAGATGGCTGGCGAGAGTGTTGGAAACTCGCGACGGTTGGTGGTGCGAACGCGCTGGGGCTTGGCGACCTGATCGGCACGCTCGAAGAGGGGAAACAGGCCGATTTCGCCGCTTATTCCGTCCCTGCCGGTTCGACCATCGACGAAGCCCTGCGGTTCGCGTCGTCGGAGGGTGCGAGGGCGCAACTTGTCGTCATTGGCGGCAGCGAGCGGGTGCGCGACGGCCGGGCGACAGCCGACACTTCGGCGATCGTGGCGCGCGCTTCCGCGGCCACCGCACGGATCCGTGAGTGGCGCGCTCTAGCACGCGCCACCTAAGTTCCAACGAGCAGGACATTTCCTCATCTGGAGTTGGCATGATAACGAAAAAGGGACCGACCGCTAAGATCTGGCGTGACGGAGCGCTGGTGGACTGGGCGGACGCCAACATTCACGTGTTGAGCCACGTCGTGCACTATGGGTCAGGCGTGTTCGAGGGGATGCGCAGTTATGCCACGCCCACCGGCGGAGCGGTATTCCGGCTGCATGACCACATGCGCCGGCTGCACGATTCCTGCAAGATCTACGAACTTGGGCTCAAGTGGTCCGTCGATGAACTCTGCCAGGCGACGGTCGATACGCTCGTCGCGAACGACCTCGCGCAGTGCTATTTGCGCCCGCTCGTGATTCGCACCGGTGAAACGATGGGTATCTACGGCCAGGACGCACCCGTCGAGACGTTCATCATCTGCTGGGAGTGGAGCGAGTATCTCGGTCACGCCGCCTCGGAAGGCGGCGCGCACGCCTGCGTTTCGACCTGGCGCCGCGCCGCGCCGAACACTTTTCCCACCATGGCGAAGGCGAGCGGCAACTATCTCAATGCGCAGCTCGGTAAGCTCGAATCGAAGCGGAACGGGTACGACGAGGCGATCATGCTCGACATCGGTGGTCATGTGGCCGAGGGGAGCGGACAGAACCTGTTTCTCGTTCGTGACAACACGCTCTACACGTCGCCGTTCGCGGCGGGTATTCTGCATGGCATCACACGCGATTCTGTCATGCAGATCGCGGCTGACAACGGGCTCAAGGTGAAGGAAATGGAGATCCCACGCGAGATGCTCTACATCGTGGACGAGGCCTTCTTCTGCGGCACCGCGGTCGAGATCACGCCTGTCGTGACGATCGACCGTTTCGTGCTCGGCGACGGAAAGCCGGGCCCGGTCTCGAAACTGATCAAGAAGCAATTCATGGACACGGTCACTGGAAAGGTGCCGGACAAGCACGGCTGGCTCACGGCGGTACCGGTGGCTGCCGGGGCGGGCAGCCGGTAACGCCCGTGCCAGTCGCGATGACCGCGGGGTGCCTGGCGCTGAACTCGTCGTTCGAGCCGCTGACACTCGTGCCGCTCCGGCGGGCGCTGCGGCTGGTCATCGACGGAAAGGCGGAGATTGTCGAGGCGGACGGCGAGCGGCTCGTCCGTTCGGCGCGACAGAACTTCCCGCACCCGGTCGTGATCAGGCTGACACGGTTCATCCACGTGCCCCGCCGGTTTCGCCGCCAGGTGACCAACACGTTCCTGTTCGCGCGCGACCATTACACCTGTCAGTACTGCGGCCGCAACACCATGCAACTCAGGCACCGTGAATCGCTCACGCGTGATCATGTGGTGCCACTCTCGCGCGGCGGCACGAACGTGTGGACCAACGTGGTCACTGCCTGCAGCGGCTGCAACACGCGCAAGGCGCACCACCTGCCCGACGAAATCGGCATGCAGCTGCTGCATGCGCCGGTCGAGCCGCACTTCGTGCATCTCTCGTGGGCGGTACGCCGTCTGACGCCGATCCAAGCCAAATACATCCGCCTGTTTTACGGCGCCGGGGTGCTGCACCGGATCGAGGCGCTCGAGCATCGCGGCGCGACCCACGCAATGCCGACTGCCGGAAAGCGCGCCTAACGCCACTTAGGGCGTGTGAAATCGCGGGCTGGTGGCGTCGTACTCGAGTTTCTCTCCGCCCAGCAAGCGCGAGGCGACGGTGCGTAACCCGCGGGACACGATCGACGCCGGATTCGCCCGACCCGTCAGGCCTGGCGCGACATCGCCCTGTAGCCAGCGCGCCACTTCGTCGAGGTCTTTTTCCGACAGCACCTCGACGAGCAGCGTCGCCTGATAGTACTGGGTCCGGTCCGAAGGCCTGGCGACCACCGGCGCCGTGTGGGCGCGACCAATGGCCCGTTCCGCATCTTGCACCGCCGCGAACTTGCCAAGCGGAAGCGCATGGTCGTTCTGCACCTGCGTCACCTGGTACAGTTTTTCGGCTGGCAGGTACTGCGCTAGGATGTCGTATTCGCCAGCGGTGACGAGCCGGTCGACGAGCCGGCCCTCGGTCCACAACTCGATCCGGAAATGAAATCTCGCGGGAAATCCGGCGAGCAACAGCTGCCTGATGCGTTCACCGGCCAGCATGTTGGTTGCGCGAATCAGCGGTCCGCGCCGGCCAAGCAACGAGTCGGCGGGTAGCTCGAGCGTGAGCGCGGGTCGGTCCTGGGCGCCGAGCGTGCGGACCGAAACAGCGCCGGTCGCGAAACAGGCGGCCAACGCCACCCCAAACCGCAGAACGCCGAAAGTCGTGCGCACGAGTTAGAAGCGGCGCTGGAGTCGGACGATAAGGCGGATCGGTGCATCGTTGTCGCGCACCGCCTTTGCCCAGTAGACCCCGAAGTCGCCGAAGTCCACGCCCGCACCAAGATCCATCTTGAACGAGTTCAGTGCGGGGATTGCATCGCGTGAGACAGGCGTTGGGGCCGAGCCCGACTCGCGATGGACCATCCAGCCACGGCCAGCGTCGGCAAACAATACCCAAGCCGTGCGGTGGTTAAATCCCGGGCGCCACCAGTCGTCATGCAGGTCATCGCGCCACGCGTCGAACAGAAAATTCGAGCGGAGTTGTGCCTGCGCGAGCGCCACGCGGTCGCATTGCGCCGGCGTACCTGGCTGGATCACGCTGGTTGTGCAATTAAACAGATCGGCCGATGTCGGCGAACCGGATGACGTTCGGAAGGCGTAGCCAGGAATCGTTCCGGGGCCGCCCACGCCGAGGCGTCGCTGAGTTGGAAGCGGATCGCCCGCTACCCAGCCGCCAGCCGCGACGCGCAGGTCAAGCGACAGCCCGGGTGCGATCTGGTTGTAGCGTCTCAGGTCCACGAAGGCGCGCGAGTACCAGATCTGTTCCGGAGCGCGTGGGGCGAACGTGAGGATTGGCGCGCCAAGCCGGGTGATCCGCCCACCGCCCTGCTCGAATTCCGCGTGTACGTACCATCCGCCGAGCGGTGAACTCTCGCGGGTCCGCGTGTCGATGCGGAGTCGGGTCGTTAACAGGTGTACGCTGCCAGCGTCGAGCGTGGGATTTGGCCGCCAAGGATCTTCGGCATGCGTCAGCGTCCACGGGTCGCGTGCCAATCGGTTGCCCCACTGCTCGTCGGTGAGCGCCAGCGTCAGGTCGGCCTCCTTCCCGGCCACGAGTCGCACAAAGATTTCGCCACCGTGACGCACGTAGTAGTCGCGGTAGTCTTCGTGCAGCAATGCGGAGGCCAATCCCACCTCGCCCTCGCCGAGTTGCCACGATTCCGTCGGCTGCATCAGGTCGAATGCACGCGCGCCGAAGGCGACGCCGATGGGTTTGCCGAAGAGCAACTCTGCCTTGGCTTCATGGCCAACGGTCTCGCGGTCCCAGCGCATTGGCTTGGCCGCGCGCACCACACCGAACAGCTCGACATTGATCGCGCCAAACGACGTTGGGCGCTGGATGCGCGGCCCAGCAACGAACGACCACCCTTCGACGCGGTTGTACGTGCGCGATGCGACGTACAGAAACTCCGAATACGCTGCACCGCGCGTCCATTCCCGGCGGATCTTGCGGCGTTGCCACCAGCTGTCGTCGTCTTCCGGCTCACGGTCAATCTGGATCCGGTCGTTCTCAAGGTGGTACCGCAACAACTCCGCTTGATGCACGATCTCACCGCCGAGCGAGGCGGAGTCCGCGCCCGTGATGGTTCCACCAATCACGATCAGGTCGCGCTCCACTCTGGCGCCCGCCGCGAGGCGAACATCGGCATTGATTGCGACCAGTGATCCGCGAATCGTACCCGCGATCGTCACTGGCCCGTTGAGGGTGGCTACGTTGCCGTCGACCGATTTGCCGGTGGCGAGGTCGTACGCGCCGTTCGTTCGTGCGGTGGCGGTGGCGTTCCAGATGTCGGCAGCGCGGCGCGCGATCGCCGTGGTCGGCATGGTCGGCATGGTCGCCGTGCCGCCCTGCGGGAAGGCCAGGGTCGGTACGACCAGCAGCGCGACCGTGGTCGCAACCGAGCGCCATCTGGCCCGCACGACGATTCGCGTTGAAGGGAGCTGGTGTGTGGCGTGATGCATCGGGATCTCCAGACGTGGCGTGACGGCGTGGCCACCCATGCACGGCTCGTGCCGTCGCGGTCCAGTGTGTGCCGAGAGCGTGCGACGCAGCATCATCGTTGATGATTCATGAGGATGCCGAGCCGTTTCATCCTTCGATAGAGATTGGGCCTGTCGGTGCGAAGCCGCCGTGCTGCCTCGGCGACCACGCCGTGCGCGGCGGACAGCGCCCGGGCAATCAACAGTCGTTCGTATTCATCCAGCGCGTCGGTGAGCGTCACGTCCGGTGCCTCCGCGTCGGGCAAGGCGAGTGCCGACACGCCGTCGCTTCCCGGTGGCAGCACGCGATGGACGTCCTCGCCGGTGATGTCCCGACCGCCGCAAAGGATCGAAAGTCGCTCGACGATATTCGCCAACTCGCGCACATTGCCCGGCCAGCGGTACCTCGCGAGTGCCTGCACGGCGCTGTCGGTCCACGTGGGGGGTGTCTGTCCCGACTTGCGGCGTTGCAGCTCAGCGAAGTGGCGCACCAAGAGCGACACGTCGCCGGGGCGTTCACGGAGCGGCGCCACCTCGACCGGCAACACGTTGAGTCGGAAGTAGAGGTCCTCGCGGAAGTTGCCGTCGCGCACCGCTCTGGCGAGGTCGCGGTTGGTCGCGGCGACGATCCGGACGTCGATGCGAATCGGCTTGCCGCCTCCGACCCGTTCGATCTCCTTGGCCTCGATCGCCCGCAACAACTTGGCCTGAGCTTCTGCTCCGAGATCGGCGACTTCGTCGAGCAGCAGCGTGCCCGTATGCGCCAACTCAAACCGGCCGATCCGGCGTTCCGTCGCGCCAGTGAACGAGCCGCGTTCGTGGCCGAACATCTCGCTTTCAACGAGGTCGCGCGGAATCGCGGCGCAGTTGACGCGCACGAGCGGCCGTGCGCGCCGGGGGCTGCCCGCGTGGATTGCCGCGGCGACCAGTTCCTTGCCCGTGCCGCTCTCTCCGGTGATGAGCACCCGCGCGTCAGTCACCGCCACGCGCGCGATCATGGCGCGCAGGTCGTGCATTACCGGGCTGTCGCCGACCAGTTCACCGGCGAGTCCGAGATCGGCGCGCAGCGCGGTGCGCTCCCGCCGGGCCAGCCGGAGTTCGAGTGCGCTCGCCATGGCGAGCAGCACGCCTTCTGGAGTGAGCGGTTTTTCGAGAAAATTCACGGCGCCGAGTCGCGTTGCCTTAACCGCGTCGGCGAGACCGGCCCGGCCGCTCATCATGATGACGGGCAAATCGGGAAAGGTCTTGCGCAGCCGCTCCAGCACGGCCATCCCGTCGAGCGCGCCGGGAATCATCAGGTCGAGGAGCACGAGATCCGGTTCCGATTCCTCCGCGCGCGTCACGCCCGAGGCGCCGTCTCCAGCATCGCGGACCTCGTACCCCTCGGCCGTGAGCAGCGCGCCGACCATTCGGCGCACATTCGCTTCGTCATCAACGATCAGGACGGATGGCATCAGCGATTCTCCTCTGCGCGGGCAGAGGCCGCCGGCAGTGTGAGGGTGATTTCCATTCCGTGGCTTGGCGCGCTCTTCGCGTGGACCCGGCCGCCATGTGCCTCGATCGTCTGCCGTACGATCGCCAGTCCCAGCCCTGTGCCGCCCGCCTTGTGGGTGACATACGGGTCCCAGATCGTCGCGAGTTTCGACTCGTCAATTCCTGGCCCGTCATCGCTGACCACCATGGCCATGCCGTCCGGCACGGCGGCGACGTGGATGGAGAGCCGGCCCCGCGGCCCGCATGCCTCCACGGCATTGAGCAGCACATTGCCGAGGGCCCGTCCAAGCGCGTCGTGCTGGCCCATGAGCGGTGGAAGGGTAGGGTCGATCAGCACGTCGCAAGGGAACTCATCCGGCACCGAAACCCTGACGGCATTGGCGATCAACTCGCCAATGTCCACTTCGGCGACCGGGCCGTCGGGGAGGCGGCCGAATTGCGCGAAGCTCTTGGCCATCTGCTCAAGCCGCGCGGATTCCGTCGCGAGCACTTCCACGGTCTCCGCAAGTTCAGGCGCCACCTTGCCGCGCAACCGCGACACTGCGAACCGGATTGGTGTCAGCGGGTTCTTCAGTTCATGGGCGACTTGGCGCGCGCTTTCGCGGAACGCCGCCAGGCGCCCGGCTTCTAGTGCCGCCCTGCGGCCGGCCTCGAGGTCGGTGGCCATCTGCTGCATGCCAGATCGGAGCACGCCGAACTCCGGCGCACCACGTGCGGCAGCGGGCGGCAGTGCATCGCCGCGAGCGATCATGTCGGTCCAGCTGACCAGTTCGTGCAACGGTCGGCTGAACTGCCGGCTCAGGTGCCCCGCTACCCGCGCCGCGATAAACGTCAGGCAGGCGAGGAGCAGGAGGCTCGCGAAGACCAAGGCTGCTGGCGCCCGCGCCGATAGCAGTTCGAAGCGCCGCGACATCGTGATCGAGTTGGCCAGCGCCTGCTGATGCTCGGCGATTCTCGCGCTGTCGGCCGCCGTGCGCGCGCCATGGCGGGCGACTTCGAGTGCACGGTCGCCCGTCGCGGATACGGTGTCCCACGCGGCATTGCCAGCCATCAGCGGGAGCACGCGAGTGACCGCGGCGCCCCACGCGAGCGTCAACACCGTCGCGGGAACAACCGCAAACAAGGCCAAAAACAGGAACAGCCTTGTGCGAAATCCAAGTCGGTTCACAGCGCTACCATACGACTGCCCAAGGGAGGGAGTTTCAAAAAGATACACCCCGTGGCAGCCTAGCGGTCCATCGCCGTAGCCCATTGTGCCAGAAATGTTTAGCTCGCGCGGCCTTGGACTTCGGCACTCTGCTGGCTATTATTCGGAGTCGGATTGCAGGTGCGAACCAGATACCCAAGGCCGCCCAACGGGGGCGCCGGGCAACGGTTTCAGCCGCAGACCGGCATCCGCTGGGACGTTGGCATCTTCGCCATCAGCGTCTCCCGGCCGGGTTTCTAGAAAGCAGAGCCCCCGGTAGAGATGATGTGCGCGTTCGCCTCCGCCCCGTCACCATTAGGGCTGTAGCTAATGCACCTGCGATCGCGACTGCGAGCGCGGAGTGCTGCAAGCCGTGGCCCGGCCACAGGCGAACACGCCAGAGACAAATGAAAGGCAGACACACGCACGTATCCGCACCGCACGGGTCCATTGCACCCATGCACCGCGGACCCCAAGCCATCTCCCAGGGCGGGAGCGGCGGCAACATCGTTCACGCGCCGAATGCGGCGCTCCTCATCGACTTCGACAACGTCACGATGGGGATCCGGTCGGACCTCGGCCACGAGCTCCGCAGCCTGCTTGGCTCGGACATCATCAAGGGCAAGGTCGCCGTGCAGCGTGCGTACGCCGACTGGCGTCGCTATCCGCAGTACATCGTGCCGCTCGCCGAGTCGTCGATCGACATGATCATGGCGCCCGCCTATGGTTCGTCCAAGAAGAACGCCACGGACATCCGGCTTGCGATCGATGCGATGGAACTGATCTTCACTCGCCCTGAAATCGGCACCTTCATCCTCCTCTCCGGCGACTCCGACTTTTCAAGCCTCGTGATGAAGATCAAGGAATACGGCAAGTACGTGATCGGCGTCGGCATCCGTGAGTCGTCGTCCGATCTGCTCGTGCAGAACTGCGACGAGTACTACAGCTACAACGCGCTCGCCGGGCTCATCAAGTCGGGCGAGACCGAAACGATGACGCGGTGGGATCCGTGGGAGCTCGTGAGCGAGGCGATCTCGCGCATGCAACAGAATCACGATGTCATGCGCTCCGATCGCCTCAAGCAGGTGATGCAGGAAGTCGACAGCTCGTTCGATGAGAAGAGCTTGGGCATGTCGAAGTTCTCGAAGTTCTGTCAGGAGGCGGCGAACAAGGGTCTCATCCAGGTGACGAAGCTCGAGAACGGCCAGCTCGAAGTCGGTCCGCCAGGGGCGAGAGCGGTGCGCGCGGAGCGGACTGCCGCCAATGCACCTGCGACGGTAGCACCGGGTGCAGTAGCCGGAAACGGCGAGGTGTCGTCGTCTGGTGATGCACCGCGCGAAGGTCGGTCACGCCGTGGCCGTCGCGGTGGTCGGGGCCGGAAGCGCGGTGCCAATGGTGATACGTCTGGGCCAATCGGTTCCGTAGGCGCCCAGGGCGAGTTGATGCCCGAGCAGGAACGCGAGGTGACGGCCGCGCCCGACGTGCTGCATGCCACGGCGGCACCGGAACTCGCCGCCGCTGAGCGAGCGCCGCGAATCGCATCAGCCGCACCATCAGCCGCACCAGCACCAGCCGAATCAGCCGCACCTCGCGCACCACGTGCACGCCAGCCACGCGGTAAAGCGTCGCGCGAGCAAGCACCGGTCGCGGTGGCGGTGACGGTCGATGAGACCATCGGCGTTGCCGGAATGCGACTGACGCGCGAAGAGGCCATGAACCTCGTCCGGTCGGCGGTAGTGGCCATGACTGGCGCGGACGATTCCGCGCCGGATGAAGTGGTGCGGCAGAAGTCGCGCGAACTCCTCGGTCGTGATAGCGAAAGCCTTTCGGTGCGGAATTTTGCGCGGATCCTGCGTGACGCCCACGATCAGGACATCATCGACCTGCGCCGCCGTGGCGACGGATTCGAAGTGGCGCGCGCGGCAGCCGCGGCCAGCGTGGCCGACCAGCTGGCTGAGCGCGAGCAACACGCACGCTCAGCCGAACCTCAGGCACCGGCGGCACCACCGGCGCCACGTGGTATGGGTCCTCGAGGCGCACCGCCACGCGGTGGGCGTGGCGCGTCCGCGTCACGCATGACGCCGCCGCCAGAATTGCTCATGGTGGGGGTCGTTGACGAGCCGGCCGTGGAGGAAGTTGCCGAGAAGCCGGCCCGCCGGCCGCGTCGTCCCCGCCGCACGCCGTAAGCCATGTGAGCCTCCGCGACGAACTGTCGCTGGGCAGTGGAAAAGAAAAGGGGCGCGGCCAATCTGGCCGCGCCCCTTTTGCTCTGCGTACGAGCCCCAGTACCACGAGTCAGCAACGGGTCAGGCTAGGATGCCGACACGCTTGGCGACATCCCGAATGGCACTCACGGCGTGTTCGAGGTCGGCCCGGGTATGGGCCGCCGAGACCTGGCATCGGAGCCGGGCCGTGCCATGCGGCACCACGGGGAATCCGAATCCAGTGATGAAGATGCCCTGTTCCAGCAGTAGGTCACTCATCCGGATGGCATCGGCTGTCTCGCCGATGATGATCGGTACGATCGGTGTCTCGCCATCCATCGGCTTGAGGCCGGCCTCGCGGAGCGCACTACGGAAGTAGGCGGCATTGTCACGCAGTGCGGTGACACGCTCCGGATGGGCTTCGACGAAGCGGACGGCTTCGAGCGCGCTGCAGGCCACCGTGGCTGGCAGTGCGTTGGAGAATAGCTGTGGGCGCGAACGTTGGGTGAGGATGTCGCAGAGCGCAGCCGGGCCGGCCACGAATCCGCCCGCCGCGCCGCCCAGCGCCTTACCGAGCGTGGACGTGATAATGTCGACTTCCCCGACGACACCGAAGTGCTCGGCCGTTCCGCGTCCGCTGGCGCCAAGCACGCCGGTGGCGTGTGAGTCGTCCACGATGAGTACGGCGTCGTAGTCGCGCGCGACCTGCAGGAGCTGCGGAAGCTTCGCGATGGCGCCTTCCATCGAAAAGATGCCATCGGTCCAGATGAGGCGACGCCTCGCGGACTTCGCGGTCTTGAGTTTTTCGACGAGGTCGTCGATGTCGCCATGCTTGTACACGGCGGTTGTGCACTTGGTAATGGCCTTCGCGAGGCGCATCGAGTCGATGATAGACGCGTGGTTGAGCGCGTCACTGGCCACGAAGTCGCCTTCCTCGACGACGGTGGCGGTGAGCGCCTCGTTGGCGTTCCAGGCCGATGCGAAGCTCATCGCGGACGGAGTGCCGACGAAGCGAGCGAGGGCTTCCTCCAGCTCGCGGTGAATCGCGTAGGTGCCGCAAATGAATCGCACGCTGGCCGTGCCGGCGCCGTACCTGCCGAGGCCATCGATTCCTGCCTGGACCACCGATGGCTCGTTGCAGAGGCCGAGGTAGTTGTTGGACGAGAGGATCAGTACTTCGCCGCGCCCTTCCATCTGTACGCGCGCGGCCTGCGGAGACTCGAGGTAATTCAGCGATTTGTAAACGCGGTTGGCCTTGAGTGTCGCAATCTGTTGCTCAAGGTCCGCGCGGAATCCGTTGTTCAATGCCATGGGGTCACCCGATCTCGAACACGACTTTGCCGGCTTCGCCCGACTTGATCGCCGCGATGGCTTCGGCGTGGCCTTCCAGAGGAAAACGGTGCGTAATCACCGGTCGCGGGTCAAACTGTCCGCTGCGCAGGAACTGCGTGATCTGGATCCAGGTGTCGTACATCCGACGACCCACCACGCCATACACCGTGACTCCCTTGAAGATGATCTCCGTGGCGAGGTTGATTTCCATCGGTTTCGCCGGGATTCCCAGCATCTGGACGCGCCCGCCCGCTCGGACGAGGTCGAACGCCTGATGCACGGCGGCCGGGACGCCGCTCATCTCGAGCACGATGTCCACGCCAAGTCCGTCGGTGGCCTTCTTCACGGCCGCGACCGCGTCAGCTGGCTGCACGGCGTCGTGCGCGCCCATAAGGCGCGCCAACTCGAGGCGTTTCGGGTTCACGTCGCTGGCGATGATGCGGGAGGCGCCGGCCGCTTTGCAGATTCCGACGGCGAAGATCCCGATCGGCCCACAGCCCGTAATGAGCACCGTCGCGCCCGGCATCTGTGTGCCCTCGAGCGCGGTGTGGAAGGCGTTGCCCATCGGGTCGTGGATGCCGCCCACTTCGAACGAGACGTCGTCGTCGAGGTGCCAAACGTTGGTCGCCGGCATCGCGATAAACTCGGCGAACCCGCCATCACGATCCACGCCGATGATTTGTGTATTCGGGCAAACGTGTGAGTTGCCGGTGCGGCAGAGGTGGCAGCGGCCGCAGACGATGTGGCCCTCCGCGGTCACGCGATCGCCGATCTTGACATCGGCCACGAGACTGCCGACCTGTGTAACTTCGCCGGCGAACTCGTGGCCGACCGTGAATGGGGGGCGACAGCGGCCGCTCGCCCACGCGTCCCAGTCGTGGATGTGCACGTCCGTGCCGCACACCCCAGCATTGCGGACCTTGATGAGCACTTCGTTGTCCCGGATCGTCGGCACGGGAACGTCTTGCAGCGTGAAGCCGGCTGCGGCGGCGGTCTTGACCAGCGCTTTCAACGTCAGCTCAATCGGAAGAGAGAAGTTTCGCGGATTATTGGCGCATGTGCAGGCGCTTAGCGGGTGTCACGGGCGTGTACGACCGCCGCGGGACCCAGTGAAAAGTCGCATCATGAACGGCATCTCGAAAGTCCGCGAAGAACGCAGTTCGCGCTGCAGCTTAGATGATCGATCCGACCTGGCCGCCGTCGACCTGGATCGCCGTGCCGGTCAGAAAACTCGACCGTTCGGACGCCAGGAACGCCACCACCGCTGCCATCTCGCGGGGCAGCCCCGAACGTCCCAACGGGATGCCCGATGCGCGGGACGCGAGGATCTCTGCCACCGGTCGCCCCTCGCGCTGAGCGCGCATTTCGGCGAGTTGCGTGGCGCGCGCGGTGTCGAAGTGTCCCGGGAGCACGGTGTTCACGAGCACGCCGTCGCGGGCGACTTCCGTTGCGAGCGTCTTGGCAAACCCAAGCAGTCCGGCCCGCGCGGTGTTTGAGAGGATCAAGCCGGCGACGGGTTGTTTTGCTGCCATCGAGGTGAGGAAGATCATCCGTCCCCATTTGCGCTCGCGCATGGCGGGCACGACGGCGTGCGCCAGCCGAATCGATGCGAGCAGGTTCAGCGTGAGCGCCTGCTGGTATTGCTCGTCGGTTGTGGACTCGAACAGCGTGGACGGAGGTCCACCAGTGTTCGCAACACAGATGTCAACCGAGCCAAGTGCGTCGGTGGCGGCGGCGGCGACGCGCATCGCTGCATCGGGCTGTGTGAGGTCGGCGGGCACCGGGATGGCCCGAACGCCGAATTCTTTTTCGATCGCCTGACACTGGCCTGTGAGCTCTGATTCGCGTCGCGCGACGAGTGCGACGTGCGCGCCTTCGGCTGCGAGTTCGCGCGCGATTGCGAGTCCGAGTCCGCTCGACGCGCCGCACACCAGCGCGTTCTTCCCTCTGAGAATGAGATCCATACGCTACAATCTGTATCCGAGACCGCTCGCACACGAGTGCGCCAACTCGGATCGTGCGCCGCGTGAATGTGTGCGAAACGATGAAACGCTGGGCCGGTATCGATCGTCGGTACATTAACGCGAAGTGGTACAGGCACTTGCGCGAAATTGATTCGCGAACAATTCTATAGCACACGCGGTGTGCGCATGCGGTATGTTGTAGAGGCACGCTACGCTGACAACTGAATCTTCGATCAACGGATTTCACGCGCCACGCTCGTTGAAGGCGCGAACAAGCGGCGCCGCGGAAACGCGGCACCGATCCCAGCGATCCACCGGGGGATCGCCAGGGCAATCCACTCCTTCACAGGAGCTGCACCATGGCTGCAAAGAAAAAGGCGAAGGCCAAGGCGAAGAAGAAGAAGTAGTCTTCGCTTGAAAGCAGAAGGGGCACTGGCTGTTGGCCAGTGCCCCTCTTCTTTTTCCCCGCCGTTTCGACGGCGCTGCAGTCGCTACGCTACCGCGACGAGCCCGGCGTTCAGGGCCGCGTCGAGTTCCGATTCCGGGACCGGACCCCAGACGTACGCGGCGAAACGCGGACTGTCCTCGCGGCGCGTCCCGCTCGAGATCACAATACCAACCGGTTCATCGCTACTCTTTCCATTTCGACTGATCTTTCCGGCTTGCTTGGTCATCGGGTCTCCGGCTCGCGCTTTTCTATAGAAAGGGACTGTTCCATGCATTGCCAACCGTTGCACGTTTTAGGCCGCGCCTCGTTGTCAGCTAACTGACGATCCGGCAACAGGTTGGAAACGAAACGGCCGCCTGTAATTGGGCGACCGTTTGAAAATGACACGCTATAAAACCCATAGTGTGTCAAATCATTACATAACGGACTTCCGAGCAACGAATGTCCGAGCGGTTCCTGGCTCCTGCACGAAGCTGATTTCCCATCCTCGGTAATGACTGCGGAGTTCGTCTTCGGTGAGCGCGATCTGACCGGCGACAATCGTTTCCACGAGATGCACGCCGCCATCGGCGGTTGCTGTCTGGAGTACCGCGATCACGCGCTCGCGTTCGAGCGGCGTCAGATCCGAAAACGCGGCTGGTGTGCAGATGACGGCGGCGACCAAGCCGTCCGGTTTCCAGTTCCGGAGGTCTGCGGTCAGCCCGGTCACACGCGATGCGAGCCCGGCTTCGGCGGCAGCGTTCAACACCCGCTCAACCACTTCGGCCTCGGGTTCGATCGCCGTCACGTCACAGCCATTGGCGGCGAGGTAGAGCGCCGATCCTTGAATGCGCGCACCGGAGACAATGACCGGCGCCCTGAGCGAGCCTGGGTGGATCGCATGCGCGAGCGGCGTGTCGGGCCTGAGGCCCCAGTACTCCGGCCGCTTCGGCTCGGCCGCATTCCGCACGCGGCGACGGCGCCAGGTGTCGAACGCGGGGATTTTCAGGCGTCGCGCAATGATCCGATCGACTTCGACGGCAAGCAGCAGTTCCTTCATGCCGAGTTGTAGCTCGCCCTCGAGTGCCTTGAGGGCGAGGTCGGCGATCCCCATGAGATGCATGCGCGGCACGGATTCCTTATACGCCTCAATCTCACGCTCGACGTATTCGTCGTATTCGTGGCGGAGAGAGCGTGGGGCCCTGACGTGTGTCATGCGGTCA
The DNA here is from genome assembly GCA_014192065.1 of Gemmatimonadota bacterium. GTDB lineage: Bacteria > Gemmatimonadota > Gemmatimonadetes > Gemmatimonadales > Gemmatimonadaceae > Fen-1231. The sequence goes on along the minus strand of BJHH01000002.1, from coordinate 113,514 downwards.
CGGCTGGCGGGGAGAGCGGCTCGCGCGGATGGTGTGAACGATACGGTTGAAAGGTAGGATCGAACGTCGGCCGGTCAACGGTCTCTCGCTGCCGACGCTCGAAACCTCCCTCTCTCTCAATCGACATCGTGCGGGTCGTCAACGTCACAGCGCGCTCGCACAATACCAGGGCTGCGGGGGCTTCTCAGCCGGAATCAATCGAGCGCCTCGAGCAGCGCACCCTTGAGGTAACCGGTTTCCGGAATGGTGATCAGCTCGGGGTGATCGAGCGGCTGTACAGTGAGGCCACGCAGGATCATTCGTCGCCCGGATGCCGCCCCGGCGTCGCGAAGCATGTCGAGAAAGAGGGGTTTGGTCAGGTGATAGCTGCAGCTGGCCGTGAACAGCAGGCCGCCGGGCTCGAGCAGTCGCATCGCGTGCAGGTTCAGGTCGCGATATCCGCGGACCGCGCCCGCCAGGGACGCGCGGTTTTTTGCGAAGGCCGGTGGATCGACGACGATCGTCTGGTATCGCGCTCCAGTCTGCAATTCGGCGCGCAGAAACTCGAATGCGTCGGCTTCGGTAAAGGTGATGTTCGCGGTGCCATTGAGGGCCGCGTTCTGGCGGCCACGGTCGAGCGCGGCCGCGGAGCTGTCGACGGCGATGACCTGGTCGGCACGGCGAGCGAGGTGCAGCGCGAACGACCCGTGGTAGCTGAACAGATCGAGGGCGCGACCGCGCGCCACGGATGCCACGAGCGCGCGATTTTCACGCTGGTCCAGAAAGGCGCCGGTCTTCTGCCCGGTGCGCAGTGCGGCGACGTAGCGCACTCCATGCTCGATAACGGTCACCTCGTCTGGCACGGTCCCGTGGAGGAGTTCCACGTCACGGCTGAGTCCTTCGCGCGAGCGAACCGATGCGTCGTTGCGGGCGAGGATGCCTTCGCAGCCCGTCAGGTCCACGAGGGCGCCCACGATGTCGTCACGAAACGTCTCGATGCCGGCCGACAGCAACTGCACGACGAGCCAGCGGTCATAGCGATCGACAACGAGCGACGGCAAGCCATCGCCTTCGGCGTGAACGAGGCGGAACGCCGTCGCGTCGGACTCGAGCGGTGCCCGCCGGCCAATCGCTCGTGCGAGGCGGGAATGCCACCACGCGGAGTCGATTCGCGCAGCAGGGTCGGCGTCGACGCGGCGCAGCGCGATTTCCGACGCCGGGCTCCAGAGGGCCCAGCCGAGCGGTCGGCCGCGCGCGTCGCGCACGTTGACGCATCCGGCCGGTGCGGCTGGCGATTGTGTGATGTCGGACTTGAAGATCCACGGATGGCCTTCGGTCCAGCGGAGCGCGCCTCGCGAGGACACAACAGCATCGGATCCGCTCACGGCGTCTTGGCCTTCGGCGCGCCCGCGGCCTTTAGCGTGTCCGCGGCCTTCTGCTTGTCCGCGGCCTTCTGCTTGTCCGCTGCCGCCTGCTTCGCGGCCGCAGTCGCTGAGTCCGACGGTGTACGCACCATGCGGATGGCCTCGAGGTGCTCGGCGTACGTACGCCTGAACTCGTGGTGTCCGTCGGCTGCGGCGACGAAGAATCGGTACGGGACTTTTGCCGGTTTGAGCGACGCCTCGAGGCTGGCCGCTCCTGGCGATCCGATCGGACCCGGCGGGAGCCCTGGATTGAGATAGGTGTTGTACGGCGACTTCACCCGAAGGTCACTGAAGAGCACGCGACCGGGGCGCCGCCCCAACGCGTAGTGAATCGTCGGATCCGCCTGCAGCGCCATCCCGATACGCAGCCGGTTGAGGTACACGGCCGCAACGATGGGACGCTCTTCGCCGCGGCGAACCTCCGCCTCGACGATGGACGCAAGAGTGACGATGGCGTGGCGATTGAGTTTCATCGGTACCAGCAGTGAGTCCCACTGCGGTTTCCATACCTGCTCGAACCGCTCGACCATCGTGTGAACGGCGTCGCGCGCCGTGATACGGTCGGCGAACGTATACGTGTCGGGGAAGAGGTACCCCTCGAGCGTTGGCGTCGGCACGTTGAGCCGGTGGAGCAGCGCGGTGTCGCGGACGGCGGCCAAGATAGAATCGGGCAACAGATCGAGCGCTTCGGCGAGCACGGGTGCGATCTGGGCGATCGTCCACCCTTCGGGAATCGTCACGGTGCGTACGACGCCCCTGCCGAGGCGCAGCGACTCGAGCACCTGCTCCCACGACATGGCGTCGCGCAGCACATAGGTGCCCCACCGGAGGGAGCGGTCGGTACCGCGCAGGCGCGCATATAGCGAAAAGAGACGGGACGAAGCGATGACGCCGTTTGCCGCGAGCGAATCGGCCGCCTCACGAAATGACGAGCCCTTTCGGATGAATAGCCGCACTTCGTTGCCGCGTCGCAGGTTGAGCGGACTGCCGACGACGCCCCACCCGAGCACGATGAGCGTCGCGGCCGCGATCGCCGCGACGAGAGCTCGGCGTGGATTGCGCTGAACGCGTGCTGCCCGGCTCATGCCTGTTCCCGCTCGCCGAGTTTGAGGGCGAACTGCAGCAGCACGGTGGCTGCGACGGCGTCGACGTCGCCCTTCCGTCCGCGCGTCGAACCGCCGAGCTTCCTGATGGCCCGCAATGCGGCGGACGTGGTGAATCGCTCGTCCACCAGCCGCGCTTCAAGGCCGGTGCGTTTCGTGAGTTCTTCGGCGAGGCGGCGCGCGTCGAGCGCGCGCGGTCCCTCTTCGCCGCAGCCGTCGAGCGGGAGGCCCACGACAAAGCCTTTCGCCTCGAGCTCGGTTGCCTTGGTGATCAGCACGGCGATCGGCACCCGATGGCCGGCCCGGCGCGCGATCCAGCCGGCGGGCGACGCAATCGTTCCGGTGGGATCGGCAATGGCGAGTCCGATGCGGCGGTCTCCGAGATCAACGGCCAGATACCGGCCCAGGGACGCCGCGCTCATTCGCCTTCCGCCATGCGTTCGAAAAACTCCTCGTTGTTCTTCGTGCGCGCCATCCGTTTGAGCAGGAACGCGATCGCGTCCTCCGGGGACTGGTCGCCGAGGAAGTGACGAATCAGGAAGGCGCGGTTCTTTTCCGTTTCGTTCAGGAGGAGCTCTTCCTTTCGCGTGCCCGACTTGAGCATGTCGATAGCGGGGAAGATGCGGCGGTTGGCGATGTCGCGGTCGAGCACCAGCTCCATGTTGCCGGTGCCCTTGAACTCCTCGAAGATGACTTCGTCCATCCGCGACCCCGTGCTCACGAGCGCGGTGGCGACGATGGTCAGCGACCCGCCGCCGTCGACCCGCCGTGCCGCGCCGAAGAATCGCTTTGGCTTTTCCATCGCCTTGGCGTCCACGCCGCCCGACAGGATCTTGCCAGACATCGGCGTCACGGTGTTGTGGGCGCGTGCGAGCCGCGTGATGGAGTCGAGGAGAATCACCACGTCCTGCTTGGCCTCAACGAGGCGCTTCGCTTTTTCGATGACCATGTCGGCCACCTGCACGTGGCGGGCTGCCGGTTCGTCGAAGGTGGAGGAAATGACCTCCGCCTTCGGAACGGTGGCGATGAAATCGGTGACTTCCTCGGGGCGCTCGTCGATGAGCAGGACGATCAGCGTGACTTCCGGGTGATTCTCGCAGATCGCCGTCGCCATCTTGTGCAGCAGGATCGTCTTGCCCGCGCGCGGCGGTGCGACGATCAACCCGCGCTGACCCTTACCGATCGGGGCAATGAGGTCCACCACGCGCATCGACAGGTCGCCGGATGCGCTTTCAAGCCTCAGCCGTTGATCCGGATATTTTGGACGCAGATTGTCGAACGGATCCCGGTTCTGGATCTCTTCCGGCGCGAGGCCGTTGATCGACTCCACCTGCAGGAGCGCGAGATACTGCTCCCACGACTTGGGAGGGCGCACTTTGCCACGGATGGTGTCGCCGGTCTTGATCTTGAATCGGCGGATCTGGGTCTGCGAGACGTACACGTCGTCCGGGCCGGCGAGGTAACTGTAGTCCGCGCTCCGCAGGAACCCGAACCCTTCGCGGCCCAGCTCAAGCGTCCCTTCGGCTTGGAGGGTGGTCCCCTGTTCGAGCAGCGCCCGCTCAATATGGAATATCAGATCTTGCCGACGGTGACTTGCCGTGGCAGGGAGCTGAAGCTCCTCGGCCATGGCCAGGAGCTGGGGAAGCGGTGTGCTGCGGAGTTCCGAGATGTCCACGTGGGGAACTGGTGCCGTGTCGCGGGACGGCCGGGAGGAGGGGGGAAGCGCGATGCGCGGGGTGGGATTCGAACCCACGACCTTCGGCTCCGGAGGCCGACGCTCTATCCAGCTGAGCTACTCGCGCCAAACCGCCTTCTTGGGCGCAACAGCAACTGATCCAAGGGGTGGGCGGCGGGATGCGAAAGGTACCCGGCACCGTCGGGGCGGACAAGCCATTGCTGGAGCGATTCGTGCGCCGTCGGTTCTGCGTGACGGTCGCCGGTTACGGCGAGCAACCGAGGACGCATCCCCGGAGAAACCCGCGGGTAGATTCCTGCGTGACGATGTCACATTCCCGAACGCCCCGCGTTGCGCTCACGCTCACGGTCGCCCTGATCGTCGCGGCGGTGTGCATCCGCCTGGGTTTCTGGCAGACCAGTCGGTTGACGGCCCGCCAGGCGTACAACGCGACGCTCATCGCACGGCTGGGCGAACCAAGCGTTCCGGTCGGGACGCTGCCGGCCGATACCGCGACCGGTCATTATCGGCTCGTCACCGCGCATGGCGCGATGCGCTACGACCGCGACATCGTCTGGGCACCGCGCATGCGATACGGATCGCCCGGGGTGAACCTCCTCACACCGATGGTCATGCCCGGCACCGACACGGTGGTGTTGGTGAACCGCGGCTGGGCGTACTCACCCGACGCAAAGTCCGTTGTCTTCACACGATGGCGCGAAGGCGACACACTCTCGGTGTCCGGCTATGTCGAGATCTGGGGACAGGACTGCGGAGCCGCGGCCGGTGCATCGCTGCCAGTACTGTGCGGCGATAGCGCCACGCGACTGCTGCGCAAACTCGACCGCCGCGCCGCCGAACGGATCGTTGGGTTTCCCGTCGCCCCGTATCTCATCATGCAGACATCGGACAGCGTACTACACGCCGACTCGGTGCCGGCGCGCGTTGAGCAGCCGATCCTCGATGAGGGCTCGCACCTTGGCTACGCGTTGCAATGGTTTGGGTTCGCGACGATCGCGCTCGTTGGCGGAGTTGCGCTCGCGGCGCGCGAGCGGTCCCGCTAGCTACTCGGGATCCCCATGACTGCCACGCGGCCTGAGAATTCCCAACGCGCGGTCAGCGCCGACGAAGCGCGCGACGTCGCCGAAGCCGCGCGCGAAACCGGGTGGGCACGTCCGAGTTTTGTACAGCAGATCTTTCTCGGCCGGTTCGATCTCTCGCACGTCCATCCGCATACGGACAGCGACCCGGTCGAACGCGAACGGGCGAGGCCATTCCTCGATGCGTTGCGGGAGTTTCTCGCCGGCTACGATGCGGATGCAGTCGATCGCACCGGGCACATCCAGGAGACGGACGTCCAGCGGCTGCGCGAGATGGGCGCGTTCGGCATTAAGATTCCGCGCGACTACGGCGGCCTCGGGCTCACAATCCGCTCGTACGTCGAAGCGCTCGCGATGATCTCGGCCAAGTGCGGTTCGCTCTCAGCGCTGGTGTCGGCGTCACAGTCCATTGGCGTGCCGCAGCCACTCGCGCTCGTCGGAACCGACGAACAGAAGCGCCGGTTTTTCCCGCGTATCGCGAAAGGTGCGATCACCGCCTTCGCGCTCTCCGAGCCTGGCGTCGGCAGCGATCCGGCGAACATGATGACCACGGCCACGCCGTCCGAGGACGGCACGACGTGGACGCTGAACGGTGAGAAGCTCTGGTGTACGAACGGCACCCGCGCCGAGCTCATGGTGGTGATGGCGCGCACTCCGGATCGTCTGGTGCATGGCAAGTCGCGGCGGCAGATCACGGCCTTCATCGTCGAGGTGAACTCGCCGGGTGTCGAAGTCCTGCACCATTGCCGGTTCATGGGCCTCAAGGCGCTCGAGAATGGCTGGATGAAGTTCACGAACGTGCGTGTGCCCGCCGAGAACATCCTCTGGGGCGAAGGGAAGGGGTTCAAGCTCGCGCTGATGACCCTCAATATCGGTCGCCTCACGATTCCGGCAGGCGTGGCAGGCAGCGCGAAGCTGGCGCTCAAGTGGGTGCGTGACTGGGCGAGCACGCGCGTGCAGTGGGGGCAGCCAGTGGGGCGACACGACGCCGTCGCGCAGAAGATCGCACACATTGCCGCGAACACCTTCGCGCTCGAAGCGGTCGCGATGCAGACGGTTGGCCTGTACGAACGCGGTGCCGACATCCGGCTCGAAGCGGCGATGGCGAAGCTGTGGAACACCGAGACGGCCTGGGATCTCGTGGACGAGGCGCTGCAAGTGCGTGGTGGACGTGGATACGAAACCGCGGACTCGCTGCGTGCGCGGGGCGAGCCGGCGATTCCCGTCGAACGGATGATGCGCGACTCGCGGATCAACCTGATCTTTGAGGGGTCGAGCGAGATCATGCGGCTCTTCATCGCTCGTGAGGCGGTGGACAAGCACTTCTCGCTCGCGTTTCCCATCATTTCGCCGAAATCCACGATGGGCCAGCGTCTCGCGGCGGCCGTGAAGGCCGCGCCGTTCTACCTCACCTGGTATCCCGCGACCTGGCTCCCGGGACTGCAGTCATTCGGCGAGTTCGGGCGGCTGGCGACACATCTTCGGTTCGCGGCGCGCGCCACACGAAAGCTTGGTCGCACGCTGTTTCACGCGATGGTGCGGTTTGGACAAGGTCTCGAGAAGCGGCAGATGGTGCTCTTCCGCGCCGTAGACATCGGCGCCGAGTTGTACGCGATGAGTGCGGTATGCACACGGGCCCAGATGCTGGCCACGCAACACAACCAGCCCGAAGCAGTTGAACTCGCCGACGCGTTTTGCACAGAGTCGCGCGGCCGGATCGCCGAGCTGTTCCGGTCGCTCTACGGTCCACACGATACGGCGATGTACGGACTGGCCCGCGACGTGCTGGATGGCAAGCACGTCTGGCTTGAGCAGGATCTCTAGCCGCCCGGACGTACCGGCTATGCCACCCGTTCGCGACGGTACTGCAGGACGACGACCGCCGCGACAATCATCGCACCACCAGCAAAAACCTGGCCGGTCAGCACCTGACCGAGTACGACAGCGCCGATAATCGCCGTCAGAAACGGTTCAACCGTGCTCACGATCGCGGTGCGCACGGGTCCGAGCCGCATCAATCCCATCAGGAAGAACAGGGACGGCAGCACGGTGCTGAATACCGCGAGCGCCGTAATGGCGGCCCAGGTGGGCATCGTGAGCGCGGTATCAAAGGACTTGTCGCCGATCGACCAGAGCAGGAAGCAGACGGACGATCCGATCTTGCCGAGCGCACTCGTCACCGGCACCGGATGCGATTTCTGCAGCGTCTGCATCGTCGGGATGTAGACACCGTAGACGACGGCCGCCGCCAGCGCGAGCGCGACGCCGGTCCAGTAGCTGGAGTTGGGTGCGGCCGCGATGCCGGAGCCCGCGCCGAGCGGCACACCGGCGATCACCACGACGCCGCCGAAGCTCAGCGCGAGTGCGACCAGGCGGCGCGCGGTGACGCGCTCGGCACCCCGGATCGCCTGCACAACCGTCACCCACGACGGATACGTGTAGAACAGGAAGGCGAGCGTCGCCACGGGGATGTACGCAATGCTCGAGAGCGCGAGCCCCACGAGCAGCGCCTGTCCGCCGCCACCGATGAGGACGAACTTCGCGATCTCCTTCGACGCCATGCGCGGATACCCGCGAATCCCGATAAAGCCAACGAGTACAACCGACGCGAGCAGGTACCGCCAGGTGAGTACGTTTGGCAGCGACGAGCCTTGTGTGACGGCGATGCTCGTGAGCGTGCTGACGGCCGCGAAGCCGACGGCGGCAAGGAGGGTGAACGCGGTGCCGGTCACGGCTACCGGCTGTTGGGCGGCAGGCGGCGTGGTCGTCACGGGTACGACACGGTGAGGTGGTTCGTCATCCCATGAATTTGCCGAGGATGAGTAAGGCGACCGAGAAGTAGATGATCAGGCCGGTGACGTCGACGAGCGTGGCGACGAACGGGGCTGACGCGCTCGCCGGGTCAAATCCAAGACGTCGAAGCACGAATGGCAGCATGGAACCGGCCATCGATCCGAACATCACGATCGCCGTGAGCGAGGCGAACACGTTTCCTGCGACTAACTGCCAGGACGGTCCGTTGTCTCTCTCGAAATTGTAGCCGAGCGTGTAGCCGAAGAGATCCCATCCCTGATCGAAGGCGTGCTGCGACAGAAACACTCTCGCGGCCGCGATCGCGCCGAGGATCACGCCGAGCACGAGGCCGGTCGGGAGTTCGCGAATGGCCACCCGCCACCAGTCCCCCAGATGCACTTCCTTGAGTGCCATGGCGCGCGTGATCAGCGAAGTCGCCTGAGAACCGGAGTTGCCGCCACCGCTCATCACCAGCGGAATGAAGAGCATGAGGATCGGCAACTGCATCAACTCGGCATCGAACCGTTCCATCGCCGACGCCGTAAACATCTGGAGTACGATCAGCACGGCGAGCCATCCGGCCCGCTTCTGGATCATCGCGCCGACGCTCATCTGCATGTACGGCTGATCGAGCGCTTCCATACCACCGAGCTTCTGCACGTCCTCGGTCTGTTCTTCCTGGATCACGTCGATCACGTCGTCGACGGTGACGACGCCGAGCACGCGGTGACGATCGTCGACGATCGGGATCGCGACGAGGTCGTATTCAGCGATCAGCCGCGCGACTTCCTCGCGGTCGGCGGTCACGAGCGCGTGCCGCACCTCCGGCCACGCGACGTCGGTGACACGCGCGCCTTCGGGCGCCGCGAGCAGTTCACGCAGCGACATCACACCCTTGAGGGTGCCGTCGACGTCGATAGCGTATACCGCGTTCATCGCCTCGCGCCGTCCGGATCGCGCGATTTCGCGCACTCGCCGTAGCGCTTCCTCGACCGTGTAGCTGTCCGGAACGGACACCACTTCTGTCGTCATGAGGCCGCCGGCGCTGTCCGGCTCGTACGCCCTCAGTTGCTGCGTGTTTCGGCGCGTCTCGCTGGGCAGCGCGTCGACGATCTCTCCGGCGTGCGCTTCGTCGAGCTCTTCGAGCGTGTCGGCGCGGTCGTCCGGCGTCATCGCGTCGACGAGCGCGGCGGCCTGTTCGGGGCTCATCGCCTCGAGCAGCTCCGTTCGCAGCTCCTCCGAGAAATACTCGAGTACCGCCGCCGCGCGCGGTGCCGGTAGCGCCGACAGGAAGAGCGGGATCTGGCTGTGCGGTAACGACTCGGCGACGTCCGCGAGATCGGCCGGGTGCAGGTCCTCTGTCTCGGCGGCCACCGTGCTCGGCTCGCTCTCGAGCAGGTCGAGGATGTCGGGCGCGAGCAACGCGGCGAGCGACTTTTGTGCCTTGCGCGGGTCGTTCGGCGTCATGGGTCCCGTCCCCGTGCGATCAGTGAATCAACCGGGCCACTGCGTGTAAACGGTGCGACACCGGCACGAGCTCGATGCGACCAAGGCGTTCAGGTCGGTCGAGCGGTCACGATCCGGCGAAGTATTTGCATCATCTATCAGTTGGGCCAAAGTTAAACCTGTCGCGTGGGGCCAAACAACCCTGTTGGCGAAACCGGCTGTCGTGGGAAAACCGTGACGCAACGTCGGGCCTCAACCTCCGCCTGAGCCGTCCGTCCGTATCGCACGATTTCCTACCGGCGGGGCGCGGCTGAGCCGCGAGGAACCTTTTCGACGGTCGTGGGTTGTAAGCAAGAGGTACAAAGGAGATCGAGCGGGCAGTCGGTAACGGGGTTGAGTGCCGGTGCTGGTGGGGGGCCGGCCTCCTCCCTTACCGACTGCCCATTCTCCTATTTTATCGGGATGACAGCCGTCGCCTTTCTTGGACTCGGCGCCATCGGCACTCCGATGGCTCGCCACCTCGCTACGCCGGAGTATTCACTCCGCGTCTGGAACCGCACCGCGGCGAAAGCTGCGGACTTCGCCGCCACCCACGGCGTCACGCACGCCGAATCGCCGGCCGACGCCGCCAACGGCGCGCGATTCATCATCACCTGTCTGCCGACGTCGGCGGACGTCGAGGCATTGCTCGACGGGCCGACGGGGCTTGAGGCCGGCCTGCAGGAGGGCGCGACGCTCATTGACTGCACGTCGGGTGATCCGACCACCTCGCGGCGCATTGCCGCGCGACTGGCCAGCCACGGCGTGGGGTTTCTCGATGCCCCGGTGTCCGGCGGCGTCGCCGGCGCGGAAATCGGCTCACTCACGGTGATGGTTGGCGGTGACGCCGCGCTGCTTGAACGCGCGGCCGCCATCTTCGGTACCTTCGGTGAGACGGTCGTGCACTGCGGTCCCGTCGGTACAGGCCACGCGCTCAAGGCTGTCAACCAGGCGATGCTTGCGGTGCACATCTGGAGCCTCGCCGAAGGACTGACAGCGCTCGCGCGTGCCGGCGTGGACCCCAAGATCGCGCTCGAAGTGATCAACGCATCGAGCGGGCGCTCCAACAGTTCGCAGAATCTCTTTCCGCAGCGAGTGCTGACCCGCGCCTTCCCGCGGACGTTTCGCCTGGCGCTGCTCGACAAAGATGTAGGAATCGCGGCCCGCGTCCAGCGCGAGCAAAAGGTGCCGTCGCCGATGATCCAACTGGCTGCAGAACTCATGAGCATGGCCCATCGTGAGCTGGGCGACGAAGCCGATCACGTCGAGGCGGTGAAGGTGGTCGAGCGGATGGCGGGCGAGGTAATCGATTGACCGCGTCGCTCACGGCAATTCGCGCACAGTTCCCCGCGCTCGAGCGGCGGCAGGGCGCGCAGGCGGTCGCCTATTTCGACGGGCCGGGCGGCACGCAAGTGTCGCGTCGCGTCGCGGATGCGATGACCGAATATCTGCTGCATCACAACGCCAATACGCACTGGGAATACCCGAGCAGCGCCGAGACCGACGCGTTGTTGCTCGCGGCGCGCGGGGCGATGGCCGATTTCTTCAACTGCACGGCGTCCGAGGTGGCGTTCGGCAACAACATGACGACGCTGACTTATCACGTGTCGCGCGCGCTTGGCATGACGTGGGGCACAGGCGACGAAATCGTCGTCACCGATCTTGACCATCACGCGAACATCGCGCCGTGGATGCGGCTGGCGCATGAGCGCGGAGTCCGGGTGCGCCATGTGAAGGCGGATCTCGCGACGGGTGAGCTCGACCGAGCGTCGCTCGAGGGTGCGGTCACCGCGCGAACGCGCCTGGTCGCCATCGGTGCGGCCTCGAACGCCATCGGCACGATCAATGCCGTGGCCGACGTGGTGCAGCTCGCGCGGCAGGTGGGCGCGCTCAGCTATGTGGACGCGGTGCACTATGCGCCGCACACGCTCGTGGACGTGCAAGCGCTCGGCTGCGATTTTCTTGCCTGCTCGCCCTACAAGTTCTATGGACCACACACCGGTGCGCTGTTCGGGCGGCGGGAGCTGCTCAACGCACTCGATATCCCGCGGCTCGACCCGGCGCCGAGCGCTGACGGCGAGCGACTGGAGACGGGCACGCAGAACCACGAGGGAATCATCGGCGCAGGAGCGGCGGTGGAGTTTCTCGCGTCAATCGGCGAGGGGGCCACCCGCAGGGCACGCCTCGAATCGGCGTTCGCCGAGTTGCACGTACGCGCGCACGCACTGTTCACCCGCCTGTGGGACGGCCTCGGCGCGCTGCCGGGCGTGACACGTTTCGGTCCTCCGCCGAACCGTCCGCGCACACCGACGGCGGCATTTACCGTCCATGGCACCGATTCGGCGACGGTCACGCGCGCGCTTGCCGCGCAGGGGGTGTTCGTCTCGCACGGCGATTTCTACGCGAGTACAATCGTCGCGCAGCTCGGCCACGGCAAGGATGGGCTCGTGCGCGCCGGTTGCGCCTGCTACACATCGGCAGAAGAAGTCGATCGGTTGTTGGCCGGTGTCGCCGCGCTTGCGCGCTAAACGCGGTTGGATTGTTTCCGCACTGGTCGTCAGCGCGGTCGCCTGCGGCGGAGGCACACCCAAACCAGATGCCGAGTTCCTCGTTGTCAGCGCGGACTCGACCTTTTGGGTCACCGTGGCCAACGGCACGGCGCGCATCCGCGGTGTGCCGATGCTCGTGTCGCAGGTTGATGGCCGTTTGTCCGAGCTGTATGTCGTGGACGACGACCATTCGTTCTTCGATGCTGTATTCGTCGGACATCGCCTGTTTGCGCGCGACCTCGAGCGCGGTGACTCCGTAGAGCTGCATCGCGACACGGTCGTCACTCGGCTCGCCCGCGAGTACGCACAGACCCACCCTGACGAATCGCCGCTTGGGCCAGACGAACCGGAACACGAGCAGTCGGCGATTCGCGCCACGGCCGACCTCGAGATTCTGGCGCTTCACGGCCCGTATCTGTCGTATGAGCATCACACCGACGTCGAGGTCGAGGACGAACGCTCGGCGGATCATCGGCACGGCTACCGGCGCGGTGTGCTTGACGTGCGCACCGGCAAGTCGTTGAGCGTCGCCGACCTGTTCGGCCGTGCGACGGCCGATTCGGCGATCGCGGAAGGACGCCGCGAATGGCGCGCCGCGAGCGATTCCTTACTGGCGATACCCGGCGTGGCGATGAGCCGCACACGGGAGGCGCTGGCGGCGTTCGAGTTCGATCCGGCGAGCTTCACGCTCGGCGACGCGTCCCGCATGCCCACCCTGCGGTTTGCTGTGCCTGGTCGCGGCCACGATCCCGACATCTCACCCGTCGAACTGGCGCCCCGGCCAATGCCAGTGCCCGCGTGGTGGGCCGTTTCGGAGCTTTCGCTACTGTCCGGCGACCAGGAGACGTGGATTCATGGCGCAGACACGGTGACATCCACGGCGGAGCCTGGGGCGCGCAGCTGGGCGCTCCGCATTCGTCTCGGAGCGACCGACCCACGTGCGGTCGCGAGGCTTTCATCGGCAGTGGAACGGGTGATCTGGCTCGACGCGAGCCTGTCCGCGTCGGCGCGCTCGGCGCTCCGGAGGGCGTTTGCCGAGGCCGCGGAGTATGAGGGCGGTGCGCAGGTGGCAGGTATCGGAACGACGGTGGCGGGGATGGCGCTCGCCTCCGCGACCACTCGCGTACATCTTCCAGTTCATGTCAAGCCCAGTGTCCGGTTCACCGACGACGTCGCACACCGTTCGCGAGTCACAGCACGAATCGTCGGCGTTGATGATGCCGCAGGACGAGAATACTCGCGGCCATGTATTCGGCGGCGCGATTCTCGCGATGCTCGACAAGACGGCGGCCGTGTGCGCCATGCGTCACGCCCGAATGCCGTGCGTCACCGCATCAGTTGATCGAGTGGATTTTCGCGAACCGATCATGGTTGGCGAGCTCGTGATCATGAAGGCCAGCGTGAACTGGGTGGGACGCACGTCGATGGAAGTCGGTGTCCGCGTCGAATCGGAGAACATCCTGACCGGCGTCCGGCGTCACACCAACTCCTGCTATACGACCTTCGTGGCGCTCGACGCGTCCGGCACGCCCACCGAGGTGCCCGCGCTCGTCTGCCAAACGGCAGAGGAGCGCCGTCGCAACGGCGCAGGTGCTGAACGCCGCCGTCTGCGGCTCGCGGAACGCGACGCCGAGCGGATGAGGCAGCGCCAGTGAACGACGAAGCTGACTGGCGCGGTACGAGGACCTGGACTCCCGCCGACGCGACCGCCTCGCTCCCGCTCGTGCGCCGGATCGTGGATGATCTTGTGGTCGGCTATCGCCGCTGGCGCGATCTGGTGGACGCGTTCGAGTACGCCACGAGCGGTACCCGTGCCGATGAGCCGAGTGCGGAGGCCGATCGGTTAATGGCTGAAGCCCAGAAGCTCGCGGCAGATATCGACCTGTTTCGCAGCGAGCTCGCACGGCTTGACATTCGCGTAACGCGGGTAGAACAGGGGCTCATCGCGTTCCGCAGCGAGCGTGACGGAGCGGTCGTGCCCCTGCTGTGGGCGCCAGGCATGCCGGCGCCGTCCTACGACTGGCCCGATTCGATACCGGCGTACGGGACGTCGATCTCCTGGCCATCGCGCGCGCAACTGGTTGCGGGAAAACGCTCGCGCGCCTGACGCTCGAGTTCGGACGGGTCGCGCGAATAGCGCGCTGAGAAATGCGTGAGCACCAGCCGCTTCGCGCCCGCCATGGCCGCGACGTCCGACGCCTCGCGAGCCGTCGAGTGTCCCGTTTCGAACGCGCGCTTGGCCTCTTCGTCGTCGAACGTGGCCTCATGCACGATGAGGTCGGCGCCAGCGGACGCTTCGATCGTGGCGGCACAGGGGCGGGTGTCGCCGGTCACGACCAGGCGCCGGCCAGACCGCGTCGGCCCGACAAGCGTTGCCGGTTCGATCACACGCCCGTCGTCGAGCGTGACGGACTGGCCCTTGTGGATTCGGCCCCAGAGCGGGCCCTCGGGGATGCCGAGTTCACGCGCGAGATCGGGGTTGAACACGCCTAGCCGCTCTTCTTCGATCAGTGCGTAACCGACCGCCACCGCACCGCGGTGATCGACTGGGAAGGGAAGGATGGCGTAATCCTTTCGTTTGATCGGGTCGCCCGGCGTGACTTCGCACAGCTCGAGCGGGAAGCTCAATCGTTCCACGCCGAGTCCGTCGGCACGCTTCATCATCTGGTGGAGACCTTTGGGCCCCCAGATGCGCAGCGGCTCGGCGCGTGCCTGCAGCGTGAGCGTGCGCAGCAGGCCGAGCAGGCCAAGGAAATGATCGGTGTGGAAGTGCGTGAAGAAGATGTCGCCCAGCGCGAAGGAGACGGCATAGCGCATCATCTGGCGCTGGGTGCCCTCGCCGCAGTCGATCATGATCGTCTCGCCCTCACGCACGATCGCAAGCGAACTCACCCCACGTTCCACAGTGGGGCGGGAGGCCGAGGTGCCAAGAAATTTTACCGAGAGCGACACGAGGGAAAGCTAAGGACGAAGCCGGTAGTGGGAAACTCCACAGGCGAGTAGGCGGTGCGGGGTTGACTGTCGTACTGCCTCAACCGCCGCGCAATACGTCAGCGTGAACCGTCTGGTCGATATTTCCACCGCTGAGCACCACGGCGCACGGAAACTCGATTGCGCCCGCCGTTCCCGAGAGCAAGGCGGCGATGCCGGCGGCGCCGGCGCCCTCGACCTGGATTCCTTCCTCGATCCAGATGTACGCGATCGCGTCGCGTATGGCGCGTTCGGTCGAGATGGCGATCCGTTTGAGCGAGGCGTGGCCCTGGGCCAGCATCTCGCCATCGACGAGCCCGGCGAGTCCGTCGCAAATCGTCGGTTCGTGTGCGTCATCGGCCGGCGCGTTGGCGGTGAGTGAGCGGGCCATCGCGTCGGTGCGGTCGCTTTGTGCGCCGATCAGCGTCACGGCGGGCGCGGCATCGTTGATGAACCCGCCCATGCCGCCGCAGAGCCCGCCGCCGCCGACGTTCGTGATGATCGTACGCACCGCCGGCAGATCTTCAAGGATTTCGAGCGCGACGGTGCCTTGGCCAGCCATGAGGTCGATACCGGTGCAGGGGCTTACGAAGGTGGCGTTGGCGCGGGCCGCGTGCGCCCGCGCGAGTGCCTCGGCGGCGTCGTAGTGCGGCGCAGAACTGTCCACCTGCGCTCCCATGGCGGTGATGCGGTCACGTTTTGCCGCTGGCGCAACGGACGGCACGTAGACCGTGCAGGCGACCCCCAGCGCGTGGGCGGCGGCGGCAATGCCTGCCCCGTGGTTGCCCGCGCTCGAGGTGACGACGCCACGTGCACGTTGCTCGGGGGTCATCAGCGCGAGCACGTTGGTCGCGCCGCGGAACTTGAACGAGCCGGTCACCTGATCGCACTCGCACTTGAGCCAGACGTCGCCGCCGAGGAAGGTGCTGAGTGTGTCGCTGCGGACGAGCGGCGTGCGGACGGCGTGCGCCCGGATGCGTTCGGCGGCTTGGCGGACCTGAAGTGCGCTCGGCAGGACTGGTAGCACGTAGGCGGGTGTTGGTGACGAGAACCGCGAATAGGCGGTAGCCAGTACACGGTGTACAGTAGCAGTCGCGCGGCCGTTCTACCGCGATGTTGTACCACCGGCCGCGTACGTCCGACTCGCGCGTGGCGTGATCCACACACTTGACTTTGCCGAGCGGCGCGCTAAGATTCAGTTCAAGTGACGCCGGCCCCGCCCGAGATTGTTATGGCGGGGTTTGTTGTTTCGGGGGTGTCCTTTTGGGGACCGGAATGCGACCGGCCGCCTGCTCGACCAGTCGCGCCCCGGTATAGCACGTGAGGGGCTGTAGCTCAGCTGGGAGAGCGCTGCATTCGCATTGCAGAGGTCAGGGGTTCGAGCCCCCTCAGCTCCACTGAAATGATCGCCCGCCACCGAGCGGTAGGACGTAGAGTTCCAATGCCGGTGCGCGTGGCAACCCATACGCAGTATGCGGGAAAGCCGCCTGAGTACTCAGGCGGCTTTTTTGTTTAAGCTGGCTGCTGCGTGATTTCGCGCTAGGACCGCGCCCCCGGTCACGGCGAAGTCGCGCTATCTTCGGGTCATGCCTTCGGAATTCGAGTGCCGCTAATGGCTCCACGTCGACGTGCCGCCGTCGCGGTGGTCGGTGCCGCCGCCCTGCTCGTGAACACCGCCTGCTACAGCTACCTGCCTCCAACGGGTGTTGGAGTCCCCGCCCAAGGCGACGCGCGGATCGAACTGACCGCGGACGGCAGTGCGGCAATGCAGTCGGCCGTCGGCCCGCGAATCCGCATCATCGAGGGCCATATCCGCGGCGTCGATTCATCAGGGACGGCCACAGTGGATGTCGAGCAGCTCACCTCGTGGGACGGCTTGGCCGTCCTGTACGCAGGGCGCGGCCCGGTGCTGGTGCCGCGGGCCGGAGTGGCCCGCGTGGACGTTCGGACACTCGATCGCAAGCGGTCGTGGGTCGCGGCGGGTGCTGTAGCGGGTGTATTCGTGGGTGCGGTGGTCACTGCCCTGATGAAGGCCCGGTCGCGCGCGTCCGGCGACCCGGGGCGGCTTGGCGGGTCACCTCCTGAAATCCGGCTCCCCTGAACACAGAACCGGCCCGACGAATCGTCGGGCCGGTTCTGTGTTCAGGACTAACGCGTTCCGGCTCGCCGCGTCGCGGCCGGATCCGCCATCTGCGCTTACGGTACGAAGTTCTTGTTCGTGTCCGTTTCCGACTTCGGCGTGACGAAACAGAGGTCGCGCCCGGTCATGTCGTCGGACACGCCAGGTCGCGAGAGTGCTGCCCAGCGGCGGAAGTCGCCCAGCCGGCGGCTCTCGAGCCAGAGCTCGATACCCCGCTCGCGCTTGAGCGCCACCCACGCCTCCGTGGCGTTGGTGGCCGTCCACGGCACGAGTGCCAGCGCCACACGGTGCGCGTTGACCAGCGTCATCGCGCCCGCCACGTCATTCGCGACCAGCTTGACCTCGGCTTCGATCAACCGCATCTCCCAGCCCGTCGACAAGTTGATCTTCGACGCTTGCGCCGGATACTTGGTCTGGAAGTACCAGCGGACGCGACCGAGGCTGCCGACGGCCGCATCGCCGAGCAACTGCGCGGCACTGCTGTCGAACGGCACCCGCGGATCCCGCGTCGTCTTGCGGTAGCTCTCGTAAAAGGTGTTCCACACCGTGTGCGCGCGATACGGCTGGTTGGCACCTGCCCAGAAGATGCGGTTGTATTGGTCCAGATCCGTGATGAAGTACGACATCTGGTAGGCGAAAGTGTTCGCGATGCCGGCGGCGTCGGTCGCCGCGCCCGCCAGGTTGTTCTTGAGCAGGCGCACACCGGCCCGGCCCGCCGTGGCGGCCGTAACGAGTGTCGCCCCCGTCGTCCCGGCCGCGGAGGCCACGGCGATCGCCTCGGTGAAGTTCGCTTCGGCACGGTCGAGATACACCGTGTAGGGCTGCTTGGCGCTCCCGTCAATCACGCCGTCACAGAAGTTCTCGCCGAGGTGGCGGTTGGCGTAGCCGGCCCAGACAAGCGCCTGCGCCACCTGCACGCTCTTGGCCGCGTCGGCGCCAAGGATTTCCTTGGTGCGCCTAATCGCATCCTCAGCCGTCCAGCGGGCGAGCTGCGCCGTGTTCCAGTACGTGTCGCCTTCGTCAACCGTGAGCTTGCCGTTTTGCTGCTGCACGGTGATCCCGAACGATCCCGTAGATCCTGCGGGGTGTAACTCCCTCGCGATCGCAGCGCCAGTGTACGATGTCCAGTTCATGGCCTCGGCCAGGTTGCGGCCGGCGCCGTTCACGATGGCGCCCAGTGCATTCTTGTTGTCGAGGAATGAGGCCTGAATCGGCCCCGGGTTCGTGACCTGCACATCGCATGCGGTCAGCGTGAGTGCGACGGCCGCGGGAGCCACTATCCACATGCCGCCACGGAACGACCGGATTTTGAATGAAGTCATAGTCGGATTCCTCAGAACGAGATGCGGAGGGAGGTCGTGAACACGGCGGGCGCCGGGATGTGCTCGGAGATGTAGCGTACCGTCGAGTTGAATCCGTCGTTTCCGGACATTTCCGGATCGAACATTGGCATGCCGTAGTTTCGCCGGAAGAAGTTTTTTGCCGAGAAGAGGAACGAGCTGCTCGCTGTTCCCGGGATGAGCTTGCCGAGTGGCACGCTGATCGTGATGTCGCGGAGCTTGAAGAAGTCGGCCGGGAAGATGAACATGTCGGCCCGGATGTTGGCCGGGATGCAGGTCAGTGTTTCGCGGACCGTGATCGGCTTCTGCGCCGCGATGTTGGCGTAGGCGTCGAAGCAGGTGGGCCAGAGGACCGAGCGGGTGAGGGCCTGATACGATGCGTCCTCGTTCATGAACGCACCGCCCTGGTATTCGCCGCGTAGGGAGATGCTGATGTCGCGCCAGGTGCGCACGCTCAACGATCCGCCGATGATATGCGTCGGCTGGCTTGGCCCGAAGTCGTAGTTCGATGCGGTGTCCGGTGCGGCGCCGCGGGCGTCCGGATTGCGAATCACGCGGCCGCGGACCACCGGTGCGGCCTTCCCGAGGACGACCCAGCCATTGTTGCCGACCGAGAACGACGGCGCGCCGCCGAGACTCAAGACCTTACTGGCGTTGGTGCTGATGTTCACACCAGCGGTGATGCCCAGCGACGGCCGATCCAAGATGATCGTGTTGATCGACAGCTCGATCCCCGACTTCTCCATCTCGCCGGCGTTCTTGAGCGAACTGGAGAGGAAGCCGTTCGACGGAACGTTGCGCACGCTGAAGAGGGCGTCGGTCGTGACCGCCTTGTACCAGGTAAAGTCGGTCGAAATCCTGCCGTCAAACACCGAGTGGTCAAACCCAACTTCGGTCTCGGACGTGCGCTCGGGGCCGAGTTCAGCGTTGCCGAGGTTGCTCGGCCGCACGGCGGGCTGGCCGCCCCATCCCACCGGATTCCACGTTTGCGCCGCCGCGAAGGCGCCGGGCGCGCGACCGGCCTGGCCGCGGGCGACGCGGAGCTTGAGCGTACCGAACGACGGCTTCCAGAACGACTCGTCGCTGACGACCCAGGACGCGCTGATTTTTGGGTAGGTCTGGAACCCGAAGTTCTTGCCGAACGCGCTATTGCCGTCGATGCGCGCGCCGATGGTGACGAAGTAGCGGTCCTTGTATCCGATCAGTGTCTGTCCGAACATGCCGCCGGTGACGATCGTCTGGCGATTCTCATCGGCGTTCTTGAGCGATCCGCTGGCGACCGTGGCTTCGGTGGGTGCCGGAAAGTTTTCGCTGAGTCCGACGACGTCGGAGACCTGCGATGTCACGTACTGCGTACCGGCCGACGCGGTGATGCGGAGGTCGGTGCGCGGCGAGAATTCGTAGTTGTTGACCCAGTCGGTGCTCAGCGTGGTGGACGACCAGCGCTGGTTCTGGATGAAGCCGAACGGGACGGCCGGGAATCCGTATGGCCGGAGGTTTCGGTTCTCGAGGGCCGCGCGATCGAAGCCGACGGTGAGCCGGCTCGAGAGGCGGACGATCGGTGTCCAGGTGGCCGTTGTGCCGAGCGTCGTGCGGTCGATGCTCTGGTTGAGCTGCTGCTCGAGTACGCGACGGATGGTATCCGGGTGCGCGTTGGCGAAATAGTTGCGGTCGCGCCGGAACGCGTTCAGCGTGATGCCCTGGGCGTTGTTGCCGGCCGGTGTCTGCGCGATGAAGTCGGCGGTGTACGCGCTGTTCCAGCTGATGTTCAGGTTCTTGGCCGGCCTGAAGTCGAGGTTCACGCGGAGGTTGTACTTTTTGTCGCGGTCGTTCGGTAGCACGCCGTCGGTGTTATCGGCGCCGATCGACACGAGGTACTTGGTGTCGTTTTGCGTTCCGCCGGCCACCTGGGCCGACACGCCATACCGCTGCGCGTTTCGGACGAACGGGTCCATAAAGAGGAGCGGGACCGAGTCGGTGCCAAACTTCTGCAGTTTGCTGATTCCGGTGTTGATCTGCATCGTCCACTTGGCCGCGCCTTGCGAGCCGCGTTTGGTGAAGATCTGGATCACGCCGGCGGCGGCGTCCGTGCCGTACAGTGTCGCCGCGGCGGCACCCTTCACGACCTCGATCCGTTCGATGTCTTCGGGATTGATGTCGCTGAGCGGGCTGGCATAGGCGTTGGCGCCGCGCTGGGTCGTCCCAGTAAAGATGCCGTTGCGCGGGTACTCATCGCTGCGCGTGCGCACGCCGTCGATGTAGATGAGTGGCTGGTTCGTGAGGGCGACGCTTGTCGTACCGCGGAGGCGAATGGCCGACCCGCTGCCGGCGTTGCCGTTGCCACCCGCGACGCTCACGCCAGCAAGGCTGCCGGCGAGCATAGACGAGACGTCGGTGGACACGCGCGGCGCGTCACTGAGTTGCAGTTGGCCGATCGAATTGCCGACTTCGCGTTTGCGGGCGGAGCCTGCGGTCCCGGTGACGACGACTTCATCGAGCGTGGTCGGCGCAGTCACGAGTGAGAAGTCCACCGCGGTCGCGGCGCCAGCGGTGACTGTGACGGTCTGGTCCATCGGCTTGTAGCCGATCGTCCGCACGCGCACCACGCGCGTTCCCGAGGGCACGCCGCTAAACGTGTATGATCCGTCGGCCGTGGTCACCGAGCCGAGCTGGGTTCCCACAATAAATACCTGGGCGCCTCGAATCGGAGCAGCGGTGGCGGCATCGGTGACCTTGCCGCGGACCGAACCGGTTGCGCCCTGCGCGGAGAGCAGAGTTCCGGTAAGGCCACTGGCGAATGCCAAGGCCAGTAGGGTGCGGGCAGCGTATCGGCGCAAACACGGCGACATTAATTCCTCCGGAGTGAAATCACAAACCCTTTGTTTGCCGTGGTCGGCGAACAGGGAATAGAGGTACCAGCGGCGTGGCTCTGTCAAGGATGCGTCACGGGTTGATCAGTCGCGGGGTATTGTCCGGCTGCCGAAAACAGCGGCATTCGGAGCGCCGCCTACCAGCCCTTGGCTTTCCGCAGTTCGGTGATGTGTGCCGTGTGATGGCGTGAGTGCCACCCATACATCTCCACCATCCAGTCGAGCGTGCGCTCGCCATGTTCCGGGTGCACAAAGGCGCGCGCGAAGTCGGCGGTGGGGCGCGCGTTAAGCAGGCTCACCCAGCGCGCGTGCATGCCGTCGAGCATGGCGAGCGACCCTTCGATCGGCGCCGACTTGGCGTCGGCCAGTTCGGCCCAGACGTTTTCCGGGTAGGGCATGACCGTCGGTTTGTCCGCCGTCAACGTGAACCGCGTTCGGATGTACGCGTTCGCGTGCGAATCAGCGAGGTGGTGAATCACCTGACGCACCGTCCAGCCGCCCTCACGGTAGGGGGTGCTGATCTGGCTTTCGTTCAAGCCGGCGACGGCGGTTCGGAGAGCCACTGGAAGGGCGGCGAGCGTGGCGATGGCGGCGGCGCGTGTCGCGTCGGTGTACGTCTCGAGGCGGTGGAACTTGCCCACCGGGTAGCGCGGGTCGGTAGTCATCCTGAAAACATATACAGGGGCCCGATCGGGCAGGTCCCGCCTTGATTGGGCGTCCGTTGGCAGGTACTTTTGTGCTCCGGTCCCGAAGTCGTTTTGGGCCGGTTTTATTGCCCCTTGGTGTAACTGGCAACACGTCTGCCTCTGGAGCAGAAGAGTCTAGGTTCGAGACCTAGAGGGGCAACTTGGCAAGTCGCTGGTGGAAAACGGGAAGGGCACCTCGAATCCGAGGTGCCCTTGTTCGTATCGCCAGTTTCGGTGCCAGCGCTGCGCCGCGTGTGCCTTGCTCAGCTGCCCGGCTTCTTCTTGGCCGGTGCGGCTGCCGGTGCGGGCGTGTCGGCAGCCGTCACGACCAGGGTGTGCGTCATGCCGGCCGCCTTGTGGGACAGGTCGGAGAGGGGACAGAAAACTTCGTAGGTGCCGGGCTTCAGCGTCACCGCCAGTGGTGATTCCTGGCCGACCTGAATGTCCCGCGTTCCCTTGTCCACTCCGGGGCCCCTGACGTACATGGCGTGGTTCATCAAACCCGCGTTCTTCACCCTGAACGTGAACGGACCGGCTTTCACCGTATCCTTTGGGACTGCGACCTTGAATTCCGTGAGCGTGATGACCACCGACTGCGCAGCCTGTCCTGATGCCACCGACGACGAGGCCACCAGCGCAGCGGCGACGAGAATGGGTTTCATGTGCAGTTCCTCAAATGGGATCGTTCGGCAGATGCGGAGCTGGAGCGTTTCCGGACTCCGGAATATTCACGCCGCGAGAGCACACGCAAGCTCGGGGTGCGATTGCCTCGATCGCCACCGAATCAACGACGATGACCTGCGCAGGCTCCTTGCCGTTTGATCAGTGACCATGCCGCAGTCTGCGCCCTCGTCCGCGTTTTGCGTCACCGCTGTCGCAGTCGGCGAGAATGCATGATAGTCAACGTGTTGCTGCCAAACAACTTACGCCGATGGGTGCAGAGGCAAGCCTCTTGCCTATTATGGCACTCACTGAGTATCTGGCTCGGCGCAGCAGCCCGCCTAATCGGCTGCCTCCCTCATTTTTAGAGGCCTACACGTGGCAACGCAAAAGAAGGGCTTCACCCTGATCGAACTTCTGATCGTTGTCGTGATCATCGGTATTCTGGCGGCGATCGCGCTCCCGAAGTTCGCGGCGACAAAGGAAAAGGCGTACATCGCCTCGATGAAGTTGGACCTGCGCAATTTGATCGTATCCCAGGAGGCCTATTTCTCTGACAACAACAGCACCTACGCGCCGAGCACGGCCGCGCTGGGTACGAGCTATCAGCACTCGGCCGGCGTGACGGTTACGATGGGCCCGGTGGTCGCGACGGGTTGGAGCGCCACGGCGTCCCATCCGTCAACGACCAAGACCTGTACGGTGTCCGTCGGCGGAACGTCCACGAACGACAGCGTCCCAGTCTGCTAGTCACGCTATAGGTTGGGGTGCGCCGCCGGGTCAATCGGCGCACGAACACGACCCCTGCACCGCGATTCATCAAAGCCGCCCCCCCGCCAGTGATGGGGGGGCGGCTTTATGGTTAACCCGTCCCGGCCACCCCGCGAGGAGAATTGGAATGAGGCTCAATCGAACATTTCTTGCCCGCCGTCTGCACGCATCGTGGTTCGCTGCAGCCATCACGGCACTCACGTTTGTCGGCGCCGATGACGCCAGCGCACAGGTCGCACCGCGTCCCGACCCCGCCCTTCTCTCTGTCGAGCGGATCTTCAATACGCGAGACTTCCGGAGCCAGGGCTTCGGCGCGGTGCGCTGGCTCAATGACAGCACGTACACCGTCGTCGAACCAGGTCCGCGCGGCAAGGGCACCGAACTGGTGCAGGTCGACGCGGCCAGCGGTCGCCAGAGCACGCTTGTTCCCGTGAGCGCGCTGATCTTGGCGGGTGGCAGGGACACGGTCGAGATCGAGGACTATGAGTGGAGCGGCGATCACTCGCGCCTCCTGATCTTCACGAACAGCGCACGGGTCTGGCGCGAAAACACGCGCGGCGACTTCTGGATGCTGGACCTCGCGACGAAGAAGTTGCATCAGCTGGGCGGCGCGGCCGCCAAGGCGAAGCCGTCCACGCTGCAGTTCGCGAAGTTCTCGCCAGACGGCAAGCGTGTCGCGTACGTGCGCGCCCACAACATCTACGTCGAGCCAGCCGGAGGCGGCCAGGTGCTGGCGCTCACCACGGATGGCTCACCGACCACGATCAACGGCACATTCGACTGGGTTTACGAAGAAGAACTCAGCATGCGCGACGGTTTTCGCTGGAGTCCCGACGGGCAGCGCATCGCCTATTGGCAGCTCGACGCGAAGGGTGTGCGCGACTTCCTGCTGATCAACAACACCGATTCGCTCTACTCGTTTGTCACGCCGGTGCAGTATCCAAAAGCGGGTACGACGAACTCGGCGGCGCGGGTCGGCATTGTGAGCGCGAGCGGCGGCTCGACGATCTGGGTTCAGGTGCCGGGCCACCCACGCGACAATTACCTGGCGCGGATGGACTGGGCGGCGAACAGCACCGATGTCGCCATCCAGCAACTCAACCGCCGGCAGACGGTCAACACGCTCTGGTTCGGCGACGCCAGGAGCGGCAAAGCCCGCAGCGTGTTGGTGGATCGTGATAGCGCCTGGATCGACATCTACGATGATCACACCGGCTGGGGTCCCGGCCCGTCGCTGCACTGGACGCCCGATCGATCCCAGTTCATCTGGGTGACCGAGAAGGACGGCTGGCGGCATGCGTGGATGGTGGATCGGGCGGGCAGGATGGAGCTCGTCACGAAAGGCGCCTACGACGTGATGAAGGTGGTGCGCATAGACATGACAGGCGGTTGGCTCTACTTCAACGCATCGCCGACGAATGGCACGCAGATGTTTCTCTGGCGCACGCGCATTGACGGCAGTGGCAAAGCGGAGCGGCTCACGCCCGCCGCCGCGCGAGGCAACCACGATTACGATGTGTCGCCCGGCGGGAAGTGGGCGATCCACCGCTACTCGTCGTGGGGCGTTCCGCCCGTCACGGATCTGGTGCGGCTTCCCGCGCACACGATCGCGCGGCGGCTCGTCGCCAACGATTCGCTCAAGACGCGGCTCGCGGCCGTAACGCAGGCACAGGTGGAGTTTTTTCAGGTAGACATCGGCGTCGGAATGCCGCTCGATGCGTGGATGATGAAGCCCGCCGACTTCGACTCGACGAAGCAGTATCCCGTACTCTTCTTCGTCTACGGCGAGCCGTGGGATCAGACGGTGCGCGATGCGTGGGGCGGATCGCAGTTTCTCTGGCACACGTCGCTCACGCAGCAGGGCTACATCGTCGCGAGTGTGGATCAGCGCGGCACGCCGAGCCCGAAGGGTCGCGACTGGCGCAAGGCGGTGTTGAACCAGATCGGCGCGCTGCGCGTGAAGGAACAGAGCGCGGCGGCAAAGATCATTGGCCGCCGTCCATATGTGGACTCAACCCGAATGGGCGTGTGGGGCTGGAGCGGCGGCGGCTCGTCCACGTTGCTCCTGATGTTCCGCGCGGCGGACACCTATAAGGTGGGGATGTCCGTGGCCCCGGTGGCCGACGTTCGCAATTACGACACGATCTACCAGGAGCGGTACGTCGGGCTCCCGCAGACCGACAGCGCCGCCTACCACGACGCCTCGGCGATCAACTTCGCCGAGGGACTCAAGGGCAACCTGCTGCTCGTCCACGGGACGGGCGACGACAATGTGCACTTTCAGGGTACCGAGCAGCTGATCAATAAGCTGGTGTCGCTCAACAAGCCGTTCCAGATGATGGCGTACCCGAATCGCACACATGGAATCTCTGAGGGACGCAACACCAGTGCGCACGTATACAATTTGCTCACGACGTATCTGAAGACGCACCTGCCTGCCGGACCACGCGGAGGAGTCGTCCCATGATGAAGAGGGGTCGTTCGCGCACTGATCGCGGCGTTGCTGGCGGCAACGGTGCCTTCGGCGGCGACGGCGCAACCGAACAGCGACGCGCGCGGGTGTTTACTCCTTGGGCATCACGCGGGGAACGAGGGCGCGGCCCTTGGCAGCGGTGTTCACGCGGCTCCAGCGGTCCCACGCATCGATCAGTTCCACAGGACCCTGCATCAGGTTGTACCGTTCCTTCGCCACGCGCCGGTGGCGCTGGTCGAGCACGGAGAACCGTTCGTGCAGGCGCACCTCAATGTCGAGGAGGTCTTCATCGGTGAGGGTGCCAATCCAAGCGGCGTTGATACGGGTCGGAATGAGTCTCATAGAGCAAACTTAACGACTCGCTCAGCGCTGCGCTGGAATCGCGATATTGGGCGCGCGCTATCGGCTGGTCAATATTGCGCTGGGTAAAACGCCATGGTCGCGTTGAAGTGTCGGCCCAACTCCTGTAGATCTTCCGCCACGGTCGCCGCGGTGTGGTGCAGCGGGAAGAACCGGACGGTGCGCGTCGAATAGTCGAGGGCGACGGGAAGAATCGGGACCTCAGCGCCACGTGCCACGTAATGGAATCCCGTGCGCCAGACCGGTCGCTTCTTGCGAGTGCCTTCTGGAGACAAGACAAGCAGGACTCGGTCGTGCCGCCTGAAATGATCGATGGTCTGCTCCACGACGTTTCCCGGGGCTTGGCGGAACACCGGAATGCCGCCGAGCCAACGCATCACGAGGCCAAGCGGCCAGCGGAAGAGGGTGTCCTTTCCCAGAAACGTGCCACGAAATCCAAGCGCGAATTGGGCGAAGATTCCAATCGGAAAATCCCAGTTCGACGTGTGCGGCGCGACGATGATGACGAACTTGGGAAGGTTCGGGATTTCGCCGGCGAACCGCCAGCCGATGAGGCGCATGCAGGTGCGGCCGAACCAACGCGAACACGCGTTGCCACGGTGGGGCACCTGGTCACCAAGCGTCGGAACGTACCACGTCATAGGGCGCATTCTGTACAGCGTCACGGCGGCGGGCAAGATGCCCCTGGCCGCCTAGATCAACGCGGCGGCGAAGGCGGTACGAAAATATTCGCCTGCACGAGGACGAGAAGACCGACGAGGGAAGCGAGCGCCAAACTGTGCCAGAAGACGCGTCGGAGAATCGTGCCTTCCTGTCCCTGAGTCTGCGTAGCGGTGCCCGCCACGACGATGCTCTGGGCGTCGATCATCTTGCCCATGACGCCGCCTGAGCTATTAGCGGCGGCCATCAGCGTGGGGTCCACACCCACCTGTTGCGCGGTGATCACCTGCAGCCCGCCAAAGAGCACGTTGCTGGAGGTGTCCGATCCGGTGAGCGCAACGCCCAACCAGCCCAGCAGCGTGCCAAAGAACGGGTAGAGCGATCCGGTGTGCGCGAACGCGAGCCCGAGAATCGCGTCGGTGCCCGAATAGCGCGTCACGTAGCCGAGCGCGAGCATGGCGGCGATCGTGAGCAGCGACGGCGCGATACGGCCGACGGTCTCGACGTAGCGCTTGCCGATGTGGCGCGCGGGGAGTCCAAGCAGGAATCCGGAGAGCAAACCGGCGATCAGGATGGCCGTGCCGGAGGCACTGATCCAGTTGAACAAGAACACGGCGCCTTCGGCCTTGGGGACGGCGACCACCGGCGGCGTGCGCAGGATCAGCTCGTGCAGACCTGGGATCCTGATCTGCGGCGCCGAGATCGTGTTGAGCCAGCCCTTCACCTGCGGGGTGCCCCACGCAAAGACGAGCAGGCTGAGGATGATCCAGGGCAACCAAGCGCGCCATACGGCGGCGCGCGACAGCTTGGGCGCGCTCGCGTCGTGCGCGGCGGTGACGTGTCCCGGCGGCTGCCAGTACTTGAGGAGCAGCGCCAGCGCCCCCATCGAGACCACCGATGCGATGATGTCCACGAGCCAAGGCCCGTGGTAGTTGGAGACCAAAAACTGTGGGATCGCGAAGGCGAGCCCGGCGGTCGCCAGCGCCGGCCAGACCTCGACCATCTTCTTGATCCCCACGTATGCGGCGATCAGCCAAAAAGGGACGATCACGCTGAAGAACGGCAGCTGCTTGCCGACCATCGCGGAGAGTTCGTGCAGGTCGAGTCCCGTGACGCCCTGCAACGCGATCAGCGGCGTGCCAAGCGCGCCAAACGCGACAGGGGCGGTGTTGGCGATGAGCGAGTAGACCGCAGCTTCGAGTGGCGCGAAGCCAAGGCCGATCAGAAAGGCGCCAGTGACTGCCACGGGTGTGCCGAACCCCGCCGCTCCCTCAAAAAAAGCGCCGAACGAGAACGCCACCAGGACGAGTTGGATACGTCGGTCGCTCGACAGCGAGGCGAGGCTCCGCTGCACGGTGACGAACGTCCCGCTGTCCACCGCGAGCTGGTAGAGGAAGATCGTGTTGAGAATAATCCAGCCGAGCGGAAACAGGCCATACGCCGCGCCGAACGCCGCGGCCCGGAGCGCGAGGCCGGTTGGCATTCCGATACCAACGATCGCCACGAGAATCGCCACGGCCAAACCGCCGACCGCCGCCCAATGGGCCCGGATCCGGTGCGACGCCAGCGCGCCGAGGAGCACGGCAATCGGCAGGACCGCGACGAGCGTCGAGAGTACCGGCGAATTCAACGGGTCGTACGATTGGGACCAATTCATGGCGAGGGGGCTGGCGACGGGGGAAGGGCGAACTCGCGACGGATGAGGCGTAACAGGTGACGCACATCGGAACGGCAATTCGCGTCCACGACGCGGAACTCAGCCGATTGGTCATGGCTGGGAGGCAGCTAATAGATTGGCACTTGGAGCGTCCCGCCGCCATCGTCATCATCACCCTATTCGCCGAGCCATCCAGTGCGCACCTCCATCCTGCCTATCGCCATGCTCCTTGCCGCCTGTGCCGGCGCGGGCCCCGCCGCATCACCTGCTCCTGCGCCAGCTCCTGTGCCAGCTCCTGTGCCAGCTCCTGCGCCAGCCGCCACGGCGGCGATGCGGCCAGCAGTGACGGCCGAGGTGCCAAAGCCCAAGGAGGTCGACCCGTCCGGAGCCTATGGGATTTCGCTCACGTATGGCGGCGCGGGGCTCAATGCCACTATTGAGTTTGGCAAGCGGGCCGACGGTAGCTTCGGCGGCACGCTCACGGTCGACCAGATGCCGCAGCCGATCCCCCTCAATACGGTCACGGTGACGGGCAAGCGCGTGCAGGCGACGCTCAGTTCACCCGACGGATCCGAGGTGACGCTCGACCTCGTGATCGAGGGAGACGACGTATCGGGATCGTGGAAGGCATCCAGCGGCGACGGTTCGCCCGTCTTCGGCAAGAAGATTCCGTAAACTTCGCAGAAACGCCTGGGCGGACGGGCCGCCCAGGCGTTTCACGATCGCTAAAGCCCCGACGCTGGTCGCGCGCCCACCGGCGCAGCGGTGCCCGGTTCCTCAGGAGTAAAGTCCTCGCCGGGATTTACGAATTGGTCGCGCTCGATCTGGTATTGCTTGTCGTAGAGCTGCCGGTACCGCCCGTTGGCGGCAAGGAGTTCGCTGTGCGTGCCGCGCTCGACGATCGCTCCGCCCTCGAGCACGAGGATCTGGTCCGAGCTCGTGATCGTCGAGAGGCGATGCGCGATCACGAACGTCGTGCGCCCGCGGCGCAGCGCCCGCAGGCCTTCGCGGATGTGGTGCTCGGCTTCGGAGTCGAGGCTCGATGTGGCTTCGTCGAGGATCAGGATGCGGGGATCGGCGAGAATCGCCCGTGCGATTGCCACGCGCTGACGTTGGCCGCCTGAGAGCTTCACTCCACGTTCGCCGACCACCGTATCGAAACCGTCGGGGAACTGCGAGATGAACTCCTCGCAGTGCGCGACCCTCGCCACCGCGCGGATCTCGTCGAGCGTCGCGCCGGGGCGTGAGAACGCGATGTTGTCCGCGATCGTGCCGTCGAACAGGAAGTTGTCCTGCAGTACTACGCCGAGCTGGCGGCGATAGTCGCGAATCCGCATTGAACCGAGGTCGCGGTCATCCACGGTGATTCGACCCTTCAGCGGACGGGCGAAGGCCATGATGAGCGAGATGAGGGTGCTCTTTCCTGATCCACTCGAGCCCACCAGTGCCGTCGTGGTGCCTTCCTTCGCGCTGAAGGTGACGTCCTTGAGCACCGGCAACCCTTCACGGTATTCGAACCAGACGTGGTCGAACTCGATGTCGCCGCGCACGTCGGCGATCGGAGCGCGGTCGGCATCGCCGGCATCTTCCGTTGGCGTCTGCATGATGTCGCGAATGCGGTCGAGTCCCGCGAACGCTTCCGTGATTTGCGTGCCGATGGACGCGAGTTGCATCACCGGTATGGTCACGAGCGCAATGAAGAACACATACATCACCCAGTCGCCCTGGGTCATCTGGCCGGCGAGCACGTCGCGTCCGCCGATGACGGTCATGAGCACGCCGACCGCGCCGATGAAGATCGTGCCAAACGTCGTCACCGCGGAGGTGCCGGTAATAGTGCTCGCGATGTTGCGGAAGAGCCGGTTCGCGCCCTTGGTGAAGACGACTTCCTCGCGCTTTTCCGCCGTGTACACCTTCACGACGCGCGCGCCGCCCAGCGCCTGCCCGAGGCGGCCCGACACTTCAGCGTAGATCTTGCTGCGCTCGCGGAAGACCGGCCGCAGCTTCTTGAAGGCGTAGGCCATCACGCCGCCGAACACGCCGAGGACGAGCAGGGTAGCGGTCGTCAGCTTCCAGTTGAGCCAGAAGAGCACGCCGAGCGCGATCGATGCTGTGAAGAGGCTGCCGACCAGCTGCACGATGCCCGTACCGACGAGGTTGCGCACGCCCTCGGCGTCGGACATCACACGCTGGATCAGGATACCGCTCTGCGTCGAGTCGAAGAAGCTGACGGGGAGCCGTAACACACGGGCCTGGACGCTGCGCCGCAGGTCCGTGATGGCGCGCTGCCCCGCAATGCTGATCACCTGCGAGAGCGCGAACGATGTGATCGCCTGGACAACGGTGGCGCCGGCACCGGCCATGGCCAGCGGAACGAGGAGGTCGGCGCGGTGTTTACCGATCACTTCGTCGATGAGGAGTTTGGTCGTGTACGGCAGGACGAAGCCGACGAGGCGATTGACGAGCATCAACGACATGCCGATCGCCAGCTTGCCGCGGTACTTGTGCAGGAGCTGGCGCGTTTCGGCCCAGGCGTTGCTGTAGTTGACCTTTTTCTTGGTCGGTGCGGTTGTAGCGGCTGGGGAAGTCACCAATCAAAGCTAAAGCGCGGCACGTGGAGCGCGCGTTCTGTCGAGCCAACGCTCCGGGATAGCGAGAGGGCCGGCGGACACCTGTCCGCCGGCCCTCCGACCTACTGCGACCAATGGTCGGCTAGAACGTGTACTGCAACCGCGTCATGATGAGGCGGCCGATCGGGGCGGTGCCAACGAAGGTGGCCAGGCCCTGGTCATTGATGTTGCTGATGCTGAGGGACCAGACCACCTTCGGCTGGATCGGCAGGCGCCAGCTGGCGCTTGCGTCGAACAGCGTCTGTACCCGGACGGCGGGATAGAGCATGGTGCCCGTCGGGTTGGGCGGGGTACCGAGCGAGTTCAGCAGACCCGAGTTCACCGGGAAGGCGTCGGAGTAGCGCGTGCCGAACTCCCACCCGAGTCCGTTGGATTCGTTGGTGTAACGGATCGTGCCGCTCGCTCTGTGCTTCGGCGAGTTCGACATCAACGGGTTGAGCGTGCCGCCGATTTCGGGGAACACGATCTTCCCTTGGTTCGAATACGTCGCGGCGACCAGCCACTTGTCGTCCACCTGCCAGTCAACGGCTACGTCGTAGCCGCGCACGTCCACGGTGCCGATGCCGGCCGTGTAGGTCGCAATGATCGACTGGTCGCCGGCGAGAAGCGCGTTGGTGAGAGCGAGCGAGCCCTGCGGGAGTGCTGCCATCAACGGGGTGAGCGCGCCGGCTGCAGCAGCAGCCGTGGCCCCGGCCTGTGCCGCCGGCATACCCTGCGCCGCAAGAGCGGCGCCGATGCGTCCGCCGAGGTAGGCGCCGAGCGTGGCCGGATCGTAGAACACGAGCGGGTTGAGCTGGCCGATCGGGGCGCCAACGTCACCACGCAGCTGGTACCACGCATCCACGGCGACGCGGATGCGCTCCTTGATGATGGCCTTGTAGCCGATTTCCCAGGTGTTGTTGAACGACGCGTTGAGCGGTCCTGCGTCGCGTACGCTCGCCGGTGTCACGGCCGCCGACCCGATCCGTAGTACGGTGCCGATATTCGCCGGCGTGGGCTGGAGCGTTGACAGGATCGGCATCATCTGGCCGAGGAGGCCAAGAAAGCCGGCCTTCTGAGCGGCGCCGCCGAACGACGAGACCGGAAGCGACGTCGCGATGGCGGTCAGCTGTGAAATGAAACCGGGGAAGGCGTTGGTGGCGGCCGACGAGAGCGGCGTGCCCGGGCCGCCTGCGACGAATGGTGAACGCATGCAGATGCCGGCGTTGATCGACGCGTCGCACGTCCGGTTGAACTGCCATCCGGTTTTCGGTGGGCTGCCGACCGCGCGGAGGGCGAAGCCCGGCGCTTGGTTCGGGTTGGACACCTGGTCGAGGAAGAACGAGAAGCTGGCCGGCGAGTTGAATGCGCGGCTGAAGCTGGCGCGCCAGTTGCTGTTCGCGTTTTGCTTATACGTGAAGGCCACTCGGGGTGAGAACTGCGTGCCGATGATTTGGTCGTTCCGGTCTCCGCGAATCGCGGCGGTCAGCTCGAGGTCTTTCGCGAGCGGATAGGCGGCCTGCAGGTACGCGCCCGTTTCGTGGATATCGGTCGATCCCTCATTGCGGCCGAAGATCGTGCCTTCCGAGCGTGGGGCCGTCGAGATGTAATCAATACCGCCGATGAGCTTCCAGTCGGCGATGTTTACGGTCTGTTGCACCTGGCCGACCAGTACGCTCGACTTGTCCACGACCGGGATGCCGGTGCGCAGATAGTAGGTGCCGTTCAGGTCTTTCGGGCCGTCGTTGCCCGAGTTGTTGGCGTTGAGGAACACCTGCGCGAAGAAGTTCTTGTACTTAAACCGGTCCTGAAAGTTCATGAAGGTCCAGTTCTTCCCCTGCGCGGCGCCGAACGCGGTGGTCACCTCGATGCCGCTGAACTGCGAGTAACCGGCTGTGACGATGTTCTCGAGGTGCTCGCTGGGACGGTAGTCGAGGCGCCCCTCGCCCGTGTACCGACGCAGGGCGAAATCACGCGTCAACGGCTTGCCCGCGCGGCCGGCCGGCGCTGCGCTCGGGAAGGTGGCCGGTTCGTTCGGGTCGTTGTACTTGAAGTCCTGTGCCGTGAAGTACTCACCGGAGAACTTGTAGCCCCATTCCTTGTTCGCGCCGAACACGCCGGCGTGGCGCAGGCCGCCCTTGAACAGCGACTGGTTGCCACCCTCGACCGAGACCGTCGTGCCCTGTGACGTAAATGGCGACTTCGTGATGATGTGCAGTACGCCGTTGGCCGAGTTTGGACCGTAGAGTGACGAGGCCGGTCCGTTGAGTACCTCGATGCGGTCGATGTCGTCGCGTGTGCCGCTGTACAGCGCGGGGACGTTCACCCGCAGCGACGGGACACCGGCAAAGCGATAGTCCTGCAGGTTGAGCATCGCGCCGGAGAAGGCGTTGTTGAAGCCGCGCGAGACGATGTTGCTCTGCAGGATGCCGCCGCTCGAGATGCTGAGGCCGGGTACCTGGCTGAGGTAGGCGCCGATCGTCGGCGCGGGCTTGTTCTCGAAGCTCTCGGAGCTGATCACCGACAACGCGGCCGGGATGTCGAGCTCCTTCTGCGGGGTGGCGCCGCGCGTGGCAGTCGTTACCACGCGATTCAGCGTCGCCGCGAGCTCGACCATCGTTGCGTTGAGCGTCGTAGCGCCTTTGACCGCGACTCGGTCGAGACGGCGCGCGGAGTAGCCGATGCGGGTCACGATCACGGTGTAGGTGCCGTCGACGAGGCCGGTCACGCGGTAGCTGCCGTCGTCGGCACTCGTTGCCTTACCGGACACGGCCATGCCCGAAACGACCTGTACGTTGGCAGCGCCGACTGGCGCGCCACCTTCGTTGTTCGTCACCTTGCCGGAGAGCGCGGAGCCCTGTGCCGACGCCGTGCGCACCGCCACCAGGAGCATCATCACTGCGACCAATCGCCGAACAATGTTTCGGGCCATGTTTACCTCAAGTAGGCAAAAGTCAGAAGAATGCCGTGGGCATTCCGTCAGTACCCCGGTTCATAGAAGAACCGAGATACTAAAACTTTGACCTTTTCGCGTTAGATGGCAAGCCGTTACGCCTTTTTGGTGCCTAGTTGGTGCCTCGGTGGTGCCTCGGTGGTGCCTAGTTGGTGCCTAGCAGTACGAATTCCCGGCGGAATGCAGGACGCTAGGGACGCAAAAAAACCCGGGCGGACCGGCCCGGGCAAGGTGAACGGCGATCACAACCTGCGCGATTCAGGCTACTTGCTACCCGGCGCCTTCGTGGAGTCCACCGTGATCACGCGACGCACGCCGCGGAGAAGCGCAGAGCGGAATTCCAGGACTGGCGTCTCGACCACCTGCTTCGCACCGGACGAAGCGTGGATCATCATGCCGTCGCCGACGTAGATGCCGACATGCGAAATGCGCTTGCTCTTGAGCTTACTGAAGACGAGCAGGTCGCCCGGCCGCATCTCGGACGTGTCCTTGGCGACCGACTCGCCGAGCATCGCGAGATCAGCGGCATGGTGCGGCAGCGCAATCCCGAGCTTGGCGAACACGTATTTCACGAGTCCGCTGCAATCCACGCCACGCTCCGGTGTCTCGCCGGCCCACTGGTAGCGGATGCCGAGGAGCGACCGCGTATTCTCAATGATCGAGTCGCGCTGCACTTCGCTGACGCGGGCGAACGGACCCCTCGGATTTGACCCACGGCGTTCGAGCGCTTTGACCGGCGACTTGGTCACGGCCCGAATCCGAACGGTGGTGTCGCGCTTGAGCGCCGGGGCCTTGACGCGCGTTGATACCATCGTCGGTCCCAACGCGCGCGGCGACTGCTGCGCCGGCGCCACGGAGGCGCCGAGCAGGGCCACAAAGCCGGTGGCGAGGAAGCGGGGGAGGCGGGTGGCGATCATCGAGTTGGGAATCTACCTGTTCCACGGAGCTGGCGGAACCCGAACAGGCCACGAATCGCCTACCGGATGCCGAGCGCCTTGTGGGTCTGCACAGAGAGCCTCCAGCGCGGGTGCTCGAGGCAGTACTGCACGGCCTGGGCGGTCGTCTGCGCGCGATCGGCGCAATCCATCGGCTGCAGGAAGAAGTGGGTGAAGTCCATCTGCTCGAACTGCGCCGGATCGCCGGCCTCCTGCGGGTAGACGAGCTTGATCTCGTTGCCCCGCGTGAGCGCGAGTGGTGCGCCGATCTTCGGGCTGACCGTAATCCAATCGATGCCGCGCGGTGGTTGTTGTGTGCCGTTGGTTTCGACGGCGACGGTAAACCCCCGCGAGTGCAGTGCATCCACCGCCTCGCGGTCCAGTTGCAGCAGCGGCTCACCTCCGGTGCAGACGACGAATCGCTCGCCACCGCCGGCCGCCGCCGCGACCGGCCATCGCGCGGCCACCGCATCAGCGAGCGCGTCGGCGGTCTGGAATTTTCCTCCATCTGGCCCGACGCCGACGAACTCGGTGTCGCAAAACTTGCAGGTGGCGGATTGCCGGTCTTCCTCACGGCCGGTCCAGAGGTTGCATCCGCAAAACCGCGCGAACACGGCGGCGCGGCCGGTGTGAAAGCCCTCGCCCTGCAACGTAAAAAAGATTTCTCGAAGTGTGTACATCGGTGGTGGTTGGGTGTCTGTGCTGCCGCGCCGCTTACCCGGCAGCGTACCGGGTCGGGTCGGCGACGCCGGCCTCGGCAAACCCCTTCTTCCGCAACTGGCAGGCGTCGCACCGGCCGCACGCTGCGCCCGACGGATCGGGGTCGTAGCAGCTCGTGGTAGTCGAGTAGTCGACGCCGAGACTCATACCCAGCGTGATGATTTCGGCCTTCGACATCGTCATCAGCGGCGCGTGCACCGTGTAGCGCACGCCGTCTTCGGTGCCGGCACGCGTCGCCAGGTTGGCCAGTTGCTCGAATGCGGCGATGAACTCCGGGCGGCAGTCGGGATAGCCGCTATAGTCGAGCGCGTTGACGCCGATGAACAGGTCGTGGGCGCCGAGCACCTCGGCCCAGGCGAGCGCGGAGGAGAGGAAGATGGTGTTGCGCGCCGGCACATACGTCACCGGAACCCCCGTCTGCATCGCTTCCGGTGACCGGTCTTTCGGTACCGCGATGTCGGTCGTGGTCAGCGCCGATCCACCGAACGGCCGCAGGTCGAGCTCGGCGACGACGTGACGCGTGACGCCGTACTGTCGCGCGACGGCGCGGGCGCGCGATACTTCGCTCGCGTGGCGCTGGCCGTAGCTGAAGGTGAGCGCACTGACCTGCCAGTGCTGGCTGAGCGCGTGCGCGAGCAGCGTCGTCGAGTCGAGTCCGCCGCTCAGGAGGAGCACCGCCGGACGATTCATTGGGCGCCGTCTATGGGTGTTACACCACGGCGCGCCGTTCCGCGACGAGGGCGTAAGGCCGCCGGTTGCTGTTGCGTCAGGCAGTGGAGTGTGCCACGACCCCAGACGAGGTCGAGGGAGTGAATGCCCACGACCTCGTGCCGTGGCATCACACGGGCGAGCGTGTCCAGTGCTTCGCGATCGGCGGGGTCGTTGAAGGTCGGCACAATCACGACGCCGTTGGCGATGTAGAAGTTCGCGTAACTCGCGGGCAGCCGTACGCCGTCCATCATCACCGCGCGGGGAAACGGGAGTGGTACGATCGTGAGCGCGCGGCCGCGGGCGTCGCGGGCGCTCCGGAGCCGTTTCAGGTTGTCGACCGACGGGCGATGGTTCGCGTCGCCGGAATCCGCTTCGTGTGCCAGCACGACGACGCCGGGCGCGACGAAACGCGCGATGTCGTCCACGTGGCCGTGCGTGTCATCGCCGACGCAGCCTTCGCCGAGCCAGATGGTGTTACGGATACCCAGCTCCCGCGCGAAGAGCGATTCATAGCCCGCCCGTGACAGTCCCGGATTGCGCACCTGCACGCGCGAGAGCAACCACTCCTCGGTCACGAGCAGCGTGCCGCGACCATCGGTTTCGATGCCACCGCCCTCAAGTACGGCACGCGCGCCGGTGTCCGGACGCAGCGGTTCCGTGCAGGGCACGCGCGACGTGCGGGCCACGAAGGCCCCGACCTTCGCGTCGCGTCTGTGGTTCGGGTACTTGGCCCAGCCGTCGAAGCTCCAGTGTACCCACTCGAGCGACCCGTCGCGGGTGAGGACGCCGGTGGGCGCCGAATCACGCAGCCAGGCGCGGTCGGTCGGGCACCGATGAAGCCGAACGTTTCGTGTGACGCCGTGCGCGGCCAGCGTTCGGTGCGCGGCGGCATAAATCGCGGCGGAGTGGCAGAGGATCTCCACGCGTTCGTGCACCGCGAGCAGGCGTGCGATTTCCGCATGCACCCACGGGATCGTCGCGATCTTGCCCGGCCAGTCCGCCGCACAGTGCGGCCACGCGATCCAGGTGGCGTCGTGTCGCTCCCACTCCGCGGGCCAGCGGACGGCACGTCCGCCCGGACTGCCCGACGTATGCGTTGCGCGCGGCTTGGCGGTCATCCGATCCAGCGATTCAGGATCGGGCCATAGGCATCGATCCGGCGATCGCGCAGAAACGGCCAGTTGCGGCGCGCGCCCTCGATGAGGCTGAGATCGCACTCGGCGATGAGCGTGGTTGGCTCGGTCGCGGCGTTGGCGATCATCCGGCCGTACGGGTCGGCCATGAACGAGTGGCCGAAGAATTCGATCCCCTGCGTGCCGGGTTCTGGTTCAAACCCGACGCGGTTCACCGAGGCGACGAAAACGCCGTTGGCGATGGCGTGTGCCCGCTGGGCGGTACGCCAGCTGTCCACCTGGGATGCGCCCCACACCGCCTTTTCGGCCGGGTGCCAGCCGATCGCGGTGGGATAAAACAGGATGTCGGCGCCGAGGAGCGCCGTGATGCGCGCTGCTTCGGGGTACCACTGGTCCCAGCAGATGAGCACGCCAATCGTTGCGTAGCGCGTCTTCCAGATCTTGAACCCGCTGGCGGTGCCCTCACCCTCGGTCACCGCGTCGCCCGGAGCGAAGTAGTACTTCTCCTCAAAGAGCGGGTCGTGCGGGATGTGCATCTTGCGATACACGCCGAGCAGCGTGCCGTCGGCGTCGATGACAGCGGCGGAGTTGCGATATACACCAGGCGCCTGACGCTCGAAAATCGGGACGATGAGCACTACCTGCAATTCGGCAGCCACGGCGCGCAACGCGTCGGTGGTGGGGCCGGGAATTGGTTCGGCGAAGTTGAAGTATTCCTGTTTCAGCGCTTTGCAGAAGTATGGTGCGTTGAAGAGTTCCTTCAGGCAGATGATCTGCGCGCCTTTCGCGGCCGCTTCGCGCACACGGGTGATGGTCGCGGCGAGCGCGTGCTGCGAGTCACCGGTGACGGCGTCCTGCATGAGGCCAACGACGACAGAGGTGCGCGAGGTCATAGGGGAAAGCTCGCGGAGCGGAGGAGTGGTGTCGAGAGGGAACGGTGGCCGCAATTGCAGCGGGCGGCGAAGCCTGTCGCTTCGCCGCCCGCTCGCATCATCGATTCCAGCTGCTGGCTAGGGCTGCATCGCCGTCGCCACGGCCTTCTGGAGTTCGTCATACGAGTCTTGCACCAGTTCGCGAAACGGCCGCATCACGTGGGCGATTCTTCCGTCCTTGCCCACAACGAAGAGCACACGGGAATAGGTTTTGAGAAAGCCCCCCACGTTGTACTGCGTGCCGAGGGTCCTCGCGGTGTCGCTGACAAACGTCACCGGGTAGCCCGCCTCGCGGGCCCACGCGGCGTGGATGGTGTCGACGTCGACGCTGATGCTCAGCACCGTGACGCCCTTGCCACCGTTGAAGACCTGCGCGTACTGATCACGGTACGCGTTCATTTGAGCAGTTCAGCCACGGGTTCTTGCTTTCGGAAAGAAAGCAAGAACCACTACCTGGCCCTTGAGGTTGGAGAGGCGAAGTGGTTGCGCGAGTTTGCCTTCCTTCGTGCTGGCCGGCAGGGTGAAGTCTGGTGCGACGTCGCCGACCTTCGGTGCCAGCTCCTGCGGCGCAGCGGCTGGCGCCTGCGCCTGCAGCACCGCACCAACGGCGCTCACGACGAGTGCGGCTGTGATCCGCCTCACATGCACGTCCAGTTGCATCATGCGTCTGATCCTCCACAAGGTGCCGGGATACGAAAAGGTTGCATCCGCGGAGCGGGAACGCAACCTGGTGCTGGCCGGTGACCTCGCGCGCGAGGCGCTCGGCGCGTCTGGCCTGGGGGATGTCGCGATGGCGCTGCCACCGTGCTGGTTAAGGTGACACGACGCGGATCGCGCCGGGAACCGATCGGATTCTGACGTCGCGCTGCGCGAGCTGCACGAGCTCGCCGTCGAGGTCGCAGGCGGGCCCGCGGCTGAACGTGAGCGTGAACTCCTTGCGTCGGGTCACCCGCACCTTCGGATGTGCGACATGTGCCCCGCGCACCGCGCTCACGAACAGGGGAATGCGTGCGAGGCCCCGTACATCGCCGATCTCGACCTGGTCGAGCAGTCCGTCGTCGATGCGGGCAGAGGGCGCGACACAAAATGCGCCGCCGAAATGGGATCCGTTCGAGAAGACGAGCATCATCGCGAGCCGTGATTCGCCTTGCGAGCCCCCCTCCGTGTACGCGAAGCCTGGGTAGCCGATCAGTCGTTTGAGCGCAGCCACGATATACACCGCGGTTCCGCCGAGCCTCCCGCCTTTCGACGTGTCCTCGAGCACGGCCGCGTCGAACCCGAAGCCCGCCACGTTCAGGAACCAGTGTCGTGCCGCACCGCTCTCCACGACCCCGACGTCCACCCGCCGATCGCACGATGGGTCCGTGACCAGCGCCGCCATTGCCGCGAAGTCGCGCGACGGGGCACCGAGATTTTTCGCGAAGTCGTTGCCGGTGCCGGCCGAAAGAAACGCGAGTCGCACGCGGTCGCCGGCCGCCGCGTCGAGCACTGCGCCAGCGCAACGGCTCCAGGTGCCGTCGCCGCCCACGACGACGATCGTGCCGGCGCCTGCGTCGAGGGCATCGCGGACGAGGCGCGTCTCATCTCCCGACTTGGCCGTGAGGCGGACGATCGCGATTCCCGATTCTTCGAACGCCGCGCGTACCCGCGGCAACAGCTGTGCGCCGCTCCCTCGCCCGGCCGCCGGGTTGACTACCACCGCTACCGTATGGGGCACTGGGATCGACTCGAGGGATGAGTGGGCAAGCAGCAAACCGGGGGCTCCGCACCTCCGGACCTCACGCAACTACCGCGCCAGATTCCTGAGCACGTACGGCAAAATTCCGCCGTTCTTGTAGTAGTTCAGCTCTTCGGGTGTGTCGATCCGGCTGCGCACGCTGAAGGTCTTCGTAGCGCTGCCGGCGCTCACCGCCCGTACGGTCAGCGTCGCCCGCGGATTCATCGAGTCCGACAGCCCCTCGACGGTGTACTGCTCAAACCCGGTCAGTCCGAGTGACTGCCGCGTCTCACCGTTCGTGAACTCGAGTGGGATGATGCCCATCCCGACGAGGTTCGACCGATGGATGCGCTCGAAACTCTCGGCGATCACGGCGCGAACGCCGAGGAGCATCGTGCCCTTCGCCGCCCAGTCGCGCGAGGAGCCGGTGCCGTATTCCTTGCCGGCGATGATCACGAGTGCGGTTGCGGACTTCCTGTACCCCTCGCTCGCGTCGAAAAAGCTCGTCGCCTCGGCGCCGGGAGCGGTGCGCGTCCACCACCCCTCCATCCCGGCCGTGAGTTCGTTCTTGAGGCGGATGTTCGCGAACGTGCCGCGCATCATTACTTCATGATTGCCGCGGCGGGCGCCGTACGAATTGAAGTCCTTCTTGTCCACGCCGAGCGACGTGAGCCAGACGCCGGCCGGGCTCTTCGCTGCGATCGAGCCGGCGGGCGAAATGTGGTCCGTCGTGATCGAGTCGCCGAACATGCCGAGCACGCGCGCGTCCGCGATGGGCCGCACACCCGGCGGTGTCATCGTCATACCCTCGAAATACGGCGGGTGTTTGACGTACGTGCTCTGGCTATCCCATTCGTAGCGGTCACCAGTCGGCACCGCGATCGCCTGCCACGCGGCGTCGCCACCAAAGGCGTCGGCGTATTCCTTCTCGAACTGTTCGCGCTTCACGCTGTTGAGGACGATGTGCTCGACTTCATTCGATGTCGGCCAGATGTCACGGAGGAACACCGGACCATTTGGGCCCTCGCCAAGCGGTTCGCTTTTAAAGTCGATGTCGACTCGCCCGGCCAGCGCATAGGCCACGACGAGCGGCGGCGACGCCAGATAGTTGAAGCGCGTCTGCGGATTGACGCGACCCTCGAAGTTGCGGTTCCCCGAGAGCACGGCGGCCACGGTGAGTTTGCCGTCATCAATCGCCTTCGACACGGACTCGGGCAGCGGGCCAGAGTTGCCGATGCAGGTCGTGCAGCCGTAGCCCACGATCTGGAATCCGAGCGCGTCGAGCGCGGGCTGCACGCCGGCCTTGTCGAAGTAGTCGCGAACGACCTTCGAGCCCGGCGCCAGTGAAGTCTTCACCCAGGGCTTTGGTCTGATCCCGAGCGCGTGCGCCTTCTGTGCCACGAGTCCTGCGGCGAGCATTACGCTCGGGTTGCTGGTGTTGGTGCAACTCGTGATCGCCGCGATCACTACGGCGCCGTCCTGCAGCGTGAACTGCTCGCCGCGGTGCTCGCAGTTCACGCGCGCCACGTCGTACGACGCGGCGCCTCCCGCGGCAACGCGATCGCGTTCCGCCTTGAATGCCGCGTCGTAGTTGGATTGCATGTCTGTCAACGCGATCCGGTCCTGTGGACGCTTCGGCCCGGCGAGACTTGGCACGACGGTGCTGAGGTCGAGTGTCAATGTGTCGGTGTAGACGGGGTCAGTCATCCCGTTTTCGCGAAAGAGCCCCTGCGCTCGGCAGTACGCCTCGACGAGCTGCACCTGATGTCCGCTGCGGCCGGAGAGGCGGAGGTACTTCAGTGTTTCGGCGTCGACCGGGAAAAAGCCCATCGTGGCGCCGTATTCTGGTGCCATGTTCGCGATCGTCGCGCGGTCGGCGAGGGCCAGCGATGAAAGGCCGTCGCCGTAGTACTCGACGAATTTGCCGACGACCTTCTTCTTGCGAAGCATTTCGGTGCAGGTGAGCACGAGGTCGGTCGCGGTCGTGCCTGCGGGCAGCTTGCCCGTGAACTTGAAGCCGATGACTTCGGGAATCAGCATCGAGACAGGCTGGCCGAGCATCGCCGCCTCGGCCTCGATACCGCCAACGCCCCAGCCGAGCACGCCGAGTCCGTTGATCATCGTGGTATGCGAATCGGTGCCGACGAGCGAATCGCAGTAGGCCACCGTGTCGGTGCCCTCGGCGGCGGTGAAGACCACCTGGCCGAGGTATTCGAGGTTGACCTGGTGGCAGATGCCGGTACCGGGCGGCACGACGCGGAAGTTCTTCAGCGCGCCCTGCCCCCACCGCAGGAACTGGTAGCGCTCGAGGTTCCGTTCGTATTCGAGCTTGGTGTTGATGAGCAGCGCGGCATCTACGCCGTACTCATCCACCTGGACCGAATGGTCGATGACGAGGTCCACCGGCTGCAGCGGGTTGATCTTTGCGGGATCTCCGCCGAGCGCAGCGAGCGCATCGCGCATCGCCGCGAGGTCCACGACGCATGGCACGCCGGTGAAGTCCTGCAGCAGCACGCGCGCCGTGCGGAAGGCGATCTCTTTGTCGAGTGACGCCTTCACGTTCCAGGTGGCGAGTGCCTTCACGTCGTCGGGTTTCACGAACGCGCCGTCCTCGTTCCTCAGCAAGTTCTCGAGGAGGACTTTGAGCGAGAAGGGGAGCGTCGCTACCGTCGAGCCGGGCAGCGTTGCAGCCGCACCGAGCTGGTAATAGACGTAGGTGTGCCCGTCCACCGAGAGGGATGAGCGCGAGCCGAAACTGTTGTTCGTTGCCATGGCCGTTTGTGCGTGGGTCCGCGGGGGAAACCGAATCTTGGGCGGACTGGTGATGGCCTGAGCCACTGGCGACGCCCACTGCTCGATCGCATTGGCGCTGCCAGGCTGACTCGAATATACAGTCACAAGCAGCACGGGGCGGGGCCGTGTGCTACCGGCGCCCGCCCCGTTGCTGTGACCGCCGCGGCGTTACGGCTGAATCGCCGCGGTCGCGGTCCGTGCGTCGAGCGTCTTGAGCAGGTCGGCCCACTTCAGCTTGGTATCCTTGCCGAGCACATGTTGCTCCATCCAGGCGAACTCAGCCACGGCCTTGGTGTACTGGTCGCGCGGGTCCGGGATGCCATGTGTGGCGCCAGGATAGACGAACAACTCCGTCGGTACGCCGAGCCGTTTGAGGGCCATGTGCATCTCCTCACTCTGCGGCCGCGGCACACGCGGATCGCCGTCGACGACGTGGATCATCGTCGGCGTCTTGGCGTTCTTGATGTAGGCAATGGGCGATTGTTTCCACCACTTCTCGTACTCCTTGCCCTCGAAGTAGAGCGTATCGCCCAAGTACCACTGACGGACGCGCTGGTTGTCGCTCTGTGCGTACATCGACACCCAGTTGGCGACGCCCGCGCCCGACGAGATGGCTTTGAAGCGGTCGGTGTGCGTCAGGATCCAGTTGGACCAGTGGCCGCCGGCGCTCCAGCCCAGGACTCCCATCTTGTTGCCGTCCACCAGTCCTTGGGCGATGAGGTAGTCGACGCCCGCCATGATGTCTTCATAGCCCTTCGTGAAGTAGTCACCCTGACTCTCGATCTTGAACTTCTGGCCGTAGTTCGTCGAGTTCCGGTAGTTGGGCTGCAGCACCATGTATCCGGCACCCGCGTACGTCTGCGAGCCGTAGCCGCCATTAAACGTGAGCAGATCGGCGGCAGCCGGCCCGCCGTGGATCGCGACAATGAGCGGATATCGTGTGCCCGCCTTGTAGCCCACCGGTTTCACGAGCACACCACCGACCGGCGTGCCGTCCTTGGACTTCCAGGTAATCTCCGTTTCGTCACCGAGCGCGAAGCTGTCGACCTGCGGGTTCGGCCGCGTGAGCTGAATCCACGAGGCCTTGGTCGGAACCTGCGCCAGCGACGGCGCCGCGAAGACGGCGGGCGGCGTAACGGGGTCGGAGTAGTTGACGAGGACGCGGCCGGTCGCCTCGTCCCTGCTCACGTTGACCGAGGCCAGTTCGTGTGTCAGTTGCGTGACCTTGCCTGACGCGACGTCGATCGACATCAGCTGGTTGGTCGCCTTCACGCCTTCGTTGAAATAGATCGTCTTGCTGTCATCGCTCCACCAGCCGATGGTGACATCGCAGTCGCAGTCCTTGCCGATCTTGCGCCAAGTGCCGCCGCCGATGGGACGGAGGTAGATCTTGCTAAGGTGCATCATCTTGAACTCGTCGGCCGCCGTGTAGGCGATCGTACTGCCGTCGGGTGAAAAGCTGACGCTCCCCTCCGCGACTTCGAAGTTATTCGTGAGGCGCTCGGTCTTCCCCGTGGCGACTTCCATGAGGTAGATGTCGGCCGTGTTGCGTTCGTCGTTCGTGCCGCGGTGGCTGCGGTCGTCCGGCGTGCCGCTGTACCCGATGTACTTCGCGTCGTTCGAGACGGTGAACGCGGTGACGCTGTAGGCCGAGTCGCGCGTAAGCCGGCGGGTCTGCCGCGTCGCGACGTCGAGAACGTAGACGTGTGAACGCGGCTGGATC
Organism: Gemmatimonadota bacterium; assembly: GCA_014192065.1. Taxonomy (GTDB): domain Bacteria; phylum Gemmatimonadota; class Gemmatimonadetes; order Gemmatimonadales; family Gemmatimonadaceae; genus Fen-1231. Next base: position 68,593 of record BJHH01000002.1, on the reverse strand, counting down.
TGGTTCCGGATGTCCACACCGAACCTGGCGGCCCGGCGCCGCTGTTCGTCCGCGTCGAGTGTATCGGCCGCCATGAAGAAAATGGACTTGCTGTCCTTCGAGATTTGCCAGTTAGCCACGGGCGCCGACTGGCGGGTGAGCTGTAAGGGGCTGCCACCGGCCAGATTGGCCGCATTCAACGCCCAGAGCTGCTGCTGCCCAGCGCGGCCGGCGCTGTACACGAGCAGTCGGCCGTCTGGCGTGACCTGGAACTGGCCCACTGGCGCGCTGTCGGTGATCTTCTGCGCTTCGCCGCCGGAGAGCGGGAGGAGATACAGTTGGCTGCCGGCGCCGTCCGCTGCGGCTGGACCGCCGCCCCGACCGCCGCGTCCACCACCGCCCGCCTCGCCCGACGAGGCGCCAGCGGCGGCGTCACGGTCGGATGCGAATACGATCGCGTCGTTCCCGGCGAATCGCGCCGGTCCTTCGTTCTTGTCTTTGGTGAACGTGAGCTGGCGCGTGCTGGGCAGCCCGGCGGTCAGCGATACGAGATAGAGGTCGGATTGGCGCCGGCCCGCCCGCCAGTCTGGTGTCGAAATGGAGTAGACCCCAAGCTGCCCGTTGGGTGAGATCGCCGGCGCGGTGGCCGTCTTCATCTCCTGGATGTCCATCGGCGTCATCGGCCGTTTTGTTCCCTGCGCGAATACCAGCGTCGGGATCAGGCTCACGGCGACTAGCGGTGCGCAGCGTCGGATCGGGTCCATCGAAATACCTCGGGGTGAACAGTTGGCCCTTGGCCGCCTACCGCGGCCCTTGCCTACGATGGCGAGGTCAGAAGCGTTGGGGAAGGGGTGCTACCGCCAACGGTCGTCGGGCAGCAGGTGAACGAAGCGTGCGAAACGGCGTCTGGTGAATCACCGCGATAGCCGAGTGTGACGCGAATAGCGGCTACTGTCGGGAACGTATTTCTACGGTACCTTTCCCGCCACATTGCGCATACCTGATCAGACAGCTGACGGAGGGGATGTGACGGAACGCACAGCGCTCGACGCCGAAGGCGGACTGAGCCGGTCGCTCGGTGTCCGCGAACTGACCGCCGGCATCATTACGATCACCATTGGCGGCGGCGTATTCCTGCTGCCGGCTGGCGTGGCCGGATCGTTGGGCGGCGCGGCCTGGCTGGCCTATGTCATTTGCGCGGTCGTCTTCGGACTGATCGTGCTCTGCTTCGCCGAGGCCGGCAGTCGCGTCTCACGCTCCGGTGGGCCGTACGCATACGTGGAGCAGGCGTTCGGGCCCTTTGTCGGCTACCTCGGCGGGGTGCTCGTGCTCCTGTTCGGCACGATTGCCCACGCGGCGGTCGCTGCCGGATTCACGCAGGCGGTGAATGCGCTGGTTCCAGGCGCGGGCGAGGGTGTGTCGCGCATTGCGCTGATCCTCGCCGTGTTCGGGTTCTTTACCCTCATCAACTTGCGCGGCGTCGGGCAGGCTGCGCGCGTCGTCGAGATCGGCACCATCGCCAAGCTCGTCCCGCTGGTCTTTATGGCAACCATTGGCCTCTTTGCCGTGCAGGGCGCCAACCTCGCGTGGCCGGGGATGCCGCCGCTCGGTACGCTCGTTAGCGCGTCGATGACGCTGATGTTCGCCTTCTTGGGTGTCGAAACGGCGCTGGTGCCTAGCGGCGAGGTGCGTGATTCGGCGCGCACGGTACCGAGGTCGATCCTGCTCGGAGTCGGTATCGTCACGCTGATCTATCTCGGTGTGCAGGAGTCGGCGCAGGGCATCCTCGGCGCCGACCTCGCGAACCACAAGGACGCGCCGCTCGCCGCCGCCGCAGAGAAGGGATTCGGACACTGGGCCGGCCTGTTGCTGATGGTCGGCGCAGCGGTGTCGATGGTCGCACACACCTCGGGCATGATGCTCGCCATGCCGCGCAGCGTCTTCGCGATGTCGCGCGATGGATTCCTGCCTTCTGCGCTTTCCCGCATCAGCCCGGCAACCCACGTACCGACGAACGCGATTCTTGTGTACGCGGTGGTGGTCACGATGCTGGCCGCGTCCGGCACATTTATGTCGCTCGTGAAAGTCGCCAATATTTCGGCGCTGCTGATGTACCTGCTCTGTTGTCTTGGTGTGGTCGCCCTGCGCCGCAAGAACGTCCGGCTCGAAGCCAAGCCGTTCACGATTCCGGGCGGTGCGCTCGTGCCCTGGTTGGCGTCCGCCGCCATTCTCGCGTTGCTGTCCACGGTGTCGTTCGACGAGTTCAAGGCCATTGGCATCGCGCTCGTGATCTCCGTCGCGCTCTACGCCCTTCGCTCCGTCCGCGGACGTGCCACCGGGGGTGCCACCGGGGGTGGGGCCGGGCGCGCGAAATGACCTCAGATCCGCTGCTCGCCTTTCGGGGCGAGTTTCCGATTCTCGATCGCTGCACCTACCTCGTATCGAACTCGCTCGGCGCGATGCCGCGCACGGTGCCGGACCGACTGGCCGAGTACGTGGACCTGTGGGCTGGGCGCGGTGTGCGTGCCTGGGCCGACGCCTGGTGGGAGATGCCGGTACGCGTTGGCGACGAGATCGCCCCGCTCATCGGCGCCAGTGCGGGCGAAGTGGTGATGATACCGAATGTCTCGAATGCACAGGCGACTGTCCTGTCGGCCCTCGACTATTCCGCGCCGCGCGACACCATCGTGATGAGCGCGTTGGATTTTCCGTCGGTGCGCTACGTCTACGACCACCTCGCGCCACGGCTAGGCGCGCGCGTGGTCGTTGTGGAGAGCGATGATGGCGTGTCGATCGACGCCGACAAGCTTTGCGCGGCCATCGATGAGCGCACGCGGCTGGTTGCCATCTCGCACGTGCTGTTCCGGAGTGCGTTCATCGTGGATGCCGCAACGGTCGCGGCGCACGCGCACCGGATGGGCGCACTGGTTTCGCTCGACGCGTACCACTCCGTCGGGATCATACCGGTGGACGTGGGCGCGATTGGTGCGGATTTCCTGACGGGCGGCGTCCTGAAGTGGCTGTGCGGCGGGCCGGGTGGCTGTTTTCTCTGGGCGTCGCCGGCGATGAGCGACCGCTACGCGCCTGCGCTCACTGGCTGGCTCGCGCACGCGCGCCCGTTTGCCTTCGAACCGGAGATGGACTACGCGTCTGGCGCGGCGCGTTGGCTTGGCGGCACGCCGGCGATTCCAGCGCTCTATACGGCGACCGAAGGTGCGCGCATCGTACGGCGCGCGGGCATCGCGGCGATTCGTGAAAAGTCTGTCCGCCAGACCACGCGCCTGATCGCGCTCGCCGATGAGCGTGGCTACCCGGTCACCGTGCCACGCGACCCGGCCCGCCGTGGAGGCACCGTCGCCTTCGATGTACCGCACGGTGCCGAGGTATCGCAGGAACTGCTCGCGCGTGACGTCGTGATTGACTACCGGCCCGACGCGGGAATCCGTATTGCGCCGCACTTCTACACCACCGATGATGAAGTGGATCGCGTCGTGCACGAAGTGGACGACATTCTGGCGACCGGCGCGTGGAAGGCGCATGAATCCACCCGTCGCGTGGTCACCTGAGGCGCGATGCCCACGCCTCCGCTGAAGCTCCGCAAGCAATACCTGAATCTCGACTACCCGAACGTGGTGCTCCGGTTCGAGGATGGCCACGAGATCGTACTCACACGCGGTGTCGGCAAGACGTTTGACTGCTACGCTGGCGAAACGATCAAGCTGCTGGCTGTGCGCGACCCGGACCTGCGCGAGCGTGACCTGCTCGCCACGCGCAAGGCCGACGAGTTCGACGACGCCTAGCCTGCCATCGCGCACCACACCATGTCGAATGCAATGATGGCCTGGAATCCGGAGGTCGCCTCAGCGCGTGATGCGGGCACGCCGATCGTGGCGCTCGAAAGTTCGGTGCTGGCGCAGGGACTTCCCGCACCGGCAAACCGAGAGGCCTACCGCCTGATGTGCGCGGGAGTTCGTTCCGTCGGTGCGGTGCCCGCCGTGACCGCAACGGTCGGCGGCAAGGCCGTGGTTGGGCTCGACGGCGAGGCGCTTGAGCGGTTCCTTTCCGTCGGGGCGATGAAGGCGTCGGCACGTGATCTTGGCTACGCCATCGCGTCGGGTCGGGATGGCTCGACGACGGTCGCCGGCGCGCTCGCGATTGCCACGATGGCTGGCCTCGATGTGTTCGCCACCGGCGGCATTGGCGGTGTGCACCGGGCGGCGCTTGGGGAGCCATCGTTTGATGAGTCCGCCGACCTACTGGAACTTTCGCGGTCGAGCGTGGTGGTCGTCTGCGCTGGCGCGAAATCGATTCTCGACCTTGCGGCGACGCTCGAGCGACTCGATTCGTACGGCGTGGCGGTCATCGGGTATCGTACCGAGGAGTTTCCGGGTTTTTTCACCGCCTCGACCGGCCTCCCGGTGTCGGCGACGGCCAATTCCGCGACGGAGATCGCGCGTGCGTTCCTCGCGGGCCGCCAACTTGGACGTCCCTCAGCGGTGCTCGTGGTTCAGCCGCCGCCAACCGGTGCGGCGCTCGACCCGAGATTGGTCGAACGGGCCGTCCGCGTCGCGCTCGCGGCGGCGGCGACCGGCCCGAATCGCCCGCGCGGTGCCGCGGTGACTCCGTTTTTGCTCGCCGCCGTCGAACGGGCGACCGGCGGGCAGTCGCTCGCAACGAATCTCGCGTTACTCGAATCCAATGCCCGGCTTGCCGGTGAAATTGCCGTCGCGCTTGCTGCCGAGAATACGCGGAGGCCCTTGGGGTCGCGACCGCGATAGTTTGGGTGGTCCGGTCTGGTCATCCCTTGTTCTGTTTTGCGCTTTCTGATTAGGTTGCCGTCAGTTACCCGAGCCGGAGGTCAATAGGACGATGCCTTCGCCGTTTCTGAGCTCCGAGGAGTACGACGAGCGGGCTCACCAGCTCTACAACGAAGGGAACTACGATGACGCCCTCAGCATGCTGCGCGAGGGGTTGACGCTCTATCCCAACGCCGTCGAGCTCCACATTGGTGTCGGGTATGCGCGCTTGGCGCGCGAAGAGTTTGCTTGGGCGCGCAAGTGTTTCGAAGAAGCGCTGGTCCTCGACCCCGACCACGAAAACGCGCTCGCCGGCTTCGGCGAGACGCTGCTCAAGTTCGGCCAGCAGCCGGCGGCCGTTCGGTCGTTCAACCGGATCCTCGACCTCGGCTACCACGACGACGTCGAACTGATGCTGCAGGTTGCCCGCGTGCTCTTTCGTGAGAACTTGTTGGACGATGCGCAGGGCTTCCTTGACGTGGCACTGCAGCAGACCCCCGACCACGCCGAGGCGATCGCGATGTTGGGGTATATCGAGCACCGGCGCGGCCAGGACACGGAGGCCATCGCCACGCTGCGTCGCGCGCTGCAGGTCGATCCGGAGTACTCCGAGGCGCGCATCTATCTCGGCAACATGCTGTATGACCGCGGCGAGTTCGAGGCGTCGCTCTATCACCTCGAACAGACGGAACCCGAGGACCACTGGGACGAGCTCGGCATCTGGCGCCTCATCGAGTTGCGCAAGAGTACCTACCGCCTCACCGACGATGATGAGTCGATTCAGCCGTGGGATGAGCGTCTTGGTGAACTCGCTGGTGAGCCCGACTCGCTCGACGAGATGCTCGGCGAGATCGAACAGAACGCTGTGGACGCCGCCGAACGGGAAGTGCGCGGTCAGCTCGAGTTGTTCGGCGCGCTGCTCGCCGACTTGTCCGGTCAGCAACAGGAATCGGCGACCCACCACGTTGTGGCGCGCGACGGGCGCGAGTACAACGGCACGTGGGACGAGATCGTCAGCGAGATGCGCACGGACAGCACCCTGCCAGCGCGATCGGTGTTGGAGTTCATGCAACAGGAGGCCCGTCGTGGATTCTCGCTGACGGGCATCCTGATTCCAGCAGGCGACGCCGAGTCGTTCCTCCGCGGGAGCGCCGATGCTGGGCTCCTGAGGATTCTGAACTGACGGACTGCGGTGTAGCGCCCACCCGGAGTGATGGATGATTTCGCTCCGGGGCGTTTCGAAATCGTACCGGTCACTGACCGGCCGGCCGGTGCTCGCCGTGAACGATGTGACGCTCGATGTCGCAGCCGGCGAAGTGGTCGGCATCGCCGGCCCGAACGGCGCTGGCAAGACGACGATCATCGCGATGCTGCTCGGATTCCTTCGTCCGACGACCGGCACGATGACGATCGCTGGGCTCGAGCCGCGCCGCTACGTCGAGCAGCATGGCATTGCCTACTTGCCCGAGCTAATGACTCTGAGAAAAAGCTGGCGTACGGACGATGCACTGCGTCGACTCGCGACGCTCGACGGCGTTCCGGCCGACCGGGTCGAGGTCGAGGTGGAGCGCGTGATTGCGCTCCTCGAAATCGGCGAGCATCGGCGGAAGCCGGTGCAGGCCCTCTCCAAGGGAAACTTCCAGCGCGTGGGGCTCGCTCAGGCGTTGTTGCGCGGGCATGACGTCGTCGTGTTTGATGAGCCAACGCACGGGCTCGATCCCTTGTGGACGCAACGGTTTCGCTCGGTCGTGACAGAGCTCCGGCATCCGAATCGCGCGATCGTCATCGCGTCGCACAACCTCGACGAGCTCGCGCGCGTGGCCGACCGTGTGGCGATCATCGATCACGGCAAGCTGCAGCGCGTGGTGACGGTGCGCGATTCGCATGAGTCGGGCACGCGCGTCTATGTGCTCCGCGTGCTCAGCGATCCGGCCGTGGTGCTCGCCACATTTCCCGGCGCCCGTGTGGTGGGACCTGGCGAGGTCGTGTTGCCCGCGCTTGGTCTGGCGGAGCTCAACGCCGGGCTGCAAACGGCGCTCGCGCTCGGCGCGCAGGTGACCGGGCTCGCGCCGCGCGAAAGCGCACTCGAAGCCGAGTTCCACGCAGCGGTTGGTGGCGCCGGTGGTGGCGCCGGTGCTCGCGCTCGGCGCGCAGGTGACCGGGCTCGCGCCGCGCGAAAGCGCACTCGAAGCCGAGTTCCACGCAGCGGTTGGTGGCGCCGATGGTGGCGCATGAGCGGGCTGGCGACGCGCGGCCGCATCACGGCGTACCTGCTCAGGTTCCAGCTTCGGGACTTTGTGCTGATGCGGGCGGGTTTGCCCACGCTGCTCGTCGTCATGTTCGGCTTCATGGTCTGGAAGCAGGCCGGACCGGCCATGGAATGGGACACGCCCGACGGGCAGTCGTTCGCCAACGGCATGTTCCGCAACCTCGCCGGCGTCTTTATCACGATCGGCTCGTTCCTCGGCGTCGCGCGCATGGTCACAGACGACCGATCGAACGGGTATTTCCGCTTCCTCTTCAGCAAGCCGGTGTCGATCGAGCGGTTCTACGCGCAACAATGGCTCCTCTACGGCGCAGGGTTCATCGCGATCGCCGGATTATTGGCATCCTGGCTGCAGGCAGGGACGACCGCGCTGCCGGTCCGCGAAGTGCTGATCGTGATGGCGCTCAGCTGGGTGTTGATCGGCGGCATCGGTTTCTTGCTGACCGCGGTGACCAATGCCGACACAGCACTCCTCGTAGTCGTCTTCGTTGTGAGTAACGTCCTGCACACGCTGAAGAACACGCAGAACTTGCCGATGTGGCCGTGGCTTGCGCAGGTGACGCGGTTCCTGCCCCCGACCCACAAACTCGATTCCATCCGCGACCAACTGTACGCGGGGCAGGCCATGCCTTGGCCCCACGTCTGGCATGTACTGGGCTACGGCGCCCTCGCGTTCATCGCGGCGCTGGTCGTGCTTCGCCGCGTGTCGTTCGCCAGATGAACCCGCGTCTGCTCGACAGCGTATTCCCCGCCGGAAGCGTGGTGCGCGAAACGCTGCCGAACGGGCTACGCGTGGTCGTGCGGCCAAAGTCAGGCTGCGGCGTCGTCGCGATTGTCACGTATGTCGGCGCGGGGTACTTCGACGAGACCGACGACGTCTCCGGTATCGCGCACGTGCTCGAGCACATGTACTTCAAGGGCACGCCGACCCGAGGCGTCGGGGAGATCGCCCGCGCCACGAAAGCGAGCGGTGGCCTGCTCAACGCGGCGACCATTTACGATCACACGCACTATTACACGGTCTTGCCCGCGAACGGTTTCGAAGCGGGCATGGAGATCCAGGCGGACGCGTACGCCAATTCGCTGATCGATCGTGGCGAACTTGGGCGCGAGCTCGAAGTCATCATTGAAGAAGCCAAGCGAAAGTCCGACACACCGACGGCCGTGGCCACCGAGACGCTGTTCGCGCTGCTGCACGACACACACCGCATGCGGCGCTGGCGGATCGGTCGGGAGCCGGGACTCCGTGCGCTGACGCGTGACAAGGTGCTCGGGTTTTACCAGAACTTCTATCGTCCGCGCAACACCGTGCTTTCCATCGTTGGCGATGTGAAGGCGGGGCATGCGATCGCGGAAGCGATGCGGCGGTATGGCGCCGTGCCCGACCAGCCCGTGGTGCGAACTCCGGGTCCGACGGAAGCCTCCGCGCGGGCGCCTGGGTTGCGGTATCAGGAACTCGACGGCGACGTACAACAGTCCGAAGTGCTGCTCGGCTGGCGCACGCCGGAGCTCACGCATGCCGATACGCCCGTGCTCAACCTGGCGTCGGTCGTGCTCTCGGGGGGACGCGCGTCCCGGCTCTTTCGCGCCGTGCGCGACCGGCGTCTCGCGTCGTCAATCAGTGCGTGGAACTACACACCAACCGAGCTTGGCGTCTTTGTGGTGCACGCCACGGCGCGACCCGAGCGGGCCACCAGTACGCTGCGCGCGGCATGGGATCAGGTCGAGCGGATGCGTGAGGGCGATCTGGGCGCGCCAGAAGTCCAACGTGCCCGCCGCATGGTGTCCTCGCAGTGGCTCCGCGGGCTCGAGACGGTGGACGGCCAGGCCAATCATCTGGCCGCCTGGGAGTTGATGGGCGGCTGGGAGCGGGGCAGCGACTATCTCGAGGCGATACTCGACGCCGACGCGCAGGCGGTCGGCCGTGTCACCCAACGCTGGCTCGCGCCCGAGCGTGCCGCGCTGCTCGTGTATCGCCCGTCGAGTGCCACGCCGTTTGCCTCAAGTGCGGATGAGGCAATCACGATGCTTACTGGCGACCGACCCGATCCGGTAGACCCAGTGACGCTGACGCAGCCGGTTGCCGTGGTGAAGGGCGGATCGTGCGCTTGGCGGCTCGAACGCCGCCACGGCGACATATCCGTCTACCGGACGGGGACAGGCGTGCCGATCGTTTTCCAGCGCGCGCGCAGCCCGATCGCCCACGTCGGCTGGTTCGTGAATGGCGGTGCACTGCAGGAGGGAGCGGCGAATGCCGGCGTGACGTCGCTCATGACGCGCGTGGCGCTCCGCGGGACGGAACGGCGGTCGGCTAAGCAGCTCGCCGAAGATGTGGAGTTTGCTGGTGGTGCGCTTGGCGGTTCGGCGGCCGCGGACGGGTTCCAGTGGACGGTGTCTGTGCCGGTGGCGCGGTTCGACGACGCCGTCGAACTCTTGGCCGACGTGGTGCAACGTCCGGCATTCCGCGACGACGCCGTCGAGTCGGAACGCGCCGTCGCGCTCGCCGAACTTGCCGCGATCCGCGACGACATGTTCCGGTGGCCGCTGCGGCTCGCCACCGAGGTGGCCTGGGGTGACCATCCATACGGTCGGTCGGTGCTCGGCGTCGCCGCATCGCTCGGACGGCTCGATGCCGACGCGCTCCGTGCCTGGCACGAGGCGCAGGCCGTTGCCGCGGAGGGCGTGATCGTGTGCGTGGCCGACCTCGATGCCGACGATGCGGTTGGAGCGATTGCGCGCCGGTTCAGCGAGCTCACGCCGCGCACGGTAAGGGCGGTGCCAGCGCCCGCCTGGCCGGCGGGTCCGGTGCAACGCACCGAGTCGCGCGACAAGGCGCAGTCGGCCTTGGCTATGCTCTTTCCCGGTCCCGCGCGCGGCGACGACCACCGATTCGCGGCGTCATTGCTCTCCGGAGTGGCGAGCGGGCTCGGCGGCCGGTTCTTCGAGGAATTGCGCGACCGGCAGTCGCTCGCCTATACCGTGATGGTCACGCCGGTCCTGCGCCGTCACGCGGGCGCATTCCTTGGCTACATCGCGACCTCGCCGGAGAAAGCCGAAGCCGCTCGGGCGGGATTTCTCGGCCAGTTCGCGCGGCTCTGTTCCGAACCGGTCACCGAACGTGAGCTGCAGCAGGCCAAGACCTTTGCGGTTGGGTACAATGCCATCCGTCGCGAAGCGGCATCCGCCATCATGGGCGACCTCGCCGACGCCTGGATGTGCGGTGATTCGATGGATGACATCGCCCGCTACGATGAGCGGATCCATGCCGTCACGGCCGCAAATATCCAGATGGTCGCACAGGCCTCGTTCGATCCAGCGCGGCGGGTCGAGAGCATGATTCGCGGTGCGGGCCGAGCGGTCTGACTGGTCCGGAACGGACGGAGGCTGCCGGCGGTGGCCGAGTGCCCCGTTTAGCCAGCGGCAGAGCGGCAGGATCAGCGCGAAGCCCTTCATCACCTTGTCGATCAGCGACGGGGCGAGCGCTTCCTTATCGCTGTAGTTGGTGCTCACGGTAAATGAGTTGAAGCGGAGCCACGCTGCCGCGGGAAGATTCTCTGCGAAGCCGCGTGGCATCCGCGTGAGCCTCACGCCCAGTTCGTCGTCGGTGAGTCCGCCAAAGCAAACGATTTGGCTGTGAACCAGGCAGCCATCGCGGGGGGTGGTCGGTGATGGGTAGGGAGGCGGATCCGGGAGAACCTACCCGCGGTCGAACGCCCGGGCCGGACGTGTTTCGCTGACTCCGAACTTCCGCGCGAATACATCCACCGCCTTCTGCGGATCGCGTCCCGCTGCGACGAGCAGGTTGAGCACGACTGTTTCGCGCTCGGGTATTGTGTGCACCGCGATGTGCCCGAGGTCGAGAAAGAGGATCAGCGCGAGTCCGTCACGCGGGAGCGCGCGGACGATCGGTGATTCTAAGGTGCTCAGGCCCGCCGCGCCGGCCGCGGAGAGCGCGAGGCCGGCGAGCGCTGCGGAGTCGCGGAGGACCGGTGAGGCCACCCCGCGAAAATCGGCGACGCGCTCAACGAGTGGCGGCGGACCGTTCAGGGCGTACTCATCGCAAGCATATCGGTCATGCGGTCCAATCCCGGACGGGGGAAACACGCTGTTTCGCGAAGCTAGGGTGGAGCTCCTGCGCTGGCAAGCAGTCGGGGTGGTTTCTAGCTTTACGTGCATGGCACGCGACTCCATCGCAACGCTTCCAAACCTCGTGTCGCTTTCGCGGCTTGGTATGGCCGCGCTCTTCCCCTTGCTGAAGGGTCACGAGGAGCGGCTCCTCTTGATCGCTGCCGCGGGCGCAACCGATTTTCTCGACGGGTATCTCGCGCGCAGCCGCGGCGCCTCGACCCGTTTCGGCGAGCTCATCGATCCGTTTGCGGACCGCTGCTTTGTGCTCGTCGCCCTCGCGGTGCTCTGGAACGACGGTCGGCTCTCCTTGGTCGCGACGCTGGTGCTCGCGGCTCGCGACATCTGCGTGCTCGCCGCATTCTTGGCCACGCGGGGCATGGACCAGTTCCGTCAGTTCACCTTCGTGGCGAGATCCGCCGGCAAGGTCGTGACGGTACTCCAGCTGGCCGCGCTCGCGATCGCGTACCTGGAACCCTCGTTGATCCTGACTTCGGTGATCGCCGTGGGCATCGCATCGGCATGGTCGATCGCCGATTACTCGATCGTGCTTTGGCGGGGCAGTGCTCGCGTGTAGGCGGACCGGCGTGGCGATCACCGCCGCCGGCGCCGGCTCGTCGTGAACCTCGGTGTACGCGGGTTGGTCGTTGCCGTGGCAGTCCAGCTGGGAGCCGGCACAGCGGTGGCTCAGGCATTTCGGTTCGTGCCGACTGTGCAGCCCGAGGTGACCGCCGGAATCATTGGAGGCGCCAGGTCTGTCGTCGTGGCTGGCGCCGGCTTGAACGTGCCGGCCGGCTACTACGTTCGTGCCGCGGCGATCATCGCGGCCGGGCGCGAACTCGGCGCCAACCCCGGTACCGTTGCGCGGGCCGAACTCGCGGCACGATTTCTTGCCGACCCTTTCGCTGAATGGCGTTGGGGCCCGTATGCCGGTGCTGGGATTGCCGTCGAAGCGGGCGAGGGTCGCCGGTCACGCACGGCGCTCATCTTTTTTGTCGGGACCGAAATTCCCCGTCGCACCGGTTGGGTCCCGGCGGTGGAACTCGGATTCGGGGGTGGCGCACGGTTGGCCGTCGTGCTGCGCCGCACGCGTCGCGCCGGACGTTGATCGGCCACGACGCTGAATAATTGCAGAGGGCGCCATCGCTGGCGCCCCCGGAAATCTCTACCTTCTTTTTCAGATCCTGCTGGGCCCACAGACCCTTACGCGCTGACGGCCTCGTTGCGCTTGGCCGGCTGGGCGAAACGTTCACCCAAGGTGCGTAACTCCGCGAGCTTGGTGGCGTCCAGTTCGTGGAACCGGTCGCGCATGTACCCCATCGTTTCATCGAGCCATTCCTTCTGGTGCTCCGCATCGGCGCCAACCACCTGACAACTGATGATGTGCTGGAACAGCTCATCGCGCGCCTGTGCGAATGGTGTCGGGGCCGTCGTGTCGCGTTGCTGTGGTCTTATCGTCCTCTTCGTGCTCATCTCGTCCGTTTATTGAGTGATTGCTGCAGACACAATGTTAACCGATTTGGGCGTCGCATCCTATAGGTGACGGCTCAAAAACAGCTCCCTCGGTGACTTAATTACGGGTTTTCGCCGCCCTTCGTTGACCGAAACGGGTGACCAGCGAGGGGCGGGGCGGGTTATCTTCTGGCAAGCCAAAGTTGACCGACTGGCAGTCGTCCGGCGTATCCGGCGGCGCGCCGACATTCTGAGGAGAGCTCGCCGTGACCAAGCCCGTCAAGAAGAAGCCGTCCAATTCGCGCTTTGTCGGCGCCATTTTGCTGGTGGCCGTCGTCGGAGTCGCCGTGCTGGGGTATGCCCTATCGCGTCCGCGTGCGGGTGTGAAGCCCGTGGACCCGAGCCTCGCGGCCGGAACGGCTGAGGGCTATCTCGTCGGCAACGCCGACGCGCCGGTGCAGGTCATTGAGTTTGGTGACTTCGAATGCCCCGCGTGCGGGCAGTGGGCGACCCTCACGGAGCCGGACGTTCGCGAGCGCCTCATCAATACCGGCCTTGTGTCATTCCGGTTCTATGACTTCCCGCTCGACATGCACAAGAACACCTGGCCCGCGTCGAACGCGGTGGCCTGTGCAGCCGATCAGGGGAAGTTCCTCGACATGCATGACCGCGTGTTCGCCACGCAGGACCGCTGGAATGGCGAAGCGACGAACAATCCGAAGAAGGTGTTCCTGCAGCTCGCCGCTGAATCTGGGATTGATACGGCGAAGTGGGAGGATTGCTTCGACTCACAGCAACACTATCCCCGCATCAAGGCCAACCTTCAGGAAGGCGTGCGGCGCGGCATCGGCCAGACGCCGACCTTTATCATCGGTACGAAGATGATTCCTGGCAACATTCCGTTCGACGAGTTCCGGAAGTACGTCGATGCGGCAGCTGCCGAAGCCGCGCAGGCGGCGAAGGCCACACCCAGTAAGCCATAGTCGCGTCGGGTCCCGGAGTCGGCCGATGACGCGAAGGATGTTGGTCGCCGTCTTGGCGTTGGGTGGCGTCTTTCTCGCCGCCTACCTCACCCTCTACCACTATGGGTACGTCGGTTCGCTGGCGTGTGGGACGGGCGGTTGCGAGAAGGTGCAGGGGAGTAGCTGGGCCAACTTCCTTGGGGTCCCGGTCGCGCTCTGGGGTACTGGCTACTACATGAGTGTCTTCGCCGTCGCGACCGCCGGCTCGCTTGGTCCGTGGGTCGAGCGGCGATGGCCGAGTGGCGCGCTCGTCTTTCTGAACGGGTGGGGGGTGCTTTTCTCGGCGTATCTCACCTGGGCCGAAGTCGCGCGCATCCACGCGATCTGCCGATACTGCGTCGTGAGTGCAGGGCTGGTGGTCGTCCTGTTCAGCCTCAGCCTACTGGACCTGCGGGACTATCGGCGGGCCCCGCAGTAGATCGCGATCGCCGCGATCGGCGCGGTCGCCGCGGTCGGCGCCTTTTCTAGGCGCTCCATCGGGAGTGGTGTCAGCCGTCCTTCTCGTCGTACTGCGTCTTGAGCGCCGCCACAACGCTGGGGTCGGCGAGGGTGCTCGTGTCGCCCAGCGCGCGCCCCTCGGCGATGTCGCGCAGAAGGCGCCTCATGATCTTTCCCGATCGCGTTTTGGGCAGGTCCGTGCTGAACAGGATGTCGTCCGGTCGCGCGAGCGCGCCAATTTTGTCGGCAACGAACCGCTTGAGCTCGACGACTAACTCGGGTGACTGCTCGAATCCCTCGCGCAGCGTCACGAACGCGGCAATTGCCTGACCCTTCACGTCGTGCGTTTTGCCGACCACGGCGGCCTCGGCGACCGCAGGGTGCTCGACGAGCGCGCTCTCGACCTCCATCGTGCCGATCCGGTGACCGGCCACGTTGAGCACGTCGTCCACGCGGCCGAGGATCCAGAAGTACTGATCGTCGTCGCGCTTGGCGCCGTCGCCGGCGAAATAGAGGTCCGGCCTCCCAGCCCACTTGGAGAAATACGTCTCCACGTAGCGGGCGTCGTCTCCCCAGATGGTGCGGAGCATGGACGGCCACGGCTTCGTGAGCGCGAGGAGCCCGCCGCCCACCGGGATTCGCTCGCCCGTCTGGTCCAGCAGTTCAGCGAAATACCCAGGCAGCGCCTTCGTTCCACTGCCCGGCTTCGTCACGGTAAGTCCCGGCAGTGGGGAGATCACGATCGAGCCCGTTTCGGTTTGCCACCAGGTGTCGACGATCGGGCACCGTTTGTGGCCGATATGTTCCTGATACCAGATCCACGCTTCGGGGTTGATCGGCTCGCCTACGGAGCCCAAGAGGCGGAGCCGTGAGAGGTCGTGTTTGGCCGGGTGCTCGTCGCCCCACTTCATGAAAGCGCGAATCGCCGTCGGCGCGGTGTAGAGGATGGTCACGCCGTGACGCGAGCAGATCTCCCAGAATCGGTCGCGCTGCGGCCAGTCCGGCGCGCCCTCGTACATCACGCAGGTGGCGCCGTTCGCCAGCGGACCGTAGACGAGGTAGGAGTGCCCGGTGATCCAGCCGACATCGGCGGTGCACCAGAAGACGTCGTCGTCCTTGAGGTCGAACACCATCTTGGTCGACGTCGCCGCACCGGTGAGATAACCGCCCGTCGTGTGCACGATGCCCTTCGGCTTGCCCGTCGTGCCGGACGTGTAGAGAATGAACAACACATCTTCGGCATCCATCGCGACGGGTGCGCAGTCGGCCTTGGCTTCGCGCATCAGCTCGTGATACCAGCGATCGCGCCCGTCGGTCATTTCCATGGCGAGGTCGCTGAATCCGCCAAGCGTTCGTTGCACGACGACGACATGCTCGATTGAGGGTGCCTCTTCGAGAGCCTTGTCGACGTTACGCTTGAGCGGTATCACCTGGCCGCGGCGGTACCCGCCGTCCGACGTGATGAGCACCCTGGCCTGCGCGTCGTTCATCCGGTCTCGTAGCGACTCAGGGCTGAACCCGCCGAACACCACACTGTGAATAGCACCGATGCGCGTGCACGCGAGCATCGCGATCGCCGCTTCAGGGATGAGCGGCAGGTAGATGCCGACGCGGTCGCCCTTATTGATACCGAGCGAGCGCAGCACGTTGGCGAACTGCTGCACTTCGCGGTACAGGTCCCAGTAGGTCAGCGTGCGGCGGTCACCGTTCTCGCCCTCCCAGATGATCGCGGCTTTGTTGCGGTTCGCGCCGCGCACATGCCGGTCTACGCAGTTGGCGCTGACGTTGAGCTGGCCACCGAGGAACCACTTGGCGTGGGGCGGCGTCCAGTCGAGGACCGTCTTCCACGGGGTGATCCACTCAAGGTTTCCTGCCGCGCCGGCCCAGTACGCCTCGAAGTCGTTCGCCGCTTCCTCGTAGATGGCGTCGGTGCGCACGTGAGCGTCGCGGGCAAAACCCTCGGGCGGAGGGAAGGAGCGGGTTTCTGTGAGGAGGACGTCGATGTCTTGCATGCCACAAACTTGTGCAACGCGCATCGGGCATGTCCACCGATAAGCCGTGACAATCTGTCACCGCTTGAGTCCAAACCCCACACCGCTTGACTCCAAACGCCACACAAACGGCGCCTATCTCGGCGCGTTCGCTCACCCGGGACTCGGGTGAGGCCGAGCGATCGTCAGGGCGCGAGCGCTGAGTATGTGCCGCGATGGTAGAGGAGCGGTGGCATCGGCGACACGTCGGCGTAGGTCACTTCGCCCACGACGATGGTGTGGTCGCCGCCTGGATACCGCGCCGTGATGCGGCACTCGAGGCGGGCCGATGTGCCGTCGATGAGCAGCATGCCGCCGGGTCCACGGCTGCTTCCCACACCGGCGAAAGGCCGCGCCCCAGTGTCGGCGAAAACGCGCGACAGGTCGGCCTGGTCGTCAGCCAACACGTTGAGAGCGAAGGTGGACGCGCCTCGCACCGGGCCGGAGATGGTCGCGTCGTTGCCGATGCAGACCAGCACCAGCGGCGGCGACAGGCTCACCGAACAGAACGCGCTGACCGTCATGCCGCGATCCTCGCCATCGTCGTCGACCATCGTGAGTATGCTGACGGCCGTCGGGACGGTGCCGAGGGCGTGGCGAAAGGTGGCGGTGTCTACGGTCATGATCCGAATGATGGCGCGAGGAGCTGCATGGCGAATCGGAGGTTGAGGATTTCACGTGCCGGCACGAAGTCGCCCGCGACCCCGACAATCAGGTCAGCAAGATCGCGCCGGTCGCGGAGGCGCCGCGCGAGTAGATGGAGCAGCGGCGGGCTTGCGACCGCGATTGAGGCGAGCCGTGCAACCCGCCATTTGCCACCGAACTCGTGCCGCCGACACCGATCGTAGGCCTCAAGTGGTTCATGCGCCCGCGCGTCGGTCGCGCGCAGCGACTCGATGACGTATGGTGCGAGCAATTCGCCGCCGCGAAGCGCGGCATACATGCCCTCGCCGGTGAACGGGTTGTAGACGTCGGCGGCATGGCCGACCAGCGCCGCGCCAGGCGCGCAGGCGGACCGGGCGCGCGCGCCGAACGGACCGACGGCCTGCACCGCCGAGACGCCTGTCGCATTCGTGAATCGCGACGCGAGCGAGGAATGGGCGGCGATCCAGGCCGAGCAAAAGGCCTTGGCGTTGCCGTCCGCGGCGCGCGCTGTACGCTCCGGCAGTACGATGCTCACGTTGGTGACGCCGCATCCGACGTCAGTGAGGACGCAGTACCCGTCGTTGAATATGTGCATCTCGCCGCAGTCGCCGATTCCGGCAACGCCGGCGTAATGCGCCACGAACGCAGCGCGTGTCGGCCAGTGCAGCTGTCGCGCAAGGCCGAGTCGCCGGGCCACGACCGATCGAACTCCGTCAGCGCCGACCACGATTCGCGCGTCGACGCGGCGCGTCGCGTCGCCGGACCGGACCGTCACGCCAACCGCACGGCCGCGGTGGTCGCACTCGACGTCTTCCACGGTCACGGCTTCCACCACCCGCGCACCGGCGGCACGCGCTCGCGCCAGCAGCACGGCGTCGAGGAGATCACGTCGCACGGCGAGCCCGTGGTTCGAAAACGCCCGGAACCCATGCGCCGCCTCGAACCGCCCCTCGAATGCCACACCTTCCATCGCGTGCACACGCATGCCTGCGAGCTTCGCTGCCCCGGCAGCCAGGAGTTCGTCCACCGCGTCCATCTCGTGGAGGATCCGCGTGGCTTGGGGGCTCAAGTACGCAGCGCACGGCTTCCTGCGCGGAAACGGTTCTCGGTCGAGAATGAGCGTGTCGATGCCATTGCGCGCTAGCGCCCAGGCGGTCGCGGCGCCGGCGGGGCCGCCACCAACCACGACGACTTCGGCGCGTCGCGGCAGTTCGCTCACCGCACGAACCGGGGAATGACAATCGTTCTGGCCGCACCGACCACCCTCGCGGCCCACGGGCCCGATTCGTCCAGTGTATGCAGCCGTCGCGCGATGCCAGTGATCAGCGCCGCGGCGATCGCGCCGAGAAGCGCCCGTTCCATATTGCATCATTCTCGCTCTGTGCATCGGCGCCACGCAAGCGTCCCTGCTAGCTTTCGCACTTTCCCCACCCCACATCGCGCGCAATGACTGATACCGTCGATCCGCTGATCCCGCTGTCGCTGCTTGAGGCGGTGCGCATGGTCGACCTTCCTGATATCGACTTGGAAGCGGAGTTCGTCGCCGAGTTGCGCAGTAAGCGCTTCGGGCTGTCGGACACGGTGTCTGCGCAGATCAAACGGTTCACCGAATCGGTGCGGCGAAAGCAGCCGCAGTCGTTCGACGAAGCTCAGGGCATTGCGCGGTTGATCGGGCGCAGGCCTGACGCCGAGGCGGTTTTTCGCGAGGCGGGACGCAACATGGCCCGTCAGGCGTATCGCACGATCTCGCCGTTCACGCGGAAAATGATGCTGGCGCTGCCGGCGTTGCTGGCGCGACCGATTGCGCTGCGCCATGTGCGGCGGACCGCCGCGCGGTGTATGGCGGGTTCGGTGCGTCGCGTTGGGTCGACGATCCTGTTTACTGTGCCCAAGTCGGTCACGCTGGACATGGCGCCGCGACAGGGCGGGTGCGCCTACTATGAATCCGGGCTGCGCGAACTGATGCAGCTCCTCGTCGGTGGCGTCGGCGCGGTGGAACATGTGCATTGCGCCGGCCGCGGCGAGGACCGTTGTGCATGGCGTGCCGAATGGCGCCCGATCGGCACCGCCCGATGACGCGGGGGCCAGCACGCGAACCGGCGCTGCTCACTGCCGCCACGTTACCGGCCATCCAGGAGGCGCTCGCCGCCGCCGGAGTCGACGGCTGGCTGCTGTACGACTTTCGCGGGCTCAACCCGATCGCGCGCGCCATGGTTGGCCTTGAAGGGATGGGTTCCCGCCGGATTTTTGCCTGGGTGCCGACGACGGGAACTCCCGTCGGCCTGTCGCACGCCATCGAGCAGCTTGACTGGGCGCAGTGGCCCGCGGCGTGGGAGCGCCGCGTCTACGCCGCATGGCGCACGCTCGAGCGTGACGTCGCCTCACTCGTTGGCAACAAGCGAGTTGCCATGGAGTACTCGCCTGGCGACGCGGTCCCGGTCGTTGACCGGATCCCCGCGGGCGTGCTCGACATGGTGCGTGCCACTGGCGCGACCGTGGTGACATCGGCCGACCTCGTGTCGCGCTTTTTCGCCGTCTGGAGCGCCGACGGTCTCGCGTCACACAAGCGCGCCGCCGAGCAGATCGCTCGGATTGCGCGCGGGGCATTCGCGCAGGCTGGCACGGCGGCCCGGACTGCCAAGCCGCTGGCCGAGCATGAAGTCATGGCGTGGATGCAGGGCGAGTTCTTGGCTGTTGGCCTCGGCACCGATCATGGTCCGAACGTATCGGCCACGGAGAACGCGGCGAACCCGCACTACGAGCCATCAGCGTCCGCGCCGCGGCTGCTCCGCGAAGGTGACGCGATTCTGATTGACCTCTGGGCCACCGAGCCCGGCGGGATTTATGCTGACCAGACTTGGATGGCGAGTATCGGTGCACCGTCACCGCAGCTCGCGAAGGTTTGGACCGCCGTGCGCGGTGCCCGCGACGCGGCCCTCGACCTGCTGGCGTCGCGTATTGCGAGCGGCCAGCCGGTACGCGGTGGCGAGGCGGACGATGCCGCCCGCGCCGTCATCGAACAGGCCGGCTTCGGCGCATATTTCACGCACCGCACCGGCCACTCGATCGATGCGCGCGCGCTGCACGGGTCCGGGCCGAACATCGACAATCTCGAAACACGCGAGGAACGACTCCTCATCCCGGGCGTCGGCTTCTCGGTCGAACCGGGCGTGTATATCCCCGGCAAGATCGGCGTTCGTTCGGAGGTGAACTGCTGGATTGGGGAAGACGAGCTGCTGGTCACCCCGCGTGAGATACAGCGGGAGCTGATCGTCGTGTAGATGGTCGCACCCACCGCCACCACCCCCGCGCTGAGGCGCGAGCTCGGCCTCGCCTCGGCGTCGCTGCTCGTGGTCGGCGGGATCATCGGCAGCGGCATCTTCTTCACGCCGCACGACGTGGCGCTGGCGCTCCCGAGCGCGTCGTGGATTTTGGGCGTCTGGATTATTGGAGGCGCCGTGGCCCTCGCCGGCGCGCTCACCTTCGCCGAACTCGGCGCGATGTTTCCCGAGGCAGGCGGTCCGTACGTGTACATCCGTGAGGCGTTCGGGCCGCTGGCGGCCTTCCTGCACGGATGGATGATTCTGCTCATGATCGCCAGCGGTGCGATCGCCGCCGTGGCGCTGAGTTTCGGCCACTATCTCGCGCGATTTGTGCCCGTCGACCCGGTCGGCGGCCCGATGGGTATCGCCGCGATCACGATTACCGTCGTCACGGTGCTGAACCTCCGTGGGGTCAAACCCGGAACGATCGCCGCCAATATTTTCACTGTGTCAAAGCTCGTGGCACTTGCCGCGCTGATCGTGGCGGGCGTCGTGCTGACGCCCGTTGCACCGCTCGTCGCCCCAACGGCACCGCCGCCTCCCGCCCTGGGGCCAGGTCTCGCCACGGCGTTCGTCGCCGTGTTGTTCACGATTGGCGGCTGGCAACAGACGAACATGGTGGCCGGCGAGATCCGCGACCCGGCGCGCACGCTACCGCGTGCGCTCATGATTGGCATCGCCATCGTCATTGTGGTCTACGTGGGTGCGAACGTGGCCTATCTCAACGCGCTTGGCCGGGACGGGCTCGCCGTCAGCAACGCTGTTGCGGCGGACACGGCGCAGCGCCTCGTCGGCGATGCCGGCGCGAGGGCGATCACGATCGCGGCGATGCTCTCGATCTTTGGGTTCGTGAACGTCGCGCTCCTGACGAACGCACGCGTACTGTTCGCGCTGGGACATGACGGGACGCTCTTTGGGTTCGCGTCTCGCGTGCATCCGCGTTTTGGGTCGCCGCACGTGGCGTTGCTGCTCCTCGGCGGCTGGTCGCTCGTGCTGCTCTTCGCGACGCGGGGCTCGCTCGGGTCGCTCCTGTCCGGCGTGGTGTTTGCCGACTGGGTCTTCTTCGGACTCGCCGCCGCCGCGGTGTTTCGGCTGCGCCGCCGGCGCCCCGACGCCGTGCGTCCGTACCGCGTAGCGTGGTATCCCGTGCTGCCGGCGGCGTTTGTTGCCTGCGCCGTCGTCGGTGTGGCGAGCGCCTGGGTGTCGGCGCCGCTGATGTCGCTGGCCGGCACGGCGATGCTCGCTGCCGGCGCATTGCTCTACACGTGGCGGTCTACCGCCATCGCGGCAAAGATCAGCGCGAGATAAAGCAGCGAAAACTTGTAGAGTTTCCAGGCCGGCGCGCTCCACTCACCCGTGTCACGCTGACGCCAAACCCGCCACGCGTCCCGGATAAACCAGCCGCCAAGAAAGAGCGCTGCGCCGAGGTACGGCAGGCCGAACATCCCGAAGCAGACGGGAAGCAGGGTGAGCGCCACCAGCAAGAAGCTGTACCAGAGCACCTGGTCGATCGTCTCGCGCGTGCCCCACGCGTTGGGGGCCATTGGCACGCCCGCGTTGCCGTAGTCCACCTGCTTGTTGAGTGCGAGCGCCCAAAAGTGCGGTGGTGTCCAATAGAACACGATCAGGAACAGCAGTACCGACTTGAGGTCGACCGTATTGGTGACCGCTGCCCATCCGACGAGCGGCGGAAAGGCACCGGCGGCGCCGCCGAGCACGATGTTCTGGGGCGTGGACCGCTTGAGCCAGCGCGTGTACACGAACACGTACGTGTAGAATCCGCCGAGGGCGAGGGCGGCGGAGAGCGGATTCACGAACCGCCCAAGCAGGAAGGTGGCGGCGGTTGCGCTGGCGATGCCAAATGCCATCACGGCCTGCGGCGCCATGCGCCCCGACGGGATTGGCCTAGTGCGCGTGCGCACCATGACGCCGTCGATGTCGCGATCGAAGTACATGTTGACCGCATTGGCGCCGCCGGCCATGAGGTAGCCGCCGAGCATGACGATGAGGACCAGCGAAATGCTCGGCGAGCCGGCGGCGTACATCGGCATCACGGTCGTGACGAGCAGCAGCGAGATGATGCGCGGCTTCGTGAGCGTGAGGATGTCGGCCGCCAGCGGCTGGCGTGGCACCACGGGAGAGCCCGTCATGACTCGATACCCGTAGATGGCGCGACACCTTCGACCTCGACGGCCGTCGGGTGCATGGCGCGCCAAGCACAGCCGAGCAGGAACACGAGTGCGATCGCGGGGACGATGGCGTATGTCCACTCGAGCGCCCGGCCGGCGCTGCCGCGCTGCACGCCGTCGGCCGACTGGGCTGCCTTGTGCTGCATGCCGCGCGCCGTCGAACGCAGGATCAACCATTGCGACAAGGCGATGACGGCGGCAATGGTGATGAATAGAATTTCGGCGAGCGGTGTAGCCACGGCGGTTCCGGTCTTCGGGGTAGACCGAAAGCTCGCGGATTGACGGCCTCTACGGTAGCATTGGCGCATGGCAGAATCATCCGCAGCAGCCGGAGTGTCCGCCCCCCGCGTACTCGAGCGCCGTATCGGCCTCTGGAGCGCGATCGCCATTGTGATCGGCTCGACCATCGGCTCCGGAATTTTCCGGTCGCCGGCTGGGATCGCCGACAAACTGCCTGGTCCGCTGCCGATGCTCTCGGTGTGGGTCGTCGGCGGCGTGTTCGCCATCTGCGGCGCCCTGACCCTTGCCGAATTAGCAAGTGCGCTGCCCAAAACGGGCGGCGTGTATGTGTTCTGCCGCGAGGCCTGGGGCGACGTCACCGGGTTCCTCTTTGGCTGGGGCCAGTTGGTCATGATCCGGGCGGCCTCGCTCGGCGCTATCTCGATCACCTTCGCCGAGTACTCGTTCCGGGTGATGGGTCGCAATCCGCAGGCAGCAGAAGAGGTCATGAACGTGCGCTGGACGGCGGTGGCGGCGATCGCCGCCACCGGGCTGTTCAACATCGTGGGTGTGCGCGCGTCGTCGGTGGTGGTCAACGTCACGGTGCTCGCCAAATACGGCGGGCTCCTGTTTATCGTGCTGGTGGCACTGTTGATTGGACTGCCTCAGACTGGCGGCAACTTCACGCCAGCGTTGCCGGCCGGCAGCATCACCACGGCCGCGTTCGGGCTGGCCCTCGTCTCCACGCTCTGGGCGTTTGACGGTTGGGCAGATCTGGCGTACAACGCCGGCGAGGTGAAGGATCCGCAGCGCAACTTGCCGCGCGCACTCATCGGTGGCACGATCCTCGTACTGATCATCTATCTGGCAGCGAACGTCGCCTATCTGGCCGTGTTGCCCGTTGAGGAGATTCGGCAGTCGAAGCTCGTCGCCGCCGACGTCGCGAAAAAGGTGATCGGGTCGAGCGGGGAGTTGCTCGTGTCGGTAACGGTGATGCTGTCGACATTTGGCACCCTGAACGCGGTGCTCCTGACGAGTCCGCGGGTGTTTTTTGCCATGGCCGAGGACAAGCTGTTTTTCCCGATCTTTGCCAAGGTGCATCCCACGCGTGGGACGCCGTGGATCGCGATCGCGCTGGTGGCGGCGCTCGGTGCCGCGTTCGTGCTGCTCGGTACCTTTGAGTCGCTCGCCGATGCCTTTGTGACGGGGTTCCTTCCCTTCTATGCGCTTGCGGTAGCGGCGATTTTCCGGCTGCGTGGGCGTCCGGGTTACAACCCCTCATTCCGGGTGCCGCTCTACCCGTTTGTGCCCCTGCTGTTCGTGGCGAGCGTGTTGTTCCTTCTGGGGAACGCGATCATCCAGCCGTCGAGCCGTATGAGCACGCTGGCCGTACTTGGTGTCGTCGCAGCCGGCGTGCCGGTCTACTACCTCTTTGTGCGCAAGCGCGTCACCGCCTAGTCGGCCACCCTTGGACCGCCACTGGCCCACATGCCATCGGTGGCCACGTAAGGGGGGGGCACTCTGTCGCGAACCTGTAAAACGCGTGTTTCAGCGTTGTGCGGTCCACCGGGCGTCCCTATCTTCTTAGCACGAAGTGTTTCCCTCTCATCCATGTGGGGATGTTCGACATGATCCTATCTCGTTTGCGCGTCGCGCTTGCCGCCCTCGCGGTCTTGTGCGTTGCCACCACTGCTTCAGCCCAGATCACCACCGGATCCATCGGCGGCACGGTTCGTGACACGAGCGGTACTCCGCTTACGGACGTGCAGATCGTTGTGGTCAACACCACCACCGGTTTCAAGTCGGCGACGACGACGCGCGCCAATGGCCGCTACGTCATCACCAACCTTGATGTCGGCCCCGGGTTTGCCGTGACGGCGCGCCGCATCGGTTTCGCACCGGTGACGCGCGACGGCTTTTCGGTGAGCCTCGGCCAGACCGCGTCCATCGACTTCGCGCTGAAGACACAGGCCGCGCAGCTCACGGCCGTGACCGTCACCTCGTCGGCCGACAACACGTTCACCTCCTCGCGTACTGGCGCCGAGACGTCGATCAGCGGGAGCCAACTCGCCCGCATCGCGTCGCTCGGTCGCGATGTGACGCAGGCCGTGAAATTTGTCCCGCAGGTGCAGGCCAATACCACGGGCGGCCCGTCCGCCGGCGGTGCATACAACCGCTATAACAACTACACGATTGACGGTGCGAACCAGAATGACCGGTTCAACCTCAACTCCAGTGGTGGCGTCCCGGGCTCGGCTGCGAACGGCCGCCTGATTTCGCTCGATGCCGTCAAGGAGTTCCAGGTGCTGATGGCGCCGGCCGACGTTCGGCAGGGCAACTTCGCCGGCATGGCCGTGAACATGATCACGAAGAACGGGACGAACACCTGGACCGGCGGCGCCGGATACACCTACCGCGACCCGTCCCTCGCCTCGCCAGAGCAGTTCATCAAGGACGGCAAGCTCAAGGTGTCGCAGTTCGGGTTCTATGTTGGTGGCCCGATCATCAAGGACAAGTTGCACATTTTTATCGCGCCAGATTTCCAGCAGCGCAGCAGCCCGGCGGCCGGTACGTACGTCGGCGCGACGGCCACTGACGCCGGATTGGTCTTCGCTGACACGATCGCGCGCATCGTCTCGATCATGAAGGCGAAGGGCGTTGACGTCGGCGATGGCGGAAAGGTCTCGATCGACAACCCGCTGCAGAACGTGTCGATGCGACTCGACTATCTGGTCAATGACAACAACCGGCTCGTGTTCCGCCAGCTGTACAACACGGCGGAGAACGTGAGCTTCAGCCGCAGCAACACGTCGTACAACGCCTCGCCGACCGTGCAGAGCACGGGGTTCCGGCTCACGTCGAACGCGTTCAGCAGCAAGAACACCAACTATTCGTCCACGCTCCATCTCTACAGTGCGTTCGCTGGTGGCAAGACGAACGAGTTCTTTAGCGGCTACAACACGATCCAGGACCAGCGCATTCTTCCGGGCAAGCCGCTTCCCGAAATGAGCCTTCCGGTGACCCGCGTCTCAGGTGGCACGATCGCCGCGACCTTCGGCTCGGAGCAGTTTTCGCCCGGCAATGCGCTCAAGGAGCGCATTCTCGAGATCGCCGACAACTTTACCATTCCGAAAGGCGACCACACGTACCTCTTCGGCGGCCGCTACGAACGGACCTACATCTACAACAACTTCCCGCAGCAGGCGTTGGGCGTGTGGAAGTTCCCGAGCATGACCGCGCTGGAAGCGGGCACGCCGAGCGGATACGCGGTGGGCTACGTGAACGGCGGCGCCGGCGCGGCGGTGTTCAACGTGCAGCAGGCGTCGGTCTACGCGCAGGACAAGTGGGAAGTGAGCCCGAGGCTGACCGTCAGCTATGGTCTTCGCGCTGATATGCCGACCTTCCTCGACAAGCCGCCGAGGAACGACTCGATTATCGCGCAGTTCCAGAAAGCCGGTCTGCCGCCGGTTCGTACCGATGCGACACCGAAGTCCCAGGTTCTCTGGTCGCCGCGACTCGGCTTTAACTGGGATCCGACGGGTGACCGCCAGAACCAGGTGCGCGGTACGATCGGAGTGTTTACGGCGCCGCCACCGTTCATCCTGATCGGCAATCCGTACAGCACCAACGGTGTGGGCTACGTGTCGCTCTCGTGCACCGGAACGGCCACGCCGGCATTCACAACCGACGTGACCAAGTTGCCGAAGTCGTGCGCTGGCCTGCCCGAGCCGCTCCCTGGCGTGGCAGGAACGAACGTTGCCAACGCGACGGATCCGAACTTCAAGTATCCGCAGTACGCCGTCGGTTCGCTCGGGTTCGATCGCCAGCTGCCATACGGGGCGGTGTTCACGTTCGAGGCCCTGTACCGCAAGGCCATCAACGGCATCATGACCATTGACAAGAACCTCAAGGGACCGCGCTTCGTGAATGGCGTGCCCTACACGGACATCAATGGCCGCACGCTGTACGCCGATACGATCACGGCGTCGGGGGCAGTGACCAACGCAGGACAGAAGGTCATCAACTTCTTGGGTGGTCCGGCCGTGGCGTTCAGCCAGGGCATCTACTACGTGACCAACCAGCGCAAGGACTACAACTACACGTTGACGGGCCAGGTGAAGAAGCGGTTCGACAACGACTTGGACGTGACCGTCTCGTACACGTACATGCAGTCGAAGGATGTCCAAAGCATGACCTCCGATCGTGCCGTGTCGAACTTCCAGAACGGCCGCAACTACGAGGGTCTACAGACGGACGACACGCCGACGACGTCGGCGTTCGAGCGGCCGCACCGCATCATGCTGTTCGGTTCGTACACGATGCCGTGGAAGACGACCGACCTCACCTGGTACTACGAGGCGCAGTCGGGCTTCCCGATCACCTACCACACCGCCAGCGCCGACCTGAACGGCGACGGCATCAACACCAACGACGCCGTCTACATCCCGACCGGCACGGCAGATCCGAAGCGCTGGCAGTTCGCTGCCGCGGGCACGATCACGGCCGCCTCGCAGGAAGCGGCGTTCGACAAGTTCATCTCGGCGAACAAGTGCCTCGATGCGCAACGCGGGCAGATCATGACGCGTGACTCATGCACCACGCCGTGGCAGAACCGGGCCGACGTCTCGGTGCGTCAACGGTTCCCCGGCTTCAGAAACCAGCGCGTGTCGGTTCAGCTCGATGTCTTCAACTTCATGAACCTACTGAATCGTGAGTGGGGCCAGATTCGCGGCGCTACGCTGAGCGGATTCCCGCAGCAGTCGATCCTGACGCAGACCGGCCGTACCGCCGGCCCGCTCAACACGTCAGTGCCGATCGTGACGTTCAACCAGTCTGTCATGAACAACACCCAGCCGTCGAACAGCTACAACGGTGCGTTCTTCCGGTCGCAGACGACCGCGTCGAACTTCTACAGCATGCAGCTGAGCGTGAAGTACAGCTTCTAGTCTGGGTTCTGTGTAAGCGAAGGCCCCGGAGCGCGTGAGCGCTCCGGGGCCTTCGCTTGTGCCGCTGCGCGATTTAGAAGATCGACAGCTTGATGTACTTGCGCGGGTTCTGCTGGAAGTCCGTCATCAGCGAGTCGAGTCGCTGCAACATCCCGCGCATGTCCTTGTAAAGGCCGGGGTCGTTGAGCAGCTGGGTGGCGGTGCCCTTGCCGTTGGTGACCCGGTCGGTCAGCGAGTCGAGTCGTGCCGTCGTGGCGCGAAGGTCCGACGCCAGCGTCTTGATACTCGATGCGGCGGATCCGATCTCGGCCATCGTTGCGTGGATCTGCGCCGAGTCGACCGAGTTGGCAACGCGACGAAGCGCTGCCTGCGTCTTGGTCAGCTCCACGTCCTGGTTGGCGGCGACCTTCTGCAACTCGGCAAAGAGCGAGTTGGCGCGGACGACAGTCTCGCGAATCTCTGTCAGCCCCTTCTGGTCGACGTACTCTTTGCGCAGTGCGCCGGAGAGGGCGGACAGATGGCCCGCGAGCGTATCCACGCGCATCAGCACGTCGCCGATGGAGGGGGTCGAACGTCCGGAGGGAATCGTGTCGCCCGCCGCAAAGTTTTCTGGCGTTGGCTGGTTGGGCTTGAGCGCGACCATCACGTCGCCGAAGAAACCGTTCGGCTCGATGGTGGCCGTCGTGCCTTTCGGGACCTTGTACTCCGTCCGCACACGCATCGACACGACGAGCATGCCGTCAGGGCGGAGCATGACGTCGTCCACGAATCCGACATTCACCCCTGCGAGGAGCACCGGTTGGCCGTTCTTCAGGCCAGCGCCCCAGATGAACTTCGAAAAGAGCACATAGCCTGGCTTCAGGCCGCCGCGGGCGAGCCAGAGCGCGCCGATGAACCCCATGACCAGTGCGATGGTCGTGACGATGCCAACCAGTACTTCATCGCGTCGTTTCATTATTGCAAATATGGTGCGAGAAGGAGCGCCGTGGCGGCGTCGAGGATGAGGATCCAAATCGAGGAAATAACCACCGCCTTTGCCGTCGACTTGCCGACGCCCTCGGCGCCGGCCATGGTGACGTACCCCTCGTAGGTGCAGAGATAGGCGATGGCGGCGCCGAACGTCGTGGCCTTGATCAGGCTGTAAATGACTTGGAAATGATCATAGCCGAGCCGCACGCCTTCCTTGAACTCCGACATTTTCACGCCGGCCACGAACACCGCCGCTAGCGCGCCCGAGCAGACGCCAATGACGTCGGCCATCAAGGTCAGCACCGGCACCATGATCACGGCGGCGATGAGGCGTGGCACCACCAAATACGCGACTGGGTCGTACGCCAAGGTTTCGAGTGCGTCGATCTGCTCCGTCACGCGCATCGTCCCGATCTCGGCCGTCATCTTTGCGCCGATGCGACCCGCCAGCACCAGCCCGGTGAGCAGCGGACCCGTCTCGAGGATCGTGATCTGGCGTGACGAAAGGCCGACAATGGAAAGCCCCATGCCGGGAAAGAGCTGGTAGCGCACTTGGATCGCGATCACGCCACCGATGAATGCGGCGACCATGACCACCAACGGCACGGAATCCACGCCGATGGCCTTCATCTGCCGCGCCACGTGCGGCAAGTAGGTCCGCGGCTCGCCGAACGCGCGCTTAAGGTCGCGCAGGAATAGCACCCGCGCCCCGAACCCACCGAAGAACCCCAGCGCTGCCTGGCTCATTCTTCGGAAAAATCGGACCGTCGTCCGCTGGACGACGGGGTAGGCGTGTGTGTGGGTGTGGTGCGGGTCGTGCTGCACCGGAACGGGCGTGGGCAGGCTCATGTCCGTACCCGTACGAGGAGTATGGTCCCCAGGATTCCAAATACCGCGCTTGGAATCCAGGCCGCCAGTTCGGGCATGACGAGTCCCTTGTCGCCGATCGCCTGCGTCAGTTGCACGAGCATCAGGAAGACAATCGTCGTCGCGAGACTGATACCAACGCCGAGCGCGGCGCCGCCGCGCTGCGTGCTCGTGGCGAGCGGGGCGCCGAAGAGCATGATGATCACGCAGGTGACCGGAATCGCGAGCTTGAGCATGCGCGCTGTCCGGAACTTGTTCACGTCGGTGCCGGAACGCTCCATCGCCTGGATGAACACGCCGAGGTCGGTGAATCCCATTTCGTCAGGCGCGCGCGGGTCGGCCATCACGGCGCGCGGCGCCTCGCGAAAGTTCGGGTCGCGGAGCGAGTCAAAAGAGACGGCGAAGTTGGTTGAGTCGTCGGGCATGATGTGGATGATGCCCTGCTTGAGCGTCCACACCTGGCCCGTGCTGGCGGGCGAGCTGGCGGGCGAGCTGGCGGGCGAGCTGGCGGGCGAGCTGGCGGGCGAGCTGGCGGCGTACCGCGCGTTGCGCGCGTAGATCAAATAAGTCGGAAAGGCCGGACCGGTGCCGCGCCGCTCGATCTCCAAGTCATCGAGCGTGCCTTGCAGGGCATCGGCGCCGCCAATCTTGTAGACGCGTCCGTCTTCGCTCGCGAACGTGAAGTTGCCGCGGTAGTCCAGCCCCTTCGATTTGCGCTCCTGCAGCAGCTCGCCGCGCCGCTGGTTCGCGGCGGGCATCATGGCGCCCAGCCCGAGTCCAAGGACGGTGGACACCATTGCGCCGAATACGATGGGCAAGATGAACCGGTGAAAGCTGATGCCCGATGCCTTGGCCGCGGTGATCTCGGCGTGCCGCGTGAACGAGCCGATAGAAAACACGGTCGCGAACAGCACCGCCGCGGGCAGCACCTGAAACATCGTTTCCGGTACGCCATACAGGTACGCCTGCGCGATGTCGAGAGGCGGCAGTTGGCGTTGCAGGTACTTGCCGAGGTTCTCGGTCACATCAAGCACGATCACGAGGATCGGAAACCCGACCGTGGCCGCGACAAAAATGCCGAGGAATTCCTTCAGGACGTACTTGTCCAGCGGCCGGATGATTGAACGCATCAGACCTTCGCCACGCGCGAGCCCATCCGCGGCCGCAACCGGTCCATCCAGCGGCCGACTTGGTCCGACCACTCGCTGCCACGCGTCGTCGTCCCTTCGTGGCCTAGGCGCGCCGTGAGCAAGAGGCCAATCGCCAGGAGGATGGCGTTGGTTGCCCACATGGCGACGAACGCCGGAAGATGGCCGCGCCTCGCGAGTTCCTCGCCGGCGATCAGGCCGCAGTAGTAGACGCCGAACACGCCCAAGCTCACGCCGATGGTCATGCCAACGCCGCCACGCGGGAACCGGAACGCAATGGGTGCGCCGAGCAAAGCGAAGACCATACAGGCCGTGGCGATCGCAAACTTCTTCTCGATTTCCACCTGGTTTCCGTCAATGATCCGCTGCGAGTTGGCCAGTTGCAACTTCATCCCTTCGACCAGCATGGGGCGCTGTGCCAGGTCATCGGGAGACGGTTCGCCGGACGATGGAGCGACGGTCGGGGCTAGTGGAACGACGGACTGGGCTGGCGCCTGCGCTGCCGGCGGAATCGTGGCCGAGGAATTCTGGATTGCTACGCGCGCGGAGTCCTGCAGTCGGGACGGTAGCGTCGCGGCGTGTGCCTGCGCCACGCTCGGCACGCCCGGCACGCTCAGCCGACGGAAGGCGCGCACCATCCGGCAATACACGGTGCCGCTACCAGCGAGGACCCGGGGGTTCCCGATCGTGCGCGCGGCAGTTGAATCCAGCGTCCCCATGCCCTTGAACACGCTGTCACGGCTGAGCACGGCCAGTTGCATCTGCGCTTCCAACTCACAGACGGTTTTTTCTCGATCACTTTTTTCGCCGCCGGACGTGTTGCGCTCGAGATCGTTGCCGATGCCACGCACCTTCACGGAACTTGTGCGAAAGAACACGCGCTGAAGCCGCTCGGGCTCGAGCCGGCTCACCTCGGTGGTGCTGCCGTCCGTGAGGCTGAGGATCAGGTCGCGACCATCGCGCGAAAGCTCCACATGGCCCGACTTGGCTCGGATCGTTCGCCGCCGCTGGTTGTCGGAAAAGTCGTAGATCGTCACGTCGCGCATCTCGCTCGACCCGCTGGCGAGATGGCCCGCGCGCAGGAAGAGCACCGGCGACACCTGGTTGATCACCTGCGGCCGCAGAGCGAAGGTCGGCTTTTTACGCGCGATATCGTTCGAGAGCGTCTGTAACTGGTAGTTGGCCGCCGGCATCACCTGGTCGTTGAACCAGACCATGATGAGCGACAGCACGAGTCCGCTGGCGATGACCGGCGCCATGAGGCGCGGCAAGGCCATCCCGCTCGCCTTGCATGCGGTGATCTCGCTGTCGGCGGCCAGGCGGCTGAACGCGTGAAGCGTGGAAACGAGCACGGCCATCGGCAGCGTCATCGCCACGGTGAACGGGAGCGAGAGTACGATGAATTCCGCGATCACCGTCCAGCCGAGTTCCTTGCCCACGAGCTGCGGCAGCTGCTTGGCCACGTAGTTCAGCAGCAGCAACGACGTCAGGGCCGACATCGAAAAGAGTAGCGGCCCGAAGTGCTCGCGAAGGACGTAGCGGCTGATGATTCTCAAGGGGCGTCGTTGACGGCGTGGTCCGAACTCCCTACGGCACAAAGGGTTGTAGGGTCTCGGTCGGGTCGTATATTCCACAGATTGACGGCAGAATACCAGACGGTAGAAGTATAGTTGATACCCCGTTCCCGGGTCCGGGTCCGCCACGACGTGCGATTCATTCGTTACCCGATCGCAACCCTGCTGGCCCTCGCCGTGAGCGGTGCCTTGGCACCGGCCACGGCCGCCGCCGCGCCGATGCCCCAGCAGGCCGGCCGGCCAGCAGGCCGCGACACGGTCCGGGCGCGCCCCGATTCGGCAGCGGCGCGGGCAGATTCGCTCTTCACCCGGCTGTTCGGACCCGGCAGCGACCTAGGGCTCAGCTTCAACGGCCGCTTTGAGTTCAAGGGCGAGCGCACGCGGAACGAGCGGTGCGTGGCCAGCCAGTTTTTCGTGCTTGGCGCCCAGTGTAACGCCCCATGGCAGGCGATTCCCGAGTTCCAGTTTGGGCTGAAGACCGGCGGCACGATCGCGGAGCGGGTACGGACCGAGGTGGACTACGACTCACGCCGGGAGTTTGACGGTTCGAACCGGATTGCGCTCTCGTATCAGGGCAAGCCGAACGAGTGGTTGCAGCGGATCGACGTCGGCAATGTGACCTTCGACATTGCGCCCTCGCGATTCATCACCAGCGGGGTCCCGCAGGGGAACTACGGCGTGCAGGCCGCCGCGAAGTTTGGACGTCTGACGGTGCGGGCGATCGCGGCAGAGCAGAAGGGCATCGTGCAGCGCGACCGCGTGTTCGCGATCGGCGGTTCGGGCGGACAGCCTGGTTCGCTCGAGATTGACGACTACCAGATGGAAGCGCGCCGCTTCTTCTTCACGGTTGATCCCCGGCAGTTCACTGGGTTCCCGAACGTCGACATTCTCGACGCGACCCGCCTGAGACAGCTTGCTGCCCAACTCGCCGACTCGGTGCGCCCGGTGCGGATTTCGCTGTACCGGCTGCTCATCGGCGGGCAGCCTCCGAGCCCCAACGGTCCGCAGTTCCGCCTGCTCGGCGATCCGTCGTCGCGCCGGGGTCCGGTGTACGAGCCGCTGCGCGAAAACGTCGATTTCTACGTCGATCCGTCGCAGCTCTGGGTGATGCTCGCCCAGCCTCTCGACCCGAACAAGGAACGCCTCGTGCTGGCCTACACCGTGCGAGTCGGCGGCCGTGACACGGTGATCGCTACGACCGGTGGCACGCCAGATGTGGTGCGGGTGGATTCGCGAGAACAGGTGGCGCAGCTGGTCTGGGATCCGAACGTGCGTCCGGGCGACGCGGCGTTCTACCGTGAAATCCGGTCTGCGTACCGGGTCGGTGGCGAGGAAGTGCGCCGCGAATCGGTCCAGATGACCGTGGTGACCGGTGGCACCTTCGAACAGGAGAGGCCGCCGGGTGGCGTGCGCTCCAGCTTCCTTGAATTGTTCGGCCTGGCGAAGCTCGGCATGCCCTCGGCGTTCGACGCCGAAGGGCGGGTCTGGCCGCGGCGCGGCGATCCAGTGCTGTCGCTCGCGGGCGCGGCAACGAGCAGTGTTGTCCGTGATCGGTTCGTCGTGTTTCCATCGCTGCAGCCGTTCGCACGCGCGGGACTCACGGGCGGGGCGGCGAACCCGTCCAATGACGCGATCTACCGAACGCCTAACGAAGACCTCAACTCCGCGTTGCATCCGCAGCCGGTGTATCGCCTGCGCGTGCGGTTCGAGACGGACGCCGGTGAGGATGCCACGACGATCGCGCTGGGTTCGACGCAGCTGAAGCCACTGTCGGAGCGACTCGTGCTTGACGATGGCACGGTGCTGCGCCGCGACCGCGACTACGTGGTGGACTACGATCTCGGCCGGGTGACGCTGCTCAGGTCGGATTCGCTCTTTTCGCGGCCGCGGCAGGTGACGGTGCGGTTTGAGGAGACGCCGCTTTTCGTGGCGACGCCGACGAGCATCTTCGGTGTGGCATCGCAGTTCGCTTTTTCGGGTGGCGAGCTCAACTTCGTCGCCATCAGCCAGCGGCAGCACTCCTCGTTCACGCGGCCGCAGCTCGGCTACGCCGATGAGTCGGCGGTCGTGGCCGGTGTCAGCGGGAGTTATGGGTTTGAGGTGCCTGCCTTCGCGCGAATGGCGCGACGGATGACCGGTCGCGATGCGATGACGCCGTCGCGCGTGCGTTTCGACGCGGAGTTCGCGACCAGCCGTCCGCAGCCTGGCGGATCGGGACAGGCGTGGATCGAATCGTTCGAGAGCGACGGTGGGTTCGCGGTGTCGCTTGCCGATCCGAACTGGTACTACTCGAGTCAACCCGCGCTCGGCCGCGTGCTCTCGGCTCGCGTGGGTGGAGCCGGCGTGCTCGATCTCTCCCACGCGGGCACGCTCGCGTGGCAAAACAACGGACTCACGATTCGCGACTCGGTACCGCGTTTCACATTGCAGGAAATCGACCCGCTCACGAAGCTGGCTGGCGCGGGCATTGAGCAGCCGGAGCAGGTGATCTGGTTGACGCTGTACCCGCTGTCGATCGGTGGCGCCTACGACGATGCGGCGCGGAAGTACCGTTGGAAGGCGACCGGAACGCCGACGGGGCGCCGCTGGCGCTCAATTCGTCAGGTGCTTGGTGCGGCCTCGGGCGTGAATCTGACTGGCAAGGAATCGCTGGAGTTCTGGGCGCTGGTCGATACCTCTGTCGTGCGGCGGCGGCGCAATCCGCTGATCGTCGTCGATCTCGGTGACGTGAGCGAAAACGCCGTGGCCATCGTGCCGACGCAACTCACGGTCACCGGAACCGGCGGCGTACGTGACTCCGTGTGGGCGGGCCGCGCCATCGCGGGCCGCGATACGCTGCAGTCTGAGCGCGATCTGTTTTCGCGCGCGTTCAACCAGGAGAAGAACGACACCGGGCTTCCGGGCGACGTCGTGCCGCGCCTGCTCGTCACGACGCCGGAATCGGAAGGCATCAAAACGAACGTGACCATGTGCGCGCGCAGCAATACGCAGGTCGCGCGCCTCGGCGAAACGCGCACGAACTGTACGGTCGGCAATGGGCGCCTCGACGAATCGGACATCGACGGCGACAATGTGCTCAACTTCGACGCGGCCCAGCGTGAACAGGAGCGGCTCTTCCGCTACGTCGCCGACCTCGCCGATCCCAAGTCGTGGACGCGCGTCGGCGGTTGCCGGACGCCGCCGAACGATTCGGCCGGTGTCGCGGCGGCCAAGCAGTGCTGGGTGTTGGTCCGACTGCCCTTCGCCGCGCCGTCCGACACGATCAACGGCGGGCCCTCTGTTCAGCGCGTGCGCGCGCTGCGCCTCACGATGGTGTCGGGCGAAGGGCTGCGTGATTCGGAATTCTCGCAGCTGGTCGTCTCGCGCCTGCGCATGGTGGGTGCAAGCTGGCTCAAACGGTCAGACCACACGCTGACCGGAATCGGTGGTGAGCGCACTGGTACTGGACTGGTGTTCGCCGGAACTGTGGGCACGCTCGACTCGCTGAGTGCCCTCGGGTACCAGTCGCCGCCGGGTGTTGTAGACGAAGCCGAGCGCAAGCTCACGGGGCTCGAGAATGAGCGGGTCGTGATCAACGAGCGCTCGATGCGGCTCACGGCGACGGCGCTCAAGCCGCTCGAGCGCGCCGAGGCGGTGTATCGGTTCCCTGAAGGTGCGAAGAACTTCCGGCAGTATCGCGAACTGCGTGTCTGGGCGCGTGGCCGCGGCGACGGCTGGGGCCAGAAGGGCGAGTTGCAGTTTTTCGTGAAGATCGGTCGAGACCCCAACAGCTTTTATGCGTATCGCACGCCGGTGCAGTCGGGCACGACGCAGGCCGCCTGGCTGCCCGAGGTGCGCGTGGACTTCGACAAACTGTATGCGCTGCGTGCACGGCTCGAGAATGCCTACCTGCAGAACCGTCCGGATTCGATTTCGTGCACGGGCGCGGATCTCGTGCTGATCGCGCAGAGCGCGTTGCCCGCTGGGCAGATATCACGCCGATTCGCGGCCTGCGCGGATGGCTACATCGTCTACGCCTCCGATCCGGTGGTCGCGCCCCCCAATCTCTCGGCCGTGCAGGAACTCGCCGTCGGGATGGTCCGTGTCGATTCCGCTGGTGGAGCGTCGCCGATCGTGCCGGGCGACACGCTCGAAGTCTGGGTGGACGACATTCGTCTCGCCGGTGTGGTGGGCACGCCCGGATACGCGGGGCAGGTGGGCGCGCAGGCGAATTTCGGGGACGTGGCCCAGTTGCGCCTGAACTTCACGAAGCGCGATCCAAACTTCCGCCAGCTGACGGAGGCGGCGACGTATCTCGCCGACGAGCAACTCGAGATGAGTGCGACCGTGCGCCTCGACCAGTTCTTCGGCGGCGCGGCCGGCTGGGCGGTACCGGTCACGGCGACGTACACGAACGGTCGCACCGATCCACAGTTTCTTACCCGATCCGATCTGCGGGCCTCCGACATCGCTGGACTTCGCAAGCCCGCGCAGCGCGCGACGAACGTGTCGGTGGCGCTGCGACGTGCCGAGCCGGTGGCCGGGGGCTGGCTGGCGCCGATCGTCAATAACCTCGCCGTGACGGCGGGCGTCGGCGGCGCCAACACCCGCTCGGAGTTCCAGGTCGCGGACCAGTCGCGGCTGAGTGCCGGCGTCGACTATGCGATTGGCGGCGAATCGCCGGCCGGCCTCATGCCCGCGTGGTGGATGCGCACGTTCGACGCCCTCCCCGATTGGCTGGCCGGTTCAGAGATGCTGCAAGCGCTCCGCAACGCGAAGCCGCGCCTGCAGCCGGCGGCGTTTCGTGTCAGCGGCAACTACGCGTCGGCCGACGAAAGCCGATCGAGTTTTCTCACCGTCGCTGGGTCGGCTCGCGATACCGCGCGCCGCGTGGACGGTCGCCAAAATCTCTGGCGCAATGCGACCTCGCTCGAACTCAAGCCATTCGACGCATTCACCGCCCGCTGGGAACTCGCGAGCACACGCGACCTCGTGAACTACGGCGACTCGACTCAGACGGCGCGGGTCGCGGCCGCGGAACGGTCATCGTTGCTTGGCGTGGACGCTGGGCTCGAACGGGAACGCGCGCTCACGACCTCGTACACCTTCGCCCCGCAGCTGGAGGGATGGATGCGTCCGCGCGCGGAGATGACGTCGAGCTACGGGCATCTGCGCGACCCGAATGCGCGCGTGTTGCTCTACGAGGGAGACACGGCCGGGGCGTTGCGGTTGCCGCGGCGGGTGAGTGCCGCGCAATCGATGAGCGGTGCCGTCGCGTTTGATGTCGCCCGCATGGCGCATGCGTGGACCACCGACAGCGGCACGCTCGCGATGCTCGGCCGTACGCTGGTGCCGCTCGAGGCGTCGGTCTCGCGGACGATTTCGTCGAACTACGACGGGACGCCGCGCACACCGGGCCTCGGGATGCAGTTCGGCTGGGGCGGAGCGAACACGTTCCTGAGCGATCATGGGTTTCTGGCCACGACCGCGAGCAGCAATACCCAGGTCGCGCTGGCCACCGGGCTTCGTCTGCCGCTGGGCCTCACGCTCGATCTGCGCACACAGCGTCTTGCATCACGGAACTGGCTGCGAAGGCCCGACCGGTCCGAAGTCGTCGTGGACGGCGACCTCGTCACGCTTCCAGACATTTCGTTGCGCGGCACGCTTCGGCCGCGGGCGCTTGACGGGTTCCTGACGAGCATCACCGCCAGCGCACGACTCGTTGCCATGTCGCAACACAGTGTGCTTCCCGGGCCGGCCGGCTCGCGCGCCGACGTGCGCGCCGGCCGTTCGCTGAGCTATCCGGTGAGCGCTCAGGTCGCGTGGAATGATCGCGGTGGGCTCATGACTGGCGTGTCGATCGCCACGACGCATCGCGTCGATTCCCTGCCGGGCAGCTTCCTCGACGCCTGGTCGCGCGATGTCGGCACCGATATGAGCCGATCGTTCAAGTTGCCAAAGGACTGGGCGCTCAAGAGTGACCTGCGTACGCGCATCGCGTGGCAGCACACCGCCACGACGAGTTGGGTCGAGACGACCAGCGCGACGTCGCTTCGGTCCCGCCTCGCCGACAACGGCAGGGAAGCCATTAGCTTCAACGCCGATACCGACGTGGCCGACAACCTCACGTTTTCGCTGCAGGGCGCGCGAATCGTGACGTACGACAACAACTTGAACCGCCGACTCACCCAGATGGTACTGTCGGCGGTACTGCAAATCTCGTTCTTCGCCGGAGAGTTGCGATGAGCACCACCACCGGGACATCACCCGTCCACATTCGCACGCGAACAGGCGGCGCGACGGCCATGGTGGTCGCGGCTGCGCTCCTCCTGACGCCCACGGTCGCCTGCTCGACGGGCGGTGATGCGCGCACAGTCACGCCAAGATCGTCGGCCGCCGCCGAGTTCGACGTCGATTCCGCGATGAGCTACGTGCGCCAGCAGCTCGCGTTCGGTCCCCGCGTCCCCGGTACGCCCGGCTGGCAGAAGACCGGCGACTGGATCGTCGCGAAGCTCAAGGGCACCGCCGACGAGGTGACCGAGCAGAAGTGGACGCACACGCTCGCCACGAAGAACCAGATTCCGATGCGCA
Source organism: Gemmatimonadota bacterium (assembly GCA_014192065.1). Classification (GTDB taxonomy): domain Bacteria; phylum Gemmatimonadota; class Gemmatimonadetes; order Gemmatimonadales; family Gemmatimonadaceae; genus Fen-1231. Next base: position 30,035 of record BJHH01000002.1, on the reverse strand, counting down.
ACATCTTGGCGCGGTTCAAGCCGAACGCGACGGATCGCGTGCTCTATGTGGCGCACTGGGATACCCGTCCGCGCGCCGATAGCGACCAGGATGTCGCCAACCACGACAAGCCGATTCCGGGAGCCAACGACGGCGCGAGTGGTGTCGCGCTGCTGCTCGCCGTGGCCGACGCGCTCAAGAAGCTGCCGCCCTCAATGGGTGTCGACCTGCTCTTCGTGGACGGAGAGGACTGGGGAACGTTCGGGCCCGACGTGGACGTGCTCATCGGCTCGACCTACTTCGCGGAGCATCTCCCCTCGCCGGGATACAAGCCGATGTTTGGCGTCCTCTGGGATATGATCGGCGACGCCGACCTCAACATCCCGCAGGAGATGTACTCCGCGCAGCACGCGCCGGATGTGGTGCAACGCGTCTGGGCCGCGGCCAAGGAACTCGGCTACGAGCAGACCTTTCTGCCGGACATGCGTAGCTACCCGATCACGGACGATCACTACCCGCTGCTCAAGGCGGGGCTGCCGGTGATCGATGTGATCGATCTCGATTACGACGCGCACCATACGATGGCGGACGACATCGACCGCGTGAGCGCCAAGTCGCTCCGGATTGTTGGTGACGTCGCGATGGCGCTGCTGCGATAGAGTGATCGGCGGTGCGTCGGCGGCGATGGTTCGATGGCGTTGGCGGCGAATGGATGCCGGTTGGCGGCGACCGCGACCACATCGTCGTGGCATGCCAACGCCGAATGAACGCCGCGCCCTGATCTTCCTCGCCGCGCTGGGTGCGCTGGGAGTCGGGGTGCGCGCGTTTCGCAGCGCGCCGGGCAACCCTCAGGGTGCGCGCGGTGCCGAGGAATCACGGGCCGCGCTCGGCCGGCAGATCGACGCGGTCGATTCCGCGACGCTGGCCAAGCGCTCGGCCAGCGGACGCGGTCGGAGCCAGCGCGCCGGGACTCCTGCAGTCAGGTCGCAGTTACCGAAATCTGGAGCGACCGAGAGCAGGGCCGGCCGTGCGGCGCTCGATCGGCGCGCGCAGGACGTGCCTCCGCCCGATCCACTCGCGCTATACGAAAGACGGCGCCTCGACGTGGCGCGCCGGAACCGGGACGTACAGGCGCGCATCGAGCGCGATCGGGCAGACACGGGGTCTGCAGCGGTCTCGCCTCCTCCTCCAGGTCGTGCGCCATCGCAGCCCGGCTCGTTTGCCAACGCAGTTCGGGATCGCCAACTCGTGGATGTCGATACGGCGGACGCAGCGGCCATCGCATCGCTCCCATCGATTGGCCCGGTTCTCGCCGCACGAATTGTCGCCGACCGTTCGGCTCGGGGAGCGTTCGGATCGCTGGCCGGCCTGCAAAGAGTTCGCGGTGTGGGCCCAGCGTTGGCCGCGAAAATCGGCCAGTTCGTCACCTTCTCGCGCTCTGGTTCTGGAGGCGAACGCGTCATCAAGTTGCGAGCCGTCCGGGTGCGCCCCAACCGTCCTTGACACGCCAGTCATTGGCGGTCAGCTCCACCCGCGAGGTGCCTTGGGCTTTCAATTAAGTTGTACGGCGTGGCAGAAATCGACGCCGGCACCATCCGCGCGCCGTGTCCAACTCAACCCGAATCGCCATAACCGGCAACCAGCCCAGATGACCGCCCTAGGTTCCGCCGCACCACCGCCAGGCGTCAACCTCCGGGTGCTCCTCGAGGAAATGGTCGAGCGAGGTGGATCCGATCTGCACATCACCGCAGGCGAATGCGCCAAGCTACGCATCGACGGCGAGATCACCTCGTCGCGCTCGACCTTTGTACTGACGCCCAGCGACACGCGCGCGGTGGCGTACTCGGCGCTCACGGCACAGCAGCAGCAGCGCTTCGAACTGGAAGACGAGCTCGACTTTGCGTTCGGTATCCAGCATCTGGCGCGCTTCCGCGGCAACTGTTTCAAGCAGCGTGGCGCAGTGTCGATGGTAATGCGCCAGATCCCGATCACGATCCAGACGGTTGCGCAGCTGATGCTCCCGCCTGCGATCGTGAAGTTCGCCGAGAAGCCGCGCGGACTCGTGCTCGTCACGGGGCCGGCGGGTTCCGGCAAGTCGACCACCCTGGCCGCGCTGATCGACAAGGTCAACCGAGAGCGGACGGGTCACATCATCACGGTGGAAGACCCGATCGAATTCGTTCACGAGCACAAGCGCTGCATCGTCAGCCAGCGCGAGGTCGGGGCCGACACCAAGTCGTTCGCCGCCGCCCGCAAATACGCGCTGCGTGAAGACCCCGATGTTGTGCTGGTCGGCGAAATGCGCGACCTGGAAACGATCCACGCCGGCCTCACCATCGCCGAAACGGGCCACCTCGTGTTCGCGACGCTGCACGCGAATTCCGCCGCCGAGGCAGTCAGCCGCATCATCGACGCCTTTCCGAGCCATCAACAGTCTCAGGTGCGCACGCAGCTCGCCTCCGTACTTGAGGGGGTCGTGCGGCAGGCGCTGCTGCCCAAGGCCAACGGCAATGGCCGCGCGATGGCGTGCGAGGTGCTCGTCGTCACGCACGCGATCCGTGCGCTTATCCGCGACGACAAAGTCCACCAGATCTACTCGTCGATGCAGGCGGGCAAGAAGTACGGCATGCAGACCATGAACGACGCCCTGTACGGCCTCTACCGAGCGCGCGAGGTGGAGGAAGACGAATGCCTCCGCGTGTCAGGCGACCCAAACGAGTTTCTGCGACTCATCGGCAAATCACCCGTGGGCCAGTGATACTGCCCCGACGCACCACGCCGCGCGCCGAGTCGGTCCACACCCCGATGGGCGAGCCCCGAGACCCCTGATGCCCAACTATTCGTACACGGCGCGCGACCAGAAGGGTGCGATCACGACCGACACGATGGTGGCGGGGAACCGGGCGGACGTCATCCAGCAACTGCGCAAGCGGCGGCTGCATATCGTGAAAATCGAGGAGGCGTCAAAGTCGAGGCAGAAGCCAGTCGGCGCCATCGCGATGCGCGACGTCGTGATTTTTACGCGCCAGTTTTCGACCATGATCAACGCGGGCCTTCCGCTCGTTCAGGCGCTCGAGATTTTGTCCAAGCAGACCGCAAACAAAGCGCTTGCCGCAGTGGCGCGGGAGGTGGTGTTCGACGTGGAGTCCGGTCACACGGTGGCCGACGCGCTCGCGAAACACCCGAAGGCGTTCAGTGACTTGTACGTGAATATGGTGGCCGCTGGTGAGGCGGGCGGTATTCTCGACACCATCCTGATGCGGCTCGCGACGTTCATGGAAAAGAACGACGCGCTCATGCGAAAAGTGAAGAGCGCTATGGTTTACCCAAGCGTCATCTTCGCGGTCGCCGCGATGGCGATCAGCGTATTGCTCATCTTCGTTATTCCCGTCTTCCAGAATATGTTTGCGAGCGTGAATCTCGTCCTGCCGCTGCCGACCCGCATCGTGATTCTGCTGCCAGAGATCCTGAAGCAGGGCTGGTGGATGTTCGGCGTCGGCGGGTACGTCGGCTTTCTAGGCTTCAAGCGGTACGTCGCCACGCCGAACGGACGCCTGCAGGTGGATAAGTTGTTGCTCAACCTTCCCGTGCTTGGCGACCTCCTGCGCAAGTCGGCCGTGTCGCGCTTCACGCGCACGCTCGGCACCCTGCTCAGTTCGGGGGTCAGCATCCTCGACGGCCTCGAGATCACCGCCAAGACGGCTGGCAACCGCGTGATTCAGGACGCGATCATGGCGAGCCGCTCGTCGATCGCCGGCGGTGACACGATTGCGGCGCCGCTCGCCGAGAGTCGGGTCTTCCCGCCGATGGTGATTTCGATGATCGCCGTCGGCGAGCAGACCGGTGGTCTCGACGAAATGCTCACAAAAATTGCCGACTTCTACGATGACGAAGTCGATGCGGCCGTCGGCGGCCTGCTCGCACTGCTCGAACCGCTGATCGTCATCTGTCTCGGCGTAGTCGTCGGCGGCTTGGTCGTGGCCATGTACCTGCCGATCTTCGACATGATCAACGCGGTGCAATAGGCGGCGTGCACGAACGGAAGCGCCTACGCCGAGTGACTCTGGAAGACGATGTAGAGTCCGTCCCGCCGCGCCGACCCGAGGTCGCGGTCACTCGCCGTACGGAATCCAGATGTTTTTTATCTGCGTCGCATGGCGGAGAAACTCGCGTCCTTCGCCGTCCGTCAGATCGGTCCAGGCTCGTGAAGCGGATTCGCACCAGGTCTGCTTCATGTTGCCGCCGCTGGCGAGCTCGCAGGCCTTGACGCCATCGGCGTCGCCGAAATACCAGATGGCATCCACGTCGTCGTGCTCGGCGAGCACTGTAGCCAGGTCGTGCGTCTTACCGGTGACAATGTTGATCACGCCAGCAGGCAGGTCACTCGTGTCGAGGACCTGGTAGAAGTCGGTGACCGCGAGCGGATGCCGCTGGCTCGGCAGCGCCACGACGGTATTACCCGTCGCGATCGCTGGAGCCACCACGGACACGAAGCCAAGCAACGGATGGGTATCCGGCGCCGCCATGCCGATCACGCCGACCGGTTCGTGCATCGCGATCGTGATGCCGCGGAGTGGAGTATTGTGCACGGCGCCGTCCCACTTGTCGGCCCACGCGGCGTACGTGAACAGGCGGCGAACCGTCGCGTCCAATTCGGCGTTTGCGTCGGCCGCCGAGCCCCCCACGAGCGCGCGAATCCGAGCCGTGAACTCTGCCCCGCGCGCCGACAGGTTCTCGGCGATGTAGTACAGAATCTGCGCGCGTGCGTGCCCGCTGGTGCGCGACCAGCTGCCCGACGCGTTGCGTGCGGCTTCGACGGCGTTGCGAATGTCCTTGCGGTTTCCTTCGCCAACTTCGCCGACCGCCTTTCCTGACGCGCCGATGATGCGGATGGAGGAGCCGCCGTCCGGGCGGGCCTGCGTGCCGCCGATGTAGAGTTTCGCCGTGCGGTCCACCGATCCCGTCGTGAGGGAGCGCGTGGTCTCACCTGTCAGGCGTCGTTTCGTCGCGGCTCCGCCCGGCGTACGCACTCTCTTCACATACTCGTACATGCCCTCACGACCACCCTCGCGTCCGTACCCGCTCTCACGGTAGCCGCCGAATCCTGCGGCCGCGTCGAACTGGTTCGTGCAGTTCACCCAGACCACGCCGGCCTTCACCTTCGGCGCCACGTCGAGCGCGAGGTTGATGTTCTCGCTCCAGATGCTGGCCGCGAGACCGAAAGGCGTGTTGTTGGCGAGTGCGACTGCTTCTTCCGGCGTGCGGAAGGTCATCGACACGAGTACCGGGCCGAAGATTTCAACCTGTGCGATGGTAGACGACGGTGCGACGTTGGTAAACAGCGTCGGTGGATAGAAGCAACCTTTCGTAGGCACCGCCCAGCTCGGTTGCCAGATCTCGGCGCCTTCCTTCTTGCCCTGTGCGACGAGCGACTTGATGCGCTCGAGTTGCACCGGCGCGACGATCGCCCCCAGGTCTACCGCCTTGTCGAGCGACGAACCGACGCGAAGGTTCTCCATCCGTGCACGCAGTTTCTGCACCAGGCGGTCGGCGATTCCTTCTTGCATGAGCAGCCTCGAACCGGCGCAACAGACCTGGCCCTGATTGAACCAGATGGCGTCCACGACGCCTTCGACCACGGAGTCGAGGTCGGCGTCGTCAAACACGATGAAGGGACTCTTGCCGCCGAGCTCGAGCGAAAGCTTCTTGCCGCTGCCGGCGGTGGCCTTCCTGATGATGCGGCCGACGTCGGTGCTGCCGGTGAAGGCGATTTTGTCCACGCCGGGATGATCGACGAGCAGCGCGCCTGTGGCGCCGTCGCCCGTGATGATGTTGATCACGCCCTTCGGCAAGCCGGCCTCGGTGGCCAGTTCGGCAAAAGCCAGTGCGGACAGCGGCGTGAACTCGGCGGGCTTCAGTACGACCGTGCAGCCAGCAGCCAGCGCAGGCGCGATCTTCCACGCCAGCATCAGCAGCGGAAAGTTCCACGGAATGATTTGCCCTACGACGCCGATGGCCCGGTAGCCGGCGAATTCGGTGTCAAGCAGCTGCGCCCACCCGGCGTGGTGGTAGAAATGCCGCGCGACCAGCGGGATGTCGATGTCCCGCGTTTCGCGGATACTCTTGCCGTTGTCCATCGACTCGAGCACGGCCAGTACGCGCGAGTGACGCTGCACCGTACGTGCCAGCGCGTACAGGTGCTTCGCGCGGCCGTGCGGACCGAGTGCCTGCCAGCCGGCGAGTGCCGTCCGGGCCGCGCGGACGGCGGCGTCCACGTCGGCCTTCGAACCCTGCATCACTTTCGCGAGCGGCGCGCCGGTCGAGGGATTGATTACCTCGAACTGCTTGCCCTTTGGCTTGGTGAACGCGCCGTTAATCATCTGGCCGAACGACGACTTGTGGCGCGCGAGCCATTCTTGCGCCGGCTTGTCGCTTTCCGGCGCGGGGCCGTAGTCCATCGTGTCGAAAATACCGGCGATTGTGGATGGCATGCCTCAGACCATTGGCTGGCGATGGGCCGCGGCGTAGCGGCCGTTCGCGAAGTGATCGAGCTGTCGTTCGATGTCGGTGAGCAGTCCTGACGCGCCGAACCGGAACAGGTCAGGCCGCATCCAGCGTTCGCCGAGTTCTTCCTTCATGAGATACAGGTAGTCGAGCGCGTTCTTGGCTGAGCGAATACCACCCGCGGGCTTGTAGCCGATCGCGTGCCCGGTCTGTTCGTAGAAGTCGCGAATCATGCGGACCATGACGAGCGAGATCGGCAGCGTGGCGTTGACGCCCTCCTTGCCGGTGCTGGTCTTGATGAAATCGGCGCCGGCCATCATCGCGACCATCGACGCACGCGCGACGTTGGTCAGTGTCGCGAGGTCGCCCGTACCGAGAATGGCTTTCATGTGGGCGTCGCCGCAGGCATCACGAAAGGCGCGCACTTCGTCGTACAGCGCTTCCCAGTCGCCGGTGAGCACATGCCCGCGCGTGATGACGATGTCGATTTCCTGCGCACCCGCCGCGACGCTTGCACGGATCTCTGCGACGCGCGTGGCCATCGGCGAGAGGCCGGCCGGGAAACCGGTACTGACCGCCGCGACCGGAATGCCGCTCCCGTGGAGCGCTGCGACCGCGGTGGCCACGAGCGCATGGTAGACGCAGACGGCGCCGGTCGTGATGTGCAGCGGTTCGATGCCAAGCTGGTGTTCCAGGTCGCCGCGGAGCGGATGCATCGCTTTGGCGCAGAGGCGGCGTACGGTACCCGGAGTGTCGTCGCCGGAGAGCGTGGTGAGGTCGATGAGGGTGACCGCGCGGAGGAGCCATGCGGCCTGCCATTGCTTCTTGACGGTGCGCCGCGTCGGAATCGTCGCCGCGCGGCGTTCGACGGCGCTGCGGTTGATGCGATACGAGAGGACGGTGTCGAGGTCGAGCGGTATACCCGGGTTGCGTGCGAACTGGTCGCCGGGTGGCGGGCGCGGGGTCGTCCGGGCGGGCGCTGGTGTATCGGCGCCTGCGAGCTTCAGGCCGTGGGGTGTTTTGGCGGGCATCTGGTCGTCAGGTCTGAAATACCATAATAATGCCGGTGCCCGCCCAACGCGTTCTCCGGTAGGGGCACGCTGGCGCAGCGGAATGTGAGCCGGTAGTCTCTGGGCATGCGAATCCTCGCCGCACTCTTCACACTCGGGTTGGCCGCCGGAAACATCGCGGCGCAAGCCGGTCCTGTCCGCCCCGGCATTGAAGTGCTCGTCACCGATTCGATCCATCTGATCAAGGGCAAGCGCGTTGGCCTGATCACGAACCATTCGGGTCGTGGGCGCGACGGCACGAGCAGTATCGACTTGCTGCACAAGACGCCCGGCGTAAAACTCACCGCGCTGTTTGGGCCGGAGCACGGACTGCGTGGGATCGCGCAGGCGGGCGAAAAGGTCGCGTCCACCGTCGATTCAGCAACCGGTGTGCCGATCTACTCGCTCTATGGCGGCGACGTCAGCGTCCCGACCGCGGATATGCTCAAGGATGTCGACATATTGCTGTACGACATCCAGGATGTTGGCGCACGCGTCTATACGTACCCATGGACGATGGCGCTCTCGGCTGCCGCGGCAAAAAAGCCATTCGTCGTGCTCGACCGACCCGATCCGATCCGCGCCGATCGTGTGGAAGGCAACATTCTCGAACTGCCGTTTGTCTCTGGTGTTGGCCGGTTCCCGGTCGCGCTGCGCTACGGTCTCACCGCCGGGGAACTGATCAGCTATCTCATCGGCGAGAAGCTCCTCAATGCCGCCGACGTAAAGGTCGTGCCGATGTCCGGCTACCGGCGCAATCTGTGGTATGACCAGACGGGTTTACCGTGGGTCAACCCATCACCAAACATCAAGGATCTCGACGGAGCGCTGCTCTATCCGGGCACGGTGTTTTTTGAAGGGGCCAATATCAGCGAAGGCCGGGGCACCGAATCGCCGTTCTCGCTGATCGGCGCGTCGTGGCTCTACGACATCCGCGAGATCGTCACCGAACTCAACGCCGCGAAAATGCCCGGCGTGCGGTTCGAAGTCACCGAGCGCGTCATCGAACCCGGATTCAAACTCGCGACCGTGCGGCCGACACCGTTCATTAAGGTGCACGTCACGGATCGAAACGCCGTGAAGCCCGTGGAGGTTGGTGTGCGGATGCTGCGCGCCATCTACTCGCGGCATTCCAGTGAGTTCGTGTGGCGCGAGTCGGCGATCGACCGACTGGCCGGCACGGCGGATCTCCGCACGGCCGTGCAGAACGGCACGGTGGACGACCTCCTGGCGCGCTGGGAAGTCGATGCGAAGACGTTCACGGCGCAGAGCAGGAAGTACTGGCTGTACCCGTGAGGCCGTCGCGCGCGTTCGCGCTGCTCGCGGTCCTCGGCACGAGTACGGTCTTCACCGCGCCCGGCGCGCGTGCGCAGGCCCGCGATTCCGTCGCGACCGTCACCGTTGCACCCGGCGTCACTTGGCGCACGATCATCCGGCCCGCCGGACCGTTGGTGATCCACGTCGCGACGATCGACCTGAAGCGTTCGGACTACGAACTGCGCCACGTGCGTGCGCGCGACTCACTGCGCGGCCGCGAGAAACTGTCGTCGATGGTGGCGCGGGCGCCCGGCGGCGCCGCGGGCGTGCTCGTTGCGATCAACACCGACTTTTTCAACTTGCAGACGGGCGAGAGCGAGAACAATCAGGTCATTGCCGGTGAATGGTGGAAGGGCGTTCGGGCAGCGGATTCGAATTTCGACACCTTCCCGAACGTACGATCGCAGTTCGCGGTTGGCGCCAACGGTCGGCCGCTACTCGACAAGTTCCAGTTCGACGGTGTCGCGCTGGTGCGTGGCGGGTCGATCCCCATCCTCGGCCTCAATTCGGTTTCGCGAACAGGGCCGGAGGCATCGGCCTTCTACACGGAACGGGTCGGCGTCACTCCGCGCGACACGGTGCGCAAGGTGGTCGAGGCGCCGCTTGCGCTCACTGGACGGCGGGGCGACACGCTGGTCCTCGTGCGACGCGGCGCCATCGATTCGTCGGGGGGTCATCGCGTGGCGGCCGGCACCTTTGTGCTTGCCGGTTACGGTGCGCGCCGAACGGCCGTCGCCGCGCTCTCCGAGGGCGACACGGTGCGCGTGGTGTTGCGCGCGCGAACTCCGACGGCGTCCTACGGTTCGCTGTCATTGCTCGTCGGCGGCTGGCCGCGCATTCTGCGGGCCGGCGAGAACATCGCGGGGCGCTCGGCATCCGACGAAGCCACCCTTTCCGGCAACGCGGAGGTTCGGCACCCGCGCTCGGCCATTGGCTTTAGCCGCGACAGCAGCACGCTGGTCATGGCCTCCGTGGATGGTCGGCAGGCGGCGAGTGTTGGCGTGACGATCGTCGAGTTGGCCGAGTTGATGAAAGAGTTCGGTGCGTGGGACGCTCTCAACTTTGACGGCGGCGGATCGACGACCATGATCGTGCAGGGGCGCATCGTGAATGCGCCGTCCGATCCGCTCGGCGAACGCGAAATCGCGAGTGGGCTGCTGCTGGTGCGCCGCACCCCTTGAACGACACGAGGCCGCGTCGGTTGACGCGGCCTCGTGTTCACGCCAGGAACAGCCTCCGATTACATCGCGACCTTCGGTTTGGGCTTTGGCACAATCACGCCCTCGACGTGTGCGTCTTGCAACAGCTTGTTGAACGCCGGCACCTCGTCGCGCTCGATCCGGTCTACGTCGGCCCTGAGCGTGGCCCACATCTTCTCAATCTCTACGAATCGGTCGCGCGACGGTTGTGTGAGCACTTCGTTGCCTTCGATGTGGCCGAGCAGGAAGACATACTGCCCGTTGATGCCGTTCCGGAAGTTGATAATGTCCTGCCCGTTCGCGGCCTTGGTCGTGAGTTTCGGGTCGAGCAGGTCAAGCTGGCCGGCGATGAACTTTCCCTTATCGCCGATCGTCTTGGCCGTGGCGGCGTCCTTGGTGCGGTCCACGAACTTGACGACCTGATCCTTGATGTCACGCAGTCGAAGAATCGACTCGTGAATCTCGTTCACCCGGGCGACGATCGCGCGTGACATCGAGTCGCGCGCCGCAATCTGAGCCGCGTTGGATTCGAGTCGGGGGTCGAGCTGCACGTCGAATGGCTGCGTCTGCGTATCCGTGCCGACCGTCAGGCGCGCCTGGTAGCGCCCAGGGGTGGCGCGATAGCCGGCGTTCGGGCCACCAAAGAGCGAGATATTGCCGGGGAGCGCTGCGGGTGGTTCACTCCGGAGGTCCCACTGGAATGCGTTCAGCCCCGTCTTCGCCGCGAGAGTGGCAGGGCGTCCGCCGCGGCCCCCGCTACCTGGTGCTGGTGGCGCCTTGCGGTCATAGGTCCGGATCAACGCGCCGCGTGTATCGAGGATCTCGAGCTTCAACGCGGCGGTGGAGTCAGGTGCCTTGGCGACTGAGAAGTAGAAGTTCGCGCCCGCTGGCGGATTCTTGCCTGTCGGTCCGCCGCCGAGCCCGCCTCCGGCGCCGTTCGCCACAAGAATCGCCGCACGCGGAGCAAAGAGGTGCGCATCCTTCTTGGCGATCTGATCGGAGAGCTGGCGAATCGCGCTGAGGTCGTCGAGCGCCCAGAATGCCCGGCCTTCGGTCGCGGCGTACAGGTCGTCGTGCCGCACTTCAAGGTCGGTCACCGGCGTCACGGGCAGGTTCTGTGAGAACGGCTGCCACGACGTGCCGCCATTAAACGACAGGTACACACCGGTTTCGGTGCCTGCGTAGAGCAGTCCCTTCCGCGTCGGGTCTTCGCGAATCACGCGCACGGGTTCGTTTTCGCGAAGTCCCGTCGCGATCCGCGTCCAACTCTTGCCGTAGTCCGTGGACTTCATCGGATACGCGGCGTACTCGCCATGCTTGTCGCGCCGGAACGCGAGATAGACCGTGCCCGGATCGTGGGGCGACACTTCGAGTTCGTTCGACAGGCCAAGCGGCAGCGAAGCCGGCGTCACGTTGGTCCAAGTTGAGCCGCCATCACGCGTCAGCTGGACGAGTCCGTCGTCGGTGCCAACGTAGATCGTGTTGGCGTTGTGGGGCGACTCGGCGATGGTCACGATCGCGCCGTACACTTCGCCGCCGGCGCCTTCGTTCGTGATCGGCGTGCCGCCCAGTCCCTGCGTGGTTTTGTCGTTGCGCGTCAGGTCCGGCGAGATCGGCGCCCAGGTGCGGCCGCGGTCCGACGTCTTGAAGAGCACGTTGCCGCCGTGGTAGAGCACTTGGGGATTGTGCTGCGACACCGTCGCGGGCGCGGTCCAGTTGAACCGGTATTTCGTCTGGTCGCTCGGCTCGGTCAGGTTGAGCGCTGGGTAGGGCATCATCTGACGGCCGACGCCCAGCTGCACGTCCATCTCGTCGATGAGGCCCTGATAGCACCCGCCGTAGATATACCGCGGGTTCTTGCGGTCCACGCCGATATTCGCGCTCTCGCATCCTGCGCCGACGAACCAGTCGCCGGTGCCAATCCCGCCAAAGTCGCTCCGGCTCTTGATCACGACCGACGTGTTGTCCTGCTGGCCGCTGTAGAGGCGGTACGGGTACACATCGTCCACGAGGACGTGATAGAACTGGGCCGTGGGCTGGTTGTCCTGGGTGCTCCAGCTCTTCCCGCCGTCCATCGTGATCGTCGCGCCGCCGTCGTTGGCGTTAATCATCAGGCGCGGATCCTTCGGGTTGATCCAGAGCCCGTGGTTGTCGCCATGCGCGGCGCTCAGCACGGTAAAGGTCCGGCCGCCGTCGATCGACTTCGTGATCGGTGCGTTCATCACATACACGACATCGGCGTTGTGCGGATCGGCGCTGATGTTCATGTAGTACCACGAACGCGTCTGGATCAGGCGGTCCTCGGACGTGAGGCGCCAGCTCTTGCCGGCGTCATCTGAGCGGAAGAGCCCGCCCTTGTCGGCCTCGACAATTGCGAATACACGCTCCGGGTTTGCTGGCGACACGGCGACGCCAATCTTGCCCATCAGTTGTGGGAGGCCATCGGTGAGTTCTGCCCACGTGTCGCCGCCGTCGCTGCTCTTCCAGATGCCGCTGCCGGGACCGCCGCTGCGCACCTGCCACGGCAGCCGCTGGTGATCCCAGAATGCGGCGTAGAGAATGCGCGGATTCGATGGGTCCATCGAGAGGTCACTTGCCCCGCTCGTCGCGTTCTCGCCCTTGAGGATCAACGCCCAAGACTTGCCGCCATCGGTGGAGCGATAGATGCCGCGGTCCGCCGTGCCTTTCCACCGGTCGCCTTGCGCGGCGACGTAGACGAGGTCGGGGTTCTGTGGATGCACGCGCACCTGCGAGATCGCGCGCGTGGCGTCGAGGCCAATCTGCTTCCACGTTTTGCCGGCGTCGATGGTCTTGTAGACGCCGTCGCCGTAGGTGGACGACTGCCCGCGGATCGAGTGCTCGCCGGTGCCGACGTAGATCACGTTCGGGTCCGATTCCGCGACCGCGATCGCGCCGATGCTGCTCGTCCTGAACGAGCCGTCGGAGATGTTCCGCCAGACGTGGCCCGCATCATCGGATTTCCAGAGTCCGCCGCCGGTGTAGCCGGCGTAGTACACGAACGGCTGGCCCGTGACGCCGGACACCGCGACCGAGCGGCCGCCGCGATATGGGCCGATGAGGCGCCACTGCATGGCATTGAACAACGAGGAATCCAAGGCGGGGGCTGGTAGCGGCGTGGCCGTGGCCGCGCTCGCAGGGGTGCGGGGCTGAGACGACACGGGCCACGGAAGGAGCGCGGCGGCGGCCATCAGGCCGAACGAACGGAGTCGATGGATCACGATTGCTTCCAGCAGGAGGAACTCACATAGTAGCTCCAGATCGCGTTCCGTTCAAAGGCGGCAGGCCGTAGTTTCCGGCGCATGGTGCACAGACGATTTCCGGTACTGCTGGCGACGCTGCTGACGACGGCGCTCCATTCGCCGTCTGTCGCGACGGCCCAGCCCGCTCGCATCGCCCTGCCGACGCTCGACTCGGCGCAGCTGATCCGTGATCTCTTCGCCCTTGCCGACGATTCGATGGAAGGTCGTCGCGTGGGCACCCGCGGCGGTGCGCGCGCGCGAACCTACCTGCTCGCACGGCTCAAACAGATCGGTCTGCAGCCGCTCGGCGACAGCGTTTCCGCGCCGTTCAAGTCCGCGGGCCGTGGAAGCACGGAAACCAACGGCACGAATCTTCTTGCCGTCGTACGCGGTACGCGCGAACCAGACCGCTACATCGTGGTGTCGGCGCACTACGATCACGTGGGCGTCCGTAACGGTCAGGTCTATCCCGGCGCCGATGACAACGCGTCGGGTACCTCGAGCGTGCTCGCGATTGCCGCCTGGCTCACGGCCCATCCCCCCGCGCATTCGGTGATCATCGCGCTCTGGGACGGCGAAGAGTCCGGACTCCTCGGCGCGCGAGCATTCCTTGCGCCGCCGCCGGTTCCGCTCGAGAAGATCATCGCGAACGTCAATCTCGACATGGTCGGTCGCAATGCGAAGGGCGAGCTGTACGTCGCTGGTGGCGCACCGCAGCCATCGATGCAGTCGCTCATCGACGCCACGGTTGGTGTCGCGCCAGTGAAGCTGATCCCGGGTCACGACACGGGCACGGGGCAAGACAACTGGACCAACCAGTCTGATCAGGGTGCCTTTCAGGCGAAGGGCATTCCCTGGGTCTACTTCGGCGTCGAAGATCATCCGGACTATCACCAGCCGACCGATGTTCCGCACCGCATCGAACCAGGATTCTTTTTCCGCTGCGCGACGACCGTCGCGGAGTTTGTGCGGCGGTTGGATGCGGCACCTCCACGGAGACCAACGTCATGATGCCACGTATCGCTGCCGCCGCACTGTTCGCGACCCTCAGTTCGTCCGCGTTCGCGCAGCAGCGACCACTCAAAGTTCTGCTGCTGTACGACATGGAGGGTGTCTCCGAGGCGGTGGTGCACAAACACACCTCGTTCGCATATCCCGCTGAGTACGCCGTCGGGCGCGCGTCGCTCACCGCCGATGTAAATGCCGCGATCGTCGGACTCAAGGCGGGCGGTGCCACAGAGATCGTCGTGGTGGATGGCCACGGATCGGGTAACGCCAATAGTCCCGACGTGCTCGAGGACCAGCTCATCGCACCGGCGCGCATGGGATACCGCGACACGCCATTCGACATCTACATGGACAGCTACGATCACTCGTTCGACGCGATCGTTGCTGTCGCGATGCACGCCGGCGCGGGCAACCCAACAGGGTTCCTGTCGCATACCTACACGTTTCAGGACGTCGAGTATCAGGTGAACGGCGTCCCGTTCAACGAGTCGATGATCCTCGCGGCCGGCGCGGCTCGGGTGAAGGTCCCGCTCATTATGGTGAGCGGCGATGACCAGCTCGAGAAGGAAGTTCGCCGAATGATGCCGTGGATTCGGTATGCGACGGTGAAGCACGCCGTGGATCGCGGCAAGGCTGAGTCGGTGGGTCGTGAAGAAGCATCACGTCGCATCGAGGCGGCGGCCCGCGAGGCCCTTCAACGGCTTGCCGATGCGAAGATCCCCGACTGGCCGGGGCCCTATCGGTTCGCGCTCACCTTCCAAGACGACGCCCAGGCTCGCCTCGCGGCTTTGGTCCCCGGTGCCTCGCAAATTGCCAACACGTTGGCGGTCCAGATTCGTGCGGGTGACTTCGAGGAAGGGTACCGCCTCAGCACGCAGCTCATTTCGTTCGCTGGCTCAGCCGCGACGCTGTCGGCGCGGGCCGCCGTGATCAATGCTCAGCCCAACGCGGCACAACTTCGGCAGAGCATTACCGATTGGACCTACGATCGGTTTCTCGATCGGTTGCCGCCGGTTGTACCGTCAGCAACGCCGGCCGCACGGCTGCGATTCTGGGGCGCGCGTTGAACTGACCTGCACACGGCGGGGCGCTCGCGGAATCGTCCGCGCGCACCCCGCCGTTAGCGTGCCACGGTCTAGAACGTGGTTGATAGTGACAGCACCAGATGACGTCCCGGCTCCGGCCGGAAGAAGGTCGCGTTCGCCGCTTCGGTGTACAGCACGTTGGCGATGTTGTTGAGGCCAACGGTCAGCTCCTGCCGCATGCTACCGATTGTCCAGCCGCGGATGCCAGCGCGCACGTTCTGCACCACGAACGCGGGGAGCGACGGACCAACGGGGCTCACCGTCGCCATGAGGTCCCTCTGCTCGCCGTTTCGGCGCACCGCGTATTCGGCCCAGAGGCGGCTGTTCGGCTGCGTCCATCCAAGCGACACGTTCGTCTTGCTCGAGTAGGTGTCGGTCACTGGCACCGCGGGCTGCGCGACGTTGGTGGACTTCACGGTCGAGTAGTTCGCACCCGCCAAGAAGCCCTGGCCAATCAGCGCGATCGCAGAGAACTCGGCGCCCTTCGCACGGAGTTTGCCCACGTTGACGTTCGTGTACACCGGCAGCGTACCCTGTTTCGCGCCGGTCGGGGTGGTCACGATACCGTCGCGTATGTCGTTCTGGAACAGCGACACGTCCGCGGTCAGCCAGTCGTTCCGGAACTTGATGCCGCCGTCGTAGTTCAGGCTCGTCTCGGCGAGCAGATCCGGCGCGGACTTCTGGTACGCCGATCCTTCGGGCGTCGGTCCTTCGTAATAGCGCTCAACCAGGTTCGGCGACCGGAAGCCGCGGCCCACGGTCGCGACAATCGACGCGTTGGGGTGCAGCTTGTACACCGCGTTGGCCGCGTACACCCTCGTGCCGTTTGAGTGGTTCGAAATCAGGTCGGTGCGGCCAGCGGTCGCCTTGGGCGAACTCTCCACCTGCTGGCTACGTCCGCCGACGATCAGCGAGAACCGCTCGTGCAGCCGGAAATCGGATTGCACGAACGCGCCGTAGCTCGTGAGCGTCGCGTTCGGAACCTGCGGGCGGCCGCTGTACTGATGCATTGGCGGGCCGAACCCGACGATCGTCGTCTTGCTCGTGTCGCGGTTGATCGACTGGTCACTGAAGAAGTCCACGCCGTAGGTGACGATCGCCTTGCCCGTCACCTTCGATGCCTCGGCGCGGAATCCCGTGGACGTGATGTCCGTGAAGTTCGCGGTCGTGATGTCGATGCCGGCGCCCTTCGGTGTGCCGGGGCCGAACAGCGCGAAGATGTGCTGCGCGAGATCACGCGTGTTCTTTTGGCGATACGCTGTGATGTCGACCTGGTCGGCGACTGGCAAGCCGAGCGCGGTGAGGTGCACGCCCGTGCTGAACTTGCCGAACTCCTGGCGCGGATACCGAATGTCGATGAGCGTCTGGTCGCCGCCGATCAGGGCTGCCGGGACATATCCGAAGCCGGCGTCGTCTGCGGCATACCGCTCGTACTTGGCGAAGGCGTTGGCCTGCTCGCTCGCGCGCCAAGCCACTGTGCCAGCAACGTTCTGGTCGCGCACGCCGCTGTTCCGTAGGGTCGTATTGTCCGAGAGCTTCACCTTGCCATACCTGCCGGCCGGAGCATCGTAGTCGCCGGCTATGCGCGCAGAACCGGAAATGTCGAGCGCCCAACTCGCGTACCGCGCGCCGACTGTCACCGACGTCTTGCTGAGCGTGCCGGCGCCTCCGTATTGGTAGCCTACGCGTCCGGTAAGCTTGTCCGCGTCACCAACCGCCGGCATCCGGGTGATGAGGTTCACGACGCCGCCAATCGCGTCCGTGCCATAGAGCACCGAGGCCGGTCCGCGGACGACTTCGATACGGGCGAGTTGGTCGACATCCACGACCGATGGGATCTCACCGAAGTCCTGTTGACGCCGGCTGTTATTGAGCCGCATGCCGTCTTCGAGCAGCAGGATCCGCTGGCCGCGCTGGCCGCGAATGCTCGGGCGGGATTGATTGACGCCGGTGCCGACGACGTCGACGCCTGGTTCGGAACGGAGCAGGTCAGCCACGCCGTTCGAAAGTTGCGAACGAATCTTGAGCGAATCGATCACCAGCACGGGAGCCGCGACGTCGCGCACGTCTGTGGCGCTCCGCGTTGCCGTAACCGTCACGGGTTTGAGCGGCGCGCGACGGACGCCATTCACCGAGTCGGCCGCAACAGGCAGGGATGACTGCGCGGCGAGGGCTATGGAAAAGAAAAAAACCGCGGCGACAGCGCGGGCAATGGTCGGGACACAAGGCACGGTTGTAATCCTGAATGAGGGACGAGCGTAGGATAAAGCGTCCGCCAATCCCCGACTATTCGGGATTCTACGTACCGCTGGTCAACGGCATCCGAGGGGAAGCATCGGTAGTACTACGGATAGATGGTGCCGGACCCGAATCAGGACCCTGGCCGCACGATGCCCTGCTCGATCGCCAGCCGCGTGAGGCCGGCGACGGTGCGAATCCCAAGTTTGCGCATCAGGGAATTGCGGTGGGCCTCGACCGTCCGCGTGCTGATCCCAAGGCGAGTACCGATTTCCCGGTTTGTGGCGCCATACGCGATGTGGGCGAGGATCTCTCGTTCGCGCGCCGTCAGCAACGCAGCCGACTTTGGCACGGTGGGCTCCACTGGCCGCTCCGATCTGCCGCGCAGCGCGTCAGCCAGCACGCCGGCGAGCTGCGGCGAGTAGTACGCTTCGCCCGCGTGCACCGCCGCGATCGCGCTTCGCAGTTCGGCCGGCGTGGAGTCCTTGCGCAGGTAGCCGTGGGCGCCGGCTCGGACGCTTTCGAGTACGTATTCGGCATCATCGTGCACGGAGAGCATCAGCACGCGCACGTTCGGCGCGCGTTCCAGTAGTTCGGCCACGGCGTGCAAGCCCGATCCGCCGGGCATCGAGATGTCGAGCACGATCACGTCTGGCGACCAGGTGAGCACGCTCGCGATCGCTTCGGCGGCGCTCGACGCCTCGCCGACCACGGTGAATTGCGCCGGGTCGCTGAGTACGTGGCGAATGCCTTCGCGGACGACGCTATGGTCGTCAACGACCATCACGCGGATCGGCGTCATCGCGGCGTCAGCCACGCCTCATGCTGCGAATCCTCGCTGGCCGCGATCTCGATATCAATTCGTACGCCCGATCCAGCTGACGACCAGACGTCGACTCGTCCGCCGAGCGCTGCAATTCGCTCACGCATACCCGCGATGCCGAGGTGTCCTGACTCCGCCGCGCGCTCGAGCACCGCTTCGCCAGCGAAACCGGGGCCTTCGTCCTCAATGCGGAGGTGCAGTCGTCCCGGCGGCGTCGCCAGCGTGACATGCACCTTGGCGCCCTCGGCGTGGCGCGCGACGTTTGACAGAGACTCCTGGACGGCGCGAAACAGCGCGACTTCGGCTTCGTCACTCATGACCGGAAGTGTGTCGGGCGAGTCAAACGACACGGGTATGCGTTGGCGCTCGCCGAAGTCGGCCGCCAGCGAGCGGAGAGCAGGGAGGAGTCCGAGGTCGTCGAGCAGTGCGGGCCGGAGGTCGTTGGTGACATTGCGGATACCACGCAGCCCGTCGTCCACGAGCGACAGCGCGCGGTCCACGTGCGTGGCCAGCGCCGTGTCGACACGTTCGCGCACAATGCCGAGTTGCATCTTCACGGCGGCAAAGACCTGCGCGGTCTCATCGTGAAGCTCCAGCGAGAGCCGTCGCCGTTCTTCCTCGTGCTGCCGTACCATGCGCCGTGAAAGGCGTTCGAGTTCGACCGTGCGCAACTGCAAGCGGTTGGCGAGGTCGGAGTTCACGAGCAGGAGGATGCCGGCGCCGACGGCGAGCACGAAGAGGATGTCGAGATAGTATCCCCACGGCAGCCACGCCCCCCGCGCGCGAAGGATCGGGTAGTCGAGGTGGTGCAGGCCCCAGATGACGAAGGTCCAGCCAAGCAGCCCACTCACCTGGGCCGTTTCCGGTCGGCGGAACCGCAACAGCACGATCCCGGTCCAGAGTGTCGCGCCCGAAATGAAGAGTACGGCCGGCACCGCCGCGAGCGTGAAGTTCTCAAGCTTGATGACGGCGATGTAACTCCACAGCAGCGGGAAGGCGAGCACCAGCCAGTACCACGGGCGCCAGAGCGTGCGGTGCGCGAACACGATGGCCGCGTAGAGCAGCGCGAGCGCGGTCCATCCCGTCACCACCTGGTGCCAGAGAAGCCAACCACGCGACATCGTGGAGAGAAAGGCGATGATGATGCCGATGCGCAACGCGTAGAGACTGAACGCGACCGCCCACCAGCCGAAATGCGGCTCGCGCGACTTCCGCCAGACGCGGAAGCAGAGCATGGCGAGCATCGCCGTGATCGTGGCCTGCAGGACCGCGGCGGCAAGTTCGGCGTTCATCGAACCGCTCCGTCGACCAGCGGTGTGACGGCGCGCACCGCCGCGTCCGTCCGGCGCGGCCCGGTGCCGCGAACGACCACGACGCGCGCACCGAACTCCGCGAGCACGCCCTCGAACGCCGTGAATAGCTCCTCACGGTTCGTCGGGCGGTCACGAATGCCATCTGGCGTCCACGGCAGGTCCGGTGCGCAGAGCAGGTAGAGCGCGGCCTGTCGCGTGTGGGCTTCGTCTTCGAGCCATGCGCTCGACGTGCCGTAGTAATGCCGCGCGTACGTCACGGTGCTCAGTAAGTCGGTGTCGAGCACGAGCATCGGCGGCGCGTCGGCCAGTGCGGCATCCTCGGCAGCGACCGCGCGGCGGGCGATCGGTTCCACGTCGGCCTGTGTGAGTGTGTGGCCGTCGCGCGCCTTTTCGACCGCGTATGCGCGCGAGGCTTCCGGCAGCCACGGCGCGCCAAACTGTTCGGCGAGCGTGGCTGCGAGCGTCGTCTTGCCGCTGCATTCGGGACCGGTGAGCACGATGCGCCGCGTCACGCGATGACCCCCTCTCGCGGTGGCGCGGAGCGTACCGGGCCCCCGCGCCCACCGACCTGTTCCGCGGTCCACGAGCGCTTCCAGCTTGCCCACCCCATCACCGCGAGGATCAGGAATACGGCGTACTGCACCGCGGTGATCGGCAGCCCGCGGGCGATGAACATCGGTACGTACAGGAGGTCAACGAGGATCCACACCGCCCAGTTCTCGAGGATCTTCCGGGTCATCATCCATTGCGCGAGCAGGCTGAACGCGGTGAGCACCGCGTCGAGGTACGGGACCGGTGAGTCGGTACGAAGGTCTAGGAACGCGCCCAGCCCAAGGCCACACACCAGCGCGCCGGCTGTGCCCAGCACCATCAGCCGCCGGCCAGCCCGCGACACTCGGAGCGGTGTGCGCGCCTCGCCGCCTCGCCGCCACGCCCACCAGCCGTACACTGACAGCGAGAGGTAGACCAACTGCAACACCGAGTCGGCGTACAGCTTTGACTGCCAGAAGATCACGAAGAAGATGCCGACGTTGAGGATCGCCGTCGGCCAGCTCGCGATCCGTTGCCGTGACGACAGGTAGACGCTGACGAGTCCAAACAGGACCGCTAAGCTCTCCAGGCGGTTCGCAGCGAGCGCCGCTAGTATGCCAGTCATCGCGTCGGTGAGTTGGGCGAGCGTCGGTTCACGGGATTCGGCCAGGCGCCCCCTTGAGGTAGTCCATCGCGAGCGCCACGTACGCCTTCACGCCTACCGGAAGCGCATCCTCGTTCACGAAAAACTTTGGGGAGTGATTGGGCGCGGCATCATAGGCGCTGACACCGACCGCGTTGACACCCAGAAAGACGTAGAGGCCGGGGATCTCCTTGGTGAACGCCGGGAAGTCCTCTGACGGCATCCAGAGACCGCTGGCGTTGACCTTGCCGCTGGCCGCACGCTCCAGCGAGGGCGCCATCCGGGCGGTGAGCGCGGGATCGTTGTACACCACGTCGGTCGGCCCGCCATAGGTCACCAACGCCGTCGCGCCCGACGCCTCGGCGATCCGCTCGGCGGTGCGCCTCACGCGCATCAGCACGTCCTTGCGCATGTCGTTGTCGAACGTGCGGATCGTTCCCTGCATGATCACGCTGTCGGGAATGATGTTGCGGCGAATGCCGCCGGTCACCATGCCGATTGTTACCACCGCCGGTGCGAGCGTGATATCGGTTTGGCGCGCGGTGATCGTCTGGAGCGCGCTGATGATCTGCGCGGACACGACGATCGGGTCAACGCCCCGCCAGGCCTGGGCGCCGTGCGTCTGCTTGCCGCGCACGACGATGTCGATCTGGTCACTCGCCGACATCGCGCCTTTCGGACGGTAGGTGATCTTGCCTGGCTCGTCCGGCCAGACGTGCAGTCCGAAAATCGCTTCGGGCTTCGGGTTGGCGATCGCTCCCTCGGCGACCATCAGCGGCGCACCACCCGCCTCGCCGGCCGGCGGACCCTCTTCGGCTGGCTGAAAGATGAATACGACTGTTCCGCCGAGTTCTGCCTTCATCTTGGCGAGCACCTCGGCAGCGCCAAGCAGCATCGCGACGTGGCTGTCGTGGCCGCAGGCATGCATCACGCCGACGGTCTGGCCGTTGAATGTGGCCTTCGCCGTGGACTTGAACGGAAGGTCCACTTCTTCGGTGACGGGGAGCGCGTCCATGTCGGCGCGGAGCGCGATCACCGGCCCGGGCTTGCCGCCCTTGAGCACGCCGACGACGCCCGTCTTGCCAACTTTTTCACGCACCTCCATCCCCATGGCTCGCAACGCCTCGGCGACGACCTTGGCCGTGCGCACTTCGCTGTTGCCGAGTTCCGGGTGTTCGTGGAAATCACGCCGCCAGGCGATGACTTTCGCCATGACGGGTGTCACGTTGGCGTCGAGGTCGGCCGGTCGCGTGCCGCCCTGCGCACTGGCGGTTCCGGAGGCGGTTAGCAGTGCCAGGAGGGTTAGGGCCGGGCGGATAATTGGCATGGGATTCCGGTGATTTGGTGCGGGTTTTGGCTGGTTCGGTGGCTTGAGAGGTACTACAATTAGTAGTGTATCGGGCGCGTGGCGTGCGGTCAGGCCCGAATCGCAGTTGCGGCAACCTCCCAATCCGGACTCCATGGCGAAAGAAGAAGCGATCGAACTCGAAGGCACCGTCAGCGAAGTGCTCCCCAGCGCCACGTTCCGAGTGCAGTTGAGCAACGGACACGATGTGCTGGCGACCATGGCTGGCAAGATGCGGCGGTTCCGCATCCGGGTGCTCCAGGGCGATCGTGTGTCGGTTGAGGTGTCGCCGTACGACCTGAGTCGCGGACGCATCACCTTTAGGCACAAGACCTGAACCGCTGACGCGGGACAGGGTATAACCAAAACGGGGAGCGCGATGGTCGCGCCCCCCGTTCGTGTTTTTGGTTGGCTGAGTCGCCTAGTGCTTCGGCGCCTCAACCTTCGCGTCGGGCTTGGCGTCGGGCTTGAGGTACGTCGCTTGGTGGATTGAGTACGCCGTCACGTTGGCGATGATGGCGAGCGCGATGACTATCGCGGCGACGCCCCAGCCGTGGGCGGATGGATTGACTTTATCGGACGACACGCGGGAAGGCTCCGTGGAGGACCACTAATAATAGTCGGCGCGCGGCACCCTGTGCCAGCGACATCCAGGCATTGGCGTCCTATTCTCACCGCTGCGGATGACGGCTATTCTGAGGCATGGTCACCGCCACCCGTCCCAGCACCGCTGCCGCCAAAGACCAGATCGGCGTCCACAACGGCCTCGTCAGGAAGGTGTGATGACCGCGGAGATCCGCACGGGATCGATCGAAGTCCGCCGCACCGCCCTCTTCGCTTCGCTCGGGCCCGAGCCGAGCCCCGCGATCAGCGAGCTGTGGTATGTGCTGCACGGCCAGGGTATGCGGGCTGTGCCGTTTCTGGACAGCTGCGGCGCCATCGCGGCGCCGTCGCGGTTGATCGTCGCACCCGAGGCGCTGTCGCGCTACTACGAAGGTGCGATCAGATCAAAGAACGCGGCCGTCGTCGCCAGTTGGATGACGCGCGATCAGCGCGACAGCGAAATTCGCGACTATGTGCGCTACCTCGACGACCTGCACGCGAGCCTCGCTGCGCGCTTTGGCGGTACCCCACCGCCGGTCACGATCATCGGCTTTTCACAGGGGGGCGCGACGTCAGTGCGTTGGGTTGCGAACGGCAATGTGCAGCCCGCGCACCTCGTGGTCTGGGCGTCGTCACTCCCTCCGGAGATCGACTACGTGGCCAACGCCGCCATCCGCGCGCCGAAGCTCACGTACGTTTGCGGTACGAAGGACGTGTACATCACGCCCAAGGTGCTCGACCAGCAACTCGGCATGCTTCGCGCAGCGAACCTGCCGCATGCGGCTGTCTCGTTCGTGGGTGGCCACAGGCTGGACGACGCCACGCTCAACGGGATTGCAAGCGAAGCCAGCCCCTGAGGACGGGGGTCGACATCCTGGCGCTGCTTGAGCCACGGTGTTGGCAGCAGCGCAGCTAATGCCCGCGATGTTTTTCCAGTGCGCGTCGGTCCTTCTTCGTCGGCCGCCCTTCACCCGGGTCCATTACCGGCGCGGCGTGCTTGAGCGTCCACGCGAGTTTCTGGCGTTCCGCCTTCGACTCAGCAGTCTCTTCGTAGAGGGTGACGGCGACTGATGCCGGCCCCCGTCGCTCGCTGAGCGCTCGCACAACGACGAGCTGCAGGTACGGCCCGAGCCGAATGCTCACCTGCTCGCCGACTCGTACGCCGCGCGCGGGCTTGACGCGCTCTCCGCCCACTTCGACCTTGCCAGCAGCGACCGCGTCGGCCGAGAGCGCACGGGTCTTGTAGAAACGCGCGGCCCACAGCCACTTGTCCACGCGAACACTGGTCGATGCGGCGGGAACTTCTTCTTCGGAACGCCTGCGGCTCATGACACACAATATGCGGGCTCTGCTATTCCTGGGCGCGGCCGTCACCGTGCTGACGGGTTGCGAAAGCGCCGAGGCGAAGCGCGAACGGAACGCGGTGGCTGCCCGCGCGCGCGTCGCCACCGAGTCGGCGCGGGCGTTCGAGGCGGTCGCGGTGCCGTTGTCGGCTGTCTGGAACGACGCGCAGCTCGTGAAGCGGCTCGTGGATGCCGGTCTGGCGCCTCAACGCCGCGATTCGGTGAAGGCGCTCGTCTGGATGGGCGCCCCCGTGCTTGCCTACCGGCTCGGCGTGTCTACCATCGATGTGTATGTCTACCGCGATTCCGTCGCGCGCAAAGCCGTGGTTGCGGCGCTCGACCCATCGACCTTCGCGCCGCGCGGCACGCCGTCGCCCTGGGGTGTCGGGCACGATCTGATCGAAAACAACAACCTCATTGCCGTCGTCGTGGGCGGCACCGATCGTCAGCGCGAGCGCATCGCCACCGCGCTCGCAGCGGGTGCCGGCGCTCCCTAGATTGCGATGCATCTTCAACCCAACGGTCCCGTGCTTGATTCGTTCCGATTGCTCCGCGCGCGCGCCAGCTATTCCACGATCGTCGCCGTGCTGGCATTCCACGCCGCGCTGGCACAGGCCGAAGCCCAGGCGCTTCCCGAGGCGAAGTCGCTGATGGAAAAACACAACGCCGCCGTCGGTGGACGGGCAGCGCTCGACAAATACAGTTCGATGCGCTTGACGGCAACGATGTCGGTCGCCGCGATGGGTATGGAAGCGTCAATGGAAGTGTTCCGCGCGAAGCCGAACAAGTACGTGCAGAAGATCGTGTTGCCGCAGATCGGCGAGATTCTGCAGGGTTACGACGGTACCGTGGCGTGGACCACGAACCCCATGGCGGGCGCGCAACTCATTACCGGCGAAGCGCTTGAGGCTGCCAAGAGCAACGGGGACTTCTTTGCCAACCTCCAGGACCCCGCCAACTACACCAAGGCTGAGACAATCGAGCTGAGTGACTTCGAAGGCCGGAAGTGCTACAAGGTGAAGGTCGCGCGCGGTACGCGTGACGGATTTGAGTACTTCGACGCCGGCACCGGGCTGCTCGCGGGCATCTCGGGAGCACAGGCGACGCCCCAGGGGCCGATCGAGGCGACGACGGTGTTCGTCGAGTACGGCGATTTCGGTGGACTCAGACTTCCGAAGAAGATCGAACAGCGCGGCGGTCCCGCGGGCGCGACGATCACCTTCACCGCGGTCGAGTTCGACAAGGTCGACGCGGCCACATTCGACCTGCCCGCCGCCGTCAAGGCACTCGTGAAGCCCTAAGTCGCGTTCGCGTGCCGGCCCGATCTCAGACGTTTAGTCCGTGTCGCGCCTGCGTCGTTCGCGTTTCTGTTCGGAATGCTTGTGCTTCTCGGTCAGCCGGCGTTCAATGGCACCCTTGCCCGGCTTGGTCCGCTTGCGGACCTTCGGCACGGCGAGGGCTCGGCGGACCAAGATGACCAGCCGCTCCTCAGCGAGTGCGCGATTCTGCCGCTGGCTGCGGGTGTCGCTCGCGACGATGCGCACGTTGCCGTCCGCGTCGAGTCGGCCCGCGAGCTTGTCGCGGATCCGCGCCCGTTGGGCGTCGCTGATGGCGCGCGACTGGCCCAGCGTCCACACCAGTTCGACGCGCGTGGACGACTTGTTCACGTGCTGGCCGCCTGGGCCGCTCGACCGCGTGGCGCGGGCTTCGATCTCCGTTGCCGGAATCGTCACGCTTGGGGTAATCTCGAGCCCGAACCGCGCTGAGTCGCGTGTCATGCTCACATTCTAGCGGTCCACGGCATCCCCTACATCTCGGCTGGCGGCTTTATTGCAAAAAGCAACAGTAGTCCACAATATGAATGTCTAGCGAATTGCAACGCCAGAACAGGGGAAGATGATGCTGCTGTTCGACCGGCCTGAAGGTCGCTTGCAGGCAGTCCTCAAACCCTCGCGCCTGATCCGGTGGGTCTACATCGGGCGACTGTCGGTTGCGTGGGCGGTTCTCATCGCCGCGTTCAGCAAGTGGCTCGAGTTGGACAGCGACAAGACGCTGATCGTCATGTTGACGTTCGTGCTGTCGCACATCGTCACGGTCGCCTCGTTCGCCTGGTCCGACGTCCAGCGCCGCCCGTTCACGGAGGGGTTCTTCTACCTGCAGCTCATGGTAGATCTGCTCGTCGTCACGGCGGCCGTACACGTGACCGATGGCCAGGTGGCGGCGCTCTACATCTTGGTCAATGCGGTCGCCGCGATCTTTCTCCCGGTGCGTGGCGCGATGCTGGTCGCCGCGCTCGGCATCGTGCTTTACGCCGCCGACGTCTCCCTGTTGCAGGCGACGACGCTGGCCGCCCCATTCATCCTGCAGGTGTTGGTCTTTGCGCTCGCGGCCGCCGGCTCGAGCCTGATCTCCGCCCAACTCAAAGTCGCGGGTGTCGGTCGCGAAGCGCTCGAGGCCGAACTGAAACGCGTTCGGCTGCGTGAGGCCGACATCCTGCGGAACATTGGCAGCGGCATCATCAGCGTGGATGAGACCGGCGAGCTGCTCTTCGCAAACGCCAGCGCGTCGGAACTGCTCGGTAGCGATCTCGAAGCCCGTGTCGGCACCCCAATTCTCGACTACGTCCATGCGGTCGCGCCCGGCCTCGCGGAGGCACTCCGCCGTGCCACGAGCGAGGGATGGGTTGCCGCCCGTTCGGAGGGCACGCTTCGGCGCGGCGAGTTGACCGTTGCGCTCGGCGTGACGACGACCATCGCGCCAGCCGACGAGGCCGTCGGCGGACGGACGATCACGGCGATCTTCAAGGACATCTCCGACCAGAAGCGGCTCGAGCAGCTCAACCTGCGTGCGCAGCGCCTCGAGGCGGTCGCCGAGCTGTCGGCATCGCTAGCGCACGAGATCAAGAATCCCCTCGCGTCTATCCGGAGCGCGGTTGAGCAGATCTCGGCGCGCCCGGCGGCCAACGACGATGAGCGCACACTTGGCCGCCTGATCGTGCGCGAATCGGATCGCCTCTCGCGCCTCCTCTCGGAGTTTCTCGATTTTTCCCGTGTGCGCGTTACCAAGCGTGAGTTGGTTGACCTCGGTGGCGTGGTGCGCGGCGCCGTTCGCCTTGCGGAAGCGCATCCTGGGCGCGCGCCGAATTCCACAATCGAGGTGACCATCACCGGCGATCCGCTTGCCGTGACGGGCGACGAGGATCTGTTGCACCGGGCCATTTTCAATCTCGTGCTGAACGCGCTGCAGGCCACGCGACCCGGTACGGTCGTGCGGGTGACGGCGGGCCCAGCGCCGGCGGAGCGGCTGCCGCGGGGCGTGCCGTCTCTCGCGAGGGGAGCGGTGGCCATCGACGTGACTGACGAAGGCGCCGGCATCGCGACCGGTGTTCGCGAGCGCCTGTTCGAACCGTTCACCACCACCAAGGTCGGCGGCACCGGCCTCGGCCTCGCGATTGCCTACCGCGCGATCGAAGCGCATCGCGGTGTGGTGCTCGTGGATACCGGAGACACGGGCTCGCGGTTTCGCGTGCTCATTCCGTATGACGATGCCACCCCAGGAGTGTCCGAATGACCGATCGGCCGCGCGCCACCGGGCACGACCGTCCCCGGGTCCTCGTCGTCGATGACGAGGCGGGGATTCTGGAAACGCTCCAAATCCTGCTCCGGAACGAAGGGTTCGAACCGCACCTCGCGGACGGCGGACGTGCAGGGCTCGAGCAGATCGTCGCGCTCTCGCCAGATATCGTGCTCACCGACGTCCGGATGCCCGGTGTCAGCGGCGTTGAAGTGCTCGCTGCGGCGCGGGCTCACGATCCGAACACGCCAGTGATCCTGATGACCGCGCAGGCGACGCTGCAGACCGCGATGCAGGCGGTGAACGCAGGCGCGTTCTACTACATCCAGAAACCGTTCCGGAACGACGAACTCGTCGCCATCCTCAAGCGGGCGGCCGAACATCGTTCGCTGCGCGTCGAGAATACCTCGCTCAAACAGGAGATTCGCCGGCGCGACCGTACGTCAACGCTGGCGCCAATCGGCACCAACCGGAAATGGCTCGAGGCGCTTCGGCTCGCCGAGGCCGTCGCACCGACCGACTCGACCGTGCTGGTGCTCGGGGAGTCGGGGACCGGAAAGGAAATCGTTGCGCGGTTCGTGCACGATCTCTCGCAGCGGGCCGGTCACCCCTTTCTCTCCATCAACTGTGGCGCGTTGCCCGAAGGGCTGCTCGAGAGCGAGCTGTTTGGCCACGTGAAGGGTTCGTTCACCGGCGCCGTGAAGGACAAGCAGGGGCTCTTCACGGCGGCGGCCGGTGGCACTTTCTTCCTTGACGAAATCGGCGAAACCACGCCGGCCACGCAGATGAAACTCCTCCGGGTGCTACAGCATCGTGAGGTCATTCCGGTCGGTGCGACCACGGCCATTACGAGCGACACCCGCATCATTGCGGCGACGAACCGTGACCTGGAGGAGGAGATCAAGCGCGGCAACTTCCGCCGCGATCTGTTCTACCGACTCAACGTGATCGCGATTCACCTGCCGCCGCTGCGTCGGCGAGTGGACGACATCCCGCTCCTCGCCGACACCTTTCTGGCCCGGGCATGTGTGCGTCACCAGGTGGCGCCGAAGCGGTTCACCGAGTCGGCGATGGCGGCCATGACGGCCTACGCCTGGCCGGGCAACGTGCGCGAACTCGAGAACGCGATCGAGCGCGCCGTGATCCTCGTGCCGGGCGAGATCGTGGACGCGGGCGCGCTGCCGGAGGACATCGCCAAACCACGCCAGGAGCCGCTCGTCGCCGACCGTGTCGCGGCGAATCCGACGATGGAGACCATCGAGCGCGCCTATATTCTCTGGGTGCTGCAGAGCGAGAACGGTAACAAGACGCGCGCCGCCGACGTGCTCGGCATCGACCCGTCGACGTTGCACCGGAAGCTCTCGCGGTTCGGGGTCGAGGCGTGAGAGCTGACGGTCGCGGCGACCTGCGCAGTCACTTCTGAACACACCAACGGGAACGCCCATGAGCACTCCGCCGTATGCCATCAACGCCCCACCCCGTATGCAGGGGTGGACGCCGATTGACCCGCGCGATCTCGTGCTGTCCGTGCTCATTCCCGTCTACAACGAGCGCGCCACGATCGAAACGATCATCGCGCAGGTCCACGCTGTACCCGTCCGGAAACAGATCATTTGTGTGGATGATTGCTCGCGCGACGGCACGGTCGAGATTCTCCGGGCGATGAAGGCGGCTGGCCGGATCGACCACCTCGTCGTACATGATGTGAACCGTGGCAAGGGCGCAGCTATCCGCACTGCGCTGGCCGCGAGCACAGGCAACGTCGTCATCGTGCAGGACGCAGACCTCGAATACGATCCCACGGACTGGGCCGCATTGCTCGAGCCGATCGTGGACGGCCGAGCCGACGCCGTGTTCGGTTCGCGTTTCCTCGGTGGCCCGCACCGCGTGCTCTACTTCTGGCACTCGGTTGGCAATACCGTGCTCACAACGTTCAGTAACATGCTGACCAACCTGAACCTCACGGATATGGAGACCTGCTACAAGGCGATCCGCGGTGACGTAGCGCGTTCGCTTGTGCTGACCTCCAACCGATTCGGTTTTGAGCCGGAAGTCACCGCGCGCCTCGCAAAGGCCAACGTACGGATCTTCGAAGTGCCGATCTCGTACTCGGGCCGGACCTACGCTGAGGGCAAGAAGATCGGCTGGCGCGACGGTGTCGCTGCGATCTGGCACATCATCAAGTTCAACCTTGCGTCGTGACCAGGGCCAGTAATACGGAC
>BJHH01000001.1 GCA_014192065.1 Gemmatimonadota bacterium | reverse complement strand
CCTGTTGCTGCTGGCCCTGTTGCTGCTGGCCCTGTTGCTGCTGGCCCTGTTGCTGCTGGCCCTGTTGCTGCTGGCCCTGTTGCTGCTGGCCCTGTTGCTGCTGGCCCTGTTGCTGCTGCATGGCCTGCTCGAGCTTGTCGGCAGCCTTGCGTGCTTCGTTGAGCGCCGTCTCGGCCTGCTTCGCGGCCGTGTCGGCGTTCTCCTTTTGCAAGCGGTCGCGCAGCGCCTCGAGATCCTTTGTGAGCTGCTGCGTCCGCTGATCGAGCTTCTTCATCGGATCGTCGCCCGCCTTCCCCGTGTCGGCGCGCTCGCGCTGCGCCTTCGCGAGATCGCTCGCTTCGTCCTTCAGCGTCTGCATGGCCCCCTCAAGCGCCGCGCGTTTCAGAATTTCCGCGCTCTTCTCAAGGGCCTCGCGCATTTTTTTCTGCTGCTCGGCGAGCTCGGCGAGCGACTGCTTCGCCTGTTCTCCCGAGAGCTGTTGCGACGAATTCTCGAGTTTCTTGAGCGCTTCGAGCAGCTCAGGCGTGAGTGCCTGTCGCATCAGGTCCTGGGCCTGCTTGAGTTGCTTCGCGAGCGCCGTGTCGAGCACGCCGGCCTGCCGCAGACGGTCTTCCAGCAGCTTGGACGCCTGCTGCATCTGCTGCACCCGCTGCGACATGTCCTTCTGCTCCTGCGCAAGCGCCTGTGCCTGCTGCGCCCTGTCGAACTCCATCGGCTTCGGCTCGCCCGTCTTCGGGTCGCGTTGTGCCGCCGCGTCCGACGTGCGTTGCTGCAGCTGCTGCATGGCCTTCGAGAGAGCGGCGACACGCGCCGCCGCCGAATCCGCCGCCGCACGCGCCGCGCTGCGCTGATCGTCCGTCGCGGGAACCTTCAGCACGACTTCGCGGCTCACCCCTTCCAGACGGCGCGGTGATGCATCGCGCGCAATGAGTTGGAGGTGCACGCCGTCGCCCGCGTTGAGCGAGAACTTCGCGAGGTCCAGCACGAATCCACCGGTCCAGTCGGGCTGACCGCCTCCGCCCAGCTGCTGCACTGTCGCCGGCTCGGCCACGCCATTCGCGCGCACGCGCCAGATCCGTATCGCGACGCTCTCGAGCGCGTGATCGTCGCTCGCAAAAAGCTCGACGTCGACCTTGTCCTTCGGCTCGACGAGAGAATCCTCCGTCGGCGACATGATCTCGGCGACGGGTGCCGAATCGGGCACGACATCCACCGATAGCGCCGGTGGCACGTCGGCGATCTGCGTCGTCTGGCCTCTCGCCACCCACTCCCAGCTTCCGCTTTCCGTGGGCTGGAACCGGCCGCTGAAGCGACGGCCGTCGGGCTTGAGTCTGATCTCACTCCGGCCGCGCGTGAGCGTCACCGAAGCGAGCGGCTCGGATGCGTGGCCGGAAATGTCGAGCGACGTACCAGCGGGCACGCGGATCGGCGCGTCGCCCGGCAGGGTTTCCGGAACCCGTTTGAGATACGACGGGTAGGTCGCGAGGACCGAGACATCACCGAGAAACGGACGATCGACGATCCGAATGACCGCCGTATCACTGAACGAGCGGCCGTCGCTGGCCACGAGCGTCAGGTCCGCATCGAGCGGCCCGAGCTCGGTCGTGACGCTGCCGGCGGTCAGCGACAGCGGCGTCTCCACCCACGCATTGCCTGTGCTCCGCCGCATCAGCATGACCGACGAGCGATCTCCGGCCCGCACGGTGAGCTTCAGCGCCGAGCCGCGCAACAGTCGAGTTGGTACGTCGACGAGTTCAATTTTCGGAAGGAGCGCGCCGCGCCACGCGTCAACGGGATGCGCGAGGGCGCGCCAACCATCGCCCGACCGAGCGGCGACCAGCGTGCCGATCAGCACGGCCGGAACAATCACCGCGACACTACGCAGCGCGCTGCGCGAGAACCCGCGCTCGAGCGCGGGCGCGAGTGGGGATTGGCGTGGCGCGAGCGTAGAGGCAAGGCGTTCGGCGGCACGACGCACAAACACTGACTTGTTCTCAGCCAGTTCGACGATCCCGCGCACCGAGCCGTCGCGCAGCTTTTGCTCGCGTTCCACCGCTCCGGCGATCGCCACTGAGGATGCCTCGTCGCTCACCGCGCGCGCGCCGCGTCGGAGCATCCAGACGGCGAGTCCCGCGGCCGCGCCCCACACCAGGAACGGCACCGGCCGCGGAAGCACGATCCAGCGCGAGCTGCCGAGGGCCAGCGCGCCGACCGACAGCACGGCAACGGCCGCGGCGAGCGCGCGCGCCGAGATCGCCGTGCGGAGGAGGCGCAGCGCGCGGGCGCGTTCGCGTGCAACTAGGGCGAGCAGGTTCATGCGATTCTCACGAAGCAGGTCGGCTCGTTACGGCATACGTGAACAGGTTGATCCCCATCTTCAGCGCCTGCTCGTGCAATGCGGTCGGGTCGGTCGTGTACGTGCCGACATCCTCCCATCCGTTGCCAAGGTCGCTGGAATAGCTGTAGTACACCGCCAGACGGTTACCGAGGAAGATGCCGAACCCCCGAGCCGGTTTTCCGTCGTGTTCGTGAATTTTCGGCAATCCATTCGGGAAGTCGTATACCACGCGGTAGACCGGATGCGTCAGCGGGACGTCCACGAACTCCCGGTCCGCAAAGACCTTCTTCATCTCCCGGCGAATGTGCTCATCGAGACCATAGTTGTCGTCGATGTGCAGGAAGCCGCCGCGCGACAGATACTCACGGAGCCGTAGCGCTTCGTTGTCTGTGAACGCGACGTTGCCGTGGCCAGTCAGGTGCAGGAACGGATAGTCCCAGAGGCGGTCGTCCATCAGCGTGACCCGCGCCTCGGCCGTCTCGACCGGGAACGACGTGCGGGCGCGAATCGCCTTGAGCAGATTCGGGATCGCCGATGGATTCGCGTACCAGTCGCCTCCGCCATCGTATTGCAGGCGCGCAATCGCGAGGCGCGGTGCGCGCGCATTCTCCCCGGAGCCGGACGCCACCATCCATCCGGCAAGGGGGGCGAGCGACAGCACGACGATCAGGGTCTTCAGGGTCCGACGTATCATTCGTGGGCGATCCGGTATGCCAGGTTGCGCGAGGCACCACACTCTATGGAAAGTACGCGCACCACCTCCCGTGCGCTCAACCCCTCCGCCCGCAACGCCTTGGCCCGATCCCTGACCTCGGCTTCATCCACAACGCGTGCGGCTGCTCCGGCCAGGAGCACGACCACTTCGCCGCGCGGGTCGGTGTCGCCAAACCGCGCGGTAAGTTCGGCCACCGTCCCGCGCGCATACTCCTCGAACTGCTTGGTGAGTTCGCGGGCAACGACGGCTTGCCGGTCGCCAGCCCCGGCCTTGAGCAATTCGGCCAGCAGGTCAGCGACCCGGTTTGGCGCCTCGTAGATCACGGACGTGTGGGTCGAGCCTACGACTTCTGCGATGGCCTCCGCGCGACCCTTACCACGCCGATCCAGAAAGCCGTAGAAGGTGAATCGGTCGGCCGACAGCCCACTCCCCACCAGTGCCGCGAGCAGCGCCGATGCCCCCGGGACGGGCACGACGGTAATGCCCGCCGCAATCGCGGCAGTCACCAAGCGCGCACCGGGATCCGACAGTAGCGGCGTCCCTGCATCTGAGATGAGCGCGACCGAACCACCCGCTTCGAGCCGAGCGATGATCTTCGGTGTCGCCTTGGCTTCGTTGTGTTCGTGGTACGCGTCGACGCGCCCCGTGATGCCGAAATGCAACAGCAACGTCCGGGAATGTCGCGTGTCTTCGGCCAAGATCAGCGATGCGCCCGCGAGGACGGCGCGCGCGCGCTCGCTCAGGTCTGCCAGGTTGCCGATCGGCGTGCTGACCAGGTAAAGCGATCCACGCACCATGCCGTTCGCCTCCGTCACACGACGCGTTTCCACAACAGGAGGTGCCGAGTGCGCGGGAGCCGCACTCGGATAGGCGAGCATCGCAACGATCCAGCGAGACGACTCATATCGTGCGAATTGCCGACCGGCGCCGTTTCGGTCAACGCCTGCGCCGGCCCGCAGACTCCGCGATCAGCCGACGTGTTGTGCGAACTTGGCCGCGAGCGCCGTCTTCGGCACGGCGCCAATCACCTGATCCACGAGCTTGCCATCCTTGAAGAACAGCATGGCCGGAATCGACCGCACGTTGAAGCGCGTCGTGGTTTTCTGGTTTGAATCCACATCGAGCTTCGCGACGCGCACCTGGCCGGCAAACTCGGTCGCCAGCTGGTCCAGGATCGGGGCGATCATGCGGCACGGGCCGCACCAGGCGGCCCAGAAGTCCACGACCGTGAGGCCGGGATGCTGCTCGACCTGGGCCTCGAAATCCGCATCGGTTACCGCGACTGCGTTCGACATCGTCTGTGCATCTCCTTCATCAGCGCCGGTACCAGGAAGGGACGGCGGGTTGAGACGCCTGCCGCGCGTTCCGGGACTGCACTATCGTAGTGTTCGTGCGGCGGCGCCCAGCGCGCCGCTGCTTCCGTCTCCCCAACGTTTGATCCACCAACGCCCAGCATGCCCAACCAGCCCCGTCCCGGGAACCGCGGTACCACGATCGCGCACATCGGACTCGCCGTTCGCGACAACGCCGCCCTGCGCCCCCTACTTCGCGACATCCTCGGACTCGGCGACGTTCCGCTCACGGACTCAGACGGTGCCCGCATCGCCGGATACGCCGCCGGCGACGCGTTGGTGGAACTCCTCGAGCCCGCGGTGGACGGCACCCCGATCGCGAAGTTCATCGAGAAGCGCGGCCCAGGCATCCATCACCTGTGCCTCGCCGTCGATGATCTCGACAACGTGCTAGCGCGCTGCCGCGCCGCAGGCATCACTCCGATCGATCAGGAACCCCGCCGGGGAGCCGAAGGCAAACGCGTCGCCTTCCTGCATCCCAAAACGACCGGTGGAATCCTGATCGAGTTGTCTGAATACTAACCAACGGGGCAAGTAGGCCGGCCGGCACGCGAGGCCGCCGGCGGCGGGGTCATCGGTACGACGCGCAGTGCGGAGCGAGCCGTTCTCCCGGCCGAAACGGAAGCGGCGGCAGCGGCTAGTGGCCGCTCCGCTGGCAGAAACCCTTGTTCTGGAGCGCGGCGAGGTCGACGGCCGTCACTAGCCAGCGTCCAGCAGCCGACTTGGCCACCGTAAACGTCGAGGTCGCGCTATTGGCTTTCTGCAGGAGATCCACGGTGATCAGGTAGCGGCCGCCCGTGGCCAGCTTTGGTTCTCCGACCTGTTGTGAATCGTGGCGGAGCAGGCACGCCATGATCAGTGTGCGTGATTCGAGTTCGGCGCGGTCGATCCGGTCGCGAGTCATCCCCTGTTCATCGCCCCAGACCGCCGACATCGCCTGCAGGTCCTGCCGTTGTGCGGCGGCCAGCATCATCTCGACGGCGTCCGTGGGTGTGCCGGCGCCGACGGCCTGTGCGTTGCTGACCTGAACCGTGCGGCATCCGGAACCAAGTCCGACCAACAGGACACCAGCCACGAGGGCCCGGACCATCGACTGGGATTCGTTCATCCTGACCACCCTCGCTGCGCGCGGACGCGCAATCAGATTGTAGATTATCCACTATGCACTTGCGGCTCTGCATCAACGTCGATCACGTGGCAACCATTCGTCAGGCACGTCGCGCTGCCGAACCCGATCCGGTGCACGCCGCGCGCCTCTGTGAGGACGCGGGCGCCGATGGAATCACCGCGCACCTGCGCGAGGATCGTCGTCACATACAGGATGACGATGTAACCCGCCTCAAAGCCACGGTCCGGACTCCGTTCAACCTTGAGATCGCCTGCACCGACGAGATGCTGGCCATCGCGGAGCGGCTCGCACCGCACCAAGTGACCCTCGTACCAGAAAAGCGCGAGGAAATCACTACCGAGGGCGGGCTGGACGTTACACGAGACCCGGAGCGGCTCGAAGCCGCCATCAAGCGGATGCACGCGGCAGGAATCCGCACCGCGCTCTTTATTGACCCGGTCCCTGTTATGGTCGAGCGGTCGCACTGGCTCGGCGCGCATGCGATTGAACTGCACACCGGCCGGTATTGCCGTCATCCACACGACGAGCGGGCATTGGAGGCGCTGCAGGACGCGGCCCAACAGGCGGCATCACTCGGACTCGCCGTCCACGCGGGCCATGGGCTCACCATCGCGAACGTTGGCGCGGTCGCGGCGATTCCTCAGATCGAGGAGCTCAACATCGGCCACTCGATCGTCAGTCATGCGGTGTACACGGGACTCCCAGCCGCTGTCCGTGCGATGCGGGCGGCCATGGACCTGCCCCGCGGATGACGTTGGCGGCCGCTAACTTTTCGCCGATGAGCCAAGACGTACTCGACGCGTTCGTTCTCGAAGCCGGTGCGTACACCGCGCCGCTCGAAAACACGCTCGCGACATCGGAGTAGACGGTGCGCTTCGGCTGGCGGGCCGCGCTCGGCATCGCCCTCAGCGCCGGGCTCCTCTGGTGGGTGGTGAAGGACCAGGATCTCGTGCGCGTCGGCGCGGCGCTGGCCGGCTCCAACCTGTTTCTCTGGGCCGCCTGCACCGGCTTCGCGACACTGATCTTTCCACTCCGCGCGCGCCGCTGGCAGGCGCTGCTCGCGCCGACGTACGGCCGGCTGCCACTCGGCGCGCTCTGGCGGTCGACGGCAGTCGGCATGATGGTGAACAATGTCGCGCCGCTCCGCGCCGGCGAGTTCGCCCGTGCGTTCGCGGTGACGCGCGCCCTGCCGCAGGTGAAGTTCACGGCAGCGTTTGCGTCGCTCGCTGTCGACCGCCTGTTCGACGGGACGATCGTGCTCCTGCTGATGCTCGCGGCCACACTGGACCCCCTGTTTCCCTCCGGCCAGCTGATCGGCGGCACACCACTCGAATCCTACCTGCGGCCTGTCGCCCTATTTCTCTCGGTCGTCCTTGCCGGCGCGCTGATGCTGCTCTTCGTGCCGCAATTCACTGCGCGCGTGATCGACGCGGCGGTCGGAACGTTTACGCCGCGCCTCGCGCCGAAGGTGCACGGACTTGTCGCCGGCTTCGTGGATGGCCTGCGCGTGCTACGCAATCCCGCGCTGATGGCCGAAGTCCTGCTCTGGACTGTGCTCCACTGGCTCTGCAACGCGTTCGCCT
Organism: Gemmatimonadota bacterium; assembly: GCA_014192065.1. Classification (GTDB taxonomy): domain Bacteria; phylum Gemmatimonadota; class Gemmatimonadetes; order Gemmatimonadales; family Gemmatimonadaceae; genus Fen-1231. The sequence goes on along the minus strand of BJHH01000001.1, from coordinate 698,202 downwards.
TCTGGCTTGGCTTCATGGCACTCGGGATCGACGCACCATTCAGCGCCGCATTGATGGTCCAGGGGCTGATTGCCATCGGCGTCGCCGTCCCGAACGCACCCGGATTCTTCGGCGCATTCGAGTTCGCCGGCAAGGTCGGGCTCGTGATGTACGGCGCGCCGTCGGACAAGGCCGTCGCCTGGGTGCTTGGATTCCATATCCTGTCGTACATCCCGATCACGGTCATCGGTAGCTGGTACTTGACGCAGATGAAGCTGCGCTTTGCCGATTTTCGCGGCGATGGCGCGGCATCGCCCACACGGCCTGCTGGTGGAACCTGACCGTGCCCACGGCGCAGATCGAAGCCCAGGCGAAGGTGAACCTGTTTCTCCGAATTCTGGGGCGCGAGGCGAGCGGTTATCACCAACTGGAGACGCTGTTCCAGCGGATTTCACTCGCCGACCAGATCGTGGTGCGCACCGACGTGGCCGGCCAGTCGCTGGAGTGCAGTGGCGCCGACGTCGGCCCCGTTGAACAGAACCTCGCCTGGCGCGCCGCGCTGGCGTTTCGCGCAGCCGCTGGGTGGCCGAACAGCTTTGCGATCGAGGTCACGAAGAACATCCCCGTCGGCGGCGGGCTTGGCGGCGGCAGCGCCGACGCGGGTGCCGTACTGCGCGCATTCAACGCGCTTGCACCAAGCAAGCTGTCGGACGAGCACCTGTTCGGCGTCGCGCGCACACTTGGCGCCGACGTGCCGTTTCTTGCGAGCACCGCGCCGACGGCGCTCGGGATCGTCCGCGGTGACGTCATCGTCGCCTGCCCGCCACCCCCCATTCGCGATCTGATCCTGCTGGTCCCGCCGTTCGCAATCTCGAGTGCGGATGCCTTCGGCTGGTACGCTGCCGCGCACGCCGATGCGCCGCGCAAGCAGAGCCGCATGACCTCGCTAAGGAGCGGCATCGCGCCGGCGAGGATCTACGCGGGACGGACGGCGATCGCCGAACAGCCCTATTCGTGGCGAGAGATCGCCGCGCTCGCCGGCAATGATCTGCAGGACGTGGCCGTGGAACGGCACCCCGAAATCGCCCGCGCGATCGCCGTGCTCCGCGCCGCCGGCTCGCCGTTTGTGCAGATGACGGGCTCGGGCTCGACGATTTTTGGCGTATTCCCGAATCGACCGACCGGCGGCGTGATCGCGATACCGGAGGGGTTCACCGCCTTGCATGCGCAGACACTGACGAAGGTGGCGGACATCGCAGTCAGCTGAGCGCTCGTGGTGCGCATGGCCTGATTTGGTGCCCGCCTCGTGCCCGGTTACCTTTCGCACGCTGCCCCCTCGTCCAACGGCAGGACATGTGCCTTTGGAGCACAGAATGGTGGTTCGAATCCACCGGGGGCAACTCGAACTTGACCCACCCAGCTCGTTGATTAACCCGCTGCGGTAGCGTAGGTTAGAAGGCTATCCATGGAAGGATTATCCGTGCCGGTTCACACGTTCCGCGTACTCGCCGGAACGGGCAACCGAGGCCTCGCGCAAGAGATTGCCGAGAACCTCGGTGTGGAACTGTGCAAGTGCACGACGAGCCGGTTCGCCGACGGCGAAGTGTTCGTGCGTATCGACGAGAATATCCGGGGCGCGGACGTCTACATCGTGCAACCCACGAACCCGCCCGCGGAGAATGTCTTGGAGCTGTTGCTGTTGATCGACGCCGCCAGGCGCGCATCGGCAGCGCGCGTCACGGTGGTGAGCTCGTACTTCGGGTATGCTCGCCAGGACCGCAAGGATCAGCCCCGTGTGGCGATCGGCGCGAAAGTGATGGCGAACATGATCGAGGCCGCAGGAGCGAACCGGCTCCTCGGACTCGACTTCCACGCCCACCAGTTGCAGGGCATGTTCGACCTTCCAGTGGATCACCTGTACGGCGCGCCCGTGTTCACGGCGCATTACAGGAAAAAAGGGTTGACCGACCTCGTGGTCGTCGCACCGGACGTGGGCAGCGCGAAGATGGCCCGCGGATTTGCGAAGCGGTTAAATGGCTCGCTCGCAATCATCGACAAGCGACGCCCGGCGGCGAACGTGGCGGAAGTGGTGAACGTGGTTGGCGAGGTGGAGGGCAAGGACTGCCTGATCCCCGACGACATGATCGATACGGCGGGCACGGTGAGCGAAGCCGCGCGCGCGCTGAAGGACCTCGGTGCGCGAGACATCTACGTGTGCGCGACGCATGCGCTGTTGTCCGGCCCCGCGGTGGAGCGGCTCTCGAATGCGCCGATCAAGGAGGTCGCGGTGACCAACTCGATCGCCATTCCAGAGTCGCGGCGGTTTCCCTCGCTGACGATCTTGTCGGTGGGCGAGCTGTTTGCGAAAGCGATCCGCTTCACCCACGCCGACCAGAGCGTCAGCAGCCTGTTCGACTAAGCCCACCGTTTCACCATCGGCCGTCAACCGCAGGCCGTGTACTTGAAGTCGCAGTCGTAGGGTTTTTTAAGAGACGCGCCGCCGGGCCGGCGAATGACCGGGAACCCGCGTAGCGCACTGGATATCTGAGGCAGCAATCCCATGGCATCAGTACAACTGTCCGCGACCGTCCGCACGGTGGCCGGCAAGGGCACGGCCCGCAAGCTCCGCGCCGCCGGCGAAATCCCCGCGATCATCTACGGGCATGGCCGCGAGCCGCAATCGCTCTCGCTCAACGCCCATATCCTTGGGCGTCTGCTCGAGAAGATCAGCTACACGACGACCGTCATCGAACTCGACGTGAACGGCTCGATGGCCCGCACGCTGATTCGCGAACTCCAGCGTCACCCGGTCAAGCGCAACATCCTCCACGTCGATTTCCAGGAACTCGTCGCTGGCGAAAAGGTCACCGTGCGCGTGCCGATCAGGTTCGTCGGAACGCCCGATGGCGTCCGCCTGGGCGGCGGCATTCTTGACGAAACGATCCGCGAGTTGCACATCAGCGTGGATCCGGCCGACATCCCGAACCACATCGACGTAGATGTGACGACGCTGCAGGTCGGCAAGTCGCTCCACATCCGCGACATCGTGATTCCGGCTGGCGTGACGGTGCTCGACGATCTGGGCGGCACGATTTGCGTGTGCGTGATCCCGAAGGAAGTCGCCGCGCCCGTGGCCGTCGATGGAACCACCGCTCCGACGCCCGCCGAGCCAGAACTCATCCGCAAGGCGAAGGCCGAGGACGAGGAAGGCGGAGAGGACGCAGCGCCGAAAAAGAAGTGATCGTGACACCGTGGCATGGCAGGGAGGCGACGCAGATCGCCCGCTTCCCTGCCGTCGCCGCGGCCTAACGCGCAACACACCCTCGGACGCCCCGCATGAAAGTCATCGTCGGACTTGGCAATCCCGGGCCAGAATACGTGAAGACGCGTCACAACGTCGGCTGGTGGGTTGTTGACCACCTCGCCGACGTTTGGCGTTTTGACGGCTGGAAGCATGACGGCAAAGCGCGCGTCGTGAGCGGCACCGTACACGGCACGCGCGTGCGGCTGGTCAAGCCGCAGACCTACATGAACCTTTCGGGCGAGGTACTGCGTCCGTATACGCGCCGACCGTTCTTCGCGATGGCAAACGACTTACTCGTCGCCGTGGACGAAGTCGCACTGCCCGTCGGCCGGTACCGATTCCGCGAGAAGGGGTCGGCGGGCGGGCACAATGGACTCAAGAGCGTCGAGCAGCAGATCGGAACACAGGAGTACGGGCGGCTTCGGATCGGCGTGGGGCCACCGGAAGGCTACGAGCGCAGAGTGTCGCTCAGCGACTACGTGCTCTCGACGATGGGCAAGGGCGACACGGAGTCCGTGCTTGAACTGCTCCCGGAACTCACCGAGGCGGTGGAGTGCTGGATGAAGGAGGGGATGAAGACGACGATGAACCGGTACGCCGGGAAGGTGGTGGACGATAGTGCGTAGGACCAACGCCGAATAGGCCGTAGCCCGTAGGCGGAAGCATCATCATTTACACGCCGCCCAATACATTGCAACGCATCTTGGGCCGCTCTACCGCTCCGGTAGAGCGTGCACTGCCTACCGCCAACGCGCGGCTGTCGTTACCCACTACCGAACACGTCTCGTGCTTTCACTAGGAATCGTCGGCCTCCCGAACGTCGGCAAGTCCAGCCTCTTCAACGCGCTCACCTCCGCCAAGGCCGAGGCCGCGAACTACCCGTTCTGCACCGTCGACCCCAACATCGGCATGGTCGAGGTTCCCGACCCCCGGCTCTCGAAGCTGGCGGAGATCGTGAAGCCGGAACGCACCGTCCCCGCCGTGATCCAGTTCGTCGACATTGCCGGCCTCGTGAAGGGCGCGTCGCAGGGAGAAGGACTGGGCAACAAGTTCCTCACCAACATCCGTGAGACCGACGCGATCGTGCACGTCGTGCGCTGCTTTGAAGATCCCGACGTCACGCACGTCATGGGCTCGGTGGACCCGGTGCGCGACCGCGAAGTGATCGAGTTCGAACTCGCGCTGTCCGACCTCGGCGCCGTTGAGAAGCGGCTCGATAAGTCGAAGCGCGCCGCACGAACGGGTGAGAAGGAGGCGCAGGCCGAACTCCCAACACTCGAGAAGGCGCACGCGGCGCTCGCGGAGGGCAAGGCGCTCTGGCACGTGGCGCTCACGCCGACTGAGCGCGCGCTGCTCGCCCCGCTGCAACTGCTGACCCTCAAGCCGGTCCTGTACGCCGCGAACGTCACCGACGGCGAACTCCAGGGCGAAGAAGGTGCGCACGTGAAGGCACTGCGCGCCGCGATCGAGCACGACCACGAGCCCGCCGAAGTCGTGACCTTCTCGGCCAAGATCGAGGGAGAACTCGCCGACCTCGCTCCGGAAGAACGCGTCGAGTTTCTTGCGTCGCTCGGCCTGGAGTCGGCCGGCCTCGATCGGCTCATCCGCGCCGGCTACCACCTCCTCGGCCTGCAGACCTACTTCACCGCCGGCGAGAAGGAAGTTCGTGCCTGGACGATTCATCGCGGTGACACCGCGCCCAAAGCCGCGGCCGTGATTCACACCGACTTCGAACGCGGATTCATCCGCTCCGAGACGGTGAGTTTCGCGGATTTCGTCGAACACGATGGGTGGAAGGGGGCGCGCGAAAAGGGTGTCGTGCGATCGGAAGGCAAGGAATACATCGTCGCTGACGGCGACGTACTCCTGTTCCGGTTCAACGTTTAGCGCGGAAGTGATGGGGCACGGATGCCACCTCAGCGGAGACCGTACTGACTGCAACGCGGAACCGGAGCATGCGAGTTGCCCGAATCCCGTCTGCTGCTTAGGTTTAGGGGTTGCATAAAACGTGGATGAGTGGCGCCCTGCCCTCATCCCTCACCTCCCCCGGCGTCGGCAACCCGCTGGGGGCGATCAGTCCAAAGGAGGATTGCCTCATTGTCTCGTGAATACGAGGCGGTGTACATCTTCGACGCAGGTCTCGAAGACGCCGCCATCAACGACAAACTCGCCAAGCACCACGGCCTGCTTGGCACCCAGCAGGAAATCACGCTTGATCATTGGGGCCGTCGCCAGCTCGCGTACAAGATCGGTACGAAGGAGACGGGCTACTACGTCATCGCCCGCTTCCACGCCGAGGCGAAGGTCCTCCCCGAGTACGAGCGCTCGCTCAAGCTCGACGACAGCGTAATCCGCTACCTGATCACGGTGCGCGAACACGACCTCGGCGCGCCGCCCATGACAGAAGAACAGCTCGCCGCCCGTCGCAAGACGGACGACGATGACGACGACGAGGAATAATCCCATGCGCCGACAGAAGAAGACCTGCCCAATCACCGAAGCCGGCATCCGCTACGTCGACTACAAGGACGAGCGGTTCTTGGCCCGGTTCATTACGGACAACGGCAAGATCCTGCCGAGCCGTCTCTCCGGCGTTGATGCGCGCCACCAGCGTCAGCTGGCTGTGGCGATCAAGAAGGCGCGTTACCTCGCGCTCCTGCCGTACAACCGCGGTCACCAGGCGTAGGCCTGGGGCCGCGTCACCACCCATCGTGTCGACGAGCGTCGCCGAACCCGTGGTCGTTCCAGCCCCGCATGAGCGGGGCTGGGCGCGCATCACGTTCGCGACGATGGCATTTCTCGTCATCCCGATGACTCCGCTGTTGCGCGTACTGCTCCCAACGGAACAGACCGCTCTGCTGGTGGCGCCCGCCCTCGCGGCGTGCGCGATCATCGGGTGGCTTGCCGGCGGGCGCGCGGCACTCGCCGGCGTGTGGACGCTCGTGGCCGCATGGTCGGTGACTCGGCTGTCCGACGGCAACGGGATCTTTCCGTTGCTGCAGGGCGGCTGGGCCCTGCTCGTGGCGGCGGCGTTCGGCGTGCTCGTGGCGGTGCGACGAGACGTCGCGGCGCCATTCCTCCCACGGGCTCTGCGGGCCATCGCGTTGTCGGTCGGCGTGGCCTTGCTCGTGACCGTCGTCGTTCCCGGTGGCCCGAAGCGTATCGCGGACGGGATGGCGGCCGAAGCCGGCCGCCGCGCGGAAGAGTCACGGACCGGGTGGCGCCAGATGACGGGACGGCCCGAGTGGAAGGATTTCGTGGCGCAGAACCCGGCGGCTGGCGAAATGGCCAACCTCGTAGAAGCGCAGCTGACAACGCTTCCGGCGAGTGCACGAACGCTCTTTCCGTCACTGGCCGCGCTGCAAGCGCTCGTCGCGCTGGCTCTGGCTTGGGCACTGTATCACAGACTTGGACGCGCGCGCATCGGGCCGCCGCTCGCATCCATCCGCGACTTCCGCTTCAACGACCTTATGGTATGGGGTGTCGTCGGCGGTCTCGCGTTGCTGCTCCTTCCCGGCGTCGCGATCATTCGCGCGATCGGGGCAAACCTGCTCCTCTTCTTCGGCGCCCTGTACGCGGTACGGGGCGTCGGAGTGTTCATGTGGATGGCGTCACCGGGCCGAATGGCCACAGGGGCGCTCGTAGTACTCGCGCTGTTGTTCTGGAACGTGCTTGGCGTGATGGCGCTTGGGCTCGGTGTCGGTGACACCTGGCTCGACTGGCGCAATCGTGCCCGGCCCAAAACCTGAGATTCGAGGTTCCTAATGGAAGTCATTCTTCGTGAAGCGGTCGAAAAGCTCGGCCACCCCGGCGACGTGGTCAAGGTCTCCCCGGGATTTGCACGCAACTACCTGTTGCCGCGCGGCATCGCCTATGAGGCGACCCCAGGCAACCTGAAGCGTATCGCGCAGGAAAAGGGCCGCCTCGAGGCCGCCGAGACGGCGCGGCGCGTGGCGGCTGAGGAAGTGGCGGCAAAGTTCGAAGCCGTATCGCTCACCTTTAGCGCGCGCGTTGGCGAGGACGGCAAGTTGTTCGGTTCCGTGACCTCGGGCGACATCGCGGCGCAGCTCGAACTCCAGGGCCTGCACGTCGAGAAACGGATGATCGACCTGCACGAACCGATTCGCGCCCTTGGCGTGTACAAGGTCCCGATCAAGCTCCACGCGGACGTGAAGGCGGAGATCAAGGTCTGGGTCATCAAGGCCTAACAGCTCCGAAGACCGAGCGTCTTTCGGAGGGAACTTTGCTGCCCGAGAGTCCTATTACACGGCACGCACGCCGCGCGGCGGAGGTGTGCGTGGACAACAAGGCCGCCGACGTCGTGCTGCTCGACCTGCACGGCGTCACGGACATGACGGACTATTTCGTGATCGCGTCGGGAACCTCGGACACGCACGTGCGCGGCATCGCCAAGCAGATCCTGGCCAAACTGGGTGCAACCGGGATGGATGCCGTGGCCGTTGAAGGGCTGAGTCCCGGACAGTGGGTGGTGATCGACTACTTGGACTTCGTGGTGCATGTGTTCCATCCTTCCTTGCGTTCGTTCTACCAACTTGAGCGCCTGTGGGGCGACGCCCCGGCTCTGGAGTTGACCCGCTAGAGGATCCTGCTGATGCGCATCCGACTGACTCGGCCACAGCTCCTGCTGGTCGCCGCCGCCACGCTGGCGGCACCAGCGATCCCGCTGACCCAGGTCGCCGGCGCGCAGGCGTACTTCGGGCAAAACCAGGTGCAGTTCAAGAAGTTCACCTGGAAAGTGATCAAGACGGACCACTTCGAGGTCCATTACTACTCCGAGATCGAGACCGCGGCCCACATGGTCGCGCGGATGGCGGAGCGTTCGTACGCCCGCCTCTCGCGGCTCCTGAACTACCAGTTCAAGGAGCGCAAGCCGATCGTCCTGTTCGCCTCGCGCGGCGACTTCGCGCAAAACAATGTCACGGGCGACCTGGGCGAAGGCACCGGCGGCGCGACGGACGCGCTGCGGCAGCGGAATATGTTTTTCTTCGGCCAGGACATGGCGGAAGCCGAGCACGTCCTGACGCACGAAATGGTGCACCAGTTCCAGTACGACGTGCAGTTCCGCGGCCGCACCGGCGCGAGCGTCATGGCGGCCGACATGGCCGGTGCGTCACCCCCGCTCTGGTTCATCGAAGGCATGGCTGAGTATCTCTCAATCGGCCCCGACCATCCGGCGACGGACGCCATCGTTCGCGACGCGGCACTCAACGGCAGCATCCCGTCGGTCGAACAGATGACAGAGCAACCAGAACGCTGGTTCCCGTACCGCTACGGAGAATCGTTCTGGCGCTTCATCGGCGCGCGCTGGGGCGATGAGATGGTCGGCGAGATCCTGCAGGGCGCCATGTCGTCCGGCGTGGACCGCGCCTTCAAGCGATTCACCGGCTTCGAGCTCGAAGATCTCGGCGAGGAGTGGAAGGAGGCGATCCAGACGCAATACCTGCCCAGCGTCGCCACGCTCGACCGTCCGCGCAAGTTTGCGCAGCCGATGCTCAATTCGCGGCGTACCAAAGCGATCATTCCCGTGTACGTCGCCCCGGCGCTGTCCAACGACGGTCGCCAGATCGCGTACATCTCGACCGGCAGTCTCTTGCGTGCGGAGGTCTTCCTCGACCTGTACCTCGCCGACGCCACCACGGGCAAGCGCCTCAAGCGTCTGACGAACAGCACGCTCAATCCCGAGACGGAAGAACTGCGCTATGCCTATTCGCAGAGCGCATTCTCGCCGGACGGGCGACAACTCGCGTACACCGCCCAGACGGGCGGCAAGGACGTGTTGTTCCTGCTCGACGTCCGCTCCCGCCGCGTCGTTCGCAAGCTCGACACGAATCTCGACCAGATGATCGGACCGACATTCTCGCCGGACGGCAAGCGCATCATCTTCTCGGGCGCCCGCGGCGGATTTACCAACCTGTACGTGATCGACACGGATGGGAACAACCTGCGCGCGCTCACGACCGACCTATTTGGCGCCGTGATGCCCACCTGGTCTCCGGACGGCCGCAAGGTGGCGTTCGTCAGCGGTCGCGGCCCGAAGACCGACCTCGCGCTGCTCAAGTTCTCCAAATGGCAGATCAACATTCTCGACCTCGACGCGAACTCGATCGAGACGATCCCCGGCCAGGATGGTAAGAACCTGAATCCGCAGTGGGCACCCGACGGCAAGTCTGTCGCGTTTATCAGCGATCGCACGGGCATTGCCCAGCTCTTCCTCTATGACTTCGACGCCAAGGAGCACTACCAGCTCACGAAACTCGTGGGCGGCATCTCCTCGGTCACGGAGAACAGTCCCGCCATGACCTGGGCCCGCCAGGCCGATAAGCTCGCGTTCGTTTACATGGATAACGGTGACTATACGATCTGGGCGGTAACCAATCCCCGTCAGCTCAGGAAGGAAGCGTTCGTCACCGCTCCCGTCGCCACGGTCGCGGGGGGTATGCCGAGTGCGCTGCCACCCGGTCCGCGCACGGCTGCCGACACGTCGGCCAAGGCCCGCGCCGATGCCGCCTTGGCCTTGCAGTCGCTGGCCCAGAAGAGCGTCGAAGCCGCCCCTGACACCGCATTCGGCCGCCGCATCTCGGTCTATCGCACAGGGACTGGTGTCCGTCTCTCTGCCGAGGTACCGCCCGCCGGCGCACCGGGATCGACCAACCCGGTGTCAGTGGCCGCCCTGCTCGACAGCGTCGCGATGGCGCTTCCGGCAGAATCCTCGCTCAAAGGCGAGCCGTATCAGGCCACGCTCCGGCCCGAGTACATCTCGCGACCATCGATCGGCTATTCCCAAGAGAACTACGGACGTGGTGTCTACGGCGGCACGACGCTCGTCTTCGGCGACCTACTGGGCAACCGGCAACTCGCTGTCTCGGGGAGCCTCAACGGCCGGTTCGAAGAAGCCCAGGCGTTCATTGCCTACCAGAACTCGTCGCGCCGTCTCAACTGGGCCGTGGGAGCGATTCAGCAGCCCTATTTCTTTCTTGGCGACTACACGCAGACCCCGTTTGGGAGGGATGGCATCGCCCTGCAGTCGCAGACACTCGAGCGCTACGTCATACGCCAAGCATTCGGGCAGTCAACCTACCCACTGAACCGATTCGACCGATTCGAGATGGGCGCGCAGTTCACGAGCATCGACCGTGCGCGGATGTTCCTCTCGCAGGCCGTCACCTCATTCGGGTTGGGCAGCGGGTTCTATGTCGACAGCATCAGCGGCGGTGGGACGCTCAACTACATGTCGCCGTACGCAGCGTACGTGTCGGACAACGCGCTCAACGGGCTCACTGGCCCGATGTATGGGCACCGCTATCGGCTCGAAGTGCGACCGAACCTCTCAGGTGACAGCAGCTGGGTGAACTACTCGGCCGATGTCCGTCGCTACGACGCGATCGTCTTCAGCTTCCTCACCCTTGCCACGCGATTCTATGCCGATGTCGCCGTAGGAAAGGGCGAACTCCGTTATCCGAAGTACATCGGCAACCCGTATTACATCCGCGGTTACGATCGCGAGAACTACCAGTCCGCGGACTGCGGCACGAATGGGGCGAACGCCGTGAGCAACAATGCTGGCGTCTGCTCAGCCGTGCAGTTGTTGGGAAGCCGGATGGCGGTACTGAACGCCGAACTGCGGTTTCCGCTCGTGCGCCGACTCGACCTCGGCGTGCTGCCGATCAGCCTGCCTCCGATTGACGGACTGTTCTTCTACGACGCCGGAGTGGCGTGGAGCGGTGGCCAGCAGCTCAGTCTGACGCAGCCCCAGAACTACGACTTCTCAAAACAGAGATTCCCGCTGCGGAGCTTTGGATACGGGGTGCGCATGAATCTCTTCAACATCGCCGTCCTGCGAATGGACTACACCTACCCCCTCGACGGATTCAGCAAGAAGCCGTACTGGGTGTTCTCGATCGGGCCGAGTTTCTAGCAGCAGCGGAAGCGCCGCACGCGCGAGCCAGTGCCAACTTAGGGATACGCGGGTGAGGCGAGCACCTCACCCGCGTATTTTTTTACACCACGTTCCGCTACGTTTCCTGCGTGCGCCGACCGACCACTCTGCTGCTTTCCGTCGTCGCCCTCGCGTGCGGCGGGGGATCGTCGTCGCCCCTCCAGCACCACGCAGGCGCCGCCTGGACCGGACCCGATGCCGTACTGGTCCGGCTACCACTCGCGGGCGGCATCGCCCGGGCGTATCGGTGGGGGCAGGACGCGGTACTTTGGAACTCGTCGCAAACCGTGCCCGCTCTCGCACGGCTGCTGGCATTCGACGAAGCACAAGGTGCGTTGGCCTTCGTGGACACGCGCGGCGCGCCAGGCCGGCTCGAGATGCGCCTCGGTGTCGCAGTTCCGGTTGTGTATCCGCCGATGACGTCACTCGCCAGCGCGGACGGCTGGGCGGTCTACGGGGTGAATGCCAAGCGCGCGGTCCAACGCCTCACGCCCAGCGGCAACTGGACCTACGGCTCGGCGCTCACTCCCAAACAGTTGCTTCCCCAACCCGACGGCTCGCTCGTACTGTTGAACGACATCGGCGAGCGGTCGATGCTGCGGCGGTTGCACCCGCCCGAAGCGCGGATCACCGATACGGCATCGGTACCAAAGGCGGCCTTCACGGTCTCCACGCCGTTGGGTGACCGCATCTACTTCGCGACGGACTCCGGGCTCGCCGGCGTGCGTGTTCGTGACCTCACACGCACCAAAACGGTGCCGCTCCCGGGCCCGCCGATCGACGCGGTGCCCACCCCCAGCGGCGACCGCATCTACGTCGCGTACGCAGGCAAACCCTCGATCAGTGTGATCGACCGGTACGAAGAAAAGGTCGTGCGCACAATCGGCATCGGTGCGCCAGCCGCATCGCTTCGCATGGATCCCGACGGTCGCTACCTCCTCGTGCAGCGCGACGGCCAGGATTCCGTGGCGGTGATTTCCATCGCCAACTCGCGGGTCGTGCGGGTGCTCGGGACGATCTGGCGCGGCGACGTTCCGTTGGTCGCGCCGGACGGAGCGATTCTCACGCTCGATGGCGATGATGCGCTCGATGTGGATCCCACGAGCGGCGAGGTGCGACGCCGATACAGCGGCGGCCACGCCGACCTGTGGGCACTGATCCGCTGGAACGGATTCCGGCCACGCGCCAAGGGACTCGACCAGCTGGTGAGCTTCGACACCGACTCAACCGACTCAACCGACTTGACCGACTCGACCGACTCGACCGCCGTGACGGCCGCCGACAGCGCCATCGCACTGGCGCCGCCCCGCCCTGCCGTCGTAACACCAATCGCGCCGCCAGTCGCGCCGCCAGTCGGGCCGCCAGTCGCGCCCGCGGCGATGCCACCGGCCCTGCGCGACGAGCCGACACCGGTGGCGCGGAGCCCCGCCGAGTGGACACTGTCGTTCGCGGCGCTCCTCGACGAACAGCGGGCGAAGCAACTGGCCGCGACAATACGGATTGACGGCAAGGCGGTGAAGGTCACCCGTGGCACGCGCGAGGGCAGCGCGATCTGGCGTGTCATCTCCGGACCGTTCGCCACGCGAGCCGACGCCGAGCGGGCGGGACGCCGCACAGGCTTGCCATTCTGGGTGTACGAGGAAATTCCGTGACCCCACCGCCGCCGAACGCGGCGTCAGTGGCGGTTGCGTTCGATGAGGCACGCGACGTCGCCGCACAGTTGGCGGAATGGGCAGCGATCGTGGTTGCCGGACCGGAGATGGAGACGGCCGCACAATTTGCACTCGGCATTGCGACCGCGGCATCAGCATCCCGCCGCGTCGCGATCGCTGACCTCTGCGGAGAACTCACGCCGATCTACGCCCTCGCGGGGGGCGAGGACGCGCCGGGGTTGGCGGACTCGTTTCGCGACGGCCTCGGACTGCACGAGATCGCTCGGCCGGTGGCCGGGAACGCGTCGCTCTTCGTCCTGCCGGCCGGCGAAGGGATCCTCGACGAGCCTGCACTGCTGTCTGTTGAGCGGTGGACGCGACTCATTGGAGGATTCAGCGAAGCCGGCGGATTGCTGGTGTTGGTGGCGCCAGCGACTTCCCGGCTGATACCACTGCTCGGTACGGCCGGCGCAGGCCTCGTCTTCACTGGCCCCCGGCGCCACGCTCCGGGCGGTATCACGCTCATCGGCACAGTCGGCACAGTCGGCACAGTCGGCACAGTCGGCACAGTCGGCACAGTCGTACCGCCGGCCCGTCGCTGGCGAAGGCTGCGTGCTGTGCGCGAGTACGCCGGTGGTGCCGCGGCGACCGACACCGTCTTGATGGGTGAACGGCTCGGCCCAGTCGACTCGGCGCGACTTTCACCTTTCGCGGTCGAAGTCGTAGCGGCAAGTAGCGCCTCCAATGCAAATTCAGTGCTGCAGGATCACATAAATGACGCCAGCCTTCCCGCAGCGACCATCGCGGTGGTGTCGGTGCGGAGCGGTCCGCAGCGGACGTCCACGTGGCACAAGGTGTTGGTCGGCGCGTGGCACGACGCGAACACGGCGGATTCCGCGTTACTGGCCATGCGCAGGGAGCGAGTGCTGGAACGTGAGGGCGGCATCGTCGTGCGGGCACCGTATGCGATGTTGCTCGCGGACAGCGTGTCGCACGAGCAAGCGCGGGCCGTGGTAAACAGGTGGCGCACCAAGGGACTGGCGCCGTATGCGTTGACGCAGGATGACGGCACGGTGCGCGTGTACGCAGGTGCGTTCGAGACAGTAGCCCAGATGGTGACGATGGCAGCAATCGTCCACGACTCGGGTGGTACGCCAATGGTAGCATTTCGAACCGGGAGACCAGACTAGGTGCGGCTGACCAAGCTAGAACTGCATGGCTTCAAGTCCTTTGCAGATCCGACTGTCCTGCAGTTCGATCACGGCGTGACAGCGATTGTCGGCCCGAATGGCTGCGGCAAGTCCAACGTTTCCGACGCCGTTCGCTGGGTCCTCGGCGAACAGCGCGCGCGGCTGTTGCGCGGCGCGAAGATGGAAGAAGTGATTTTTCAGGGGTCGTCCGCCCGACGAGCGGTCAACATCGCTGAGGTGTCGCTGCACTTTGCGAACGACGACGGTGGACTGCCGGTGCCGTTCAAAGAAGTCGTCATCACCAGGCGCCTGTCGCGTTCGGGTGAAAGCGAGTATCTGCTCAACCGCGCGCCCTGCCGGCTGCGCGACATTCACGACCTCGTACGCGGCACCGGCCTCGGCGCCGACAGCGGCGTGGTGATTGAGAGCAGGATGATCGACGCGCTCCTCTCGGACCGCCCCGATGACCGGCGAGAACTCTTTGAGGAAGCCGCTGGCGTCGGGCTCTATCGTGACCGGCGGCGCAGCACCGAGCGCAGCCTCGAGCAAACGAGCGCGGACCTTGAGCGCCTTGACGACCTGATCACCGAAGTCACCACGCAGGTGCGCTCCCTGGCCCGTCAACGCAAGCGCGCCGAGCGCCATGACGAGATCATGACGCGCCGATTCGCCGTCGATCTCACGCTCGCGTCGCGCGAGATGTCGGCATGGCACGATGAGTTGGCCCAGCTCGATGAGCGGGTGGTGTCGCTTCGCGCACGGCTGCCGGAAGCCCACGACACGCAGGCGACCACCGAGCGCGAGCGCGAAGGGGCGTACGCGGCGCGTGGCGATGCCGAACAGACCCGCGGTGATCGCACGCGCGGCGCGGCCGACTACCGCGAAAGCGCGATGACGCTGCAGGGCCAAATCGCCGTGGCCGAAGAACGGCATCGCAACGCGCTGGAGCGCCTCGGTCGGGCTGAGCAGGAACGATCAGAAGGCATGGCCCATGGCGCACGCGTGGTGGCCGACTTCGAGGCCGCGCAGTCTGAAGAACAGGCGCTTGACGCCGCGCTGAGGGAATCGGGTGCGGAACGGCAACGCGCCGTAGGAGAAGAAGAGGCTTCCCGCGGCACCGTGGCGCAGTCGCGTGAGCAGATGGCGCGGTCCGACCGTGCTGTGCGGGAACTGCAAGATGCCCTGCGCAGGCTTGAACTCGAGCTGGAAGCGGCGGACCGCGAACTCGCAGACGTCGTGCAGCGCTCCGAGACACTGAGACAGGAACATGCCGCGCTCGCCGACGCCCAGCGGGTCGCGTCGACCACGCATGCCGCCGCTGAAGCGGCGCTCGCCGAGTCTGACCGCGACTCGATCGTCGCCGACGGCGCGCTCGCCGAGGCGCAGCGCGCGGCTGCCGCCGCGCACGAGGCGGAGGCTGGTGCACGGATGGCCGCACGCCGGGTCGAAGAAGAACACACGGCACTCGCTGGCAAAGTAGATGGACTCGAGGCACTCGAACGCGAACGTGTGGGACTGGCCCCCGCCGCCGCGCGCCTGCTTCGCGATCGTGCACAGTTCGGCGACGGTGCGATCATTGGGCCGCTGACCGACTTCATCGGAGCCGACCCAGCCACGGCCGCGCAGGTCGAGCGCTTTCTTGGCGCCACAGCGCACGCCGTCATCGTTCGCGACGCTGAGGTAGCGGAACGAATCCGGCGCTGGCACTCCAACACCAACCCGGGCGCCCTGCTCCTCCTTCCGCTCGACGCCGCCGCCCTGCGCGACGCGACGGAGCCCGAAGCCCTCGCCGCACTCGTGCAGAGCGAAGGCGCGGCAAGCGCCTGGGTGCGCGCGCTGTTGGGACATGTCCGCCCGCTCGACAACGGCGCGGCGTTCGTGGATGCCCGCGGAGCCGTCTGGTTGCCAGGCACCGGTGCATCGGCAGGTCCGCTGCGTCGCCGCGCAGAGTTGGTCGCGCTCCGTGTCGAAGTCGCGGCAGTGGATTCGCGTCGTGCCGCCGCAACGGCGACGATCGCCGCGGCCCAGGACACACTGGGCGTCGCGGAGCGCAGCGTGACGTCGGCGCGTGAGACCGCCACGTTGGCCCATGGCCAGCGCGAGCTTGCCGCGCGGCGTCGTGGCGAGACTGAACGCGCAGGCCAGCAGGCGGCGCGCACGCTGGCCGACGCCGTCTCACTCAGCGCTCAGCTCAACGGGCGCCGTGACGAACTCACCGCTCGGGTAGGTGAGGGCGCGGGGAGGCTGCAGGAGGCCACCACCGCCATCTCCGCGGCCGGAGCGAAGCTGGCCGAGACCCAGTCGGCGGTCGCCGCGTCAGAACAACGCCTCGACCTGGCCAGAGAGGCTCGCTCGGCATCGCAGGTGGCGTTCGCCCAAGCTGAGGCGCGGCGTGTCGTGGCAGGGGAACGGCGTGAACGGTTGGCGCGTGAGCGCGAATTTGCCAGCAGCAAACTCGCGTCACTGCAGTTAGAGCTGTTGAATCTTTCCACGGACGACGCCGAACTCGCCAGCGAGATGGCGACGTGGAAAACCGAACTCGATTCGCGCAACCTGTCGCTCAGCGAGGCGGAAGCGGCCCTCGCGGCTGCCGAGGCAGCCGTGCGCGCCGCCGACACGGCCCTCACCGAAGCCGACCAGCGGCTGGACGCCACACGGCGCACCGCATCGGCGCTGAGCGAGGACCTCCACCACGCCGAACTTCGGCACACGGAGCTCTCGGGCCGCCGCGCCGCGATCCGTGAGCGACTCGAAACGGAGTGGCGTCGCCCGCTCGACGACCTGTTCGCGACGTACGTCCCCGTCGACGCAGACGATGCTTCGTTGCGCGCCGAAGCCGAGGCACTGCGCGCGCAGGTCGAATCGCTTGGCCTCGTCAATCCGTTGGCGATCGAGGAGCACACCGAGGAACAGCGACGGCTCGAACTGCTCGACGCCCAGCGCAGCGATATCACACAGGCCCGCGAGTCACTGCAGCAGGCGATTCGGGAAATTGATGTCACGGCGCGCGAGATGTTCCTCAAGACGTTCGACGAAGTGCGCACCCATTTCCGCCACATCTTCCTCACGCTGTTCGGCGGCGGCGAATGCGACCTGCGCCTCGAGAATCCCGACGCCCCGCTCGACTGCGACATCGAGATCCATGCGTCGCCGCGCGGCAAGAAGACGCAGCGTATCCACCTGCTCTCCAGCGGCGAGCGGGCACTGGTCGCGCTTTCGCTGCTGTTTGGCATCTTCCTCACGAAGCCCAGTCCGTTCTGCCTGCTCGACGAAGTGGACGCGCCGCTCGACGACGCAAACGTGGGCCGCTTCGTGCGCATGTTGAATGAGTTCAAGAAGCACACGCAGTTCATCGTAATCACGCACAACCCACGCACGACCACGGAGGCCTCCGATGCGGTCTACGGCGTGACGATGCAGGAGCCCGGCGTGTCGTCGCTCGTCAGCGTACGGATGCGCGGCCCCGCGGTGGACAGCACGGAGCCGGGCGCCGCGGCCTGATGTTCCGGCGCGGTCGCGTAGGCGCGAGCGGTACGCCGCGGAGAATCGTCGCGACCGCCATCGTCGGTTGCGTGATGGTGGCTACGGCGAGCGCGCAGTCTGGCGACATCACCGTGACCGGTCCCGCCGGCGCGCTGCTTCGCGAAGGCACACCACGCTTCACCATCGCCGCGACCGGATTCACCCAAGCAGACCTGCCGCTGCAGCTTCGACTCCAGGTGGCGCTCTCGCCGGATTTCGCGGCGCCCCTATGGGCCGACACCACCGTCGTGGGATCGTCGGCCACCATCGTCGTGCCGCGGCTGCTGCCCCCGCTGGTCAACGTCTGGTGGCGCGTCATCGCGCGCACCGCGCAGGGTCAACCGGTGATTTCGAACGCCGATGGCCCCCGGCGGAGTCCGCCCTGGCTTACGCTGATTTCACCGAACAATCTGAACGGTTCGACTGTCGATTCGCCGCGACCGGAATTCCTCTGGACCTCAGCAGCCCTGCTGTCGCCGGTGGCACCATGGCGCTATACGATCGTGATCTCGCGGTCTTCCGATGGCCTCGCGGCCCTCACCACCACGCTCTCGGAGACGGTATACCGTCCGTTCGTTGACCTCGAGTACAACACGTCCTATCGCTGGGCGGTGTCGGCAGTCGCCGGCACCGGTGACACCGTGCGCGTGATGAGTGCATCAAGTTTCGTGATCACGAGCCCCAACGCGCCGATCGCGACCGTGATGTTCCAGAGCTTCCCCACCCCGTTCCCTACCGAACGGCTGAACGCCACGTGCATCTGGTTCGACCTGCGGAAGCAGTCCGACGTGAGGCTTGAAGTTCTTGATCTTCGAGGCAATCGCGTGGCGCGAATACTGCCGGGCCGCGGGCTTGGCGGCACACTGCCGCCAGGGCGGTACGGTCGCGCGACGATTGGCAGCGACACGGGCTGCGACGAGCGACTGAGCTGGGACGGCACCGACGACCGGGGCCGCGTGGTCAGACCGGGTGTCTACCTGATCAGGTTCACAGGCGACGGCTACACCAACATCAAAAAAGTACTCTTCCGGGGTCGCTAACGAGCGCGGGCGCGGCGGGTATCTCACCCCGCCGCGCCCGCGCCGTCTTCTCGACCCGGCACGGTGTTACATCGCGGGCCCAAGCAGTTTCGACAGCAGCTGATGGATGTCGTCGAGTTGCTTCTTGAGCACGACGAGCCGGTCGGCCGCATCCTTCGGGACACGTTGGTCGGCCTGCCCAGTCATCGAGGCGAGATAGGTGATGTGCGTCTGTAGCTCCGGCTTGCTATACCGGATCGAAGGCGTGATCAACTTGCTCGCGATGTCGTTGATCTTCGCGAGCGTATCGGCCGCCGCGCCGGTGGCATTCCGAAGCCGTGCCTGAGTCGCCCGCACGCGCGCGACCGTTCGGTTGGCCTCGCTCACGAGGTCTCTCACTCGGATATTGTGCGCGAACATCGCCTTCTGATCGGCGAGCGAGATCCCGTCGCGCGTGGCCCGCGGGTCGGCCGACAGACGGAGTGGCTGCGTCTGAGTCGTCGTGCCGGACACGAGGCGCACCGTGTAGTTGCCCGGTGGCGCGAGCGGGCCGTTGGGGCCTTCGGGCCGTGCGGCACTCTGCCACGAGCCGGGGTAGCGGAGGTCCCACGTGAATCGATTCATGCCCGCGCTCTTCGGAAGCCGCGCCGGCGCACCGCCACCGCGACCGCCGCCACCGCCATCTTCGTCGTCCGGCGGCGCCACCTCCGCCACCGGTTGCGGCGCCGAGCCAGCGGCACTGGAGATCGAGCGAATCACTCGCCCAGCCGAATCCAGCACATCGAAGCGCAATTCACCGGCCGGTACCGACAGCAGGTTGTAGTCAATCTGCGCGCCAACCGGGAGATACTGCGCGCCCGCACCGCCGCGCCCACCACCGCGTCCACCGGCGATGTTGCGCACGGCCTCGCGCGGCTTGAAGAGCGTGATCGGCTCCGTCGCCACTTTCTCGGACAGCTGGTGTAGCGGCGTCAAATTGTCGAGCACCCAAAACGAGCGCCCCATCGTGGAGATCACCAGGTCGTTGTTCACGACCTTGATGTCGGTGATGGGCGTGTTGGGCATGTTCTGCTGGAAACTCTGCCAGTGCGCGCCGTCGTCGAACGAGATGTACATCCCGAACTCCGTCCCGGCGTACAGCAGCTTCGCGCGCTTCGGATCTTCGCGCACGACCCGCGTCGGCTCGTCTGCGGCAATGCCGTTGGTGCCATCGGTCAGTCGCTTCCACGTCTTGCCGAAGTCGTCGGTGCGGTAGATGTACGGTTGGAAGTCGCCGAGCAGGTAGCGATACACCGCGTAGTAGGCCGTGCCCGCGCGATGCGGACTCGGCTCGATATTCTGCACGCGGCCGCCCGGGGGCAGGTCCTTGGGCGTCACGTTCGTCCACGTCTTGCCGTCGTCACGCGTCACCCAGAACGGACCGTCGTTCGCGCCCGTCCAGATCACGCCCTTCTGCACCGGCGATTCACGGATCGCATACACGACGCTGTACATCTCTTCGCCGGTCGCGTCGATCGTGATCGGCGTGCCGCTCGACAGCTGCGGCTCACCCGGTGGGAATGCCGTCAGGTCTGGGCTGAGCTTCTTCCAGCTAATACCCTCGTCCAACGAGCGGTGCAGGTACTGCGAACCGTAGTAGATGACCTTTGAGTTGAAGGGCGACATTTCCATTGGCGAGACGCGCTGGAAACGGTAGATCAGCGTTGCACCGCCATTGCCATAGAGCGATTCTCCGCCAATCCACGACTGCCACTCCTGGCCCGAGCGCATCGACTTTCGGCTGAATTGCCCCTTGCACGAACCGTAGACGGTGTCGGGGTTGGTCGGATGCGGCATGATCGGCCCCGTTTCGCAACCCGGCCCGCTGCGCCATTCGTCACCGTAGCCGGCGCCCGTCGGCCCCGATGGGACGATCAGGGTGCTGTTGTCCTGCTGCGCCCCGTAGGCGCGGTATGGGAACTGGTTGTCCACGTACACCTGGTACAGTTCTGCGGTCGGCTGGTTGGACTGCGGGCTCCAGGTGCGTCCGCCGTCCTGCGAGACGTTCGCTCCGCCGTCGTTGGCCTGCACCATCAGATCCGAATTGTTCGGGTTGATCCAGACATCGTGGTTGTCGCCATGCGGAACGGGCGAGCTCCGAAAGCTCTTCCCGCCGTCGATGCTCTTGAACCAACCTTCATTTCCAACCCAGACGACGTCGGCGTTGTTCGGGTCGACGCCGAGGGTCGTGTAGTAGAAGGGACGTGTCCAGAGGTTCTGCGCGGCGTTGATCAGGTTCCAACTCACGCCGCCGTCCTCGGAACGATAGAGTCCACCGCCCGGCTTGGCCTCGATGAGCGCGTAGATGCGGTTCGGCATCGCCTTGGAGATCGCCACATTGGCGCGCCCAAAGATCTGGTTCGGCAACCCCCCACCCAGCTTCGTCCAATTCTCGCCGCCGTCGGCGCTCTTGTAGATGCCCCCTTCACGTGCGCCGCTGACAATGGTCCACGGCTTTCGCTGACCACGCCACATGGCGGCAAACACGACGTTGGGATTGCCCGGCTGCAGCTCGAGGTCGGCCGCGCCGGTGCTGTCGGTCACGAAGAGGACATTTTTCCAATTCTTGCCACCGTCCGTGCTCTTGTAGATCCCGCGTGCCCTGTTCGGTGCAAACGGGTTGCCGAGCGCCGCGACGAACACGAGGTCAGGATTGGTCGGACTGACGCGGACCGTCGCGACCTGGCCAACGTCGCGCAGTCCCGCGAAGGCCCAGGTTCGCCCCGCATCGGTGGACTTGTACATCCCCCGTCCGATCGAAACGTTGCTCCGGATCTTGGACGACCCGGTGCCGACGTAGACGATGTCCGGATTGGAGAGCGAGACGTCGACGGCGCCCATTGAACCGAGCGGAATCTGTCCGTCGGAAATGTTCTGCCAAGTCGCGCCGGCATCGCCGGTCTTCCAGACGCCACCGCCGGTGGACCCCATATAAAAGGTCCGTGGCTGAGAGGGCACACCGGTCACGGTCGTGACGCGACCGCCACGCGACGGACCGATCATGCGGTACCGGAGCCCAGCCCAGAGCGACTTCTCGTACGTCGCGCGCTGCTGGAGTCTGGCGGCCATGGGGGAGGCAGCGAGGGCAATAAGGCCCACGGCGCCGAGGAATGAGGCAAGACGGGTCGCACGGGTCATTGGTATCCCTGAGTGGGGTTTCACCGCTGCGCTGGAATATATTTCGGGTTCCTCCGGAGGGCGAAGCCGTATGCTGGTCGTGATGTCCAATACTGCCACAAAAGCTGACATCGATCGGGTCTGTGAAACGATCCGGACCATGGGATACACCCCTGTGGCCATGCCGGGGTCCTCGCGCACGACGGTCGGCCTGATCGGCAATGACCGGCGGGTGGACAGCTCGCTGGTGGCTGAACTGCCGGGCGTCGCGCAGGTCATCCACGTCTCGAACCTGTACAAGCAGGTGTCGCGCGAATGGAAGTCGGACGGCACCATTGTCACCATCGCACCGGGCGTGAGTTTCGGCGGCGCAGCGGTTCCTGTGATCGCCGGCCCCTGCTCGGTGGAGTCGGAAGCGCAGATCCTCGAAGCGGCCCGCGGTGTGAAGGCGGCCGGAGCGGTCGCGTTGCGCGGCGGCGCGTTCAAGCCACGCAGTTCGCCCTACTCGTTCCAGGGCATGGGAAAACAGGGGCTTGAGCTGCTGGCGCTCGCCAAGCGGGAGACGGGCCTGGCTATCGTCACGGAGGCGATGGACGACGAAGGCGCCCACCTCGTGGCCGAAGTGGCTGATCTGATCCAGATCGGCGCCCGCAACATGCAGAACTACTCGCTGCTCAAGACGGTCGGGCGGATCGGCAAGCCGGTGCTGCTCAAACGCGGCATGGCGGCGACGATCGAAGACCTACTGCTCTCGGCCGAGTACATCCTGAGCGAAGGTAACCAGCAGGTGATTCTCTGCGAACGGGGCCTCCGGAGCTTCGACGCCACGGCCCGCAATCTGTTCGACCTCACGGCCATTCCCGTCGTGCACGGTCTCTCGCACTTGCCAATCGTCGCTGACCCGAGCCACGGGACGGGACGTCGCGACAAGGTGACGCCGATGGCGCGCGCGGCCGTCGCCGCCGGCGCCGACGGCCTCATCGTGGAAGTGCATCCGCATCCCGAACGCGCGCTGAGCGACGGCGCGCAGTCGCTGACGCTGGATCAGTTCACTGAGCTGATGCGGCAGCTGCGGCGTGTCGCGGAAGCGGTAGACCGTCAGGTCAGCGGTACGCCAGCAGGAGCGGCGTGAACGGACGATTACAGCGCCGGAGCGTCGCGCTGGTGGCGATCGCACTCACCTGCACAGCGTACCTGACCCCGCTGGCGGCGCAGTCAACCGCCGGTGATTCGCTCCTCGACCGCGCGGCGCAGACGCTCTCGGCCGGCCGGCCGGTTCGCGCCAACTTCGAACAGACGCTCACCAACCCTGACGTCAGGCAAAGCCGGACCGCGCGCGGAGAATTCGCGCAGCAGGGGCCGTCGAAGTTCGCCTTTCGCTTCACCGACCCGGCAGGCGATGCGATCGTCGCCGACGGCGCCGCGATCTGGGTCTACCTCCCCAGCTCGGCGCGCGGCCAGGTCCTGAAGCTTCCCATCGCGCAGGGCGCACAGCTCGACCTGATCACGAACCTGCTCACCCTCCCGCGCGCCAACTACGCCGTGACCGAACGGCCCGTGGGCGAGATCGGCGGCAACGCGGTGTCCGTGTTCGTGTTGACCCCCAAGGCAGCGAATGCGCCGTTCACGAAGGCAACGCTCTGGATTGACCGCGACAATGCCGTCGTGCGCCAACTTGAGGCGGTGGAACTGAGCGGCCTTGTCCGGCGCATCCGATTCACCAACGTTCGCACGGACGGAGAACTGCCGACTGCGATGCTGACGTTCGTCGTGCCCGCCGGCGTGAAAGTGCTCGACGCGTCCGGGCTACTGGGCGGCATCAAACCGCCACGCTAACCAGGCCGGCACGGGCATCCGCCCGTCCGGACGCTGCTAGATCCGGCTGGCGGTCGCTGTCGGCTTGGGCACGCGTTTGACCAGCGCGTCTGCTGATTCGACACCCTGCAACAGTGCCGCGGCCTGGGCGACGACCGCATCGGTTCGCACCGCACGAAGCTGCGCGCCGGGAATGCCAAACGCGATCCGTGCGATTTCTTGACCGAGGAGCCGATCGATCGATTCGCGAACATCGTCGAAAATCGGTCGCTGCACCTCGACGCCGCGCGCGCGCATCGCGGCAAAGAGCAGGTCGCGCATCGGCGCGTCCACCATGAACAACGGGTCCCGGATGCGCCCGTCGCGGTGCACGCGCTCCGCCGCTGACGTGAGGGCCCGGCGAAACTCCGTCACCTTCGCGCCCACCGATTTCACCCAAGCACGCTCGGCCGGCGAGAGCGCACTGTCACCGGATACAATATCCGGCCGAATCCCGCCACCCCCCGTCAGCATCCGGCCACTGCCGGTCCGATAGGTCGCCCGCACGGTGTCGGCCGGATCGTCGTCGTCGGCACCCGTGGGCACCTGTGCGCGCTCGAGACTCCTGCCGAGCGGCGTATACCAGCGCGCGCTCGTCAGTTTGAGGCCACCACCATCCTCGAGCTGCAGCACGGTCTGCGCGCTGCCCTTGCCGTAGGTCTGGCGCCCGACGAGCACGGCGCGATCGTTGTCCTGCAGCGCTCCGGCGAATATCTCGGCGGCGCTCGCCGTGTTGCCATTGACGAGCACAATGATCGGTCGCCCAGGCCATCGCTGCGCGGCCTTGTCGAGGAAATCGGCGTTCGCCGTCGCCTGCCGTCCCTTGGTGGACGCGATCTTCACGCCCTTATCGAGGAACAGGTCCGCGACTTCGACGCCCTGCGACAGCAGCCCGCCCGGATTGCCGCGCACGTCGATGATCAGTCCGTGCGCACCAGCGGTGACGAGCGAATCCACGGTGTGCTCGACGTCACGCGCGGTGGAGTCGTTGAAGGTCGAGACGAGGAAATAGCCGATGTCCTCGCCGATGCGGGTCGCGCGTGTGACGGCACTTACGTGGATTTCCTGGCGCTCGATCTGCAGCGGGATCCGCGCCGAAGTGGAGCCGCGCTGAATGCTCAACGAGAACTTGGTACCGACGTCACCGCGAATCGCCGTGATCGCCTCGGCGAGGGTCCATCCACGGATCGACTGTCCGTTGATCTCGACGAGCCGGTCGCCAATCGCGATGCCCGCGCGTTCGGCGGGCGTGCCGACCCGCACGTGGGTGACGACGAGCCAGCTGTCACGAGAGTCGAGCGACATGCCGACGCCGGAGTAGGTGCCCGTGGTGGACTCGCGCAGCCGCTTCAGTCGGGCGGGCGTCAGGTATTCGGAGTTCGGATCGTCGAGTTCGTCGACGAGGCCGAGCGCCGTTCGCCGGTAGATCTCGTCGAGCGAGAGCGAGTCGACCCACGAGTGCTCGATGCGGCGCATCACGGCTTCAAGCAGTTGCTGGCCCTGCGCCGCACTCAGCGCGCGGGAAGTCTCCTCGTGCCGCACGCCTCGCCAGATGAGCACGGCTCCGCCGGTCAACCCAATCCCAAGGGCGGCGCCGGCAAGGATCTGTTTCCAATATTTCACGCGTCGCGCCCCAGCGCGGCGCGCACCTCATGCAACGTATCCGCGAGCGTCGCGGCAATCCGCTGCTCCACGGTGTCGGCACTTCCCGTCGCATCCACCAACACTAGGCGACCGGCTTCCGGGTGCGCGCCCTGCCAGGCCGGCGTTGCGAACCGCGAGAAGGCCGCTTCGACACGTGCGTGAAACAGCTGGCCTGATCGTTCCATGCGGTCGGATGCGCCACGCTGGTTCGCGCGCGCGAGCCCTTGGCCGGCTGGCAAGGAGAACAGGATCGTCAGGTCGGGTATGAGGCCGCCCGTGGCGGTCGCGTTTGCGGCGCGCACATCCTGCTCGGGCAGTCCTCGACCGTCGACCTGATAGGCATACGTCGAAAGGAAGAAACGGTCGAGGAAGACGATCGAGCCAGCGGCCAGTGCGGGGCGCACGGCGGTCGCCACCAGCTCGGCACGCGATGCCATGAACAACAGCGCCTCGGTGCGGGCGTCCATCAACGTGCCTGGGTCGAGCAGCACCTGCCTGATACGGTCGCCCACCGGCGTGCCACCCGGCTCGCGAAAGCGCGCGACGTTGACTCCGGCGGCAGCGAGGCGCGCGACGAGACGGTCGAGCTGGGTGGTCTTGCCGACCCCCTCGACCCCCTCGAACACGACCAGCCGCCCGACCGCGACAGTCATTCGCGTGCTACCCCAGTGTGATGATGGAACTCGTGGCACCCTTCTTGATACCCTCGAGAATCCACTGGTTCACCTGCACCATGATCTTGTCGAAGTTCTCGTTCGCGACCATGACCCGTTGGTAGGTCCCATTCGTCTGGATCTGCCCGAGCAGCGTGTCGAGCTGCTGTTCCATCTCGGCAGTTGGCTGGCCGCCGCTCGAAATCGTACGCTGCGCCTCCTGGCGCAGCCGCTCCATCGTCTCCAGCAACGCGACCGCTTCCTTGTCGTCGTTGAGGGTGTCACTAGCGCGCTTGACCGCCTTGTACTCAGGTGTCTGGCCGATCATCCGGCCGAGTTCGGTCGCTCGTTCGTTCAGCATAGGTCGCGGTTACCCGGTGATATCGTGGGTGCGTCGGGCAACGAGAAAGCGCTCGCGTCCCGTCAGGTCAGGCCGGATCTGAATGTCGCTCCACCGGCCATCGGTTTCCGCAGCCGAACGCGCCAGCTGCGCGCGCTGCGAGTCGAGTTCAACAAACAATAGTCCGCCGGGCGCTAGCACCTCAGCCGCTTCCACGATCAGGCCGTTGATGGCGGTCATCCCGCCGTCACCGGAGAAGAGGGCCAGGTGCGGTTCCCAGTCGCGAACCGACGGGGGAAGGGCGTCCCGTTCGGTATTCGCAATGTAGGGCGGATTGGATACGATGACCGTGACCGATTCGCCGGCAAGCGGCGCCGTCAGGTCGCCTTGCCGAAAGTCCACGAGCGCGCGACGGTCCGCCGGAATCGCCTGCAGATTGTCGAACGCCAGCGCCAAGGCATCGGCGGATAGGTCGGTCGCGAAGATCCGCTCAAACTGGCCTTCGGCGGCGAGCGACAGCGCGATCGCACCGGAACCGGTGCCGATGTCGGCAACCCGGCCGTGCCCACCGGTGGCGGCCAGGACGAGGTCCACGAGCAATTCGGTTTCAGGCCGCGGGATCAGCACGCGGCGGTCGACCTTCAGCGTGAGGTTTCTGAACGCGGCCTGGCCGACCGCGTAGGCAAACGGCATTCCCGTTCGCAGCGCGTCGGCGGCACGATGGATCGTCTGACACGTCGTGTCGTCGAGCGGATGATCGCGGTGCGCCGTGGGCCAAAATCGCGGTTGGTTGAGCACGGCGCCAATCAGGTCGCGCGCGCTACCCCGATCGGGAGGTGCGCCGTCGCCGGCAAGCGCCACCGCGATCTCGTCGAGGAGCGTCCCCACAGTCGCGATCACGGCGCTCGGCGTCATTGCGAGCCGCCACCAGCCAACTTTTCGTCGAGGTCCGCCAGCTTCAGCGCTTCGATGAGTGGGCCGAGCTCACCGCTCATGATGCCAGTCAGGTTATGCGTCGTGAACCCAATCCGATGGTCGGTGACGCGACTCTGCGGGTAGTTGTAGGTGCGGATCTTCGCCGATCGGTCGCCGGTACTCACTTGCGAGCGCCGGATGCGCGAGCGCTCGGCTTCCTGCGCTGCGACCTTCGCGTCGAGCAGCCGAGCGCGAAGCACTTCCATGCCCTTCAGCTTGTTCTGCAGCTGGCTCTTCTGGTCCTGCTGCGAGACGACGAGGCCCGTGGGAAGGTGCGTGATGCGGACGGCGCTGTCCGTCGTGTTCACACTCTGGCCACCGGGACCGCTGGCGCGAAACACATCGATGCGCAGGTCCTTGTCCTCGATCCTGAGGTCGATTTCCTCGGCTTCCGGGAGTACGGCCACCGTCGCAGCAGAGGTGTGAATGCGGCCGGCGGCTTCCGTGGCCGGCACCCGCTGCACGCGATGTACGCCGCTTTCCCACCGCATCTCTCCGAATGCGCTCGCGCCGACGATCTTAAAAATCACTTCCTTCACGCCGCCCAGCGTCGCTTCCGACATCGACAGGATCTCGATCTTCCAGCCGATGCGTTCGATGTGGCGCGTGTACATGCGCCAAATGTCCGCCGCAAAGATCGCGGCCTCGTCGCCGCCGGTACCGGCACGGATTTCGAGGATGCAATTGCGGTCGTTGAGAGGGTCCGGCGGCAGGAGCAGCGGCTTGAGTTCTTCCTCGAGCGCCTTGATCGAGATCTCGAGGACGGCGGTCTCTGCGCGCGCCTCGGCGGCCATCTCTGCGTCGTCAGACGACGCGAGCTCGCCCGTGGAGGCGAGCTCGTCGTCCAGCTTCTTCAAAGCCTCTGCGCGCTCAACGACCTTGCCGAGTCGCTGGTGCTCGCGCCCCAGCGACGCCATAAGCTTCGCGTCGCGGACCGTCTTTGGATCGAGGAGTTGCCCTTCGACGGCCGCCGCGCGGGAGACCGCGTCGGCGAGTAGGTCGCGGAGCGCCAAGCGGAACGAGCCTTACGCGGTCGGCTTCGGCGTCGTCGCGTACTTCTGGCGGAACCGTTCGACGCGGCCGGCGGTGTCGACGAGCCGCAGCTTGCCGGTGTAGAACGGGTGGCACGCCGCGCAGATATCCGTGTGGATTTCCGACTGCGTGGACCGCGTGGCGAACGTGTTGCCGCACGCGCACTTCACATTCGCGGTGGCGTACACGGGATGGATTTCGGCTTTCATGTGATGCCTCGGAATGAACAGATCTTGGGCGAGCCCATGAATATAGTGAGTTACAGGCTCGGCTTCAAGTCTCGCCCGACTTGCAAGGGGTTGCGGCACAAGGGCTTACGAGCGGCCTTTAACAGGCAGCCAGTAGCTCATCTTCAGCGCAAGAAAATTGTCGCCAGCGGCACGCGTGGTGTTGAGCAGGTCGGCCGCGCTGACCGGCTCGCCGAGCGCTTCGGAGGCACGCCGATTCTGCTGCCAGACCACGTAGAGCGTACTGCCCGCGTGCCATTCCCAACGCAGCACGACGTTCGACCGGAACGACAGCACGTTGAAGTCGCGGTTGCTGAGGGTGAACGCCGCCCCTTGCGGGGTGACCGCATACGAACCGTCGGCTAGTCGCGTAATCGTCGTGCCTTCGGCGCCGTAACGGCGCAGCTCGCTGGTGCGGGGCGCACGCAGTTCGCCGATCCCGTGGTAACGCCCGCTCGCCGCGAATGGCTCGGCGTATCCCTCGAGGGTCAACGACCGTGAGAAGGCGTAGTTGACCCGCGTCTTCAGCGACGTCGTCACACGATCCACATACGCGAAGAGGTATCGGGCGCCGTAGGTGGCGGTCGCCGCCGCATCGGTGACAGTTGTCACGTATTGGCGTGAGTCGGTGCTCCGCTGATAGTTGGGATCGAGAGAGAGCTGCCAGCGCGGCGACGGCCGCACGGTGATACCGCCACCGAAGGCGCTGCGCCAGCCGCCCAACGCATCCCTGCCCCAGTTGTAATTCGCCCGCCAGCCTGTCCGTGCTCCCATCGCGCTGTTGAGGCGGTAGTCCTGTCCCCAGCTCAAGCCGGTCCGCATCAGCGGCCCGCCCCGCGTGAGCGCGTCGTCGAGTGTCGATGCGTCGAGCCGCGTATTCAGGTTCAACGACCAGAAGTTGAGAAAGGTGAGGTTGGCGCTCTGCTGCCACTCCGCGTTAGTGTGGTTTCCTCCGTAGTTGAACGAGCCACGGGAGACGAACCCGAGCCGCCAGTTGCGGAGGTATCGCCCCGGCTCGGTTTCCCGAATCTGGATGTCGGCGTTGTAGTCAACGTCCTCGGCCGACTGCAGCCGGCCGACATCGTTCACTTCATACCCGGACGTCTCAGTCGACACCTGCGCGCCCCAGAGGATGCGGCGGCCCGCGTCCTTGTCGGCGCGGATGGAAGCGGTGTAGCCCGTGAGCGACTGGCGCGACGGGTCGTAATCGAGATAGGCGCCGTCTGGACGCTGGAAATAGTGGGCGCTGGACCGTTGGACCCGACCGATCGCGAGTGAGTCACCCTCGACGTGGCTGAACCCCGCGTACCCGCTGACCGCGTACTTGCCCTGCTGCCATCGGATACGCCAGTCCACGCCGCCCGAGTAGGCTTGGCTCGCCAGGCGCGCGGTAAGCTTCGGATCGCTTCCCAGATCGCGTCGCATGGCCACGAGCATGCCGCCGAATGTGGACGCCTGTTTGCCAAGTTCCTGCTCCAGCCGAACCACCGCGTATTCCGTTCGTGGTTCGACGACCGTACTCGTCGTACGATTGCTGTCCACAGAGAACACCCGCGCATTAGCACGGCCGGTCATGCCGAGCAGCGCACCGACGGAGAGGCGCGAGGCCGTGCGCCCCGTGAGCTTGGCGGCGCCGAGAATGGTGCTAGCCCGTGGCTGGTCGACGTAATCGCCGCTCACACTCAGATGCGGCGCTGCACCGATACGCCGTGAATAGAAGTAGTTTGGGCCCTCGATACGAAGGAGTTGCGCTCCTTCGGTAAAGAAGGTGCGGCGTTCTTCGACGATGGTCTCGAACGCGGATAGGTTCACCTCGGCCGGATCGGCCTCCACCTGACCGAAGTCTGGGTTCATCGTTGCATCGATCGTCAGGTTGGACCCAATTCCAAATTTGGCGTCCATGCCGACTCGCGTTCGCGTTGGATTGCGAAACGGATTGGCCTGGTCCACCACCGCGGCCCGAACCGCGTCCGAAGCCACATACGGCAGCAGCTCCACGGGACGGACTGCCTTGACCCCCGCAATACCAGTGAGCGTGCCAAACCTGGAGATGTACCCCGTCTCCTTGGTTGGGATCACGATCCACTGGAGGTCTTCGTTCTTGTCTGGCATCCACCGGTCGAGCTGGAATCCCCATTCCTGCCGATCGGCGGCCGGGAAACGGAGCTGCGAGAACGGGATCCGCATTTCGGCGACCCATCCAAGCGAATCGATAGCGGCGCTCGCCTCCCAGACCGGATCGTACTGCGCTTCGCGCCCGCGCATTTCGTTGTCCTGCGCGTGATGGAAGTCGCCTTGCACACCGGCGGCCGAAATCTTGAATGCGTAGCCGGTGCGCCCATCGCGATGCGTGTCGAACGTAACCTGCAGGTGCTCAGCCGTCGCAGAACCGTCGCGGCGCGAAAGGCTGCGCAGGATATCGGACGGCTGGGCCCGAAACATCCGCGCACCTAGGTAGAGCGCGTCGTTGTCGTAGCGGATGAAGACCTGCGTCCGTTCCGACGGCACACCCCCCTCGGTCGGCCGCTGCTGATTGAAGTCCTCGAGCGGCGCCACCCCCGTCCACGCCGCGTCATCAAGACGTCCGTCGATTCGTGGCGCCGGACCGGCGAGGCGAACCGCGGTCGCACGCTTGGGTGATGCCTGCGCGTCCAACGCGGAGGCGGAAGCGAGGAAAGCGAGTGCGGCGAGAAGCATGCGCGAAGCGATGCGCCAGAATGGACGGGGCACGTATACGGAGGTGGGGGTCGCGAACGTAAGACGCGCCTCCGAGGGTACCGCCAACCACCCCCCGGAGGCGCACTCATGAGCTGAATAACGTCAGCAAGGAAGTATACGCGCCAGATCGAAACTCGTTGCCTCGCAGCGGCGCGAACCGCGCCCGCTCCGGACCTCGGGCGCTCAGCCGACGACGTGGCCCCAGCCGCCGCCACCGGGGGTCTCGATCGACACGACATCGCCGGCGCTGAGTTCGAGCCGGCACTTCGCTGGGAGCACCGTCCCATTCAGCCGGTTCACGCCGACGGCCCCATCCGCTCCACCCATCGCGCCGCGCGGTGCGCGCACGCGCCGCTCCGTGACGAGCGTGACCGTGCAGCGCTCGAGGACGCGATAGCGCCTCACAAGACCGTCGCCGCCCACCTGCGCGCCGGTTCCACCTGAGCCGCGCCGGATCGCGTATTCGGCGATTTCCATCGGGTACGACCGCTCAAGCGATTCGATCGGCGTGTTGCGCGTGTTGCTCATGCCCACGTGCACGGCACTGGGTCCCGGGCCGCGAGCCGACGCGCCCTGTCCGCCGCCAAGCGTTTCGTAAAAGGTCCAGCCATTGCCGCCAAATGTGACGTTGTTCATCGTGCCCTGCCCCTGCGCCGGCACCGCAACGCCGGCGTCGGCGAACGCGGCAAAGAGCAGGTCGGTCACACGCTGCGATGTCTCGACATTTCCCGCCGCCACCGCCGCGGGCCAGCGCGCATCGAGCACGCAATCGTCCGGGGTCACGATATGCACCGGCCGGGCCATACCCTCGTTGGTGGGCACGTCGTCGTCGAGCAGCGAGCGGAGCACGAAAATCGCCGCCGCGCGCACCACCGCCTTGACCGTATTGACGTTGCCGCGAACGCGCGGTGACGTGCCGGCGAAGTCGAGGTGCAGATTGCCGTTTTTGACGCGAAGGTGCACGGCAAACGGCACGGGCGTGTCGCTCAGGCCATCGCCTTCCAGAATGTCTTCGGCACGGCCAGACACGCTCCCGATTTCGCGTAGCCGTGCGCGCGCGCGGCGTTCCGTGTAGTCGAGCAGCGCGTCGCAGGCCGTCGCCATGCGGGCGGAACCTTCGCGCGCCAACAGCGCGCGCCAACCGGCAGCCCCGGCGGCGCACGCACCGCGCTGGGCCTCGAGATCGCCTCGACGCTCACCCGGCGTCCGCACGTTAGCCAGAATCAGCTCGAGCAGTGCTTCATCGAGAATTCCCTTGGGAGCGAGGCGCACCGGCGGAAGGTGCAGTCCTTCCTGTACCAGCTCGGTCGCGCCCTGAGGCATCGAACCCGGGCTCATGCCGCCAACGTCGGCGTGGTGCGCACGCACCGCCGTGTAGCCGACGATTCGACCGCGCTCTGCCACGGCCTCGACCATCGTGAGATCGGGGAGGTGCGAACCACCGTCGTACGGGCTATTGAGCAGGAACAGATCGCCTGGCGCCGGGCGGCGCGCGATCACCGCCCGCACCGACTCGGGCATGGCGCCGAGGTGCACGGGAATGTGCGCTGCCTGCGCGATCATCCGTCCGCGCACGTCGAAAATGGCCGACGACGCATCGCGTCGTTCCCGAATGTTCGGTGACAGCGCACCGCGCTCCAACACGGTGCCCATCTCCTCGGCGATCATCGCGACCGCGTTGGACATCACCGACAGCGTGAGCGCATCGAAGCCTGTGGCCTTGGCTGTCATGTACGCTCCAGGAGCCAGCCGCCGATTGGAAGCGGCTTGGCGGTCCAGCCACGCGCAACGACCATCGTGGCATCGGGAAGCGTGATGACGCGCGGACCGCGCATCGGCGCGACGGACTTCCGAGGCATCGGCGAGCGCCCAGTCGCCGTCAGCTTGAGCTTCAACGGCTTGCCGTGCGCCGCGGCGCGCGCCGCGACGATCTCGACCGCGCGATCGAGCGTAAAACCGTATCGCGCCACATGCAGCGAGCGAAAGCGGCGTGCGAGCGTGCCCCCATCATCGCGGCCGGTGAACGGCACGTCGAGTTCGTAGCCCTGGCCCGCGTAGCGTACGCGCGCGTGGGCCGTCACACGTGCTGCCCGCATCGTGCCCTGTGCATTGGTCGCGAGCGCATGGTGAAGTCGCGCCATGTCGGGCTTCGTCATGTCGGACGCGGCACGCATCACGCTCGTTGCCGCTTCGCGGCGCTCGGGCGCAATGGCGAGGCCAAGCGCACTGAGCACGCCCGCGTGCGGCGGAACGAGGATCCGGGTCATCCCCAATAGGTCGGCGAGCGCACAACCGTGTAGCGGTCCGCCACCACCGAACGCCACCAGCACGCACTGTCGCGGATCGACGCCTCGCTCGACACTCACGCGCCGGAGCGCGCGGGCGACGGCGGCGTCGGCAATGGCGACGATCGCTTCGGCGGTGCGTTCGGTGGTGACGCGCATCTTCTTCGCGAGCGCGGCGATGGCGGAACGGGCGGCCGGCCGATCGAGCGCCACGCCACCCGAGAGCTCCGCGGCGTCGAGCCGGCCGAGCACGATGTGCGCATCGGTCACCGTCGGATCCATGCCACCGCGGCCGAAGGCCACGGGCCCAGGAACCGCACCGGCGCTGTGCGGCCCGACTCGCAACGCACCACCGTCATCGACCCAGGCAATACTGCCACCACCAGCACTCACCGTTTCGACGAGTACGCGGGGCAGCGCGATCGGCACACCGGCCACGCTGCCGCCGGGCTCGACCATCGGCTCACCACCGAGGATCAGGCCCGCGTCGGCGCTGGTGCCTCCAATGTCGATCGTGAGGGCGTCGCCGAGGCCCGCCGCGCGGAGCACTGCCGCCGCACCGACGACACCGCCAGCCGGCCCGGAAAGCGCCAGCGACGCGGCCCTCGATGCAGCCTCGTGTGCCGGGAGCATGCCGCCACCACTCGTCATCACATCGGGGGCCGGATATCCGCCCAGCTTCAGTCGCGTCGCGAGGTGCTCGATGTAGCGATGCACGCGTGGCCGCGCATACCCCTCCGCAACCGCAGTAGCGGTTCGCTCATACTCTCGGATTTCCGGAAGGACGGCGGCGCCGCGCACAACGTCCACCCCGGGCAGGCGCTTCGCGATGGCGGCAGCGAGCTTGGCCTCGTGCGCGTCGTTGGCGTACGAGTGGAGCAGTGAAACGACGACAATGTCTGGCGCCAACTTGGCCACGTCGTCCGCGACGCGCGCAGCTTCAGCGTCGGTGAGCGCCGTCAGCACCCCATTGGCCGTGATGCGCTCATTGGTCGGCACCACGCGGTCGTGTGGCACGAGCGGCGCTGGATGGTGCAGCGACAGATCGTACAGGCCGGCACGTTCCTGGCGACGCAACTCGAGGAGGTCTGCGGCACCCTGGGTGGCGCAGAGCACCACGCGCGCGCCCTTTCGCTCGAGCAGCAGATTCGTCACGACGGTCGTGCCGTGCGCGATACGGTGAATATCGGACGG
This sequence comes from Gemmatimonadota bacterium, assembly GCA_014192065.1. Lineage (GTDB taxonomy): Bacteria > Gemmatimonadota > Gemmatimonadetes > Gemmatimonadales > Gemmatimonadaceae > Fen-1231. The sequence continues at coordinate 663,501 of BJHH01000001.1, read as the reverse complement.
GGCGTGGCCAAGCGCGGCGAGCGCCCTTGCCACGCCCTCGCTCTGGTCGGACGGCGTACTCAATACTTTGCGCGTCACCACTCGGCCGTCGCTTCCGACCGCGGCGAGGTCGGTGAACGTACCGCCAACATCCACGCCGACCGACAGCGTCATGCGGCCACTCCAGTGGGCAGCGACGCTGCGCGCAGGCGGAGCAGGTACGCGAACGCCGCATGCACTGGCAGTGCCAGCGCGACGGCGGCCAGATTGGCTGGTGCAACCGACGGCACGGCATGCGCGATGAGCGCAAGGATCGCCGCACCACAGGTGAATAACGAAAGCGTCGCGGCCAACCGAAGCCGGCGGGTGTCAGGCGTGTGCGACCAGGCGGGAATCATCAGGACGACCAGCGCCAGCGACACCGGCGTGCCGAGCAGTACGCCCGTGTTGGCGCCCATGAAGAGGTGATGCGTCATCAGCCCGGCGAGCAGGACCAGCGTCCCGCTCATTCCGGCCACGAAGTGCCAGGTCATGCCCATCACCCGGACGAAATTCCGTGCGACAGCGGAGGTTGCGGCTGCATTGCCCGTCAACAACACGGCGAGGGCGAGCGCCATACCAAGCGTCAACGCTCCGGCAAAAAACGAACGCGGCGCCGCCGCCTCGACATACAGCCCAACAGGGGCCAACTCGACCTCGTGACTGACCAGCGCGCGGTCCGCCTCGCCGGCCCTGCGAACCTTGACCGTGCGGATCGCATCGCGCAGCCGCATCGGGATGAACAACGCTTCCCACGCGGAAACGGTGGCATCCGCGGGCGCACCGAGCGCGAAATTCATGCCGAATCCGATGACCGGAAACTCATCGACAAGGCGAATGGTCTCACCACGCCACGTCACACCGTACCCATCGCCGGTGATCGTACGCGTCAACTCACCATGGAGAATTCCGTCGAGCAGGTCGCGAACGCGCGTCGCACAGTTATCACGGAAGTAGTCGTACCGATAGAATTTGTTCTCTGGCAGGGCGTTCCATCGCAGATAGGTCAGCAGCGAATCGGCTTCCTCTGCATTGAACGACAACTCCTGCTCCCAGACCGCGCGTCCCGACCGCCGGTAGTAGTCGATCAGGGCGCCGGACGGAAAGCCCTCCATCCAGTAGCGCGTGTCGCCAGCGAGGAATCGGGGAATGAACCCAGGCGCGCTGAAGTCATACATCCCCCAGTTCCACGCCGAGTCGAGACCGGTCGTGAGGTTGCGCAGACGCACCGATGCGTGCCCAAACCGGTCGAACAACGCCGCACCTTGGCCCATGGTGAGCACCGAGACCACCAGCGAGTCGCGACCCGCAACGCGTCCGGCAAGGCCTTCGGCAAGGCCGCCGGCACGCGCCGTTGACGCGCCAGCTCCCTGTGCGCCCGCAACAGTCGGCAGCGCGAGCGCGACCAGCACGGCGAGCATTCCGATGCGCAGCCGGTGCGCGACGTCTCGGCGATGATGGTGCTGGATCACAGGGCGGAGGATCAGGAGGCTGGGCCGACGGTGGTGCCGGGATAGTACGCGGCGAGGATGGTGCGTGCTGTCTGGCCGGCGCGCGCGCGTCCGATGGCTCCCCATTGGCACATGCCGACGCCGTGCCCGTAACCTTTTCCACGGAGGACCACCCGAAGCAACGCACCATTCCGCGCGGATTCGGTGTCGATGGAAAAATAGGTACTGTTGAGAATCTCGCCACCGGCGGTCCGTAATACGGACCGGACGTCGTTGCCGCGGACGGCGTACGAGCCGCGATCGGTGAGGAAAACAGTTCGCGCGACCCGGCCGCTCGGCGTGCGGGACTCAACCGAGATACGACGGACCTGTCCGGGCGCGCCCGACAAGCCCTCGGTGTACTGGCGCAGATAGGTGCGCGCGGCGGCGTCGAGCTCCACCGCCGTGAACTCGCGCGTCCAGGTAAACCGCGGCGCGATGTCGCAGTAGTAGCGGTCTGTCGAGCCGGTGACGCGGTCGCTCACACGACGCAGATACGCCGACGTCCCGCCCACGCGCCAGACTTCGTCTGGGGCTGCGCTTTCGCCGCCGCAGGATGACGAATACGGGGCGTCCACGACCCGACCACCGAACTTGAGCACGAGCCCGGCTGTCGTCCGCACCGCACGGTCGGTCGCTTCGCGCTCGGCGTCAGCACCGCCGTACACCTGATCGGCCACGGTGGCGGTCAGGTCATAGGCGGTGGTTCGCGACGAACGGCTTTGTCCCGAATTCAGGCGCACCCAGGTGTAGCTCCGTGCCGCGATCGCCTGCGCCTCGACAGCCGCCTGGTCGGACGGGCCACGATTCACCCCGATCTCGAGCGGCACCACGCCGCGCAAATAGTCCTCAACGCCGAGCAGGTTCACGACCGTGAGCCCCGAGTCGCTGGCGACCAGACGCAGCGCGCCACGGTACCGGCGGCCGGCGAAGATCACGAACTGCGCGCCGGAGTCCGGCCGCAGTGTCAGCGGGCTCTCGACCCATGGCGTGGCGGCGCCGCGTCGGGGCACCGCACGGAGGGTATTCCCTCTCCGACGGACCGTATAGGCGTCCGTCGCGCGCCCGCGAACGATGACGCCGTTGCCGCCATCGTAGAGTCGCCAGGGTCCGGTGGCCGTGACTGGCGCATCCTGAACGGCCGTCGCGAGTGCCACGCGCACCTCGGGCACCGCATCAGCCGGCGGCCGGATACTCGTCGTCGTCCCAGAACTTGGTATCTGCCGCGTAACGCACGCCGTGACCAGTAATGTGGTGGCCAGGGCGATGCAGGCGATGGAACTGGCGGTGCTGGGGCTGACTCGACGGGCGGCGCTCCGTGCTACGCACGCCGACGCACGCCGTTGCTGCCGCTCCATCACCGTCCGAACGCGCCCATCGAAGCCACCGGCAGGAAGCGCGGCCCCTTGGCTGCGACGACCGGCACCGTACTCACCACGCGTCGCACCGTTGCGGTGAAGTCATAGTCATCGGTGTCGGTCACCTCGACTTCGACGAGTGCTCCGGATTCGACCTCGATGTCGAGTTCGGTGATCCCGTCGATGTCGTCGGCCTGCCAGGGGAGACGGGCGCGGCGTCCCTGCTCGACGAGTGCCATTGCGCGCTGGCCGACGCGTTCGCCGTACCGTTCCTCCGTGATGCCGCGCTGCAGCTCCGTGAGTAGTTCGAGGCGCTCGCGCTTGATCGACTCGGAGACGTCGTCGTCAAGGAGGGCGGCCCGCGTGCCTTCCTGCTCCGAATAGGTAAACGCCCCGACGCGTTCGAACCGGATGTCCTCGAGAAAGTGCATCAGGGTGTCGAAGTCTTCGTCCGTCTCGCCCGGAAACCCGACGATGCAGGTCGTGCGAATGGCCACCCCGCTCACGGCCTCACGATACTTCGCCACTTTCTCGCGGATCGTCTTCTGCCGTTCGGGCCTGCGCATGCGGGCGAGCACCGGGTCGGACGCGTGCTGGATCGGCATGTCGAGGTAGCGGACGATGCGGGGCTCGCGCGCGATGACGTCGAGCAGGCGCGGTGTGATGCCGGCCGAATAGAGATACATCAGGCGGATCCAGGGAATCGTCGTGTCGCGCACGAGCGCTTCAAGCGCTTCCGGAAGCCCGATCCCGTCGCGGCGATCGCGCCCGTAGTGCGCGAGGTCCTGCGCCACGAGGTTCACTTCGCGCGCGCCCTGGTACTCGAGGAGCTGCGCTTCACGCACGACGTCGTCGAGCGCGAATGACCGATGCTTGCCGCGCATCAACGGAATGGCGCAAAACGCGCACCCGTGGTCGCACCCCTCGCTCAGCTTCAAGTAGCGCACGTGCGGGGTGTCGCCCGCATAGGTGCGTACACCCGGATGCAAGACATCGCTCGCACCCAGCAGTCCCCGTTCCTGCAGCCGTGGCACGAGCTGTTCGACGTCGGCGGCCCCGAGGAAGAAATCCACCTCCGGCAGCGCCTCCCGAAGTTCCGCCTCGTGCCGTTGCACCAGGCATCCCACCGCGATGACGGCCTGCACACCGCTCGTGTCCTTGAGCTTCGTGGCCTGGACGATGGCGTCGATCGACTCGCGCTTGGCGGCATCGATAAAGCCGCAGGTGTTCACCACCACGACGTCGGCGTGAGCCGGGTCGGTGACCTGCTCCGCGCCGTGCTCGAGGAGCGCGCCGAGGTAGCGCTCCGAATCGACGGTGTTCTTGTCGCAGCCAAGCGTGATCAGGGCGACCTTCATTTCAGCCATCCTGCGAGGCGCGCTTTCACGGCCGGCCATTCGGAATCGATGATGGAGTACCAGACGGTGTTCCGCATCGACCCGTCCGGCATGACCATGTGATTGCGGTGCATCCCCTCGTACTGCGCGCCGAGGCGTTCGATGGCGCGCCGCGACTTGTCGTTCAGTTCGTGTGTCTTGAGTTCCACGCGCCGTGCGCCGAGGGTTTCGAAGGCGTGCTGGAGCATCAGGTACTTGGTCTCCGTATTGACCGCCGACCGCTGGTGCGATGGGGCGATCCAGGTCGAGCCGATCTCGTACCGGCCGTCGCCGACGGAAACGTTCATGAACCGGGTCGAACCGATCACGCGATGCCCATCGGGCAATACGGTCGCGAACGGGAGCGCCGTCCCCGCAGCCTGCGCCGCCACTGCGTCGTCCACCCACCGCTCGAGGTCCGCGCGCGCATCGATCCGGATCGGGAACCAGCGAAAAATCTCCGGCTCGAATGCCACCTCCGCCAGTGCTTCCAGATGAGCGCGGCTGAGAGGTTCGAGACGAGTGAACTTGCCCGTCAGCGTGACGGGAACGAGCGGTTTGGCCATCCCTGAAACTAAGGCACGGGCCGGCTGGTTCGGCGTTTCGGGCAGTGGGCGCTCGCTAGTGGGCGCTCGCTAGGGGGCGTTCGCTCAGATCGCCCGATGTTACCGATAGTTTCCGAACTGTAAATCCACGCCATAATCGCCGGACCGAATGAACTGGATCACGGCCTGCAGTTCGTCGCGCGAAGGGGCCGTGATTCGCACCTGGTCGCCCTGAATCGACGCCTGCACTTTCTTGAACTTCTGCTCCTTGATGGCAGCCGCGACCTTCTTGGCCGTTTCGCTGTCGAGGGCCTGCTTGAGCTTCACTTCGCGCTTCAGGATGTCGCCGCCAGCCGGTTTGATCTCGCCGATGTCGAGATTTTTCACCGGCACGCCGCGTTTGATGAGCTTCGCCTGCACCACGTCGAACAGGGCGCGCATCCGCATGTCGCTGTCGGCGGAGAGGTTGATCAGCCCGTCGGCGCGCTTGAACTCGATCTCGACGTCGGCACCTTTGAAGTCGTACCGTTGCGCGATCTCCTTCTGCGCCTGGTTCACGGCGTTGTCGACCTCTTGCAGGTCCACGCCGGTGGTGATGTCGAACGATGCGTCCTTGGCCATCGGAGTCTCGGGATGCGGCCGGGGTCAGCCAAGGTAGGACTCGAGCGCGCGGGCACCCGAGAGGTGACGGAGGCGCGAGAGCGCCTTTTCCTTGATCTGGCGCACGCGCTCGCGCGTAATGTTGAGCGCCGCGCCGATCTCCTCGAGCGTCATCGGCTCCTCCGCGTCGAGTCCGAAATAGAGCCGCAGAATCTTGGCCTCGCGCTCCTTGAGTCCGCCGAGCGCTTCGTGGATGGACTGCGTAAGGGCCTTACTGAACACCTCCTCGTCGGGCGTGAGGTGGTTCAGGTCGGGAAGGTAGTCGAGCAGGCGATTGTCCTCGCCCGCGTTCATCGGCGCGTCGAGCGAGAGGTGGGTCTGCGAGATCGACATCGTCTTCGCGACTTCTTCCTCAGTAATCTCCATTCCTTCGGCGATCTCCGCGTGTGTGGCCTCACGCCCCAGCTCCTGCAGCAGCGCACTCGCGCGCTTGCCGATCCGGTGCAGTGTACCCGCGCGGTTGAGCGGAACCCGGACGATGCGGCTTTGCTCGGCGAGCGCCTGCAGAATCGCTTGGCGGATCCACCAGACGGCGTAGGAGATGAACTTGATCCCCCTCGTCTCGTCAAATTTGTGCGCCGCGCGAATCAGGCCGAGGTTGCCCTCATTGATCAGGTCGCTGAGCGACACACCCTGATTCTGGTACTTCTTCGCCACCGACACGACGAAGCGCAGATTGGAGCGCACGAGCGTGTCGAGGGCCTCCTGGTCGTTCTCCCGGATGCGCAGCGCCAGTTCGACTTCCTGCACACGATTGATCAGCGGATAGATGCTGATGTCACGCAGATACTGGTCGAGCGAGCCCGGCTCGAACGCATGCCGCCGGTGTGGCGTGACAGCCATGGAGGTCGTGGAGCCCGGACGAAGGTGGGGAGGACGTTTAAGAATGTGCGGCGCGGAGTGGTGCGGCGAAAGGTCGTAGTTGAGGGCTGCTCTCGGCGCGGCTACTCGGGCCGGGCAAAGAGTCGCTTCCAGCGCACATGCGTCAGCCAGTCCAGCGAATCGGTGCTGTCCGGCACGTAGCTGTAATAGACGAAGAGGGGCCGGCCGCGCACCATCGAATCCGGCACGAAGCCCCAGTAACGGCTGTCGAGCGAGTTATCGCGGTTGTCGCCAAGCACGAAGTAGTGTTGCTGCGGCACGATGAGCGGCCCCCAGTTGTTCCTCGAGGGATGATACGTTCGCGCCGCCCCTGCCTGCGGCACCAAAAACCCGCGCTGCCAATGAAATTCATCCCCGACCGGATCGTAGTTTGGCTCCAGGTGCCGGGTGTACCGCTCTTCCTGCCGTGCGCCATTGCGCGTGAGCACGCCGTCGGTCATCGAGATCGTGTCGCCAGGCACGCCGACGAGACGCTTCACGAAATTCTTGGTCGGATCCGCCGGCCACTGAAAGACGAGGATGTCGCCGTTCTGCGGGTGGCGGTACGCCGGGAGTCGCTTGCCCGTGAACGGTACTTCCGCCCCGTAGACGAGCTTGTTCACGAGCAGGAAGTCGCCGACGAGCAAGGTCCCTTCCATGGACCCACTGGGGATCTTGAACGCCTCAACGAGAAACGCCCGCATCACGAGGAAGAGCAGCAGGGCGAGCGACACCGACTTGGCCCACTCGAGCAGTCCGCCTGCCATGCGGCGGGCCATCCGCCGCCCTCCGTGCTTCCGGGGTGGCGCGACGAAAGCTGCCACATCGTCTGGTGGCGGGGACTCGGACGGTTCACCACCCTGTTCGCCCATCGGTTGGTCAGTGGTCACACGCTCTCACTTGCTCTCCGTGGGACAGCACGGCACACATCGTCGCCGTCGAAACGCACACGCCCTTAATAATTGTCGATCTGCGCACGCTGCAGCCGGCCACTGAAATCCACGTAGCCAACTTTCGTTTCGGAGTAGAACTCAAACACTTCCCAGCCACCTTCGCGGTGGCCATTGCCCGTCTGCTTGACGCCACCAAACGGGAGATGGGCCTCGGCCCCGATCGTTGGGGCGTTGATATACGTAATGCCGTTGTCGAGCTCCGTCAGCGCCCGGAACGCCACATTGACATCTCGCGTGTACACCGACGACGAGAGGCCGTAGCGGACACCGTTGTTCACCCTGAACGCTTCCGCAACGTCCTTCACCTTCACCACGGAGAGCACCGGACCGAAGATCTCCTCCTGTTCGACGCGCGCACCCGCCGCCACATTCGTGAAAATCGTTGGCTGGTAGAAGAATCCGTGCTCGAGCCCCTGCCCCTTGGCCGCGGCTCCGCCGAGCTGGAGGTCGCACTCCGCTCCGCCGATCGCGACGTAGCGATCCACCTTGTTCAGGGCATCGGCGTTGACCAGCGGACCCAGATCGGTGCCCTTCGAGCGCCCGTCGCCGAGTACGAGCGTGCTCGCGCGCTTCACGAGCGCCGCGACGAACTCATCGTGTACGCCGTCCTGGATGATCAGCCGGCTGGTGGCCGTGCAGCGCTGGCCGGTGGTGCCAAAGGCGCCCCAGAGCGCCCCCTCGAGCGCGAGCTCAAGGTCCGCGTCGTTGAGGATAATCATCGCGTTCTTGCCACCCATTTCGAGCGATAGGCGTTTGTGCATGCGGCCGCAGGTTTCGCCGACCTGGCTGCCGGTCTCGGTCGAGCCGGTGAACGAGACCAACGCCACGTCGGGATGCTTGACGATCGCCGCGCCCGCCTCGCCCTCACCGTGCACGAGTTGGATGACGTCTGGGGGCAGCCCGGCCTCGAGCAGAATCTCAACAAACACCGTGGCCGTATGCGGCACGTCCTCGCCGGGCTTCAAGATCACGGCGTTGCCGCACAACAGCGCGGGGAATGCTTTCCAGGTCGGGATGGCGAGCGGAAAATTGAATGGCGTGATCAGTCCGGCGACTCCGATCGGGCGGCGGTAGCTCATCGCCCACTTATTCGCGAGTTCGCTCGGTACCGTGTGGCCGAAGTGTCGGCGGCCTTCAGTCGCCGCGTAGAAGGCCGTATCGATGCCCTCCTGCACGTCCCCGCGCGTCTCCGCGAGCGGCTTGCCCATCTCGCGCGTCATCAGCTCGGCCAGCTCTTCCTTGCGCGCGACGAGCAGGTCGCCTACCCGACGCAAGACGTCGCCGCGGGCGGGGGCCGGCGTGCGACGCCACTGCTGAAACCCGCGCTGCGCCGAGGCCACCGCACGTTCCACATCGGCCTCGCCTGACAGCGGAAATCGCCCAATGAGATCGCGCGTGTCGGCCGGGTTGGTGTTGTCGCGGTAGTTTCCCGCAACGGGCGGCACCCAAGCGCCACCGATGAAATTCTGCCACGTCTTCATGACACGCTCAGGAACAGGTCCAGTGGACCGGGTGATTGGCGGTTGGAACGGCATAGCCCGTACGCGGCAACACATCGACCGTGCCAAGCACGAGCCCCCACAAAATTAACAATAGCGCGAGCGTGTGCCCCTTGGCCGTACGATGCCGCCAAGTCCAGATCGCACTCCAGACGCCTGCGGTGATGAGGGTGCCGACGGCACCGAGATACGCGGCGAGCCCAACACCGCAGCGAGTCGAATACGGCCAGAACACCATGGAGATGCCAAGGACAACGGCCAGCGTGAGTCGCGCAAAGACGCCGAGCGTGGACGTCGTGCGCTGCGCGGTGGCAGCGGCCGACTTGGCCTCCGGTGAGGTCGCGACCTTGGCTGGAAACATCGCTTCGTCGGAGACCGTCTCCATCGCGCGGTCGATCTTCTGCAGTTCGGCGTCCCAGTTTCGATCAGTCATGAGGCCTCCCGCTCGAGGCGATGGCGTTCGATCTTCTTATAGAGGTTCGACCGGGGCATCTGCAACGCCCGCGCGGTCTCGGCAACGTTCCAGTCATACTCGCGCAACTTGGCCGTCAGAAACACCCGCTCGGCGGACCGCTTGAATTCCTCGAACGTGCCGGCCGACTGGATCACACCAGTCGTGACGACATCGAGGTGGCGTGCCCCGACCAACCGGTCCACGTCCGACACGGTCACGACCGGTCCGGTCGACAGGATAACGAGCCGCTCGACCGTGTTGCGCAATTCGCGCACGTTGCCCGGCCAGTCAAATGATGTGAGTCGGTCGAGCGCCGTGGGTGCGATTTCCATGCGCGTACTGGCCCCCTCATTGGCGAACTGGCCCATGAAGTGTTGCACCAGTAGCGGAATGTCTTCGCGCCGCTCGCGCAGGGACGGCACGTGGAGCGGCACGACATTGAGTCGGTAAAACAGATCTTCGCGAAACCGACCGCCGCCGATCTCCTCCTCGAGCCGCTTGTTCGTCGCGGCGATGACGCGAACGTCCACGCGGCGCGACTTCACACCGCCGATGCGCGTCACGTCACCGTCCTGCAGTACGCGCAGCACCTTGGCCTGAGCGGCGAGCGCCATGTCGCCGATCTCGTCGAGGAAGAGGGTCCCCGCGTCGGCCTGCTCGAATTTTCCGGTGCGGTCCTGTACCGCTCCAGTGAACGATCCCTTCATGTGGCCGAACAGTTCGCTCTCGATCAACTCCGACGGAATCGCGGCGCAGTTCACTTCGACAAACGGCTTTCGCGCGCGCGGCGAATTCTTGTGCAGCGCACGGGCGACGAGCTCCTTGCCCGTGCCGTTCTCGCCGGTGATCAACACGCGCGCCGGCGTCGCGGCCACGCGCTCGATCTGGGCAATGAGATCCCGGATACGTGGCGATTGGCCAACGATCTCGAAACGCGACTCGATATGCTGGCGGAGCTGCGCGTTTTCTTCTGCGAGCTCGATCCGGCCCAGCACGTTACGGAGCGTGACCAGGATGCGATCCGTATCGAGCGGCTTCTCGAGGATGTCGTAGGCGCCAAGCTGCGTGGCCTCGACCGCATTCTGGATCGTCGCATGGCCACTGATCATCACGACGATCTGTGCCGGGTCGCGCTCGCGAAGGCGCTTGAGCGTTTCGAGACCATCTATGCCGGCCATCTTCACGTCGAGGAAGACCAGCTGTGGCTTCCATTGCTCCGTCGTCGCGAGCGCCTCGGTGCCATTGGCTGCCGTGCGCGTCTCGTAGCCTTCGTAGTCGAGTAGCTGCGTGAGCGCCGCGCGGACCCCCTGATCATCGTCGACGACCAGGATTCGGCGGCTCACCTGGTGCCTCGGTAGAGCGTGATGCGCCCCGGCGCCACGCGGATGTCGGCGATGGCGGCCGGGAGTACAAAAGCGATCGCGGCGGTCGAACCCGGAGTTCCCTTGCGCGGCGCAATGCGCTGCAGCAACGGTCCGATCGCAGCGGCCGGTAGCACGAGGTTGCCCAGCGCCATCCGTTCGATGCGCAGCTGTCCGTTGCCCCGGCCGGTGAGTTCGATTCGGCCGCGGACCTCCACACGCTGGTCCCCTTCGAGCAGGCTGCCAAGCGGTCCAAACGCTCCGTCACCACCGACGTCCTTCATGTTGACGATGGTCCGAATGGAGATCATGTTCTCGCCGGCCAGCGCTTCGGCGCCGTTGGCCTCTCTTCGCGCCGATACGGTGCCACGGAACGCCGAGTCGATAGCAAACGCGACCAGATCACCCACCTGCACATTGATGAACGCCGGACCGGTCGGACGGCGCAACGTGGCGATCGCCGTCCGCACGCGAGCGACGCCGGCCGCTGTGACCGGCTCCCACGCTGGCGCCGTCGTCGTGGCCACCGGACGAATGCCAAGCTTCTCACGCACCGCTGGCTCCCACCGGCTCCGCGTGATGTAGGCGACAATGCCCACCACCAAGAGGAGGCCGAACACCACGAGCACCACGATCCGTCGCATACAACCGAACATCAGGCCTCCAGTATGTCGAGCGAGCCCGCATCGATAGGCTGGTTCGTCATTCCAGAACGGAATCCGCGGAGGTCCAGTTCCACCGTCGTGAATCCGGCAGCCACCACGCGGTCGCGCAGGAGACGCCGGGAATCGCCGGTGCGCCACGCCTCGAGTTCACCTGCATTCATCTCGACGCGCGCCGTCTCTCCGTGATACCGCACGCGGAGGTCGCCGCACACGCCAAGCGAGCGCACGGCGCGTTCGGCCGCTTCGACCTTCGCGAGCCGAAGCGGCGTGATCGCCGTGCCGGTCGGCAGGCGCGAACTCAGGCAGGGCGACGACGGCTGGTCCCAGGTGGGGAGTCCGCGCAGCGCCGAGAGCAAGCGGATCTCCGCCTTGGTGAGTCCAACCTCCGCGAGCGGAGAGGCCACGTCCCATTCGCGCGCCGCGCGCGCACCGGGGCGATGCCCGTGCAGGTCGTCGGCGTTGGTGCCATCCGCCACGGTACTGAAGCCGAGCTCGCGAGCGAGCGGCGCGAGGAGCGACCAGAGTTCCGTCTTGCAGAAGTAGCAGCGATTCGATGGATTCGCGGCGTACCGCGGATCGTTCATCTCCTGCGTCGCAATCTCACGCACCGGCAGGCCAATCGTCGCGGCGATTTCCCGCGCCGTCACCCACTGCGCCTCCGGGTACGACGGGCTGCGTCCGATGACGCCGATCGTGCGATCGGGCCCAAGCGCATCAAGCGCGACGGCGGCCAGATAGGCCGAGTCTACGCCACCGCTGTAGCCGATCAGCACCGATCCGCGCGCAACGAGCCATTCCACCAGCGCGCGTTCGCGCTCGACAGCGGGACCCTCAGGGGCAGTCGATTCGCGGGACGTCAAGGGCTCTCCGATGCGTGAAATCGCCGACTAACGGGAACCTATGCGACGGCGCCAGCCTAGGGTATGGGGGAGCACCGGCTCGCACCGTAGCCGCCGACAGCGCGGCCACACCGACTTCACACCGACCTGTTTGCGTTCGATGCCGCGCACCGATTAGGTTCATCGCACAATCGAATTGCAAGCGCGGGACACGGAAGCCGGTTCGAAACCGGCGCGGCCCCGCCACTGTATCGGGCGCTCACACCACGCTCACTCAGCAAGCCACTGACCGTTCGTGTCGGGAAGGCGAGTGAGCGGCCCGGAGCCAGGAGACGACCCACGCTTGCGCCACACTTTCAGTTCCTCGGGGGAGGGATGGTGGCGTCCGGACCTGTCGTGGGAATTCTCCCGCGACTCCCCCGGACGTTGCGGCTCCTTTCCCAGTAGATAGGAGCCTTTATGTTTTTCAGGAGCACCGCGGGACTGGCGATCGCCGTCGTGGGTACGGCCATCGGTGCGCAGTCACCGCTCAGGACCGCCTCTCCACGCGACACACTCACGCCGGCCGTCATCACGGCAACTCGAGTGGCGATCACGACAGTCGCACCGACGTCGACCACGACGATCCTCAGCGGCGACGCCCTCCGGGCACAGGGCATCACGCGGGTGCAGGACGCGCTGCGTCTCGTGCCGGGCGCGACACTGGTTTCGGGCGGACCGATCGGCTCGCAGACCGCGTTGTTTCTCCGTGGCGGAAACAGCAACTACGTGCGCGTACTCGTGGACGGTGTCCCAGTGAACGACGCCGGCGGATCGGTCGACCTCGCAAACTTCACCACAGACAACATCGACCGTATTGAAGTGGTGCGTGGACCGGGCAGCGTCTTGTACGGCTCCGACGCCGTGACCGGCGTCATCCAGATCTTCACGCACGACGGCAGCGGCCCCTTGGCATTCCGCGCCGGAGCTGAGAACGGCACAGCGCAATCGAGACATGCCACGGCCTCGCTGTCCGGTGGCACTGCGCGTGCCGGTGGCTCACTCTCGGCTGCCCGGCACTCGACCGACGGCATACTGCCATTCAACAACCGCTACGTGAACGACGTGCTGAGTGGCTCCGTCCGCATCGCGCCCGACACGATGACCGACGCGCGCCTCGCCGCCCGATGGTCTGCGGGCACATACCAGTATCCGACGGATTTCGATGGGACCGTCAACGATCGCAACGCCGAACAATCCGATCATCGCCTCACGCTCAGCGTGGACGCGGGCCGGCGCATCACCGACCGGCTCGGCCTGCGCGTCACACTAGCGTCGCACGAGTTCCTGCCGCGATCGAACGACGGGCCGGACACCGCCGGCGACACAGTCGGATTCTTCGGATTCTACTCGCGCTCCGTTCGCACGCACCGGTCTGCTGATCTACGCGTGAACGCGCGAGTGGGTGGCCACACCACGGTGACGGTGGGCGCCGAGGTCGCGCGCGACCGGGAGCGCAGCAGCTCTCTCTCCTTGAGCGCATACGGCCCCAATGCCGGTGGCTTTGAGGCATCGCGCCACAACACCGGCTGGTACGCACAGGCGATGGGCGACGCGACGACTCGCGTCTCGTTTGCCGTCGGCACGCGCCTCGACGCGAACAGCGCGTTCGGCCGCTTCATGACAGAGCGTGCCAGTGTGGCCTACGCGCCGAATCGCTTGATTCGTGCGCGGGCGGCAGTCGGCACGGCTTTCAAGGCGCCGAGTTTCTTCGAAAACTTCGCGACCGGCTATGTGACCGGGAACGCAGCGCTCAAGCCCGAACGATCGCAGAGTGCCGAACTCGGACTCGACCTGACCACTGCCGGTGGAGCGGCTGCCATCAAGCTGACCGGGTACGTGCAGCGGCTTCGTGACGTCATCCAGTACAGCGCAACGACACCCTCACCGGGCGCGCCGAATTATTTCAACGTCGCTGGGGCGAATGCCAATGGATTGGAGCTGGAGGCATCGTGGCGACTCTCGGCGCAGACGACCGTCGCCACCGGATACAGCTGGACCGACACCCGAGTCACCGCGACCGGGTTCGACACCAGCGCATCGGCGTCGTAGGTGAAGGATGAGCGACTCATTCGTCGGCCACCACACACGATCTCGGCGTCCGTCGCACGCGCGTTCGCCAAAGACGGCAGCGTTCAACTTGTCGCACGACGGGTGGGAGAGCGATCAGATCGCGATTTTTCTGCGTACCCGGCGGCGTCTGTCATACTCCCTGCGCACACCAAGGTGGACCTGTCATTCAACGTTCCGGTGCGCGGGCACGGGCTCTCGCTGACGGGCCGGATCGACAACCTGTTCGCGGCTCGATACGACGAAGTGGCTCGCTTTCGGGCACCCGGCACGATCGCGGTGATCGGCGTCCACTACCAACACTAAACAAACCCATCACACGCTGACGAGCGCGGGTGGAGGTGCCGCCGTGCTGGACACACGCGTCAGTTGCCCCGCGTCATCGCTGATCCTCGGTAGTGGAGCGCCTCGGCCATCGCCGAGGCGCCCACGCCGCTCTCTCCGTCCAGATCGGCGATCGTGCGCGCCACACGGAGTGCACGATGGAACCCACGCGCGCTCATGCCGAGCTGGCGAGCCGAATCGATAATCTGCGCGTGCGCGTCGCGGCTCACGCCGCCGTGCGCCAGCAGCCAGCGCCCCGGCACCTCCGCATTCGTCCACGCTCCCGCGAGGTCTGCATACCGCGTGCGCTGCCGATCGCGCGCAATAGCCACACGGTCGCGAATGGCGGCTGACGACTCTTCGTTCGGCGCAACGCCGAGCGCGGCGATCTCGACCGTGCCGACATGCACATGCAGGTCGATACGGTCGGCGAGCGGGCCCGAGAGGCGCGATCGATAGCGCTCGATGTCGGTCGTGCTGCACTGACACCGGCCGTCCTGACTCGCGGCATATCCGCACTTGCAGGGATTCGCCGCGGCGATGAGTTGAAATCGCGCCGGGAACGCCACTGCATGCGCCGCGCGTGCGATCACGACGCGGCCATCCTCGAGCGGCTGCCGCATGGCGTCGAGTACGTGACGCGGCAACTCGAGCAGTTCGTCGAGGAAGAGCACGCCGCGGTGCGCGAGACTCACTTCACCCGGCCGCGGCCCCGGTCCGCCACCGATGAGGCCCGCCAGTGAGATGGTGTGATGCGGCGCGCGAAAGGGCGGCGTGCGCGACGGAATGGTTCCAGGCATGACGAGGCCACCCACCGAATGAATCGCGACGACCTCGAGGAGTTCGTCCTCCGTGAGCGCGGGGAGAATGCCGGGGAGTCGCCGCGCGAGCATGGTCTTTCCGGTACCCGGCGGCCCCATCATCAGCACGTTGTGCCCGCCGGCCGCCGCGATCTCGAGCGCGCGCTTGGCCGACGCTTGGCCCACCACGTCGGTGAAGTCGGGCGACTCAGCACCTGCCGCGCTGCTCGCACCCGCCATGGAATCGGGGCTCACGGGACTTGGTCCGCCATTTCGTAGTTCGGCGACGAGTGTCGCCAGCATCGCCGCGGTGGCGACACCGCGAGATCTCACGAGCATCGCCTCGGCGACGTTCGCTTCCGGCACGAGCAACCGTGCCTTGGCGCGAGCCGCCGCACGTGCGAGCGAAAGCGTGCCGCGAATTGGGCGAATGCTGCCGTCCAGCCCGAGTTCTCCCGCGACCATAAGTCCGGTGAGCTTCGCGGGGTCGATCGCGCCCGTCGCGGCCAGCAGTGCGAGCGCGATCGGCAGGTCGAACGATGTGCCATCCTTTCGCACGTCGGCCGGGGAGAGGTTCACCGTGATCCGCCTCGACGGCACATCGAATCCCGAGTTGGCGAGCGCGGCGGTCACCCGCTCGCGCGCCTCTTTCACCGCGTTCGATGCTAGGCCGACGATGGTCCAGGACGGGAGCCCGGGCACCACGTCGACTTCGACTGTGACGTCGATTGCGTCGATGCCGATGACGGAAGCGGACCGAATGGAGGCGAGCATGGGGGCACAATTGCGACTAGCCCGTCCGAGCGCATCACCGGTGTATTCCCATCCGCATCGAATCGCCGCCGTGCGCGGGAAGGCGTTGGGGAGGGACGGGCGACTGACCGCCTCAGCTACAGCTACAGCTACAGCTCTTCCAACCCCCCGCGCTTACTTTCGGCTTTTATTCGGGTTATAATCCAGTCCCGAATCTCCTTCTTATAGATGGCAGCCGCCCAACTCGCCGAACTCCGAGCACTGCTCGAGCAGAAGTTTCCCGATGCGATGCCCCTCGCGCGCCGTACCTCGCGTCCGGCATCCACCGGCATCGCGGAACTCGATCGCGCGCTCCCAAACGGCGGATTCCCGCTTGGCAAACTTTCCGCCTGCGAACCACAGGGCGGATCGACGTCGATTCTTCGCGCAGCCTGTCAGGCGTGCATCACCGCCGGCGATCGCGCCGCGTGGATCGACGGTTCGCTCACCATCACTGGCGCCTTCTGGGATGATGGCCCCCTGCTCGTCCGCCCGCGCGGCGACAAGCAGGCCATCGGCGCAGCGGACCTCCTCCTCCGTTCCGGTGGATTCCGGATTGTCGTCCTCGCCGGCGTCGATCTCGAAAGCGCCGACAGCCTGCGCCTCGTTCGCGCTGCGCATGAAGGCGGTGGCGCGCTGGTGGTGGTGGCCACGAAAGCCAACGTCGCCGCGCTCCGTCTCTCGGTACGCATCGCGCCCGAGTCATACCGCTGGCATCACGACCCCTTCGGCGATCCCGCCGAGGCGCACGATGTCCGGCTTCACGCTGAGGTGCGCGCCCTGGGATGGAACGCGCGCGCCGAGTTCACTCTTCCGGTGCAGTCGCATGAGCTTCGTCTGTCTCTGGAGTCCGGCCTGGCTGACCGTCGTGGTCGGACCATCAGGCCTGGTCAATCCAAAACTGGCAACAGCCGGTCCCGGCGCCGCGTCGTCAGCGCCGCAAGCAAGAGCCTACCCGCCAAGCCACCCTCCTCTCCCTGAAATCGCTGCCACGCTGCTGGCCCGCGCACCACGCGTGGCCATCGGCAAGGCCGGCGAGCAGGGCGTGATCTGGGCCGACGCGCACGGCTTTTCCGTGCACGGCAAGGCCGCGCTCGCCGCGGAACTCATCGTCATACTCGAACGCCGCGGAATTGCCGACGTTCATGCAGGCGTGGCCGACACCCCGGTCGCAGCGCAACTCGCGGCGGTGTACGGTGCGCGTCCGCTGGTGGTCGTACCCCCCGGCACCGATCGCGCATACGTCGCCCTTTTCCCGCTCACCACGCTCCATCACGACCCGCGACTCCGTCCGCTCTTCTTCGGCATTGGCGTCACCACCTGCGGCGAACTTGCGGCACTGGATCGCGAATCCATCGAAGTACGGCTCGGCGCGACCGCCGTGCCGCTCTGGCGCCTCGCCCGCGCGGATGATCCGCGGCTGATCTTCTCGAGCACGCCGCCCGACGCACCGCACGCCTCACTCGACTGGGTGGAATACGCGCTCAAGGATCCCATGCGGCTCCTCTTCGTACTCAACAACCTCATCGAGCGCGTCTGCACCACGCTCGCCACGACTGGCGAAGGCGCACGCGAACTCACGGTCGAGTTCGCGCTCACGAACACCCAGGTGCACATCGAAGTGATCCGCGCCGCACGTGCGACGGCCAATCGGCGCACCTGGGGACGCATCACGCGCGCGCGCCTCGAGCGCATCACCCTCGCGGCGGCCGTCACGGGCATCACCGTACACGCGTCACGAATCGCCGAGCGCGAGGCGCCGCAGGGTGACCTGTTCGACAAGGGACTCGCGAGCAGCCAGTCCACCGAAGACGCCGTCGCGCGGCTGATCGAGGACCAGGGTGATGTCGTCGTCGTGCCGCAGAACTCGGCGCATCCACTCCTCGACGAACGCACGACGTGGGTGCCGCGCACATCAGTGGACACCGTGCGGGAGCGGCTCACTCCAGCGAATGGCTACGCGACCGTCGCGACCGGCAGCCGCGCGCCAACGAGACCACAGCTATTGCTGCAACTCGCCCCCGCCCCGCTTGCGATCAGCGTTGAGACCGCGCCCCGGCGCGATCATCTAGTTCCCGTGCGCTACCGCGATGCCAATGGCTGGCACGAGATTGTGAATGTCGCTGGCCCCGAGCGCGTCTCGGGCCGTCACTGGGACGCCGACCACGCCTACGCGCGCGAGTATTTCCGCTGCGTCACGAAGCAAGGCGTGCTTGTCTGGATCTTTCGCGACGCCAACGCGCGCGTTCCCGGAACAACCGCACGCACACATGCATCCACGCCAGCCGGAAATCGCTGGTTCCTCCACGGCTGGTGGGACTGACCAACTCACGACGGTTGGTGGGCCTGCGACAGTCAGTGCCGATGCCGGCCAGGGAAAGCCCCATGCGCATATACAACCGACGCGCTGCGCCAGAGGCGCAGCGCGTCGGTGACACGGCGATTCGACTAGAGCTTTGGATGCTTCAGATGCCACTCCGAATGCGCTTGGAACTGGTGCGCGACCGAGAGAATCTTGTCGTCGTTGTACAGATTGCCCGCGAGCACCGCGCAGATCGGCTGTGGGTTGTACACCACCTGCTCCACGGCGCCACGCCCTGCGGTGTCCCCGCCGGCGCGGCCGCCCGCTCCACCGCCACGACCCGACGCTTGCGGTTCAAACTTGTACTGCACCACCGCGCACGGATGCCCCGTCTGTGCGTGCAGACCGACGTCGTATCCGGTGCCCGGCACGTACATGTCGAGATTCTTGAGCAGCGTGCCCATCTCGCTGATGAGGATATAGCGGCGACGCTGCTGGTTGATAAAGTCGAACGCACGCGGAAAACGCCCGCCGGTCCAGCGCGTGAGCGACGCCATTCCCGTAGGATTCCCCGCGTCTCCACGGCCACCACCGCCTGCTGCTCCAGCGGCAGCACCTGCCGCCGCGGCGCCAGCGCCCGCCCGCCCAGCTGCCGACGTATCCGGCGGACCACCGCGCCCACCAGCACCGCCTCCAGCACCACCACCAGCACCAGCACCACCACCTGCGCGACCACCACCGCGCTGCGGCTCCGGAAGCGTGGCGAGATCGACGCCGAGTTCCTTCGCCTTCATCTGAACGTATGAGTCGAACGCCGCAGACGATTCACCACCGAATCCGCCGCCCGCCAACTGCGGCCGCGGACCGAGCGGCGTCGGTGTAGCACCGAGCGCCTTGAGTCCGTCCACGAACTCCTTCGGCGCCGTCGCGTCCACGCCAATGCGGAGCGACGCCAGCTTGATGTTGCGATCGAACTGAAACGGCGTGGTCACCGTTCCCGGGTCCTTGGTGTCCACGCCATGAATCGCGTTGAACACCATCGCGCAGTCCTCGATCGTCCGGCAGATGGGCCCCACCCGATCCTGCGACCAAGCGAGCACCATGCCGCCCGCGCGGCTGACGCGCCCAAACGTCGGACGGAGCGCACTCAGTCCGCATTCTCGCGCCGGCGAGACGATCGAACCCGACGTCTCCGTCCCGATGCCGAACGCGACGCATCCAGCCGCCGTCGCTGACGACGGGCCCGCCGACGAACCGCTCGAGCCGCGCCGGACGTCCCACGGGTTGTTCGTGCGCCCGCGATACCACTGGTCGCCTTGGGCGAACAGTCCGGTGGACAGCTTGGCGATCAGCACCGCGCCCGCGTCGCGCAACCGCACGACCACTTCGGCATCCTCGTCGATGATCCGATTTTCGAAGTCCTTCGACCCCCACGTCGTGCGCACGCCCTTCGTGGCGAAGAGATCCTTGATGCCGTACGGGATGCCATGGAGCGGTCCGCGGTACTTGCCCGCCTTGATCTCGGCGTCGGCGCGCGCGGCCTCGGCGACCGCCTGTGTTTCCATGATCGTCACGGCGCAAAGCAGCGTGGGGTCGAGTCGCTTCATGCGATCGAGATAGATCTTCGTGAGCTGCGTCGACGTGATCTTTTTCGCGGCGATCAGCGCCGCGAGACGATGCGCAGGAAGAAACGCAATCGTTTCCGGGTCGCTCGGCACCGGGCCCGTCCACGGCTGCACCACGAACTTGGAGCGCTTGAACGCCGCCGCACCGCGCTCACGGATCAGCGTCTCCATCAGGTCACCGGTACCGCCGGGCCATGGCTGAAAGGTCCACGACATCGGCTCGCCATTGCCGAGTGGAGGGAGTGGAGCCTGCGGTGCGGCCTGCGGTGCGCCGGTGACCGCGCCGGCCGCGCCACCCTGCGCCAGTGCGCGCGCGCCGAACCCGAAAGTGCTCGCCGCCGCACTCACGAGGGAGAGAAATACAAACTCGCGGCGCGCGAGACCGGTGAGCTCCTCTGCCTCCTCACCCATCAGTTCGGCTTCGGTCTGCACCTGGTCGAGCAGTTCAAGCTCGTGACGCACGTTCATCGTCGTCTCCGCTGCGGTTGTGTTGGCTGTTGTGTTGCGGGAAGGTCGGAGCGGCTGCGTGGCTCGGCCCAGAAACGATCATCTTCGCGCATCGGGCGACGCCGGGCAAGTTGCGCACGCGATTCACGGCACCACGTGGAACCCCCGTGCGTGCCGCGGCCGCACGGCGCTGAAGTGCCGCCGGTCGGTGGTGAGGAGTTCGAGCGTTTCGAAGCGCTCGGCGATTGCGACCAACGACGCGTCGACAAACCCCAGTGGAAAATCGGCGTAGGCCTCCATCACCTCCACTGCACGCTCGATGTCGTCGGACTCGATCGGCTCGACGGTGAACTCGCCGGCCGACACCGCGCGGATGAACGCCAACTCGGCGGGCGCCCCGGCATAGAGTTATCTTCGGCGTTTCTTCGGCTTTGATTTCCCATCCGACTAGAGAATCACAGTGCCCTTCCCAACAGTCGAACTCCGCGCCCACACCGCCTTCTCGTTCAACGACGGTGCGCTCACGCCCGAGGCACTCATTCGGCGCGCGGCCGCGCTCGGCTATTCAGCCGTCGGCATCACCGACACCGCCGACGTGGGCGGCATTGTGCGCGCGGCGCTCACGGCGCGTGCCGAGGGAATCCGCATCATTGCAGGCGCCGAACTCAACGTCGATGGGCATCCCGCCGCATTTCTCGCGCGCACCGCTGAGGGGTATCGCAATCTCGCCGCGCTCGTGACCGAGTCGCGCGTGGGCATCTGGAAGACTTGGGAGAAGGCGCACGCCGGAATGCGCCGCGGCCAGCCGAACGTCACGTGGGCGCAGGTAATGCAGCATTCGAAAGGGCTACACGCGCTCACTGGCCCGGCGTCGGGCGCCTGCGCGACGCGGATTCGGGCCGGAGAGCGCGACCGCGCCGACCGGCAGGTCGCCGAGTGGAAGGCCGTGTTCGACGACCGGCTCGCGGTGGAAGTGCACCTACATCATGTGGACGGCCACGAGGCCGCGCTCGCCGCCGAGTTGATTCGCGTTGCCGCGCGCGGGCGCGTGCCGTGGGTGGCGGCACAGGATCCGCGCTACATCGACGACACCAGCCGCCTCGTGCACGATCTACTCACGGCGCTCCGGCATGACCTGACCATCGACGCCGCCCTCAAGGCCGGCGTGCTGCACCCCAACGGCGAGTGGAAACTCCTCGCGCCAGCCGATCTCCACCGCCGATGGAAAGGATGCGAGTCAGGGCTCGACGAAGCGGCACGCATCGCGAGCGAGTGCGGATTCGATCTCTCCTGGATGCGGCCGCCCCTCCCCGCCTTCCCGATGCCCGCCGGCGTGGAGGCCAATGACTTTCTCCGCGCACGCACGTACGAGGGCGCGCACACGCGCTGGGGCCACTGCATATCCGACGCACAGCGCAAACAACTCGATCACGAACTCGCGACCGTCAGGCAGTTGGGCTTCGCCGGATTCTTCCTCGTGATGTGGGACGCCGTCCGGTTCGCCCAGTCGCGGAAGATCCTCTGCCAGGGCCGCGGCAGCGCCGCCAACTCCGCCGTGGTCTACTGCCTCGGCATCACGGCGGTCGATCCGGTGAAGAACGGGCTCCTCTTCGAGCGGTTCCTCTCCGAGACGCGCGTGGATGGCAAGGCCGAGGCGCCCGACATCGACGTGGACTTCGAGCACGACCGGCGGGAGGAGGTGCTCGACTACATGTACGAGCGATATCAGCGGCCGCACGCGGCGATCGCCTGCATCGTGCAGACCTATCGTGCGCCCAACGCGGTGCAGGATGCCATGCGCGCGTTCGGGTACCCCGCCGACCTCGCGACGTCCATCTCGAAGAAACTCCACCGCTACGACCCACTCGACGCCGCCGTGAAGTTGCAGGAACGCTACGCCGTGCAGGCGGGGCTCGACATCAACACGCCGCGCGTGCGTGCGCTCCTCCGCGCCATTGCAGGCTTCGACCGGCTCCCACGCCTCCGCGCCACACACGTCGGCGGATTCGTGCTGTCCGGTGCACCGCTCGGCAACTGGCTCCCCATCGAGCAGACCACCATGGGCCGCACCATCGTCCAGTTCGACAAGGACGATCTCGACGCCGTGGGTATTCCGAAATTCGATTTCCTCGGACTCGGCGGGCTCGCAATGCTCCGCCGCGCCTTCGACGCGATCGAGGTGCGTACGGGCACGCGCCCGGAGATGTACACGCTCCCGATCGACGACAAGCAGACCTACGACCTCATCTCGCGCGGCGAGACGGTGGGCACGTTCCAGATCGAGAGCCGCGCGCAGATCGCGTCGGTGGTGCACACCAAGCCCGACTGCCTCTACGACATCGTCGTGCAAGTGGGGTTGATTCGCCCCGGCCCGATCCAGGCGAAGTTCGTGCGTCCGTACACGCGCCGGCGGCGCGGGCACGAGATGCCCATCTATCTCCATCCCGCCCTCGAGCCGATCACCGCACGCACACAGGGGATCCCGATCTTCCAGGAACAGGCGATGGCGATGGCGATGGCGATGGGCGGTTACACCGGTGGCGAAGCTGACGAACTGCGGCGCACGATGGGCAACGTCCGGAAGGAACCGCAGCTGCTGGCCGCGCTCGATCGGCTGGGCGAGCGGATGATCGCGCACGACATCACCCCGCGCATCACACCGGAGATGGCGCGGCAGGTGTGTGATGACCTGAAAGGATTCGCGAACTATGGATTCCCCGAGTCGCACGCGTGGAGTTTCGCGCTCATCGCGTACGCGACGGCCTGGCTCAAGGTGCATTACCCCGCAGAGTTTTTTCTTGGAATCCTCAACGCCTGGCCGATGGGCTTCTACTCACCAGCCACCCTGATCCACGAAGCCACGCGACATGGCGTGGAGGTACGACCGCCCTGTGTGCAGTCGGGGGATTGGGAATGCACGACCGAGATGGCGGCGCCACTCACGGCGGAACGACACGTCGCGCAACGGCGATTCGTACGTGAAGGTCCGCCGGTGAATAGCCCCCACCCAGCGCTCCGCGTAGGCTGGCGGTTCGTACGCGGCATCAGCGAGCGCGCGCTGGAATCGCTCCGCGGGGCGAAGGCGGCGGCGCCATTCACCTCCATTGCCGACGTGGCCTCGCGCGCCCATCTCACGCGCGCGGAGGTGAACCTGCTCGCGCAGGCCGGCGCCTTCTCCGCGTGGGAACACGACCGGCACAAGGCCGCGTGGGAAGCGCTGCGCGCTGCGCACGACACGCTACCGCTCGCCCCCACACATCAGACGGCACACCATCCGCCACCACTCACGCGCGACGAGCTGATCCAGCTCGACTACTCCACCACCGGCGTGACCATCCACGGCCACCCGATGATGGCGTACCGAGACCGCCTGAAGGCCCAGGGAGTGAAGGACAGCAAGGCCTTGGAGGGCGTACCGAACCGGAAGGATGTCTCGGTGGCGGGGCTCGTCGTGATCCGCCAGCGGCCTTACACCGCGAACGGCGTGCTCTTCCTGCTGCTCGAGGACGAGCACGGCTTCATCAACGTCGTGGTGAAGAAAGACGACGTCGAACCCAACGAGGAGGTCGTGAAGCGCGCGCAGTTCATCCTCGTACACGGACAGGTGAGCCGCGAGGGGCACGCGCTGTCGGTCGTCGGCCACGAGTTCATTGCACTCGAGGCGACGGCGATCACCAAGCAGTCAAGGGATTTTCGGTAGTGGCCCACGCGCACCCGACGAGCGCCCGCTAGTCGGGTGCTAGTCGGTCGCTGCCCGGCGCACCACGCCTGCCGCCTGACCGAGCAACTCGAGCATCGTACGCCGCTGAAGCGCGAACGCGCTCTTGGCGGCGGATGGCAGCGGCGTCCCATCCACGTTCCGAAGCGCCACAGTCGGGCTCGTCTGCCGGCCGCTCACGAGCATCTCAAAATGCAGATGTGCCGCCGTCGCGAGACCGGTCTTCCCGACGTAGCCGATCACGTCGCCCTGAATCACGCGCGCGCCCTGACGTCCCTTGGCGCTGAAGCGGCTGAGGTGCGCGTACCGTGTCACCATACCGTTCGGGTGGCGGACGTCCACCACGTTGCCATATCCCGTGGGCTGATACGCGACGCGAATGACCGTACCGTCGCCGATGGCGTTCACCGGTGTTCCGCCCACCGCGCCGTAGTCCACGCCCTGATGCACGCGACGAATCTGCAGGATCGGATGAAAGCGCATGCCGAACCCCGACGTGACCCGCGCAAACTCGACAGGGGAACGGAGAAAGGCCGTCGCGAGCGATTTTCCGGCGCCGTCGTAAAACAGATTGCGCGTAGCCGGCGTCTCGTACCGAAAGGCTTCGAGCGGGCGACCGGCAACGAACAACCGCGTCGCGAGGACGCGCGCCACGCGCGTCGTGGATTCCGGGCCACGCATCCGCTCGACGACAGCCGACACCGAATCGCCCACCTGCAACTCGCGCGATAAGTCCACGCGGAACTTGTAAACGTCGGCGATCGCAAACACGAGGCCATTACGGGATGAGCCGGGAAAGGTCTGTTGGGCCGCACCATCCAGCGCGTCATACAGGTTGGACATCACCGCGCCATGTACGACCACGGTGTCGGTGACCCAGGGGAGACGTTCTTCGCGCACTACCCAATGCGCGCTGTCGGCGCGCGTGACGTGGACGACGTGGTCGATGGCGAGCTTGAAGCGGACGCCCGTCGCAGGCATCGAATCATTGGGGCGCACGAATTCCACGGCGAGCCCAGGGCGCACGCGACGCGGATCGATCATCGGCGTGGCCGCGACGAGCTGCGCTACCGCGGCACCGTCGAGCCCGCCGCGCCTCAGCAGGAGATCGAGTGTCTCCCCTTGGCCGAGCGTATCGGGATCCGTAGGCGGCACGGTGACGGCAGATTCGCCGAGCGACCGAGCGAACCAGATGCCGCCGGGTTCGGACGGCCGAAACAGCAGCACCACGGCCAGCGTGCCCACGGCAGCAACTGCCAACGGGAGAATGCGACGCATAGGTGGCAAACTACCTGGGCTACCCCCTGCCGCGCTGGGCTGGACGCTAGCTTAGCAGTGTATGTGCTCCCTAATGCGCGCAGTCTGCCTGCTCTTTGTGCTGGCATCAGCCTCGACTGACGCCAGCGCACTGCAATCGGCACCGACCCCAAAGCCCGCCGCCGACACCGGTCTCGTGATGGGCACCTTCGTGTCGTCGCGGCTCGACGGCAAGACGCTGCCCGTGCGGGACCTCGCGACGGACGATCAGGGCGTGCAATACCTCATTGAGTTCGCCCAACTCGTCCTCAGCCTCAAGGAAAACGGCGAGTTCCGCGCCTCACTGCGTTACAAGCAGACCATCGCGCGAAAGGGGGAACGCACCAGCGACGAGCCGCTGCAGAAGATGACGGTCTACGGCAGCTGGGTCCGCGAGGGCGTCTCCGTCCGGTTCGTGCCGGACCCGCGGCGTGGCGGCGAAGGGCTCCGTATCCTCGCCGGCACCGCCGCTGGCAAGCGCATCACCGTGCCGTTCGACTACCAGAACGGCCGCATCGCGCGACGTGCGAACGTCCTCCTGATTTACGACCCAAAAATATTCTAGCCGGCATTGCGCGACGCAGGGGTTCGCGGCCGTGACGGCCGTGACGCCGCGCGCCCGATCGCTCGCGCGCGGACTCACGGCGGAGTAGCATTCCCCGCCATGACGAATCACCGACTCGTCCACGCCAGCCGCCCACCCGACGCCAAGCGACCGTCGCGCGCTCACCGCGCGTTCGCCGGACTCGTGATCGCCGCGGCCATCGGAGCCTGCGCGACACGGTATCCGTTAGCGAAGCCGGAGCCGACGCGCCTCGAGACGCAGAGCCCCGACAGCTTCACCATTCGCTTCGTGACCTCGCGTGGGCCGTTCGACGTGCGGGTGCACCGCGACTGGTCTCCGCGCGGCGCCGACCGCGTCTACTACCTCGCGCGGGCGAAGTTTTTCGACGGCGTGCGCTTTTTTCGCGTCGTGGATAAGTTCGTTGCGCAGTTCGGGCTGAGTGGCGACACCGCCGTCAGCCGCGCGTGGCGCAGCACAAGCATCCAGGACGACGTGCCGGTCAAGAGCAACGTGCGCGGCACGCTCTCGTTTGCCGCGGGCGGACCGAACACCCGCACCACGCAGATGTACATCAACTTTGGCGACAACTCGCGACTCGATCGCACCGGCTTCGCCGTGTTCGGCCAGGTGATCGCTGGCATGGACGCCGTCGTGGACTCGATCCACCACGGCTACGGCGAGGGCGCGCCACGCGGCCAAGGTCCCATGCAAGACCGCATCGGCCGCGAGGGCAATGCCTACCTCATCCGTGGTTTTCCGAAACTCGACTACGTCATCACCGCACGCGTAACCAAGGAGTGGAAACGATGAATTCCGCCACACTGCACCTTCGCCGTTGGAAGATCGCGATCGTCCTCACGACACTGGTCGCCTTCATCTACTTCGGGTTCATTCTCTTGATCGCTTACCACAAGGAGATCATGGGTCGGTTGATCACGCCGGGTCTGTCTGTCGGCATTCTGCTCGGCGCGCTGGTGATCGTGCTCTCCTGGCTGATCACGTGGGGCTACGTGCGCTGGGCCAACACGACGTACGACGCCACGCTCGAAGCCATCCGCCGCGAGGGCACGCGATGATCGCGCCACACCTTGCCGCGTTCGTGCAGGCAGCGACCGGACCGACGCAGACCGCTGCGGCTCCCGCCACCGCCATCGGCGAACCCAACCCAGTCGCAATGGTGTTTTTCTTCCTCTTTATCTCGATCACGCTTGGCATCACCTACTGGGCCGCGCGCCAAACACGAACGGCGGAGCACTTCTACGCGGCCGGCCGTACCGTGACCGCGGGGCAGAACGGCTGGGCGCTCGCCGGCGATTATATGAGCGCCGCGAGTTTTCTCGGTATTGCCGGCCTCGTCGCAACGACGGGATTCGATGGACTGATCTACTCGACCGGATGGCTCGTCGGCTGGCCCGTGGTGCTGTTCCTGATTGCGGAGCCGCTGCGCAACCTCGGCAAGTTCACCTTTGCCGATGTCGTGGCGACCCGATTGCGGCAAACACCCGTGCGCTTGGCTGCGGCCGTGGGCACGCTGTCGACGGTCACGCTCTATCTCATTGCCCAGATGGTCGGCGCGGGGACGCTCATCAAGCTGATGTTCGGGCTCACGTACGAATCAGCCGTGATCGTTGTCGGCGCCGCCATGATCGCGTACGTGCTCTTCGGCGGCATGCTCGCCACGACCTGGGTGCAGATCGTTAAGGCCGCACTGCTCCTCAGTGGCGCCGCGCTCCTCGCGTTCATGGTCCTGCTCAAGTTCCACATGAACCCGATCGAGTTGTTCCGGACTGCCGCCGCACAGTACGGCGACTCGGTGCTCGCACCGGGCAAACTCGTCTCGAACCCGCTCGACACGATCTCGCTCGGCATGGCGCTGATGTTCGGCACTGCGGGCCTGCCACATATCCTGATGCGATTCTACACGGTGCCCGATGCGCGCGCGGCGCGAAAGTCCGTGTTCTATGCGACGGGCCTGATCGGCTTCTTCTATCTACTCACCTTCATCCTCGGGTTCGGCGCGATGGTGCTGGTCGGCCCGGACGCGATCAAGGCGATCGACAAGGGCGGCAACATGGCGGCGCCGCTGCTCGCCGAGTTTCTCGGCGGCACGCCGTTCCTGGGATTTATTGCGGCCGTGGCATTCGCGACGATCCTGGCCGTCGTGGCCGGACTCACACTCTCCGGCGCGGCGGCGATCTCACATGACCTCTGGACCAGCGTATTCCGCAAGGGCAAGGCGAAGGACGGAGAGGAGCTCAAGGTGGCGCGTGCCGCATCGCTTGGACTCGGCATCGTCGCCATCCTCCTCGGCATTCTATTCAAGGGACAAAACGTGGCCTTCATGGTCGGCCTGG
Organism: Gemmatimonadota bacterium; assembly: GCA_014192065.1. Classification (GTDB taxonomy): domain Bacteria; phylum Gemmatimonadota; class Gemmatimonadetes; order Gemmatimonadales; family Gemmatimonadaceae; genus Fen-1231. The sequence goes on along the minus strand of BJHH01000001.1, from coordinate 635,090 downwards.
CCTTTGCGATCGCGGCCAGCGCCAACTTCCCGGCCTTGGTGTTGTCGATCTTCTGGCGTCGCTACACCACCGCCGGCGCGGTGGCGAGCATGCTTACGGGCACGATCGGTACGCTGCTCCTGATCTACCTCTCCCCCGTGATCCAAGTGGACATCCTCAAGGAAGCGGGCGCCTGGTTCTCGCTGCGAAACCCGGGCATCGTCACGATTCCGGGATCATTTCTCGTCGGGATCGTCGTGTCGCTCCTCACGCGCGACAAGCAAGCGCTTGAGGCGTGGGACGCCTCCGTGCACGACATGGTGGTGGGAAAGGTCGATCGCTGAAGGCAACGGACCGCTCACCAGCTCCTCACCGTTGGCTCAATACCTGAACAGGTAGCTGAGTTTCAGAAACAGCGCATCGCTCGTCCGATTCAGATCCTCGAACGCGAATGCGGTCGGTTCACGCAGCTGCGAACTGTAGCCGGCGTAGAACACGGTCCCCGGGGTTGGGCGATAGGAGATGAGAAAATCCCCGCGCACGTTGTTCGTGCGTGTTGCCTTGGTGAGCACCCACTGACTCCCCGACCTCACGAGTAACGGGGCGTTGGTTCGCGAATCGTCGCGCAGCTGGTCCAGGTAGTTGGCGCTGTACTCGCCGATCACCCGTAGGAACAGATCGCGATTCACCTGGTACTCCACTTTGATCCGCGGTAACTGCTGGCGCTGCACGCGCGAGCCGTCGGTGACACGCAGGTAGTCCTGCAATACAAACGTCGGCGTGATGCGCAGGTGGTCCGTTGGCCGGAACTCGGCGGACAGGTTGAGATAATAGATCTCTGCCGGCGACCACTCCGCGAAGTTCTCGTCCTGGCCATAGATGAACGTGCCCGACAATGTCACATGCTTCAGCTTGGGCGTCGATATCGACAGCGATAAGTCGCGATTCGGGAGACGCGGCGTTCCGGTAAACGGAATCGTGTCGCCTGGCGCGCGCAGCACACGGAAGCGGGGGCCGTAGAACGCAGGGTCGTATCCGAACACCTCGAGCAGCAGCGACGTGCTCGCGGTCCACCCACCACGCCACTGCGTCTGGATGCTGAAGTGCGATTTCTTGTCACGGGCATCACCGTGGTTTAGCCAATTCCGGTAATCCCACAGACCGTCGACCATCAGATCGAACGCGTACTGCTCGAGCAAGGCACCGCGCTCACCGTATTGCGTGAAGCGGACGCCGATATTTTCCTGCGTCTGTCCGGTGCGCGAAATGAATCCGGTCTGCGTGATAAACCGGTCGCTGATGCCCTTGAAGCTCGCGCGCGCCGAGAAGTTGCGTCCACTGCGATTGTACCGGATGTCCCAGAGCGGACCTGCGGTCTCGAGGCCAGCCACTTGGTTCAGGCTGCTGGCGAACTGATACTGCAGCGAGTTGACGCGGTTCCAGACGAACCGACCGTCGACGTCGAGCACCCGGTTGTAGTTGCTGCCGTCGACCTTGTCGGTGTACGCCATCCCGATCCGGGATTGCGTACCGAGGTCACGCTGAAGGCGCAGGATGTTGTAGACCGGGTGATCCTTTCGCGACGCCGAGCCGGCCGTCGCGTCGACGGCTGAAAGGAGCGCGATGCCGGTAGATCCCACCTTGCCCGACAACTTCACCGCCGCGTCCGGCTGGATGATCCGACGGGAATACACGAGGTTGTTCGGCACCGAAAACTGCTCGCTACCGTCGAGGAAAAAGGGCCGCTTTTCGGGAAACAAGACGGCCTGCCGCGGATCGAACTGGACGGGCGTTGCGTCCGCCTCCACCTGCGAGAAGTCGGGGCGGATGGTGCCATTGAGCGTCAGGTTGTTTGTGATGCCCCATCGCACGTTGCCGCCAAGCGACGGACGCTTCGACGTGTAGTGCCATTGTCCCGGCGCCGCATCCGGCAGGCCTTCCGTCCGCTGCGTGAGCTCGGGCGTGATGTCCATCACGAGGCCGCGACTGATCCCCGCGAGCCCGACGACGGTGCCACCCTGGCCGAGGAACGACGCATTGCCACGACGCGCCGGAGCCCAGCTGTACTCATACCCGCGGTAGTTCACCTGACGCACGACATTGATGTCCCAGGTCTGGACGTCGGCGGATTGGTACTTGAGACTCTTGAACGGCACGCGGATTTCGACTTCGTATCCGAACTCCGTGACGCGTCCCTTGGAGGTGAAGACAAAATCAGGTGAGAGGTCTGCATGCTCGCGCGCTGCCTGACCGGTGCTATTGAATCCGCCACCGCTCACGCCCCCGCGCTCCACGAGGTTGCCGTCGGCCTGAACGCCCAGCGGGTTCACCATCAGCACCGTCGCCTGCCGACGATCGTTGAAGGTCCCGATGAGCAGCTGGACGTTGTCGTCGTTCGTGATCTTGTCCCGGTCGGCCAGCGTGGCGCGCACGGTACCCGCGGGCTGAAACGCGCGCACGCCGAAGTAGATGGCCGTCGGCGAGTACCAGAGGCGCACCTGGGTCGAATCCGGCGCGGGCAGGTCGTCCTGCGGCGTGAACTGTGAAAACCCTGACAACACCGAAGCACGCTGCCAAGCCGGCTCGTCGAGCCGCCCGTCCACGACGACCTCCGCCTCGATGCGCGGAGGGCGCACCTCAAGCTGCCGAGCACGTCCGTCGTTCGCGGACCCCTGCACGACCGGAGCCTGCAGGAGGGCAATCATCATCACGGCACCTACAATCATTCCGACTCCGTGTAGTGGATTCCGGTAACGACACGCGAACGCCTGTACATCAGACGCCGCACCCCGCCTAGCGCCTCTTTTTCGTCTTCGTCGTATTCTTTTTCGTCTTTGACTTCGACTTCTTCTTCGCCTTGGCCGTGTAGGCCGCGCGTGCCGCGGCGCGCTCCTCCTGATCCGCCCTGCGCCGCGCTCCCACCTCAAGCCGCGCCTTCTTGGCCTTCGTCACTTCCTCGAGAATCGAGCCGCGGCAGTTCCGGGAACCACAGCAGCAGCCGTAGAGCCCGGTCTCGTCCTCGGGCGTCTCCGTCCCGTCACGGCCGTACGCGTAATCATAGAAGAGCTCGTCGCCCTTGCGGATCTGCTTGATCGCGTCGACAAACACGCGACCGCGTTCGATCTCCGACTCGCAATTCGGGGCACAGGAGTGATTAATGAAACGCGCGTCGTTGCCCCCAACGTAGGCGTCGATGACCGTCGACGGATTCGCGTTGAACAGGAAGGTGTGATGGGCACCGCCCGCGTGATCGTCATAGCGGGCGTCCGACTGGGCATGGGTCAGCCGTTCACCGAGGTACTCGATGAGACGCTCGCCCTTCTTGATGGTTCGGTTCGCAAAGGCGCCCTTGCCAGCAATGCGTGACTTCCTGACGACAAAGGGCTGATCCAGCGGCAGCTGCTTCTTTACCGTACGACGCGCCATCCTGTTTCGACTCCAACATAGAAGTTGCGGAGCGGCGCTGGCTCGAGCACACGCCCGAACGCGCCGTTCACATTGACCGACCCCACGTACGCGACACTGAACGCATTATTGACTGCCACAAACGGCGAGACCCGTGCCGCACCGACGTCGCCGGCCCACGCGACGCGCGCGTTGAGTGCGCCCTTCCCCCAATCGTCCACTTGCACCGTATTGCGGTCGTCACCATACACCGTGCCGCTCCACGTGTGATCCAGATCGAGCGTCACGGCGTGGTACCGCGTGCGCGCGCCGATCCGCACAAACCGGTCCGGCACGCCCGCTACCCGCTTGCCATCAAGCGTGTCCGTGATCGTCGCGGTGCGCGGAGCAAGGTAGCTGGTAAATCGATAGTACGACTCGGTCCACGCAACGTTCAGGTCGAACCACGACGCCACGGCGGCCGTGAGCCCCATCTCGAGCCCCTGGTTGCGCGTCCGGCCGGCGTTCCTGAAATAGGCGCGGCCATTCGACTCGAGGTACGGCACGATGGCGTCACGGTATGACGTCCGGAACGCAGACACCGTGTAGGTCATCCGACTGAACTCGCCCCGAAGCCCCGCCTCGATGGTGCCCACGTGCTGTGGACCGAGGTCCGGGTTGAACCCGCCGGCGCCGCCGGGCCGCGACGACAGCTCGGTCGTCGTCGGCGTCTCGAATGCGGTCGCCACGTTGGCGTACGCCGTGAGTGCGCGCGACGCCACCCAGCTGCCGCCGACATGCATGGTTTGGGCCGTCATGTCCCGCGTGGCCGAGTTGTTCACGCCGTCCTTGAGGAATCGGTCAGTGACATCGAAGGTGAGCTGGTCGCGACGCACGCCAGCGCTCACCGTGAGCGGCTCGAGTGGCGACCACTGGAACGAGGCAAACGGGCCCACGGCGATGACGCTCTCGCCCTGCTCGAGGAGCAGCGTGTCGGTGCCGACGGTGCGGCGTCCGTTCGTCACACGCCAGTTGCGGCGGATATCGAGCGAGCGCTGTACATCGACACCCAGATTGATGCGCGGCCGCCGCGCATCGGACGGCCGCCAGAACGTGAGATCGGCGCGCGAACCGGTCACCCAACGGTTCAGTGTGGAGAGCGTGCCAACGCCAACGCCGGTCGTACCGGGCGGCGGCGTCGCGAGCGGATTGTCGACAAAGCGCCGGTGCACATACGCGAGTACACCCCACTCGGCGCCTTCGCCCGCGTGCTTCAGGCGCGCCGAGAACTGCGACTGGGCGAGCACCTTGTTGGCGTACCGCGCCAGGTTCGTCGCCGACGCAGAATCGCGGTTCTTCGCGTACTCGGCAGCCGTCAGCGCGCCGGGATTGAGCGAGGTCGGCATGTCGGCGAAGCTCGCCCGCAGTTCGACGGTGTTGCCGGGACCGGCCGCGAAATCTGCCGTGCTCATCACCTGACGCACTTCGGCGCTGTCGAACATTCGGAATCCGCCGATCTTCGTGCGCGAGAGCGACAACGAACCGGTCGCACCGCCCGCGCGCCCAGCAAAGCGACCCTGCACCTTCGACATCCCGAACGACCCGCTGGTCAGGCGAGCCGAAACCCCGAGCCGGTCGGGCGCCGAGCGATCGGTCTCGAACGCGACGACGCCGCCCGATCCATTGCCGTACAACGAGGACGCCGAGCCGCGCAGCACTTCGACGCGGCCGATGTTAGCGAGGTCCACGTTCGTCAGCTGGTTCTGTCCATCGGGCAACGACTGCGGCACGCCATCGAGCAGCACCTTGACGCCTCGGATGCCGAAGTTCGCGCGCGCACCCGCGCCGCGGATCGACAGCCGCTGGTCGACCGACCAGTTGTATCGGTTGGCAACCATCACACCCGGCACGTTGTTCAACGCTTCGTCGATGCCGGTCGTGGACTGGCCGCGCGTGATGTCACCGCGGTCCTGCACCGCCACGGCCCACGGCGATCGCTGCACGGTGGTACCGCTGGTGCCACTCCGCGTCACGGTCACCCGCACCTGCGAGAGCGTCCGTGCCACGGAGTCGGCGCGCGCGGAATCGGCGGCGGTCACCACGCGTTGCGCGGACAGGGTCGGCAGAGGCACCAGGCAGAGCAGCGCAACAGTACCGATGAGTATTCGCGGATGGTTCGTCATGGGTGAACGATAACGCCCACCAAGTCCGGCACGCTCGCGAGGCCGCGCGAGGCGGCCATATGTTGTGGCATGCCCATCACCCCTCCGAACACGACCAGCGGACTCCGTCGCTCCATCGGCATCTGGCGCGCCTCGGCGATGGTCGCCGGCATCATCATCGGCGCGTCGATCTTCGTGCAACCCTCGGAAATCCTCCTTGCGGTTCCGAACGGCCGCGCCGCGATCGCGGTCTGGCTCGGCGCCGGCCTGCTGACGCTCATCGGCGCACTGGTCATCGCCGAGCTCGCGTCGGCCTGGCCCGCGAGCGGCGGCGTGTATGTGTATCTCAAGCGCGCCTTCTCGCCCGCCGTCGGGTTTCTCTGGGGCTGGGCCATGTTCTGGACGATGCACACCGGGATCATCGCAATCATCGCGATGATCTTCGCTCGGTACGCCGCCACCTTCGTACCCGTTGGACCCACCGGCACCAAGGTGATGGCGATTGTGGCGATGATCGTCCTGTCGGCCGTCAACTACCGCGGCGTGCGGCACGGCAGTGCCGTGCAGGTCACGCTCACGCTCGTGAAGGTGATGGCGTTGGTCTTGATCATCGGCATGGCATTTTTACTCGGCGATCCAGCCGCACCGGCGACGGCGCCCGCCCTCGCCACGGGAGCCGTGACCGCTGACGGCATCGTGATGGCACTCATCGCCGGGCTCTTCGCGTACGGTGGCTGGCATATGGTGTCATATACGGCCGAGGAAACCGTCGATCCGACGCGCACGATCCCGAAGGCACTCATGATCGGGACGCTGACCGTCACCGTCCTCTATGTGCTGGCTAACGCCGCCTACCTGCATGCCCTCGGCATGGAACGGGTCGCCGCGTCAACGCGCGTCGCTGCAGAGCTCGCCGACGCGGTCCTTGGCCCAGCGGGCGGACGCGTCGTCTCAGCGCTGGTCATGCTCTCCGCGCTTGGTGCGATGAACGGGGTCATCCTCGCCGGCCCGCGCGTGTATCAGGCGATGGCGGTCGACGGACTGCTCTTCAAGTGGGCGGCCGGGCTGCATCCGGCGTTCGGCACTCCGCACCGCGCGATCGCGCTGCAGGCGGCCTGGGCCGCGGTCCTCATTGCCACGGGGACCTACCGGGCGCTGTTCACTCGCGTCGTGTACACCGAGTGGATTTTCTTCGCCTTGCTGGCCGTCGCGCTCTTCACGCTGCGGCGGCGCCACGACTACTCGCCACGATATCGCGTCTGGGGCTACCCCGTGTTGCCGGCGCTGTTCATCGTGTCGTCCGCGGTCATCGTCATCAACCAGATCATTCGCACGCCGGCCGAGGCAGCGACTGGCCTCGGCATCGTTCTCATCGGGCTGCCCATTTACTACGTTTGGGTTCGGCGCCCCACGCGTTCCGCGTAACCACCGCCGCTCTTCACCGTCTTGGAGTGTCCGCGTGCGCATTGTCGACGTCCATAACCACTTCTATCCGCCGGCCTATCTCGACGCGCTCAAGCGCGGCGACAGCTCGATCGTCGTGAAGTACGACTCGGACGGCAACCCCGAGATCCACTACCCGGGCGACTACAACGTCGCCGTCGCGGGCCACCGCGATATCGCGTACCGGCAGGGCGTGCTCGAGCAAGAAGGCGTGGACACACAGATTCTGACGCTCACCACACCGGGCACGCACGTCGAGACGGCCGCTGTCGCTGCGAAACTCGCCGCGCTGACCAACGACGACTTTGCCACGATCGCGCGCGAACGGGCTCCACGATTCACGTGGCTCGCCACCCTGCCACTCAATGACCCGGTGGCCTCGCTCAAGGAACTACGGCGCGCCGTTGAGCAACTCAACGCACCAGGCGCGATGCTCTTCAGTAACGTCAACGGCGTCGCCCTTGCCGATGAGCGCTACTGGCCGCTGTACGAGTACGCGAACGACCGCGAGCTCGTGCTTCACATTCACCCGACGAACCCGGTCGGCGTCGAATCGATGACCGAGTACTGGCTGATGCCGCTCGTCGGATTCCTCATGGATACCACGCTCGCCGCCGGCAAGCTCGTGTTCAGCGGCGTCGCGGAGCGCTACCCGAAGATTCGCTGGGTGCTCTCGCATCTCGGCGGCGCCGTGCCCTACCTCGTCGAACGGTTCGATCGCGGCTACCGCGCATTTCCCGAGTGCCGCGCGAACATCAAGAAGCTGCCGAGCGAATACCTCAAGACCTGGTACTACGACACGGTCAACTTCAATCCGAAAGCGGTGGAGCTAGCGATCGAGTTCGCCGGCGCGGATCATATCATGGCTGGCAGCGACTACCCGCACGCGATCGGTAGCATTCCGCTCATGAAGGAGACGCTGGCCGCGCTCGCGATCACCGACGCCGAACGCGCCGCCATCATGGGTGGGACGGCCGCGAAGCTCTACCGACTGTAGCGGCTACCGGAATAACTGCGCCGCCGCGCGCTTGATGCGCGCGGCGAGCGACGGATCTTCGGACTCGCGCATCGATGGGCGCACAGCGTCGTTCCACGCGTCGCGCATGACGAGCGCATCGGCAAACCGTGCGTCCGGATCGACAGACAGTCCCTTCGTGAACCAGTCGCGCAGCTCCGCTGGCACCTTCGAGAGATCGGCCTTGCTCGCCAATTGCTGCGCGAGAATGCTGCGCGCATCGGCGCCAACAAACGGAGCCACCCCCACGAGCGCGAAGTAGGCGATCGCCGCGACAGCGAAGAGATCGGCGGCCACGCCCTGCGGCTCGCCAAGGAGCTGTTCCGGCGGCGCGAAAGCCGGCGTGCCGCTGGTGCCCGCGCCGTCCTCACCGAGGGCCGCCGCGATTCCGAAGTCGGCGATGCGCCAGTGCCGGTAGCGACTGAGCAGAACGTTCTCTGGCTTGAGGTCGCGGTGGATGATCCCATGCTGGTGAGCGGCCGCCAGCCCTTCGAGCAGGAACGCCAGCTGGGGCGCGACTTCGTCGATCGGACGCGGCCCTGAACGCCGGACAAGGTCACCGATCGAGCCTTCGTCCTCGAGTTCCATCACGTACCAGTGTACGCCACCCTTCTGTTCCCAAGCGTAGATCGGCACGATCGCCGGATGCTGCAGCCGTGCGGCAAGTTGCGCCTCCTTCCTGAAACGCGAGAGGGAATTCTCGCTCCGCGCGACGGAGGGGTGCAGAATCTTCAGCGCTACTTCGCGCTGCAGCGTGAGGTCACGCACGCGCCACACCGAGCCAAACGTGCCCGAGCCGAGCGACGACAGCACCTCGTAGTCGTCCCCGGTGGCCCAGCGGAGGCGTTGCTCATCGTTCATCGATTTGAACTCGCCCGACGCGACGTCGAGTCCCGTGATCGCCGAACTACCCGACGATGAGATCTGCTCGATCGCCCGCAACAGCGACGCCACCGAATGAAACCGGTCGACCGGATTCACACTGAGCGCGCGCTCGATCAGCTCGGCGACATTGGCGGGGCAGTCTGGCCGAAGCCAGCGAATCGGCGGGATTTCGCGCCGCGGCGGGAGTTCGCCGGTCAAAATGCCAAAGCAGGTAGCCGCAAGCTGCCACTGATCGCTCAGCGCGGATGGCGTCCATTGGTTGGCGGCCCACTCGGGCGGCGACGGCGTCCATCGCGGATCAGGCGCCAGCTCGGCGGGAATATCCGCGCGCGGCACGGCCCACTGCCAGCCGAGCAACCAGACGCGGTTAGTTGGCGTGACGTAGATCGACTCGGGTGAAATCGCGCCATGCACATGCGACGAGTCGTGCATGTAGGCGATCGCCGAGCCGGCAGCGCGCAAGACCCGAAGCATGTATGGCACCGTGTCCGTGCCGAGCCGACGAATGCGCGTACCAACCGTTTCGCCCGTGATCCATCGGCGGAGGTAGCCTGGACCGCGCCAGTTGCCGGCATGCCCAGACCAGTGGTGGTACGCAGTGGGAATCGCCGGGTGGTTGCGATGTGCGAGAACTTTTGCTTCGCTGAACAGCCACGGTTCGTGCGCTGGCGCGGGCGCCGTCACAAGAGCAAGGGAGCGCTCGAACGAATCCCGGATCTCCTGGATGTGCCGGTGATCGACAAGCAACCCGCTTTCCCCCCACTTCCAACCCGGTGGGAGTTGCCACGCCGCAAGGTGCGTGGGGATGTCGACCGTCCGCGTGGCGGGGCCGAGGAGTTCGTCGTTCTCCATAGGGACTAAAGCTGTCAGCCGGAGACTGCCGGAACCAGTGAGATCGTCAGGGTTGTCCCCGCGCCCGCGCCGCTCTCGAGGCTGATCGTGCCGCCCCACCCCTCGATGAGGCGACGGCTGATGGCCAGACCAAGTCCGCTCCCGCTCGTTCGCGTGGAAAAGTGCGGTTCAAACACGCGCGAAAGGAGTTCTGGCGCCACACCGTGTCCGTTATCACGCACCGTGACCATGACGCGGCCGTCGCGGGCCTCGACCGAGGCCGTCACCCGGCGCGCGTCGGCAAGCCGCGCGTTCTCGAGCAGATTGAGCAGCACTTCGCGCAACTCGCCCGGGCGGGACATGCCGAGGACCGGCGCGTCCACTCCCGTCGCCTCCCACTGCACACCATCGGCGCCCAGTTGTTCTAGACGGACGACGTCGCGGACCGCTTCCGCGACGTCCATGGCCTGCGCCGGTGGCGCCGAATCAGGCCCGGCTCCATACCGACTGAATGCGCGCGCGATCTCGTCGAGCCGGCCGATCTCGTCGAGGAGACGTGTGGCGTTTTCGTCAAAGGCTTTTCGGAAGTCCACGCGCGGGTCGTCCTTGGCGCGTTGCAGGTACTGCACGCCAAGCCGCATCGGCGTGAGCGGATTCTTGATTTCGTGCGCCACCTGCCGCGCCATCTCGCCCCACGCCAGCACGCGTTGCGCCCGCGCATCGCGCGCCCTCCCGGATTCGAGATCACGGGCCATCTGGCGGAACGCGTGGAACACGGGCTCAAACTCGGGCGGCGGATTGCCCGCGAGTTGCGGTTCGCGTTCACCCGCCGCGAGCGCCAATGCGCCGGCGCGGAGTTCGCCGATCGGACGCGAAAAGGTCCGACCCGCGATGCCCGACAGTCCGAGGGCGCCCAACGCGCCCATCACCGTCGCGAAGAGCACGAAGAACGCGAGATCGCGGCGGCGCGGGTCAAGCGCCAACTCGGCCGTTCGGGCCGGCGCACCGAGCACAAGACTCGTCGCCGTCGTCGTGTCGTTGAGGACGCGGAACCCGAAGCGCATCGGCTCTCCCGCCACCTGCAGTTCGGCCGTCGCAAACCCGTCGTCGTTTTCGAGCAAGGCGCGGGCCGCGACGTTGGGAAGCAGACGGCCCACGGGTGCGAGCGCATCGAAGAGCGGATCGCTCGTCAGAATCATGACGCCGTTCGCGTAGAGAAAGAGCGGCGTGTCAAAGCGGGCGGCAAGCGAATCCAGCCCCGCGCTCTGTGCGCCGGCCACGCCGCGCAGCGTCTCGCGCACGAGCAGGTCGCGAGTCACGGCGTCTTCGTCCTGCAGCCGCCGGTAACTCCACGCCGCGAAGGCGAGTGCGGGCAGCATGAACGCGCCGAACAGCGCGAGCGTGAGCCGCGCGCGGTAGCTGCGCAACCAGATGCGGCCCCGTTCGCGGGCCCAGCGCAGCGCGCCCCCATCGGCGACAATCAGCAGGAGCCAGACGACGCCGAGCAGGCCAAGGTTGAGAAAGGCGATCAGTCCGCCGCGCGTCGCGAGCGCGCCGTATCCACTCAACGGAACCCGTGCATGTACGTGAAGCACTCGTCCGGCAGACGGCGGAAGAAACCAGTCGCCGTGCAACTCTTCGTTGCGACGCGTCCACTGGGCCGCCGTGGCGATGTACTGTGCGATGCCCGCTGGTGCGAACTGGAGGGAGTACGGCGGATATCCGGCCGCGTCGCGCGAGCGCCTGAGCCCGGTGATCGTCGGAAACGGATCCGGCGTGACGAGTCGCGTGCGCGGCGCAACGACCACGGTGGTCACGGACTGGTCGGCGTGTGGAATCGCCATCACCGTGAGGATTCCCGGCTCGCCCGGCACATGTGTCAGCACCGGCTGCATCGCGTTCGCCGCTTCGCGCGCGAAATATTCAACGCCGCGCGCCGTGCCTGTCCCGATCCCGACCCGGAGATTCGCGATGATCCGCCCCTGCGGGTTCCACGACGTCAGGTCCACCGGCAGGTCGCTACTCGCCAGGTCCGACGCGGCGTACCGCGCGAGCAGTTCGACGCGCGACCGCGGCGCCGTCATCGAGTCGAGCTGTCCCGGGAACCGCCGCACCAGGGCGCTCGCGCTCGAGTCTGCGGTGCTCAGTGCCGCGACGTCCTGCTCCGCGAGTTGCACGCGCGCCTTCACCGTTTCGCTCCACACGAGCGTCACCGCCCCAAACGCGGCGACCGTCGCGGCCGCCCAGAGTGCGCCGCGTGTGTAACGCGCGACGGCCAGCGTCACGATCGCCAGCACCCAGAGCGCCGTGTACCATTGCGGGAGGCCGCCACGCGGCTCGACGACGAATGGCGCCATCGCGGCAGCCACGATCGCCAGCAGAGGACCGACCCAGCCGGGCAGGCCGCGGCGGGCCCCAAGCACCGCCTCGCCGGCGGCGACCCCAGCGTAGAGCACGACGACCGCAGCGAGAAAGACCGCCGTCTCCCACGCGATCCAGAGTACGAGCGGCGCGCCGGTTGCCGGAAACCGGATCCCGCGGGAGATGTTCGAGAGGAGAAACGGCCCCAACACGGCCACCGCGACGATCACGACCGCGGCGCGCCACCCAGCCCGTGGAAAGCGGTGCGCGCGCTGCGTCGCCAGCACCGCGACCAAGATGCACGCCCCGGCGAGCGCCATGGCGCCGATACTCGCGGTCAGCGGGCCGCCCGCGGCGACGTAGTAGAATGCCGGATTGAGCAACGCCGTCCGGTTCGACAACCCCGACAGCGGCAGTGTCGCGATCAGCAAGAGCGACACCGCGAGCCCGCCGTACCGCTCGGCGAGTCGTCCCGTTCGCCAGGTCGTGCCGAGGAAGAGCAGCAAGGCGAGGCCGAGTATGGCCATGCCGCGCTCACGCGCGGCTTCCGTCAGGCGCTGGCGCAATTCCGGAGCCCCCAGCGCGATGGCGCGCACCGACATCACCGGGACGCCGGCCACGCTGACCACCTGCGCCGAGTCCGCTGGCGACGACGCAGCCGGGAGGTAGGCGAACCCGGCGACATGGAACTCGGCAGCCACCGGTTCGTCGAGCGCGTCGGCCAGCGCATCGGCCGGCCGCTCGGCGTGGATCAGTGTGGAGGCTACGGCGCGGTCGCCTCCCCTACCCGCGATGGCGTAGAGAGCGAGGTAGAACTCACTCGCGATGACGCCGACCGGACCGGCGAGCGAATCGACCGGTACCAGATGATGCCCAGACCAAGCGACGAGCGTGCCACCGCGCGCAAGCGCCACTGACCGGGTCGGTTCGTTGGAACGCATAGCGTCCAGCGCGACGAACGCCTCGGCCGCATCAGCCGGCGCGTCCAGCGCCCGGACCGCGAGCGCGCGCAGGTTCTCGGCCTCGTCCCGAAGCCGGGTCGTCATCGCAGCCGTGGCGCGGCCGGTCACCTTCGCAGCGACGACGGTCGGGTTCGCCGACCATCTCGCTTCACGGCTCCCGTCAACGGCGTCGAGCACCACAAACGCCAGCAACAGGGCTGCACAACAGAGCGCCGAAGGCGTCCGCCGACTGGTCCAGGTGAGCGCACCCGTGGCGAGGACCGCCACCCAGGTGACGATCAACAACGCGACGGAGCCTGTGCGCAGCCAGCCGGCGCCGGCGAGCAGGGCCGCCGATGCCGCCAAGGCCCACCACCGGGTCCGGGCTCGAGTCACGAGCGGATTATACCCAACACCACCCGGATCGGCCGCCCTCAACATCCGCGGCAACCAGGTTATCTTTCCCAGATGCTGAGGCTTGCGTTCCTTGTCTCGACGATTGTCACCCTGACCGCCACGTCAGCGGCGGCGCAGGTCGTGTCGCTCGACGAAGGCAGCTTTACGCTGTACCGCGACGGCGAACGGATCGGGCGCGAGGATTTTTCAATCCGCTCTGCCCCAGGCGCCGACGGCCGCATGCTCGTGGCGCAGGCCACCCAGGCCATCGGACAGCGCCGCACGGCACCAGGCGTCAACGCCGACACGAACGGGTTTCCCGTTCGCTACCAACGCGAGGTCCGCGAAGCCGGCCAAGTGGTGGAGTCGTATAGCGGACAGGCGTCGCGCAATCGCTATGCCTCGCTCCTTCGGCAGGCGGACGGTGAATCGGCCCGTGAGTTCCGCCTGACGGCAGGAACCGTGGTCGCGGACGACGACATCGTCCATCAGCTCTGGTTCATCGCCCGGCGCGGCGCCGGCGCGACGGTGCCCGTGCTGGTGCCGCAGCGCAACGTCGTCGAGTCGGTTCGTGTCGAACGGGTCGGTGCGGAACGACTCAGCATCGACCTCCGCCAGTTCGAGACAGTGCGGCTCGCCCTGCACGGCCCGGGCGGTTCACTGCGAGAACTCTGGATCAGTCCCGACGGACGGGTCATCAAGGCTTCGATCCCGGCCTTGCACCTCACTGCGCTCCGAGACTGAACCGAAGCACGAGCGATTGCCGGCGGTCCGGCTCAGCGCTCACACCACCCTTTCGCGACTGCTCTCCAACTGAAACCCGACCGGTACCGCCATCGTATTGGTACCGAACACTTAATCTGGAACCGAACTCGATGCGCCTGCTGAAGTTGTCCATCCTCTCGCTCGCCCTCCTCGCACCCGCCGCGTCAGTCGCGGCACAGCCGACGGTCCCGACCTCGCTGACACTCGAGGAAGCGATCCGCTTGGCCACGCAGAACAACCCGGCGTATCTCCAGGCGCTCAACGCGCGCCAGCGGGCCACGTATGCCGTGCGAAACGCATATGGCGCCTTTCTTCCGAGCGCCAGCACGAGCGCCGGGTTCGGATACCGGCAGGGCCGTCCGCAGTTCTTCGGCGGCGTCGCATTCGGCGCGAATTCCGACATTATGTCGTCGTCGTGGGGAGTCGACTTGAGGGCGAGCCTCAACGCGAACACCTTCGCCAACCTTCGCAGAAGCCAGGCCAACGAGAACGCGTCGGAGAGCGATGCGGCGGCATCTGAGCAGGCACTGATTTCGACGGTCTCGCAGCAATACCTCTTCGTGTTGCAAACGGCCGCGCGCGCAGCGGTTCAGGATTCCCTCATCGTCTCAACGCAACTGCAGCTCGACCTCGCCCGCGCCAAGGCCGGCGTCGGATCGGCGACCTCGCTGGACGTAATCCGCGCCGAAGTCGCCGTCGGGCAACAACAGGTGGCGGCGCTCCGCGCCCATAACCTGGCCGACGTGGCGATCCTCCAGCTGTTCCAGCAGATCGGCGTCGCCAAGCCCGACCAGATCGTGCTGACCTCGAAGTTCGAGGTCAGCGAGCCGAAACTGACCGTCGCCTCACTGCTCCAGATGGCGACCGACGCCAATCCGACGCTCCGGGCACTCAAGCATCGCGAGCAGTCGGCCAACGCCACCTACCGGTCGGCGCAGGGGGCGTATCTGCCGTCCGTGTCGGCGAGCGCCTCGTTCGGCGGATCCGCCCAGAAGTACCGGGACGGCGACTATCTCGTGAATCAGGGCATCGCGCAAACCGCCAGCAGCCGTAGCGGCTGTTTCACCAGCGATTCGCTCCGCCGCGGCGCTGGCATGTCGTCCATCACCGCCGCCTGCAACCAGATCGCGTTCACCGACGCCCAGTCCAACGCGCTGCGGGATCAGAACAATCAGTACCCGTTCAAGTTCACGTCGCAACCGTACAACCTGTCGCTCGGCCTGTCGCTGCCGCTGTTCGACGGCTTCAACCGCGAAACAAACGTCCAGAGTGCCGCGTCCAGTCAACTCGACGCACGCTACAGCATCCGCGCGCAGGAACTCCGGCTCACAGCCGACGTCACCTCCGCATGGACGACGCTCAACGTGGGATACCGCACGTTTCGGCTTCAGGAGCAGAACGCGCAGGCCGCGCGCAACGCTCTACAGCTGGCGCAGGAACGCTACCGGGTGGGGCTCAACAGCCTCGTCGATCTGCAGCAGGCCCGTGGCGACTTTGAACGAGCGGAGACCGACCGGATCGACGCTCTCTATGAATTCCACAGAGCGTACGCGGCGCTGGAAGGCACCGTCGGTCGCTCCCTCCGTTAACTGAGACCGTAGCTATGAGCAAAAATACCAAAATGGTGGTCGGCGGTGTCCTTGTGGTTGCCATCGCGACCATCGGCGTCCTGAGCGCATCGAAGCGCAGCAACAAAGCCACCGACGTCCGGATGGAGACCATCGAGAAGCGCGATCTCGTGGCGTCCGTGACCGCGAGCGGTCAGGTGCGCGCCCAGATGAAGGTTGACGTAGCCGCCGACATCACCGGCCGCATCACTCGGCTCGCGGTGAAGGAAGGCGACAACGTCAAAAAGGGGCAGTTGCTCCTGCAGATCGATCCGCAGGAGTTCGATGCGGCGCTGCAGCGATCGGAAGCACAGCTCGCCAATACCAAGGCCTCGGCCGCGCAGTCCGCGGCAAACCTGCAGCAGGTGACCAACAGTTATCGCCGGTCGCAGGATATCCGCCAGAGCAACCCCAATCTCGTGTCGGTGGAACAGCTCGAGCAGCTCAAGACCGCCGTGGACGTCAACCAAGCGCTCGTCGAAGCCTCGCGCCATAACGTCGAGCAGGCCGAGGCCGGGGTAAAGGACGCCCGCGTGCGGCTCGGCAAGACAACGCTGTACGCCGAAATGGCTGGGCGGATCACACGCCTCGTGATCGAGCAGGGTGAAACGGCGATTCAGGGAACCATGAATCGTGACGCCGCGACGCTCCTCACGATCTCGGACATGAGCACACTCGAGACCAAGGTCAAGGTCGACGAGACCGACGTCTCGCGCATCAAGATCGCCGACTCGGCCGTCGTCCAGCTCGACGCCTTCCCAGACACGACCTTCGTCGGCCGTGTTGTCAAGATTTCAAACAGCTCCGTACGCGGTGCGACGGCGACGGCCAGCGGTGACCAGGCGATCGACTACGAAGTCACGATCCGCCTGATCAACCCGCCCAAGGAGACCAAGCCGGACTTCTCGGCCACGGCCAAGATCATCACGGACACCCGCCGGCAGGTGCTCGCGATCCCGATCATCGCATTGACGGTGCGTGAGAACGAGGAACTACTGAACGCCGACACGACCGAGATGCCGGGCCGTACCACGCCGACCAAGCAAGTAGGCAAGAAGGATGTCGAAGGCGTCTTCGTGATTGGTGCGGACAACAAAGTGACCTTCAAGCCCGTAAAGGTCGGTATCGCCGGCGAGAAGTACTTTGAGGTGCTTTCCGGCCTCAGCGGGACCGAAAAGATCGTCGGCGGTACCTATCAGGCGATTCGCGAACTCAAGGACGGCACGCTCGTCCGCGAAACGCCAGCACCGAAAGTCAATGTGGCCAAAAAAGCCGGGAGTAAATAACAGGTGAGCAACGCAACAGAAGAAGTACCGCTCTCCACGACCGCGGAACGGCAGGTGGTTGTCGGCGCGGCCGGGAAGGCGCCGAGTAAGGAATGGGTCATCGTCACCCGCGAGATCACACGCGAATACGACATGGGCGGCGAAGTCGTCCGCGCCCTCCGTGGAGTAAACCTGGCAGTCCGGCGCAACGAGTACGTCGCGATCATGGGACCGTCGGGCTCGGGCAAGTCGACCCTCATGAACCTGATCGGCTGCCTCGACACGCCTAATGCGGGCGAGTATTGGCTCAACGGCCAGATGGTCTCGACGATGAGGGACGACGACCTCGCGCGCGTCCGGAACAAGGAAATCGGCTTCGTCTTCCAGACGTTCAACCTCCTGCCCCGCGCCACGGCGCTCCATAATGTGGAACTGCCGCTCGTGTATGCGGGCGTGTCGTCCGCCGAGCGGAAGCAGCGGGCGAATGACGCGCTCGCCTCCGTCGGGCTCGGCAATCGCGTGCATCACCGTCCCAACGAGCTATCCGGCGGTCAGCGTCAGCGCGTGGCCATCGCACGCGCGCTCGTCAACCGGCCTTCTATCCTTCTCGCCGACGAGCCGACCGGTAACCTCGACTCCTCGACGTCCGAGGAGATCATGAAAGTTTTTGCGCAGCTCGCCGAAAGCGGCCAGACCGTGATCATGGTCACGCACGAGCCCGATATCGCCGCGCACGCGCGCCGCGTCGTCGTGCTTCGCGACGGTCTGATCGCCAGCGACGACCGACGGGAGAAGTTCGCGGCCAAGATGGGCAACTAAGGTCCACCGGAAAGATCCGCATGCCGTTCTTCGAAGCCGTTAAGCTCGCGTTCGCGACCATCCGTGTGCAGAAGCTCAAAAGCTTCTTCACGGCCCTCGGCGTCTGCATTGGCGTGATGTTCCTCATTGCCGTCGTCTCGATCGTCGACGGCATGGGCCGCTACATGGAGAACGATCTCATCGGCAAACTGATCGCCATCAACTCGTTCGAGCTGCGCCACCGCCCGAACATCAACATCGGCGACGTCGACCGAGCCACCTGGCTGGAGTACAACCGCCGTCCGCGGATTCTCGAAAGCGACGTGCAGCCCGTCGTCGACGCCCTCCCGTCAGGCACCCTCTGGTCGATCTACTCTGAGGCAGGAGTCCAGGTTGAATCGGAGTATTCGCGGCCTCGCCGCGGAAATGTCACGGCGGTGGACGGCGACTACTTCGAGATCAAGCGCTTCGGCGTCACCGACGGACGGTTGTTCACGCCCGGCGAGTTGACTCAGGGGTCGAACGTTGTCGTGCTGGGGCCCGATCTGGTCAAGCGACTCTTCCCCACGGTCGACGCGCTCGGCCGCCAAGTGAAGATTGGCGGCAAGATGTACACCGTCGTGGGCATCGGCGAGTCGCTCGGCAGCGCCTTCGGCATGTCGTTCGACAACTACGTGTACGCGCCGTTCCGTTCACCGATCCACCGGCTCCTCAACCGCGAAGCGCACGCCATCGACGCCCTCGTGGTCCAGACGCCCACCGCGGATGCGATCACCGACGGGCAAGAGCGAGTCCGCGCCGTCATGCGCGCCCGGCACCAGCTCCGTCCGTCGCAGAAGGACAACTTCTCGCTCCAGACCGCCGACACCGCGCTCGACTTCTGGAACAAGATCAAGGGCTACCTCGTGCTCGCCGGCATCGCCCTGCCTGCCTTCGGGCTCGTCGTCGGCGCGATCGTCATCATGAACATCATGCTCGTGGCAGTTGCCGAGCGGACACACGAGATCGGCATCAGAAAGGCGCTTGGAGCAAAGCGCCGGGACATCCTGATCCAGTTCATGATTGAGGCCACCACACTCAGTACATTCGGCGCCGCCCTCGGCATTGCCGTGGGCTCCGGATTGGCGCTCCTGATCCGCAGCACGACGCCGATGCCAACGTTTGTCGCTCCATGGTCGATCGTGGTCGGCGTCCTCATCGGCGCCGGGGTCGGAGTCATCTCCGGCGTCTATCCCGCGAGCCGCGCGTCGCTGCTCGACCCCGTGGCCGCACTCCGGCAGGAATAGATGAAGTTCGTAGACAAGGTCAAGATGTCGCTCGAAGGCGTGGGCATCGCCTTCGAGGCGATGCGGGCGAACAAGACGCGCGCCGGACTCACGATCCTCGGCGTCGCCGTCGGTGTCTTCGTCGTCGTGGTGATCTCAGCGGCCGTGCACGGCATCAACGTCAGTGTCGCCGCCCAGTTGGAGTCGGCCGGCCCAACGACGTTCTTTGTGAACCGGTTCCCAATCGTGTTCGAAAACTGTGGCGATTCCGGGGACTCGTGCCGATGGCGCTCGAACCCACCGCTCCAGTTCTTCGAAGTCGCAGCGCTCGAGCGCATCCCATCCGTGGCCGAGGTCGGCGCGCAGCAGCGCTGGAACGCATCGATGAAGTACCGCGACCGGTACCTCGCCTCCACGAGCCTGACGGGATTCACCAGCAACTGGCCGCAGATCAACCCGCCGGACCTGATCGACGGGCGGGCGTTCACGGACCAGGAGGCGAACAGCGCGTCGCGCGTGGTGGTGCTCAATCATGTCGCGGCTGAGCGGCTGTTCCTCGGTGAACCCGCCGTGGGCAAGGAAGTGATGCTGACCTCGGGGAGCGCGCGCGGCGGACCGTTCCTCGTGATCGGCGTCTTCAAAGACGCCACGAGCTTCTTGTCCGGGCCGGAGCGCCCGAGCGGCGTGATGCCGATTCTCTCACTCGCCCGCCACCTTGGCGCCCGCATGGAGTGGATGACCCTAGTCGTGAAGCCGGCGGACACGGTCGCGCCAGCGGTCGCCATGGATGACGTCCAAGCGACGTTGCGCGGCATGCGGGGGCTCAAGCCAAGCCGCGAATCGAACTTCGCCATCATCACGCAGGATCGCATTCTCGATATCTACAACAAGATCTTCGGGATGTTCTTCCTCGTGATGATCGCACTCTCGTCCGTTGGACTACTCGTGGGCGGCGTGGGCGTCGTGGCCATCATGCTGATCTCGGTCACAGAGCGCACGCGCGAAATCGGGGTGCGAAAAGCCCTCGGCGCCACGCGGCACACGATCCTCTGGCAGTTTCTCGTCGAAGCCGTCACCCTCACGGCGACCGGTGCGATGATCGGGCTCGCCCTGGGCTGGATGGTGGCCGTCCTCGTGAAAAACGTGACGCCAATCGCCGCCTCCGTGCCGCCCTTGGCCATCGTCGCGGCACTCGGCATGAGCGCCGTCACGGGTATCGTCTTCGGGATGCTTCCGGCCATGCGCGCGGCCAAGCTCGACCCGGTGGCGGCCCTTCGGCACGAGTAGCCCGTTCACCGGCGTGCGCATTTGCCTGTACCTCAGCGCGCGCATTTGCCTGCACCTCAGCGTGCGCCTTGGCCTGCGACCCGCTCAGCAGGCGCCGAGGCTTGACTCGATCGCTGCGTTCAGAGACGAGTAGACTGTGCAAACCCGCGACATTCTCGGCACGGCATTTGGCCAGATAGGAGCCAACAAGCTCCGATCGTTCTTCACGCTCCTCGGCATCATCGTCTCCGTGGCGTTTCTCGTCGCGGTGGTCGCGATCATCCAGGGCATGAATGCGTACGTGAAGGAGAACATCGCGGACGCGATGATCGGCACGAACGCGTTTCAGGTGCGTCGGACGCCCATCCAGGTCGGACCGTTCAACGACGAGCAGTGGCAGCGCGTGTCGCGCCGGCCGCGCATCTCCAGGGCCGACGCAGCAGCCGTGGCGGCCGCGCTCCCCGACGCGGAAGCGGTCGGCATCACCTCCGGCTGGCCCACGCCGCAGTCCGATGTCATCTGGCGCGACCGCACCGTCGGCGACGTGCTCGTCTTCGGGATCACGCCGCCCTACCAGATCGTACAGGACTACCGCATGGAGGCGGGCCGCGGCATCACCGACCTCGACGTCGATCAGCGGCGCGCCGTGGTCGTGATCGGCCACGAGGTGGCGGAGAAGCTCTTCGAGCAGGTCAACCCGATCGGCCAGTCGGTGCGGTTCGGACTCGAGCGGCTCGAGGTCGTCGGCGTGGTCGCATCGAAGGGCCGCGTCCTCGGGCAGTCGTTCGACAGCTTCGCGCTGCTCCCGCTGTCACGATATGAAATGCTGTACGGCCGCCGGCTCACCACGACCGTGTCGGTCAAGATGCAGAAGGCGGTCGACGTGGCCGACGGGATGAAGCGCGCTGAAGAAGCCATGCGCGTCGCCCACCACCTGCGCCCGCGCGAGGAGGCTGATTTCTCGATCGAAACCGCCGATGCGTTGGTGGATTTCTGGAAGCAACTCACCGCCGTGCTCTTCAGCGTGATTCCGGCCGTCGTCGCGATCGGTGTGATCGTCGGCGGTATCGTGATCATGAACATCATGCTGATGGCCGTGACTGAACGCACGCGGGAAATCGGCATTCGCAAGGCTGTGGGCGCGCGCGCGAGGGACATCGAGCGACAGTTTCTCGCCGAAGCGATCGCGCTCGCCACCGCAGGCGGGATCATCGGCGTGCTGAGCGGCTGGGGCTTCGCACAGCTGGTGGCTACGCTCTCGCCGCTGCCCGCCCGAGTGACCTGGTGGTCGGTGGTGCTCGCCGTGGTCCTCGGCGCAGCTGTCGGCGTGCTCTTCGGAGTCTATCCCGCGCGGCGCGCGGCGCAACTCGACCCGATCACCGCGCTGAGGGCGGAATGACGTTGCATCGTCAGTTTTCCCTTGATACGTGGACCGAGAACTTCGGGATCGCGTTCGATGCGTTGCGCATCAGCAAGCTGCGCTCCGGCCTCACCATCCTCGGCGTCGTGATCGGCGTCGCCACGGTGATGACGATGGCGTCGATGGTGCAGGGTATCGAGAAGCAGATCACGAACGCCATCGAGGTGGCTGGTCCGACGACGTTCTACGTGATGAAGGTGTTCAACACTTCACCGGTGAACCCGGAGAACCTCCCGAAGTGGATCCGTATCCGGCCCGACCTCACCGCCGAAGAGGCGGACCGCATCGCGAGGCTCCCCGAGGTGCTCTATGCCGGCATCTGGGCCCAGGTCCAGGCCAGCTTGGAGTACGCTGGTCAGCGGACGCGCCCGACGATTGTCACGGGCGCCGACGACCACTTCCAGGACATCCAGGGAGGTGAACTCTCGCGCGGCCGGTGGTTCACCCGCTCGGAACTCCGGACCGGCTCGCCTGTCGCCGTCATTCAGGAGGCAAAAGCGCGGCAGCTGTTTGGCTACCTGGACCCGATCGGCAAGACCATCATGATCGGCGGGAAACCCGTGGAAGTGGTCGGACTGTACGTGCCGCCGCAAAACATTTTCGCGCCGCCAGGTATCGACAACGGGGCCATCATGCCGTTCCGGTACCTGTACTTCGCCTACCGAGTCGACAAGACCAACGCACTCTTCATCTGCGTGAAGCCGAAACCGGGCGTCAGTGTGTCCGACGCGCAGGAAGCGGTGACGATGACACTGCGCGAAATGCGTCGCCTGCGCCCCGCCGACAAGAACACCTTTGACCTGCTGACGCAGGACCAGATCCTCAACACCTTCGGCAAGATCACCGGGACCTTCTTCCTCGTGATGATCGTACTCGCGTCCGTCGCGCTCCTCGTTGGTGGCATCGGCGTGATGGCGATCATGATGGTCTCCGTCACGGCGCGCACGCGCGAAATTGGCGTACGAAAAGCGATGGGCGCCACGCGCCGCGACATCCTGCTCCAATTCCTGATCGAGGCGGCAACGCTCACAGGCATCGGCGGGGCGATCGGCATCGTCGTCGGGCTCGCCGCCGGCCGTGGGCTGTCGGCCATGATGAGCATCCAGACCGATCCGCCGATCGGGCTCACCGTGATCGCCGTGGTGGCCAGCATCGGCATCGGCGTCGTGTTCGGCGTCATCCCGGCCCAGAAAGCCGCCCGCTTGGACCCCATTGATGCTCTCCGCTATGAGTAACGCGGGGCATCGTTGATGACGGTATCGCCCCAACGTATTGTGCGGAGAACCCGTAGTGATGGTAGGTGATGTCACGGCACTTTCGCCGCGACGGCAACGATTGAAATCTCGACTGGGGGAATACTCAATGAAGAAGTTTGGCGCAGTGGTGGGCCTGCTGATGGCCGTCGTTGGCTCGGCTTCGGCCCAGGGTGGTGGTGGTGGCGGTGGTGGTCGCGCCCAGATGAGCCCGGAAGTGCGCGACTCGACGACGCTGGCCCGCGCGTTCAACGGCATCACGCTGAACGCTGACCAGACGGCGAAGGCCAAGACGGTCATCGTCACGGCCCGCGAAGCGCTTGCCGCGCTCGACCGTCAGGCTCCTGACTTTGCCGAGAAGATGGGCGCCGCGAACAACACGCGTAACGCGGATCTGAAAGCGCTGGTCAGCTCGGACGCCGACAAGGCGAAGCTCGATGAAAACCTCGCCGCGTTGGGTCGCGGTGGCCGGCGTGGCGGCGGGCGCTAAGCTCCGCGCTGCACGGCAGTATCAGTAACGCAACCGGCGCCGAGGAGATCCTCGGCGCCGGTTGCGTTTGGGTCGGACGGCTACCGACGTCTCGGCATGCAACGCGTCCTAGGGTTTCCCCATGATCGCGCGCGCGGTCGAGGCATCCACATAGTCCGGCACGACGAGCCGCAGCCAGAGCGCAAGCTTGGCCCGAAAACTGGGCACCACGTCGCGCCTCCTGGCGTGGCCGGCATCGAGCAGCATCGTCGCGCACACGGCCGCTGACATCCCACCCACTTTTCTTGGCATCTGGCCAAGCACTTGGCCGTCCGCGCCCAGGTTGCGAGCCTGTGATCCGGTGGCGACGAACCCTGGGTGGATCATCGTCACCGAAATCCCCGCGGCCTTCACCTCGATGCGGAGCGAGTCCAAGAAACCGGTCATCGCATGTTTCGCGGCGGCGTACCCGCTCCGGAGCGGCACGCCGATCTTGCCGGACAGGCTCCCGACGCCAAGAATGCGCCCCTTCGTCGCCTGGAGATGCGGCAGTGCTGCACAGGTCAGCCAGACCACGCTCAGATAGTTCACGCGCAGCATCGTTTCGTAGACCGACAGGTCCTGCACGTCGTCGACGCGCGACCACATGCCCTGCCCCGCGTTGTGGACCAACACGTCGAGCTTGCCCAGCCGGCGAACGGCTTCGGCAACCATCCGTTCACACTGCGCACGCTCCGACACGTCGCACGGAATGACCACGACGGCTTCGCCGGCGGCGTCCCCGAATGTGCCCGCGGCCCGCTGCGCCTCACGACAGCGCGATGCGACGCGCTCGAGCTCATCGCGCCGTCGCGCCACAATCGCCACACGCGCACCGCCGGATGCGAGTTGCACGGCCAGTTGCTCGCCGATCCCGCCCGACGCACCGGTCACGACCGCGGTGAGTCCGCTCCAGGCACCCATGGTCAGCCAGCCACCACGCCGACCGCCTGGATCTCGATCTGATATCCGAAGTGCAGCTCCTTCACGGGCACGACCGCACGCGCAGGACGATGCGCACCGAGCACCGTCGCGTAGGCCGCATTCACCCGGCCCCACAACTCGCCGTCGGAAATATAGATCGTCATCTGCACGCACTGGTTCAGCGAACTGCCCGCCGCGACCAATACGCGCTCGACATTTCGCAGACACTGTTCCGTCTGTTCTTCGATCGTGCCGATACGGTGCTCAGCCTGTTCCGGCACGATCGGCAATTGTCCGGAAACGAACACAAATCCGTTGTGGACTACGCCGGGCGAATAATGGCCAGCGGGCGGCAAGGCGTTGGGGATGGCGACTGGTTGCATGAGGGGGGTTGGTAGACGTGGCTCGTGGTTCGTCTAAAGATGGCGCTGGCGCTGCGTCGGCGGATAGTTGGAAGGCTCGCCTGTTGGAAGGCTCGCCGAGTGTCGCCGTCCCGCGTTCGCCTCTCGTATCTTTCCGACCGTGACGAACCGAACTGAGGGACTCGATGTGCTCGCCATCGCTGCGCACCGCGACGACGTCGAACTCACCTGCGGCGGAACGCTCGCTCGATTGAGCCGACTTGGGCGCCGGATTGGCATTGTCGACCTCACACAGGGCGAGATGGGCTCGCGCGGGTCAGCCGACCTGCGCGCCGCCGAAGCCGCCGCCGCCGCGGCCGTGCTCGGTGTGGAAGTGCGCGAGAATCTCGCGCTCCCCGACGCCGGCATTACCAACACGCCGGCAACGCGTGCTGCGCTCGCGCGCGTCCTGCGGCGGCTGAAGCCAGCCGTCGTGATCGCACCCGCACCCCGCGGGCGGCACCCTGACCATCGCGTGGCGGCCCAGCTCATCCGCGACGCCGTGTTCGTGGCCGGTCTCTCCAAGGTGGCGCCGGAAATTGCGGCGTACCGGCCGCGCAAGATTATCCACGCCATCGCATATCGCGAAGACCACGTCAAGCCGACTTTCGTCGTGGACATCAGCGACGATTTCGACACCAAGCTGGCCGCCGTGCGCTGCTATGCGTCGCAGTTCGACGGGGCAACGCAGGCCGGCGAGGCCTATCCCACGGGCGACCCACTCTACCACGTGCTCCGTCACCAGGCGTCGCACTACGGATCGCTCATCCGGTGCCGTTTCGGCGAACCATTCTGGACCAGCGAAACAATGAAGGTGGACGACGTGTCCACCCTCGAGGTCTCGACCTTTTAGATGGCCGGCGTAGGCGCCGAGGCCTCGAGTGCCTTCGCCAGCTTGCCGGCCGCGTACGCGGCGACGACGTCATACGCCGCATGTACGACCATCGCGATCACGAGAGTGTTCGTGAGGTATACGAGCAAGTGGAACACAATCGCCACTCCGAATATCATGGCCATCGTCTTGCATCCTTGCACCGCATGCGCGACGGAGAAGGCCATCGCCGACAGCAACATGGCTGGTACGCTACCCCCGAACACCGGCGTGAGGACCCAGACCGCAACGCCGCGGTATGCCGACTCTTCCGCGATGCCAGCCAGAATGGCCAGCGCGACGAACACGGCGAACTCGCTCCGGGTCCGCGGCGCGAGGCTGGTCAGCATCCGGCGACGTGTTTCTTCGGGGCTTCGCATGGCACGCGTAATCGGGATCGCGGCCAGCAGCAGCGCAAACGCGACGACGCCGATGCACACTTCCCGGATCCCAACGCCGTCCACGCTGAACACGTTGGAGCCCATCGCGACGGCATTCATGGCCGCGAGGAACCAGAGAATCGCTAGCGCAAACATCGTGGACAGCACAATCCGACTGCGCGGCGGCGGCGTGCCTGCGGCGTGGGCCTGGCGCAGCTGTCGCGCTGAACGCAGCGCGGCGCGCGGCGTCAGCACGAACAACACCACGAGAAAGATGAAACTGGCGAGGTTGAGACGTTCCATGGGCACGTTGCGGGTGTGGAGGTAATCTAGCCGGATGCCCGAACTCCCCGACCTCACCATGTACCTCGAAGCGCTCGACGCGCGCACCCGCGGACAGACGCTTGAACGCGTCACCGCGGTGAGTCCATTCGTTGTACGCAGCGTCGAGCCGCCGTTCTCCGCGCTTGCCGGGCGGAGTCCATTATCGTTCGCGCTGATCGGCAAACGACTGGTCGTCGGTTTCGAGGGCGATCTGTTTCTCGTGATGCACCTCATGGTCTCCGGCCGACTGCAGTGGCACACGACACGGCCCAAGATCCACCGTCGGCTCATGATGGCCGTGTTTGATTTTCCCGCGGGAACGCTCATGCTCACCGAAGCGGGGACGAAGCGGCGCGCGTCGATCTACGTCGTGCGTGGCGCGGCGGCTCTGGAGCAGTTCGCCCACGGCGGGCTCGACCCGATGGCCGTCACGGACACGCAGTTCGCCGCGCGCGTGCGCTCGGAGAATCACACACTCAAGCGGACGCTCACCGACCCGAGGCTCTTCAGCGGAATCGGAAGCGTGTACGCCGACGAAATACTCCATCGCGCGCGACTATCGCCAGTGCGGTGGTCGTCGCAGATCACCGACGCCGAACTTGCGACCCTCTACGCCGCGATGCGCGGCTCGCTCGTCGAATCGACCTCACGCCTGCGCGCGGAACTCCAGGGCGCCTGGCCGGCCCACCTCACGGCAGGCCATGATGGGATGTCCGTACACGGCAAGTCCGGGAAGCCATGCCCTGTGTGTGGAGCACCGGTGCAGCGGTTCCGTTACGACGACGCGGAGACGCACTACTGCGCGCAGTGCCAGACAGGCGGAACGCGGCTTGCGGGGAGAACCCTGTCGAGATTGCTCAAGGACAACTGGCCTCGGGATTTGGACCTGATCGAAGGTGAGGGTTGAGGGCGCGGCGGTGAGTCCTGGCTAGGACATCTCTGGCCTCCCCGGCCACGACTCCTCCCCTGCGTCACACCGTCCCCTTGGATTCCACGTTCCCGTTATCTTTCTGTCTTCCATGGCCGACCCGATCTATCTCGACCACGCCGCCACCACGCCGGTCCGTCCGGAGGTGCTGGCCGCGATGCTGCCCTACTACGATGCGCGTTTCGGCAATCCGTCGAGCACGCACCGCTGGGGCCGCGAGGCGCGCACCGCCCTCGACGAAGCCCGTGAGCGTGTCGCCGCATGCCTCGGCGCATCGGCCGACGAACTCTGCTTCACGTCGGGTGGAACGGAGTCCGACAACCTCGCGATCCTTGGCGGGTGGCGCGTACTGCGTTCCACCGGCCGGAGGGGTGTGGTGACCTCGCCGATCGAACACAAGGCCGTCCTCGAGGCGGTACATAAGACGGCCAGCGAAGGCGCCGAGGAACGGATGCTCGCCGTCGATGCGGGCGGCACCGTCACGCTCGTCGATGCCCGCGCCAAGATCAACGAGAGCGCGGCACTCGCCTCGGTGATGTGGGTCAATAATGAGATCGGCACCATCCAACCGATCGCCGCGCTCGCCGCGCTCGCCAAGGAGCACGGCGTGCTGTTCCACACGGACGCCGTGCAGGCATTCGGCAAGATCGAAGTCGACGCGCGAACGATCCCGTTCGATTTCGCGTCGATCAGCGGCCACAAGATCGGAGCACCCAAAGGCATCGGCGCCATGTTCCTGCGTCGCGGCACGCCGCTCGAACCGCTCTTCTTCGGCGGCACGCAGGACCGCGGCCGTCGCCCGGGCACTGAAAACGTCGCGTGCGCGATCGGGCTCGCTACCGCCTGCGAACTGGCCGTCGCCGAACGCGAAACGTCGAGCGCCAAATACCGCCTACTGCGCGACCGCCTGCAGGCCGGCATTCTCGCCAAGGTGACCAACGCGGTGGTCAATGCCGGATGCGCTGATCGTGCGCCGCACATTCTCAACCTCACGGTGCCAGGCGCCGACGGTGAGTCCATGCTCATGGCGCTCGATCTGAATGGAATCGCCTGTTCGGGCGGGTCGGCCTGCCAGAGCGGTAGCACGGGAGGCTCGCACGTACTCGCCGCCATCAACCCGGCCGCCTCAACGGGGGCATCGGTCCGAATGAGCGTCGGCTCGCTCAGCGACGAAGCGGCGATCGATCGCGCCATTGACGTCTTCACCAAGCTGGCGATGAAGGCCAGCGGAATGGTCGCGGCCTGACCGGGACCGCCGCGGGCCACTGCGGCAACACCGATACACAAAGCGAATGAGCCAGAAACCGCGCGTTCTCGTGGCCATGTCGGGCGGCGTCGACTCTTCAGTCGCCGCGGCACTCCTCGTGCGCGAGGGCTATGACTGCGTCGGCGTCACGATGAAGCTCTTCGAGGATGGCGCCGACCTGCCCGACCGCCCCTGTTGTTCGCTCGATTCCACCAGCGACGCCCGCCGCGTCGCACAGTTACTCGGCATGCCGCATTACGTGCTCAACATGGTGGACCACTTCGGGCACGACGTCATCGCCGACTTCGTCAGTGAGTACGCGGCCGGCCGCACGCCGATTCCCTGTGTGCGCTGCAATACGTTCACCAAGTTCAGCGACCTCGTCGCGAAAGCCGATGGGATTGACGCCGCGTTCGTCGCGACTGGCCACTATGCGCGCGTCGCCGGCGGTCAGCTCCTCCGTGGCGCCGACGATAATAAGGACCAGACCTATTTCCTCTGGGGAATCGATCGCGGCGTCATTCCCCGGCTGATGCTCCCCGTCGGTACGCTCACGAAGCCCGAAACGCGCCAGATCGCCCGCCACCTGAACCTTCCCCGCGTGGCCGACAAGGCCGAGAGCCAGGAAATCTGCTTCGTTCCTGGCGGCGACTACATGGCCGTCCTGAGGCGCGAGCTCCCAGCTGACGCGCCCGCACTGATACCTGGCCCGTTTGTGCTCAGTGACGGCACCGTCGTCGGCACGCACGAAGGGTTCGCCCGATACACTATCGGCCAGCGACGCGCACTGCCCGGCGGATCCGCCGAGCCGATGTTCGTCGTGGCGATCCGCCCCGACGACCGCGCCGTCGTCATCGGACCGCGCGCGGAGATCCTTGGAAACGGACTCATCGCCCGCGGCGTGAACTGGCTGACCGACCCACCAAAGGTCGGCGACGAAGTCGGCGTGCGCGTGCGCCACCGCGCACCGATCGTCGCGGGAGAGATTGTCCGCCTCGAGGGCACGGAAGTCGAGATCGCGTTGCAATCGCCGGTCGCAGCGATCACCCCCGGTCAGTCAGCCGTGCTGTACTCCGGAGATGTCGTGCGCGGCGGTGGGTTCATCGCCGCGTCGCGTCGCTCACGTGCACCGATGCCGGTGCTTTCGTAAGCGCCTAGCCGGCAACCGCGGCCCCTTTAGTACTCGAGCTGGGCCGATTCGGCGAACGCCTTCATCAGGCGCTCCTGCTCGCTGGTGAGTTTCTCTGGCACCACCACCGCGACCTCCACGATCAGGTCACCGCGCTTCTCGTCCTTGGCGATTCCCTGGCCGCGCACGCGGAAGCGTTTGCCGCTCGCCGTACCAGCCGGGATCCGGATCGAAACCTTTTTTTCGTCGAGCGTCTCGACCGTAACCTTTGACCCGAGCGTGGCCTGCGCGATGTTCACGCTGCGGCACACCACCAAGTCGAGCCCTTCACGGTCCCACGTCGGATCGTCCTTTACCTGAAACGTCAGCAGCACATCGCCCGGTCGGCCACCACGTAGCCCACGACCGCCCTGCCCCTTCAGGCGGATCTTTGATCCAACCTCGGTGCCCGGCGCGACGTTGATGTTGATCTTGCGGCGCGCGCGCTGGTCGCCAGCGCCGGCGCAGGTGCCGCAATGCTGGGTCGGAACCGTCCCCTTGCCAAGGCACCTCGGGCATGGACGGTTGACCGCGAAGCCTCCCTGTCCGAACGAAATGGCACCGCGGCCGCCACACTCGGGACACCCCTGCACGCGCGCGCCCTTCGCGGCGCCCGAACCGGCACAGCTCGCGCATTCCTCGTTGACCTCGAGGTCGATCGGCACCTTACCGCCGAGCACCGCGACGCGAAACGGGATTTCCAGCGTGGTCTCGACTTTCTGGCCCGACTCAGGATCCGTCGCGGGTTGACCGCGCGGCGCAGCGCCGCCGAACATCGAGCTGAAGAGGTCGCCGAGCCCGCCGAATCCCCCGACGTCGAATTCCTCGTACCGCGCCCCTGTGGCACCGCCTGCTCCGCCCGCGCGCGGACCACCACCGCGTGGACTCGGCCCGCCGCGCGCCGTGAATCCGTCGAATGCGCCAAGCCGGCGCATCTCGTCGTACTGCTTGCGCTTCTTCTCGTCGCCAAGAATCTGGTACGCTTCGGAAATTTCTTTGAAGCGCTCGGCAGATTTCGCATCGCCCTTGTTCGCGTCGGGATGGTGTTGCTTGGCGAGGCGCCGGTACTGCTTCTTCATGTCCTCGGCCGTGGCTGTTTCGCTCACACCGAGGACGCCGTAGAAATCTTTCTTCGCCATGATCGGTGCGGCGGAACCGCCTAGTTCACCGCACCGGGAGCAGCACCCTGCCACTGCTTGACCACCACACGCGCGGGCCGGAGCAGCATCCCGTTAAACACGTAGCCCACCTGGTAGACCTGCGCGACAAAATGATCCTCTTCCTCGGTCGCGGCCGCCGTGGTGGTGAGGGCTTCCTGAAAGGTCGGGTCAAAGACCGCGTTCACCGGGTTCACGATTTCTAGCCCGTGGCCAGCAAGCGACTTCAACAACTTGCGTTCGACCAGTTCGACGCCCTCTATGATCGCCTTGCTGTCCGTGGACGCTGGATCGAGATGCGCGAACCTGCCGAGGTCGTCGAGTGTGTCGAGCAGGCCTTTGAGAAGCAACCCCATGCCCTTGAGCTCGGCTTCCTGCCGTTCGCGCACAGATCGCTTCCTAAAATTCTCATAGTCGGCGAGGAGGCGGAGGTACTTGTCCTTCTGACTCGCGACTTCCATCGCGAGCGAAACGATTTCCTGCTCAGCAGCAGCGTCGGCGGCAGAGTCAGCGGAGTCGCTATCGCCGGTCGCGCCGGTGGCGTCGCCGCTTGCCTGCTCGGCGGCGACCGCATCAAGCGCCGTGGCGCCATCGTCCATCGGCGCTTCAATCGGCTTCGGGGTATCGGGATTACGCTGCGTCATGGCTGGTCAGGGAATTTCGCGGGTTGTACGAGCGTGAGGCAACCAGCGTGCCAGGCCGGCAATGTCGAATCGTCACCGACGGGACCCACGAGGCGACATACGAGGCGACATACGAGGCGGGACCGGCGGTCATTTCAGCGGATATCGAGATGAACCGACGGTCGCTTCATCGGGCATAGCGAGGGAGCGGCGCCCGCGAAAAGCGTGCTCGATCCCTGAGTCCGGAACGGAGCTATGAACTCAGGTCGCGATCCAGCGCCTGCCGCACCATGTCGAGCGCCCACTGAGTGGACCTGAGCCGCACTTCCTCTCGGTCGCCAATCAGCTGACGCCGAGCCGAGGTCAGCACGCCGCGCAGATCCACCGCGACGCAGACGGTGCCCACCGGCTTCTCGGGCGTGCCGCCGTCCGGGCCCGCGACTCCGGTGATCGACACGGCCAGATCGGCCCGGTACCGAGCGCGCACGCCGCTCGCCATTTCACGCGCCGTCGCCTCGCTCACCGCCCCGTGCTTGATCAGCGTATTGTCGCCCACCCCGAGGTGCGTCGCCTTCACTTCGTTCGAGTACGCAATCACACCGCCGAGAAAGAAGTGGCTCGATCCCGGAATCGCCGTGATACGGCTACCGAGCAGCCCGCCCGTGCAGCTCTCGGCGACAACGAGCGTCATACCAGCGGTACGCAACCGCTCGAGCACCGCGCGCACCAAATCGTCCGTCTCGGCGCCATAAACAGACGAGCCAATCGCCGTCCGCAATACCGCCGCCGCTGAATCGAGCCGTGCCGCCGATTCCCCGGCCGAGCGTCCACGCGACGTCAACCGAAGATCGACGCCCGCCCAGCCAGGAAGGAACGCGAGCGATAGCCCGGCCAACGCCGACTCGACCGGCTTGAGCGTGTCGGCGAGCAGCGACTCCGAAATACCGGTCGTGCGGACCGTGCGCGACACGACAACCGCGGTCGCCGACGCGCCAAGTCGTTCGCGAAGTTTCGGCAGCAGTTCATCGGCGAACATCCCGCGCATCTCACGGGGCACGCCGGGCAGCATCGCGACCCAGCGGGCACGCTCATCCTCAAGCCAGATGCCTGGCGCGGAGCCGTGGCGGTTCACCAGGATCGACGCGCCATCGGGGATCATCGCCTGCTGCGTGTTGGCCGCGGGGAGTTCTGTGCCCCATCCGCGCGAAATCCAGCGCTGGCGCAGCGCCTCAAGGATGCCTTCGTCTAGGCGCATACTGCGCCCGAACACCGCGGCGACGCTCGGCTT
The DNA here is from genome assembly GCA_014192065.1 of Gemmatimonadota bacterium. Lineage (GTDB taxonomy): Bacteria > Gemmatimonadota > Gemmatimonadetes > Gemmatimonadales > Gemmatimonadaceae > Fen-1231. The sequence continues at coordinate 602,236 of BJHH01000001.1, read as the reverse complement.
GGTGAGGTCGTCACTCGTCGGGCCGAGCCCGCCGGTGGTGATCACTGCGCCGGTACGGTCGAGCGCCTCACGCACAACGGCGGCGATCGCCGTTGCCTCGTCACCGACTGAGGTACGACGCACGATCGACACGCCGATCGCCGCTAGTTCCCGCGCGAGGTGCGCGCCGTTGGAGTCGAGCGTAAATCCGAGGAGGAGCTCATTGCCGATGGTGACGAGTTCGACGTTCACCGCACGGGACCCGCATCCGCGCGAAGCAGCCGTCCATATCGGTACAGGTAGATCGCCATCGAATAGATCGTGAGCGCGACGCTGACCACCATCGACACCACGCCGACAATACCCGCGAAGTTAGCGACGATACCCCAGTCGGCCGTGTTGTGCACGTCGATGCGGGCCGCCGTCGCGACAAAGAACCAGAAGTAGGCCGCGCCAACCCAGATGAGCTGAAAGGTGGTCTTGAGCTTGGCCGCAAAGATCGCGGCGATCACTGTGCCCCGACGGTGCGCCACCTGGCGCAGCACCGTCATCGCCAGCTCACGGCCGAGCACGATCAGCACCACCCACCACGGCAGCGGCACGCGCAGGCCGTCGCCGCCGAAACTGATCACGAATGGGTAGTGCGACAGCACCTGGCGAACCCCGCCGATCCCCTCGAGCCACAGATGGAGCGGATCACTCGCCGGCGACATCATCCAGAACATCGGCACGAACGTTCCCAGCAGGAGCAGCTTGTCTGCGAACGGGTCGAGCATCGCGCCCAGATCGGTGACCAACCCCATCGTCCGCGCGAGCATGCCGTCGTAATAGTCCGACACGGCCACCGCGAGGAAGAGCACGAATGCCGCGAGCCGATACCCGGGATCCTCCTGCATCGGCAACCAGACCAGAAGCGGCGTAAAGGCGATACGCCCCACGGTCAACCAGTTGGGGAGGTTCACGTCTGGCGCATCGGGCGTGGGGCGCCGGCTCGCGCCGAGCCGTGAGCGCCTTCACTGAAGGACCAGCTGGAACAACCGCTCACCGGGTCTCCCTCACGCCATCTCTCTCCTTGCCGAGATCGCCTGTGCGATCGTCACGCCGTCCGCATACTCGAGGTCGCCGCCAATCGGGATTCCACGCGCAATACGCGTCACGAGGACCGCTTGGCCGGCCAACTGCTCCTGAACATATAGCGCGGTGGCCTCGCCTTCGAGCTTCGGGTTGGTTGCGAGGATCACCTCACGCACCCCGCCCTCCCTGACTCGCGCGACAAGCGATTCAACCGCCAAATCCGCTGGCCCCACCCCGTCGAGCGGCGAGAGGCGACCGCCCAGCACGTGGAACAGCCCCCGAAACTCGCCGGTGCGCTCGATGGCGGCGATGTCGCCCGCTTCTTCGACCGCGCAGATCATCCCCTGATCTCTGCGCGGATCCATGCAGATGGCGCAGCGCATGTCCTCGGTGAGGTTGTTGCACCGCTCGCACTTCCGCACCCGCTCGGCCACGACCGTGAGCGCGCTCGCCAGTCGCTTGCTCTGCTCGGGCGGCTGTTTCAGCAAGTGATACGTCAGGCGCAGCGCCGACTTCCGGCCGATGGTCGGCAGCCGTGCGAGTTCAGTGACTAGGTCTTCGATCGCCGACATCCGCTCGCTCTGCTCCTGAGATGGTTGGCTGCTCGTTGCACGATGGCCGGCCCGGCCGGCGACAGGCTAAAACGGAAGCTTCAGCGGGAACGGGAGGTTGAGGCCTCCGGTCATTTTTTGCATTTCTCCCTGCGCCAGTTCGGTCGCCTTCCGCTGTGCTTCACCCACGGCGACCGCGACGAGGTCTTCTAGCATCTCGACATCAGCCGGGTTGACGACGCTGGGGTCAATCTTCACCCGTCGCACCGTACCCTTTCCGTCCGCTTCGACCCTCACCATCCCGCCACCGGAAGACCCGGTCACGGTGACCTTCTGGAGCTGGTCCTGCATTTCCTGCACGCGCGACTGCATCTGCTGCGCCTGCTGCATGAGCTTGAGAATGTCTGTCATTGGTTAAAACGCGAGAATGTGAAAACGATCATATAACCCGCTGTAGTTGCCAGTCCGACGAGCCGTTGGGCGAAGCCGTTGGGCTGCGGCCCCTACTCGATCAAACGCAGATCGAGCGTGTCAAAGGCGGCATCGAGCAGCGGGGCGCCCTTCCGAAGCGTCGCCACCCGGTGCGCGATCACATCGCCTTCGGTCATGCGTTTTTGGGTAGCCTGGGTACCTTCCGCGCGAACAATCACGATCTGTTGCACACCGGAAAAACTCACGCGCAGCGCGCCGAGCACGGTATCGCTGGCGCGCTCGATCGCGGCGCCGAGCGCCTCACTCGCCACCTGAATGGTCACGACACCATTCGAGACGTTTGCGGGGATCGCCTCGGCAAGCGACGACGCCACGAGCCCGCGGCCAGACGCCCGTACGGCTTCAACGACATCGTCCCAACGGCCGGCCAACCGGTTCAGTTCAATCGGTTGCATTGGCGGGATTGGCGCTGGCGCGTCGGCGAGCACCACGGTTGGGGCAGGCGGCACAGGGCGCGCAGCGGCCGCGTCACGTCGCGTGGTCGGCGCGGCAGCCATCGCAACCGGCCGTGTCGGCTCCGCCAACATTCTCGGCTCCACGTCACGCATGCGCGGCGCAGCGGAGCGGTCAGCCGGTCGGTCGAGGGGCCGTTCCGATACGCGCGCCGCTGGGCGCTCCGACGGGCGCTCCGAATGGCGCTCCGACGGGCGCTCCGCGCTGCCACTGCCGCCCGGGAGGCCCTTGAGGACCTCTTCGAGGTCCACCGTGCGGTCCAGCAGCGCAAAACGGACGAGCAGCGTCTCAAACAGCAGTTGCTGCTGCGAACTGCGCCTGAAGTGGGGCTCGAGCTCCACCGAGATGTGCAGCATGCGGAGCAGGTCCGGCGGCGTGAACCGGCCTTTCGACGCTTCGAGGGCAGCCAGCATCAGTTCCGACAGGTCAGCCGGTTTCGCCCCCAGCGCGATCGCGAGCTCGCCGCGCAACGCATCGGTCACTCCCGCGAGCAGCAGCCCGAACTCGGCACCATGGTCTGCGAGGCGGGCCACTTCCGTAAAGACATCGCCAGCGCGCCGCTCAGCGATGATGGCGAGCAACGCCAGGATCTCGTCGTCATGAACGAGTCCAAGCGTGTCGCGCACAAGTTGCGCGGTCACCGCGCCCGTGCCGAGCGAGAGGACCTGGTCGGTGAGTGAGAGCGCGTCGCGCATCGAGCCATCGGCGGCGCGCGCAAGCATGCCAAGTGCGTCAGACTCTGCCGTCACGTTTTCGGCGGCCAGCACGGCCACGAGGCGTTCGCGGACGTCGTGCGGACTCATCCGGCGGAGATCGAATCGCTGCACGCGTGACAGAATCGGCGCTGCAGCGTTTGCGATCTTCTGCGGTTCCGTCGTAGCAAAGACGAATACGACCCGCGGCGGCGGCTCTTCGATAATTTTCAGCAGCGTGTTCCATGCCTCCTTGGTGAGCATGTGCGCTTCGTCGATGATGTACACCTTGTAGCGGTCGTCGCCGGACGGGGCGTACATCGCGCGCTCGCGGAGATCGCGCGCGTCGTCCACACTGCGGTTGCTCGCCGCGTCGATTTCGACGACGTCGAGCGACGCCGAACCGGCCCAGATGCGGTCGCAGCTCTGGCAGTTGCCGCAGGGTTCACGGTCGGGGCGACGCTTCTCGCAGTTGAGCGCCATCGCCAGCACACGCGCTAGCGTGGTCTTGCCGGTCCCGCGCGGACCGCAGAACAGGTAGGCGTTGGCCACACGGTCGTGTTCGATCGCGCTGCGGAGCGTCGTCGCCACGTGGGTTTGTACCGCGACATCCGCAAAACGGCGGGGACGGTATTTGCGGGCGAGCGCGAGCGACATGGTCACAAACTAACGCCGGATGGACCGCTCGGCACATGACGCGCGTCCGGTGCCTGCCGTTAGCGTGGCGCCAACACCTCTTGCGCATTCGGGCGCACGCGCACACCCGCCCACGACTCCTCGTCGCCGGATGTATACCGCCGGTCGCCAACAAACACCGTCCCCACATTCGCCCCCGTGCCCTCAATGAAATACGGGAATCGCGCCCAACGAAGAAACCGCTCACCGCTGGTTGTTGAGCGCACGGAGGCGACGGTCGCGGAATCAGCGCCGATCGGCTCGCTCCAGAGGACCGCCGTCGAAACCGACGGTGTCAGACCGTCCCAATCGGCAGTCGACCGTTCGTATCGGCCGTCGCGGCTGACGAGGACTTCGCGACTCAAGATGGACAACGGCCTCGGCACGATCATCACCGTATGCGACGACGGATTTGTCACGCTCAGCTCGCGAACGACGAGTCGTTCCGTGGCCGCGCTCATCGCCTGCATCGTCGCGACGTACACGAGCGCCAGCGCGAGCGCTGTGCGCGCCGGTCGCTCGGCCCATGGCTTCGACCTGCGCAGGGCCTGGCTCGAGACAAGCGCGCCAACGCCGAGGAGCGCGAGCAGAGGTGGATCCACGATGAACAGCGTATCACCGTAGAACCAGCGATCGCTGAACGGCATCAGGAGCCGGATGCCGTACGTGTTCATGAGGTCGAGCAGCGGATGGCTGACCACGCAGATCGCCGCAAGCAGCAGGAAGTCGCGCGCGGTGAATCGGCCCGCTGGCCCCGCTGGCCGGTCAGTCTGCGGCGCGGCGCGACTCCACCGCGCGAAGCAGGCCGCGAGCAGCACCGCCCAGACGACGAGCGCCGGCAGCCCATGCGTCCATCCGCGACGGAACGACACCGCGAATGCGGAGTCGCTGCCCAGATAAACCAAGGCGTCAATGTCCGGAATGTTCGCGGCAATCACGCCGAGCAGCGTGGCGCGTGGAAGCCGCCGGGCAAAGCCGGACTGCGCGATCGCCGCGCCAGCGAGGGAATGACAGAGGTTGTCCATCGGAGGCGAAACATGGCCTGCGCGACGGGGGCCGAACACCCCGTTGCGCAGGCGTCATATCAACGCGGCCGTCCTGCGCCCGGACGACCCCGTCGCCGCCGCCATCACCGCGTGACGCCGCGCGAGCCAGATGGCAAGTCCGAGCCAGAGCGCCGACACCGGCACGGCGACCCACGCGAGTCCCGCAAGACTCAAGCCAATCGCCGTGAGGCCCGCGAAGGTCCACGCGCCTACCTGATCGCCGGCGCGATACACAAAGGTCTCGATGAAACTCTTCGCCTTGTACTTGTCCTCGCGCGGCACCACGGTGAACAGCACTTCCATCGATGGATTGGTGAGCGCGAAGTTGCCGGCCCGCCGCAGGATAACGAAGGCGGCCAGCGCGCCGAACGTCGGCACGTTGGCGAGCGCGCCGAAACCAATCATCGAGACGACCGGCAGGAATGCGAGCGCGGTCACCAGCCCGAACCACCGGATGATTCGCCCGGTGAGGAAGAGCTGCGTAAACACGGTGAGCAACTGCACGGCCAGCTCGATGCGTGCCAGGATGACGGTGATCGATGTGCGATCGGCGTACGTCGCACCGATGATGGCTGACTGCTCGAAGTAGAGAAAGGTGGACCCGACGGTAAACAGGACGAGAAAGAGCGCGATGCCCACCAAGTAGCGTGATCGCACGGTGCGAGTGAACCCTGCCCACATGCTCCCACCGATCGGGACCGCGTCGTCCTTGTCGAGGAGTGTGGCCTCGGGCCCGGGCGACGCCGCGGTGGCCAATCCGTCGTCGCGCGACGCGAGTCCGGGCTCCCGCAGCGGGAAACGCACCACCGCGATCACCGCCAACTCCAACAGGATGCAGCTCACCAACAACAGGTTCACGTCACCGATGTAGTGGGCGAGCGATGCCGTCGCCGCACTCCCCGCCACCGACCCGAGCGTACCGCCCACGCCGATAAAGCCGAATAACCGCTTGGCCTGCTCGCTCCGGAACACGTCGGCCATGAAACACCAGAACAGCGAAGTAATGAAGAGCGTGAACATGCTCGTCCACACAAAGAACGCACGCCCGACCCACAGGTCGGTGGCCGTACCCTCTCCGCCGGCCACCCAGCGGAGCAGCACATAGAACACGAGCAGCGACGCCACGATGATGTGGTACGCGTACGGAATGAACTTTCGCGGCGGAAATCTGACGACAAGCGCCGAGAAGAGCGGGTTCGCGATCAGCGTCATCGCCAGCGTGCCCACGAACAGCCAGGAGAGCTGCGTGGCGCCACTCGCCGCCGCAACCGCATCGCGCATGGGGCGCAACACGAACCAGCTCGCCAGCGCACAAAAGAAGAAAAGGAACGACGCCACGAGCGACCTGACCTCATGCGGGTGCACTTCCACCGCGCGTTTCAGCAGGCGGTGCAACGCCCCGCCGGTCACCGGCGGCGGCGCGTGAACTCGCTCAGGATGACTCAGGGCGCGCTCTGCGGCTTCGCCTTCCACGCGGCAATCACTTCGGCTTCCTTCGTCGCCGGAATCCCCGCGATCGCCCCGTCAGCCAAAGACTTCTGCTCCTCAGCGGGCCGCGTCTTGTGCCAGTCGAGCGTGTCCTTGGCTGTCATGCTGAGCGGACGAAAGGTGAGACCAGCCGCCACGGCACGCGCGTTGTTCCGCGTAGAGAAGCCCGCATTCGGCACAGGAGGCATCCAGGTCGGCATGTGGCGCCACGGCGTCACACCGTTGGCCCGCAGGAAGTCGGCCGGCACCCAGGTGAACTGGGCGCCAGCCGTTGTGACTGACTTAATGCCGGCGAGCAGCTCCCACATCGAGATCACCGGACCGACGGCGTTGAAGGTGCCGAGCACGCGCTGCTCGGCGAGGCGGATCATCCATTCCGCGAGATCGCGAGAGTCGATGATCTGATTCGGATCGTCCGGGTTACCCGGCGCGAGCACCTCGCCGCCACGGTCGATCCGCACCGGCCAGTAGGTGAAGCGGTCCGACTTGTCGAGCGGACCGACAATCAGCCCCGGGCGAACAATCGTATTGATGCCCGGATACTGCCGAGCGACTTCCCTCTCCGACTCGGTCTTGAGCGCGCCGTAGTAGCGGCGGGCCTGATCCGCCGGCACCGTATACGGATCGAGCCCTTCGGGCAGCGGCGTCAGCCCATCCGACTCGTCGCGGTTGGTCACCGTGTTGTTGGGGTAGACCGAGAGCGTCGAGATAAACAGGTAGTGCTTGGTGTGCCCGGCGAGGTGCTTGGCGGCGTTCCGGACCCACGCGGGCGCCGTCGTCGGGTTGTCAATCACCACGTCGAACGAATGCCCCTTCAGCGATTCGACATCGCCGTTGAGGTCACCGATCAGCTGGTCGACCCGCCCCTTGAACAGGTCGGGTCGCGTGCGATTGCGGTTAAATAGCGTCACTCGGTGGCCGCGCGCGGTGGCGTACTCCACCTGCTCCGGCCCGGTGAACCCCGTCCCGCCAAGGATCAGGATGTTGAGTGGGGCGCCGACGCGCTCGTGGGCGAGCGAACCCGCGCGCCGGCGGGTTCCGTTTGCCGCGCCCGTGAGTAAGTCCCGCCGTGTGATGCTCATTGCCCAGCCTTCACTTTCGCATGCCACGCCGCGAGCACTTCGGCTTCACGCTTGAGGCCGATGCCGTTGATCTCCCCATTCAGCGTGGCGAGTTTCTCCTGCTCTGGCCGAGTCTTGTGCCAGTCGAGCGTGTCTTTCGCCGTGACCGCGAGCGGCCTGAAGGTGAGCCCCTTCGCGATCGACTTCCGGGAATCACGCCGTTGATAGCCCGCTGTGCGTCCATACGGCGGCTGCCAGACGGTCATGTCGCGCCAGGGACGCACCTTCTGCTCCTGCAGGAAATCCCAGGGCACCCAGGTGAACCGCGCGCCGGCGGTGGTCCCGGCCTTCACGCCGTAGAGCATTTCGGAAACCGTCATCGGGTGTGTCGGGCCAATCGCATTGTACAGGCCGAACTCCTGTGCCTCTGCCACGCGCACGGTCCACTCGGCGAGGTCGCGCGAATCAATGAACTGGCAGGGATCGTCCGGCTTGTCTGGCGCGAGCACCTCGCCGCCCTTGTCGATGCGTGCCGGCCACCAGGTGAAGCGGTCGGTCCGGTCGAGTGGGCCGACGATCAGGCATGGCCGAATCACCGTCCAAATTCCCGGATACTGTGTCTGTACTTCCTTTTCGGCGAGCACCTTGAGACCGCCGTAGTTCCCGCCAATCACCTGCGGGTCCACGGAATACGGATCGATCCCTTCGCGCAGGACCACCGTCGGGCTGTTCTCATTCAGGCCGATAATACTCTGGTCGCTGTACGTGGAGGTTGTCGAGACGAAGATGTAATGCTTGACGTTTCCGGCGAGATGCTTCGCCGCGTTCCGCACCCACGCGGGCGCCGTGGTCGGGTTGTCGATGACAACGTCGAACTTCTTCCCCTGAAGCGCGCTCGTGTCGTTGTTGAGATCGCCCACCAGTTCCTCGGCGACCTTGCCTTTGAACGCGCCGGGGCGCGTCTTGTTTCTATTGAACAGCGTGACACGGTGGCCACGCGCGATGGCGTACTCGACCTGCTCAGGACCGGTAAATCCGGTGCCACCCAGAATCAGAATGTTGAGCGGCACGCGCGCCTTGCCGACTGGCTTGGGCGTCCACACCGGCTCCGACTCGGCCTCTTGGCCGAGCGCGAGCCTCGGCACTCCGGCCAAGCCGATGGCGCTGCCAACGGCGGTAACGGACTTGATGAACGTGCGACGGTTCGTGGCCATGCGTCCCCCGGGAAGAGATCAGGCGAAACGTAGAAACTACGGTCGTGGACCCGCGGGTGTCCACGCGCCGGGGGCTGCAGCGTCCACAGCCCGTCGGGCGTATTTTGGATGCGAAGTCGCCACCTCGGCGCTATCATCCCAACATTCGGCGCTCCCACCCCGCCGTCCGATGGAGGCTTGCGTGACCGTCAGACCAATCGCCGTTGCCCTGCTGTTTGCCGCGCTGACCACCCGTTCCACGGTGACCTCCGCACAACAGCGCCCCACGACGACGCTCTCGCGCGACGAGATCGCCGCGTTGGCGAAACTCGAATCGGCTATCGCGCGCACGCGCGACTCGATCAACATCCTGCTGTCGCAGGCGCGGAACAAGAAGGACGAGCAGCAGCGGGAACTCCGCGGCAAACTGCAGGAGCTCGTAGCCCAGAGCATCCAGAAAGCGGGCCTGAGCGACGCCGACTATCGGCGCCGGACGTACGAGATCAGTTTCGACATGGCGGCGCGGCTGGTGTACGACAGCGTGCTCGTCACGCTGGCCGGCGCCCCGCTGCCGAGCCAGGCACCAGCCGCGGCACCGGCCGCGGCGCTCCCAGCCGGAGCAGTCGGCACGCACATCGGCCACGTCGCGAACGCGTTCGCGGACACACCCAACCGCCAGGGCCTGCTGCCGACCGCGATTGCCGAAGCTCGTATCGCCGCGCAACACGCGTCGCTCGCGTCGAGACAGCCGACGAACCTCGAATATATGAAGACGCACGCAGCCCACGTGATCCACGCACTCGATCCGTCGATTATCGCAACAGGGCCTGGGCAGGGCTATGGCGTCAAGAAGGGAGCCGCGGCCGTCGCGGTGCATATCGAGCTCGCGGCCACGCAGCCAGGGGCGTCGGCCAACGTGGGCCTCCACGCCAAGCATATCGCCACCAGCGCGCGTAACACCGTGGTCCGCGCCGACCAGATCATCGCGCTCGCCCAACGCATCCAGGCGGCGACAACGGCCGCCGACGCCGCCGGGCTCGTCAGCCAGATGGCGTCGCTCGCCGACCAGCTCATCAATGGAGCCGATGCGAACGGCGATGCACGGATCACACCCGACGCCGGTGAGGGTGGCCTCGCGACGGCAGACGAGCACCTGAAGCTGATGCTCACGATGGAGCGCTAGACCGCCCGAGTGGTGCTTGGACGGTGGCGCCGGACTAGCGCTCCCGGCCCGTATTGCGGAATCGGGGGTGGCGGGGCGACTTTATAGTAGGCTGGCTCCCCTGGAGGACGCATGAAGTCGCTCGTGGCAATGTCGACCATGCTGGGCATTCTGACCGCTTTCGGCGCCGGTGGCGCCGGTGGCGGCCCAGGGCGAACGCCGTTGACCCTGCCCCCCGAAGCGCCAACCGGTCACCGCCGGACGAGCGTGTCGGCCGTGGCGCTCAACGAGGTCGTTCGGCGAAGCTGCCAGCGTTGCCACAATGGAACGGTTCGACGCGGAAATATCTCACTCGACTCGTTCGATGTGTCCGCAGCGAGCAAGAACTCCGAGATCGCCGAAAAGGTGATCGCCAAGGTTCGGACTGGGATGATGCCACCCCCGGGAATGGCACGACCGGGCCCGGACACTCTGGCCGCGCTCGTCGACACCTTGGAGCGCCAACTCGACGCGTACGCCGCCGCGAACCCCAATCCCGGCACACGCACATTTCAGCGACTAAACCGCGCCGAGTACACGGCCGCCATCCGCGACCTACTGGGCATGGCGATCGACGCGGGCAATTACCTGCCGCTCGACACCAAGAGTGAAAATTTCGACAACATCGCCGACGCGCAGGTACTCTCTCCAACGCTGCTCGATGCGTACCTGCGTGCCGCGAGCGAGGTGAGCTGGCTCGCCGTCGGAAACCCGCGCGTCGTCGCGGCGGCATCGACGTACACCGTACCAAGGACGGCGTCGCAGCTTGAGTACGTCGAAGGCGCACCGATCGGCACGCGCGGCGGGATTTCGGTGGTGCACACCTTCCCTGCCGACGGCACCTACGGCTTCCGCCTGTTTTTCTACCACGAGACCACCGGTGCGTTCGCCGGCGGCAACGCACGCAGCGAACAGATCGAGGTGTCGATCGACGGATCGCGCGTCGCCCTGCTCGACATGGACCGATGGATGACCGCCGCCGATCCGAACGGCGTATCGATGGCGACGGAGCCGGTCCAGGTGACCGCCGGTTCGCACCGTGTGTCTGCGGCATTCATTCCCCCGACATTCCAAAGCGTGACGCAGGACCTCGTGTCGCCGCTGCGGTGGTCGCTCGCGAGCACATCGAACGCCACGGCGTATGGGTTCTCGCTCAATCCACACCTTCGCGACCTCGTCATCGCCGGTCCGGACAAACCGACCGGAGTATCGGATTCTCCGGTGCGCCGCCGGATCTTTACCTGCACGCCGGCGCCAGGCGCGACGGCAGCGGTGGCCCGCGCCTGCGCCAAGACGATCGTCACCCGCCTCGCAACCGTGACCTATCGCCGGCCGGTCGCGGCGCGCGACGTTGAGCCACTGATGGGGCTGTACGACGGCGCCGCGGCGAAAGACGGGTTCGAGTCTGGCGTACGCACCGCACTCGAAGCCATGCTCGCCAGTCCCGATTTCGTCTTCCGGTTTGAACGCCAAGCCACCGCGGCTGCCGCAGGCACCGTGTACCGCCTGAGCAGCATTGACCTCGCCTCGCGGCTCGCGTTCTTTATCTGGGGTGCCCCACCCGACCACGAGCTCATCACGCTCGGCGGCAACGGACGGCTCACTGATGCGGCGGTGCTCGACCGTCAGGTGCGGCGCATGATGGCCGATCCGCGGTCCGCATCGCTCGCGTCGCGATTCGTGGGCCAGTGGCTCCGGCTCAGCGATCTCGACAATGTGCAACCCGACGTGCGGAAGTACCCCGACTTCGACGAACAACTGCGCACGGCAATGCGCCGCGAGACCGAGACCTTTGTCGAGTACATCATCCGTCAGGACCAAAGCGTCCTTGACCTCTTCACCGCCGACTACACCTTCGTGAACGAGCGGCTCGCCTCGCACTACGGCATTACCGGCGTCGCCGGTGCACAGTTTCGTCGCGTACCGCAGGTCGACGCGAACCGGCGTGGCCTCTTGGCCCACGCCAGCATACTCACGCTCACCTCGCAGGCCACCCGCACGTCGGCGGTCGAGCGCGGCAAGTGGGTGATGGAAGTAATGCTGAACAGCCCGCCGCCGCCGCCGCCACCGGGTGTCCCCGACCTCGAAGCCACCGCGGATTCGAAAGACGGACAGCTGTTGACGGTGCGCGAACGGATGGAAGAGCATCGACGGAATCCGGCCTGTCAGTCGTGCCACAAAATGATGGATCCGATCGGGCTGGCGCTTGAGCACTACGACGTGACCGGGCGCTGGCGCGTACGCGATAACGGCATGCCGATCGATCCGCGCGGTGAGCTCTGGGACGGCACCAAGGTCGAGAGCCCAGCGGACCTGAGCAAGGCATTACTCAAGCAGCGTGAGACGCTGCTGCAGACGTTCACGAGAAACCTGCTCGCGTACGGACTGGGCCGACGAGTGGAAGCTTTCGACATGCCCACGATACGCACAATCGTCAGGGACGCCGGGAAGCGCGACCACCGGTTCTCCTCCTACATCATCGGCGTTGTGAACAGCCCCGCATTCCGCATGCGGCGCGAACAGACTGCAGACGAGCAATAGCCCGAATCACTGAACCGTGACGATGACGTCGTTTCCCTCAACACCCCTCCGCGCATGCTGATCATCGGGAAGCATCTTCCGCGCCGCACTTTCCTGCAAGGACTCGGCGCGACGGTCGCCCTGCCAATGCTGGACGCCATGCGCCCGGCGCGCGGGCTCTCGCGACTGTCGGCCGCCGCAGACCCGACACGCCTGATCTGCATCGAAGCGGTACATGGTGCGGCCGGCTGCAGCCCCTTCGGCGCCACGCAGAACTTCTGGTCGCCCGCCGCGACCGGGAGTGCGTTCGACCTGACACCGTCTGCCCTCCTGCCGCTCGAGCCGTGGCGAAAGTACCTGACGATCGTGAGCAATACCGACGTCCGGATGGCCGAAGCGTACAAGCCCGAGGAAATCGGCGGCGACCATTTCCGGTCGAGCGCTGTGTACCTCACGCAGGCGCATCCCACCCAGACCGAAAGTTCCGACATCTATGTCGGGACGTCGCTCGACCAGCTTCACGCCCAGCGCTTCGGCCAGGCCACGCCGATCCCGTCGATGCAGCTCTGCATCGAGCCGATCGATCGCGCTGGCGGCTGCGCGTATGGCTACTCATGCGTCTACACGGACATGGTCAGCTGGGCTTCGCCTACCCAACCGCTTCCGATGATTCGCGACCCCCGGATCGCGTTCGACCAACTGTTCGGCACTGGTGGGTCGTCCGCCGAACGGGCGTCGCGTCGACGCACCACGGGAAGCATCCTCGACTTCATCACGGGACGCATTGCCGACCTGCAGCGCGAACTCGGCGCCGCCGATCGCGGCCGGATGGACCAGTACCTCGAAAACGTCCGCGAGATCGAGCGCCGGATCCAGCGTACCGAGGAGCGCAACCGTTCCGGCGAAGCCCGCGAGCTCGCGGGCGCCCCGTCGGGAGTGCCCGACTCGTACGAAGATCACATCAAGTTGATGTTCGACCTCCAGGTACTCGCCTTCGAGGCCGACATGACGCGCGTGTTCACGCTCAAGACCGGCCGTGACGCATCGGGCCGTGTCTTCCCGGAAAGCGGTACATCGGCAGGGTTCCACAACGCGTCGCACCACGGCAACAATCCCAAGCGCGTCGCCGAGTACTTCCAGATCAACAAGTATCATGTGGGCATGTTGCCCTACCTGCTCGAACGGCTGCGCTCGACAATGGACGGCGGTACGCCGCTGCTCGACAAGACCGTGGTGATGTTCGGCTCGCCAATGGCCGACAGTAACGTCCACAATCATCGCCGCTGCCCGTTGATTCTGCTCGGCGGCGCCAATGGCCAGCTCGCCGGCAACTCACACCTCAAAGCTCCCGAAGGCACCCCAATGGCCAACGCGATGCTCACGCTGCTCCACCGGCTCGGACACGATGATCTCCACAGCTTTGGTGACAGCACCGGGGAGCTCGCGCTATGAGCGGCGCGCGCGGAGCGGTACGCATGGCCACGCGGCTTGGCGTACTCATCGCGGCAGCTACGGTGATCGGCGCGGCACGCCCCGTCGAATCCTCGGTCGCTGATGCCGCGGCTCGGCAGGACGCCGCCGCGGTACGTGCGTTGATCGCCAAGGGCGCCGACGTCAACGCCCCACAGGGCGATGGCATGACCGCACTTCACTGGGCGTCCAGGAACGGCGATGCCGAACTCAGCGCGGTCTTGTTGCGATCCAAGGCCCGGCACGCCGCCACCACACGGATTGGTGCGCTGACACCGCTTCACCTCGCTTCCGAAGGAGGGCATGGATCCGTCGTCGTGGCCCTGCTCACGGCCGGCGCTGACCCTATCCTCGTCACTGCCACCGGCGTGACACCGCTGCACTTAGCGGCGATGTCCGGCGACACCATAGGGGTCCGGGCGCTGCTCGACCGTGGCGCCGCCGTGAACGCGACGGAACCTGAATGGGGCCAGACACCATTGATGCTTGCCGCCGCTGGCGGCCGCACGGCTGCGGTGCGGCTCCTGCTCGCACGCCGAGCCGACCCCGCCATCGCGGCACGCGTGGTGGACCTACTTGCCCTCGTCGCACAGGACCGCGCCACACGCCAGCGTCGCAATCAGACGCTGGCACGGCTCCGCAAGGAACAAGGCGCCGACACTGTGGTCGGATGGCACCCCGACTCCCGACAGGTACAGGAGGCCGTGCGCGCCGCGCTGGTGGTCGAACGGCGTGGGCTCAACGGCGTTGCGACGGTCGCGGCGGACTCGGCCGAAGAAGCGACCCGTGTTGTGGTGGCTGGCAACGGTGGCGACGAAGACCCGCCGGGCTACACGGAGTTGGTTGCCGTGCAGGGCGGACTGACCGCGCTGCTGCTGGCGACGCGCGAAGGGCATGTCGAGACGGTCCGCGCGTTGCTGGCAGGCGGAGCGGACATCAATCAGGTGAGCCCGGCCGACCAGACCACGCCGATCCTGATGGCTGCGCTCAATGGCCACTACGACTTGGTCAAGTTCCTGCTCGACAAGGGCGCCAATCCCAACCTGGCGAGTGACGCCGGTGCGACGCCGCTCTACGCCGTGATCAACAAGGAATGGGCCCCGACGTCACGGACCCCGCAGCCGACCTTCAACCTGCAACAGCAGTCGTCCTACCTGCAGTTGATGGAGTCGCTACTCAAGGCCAAGGCCGATCCCAACGTGCGGCTCAAGCGGAGCCTCTGGTATACGACATACAATCGCGACAACCTGCGCGTCGACTTCGCCGGCGCGACACCGTTCTGGCGTGCGGCCTACGCGACGGACATCCCCGCGATGAAACTCCTGCTCGCCCACGGCGCCGACCCGAAAGTTCCGACCATTCGGCCGGCCGCGCGCGCTGGCCGCGGTGGCCGCGGTGGCACCCCGCCTGCCGGCGGGGCCGATGTTCCCGTTCGGCTCGATCCGTCAGGACTTCCGCCGGTGCCAGACAACGGCCCGGGAATCCCGACCGTCATCGCGGCAGCCGGCGTTGGATACGGCCAAGGGTTCGCGGCCAATGACCATCGGCACGCGCCAGACAGCTGGATACCCGCTGTAAAGTTCCTCGTGGAACAACTGGGCGCCGACGTGAATGCCCGCGACAACAACGGACACACGCCGTTGCACTTCGCGGCGGCGCGCGGAGACAACGAGCTCATCAACTATCTCGTGTCGAAAGGCGCCGATGTGAAGGCCGTATCCCGGAGCGGCCAGACGACGGCCGACATGGCCAATGGACCCGTCCAGCGCATCTCACCGTACCTGGACACCGTTGCCTTGCTCGAGCGGCTGGGATCGAAAAACAGCCACAAGTGCGTATCGTGTTGACCGCAGGCGGCAGCGGCCGCCTGCGTGCCGTGAGGACGGACTAGCCGCTACGAGTGAGGGCGCGCACCACGGCGTTATAGTGGTGTACGCCGTCGTACGGGTCGTAGACGATGAGCGGCGCGCCACCAGCGCCCAATCGGTCTGGATGCGCCGCATACTGCATCAGCCGTCGCGCCATCTGTTCGGCTCTCGACGAGCCAGCCGTATTGTCCTCGACCTCAGGGCGGAACAGCAGATCGAGCGCCGCATACCGCGTGCCGTCAGCACACGCGATAGTGGCAAGGGCGACGGAGGCGTTCGAGACAAAGTTGCAGGCAAATCCGACCGGCGAGAACCGGCGCGCGCTCGGTTCAATACGTGCGAAGTCCGCGAGCAACTGCTCGCGATGGCGGCTCAGCGACGCACGGAGCTCCGCATGTTCTGCATGGTATTCAGCCAAGAACGCCGGCGGTGCGTTGGTGAACAGCTCCGGATCGCAGGCGAGCCCGTTCAACAGCGCAGCAGCCATCGTCGCGCGCGCCGCGGCGTCACCGTTTGGCAAGAGCCTCGTGTACTCCCGCATGAGCGTCATGAGCGCGAACAGCGCCCACGGATAGTCCACCGCGTTGTCCGCACGCATCGCACCAAGATCCTGCCGGTACATGAAGCGCCAGCCCCATCGTAGGTGGCTCGCCATGATTCCGGCACATGGCAAGGCAAGCCGGAGACGATGCGCCTCATCGAGGGTCCAGACCTTTCGAAGCAGCGCGCCGTAGGCGTGCTCTTCGGGGTGAAAGTAGGCCACCGCGAGCATCAGCAGGCTGCCGCTACCGTCGGCCACAGGATGCCCGCTCGCGCCTGGTGCCTGGAGGTCCCGCAAAAGTCCGTCAATCCGATCCAGGTGGCGATTGGCGTCGCCTTCGTCCCACGCGCGCACGAGCAGCAGGCCCAATACGGCAAGACAGTAGTGCTCGAGCAGGACCCGCAGCATATCCGTCGCGCGCAGCTCCTCAATGCCGAGCCGGGCGCAGTAGTCGAGTAGCAATACTGGCGCGATGTCGTGCGGGCGCCGCTGGGCCGCGTAATCCCAGCCGTGCATCACGTGGAGGCCGTCGCGTCGCGTGCGGCCGTCGAGCGACTCGACCACGCGTCGTACCGACAGGGTGCCGGCCTCGACCGGAAAGGCATGCGCGCGCATGGCCGCACGAAGTGATGCGAGCGCATCCGGTGCGGCCGCCTGCCCACCGTCGGTCAGCGCGTCAATGACCGCCGCGCGCGCGCCAGGGCTCACGAGCGCCGCGATCGCGTGTACTGCCTCGTCGTACGAGAGGGCTGGCGGTGCGCTCCGGTTGCGCTTGGACATGTGCGGAACGGCCGCCGGCGTGGAGCGCCGGCGGCCGTTTCAGCGGTCAGAGTTGATCAGCTAGCCGAGCCAATCAGCACGATGCGCAGCGGTGCGTATTGATACCGCCCAGCTTCACGAGCAGCGCGATGGTCTCCGGGATCGGCGTGATGCGCGACACCGGTCCGTTCGCCATGTCCACTGTCGTGCGGCCATTCCGCGCCACAGCCTTCACGTCAGCGCCCTTCGACACCAGATACAGAATCATCTCGTTGTCGCCACGAGCGGCCGCATGGTGCATCGCCGTGTAGCCGTTGTTGTCACGGGCATTCACGTCGGCGTGCAGGACCTCGACCACGTACCGCATCGTCGCCATCCAACCGTCGGGAGCGTGCCGATGGGCATTGCCCGCATATCCGTTGCCATAGCCAACGCCCGCGGCGCTGTGAATGACAAAGACACCGATCCCAGGCGGCACGGCCTTGGAGGCCGAGTCGATGGCCGGATCGATCGCTGGCTGCCCAGGACCCGGCAGCATGCCACGTCCGCCACCGCCGCCACGCGCGGCTGCAGGTGCCGGATCATCAGGGTTGTCACCACCAGCGCCGCCGCCACCACGACCTCCGCGACCTCCGCGGCCAGCGGCCACCGGGGTACGGAAGGACGGAAGCGTCGGATCGGCGCCGAACTTCATCAGCAGCTTCATCGCTTCAACGTCTAGTCCGTAGGCCGCGCGCCAGAACGGTGTCGTGCCCTCGATGTTCTCAAGACCGCAGTTCGCATTGCCGCAATTGTTGTATGCGAAGTACCAAAACTGCGACGTGAGGCGCACGTTGGCCTTGGCACCTGCCTTGAGCAACGCCTCCATCAGCTCGATGTGCGTCGTGCGCTGGTTCTGCACTGCCTGCGGCTGGGGGAACCGCGACCGCGGCGCCCACATCGTGTTGATCGTTGCATAGAGCGGCGCCAGCCCCGACCCGGCGGCGATATTCGGATCCGCCCCGGCCGCGATGAGCCGCATCGCCACGTCGAACTGCCCGTTGATCGTGGCCAAAAGAAGCGGGGTCGTATTGTCCACACTATTCGGCGTATTGACCTTCGCGCCACCGTCGATCAGCGCGTTGACAGCCGCGAGGCTGCCCTGCCGCACGGCATGATGGAGTGGTGTGAGGCCGCCAATACCGCCGACCGTATTCGCGAAGCCCGCGACGCCACCGTTGATCGTGTCCACGACTTCGGTGACGGGTCCCTTTGCCGCAAGCGCCGTTGCCTGGACCTTGCGTCCTGCTTCGATCGCCGTCTGGATCTGTTTGGTCGTGAACGGACCCTTGGGCTGCGGGCCACCGCGCCCGCCACGGCCGGCGGCGGCCGCGTTGGGATCGGGCAGAGTGTCACCGACAATCGCTGCAAATCCGAGCATCCGGAGCGTGACGCCGCCGGTCACCGCGGCCCCTCGGCCCGCCATGGCACCAACGGGAACGTCGGCGCCGCCCGTAGGCGGCTTGGTCGAATCGCGGTGCTTTTCCGGTTCAAAAGCGATGAGCACTTCGTTGCGTGCGCGCGTCCCGGCCTGTTCCTGCGCCGTTTCGTCGTTGACGTTCACCATCTTGGTCTTGATCGACGGATCCGCGCCGCGCTTGATGAGCAGCGTAATCGTCTGCGGGCGATTGTTTGAGGCCGCAAAGACGAGCGGCGTCTGGCCCCACTCGCGCTCACGCATATTCGGGTCGGCGCCCTTGTCGAGCAACGCCGCCACACCGTCAGTCGTACCGGCTCCGGAGGCGAAATGCAGCGCCGCAGCGCCTGTTTCCGTGAGTGCGTTCGCGTCTGCCCCTGCCTTGAGCAGCGCGGCGATCACGTCGCCGTGGCCGCCCTTGGCGGCGATATGTAGCGCAGTATACGTGCCAACCCGCGTCACGGCCTTCACGCCGGCCTTGGACTGCAGCAGCAGGTTCACCATCGCCAGATCGCCACGATCGGCGGCCCAGTGCAAGGCGGTCATGCCGTCGCCCTGCGGCGTGTTGACGTTGGCCCCCTGAAGCACCAGCGCCTTGAGCGCGGCAAGATCGCCGCGCATGGCGGCGTCCGCCGCCGGTGTTGCCGGCGCGAACGACGCGGCGGCAACCAGCACCGGAATGGCGCAGGCAGCGAGGAATCGTATGCGAAGCTTGGACATCGACCGCTCCTCCCTGTTGTCTGCTAGTGACTGAGCGCGAATTCGCCGGTGGAGTCGCCGAAGTTCTTCATATCGGTCATGCCGAACTTGTGCATGAGCGACAGGAACACATTGGCCATCGGCGTGCCGTCAGGCGCCTTGAGGTGCACGTTGCCTTCGAGGGCGCCATTGCCGTGTCCAAGGAACATGAGCGGGCAGCGGCGATGGTTGTGGAGATTCGGGTCGCCCATGGGCGAGCCGTACATGATGACCGTCTTGTCGAGCAGGTTCGAATCGCCTTCCTGCGAGTTCTTGAGCTTGTCGAGGAAGTAGGGCAACATCGCCACGTGGTAGCGATTGATCATGTTGAAGTCGAGGATCGCCGCCTCACGCCCGCCGTGGTGCGATGCCGGGTGGAAGCCCTTGGTGGTTCCGCTCTCCGGGAACGCGCGGCTCGAGGCATCGCGGCCAGTTTTGAACGAAATCACCCGCGTCATGTCCGACTGCAACGCGAGGACCTGGAAATCAAACATCATCTTGACATGTTCCTCGAACGAGTCCGGCACGCCGATCGGCGCCTCAGGAATCGCGCGGACATCGCCGGTGGAGTTTCGCTTCTCGACAGCCTGGATGCGGCGTTCGAGTTCCCGGATGTCTTCGAGGTACTTCTCGATGCGCTCGCGGTCAGCAGCTCCGAGGTCCTTCTTGAGCCCGTTCACCTCGCCGACGATCCAATCGAGGATGCTCTTGTTCGCGTTGCGCCGCGACATGCGATCCTCACCCGAGGTCCCCGCCCCGAACAGCAGGTCGAATGCGATGCGCGGATTGCGGATCATCGGGAGGGGCTCGCTCGGACTCGCCCAGCTGACCGTGTCCGTGTACGCGCAAGCGTAGTTGTAGTAGCAGCCGCCAGCTTGGTCGAGATTCTCAATGCAGAGCTGCATGGACGGGATCGCTGTATCGCCGGCGATGCGACGGGCGATGAGCTGATCCATTGAGGTGCCGACGTAGAGGTCGGAACCGTTCGTCTGCTTGGGGTGCGACTGCGTCAGGAACACCGCGCTGGACCTGAAGTGGTCGCCACCGATCTCGGGCGCTTCGAACGCCTCGGCCATACGTGTGTCGGTGTTGCTGACGATGGTCAGATACTTGCGCCACGGTTCGAGAGCTGGCAGGGCGCCGTCAGCGATGAGTTCGAACTCACGGCCCGCCTTGGCTGGCGACCAGAGGTGCTTGGTGGCGCCCCATGCGTTGGAGCCGGCCGCACCGTGCACCGATTCGATCGCGATGAATCGCGTCTTGTCGGCGGCCGCGGACGCTGCCGCTCCGGATCCGAACCGGCCAAGCGCCGGCACCATGGCGTCGAGATAGGGTAGCGCGATCGTCGCGCCCATTCCATGGAGGAAGGTGCGACGGGGCATGGCGCTGCGAGTCAGGAAATTCATCGAGAGAGCTCCTTGGGCTCTAGAGTGCGCTACCGCGGGGTGGTGGGCGAGTCGTGCGAGCTGCCAACGGTGCTACTGACCGGATCCGCCGTGCGACGGCGAAACGCAGGTGTGTTCACAATTGCCGTAACGAACGACGAGAACTTGTAGCCGCTCTTCGCGGCGTCGCGCACGATCAAGCGGATGGTCGGCTGGTCGAAGTCCTCGACGCGGCGGCCCATGGAATACGCCATCAGGTTTTCCGTGAAGGCCCGGACCAGCGGAACCGGTCGTGACATCAGCGACTTCAGCAACTCCGCCGGCGTCGCGATGTCGAGGCCGTCGTACATGCGGCCACGCGTGTCGAGCGCCGCACCGTTCTCGCGGAACCGCCACTTACCGGTCACGTCGAAGTTGTCGAGCGCGAGTCCGATCGGATCCATGTAGACGTGGCACGCGCTGCAAATCGGGCTCTTGCGGTGCAGTTCCATGCGCTCACGCGTGGTGAGCGGACGCCCATCCTTGCCGTCCACCGTGGCTTCGAGATCGGGGACGTCCGGCGGCGGCGGCGGCGGCGGGCTATTGAGCAGCACTTCCATCACCCACTTGCCACGCAACACCGGCGACGTGCGGTTGGCAAACGACGTCTGCACGAGGATACTGCCATGGCCGAGCAGTCCGCGGCGCGTGCTGTCTGGGTAGCTCACGCGACGGAACTGCGTGCCGGCAATATTCGGGATGCCGTAGTGCTTGGCGAGCCGCTCGTTGGCGTAGGTCCAGTCGGCCGTGAACAGTTCGAGCACGGGGCGGTCGTTGCGGACCACATCCGTGAAGAACATCTCGGTTTCGCGGATCATCGCGTTGGCGAGCTGCTGATCGTAGTCGGGAAAGAACGAGGCGTCGGGGTGCACCTTGTCGAGATCCTGCAGGCGCAGCCACTGTGACGCAAACCGGGGAGCCAAAGCGGACGCCTTGGGATCGGCCAGCATGCGACGAACTTCGGCGTTGAGGACCGGCTTCTGCGAGAGCGTGCCGGCGGTGGCGAGCGCGAGAAGCCGCTGGTCGGGAATGCTCCCCCAGATGAAGAACGAGAGCCGCGAAGCCAGTTCGACATCACTGATCGAATACTGCTTGCCGGCCACCAGGTTCGCCGGTGTGCTCTCAAACCGGAAAATGAAGTACGGACTGGCGAGCATGGCCTGCACCGCTGTGCGAACGCCCTCTTCGAAACCGCCAGACTTGGCCCCGGAGGTGTAGAACTTCATGAGGGCGTCGGTGTCATGCTTGCGGAGCGGCCGGCGATAGGCGCGCGTCGCAAGCCGCGACACAATCTGCTGAGCGCAGAGCGCTTCCTGCGCCTTGGCCTTGGGGCGGCACGAGAAGACGATCTTGCGGCTTGGCGAGTCAGACATTCCGGTGACCTTCTCGGGCCCGATCACGCTGAATTCGACCACGTGCGGCGGCGCGGTGGTTCCAGCGCTGGCATTGCCGTTGCTCGCCATAGACCAGTCATGCGGCTTGATGAGGTCTTCATACGGACCCTCATTGCGACGCACGAATGCCGCCGAAATGCGCTGCTGGCCGGCCTTCACGGCGAACGGCTCAGTCCAGATGTAGTCAGCGCCCTGCGGCGCGTCGGCTGAGGCGAACGTGCGCTCAATGCCCTTTTCGTAATGCAGCAGTGCGACGCGGGCGCCTTCGATCGAGATGTCGACGTCCTCCAGCTTGGTACCGACGCCGCCGCCGATGTTCACGCGGAAGCGATACAACCCATCGCCTGGAAAGGTGTGCGTCTCGACAATGCCACCGCGCGTGCCGTACGGGGCGCCCTGAACTTGGTCCCACGGGTGCTGCGAAACAAACGGCGACTGACGGTAGGTCACCGGGATCGGCGGGGCGGTCTTGTCGCCAAGGGCTATGCGGCTGACCGCGGCCGCGGCGTTCAGGTACGCCTCGAGCAGCGTCGGCGACAACATCTGCACATCGGCAATGTTGTCGAAGTTCGCGCTCTTTGTATCAAGCGGAAGAAAGTCAGCGGCCTTGAACTCAACGTCGAGCAGGTCGCGCACCGCCGCTTCGTATTCTGGCCGGTTCAGCCGCTGGAACGTCCGGTTGCCAGGATTCGGCTTCGCCGCCCGATCGATGGTCTGTTCGAGCGTCTCGGCGAGCGCCATGAGCGTGTCGCCGCCGGGCTTACGAGAAGTCGGTGGCGGCATCATCTGCGTCCGCAACTTGCGGATCACTTTTTCCGTAACTTCGATATTTTCGAATGCGGAATCGACGGCATAGCCTTCGAGACTCACGTTACCGCGTGGATTCTTGGCGCTGTGGCAACCCTGGCAGTAACGCTGGACGACAGCCGAGAGCGCCTTCATCTCGATGCCGCGCGCACCAACCGCAGACTTGACCTCTGGGCCACGATGCACGACGGGGACGGCCGCTGCCGGTGGGGCCGCAGGAGCACGATGCTCGGGGACACCAGTGCCGGTAGCCGAGCCGGCGGTGAACGCCAGCGCTACCACACCTGCGACGATTGCCGAACGGGCCATCCTCGTTCCTCCCTGCTGTGTGTCGTTCAGGACGCGCCAGAGGCGCGCCCGGCACATGAGGACTGCTGATCGATAGTGCGTGGCTACTGCGCTGCTAAACCCATCTGTCAAGATGTCTTACGCGGCAAACCCGGGAGTCGCTGGCGACCCCGGTTGCCTCTAATGTAGGGAATCGCTGCCGAAACGCCATATGGGGGCCGCATACATGCTCCTGGGCGGGCTAGCGGGGGGGGGCACCCCCACCGTCCGTGGAATTCGGAGGTTGCGCCTATCACGGAGACTTGATCAGATCGGCCACGGCCCAGACGCGCCCATTGGCCATAACCTGCTTGACGTTCTTCGTGGCGGAAATGTCGGCGAGCGGATTACCGCTCACCACGATGAGGTCAGCGAGCTTGCCCGCTTCGATGCTGCCGGCCTCGAGGCCGAGCATCCGCGCAGGATTGACGGTTGCAGACTGCAGCGCCTGGAACGGCGTCATGCCAGCCGTGACAAAGGTCAACAGCTCGCCATGCAGGTTCGCGGCGTTTGGTGTATCGGTACCGGCGAGCACTGTCGTGCCGGCACGCATGAGCCCCATCGCGAATTGGTACGCATTGTTTGGTTCGCCCCTTCCGCCGGCAGCGCTACCGGCCTGCGTCGCGAGCCACTCAGGGTAGATGCCGAACCGCGCATCGGTGCGAAAAGTCGGATCCATCTCACCCAGTCGACGCAACGCCCCGCTACCGAGCGCAAAGGTCGGCGTGAGCGGCATCTCTGCCGCGGCAAAGAGCTTGATCACGTCAGAATAGGTCTTCTGCAGTGTGGCCTGCTTGGGCGAATAACCGCGGCGGGACGTGGCGCCCACATGCTCGGTCGCATCGATGCCCGAAAGCGTCGAGGGAAACACCTCGTGCGAGGAGACGGGAATCCCCGCGGCGTGCGCGAACTCGATGATCCGTTTCTGCTGGATGTCGGGCATGCGGACGTAGCTCTTGATCAGATCGTGCTGGAGAACTTTCGCGCGCTGCAACTCGAGTTCGAGGTGGGCGTTCGACGACACCGCCACGGCCATGTTGTAGTAGACACGGTTCCACTCCATCAGATAGCCGGTCGAGTAGATCCGCGGGCTCGGGCGCACGCCCGCTTCGGCCGACTCCCGATACTCGACCGCTTCGTACGGCGACCCGCCAGGGCTCCGCACCGTCGTGATGCCGAACGCGAGGTAGGCCCGGCCGGCCGCGCTGCCGAAATCCTTCTGCAGGTGCGAGTGGTACTCGATGAGTCCAGGCATCACGGTCAGGCCCGTAGCGTCAACCACTTTCGCACTAGCGTGCGCGGCCGCGGTGTGCGGCGCCACGGACTTGATGCGATTGCCGACCACGACGATGTCCATATCGGCACGGAGCTTATCGCTCTTGCCGTCCACGAGCTGCCCGGCGTGCACGACCGTCTGACCGGTCGGAATGGCCGGCGTATAGCGGAGATCGAGCGGCACGTCGCGCGTGGCACCGCGCTCGACGTCGAGCAGGCGCAGTTTGTCCATCGACTGATAGAGGATCTGCCTGCCGTCCGCCGTCCAGCTTGGCGAATGGGCCATCTCGCTCGTGAGACGGCGCGGAGGACCAAGCGGCGCGCCATCTGCACCAACGGTCATCAGCGTAAGCAGCCCTTCGTAAATCAGCGCCATGCGTGTGCCGTCAGGCGACCACGATGGGCCTGCGCCCACGCGCGAATCGATCGAGAGGTGCTTGACTGGCGTGAACCAGACGTCGGCGCTTTGTGCGTCGCCGGCGGATGAGGAAAAAGTGAGCACCTGGTTCGTGCCCTCGCGGAAACGCGCCGAATACGGCGCCAGCACCGCCATCGCGATCCGCTTGCCATCGGCCGACCAGGTGGGGTTGCCCGGGGCAAAGATTGGTGCATGCAGCTTGGTGACCGTTCCGGTGGCGACGTCCACTACCGACGGCGTCGCACGCCCCCAGATGCCGTCCACGTCGAGAAAGGCGATCCGCGTTCCATCGGGTGACCAGCTGGGGCCAAGCGCCGAGGTCGTGATCGACGTGAGCTGGCGCACGGCGGCCGACTTCATGTCACGAAGCCAGATCTGGTTCAGGCGTCCCCCACGATCCGATGCCCACGCGAGCTGCGCACCATCGGGCGACCAGGCCGGATCGGTATCGAAGTAGCGATCGTTTGTGAGGTTTTGCGGTTTGCCGCCCGAAGCGCCCACAGGCAACGCGTAGATGTCACCGAGCGCGGCAAACGCGACCTGCTTGCCGTCAGGTGAGATCGCGGGGCGAACGATCCCCTTCACTGCTCGCGGCGCCGTCGAGTTGAAGTCACGCAGGCGTTTCGCGTATCGCGCCGGCGTCACGGTGAACGTGGCCGAGAACTCGACCGTCTGCGCGTCGCCACCCGTCGTGGAACGCTTCCGGATCTTGCCATCCGATACGTAGTAGAACTCGGTCGGCGAAACCCACGACACGCGGAACGCAAAGACGTTCTCGTCGCCGCTGATGGGCTTGCCCTCGAGCTCAAGCTGACTCGAGGTGCCGCTAAGCGAGTGGTAGACGAGCGCACCACCGGGGCTCCACGACGGCGCGTCGGCGCGCGCCGCCGCGGTCGCCACCTGGTGTTCGTTCGCGCCGGTGAGCGACGCGGCATAGACGCCCTGTCCACCGCTCCGTGTGGCGATGTACGCGAGTTCACGATCACCGGGACCCCAGGTGGGCATGTACTCGTCGGATCGGTCCGTCGTGACCTGCGTGATCGCGCCGGATGCGACGTCGAGCACCCAGATGTTGTAGTTGCCCGCGTCACCGCGGTCAGACGAGAAGGCGAGCTTTGTGCCGTCGTGGGACCAGGCGGGCTCGCGGTCGTCGTACGGACCCCACGTGAGCTGGCGCTGGCCGGTTCCATCGGGCGCGACGGCCCAAATATCGTAGCCGCCGTCCCGAAACCCCTGAAAGGCGATCGACTTTCCGTCGGGCGACCAGGCCGGCTGGCGCGCGTCGTTGTATTCGTCCGTCACCCGCTTCGCGGTGCCGCCGGTAGCGGGCAGCGTCCAGATCCCGCCCTGCAAGTCAATCGCGAGCGTGCGTCCGCCTGGTGCGACGGCGACCGCCATCGAGGTGCCTTCGTTGACCGTGACGCTCACGGTCTTCGGCCCCTGGAACGATGCCGGGGCGACGAACAGCGCGAGGGCCGACCATTTCCAACTGCGGTTCATTGCGGCGACTCCGTCAGGCGTTAGGGAAACCGCGGGATAATGTACGCCGCGAGCGGTCCGACGGGAGCAACACAAAAAGCGCGGGGGCATCCGTTTCCGGAAAACCCCCGCGCCAGTGCTTCAGGCCTGACGGAGCAACGTCAGACACCACGTACCGTTGCTGCCTTTCGGCCCTAGCGGAGTTGGCGGGCCAACGCCCTCCGGGACCTGAAGCAAGAGGAATATAACGCTACTGACCAGCAGCCCGCGTGGGCTCAGCCAGCAACTCCTTGAACACGCCGACGGCCTTCTTCATTTCCTTCATGGTGCCGAACGTGATGCGCGCATGGTTGGTGAGCGGCGGAAAGGCGCGGCCGATGGCGATGCCTTTGCCGAGCGCAAGTTTCTTGAACGCGGCCGCCGGCTGCTTGAGGTCCACCATCATGAAATTCGCGTCGCCCGTGCTCATCGCAAAACCCGCATCAGCAAAGAACTTTCGGGTGAACGCCTTGACCTCGTGGTTGCGCTTCACTTCTTCCGTGATGTGCGAGGAATCCTCGAGCGCGGCGGTGGCGGCCACCAGCGTCAGCTGCGTGACGTTGGACCCCATCACCCACTGTTTCATTCTCGCCAACGTTTCGGGGCGGCCAACCGCGTATCCGAGCCGGAGTCCAGCCATGCCGTACACCTTCGAGAAGGTCCGCAACACGACGACGCGCGGATTGGCAATCGCCATCGGGATCATCGTCCCGTAGTCGGCATGCTCGACGTACTCGAAATAGGCCTCGTCGACGAGGATGGTCGTCTCGGGCGACACGCGGTTCAACGACTCGATGAACGACGTGACGTCGGCCTTGCTATGGACCGTCGCGGTCGGGTTGTTGGGGTTGCACAGGAAGACGAGCCCTGCCCCGCGCGCGGCCGCGCCCATGGCACCAAGGTCCAGTCCGAGCTTGGCATCGACCGGGACGAGTTTCACCTCGACGCCGAGAAATTTCGCGAAGTCGCCTGGCGCCTCGAAGGTCGGTCCCGCGCCGATGTATGCGGCCTGCTTCGACGTGAACGCCTGGTCGGCAGCGCGCAGCAGTTCTCCTGAGCCGCATCCCAGGATCACGTTTTCTGGTTTCACACCCTGCAGGCGCGCGATCGTATCAATCACGTCATCCTCGCCGAGCACCGGGTACCGGTTGCACTCGTCGAGATGTCCACGAATGGCATCCAGCGCGCGCTTGCCGGGCCCCACAGGGTTTTCATTGCTATCGATGCGCACGATGCCGGGCGCAGCGGCCAGCTTACGGTCCGCGCGGCGATCAGCGACGCCCTGAAACGCGTACAGTGACTCCCGGCCGCGAGCGGAAATGATCGGTGCCGAAAAGATGCCAGCGGTGGCGGCGCCAGTCGCGCCGAGCGCAGCACCTCCAACGCCGAGGGTCTCAATGAAGCGACGACGCGAAACGGACATCGGACCACCTAGTGTGAGGTTATCGCGAAGATACAAGCGAAACCCCCGGACGTCCACCGGCGCCAGCCGATCAGCCGGCGATGCCCCGCCCTGTGGCGGCGATCATCGTGCCCTGCATCACGAGGACTTGGCTGGCTTCACCCTGCTCCGTGAACGCCAGCACTTCACCGCGGACGACCGTCACCGTTCGGCCTGACTTGATCACACGACCGAGCGCGAGGAAACGGCTCCCGATGGCAGGCGCCAGCAGGTTCACCTTGTACTCCACGCTCAGCACGGCGGCGTCGGCCGGCATCAGGGACAGCGCGGCGTATCCGCAGGCGCTGTCGGCGATGGCCGTGGTGACTCCCGCATGGAGATACCCGTGCTGCTGCACCAGGTCGCCGCGAAAGGGCAACTCAATGTCCACCTCACCTGGCGAGACGCGCGCGAGACGGGCACCCAGGAGCCCCATGAACGCCTGTTTGGCGAAGCTTTCCCGAACGCGGGCATCCGCTGCTGCGCCCGTCCCGTCGCCTCCCGTGTCACCTGCCACGGCTAGATGTCGACCGGATAGCCAGCGTTCGCCCACTCGCGCCAGCCGCCATCCATCGAGTACACGTTGGCGTATCCCATTTTTTGCAGCGTCTCGGCGGCGAGTGCACTCCGAAAACCACCGCCGCAATACAGGATGATCTCCGCGCTCTTGTCTGGGATTTTCGTCTCGATGTCACGCTCGATGACGCCTTTGCCGATATGTTCCGCACCCGAAATGTGACCAAGTGTCCATTCCCGGTCTTCGCGTACGTCGATGAGCTTGATGGTGGCGTCGTTCGCGATCCGCGCCCGCGTTTGGGCGATCGTGAGTTCTTTGATGAGCGCCTTGGCGTCATCAACGATCTTGAGGAAGGCGGCGGAATGTTCCATGTGAGGTGAGGTTCCTGGTTCAGGCGCCGGCGAACAGGTCACGAAGGATCGTCGCGGCGCGCTCGACCTCCTCCATCGAAAGATCAAGATGGGTCACCGCACGCACACGCGCCGTGTCCCAGAGCGAAATACCGACGCCGGCAGCGGCCGCGTCGCGTTCGCACTGTGCAGGATCCGTCCCCACCGGCACGGTGATCATCACGATATTCGTCTCGGGGCTGGTCACGCTCACACCGGGGGCATCGGCGACTATCGCGGCAAATCGCTTGGCCGCCGCATGGTCGTCCGTCAGTCGCGCGAGATTGTGGTCGAGTCCGTACAGGCAGGCCGCGGCCAGAATGCCGGACTGCCGCATACCGCCGCCCATCCGGCGTCGCGACTCGTGCGCTTCGTCAATCACGACGGCGCTTCCGGCGAGCGCCGCGCCAACGGGCGCGCCGAGCCCTTTGCTGAACGAGACCATCGTTGCGTCGGCGCAGGAGGCGAAAGCCTTGAGCGGCGTGCCAGTCGCTGCCGCGGCATTCCAGAGACGGGCGCCGTCGAGCAGCACCTTGAGACCAAGCGCGCGGCCTGCACTCGCGATGGCGTGGAGTTCATCAGCGGGGGTAACGAGGCCGCCGCCGGAGTTGTGCGTGTTTTCGAGGCAGAGGAGTGTGGCACGCGGCAGGTAACGGCTCGGCGCACGAACGGCCGCTTTGAAGGTTTCGACTGTGGTACGCGGGGCGCCGCGGATGAGCCGCGGCTGCATGCCGGCGAGCGCAGCGGCGGCGGCTTTTTCGCGATCGACGATGTGCGCGTCCTCGTGCACGAAGAGCTCGGTGCCGGCCCTTCCAAGCACCCAGATGCCGCACTCGTTGGCCATCGTGCCGGTGGGAAAGAAGAGCGCGGCTTCGGTGCCGAGGAGTTCCGCCACGCGCTGCTCCAGCTTGCGCACCGTGGGATCGCCGTCGAGCACGTCATCGCCGACTTCGGCATTCGCAATGGCGGCGCGCATGCCCGCAGAGGGCTTGGTGACGGTGTCGGAGCGGAGGTCTATCACGGGCGAGGGGCGATGGGTCAGGGACAGTGTGACGACAGGCGTGCGGCGAAGTCGGCGGCGCGGACTGGCACGCTTGCGAGTGCCCGAAGTCCGGCCGCCGGCTTCATCGCCGTCACGACGTTACTGCTCCATCAGGATCAGGAACTTCGACGGTGCCCAGAACTTCACCGCATCGGTGATCGTGAGGCCACCCTTGATGCGGTTGACCTTGTCCGGCGGCGTCGCCAGCGACGTGACGTCCTGGCGGGAGACAATCTTGTAGGCCTTGTCGGCCTTCGGGAACGCCAGGTCGCTCACTTTCGTGCGATCGATCGCCGTGAAATCTGATTCCTTGAGCGCCGCGGCCGGCACGGCAGTCTTGCCGAGGCCGAGCAGGCCGCCCTGCTTCACGATGATGCCCTTCTTGAACAGTTCGTCTTCGGTGCCGATAACGTAGAACACCGTGTTTTTCTCGGTGGTCAGCTCTTCCGTCTTCGCGGTCAGCTGCGCCTTCTCGGTGGTGAGCACGGCCTTGTCCTGCTTGAGGCCGGTGTTTTCAACTTTCAGCGCCGCGATCTCCGCGGTAAGTGAGACGATCTCGGCCTTCTGGTTGTCCATGATCGTCCGGAACGATGCGATCGTCGAGTCGTACGCCGCCAACTGCGACGCCAGTCCCGCGTTGTTGGCCGTCAAGTCGCGCACGCGATTGCTGCTCGCGTTGAGCCGCGACTCGCTCTGGATGAGCCGAGCCGTCAGCTCGGCAACCTTCGTCTTGATCGCATCGCGCTGCTGCTCGAGCGTCAGGTTGTTCTCCATCTCGCCCGGCGCGCCCACGACGGGTTTGCCGGCATTGCGGCTCTTCACCTTGGCGAGCTCGGTGCTGACTTCCGCGATGAACTGCGACGTCGTCATCACGTCCTTGAGGAGTGAATCCTTTTCGGACGACATCTGCTGCACCTGCGCGAGCGTCGCTTCGAGCTCTTTCTTCGATGCGTCGCACGCGGCCGTGACGAAGGCCACGGCGACGAGGGCGATTCCAACAAAACTGCGGTTCATAATGGTGCTCCTTAAAGAGTGAACTGCTATTCTCCCGCCTCGGCATCGTCGTGCGCGGCCGCGGTGGCCGCCGGTCCACTGGATGCTGACGGTATCAGACGGTGCTGCTCTGGCGCCTGCACGAAACGCCCGACGGCGGCGGCGGTGCCCGCCACCCCGAGCTGTGTGAACAGGAAATTGAACTTCCGATCGAACGCCTGCCCAAGGTTCGCGCGCGTACTCTCGGCCATGTCCCACAACTGCCGCTTGAAGGGGCCGAGCGCCTTCTTGCGGGTTTTATAAAGGAACTGCTCCTCTGAATCCGTCGATTTCCGTTCTTCTGCCGCGTGGACCCGCAGCCAGGCATAGATCTCGTCACGCAAGGCGGGCGGCATCCCGTCGTAGAGCATGTTCTGAAAACCGGTGGCGAGGTGAATTTCCGCCGTTTCGCATATCGGGAACTGGTTGAAGGCGCCGTCCGGCAGCGTCGAGGCGCCGTGCTGCACCGCACCGGCCAGCCCGAAATCCGCTCGGGCCACTTCGCCCAGTTCCTGGAGCGTATTGAAGTCGAGCTGCACGTTTGCGATGGAACCGTCCGCGAGGACGACGCCGCCATGAGAGGTGCCGCTCTGCACGCTGATCTTCGAGAGTCCGATCATACCCGGAGCCTGAGAGGCCAACGTGCGGTTATACCCCGACATGAAGGCCCGGAGTTCCGGAACGGTCGAGTTTTCGGTGCCCACTTCGCCGATCTCGCCACCGAGCGAAATCGTGACACCCTTCGGCTCCAGTGCGCGCACGTGGCGCGTGATGGCCACGCCAACTTCATAGTTGCGGCGTTGCTGTTCCTCGAGCGAGGCCTGCGTGAGATCCACGAGCGTCGACGTATCGATGTCCACGTTGTAGAAGCCCGCGGCGATCGCTTCCGTCGCGAGCGCCTTTACGCCGACCACTTCGGATTTGGCATCCACGGCGTACTTCTTGGCGTTCACCTGGAAGTGGTCGCCCTGGATGAAGACGGGGCCGCGGAAGCCTTCGCGGAGGGCGGCGGCCAGCATCACCGCGACATACTCGGCCGGCCGCTGGTCGGTGTAGACGATTTCGGAGCGTGCGATCTCGAGCAGAAAGGCGCCGGCGTCGAGCGTGATGGCGGTGCGGAAGATCGCGCGCGCCGTATCGTACGACATGCCGCGTACGTTGATCGCTGGCACCGTGAAGCCGTGGCAATCGCCCCGGCCACGGGCCATGTAGAGATCGTGAATTGACGCTGAGCGCACGCCGACCGCCTGGCCGATTTCCCAGATGGCCCAGCGAGCCAGCTCACGCTCGTTCGGCTCGCCAAAGACCGCGAGGCGAACGAGTTCGTCCATCCCGGACGACGTGAGCGCCGACTGATCGCGAACCGTGAGCCCGGTTACGGCGCCGGTTCCGGTCGCGACCGCGTCACCCAAGCATCGGCGAAGCATCGCGGCAGCGCCTGATTCCACTGTGAGAGTCATTGGTCGAACGAGTGTTGGCGCACGCGGGTGGAGCGCGGTTTCCAGTGCAGCCGTTGTGGGGCAATCGAGACTGTTAAAAATGCCCGTTTGGGTGCCGTGAAGCAACACTTGAAAAACAGGTCGTTTTTGCGCAATCTATCGGGAAGCGTTTTTACTGCGAAACTCGCTGTTGTGACTTCTCCGGGAATACGCCAATGCCCACACTTCCGAACATCGGACTGTTCCACCCCCAGATCGTCCATTTCGTCATTGCCGGAGCAGGCCTTGGCATCTTCTTTCGCTGGCTTTCGCTCACCGGGAAGTTCAAGTGGAGCGATGGCGCGGCGACGGCGCTGATCCTGATCGGTACTGTGGCCGCGTGGGCCGCGGTGCGGTCGGGAACTGACGCGCACGGTGTGGCAGAGCGGGTTCCCGGTGCGGTGCGCGCGGTGCAGCAGCACGAAGAAGAGGGCAAGGAACTCCTCAACATGCTGTACGTGATCGCGGGGCTTGAGCTCGCGTTCCTCGTGCCACTGCTTGCTAAATGGCGCAAGTTTGGACTCATCGCGTCGGCGCTGGCCGGACTGTGGGGCGGCTGGCTGATCTATGAGGCGGGCCAGGCGGGTGGCGTGCTGGTGTACTCGTTCGCCGGCGGCGTCGGCGTGCGTTCAGGTGACACAACGGACGTGAACAACCTGCTCAAGGCGGGGCTGTACCATCGCGCGGCACTGAGCCGCACGCAAAAGAATGACGCGGGCGCCGCGGTCGCGTTCGCTGAACTCGCCGCAAAGTTTCCTGAGGACCAGACGGCGCAGATCATGGGGGCCGAGTCGCTGATCCTCGACACGAAAGACTATGCCGCTGCGCTCACTGCGCTCGCGAAGATCCCGATGCCGGCCGACACGGCACGGACCTACCGCCGCTACCAGCTCGCGCGCGTGGACGCATACATCGGCGCCGGCAGGAAGGACTCGGCGCGGATGATCCTGGAGCCAATGGCGGCAAAGGCGCCAACGAACAAGGCGGTTCAGGAAAGGATGGAGAAAGCGAAGTAGGTCACCAACCGTGGCACCGACAGCTACCGGGCTTGTAGCGCTTCCTTCGCGAGCTTCTTCCCCAGCTCCACGCCCGGCTGGTCGAGTGGGTTGACCCGATAGAGCGCGCCGGCGTACACCGTCGCGAGCATCAGCATCATGAACAGCTCGCCCAGGGTGTTCGCGTCGCAGGCATCCAGCGTGACCGACAGACTGGGCCGCCCTGCGCGCGCGAGCGCGCTGGCGGTCGCGTCGGCCTCGGCGTCGAGCAATTGCCCGAGCGTGCGGCCGCGCATGAATCCGGCCACATCGGGCAGATCGCCATCGGCCGGCACCGTAAGGTCACTGCCGTGCGCCGCGAGCTTCACGAACGCGACCACCTTGTCGGCCGGGCCTTCCATCAACAGTTGGAGCAGGCTGTGCTGGTCGGTAGCGCCGCGTGCACCGACCGGGGTCGGGCCGGCGGGGAAGCCGTCTGCGTCGACCTTGCCGAGGCTCTCGCCCCAGAGCTGCACAAACCAGGGCGCGATGTCGCGTAGCCGGTCGGAGTACGGCATCAGCACATGCGTGGCCTGCCCCGCACGCTGCTGCGCGCGCCAGAGCAGCGCCGCGAAGATGCCCGCCGGATTTTCGGAAAGCGACGGCGACGAACACCGGGTCAGCATCCGCTGCGCTCCACCGAGGAGGGCCGCCGTGTCGTAGCCAGCGAGCGCCGCGGGCAACATCCCGATCGGCGTGAGCACGCTGAAGCGCCCGCCGACGTTCGCCGGCAGGTCAAACACCGGTATGCCATCCCGCACAGCGATGGCGCGGAGCGAACCGGCGATCGGATCGGTCACGAACACCAGATGGGCGGCCGGGGTGAGCTGCGCCGCGATCAACCGCTCGCGAACGACGGCGTACTGGCAGAGCGTTTCGACGGTCGTTCCCGACTTCGACATCACGCACCAGAGCGTGCGGTTGAGCACGAGGCGATTCAGCAGGTCGCTGATCGTGACCGGATCGATGTTGTCGACCACGTGGAGGCGAGGCGAATCGCCCGACCGACTGAGCGCACTGCGCATGGCGATGGCGCCAAGCGCCGACCCGCCGATGCCGAGCACGACGACATCGTCGTATCGCGCACGGGCTGCGGTGGCAAACTCAGACACCCGCGCCTGCTCGGCCGCCTGTGGTTCGAGCTCCATGAAGCCGTAGCGGCCGGTGAGATTCTCGCGTCCGACCGCCGCGTGTACCTCACCAAATCGCAGCGCGAGGTCGTTCCATTCGGCGGGCAACACGCCAGACGGAACGACTGATGCCATCATCCTCGCGTCGTCAATACGGATGGGCATCGCTATTCGACCGTGACTTGGAGGCCGTCGAATGCGGGCCGCACCGAATCGGGCAGTTCGGCCTCGAGCTCAGCGTGCGCGATTCGATGGGTGAGGTGCGTGAGAAACGTGCGGTCGGCGCCCACTCGCTCTGCCGTCTCGACCGCTTCACTGATCGACAGATGCGTGGGGTGCGATTTCCGGAAGAGCGCATTGAGCACGAGCACCTTGACCCCGCGCAGCACCGACTCAGCGGCGGGAGGTAACTCCTTCGCGTCGGTGACGTAGCCGACATCGCCGATGCGGTACCCGAACACGCGCATCAGGCCGTGCGGCACCTCGACGGGCGTGACCGACTGGCCAGCGATCGTCACCGCGACGCCGGGCGCGAGCACATGGGCCGTGGCTTCGGGCTTCGACGTGCCCTGCAGCCGTTTCGTCACCGAGTCAAATACGTATCCGAACTTTCGCGTGATGCTCTCGATCGTCTCCGCCGCTCCGTACACGGCCAGCGGCGTGTGGGCACCGAAGCCGAAACTGCGAATGTCGTCGAGTCCGTGCGTGTGGTCGGCGTGATCGTGCGTGAACAGAACCGCATCCACGCTGTGGATCCTGTTGGCAATGAGTTGCAGGCGCAGTTCCGGCGGCGTGTCGATGAGGATTTTCGAACTACCCGATTCGATCACTGCACCGACGCGCATCCGCCTATCGCGCGGATCGTCCGACAGGCACACAGCGCAATGACAGCCGACCTGCGGAACACCGAAACTCGTTCCGGTGCCGAGGAACGTGAGTTTCATACGCCGGTCGCGCCCCGTCGCATCACACCGTTTCCAGCTTGAGTGTGTTGGTCGAGCCGGGAACGTCGAACGGCACTCCCGCCGTGATGACCACGCGATCCCCCGCGTCGGCAAGTCCTTCGCGGATCACGAGCGCGCGGGCAGCGGCGGCCATCTCGTCGTAGGTGCTGCAGTGCGGCACGAGGAACGGCAGGACACCCCACACCATCGACAGCTGGCGCCAGGTGCGCGCCTCATCGGTGAGGACGACGATCGGCACGTTCGGACGGCGGGCCGCGACGACACGCGCGCTAAACCCACTCTTGGTGAAGACGATCACGCAGCGCGCGCCACTCAACCGCACGGCCGTGACGGTCGCAGACGCGATGGTCTCCTCGACACTTGCCGTGCCGGCTTCGAGCCGGTCGAGTCCGAGCCCACGCGCGACCGGA
Source organism: Gemmatimonadota bacterium (assembly GCA_014192065.1). Taxonomy (GTDB): domain Bacteria; phylum Gemmatimonadota; class Gemmatimonadetes; order Gemmatimonadales; family Gemmatimonadaceae; genus Fen-1231. The sequence continues at coordinate 566,378 of BJHH01000001.1, read as the reverse complement.
TAGGTCTCCGCGGCTTCGGCGATACGATGCATCGCCTCAACGGCGAGCACCGGATGCGCGCCGGACGCTGTTTCGGCCGAGAGCATGACGGCGTCTGTGCCATCGAGGACGGCATTGGCGACGTCGTTGGCTTCGGCGCGCGTCGGGCGCGGGTTTTCGACCATCGACTCGAGCATCTGCGTGGCCGTGATCACGGGTCGTCCGTACCGATTCGCGAGCCCGATGATGCGTTTCTGCTCGAGCGGCACGCGCTCGAAGGGCAGTTCGACGCCAAGGTCGCCGCGGGCAATCATCACGGCGTCGGTCACCGCAAGAATTTCGTTGATCCGATCCACCGCGCTGTCTTTTTCTATTTTCGCGACGATAAGCATACCCGGCGGGAGCATCGCACGCAGCTGCGTGATGTCCTCGGGACGCCGCACGAAGCTGAGTGCGAGATACGACACATCGTGAGCGATCGCGAAAGCGATATCGGCGCGATCCTTCTCCGTCAGCGACGGCGCGGACACTTCGGTGCCCGGCAGGTTCATGCCCTTGTGTGACGAAAGCGTCCCGCCGTGTACCGTGCGGACCCGCACGCGCGCGCCGTCAATCGCCAGCACCATGAACTCCAGCAATCCATCGTTCACGAGGATACGTACGCCCGGCTTCACGTCCTTGGCGATGTCTTCGTACGTGACCGGGATCTCATTCCCGCTCGCGTGCGATTCCGGCACAAACAGATGCTCGGTGCCTGCGGCCACGTCGATCGGCGCCGCCAGTTTTCCTACGCGGATGCGGGGGCCCTGGAGGTCACCCAGGATCGCGATGGGACGCGCCATCCTGGTGGCGACTGCACGGATTGAAGCAATGACCCTGGCGTGCCCTTCGGGCGTACCATGAGAGAAGTTGATGCGCGCGACGTTCATCCCCGCACCGATCAGCGCCTCAAGCGTGTCCGCGTCTGACGACGCCGGCCCGATTGTGCAGACGATCTTCGCGCGGGAGTGGTTCACTGGCCGGACTTCTGCTTGGCCAGCAGCGCGGTCTTCTTTTCGATCCCACCCAGCAGCGAGTCGAACGACTTCTGGAACGACGCAAGTCCCTCGATCAGCAGCTGGTCGGTCACGGCGTCGAGCGAAATACCGAGCGCCTCGATCTGCGTAATGGCGCGAGCGGCGGCGGCGGTGTCCACAGTGCGCGTGACAGTACCGTGGTCACGAAAGGCGTCGAGCGTGGCGGGTGGCAGCGTATTCACCGTGTGCGGACCGATGAGCGCCTCGACGTACACGACATCGGAGTACGCCGGATTCTTGGTACCGGTGCTGGCCCAGAGCGGACGCTGCACCTGCGCGCCGTTCGCGGCGAGCGCGTCCCAGCGCGGGCCACTGAAACGCTCGCGGAAGAGCTGGTACGCGAGCTGTGCGTTGGCAATCGCCGCCTTGCCCCGCAGCGCGAGTGCTTCGGGCGTGGCGATCGCATCCAGCCGTTTGTCGATTTCGGAATCGACGCGGCTCACGAAGAAGCTCGCGACTGACGCGACGGGACTGAGCGCGTGGCCGGCCTTGGCCCGGTCCTCGAGACCGGAGAGATAGGCTTCGACCACGTCGGCGTACGCCGTGCACGAAAAGAGCAGCGTCACGTTGACGTTCAGGCCTTCAGCAATCAGACGACGGAGCGCCACACACCCGGCGGGCGTGCCCGGCACCTTGATCATCACGTTTGGCCGGCCAACCGTCGCCCAGAGCCGCCGCGCTTCCTGCACCGTGCCATCGGCGTCATGCGCCGTGCCCGGAGAGACTTCGATCGAGACGAATCCGTCCGTACCCTTTGCGGCGGCGTAGGTCGGCCGAAACAGATCGCACGCCGCGCGGACATCGTCGGTCTCGACGGCCTCGAAGATGGCCCATGGCGTGCGATCGCCTGAGAGCGCGGCGAGCTGCGCGTCGTACGCGGTGCCTTGCGAGAGCGCCTTCTCAAAGATCGTCGGATTCGACGTCATGCCCGTCAACGCGTCGTCCGTGATGCGGCGGGCGAGTTCCCCACTCTGGACTAACGTCCGGTCGATATAATCGAGCCAGACGGAGACACCAGCGGCGTGCAGGGCATGCAGGGGCGTGCGACTGGGAGCGGCGTGCGTGGCGGTCATTGGGAAGCGAAGAGGCGAGGCGGGTGCCCGGGTGCGGTGCCAGCGAGATGCGGGATCCGCACCAGAGACCTGAATATAGTCGTCCCCGGTGGGCGCAACCCGCGCGCGCCGCCGCCTGGCGTGGTCGGCCACGGGCGCCCGATCTGCCCCATCACGTCATCGATGGACGGACTCGGCTGACCATCCATCGTGACGGCGGCTCACGGGTGGATTCGCGGCTTACCGTCGAGTTCTTCGATCGTCTTGGTACTCGGACCGCGCTCGCGCTGCAGCCGTTTCGCCACCTGCTCAGCCTTCTCCAGCGCGCGAAGGATGTTCTCGCCCGCGAGCTTCTTCAGGTCGGTGTCGTTCCAGCCGCGCAGGATCAGCTCGGCGAAGAGGTCGGGATAGTTCGAGAGGTCCTCGAGTCCGATCGGCAGCTCGTCATCCACGCCGTCATAATCACTACCGATGCCAACGTTGTCAGCGCTGGCGACGTTGCGGATGTGGTCGATCATATTGGCCACGTCGGCCAGCGTCGCCCGTGGCGCCACATTCGCCGCATCCCAGGCCCGTAGTTCACGATTCACGGCCGCCGTGTCGGCGCCAAGCCGCTGGCGCAGCGCCACCTGCTGCCGATCACGCGCGAGCCCGTGCGCGCGCAGGGACGGCGAGTCGAATACCGGATAGAAGTTCACCATCACGACGCCGCCATTCTTCGGGAGCCGCGTGAGAATCGAGTCCGGCACATTGCGCGGATGATCCACAATCGCGCGTGCCGATGAGTGCGAATACATCACGGGCGCCTCGGAGATATTGAGGGCGTGACTCATCACGGCGGGCGACACGTGCGACAGGTCGACGAGCATGCCGAGCCGGTTCATTTCGCGCACGACTTCGCGCCCGAAGTTGGTCAGGCCGCCGTGCTTTGCCGCATCGTTGGCGGCGTCGGCCCAGTCGAGCGTCACGTTGTGGGTGAGTGTCATGTAGCGGACGCCGAGGTCGTAGTAGGCTCGGAGCGCGCCAAGCGAGTTTTCGATCGCGTGACCGCCCTCCATCCCGAGCATCGAACCCACTTTGTGTTGCTTGAACGCCGCCCGCATGTCGGCCGCCGTATTGGCGGCCACGAATGTCTCGGGATATTTCGCGATCATGCGCCGCGCGATGTCGATCTGCTCAAGCTGCACGCGGGCGAAACCGGAATCCTTGATGTCGCCGGGGATGTACACGGACCAGAACTGCCCGCCGAGTTTTCCGGAACGCACACGGGCCAGATCAGTCTGATGCGGCGTTTTCTTGCGGAGGTCGTACGCGTCGACGTCGCGCTCCATTCCCTTTTGCTCTCGAATGGTCCAAGGCAGGTCGTTGTGTCCATCCACGAGCGGCGATGCGGTGAGCAGTTCGACCGCGTGTGCGCGCGCGGCCGCCCGGTCGCGCGGCGGAGCTTTCGCCGCCGGCTTCGCCGCCGGTTTCGGCGCCTGCTTCGGCGCGGCCTTCGCACCACGCTGGGCATGGGCGGCGACGGCGGGGGCAGCCACCGCAACCAAAGCGACGGCGACAGCCATAACAGAACGACGACAGATGGCAATCATGATTGACGGGACTGGAGTCGAAACCAGGGACATCGCCCACCATCATTCTGGCATGGCGCACGCAGGGGCGAAAGCGGCGGTTGCTGAACTAGCCGCTGAAGCTGGAAACACCAGCGGATGTTGCGGTAGTATTCCCGGATGAGATTTGCTCGCGCTGTCCAGCGGGTTGCCCTCGCCTCGGTGTTCGTTGTGGCCACGATCTGGCCCGTGGCGCTCGGCGCACAGGACGTAGTCGTCGCCCCGAACGTGACGGGCAAGGTCACGGCCATCGGCGGAATCCCCGTGGCCGGTGTCGAAGTGACGCTCAACGGCTCCTCGCGCACAGCGCGGACTGACACACAGGGTGCGTTTGCATTCCTCAACGCTCCGGCGGGCGTGCAGGAACTCGTATTCCGCGGCATCGGCTACCTGCCCACACGAGCATCGATCCGAGTCCCAGAGAAATCGCTCGACGTCGCCGTGACCATCCTCGCCACACCGGCGATGCTCGACACGGTCCAGGTGCGGGAGCGGATCAACGTGCTGTCGGGGATCGTCGTGGACGAACACGACCAGCCCGTCGCGGGCGCAACCATCGAAGTCATCACCGGCGACAAGCAGACGCTCACGACGGGGGATGACGGGTGGTTCGTCCTGACTGCCGTGCGCGACGGCGTGCTGGCGTTTCGCACAATAAAAGAGGGTTATTACCTCACGACCACCGCGGTGCGCATGCACGAATGGCGCGGGGTCGTCGTGCACATCGAAACGCTCGATCCCAAATTGTCGGATCTGCGACGCGCTGAGGCGAGTGGAGCAAGCAACAATGCCGCCGTGGCGTGGCGGGACGCTGGGATGCGCATGTCGATGAAGGGGGGCCGGGCTGTCGTGCTGTCCGAAGAGGAACTCGCGCCATTCGGTGACATGTCGCTGAACGAAGCGATCAAGCGCACGCGCGCCGGAGCGACACTGACGTTTGATCTGCAGAACGCCTCGGGATCCATCTGCGTTCTGCTCGACGGCCGCCGCGCCGTGGGCAGTACGACGCTCGACACCTGGCGTGCGAGCGAGGTCGAAATGGTTGAGCTGTACCCACCCGGCACGGAGGCATCCGGCACCACCGCGCGGTACCTGCGCGGCGCGGGGTGTCGCGTCATGGCGTCGGGTGCAATCCGACGCGGCCCCTTCTACGCCGTGCTGTGGATGAAGTAGGTCCCCGCCCCGCCGGTTCACCCCCGGCGGGGCAACACCTAGGCTAGTACCGGTATTGATCCGACTTGTATGGGCCCTCGACGGCGACACCGATATATGACGCCTGGTCGGGCGAGAGCTGCGTGAGCTTCACGCCGATTTTGTCGATGTGCAGGCGCGCGACTTTCTCGTCGAGCTTTTTGGGCAGCGTATAGACGGCGCACGCGTCGTACGTCGTTCCTGAAACGGTCGGCTTGCCCTGCGCCGCCAAGTGGAGGTCAATCTGCGCGACCACTTGGTTCGTGAACGAGCAGCTCATCACGAAACTCGGATGGCCCGTGGCGCAGCCCAGATTGAGCAGGCGTCCTTCCGCGAGCACCATCACGCTGTGCCCGTCCGGGAACACCCACTCGTCGTACTGCGGCTTGATGTTGATGCGCTCAATGCCGTGATACCCCTTCAGGCCGGCCATGTCGATCTCGTTGTCGAAGTGGCCGATGTTGCCGACGATCGCCTTATCCTTCATCCGCGCCATGTCCTTCGCGGTGATGATGTCCTTGTTGCCGGTCGCAGTGATGAAGATGTCGGCCGTGGCGACCACGCTCTCGAGCGTCGTGACCTGGTAGCCCTCCATCGCCGCCTGCAGCGCACAGATCGGATCGATCTCGGTGATGACGACACGCGCGCCCTGCCCCTTGAGGGCCTGCGCGCAGCCCTTGCCCACATCGCCGTACCCCATGACGACCGCGACCTTACCCGCGAGCATCACGTCGCTTGCGCGGAGGATGCCGTCGGTGAGTGAATGGCGGCAGCCGTACAGGTTGTCGAACTTCGACTTGGTGACCGAGTCGTTGACGTTGATGGCCGGGAAGAGCAACTGACCGGCCTTCATCATTTCGTAAAGGCGATGCACGCCCGTCGTCGTCTCTTCCGAGACGCCCTTGATGGCCTTGGCGACAGTGGTCCAGCGCTGCGGGTTCTTCTTGAGTTCCGCGGCGAGCAGGCCAAGGATGATGGCGTACTCCTCGCTCTCGGTGGCCGGGTTGTGCGCCGGCACCTTGCCCGCGGCCTCGAACTCGACGCCCTTGTGAATGAGCAGCGTCGCATCGCCGCCGTCATCAAGGATGAGCGTTGGGCCGGTGCCGTCTGGCCAAAGCAGGGCCTGCTCCGTGCACCACCAGTATTCCTCGAGCGACTCGCCCTTCCACGCGAACACGGGAACGCCGGCTGGCTCAGCCACCGTGCCTTTCGGACCGACGACGGTCGCGGCCGCGGCATGATCCTGTGTCGAAAAAATGTTGCAGCTCACCCAACGCACGTCGGCGCCGAGGTGCGTGAGCGTCTCGATGAGCACGGCGGTCTGCACCGTCATGTGCAGCGAGCCCATGATCTTCGCGCCGGTGAGCGGCTTGGCGGTGCCGTACTCCTGCCGCAGCGCCATGAGACCGGGCATTTCGTACTCGGCGAGGCGGATTTCTTTGCGGCCGAAGTCGGCGAGCGCGAGGTCACAGACCTTGTACGGAGTCCGGTTCGCAGCCTTCGCCGCGGAGGATGGAGCGAGCGACATCGTGGCAGTCATTGAGGTAGACGGGTGGACGGGAGAGGGAAACAACAACTACGAAATCGCGACCTTGTTGATTGACCAGCTACGCAGACAGCGACACCACGAAAAGGCCCGGGCCCTTGGCCGACGACTGCGGCGGGATCGCCGCGACGCGGCACGATGCGAAGCCGGCTTCGGTGCTCCATGCACGCAGTTGCGTCTCGCTGAACCCTTGCCAGACGTGCCCCATCCGATCGCGCAGGTCGGCGCGTTCGTGAGGCAACATGTCGAACACGAGCAGGCGGCCACCCGGCGCAAGCGCGCGGCGCACGGCAGCGAACAGTTTGACGGGCTCGGCGATGTATTGCAGCACCAGCGAGAGCACCGCCGCATGCACTTCACCCGACTCCAGCGGAAGCGCTTCGAGCGTGCCCTGACGAAACTCCACCTGTCCATACGAGGAGAGTCTGGCCTTCGCCGCGCGCAGCATGGCCGCCGATTCGTCGATGGCGATCACGCGCTTGGCAAACGGTGCAAGCGCTTCGGAAAGCTGGCCGGTGCCGCAGCCGAGGTCGGCGATGGTCCAGGACGGATCGACCAGGCCCAGTAGCGTAAAGAGCTCGGCACGATCGCCGAAGAGTTCGACGCGCAGGCGATCCCACTGTCCTGCACTTGACGCAAAGAATTTTTGCGACGTTGTGTGGCGGCCCGCGAGCACGCCACGCACACGCTCGGCGTCGCGCTGGACCGCGGCAAGACCGTGCAATTCTTCGCGCACGGCGAGCCAGAGCTTGCGCGCTGAGGCATCCGTTTCGGAGGCCGTGAAACGGTAGAGGTTGCTCGTCCCCTCTTCGCGCCTCGCGACCCATCCGGCTTCGGCGAGTGCGCGGAGATGGCGGCTCACGGTGGACTGCGGCAACTGCAGCGCGCGATGCAACTCGCCCACCGTGAGTTCATGCCGCTCAAGCGCGGCGATGAGTCGGGCACGGACGGGGTCCGAGAGGGCGGCCAGCCGGCCGAACAGGGGTGAGCGTTTCATCCGTATATCCGGATGAAAGGTTGCTTGACTGCGGCCTCCAGTCAAGCGGCCAGAAGCAGTTGAGCACCGAGCCGGTGCGCCCCGCCTCGAGCGACAACGGACCGGTCACGCACGGTTCGGAAGCCGCGTACTACGACCGACCACCACCCCGCGTTAGGCCCGCTCCAGTGCGGCCGTCGCATCACGGAGGCTCGGCCCGACCCAGCAGTGCATCCCGACCGCGGTCAACCCCGCGCGATTGAACGCGCGTCGATACAAAGCCGGTGCGCGATGAAACCAGCCGTGGCCGTCGCCAACCACTTCGTCTGCGGTCGTGTAGGCCTCGAGATATGCCACGCCGTCGAGCAGCCCCGAGACGGCCTCGAGACCGCGCGAAAGCTCCGGCTGGCCGACGTACTGCAGGACGTCGCAGCAGACGATGATGTCGAAGGGACCGTCGAGTTCAGCGGTCGCAAGCGTGCCGAAGGTGCCGTAGCCAATGCCCCGCGTCTTTCCGAATCGCGACACAACGTACGCGCTCGAATCCATGCCGACGTAGCGCAGCCCCGGACGCAGCGCACGAAGCGCTGGGCGCCACGCACCTTCGCCGCAGCCGATATCGAGCGCCGAGCGCACCGGCCGTTGGAGCAGCGCTTCGGCGATGCCCACGACGAGGCGAGCTTTGCGCGCCACATCCGCCGGCGTGGCCACACGCTTGCGCGGATCGCGATACCACCGGTCGAAGTACGCCCGGTCGTATGATTTCGCGATGGCGCCCGACCCCTTCTTCCGCCGTCCCTTCATTGCGTCGGCTACCGTCTGGTCAGGTGGACTTCACCTGCACCGCGCCTGCTTCCTGCGCGCGCGTGACGGCGAAGATGCCATTGGTCTGGCGAACCACGCCTGGCACGAGTGAATCGATGAAGAGTTTGCGGGCCTCGTCTACGGGAACGGACATCGCCCTGGCGAACTGACCGGCCGAACGCATCAACGCAAGATTGCAGCAGAGCACCACAGCGCCACGCTCGATCAGGCCAACCATCCCATCGCCAGCACGGCCTTCCGCCGACGGACGTCCAGCAAACGTATTCCGCATGGCCGGCTGGCCCGCGTCCTGCACGTTCAACTGTTCGCCCACCTTCCAGCGGTTCCAGATCGAGTCGTCGAGCACCATCTGGATCGCTTCGTGACGAATCACGACGACGACGCCAAGATCGGCATCCATCGTGTTGTACACGTCCTTCCATCCCGCCATATAGACCGCGGCATTCGTCAGCGCGAGCCCATTGGCCACTTGGGCGCAGTCGAACACGACCTTGTGCTTCGCCTTCTGAATTCGGTCAGCCCACGCGACATCCCATCCGCCTTGCGGCGGCGGATACGCGGGCAGTCCACCGCCCTGCGCGAGCAGTGCGCCTGCGCCGAGTCCGGTGGCGGCGACTGCGGCGGTGCCGCCGGCAAGCGCGGCAAGGAATCGACGACGGGGGGAAGGCGCAAACGGGGTGTCTGACACGAGTGGTTCTCCGTAGGGATACGGCAGGAAATGATACCGCGCGACGACCGACTCCGCCAACGTGGGCGCGGCGGATCACTCCAGCTGAGCCGGATGGCGCCAGAGTGCCAGCGCGAGGACAATCGCCCCGACCGATAGGTTTCAGGAATGCTGCGGCACCCACTGCCAATCGATGAGGCCCTGCCTGCGCTCCGCGAGGCGCTGAATTCGCGCGGCCGCGTGGTGTTGCAGGCTCCGCCAGGCGCGGGCAAGACGACAACGGTACCGCTCGCGCTGCTCAAGGAACGCTGGGCCGCCCGACAGCGAATTGTGATGCTAGAGCCACGGCGGTTGGCTGCACGCGCCGCCGCGCGACGCATGGCCGTACTGAGCGGCGGCCAAGTGGGCGGACTCGTCGGCTTCCGCGTGCGAGGCGAAACAGCGAGCGGACCGGCGACCCGCATCGAAGTCGTGACCGAAGGCGTGCTGACGCGAATGCTCGCGAGCGACCCGGCGCTCGAGGGTGTGTGCTGCGTGATTTTTGATGAGTTCCACGAGCGTAGCGTGGTCGCAGACACCGGACTCGCGCTCACGCTTCGGACCGCGGAACTACTGCGACCCGATTTGCGCATCGTCGTGATGTCGGCCACGCTCGACGGCGACCGCGTGGCGGCGCTTCTGGGCGGCGCGCCCGTGGTGACGGCACACGGGCGGGCCTTTCCGGTAGACACGCACTGGATGGCGCCACGCACGGGCACGCGCGCGATCGACGCCGTCCCGATGGCTGTACAGCGGGCGCTCGCCGACACCTCGGGCGACGTGCTCGTATTCCTCCCCGGCGCAAGCGAAATCCGCCGAATGGCGGATCGCGTGCGCGATCTGGTTGGACCTGACGGCCCGCGTGTCTTTGCCCTGCACGGCACGATGCCGGCGGAGGAGCAGGACGAGGCGATCGCGCCGTCGCCGCCCGGTCGGCGCAAAATCGTCCTGGCGACGTCAATCGCCGAAACGAGTCTCACGATCGAAGGGGTGACCGCCGTGGTGGATTCCGGCATCGCGCGGGTGCCGAGGTTCGACCCCCGTTCCGGGATGACGCACCTCGAGACCATTCGTGTGACACAGGACGCGGCAGAGCAACGACGCGGCCGCGCGGGCCGCATGGCCCCCGGTGTGTGCTATCGGCTCTGGAGCGAAGGCGATCACGCGGCATTGCTGGTGCGGCGCACACCCGAGATTCTGAGTGCCGACCTGGCACCGCTGGCGATGGATCTCGCGTTGGCCGGCGTGGACGACGCGGCAACGCTCGCCTGGCTCGATGCGCCGCCAACCTCCGCGCTCTCCCAAGCCCACACGCTCCTCGCCGAACTCGAAGCACTGGACGACCGCGGCCGCCCAACCGCGCATGGCCAGCGCATGGCCATGCTCGGGCTTCACCCGCGGCTCGCCCATTTGGTACTGCGCGGACAAGAGTCCGGCCGCACACGGCTCGCGTGCGAAATCGCCGCGCTACTCAGTGAGCGCGACCTGTTCGTTCGCGGCGATCAGGATCCGGATCCAGATCTCGCGCTCCGAATCGCTGCACTTCGAGGGGACGGCGACGCGCATGGCCCGCTGGTGGACCGTGGCCGCATGATGCGCGTGCGCGAAGAGGCGCGCCGGATCGCCGAACGCGTGCGCAGACCAGACGGTGCTGGCGCGCGGCGCGCGCCTGTTGCACAGGTCCGCGGTGCGACCGGAGGTGAGCCGACCGGACATGAGACGCCGGGTGGCCCGGCCGACAGGTCCGCGAACGATCCATCGTGGTGTGGCGAACTGCTCGCGCTGGCCTACCCCGATCGCGTCGCGCTCGCGCGCGGCGGCGCTTCGGCCGGCACCGGTGCGCACGGCGGCTTTCGCATGCGTAACGGCCGCGGCGCACGCATCGCAGCTGGTTCGTCGCTCACCCGCCAACGGGCGCTCGCGATTGCCGCGACGGATGGCGCGAGCGACGATGCGCGCGTCTATCTCGCCGCCGCGCTCGATCCCGCTCTGCTCGATTCGCTCTTCGGCACGCAGATCACTGAGACGCGCGAGGTCCTGCTCGACGACGCCACCGGGGTGATGCAACAGACCACACGGCGTATGCTGGGCGCGCTCGTACTGGACGAACGCGTGACCCGCGTGCGTGACGCAGCGCTCATCGGCGAAGCCATCATCGGCCGCGTGCGCCGCGACGGTATCGCCTCGCTCCCCTGGCACGACGAGGCGAAGCAGACGCGCGAACGGCTCGCGTTCCTGCACCGCCTCGACTCCGCGTGGCCCGATGTCTCCGATGACGCGCTCCTGCGCGACCTCGACGCCTGGTTCGCTCCGGCACTCGATGGGGTGCAACGTTGGGGCGACATCGCGCGCGCCGATTTGGGCCGCGCGCTGCTTACTCTGGTTCCGCACCGCACCCGCGGATCGTTCGACACGCTCGCGCCCACCCACCTGACCGTCGCGACTGGTTCGCGCCTCCCGGTGGACTACGCGGACCCGGCGGCGCCGGCGCTCTCGGTGCGAATGCAGGAACTGTTCGGTACGGCGACGACTCCGAGTGTCGGCGGCGGGCGCGTGCCCCTCACACTGCACCTCCTCTCGCCCGCCCATCGACCACTGCAGGTGACGCGCGACCTCGCCGGATTCTGGCGCGGCTCGTACGCCGAGGTCCGCAAGGAGATGCGCGGCCGATATCCACGCCATCCGTGGCCGGAGAATCCGCTCGAGGCCGAAGCGACGCGTCGGGCGAAGCCCCGCAAGGCGCACTAACCAGATGGCCGCCAAGCCGCAGAACCCTGCGATAGACTTAAGGGTGCGCCACAGCTCGACATCTGTTGGTGAACTCGCGCGGCGCCATTCCATCCGACCGACCTGATGACACGCACTGCTGAATCAGCCCCATCACCGATGGTCGGCCAGCTGTCGATGCTTGACCGGTTCCTGCCGCTCTGGATTTTTGGCGCGATGGCGGTGGGTGTGGTGCTTGGAAGACTTTTTCCTGGACTCGGCGCGCTGCTCGACCGCGTACAGGTGGCGGGCATCTCCGTTCCCATCGGCATCGGACTGCTCTGGATGATGTACCCTGTCCTCGCCAAGGTCCGCTACGAGAGTATCGGCGGCCACATCGCCAATCGCCGGCTGCTGGGGACATCACTGTTCTTCAATTGGGTTCTCGGACCGATCGTGATGTTCGCCCTCGCCTGGCTGTTCCTGCCCGACCTGCCGGCGTACCGGAACGGACTGATCCTGATCGGGCTCGCGCGATGCATCGCCATGGTCCTAATCTGGAACTCACTCGCCGGCGGCTCAAACGAACTCGCTGCCGTGCTCGTCGCGCTCAACTCGCTGTTCCAGATTCTGATGTACAGCGTGCTCGGATGGCTCTACCTGACCGTCATCCCGAACTGGTTTGGCGGCGCCTCGACCGTGGTGGACATCTCGATGTGGACCATTGCCAGGAGTGTCCTGATCTTCCTCGGCGTGCCGCTGCTCGCAGGCTACATCACGCGCCGAACGCTCGTCGCGCGCCGCGGCGAAGCGTGGTACACCGGTGTGTTCATGCCAAAGTTCGGCCCGACCGCGCTGATCGGACTGCTGTACACGATCGTGCTGATGTTCGCGATGCAGGGAGGGCGGATCATCGAGCTACCGCTCGACGTCCTGCGTATCGCCGCACCGCTCCTGGTGTACTTCGTCGTGATGTTCGGGCTGGCGTTCGCCGTATCGAAGGCGCTGGGCTTCGGATACCAGGAGACGGCGTCGTTGTCGTTCACCGCTGCCGGCAACAATTTCGAACTCGCCATCGCCGTCGCCATCGCGACGTTCGGGATCGGCTCCGGCGAAGCGCTGGCCGGAGTCGTCGGCCCGCTCATCGAAGTACCGGCGCTGATCGGCCTGGTCTACCTGTCGCTCTGGGCCGGACGCCGATACTTCGGTTTCAGGCCGGAAGCCGCCAGCCGGTGATCGCCGGGTCCGCCATGGGCGGCCCGGCAATCGACGGCAACACCACGACCGGCATCAGACCAGATCGAAGCGATCGAGGTGCATCACCTTGGTCCACGCCGCGGCGAAGTCCCGCACGAACTTTTCCTTCGCGTCATCCTGCGCGTACACCTCGGCGAGCGCGCGCAGTTGCGAGTGCGATCCGAAGACAAGGTCCACACGAGTGGCGGTCCATTTGATGTCACCCGTTACGCGATCGCGCCCCTCAAACAGGTCCCCGACGTCCGACGTCGCCTTCCACGTGGTGCCGATGTCGAGCAGGTTCACGAAGAATTCGTTGCTGAGCGTTTCGGGATTGCCGGTGAGGACGCCGTGCCTGGATTGCCCGTGATTGGCGTTCAGCGCGCGTAGGCCACCAACGAGCACCGTCATCTCAGGGGCGGTCAGCGTCAAGAGCTGAGCCTTGTCGAGCAGCAGTTCCTCGGCCGACACGGTGTATGCGGACTTCTGGTAGTTGCGAAACCCGTCGGCGATCGGCTCAAGCATGCCGACGGACGCGACATCGGTCTGCTCTGGCGACGCGTCCATGCGTCCCGGCGTGAACAGTACGTCGACGTCCAACCCACTCCGCTTCGCCGCGGCCTCGACTGCCGCGCAGCCACCGAGCACGATCAGGTCAGCGAGCGACACCATCTTGCCGCCCGGCTGTGCGCTGTTGAACTGCTGCTGGATCGTCTCGTAGAGCTCGAGAGCGCGCACCAACTTTGCCGGCTGATTGACTTCCCAGTTCTTCTGCGGTGCCAGCCGAATCCGCGCGCCGTTGGCCCCGCCGCGCTTGTCGGAGCCACGGAAGGTGGAGGCCGACGCCCAGGCGGTCGCGACGAGTTGGGAAATGGAGAGTCCCGACGCGAGGATCGCCTTCTTGAGCGCCATGATGTCCTGCGCATCGATCAGCGGATGATTGACGGCCGGGATTGGATCCTGCCAGACCAACTCTTCCGTCGGGACGAGCGCACCGAGGTAGCGCGTGCGAGGGCCCATGTCGCGGTGCGTCAGCTTGAACCACGCGCGCGTGAAGGCATCGGCGAGTTGATCGGGATTCGCGTGAAATCGCCTCGAAATCTTTTCGTAGATCGGGTCCATGCGCATCGCCATGTCGGCCGTGGTCATCATGGGTGCATGACGCTTCGACCTGTCGTGTGCATCCGGCACGGTCGTCTTCGCCGCGGGATCCTTTGGCGTCCACTGTTGGGCGCCGGCAGGACTCTTCGTCAGCGCCCACTCATAGCCGAACAGTGTGTCGAAATAGCCATTGTCCCACTGAATCGGGTTGGGCGTCCACGCGCCTTCGATATTGCTGGTGGTGGTGTGCACACCCTTGCCGCTACCGAAGGCGTTTTTCCAGCCGAGTCCCTGTGCTTCGATGCTCGCCCCCTCGGGCGCCGGCCCCACGAGCTGGGGGTCGCCAGCGCCGTGCGCCTTGCCGAAGGTGTGGCCGCCAGCGACGAGCGCGACGGTCTCCTCGTCGTTCATCGCCATACGCGCGAAAGTTTCGCGGATGTCGCGGGCAGAGGCGAGCGGATCAGGTGTGCCGTTCGGCCCCTCGGGGTTCACATAGATGAGCCCCATCTGCACCGCCGCGAGTGGGTGCTCAAGTTCGCGGTCACCGGTGTAGCGCTTGTCGCCAAGCCACTCCGCTTCAGGGCCCCAGTAGATGTCCTGTTCCGGCTCCCACACGTCCACACGGCCACCAGCGAAGCCGAAGGGCTTCAGCCCCATCGACTCGATGGCGCAGTTGCCGGCAAAAATCATCAGGTCGGCCCACGAGAGTTTCTTGCCGTACTTCTGCTTGATCGGCCAGAGGAGTCTGCGCGCCTTGTCGAGGTTCCCGTTGTCGGGCCAGCTATTGAGGGGAGCGAACCGCTGCGTACCGGAGGACCCGCCGCCACGACCGTCGGCTGTGCGGTAGGTGCCGGCGCTGTGCCACGTCATGCGGATGAACAGCGGCCCGTAGTGCCCGTAGTCGGCCGGCCACCACTCCTGCGACGTTGTCATGAGCGTGAAGAGGTCCTGCTTCAGCGCCTCGAGGTCAAGCGTGCCGAACTCTTGCGAGTAGTTGAACGCCGTGCCCATGGGATCGGACACCGGCGAGTTCTGATGGAGGATCGCAAGGTTCAGCTGATTCGGCCACCAGTCGCGGTTCGACCTGCCACCGGCAGTCGTCGCGGTGCGCCGCTCATGCATGACCGGGCACTTGCCCGCGTTCTGCCCAGACTTTCCGTCCATCTTTCTCTCCGATCGTGACGATGTTGGCCAACCGGTTGGTCGGCAATCGATGAGAAAGATACCACTGTCGACTCAGGATCCGAGCCCAAACACCTCAACGAAGGTGAGCGCGTTGCCGTCTGGATCCCGCACGGTGAACTCCGTGGTTCCCCACGGCTTTGGCCCGATGTCACCCGCCGGATCGATCGCGCCTGCGTCGCGAAACGCGCGGTAGAGACCGTGGATCTCGGTGACCTCGATCCGGCATCCGGTGCGCTCGCCGGGCGAGGCCTCGTCGGCCAGCGAAAAGTGAATTTCTATCGCATCCCGGCGGACGCCACCAAATGTGCCGGCGTTAAAACCAAGCCGGAAGCCGAGGGTATCTACATAGAAGTCGATGGCTCGGCGGAGGTTCGCCACCGGAAGCATCGGGATGCCGCGCGTGAAATAGGGTTCGCCCATGCCGAACGATCCGTCTTTCGCGTTTCTGGCGCAACTCACATCTTGCTAGGGCTTCCCTGCACCCCCAGGAGATCGGATGCCCAAGACCCGCACGCCGTTGCTTGCGGTCACACCGTCGCGACGCTCGCCGCCTGGCGCGCACACCGATGTGGCTGATCTACGCCGGCCCAAGACGGCATGCCTCCGCGCGAGCGACGCGATTCCATGAACACGCCGTCGCCGACCGTGCTAATTGAGGCCGCGGTCGATTCGTTCGACGGCGCGATGCGGGCGCAGGCTGCTTCGGTCCAACGCATTGAATTGTGCGGTCCGCTGCACGACGGCGGCACGACGCCGAGCGCGGGACTCATTGCGCGCGTGACGGAAAAGGTCCTCGTCTCCGTCAATGTGCTGATTCGGCCGCGGACCGGGAACTTCGTCTATGACGCCGACGAACTCGAGATCATGAAAAAAGACATCGTGGTCGCGAAAGAACTCGGCGTCGACGGCTTCGCGTTCGGCGCACTCACGCCCGATGGCGACGTGGACATTGAACAGATGGCCGAGCTGATCCATCTGGCGACGCCGTTGCGCGTGGTATTTCACCGCGCATTCGACTCCGTGCGCGACCAGGACGAAGCGCTGGAGCTGCTCGTCTCCTTGCAGGTGAATGGCGTCCTGACGAGCGGCGGCGCGAAGACCGCAGCCGAAGGCGCCGAGCGGATCCGGTACCTGGTGGAGCGCGCGGAACGGCGCATTCGCGTGATCGCCGCCGGCAGCATCACGGCGGCGACGGTGGCATCACTCGTGCACACGACCGGCGTGTCGGCTGTGCACGGACGGTCGGTCGAGGGGATGGCGTCCGCGCTCCGCCCGTAGCGCCTGCCGCCAGACTCTAGGGGTCTACCCCAGCATCGACCGAATCACAAAGCCGACATTCGCCGGGCGCTCGGCGAGGCGGCGCATATACCACTTGAACCACGAGCTGCCGTACGAGATCAGCGTCTTGATGACATGTCCCTCGGCACGCAACCGTTGCTGGTCGCGGTCCTTGATGCCGTAGAGCATGTGGATCTCAAACTGTCCCGGCTTCACGCCGAGTGCTTTCGCGCGCGCGGCGATCCGCCCAAGCAGCGCGACGTCGTGCGTACCGAAGATGGGAAGACAGGTTCCTGCCGCCGCGGCCTGCAACATCGTATCCGACAACTCGAAGTAGGCGCGGTCGGTGTCCGCTTTTCTGGGAAAGGCCACGTGCGCCGGCTCGGAGTACGCGCCCTTCACGAGCCGAATCACGGGCCTCACTGACATCAGGTCGGCGATGTCCTTTGGCGTACGGAAGAGATAGGCCTGCAGGGCGATGCCCGTATCGGGATAGATCGCCTTGACCAGGCGATAAAGTGCGAGCGTGCGGTCGACATAGTTCGAGTCTTCCATGTCGATCCAGAGTGCGCTGCCCGTGGCCTGCGCCTTGGCAGCAAGCTCCTCGGTGTACGCCTGGCACATGACGGGGTCGAGGTCGAGCGCCAGCTGAGTCGGCTTCACGCTCACGTGGCCGGGCAGACCCTTTGCCTTGATCTGGTCGAACATCCAGAGATAGTGATCGCGCACCGCGGTGGCTTCGTCGCGATTGGTGATCGCTTCACCGAGCTTGGTGAAAATCGTCCCGCGCCCACCGCTGGCAAGCGCCGCCGATGCGCCCATGGCATCTTCGGGCGCTTCGCCGGGCATAAAGTGCTTCGTCGCACGCCGGACGAAGCCCCACTTGGTGACGCGATGGTTCAGGAAGTCGCTCTTGGCGAGCGCAAGGAAGAATCCACGACCGAAAGGCATTCCGTGAGTCTCGAGTTCAGGACATCGATAATCTAGTCATGGTTTCTAGGTCCCCTTGGCCGACCTTCTTGGTCATGTCGCGCATCTTGATTGCTTCCGCGACGTTCCGCGCCAACGGTTGTTCGCAGGCGATCCCCTTCAGTGTCCCGCGGCCTTGAATATGGAAGCGGGTGTTGAAGCCGGAACCGATGAAGCCGACGCGGAGTGCCACTTTAGAAAATCCCCACCTTGCCCTTCACCGACGCGGTCAGCTTCGCCGGGTCGTATCCGACGCCCTGTTTGAACACGAGCTCGACCTTTCGAATGTCGCCGATACGCGTCGACGGATCGCCGCCAATGAGCACGAGGTCGGCCTGCTTGCCCACCGCGACCGTTCCCATGCGATCGGCCATGTTCAGGTAGGTCGCACCATTCAGCGTGGCGATCTTGATGGCCTCGACGGGTGAGAAGCCCGCCTCGACCAGCAGCTCAATCTGATGCTGGTTCGCATAGCCGGGAATGACCCCACCGCCGCCCGTGGGATCGGTACCGGCGACCAGCGTGCCGCCACCACGGACGAACGCCAGTTCGAGCTTCATTGCGTTCTGCAGCAGCTTCACACCAGCGGCGTTCGGATTTCGCGTGGCACTGGCATAGCGCTGCTCATACTGCTCCTTGAGCACCGGCTCGAGCATTTCCGTACCCGGCGGCATCGGCCTGCCGGCGGCGCCGGCTGCCCCCGCCTCAAACACGGTCAGCGTCGAGGTGAGCGCCACCTTGTACTTCACCAGTTCGGCCACGAGCGACTTGAACTCGGCGCTCTCGGGATCGAGCGCGGCGATCGTCGCCTGACCGGCGCCCTGTCCCGGGCATTCATTCGGCTTTTTGTCCTTGACGAAATCTGTTGACGCGAAAAACCCGTGCTCGAGGTTGTCGATGCCGAGCGCGGCCGCTTCACGGTAGGTCACGGAGCAGAGGTGGCCCGTAATCTTGAGTCCTCGTTTGTGCACCTCCTCTGCGGCAGCCTTCAGCTCGTCGCGCGAGATGTGCATGTACGCCTTGAACGATGTCGCGCCCGCATCGGCCCAGTAGTTCACGTGCCGACGGGCGTCGGCGACGTCCTTGAGCGCATAGACCTGTCCGAGCGCGAGGCCTGGGCCTTCTAGGTACGGCGCCGTGGCGTCGACCCAGGGCCCGGGTTTCTCGCCCTTGGCGATGGCGCGCGCGAGCGCGATCTCGCCAAAACCGTTCATGTTCCCGCCGGTGCGCATCGCCGTCACGCCACCGGCGAGGTACAGTCGCGAAAAACTTTCGGCGAGGTTGCCGTAGACGCCTGGACCAGTCGGGTAGAACAGGTGCTCGTGCACCATCACGAGGCCCGGAATCACCGACTTGCCAGTGCCATCGATGACCTGCGCGCCCGCGGGCACCGGAGTGCGTGCCGCATCGCCAACCGCCGTGATCCTGCCATCGGTGATGATGACGGTCTGGTCGGCGCGGGCTGCCGCACCGGTGCCGTCGATCACGCGGACATGCGTCAACGCGACCACTGGCGCGTCGACGGCGATGTACGGACGGACGGCGTTGCCGAGGGTTGGCCGCTGGGCGGCCGCGGATGAAACAGTGGCGGCAGCAAGCAGGCCACACGCGAGAAGGGTTCGCATAGAACGAGAAAATACGGTGCGGTGCCGCGACCGCGCCAATGGGCCCCGTGAGCTGTTCGCCAGTTACTTCGGCCTGGTCAGATATGACTTCGCGATCATCATGTGCACTCCGACATTGCCGTCCACCAACTGCGTGATCCGCAGATCGGCCGCCATCGATGCTGCCTGATAGGCCTGGGTCTGCGTGATGCCCTTCGCTTCTTGCAGAAACTTGACCATCTGGCTGATCGCGGTCTTCGTCGCCACGACGAGCGACGTGTCGGCGCCCATCGTGATCCAGTGCGTCGGGGTCTCGATCCGCGGCCAGTCGAGTTTCATATCCTTCCGCACCGTGACCTGAATCCGTCCCTTGAGATTGGTCTCGATTGCGGTCTGGTCCACTTCACCATCGCCCTGCGCCGCATGACCGTCGCCGAGTTCGAGGAGCGCGCCCTTGGTCCAGACCGGCACGTAGAGCGTCGTGCCCACGACCAGCTCCTTGTTGTCCATGTTGCCGGCGTGCTGGTGCGGCGGGGTGCTGCTCACACGGCCGAGCGCTGCGGCCGGTGCCACGCCGACGCTGCCGAAGAACGGACGCAGCGGCACCGTGATGCCGGGCGCTATTTCGGCGGTCATCTTCTGACGGTCCATCATGATGAGGCGCGAGCCTCCAGCAGCAGCACCCCCACGGCCTCCGCGGCCCGCAGCGGAATCGCCCGGCGCGCGACAGAACTCGCGCATATACCCACTGCAGCCATTGTAGCCGTAGGCAATGGGTAGCGTGATCGAGAGCATCTTCACTTCGAGCACGTCACCCGAATCGGCACCCGTCACGTAGATCGGACCGGTGAGGATGTGGCCGCCGGGACCGCGCGCATCGCCGGCCACCTGCGCGACGATATCGCGGAGATTCTGTGGCACGTCCTCCGGCTTGACCCCCATGCGCTCGAGGCCTTGCGGCGTGTTCGTGAGCATCGTCTCGATTTCGACGATGTCGCCGCTCGCGATGGTCAGGACCGGCTTGGCGAGCGACCAGTAGTAGCCGTACGCGACCGTGGATGGATTCGCCGGGAGCTGGTGCACTTTTTGCGCGTGCGCCTCAACCGGTGGGAGGATGCTGGCCGCCGACCACGCAGACAGAGCGTACGCCATCAAAGACGACAGCGAGCAGATCGACCTGCGCATGACAGTGACGGAACGGGTGCACGACAACCGGTTCTTCATTTGTTTCTCGTGGTGATGCGTTTGGTGAGTTGGGCGAGCTTGGCGAGCTTGGCGAGCGGGAACCGCATGGCTACCCCTCTCGTGGATACGTCGTCCGCCCGCCCGCTACCGTGCGCACCACCTTGATGTCCTTGATCGTGTCTGGATCGACCTCGTGCGGATCTTTTTCGAGGATCACGAAGTCGGCGAGCTTCCCGGCGGTGATCGACCCCTTGATCTTCTCTTCGAACGACGCGTAGGCGCCATTCAGGGTGTTGATCCGAATCGCTTCGTCCACGCTGACGCGCTGGTTGAGGCCCCACGTGGTGCCGTCCCAGCCTTTGCGTGTGACCATGCCCTGGATGCCCATCAGCGGCGCGAACGGCCCCGGGCTGAAGTCCGACCCCGCGGCGGCGTGAATGCCGGCGTCGAGCATTGAGCGGAACGCCATGCTCCGCTTCATCAGGTCCTCGCCATAGAACGGGAACTTGTCGGTATTGTAGTAAGCGTACGTCGTGAAGCACGACGGGATCGCATCGAGCGCCTTGATCCGACGGATCAGGTCGTCGTTGATGAGCGTGCAGTGGGTGATCTTGGGTCGCGCATTGGGGACGGGATAGACCTTCTGCGCCCGCTCGACGGCGGTGAGGTAACTGTCGATAGCCACGTCGCCGTTGGCGTGGATGTTGAGCTGAATCCCGGCGCGGTGCACCTTCTCCACCCACGCATCGAGCACGTCCTGCGTCTCGGTCACATTCCCCTTGTAGCCGTTCTGCCCCGGGTAGGGCGTACTCAACGCCATCGTGCGTTCGGAGAACGAGCCGTCCACGGTATGCTCCGATGTGGCGCCGAACTTGATCCATTCGTCGCCGAAGCCGGTCTTGATGCCGTTGGCGATCATGGTGTCGACCATGCCGCCCTGCGCCTCGTAGCTCACGCGGTGCAAGAGGTCACCGCGGGCCCGCACGTCCTGAATCGCGGCGAGGTCGCCTCCCTCGTGGTGCACACTGGTGAGGCCGTAGCGCGCGAATTCCTTCGAGATGTGGGCGATGCCGTCACGCTCACGTTTCTCTTGTTCCGCCGGCGACAGCCTCGGCCGAAGCCCCACGCGTCCGAACACGGCCGTCGCGCGATCGGTCACCCGGCCGTTGAGTTCGCCGTTGGCGTCCCTGTCAAATGTGCCGCCCGGTGGGTTCGGCGTGTCTTTCGTGACGTTCGCCAGTGCCAGCGCCCTACTGTTGTAGAACGAGGTGTGACCGCCGCGATGGCGCACGACAACCGGGTGTTCGGTGGACACCTGGTCAAGGTCCTTCACGTTCAGCGGGCGCTTGTCTTTGAGTTTCGTATCGTCGTGGAACTGGCCCTCGACCCAGCTGTCCGGCGGTAGCGTGCGCGCCTTGGCCTTGAGTTTGTCGATGATGCTCTGGATCGAGACGAACTCGACTTCGAATGGATTGCCGACGAGCACCTCGTAGAGGAGCACGGTCCCGCGCGCGTGGTTGTGTGTGTCGATAAAACCTGGCACCACGGCCATCCGCGCTGCGTCAATCACCTTCGTACTCGCGTTGGCAAGATTGCGGATGTCGGCGTTTGTTCCGAACGCAAGAAACCGGCCTTCCCGGATCGCGAAGGCCTCGGCGCTCGGCTGTGCCGGATTCTGCGTGAGCACGCGAGCGTTGACCACGATCGTGTCGGCGACGACACCGCCGCCGCGCTGGCGCATGGGAGGGAGTGGCGCGCCGCGTGCCGGGTTCGACGACGCACTGCCCATCGGCGCCTCGAGCGCAGACAACTTCTTCGCGCCAAGCGATCCGGCGACGAGGGCGCCGAGTCCAAGGAAGTCCTTGCGGGTGTACTTGGACATGGTGCGTCTCCTGGTGGCGGCGACTTCGGTCACGGTTTTGGTGGTGGTCCCGACGGATGCTTCTCGCAGACCGGCGTTTGCTCAGCACTCCAGGCCAGCGACGCGATCTTCCACTTGCCTTCGGCCTTGACGAGCGTGAACAGGTCCGCGCCGCAATGTGACCAGGCGCCATTGACGTAGAGATCATATGGCATCCAGACCATACCCACTGCGCCGTTCACCATCGCCACTGGCTTGAACCCGCGCTCGACGACGCCGTTGAGCGACGCGGTGCGTTGCGCTTCGCGCGTGCGCACTCGGTAAGTGCTGACGCCGTCTTTGGTGGACGTCGGGAACATCACGGCCTCCGGTACCATCAGGTCGGTGAGCGCGATCGCATCACCTCGGGTGATGGCGGCGAGCGCCGAGTCGGCAACGGCGATCACCGCGGCGCGAGGATCGGTGGACTGCGCGCTGAGCGCGTGTGGAACCAGGGCCGCGAACGCTACAGTCAGCCCGAGCCCAACGATTGATGTGCGCTTCGGATGCATGGACATGGGCTTGAAGCTAAGGCGTGGCGATCCGGTCAATCCAGCCGTCGCCCGTGTACATCCGCATCGGGCGCCCGGACTCCTCAACGAATCGCACGACCTCGCCCACCGAACCACCGCCAGTCAACGCGCTGAAGCGGAACCGACCGCCACCAAGGGGAACAAGTTCGACCGGATTGTCCACGTTCGTGCCGTTGGGCGTGATGATCACGAGCTTCTGGTTGAGCAGCACGACATGTGAATCGCCGCCGCGTCCGCGATAAAGGCCCGCGAACCGTGCCCACGAATCGTCCCACGCGACCGCCGCCGGCTTCTGCGCCGTCACCTTCGCGACCGCGACGCCAACCGTCGCGATCAGCTGCCGCGCGATGTCGCCGGGATTGGAATCGTTGGTGTTCGTCAGGACGATGATGCCGACCTTGTCGTCGAGCTGGATGAGCGTCTGCGTCGTGTTCCCCGGATAACCGCCGCCGTGGCCCGTCCACGTCCGATTGTTGATCCGACTGATGTCGTAGCCCAGGCCTGAGCCGGAGGTCCAGTTCTCCTCCACCGATCGCACGCGGTGCATCTCACGCCACGATCCGCTGCTCACCACCTGTGCGCCGCCACGCGGTCCGCGCCGGAAGTTGGCGGAGACAAATCTGGCCATGTCGGCCAGAGTAGACGTGACGCCGGTGGCGGCCGCCATGCCGCGCGCGTCCACGAATGGCAGCGTCTCGCGCGTACCGTCGGGCATCCGCCGCCCATAGGGCACGGTGAGGCCAGTCACATTCTTGTCCACGCTTGACGACGTCATCGCCAGTGGCTGGAAGATGTTGCGGTCCACGTAGGCGGCCCACTTCTGCCCGCTCACCTGCTCGATCACCATGCCGGCCACGGAGTAGGCGAGGTTGGAGTACTTCCAGCGCACCGACGGCGCGAACGCGGCCTTGCGGTCGGCGTAGAGGCGCTTGAGTTGCTCCTCCGTCGGGAACTCGAATGACACCCAGTGGTCACCCGCTTCACGCTGGAGTCCCGAACTGTGGGACAACAGTTGCTCGATCGTGATCTGCCCGTCGTCATCGCCCGCCGGCGCAGCCTTGAACCAGGGGAGGTATTTCTCGACGGGATCATCGAGGTGCAGCTTCCCCTCTTCGCGCAACTGCATGATGGCGATTGCCGTGAAGAGCTTGCTGTGTGATGCCATACGGAACTTCGTTTCGGGCGACATCGGGATCTTCGCCTTGACGTCGGCGAAACCGAATCCCTTGGCCCAGACGAGTTGCTGGTCGCTCACCACGCCGACAACAACGCCGGGGAGGCCACGATAGGCGAGTTGCCCTTCCATCCACGCCGAAAAGAGACGCTCGGCGCCGAGGACGTCAGGGTTGGCAGCGACGGTTGTAGTCGCGGGCGCGGGCGCCTGCGCTTGCGCGGCAAGAGCCGACCACGCGGTTGCGACGACAGCGGTGAGGATGACGACGCGAATGCGCGACGCGCTGCACCCGCAGCGGAAACGATGGAAGATCGGCATGGAGTAGCTCCGAAATCGAGGGCAATGACCAACGACTAGCTTCGCGCCGATTGCGCGCTGGGGCAAGACCGCCGAGTTTCCCAGCACCATGACACCCACACGCACACCCATCCGCCTCGCTCCATCGGCCATCATTGCCGCAGTAGTCCTTGCTGCCGCCTGCTCTTCCCCGACCTATGACCTGGTCATCGCCAATGGCCGGGTGATGGACCCGGAGTCCGGCCTCGATGGCGTGCGCCACGTTGGCATCACTGGCGGGAAGATCGCGGTGATCTCCGAGGGCACGCTCAAGGGGACGCGCGTCGTCGACGCGGCGGGACTGGTTGTTGCACCGGGGTTCATCGACCTGCACGAACATGGGCAGAACGAGGAGTCGTACGGGCTGATGGTGCGTGACGGCGTGACGTCCGCGCTCGAGATCGAAGTCGGTACCGGCGACATCGCCAAGTGGTACGCCGAACGCGAGAAGGGGCAGATCGTCAACTATGGCGCAAGCATAGGACACATCAAGGCACGGATGCAGGTGCTGCACGACCCGGGCACCGGTCTTCTCCCGGCCGGTGTGGGCGGGAGCGGCATCGCGATGAACGCGCAGCAGGCCGAAATGGAAGCGATCCTTCGCCGCGGGCTCGCCGAGGGGGCCGTGGCGGTCGGGTTCGGCAGTGCGTACACGCCGGGCGCGAACATGGCCGAGATCGAACGCATGTTTCGAGTGGCGGCGGCCGGCGGCGCGTCCGTGCACATCCATATGCGCGGCGGCATCGCAGGGCTCGATTCGACGATCGCGGCGGCAAAAGCCGCTGGTGCGACGCTGCACTTCGTGCACATCAACTCAAGCGCCGACACGCTGCTGCCGGCGTTTCTCGAGCAGATCAAGGCAGCGCGCGACGCTGGGGGGGACGTGACGACCGAGGCGTACCCGTATGGCGCCGGGATGACGGAGATCACATCGGCGCTGTTCGACGATTGGCGCACCTGGCCCGACGCGCGTTTCCCGTTGCACCAACTGGTGTCCACGGGGGCGCGGCTCACGCGGAAGACGTTTGGCGAGGCGCGCGCGAAGGGCGGAACGGTGATTATCCACGGGCGCAGCGAAGACCAGACGCGGATGGCGATCCTGAGCCCGCTCACCATGATCGCGAGCGACGGCTACATCGAGAACGGACGTGGCCATCCGCGCACGTCCGGCAGTTACGCGAAGGTGCTCGGCAAGTACGTGCGCGAAGAGAAGGCGCTCCCGCTCATGGACGCGCTCCGCAAGATGACGTTGATGCCCGCGCAGCGGCTCGAGGCGCGTGTTCCGGCGATGGCGCAGAAGGGGCGTGTGCGTGCCGGTGCTGACGCCGACCTCACCCTCTTCGACCCCGCGACGGTGATCGACCACTCGACCTATGAGGACGCGACGATTCCATCGGCGGGAGTTCCGTACGTGATCGTTGGCGGCCAACTGGTGGTGGACGGCGGGAAGCTCACCGCCGCACGGACTGGACGCGCGATTCGGGCGCCGCGTCGAACGGAGTAAGGTGGGACGCCCCAGCGGCTGATTTCGGTTGCGCGGCATGGCATATTCCGTCGCCCCCACTCCAGCCGCCACCGCACAATGCACGCCACTCAGTGGTCAATGAAGTCCCGATACGCAGTCGCCGTACTCTGTACGGCGCTGTCCGCCAGCGGTGGCGCGCAGAATCCGGTCGTCCTCGACGGGCCGCCGGCGCCGATCGCGCCGGCCGTCATCAGTC
This sequence comes from Gemmatimonadota bacterium, assembly GCA_014192065.1. Taxonomy (GTDB): domain Bacteria; phylum Gemmatimonadota; class Gemmatimonadetes; order Gemmatimonadales; family Gemmatimonadaceae; genus Fen-1231. Next base: position 540,489 of record BJHH01000001.1, on the reverse strand, counting down.
GCAGCACCACCGGCCAAGCGACGATCCGTGCGATCAAGCTTACGGCGCCGCTCAAGCTCGACGGTGTGCTCGACGAAGAGGTGTACGCGCGCGAGAAGCCGTTCGACGGCCTGATTCAGGTTGCGCCCGACTTCGGGCAGCCCGCAACCGAGCGCAGCGACATCTGGGTGACGTACGACGAACAAAACATCTATGTCACCTGTCGCTGTCATGACAAAGCACCGCCGGACCAGTGGATCGTCAACGAATTGCGTCGCGACACCGGCGGCCTCCGCAACAACGAGCACTTTGGCGTGCTCTTCGACACGTTCTACGATCGCCGCAGCGGATTTGCTTTCTACACGAACCCGCTCGGCGCGCGCGCAGACTATTCCGTGGTGGACGAAGGCGGGTCGAACACCGACTGGAATCCGGTGTGGACTTCGAAGACCGGACGCTTCGATGGCGGGTGGACGGTCGAGATGGCCATCCCGTTCAAGTCGCTCCGCTACATCGCCGGCCCGAATCAGGTCTGGGGCCTTCAGATGCGCCGGTCCATCCGGCACAAAAACGAATGGGACTACCTCACGCCGGTGCCGCGCATTCAGGCCGGCCCTCAGGCGTTGAATCGCGTCTCATCCGCCGGCACGCTGGTTGGCCTTGACCTCCCCGCGGCGGGCAAGAATATCGAACTCAAGCCCTACGCGGTCGCGCGCAGCACGACGGACAAGCTGCGCAAGCCGCCGGTGAACGACGCGTTCACCAACGAGATCGGCGGCGACATCAAGTACGCGGTCACGCCGAACCTCACGGCGGACCTCACCCTCAACACCGACTTCGCCCAGGTCGAGATCGATGAACAGCAGGTCAACCTGACACGGTTTAGCCTCTTCCTCCCGGAAAAGCGCGACTTCTTCCTTGAGGGACGCGGCATCTTTGACTTCGGCCGCGGTGGCAGCGGCGCCTTCGGTGGTGGTGGTGGTGGTGGTGGCGGGTCGGACACGCCCAGCCTCTTTTATTCGCGGCGCATCGGGCTCAACAGCGGCGCCGTCATCCCGATCAACGAAGGCGGCCGGCTCACCGGTAAGCTCGGACCGTGGGCCATTGGCATAATGAACATCCAGACCGCGAACGATCCGACGTCGGCCACGAAGGCCACGAACTTCAGCGTCGTACGCCTCAAGCGCGACGTTCTGCAACGCAGTTCCATCGGCATGATGGCCACGAACCGGTCGGTCGCGACGGCTGGCATCGGATCGAACTCCGCGTACGGCGTCGATGGCGCGTTCCTGCTATCGCAGGCACTGACTGTCGGCACCTACTGGGCACAGACAAGCACCACGGGCGTGCGCGGTGACAACCAGAGTTACCAGGGACGCGTGGACTACAGTGTAGACCGATACGGCGCAAAGGCCGAGTTCTTGTCGGTAGGCAAGAACTTCGATCCGCAAATCGGTTTTCGGCGACGCTCAGACTTCAACCGGTCATACGCGGAACTGCGATTCAGTCCACGTCCGGCCCACATGCCGAACGTGCGGAAGTTCACGTGGACGGGTTCCGGCGAGTACGTAGCAAACGGGGCTGGCTCAGTCGACGCGCGTGTACTCGAGAGCCGATTCGGCGCCGAGTTCGCCAGCAGCGACCAGTTGAACGTCGACCTCACCCACGATTACGAATTCCTTCGCCAGCCGTTCACGCCGTCGGGATCACCCACGGCCATCGCGCCAGGTGGGTACAGCTTTTCTGACGTCGCCGTGTCGTACACCTTTGGCGCGCAGCGGCGCGCGTCCGGAGCGATCAGGCTGCAGGGCGGACGGTATTACGACGGCACGATTCGGAGCCTGTCACTGGGATCGGGCAACGCCTTCTCTCCTTCCCGCATCGCGATCCTGCAGCGACTCGCCGTGGAACCGACGTTCACGATCACCAGCATCGACCGGCCGGGCGCCTCGTTCACCACGCGGATTGCGCGCGCGCGTGTGGACTATGGATTCTCGCCACTGATGTTCGCGAGCGCGCTGCTGCAGTACAGCTCCATCGACCGCGCCTTCAGCACGAACCTGCGCTTTCGGTGGGAGTACGCGCCGGGCAGCGAACTCTTCCTGGTCTACACGGACGAGCGCGACACCACGGACGACCGGTACGCCACGGCCACCACGGTGCGCGGGCTCAAGAACCGCGCGTTCGTCATCAAGATCAACCGGCTCCTCCGGTACTAGGGGCGCCCGCCCCTACGCCGCGATCTCCTTCAGCGCCTTCACGAACGCATCGAGCTCCTTCGTCGACGTGTACACCTGCGGCGTCACGCGCACGCCGAGCGCGCCGGGATTCCCGATCGCGACCGTAAAGATCTTATGCGTGTCGAACAGGACCTTCGCGAGATCTGCTGGCTTCATCCCCTGCACACCCACGTTGGCGATGCCGCATGACCGCGCGGGATCCGTGGGCGTATTGAGCACGATTTTTCCGTAGCCGCGCACCTTGCTCGTCCAGTACTGCTGGACGAACCGGAGCCGGGCTTCCTTGCGCGCACTGCCCATCATCTCGTGGAACGCAATCGCGTTCTCGATGCCGAGGTCGGTGTGACAGGGATGCGTGCCGGTGTGGTTCAGCTTCATGATGTCGTTGACCGCGATGCCTTCGTCGCCGTACACGGGCCAGAGGCTTTCGATGCGGTCTTTCCGCACGAAAAGAAATCCCGCGCCGAGCGGCGTCGAGAGCCATTTGTGCAGCGACGTGCCGTAGTAGTCGCAGCCGAGGTCGGGGAGCTTGTACTCGATATGGGCAAACGCGTGCGCTCCGTCGACCATCACCTGGACACCACGCGCGTGGGCCATGTCGCACACGGCGCGCACGGGGAGGATCTGCCCGGTGATGTTCACCATGTGCGGCATCAGCAGGAGACGCGTCTTCGGCGTCAGCGCGTTGGCGTACACCTGCACCACTTCGGCGTCCGATTTCGGGTCGGTCGGAATGTCGATGAACCTGTTGACCATCCCGTACCGACGCGCCTGCAGCTTGAACATGTCGATCATGGCGCCGTAGTCATGATTGGCCATGACCGCTTCGTCGCCCGGCTTCCAGTCGAAGCCCGCGATCACTGTGTCGAGCGATTCGGTCGTATTGCGCGTGACAACCAACTCGTCCGGTGAGCAGCCAGCCAACGCGGCAAGCTTCGTGCGGACACGCAGCTTGTCGGCCACACGGACCGTGCGCATGTAGCGCGAGCCCTGGAGGTTGACCGACCGCACATGGCCGATGAACTGGTTCAGTACCTCCTCAGGCTGGAAGCAGTAGTACCCGTTTTCGAGGTTGATGTACTCGGGCGTCAGCTTGAACTTGCTTCGGATCGTCGCCCAGAACTTCTCGTCCTCGGCGAGTTTGGTCGCGGGAACGTGCGCGTAGCGCGCGAAGAACGCGTTGAGATCCGGGCCGAAGACCATCGCGGCGGTGCCGCCGCTAACCGTACGAACGAACTCACGCTTGTTCATGGGATGCTCCGTTGCGAGATACCGGCTTCAAGGTGGTGCATCGTCTAGCGCTCAAACCGCTTGAAATAGGAGTCTGTGAAGTAGGCGGGCCGCGTCGGCCGGTTGGCGACTTCGCGCACCAACGCAAGGTAGGCGCGCTCGAATCCGGCTGCCGCCTCCATGTTCACTGACTGCAAGAGGTCGTCGCTGGCGTGATGATAGCGTTTTGTTCGGAAGTCGAGCACGGCTTTGTGTTCGGGTGTGTCGCGGCCGAAACCCACCTTGAGCGAGATCGCGGGAATGCCGCGCAGGATGAAACTGTATTGGTCGCTGCGCACGAACCGGTTCTCCTCCGGCTCGGGATCGGTGATCACCTCGATACCGACCGCCTTGCCCGCGCGTCGGACGTCGTCGGCTAGGTCGGATTCCTCTATGCCGTTGACCATCAGCTTGGTGAACGGAATAATCGGGAGGAACATGTCGGTGTTGAGGTTGGCAACGATGGCGCGCACTGCCACCGTCGGGTGGGCGGCGAAATAGCGCGAACCAAGCAGCCCTTTCTCCTCGCCAGTCACGGCGACGAACAACACTGACCGCTTGAGCCGCACGCCGCCAGCCTGGAGAAGACGGGCGACGTCCATCAGCAATGCTGTGCCCGACGCATTGTCCATCGCGCCGTTGTAGATGCTGTCACCATTTTCTGCGCGGCCCACCCCGACATGATCGAGGTGCGCGGTGAGCACCACGTATTGGTCCTTGAGCGCCGGGTCTGTGCCAGGCAGGAGTCCTGCGACATTCTGCGAGATGATGCGCGTGTCGGTGAGTTTCGCCGTGGACCTGACGCGTATCGGCAGGTTAAAGGTGGGCAGCGGCTGGCCGGTGCTTGCCCGCGCGGACAGCTCGGCGAAACCCACCGGCGCCCCCGCAAAGAGGAGCGCGTCCGCGCGCGCGCCGTTCACCTGCACCGACAGCGAGTTGCCACCCTGCGGATCGAGCGCAGATTCGGCAAGCGCCATCTGCGCGCCACCGCGATTGCGCGCCGTTCGGATGAACAGGCTGTCGGCGCCCGGCGATGAGAAAGTGATCATGCCGACCGCGCCCCGCGCCTGAAAGGTCTTCCAGGCGGCATTGCGCGAGTGGGAGAGCACTGGTCCCGGAATCCCCTTCGGTGCGCCGGCGATGAACGCCACCACCTTTCCCTGGAGATCGAGCGTCGACAGGTCGTCATGTCCGTATTGCGGCAGGTCGAGTCCGTAGCCGGCAAATACGATGGCGGCGTCCACGCTCGGCGCGAGCTGCGCACGCGTGGTAAATGTCGCATCCTCACCGAGCGTGAGCGGCTGCACCTTGCCGGCGCGCACAAGCGCGAGCGACGACCGCGATTCATCCAGCGTGCGCACGACAAATGCCACGGGCTGGATGTAGCCGTTGATACCCGCCGGCTTCAGCCCGGAAGCCTTGAACGACGCGGCGATGTAGTCGGCCGCCTTCTTGTGCTCGACGCTGCCGGTGTTGCGCCCACGCATCGAGTCATCGGCGAGGGCCTTGATGTCACCCCACCAGCGTTCGGACTGCGCCTGTGTCGTGACCGGGACGGCACAGGCGAGAGTGATCACGATGAGCAGCTGGTGCCTATTCATTGCCTTCACCTCCTCGACCTTGGAATGGTTTCTGCGTATCGGACTAAGGAGCAGGGCGCAGGGCCTTGCCTGCCCGCTGCGCGCCACGCTGGCCTTCGCGCACCGCGATGAGTCCGTTGACGATCACTGCAGTGATACCGACCGGATATCCAAACGGCTGCTCATACGTGGCCGTATCGGCGATCCGGTCGGCGTCGAAGACGACAACATCCGCGGCGAGCCCCGGTCGCAGAATCCCACGGTCAGCAAGCCGAACGCGCGACGCCGGAAGCGCGGTCATCTTGTGGATCGCCTGCTCGAGCGTGAGCGCCTTGCGCTCGCGCACATACTTGGCGATCACCCGCGGGAACGAACCGGCACCTCGCGGATGCGGGCTACCGCGGCGAGTGGGCCCGTCAGTCGCGAAGGCGCCGCCGTCGCTGCAGACCATCCCGTAAGGATGCGCGAGAATCCGGTCGAGGTTCTCCTCGCTCATGGCGAAGCCGACCATGCCGACGGAGCCGTTGTTGCGGCGCAGCATCGCCACCGACAGTTCGTACGGATCGCTGCCGATCGATTTCGCATACGCACCAAGCCGCTTGCCCTCGGCCGGCTTGTCCTCGGCCGCACGTGCACTGGCGACGAGCACGTTGTCCCATCCACCGATAAGATCCACTTTCCCGATCGCTTCGGTGCGTATGCGGGCGGCGGTGCCCGGCGCGACCAGGCGCGCGAGGAAGGCCGGCGTGCCACCATCTTTGCTCCAGACCGGAAAGAGGTTGCTGAGTCCTGTCTGGTACGCGATCCAGGGATAGCGGTCGAAGGCCACGTCGAGTCCTTCGGCGCGAGCGGCGGCCACTCTGGCAAACACGGCGTCGAGCTTGTTCCAGTTCCGCGGACCCTGCGTCTTGAGGTGCGCGATCTGTAGCGGACAGCGGGCGCCGCGCGACACCGCGATGGACTCGTCGATGGACTCGAGGAGTTGGTCGTCTTCGTTCCGCATGTGCGTGGCGTACGGCAGCCGGCGCGACGACAGCGGTGTACAGAGCGCGATCAGTTCCGCTACCGGTGCGAATGCGCCGGGCGTGTACTCAAGCCCGGACGACGCGCCGCATGCACCCTGTGCGAGCGCCACCTCGACCATCGCGGTCATGCGCGCCAGTTCATCGGCGGTGGCCGGGCGGTCGTCTTCGCCGACGATCGCCGCACGCACACTACCGAGCCCGATCATTGAGGCCACGTTCACACTGGGCTGCAGACGGTCGATCGCCTCGAATGCCGCGTTGAACGACTGTGCCCTTGGGTCAGTTGGTTCGCCACCGGCCGCGCGCGCGCGCGGCCCGCGCGAACTGCCGTCTTGCCCTACGACGATCGTCGTGATGCCCTGACGCACGACGGACTCCTGCCGTGGGTCCTCCTCCATGTTGCCATCGCCGTGCGAATGGACGTCGATGAAACCCGGTGCGACAATAAGGCCGCGCGCGTCGATCTCTTCGGTGCCACGGTCTGCCAGACGCCGACCACTCGCCGCGATACGTCCGCCGGTGATCGCGAGATCGAGTTCCGTTCCGCCGCCGCCCAACCCGTCGAATAGCGTACCGCCGCGAATCACGAGATCGTAGGCGCGGCGCGAGGTGATCACCCACGGGGCGGCGGTCCAAGCGACCGCGCCGCGCGCGCCGGCGGCGGCGAGGAACGACGCGGCGGTCGCCGCGATAAATGCCCGGCGGTCAGGAACGGGTGGATGCATTCAAGAAACGTGCGGCGGTGCCACGGGGCGCGTCAACAGCGCAGATCGCCGCGGATCCAGTGCGGCGGAGGCCGGAGCCGCGTATGTTGCCCGCCATGACGAACACGCCATCCGTGCCTCAGTTCTGCCGTCGCGCGCTCGCGACCGCCACCCTGCTTTCCATCTGCTTCGCCACGGTCGGGACGGCCCAGACTCCACAGACAGCAACGGGCACCATTAAGCGGGCCGCGCCAGTCCCTCGGCCGTACGAAGTGACCGAAGCATCGGTCACGGATCTGCAGCAGGCCCTGACGGCCGGGCGGGTGACCTCCGTGCAACTCGTGAACTCGTATCTCGCGCGGATCGCGGCGTACGATCAGGCGGGGCCATCGCTCAACGCGATGCTGCGCACGAACCCACGCGCACGGGCCGAAGCCGCCGCACTCGACGCGGAGCGCAAGGCCGGGACGGTGCGCGGACCGATGCACGGCATCCCGATCGTGCTCAAGGACAACTACGACACCAAGGACCTGATCACGACGGCGGGGTCGCTCGCCCTCGCATCGCACCAGCCAAAGACGGATGCCTTCGTGGTGGCCAAGCTTCGAGCGGCCGGCGCGATCATCCTCGGCAAGACCAATCTCCATGAGTTGGCGTCAGGCATCACAAGTATCAGTTCGATTGGCGGTCAGACGTTGAACCCGTACGACATCACGCGCTGCCCCGGCGGTTCAAGCGGCGGCACCGGTGCGGCGGTGGCGGCGAGTTTTGCGCCGATTGGCTGGGGCACCGACACCTGCGGCTCCATTCGCATTCCCGCGGCATTTGCATCGCTGTTCGGGCTGCGCCCGACGCAGGGTCTCTACAGCCGCGACGGCATCGTGCCGCTCTCATTCACGCAGGACACACCCGGCCCACTCGCCCGCACCGTCACCGACCTGGCCATCGGGCTCGACGTGACGGCCGGCGGGGACCCAAATGATCCGCAAACGCTGGTGGTGTCGGGGAAGACGCTTCCGAAGTTCAGCGACTCGCTGCGGACGGGCGCGCTGCGCGGCGCACGGATCGGGCTGTTCCGGCCATACTTTCGCGGCGTCGACGGCGACATCGCCGACACCGTACGAGCCGCAGCGCAGTCGATGCGTGCGCTCGGCGCCGAAGTCGTCGAAGTCAATATGACCGACTTCGACGACCTGATTGCCGACACGCGCGCGATCACGATGGATATGCGCTTCGACTTCATCGACTATCTCAAGCGCACGAACGATGCACCGGTCAGGTCGCTGAGCGAGATCATCGCCAAGGGCCTCTTCGACAAGCAGCTGGAAGCGCGACACAAGTCGGCCGACACGGTACAGTCGCGCGACTCTGAAGGACACAAACGCGTGGTCGCACGGCAGGCCAACCTGCGTGCCCGGATGATCGCGTTCATGGACAGCGCCAAACTCGACGCGATCGCCTACCCCTCGATCGGGCAGCGGCCGGTACTCGTGGGCCAGGTGCAGTCCGCGTCGAACTGTGCGTTATCAGCGCAATCGGGACTTCCGTCCATCTCGATGCCGGCCGGTTTTACGTCGGATGGACTTCCCACTGCGCTCGAGCTGATGGGGCGCCCGTTCAGCGATGTGCGGCTCGTGTCGTTCGCCTTTGCGTATGAACAGAACGGACGCCGACGGCGCGCACCCGTCTCTACTCCACCGCTGGTGAACGGCAAAGCGCCTGCTCCGGTGACGTTCATGGTCCGCGCAGGGCCAGCGACCGGCGGCGCGACGAGCCAGTTTACGTTCAATGCGCTCACGAGCGAACTGCGCTACACCGTTCGCGTGACGGGAACGCAGGGCGCGACGACACAATCCGTGGTGCAGGCCGTAGTGCTGCGCCGCGTGGATGAGGCGGCTGTCAGCACTTCAGGCGTCGCTCAGCGGCGCGTGATCAACCGCATGCTTGGCCCACAGATGACCGCATCCAGCGGCACGCTTCGCCTCGTCGGCACCGAACTCGCGGCGTACCACGCAGGGCTGCTGTCGATGGCGGTGTTCGGGAACGCAGGGGCAGATCCCGTAGCCGAGGTCTCGATCAGGGCACCGAAGTAGCGGACGTGCTCCAGGTCATGGTCAACGCGGAGGCACCGGTCCAAGCTGGATGTCGACGGCGAGTGCGCCACCGGAAATCGGTCCCACGGCTGACGGTGCGCCGCGCAAATCGCCGAGCGATGCCGCGATCGTCAACGGCACACCGCGGGCAACACACGGGATCGTGAATTCGCCGCGCCGGTCGGTCACCGTACTGAGCGTGACATCCGCCGAGGCACCGACAACGCGCCATGTCGCGCTCACCACCGCGCCTTCCGCTGGCAGGGAAGCGTTCGTGACCTTGCCGCGCACCGTCGCGCCCGGACGATAGGCCGCACCGCAAGCCGACGGCCGCGCTGGTGTCACCACCGCCGAACCCTCGGTAGCCACGAGTGATGCATCAGCTAGGTAGAGCGAATCACTCGCCCGTCGCACGGACAGCAGCTCACCTCCGGTGACGCCGACCGCCGCGAGCGCGACGCGATCCACACGGCCGCCGCCAGGGATGGCCGAACCGCCGACGGTTCGCACGACCATGTGCGGCGTCCGGATCGCCCAGCGCGCCACGAGCCAGTGGCCAGTCGCCAGCCGCACATACTCCACATAGCCGCCAATGCCCGCGTCACCCGCTTCTGGCGGCAGGTTGGTGTAGGCAAATTCGAGCAAGCGCAGTTCGGCCGTCGCGCGATCGAGCCAGACCGTTCCCATGATTTCTCGCATGCGGTCACGCGCCGGCGTAGGCCGGAACGCCACACCAACCCATTGGGAACGTCCGCCAGCAGGTGGTTCGACCCGAAAACAGTGGGTCGCCGCGAACTCGTCGGAGAGGAGCGCGGCCGCGTCGGGGGCACGGTACACCAGGTCATTGCCATCCGTCACGACATAGCCGTCTCGCAGAAGCGAATCGGCGCTGACGCTGACGAACGGCCGTTCGGTGGCGCCGCGATGGGGCAGCACGTACTGGTCGCGCGACCGATTTCCCGCCCGATCCATCAGAAACTGAAATGCCTGCCATTCGACATCGAGCACGCGAGAACCGGCGCTCAGTTCCGTCGCCGTCAGCGCCTTTCGCGCCTCCTCCCAGATCTGCGCGAGGACGCGACCGGTGTCCTCGGTGCTGCCGCACACGTTCTCAGTCCGGACAGTCACAGCCGAGAGCACGACGGTTTCGGTACCGAGCACGAGGCGCAGCCCCTGCGTTCCCGAAGCGGGCACCTCAAACACGGGAACTGCCGTGGGGCGAAACCCAACGCGCAGGAGGCGCACGGTGTATTTCCCTGCGCCCGGCAACTGTAGGTCGAAGTCACCAACGTCGGTCGAGAGCGTCCGCGCCACGACCTGACCACGCTCATCGCTCGCGACCACGATCACACCTGGCGCCCGTGAGCTGCTGTCCGCCTGGAGCACCGTGCCACGAATGGCTTGCGCGTCGGCCGAAGTGGCCCAGGCCACCACCGTCGCAACGCAGAGCACGCGCCTGATGGCCTGATCCATTGTCGTGTCCGTTGCGTTCTCCGTTCTTCGCGTCACCGTACTCTCGTTGATATCAGGTCGCGCGTTACGCATCGGGCACTACGGCTCGATGACCGCCTTAATTACGTCCCGACGCGCTACCGCCGCCAGCGCTTCGCCTGCTTCGGCCAGTCCGTACCGCCTCGTCACCGCACCCGCCCAAGGCAGCGCCTTCCCTTGGTCGGCGAGCACGGCCACGGCGCGATAGAAGTGCGAGAAGTCGCAGCCCCAGCAGCCGCGAATCTCCACATGTTTGCGATTCACCTGAACGTGCGGATTGATGGGCACATCGCCGCCGTCGGTGTACTGGCCCGCGATAACCACGCGCCCGCCGTCACGCACGAGGTCGAGCGCTTGCGTGAGCGCACGTGGATCACCCGCCGCCTCGATCACGACGTCCACGCCGCGCCCGTTCGTCAACGCCCGCACCTGCGCTACACGGTCGTCGTGCGGCACCGCGAGGTCGATGCCGTGCGTCGCGCCCATGGTGCGTGCGAAGTCGAGCCGCGTCGGCGGATCGCCGATCACAACAACGGGATGCGCACCGGAGAGTCGCGCCAGCGCGGCGGCGGCGATCCCGACCGGACCGGCGCCGAGCACGGCCACTGACTGACCGAGTCGCACCTCGCCGCGTTCGATAGCGTGGATGCTGGTCACAAGGCCGCAACCACCGGCAATGAAGAGCGCCGGATCAACTCCCGCAGGAAAGCGAAGCAGCTTCACGCCAGGCTTCATCCAGATATGGTCGGCCCAGCCCCCCAAGGGACCGTCCGCCACACCGTAACTGATGCCGTAGACCTTTCGCTTCGGGCACCGCGTCGTCTGTTTCGTGACCAGACATTCGTAGCACGTGCCGCAGGTCTCGTGCACGTCCAGAAAGGTGACCAGGTCGCCTTCCTTGAACGGCTTGCCATGCACATCGCGCAGTTCGCCGCGGATTGCCGCGATCTCACCGACCGACACGTGGCCCGGAATGATCGGATACGGCACGCCACGCAACCGTCCGTGATGCAGGTGAACGTCGGTGCCACACACTTCGGAATACTTCGTGCGCAACATCGCGCTGCCGGCCTCAAGTTTTGGCCAGGGCAGTTCGCGGAGTTCGATAGGCGCGTGGGGTGCCGTCATCACGGCGGCGCGAACGATATCGGTCATTGGACGAGTGCCGTGAGACGTGAGATGGGAACGAACGCAGGCGATGGAGGCGTGAAGTCCCGCCGAGGCTGTACGCTGAACTCAGCGCCGAACCCTGCGGACCACCTACGGCTCGCGCTACTTGGGCCGACGCCGGAAGTCTTTGAGCCAGATCACGAACAACCCACAATTCGCGTCGCCCTGCACGTTGCCGCCAAGTTCCGGCGGAATGCTCGACGGTCCGTTGTAAAACTCGAGCCCGGCGATGTCTTCGGGCTTGATCGCCTTGAGATCGTAGCCATCGGGAAGGCGAATGTCGTTCAGCGCAAGGCCGACGATGCACAGCTGGTTCGGCACGCTGCCGGACATGGTCAGCCGCGTGCCGCGGCTGCCGACGATCGCGATGTTGCCTCCGCCGATGTCGCGAATGTCGCCACCGCTCACCCGGGCGAGCAGTTGCGGCGTGTGCGATGGGTTCAGCCGTTCGATATCCTTGGCGACCAGAAACCGCCCGGCGCCCTTGATGCGACTCCGCCTGAGGAATGGTTCCGGAAGATTGTCCGTGGCCTCCCTGATTGTCGTCGTCGGCAGTTTCTGTGCGGTGTCGCGCCGCTGCGCTGTGTCGGTCTGAGATTGCGCGGGAGACCCTGCACCGGCCACGGCGATGAGCGCGATGGCCAACCTCGTCCAGCTCGTGAGACATCGCGTCGTGTCCGTCATCATCGCTCCTCCTATGCGCGGTCGGCGGCGAGCACCGAATGCAACAGCACGTTGACGCCGTTCTCAATGTCCTTTGGCGTGGAAAATTCCTTGGGCGAATGGCTGATGCCGCCGACACTCGGGATGAAGATCATGCCCATCGGGCCAATACGCGCCATGTTCTGCGCATCGTGTCCCGCCCCGCTCGGCATCAGCTTGGTGCTCAATCCAAGCGCCTTCGACGCGGCCGCGACATGCGCCCGCATCGCCGGATCGCTCAGCGAAGCCACGTGGTCGGTCGAGCTACCCTGGAAAGTGAACGTCGTGCCATTCTGCTTGCCGATCCGCTCGGCTTCCGCGCGGATCTCGGCGCCGAGCCGTTTGATCTTCTCAGCATCGAGGTCGCGCATTTCCAGCGTGCATTCGACGCGGCCCGGGATCACGTTCACGGCGCCTGGGAAGGCTTGGATGCGGCCGACGGTCGCCACCTGGCGTCCTGGTGTTGCGGTGGCAATCCGGTTCACCGCCTCCACGAACCGCGACGCCGACAACAGCGCGTCGTGCCGGTCACCCATTGCCGTGGTACCGGCGTGGTTCGCCAATCCGGCAACGGTGACGTCAAATCGGGTGATGGCGACGATGCCCTCGACGATCCCGATGTCGAGATGCTCCTTGTCGAGAATACCGCCCTGCTCAATATGGAGTTCGAAGTAGCAGGTCACGTCACCCGTTCGGCGTCGGGATTCCTCGAGACGCGTCGGATCGCCGCCGAGAAACCGGATGCCATCGCGAATCGTCTTGCCGCTCACGCTCACGCCGGCGAGTTCCTGTGCAGTGACGGCATCGGTCGCCGCATGACTTCCGTAGAGACCGCCTTCTTCGTTCTGCCAGCAGACGATGTCGAGTGGGTGCCGCGTTGTGACGCCCTGTTCGATGAGTGTCTGCGCCACTTCGACCGCGCCGAGTGTGCCGACGTCGCCGTCGTAGTTCCCGCCTTCGGGCACGGAATCGATGTGCGAGCCGAAGACGATCGGCTTGAGACCAGCCTGCGATCCCGGACGCTTGCCCCAGATATTGCCAGCGGTGTCCACGGAGACCGCGAGCGTCGCGTCCCGCATCAGCTGCATGAGGTACGCGCGGCCGTCCCGGTCGGCGTCGGAATACGCCACGCGCGACACGCCACCCTGAGGGTTCCGCCCAAACTTCGATAGTTCAGCGAGGTGCGCGTTGATGCGCGCACCATTGATGCGGAGTCCAGTCTGTGCCTGAGCGCGTGTGGTAGCGACCAAGTCGCCGGCGGTGCCGGCAACGACTGCCCCGCCGGCGGCGAGAGTCGCCGACCTGACGAAAGTTCGACGTTTCATGATTGGAAGATGGTCTCTCGGGGGCCGCGGCGCATGGGTTCGCGCGACTGACTACCGCTGACCTTTGCCCACGCAGGTCGGCACCCGGAAGGCGCCGATACGCGTCGAGTAACTCGCGGCACCCTTCTTGATGTAATCGCCCACGTACCAGAAGGTGCAGTCATCACTCGGGTCCATTGCGAGCGCGGTGTAGTCCTCCCATCGCAGCGTGTTGCGCTGTGTGGCCTCGCCTTCGGCAAGTATCGATTCACGATAGCCGAGCGTGCCCGGCGGATCGGACGCGAGCCGCGCGGCGAATCGCTGACCAGGATATTTCGGATTGCCGCCAAACGAGTAGCCCATGGCAATGTTGCCATCGGCATCGATGCCGATGCTGCCCATCCACCGATAGAACCCGTCGGGCGCGTAGGTGCCCTGCTGATAGAGTTGCGGCTTGCGCGCCCGATCGAGGCGGAACTCATACCAGCGCACGCCACCGCGCTGGCGTGATGAGTTCACCGAATGCAGCGCAACGATCGACTCGACATTACCCATGCGCCGGTAGACGACGCGGTTCATGAGTTTGTCGCCCTGTGCGTCGAGACTGCGGGTCGTGTCCGGCTGCGAGACGCAGCTCGTAAGCTGGCCGTCGCAGAGGTAGTGATATGGGGCGACCGCAATCTTCGTCGGGCCCGTCAGTTTCGTCTTCGACGGATCGTCCCAGTCCACGTGAAACGACCAGTAGTAGATACCGTCGTCGTTGAAGATTTTCTTCAGCTGCGTGCCACCGGTGGCGAAAATCAGATTCGGCGCGCCTGCAGGCGGCAGTCCCCATCCGTCGAGGTCCGCGGGATTGAGGAAGTTCACGTCCTTCACGATGACGCACTGCTCAGTGGCACTGAGACCCCGAAGCATTCGTGCACGGTCCACCACGCACGCGTGCTTCTCGATGACGTCGTCACCGGTACTCGTGCCGACGTAGTAACCGTCCGGCCAGACCGCGAGCCGGGGATAGTCAGGAAAGAGCGGCCGCAAGAACTCGTACTTGTAGTACGGCCCGAGCGGGTCCGGGCCGACGCTCACGGCATAGCAGATCGAGAACGGACCGGTCGAGTCGTTGGCTGGTCGCCGGAAGATTGGCATTACCACGAGCCATCGATCGGCGAGTTGGTCATACTTCACGACGGCGTCGCCGTTATTGCGCGCCTCACACTGTCCGCCGAGTCCCTGGAAGATGGTGTTGGTGGCCGCTGAGCCGAGCAGGACGCTGCCCGTCGTGTCGTAACGTGCGCCCTTCTTGCTGAACACTGCGTACCGCGAGTTCACGATTTGGAAGACGTGATGCGGCCCCACGGCTAGCGCGTTGTCGGACGGATTGCGAAGCGGCTGCGGCGATGGTGCACCCGTGAAACCGATACCGAGCCCGTCGAACGACGCGTGCGCTTCCAGCGGCGGACGCGGGCCTTCCTGCGTCTGTTCGACCGGCGCCTGCTTCACCACGCGCAGCGCGCGCGGCACCTCGGCCGGCTTCTGCACGGGCTGCTGCACCGACTCTGGCTGCTGTTCCGGCGAGCGCATACTCGCTGGGTCGCGGAAGATCGGTAGGCCCCCCGGAGAGACACGGGTCGATCCCGTCACACTCCCGCCGATCACGTTGGCGGGCGTGCACGCCGTCGCCGTGACGACGACCCCACTAACAAACGCGCCCACGCACACGGTCAGCAACCTCACCGCGGCGTGGGCACCGGTCGTCCGACGCACTGGAGTGCCTCGATGAATCGGCGGCCTACTTGGCCGCGGCGAGGAATCCCTGAATCTGCTTCACCGCGAATTCGACTTTGATGTCGAATGCGCGCTTGCCGAGGGCGATCGAGGCCTTTCGCGCATCGCCGTTGATGCCATTGTTCACGCGCGGGCGTGCCGCGGCCACCGAGTCGCGTGGCTGGCCTTCGCAGGCGACGTAGTTCCCTTGGGCGGTCGCAAGCAGTTCCTTGCGCACCCACCCCTTGTCGAGCCCGAGGTACATCATCTCGGCGGTGTCCGAAATGCCAGCATGCGAGCTGCAGGGCAGTCCTTTCGCGATCAGTTCTTTCTCAAACGCATCCTGCGCGGTGGCGTAGGCATCGTTGACGTAATACACGTGAATGCCCTGCGGCCCGTACTTCGCGTCAAGCTCCTTGGCCACCTCACCAAGCTGCGCCTGGCCGCCGCCATGATCTCCCATGATCGCGACGTTCTTGAAGCCGTGCTTGATGAGCTGTTCGGCGATCTCCGTGTTCATCTGCTTGTAGACGGCGGTCGAAAGCCCGATCGTGCCGGGAAGCTCTGCGCTCGCGTTGTTCGGCGAGTAGGCCAGGATCGGCGCGACAATGGCGTTACCGAGCTTCTCGGCAATGGCCTTGGCCATTTCGCGCGCCATCAGCGTGTGCCCGCCATTGACGTTCTGTGGACCGCGATGTTCGGTGCCGCCGTTGTAGATGATCGCGGTAGTCTTGCCGAGTTCCTGAATGGCGCGCTTCACCTCTGGCCAGGTCATCATCTCGAGTTCGACGAGGTTCTTTGTCGACGCGAGGGCTTCGCCGGTGGCTGGGACCGGCGGGCCGCCGCGACCACGGCCACCGCGACCGGCACTGTCACCGCCTGCGCGGCCGCCAGCACCGCCCTGCGCTGTCATATCCACGGCCGTCGCCGCGACGAGAACGATTACTGCGAGTGAACGAAAACGCATCGTGAGATTCTCCTGTGGGGTTCAGTGCAGTGGCTGTGGTCGACTCCGCGAATCTCCGCCCTGTGCTCGGCGGATCTCCGCGGTGGCGGTCACGGAATCGGCTTCTTCGTTGCGGGTGCGTTCTTCACGTGCAGGTCGAACCAGGCGAACCAACGTGCCCACAGGTCAAGGTCGCTGGCGTAGGTCGCCACACTGTGGTCTTCATACGGATACATGTAGAGGGCGGCGTTCTTACCGAGCCCCTGCAGCGCCGCCATCATTCGCGTCGCGGAAAGCGGCGCCGTACCGGCATTCTGGTCTTCCCACGCGTGGTACATCAGGATCGGCGTGACGATCTTGTCGGCACGGAAGAAGGGCGACATGTCGAGGTAGGTGTCCTGCGCCTGGAAAAAGCTGCGGCGCTCGCCCTGAAATCCGAATGGCGTGAGCGATCGGTTGTACATGCCGTCGCCGGCGATAGCACCCTTGAAGTACGGCACGAGCGAGATGGCGTTCATCGTACCGAACGCGCCGTAGCTGTGACCACCGATGCCCATACGGTCGCGGTCCACGTAGCCCGCTTCGACCACGGCATCGAGCACCGCGTCAAGATTTTCCCGGAGGTCGCGGGTGTAGTTGTCATTCATCCGGCCCGAGTCACCCCAGATCGGGATGTCCGGCTCGATGAGCGCATAGCCCTGCGACACCCAGATTTTCGTGGACGACGCCGGGCGTGCCGACGGCACCTCGGGAAACCTGTTGATGTTCACGGTGAAGCGTGATCGCTCGTACTCGGCCTGCGTCGTGTACTCGCGCGGGTAGAACCAGATGATGCCTGGGAGCCTGGTACCCGGGCGCCAGTCCTTCGGCAGCGTTACGTCGACCCACATCTTGTTGCCGTCGCGCGGCCGCGACACCTGGAACCGTTTCACGATGGCGCCGGTGAGCTCAGGGCCGACGTCCACGTTCGCCGTGATCTTCTTCGCCGTGTTCGCGGTGACATCCTTGAGCCAGACGTCGGGAATCGTGGTCGGCGACTCGTGCGTATAGAGGAACTGCGAGTAGTTGTCGTTGAGTGGCGTGACGAACTCGTCGTACCCATCAGCCGGGCTGTCGAAGACGCGCGTGCGCTGGCCGCTCTCGAAGTCGAGCTTGTCGAGCCACGGGCGCGGCGCCTGCGTGCTCCAGTTGGCGCCCGGTGTACGGGTGCCGGTGAGCGCGACCGACTTGCCGTCGGTACCGACAACGACGAACGACTGGCCGTTGGCGCCGCGCCGTGTCTGCAGCGCACCGCCAGCCACCGACGTGTCCGCACCACCTGCGCTCGCACCGCCACCACCACCGCTACCACCACCGCCACGGCCCCCACCACTGCCGGCCGCGAGCGTCACACCGCGTCCAAGGTTGAACCGCTTCGTGGGTTCAGCCGTGCGAATCGCGAACACGCTGCCAGAATCGGCAACGAAGATCGTCTTGCCATCGGCGCTGTAGGCAATTGTCCCAAGCGCCGGGCCACCTTCGTAGATGACCTGCGTGTCGGCTGCGCCGAAGGGCGGAAGCCAGCTCAGATACCGCACGCTCGTGGCCTGTGCACGCGCAGGTGCAGCGCCCGCGCGGCCGCCCGCTCCACCGCGTCCACCACGACCAGCGGGAGCCGCCGCCGCACCACTGCCGTTGCCGGCAAAGACCGACTGCACGTACACGAGCCCCGGACCAACGGGGTTCCAGTTGATATTGCGTTTGCTGGTATCGGTGGCAGGCTGCGCCCCGCCGCGGCCGAATCCGGCTGGCGCGTCGCCGTCATCCACCGCGCTCTCACGCAGCGCCGTCGTCGCGAGCTTCGTGATGACCGTTCCGTTTGCATTCCAGAGTTCCTGCACCGAACCGAAGCTCGACGCCGGCACCAAGTATGAGAACGGTTCCGTCATCTGCGTCACGCGGAAGTACGCTGCATCGCTCGACGCATCCACCGCACGGATCATCCGCGGCTCACCAATCTTCTTGACGAGCTTGGTCTTGAGGTCGAGCAAGGCGAGCTGACCCGTGGTGTAGTACTTGAGCTGCGCCTTCTCGTGCGGATCGAGCAGCAGGCTGGCGTGCACCGGCTGCGGAACGGCGCGCGAGTTGGTGAGGCGCACGGTCGGGCCGTCCTCAATGCCGCCCGTGCCGTGGGTCGGCGGGGCGCCGCGACCTTCAGGGACGAGCACCACGATCAGGCTCTTGCCGTCGGCAGTAAACTCGATGCTCGTGACGAGTGTCGCGAGGAGCGGCGACTTGCTTACCTGTACCGACTTGCCTGTCGCGACGTCCGCGACATATGCGTACGACGCGTTAGCGAAACTGGCGATGTAGGCGACCTGCGTGCCGTTCGGCGACCAGGCCTGGCCGGTCACCGAGGCACCCTTCGGTACCTCGAGCGGTTTGGTTGCACCGGTCAGCGGATTGATCAGTGTCAGCGCCGACTTCGTGCTCGTCGTCACCGACCGCGCTCGGTTGGCCGCCGTGTCCACCTGCACTCCACCGAGGTAGATATGCGGCTTGCCGTAGGCGAGGATGTCGCCGCGGTCCATGCCCGC
Source organism: Gemmatimonadota bacterium (assembly GCA_014192065.1). Classification (GTDB taxonomy): domain Bacteria; phylum Gemmatimonadota; class Gemmatimonadetes; order Gemmatimonadales; family Gemmatimonadaceae; genus Fen-1231. Next base: position 521,649 of record BJHH01000001.1, on the reverse strand, counting down.
CGCCCGCAGGAACCAGCTGCGGTCCGGGCTCGGCGACGTGAACGAGATGTCGGTGCGCGGCGTGACAATCAACTTTTCGACATCCGCCGGCGGCTTGACGAAGCCTTCAGCCTTCAGGATTTCTTGCGGGTTCCAGCCGGCACTGCTGCTCTGCGCGGCGAGCGTGGAAACCGCGGCAATACCAATGATGAGGACAGCGTACCGCGCGGCAGCGCGGATTGGACGTGCGAACATGCAATGCTCCACAGGGAGGGGTGCAGACGATTCTTTATAGAATACGTCCGTCTCTCAACGCAGCGACAGCCCCGCGCGTTGGAGGCCAGGCGCCGCCGATGACAGGGACGACGTGGAATTGTTCGATGCCGATCGACTGATCAAACCGTAGCCTCTACCCGCCCCACACCTCGCTGCACAGTCGCAGGAAGTTCCCACCGATGATCTTCTCGACCCGCGCGCTCGAGTGCTTCCGGGCGAGCAGCTTGTCGGCGATGAGTTCCATCCGCCGCGGCGAGTTGAGGTCGGTCACGAACATCGGCACCTCGGGGTCTTCGCCGGGCGCTGCGATGCCCTTGGCCAGCCGGCCGGCGACGAACTCGCGATGGACCTTCATGTACTCTCCGTTCACGATGTGCGGTGTGGTGGAAAGATCACTGCCGATTCCGACGTGATCCTCGCCGCACACCGTCACGGCATGCTCGATGTGCCGGATCAGGTCGTCGCTGGTCGGCGCGGCCCCCATGGTGAGGAACGGCATCAGGTAGATGCCGACCACTCCGCCCTTGTCGGCCAGCTTCTTGAGGGTGGAATCGGGCTTGCTGCGCGGACGATCCGCGATGGCGCGACAGGCGGAGTGGCTGATCGCGATTGGCACCTTGGACGCCTCGATCGCGTCGTTGGTGCTCCGGATGCCGGTGTGCCCGGTGTCGACGATGATCCGTTTCGCGTTCAGCTCGGCGACCAGCTCACGCCCGAACGCCGTGAGCCCGCCGTTCTCCGGCTGCAGGCATCCGTCGCCCACGCGATTCCGCACGTTGTACGTGAGCTGGATGATCCGCACGCCGAACGCATGATAGAGCGCGACTCGCGTCAGGTCGTCGCCGATCGACACCGTGTCCTGGAATCCGTAGATGAGTCCAAACTTCTTCGCGGCCTTCGTGGCACGCAGGTCCGCCACACTCCGCACGCTCATCAGCACAGTAGGATGGGCCCGAAGGTCGCGCTCCCACTTGGCGATGTCGCGGAATACGGCGTCGGGATCAGCGCCGCCGACCGTCAGATTGACTGCGGTGATGCCCGACGCCGCGGCGTTCCGGAGGTGCTCCACCGAGAGCTGGTCAAACTTCACCGGCGTGTTGAACGGCCCCGGGCTCGCGAGGAAGTCGAGCACCATCGCACTGGCGTACCCTGGCCAGATGGCGAGCGGCATGCTGGCAGGCGCATCCGAGATGCGCTGCGCGCCGTTGCCGAGCGTTGGGGCCAGCGTTGGGGCAAGCGCCGCGCCAGCGGCGACCAGTCCAAACTGCCGACGCGAAATGGGCGAATCGAGTGACATACACGCCTCCGAATTGACCAGTTCATCCAGCCGATATTCAGGTTGCCGGTGCGGCGGTCCGCCGTCAACCCCTGAGGTGGCCGGCGCGTATGTTTACGGTGCAGTTTGAGAGTTCGTACTCCAACCAACACCGATGCTTCTTCCATTATTGTTCGCGGTCCAAGCCAATGTGCCCGGGCTGCTGCCTCAGGATGCACCGCGCGGGCGAGTCGATGCGCAGGCCGTCTATTCAGGCGTCGCGAATGAGACGCGCGTCGCCACACCACGGCTGGCAGGGCGAGCGGTCGTGGACGGGAAGCTCGACGAGCCCCAATGGGCGAGCGCCGCACTGCTCCGCGGCTTCTCCCAGTTCAACCCCCTCGACGGACATCCGGCGCAGGACTCCACCAACGTGCTCGTCTGGTACGGCAGCGACGCCATCTACTTTGGCATTCGCGCCTGGGCACCGCCCGGCACCGTACGCGGCTCGCTTGCCGACCGCGACAAAATCACGAATGACGATCACGTACAGATCATCCTCGACACCTTCAACGACAATCGCCGCGCCTTCGTCTTTGCCGTGAACCCGCTCGGCATCCAGAGCGATGGCGTGCGCAGCGAGGGCGGCGGCGGCCGAATGATGATGATGATGGGCGGCGGCGGTGGGGGCGGCGGAGGGGGCGGCGGAGGCGGGGGCGGCGGATTTTCGCGGATGGGCCTCAACAACGCGGACCTCAGCCAGGACATGATCTGGGAGTCAAGGGGCGTGATGGCCGACGACGGGTACACCGTCGAGGTCAGAATCCCGTTCAAGGCACTGCGGTTCGACCCTGGCGTCGACACCTGGGGCATCAACCTCGCGCGCACGACACAACGCAACAACTTTCAGGATACTTGGGCGCCGATGCGGAAGGGCAACTCGTCGATGCTCCTGCAGTCCGGCCGGCTCACTGCCCTTCATGATCTCGATCGCGGACTCGTGCTCGACGTCACCCCGGTAGCCACTTCGCTCACCGGCGGCGCGCCAACGACGATCGCGAACACCACGGATTACCGCTACACCACGACACAGCAGTTCGGCGGGGATATACGATGGGGCCTGCGTCCCAACGTGACGCTCAACGGGACGATGCGGCCCGACTTCTCGCAGGTCGAAGCCGATGCCGGACAGCTGCCCGGCGACGTCCGGTTCGCCCTCTTCTTCCCCGAATTGCGACCGTTCTTCGTCGAAGGCGGCGAGAATTTCGACGCGCCGAGCCAGCTGGTGTACACGCGGAACATCGTGCGTCCCGTCGGGGCGGCAAAACTGATCGGGAAGTTCGGATCCACCGACGTCGCCGTGCTGTCGGCGATGGACGGCAAAGAATACAGCATCACGGGAACCGACAACCCGCTGTTCAACATCGTGCGCATTCGGCGCGATCTCGGCTCACAGTCCACACTGGGGTTCGTACTGACCGACCGCGAAGAAGGTCGCCGTACGAATCGCGTTGCCGCGCTGGACGGGCGGTTCGTGTTCGGCCGCGTGTACAACACCGCGTTCCAGTACGGGGGCAGTGTGACCGACTCTGGCAACGGTTCGCGGGTCGGCCGCCTCTGGGAGTCGAGTTTCGACCGGTCGGGACGCAACTATGGATTCCGTAACTCGATCCGCGCCCTCTCCGAAGAGTTCGGATCGCAAGCTGGGTTTGTGAGCCGCAACAACATCGTCGAGACCAACCTCAACCAGCGGTACAGCTGGTTCGGCGGTAGCGGGTCGGCGGTCGAGCAGATGATGTGGTACCTCAGCGGACAGTCCCTCTGGACGTACGGCGGGTTCTTCGATGGCAGTTCGGCCCGAGAAGCACGGATATCGCTCTCGACGACCGCTTCGCTGCGCGGCGGATGGAGCGTGAGCGTGACGCCCGCGCTCACGACCGACCAGTTCGACCCGGACGCCTACCTCAACCATTACCGCCTGCGGCCCAATGGCCTCCGCAGCGACACGGTCAAATACACGCCCGGCGGCCGCGTGACCTCGCTGCAGTGGCAGGCACGGATCCAGACGCCGCAGTTCCAAAAATGGGCGGCGAACATCCACACGACGTACGGCAGCGACGCCGAGTACCTCGAGGCCGCCCAGGCCCAGCGGCTCGACGTGAGCGCCACCCTCGACTTCCGACCGACGCCGCAGATTCGGATGACCGCGACGATGCTCCACCAGGAGTTCGTGCGCGCGCGCGACAGCCGCGCGACGACCATCACGAACATCCCGCGCATCCGCGTCGAGTACCAGCTGACGCGCGCCATTCTCTTCCGGTTCGTCGGCCAGTACGAGAACCGCCTGCGTGATGCGCTGCGTGATCCGGCAACCGAGCAACGCATCGTACTCCGCAACGCGAACGGGACTTGGACCCTTTCCGAGCGCACGGAAACCAACCGCGTACGCGCCGACTGGCTACTGGCAATCCTACCGAGCCCCGGCCGTGTGATTTACGTCGGCTACGGCGCGAGCCTCAAACAGACCGACCCATTCTCCATTGCCGAGCGGCCGGAGCGGACGAGTGACGGGTTGTTCGTGAAGGTCAGCTACCAGCTGCGAGTCCAGTAACGCCGACGTTTGGCGCAGGAGTTGGGCACGAGAGTGCGCCGCGGCACGACCGGAGCGTCCGGTGTTCCCAGCGACGCATTTCAGAACCAGAGCACGAACGCGCTCAATGATCATCGCGATCTACGCGACCTTATCAGAACCATTCACATCAGACGGGAGCCGGGATGTCACACGCGCGATTCACCCATCGGACGCTGTCCACTCTGATTGCGCTGGCTGCGTGCCTCGCACCCTGCACGACGTCTGCACAAGATCCGCTCCGCACGGCGCTCCCCCCTCCGGGCGATTCCAACACGCGCCAGATCGTGCAACTGCGCGATGGGTCCACGCTGGTGGGGCGGATCACCGAGTCGTGGGGCGACTCGGCGCGGTTCGAGTCGCTGTCAGGGCGGATCACGTTGCGCCGCGCCGATGTCACCTCGGTGCGCACCGTCCCTAGTAGCTCCATTCGCAACGGCCGCTACTGGGCCGACGATCCCAATGCGACCCGGCTCTTCTTCGCCCCCACAGGCCGTACGCTCGCCAAAGGGGAGGGTTACTACTCAAACCACTGGATCTTCCTCAGCGACGCCCATGTGGGGATTACCGACCGGTTCACGCTCGGTGGCGCGATGACGATGATCCCGTCCGGCGACTTTATCAAGAACAACATCTATTTCATCTCGCCGAAGTACGCGATCGAGCAATCGGAACGGCTCAACATCGCGGCAGGCGCTTTTATTGGCGTCGCGCCGTTCTTCGACAATGCAAGCAACAATACGTTCGGCATCGCGTACGGCGTGGCCACTTGGGGAACCCCCGACGCGAGCCTGACGTTGGGCGGCGGCTATGGCTTCGCGGGCGGGCGGATGGCCGATTCACCGATGGCGATGCTCGGCGTCACGAAGCGGCTCTCGCGTGGATGGTCCTTTGTGAGCGAGAACTGGCTCTTCCCCAACACGAATCGCCCACTCGTATCCTACGGCATTCGCTCCGTTGGCGAACGGACGGCGTGGGACGTCGGATTCGTGACGATCCTCGGCGAGGAGGGCATCGTGCCGGGCGTACCGTGGCTCGGACTCACGTGGAAGTTTCGCTAGCGACACGGCGCACCATCGCACGCATCACCCGTTCACCGGCGAGTTACTGCTTGGGCCGGAACGGACGAGTGACGGGCTACGCCTTTCGGAACCAGAGCACGAACGCGCTCGTCGTCCGTTGATACTCGCGGTACGCGTCGCCCTTGCTCTTCACGGCGTATGCTTCGGTGAGCGGAATCCCGGTGACCTTGAAGAGGAAGTAGAGCATCAGCACCGGGCAGGCGACGGTGATCCAGCCCCACGGCGATCCCAGCGCGGCGACGAAGAATCCCACCCAGACGAGGGACTCGAAGAAGTAGTTCGGGTGGCGGGAGTATCGCCACAACCCAACGTCGCAGACTCGGCCGCGGCTCGCCGGGTGGCGCTTGAAGGCCTGCATTTGCAGGTCGGCGATCGCCTCGCCAAGCACTGCGACTGAGGCGATTGCCATGCCGATGAGTTCGATCGGAGCGAGCGCCGCCGCAGGATTGAACGCCGTGAGCAGGAATGGCAGCGAGAAGATCACCACCAGCACGGCCTGAAGCTCGAAGAATCCCAGGAACTGCAGCGGCCCGGGCCAGCGCGCGCGCAGCGTCTGGTACCGCGCGTCTTCGGCCGGATGGTGCCGCAGCACGCGGATGAGGATGTAGGTGCCGAGCCGCAGGCTCCACGCCAAGCCGATCGCCGTCATCGCCCATTTGCGGACCGGGTCGCCCGGCGCGAACCAGGCGTATATGGGGGCGAGGATCGCCACGCCATACGAGAAGGCGACGTCGAGCAGCCCGTAGTTCCGGATTCGCACGCTAATTGCCCAGACGATCGCGAAATAGGCGACGGCGATGGCGAGCCCGGCGGCGAGCAGCGTCGTCATGCGGTCCGTCCCGCGCGCGCGCGGCTGGCGAGCAATCGCAGCGGCGAGCGCGTCAGGTAGTAGACGGCCGCTGCGACGAACGGCGCGACCAGGCACCAGACCACGATTCCCCGCACGGCGACCATCCCGAAGTCGGAGAAGAACTGTCCCACGTCGGCCCGGAACCGCTCGATGAGCATCGGCATCGAGAGTGGCAGGTGTGGGCGGTTGAAAAGCGATTCACCCGCCCGGTAGAACGGGATGAGCGCGAGCAGCTGCGCCGGATACGCGAAGTAGTTGACGAGCTGAATGATCGGCTGGTTGAGCCCGAGCGCGGCAGCGGCGATCCCGCAAAGCAATGTCGTCGAACCGAGGATCGGAAAGACGCCGATGACCAGTCCGAGCGCGACCGTGAGCGCGACCATCTCCGGCGTGACGCCCTGCTTGAGTTGCCGCACGATGGGGGCGACGACGCGCCGCGACCAGAATGAACCGGCCGGCCGGGCGGGTTGGTCCGGGTCGCGGACGCTCACCGCCGCTCCTTCACGCACGATGCAGCGCGCGGTTGTTCGGCCGCGTGTACACGGCCTGCACGACGCTGATGTTCCGGCTGGCGAACGCCGCTTCGCAGTACTGGAGGTAGTAGTTCCACTTGCGAACGAATCTGGCATCAAAACCGAGGGCGCGCACGTCGGCGACGCGGCCATTGAAGCGCTCCCACCAAGCGTGCAGCGTCCTCGCGTAGCTGGCGCCAAGGTCCTCGAGATCGTGCAGGAAGAGGTCGCCCGTCCGATTGATGGCCTGGTTCACGCGCCCCACGCTGAGGAGCAGTGATCCGGGGAAGATGTGCTTCTGGATCCAGTCCACACCGCGCTTCAGCTCCGCGTGGCGCGAGTCGGGAACCGTGATGTATTGCACCGCCACGAGGCCGCCGGGCTTGAGTAGATCGTGGATCTTGGCGAAGTAGGTTTCGAGGTACCGGTCGCCGATCGCCTCCATCATCTCGATCGACACGATCTTGTCATACAAGCCGGTGAGCGTGCGGTAATCGGCCAGCCGGACTTCGGCACGGTCGGCGATCCCTTCGCGCGCGAACCGCTCGCGCGCGTACGCCAACTGCGCCTCGGAGATCGTGACGGCGGTGACACGGCAGCCGTAGGTGCGCACCGCGTGCGACGCGAAGCCGCCCCATCCGCTACCGATCTCCAGTACCTGATCGTCCGCCCGCAGCTGCAGCTTGCGGCAGAGCGCGTCATACTTGGCGACCTGCGCCGACTCGAGCGACTGCCCCGGCTCGGTGAAGTAGGCGCTCGAGTAGGTCATCGTGTTGTCGAGCCAGAGACGATAGAAGTCGTTGCCGAGGTCATAGTGCTCCGCGATGTTGCGCCGGCTCGTCTCCAGGCTGTTCGGGCGCAGCCGGTGGAGAGCGCGGTTGTACCATTTGAGCAGGTTGAGAGCGAAGTGCTTCGCCTTGGACCCCGACATCGTCGGCGAGTGCTCGACATTCAGCACGGCCCACGCGATCACGCGTTCGATGCTGTCCGTGTCCCAGTCGCCGTCAACATAGCTCTCGCCGAAGCCGACGTCGCCGAACAGAACGCACTTTCTAAAGAACGCGGCGTCGCGGACGCGGATCAGCGCGCTGACCTCGGCGCCCGGGGTGCCGATGATTTTCCTTTCGCCGTTCGGCAGGTCGAGGTACAGGCACCCGGCCGTCATCTCGCCGAGCGCGGCGACCACCAGTCGCTCGTAGAGGCCGTGGGCCGCGCCGCCGGTGTGGGCGTTGATCCCGGATCGTGCGGTGCTGTCGGTCATGACGTTTTCCTTGCGAGCGACGCGTGGGGTTTAAGGACGCCGCGCTGATGGGCGACGTTGTCTGACTTGCGGTGCCACGGCACACGCTTGAACCAGAGCGCCACGGCGTGCGCGTGGATGAGGCTGATCACCTTGAGCGTGACCATCGGGTACTTCAGAGTGAACCAGGCCAGGCGCGCGGCAGTCAGCGGCGCGCGGTGGCCGGTGAGCGACGTGAGCAGTACCCGTTCGTCGCCGTCGTGATCATCAATGTGGATGTCGAGCCGTTCATCCGGAACGCGCAGCCTGAAGTCGAACGTGAGATTCAGCGCGAAGAACGGCGACACGTAGAACTGCTTCGGCGTCAGGCGGCGAAAGACGCCATCCGGCGCGCGTGCGTTGATGAGGTACGGCTTCATCTCGCCGAAGGTGTTCCCCACCTCGGCGATCGCGCAGAGCGGTTCGCCCGTCGCGTCGAAGCAGTAGTAGAACGACACCGGGTTGAATACGTAGCCGAACACGCGCGGCAGCGTCACGAGCATGATCCGACCGTTCGCCGGGAAGGCGACGCCCTGCTGCGCGAGCCAGGCCACAACGTTCGCCTTGATGCCTGCGGACTCGAGGCCCGGCAACGTGAGATGGTCGCGGTCGCGAAAGGCGTAGGCGTTTGCGGCGTTCCGGCTGAAGAACGGGATGCGCGCGGCAACCACGTCGATTTCATCGAGGTCGAGCGCGAACATGAAGATGCCGTAGCGAAAGTGGTGCACCTTCGGCGCCAGCCGGTGATGCATCACGCGGCATTCGTACAGGCCGGAGTTCATGACCAGATCGCCTCACCGGTGACCGCGCGCGCGCAGTCGAGCCCGCTCGTGAATCCGTCCTCGTGGAATCCGTACTTGAACCAGGCGCCGGCGTAGTACGTCGTCTGGTCCTGCCCGATGGCGTTGAGCGCGGGCAGTTCGGCCTGCGCGGCCACGGCGGCACGGTCGAACAGGGGATGCGCGTACTCGATCCGCCGGATCACCCGCTCCGGAGCGATCCGATCATCGCAGTTGAGCGAAACGAAGTAGTGCTCGCGCTCAGACACGCCCTGCAGGCTGTTCATCCAGTAGTGAATGGTCGGCTTCTCGCTGCCGGCCGCCGACTGGTCGATCCGGTAGTTCCAGCTCGCCCAGCAGCGGCGCGTGCGCGGCATGAACGACGGATCGGTATGGAGCGTCGCCGTGTTGGGCTGATACTTGAACGGCGCCAGCAGCCGTCGCTCGGTGTCGGTCGGATCGGCGAGCAGCGCGAGCGCCTCGTCGGCATGACAGGCGAGAATCACCTTGTCGAATCCGCGAATTGCGCCCTGATGGGTGGTAACGAGCACCCGCGCGCCACGCCGCTCCACCCGTACCGCGCGGTTGCGCAGCTCGATGCGATCCCGAAATGGCGCGGTCATCTTCGTGACGTACGACTGGGCACCGTTCACCACCGTCCACCACGGATGCTGCGTCCGCATACCGAGGAAGCCGTGGTTGTGCCAGAAGCGGAGCACCGTCATCGCCGGAAAATCGAGCATCCTATCGGGCGTCGCGCTCCAGACCGAGCCGCTCATCGGCACGAGGTAGCGAAGCAGCATGTCGTCGCCGTAGCCGCGTTCGGCGACATACTCGCCGAGCGAATGGCCGGCCCAGCGCGGGTCGTCGAGCGCCGGCACGGCCTCGTCGTTGAACCGGTTGATGGCCATCAGCATGCGCCAGTGGCGCGGACTCAGCAGGTTGCGCCTCTGCCCGAAGAGCTGACTCAGGCTGCTGCCGTTGTACTCGAGCCCGCTCGGCGCGTGCTGCACGCTGAACGACATCTCGGTGGGCTTCGTCGCCACGTCCAGTTCACGGAAGAACCGCGTGAGATTTGGGTAGGTGACATGGTTAAACACCATGAACCCCGTGTCGATCGGCACCGGTCGTCCCTGCTCGTCCACCGTGATCGTGTTCGTGTGCCCGCCGGCGTAGTCGCCCTGCTCGAAGACCGTGAGGTCGAACCGGTCGTGCAGGAAGTGGGCGGCGCCGAGGCCGGCAATGCCCGTGCCGATGATCGCGAGCGACTTCATGAAACGGCCTGCCCGGCGTTCACGTTGTGTTCAGGCGGCGCGGGCGCGCCGACGCTGCGATTCGGCGTCCACATACACACTCTGTGGCACGGGCTTCAGGTCCCAGATCAGCCCCGTCCAGGAGAGCGCCTTGAGCGCATACCAAGTGGGATCGAACTCCCACCAATAGAAGCCCTGGCGAGCGGCGCCCATGAACCGATGGTGGTTGTTGTGCCAGCCTTCGCCGAGGGTGATGACGGCGAGCAGGAAGTTGTTGCGACTGTCGTCACGGGTGTGAAACCGGCGTCCGCCGAAGACATGCGCCATCGAGTTAATGAAGAGCGTGCCGTGGAGGAGCACGACGGTGCTGACGAAGAAGCCCCAGACCACCAGTTGCGCACCCGAAGTGTCCAGGCCGGGAGCGGCGACGCGCAGGAGTTCGCCGACACCGTAGAGGGCCGCGGCATAGAGTGCCGGCACGACGAGGTCGAAGCGATTGAGGAAGACCAGCTCCGGAAACTTTGCGAGGTCACGGATCACGTCGTAGTTAGTGGGAAAGTTCCGGCTGCTCGTCATCCATCCGATGTGCGCCCAGGCGAAACCCTTCATGCCCGGCGAATGCACATCGTGTTCCGTGTCGGCGTGCTTGTGGTGGTGGCGGTGCACGGCAGCCCACCAAAGGGCACCCCGCTGCACGGCGGTGTTACCCAACGCCGCGAACGCAAACTGCCCCCAACGCGACGTGCTGAAGGTGCGGTGCGAGAAGTAGCGGTGGTAGAACGCAGTGATCGCGAACATCCGCACCCAGTAGAGCGCAGCGGCCACGGCGACGGCGGTCCAGCTCCACCCGGCCCAGATCAGGCCGATGCAGCCCAGGTGGATGAACAGGAACGGCAGGCAGCGCCGGAACTCGAACCGGTCCGGTCGCTCGCGCACCGCCTGAGCGCCCTCGGGGAAATAGTCCGAGTCGAACCACTGCCGAACGGTCACCAAGGCGTGGCGAATCGGGCCTGAGACGCCGCCCAGTTCGCCGGTCATGGCGCCGATCTGACCTTGAGTGAATCGAGCGCCGCCGCGAGCCCCGCGCCGGCGGCTGGCGTGAACCGACCATCCTCACGCCAGAGCACGCGACCGTCACGCGCCACGATCAGCGCGACGATGCGGTCCTCGGATGCAATCTTCAGCGCCTTCTTGAATGGAGACTTGTCGATGTAGAGCGTAATGGTCGCCTCACGCGTCGCCTTTTCCGGGATGCCACGCGACATGCCGCCATCAATGAAGCCCCGCATCATCCGATACGACCGGTTGAGCGTGGGCAGTTCGTACACCCGGACGCCTCGCTCCGCCAGTTTCTGCTCGCGCAGAAAGGGGAGCCAGGCGTCGACGTCGGCCTGCTGCTCGCGACGGAACGCCACGACTACAACGTTGTACTCCGCCTCGAAATCGCCGGGCAGCGCAAAACGCTTCCCCTCGAGGTTCGAGCCGTCCACACGCGGAAACTGGCGAACGGAATCCCCCACAGATCCGGTCGTCCCCCGTGGAGCGGATAAAAAGGCAACTGCCGGAGCAGCCGCGGGTACGTCGTTCGCGAGCGCCGTCACGAGCAGCAGACCGATGAGCATTACTTCGCGGCCGGCGGCAGGACGACTGCGTCGATCACGTGGATGACGCCGTTCGAGCCGACGACGTCAGCCATCGTGACCTGCGCGCCATTCACGTACACCTTGCCACCCTTCACCGTGATGTCGAGCGCGGCGCCGTTCAGCGTTGCCGGCTTCGCGCCGTTGCCCTTGATCACATCGGCAGCCATCACCTTGCCCGACACGACGTGGTACGTGAGGATCGAGGCCAGCTTCTTCGGGTCCTTGAGGAGCGCGTCGATCGTGCCGGCCGGGAGCTTCGCGAATGCCGCGTCCGTCGGGGCGAACACCGTGAACGGCCCCTTTCCGGAAAGCGCTCCGACCAGGTCGGCGGCCTTGAGCGCCGTCACCAGCGTTTTGAACGAGCCGTTCTCGACGGCCACGTCCACGATCGTCTTGTCCATCTTCATCGCGCTGTGATCGGCCGCCTGTGCGCTGGCAGACGTCGCCGAGAGCATCAGGCCTGCGAGAGAAAGAACAACCATCTTCGAGCTGAACATGTTGGGTGACCTTTGGGTTGGGTGTCGTGAAACTGTCGAACTGTGGACCCTTATATTTACCAATTTTCGGCCTATTGTCAAGGCTTTGTCTATGTCTATACCTTGACAAAGCTTAGACAGTTTGCTACTATTAGTTGATGCTAAGCAAGCCACAAAAACCACGCCAGGCAAGCCCCGGCCACCCAATAGCGGTGGTCGCTGAGCGTACGGGACTGTCGCGTGACGTTCTTCGGGCGTGGGAGCGGCGCTACGCGGCGGTCGAGCCGGAACGCACGCCGGGTGGCCAGCGCCTCTATTCTGACGCCCAGGTCGATCGCTTTCTCCTCCTCGCGGCGGCCACGAAGCATGGGCGCGGCATCAAGACGGTCGCAAGCCTCCCGACCGCCGAACTCGAGCTGCTCGTCGCGGCTGATGAGGCACACCGCCCCGCCCCGCCGGCACACGCCGATGAAGCCGTACATACTGAGTTCGTCGAAGCGGCACTCGCGCACACCCGTGCGCTGGACGGCTCAAGCCTCGATCGCGAACTGCGGCGCACGATCGCTTTGTTCGGCATTCCCGCATTTCTTCGGGAGATCGTCCCGACCCTCATGCATCGGATCGGCGACGAGTGGCGGTCCGGGCAGCTGACGATTGCCCACGAGCATTTAGCGACGGCGGCCGTCCTGGCCATCATCTTCGAAGCCCTGCGTTCGATGCCGGAAACGCCCGCCGCACGGCGCTTGCTCGTCGCGACACCGGCGGGGGAGCGCCATGCCGTCGGTGCCGCCCTGGCCGCGACCGCGGCCGCCCTGGACGGGTGGACGATCATCTATCTGGGCGTGGACGTCCCCGCCGCCGACATCGTGGCGGGGGCGGCAACGAGCCGCGCCGACGCCGTCGCGCTGAGCATCGTGCATAGCTCTAACCCGGCGGCGGTGGTTCGCGAAGTGCACGCAGTGCGCGCCTCGATGCCGGCTACGATCCCAGTACTCACCGGGGGCGCACTGGCGGTCAAGATGACGAAATCGCTGGAGCAGCCGGGCATCGTCGTGTGCGACAGCATCGCCGGCATGCGTCGCGTACTCGCGCGCGCGGCGCAGGCCTCATGACGCACCGGCTCACGCGCACGACCATCCTGCCGGGCACGCTGCCGGAGGTGTTCGCGTTCTTCAGGAACCCGCGCAACCTCGAGACGATCACGCCGCCGTGGCTAGGATTTCGCATCACGTCCACCAGCGACGAGACGGTTCGCGAGGGCACCCGGATTCGATATCGGCTGAGCCTCCATGGAATTCCGATGGCCTGGGAATCGCGGATCACCGAATACGCCGAGCATGCCGACGGCTCGCACTTTGCCGACGAGCAGATCACCGGGCCGTATTCGCGCTGGTACCATCGCCATCTCTTTCGCTCCGTGGACGGCGGCGTCGAGATGACCGATGACGTGGAGTACCGGCTGCCCTTTGGACCGCTCGGCAGGCTCATCCACTGGCTCGTCGTGCGGCACCAGCTGCGCGCGATCTTCGACTATCGCACCACCATCATCGCGGAGCAGTTCGGCTCCGCCAGGAGTTCCGCATGAACACGATCACTTTCCTCAAGGCGTTCGCCGCGACGGGTGCGACGATGTTCGCGCTCGACCTCGTCTGGCTCGGTGTGGTGGCCAAGGGTTTCTACGCAAAGCATATGGGCACCCTGCTCCGCCCCGATGTGAAGTGGGTGCCGGCACTGCTCTTCTACGTCCTGTACGTGACTGCGGTGGTCGTGTTCGTCGTCATGCCTGCCGCTGAGCGGCGTTCGTTTGGGCGTGCACTTGCGCTCGGTGCGTTCTTCGGGCTGGCGGCGTACGCCACCTACGACCTGACCAGCCTCGCGCTGATCCGCGACTTTCCGCTGATCATCGTACTCGTAGACTTGGCGTGGGGCATCGCGCTGACCGCCGTGGCCTCCTCGGTGGGGTACGCCGTCGCGCGCTGAGCGCGCCCGATATCGCCGCAGGGGGGGGGGGGGGCATCGGGCGGCTACCTCACCCTCTACGATACCTGCCGCCGGACCCGCTCTCTCGCGGTCCCTTCTGCGATGCACTGGTGGTGTGGCATTCTCCACTTGCCATCTTCCAACTTCGCCACACACTTTTATAGAATACGCGACGCGTGGCCACCTGCGTCCGACAACGCCCCCTACAAGGTCTTCGAACACACCTATGCATAGAAACGTATTCATTGCATTTCTTGGACTGACGGTATTCGCTGGCGGCTGCTCGAACAGTAAGGGCGTGACAAAAGAGCTCGGGATTGGTGCGGCCTACAATCCGCGCGAGGAAGGCAACGCGGGTATCGCGCTGATGTACGGTGCGCAGATCGCCGTGAACTTCTTGAACGCCGAGCAGGGAGGGCGCAGAACCTTTCGCGTGATTACGGCTCCGCCAGATCTTGAGGATCCCATTACAGTCGCGAATCACTTGCGTGATGACCCGAACGTGATCGGCGTGGTCGGTCCGCGCACGAGCGGTGAGGCATACGCAGCGGCTGGCGTGTACTCCGACCAAGAACATGCTGGCCGCAACGCCGTCGTAGCAATCTCGCCGACAGCAACGAGCCCTGGCTTGTCTGGCCTCAATCACTGGCTGTTCCGTATCGTCCCCAACGACAATCAAAATGCGAAGACTGTCGCTCGGTTTCTTCTCGACACACTCCGACTGAAACGCGCTAGCGTTGTCTACAAGAGCAGTTCGTACGGTCGCGATTTCGCGAAAGTTTTCATTGAAGCGTTCCAGGCCGGCAATGGAACGATCGTCTCGCGCACTCCCCTTCCTTTCAGCGTACGTGACTCGCTCACCTTCGCCGTGTATGCCGCGTACCTTAAAAAGCTGAATCCGGACGTCATCGTATTCCCGGGAGACGCACCGTGGGCGGTTGAGCTGTTGCGAGCCCTCAAAACCCTTGGTGTAACAATCCCCATTGTCGGAGGCGACGATCTGGCGGGCATGGAAGAGCATGCGGCAGAGTTCCCATCGGCGTGGTACGTTTCGTACTTCAACTCACGTGAAGTCGCATCGCCGCTGGGGAACGAGTTCGTCAAAGCCTACGTCGCCGCGTTTAAGATGCAGCCCGATCAAAGGGCCGCGATGGCGTTTGACGCGGCAATGCTTATTGGGCTCGCCGTGAGAGCCGTAGGTCCTGATCGAACACAAATCCGCAATTACATCGAGTCCGTGGGCAAGGAACTTCCAGCCTACGATGGCATTGGTGGTCCCCTAGCCTTCGATGCTCGGCACGATGTACAAAAATCGGCGCTCATCAAGCGGGTGGACAAATGATGCGCCTTTCCACGATTCGCGCCCGGCTGGGCCTTGGCTTTGGACTGACATTAGCGCTGCTGCTGCTGGCTGGACTTTTTGCTGCCACCAATATGCAGCAACGCGGAAAACAGAACCGCGACCTCGTGATCGAGCTGCGCATCCAGCAGGAAGCCATCCAGCAAGTGGCGTTGTATATGCTGCGCGAGAGTGCTGCCGGGTTTGCATACGCCACCACCGGAACCCCGACCGACGAAGCGACATACTGGCTGCTGGGAGAGCAGGCAGACAGCCTGCGTCGCATTGCGGTAAGCCTGACGCAACTCTCAACGGTCGAGCGCCAGCGGCTGGAGGAACTCGGACTCGTGCAAAGCCGCATCGAGATAGGCGTGGCCGTTGCGCACGCGGAACGGGTCTTGGGTCGAGTGGACGCTGCCGCCACGGAGATGGCAAAGAATGCGGCGTTGCTGGACGACTTGGACGCCACGCTGAAAGCGCTGCGTGCAGAAGGCGCTATTCGGCTTGATACCCGCGAGGCATTGCTTGCCGCCGAGCTCGCCGGCGACCTGCGCATGTTAGGCTTTGTCATTATTGCCGCCCTCGCCGTCGGCATCCTCTCCAGCGTCACCACCGCCAAGGCGGTGACGCGACCGCTCGCAGCGCTTACTCGTGATCTCGTCGCGCTGGGCGAAGGCGACTTGCGGCCCAGCAACCTGACCGCTGAAATCAGCGGTGCGGCGGAATACGAGGTGCTGGCCCAGGCCTTTGCGAATACGCGGCATCGCCTGAGCGCACTGCTTGATGCGATGAAGCAGCGCACGGCAGAACTTGAAGAGGCCAAGATTCTGGCAGATGCCGCGAATCAAACCAAGAGCGAGTTCCTGGCGAACATGAGCCATGAACTCCGCACGCCACTCAATGCGATCATCGGCTATAGCGAAATCCTGAGTGAAGATGCGAAGGATTCCGGCCATTCCGAATATCTGCCGGACCTCAACAAGATCCGCAGTTCCGGCAAGCACTTACTTGGCCTGATCAACGACATTCTCGACCTCACCAAAATTGAAGCTGGCCGCATGGAAATGTTTCTCGAAACATTCAATGTGACTGATCTCATCCAAGACGTGGCCGAGACCGTACAGCCGCTCTTGGATAAAAACACGAATTCCCTCACCGTGAACGTGCCGCCCACCGTGGGCGTGATCCATGCGGACCAGGTGAAGGTCCGACAGATGCTGCTCAATCTTCTTTCAAACGCCAGTAAGTTCACCAAAGAAGGTGTCGTGGCCTTGTCGGTGGATCGGGAAGTCGTGATTAATGGTGAGGATGTCTTTGTGTTCCGGGTACGGGATACCGGTATCGGGATGTCACCCGAACAGCTTTCGCGGCTCTTCCAGCCGTTTATGCAGGCCGAGTCATCCACGACAAAACGGTTCGGTGGTACGGGCCTTGGCCTAGCAATCACGAAACACCTTGCCGAACTGATGGGCGGGAGCGTGACGGTCGCAAGTGAACTCGGACGTGGGACCACCTTCACCGTTCGTTTGCCCAATTCCCCGCTGTCGTCCAACGACGCGCCTAACAGTACTGGTGTCGTGAGCGGCTCGTCCGATGCGAACGCGGCCACGGTGCTCGTCATCGACGATGAGCCATCGGCCCGCGACGTGATTACCCGCATGCTCGTCAAGGACGGATATCGCGTGGTCACCGCCGCGAACGGAGCCGAGGGCTTGCGCATTGCCGCCGAAGTCGCACCTGACGTCATCACGCTCGACATCATGATGCCGGGAATGGACGGCTGGGCGGTGCTCTCGAAACTGAAGGCAGATCCCGTGCTCGCCGCGATCCCCGTGGTCGTGGCCACCATTATTGACGACCGAAACTTGAGTGTGTCGCTTGGTGCGGCCGGCTACATCACCAAACCCATCGACCGCGAACATCTGTCCGAAGTCGTGCGCCGCGTGCGCTCCACGCCGGGGCTCAAGAATGTGCTGATCGTGGAAGACGATGCCGACGCGCGGAAGCTGATGCGCCGGCTGTTCGAAAAGGAAGGCTGGAGCGTTGCGGAGGCAGAGAACGGAAGCGTTGCGCTAGCGGCGATTGAGAGCAGTCCGCCAAGCCTGGTCCTCTTGGACCTGATGATGCCTGTGATGGACGGCTTCGAGTTTATTGAGCAACTGCGCAAACGTTCAACGGGACGCGACATTCCGGTGGTGGTGCACACGGCAAAAGACCTGACGGATCAGGACCGCCAGCGTCTGCGCGGCAGCGTCGACAATGTGCTGCAAAAGGGTGGCCACACGAACGAAGTGGTGAAAGAAGTCTGGCAGGCACTCGAGCGGGCTAACACGGCGCACACACCACATAACATCGTCTAACAGATGACACGCATCCTGCTGGTCGAGGACAACGAACTCAACCGCGACATGCTCAGTCGCCGGCTCCAGAAACGCGGATTCGAAATCTCTGTGGCCGTGGACGGAGTCGAGGGCGTGGAGATCGCGCACAGTTCGCTTCCTGATTTGATCCTCATGGACATGAGCCTTCCGCGGAAAGACGGGTGGCAGGCGACCGCCGAGCTGAAGGCCGATCCCGCAACGGCACACATTCCCATCATCGGATTGAGCGCCCATGCAATGGCGGGCGATCGGGCGAAGGCGATCGAGGCAGGCTGCGATGACTATGATACGAAGCCGGTCGAACTTGACAGCTTGCTCGGGAAAATTGCTGCGCTCACTGGTCCGCGGTAGCGCGGATGACGCACAGCAGAGTCTCGCTTCAGGCCATCAACGAAGTGGCGCGTTTGCGGCACGATCTTCGCACCCCGGTCAATCAGATTATCGGCTACTGTGAAATGCTGCTGGAGGATGCTCAGGAGCCTGATTTTGCGCACCGCCAGCAAGCATGCACCGATGCGCTCCACGCATCGCGGAATGTCACGTCGCTGATTGACGCCGGCCTGCCCGCGGATGTGACGGTACTCAACGCCGAAGCGGTCCGCCGCCTCTACGAGGCGATTCGGGATCCGCAAGCACGAATCTTAGCTGCCATGGGCTCACTGCTGCTGAATGGCAAGGCGGCCGACAGCGTGGAGTACATTGGCGATGTGCGTCGCATTCGCGAGGCGGCCGAACGGCTGATTCCCACTGACCGACGCCGCGCCGAGCCGACGAGCACCTTTGAAGTCGCCACGCCCGCCTTCACCGCTGACTATAAGATTCCGACCTCCCCACGCACACACGGTGTGGCGCGGATCTTGGTGGTCGACGACATCGAAGACAATCGCGGTGTCTTGCAGCGCCGCTTGCAACGTGAAGGCCACACGGTGGTGTGTGCGGAGAGTGGCACACAGGCGCTCGCGCTGGCCTCGGAGGGCGGCTATGACATGATATTGCTCGATGTCATGATGCCCGTCATGGACGGCTACGAGACACTGCAGCAGCTCAAGGCGAAGGACCAGACACGCGACATTCCCGTGATCATGATTTCTGCCTTAGACGAATTGGCGATGATCGTCAAATGCATTGAACGGGGCGCTGAAGACTATCTGCCCAAGCCATTCGACCCGGTGCTCCTCAGAGCCCGCATCAGCGCGTGTCTTGAAAAGCGAGAGTTGCGGGACCGTGAACGGTTATTCATGCACGACGTCCTTCGCGTGGTCGCGGCCGCCGTTGACGTGGAAAAAGGGAGCTACAGCGCCGGTTCACTCGCCGAGATCTCTCTCCGCACCGACGAATTGGGGACACTCGCGCGCGTGTTCGATAGCATGGTCGCGGGGATTCGCGACCGCGAAGAGCGGCTGCGGGGACAGATCGATAGGCTGCGTGAAGAAATCGCCGGCGTCAGTGACGAGCCAGTCACGTCGGACGAATCCTCGCCGGAGCTTCTGCAACCGGGATCGACCATTGCCTCCCGCTTTTCCATTGAGCGTGTCATTGGGCGTGGAGGCATGGGCGTGGTGTATCTCGCGCTCGACACGGAACTCGGCGAGCGCGTGGCCATTAAAACGCTATTGCCAGAGCATCTCACGGCGGACGAAACAGCGATGGAGCGTTTCCGGAATGAAATCCGGCTCGCGCGCCGGATTGCCCATCGCAATATCGTGCGGACGCACGACTTTGGGAAAACAGAGGACATGTACTACGTCACCATGGAGTTCGTGGAAGGCACGACACTCCGCTCGGTGATCGATCGCCGCGGTACGTTAGGCGCGACGGCAACATTGGCGATCGCGAAGCAACTCGCCGAGGCGCTAAAATGTGCGCACGACGAAGGTATTATTCATCGCGATATAAAACCGCAGAACTTGCTGCTCGACGCAACCGGCACGCTCAAGGTGATGGATTTTGGCGTCGCGCGCCTCATCCAGCGCACCAGCAACAATCTGACGCAGGTCGGTATGGTGGTGGGTACCCCAACCTATATGTCACCCGAGCAGCTGTTGGACGAAAACGTTGATGCGCGCAGTGACCTGTATTCGGCGGGGGTTGTGCTCTATGAATGTCTCATTGGACAACCGCCGTTCGAGGGGAAATCGCCGATTGCTCTTATTTCAAAAATTCTGAGCGCTACGATTACACCACCCCACGAGTTGCGTCCAGACATCCCTCGCCAGGTCTCGGCATTGGTCATGCAGTTGCTTGCCAAAGATGTGTCGATGCGCATGCAGTCGGCGGGCGCGTTGTTGGACCAACTTGGAACGCTCGCGTAGGCCAGACGGGCGCGTCCCTCGTCGGCCGGGACTGACCTGGAAGTTCCGCTGGCTAGCCACACGCCTTCACATCTTCCGGGAGTCGTACGCCCAGTGCAGGATCGCCTGTCGCTGACGAGGCCGGCAGGTGAGGTCGCCGCGCACGCAGTTCTTGGATAGCTGCGCGATGTGGCGAGACACGGCGCGCCACCGCTTGATCTGCCGCTCGTCGTCCCAGCAACGGCGGCCCATGTAGTAGCGGCAGTACCACTGGAACCAGCCGCGCGGATCCTCGTGCCAGATCCAGCGTTTGCGCCGCCATTCCTTGAGCGGCTGCGATGCGTTGATTCCAAAGCAGTTCAGCTTCGGGTTGTACACGCCGGGGCTGAGCTTCGCGCGCGCAAACCACGACGCGGGGAACTCTTTGCGGCAGTCGGTCATGTAGCAGCCGCCGAACACGCCGAGCGCGAGCATTTCACGCGGCGTCAGCTGTGGCTTGAACTCAGGATCGAAGTTCCGGCCAACCGGTTCCGTGCGCAGGTATGCGTAGCCGCGCTGCATCCGGTCGTTGACGACGACGCGAATCGTCACGCTTTCTTGCGCCGCGCGCTGACCGACTCGTTCACGAGCTGGGCAACCAACTCCACGTCTCACACCCGCCAGGTGTCACCTATTTCTTCGGCCACAGCACGCCCTGATTCGCCCGCGTCACCTGCCCGATTCCCTTGTACGCGAACTTCTGTACGCGCTTGCCTTCGTAGGTCTCGGTGGTGTAGATGTTGCCCTTGGAATCGGTCGCGATCGAATGCACCGCGAACCACATCCCCGGCTGGCGACCGCCGTCGCCGAAACTCGTGAGGATCTCAAGTGAGGCGCGGTCCATTACATAGATGCGCTCGTTCTTGCCATCGGCGAGGAAGATGTACTTCTGGTCTTTATCCTTGCTGAACGCGATGTCCCAGACGGAACCGTCGCCCAGCGTACGTGGCGCAATCTGCTTCTCCTTTACGAACGAACCATCCTTCCTGAACACCTGGATCCGGTCGTTCGGACGGTCGCACACGTACACGAGCCCGTCGTCCGACGGCTCGGCGCAGTGCACCGGCGTGCGGAACTGCTTGATGAGCGGCACATCAGGGTTGTACGGGCCGAAGTTCGAGTCGCTCGGCACGTTGCCGTAGCCACCCCAGTACCGCTTCATCGCGCCGGATGCCATGTCGACCACGGCCACGCGATGGTTGCCGTACCCGTCGGCGATGTAGGCTTCCTGCGCTTTGAAATCGAAGGAGATCTTCGCGACCTTACCGAAGTGATCCTTGGTGGTGCTATTCGTCGGCTGACCGGGGATGCCGATCGTGCGCAGATACTTGCCGTCGTGCGTGAAGTTCAGGATGTGCGAGTCCGGTCCCTGGCCGATGGCCGGATTGCCGTTGCCGTTACCGCCGATCCAGAGGTTGCCCTTGTCATCCACGCCGATGCCATGGTTCGACGTCGGCCAGACGTATTCCTTGTTGGCGGGCGGGCCACCCCATGCAGCAACCACATTGCCGGCCTGATCGAACTCGATCACCGGCGGCGCGGGAACGCAGCATTCCGACGTCGGTGGGTTCTGTGCCGCCCCGATCTCCGTGGCGGCGTAGGTGTCGTTGCGGTGCACGATGAACACATGGTCGCGTGCATCGACACCGACACCGATCACGTTACCCATCACCCACTTGTTCGGCAGCGGCTTGGGCCAGACCGGATCCACTTCGAACCGCGGCGCACTCACCATCTCTTCGCGCGCGGTGGCTTCGAGCGCACGTTCGCCAGCGGCGAGGACCGTGATGCCGCCCGTGAAGGCCAGCGCGATGAGTACGTTCTTGCGGGCGATCACTTGGCCACTACCGGCCAGAGGACACCCTGATTGGCCTTGGTCACTGGTCCCACTCCCTTGAAGTTGAACTTCTGGACCCGCTTGCCCTCGTAGGTCTCGCCCGTATACACATTGCCCTTCGAATCGGTGGCGATGCTGTGCACCGCGTAGAACATACCGGGCACGCGGCCGCCCTCACCGAACGCGGTGAGTTCGGTGAGCGTCGCGCGGTCCAGTACGCGAACACGCTGGCTGGCACCGTCTGCCACGTACAGGAAACGTTGGCCCGCATCGGCCGAGAAGGCGATGTCCCACACCGAGCCTTCACCGAGCGTGTTCGGCGCGACTTTGGCCTCGGTCACGAACGAACCATCGGTCTTGAAGACCTGAATGCGGTCGTTGTTGCGGTCGCACACATAGACGAGGTTGTCCTTCGACACTTCGGCGCAGGTCACCGCAGAGAAGCTCTGAGAGGCGGCGGCGCTCGGCGAGTACGCCGGAGTCGGCGCGTCACTCGGCGTCTTTCCGTACGCGCCGAAAAACATCTTCACCGCGCCGGTCGCGGCATCGACCGCCACGACACGCCGGTTGCGCAGCCCATCGGCAATGAACGCCGTCGAACCCGTGGCATCGAACGCGATACGCGTGGCACCGCCGAACAGGTCGGTGTTCGTACTATTGGGAGGAAGCACCGGCGCGGCACCGCGACCACCACGACCGCCGCGACCAGCGGCAGGCGCGGCCGGAGCACCGGCGGCTCCGCGGCCTGCTGGCGCGCCACCCACGGCGCCACGACCACCGGGCGACACACCCTGGTACGCCGTGTCGGGCGCAGCGGCCGGAGCCGCTGCCGGCGTCGAACCCACTTTGCCGATCTGCCGAATGAACGCGCCATCGTGCGAGAAGACGAGCACCTGGCCGTCGAGGCCACCGCTACCGGCGATCCAGACGTTGCCCTTGGGATCGACGGCGATCCCGCTCGGAATCTGCGGCCAGTCGTATCCCGGTCCCGGACCACCCCACGACTTCACCCGATTGCCATTCGCGTCGAACTCCACGACTGGCAGTTCGCTGAAGCAGCACTCAGCGATCGGCGGCGTGGCATCGGCGCCGGTCTCGGTGCGCGCGGTGAACGAATCGTTCCGGTGCACCACGAAGACGTGGTCGGCCTTGTCGACGGCGACGCCGACCACTGAGCCAAGCAGCTTGTGTGCCGGCAGGGGCCTAGGCCAGAGCATGTCGACCGTGAAGATTGGCGCCTGCGGACCGGCGGGCTTCGCCGCTGTAGCGGGCTTCGCTGCGGCTGGCGCCTTCGATCCGGACTGTGCCACCAGGGGCGCGGCCGCGACGTAGAGCGCACAAATGCGCTTTGCAGCGCGTGAGAATGTCTTTCCACTCACTTCCATTCCCTGTCTCCTGGTGGGGCGTGCAGGAACGTGCTCGATCGGTTACGGGGCCCCCTTCATTAGGTGAAGGAGGGCGTGGGAGTGTAAGTTCGTGCGACCATGCAAGAAGCTCTGCTGCCAACAAGGCAACTGAATCCCCTGATATTACGGCTGGTTACGCGCCTGCGTCCAGTCGCGCTAACCGTTTTCGGCGCGCTGCTGCTGCTGTTGGCGTCGCCGGTGGCGGGCGTGGCGCACGAGATCCCAAAAAGCGTCACGATTCTCGCGTTCCTGAAGCCCGATGGCCGGGTACTGCGCATCGTGGCGCGGGTACCGCTCGAGGCGATGCGCGACATCCAATGGCCGCTGCGCGGCCCGGGCTACCTCGAGCTGACGCAGCTCGATTCCCTGCTCCACGACGGCACGAAAATCTGGATGGCCGACAACCTCCGGCTGTACGAGGACGGGTCACCACTCGCCGCGCCGGCGATCACGGGCGCGCGCGTTTCACTGCCAAGCGACCGGTCGTTCGCTTCTTATCAAGGAGCCATGCAGCACTTCGCTGACGCGCCGATTCCCGCTTCGACCGACCTCGCCTGGCAGCAGGCAATGGTCGACCTCATACTCGAATATCCGATCAGGTCGCCATCAGCGCGCTTCTCGATCGACCCCGCGCTCGCCCGCCTCGGCGTGCGCACCACCACCGTGTTGCGGTTCATTCCGCCGACCGGCGACGAACGCGCTTTCACCTACCTCGGTGATCCGGGATTGGTGCATCTCGACCCCGACGTCTTTCAGGCCGCGCGTCAGTTCATCTCGCAAGGATTCCGACACATCCTGGACGGCATCGACCACCTGCTCTTCATCATCTGCCTCGTGATTCCGTTCCGCCGACTGCGCCCCCTGCTGGTGGTCGTCACGGCGTTCACTGTGGCCCATTCGATCACCATGGTCGCGTCGGGACTCGGCTTTGCGCCCACGGCGCTCTGGTTTCCACCGCTCGTCGAGGTACTGATCGCGCTCTCGATCGTGTACACAGCGATCGAGAACATTGTTGGCGCCAAACTGGAACGGCGGTGGATGATCGCGTTCGGCTTCGGGCTGATCCACGGATTCGGGTTCTCGTTCGCGCTCCGCGAGTCGCTGCAGTTCGCGGGCCGGCATCTCGCCACGTCGCTGGCCACGTTCAACGTCGGCGTAGAACTGGGCCAGATCGCCGTCCTGCTGGTCTGCGTTCCGTTGGTCAACTGGCTCTTCGCCAGGGTGGTAACCGAACGGATGGGCACGATCATCCTCTCGGCCTTCGTGACGCATACGGCCTGGCATTGGATGTTGGACCGAGGTGCGGCGCTGCGCGAGTACAACTTTGCAGTGTTGGAACTGAACGCCGCGACCGGCGCCGGCTTGCTCCGCTTCGCCACACTCGCCCTGGTCGCCGCCGCCGTCCTCTGGGCTGGCCGGCCACTCGTCGCCCGCCTATTGAAGCCTGCCGAAACCCCAATGGGGAGTCCTCCTGGCAGCGCCGGAGCGCCCTGATTCGTACATTTTGTGCTATGACTTCCCTCCTTTCAAAGCACGGCGCCTGGACGATCGTCCTCGCCGCCGCCGCATGCGCCGGATCACCGGCACGCGCATCGGCGCAGACCACCGAGGCCGCCACGGCAGAGTCGCTGACCACGCTCGCGAAGGTCTACACGGCTGAGCAGGCCGCGAAGGGACGCGAATCGTACATGGCCAGTTGCGTCGGGTGTCACAAACCGGTCGAGCTGGCCGGCGAAAGATTTTGGTCAGGGCTCGTCGGCAAGACCGTGGCCGATTTCTTCGCCTACCTGCGCAGCAGCATGCCGCAGGACAACCCGGCCAGCCTCAGTGACGATGACTACGCCAACGTGACGGCGTACATTCTGCAGTTGAATGCAATGCCCGCTGGAGAGCGCCTGCTTCCCAGCGATACGGTGAAACTCGCGACAATTCGCGTCGTACCGCCGGACACCACCAGGAAAGGACCAGGAAAATGACGCAACGCTCTCCCCGCCAGCGCTCGGTTTTTCTCCTGACGCTGACTGCCGTCGCGATGGTAGCGACAGCGCTCGTGACGACGCAGTCCGGTGCCCGCCAGGGCAGCGGGCTCGTACGCGGCAACAAGCCCGGTGAATGGCGCTTTTGGGGGGCCGATGCGTGGAGCACACGCTACTCTCCTCTTGACCAGATCAACGCGGCCAACTTCAGTACGCTCCAGCTCGCCTGGCAGTGGGACGCAGCGAAGGATGGCGAGGACGAGTATTACCGGACCACGCCGCTCTACGTGAATGGCCGCCTGCTGACGGTCGCGACCACGCACCGCTACGCCTACGCGATCGATCCGTCGACTGGCAAGGCGATCTGGGAGTGGAACACCTTCAATGAAGGCGTGCGCTACCAAAAAGCCCCGCGTCAGTACGCTGGCCGCGGACTCGCCTACTGGACCGACGGCCCGAACGAACGTGCGATTCTCGCGACACCGGGCTACCACCTCGTCTCGCTCGACGCCAAGACGGGTAAACCCGACCCGAAGTTTGGCAAGAACGGCATCGTCGATCTGCAGGACGGACTCGGATACCCGCTCGTTCCGCTCGCCGTCGACGACTCCGGCCCGCTCATCATCTCCGAGGCTGCCCCGCTCCGCAGAGCCAAGCCCGGCGAAACGTGGAATCCGGTCACCAAGACGGGCGCCGACGGCCAGATAGGGATCGACCCGAAAGAGGGCCAGATCGGCATTAGCTCGCCACCGATCATCGTGGGCAACACGATCATCGTCGGCAACTCGTCGATGCACGGCTACTATCCGCTCCGCCTGCACAACATCCCGGGCCACATCCGCGGCTTCGACGTGAAGACGGGCAAGCAGTTGTGGAAGTTCAACCTCGTTCCGCGACCGGGTGAGTTCGGCGCCGAAACGTGGAAGAATGGCTCGAAAATCGGCGACCCAGGCGTCGGCAAGGTCGATCCCTGGGCCACCTACTCGGCGGACCCGGAACTTGGGCTCGTCTATATCCCTGTGGGCATGCCGCCGGCCGACGAATACGGCGGTCACCGTCCTGGAAACAACCTCTTCTCAACGAGCGTCGTCGCGCTCGACGTGAAGACGGGACTCCGGCGCTGGCACTACCAGTTCACGCATCACGACATCTGGGATTACGACATGTCGATGGCGCCGAATATTCTCGACGTGACGATCGATGGCAGGGCGCGCAAGATCGTGGCGACTGCTGGCAAGCAGGGTTGGGTGTATGTGCTCGACCGCATCACGGGCGAACCGATCTGGCCAATTATCGAGACGCCGGTGGCGGCGTCGGAAGTGCCGGGTGAGGAAGCCTCGCCAACGCAGCCCATCCCCACGAAGCCCGCGCCGTATTCGCACATGGTGCTCACCGAGGCTGACCTGATCGACTACACGCCGGCCATCAAGGACTCGGCACTCAAACTCGCCAAGCAGTGCCGGATGGGACCCTGGTACGTTCCGGCCCAGCCACTCGACGGCAAGGGAAAGAATGGCCCGACCGAGTACAAGTGCTCGTGGTACGCGCCCGGCGCGAGCGGCGGCGTGAACATCGATGGTGGCAGCACCGTGGACCCTGAGACCGGCATGATGTACGTCGGATCGCAGACTGGCCTCAGCACCATCTCTGTGACGAAGGATCCGTGCTCCGAATATCCGTACACCTCGCCACACAACAGCTGCGGACTGCTGGGCGCACTACCGACACCAGTGGGCGTGACGGCTGATCCGGGCGCGGGACGTGGCGGCTTTGGTCGAGTGGCGGCCGTCTCCAACATCGACGGCATCTCGATCGTGAAACCGAAGCAGCTTGGCGGCATCACGGCCTACGACCTGAAGACGGGCGACAAAAAGTGGTGGCAGCCGAACGGCGGCATTTTCCGCAACCCGCCGCAGCAGACGAGCGCGCTCTGGGCCGGCGTCACGATTCCGAAGATTCCGAACAATACGAGCCAGCCGCAGCTGATCACGACCAAGACCCTGCTTATCAACGGGACAGGGCGTGGTGGTGGTGGTGGTGGTGGTGGTGGTGGTGGTGGTGGTGGTGGCGCGCGCGGCGGCGCTGCTGCTGGTGCTGGTGCAGGCGGACGCGCGGGCGCTCCGGTGAGTCCGGCGCTCTACGCGTTCGACAAGACCACGGGCCAACTCGTCGGCTCCGTGAACATTCCGGCGCCGACCACGGCCGTGCCGATGACTTTTCTGCACCAGGGCAAGCAGTACATCGTCTTCGCCTCAGGTGCGGGCTCGACCACGAAGCTCAACGCGCTGAAGCTGCCGTAAACCGCGGCCCTCCAACGTGACGGCGCCCGCCCCGGAACTGATCCCAGGGCGGGCGTCGTCTTTTCTGCGCTCGCGGAATAGTCATTCCGCGGGTGCGTTGCATGGGTTACCGCCCGCTCTTCGCCCCAGCAGCGGCCGCGCCCGTAAAGATCTCCCGAAACGCCGTGGCGAACCGAGCCATCTCCGATTCGGTACCGATCGAAACGCGCAAGTGTTCGAGCATCGGCGGGAACGGACGCCCGACCAGCACAGTCCGTTTGCGAAACTCTTCGATCACAGGCTGCACCGGCCGCTTGATATGCACCATGAAGAAGTTGCCCTCCGACGGGATGCTCTCGTAGCCGAGCGACTTGAGGTCACGCACGGCCTTCTGGCGAAGGTCGATGGTAACCTGCTTGACCTGAGCCTGGCTCGCCGTGTCCTTGAGCGCGGCCACGCCGCCCCACTTCACCAGCGCGTTGACTGTGCCCGTCTGGTGCGCACGCATCTTCACGACCAACTCGCGCGACGCGACCACGTAACCCAGTCGCATGCCCGCCAGCGCCGCGATCTTGCTGAAAGTGCGCGCGATAATCACCGGACGGCCTTCGAGCGCGTACGGAATCGACGTCGCATAATCATCGTCATCCACGAAGTGGTGGTACGCCTCGTCAATGAGCACCGGCATGTCTTCGGGGAGTTCATCGAGCAGGCGCTTCATTTCTCGCTTCGTGACGATGCGCCCTGTGGGATTGTTCGGATTGCAGAGGTAGACGAACCCCACCTCGCGGTAGTGCTTCTTGGTGGCCGCGATGAGTCCGGGAATGTCCTGCCGGAAATCGTCGAGCAGCGGAACCTTGATGGCTTCGGTCTTGATCGTCGTGGCCTGTTGATACACCGAGCCGTACGACGGATCCGAACCGACCACCTTCTTGTTGGCATCAAGAAAGGTGAGGCCAACCACATCGAGGAGTTCACCGGAGCCGGCGCCGAGCAGCACGTTCTCGGGCTTCACGCCGTGATGATCGGCGATTTCCTGCGTGATGTCGCCATCCGGGTAGCCATAGCGGTTGGCGTATTTCATGGCCTTGGTCATCGCCTGGATGACCGAATCCGGCGGCCCGTAGCAGTTCTCGTTGCTGCTGAGCTTGGCGAAGCTGTCCCACTCAGCTTCGGACACTGTGCGGCGGACACCCTGTTGAGCGGGTGACACCGGCGGCACGCCCTGCGCCCAAAGCGCGAGGTCGCTTGGCGTGAGCGTGAGAACACCTGCGGTGGCAGCAGCGCCACCAATAAAGCGGCGGCGAGAAACCTGGCTCGGAAGATCCATGGAACTACCTCCGGAACTGGGAAGGATAGGACGGTCAGCTACGCCCACTTCAAATCTGTCTTGCTCAGCGGCATCTGCCTCACCCGCTTCCCTGTCGCCGCATATACCGCATTGACCAGCGCGGCCGCCGCGGGCGGCAGCAT
Organism: Gemmatimonadota bacterium; assembly: GCA_014192065.1. GTDB lineage: Bacteria > Gemmatimonadota > Gemmatimonadetes > Gemmatimonadales > Gemmatimonadaceae > Fen-1231. The sequence goes on along the minus strand of BJHH01000001.1, from coordinate 492,635 downwards.
CGGCTCGCCGAGCCCTGAGGGCGGATTGTTGGTCTTGAGGAAGTGCACCTCCACCGGGCAGGCCTGACGAATCCGCATCAGCGAAAAGGTCGTGTCCGTCGCGCCAAAGTTCGTCTGCACCACCTTGCCCTTCTCGATCGTAATCTCCTGCGACAACACCTCGGCGAGGCCGTCAAGCACGCCGCCCTGCGTCTGGTTTTCGGCGTGCAGCGTGTTGATGATCTGGCTACCGACGTCGCCGGCGCACCAGACTTTATCAACCTTGATTGCGCCGGCCTTGCTCACCGTGGCCTGCACGACTTCGGCGAAGTAGCCGAGGTGGCTGTAGTGGAACGCGACACCCATCCCCGTGCCCTTCGGCAATGTGGTCTTGCCCCATCCGCTCTTTTCGGCAGCGAGGTCGAGGACACCGCGCATACGGCCGGCATCGAACTGCGGCTGTCCACCACCGGCGCCGCCGCGTCCACCACCACGACCACCACCGGCGGCGGCGTTCGGATCGACAGGCGGCGGCGGATCGGCCTGCCACTGTGAAAGCAGGTCACGACGGAACTCGACGGGATCCTTCCCCGCCGCGCCGGCGAGTTCATCAATGAAGCACTGAATGGCCACGGCGATACCGTTCGACCCGGGCGCACGCAGCGCGCCGAGCTGAAGCCCGGTCGGCACCATCGACACGTCGAGCGAGTAGTTGCGGACGCAACGCGCCGGGAACTCCGTGGCGCCAATACCGGAGCTGTTGGCGAAGTTCGTTCCATCGCCGAACCCGACGTAGTGGTTGCGCCATGCGACGACCTTGCCAGCCGCGTCCACTCCGCCCGAGAAATTGTGCCACTGCGCGGGGCGGTAAAAGTCGTGCTGGATGTCGTCCTCCCGCGTCCAGAGCAGCTTGACCGGCGTACCGGGCACCTGCTTCGCAATTGCCGCCGCCTCGACCATGTAGTCGTTCGTGAGCCGGCGGCCGAAACCGCCGCCAGAACGCATGATGTGCAGTGTGATGTCTTCGGTCTTGATGCCGAGCGTGTTCACGACGAGTGAGCGGCCACCGGAGGGCTGCTGCGTCGCGGACCAGAGTTCGAGCTTACCGTCCTTGAACAGCGCCGTGGTGTTCTGTGGCTCGAGCGGCGCGTGCGAGATCAGGGGGATGTAGTACGACGCCTCGACCTTTTTGGCGGCACCGGCGTAGGCGGCCTCAAAGTCGCCGTCCTTACGAAGGTTGCGCACGGGCGGCTGCTTCGCGAGTTCGGCGGCCTTCGCCATGTAGCCCGCGCTCGACTGCGTTGCCATCGGCCCCTCGTCCCACTCAACCTTGAGCTTCTTGCGCGCCGAGTTGGCCTGCCACCAGCTATCGGCGAGAATGGCGACGCCCGACATCAGGCCGTCGCGCGCGGGCGCGCCCTGGTCGATGATGAAGACGTGACGCACGCCCGGCTCTTTCTTGATGTCGTCGAGATTGGCGCTCTTGACCTTGCCACTGAACACTGCGCACTTCTCGAAGACGGCGCAGAGCATGCCCGGCATCGTAAAGTCGATCCCGTAGAGCGGCTGGCCCGTCACCACCTTGTGCGTGTCGTAACCCGGCACCTTGGTGCCGATGATGCGATAGTCCTTGGGATCCTTGAGCGGAATCGCGGCAAGCTGTTGCGGTGTGAGCGGCGTAGCCGGCACGAGCGTCGCGGCCTTGTCGACGAGCTGACCGTACTTGAGGGAGCGATTGCTGGCGCGGTGGAACACCGTCCCGTGCTCGGTCGTGAGTTCGGCTTCCGGCACGCTCCACGTCTGCGCGGCCGCGGCAACGAGCAGCGACCGACCATACGCGCCGGCCTGGCGCATCGGCGTCCAGTTCTGTGGCGTCGCGGTCGAGCCGCCAGCGCCTTGCCCACCGTAGAGCGCGGTGTTGTGGTCACCCTGCACGATGCGAACGTCCTTCCAGTCCACATCGAGCTCGTCGGCCACGATCATCGGCAGGTGCGTTTTGACGCCCTGCCCGATTTCGGGATTCTTCGACGTGATCGTGACCAGTCCGTCTGGCGTGATCTTGATGAAGACGTTCGGCACGTAGTCGGCACGACGCGTCCGGCCCGTGAGCAGCGCGGCCTTGGCCTCGAGTTCGGGCGCGTACGCCGCGATGAGGAGGCCGCCGCCGGCGATCGCCGACACGTGGAGGAAGCTCCGACGGTCGAGAACTTTCTTTGAGGTCGGACGAATTGAGGTAGTCATGGGATGATCTCCTTACCGTGCGGCGTCGAAGAGACTGCGCGGGCGGCCCGCAGTTCCATCGAACGCACCATCGCCGGGATTACTGCCCGGCTTGGCGCCGGAAGCCGGCACCGCACCAGCCGCGCGCTTGATCTCGCCGGCGCGCTTAATGGCGGCGCGAATGCGGATGTACGTTGCACACCGGCAGATGTTGCCGTTCATCGCGGCGTCGATATCGGCGTCAGTGGGGTTTGGATTCTTTTCAATGAGCGCCGACGCAGACATGATCTGGCCAGCCTGGCAGTAGCCGCACTGCGGCACGTCGAGTTCTTCCCACGCCTTCTGCACGGCGTGCGAGCCGTCGGGTGAGAGCCCCTCGATCGTCTTGATGTCGGCGCCCGCGAGCGTCGAGATCTTGAGCTGGCAGGAACGGACAGGCACGCCGCCGCGGTGCACGGTGCAGGCGCCGCACTGACCCACGCCGCAGCCGAACTTCGTGCCCTTGTAGTCCAGCGTATCACGCAGGACCCAGAGGAGCGGCGTGTCCGCCGCGACGTCGACCGTGGTGGTCTTTCCATTGAGTTTAAAAGTGACTGCCATGTTCGCTCCGTAACGCTGGGTTGCGCGGTGAGTTCTACGGCTACCGTGAACTGTCTACTCTGTACGCCCTACGTGTGTACGCCGTTCCGTCCTGCCGTCTACGGCTTGACGTACCGTTTGAGTGCCCTTGGCCCCACTTCCGCTCCATAGATCACGCCGTTCGCGTCCACCGCCACGCCTTCGGCCGCGCTCGTGCTCGGCGAGCAGGGCGACGCTGCCGATGACTGCTGCCCCTGCTGGCAGCGCAACCATGGGTCGGGAATGAACGCCGTGACCTTGCCGTCGCTGACCTTTCCAATGCGAATGCCACGCTTCCAGTCCGTGCGCGACGGCGTGCCGTCGGCATTGCGCGACACGGTCTCGGACTCCGAGTCGGCCGCATAGATGTTGTCTTGGGCGTCAATCCAGAGTCCGCTGATGCGACTGTACTGGTACCAGGTATCGAGCAGCTTCATCTGCTGATCGAAAATCTTGATCCGATCGTAGCCACGGTCGGCGACGAAGAGCCGGCCTTTGGAATCCATCGCGAGCGAGTGCGGTTGGTTGAAGGCGTATGGATCGGATTTCTTCGCGGAGTCGTACACCGTGCCGTAGCTGCCGATGAACTTGCCCGTCTTGTCGAACTTGACGATCCCCGCCGTGGACTGGCCCTGCTGCGACGAGTGCCCCTCGGCCACGTAGATATCGCCATTGGGCGCGGTCAGCACGGCATTCGGCTGGGTGAAGTAGCCGGGATCGCGCGCACCGCCCGACGTACCGAGTGTCATCAGCAACTCGCCGGTCGGCGAGAATTTGTAGACCTGATGACCACCAGCTGCTGCACCAGCTGCTGCACCAGCTGCTGCGCCGGCTGCTGCACCGCGACCGCCTCGTCCAACGCCGCCCATGGTACAGGCACAATCGACGACCCAGACATTGCCGGCCCGATCAATGTGAATGCCGTGTGGCGACAGGACCATCCGCGCGCCGAAACTCCGCAGGAGGTTGCCATCCTTGTCGAACTTGAGGATAGGATCGAGTTGCGATCCGGCGCAGGCGTTGGTGCCGCATCGTTCGGCGACCCAGATGCTGACGCCATCCTTATCGATGCCGACGGCGCTGGTGGATCCCCAGACACGTCCACCGGGCAGCTTCGCCCAGCCTTCGATGGTCTTGTAGGGATTCGGCGCGCCATTCGTGGGCGCCTGCTGGGCGGGCGCGCTCAGTGCGCTGACCGCGAGTGCTGCTGCGAGGAAGGGGGAGCGCATCTATAGAGAATAGCTCCAAGACCGCCAGCGGAACAAGGCGGGGGCTGGAACTGGTGAGAAGCGGCGGACTGAGCCACAGATCACGCGAGCCGTCCGCCGCCAACCGACTAGGGAATCGCGAAGCCGACGAGCCGACTCGTGGTGCCCGCGCCCGTCGCGATCACGATGTACTGCTTCCCCGCCTTGCTGCGGAATGTCATCGGATTGGAGTACGCCACCTGTCCGAGGTCGTGTTCCCATTTGTACTCTCCAGTTTTCGAATCGATGGCGTAGAGCACGTGACCGCCGCCCGTGAGGAACACGAGCCCACCCTTCGTGACCATCGCGCCAGGCGAGCCCACGACGCCGAGTTTCTCGGGGAGCTTCACGCCGGTCAGCGCGGGGTTGTTGCGGACGTCGGGATTGTCACCAAGAGGGATCGTCCACTTGGTGTCGCCGCTATTGAGATCGATGGCCGTGAGCGTGCCATAAGGCGGTTTCGCGATAGGCAGCGAACTACCGCGTCCACCACCGCCCATGCCACCACTGGCGGCAGCTCCGGCTGCAGCTCCGGCTGCGGCTCCAGCTGCGGCTCCAGCTCCAGGAAGCCGGATCGATGGCGACCGGCGCGCGTTATCGATTGCATACGGCGTGTCGATCGTGTCGCTCGCCGCCTCGCGTTTGGCGATCGCCATCACGGCCGGGTCGTGCGAAGCCTTGATGTACGCCCAGCCCGTTTCGCGGTCGATCGCCACGCCACCCCAGCCTGCGCCGCCGATCACACCGGGGCGCACGAGCGTGCCTTGCATGGACGGCGGTGTGTAGAGCGGCCCGAGTCTGAATGGCGCAATCGCGGCGAGCGCGGCCGCTTTGATCTCGGGCGTGAAATCGGCAACGTCGTCGGCCGTGAAGCCCTGTAGTGAGAACGGCGCCGGCTTGGTCGGAAACGGCTGCGTCGGTGAACTCTCCTCGCCGGGCACGTCGCTCTGCGGCACGGCCCGTTCTTCGATCGGCCAGACGGGCTTGCCCGTCACGCGGTCGAACACGAAGAGAAACCCCTGCTTCGTGGCTTGGGCGACGATGTCACGCTTTCTGCCATCCTGCGTCACCGTGAGCAGCACCGGCGCGGTCGGCGGGTCGTAGTCCCAGAGACCGTGGTGCGCGATCTGAAAGTGCCAGAGTCGCTTGCCCGTCTTGGCGTCGAGCGCGACGAGCGCCTCTCCGAACAATCCATTCCCTTTGCGCTCGCCGCCCCAGTAGTCGTTACTCGGCGTGCCGACCGGGACGTAGACGATGCCGCGCGCGTCGTCCACCGAGAGCGGCGCCCATGCGTTCGTATGCCCAACGGACTTCCACGAGTCGTCCTTCCAACTGTCATTACCGAACTCGCCCGCTTCGGGCACCGTCTTGAAGCGCCACACCCGCTTGCCCGTCCGTACATCGAAGGCCTGGATGTCACCCGGCGGATCGCCGCGGTACTGCAGGCGATCGCCCACGCCATTGCCGAGTATCACCAAGTTGCCCCAGACCAGCGGCGGCGAGGTGTTGGTGTAGTGCTCCTTTCTGATGGAGCGCGAGAGGTTTGCCGTGAGGTCGATCTGGCCGTCGGTGCCGAACGACGTGATCGGCTTGCCGTCCCTGGCGTCGAGGGCGAACAGCCGCCATCGCGAATTGATGAACACGCGCCGTTCACGCCCGTTGGTCCACGTAGCGACACCGCGGTGCACGAGGCCGGTGCCGTTGGACGGCTGGCCGATCGTTTTCCACGGCTGCGGGTCGAACTCCCAGTACGGCTTGCCCGTCATCGCTTCCATCGCGATCACGCGGTTGTACGGGGTCGAGAAGATCAAGGTGTCGCCAATCGCGAGCGCCGTCGCCTGGAACTGCCCCGGGCGCGCGGCTTTCTGGCCTTCGCTCGCCGGGATGTTCTGCTCGTTCGCGTCCCAGGTCCACGCGACTTTGAGGTTCTGCACGTTCGCGCGATTGATATCGGCGAGCGGCGAATACTTCTGCGCGCCACCATCGCCGCCCCAAGCGGTCCAGTTGACGCCCGCCGACACGGCGGGTTTGACCTGTTTGGGAGCTGGGGGTGCGTCAGGCTTAACTTGGGCGTTGGCCGTGACGGAAAGGGTCGCGACGGCGATGGCAATGGCGATGGGCTGAATACGCATGACCGCATCTTGCCGTCAGCCGAAGCTTGGGGCAAGACCGCACCGATTTCGAGGGCACGGGTCAAGGCCTGTCCGACGCAACGCCGAGCGGGATTTCCGCGTTTCGGCACCCACGGGAATCGTTTGGTGACGGTCAGCTGCGAGCCGACTGCGAAGCTGTTGCGTGCGCCCTACCGTTTCCGCGGCCAAGCCAGGCATACTACAGGCATGCCTGCCATCGTGTACGACCCCGAGCACAGATGGACCGTGGGAGAAGCCCGGGCGCTTTCGGACGTTCCAGGCGAGCGCTACGAGTGCGTGGACGGGGAGCTCGCAACGCGCGGATCGCGTGATCAAGCGACGGCGCTACCGACGCGCCGCCGATGCGTACTGGATTGTCGATCCGGACGCACGGCTCATCGAGCGAGGGCTGCCGGACGACGAGCGACCCCAGATTCTGACAGAGTCGATCAGTTGGCAACCGGCCGGTCGCGACGAGTCGCTAATGATTGTGCTCTCCACGCTATTTCGCGAAGCGTCAGGCCAAGCGCCACAGGCTTCTCCTGCCGCGATACCCGTGACCAACAGCCCCCTGCTGTGGCGACGCATCGTCAGAACGGGTTCGCCATAACCACCCGCTGATTTCTCCGTGCCCACTGCTCCGTTCATCGCACCGACAGACCACTCCCGCCGTATCGGCCAGTGGCTCGCCATCTGGTCGGCGGTGGTCTTCGCTATCGTCCTCGTCGGCGGCGGCACGCGCCTCACCGAGAGCGGCCTTTCGATCACGGAATGGCAGCCACTCAGCGGCGTGATCCCACCCATCGGTCACGAGCGTTGGGTCGCCGAGTTTGAGAAATATCAGCAGATCCCGCAATACGTGCAGATGAATGCCAGTATGACCCTCGCGCAATTCAAGGGCATCTACCTTTGGGAGTACATGCACCGGCTGCTGGCGCGCGTGGGCGGCCTTGTGTTCGCGATTCCGTTCTTCTTTTTTGCGTTTACTAAGCGGGTGCCGCATGGGCTCATGCCGCGCCTCGTGACGATCGGGACACTCACCGTCGCGCAGGCCGCGCTCGGCTGGTTCATGGTGGTGAGCGGCCTGAGCCAGCGCGTCAACGTGAGCCAATACCGGCTGGCGGCGCACCTTTCGCTTGCGGTGGTGATCTTCCTGATCAGTGTGTGGACGGCGGATTCGCTGCTCAACGGCGACGGCGAACCTTCGGCTGGCGGCAAGCGGCTGACGGCCGATGACCGCACCCACCGGAAGGCACTCCGTGGCCTGCTCGGACTCGCATTTCTCACGCTGGTGAGCGGGGCATTCGTTGCGGGACTCCGCGCGGGCGCGATCTACAATGAGTTCCCGATGATGGGCGCGGGCCTCGTACCCGTTGAGTACTCGTCAATGGCGCCATGGTGGAAAAATCTCTTCGAGAATCCAGCAGCGGTGCAGTTCAACCACCGGCTGCTCGCGATCACGACGCTGCTGGCGATCGGCATTTTCTGGTTCCGGTCGCGCGCGGCGGCGAGCGCTGCACTGCGAACGCGGCTCGACCTCGTGTTCGTCGCCGTCCTCGGTCAGGTTGCGCTCGGCATCACGGTGCTGCTGCTCGGCGTACCGGTACTCGTCGGGGTTGCACACCAGGCCGGCGCGCTGCTGGTGCTGACGGCGCTGACGCTCTCGCTCCGGCAGGCATCGAGGGCGTAGCGCTCAAGCGCGTCCGTCACGAGGAGCAGGAGGAGCAGGAGCAGGAGCAGGGCGACCACCCTGGAACAGGCGACCCTACTTCGCCAGCTTCTCGAAGAACTGCTTCCGCGCCTTAGCCACTTTGGGCGCGATGACCGCCGCGCAGTACGGATTCTGCGGGTTCCGCGCGAAATAGTCGTCGTGGTACTTCTCCGCCGGCCAGAATTGGGTCAACGGTACGACTTCGGTTACGATCGGGTCACCCCACACCTGCTCGAATGTGAGCGCGGCGATCTTCGCGCGCGTTTCACCTTCCTGCTCCGCCGTCTCGAAGAACACCGCCGAGCGGTATTGAGTGCCGCTGTCGGCGCCCTGACGGTTGAGCGTCGTCGGGTCGTGGATCGTGAAGAACAGGTCGAGCAGGTCAGCGAACGCAATCACCGACGGGTCGTAACTGACGCGGACGACTTCGGCATGTCCGGTCGAACCGGCGCACACCTGTTCGTACGTCGGGCTTGGACGCCTGCCACCGGCATAGCCACTCTGCGCCCCGCTCACACCCTTGAGCTGAAGGAATACGGCCTCAAGACACCAAAAACAGCCGCCGGCTAGCGTGGCGGTGGTCAATGCCGTGGCGTCGCTGCCCGTCGCATCACCCGCTGCATCGTTCGACATCGCGCTCACGTCGACGACTCAAAGATCGAGAGGTACTGCGCGTAGCCCTCGGCTTTCATCATGGCCTTCGCGATGAAGCGCAGCGACGCGGAGTTGATGCAGTAGCGGAGCCCCGATGGGCCGGGACCGTCGGGAAAGACATGGCCCAGGTGCGAGTCGCCATCCTTGGACCGGACTTCGACGCGGCGCATGCCGTACGCGCTGTCGGTGTGCTCGGTGACATGTGCGGGCTCGATAGGTCGGATGAAGCTCGGCCAGCCTGTGCCGGAGTCGAACTTGTCGATACTCGAGAAGAGCGCCTCACCGGACACAATGTCCACGTAGATGCCCGGTTCCTTGTGGTCCCAGAACGCATTCCGGAACGGCGGCTCCGTCGCGCTGCACTGCGTGACCTGATACTGCTCTGCCGTGAGTGTGCGCTTGAGTTCCAGATTTTCCGGCTTGACCCTGTTCATCGAAAGATCCTCCTGACACAACAATACCTACCGGGCTCGTGAAGTTCCGCAACGACACCCCCTACGGCTTTTTCGGCGTCCTCGAGAGCGCGCGGTAGTACTCCTCGACCATCGCCTTGAACGCCGGTGGCACTCCACCCGATCGCTCGAGGAGCACGCGATTGCCCGCGTCGTCGCCATTGGCGCGGCGGAGCGCGAACTCGTAGGCCTTGAGCCCCTCGACCACCTGCGTGCGCAACATCGCTTCGGCGCGCTTGTCCTCGAGCGAGGTGAAGGTAGACGCCATCTTCATCCCTTCGATCGCGCGGTCGAGCGGCGCGACGTCTTGGCCCTGGCGGCGCAGGTCGCGCGCGATGGCCTCGGCGTCGGCGATGCGTTGCTGCAGTTCACGCGCCGCCTGCTGCGGGTTGAACCGGTCGGTGTTGGCGCCCGGCTGGCCGCCTCCGTTATTGAACTGGCGATTTCCGCTACCGCCGTTGCCACCGCCGTTGCCACCGCCGTTGCCCATCTGACCCTGGCCCTGGCCCTGGCCCTGCTGACCCTGCCCACGGCCGTCACCCTGTCCTTGTCCCTGCCCTTGGCCCTGTCCTTGTCCCTGCCCTTGGCCCTGACCTTGGCGTCCCTGCTGTTGTCCCTGCGCCTGCTGCTGTTGCCCCTGGCCCAACCGGCGCTCCTGCTCCTGTCGCATCCGCTCCTGCACTGACTCGAGCCCGCGCACCAGATCGCGCATCCGATCAGCCGCCTGCGCCCCAGCCTGCGCCTGCTGTCCCTGTTCGGCCGCGCCCGCCGCCTGCTGTAACCGTCGGCCGAGTTCGCCGATCTCCGAGCCAATTTGTTTTTCGATTTCATTGAGCCACTGCTGCGGTGCCGTGGCCACAGCCTGACCCGACATCTGCATGCGTTCGGCGAGTCGATTATTGCGCAGCGTATCGGCCGCACCACGCAGCGCGCGCGACACGTTCGGCTGTTCACGCGCATGCTCCGTCGCGAGGCGGTCGAGTTGCGCCGTCAGCGCACGCACCTCACCAGCCATCTGATTCTTCTGTGCCTGAATCGCACGCTGCACCGAATCACGGCGCGCCTTGGGGTCTTCGAGCTTGCTAATCCCGTCCTGCACCTGCTGCTCCGCTTCGGCAAGCCGACGCTGTTGCTGCTGCGCCGCTTCGATGTCGCGCCCCGACTCGCCGCTCCGCTCCTGCTCGAGCAGGCGCCGCGCTTCGTTGAGCCGGTCTACCGCGCTCCGCGCGTTGGACGCGCCCTGCCGTCCGTTGGCCGCCGACTGCCGCATCTGGTCGGCCGCGTCTTGGAGCCGGCGGGCCGCATCGGCGAGTGGCTGCGACTGCCGTTCACGCGCGAGCCGTTCGAGTTGTCGCGCCGCCTGTTCCGCTTCCTGCGCCAGTTGCCGCCCATTGTCGCCGCTGGAAGCGCCGCTCTGGCCCATCTGACCGAGGCTGTCGGCTTTGCGCTGCGCCCGCATGTCCTGCTGCATCTGGCGCGCCGCGAGCTGCCGCAGTTTCTCAGCGGTTTCGTCGAGCGTAGACGCTGTGGAATCCTGTTGGCGCTGCTCGGCGGTCTCGCCACGCTGCACGGCCTCGTACTGATTGCGCAACCGGTCCTGCTGCAACTCAAAGATGTCGGCGAGATCCTCAGCATTGGCGCCACCGCCACCACCGCCTCCACCGCCACCGCCCTGCTGCTGTTGCTGAATCTGTATCTCGCGGAACACCGCCTCGGCGCGTCCGAGTTCGGTGAGCGCCTTCTGCTCACTGGGCAACGCTGACCGCTGCGATGGCGGTACAAGTTTTCGTTCCGCCGAATCCATCTGCGCAATGGCGCGCGGCAAAATCTGCGCGATTTTCCGGAAACCGGAATCCTGCGCCGTGATACCGCGCGTCACGAGTCGTTCGGCGAGCACGGCCGTCTGTTCTTTGAGCTTCTGCTGCGCGAGGCGCACCGTTGCCACATTTTCTGCGAGCGTCTTGGCGTCGAGTGTCGCGGAGTCGCGCGCGAGGTTGAAGGTCGCGGAAATCACCTGGCGTTGCTGTTCGGAGAGGCGGCTTGGATTGTCTTGCTGACCGGCGCGCCCACCTCCACCTCCACCGCCGCCGCCACCACCGCCACCACCCTGACCCTGCCGATAGTCCATGTCGTACGGACGTACCGTCAGGAAGTACATATCGGTCGTGGCCGAACCTGGCCCGCTCACGACGTTGTTGTCGGTGGACTTGGCGTAGTACGCTACCTGATCGCCCGGCTCCAACTTCAGATCTTCGAGCATGAAAGTGTGCCCGGCGGCCACCTCGCGCAGCGCACGCGCCGTAGCGGAGAAGAGTCCGACCGTGCGCTCCGCACCCCCGTTCACCGAATAGGTGAGTTCGAGGCGGGACACGCCGTAGTCGTCCTCGGATTTCGTATCCGAGAATACTTCGTCGACGGAGAGCACCTTCAGGTCGCGGCCGGGACGCCCGATGGCGACCGACGGCTGGCGATCGGGGAGTGCGTCGATGGTGTAGTCGAGCGACGCGCTCACCGAGCGGCCGTCGTTGCCCTCGAGAGCAACCTTATAGAACCCGCTCTTCGTGACGCGCAGCATCCCGACGAGCGACCCGTCGGCGGTGGGAACGAGGCGCAGCGTGTCGCCGCCGTCCACGATCAACTGGCCACCCTTGGCGGGCACCGTCGACGTCACACGTACGCGCACCATCGTGCCGACCAGCGCCGCGATATCGCCGGTGCTGTCGACCTGCCGGTTCGCGAGCTGCGTATAGGCGGGATACCGGTACTCGAGGTCCATCGATGCGACGTACGGAATCGGTGCGACCACGAGCCTGTAGGTCGGCGAACGGATCCCCGCGGCCTCGACGGCATATTCCGTTGGCACCGATACGTCGAACAATCGGAACGCCCAGCGTCCGGTCGAATCGGCCGCCATATCCAGCCGCGTCCATCCGGCAGCGCCTTCACCCTTCACCAACAACTCCGTGCGCGCTGCGGTGAAGCCATTGAGCGTCGCGGACACCAGCTGGTCGCCACCCTTGGCCATCGTGACATCGCCCGGCGTCACCTGAATGGCAAAGGCGCGACTGGCGTCCGAACCGGCCCACGGCGTCAACAGCAGCTGGGCGCCGGTACGCAACGTCGTTGGCCCACTTACGAAGATCAGGGCGACCCCGACGAGTGCGAACGCGAACATCGCCAACGCTTTCTTTAGGTCGCCGGAATCCACCCGCTTGCCGGAGTCAGCCCCGCGCAGCCCGTCGAGCGCGGAGCGAATGAGCCTCGCCGCGATACCCCCGGCCGCGACACGGTCGGCCGCGCGTGTGTTCACTTCGACCGCCGTCATGAATGCGCCACCGAGGGCGCGCTCATGTTCTTCGACGTAGAGCGCGACATGGGAATCGTCGGGCGATGCACGCAATGGGCGCACCACGAGATACCACAGCGCGGCGAGTGAACCGACAACGGCGGCCGCCCGCGCAAGCAGGACGACGCCGGCACCGTAGTGTGCGCCACGCATCGCGATCGAGAGGAGGATGAAGAGCGCAGCGATCGCGGTCAGGGCAATCGCGGCGCCGCGCAGCGCATGCTTGAGGCGCCAACGCCGGCGCACGTCTCGCACCGCTTTGCCAAGCAGGTCACCGTTGAGACTCCCACCGGCTAGGCCCCCGTGCACTCCCTTCATTCGCACGCCTCCCCGCTCATTGAGCAACCGCTCCGGACAAGCGGTTGGAGAGCATCGTCTCCGCCGCCAGCACCAGGAAGGCCGCAACCAGAAGATACCACCACACCCGTTGCCCGCGTTCGCGCTCGGCGGCCGTGCCGGCATCTGCACCTGAGGCGCTCGACGCTGGCCCTGCGGTCGCCAACGCCGCGGCGACCAGTTCGCGCGGCTCAACATGCGCGAGATCCGACTCCGCTGGATCCACGTTCACCGCCACGGGTCGGCCGCTGCCTTCGGCCGTGGCATTCGTGCGTAGCTCATAGAAGCCACGTTCCGTCAGCGTCGCCGTATGCACACTGTCGCTGAACCGTACGCGCTTGCCGGTCGGCGACACGATCGAAAGCACCGGCGCTTCCGCGCCCGGCGCCGCCTTGACGACAAGCCTGGTCGTGAGTTCGCCGTGCCGCGAGAGGTCGAGCACGTCGCCCGCCGTGAACCACGGCTTCGAATCGCTGAAGCGGCCCGTATGGCGCGCGATCTGGCGCATCAATGGAAGAAAGACCGGCTGCATCGGCAAGTCGGTCCAGTAGTCGTCAATCGACGACGACCAGATCAGCACGCGCCCTTGCCCCACCGACCGTTCGACGAGCGCTGGCGTACCGTCGTCGTACCACGCCAGGATTCCGCTATCGCCGACCACGCGGAGCATGCGGTGCTGAAAGATGTGCGCCGAGGCGAAATCGCCCGTGCCTGAAGCGGCGAACGCCTCAAACACGGGGCTGGCATACGACAAGCGCGCAAGCCGCGCGCCGCCTGCTCCTGCGCGGTTCACTATATCACCGACGGTGAAGCGCAGCACGTCCGCCCATTCCTTGGGCGTACGATCGGCGGCCAGATCGCCCGGCACCACCAAAAGGCCGACTCCCGCGCGCAACTCTGCACGCAGCGCGACGCCGAGCTCCCCACCAGGCGGAGCGACTTCGTCGAGCACCACGAGCCCCCGCGCCGCGAAGTCGCGCGGCGTGATCGAGTCCACACGTTTGACGTCCACGCGAAAGCGCGGGTGATTGCCAATCTCGAGCGCGCGACGCAGATAGAGGGCCTGGTTCACCCTGGCCTGTATCGGCTCGACAATGAGCACGCTGACCGCTTCGTCGGGCGCAAGTGTAAAGAAGAACTGATCATTGGCGGCGAGCGCATCGCCGGGAACCCGCACCAGTCCGCGTGTCACGCCGCCTGGCACCGTCGTCGGGGCAAACTGGGCCTGCGCCGAGCCAGCCGCCGGCACGGTCACGCGTGACGATCCCACCACACGCCCGGCCAGCTCGAGCGTAGCGTCGAGTGTGCGCGCCACGGTACCGGTATTCGACAGCCGCGCGGTCACCGTCACTGGCGCGCCGTCTTCATCGCTGGCACGATCGGTCGACACCGCCGTCACCGCGACATCGGCCACGTCCTGGCCCGAGACATCCATCGTCGTAAACGTCACACCGGCGGGCAGCCGGATCTCAGCCTGCGTCGACCAGCCGCGCCGCTGGAAGTCGCTGATGAGCACGACCTCGCGGTTGGGCATGTTGGACGCGCCGAGGATATCGCCGGCGAGCTTGAGCGCCGGGCCGTAGCGCGTACCCTCCGCACTCGGCGTCGCGCGGGCAATCGCGCGTTCGAAGTTTGTCCGATCGGCCGTCGGCTCCGTGAGCGCGGACGCCTCGTTGGCAAAGCTCACCAGCGTCGCGCGATCCTGTGCGCCGATGTTGGCCACGGCCGCGCGCGCCGAGTCCTGCGCTGCCTTCCAACGGGAGCCGTAACCCATCGAGTACGAGCGATCGAGCAGAATCACCCGTTCTTTTGCGCCACCGGATGCCGCGGCCGTGATCGGCTTGGCGAAGAAGGGGCGCGCGAACGCAGCCACGAACAGAAAGAGCGCCAGGCAACGCAGCGCGAACAGCAGCAGGTGCCGCAGTTTCTGGCGCCGCACTGAGCGGTACGGCACGCGCTGCAGAAACATCAGCGACGGAAAGGGCACGACCGCCTTCCGCTCACGATTGATCAGGTGGATCGCAATCGGCACGCCGATGGCGACGAGTCCGGCGAGAAACCAGGGCGCGAGTAGGGACATCGGGCTCTAGCGCACTCGGTTGAAGCGTTCGCGCGCGCCGAGGTAGGCGTAGAGCGCGTCGGCGATGGGGCGCGAGGTGTCGAACAGCGTGTAGTCGATCCGCCGTTCGCGCGCGAGGGTGTCCAGCTTGTCGGTGTGCGCCTTGACGATGCGCTGGTATTCCTTGCGCAGGTAGTCGGGCACGAGCGGCAGCTTCTCGCCCGTCTCCACGTCGACGAAGTTGCTTGCGTCGGTGAACGGAAAGCTGATCTCGTCCTTGTCGAGCAGATGGAATACAATCAGGTCGTTGCCGCGTCCGCGCAGGTGATCGACCGCATCGAACACCTGCTGGGGATCTTCGTAGAGGTCCGAGATCAGGAGCACGATACTGCGACGCCGTACCGACTCGGCGAGCTTCTTCATCGGCGCGAGGAGTGAGGCACGGCCAGTGGGCTTCTCGCCGGCTACGGCGCGCGAGGCAACCGCGTCGGAGCCAGCGGAGCGCTCGAGTGACGCGAACTCACCCGGCCCACGCACCCTACCCGCCCTGTTCGCGCGGTCGAGGGCGTAGAGCACCTGCTGGAGATGCCGCGCCGAGGGCGGCACGTAATCGACGATGCCATGGTCGAACGTGGCGAGGCCCACCCGGTCACGCTGTCCGCTCGAGAAGTAGGCCAACGCGGCCGTGAGGAAGCAGGCGTATTCGAGTTTACTCACGCCAGCGCCCGACGCCCCCTGGTACCGCATTGACGGCGACACATCGAGAACCGCGAGAAAGTTCGTGTTGGTGTCGGCCTCAAACTGCTTCACATAGAAGCGGTCGGTGCGTGCGAAGAGCCGCCAGTCCACACGTCGAATGTCGTCGCCGGGCTCGTACTGCCGGTGCTGGGCGAAATCGGTGGACGACCCGAGGTTCGGTGACCGATGAAGCCCGTTGATGAACCCCTCGACCACGGCCTTGGCGACGAACTCGAGGTTCCCGATCCGCGAGAGGATTGCGGGGTCGAGGAATTCGGTGCCGGTCGGGCGGGGCGAAGCGGTCATCTGACGACTACCGCATCCCCGAGCCGGGCACCGGAACGGCCTCGAGGAGCTGAGCGATGATCTGATCGCTAGTCACCTTTTCGCTCTCCGCGTGGAAGTTCATCAGCACGCGGTGGCGCATTACGGGACCCGCGAGGGCGCGCACGTCGTCGAAGCTCACATGGTAGCGGCCCTGCATCAGTGCGCGTGCCTTGCCGCCAAGGATCAACTGCTGTGGTGCTCTGGTCGAGGCGCCATACGACACCCACTCATTGATGAACTTGGCTGCGCCGGGTCCCGGTCGGCTCGCGCGGGCCAGTTTGACGGCGTACCGCGCGACAGCGTCGGCCACGGGTACGCGGCGCACAAGCGCCTGAAAGGCGCGCACGTCGTCGCCGGTCATCGCGTGCTGGAACTGTTGCTTCATCGTCGCCGTCGTGCGGGTCACGACGAGCACCTCGTCGTCCTCGTTGAGATAGTCCATCACGATGTTGAACATGAAGCGGTCGAGCTGCGCCTCGGGCAGCGGGTAGGTGCCCTCGAGTTCAATCGGGTTTTGTGTCGCGAATACATGGAACGGCTCAACGAGCGGGTAGGTCTTGCCCTGCACCGTCACGCGGTGCTCCTGCATCGCTTCCAGCAACGCAGCCTGTGTCTTCGGTGGCGTTCTGTTGATTTCGTCGGCGAGCACGATGTTCGCGAAGATTGGCCCGGGGGTGAAGACGAGCGTGCGGCGCCCATGTTCGTCTTCCTGAATGATGTCCGTGCCGGTGATGTCGCTCGGCATCAGATCGGGAGTGAACTGGATACGATTGAACTTGAGGTCGAGCACCTGTGAGATCGTGTGAATCAGCAGGGTCTTGGCGAGACCGGGCACGCCGATGATCAGGCTGTTGCCGCCCGCGAGCAGCGAGAGCAACACCTGGTCAATGACCTGCTCCTGTCCGACGATGAGTTTGTGCAGCTCGGCTGTGACAGTACCGATACCGACCTTCAGGCGATCGGCGAGGGCGATGTCGGCGGCGGATTCGAGAGAGGCGGAGTCGTTGGATGGCACGGATCAGTGTGGTAGGAAGGCGAGCGAGGCGGACGAATGCGTGAGGGGTGACACGTGACGCTCAGTGCGTAAGCGCGTAGATGACGAAGTTCACACCGAGCTTGAATGCCTCATTGGACACATCCACTGGCATAAAGCCCTGGCCCGACCATTGCCACGACTCGCCGATGTCCTGGCCGTAGCAGACCAGCATCATGAGGCGTCGCTTGGGATCGTTCTTGTCGAAGTAGCCGTAGAACTCCGCGCCACCGCCGGACCCGCCGCCGCTGTAGCCGCGGCGGAGCTTGGCCATGTCCACCTTGAAGAACGAGTCGAAGATCTGCTCCTTGCCGGTGAGCTTGATCGGTTTCAGCTCCGGCATGGCCTTGGTCATCGCCGCTTCAAAGGTGGACCAGTCCTGGTAGTTGAAGTCGTCGACGATGACGAAACCGCCCTTGCTCAGGTAGCTCCGCATTCCCATCGCCTCGGCGGCGTTCGGAAACCAGCCGCCCGGCTCCGACAGGTATGCGACCGGATACTTGAAGAGCAATGGTTCGTCGAGCGCGACGATCGCACCGCCGAGGACTTTACCGGCATCGGTAAACGGCCGCATCGATGTGATCTCGCGGACGATTTTCACGAAGTGCACATCGGCGTCCGGGTAGTCGTGCGACCACCCCGGTCCTTCCCGCCCAGACCAGCGACCGTAGCCGCGGTATTTGATGCGCGCGAAGGTGAATCGCCCGTCGTACGGCGGATTGCCCATGAAGTCCGGCGGCACGTAGAACCCGTTCGGATCGCCGAGCGCACCCATGTCGAAGCCGCGGCCACGCTGCGGTCGTCCGCCACGCTGCGCACCGGCGTCCTGCACTACGGACAGCGTGGCGCACGCGGCCAGCGCGAGACACCGAATGATCGTACGACTGCTCACGGCTTCCTCCCGTCGACGATGGCGAGCAATAGGTCCTGGGCCCGCTCGAAATTGGGGGCATCCTCCAGCGCGCGTAATACCGCGCGCTTGGCTTTCACGAGGTCGCCGGCGGCGCGATACGCCACGGCCAGCTCGTAGAGCGCTTCCGACTTGTCCACGGGGTCGAGCGCCACGAGCGCCTCGCGCTCGCGCACGCGCATCGCCTGGTCGCCGCGCGCCTCGTACAGTCGCGCGAGCACGACGTGGAGTTCGGGCGCGAATGGATTGATGAAGAGCGCGCGTTCGCTTGCTTCCAGCGCGCCGGCGGTGTCGCCGCGCACGATCAGCAGGGAGGCGAGGTGCATGTTCGCCGCGTAGTTCGACTCATCCGACAACGTGAGGACCTTGAGCATCGCGATTTCTTTCGCCGTGTCGCCCTTCGCGCGGTACAGCACCGCGAGGTTGCTGGCCGGTGAGTCGTCGCCCCCGAACGCCGGGAAGAGCGCATGGGCGCGCTCGAGTACTCGGACTGCCTCATCGTGCATCCGCGCCCGCACCAGCGGCGTGGCGGCCATCACCTGCGCTCGATAGCTCGCGGGAAATGAATCCGCACGCGCCAGAAACTGCGCCGCCCCCATTCCAGCCGGATATTCCGGCCCTGGCAGCGCGAGCGCCTCAAGCACCGGCCCAAACCGCTCCTTCATATACGCATCAAACCGGCGATCGAATGCCTTCATGTCCATCCCGGTCACCTTCTGAAACGCCTCGTCGGTGGTGCGCCCCCCGCGGTACTCGGCGAGCAGCCCCGTGATCGCCTTCTCGCCCCAATCCTTCACGATGAGGTCGCACACGAGCGAACCCTGGTAGTACGAGTAACCAATCTGTTCGGGGTACGTTGGGCGCATAAAACCGTCGTTCATCCGGCTGATCGGGACGAGCTTTCCGGCGCGATAGGCCTCGAGGAAGCCGGGCGACACACTCGCGCCCCATCCAGCGCGCGCCTGATGTTCCTCCCAGACGGAAAGCCCTTCGGACAGCCAACGCGGGATCCGGTGATCGGTCGAGCCGAGCGTAAAGGTGTGCGCAAGCTCGTGCCACACCGTCGACGCCCAGTTGAATGGGCCGGCGTCCTTTGCCGCCGGCGAGTCAAACGCCAGCGTCGTGCCAAAGCTCACACCAAGCGCGCCGAGCCCAGACAGTCCGACCGTGCGCACCGAAAAATCGGCGTGGCTGCGATACACCTCGATCCTGACCGGTGGCGGCGCGGCGTACTGGTACCGCTGTTGGAACTTCGCGTATGCCTTTTCCGCGAGATCCTTGAGGTAGATCGTGAGCAGCGCCGACTCCTGCTTCTCGATCATGAAGACCGCGTGCTCACTCGTCGACTCGTCATAGTTCTTGAACGTGTCGAGCAGGTCGAGCGTGTTCTTTACCCAGACGTCGAACGGATCGCCCTTGAACGCGACTTCGAGACTCTGCCGTCCGTCGGCGATCTTGCCGAGCCGAAGCAGGTTCATGCCGAGGACCGAATGCGCTTTCCAGTTGGCTGAATCGGCCGCGATGGCCTGCCGGGCGAAATCCGCCGCGATCGCATAGCGGCGCACCCGGCCCGCCGCTTCGGCGAGCGTAACGAAAAAGCCGGCGTCGTGCGCGTTCAGCGCAAGCGCCCGGGCCCGCGCGTCGGCGTAGGCGCGCTGATCTCCGCCCACGAACCTCGCGGCGGCCAACGTCGCGAGCGCGCCGGCATCGGATGGATTCGCCTTCAGCGCGCGTTCCGCATCGCGCGCCGCGTCGGCGTATCGCTCCAGATCCATCGAGCCGCGCGCCATCATCAGGCGCGCGGGAACAAACTCGGGGCTCACGGCGAGCGCCGTCGCCAACAGCGAATCGGCTCCCGGTTGGCCGTCGAACACGAGGCGGCGTGCGGCGGCCACCAACGCTCCGGGGTGCGACGCATTGATCTGCAGCACCTCGTCCAGCGTCCGCTGCGCTTCGGCACCGTTGTACTTCTCGAGGAAGAGCTCGCCGAGGGCGACACGTGCGTCGATGTTCGCCGGGTCGAGCGTGATGGCACGGTCGAACGCCTTGAGCGCGTCCTTGAAGAGCTCGGCGTTCGTCTCGCCGAGCTCCCGGCAGGCAATCGCCACCGCCATCATCTCGCGACTGGTGAGGCTTCCGGCGGCGGAATTGTAGACGTCGATAAAGTGATCCAAGCCGCGTGCGGGAACCGCTTTGTCCCCGCGCGCCTTGGCAAGCAACGCGAGGTTGAGTGACGCCATCAGACTGTCGGAGGCATGCTCTGCCACCGCGCGCGCAAACGCGGAATCGGCCGCGGCGAGCCGGCCGCGCGTGCGCATCAGTTCGCCAAGCGCCGTGAGCGCCTCCTTTCCGTTCGGCGCCGCGACGGCCTGCCGCGCGACCCGCTCGGCGTCGTCGTACTTGCTGATGAGCGCGAACGCGCGCACGAGCTCGACCTGCGCGTCCATCCAGGTCGAATCGGTCCTGGGCAGGCGTTCGAGGTAGGCCGTCGCCTCGGCGTATTTGCCCATAGCGATCGCGATACGAGCCTCGCTGAATGACTCGATCGCCTGGCGCTGCTGCGAGAGCAGCCGCGACGGTAACAGGGCGCCGGTCACGAGCAGGACGACCGTGGGGAAGCGCAGACTCTGCCTCACGGCCGCCCCTCCGCCTTGCGGATTTCGCGCGACTTCCTGGCCAGTGACACGAGCACGATCTCGAGCTCGGCGTCGTAGAGCGCTGGCGTGAGCTTCGGCTTCAGTGCGCGCAACGAGTCTATCCTGCCCTCGAGTGCGAATCGCTCGTGATAGAGCGCCGCGATGCCCTGGTCGCCGCCGGCCGCGATCGGTGCGCCTGGCGCGCCTGGCGCCTCGAAGAAAAATCGGCGCGCGAGCAACCCCTGCCCGTCGCGGCCCGTCGGCTCAGCGGTGTTCTGCTTGGTCCCATTGTCGTCGAGCTGGGCATGTTCTGTCTGCAGCTTCGTGGCGTCGTCGTAGACGCGCTTGGTTTCGCGGGCCGCGTAGCGGAACGCTTCCAGCAGTGAGACGCGGCCGTCCTTGTCCACGTCCGCGACGTCGGCGGTATACGCCTTGACGAAGAATTCCGCGAACCGCGATTCGTTTCGTTCGAACGCTGTTTTCGTCGCCGTGATCACGACGCGCCCCGGCGCGGCAAGAATCGGCAGGAAGTCGCCGCTGCCACTCGTCAGATTGACGACAGCGACACGCTGCTCCGTGAAGCCTGCCATCCACCGCTGCACGTCACCGACCGTCACGTCGGGCCCGGGAAGGCTCACCCGCGACTCGCCCTCCTGCCCGGCACCGTGCCCGATGAAAATCACGACGATCTGCTCGCCCGCCTTGGCGCGTGCGCGCATCGCCGCGATCTCCTTCTCGAGCGCATCGCGCGTGGAGCGGCCGCGATAGTGTGAGTCGGCAAAGGTCGAATCCTCGCCGAACCAGCCGATATTGGGTGCCGCGATCCGGTATTTGCGCTGCAGCGCCGAAGCCAGGTCGGCGCCGAGTGCGCGAAACCGTTGGCTGAATCGCGGCTCGCCGCCAAGTCCGCTAGCGATCAGGACGTGCGTCTGGGCCTGGGCCGATGCCGTGAAACAAGCCGCGGCAACCAGAGCCGCGAACACCGATGAGAGGAGACGACGGCCCGCGCCACGGTCACTCATGCGAGGCCTCTCAGCTTTCTGTATCCCCACTCCGCCGACACCAACCCGACCAAGAGTAGAAAGATGATCGGCATGTCCCAGAGATCCATCTGATTCACCACCGTCACGCCGCGCTTGGTCATCGCGATGTCTTCGGGCAGCGTGCCGAGCGTCTCAGCGGTGTAGAAGCGCCCGCCAGTCTCGTCCGCGATACGTTGGAGCAGTGGACGCCGCATTTCCGCCATGGTGTATTCGGCGTCGAGCGGCGCCGCACGGATCACCGTCGTGTCGGTCACCGTGCCGGAGGTCGTCGCCGCTGTCATCCGCACGAGATGGATCCCTTCCTCCGTCGGCGCGAACGTCCCGCGGTACTCGCCGTCCCGCTCCACCGCCCAGTCGAGCGCGAGGTCGTGCCGCGCGCCAGACGGGGCGAACACTGTCGCCGCGACCTTCGCGTCATTCAGTCGCTCGAACGCACTGTCGACCACGACCGCGCGTAACTGCACTGTGGATCCCGGATTCACCTGATCCGGGGTCGCGTGAGCCTCAACCCGCCCAGGCGTGTCACTCGTGATCCAGCGCAGCATCTGGCGCCAAAAGGTCTTGAACGACTGGTCGTCAATTGCGACCTCAGCGCCCATCCTCCACTGCCAGTCGTCCTGCACCGGCATCGCCACCGAAAGCCCGCGACCGAATCGCTGGTACACCACGATCGGCTGCTCGTACGTGAATGTCACCTCGCCCGGCATTCCCGCGCGCCCGCCCGTCGGGACTGTGCCAGAGACCAGCACTACCGCGCCCGGTTTGACCTTTTTGATCCGATTCACCGATGTCACGGCTGGCAATGTTTTCCACTTGTCGGCCGCTGAGACTCGCGCCGTGCCGATCTGCGTTACCGCATGGCCCATGCCGGCCGGCGTGAGCGTGGCGGTGAGATCCGCAAAGAAGGTCAGGCTGTCGGCGACCGCCGGCCCCTCGACCACAACCGGCATCGCGTCGGCGAGCGGGGTGCCGGCATAGCCACCCTCCGAAAAGGCCCGTCGGCCGCCGAGCTGCAGCAACCCGCCGCCGCGCACGCTGACAAAATCGGCGAGCATCGTGAGCTGGTCGTGCGTGAAGAAACTCGCCTCAATGCTGCCGAGCACGATCGCCGTGTAGGCATAGAGTTCCGCGCGGGTCTTCGGGAATCCGGCAACGAGTTCGTCGCCCGAGTCAACGTTGAGGCGCAGAAACTTCCCGTCAGCGGTGCGCTGCAGCACGACCAGCTGGACGTTGGAGTCCGCCTCGACGGCTTCGCGAATGAAGCGCACTTCGTACCGCGGCTCGCCCTCGACGTAGAGCACCTTCTCACGCGCGTCGCGCACCTGCACGAGGGCCCGCTGCGCGTTATTCTCGGTGACCTGCTCGCGGTCCTGCACCGGAATGCGAAAGGTGAGTACGCGTGGGCCCGGGTCGCCGAGCGTCGCCGTCACCCGCACCGGCGACGCGTCGGAGCCGGCCGGCATCAATACATCGACCTGCGCGACGATCCGACCTTCGTCCTCGACGATGAGCCGCACTGTTTGGTTGTCGAACCCGCGCTGGCGGATCAGGACATCGGCCACGACTGTCCCGCCCTTGAGCACGCGTCGGGGCGCCTCGACCCGCTGCACTTCGATGTCGCGCGTAAACCGTTCTGTGCCGAGCCCAACCGTGAACACCGGCACCGAACGCGCGCGCAACCCAAGCAGCGCGTCGTTCACTTCCGTGGCCGCATTGTCCGCGCCGTCCGTGACGACCACTAGACCGGAGAGCGGAACCGCCTCGAGATCCTGACGGGCCGCCTCGACGGCGTCGACGAGTCGCGTCTCCCGCTGGTCGAAGGTCATCGCTCCGGCGCTGTCGGCACGGGTGGAGGACCCGCCGAACCGGAAGAGTCGCACCTGAAATTTTTCGCGCAGGCGCCGCAGCAACTCGGAGCGTTCGCCAAGCGTGTCACGCACAAAGTCTGCGCGTGTGCGGGCGCCCGTACCCGTGCCGCGATCGGCGATGCGCATACTGCGCGAATCGTCGAGCAGCACGCCGATGAAGTTGCGCCGCGGTACCGCCTCCGAGAGGAGCAGCATCGGCCGGAAGAGGCAGGCGATCAGGACCAGCAGCGCGCCGACCCGCAACGCTGTCAACACGGTCCGGTCGCGGGCCGTGCTCTTGCCCTTCACCTGCAGATAGGAGAGGACCGCCGGCACCGAAATGGCCGCCGCGACGAGCACGATGACGACGACCGACAGCGGCGCGCCGAGCGCGAAGTCTCCCTGTTCGAAGACCGCTGGGCGGTACTTGAAGAGCCACTCGAAGAGCGCGCCGAACACAGTGGAGATCGCGAGACCGTTGACGGTGAAAACGACGGGTTCGGCGGGAAGTGAGCGGACCGGTCCTTCCGGACCGGATGGCCACTATAGACTACCCCGTACTGGGAGCGTTTGTTGAACAGCTGGCTAGGCCGGAACCAGATCCTGGTGCGAGCCGATCAGGGCTTGGCGAGTTTCATCTTCGTCCACGCCACGATGGTTGCGCACGACCGACCGGGCATCTGGAACTCCGCCGGCGTCTCACTCGCTGACGCGTAGGTCTCCACCGCCCCGATCATTCCGATTGGGAATGCCGAGTCGAGGTCGCCCGGCGACATCTGTTCGAACGCAACGCGGTCCACGTAGACGTTCACGCAGCCCGACATCGCGCCGCCCGACGAGCGCGTCCCCTCGATGCTCTGGCCCATTCCGGCCGAGGTTACTCGGAAGCCGGACATCTGGCGAAAGAGGTCGGTGAAGGCCGAAGGATTCCGCTTTTCAATGTCGGCGGGCAGCAGGAACTGCGACCGCATTCCCATGTTGCGGCGTTCGGTGAAGCCCACCTTTTTGAGCGCGGGCTCCATCCCGCCCGTCACCACGACGGCAGCGAGTGTCCGCACGCCCTCACTGAGCGTGACCGCCACGCGCTGCGGTGCTGCCTTTCTCAGGTGCACCGTCCTCAGCGCTGGTGCGTAGCCAATCTTCCGAATCACGGCGCTCGTCGTCCCCGACGGCAATCCGGTGAGCGCGAACGTGCCGTCCGGACCGGTCACGGCGATGGCGTTCCCTCCCTCGACCGCTATCTGGGCACTCGCGATCGGCGCGCCCGTCACGTCCGTCACGCGGCCGGTGAGGGCCGCCGTGCCGCGTGCCGCGCTGTCCTTCGGCGCCGTGCTGAGGAGGAAACTCGCGGTGGCGAGAAACTGCGCCTTCATCGTCACTGGTATCTCAGAGCTCGCCGCCGCGCCAACCGCCGCTTGGACCGTTCCCGTCAGTGTTTCCGGCAACCCACAGATCGCATAGAGCCCGTCGTCGCGCGACCTCGCACTCCGAACACGCTGGATCGGTGTACCCGACCGCGGATCCGAATAGACCAGGGAGACGAGCGCGCCCGGCACCGGCCGGTCGGTGTCCGGATCGTCGACCCGCCCAATCAGTATCCCGTCGCCCAGCACGACGCCGGCACGCGGGCAGCTGCGTAGCCGGATGCGCTCGAGGGGCGGCGTCGCGATCCCCATCTCTTCGAGACGTCCGTCCACCAGCGTGAACTTTTGGGTCGTGACCACGATGTAGAGCGTGTCGAGGAGCGGATGGAGCACCGCGAGCTGGACTTCACCAGGCGGAAGGCTGTCAATCCGAAACAACCCGTCCTGATCGGTTGTCGTGCGCACACTCGTGCCGATCACCGCAACCGTCGCGCCCACGAGCGGGCCGCCGCGCAGGGAATCGTCCACCACGCCGACAATCGCCGCAAAACCCGGCGCTGGCTTGGACCGCAGGTCAACGCGTTGCGCGCCGGCGCTAGCGGGTGCGCCAGCCAGCGCGCACGCGCACGCGCACGCGACCGCGCCCACCGCGAACCAGCGCGCGGGCGACTGCAGCGCCGACCATCCCATGCTCCGCTGCATCACGATCTTGATATCGCTACGGCTTGATGAGCATCGGCCGCTTGTCGCGGTTCGCGACGTCGATGACGAGGTCATTGATGTATTTCGTGATGCGGGCGTAATGCGGATAGTCGATGTACTGCGGCTCATCGGTCAGCTGGTGGTAATCGGCGTGCAGACCGGTAAAGAAAAATGCGATCGGAATGTTGAACCGCGCATAATTCGCGTGGTCACTGCGGCCATAGATGTTGTTGTACCCCGGCCAGGTCGTGGTGGAGTCAAACCGATAATCGAGACGGAACGGTGAGGGCTGCTTGAGATTATTCGCGACCACCGCTTGCCCCAGATCGTTCGACAGCCGCTGAGAGCCAACTACCGCGAGGTAGTCGTCGCCGCCGCCAGGCAGATCCTTCGCACGTCCGCGTCCGATCATGTCGAGGTTGATCTGTGCCACGATCGAGTCGCGCGGCACCGTCGGATGCATGGTGAACCAGGCGGAGCCCGTGAGTCCGGCCTCTTCACCGTTGTTCCAGACGAAGAGCAGCGACCGTTTCGGCTTCACCGGCATCGCCTGCACCGCCTCGGCGATTTCGAGCAGGGCCATCGAGCCCGAGCCATCGTCGTCGGCGCCATTTCTGATCGAGTCGAGTCGAGCCGGCCGAATCTTGCGCACGCTGTCGAGGTTCAGCTTGATGGTGCTCAGTTCCTGCGGAGTGGCCGCGTGGAGCTCGCCGCCCTTGTTCATCAGGGCCTGCCGGGCCGCATTGTACATCTGCAGCGAGTCGTGGTCGATGGGATTGCGGTCGAGCCCTACGTGGTCCGGATGCGCACCGAGCGCGACGAAGGAGTGCTTGAGCGTGGGGTCGCTGCCGCGGATAATGCCGATGACGTTGCGCGCGTACTGCGGCACAGGCGTCTCGACGAAATCGAGCTTCGCGCTGACCGTACCGCCTTCCGTGCCAGCGCGCGCGCCTTCGAGTGGTGCGCCAATCAGGATCGCGGCCGCAGCCCGTGTAATGCGCAGCTGTGCGGTTGGCGGGCCTGCAGGGGCAGCAGGGGCAGCAGGGGCAGCGGGGGCAGCGGCCTGAGCCGGCGCGTTCGGGTTCGGCGGAGCAAGCGCGCCCGGAGGCGCGTTGATTCGACCCTGCGGCTCGTCGTTGATAAACGCGCGCTGACCCAAGTTCACGGCGTCGAGGTCGGTGATCGCGATCGCCGCGGCGCCGGCGAGCGGATTCACCGGCGCTGCACCGCCGCGGCCACCCGCACCACCACGACCACCAGCGCCACCAGCGCCACCAGCGCCTGCGCCGCCCGCACCACCACGACCACCGGCTGCTGGCAGCATGACGACCAGCTTGCCATTGGCCTGCGCAGCGGTGAGCTGGTTGGCCGCGTCACCTTGCACACCGCCAAAAATCACCTGCACGCCGTCGAACGGCTTGGGCGCCGTGATACCCGGCGTGGCGATCCACTCGTCCACCCACTTGAGCGCACGACCGCTGACCGACAGCGTTGACGTACGGGCAAACTTCCGTTGCACAACTGGCATCGACTGGAAGTAGGTGCCGTTCTCGCCCGCTGGCTCGACCCCGAGTCGCTTGAGTTCGCCTGCGATATAATCTGTGCCCTTCATATTGCCGACGCGGCCGTACTGCCGACCCTGCATGGAGTCATCGGCAAAGATGTAGAGTCGCGTCTTCAGGTCGGCGTCGTTGATAGCCGCCGCCGTCGGCACCGGCACGTGCTTGGCCGGCAAGCCGAATTCATTGAGGCTGACCGTGACGGGCACCGAGGCGCAGGCGCCGGCGGTAAACAGCAGGGCCGCTGACGCGGCCAGACGCATGGCATTCATCACAGCACTCCCTGAAAACAGCGTGATCTGTCTGGGGTGAACAGCGTGTTACGCGACGAGAGCAACCACTAGCACGACTTGGAGCCAAACGTTCCCGACACGGCACGCGACGAATACGGCGGTCGCGGCGCATTGGGATCGACCGGAGCCGCGGCACCGCGTCCGCCCTGTCCACGAGCCGGTGCGTTAGCACGCCCACCGCCGCCTGGCCCGCCGAAACCGCTCGTATCGGTGACGGCGTATTCCGCGAGCGGAACGCGGAACGAATCCGCGAGGTGCGGCTCTTTGTCCTGGCAGAGAATCCGGTTGGCCGCGTACTCACCGATCGTCGGGCCGAACTTGAAACCCTCCGACATCCCCGATCCAATGATCCAGACGTTGCTCATGTCCGGGTGCTTATCGACGATGAAGTTGCCGCCCGACGCGCTTTCGTAGTGGCACGAGTGCGCCTTAAGAACCGGCGCACCCTTGAGCAGCGGGAATCGCAGATTCGTGAAATCCACGGTGCGCTGCATCGCCGCCTTGTCGAACACACGATCGGAGGTGTCGGGGTCGGTGCCCTGTGCGCCGCCGCCGCCGCGGACGCGAAAGCCGAGGTTGTCGGCCGGCGCCGACGGCCAGCCAGTCGCTCCGGGAAAGTTAAAGGTTGGAACGTTGGGATACTGCATCCGATATTCACCGGCCGGCGCCCCGAAGTAGTAGACGCTCCCCATCGGCGTGCGCATGCGATTGCCGAGGAGAACCGGGAACACTTTCCGCAGCCACGGTCCGCAGGCAAACACGTACTGGCCGGCGCTCACGAGGTCGCCGCTTGATGTCTGCAGCGCCGCCATTTTGCCGCCCATCTGCGTCGTGGGCCAGGCGCGCGTGATCTGGAGTTCGCCACCGAACTGCTGGAAGACGCCCGCCACGGCCTCGCACGAGCGGCGCGCGCGCACGAACCCGGCCTCGGGCTCATACAGGAACGCCTCCATGTCTTCGAGCTGGAACTGCGGATATCGGTAGCGCACCTCATCCTTAGTGAGCACGTCGTACTTGGCACCGATCTTGTCCCACATCGCCTTGTTGTTGCGGATGAACGCATCGGTCGGCGTGGCCCGGGCGATCAGGTCACCCGCGGTGAAGAAGAGCTGGATCTTCATCTCCTTGCCCCACGTCGCGTCCCAATCGCGCCACTTTCCCATCGAACGTTTCGCCCATCCGCCCCACTGCGCCGCCTGGTCGCCCTGCCGGTCACCGTAGCTCGAGCGCACACCCCGCGTTTCGTCGCCCGACGTGGAACGCGAGTTGCCGGGACCCCACGCGTCGATCAGCCGGACGCGCTGGCCCTGCTGCTGCAGATTCAGCGCCGTCCAGCCGCCGAACGAGCCAGCGCCGATGACGACAACGTCTGGGAGGCGGCGCGACTGCGCTGGCGCCTGGCCTGGCGCGTCGGGCATGCCGTGGACTACCGGCTCGACCGCGCGCGTGGGCTTGGCGGTCGCGGCAAGCCCAGTGCCAACGCTGGCACCGGCGCCCGCGACCTTAACGAATGTGCGGCGATCCATGATGAATTCCATTTCGGGGTGTCTTGGCTGGTCTGCCCATCCGGCCGGCCCGAACAGCCAGCGTGTCCTTCGCCTCGACCTTGATCGACTTGAGCGCGTCGGGCTCGATGCCGATCTCACTCGTCCCCGCGGGCAGTGCGTTGATCTTGAAGAAGTAGGCGAGCAGATCGGCATACTGTTGACGCGGAAGGCTGCCGGGATCGGACTGCGGCATCGCGATTCGAATCGACTCGAACATGTCGAACGCGGTCCCACCCACGAACTTCGAATTGAACGCATCCCCCTGATAATCGCTCGGCACGTGGCACTCGAGGCACGACTTCTGGAAAACGGCCTCGCCTCGCGTGGCCTGCAGGTCGGTGTAGACACCTAAGAGCGTGGATCCCGACGACACCGCCACCGCCGGTACCGGTGGATCGCCACCCTGTGCCGATGCTGAGGTGACCGACATGGTGAGGCCGGTAATGCCGATGAGGCCAGCGACGAATGCGGAACGAGTGTGCAAATGCATGAGATCCAGAGTTGACGTGGCTGTGCGATTCGTGTGCGGCCCAATCCGTCCGCACGACAATGACAAAAGATGCGAAGCGGACAGGCATTCCAGAAGTCGTACGGGGCGTGGACCTGAACCTACCAGTCCGCGCCCCGCCCGAAACCCTACGCAACGCTCGTACTCCGGAACCGCCAACCGAATGCCCTAGTGGCGCGGCGTCCGTAAGGGAGGCGTGTTCTCCTCACCAAACGGGTTCCCCGGCTCGTCGCCGCCACTGATGCGCTCAACGCGCATTTTCTGCTTGTACGTCTGGTTGCCGATCACAAGGGTCACGAGGTAGTCGCCTGTCGTCACGGTGAAGTTGGCGCCACCGCCCGCTCCACCACGGCCACCACCGCCACCGCCACCGCCCCCACGACCGCCGCCTGCCGGCGGCTTGAGCCCGATCAGGTCGAACACCTTCTTCACACGGTCGCTTTCAGGGCCAATCGGACCACCTGCTCCGCGACCACCACCACCGCCGCCGCCGGCACCAGCAGCCGGCGCTTCGCCAGGACGCGCACAGAACGGCTCCCACTGCGTGAGCGGCATGTGGCAGTTCTGCCCGCCACGTCCACCGCCGCCGCCGCCACCACCACCACCGCCGCCACCACCGCCTGCAGCTGCAGCTGCAGCACCGCCAGCGCCCCGACCACCGAACCCGCCCGCAACAGCTGCTGCTGGGGGCGGCAGGAGTTCACGGACACGGGCCAATGAAGCGCTGTCGTACTTGGCCTTTTGCAATGAGTCGAGTACGTGCGGCATCCGCGACGCGCGCAACACGCTGTCACGGCGGTCAGCCGGCGAAACCACTACCGGCGCGGCCGCCACACGACGCGAACCGTTGTACCCCCACGTCACCGTGTGAAGTCCCGGGGTCGCCGGACCGGTCAGTGTGGCAATCGTGTCGCCCGCGGCATCTGAGATCAGGATGCGTGCCGACCCCGTTCCTGACGTCACGCGGTACGAGATCGCCGCGCCGTACTGCGGGCTCGGCGTCGCGAAGAACAACTGCGCGTTCCCGTTGCCGCTCGCGGCCAGCGTCGGACCTTCGCCCCACTGGAAACCCGTCTTTGGCGCGAACAGCTGAGCACCCTGCGCGATCGTCGCCGAGGTGATCTGCTGCAGCGGCGTCACGTCCACGATCCAGAAACCGCGCCCGTGCGTCGCCGCGATCAGTTCGCCATCACGCGGATGGACCTTGAGGTCGTACACCGGCACCGACGGCAGATTGGCCGCAAACTTGTTCCATGTTTTCCCGCGATCGAGCGAGGCGTACACGCTGAGCGAACTCCCCGCGAAAAGGAGATCGCGGTTCTTCACGTCCTCGCGGACCACGTGCAAATAGTCGGCTGGGCTCGTGTTCGGCAGACCTGCCGCGATCGACTTGAACGTCTTGCCACCGTCGTTCGTCGCGTACAGATAGGGCGTAAAATCGCCAGAGCGGTGCCCTTCGAGCGCGACGTAGAACGTGAGCGTGTCGAAGTGTGAGGGCTCAATGCGCGTCACGTACGGCTCGGCCGGTGCACCCGGGAAACGCCCGGAGAGATTTTCCCACGTGCCGCCGTCGGTGTGCGATTTCCAGACATTGCCGTCGTCGGAACCGGCGTAGAGGATTCCCGGCTTCACGTACGACTCGGCCAGCGCCACGATCGTGCCATAGGTCTCGGCGCCAGTGGCGTCGAGCGTGATCCCGCCGGTCCAAGTGAGCGACGTATCCAGCTTGGCCGTCAGCTTCTTGCTGAGATCCGGCGAAATCAGATGGAAGCTCTCCGCCTGGTCGCTGCTCTTCAGCACCCGATTACCGGCGAAGTAGATGACCTTGTTGTTATGCGCAGAAAGAAAGAAGGGCGCGTTCCAGTTGTACCGCATATTGAGGTCAACCGAGTCCTTCACCTGCTGCGCGCGCAGCGCCGCCAGGGTCGTGGCCAGCTCCTTGGTGGGCGCCTTGAGTGGATCACCGCGGACGACCGCGATCGAGTCTTCCCAGATCCGGTAGGTCGGCTGCCACTGCGGCTTCGCAAAGGAGCGACGCTCGCCCGTCTTCACGTTGAGCCGCGAAGCGCTGCCACCCTGCGACTCGGCATACACGATGGCCGGGTCGGTCGGATCCTGCGCCGTATAGAAGCCGTCGCCACCGGAGATCGTGTACCAGTAGGCATTCGTCACGCCGCTCTTGCGCTTGCTCGGACCGCACCAGGCGCCGTTGTCCTGCGCGCCGCCACAGATGTAATACGGCACCTGCATGTCGTAGCTGACTTCGTAGTACTGCGCGATCGGCAGGTTCTGGCCCTGCAGCCAGTTGCCGCCCTTGTCGAACGTGATCGTGATGCCACCGTCATTCGCGACGGCAAAGCGCTCAGGGTCGTTCGGGTCGATCCAGATGGCGTGGTCGTCGATGTGGGCGTTCTGCTTCGCGCCGCGCGATGTCTTGCCACCGTCGTCCGACACCTGCAGCTGCGTGCTCGAGAAGTAGACGCGGTCCGGGTTCTTCGGATCCACGGCGACGTTTGAGTAGTAGAACGGCCGCACGTTGATGTTGTTCTGCTGCGTCCAGGTACGGCCGCCGTCAGCGGAACGATACAGGCCGTTGAGCGGCGGATTGCGCTCCGGAATCACCACGGTCGTGCTCAACGCCGGGCGCTGCGCTTCGACCATCGTGTACATGACCTCCGGGTTCGACGGCGCGATCGCGATGCGAATGCGCCCCTTCAGCCCCTCGGGGAATCCGTTCCCCTTCACTTCCGTCCAGGTGCCGCCGGCGTCGGTGGACTTCCACAGCCCCGAGCCCAGTCCACCAGACTTGAGCGAGTACGGCGTACGCACCCGCTCCCACGCCGCCGCCCAGACGGTGTTCGGGTTACGTGGATCGAGCTTCACGTCTACGAAACCCGCCTTGTCGCTGATGAACTTCACCAACTGCCAGGTCGTACCGCCATCCGTGGTCTTGTAGACTCCACGTTCTGGGTTGCTCGACCAGGTGGCGCCAAGCGCCGCGACATACACGATGTTGGGGTTCGTGGGATGGACGACGATCCCACCGATATGCTGGGTCTTCTCGAGGCCCATCAACTGCCAGGTAATCCCGCCGTCGGTGGACTTGAAAATGCCGCCGCCCGGCTCGATCGAGTTGCGTGAGTTCGGCTCGCCCGTGCCGGCCCAGATCTGCATCGTGTCGCTCGGCGCGATCGCGAGCATACCCATCGAGATGATACGTTTGTCGTCAAACACCGGGCGCCAGGTGAGGCCGTTGTTCTGGCTCTTCCAGATTCCGCCGCCCGCGGCCGCGACAAACAGGGTCTTGGATGGACCAGGGATGCCGACCACATCCGACAGGCGACCCATGAAGTTCGCGTTCCCGACGTTGCGCCAGCGCAGGCCGGCGATCGAGGCGGAGTCGAGGGTCTGGCCAGTCGCGGTCGATGCAACCGCGACGAGCACGACGACCCCGGCAAGCAGGCGTTGAATAGTGCGTGTCATAATGCGGAGTATGGGAGAGGGATTGAGCTCGAAGAAGATACGGCTTCGACGCGGCATCCGCTGAGCGACGAATGGCCTCCGTCCAGCGCCACCTCAGACCTTCTCGATCCCGGGCTGCCCGTTACGCATCATAAACTCCGCGGCAGTCTGGATCGGCGCGTCGGGCTTCGACACGAACGGCACGACGCGATAGCTCGCGCGCCAATCGGCCGGTGTGACGGCGTTCATTACATAGCCGCGGCGCGCATTGTGCCAGACGCAGTGCGGGTTGTCGGCGCGCTGCCGTTCCCACTGTGGGTACTGGTCAAGCCCGTCGCCGTCCGAACTGATACTCGGCCCCACGAGTTCGACACCAATCGGTTTCGCGTCAGCCCGGTTGAAGTCGGTACGGAGCTCGCTTACCCAACTCGCGTGGAGGTCGCCGGTCAGGATCACCGTACGATTCGCCGACCGCTCTCCAACATTCTTCATCAGGCGTGCGAGGGCGGCCGGGTAGCCACCCCAGCTATCCATATGAAAGGCCTGGCCCGGCCCGGGCGTGGTGTCGAAAGGCGCAACGCGCGTCTGGTTGGCCATCACCTGCCAACGGGCGGTCGACGTGGCCAGTCCTTCATTCAGCCACTGCTCCTGTGCCGGGCCCATCATCGTGCGCGCGGTGTTCTCCCGGTCGCCGCACGGCACTTCCTTCGTTGCGTCACCACAGGCCTGGTCACTGCGGTACTGCCGTGTGTCGAGCACATGGAACTTCGCGAGCGCGCCCCACTGCATGGAGCGCGTGATGTTGAGGTCGGCCCAGCTCTTCGCGCGCGGCACGCGCACAGGCTGGTGCTCCCACCATGCCTGATACGCCGCGGCCCGCCTCAGGTGCATCTGCTCTTCTGACTCCATCTCATTCTCGCCGACGAGCGTGGCGTAGTTATTGTCCACCTCGTGGTCGTCCCAGGTCACCACCCACGGCGCCGCGTGGTGCGCTGCTTGGAGGAGCCGATCGCTCTTGGTTTGGCCATACCGGGCGCGGTACTGGTCGAGCGTGCGGCACTCGGTGGTGGCGTAGCGCCGTGGGCGCCCGTCGGTCGGCCCATACTCATAGATGTAGTCGCCGAGGTGCGCGACAAGATCGAGCGCGCCTTCGCGTGAGAGGTGATCGAACGCCGTGTAGTAGCCAGTCTCGAAGTGCTGGCAGCTGACAAACGCAAAGTTGAGCGGCGACGGCGAGCCGGCGGCTGGCGTGGTGCGTAGCCGGCCCACCGGACTCGGCCCGTTGGCGAGCGTGAATCGGTAGAAGTACCAGCGGTCGGGCGCGAGGCCTGACACGTCGACGTGCGCCGAGTACCCAAGCTCGGGCACCACGGTCACGCGGCCGCTCTGCGCGATGATTGCAAACTTCTCGTCCTCAGCGACTTCCCAGGTCATCGTGACCTTCTGCCCTTCCATCCCGCCGTCCGGCTCATAGATCTTCGGCGCGAGCCGCGTCCAGAGCACTGCGCCGTTCGACGTGGGGTCACCAGACGCCACGCCGAGCGTGAACGGATCGTCGGCAAGCCGCGGCGCCGTGGTCACCCGCCAACTGTTCGGCATGCCGGCACAGAGCACCGAGTACGCGGCTACGTCGGCAAGAAAGTCACGTCGTTGCATAGGTCGTCATCGGGACCGGTGTGGTGGCGCAGGAACAGCGGTGGCGTGGCGTGCGTGCTAGCGGCGGATCTGCGTCGTGGCGAGCAGGAACTTCTTCACCTCGGTCGCCTTGCCCACGCGATCGAGCGCTGCCCAGAGCCGTTCCACGGTTTCGGCGTCCACGAGTCCGGCGGGTGAACCACCGACTTGCGGTGTACCCATCTTCTCGCTCGTGCGAAACGCGTCTACCGCCAAAACCGTCTCAGCTGTGTAAAGATTTGCGCCCGGACCACTCGCCTGCACAGTCTCGCCCTTCTTGTAGAAGCCGAGCGCATTCAGCATCACCTTGAGCTGGTAGACATCGCCGCCGGCGAACTGTTCCAGCGTGCGATATCCCAAAGTCTGCGATACCGCATCATGAATGCGGCGCAACTCGCCCACCGGGTCGGCGTGCTCGCACACGTTGATGTTGACGGTCTGGCCATCAGTGCGGCGCGACGCGCCCAGGCGCGCGTCCGCCACAAGGACCGCGGCCGAGGTCCGCAGCCCGTGACGCTTGTCACCGCCGAGGTCGAAACCGGCCTGAATCGCGGCGATGAGGCGGTCGGCGAGGTGCTGCGGCTGGCCCTCGCTCGCCTCGAAGCTCTTCGCGACGGCGTCGATGACTTCGGGACCCACAAGGATGTTGCCCTGCGCGACAAAATTCTTCCCGGCGCGGTGTCCCGCCCAGGCGTTGGCTCCAGTGCCGGTGTGTTGCGCGGAGCGGCCGTCCAGCGCGATCACACCGATCTGACGCTGCTGGAATCCGCTGTCGGTGGCAAGCAGCCGCTTGAGCGCTGCGTCAGGCGCTTCGCCCTTGGCAATCGCGTCGAGGAGTTCGTTGCCATACTCGGTGCGGGAGCTGGCCTGTGTGGCCACCGCGCCGACGCCCTTCCGCACCCACGGCACGGCATTGCCGACGCAGGCTACGCGGGTCGTCACCGCAACGCCGACCTCGCTGGTGCGCGGGTCGACTGCGGCGATCGAGAAGGTGTGAAAGACGAGCGAGTCGCGCCACGCATAGGGTTCCTGCGCACGCGCGACGATCGGCGTGGCGATAACGATGGCAGCAACGAACAGTGAACGAATCCGCATGAGAGAGCTCCGGTTGAGTGTGCCAATCTTAGCGCGGCGCGGCCCGGCTGGCATCCGTGAGACTGGAACCACACTGGAACCGTACTGGAACCGCGCCTGCTCCGTGCTGTTACTCGGCGCGTCTCAGCGGTTCCCTGCCACTAACCCCCGATGCGTAGCGTTATCGACTGAGCCGCCACTCAGCTGCGATGGACGCCCAAGTGGCCGGCCTGGCCTGCCCCGCGTACTGCGGACCGACCCGGTTGGCACGGTACGTGACGCCGATCTGGCGCCAGCGGAAGGTGATGGCGGCGTGCGCATGGCCAACGAGCGCGTTCTTTGACACGCGATCGCTCGCCCGAAACAGCGTGCCATCGAGAAACTCGTCGCGCAGCACGACGTCCATGCCGCCGCCGAGCGTGAACGCGATTCGCGGTGTCATGGCGCTCTGGTCAATGGACCCGAGTGCCATGTCCGTCGTTGCCTCGGCGCCCACCGACAGCGACGTCTGAATCGTGCCGACGGCCCCGCCCCCGTTCGCCGAGAGCTGGCTGCGTCGCCGCTCGCCGTCTCCGAACGACAGCAGCGGGACCACCCTCGCATAGCGCGCCACAAACCCCGGCTCGAACGGCAGCTGTCGGCTCCAGTCACTCGGCCGCTGGTATTCCTGCCCAAGCGAATGAAACAGGTTCTGCATCTGGCTGCCAAGCGCAGGCGAGCCGACGATCCCGATCGCGAGCGACAGCTCCGACATCCCAAGGTCGGACGAATCGCGTTCAGCGGCCTCGAGGTAGAGCCAGGCCGCGTTGGGCCGCGAGGCCCGCGGCCCGTATCCTGGCGCAACCAGAGCAAGCGAGTTCTGCGTGAGCTCGTTGCCCGTGAAGATCATCTGGCCCAGCGAAAACGTGTGGGTCAGGCGCGATGCGGTGCGCGTCTCCCGGCGCGCCGTGTCGGACGGGGCGCGTCGTGTCATCCGTGGCCACCGTGGCAACCGTGGCCACCCTGACCACGCGATCGGACCGTCGTACTCGACCGATCCGCGCACGCCGCTCGTGTACTCGTGGTCGGTGCGGTCCCACGGCGGAATCCAGAAGTTGAACGCGTCATTGTCGGCGCCGACGCGCAGCGCGGATGGTCGCTGCGCCTCGGCCGCACGCGCGGAGACACCAAGCAGCGCCGCTGCGATGAGCAGCGGCGCCGCCACAGACAGCAGGCGCGCTACTGCTGGCAAGCACCCTTGGGATCGGGCTTCGGCTTGTCCAGCTTGGGCCGGAACGGCGCGTTGGCCACATCCACGGCGAGGTCCCGCACGTAACTGGCGACTTTCGTCATGTGGTCGTACTGGATGTACTGCGGCTCGTCCGTGAGCTGGTGGTAGTCCGCGTGGCCGCCCGTCGTAAAGAAGATGATCGGGATGCCGTACCGCGCATACGAATAGTGATCGCTGCGGCAGTAGATGTTCTGCGGATGCCCGTCGGCGTCGAGCGAATAGTCGAACGCCAGGTTGTGCTTCTTGTCCTTGTTGACCTTCTCGGCCCAGTCACCCAGTTCGGTCGAGAGACGGCGCGAGCCCACGAGTTGCAGGTGGGCGGGGTTGCCGCGAATCAATGTCCCGTCCTTGGTCGTACCCGTGACGTCGCTCGCCTCGCCGCGGCCGACCATGTCCATGTTGAGTTCGGCAACAATCGACTCGCGTGGGACGGTGGGGTGATCCGTGAAGTACTCGGAACCCCAGAGCCCCTGCTCCTCGCCCACGTGCCAGATGAAGAGCATCGAACGCTTCGGCTTGGTGCGCTGGCCGGCGAAATACTCAGCCATTTCGAGTACCGACATCGAGCCGGAACCGTCGTCGTCGGCGCCGTTGTACACCGAGTCGATGCGCGCCGAGGCGCCGTTCGTCTTTTTGCGAATCTCGGCGAGCAACAGGTTCACACGCTCGGCGTCGGCGCGCGTCATCTGCGGCTCGGGCGCGTCGGCACCCTGCTCGCGGAACAGGTGATTCACCACGTAGGTCGAGTCGTGCGCGACCGGAGGGCCGTGATCGATGCCGACGTGGTCGTTGTGCGCGCCGATGGCGACGTATTCGTTCCTGAGGGTCGCGTCCGAGCCACGAAGGATGCCGACCACGTTGTATGCCGGCTGCGCGATCGACCGCTCGGTGTACCGGATATTTCCCGTGAAGCTGCGGCCGGCCGTACCGGGTGCGAGCGTCGACGGATCGGCTCCGAACACGGCGCGCGCCATCGCGGAATTGATATAGATGTAGCCTGCCGTGGGCGCCGGCTGCTCCTCGATCAGACCGCCCTGGATTTCCTCTTTGTAGCCAGCGATGCTGGCTTCCGGAATTTTCTCCCGGCCGATCACCATCACGGCAGCCGCCTTCTGGAAGTACGCGGCCACCTGGCCTCGCATCGGAAGTCCCGCCATTCCCGATCCCATCTCGTCCGGCCGCGCCGTCACGATCACGACTTTGCCAGCCACGGCGTCGCGCGAGATCATCTTGGCCGGGTCGCCCCAAACACCGCCGTACAGCGTGGGCGCGCCATCGATCGAGCGTTGGCCCGCTCCGGCATACCGCCAGACGTAGTCTTTCCAGCCCTCGAAGGCTTGGTCACCGACTCGCACGACCGACGTCTCGTCGAACGGGCGCTCCACGATCTTCACCAGCTGCAAGTAGGTGCCGTTGTCACCCGCAGGCTCAAGCCCCATCCGTTTCAGTTCGGAGGCCAGATACGCGGTTGCCTTCACATTGCCGATGTCGCCCAGTTCGCGGCCACGCATGGAGTCAGCGGCGTAGGCGTACAGCCGGCTACGCAGGTCGTCAGCCGAGATCGCGGTGGAGGTCGGCTTCGCCACGATCGTGCGGGCGCGCTCGAGCACGGACCAATCGACGGCGGACTGCGCGCGCACGGTGCTGGCGACGCTGAGACCCAGAACGACCGCTGCGGTCCGGGTGATGCAATGGTTCACTGACTGGCTCCTGATGAGAATCGTTTACGTAGCAACGGCCGGCACGGTGTCTGTGATTGGACACCGATCCGGCTGTGTGTGCCACGAATTCTACTTCAGCAGCGACTTGGCCGCAGCGCGCTGAGGCAGTTCATGGCGTGCACGAGCTCACCGCGAAGGGCTGACCGTTCTGCCGCGCCTCCACGATCGTCGTCTTCCCGTTAGTCCTGATCACGATGTGGTCGCCGTCGGCATCGTTGGCCGTGGTCCGCCCTTCCGCCGCATCGCCTTGGTCGGTGCGATAGATACGGGTCGTGGGCTTGTGCGTGCAAAACCGCTGCAGCGTCGTGCGGTCAGGGAGGAACGGACCGTTGAAGTTCCTGCGCCCCGAACTGACGACCACGATCTCGGGGTCGACCGCGGCGATGAACGGATTCGTACTCGACGATTCGCTCCCGTGGTGCCCAATCTTGAGGACGGTGGCCCGGAGCTTCGCGGCAGTCACGGGGTCGTCGAGCATCGCCCTTTCGGCGTAGCGTGGGGTATCCGGGGAGCCGTTGCGCGCCTTCCCTTCGGCGTCGCCCATAAAGAGGACGTTCTGCGTACCGTAGGTCAGCTTCATCACGAGCGATGCGTTGTTCGTGCGCGCGCTGGCACTCCCGCCCATAGCGACCGGATTGATCGAGCCGCCCCAGAGCCAGTCGACCTGCAGTTCGCTGCCCCACGCGGGCGCGCCGAGGTTCGCAAACCCGCGGTGCATCGCGACTGGTGCGCCGTCACAGGTTTCGACCCGGACGGCATCGACGAAGTTCGCAAAATCCGATCCGTTCGCCGCGTTGGGATCGTAATAGCTACAGACCTCGAAGTGCTTCAGGAGGCTGCGCGCGCCAGAATAGTGATCGTTATGCGGGTGCGAGACGATGAGCGCGTCGAGTCGGGCGGCGTGGTACCCGTGCTGCTCGAGGTATTGATAGAACGCGTTCTTCGCGTCGCTCGCATCGGGGCCGCCGTCAATGACGATGTTCCTGCCATCGAAGCGTCCATTGGTTGGATCCCCGTCGTTCCACGTCCTGATCCAGATGCCGTCGCCCTGACCAACGTCCACGATGTGAATCTCGAGCCAAGCGCTGTCGGGCAGCGCATCGCTCGGCGCCGGTGGCGTCGTTGGCAGCGCCGGTGCGCGAACCACGAGCGGCGGCTTTGCCTGTGCACGCGCCGGCATCGGCGCGGCGAGCGCCACGATCACAAGCGCAACGAGGGCACGTTGCGGCACCGCGATCGCCGAACGCGCCCTCGTCGTGCTGCTCGCCACCTGTTTTCTGGTTACCTGGGCAACCGCGTCGGCATATCCGCCACCACGTACGCCATGATCGCCATGACCGCGGCGCACTGCGCGACCTCCTTGGGGTCGAGCTTGTCCACGGTATCGGCGTCGGTGTGGTGATACCAGAAGTAGCGCGTGCCGTCCACGTTCAGTCCCATGCCTGGAACGCCGAGCGCCATGATCGGCCCGATGTCCGCGCCGCCTCCGCCCTTGGTGATGGCACCAGCGCCGGGAATCGACCGCTCAATGAGGCCGCCGATTTCCTGCACCATCGCCATCGCGGCATCGGGGCCGGTGAATCCGAATCCCTGCGGCTTGAACACGCCCCCGTCGGACTCGATCATCAGGATGTGATTGGCCGCGTCGGCCCGGTGCGCATCGCGATAGCCATTGCCGCCGCGCATGCCGTTCTCCTCATTGGTCCACCCGACCGCGCGAATGGTGCGGCGCGGCTGGAGGTTGAGGCGCTTGAGGATGCGCAACGCTTCCCACGCCACCACCACGCCGCCGGCATCATCCATGGCGCCGCGCCCCACGTCCCACGAATCGATGTGGCCACCCATGGCGATGACTTCGTTCGGCAACTCGCGGCCCTTGATCTCGCCCATCACGTTGCGCGACGGCGAATCGGGCAGCCACTGTGCCGACATCGTGAGTTTCACCCGCACCGTCTCGCCACGCGCGATGAGCCGCGCAATCATATCGGCATCCTCGGGGGTGATCGCCGCATGGGCAATCTTCGTTACCGTCGAGTCGTAGGCCATGCCGCCCGTGTGCGGTGTGCGCTGCGAGTACGGCGTCACCGAACGAATGATTGACGCCACCGCGCCGACCTTTGCCGCGGCCACTGCCCCGCCCGACCGATAGCGCACTGTCTCACCGTAACTCGTGAACGGCACATTGAACAACACAATCTTGCCCTTGGCCTGTACGGCCTTGGCCGTGAGGTCATCATATGAAGTCACGACGAGTACTTCGCCCGTGATGCCGCCCGCCGGCGTCGCGATACTGCCGCCGAGTCCGAGCATTGGCAGGCTCTGCACACGCGGCGCCACCATCTCTGCCGACTCCGCACCGCGAACCCATCGCGGCACCATCACCGGCTCGCCCTTCACGTTGTCGAGGCCGTCGTTCGTCATCTGGACGATGATCCAGTCGATCGCCTGTTCGAGACTTTGCGAACCGCTGATGCGGTGGCCGAACCGCTCGGTCAGATCGGCAATGCGGTTCCAAGCAGCGCTGTCGGAGAGCGCGGCCTTGGCGATGCGCGCCGTGGCGTCCTTGTACTGATCGGTGATGGACTGCGCGGATGCGGCACTGGCGGCGCTGGCGGCGCTCAGGACCAGTGCGGCGACTGCAATCGAATGGCGCTTCATCGGATCTAGTGTCTGAAGGTGGGCGGCGCGACGACGGGCTCGGCGCGATCGGTGAATCGGAACCTACCGGACTGAAGGAACTGGCGTGGAAGGTACGCCAGCCCGGCCTGCTATGCGCGCTCACTGGCCAACCTCAAACGCGCGATGCGCGATGTTCCGATCGTGCTCGTGTTCGACAGTGACGACCTGTGCGCGCCGGATCGCCGCCAGGCAACCTGCGAGAATGGGGCGCGAACTTTTCTCGCGAAGCCCATGCCGGATTGGCTGTCGCAGCTGCTATAGCGAAACCGCCCCGGCCCTCTCTTTAGGACCGGGGCGGTGGGCATCCAGCGCTTACTCGACCAGCGAACTCAACTCAGCCGCACTCGCTGTATCCGCAGACGTGGCACTTCACGCACCCTTCGGCGAACTCGAGTTGCGATCCGCAGTCCGGGCAGGTGCCAATGAAGGCCTCGCCGCCAGACAAGTTCGCGAACATCGCCGCTTCACCGCCCGCACCGATCGTCAGCGTGGCCGGAACGCTCACCAGCGGCTGATCCATCGTCGCCGAGCCGCCAACGGCCGGCTGGCTGAGCAGCTCCTGCTGCACACCTGCCTTCTGCCGCATCCACTCTTCGAGCGCGAGCCCAATGGCGTCCGGCACGCTCATCACCTTGTTGGGCCCGAGGCCCACGGCCTTGTCCGACGAAATCCCGCGCAGCTGCCGGTGCACCTGCTGGAGCGAAATCCCAGAGCGCAGCGCGAGCGACACCATCCGCCCGAGCGCCTCCGCGTCCGCCATCGCGCTGCCGCCAGCCTTGCCAAGGTTGATAAAGACTTCGAACGGCTGGCCCTTATCGTCTTCGGTGATGTGCACAAACATCACGCCGAGCGGCGTTTCCTTCTTGATGCTGGTCGAGCGCAGCATCTCGGGACGCGAACGCTTCTGCCGGCGCTGCAGGTTCTCGGCTTCGGCGTCGAACAGCAGTTTTTTCAGTCTGTCGTTTTCTGCGGTAACCGTCGCAACGGCCTCGAGTGCGTCCGCGGTCTCCGCGCGCAAC
The DNA here is from genome assembly GCA_014192065.1 of Gemmatimonadota bacterium. Classification (GTDB taxonomy): domain Bacteria; phylum Gemmatimonadota; class Gemmatimonadetes; order Gemmatimonadales; family Gemmatimonadaceae; genus Fen-1231. Next base: position 450,475 of record BJHH01000001.1, on the reverse strand, counting down.
TCGCCAGCCTTGCGCACTTCCGCAGCGCCGGCCGTCGCACCGGTCGAGAGCACCTGATTGTCGCGCGACCCGTCGCGGTACACCGTGACACCCTTGCAATGCGTCTTGTACGCGAGATCATAGATACGGCGCACATCGTCGCGCGTCGCGGTGTGCGAGAAGTTCGTCGTCTTGGAAATCGCGGAGTCGCAGTTCTCCTGGAACGCGGCCTGCATCCAGATATGCCACTCGGGCGCGATATGATTCGCGGTGATGAACACCTTCTGCCACTTGACCGGCACTTCCGTGTGGTTCACGTGGCCGGTCTTGGCGATGCGCTCCATCAGCTCGGCGGTGTACCAGCCTTCACCCTTGGCGATGGCGACGAAATCCTCGTTCACGTCTGGCATCATCACGCCGGCCTGATTCCGCATGAACGCCACGGCAAACAGCGGCTCCAGGCCTGACGAACAGCCGGCAATAATCGAGATCGTGCCCGTCGGTGCCACGGTCGTCACGTTGCAGTTGCGCAGCTTCTGCTCGCGGCGCACGCGCTTGCCGTCGGCATCCTTGCCGGCGGTCGCCTCTGGACCCCAGATGCTCTGCTCCCATTCCGGGAAGGCGCCGCGCTCCGTCGCCAGCCGCTCGCTTTCCTTCTTGGCCTCGACGTCGAGGAACTCCATCACCTTGCGGCCGAACTCAACCCCTTCGGGCGTGTCGTACGCAATGCCGAGCCGCACGAGCGCGTCGGCAAAGCCCATCACGCCAAGACCGATGCGGCGGATACGCTTCGACAGCGAATCGATCTCCGGCAACGGGTACTTGTTGGCGTCGATGACGTTGTCGAGGAACTTCGTGGAAAGGTGGATGTCCTTGGCGAAGGCATCCCAATCCATCCGTGGAGAGCCGGCGGCCCCTGGGCCGCCTCCGCTGTTCGCCACGTAGTAGCCGACGTTGATCGACCCGAGGTTACAGACGTCATAGGGGAGCAGCGGCTGCTCGCCGCAGGGATTCGTTGCTTCGTACGGTCCGAGGTGAGGCACCGGGTTGTAACGGTTTGCTTCATCAATGAAGAACACGCCCGGCTCGCCAGTGCGCCATGCACCCTCGATCATCTTGTCCCAGATGGCCGAGGCGTTCGCCTGACCCACCACCTGATTGCTGATCGGATCCACCAGATCGTAATCGGCCTTGTTCTCCAGCGCCTTCATGAAATTCGCGGTGATGGCCACCGAGATGTTGAAGTTCACGATCTGCGTGAGATCTTCCTTGCAGGTGATGAACTCCATGATGTCGGGGTGATCGACGCGCAGGATGCCCATATTGGCGCCGCGACGCGTACCACCCTGCTTGACCGCATCCGTGGACGCGTCATACAGCTTCATGAAGCTGATCGGGCCGCTGGCAACACCCGTCGTCGAGCGCACCATCGAGCCGCGGGCGCGCAGCCGGCTGAACGAGAAGCCCGTGCCGCCACCGCTCTGATGAATGAGTGCCATCGAACGCAGCGTGTCGTAGATGCCTGCCGACCCGTTGCTGAGCGCGTCTTCCACCGGCAACACGAAGCAGGCGGAGAGCTGGCCGAGCGGCCGGCCGGCGTTCATCAGTGTCGGCGAATTTGGCTCGAACCGACGCTGCGTCATCAACTCATAGAAGACTCGCGCCGTTGCGTCCACTTCCGCATCGGACTTGCCGTACTTCTTGTCCGCCTCGGCGACGGTCGTCGCCACCCGCCAGAACATCTCCTCAACTGTCTCGGTGGGCTTCCCTGTCTTGTCACGGACGAGGTAGCGCTTCTCGAGGACGATTCGCGCGTTCGCAGAGAGCGACGCGGGCGAAGTGGGTACAGCGGAGGGCGTTTTCGGCGGCATGTCTCGACTTCTGTTTGCGTGCGTGAAAAAATATCGGTGATCGCGTTTCGTGCATCCCACTATTCCTGCAATGGCTTCTGTCGTGCGCAGTTGCCGAGTCCGCCTGATCTTTATTCGGTCTTTCAATTGTCATCGCGCACTGGAGCACATACCGTGCTGTTCGTTGTGGCGCGATTCGAGCGGTGTGTCGAGGCGGTAATGCTACTGGCAGTTGTGATTCCGCGCCAGCTGTCTCTAACTCGTTGCGGCGCAACGACTTTCCAGTATAAAGTCACAGATACGAATCTGCGACGTTGTGAACAGACACGCAGCCTTTTACCAGGTACCGACCCCTGTCGCCCTAGGCTGAAGCCAGAACGCGCGCACAGGTTTCGCTTTGCTAACTCATTCAACTCCAACACTTTAGCCGAGCGGAGACGACGACAGACCGAGAGTTCCGAGCTTTTCGTCGGCCCGCAGGCGTAGGGACAATGCTAACCACCGTACGCTCCACCCCGCTACTCCTTGCCTAGAAACACAAGCACCAAACAAGCACCATTTCGACGGCTCGATTTACGAATTGGTAACTCCGCCGTGCGCGCGGAACTGGCAGACGCGCGCGCTCACTTCGCCAACCGCGCGGTTAGCTGCACGCCAATGACGTGACAAACGTCCTTCGTGACGACCACACTCTTCTGCCAATCGCGATAACCGTTCGCATGCACCGTCACGGCGAGCGTGCCGGCATGCTCATACGCGAGACCGAGCGTCACGGCGCCAGTCTGCGGATTGACGAAGGCGAACGCGCTGGAATCGCGATACGCGCCATCAACGGCGCGACCCCAGAGCCCGGTAAACGCGGCCGCTGCGCCAGTGAGGGAATCGACGATGGCCAGGTTGATCGCGGCCCTTGCCTCAGTTGTGCAGACGATGCCGCCTGGGTCCGTCGCCGATCTACCGCACGCGAGCATCAGCGCCAGCGCGGCTGGGGCAAGGAATCGGAGCGGGCGCGACACCTACCGATGCTGCTGCACGCGGCCGGCCCGATGCGTCGCCGCCAGCTGCACATACGCCTCGTAGCCGTGCGCCACGCGCGCACGCTGCGCATCGCTCAGTGGACCCTTCACCCTCGCCGGCACACCGAGCACGAGCGAGTGTGGCGGGATCACCGCGCCCTCGGCGACGACCGCGCCAGCGGCAACGAGCGACCCGGCGCCGATACGCGCGTTATTGAGCACCACCGCGCCAATACCGATCAGCGCGCCGTCCTCGACGATCGCGCCGTGCACGACGGCCCCGTGACCGATCGTGACCCGTTTGCCGATGATGCACGGAATATTCTCGTCGCAGTGGAGCACCGCGCCGTCCTGCACATTGCTCTCGTCGCCGACCTCGATACGGTCGGTATCACCGCGGAGCACGGCGCCTGGCCAGACGCTGGACAAGGCGCCGAGCGAGACGTTGCCGAGCACGGTAGCGGAGGCGTGAATAAACGCAGTTTCGTGAATCATCTGATGGATTGACGGTGGAGCCGCCGAGTGGCGGAGCGGTCTAGAAGGGCAAGCCGACCGTAAAGTAGGCCGCCACACCCGACGCGCCGAAATAGCGCCGCCCCTGGGTCGGCACCGCCACGCCGAGCCGGAATCGGTATGGCGAGTCGTATTGGAGCGCGGTGTCGAAGTGGAGCTCCGCGCCGCTGCTGCCGATCCACTCTCGGACCGTGGGCTTGAAACAGATGGGCGAGTTCGCCGCGCCCGCGCGACAATAGGCGGTCGCCGCGTCGGCGAAGAACACGGCGGAGACGCGCTGGAAATAGACCGGAAAGTTCCAGAGCCCGCGCGCCGGCAATGCGATCGGGAGACGGTATTCGATATTCGTTCCCATCGCGTCGCTTCCCGTGAGCGCGTCGACCTCAAAGCCGCGCACAAAGAAGGTGCGCCGCCCGTCGCCGATGCTCACACCCGGCACGAGTTGCATCGTGCCTCCGCTGTTGCCGCCCGCCGTGAAGTCGGTTGCCGACACGAGGTCCGCGCGCGCGACCGCGAATCGCGCAGCGAGGAGGTGATGAATGCGGCCGCCGAAATCGAACGCACGATATCCGGTGACCGTGCCGACCATACTATTGGCCCGCGTGGCGCTCGGCAGATCACTGCGCCGACGCTGCCGCAATGCGACCGAGGCGGTGAATCCATTCTCCGGACCGAGCGCGAGATACGGTTGACGCGCGTTGGAATACCCAGCCCCCACGACGAACGACGGATAGGTGTACCGCTTGCCGAGCGTGGTCCGATCGGCGGGCGAGAATCGCGAAAACGGGTATTCGTCCAGGGCACGGAAGGCCCGCCACTCGTACGATCCACCGATCGTGAGCGCGAGCGACGAGCTGACCCGCCGCCGCACGAACGACGTGCTCAGGTTGGCGAACCGCCGCTGCCGCGCGACGGCGAGCAGGACCTTGCGCGCCGAATCGGGCACGCCAGGATGATCCCATGCCTGCGACAGACCAACACCGATGACCGGCTGCCCGAGTCCGGCGAACGAGTACGCCGCGTCGGCTTCGGCCTCGTGGCTCTTGAAGCCCTGCGTGGCATTGAGTGCCCAGCGGTGCCGCTCGACAACATCAGAGCCTGAGAGGGAAAGTCCGTAACGGGTCTCGTCGCGAAACCCCTGCTCGACCACGGGCTCCCAGTACCGCGGCAGCACCGTGCGCCAGGCAGAGTAGCTGCCCGCGAGTGCGTCGGACGTCGCGACTGGCGTGCCGCGCGAAGGCGGCAACACGCTCGTGGAATCCGCTGGCGTCGCGCGCGCAGGGAGGGCTGGCACGACGGCGAGATCGAGCCCGTTTGCGCCGAGCACAAAGGTCGCGAGCCGCAAGCCATCGGGGGAAGGTTCGTTGTCGAAGAGCGCCGTCGGCGAATCGGCGATCCGCGCGACGGCACCGCTGTTCAGATCCGCGCGGTAGAGCGCCGCGCGTCCGCTCCGGTCACTCGTAAAGAAGATGGTCGTGTCGCCGACGCCCCACGCGGGCGTACCCACCACCGCCCGCGAACGACCGAGCGACTGGATCACCCTGCCGTCACGCGCAAAGATGGTGAGCTCGGTGGTGCCACCGCGCATCCAGTGCGCGGCGACGATCCGCGTACGGTCGTGCGACCAGCGCGGCTCACTATAAAGATCGTCCACCGACGCCGGCGTGAGCGGTTCGATGGTCACGTCCTGACCGTCAGCCGACGCGCGTACGTGCACGAGGCGCGCCATGCCGGGGAGCAGCTGCACAGCCACAACGCAAAACGTTGGACGATCCGGTGATGGCTGATTCGCGACGACGTCGTCCGTGCACACCGTCGCATCGGGGTGCAGAATCCGGGCGCCGGTGGTGAGGCGGTGCGGCGCCCCGTCGTGTTCCACCCAGAGGTCGGAACGCTGCGCATACGGGCTGGTGTATTCCTGCTGCGCGAAGACGCGCCATCCGTTGGGGAGCGGAGTCGTGGCGTCGCTACTGTTGCGCGGGGCCACCACGCGAACCGCCGCCTGCGCCGCCTGTGCGGTGTCGCTGGCCGCTGGGACCGCCACCTCGCGCAGCGAGGGGACGGACTTCGGGTCGGCACCGGCGTAGATCAACGTGTGCTCGTCCACCCAACGCGGGCGAGACGAAAACCAGCCGTTGGCGACCAACGTTTTCGGTGGCACGCTGCCCCGGAGCACACGCTGCGCCTCGTGGTGCGACGAGTCGGACCACTCGACGAACGCCGAATCGAAGGTGATACCGAACGCGCGCTTCGCATTCGTGTTCATCATGAACGGGATGATCCGGCCAGCACTCACGTCCACGAACTCGCGCATCGCGCCTGGGCCGCCGCGCGAGGCGGCCTTCTCGAGCAGTTGGCTGCCGTAGGTGTAGGCGAGGCTGCCAAGCGGATAGAGCGGCGTGGCGGCCGAGAGAGCAGACAGGCGGGGCGCCGTGCCGGCATGCTCGTGTGCGCGAACGATGGCGTCGAAGTCGGTGCCGAGCGCGCGGCCCGCACCGGTGAGTTTCGATTCGTAGTGCACGGCGATCGCTTCGGTCAGCCAGCTGGGCGAATAGCTGTTCGGGAACAGGAACGGATTCCGCCCAAACACCCACTGGCCAAGCCGCCAGAGCCCGCGCGTGCGATCGAGATGAAAAATGTGCGCGAGCTCGTGCGTGACGACGAGATCGATCCAGTCATCGAGGAACTTGAGTGAGTTCGCGTCGATGGTCGGACGTGCATAGATCACAATCCGGTTCGACGGGAACGGCGTCGCATACCCATTCGAGAGGTCGAGATTGTCGGCGACCACGAGATCGATCATCCCGCGTGGTTCGGCAAGTTCCTTCGAGAGGCTCGCGTGCGCACGTTCCGCCGAACCCGCTGCGCGGCGCGCCGTGGCTTCGAGGCTGTCCGAGAAACTGACCCGAAAATGCGCCGTGGTGATCGTGCGCCAGTGGGCGTTTGGGGCGAGCTGGGCATCGGCGGCCGGCGCAACCGCTAGTGCCAGCGCGATCATGGCCCAGACGCCCGGATTGTTCGGATACGACATTGGCGATTACGGGTTGGAGCGCATGGATAACTCGCTGAAATACTGCTCGAGACCTTCCAGGATACCAATCGCATACCGGGATTGGAACTCGGGTGTCCTGAGCGCCGCTTCCTGATCGGGAAGAATCACAAAGGCACCCTCACAGAGAATCGCAGCAAACCAGGTGGGCCTGACCACCGCGAGGTTGTCGTAGTTCACGCCGAGGTCCCGCAACCCCATCCAACGGACCATGCCGCGCTGGACGGCGCGCGCGAGAGGTTCGGCGCGATGGTGGAAGAAGTAGGTCCCGGTGCCGTTGGTGCGACTGGGATTCACGCCGTCGGGATGTGCATTGAGATGAATGCTCACCATCACCTCGGCGTCGCCGCGGCGCGCGATAATGGCGCGATCACCGAGGGCGACGGGCCCGGCCGCCGTGCGCGTCATCACGACGGTGGCGCCGGCGGCCTCGAGCATCGGCTGGAGTGCCCGCGCGACGGCCAGCGTCGCATCGCCTTCATACAGCCCAGTGGGACCGATGGAGCCGATGGGCGGATGGCCCGCATCGACGGCAATGACGCGACCGGCCAATGGACGCGTGATGTCGCCAACGACGGGCGGCCTGCGCATGCGCAGCACGAACGCGCCGCGGTCCCAGAGGCTGAGGTAGCCGTAGGGCGCCTGACGCAGGTGCACCGTCACGCGCACACGATCGCTGGACGCCTGCTCCCACGTCACGTCGCGCACCACGGCGTCGTCGGTGGAGAAGTTGATGACGTCGATATTCGACACGGTGTTGTACAGCGTGAGCACAACCGCGTCGCGGCGCTCCTCGATCAGGAACGGCGTGCGTTCGGTGAGCGGGATGCGCACGTCGGTCCATCGTTCATTGGCCGTCACCCGCGCGTTCGACGCGGTGCGACGGACGTTCGCGGCGCGGGCATCGGGCTTCACGTACTTGCGCTCGAGCCAGGCATCGAGCGTCGCGTCGAGACGTACCCGCACCCAGTCGCCGCGCTCGCCGGTCAGTTCCACGATCGTGCGCGGGTGCACGAACCATTTGTATGTCCCCGCTGGCGTCGGCCGAAGGATCGTCACCATATCGGTGTCGCTCTTCGCCCCCTCGTTGGAGTTCTGTAACTCAACGAACGTCGGAACGTCTGGCACGGTGAGCGTTACCGGCGGCGGCGGCGCGCCCGTCGTGGGGTTCGGAAACGCGATCTCATGCACCACGCGCACGGTATCGCCGTTCTTCGTGACCACGAGTTCGTACCGCGGCCTGTCGCGCGGTGGCACCGGCAGCCAGGCAAGGAATGCGCCGTTGGGATGCACCGTCACCGACGCACCGTTGATCGTGAGCCGCGCATCGCCTGACCCCACTGACCCCAACAGAAAATTGGAATCACGGACCGCGATCACCTGCCGGGCGCGCGGGTAGATCACGCGCGGCGCGAGCGGGCCGTCAACCTGTGGAAAAGCGAATGGCGTGCCTGGCACCGCCGGCTCGATCGTGCGCCCGTCGGCAGCGAGCCGCACGTTTGGGGGATCGACCCGCTGGCCAGCGAGCGAACCGAAAGCGATTCCAGACGCTGGCAGGCCGCCGGTCGTGGCAGGAACTCGTGCCCCGGCTGGCAGCACCACCGGAGGCGGCGCCGCGGCCGGCGACGCACCGCCCGCGCAGCCGATTGCCACGAGTGTCACCGTCAATTGCAGAAACCGTTGCGGACCACTCATGGTGCGCCAAGGATAGGGAGTTGGCCGGCTGATCGCCACCCGATCCCACCTCTCTAGACTCGGCGACTCGCCGTCTCCGAGCCTTCCCTTCATATTTTGTGATCGTCTCCATTTCCTGCCCCGCACCAGACCCCTCCTGACCTCGTCGTGACCGGAACACCACCGCCCAGCCGCGAGGTCATCGTCAGCGTCTACGGACAGACTGACATCGGCCGAAGCCGCAAGCACAACGAAGATGCATTCCTCGTCGCCGACCTGACGACGATGCACGCTACGGTGCAGCCCGACCTGCGTTCGCACGCCCTGGGCACACGCGGTGCGCTCTTCATGGTGGCCGACGGGATGGGCGGCGCTGCCGCCGGCGAGATCGCCAGCGCGATGGCCACCGAGGTCGTGCTCTCCGACCTCGACAGCAGCTGGTGCCGCTCGGCGGAGAGCGATCCCGAGACATTCGCCCGTGCGCTCTGCCTGGCCACTGAGGCCGCCAACTCGCGCATTCACACATTCGCCACCGAGCATCGCGAACACCGTGGCATGGGCACGACCGCCACGATCGCTGGCCTGCTTGGCGACACGCTCTACCTCTGCCAGATCGGTGACAGTCGCGCCTACCTCGTGCGCGGCGGCGTGGCCCGCCAGATCACGAAAGACCAGTCCCTGGTCCAGCAGCTCGTCGAAGCCGGCGAGCTCACGGCCGAAGAAGCCGAAGTCTACGAGCGCCGCAACATCATCCTGCAGGCCCTCGGACCGGAACCGGTGGTGCACGTGGACCGCACGAGCCAGCAGCTGCGGCGCGGCGACACGCTCGTGCTCTGCAGCGACGGGATGTCGGGCCAGATGCGGGCCACGGACATCGCGCGCATCGTGGACGAAAACCCCGACCTCGCCGCCACCTGCCGCAATCTGATCGCGCTGGCCAACGAGAATGGCGGCCCGGACAACATCACGGTGATCGCCGCGCGATTTGAAGGCAGCGGGCTCGTGGCGCCGGAAGCCGCCGAGGCCCCGGAACCCGCCAGGCCGATGGCCCAGCCCGGTTCAGCCGCCGACCGCCGAATGCCCACTGGCGCGCTGCGCGTCATCTTGGGCTCACTCGCCGCGCTGCTCGCGCTTTACCTGATGTGGGCCGCTATCGCGAAGCCGTGAACAGCGCCCGCGCCGCGGCCTGCTGCATCGTCCGCGTCGGCTCCCACGCACAGACAATCGAGAGGTCACGCCCCAGCGCTGCCGCCGCGCGCGGGTGACAGTACGCAATAATCACGGTGTCACGACCGGCCTTCGTTGCCGGTGCAATCACAGCGCGCGCACGATCGAGTTCGTCCCGTGTGACCGCCTCTCCGACGGTGTCGTCGGGCACAAACTGCACCGCGAGCGGTGCGCGTTCCGCTGCGGCCGGTGCCGCGGACTCGGCGACTTCGATATGCAGCGAGCGCAGCGTGTCACCGAAGGCCGTGACGCGCGCCCGCGATCCGGCATGGATCACGTTTACCACTTCGATCGTCGCACCCACTCTGGGACGCTGACCGCTCACGAACCGGACACACTGGTCGGCGAGCTGACGGCTCCACATCAGGTCGTCGAGCGAGGCCTCGCGCGCAGGCGCGTCGGCGTTCGGCCGTCCCCACCCGGCCCACCGATCCACACGACCGATGGCCTCGCGTACGCGGCTGATCACGAGCTCGCCGCTCATGGCAGCCTTCGTCAGCGCGTCGACGACGCCCGCGAGATCGGAAGGAGCCAGAATCAGGTCGCACCCCGCCGCCACCGCGGCGATCGCATGCGCGGGCTCGTGCGCCGCGTCGAACCCGGGCTCGCGGTCGAATGGCACCGTCACCACGATGCCATCGAAGTGCAGTTCGTTGCGGAGCAGGTTCTCGACCAGCGCGGCCGACCGCATGGCGCCCTCAGGCGCGCCGAGCGCGGGCACGCTCGCTGGCGAGACCATCACACAGGCCGCGCCACCGTCAATCGCCGCGACGAATGGCGCGAGATCGGCAAGACGAAGGATCGACGCGGAATCCCTCACCGCGCCGGCCTCCAGCATCCGCCCGATCCCCGGGAAGTGCATCGCGCACGCCACCACCGACTCCGACTGGCAGGCGTCTACCCACTCGGCGACGATGGCCGACACCACGGCCGGGTCGCTGCCGCCGCCGCGAATCCCGACACGCGCCGACCCGCGCGCCAGATCGAGGTCGCAGACCGGCGCGAGTGCCCAGTTCATCCCCACACTGCGCAGTTCGCGTGCCGTCAGCCGCGCCGCCCGTCGGACGACCTCCACATCGAGCGACGGAAGCGCGTCGTCGCCCTCGACCATCGCCACCGACCCTAGGGCGCCAAAGCAGGGCAACTCGGTGAGACCGACGACGGCCTGCCCCGCCCCTCGCTCGGCGTGCGCCGCCACGAGAATCGGTGCGCGCGACTCCGCATGCAGTCGCGCGATGAGTGCGGCGACTTCATCGCGCGGGCCTCCCTGCACGAGAAACCCGCCAACGCCAAGTTCGAGCGCGTCGTCGATGCGTCCCTCGATGTAGCGAAACCCGTGCGCGTCGTCCCATCGCAGCGCCGGAACGACGAGCCTGGCAATCTCCTTCACGCGACGCTCACGCGACGCTCACGCCGGCGCTCACGCCGGCGTGTAGCTACCGAGCACGCGCGGGCCGCGCGCGCCGGTCGCCGAGCGAACGTTGCCGGGACGCCCCTTGAGGTGCAGCCAGCCGAGGAAGGCGAACGCGACCGCTTCCTTGGCGTCGCCGTTGAAGCAGACGTCGTCGAAGCGGCGAATCATCATTCTGCTGTAGCCGCCCCGCGCGCGCGCGACGCCGAGCTCGCGCGCGATTGCGTCGAAGAGCGCGTGATTCCGCGCACCGCCACCCGAGACCAAAAGTTCGGTCACGGGCTCGGCGACAAATCGCTCGAAGGCCAACGCGATGCTACGCGCCGTGAGCAGGACCGCGGTCGCGATGATGTCGGCGTCGCTGCACCCGTTCCGCGCGGCGCGACAGGTGGTGACGAACGCTGCGATGTATTCCGTGGTGAACAGCTCGCGCCCCGTGCTCTTGGGTGGCGTGTCCGCGAAGAAGGGGTGCGTCAGCAGCGTATCCACCACCTCGCCCATCGCCTCGCCCGAGCGAGCGAGCAGACCGTCGCGATCGAACAGCAGCTCCGGCCTGAGCAATCGCGTCACGCCGTCGATCACACAGACGCCGGGGCCCGTGTCAAACGCGTGGACGGCGTTGAGCACCACGCCCTGTTTCGCTGGCGGCACGATGGTGACATTGCCGATGCCGCCGAGGTTCTGTAGCGCGCGCCAATGATCTGGCGCAGCAAACAGGAGCGCGTCGGCGATGGGCACGAGTGGCGCGCCCTGTCCGCCGGCGGCCAGATCGCGCACGCGAAAATCGGCGACGACGGGCAACCCGGTACGCTCGGCAATGACGGCGGGTTGGCCAAACTGCCAGGTGGCGCGCGGCGGATCGTGCCAGACCGTGTGGCCGTGCGATGCGATAGCCGCGATGTCGGAGCGAGCCACGCCCGCTTCGGCCATCGCGGCCACGGCGGCGTCCGACAATCGCGCACCCAGATCGAAATCGAGTCGGGCGTATTCCTCTGGCGACGCGGCGCGCATCGCGGCGGCCAGGCGGCTGCGAAACGGCGCATCGTATGCATGCTGCACGAACGCCAGTAACTCCGGCGTGATGGCGCCGTGGGCGTCTTCGCGAAATCGCACGACGGCCGCACTGATGCCATCGAGCGAAGTTCCCGACATCAGACCAACAAGCACATCCGACTCAGGGCGCGCGGTGCCGGGCCAGACGTCGCGGGTCATGTCACCGGCGGCGGCGGGCCGGGCACGACGTCGCGAATGCGGCCGGCGGCGTTGGCCAGCAGATGCTGAGCAGCGGACTTGTCGATCGCCAGTTTCTGCATCACGATCGCGAGCTTGACCGATCCGTCGGCGCCCGCCAACTGTGCGCGGGCATCCTCGCGCGAGCATCCGCACACCTCAACGACGATGCGTTCGCTGCGGTCCTTGAGCTTGGCGTTCGTGGCCTGCACGTCCACCATCAGATTGCCGTAGGTCTTGCCCAGGCGAATCATCGCGCCCGTCGTGATCGTGTTGAGCACAAGCTTGGTGGCGGTACCCGCTTTCATGCGCGTGGAGCCGGTCACCACTTCAGGGCCAGTCACCACGACGATCGCGAGGTCGGCCGCGGCGAGCATTTCGCGAGGCGGGGGCGAACAGGCGAGGATGGCGGTGCGTGCGCCGAGTTCTCTCGCCCGCTCGAGCGCGACGCGCACATAGGGCGTGGTGCCGCTCGCGGCGATGCCGACCAGGAAGTCGCCCCGCGTTACGCCGGCCGCGTCCACGTCGGCGCGGGCGCCTTCTGGCCTGTCTTCAGCGCCCTCCTGCGACCGCGTCAGTGCGGCGTGACCACCGGCGATGATGCCCTGCACCATGGCCGGATCGGCGCCGAACGTTGGGGGAATCTCGCTGGCGTCGAGGACTCCGAGCCGGCCGGAGGTCCCGGCGCCCACATAGAAAAGGCGTCCGCCCGCACGAAAGGTGGCTTCGGCCCATTCAATGGCCTGCGCGATTTTTTTGCGCTGCGTGGCCACCGCGTCGGCGACCAGACGATCCTCGGCGCCAATGAGGTCCACGATCTCGAGTGAGGATGCGAGATCGATCTCCGCTGTTCGCGGGTTCCGCTGTTCCGTGACGCGTGGGTCCACGACAGCTAAGTTATGGAACGTGCGTGGGAGGGCCAACGCCTGAGCGGTCGTCCCCGTGCCACCCCCGAGGGAGGATTCACGTGCCCGTCCGCTATTCGATGTCGCGCCACACCCTGTCGGCTCTCGCCACCGCATCGCTCTTCGCCGCCTGCTCGCGCGGCCCGCAGCCCGGCGGCGCGCCAGCTCCTGCCGCCGCCCCGGGCATCCGCCCCGACGCCGCGGCCGTGCGCCCGGTCGACCCCGTGCGTGCTGTTGCCGCTGCCAAGGCGGCATTCCCCGCTGGCTGGCGCTTTGAGGCTGGTACGGAGGCCACATTCGCCGAGCACGCGATGGTGGTGAGCGTGCAAAAACATGCGAGCGAGGCGGGAGTCGAAATCATGAAGGCCGGCGGCAATGCCGTGGACGCCGCCGTCGCGACCGGCTTCGCGCTCGCCGTGACGTCGTCGAGCAACGGCAACATCGGCGGCGGCGGGTTCATGACGATCCGGATGGCGGACGGCCGCATCGCGACGCTCGATTACCGCGAAACCGCGCCGGCCGCTGCGACGCGCAACATGTACCTCGACGCCGACGGCAAGCTTACGAACAAGAGCACGGTGGGGTATCTCGCGTCGGGCGTGCCGGGCTCGGTGGCCGGCATGGCCGAAGCGCTCGCCAAGTACGGCACGATGCCGCTGGCCAAGGTGATGGCGCCGGCGATTCGGCTCGCAAGCGAGGGCTACCTGATCGACCGCGACACCGCCCGCGCCGCGGCGCCGTGCAGTCGCCTCATCGCGCAGTTCGGCGGCAAGGACCTCTTCTGCCCCGGCGGCGAATCACTCAAGGGCGGCACCGTGTTCAAGCAGCCCGACCTCGCACGCACGCTCTCGCTGATCGCAGCGCAGGGGCCGAAGGCGTTCTACGAAGGGAGCATCGCCGATTCGCTCGTGGCCGAAATGCAGCGTGGTGGCGGCATCATCACCAAGGCGGATCTCAAGGCCTACAAGCCCATCTGGCGCACGCCGATCACCGGATCGTACCGCGGGCACACGCTCATCACGATGCCGCCAGCTTCGTCGGGCGGCATCACGATGCTCGAAACGCTGAACATCCTCGAGACCTTTGCGCCGCTGCCGCCGGCCGGAAGCGCGGGCTACGCGCATCTGGTCGGTGAGGCGCTGCGCCGTTCGTTCACGGACCGCAATGCGAAACTCGGCGACCCAGCGTTCGTGAAAGTTCCGGTGGAGCAACTCACGAGCAAGGCATACGCCACGACGCTGGCCGCACAGATCGACAAGTCGAAGGCGTCGAAAACGCCCGCGTTCAAGGCGGGCACAGAGCCGGAGCACACGACGCACTATTCCGTGGTGGATGCGACCGGTAACGCCGTCGCCACAACGACGACACTGAACGGTGGGTACGGATCCGGCGTCTGGGTGCGCGGCGGCGGCTTCTTCATGAACAACGAGATGGACGACTTCGCTGCGGCGCCGGGGCAACCCAACATGTTCGGCCTCGTACAGGGCGAAGTGAACGCGATCCAGCCGGGCAAGCGGATGCTGTCGGCGATGTCGCCGACGATCGTGCTCGACCCGAACGGCAACCTGATGATGGTGACGGGCGCCGCAGGCGGCCCGACGATCATCACAGCGACAATGGAGATCATCCTCAACGTGGTGGAACATGGGATGACGCTTGCCGATGCCATGAAGGCGCCGCGCATCCACCATCAGGCGCTGCCCGACCAGCTGGACTATGAGCAGCGGGGACTCTCAGCCGCCGTCGTGGATTCGCTCAAGGCCATGGGTCACACGGTCGGCACACGGACCAGCCTCGCGACGGCGAACTCAATTCTGCGTGTCCGCGGTGGATGGCATGGAGTCGGCGAACCACGGTCGACCGGGACGACGGCTGTCGGGTACTAGTGCAGAGGCGAGGAACCGCGAGGAACCGCGAATCTCCGCGGTTCCACACCACGAGTTACAACGTCGCCGCGCACGCGTGATCGTCGCTTCGCATGCCGTTCCGCGCCAACAGAGATTCCCGTAACATTCGCGGAACCTCGTCGCCGGACTGGTGTCTACTGGGCAGCAGCTGCCAGTCCGTGACGCCTACCACTCCGGGATCCGCACACATGTCGGCCACCATCCGCATCGCCGTCGTCATCACACTCGTCGCCGCGCTCGTCGCCTCCACGTCAACCGCTGCGTCGGCGCAGTTCGGCGGCGGTGACTCGATGCGGGGCATGGGTATCGCGCTCGCCGCCAGCACGCCCAACGGAACCTTTGGCGACCAGGTCAAGATGGGGATGGGGCTCGTCTACCAGAACGGTGGCATCACTAACTCGGCCACGTGGGCCCCGCGCAGCAGCTTCTCGTTCGACCGGTTTCCCGGTAAGGGCACACTCGACAATCTCCAGTTGATCGGCGGCGGTTTCGATTTCCTGCACCGGTCCACCTCGAGCTTCTACCAGTTCGGCGGCATCATCCTGAGCAGCGCGACGTACACCTACACGGGCGGCGCGAGCAGCGGCACCGGCGGCCGGAACGGATCGAACTTCGGCCTCAACGGCGGCATCGGCGTGAACTTCGGCTCGGAAAGCGGCACCCGGACGTTCATCGAATTCGCCGCGACGACACTCTTCACGGGCGCCGAGAACAGCAATTGGTTCCCGATTCGGTTCGGATTGCGGTTTTAGTCCCGAACGCCCGGTCGTTGTCGACATTCCGCCGCGCGCGCGTGGGCTTCGAGCCCTTCGATACGTGCAAGCGCGGCGACATCGGCGACGACCGATCCGGCCGCGTCGAGTCGAAGCCAACTCCGCACGCGAAGAAAGGTCAGCGCTGAGAGGCCGCCGCTAAAGCGCGCGCGCCGGCCCGTCGGCAGAACGTGGTTGCCGCCGATTCCATAATCGCCGAACACTTCCGCGGAGTGCTCACCGATGAAACAGGCGCCTGCGTTGCGGACGCGCGCGGCGAGCAGGTCGGGGTTCCGCACCGACAGTTGCAAGTGTTCCGGGGCAAGCCGGTCGCACACGGTCACCACGTCGTCGAGGTCGCGGCAGACGACGACACATCCGTGTGCGAGCGCCGCACGCGCGATCGCGGCGGTGGGAAGGGCCGAGAGTTGGCGCTCGAGCTCGCGCTCCACCTCGGCGACCAATCGCGGTTCGGTGGTCACCAGCGCCACGAAGGCATCAGGGTCGTGCTCTGCCTGCGCCAGAAGGTCCGCCGCGACAGTCGCCGCCCGTGCGCTCGCATCCGCGACCACGACCAGTTCGCTCGGACCTGCGATCATGTCAATCGCGACATTGCCGGCGACGGCCTTCTTTGCGGCCGTGACCCAGCGATTGCCGGGGCCGGCCACGATATCGCACGCCGGCACGCCGACGCCGTACGCCAACGCCGCGATCGACTGTGCACCGCCAATGCCCAACAGCAGATCGGCGTCGGCAATGGCGGCGGTCGCCAGCATCAAAGGCCCCGGGCTCGGCGTGGCGACCACCACATCGCTCACGCCGGCGGCGCGCGCCGTCACCGCGGTCATCAGCAATGACGACGGGAGCGGGAACCGGCCGGCCGGCGCATAGCACCCGGCGCGCTCGATCGGCACGATGCTGTGCCCCGCCCGGCCACCCGCCACGGGCACGGTGAGGTCGCTCAGCGCCGCGCGTTGCGCGCGTGCGAACGATGCGATCCGCCCAGCCGTTCGCTCGAGCACGTCTCGCGCGTCTCCGTCGAGACCGTCAAGCGCGCGACGCATGGCGGCGCGGTCGAAGAGCCACGGTGTGCCCGGTGTCCATCCATCGAATCGCGAGGCGTAGCGCAGCATCGCATCCACCCCACCTTCGCGCACGTTCGCCACGATCGCAGCGGCGGCGGTTTCCGTCGCGGAATCGACGCCGGTGCGCGACGTATCCGGCACGTCCGCGACGGCCACCGGACGAAGGAGTGCCGTATTCATCGCGCCACGCCCGCATCGGCGACTTTCCGGTCGCCTGAACGTCGGGACACCCGCAGCGCCCGCCGCGCGAGCTCGCGCTCGACATCGGCGATGGTCACACCAGTCGCGGCCATCCGCGTCAGCGCGAAGTACATCAGGTCTGCCGCTTCTCCTGTCACCTCGCGAGCCGTGACCGCATCGGCGAGCTCGCCGGCTTCCTCGACGAGCTTGTCGCGCAACAGCGACGCGTTGCTCAGGAGCCGGTTGGTGTACGATCCGGGCTCCGGGAACGCCGCGCGATCCCGAAGCGTGCGCTCGAGTTGAGCGAGCGGCGGCGCCACACCCCAACAGGTGGTCGTCTTTAGGTGACAGAATCCGGCCCCACGCTGGCGCACGGTGAATCGCAACGCATCGCGATCGCAATCGAGATCAATGCGCAGCAGTTCCTGCGTGTCACCCGATTGCTCTCCCTTGATCCAGAGTCCGCGCGTCCGCGACTGATAAACCCCGCGGCCAAGTTCCACGGCCTTGGCGATACTGTCACGGCTCGACCAAGCGAGTCCGAGCGCCGTTCCCCTCTCGTCCGCGACAACAGTCGGCACGAGCCCGTCCGCCCGGTCGCTCACGAGCGGCGCGGAAATGGCGTCACCAAGCGACAGCCGACCGGTGTACAGCGCCATCCCAACTTGCGCGTCTGCACCGAGGCGATCGAGTGCCGCGATTTCCTCGGCCGTGGTCACGCCACCGGCGACGGTCACGCGAGTACTACCGGCCGCGGCCACGATGCGCGCCGCGCGATCGAGATCTGTCCCACCGAGCCGCCCTTCGCGCTCGACGAACGTAACGAGGAATCCACCAGCAAGGTCGCGCAGCTCAGCCAGCCGGTCCTCGATGGTCCGGCCGGTGCGCGTGCGCCAACCGTCTACCACGACCTCGCCGTCCTCGGCATCGAGCGCGACGATCACTCGTTCGCGCGGTAGCTGACGCAGCAGGGCCGCATCGGCGGCGGTGCCAATCACGATTCGCGTTGCGCCGGCGTCGAGCCACCAGCGGGCGCTTTCCAGATCACGGATGCCGCCGCCGACCCGGATCGGCGCGCGACGGCACAGCTCAGCGATCAGTTCCCGGTTCGAGCCTTCGCGGCGCGCCCCGTCGAGGTCAACGACCGCCACTTCACCGGCGACGGAGAACTTCTCGAGCCACGGCACTGGGTCGCCCGCGTCAAGTACCTGGTCGCGGCCACCGACGAGCTGGACCGTGCGACCCCGAATGATGTCGATGGATGGAACGATCATGGTCGTACCTCGATACCGGCATCGCGGAGCGTCGCCTTGACCTGCGCGATGCTCGCAATGCCGTCGTGAAATATTGATGCCGCCAGCACGGCGTCCGCGCCGGCCCGCACAGCGGCGAGAAGGTCGTGACCGGATCGGGCGCCGCCTGATGCCACCACCGGCACACCAACACGCGTCGAGACAGCCGTGACGAGACGAAGATCGTACCCACTTTGCGTGCCGTCGCGATCCACGCTCGTGAGAAGGATTTCGCCCGCACCGCGCGACTCTCCCTCGGCGGCCCACGCGACCGCGTCGCGGGTCGTGCCTTCGCTGCCGGCCCGCACCACCACGCGCCAGGCACCGTTCGCCTCGGCCGCGTCCACCGAGAGCACGACGCACTGCTGGCCGAACTGCCGCGCCAGCACCTCGATCAGTTCCGGCGAGTAAAATGCTGCGGTGTTCACCGCCACCTTGTCGGCGCCGGCATCCAGGAGCGCGCCGGCGTCTGCCGCGCTGCGCACGCCGCCGCCGACGGTCAGCGGAATCGCCAGAATGCGGCGGACCTCGCGTATCGTGGTGAGCGCATGCGACCGCTCATCGGTCGTGGCCGATACGTCGAGGATGACGAGCTCGTCCGCACCATCGCGCTGGTATCGGTCCGCCAATTCCACCGGCGACCCTGCATCTCGGAGCCCCTTGAATCGCACACCCTTCACCACGCGACCGTCACGGGTGTCGAGGCACGGAATCACGCGGCGGGCTAGCACGACGCGTACCACCGCTCGAGCAGCGAAGCGCCCCACGGCCCCGACAGCTCGGGGTGAAACTGGCACGCGAGCTGCGGCCCGCGCTCGATCGCCGCGACAAACCGGACGTCGTGCGTTGCCCACGCGGCCGTCCATCCATCGTCGACCGATTCGAGGTAGTACGAGTTGGCGAAGAAGGCGTGCCCGCCGCTCACCACGACGCTTGACGGATCGGGCTCGACCCGGTTCCATCCGAGTTGCGGCACCTTCGACGACGCGGGAAAACGCCGCACGGTGCCGGAGACGACGCCCAGACCGGCCACACCGGGAGCCTCCTCGCTCGCCCGCGCGAGTACCTGCAGCCCGAGGCAGACGGCGAGGATCGGGCGCATCGCCGCGAAGCGTTCCGAGAGCACCTCCGTCAGCCCGCGCGCCGAAAGGCGTTGCATCACGTCGCCGAACGCGCCAACGCCAGGCAACACGACGCGATCGGCGTTCCGTACGATGTCGGCGTCGCGTGTCGGCACTGCCGCCACGCCGAGGCGCCCGAACGCCGCGAGCACTGAGGCAAGGTTGGCGCTCCCCGTTTCCACGACCGCGAGCGACAACGGCCTCATGCGAGTATGCCCTTGGTACTCGGCACGTCAGAGCCCGCGCCGCGGGCCACGGCCGCACGCAGGGCGAGGGCGACCGCCTTGAAGGTGGCCTCCGCGCGATGGTGATCGTTTTCGCCCGCCAGAACGTCTACGTGCAGCGTGAGCCGCGCGGCGATTGCTAGGCTCGCCAGCGCGTGAGACACGTTCTCGCACGAGAGCGTACCGAGCCGCTCGCGACTGAGGCCGAGGTCCACGCGCGAATACGGCCGGCCGGAGCAGTCCACGACGGCGCGCGCCAGCGCCTCGTCGAGCGGCGCATAGGCATACCCGAAGCGGGTAATTCCGGCGCGGTCGCCGAGCGCCCGGTCGATTGCCGTGCCGAGCGCGATGGAACAGTCCTCGACGGTGTGATGATCGTCCACCTCGAGATCGCCGCGGCAGGTCAGCGACAGGTCGATCCGCGAGTGGAGGGTGAGCGCCACCAACAGGTGATCGAAGAATCCGATCCCGGTGGCGATCGTGTCCTTCCCCGATCCGTCCAGCGTGAGGTCGAGCGTAATGTCGGTTTCGCGCGTCGTCCGCTGGACGGAGGCAACGCGGGGGCTCAGGAGAGGCATGAGGTGAGTTCCGTTGTGGTATCGAGGACGCGCGCAGCGCCGACGCGGATGAGCGCATCGCGCACGAGGTCTGGCTGGTCGCCGGGCGCGACCACACCAATGGGAAGGACGCCGGCGGCGCGGGCGCTGGCGACGTCGTCGGGAGTGTCACCGATCATCCAGGCGCATGATGTGCCGAGCGCACGGCATGCCGCCGCTACCGGAAAGGGATCCGGTTTGATCGGGCCATCGTCGCGAGTGATGACCACCGTGAACAGGTCGCGAACGCCGAATCGTGCGAGGAAGCTCTCCGCGTCGGTCCGCGGCCGGCCGGTGACGATCGCCAGCGGGAAGCGGGCCGCGAGCGCGGCCAGCCATTCGCGAGAGGTCACGAGCCGCTCCGCCTGCTTCAGGCCCGGAACCTCGCTGTCGCCCTGATACAGGCGCTCGAAGCGTTCGGTCACCTCGCGCAGCGTCGCGGAACGCCCGCCCGCCAATATGAGCTCGGTGGTCAGCGCCCAATCATCGTTGGCGCGGCCGGCGGCCTTCCGCTCGCGGATCGACTCGGCCGTGAGGGTCACCCCGAAGGACGCGGCCGTTTGCCTGATCGCCTCGCGGTACGACTGCGAGACATCGGCCAGCACGCCGTCGAGGTCGAACAGAATCGCCTCAGGGGCGAGCGCCGCGCGAAGTGCCCGTTCGAGCCGGCCGAACACCGCATCGTCACTCGGCACCGTGATTCGCACCCGCTCGGTATCGCTGCCGACCAACAGCCGCGTGCCCACGCCGAATCCGGCGAGCGCGTCCGCAATCCACGTGGCCCGCACTCCGGCCACCGTGACGAAGTTGGCCTCGCTTGCCAGCGGAGCGGCGCCGAGTTCCGTCAAGAGCGCGTCGAGGCGGCCCCGGTTGCGTCGAACCGCGACCACGTTGGCGTCTCGCCAGCCGTTTCCAAACCGGAGCGCGCGCTCGGCGGTCGCAAGCGAAAGCGTGGACACGGAATACGGACTTCCCGCGCGCCGCATCCAGGCAATCGCCTCCGCTGCGCCAGCCGCGTACCCGACGCGGATACCCGGCATACCCCATGCCTTCGACAGCGTGCGTGTCACGACCACGCGGGGAAGCGTCAACGCTTCACGCGTGATGTCGTCGCCTGCATACTCGATGTAGGCCAGGTCGAGCAGGATCAACGCGGCCGGGATGGCGTCGTGAATGCGCCGGATGTCACCCATCGTCGCGACGGCACCGGTCGGGTTGTTCGGCGACGCAATCGCCACCAGCGACGTGCGATCATCGGCGAGCGCCACGATCTGATCGATCGGCAGCGCGCCGAATGGCCATCGCGCCGCGCGAAGTTCTGCACCAGCGAGGGTCACGTACCGCGGAATCATCTCGAAGGTGGGGTCCGTGACGATCGCGTTGCGCCCGGCATCCAGCATGGTGCGACAGGCACGCTCGAGCGCCTCGTCGGCGCTGGCCGTGACCAGCACACACTCGTCGGCTATGCCGAGCTGCGATGCAAACAGTGACGCGAGCGGTCGGCAATCTGGATACCGGGCCCCGCGCGCCAGCGCGCTGTCCGGCAGCGCCTCGAGCAGGATTGGCTGGACGCCTCCGGCCTCGGTGCCGGCAAGGTTGATGTCGCACGGCGCCATCGGGGGCGCCGGCGCGTAGGCAGGCGTGGCACCTACGCCAGTCGACGGAGCAAACAGGGTCATGCGACCAGCTGCGCGAGCGCCGTGATCACGATGTCGGTACCACCGAGCGCCTTGATGGCCGGTATGACGGCCGGCAACGCGTCGCGTCGCACCGCGGCTTTCACCGCGAAGCCCGCTTCGCCGTGCAGCGACGAGATCGTCGGCTCGTGCATGCACGGCAGCGCCGCGCACACGGCCTCGAGCGCCGCCGCCGAGACATTCACCTCCAGCATCACGCGCTGGCGGGCGTCGAGCACCGACCGCAGCAGCATCGTGAAGCCCTCTATTGCAGCGCGGCGTCCGCGGTTCTCCATCGCCCGCGGGTTGGCGTACACGCGCGTGGACGACGCGAGCAGGGTATCCACGATCGTGAGTCCGTTGGCGACCAACGTGGCTCCCGTGGCGGTGTTGTCCACGATGAGGTCCGCGTCCTCTGGCGGGAACACTTCGGTTGCGCCGTACGACCGCAC
This sequence comes from Gemmatimonadota bacterium, assembly GCA_014192065.1. GTDB lineage: Bacteria > Gemmatimonadota > Gemmatimonadetes > Gemmatimonadales > Gemmatimonadaceae > Fen-1231. The sequence goes on along the minus strand of BJHH01000001.1, from coordinate 428,336 downwards.
GAATCGCGCGTCGATTCCAGCCCGCTCGATCCACGCCGCCGTGAGGCGGGCATATTCCGACGCCACGACGAGCCGCCGCAGCGGCAAAGCGCCATTGACGAGCAGCGACTCGGGTGCAGCCGCGATGAGCCGCACGGGATCAAAGCCGGTGTCGAGCAGTTCGACGACGTCCGAGCCAAGTTCCGCGACCCAGTCAGCGCCGGCAAACCCGACGTCGCGCGAACCGCTTGCAAGCATCTCGATGATGTTCTGCGGCTTGAGGATCTTCGCGTTGAACCGACCGGCGGCGACGGTCGGGCGGTATTCGCGCCCTCCGAGCCGCACGGGAAGTCCAGCGTCGTTCATCAGCTTTAGCACTTCTTCCTGCATCCGCCCCTTTGGAAGGGCGAGACGCAACACGTCTGCGTTCAAGTCGGGGGTCACCCGGTCTCCTCTGCGGCCATGTGGCAGGCGAAGGCGGGGTCCAAAACGCCAAAACGCCGGCCAACAGGGCCGGCGTTGATGTGTGGTGCGCTGTGCGGCTAGCCGCTAAACGCCATCAAACCGTCCCTCGAGGGATGATGATGATGGACGTGGTGGCGGCCGGCGATCTGCATGGAGGGAATTCTTAACAGGTGCGCGCATCGTGGCAATGGCCGTGCCGACATGATAGTTGCGCTTGCGCGAAGCTGGCCGACGCGAGCCTAAATCCGCGACCGCAGGAACTCGGGCGTCAGCCCCTGGAGCATGGTCGCGAGAATGGTGAAGTAGTTCGTCACCATCAACAGCCCCACCACGATCAGCAGCACGCCGGCCACCTTCTGGACATACCCGAGGTAGCCCTTGAACCGGGCGAACACCGTGAGGAACCAGTCCACCGCGAACGCCGCGGCGAGGAACGGCACCGCGAGCCCCATCGAATACGCGAACAGCAGCAGCATGCCGCGCTGCAGGTCAGCCTCGCTCGCCGTATAGGTGAGGATGGCACCGAGGATCGGGCCGATGCACGGACTCCAACCCGCACCGAACGTGATACCGACGAGTACCGAACCCAAGTAGCCCATCGGTTTGTCGGCGAGGTGCACGCGTCGTTCGCGCGCGAACGCACCAATGTTGAGCACGCCAAGCAGGTAGAGCCCGAACACGATGATCAGCCCGCCGCCGATGCGCGCCATCCAGATGCGGTTCGACTTGACCACGAACCCAAGCGTGGTCGCGCCGGCGCCAAGCAGCATGAAGATGAGCGTGAAGCCCGAGATGAAGAGCAGCGCATGGATCACCGCGAGCCGTCGCGACTTGCTCACATCCTCGACCGAGAGCCCGGTAATGAACGTGACGTAGCTCGGCACCAGCGGCAGCACGCAGGGCGAAAGAAACGAGAGCAACCCCGCCATGAAGGCGATGGCAATGCCCACTCCACCCGATGGCTGCATCAGCGCGCCTCGCTCGTCAGATCGTGAGCCCTTCCATCTTTCTCCGCTCGGCAGGCCGCGCACATCCCGTAGACCACAAGCCGGTGCCGCACGGGCACAAAATCATTGGCGTGCGCCAGCGCACCCGCGCGCGGTCCAACCACATCATCAGGAACGCGCGCCACGCCGCCGCAGGCGGTGCAGAGCAGTTCGCTCGACGACACGTCGTCGCGCATCGGTTGAAATCGGCGGAATCCTTCGCGCCGGTCTTCGAGTTCAGTGACGAGCCCGCAGGCGATCAGCGAATCGATCGTGCGGTAGACGGTCGCCGTCCCGGGCGCGGGACCTTTCTTGCAAAGTCGGTCAACCACATCTTCCGCCGAGAGCGGACGCTCTGCCCCAAGGACCACGGCCGCGATCGCCATCCGCTGAGGCGTCGCGGGGAACTGACGGGCCTTCAGCCAGTCGCGAAACCGCTCGACCGATTCGTCGCGGGCAAGGTCGAGCCCCGTGGTCATGCGGGGAGTACCGCTGGCGCGGCAGCCAGCATGGCCTGGACCTCCGCGCCGGTCATGCGATGCGCGTCAAACGCTTCGCCCGCGCGCTCCTGCACGCCGCGCACGACGGCCTCCACTGCAGCCAGCGGCGCGTCGGCTTCGGCGACGATGTCCACTGCCCACTTGCCGCGCTCGGGACCTTTTCGCGTCCAGCGATACGCCGCGGTGTGCACGACGGTGCGCTCGGCCGACAGCTCGGCCGGTTCGGCCACTGTTGCGCCTACGTGGGTCGACGACTCGAGCGCCAGTTCCGGAACCGGTTCTTCGACCAACGCGTCGGCTACCGGGGCCGCGACCGGCGGAATCATCGCGACAACGGCGACGCCGGTTTCGACCTGCCCCTGCCGGATGGCAGGAAAGAAATGCACTTCCGTGATCCGCTCGGCTGGGATCTGCTCGAGGATCGACCGAAGAAAGCGCTCGCGAGTCTCGTTGATCACGGGAAAAAGATAGCGGACGGCCCGGTGCTAGAGCAGGCTCACCGGATCGCGGTCAAAGGTCACGCGCAGCCCGGCCCGCGCCGGCACGTCGAACCTCGTGAGCAACCGCCGCCCGACTTTGGTGAGCGCCGAAGATTTTCGCGCTCTGAGCACGAGGTGCCAGCGCCAGCGGTCTTTGATGCGGTCTACCGCGCAGGGCGCGGGGCCGATAATCTCGAGCGCGCCCTCCGGAAGCAGGGCAATGGCCTTCGTCAGCCACTCGCCAGCCCTGATAGCGAGCTCAGCCGTTGCGTCTTCCCGCGTGCCGCTGATCACCACATTCGCGAGGCGCACAGTTGGCGGGTACGCCGGACTCTGACGGGCCGGAAGCTCTTCGGCAACGAAAGCGGTATAGTCGTGCGTGAGCGCGCAGGTGAGGGCATGGTGCGACGGCACGCGCGTCTGCACGATCACTTCACCGCCTTTCGGCCCGCGGCCCGCCCGCCCTGCGACCTGGCTCACGAGTTGGAACGTGCGTTCCGATGCACGGAAGTCCGGGAGGTTGATCCCGATGTCCGCATCAATCACGCCAACGAGCGTCACGTTCGGGAAATCGAGCCCCTTGGCAATCATCTGCGTGCCGAGGAGAATGTCCACTTCGCCGCTGGCCACGCGATCCAGAATGTCGGCGTGCGCCCACTTACCACTCGTAGTGTCTACATCCATTCGCGCGATGTTGGCTGACGGGAATCGCTCGCCGAGCACGCGCTCAACTTGCTGCGTGCCGAGGCCGCGCTGGCGCAACGTGGTGGCGCTGCACTTCGGGCAGGCCGTGCTCGGCGCTTCGCTATGCAGGCAGTAGTGACAGATCAACCGTTCGGGGAGGCGATGGTAGGTGAGCGAGATCGAGCAGCGCGGACAGGCGCAGACCCATTCGCATGCGCTGCACTGCATGAACGACGAATAGCCGCGGCGATTGAGCAGCACGATACTCTGCTCGCGGCGCGCGAGACGGTCTTTAAGCGCACGTTCGAGCGGCTCGCTCAAGACGTGGCGTAGCTGGCGTTCCGAAGGCGTCGTCGCGGCTTTCGTCGCGGCGCGCAGATCCACAATCTCCACGTGCGGCAGGGCGCCACCACCCACGCGGTCCGGCAGCGACAGCTTTGCGTACTTGCCGTCGAGCACGTTTTGCCAACTTTCGAGTCCTGGCGTGGCACTGCCAAGCACGCAGACGGCGCCCGCGGCCCGGGCGCGCACGATGGCCACATCACGCGCGTGATAGCGCGGCGATTCGCCCTGCTTGTACGTCGATTCGTGTTCTTCGTCGACGATTACGGCACCCAGGTCCGGGAGCGGCGCGAACACGGCGGAGCGCGCGCCGACGGCGATGCGCTTCTCACCAGAGCGGAGCGCGCGCCAGGCGTCGTAGCGTTCGCCATCGGAGAGCGCGGAATGCAACACAGCCACTTGGTCGCCGAAAACGGCGCGGAATCGATCGACCGTTTGCGGCGTCAGTGCAATTTCCGGCACGAGGACGATCGCCGTGCGGCCGCGACGGACCACGACTTCGCGCAGCAGCTCGAGATACACCAACGTCTTGCCGCTGCCCGTAATGCCGTGGAGTAGTGTCACGCTGCCTGGCGCCGCGGCCGTAAGCGCGGCGACAGCCGCCGCCTGCGCCGGCGTTGGAACCGGCTGCACAACGGGCGCGGTGTTGGCGCGGCGGCCAGTAAATGGGTCGCGAGCCACGCCTTCGCGTGCGATGGTGATGTACCCCCGCTTGGCGAGCGCCGTGATCGTCGCGGGCGAGCAGCCGAGCGTTGTGGTGGCGCGCACGGCCTCGACGCGGCCGCCGGAGCTTTCAAGAAAGTCGTAGAGGGCCCGCTGCTGCGGCGCGCGCTTGAACGCGGCGTCGCGTTCAGTGAGCGTCGGCAACGCCTTCGCGACCACGAGCACGCGCCGCGTCTTGACTGCCGGGTCGGGTCGCGTGGCCGCGCTCAGCGCCACCGGAAGCGCCGCGCGCAGCACCAGGCCGATCGGCGCGACGTAGTAGTCGGCGATCCAACCACAGACCTCAAGCAGATCGGGGAGAAAGACCGGCTCGGAATCGAGCGCGTCGAGCACCGGCTTGATCGACGACGCTTTCTCGGGCGCGCGCGACGGCGCATTGGCCGGCGTCTCCCCTGTGCAGACGCCGATGACCTTTCGGCCCCGCACCGCCACGAGTACACGCGAGCCGCGGACGACCGGATGGCGCGTCGCGGTGACTGCATCAAAGGTCAGCGTGCCGTAGAACGGAAGCGGGACAGCGATTTCGACGAGCCGGCGAGCTTCGGCGCCCGGAGGGGCGATGCCGGCGTCGCTCCCCGAACCGGCTGACCCGACTGTCTTCATTTCGCCGGCGGCGGCGCGCGAAACGGTGCGCGGAGTGGGGCGCGGTCGGGGCAGAACATAAGTGCCAATCTACGGCGGGGGGCGCAGGCGACGCGTGAGAGGCAAACTGGCGCCGCACGCGCCTGCTCAACCGCCGTCGCAGGTCCCTACTCGAATCCACCGAGCGGCCGTAGTCACGGCGCAGCCGCGCTACCGCCGGCGCCTTACAGCAACGCGCGCAAGTGCGTGACTGCCGCCTCGCCAAGCCGTTCGGGCGCGTAGCCACCCTCGAGGGCGCTCACGACGCGGCCGCCGCACCACTGGTCCGCACGTGACACGAGTTCGCGCGTAAGGCGAGTGACATCGTCCATCTCCATCGTGAACCCGCCGAGCGGGTCGCCGGCCAGTGAATCGAACCCGGCCGAGATGATCAAGAGGTCGGGCGTGAAGCCGACGCTCGCCGCATCCACCGCCGAAAGAAAGGCGCTCACGTACGCCTCGCGCGCGAGCCCGGCGGCCATCGGCACATTCCAGACATTCTGGTGCGGGCCGCGATCGTCTGCCGCCCCGGTGCCAGGGTACCAAGGCCACTGATGCATCGAGACAAAGCGGATGTTCGGGTCGGTCTCGACGAGCGCCTGCGTGCCATTGCCGTGGTGCACGTCCCAATCCACCACGAGCACGCGATCGAGCTGCTTGTTGCGGCGTGCGTAGTGCGCGGCGATCGCGACATTTCCGAACAGGCAGAACCCCATCCCCGATGCGCCCAGCGCGTGATGGCCCGGCGGCCGTACCGCCGAGAAGCTCCGAACAACCGTCCCGGCGAGCGAGAAGTCCACGGCGTCGAGGACGCAGCCCGCGCCGGCCGTCGCCGCATCCCAGGAGCCTTCGCTTTCGATCGTGTCGGCGTCGAGTCGTCCACCACCCCGCTTGGCGAGATCCTCAACGAGCTGCACATAGGCAGGCTCGTGGGCCAGCGCGATCTCATCCGGACTCGCGTGCCGCCCCTCGAGATGCTGAATCGCCTCGTACAACGCGAAGTCGTTCCGCAACGCGCGCGGTATCGCGCGCAGCCGCCCAACATGCTCGGGATGATTCCACCCCGTGTCGTGGCGCCCGCAATCAGCGTGCGAGAGGTAGGCGACCGAGGCGGTCATGCCTCACCGCGCACTAACGAACGGGACGCCGAAACCGGTGGGCCACCAGAAACGTCGACCCGTTCTTCGCCCCAGATGACGCCACCGTCGCATCGGATCCCTTCACTTCCCACCCGTGGAGCTTCGTGATGAAATCCGACATCGGGGCGCTGCCCTGTGCAAACTGGTCCAGCGCGGCGCGCACAACCGTCGCCACCGGCTCATCGGTCCGCACATCCATCGCGATCGCGTCCCAGAGCGCCTCGAACTGCACGCGCAACGTCACCCGCTCTCCGCCTTCAGCACCAAGCCGCACGACCGCGCCCCGCGGCGTCCGCAGATTGGTCACGAATGGGCGAGCTATCGCGCCGACGCTCACGATGCCGCTCCGGCCAGTGCATCGACCGGTGCGGCCGGCGGCAGTGAGGCCAAGAACAGCGCCACCTGCTGGTCGAACAGGTACGACGAGGCAGTCACCGCGGTCGCTGCACCGGCCATTGCCACACCGACGACGATCTCCTCACCACCCTGTCCGCGTAGCGTCATGTGCGTCGGCCCCTCTTGTTCGACGAATGCCGAATAGATGCCGGACCCCCGCTGAAAAAAGTCACGGGCGGCTTTGAGCACGTCGGCGCCGGACAGTGAAGTCGTGGCCTGCTGCAACGTGCGATTTCGCTGAATGTTGGTCACCGGATTCTCCGTCTCATCAAGTTCGTGAGGCTACACCTATTTCGATTCTGCCATCACCGCCGCTGCCGCGCCGATCGACAGCACGAGCACCGGCCCTGCCGCACCCGCATCCGATTCGAGGGTGGCGCCGAGCAACCCACACACCGCGACCGCGACCCGCCAGTGGTGATCCTCCGCCGGTGCGCCGGGCACACGGTACTCGACCCGATCGCCCACGGCACCAACGGTCGCGCGCACCGCACCATCCGTCGTCTCCGCTACGGCACGCGTCAGTAATCTAGCAAGCGCGACACACACTTTCTCCACGTCGCTGCGCACGGCCGGCAGCGCGTGACTCGGCTCCTCCGCGATCAGCTGCACATCCGGGGCGCCAGCCGCCACCTCCCGGATCGCATCGCGCAGCGGTACGCGCGGGTCGAACGTGTCGTCGGCGATGGTCGCCGAGCCGTTGCTGATCGAGGAGATGAGCACGATGTCGCGCACGATCGCACGCGCGCGTTCGAGGGCTGGCGCGCCGGTCACCGCCGACTCCACCGCCAGACGGATCGCATTGGCGGCAGCCGACTCAAATTCGACACGGGCCCTGCGCGCGTCGCGCCCAATGAGAAACTGTCGGTCCAACTCACCCTGTGCGTCGGTCGCGGCAGCCTCGGCGCGCCGCACGCGGTCGAGCAGTTGTGCCCGGTCGGCGGCCCCCGCCATCAGCTCAGCCACAAGCCGCAGCAGCCCCCGGCGCTCCGGCGTGAAGTCGTCCCAGTCCTTGAAGTAGAACGTCACCGCGCCACGCACTTCCGTGGCCGACTGGATGGGGAGCGACACGATCGCCCGAAAGCCGAGTTCGCGCGCCACATCCTGCCAGTCCTCGAGATCTGGGTCGGCGAATACATCGGGTACTTCGATCACACGCCGCTCACTCGCCGCCTCTCCACTCGGTCCAAACCCGACCCGCACCCGCACATCGGCCAGCCAGGGCCGATGCTGCTCGGGCCAGTTGTGCGCGGCGGCAAGCCGCATCAGCTCCGACGCGCCATCGATCAGGTACACCGACGCCACGCTGGCGCCAACCACGGGGCCAACGCGGTCGAGCGCAAACTGAAACGCTTCCTCCGGCCGGTCGGCGTAGAGGAACGCGTGCACGATTTCGCGAACAGCCAGCAGCTCGCGCTGGCCGGGCACCTCAGTGGGCGGCGCGAGTGGCGACCGAACCAGATAGCGCCGCCGGGGTTTCACACGACCCACTGCGCCGCGCGTCCACCGAGCGCGCTAACGGACAACGCCAACTGCCCCGTACAGGCGCGACAGAAACGCATCCTGGACCTTTCGCGTGACGGGGCCCGGCCTGCCGTCGCCAACGGGCAGCCCATCGAGCGTCACAATCGGGGCGATGTCGGTGGTCGTGCCCGCGATGAACAGTTCCTGCGCGCTGCGCATCTCCTGCTGCGTCACGGGAACTTCCGACACGGGAACGCCGACTGCGCGCGCCGCCTCGAGCGCATGCTGCCGCGAAATGCCGGGCAGGATGTAGTTCGACAGCGGGTACGTCCGCACCACACCGCCGATCACGGCGAACGCGCTGGTCGCAGCACCTTCCGTGAGCATACCGTCACGAATGAGCAGTGCCTCATAGGCCCCAGCTTCGTGCGCCGCCTCGCGCGCGAGCACCGCGCCCATGAGGTTGACCGTCTTCAGGTCGCAGCGCGCCCAGCGGACATCCGGGAAGGAGATCGCCTTGATGCCCGTGTCGCGCATCGCGCGCGACGGCGTAAACGGCGATGCCGCCGCGTACACGGTGGGCGTCGTGCCGGCGGGCGGGAAATAGTGCGTCCGCGGCGCGGCGCCACGCGTGACCTGCATATAGACGGTCGCCTCGCCGGCCGTGAAGTCATTGTCGGCGACGAGGCGGTTGCACACCGCCTCGAGCCCGGCAACGTGGTCGGCGCCAAACGGGATTCGGACCGCGCCGAGCCCGTGCGTCATGCGGGCTGCATGCTCGGACCACGCGAAGATGCGCCCTTCGATCACACGCACCACTTCGTAGATGCCATCGCCAAACACGAAACCGCGGTCATCGACTGAGAGTCGAGCCTGGTCTTTCGGCAGGTATTCGCCGTTGAGGAAGACGGTGTTCATCTCTGAAAGGTGCCTGCGCGTGCGGTGGCACGGCAACCGCTGACACCCATCAACGGAGCGCCGCCACCAACCCGCGTGGGGGCGTCAGGTCAGCATCCGTTCGATCGACCGGACCAGCGGCGCGAATCCCAGCACTTTCCCGCTCACCCGCATGGCCTGCTCGTCGGCGAGCTCGCGCTGCCCACGGCCGAACAGTTCACCAACGATCCATGGCCCGGCATTCGGGTTGCGCCACCAGTCGTCATTGAAGCGCTCGGTGAGCGTCTCGTCGAGCAGCGCCTGCAGCTGCCACGCCCGCAGGTAGCGCGCCGAATAGAAACCCGGATCGACGTCCACGAAAGCATCTGCGAGCTGATAGCGGAACCCCGTCGCCTGCCACAGCGTATCGACGTACAACTCCGGCAACGCGCCCCAACTCACAGAGCCGCCATAGAGTTCGAGCTCATACATCAGTTTGCCGCAGTAGCGCCTCAGGAAATGGAGCTCCTCGAAACCGGCCGAACGCATGAACGCGGGCAGATCCACCTTGTCGAGTCCGGTGTACCGCAGCAGCCACCCGGGGCACTTGAGCCGGTGGTCGAACAGCATGGCATAGCCTTCCGTCACCGAGTTATCGCCGAGCCAGCGATACTCGAACGGCAGTGTGCGCTCGGCGTTTCCAAAATGCAGCGCATGGCCAAGCTCGTGCAGCAGCGTCTGCCAGTCGTTCTGGCCACCGTGCGGACGGATCACGAGATGCACTTCCTCGGGAATCCGTACCGGCGAGCAGAAAGCGCGCGCGCGCTTGCCTTCGCGCTCGCCGGTGTCGTAGCGCACACGCCCCCCCGCGTCCGCGCTCGCCCCCATCTCCGTGACGTGGCGGCGGACCTCGCGCTCCATCTCGCCAGCCGGAAACGCGCCGTCAAACTCGCGCGCACGAAACAGTGCCAGCGCATCGGCGCGCGTCGGTTCAGCGCCGACCATCTGGAGCCGCTCCTTCAGCAAGCGCGGCCTGACGTCATCCCACATCGCCTGCGTGTCGCGCAGGAACGCCGCGCACTGATCGCGCAGTCCGCCCAGGGACACGGCGGAGAGCGCCTCAAACGTGGCGATGTACCCCGGCGCGATGCCGGTGTCCTCCACGAGGTCACGCTCGCGCTGCAACCGCTCCTGCTTGAGCGGCGCCAACTCCGCCGCGACCAGTTTCGCGCGGGCATCGTCGAGGGCACGCCGTTCGCCAGCGTCGCTTGTGTTCGAAATCGTGATCGCAGCGCGTTGGTACGGCTCGCCGCTTCCATCGGCGAGCGGAATCATCGCGACGGCCTCCCACCCGATCTCGCGTTCTTCGACCGGCGCGAGCGTGCGCCCAATCTGCGAACCGATCAGCCAGTCGAGCAGGAGCCGGGCGGAACGATGTTCGTCGCTGCCGACCTTGGCGCGGTCGTACATCGACCGAATATCGGCCATCACCTCGTCGCCGTAGGCGGCAGCGTGGCGTGCGTAGATGGGCTGAAGATCGGCGCCCTGCTTGAGGCCGGCGTGCGCGGCGTGATACTCGCGCGACACATCCTCGAGAAATGCTTCGGCGCGGGTTCGGATGAAGTCGAGAGGCATCGTGGAAATTACGACCGCACCCGCGTTGGCGCTCTCGGCCTAGCCCCGCGCCACCCGGAGCACTTCGTCGAGCGTAGTCACGCCGGTCCGGACGAGGCGCAGTCCGTCATCGAACAGCGATCGCATGCCCTTCTGCAGTCCCATCACCCGCAGCTCCTCAGAACCCCGTCGCTGCTGCACCTCGGCGCGAAGCTCCGCGTCCATGACCAGGAGTTCGTAGATACCCGTGCGACCGCGATATCCCGTCTGCCGGCAGGCGTCGCATCCCGCCCCTTTCCAGATACGCTCCAGACCGAGCGCCTGCACATCGATGCGACGCGCGACCGACTTGTCGGGCACCGTCTCCGCCTTGCAACTCGGGCAGATGACGCGGACGAGACGCTGCGCGAGCACCGCGTCCACCGTACTGGCCACGAGGTACGCCGCCACGCCGAGGTCGAGCAGTCGGGTGAGCGCCGTCGGCGCGTCGTTGGTGTGCAGCGTCGAGAGTACGAGGTGGCCGGTGAGCGCTGCCTGCGTAGCGATCTGGGCCGTCTCGGCGTCGCGAATTTCGCCGACGAGAATAATGTCCGGATCCTGGCGCAGCATCGCGCGCAACGTGTTCGCGAACGTGACGCCGACCTTTTCGTTCACCGGCACCTGCGGCACGCCCGTGAGTTCGTACTCAACCGGATCTTCAACGGTGAGGATTTTCTCGCGCCCCGTACGCAGCAGTTCCACCGCGGCGTAGAGCGTCGTGGACTTGCCCGATCCCGTTGGACCGGTGCTCAGCACGATGCCGTGCGGTCGTGCGATCACGTCGCGGAACAGCTCGAGCGTGTCGTCGGCCATGCCGAGTTCGGTGAGCGAAATCCGACCGCGTTCCTTGTCGAGGAGGCGCAGCACCACGCTCTCGCCGCGTAGCGTCGGCATCGTGGAGACGCGGACGTCCACCTGGCGGTCTTGCAGCCGCAGCCGGATGCGGCCATCCTGCGGCATCCGTCGCTCGGCGATGTCGAGCTCCGCCATGATCTTGATTCGGCTAATGATCGCGGCGGCAAGATGCGACGGCGGCGACGGTGCGTTCTGCAGTACGCCGTCCACGCGGTAGCGTACCCGCAGCTCGTTCTGGTACCCCTCGAGGTGGACGTCCGACGCCCGCGCCTCGAGCGCCTCGATCAGCAGCAGGTTCACCAGCCGCACGACCGGCGCCTCGTTGGCGAGGTGCAGCAGGTCGTCGAGCGGAATCTCATCTTCGTCGTTCGCGCCGCGTTCGCTCGCCATCCCGGCAATCAGCCCTTCGGCGGTGACCTCGTCCTGCGCGTACACACGACGGATCGCGCTTTTGAGGTCATGCTCGCCGTGCTGCTCGACCTCCACTTCGGCGCCAAAGAGGATCGAGAGGTCGTCGAGTGCCAACGGGTCCACGCGGCCGAGCCACGTGCCTACGCGCAGCACGCCGCCGGAGAGCGCCAGCGGCAGCACGCTCTGTTGTTCGAGCCAGTCGGCGGTGAGCGACCGCGACAGTCGCTGCACCGCGGCCAGTTCGGTCAGTTCGTCAAGGCGCGCGGCGTCACTCGTGCCCACGCTACTTCGCCCCTCCGGGCGGACGACGCTTGATCGAGTCCTCGGGCGTGATCCGCGGCTTGAGCGGCATCTCCTTCAGCATCTCCGTGCTCCCCTCGAGCGAGTTGCGGAAACGCTCGATGTCTTCGTCGCTCGAGATGATGTGCGGCGTCAAGAAGAGAAAGAGTTCGTTCGTCGTCGTCATCTTCGTCGTGCTACCAAACAAGTACTGACCGATAAACGGAATACGTGAGAGAAACGGCACACCGGAGACCGTCTTGCTCTGGCTATTGCCGGCCAGTCCGCCGATCACCGTGGTCTGGCCGTCGCGCAGAAAGATCTGCGTGGTGGCCTGGCGCTTGGAAATCACCGGCGCGCTGAACTGGATTTCATTCGTCGCAGCATCGTTGGTCTGGTCCACGGCCATGTTGACGTAGCCGTCGGCATTGATCGTCGGCGTGATCGTCAGCGTCGTCCCGACGGGGATGTACTGCACCGTCTGCACCGTCGTCGGCACTGTGCCCGTCGTCACGCTCTGGTTCACCTGCACAAACGGCCGCTGCTCGCCGACGTTGAGCACGGCCTGCTTGTTGTTCTGCGCGATGATCACGGGCATCGAGAGCACTTTCACATCGCCGCGCGTCTGTAGGGCTTGGAGCGCCGCCGCGTAGTTGATCGATCCGTTGCCGCTCGCGAGCTTGAAGATGAAGTCGCGCGCGCTCGGATTCGCGGGCAACAGCCCGAGCGTGTCGCGCTGGTTGGCGCTAGCGCCCTTCTTCGTCGCCGTACCGCTGAGCCCGACGTCAAGCGCGCTCGATCGCTGCACCTCAGCGATCGTGACCTCGATGAGCACCTGCAGTGGGCGCAGGTCGATGCCCTGCATCAGCCCCTGAATGAGCTGGTAGTCGGGCAGCGTCGAGCGAATGAGCAGCGAGTTGGTCGGTTCGTCGGCGACAATGCGGATCTGCGACGCGGCATTGGAAAGCGTGCCGGGTGCTCCAGTCTGTGCGCCGAGGACGTTGCCGAGCAGGCCCTGTAAGAGCGCCTGCTGGCCGCCGCCGCGCCCGCCCGCGCCTCCTCCTCCCCCACCACCACCGCCGCCACGCCCACCGCCTGCACCGCCACCGCCCGCTGCACCGCCCGCTGCACCGCCCGCTGCACCGCCCGCTGCACCGCCCGCTGCACCGCCGCCCAAGCCACCGCCAGCTGCGCCAGGCACCGCCACGGCACCGCCACGGCCACCCCCTGCCCCACCGGCCACCGTGAACTGCAATCCACCACCCTGTCCGCCAAACGCGTTACCGGTGGTGACGCCGAGCAGGTTCATCAGCACCGGCGCCACGGTCACGGCGTTGGCGTGCTTCAGCCGGTAGGTGTAGAGCTTCAACTCCACGGCCGCCGCCTGCTGCTGCGCCTGGGCCTGCTGCACCCGCTGCAGCGCCGTCGTCTGAGCAGCCGGCGCCAGCGCCGGATCCCCTTCGAGCCGGATCAACGAACCCTGCGCTGTGAACTTGACGCCGTTCGCCTCGGAAAGGGCCCGGACCATGGCCACGAGCGTATCGCGCGTAAAGCCGCGCGCCATGCGAATCGTCACACGCTGTGACGGAATGTTGGTCATCGTGACGTTGAGGTTGCCGGCCTCCGCGAGCGCACTCAACACCACCTGCAATTCCTGGTTCTGGAAGTCGAGCGCGACCGCGCCCTGCTGGCGCACGGTGTCGACTCTGACGTCGATAGCCGGCTGCCGAACGGGAGGTGCGCCACGCTGCGCCGCCAGCGCGCCTTCCGGCAACACGAGGAACGCGGCCACCACGGACGCAACGAGACAATGCGAAACTGGCTTCATGGGATCACTCAGGGAACTGGTTTGGTTGCATCAACCGAAAGCCGCTCACCATCGGCATTGCGGAACGTGACGCGCCCGCGCTCGATGGCGACGACGAGATATTCGCCAATGCGCGCGCCGAGCCGAACGACCGTGGACGCCCCGCCAGATAACTGACAAATCGCGAAACTGCCGCCATCGTCCGCGATGGCGGTACCGAGCACCACCGGAGGCGGAGCCGGAACGCGCGGCATGTCATCGGCCTCGCCGGGGAGCTTGTACCGCTTCAGCGGAGCTTGCCGGTCGTCCGCGAACAGGTCGAGCGCCACGGCACCGGCAAGGTCGACGCCGCCCTCGACCGCCATAAACCGGAGCGCCGAATCGGGAATCATCACCGGTGTCGGTGCGGCCGCTACGGCCTCAACACGCACGGCGCCGACCACGGCGACGACCAGCACGGCCAGCGCAACGCCACACAGGAGCGCGGCGACCTTGAGCAGCCGATCGCGCAGCATCTCGCGCGTGATGAACGGCGTGCTCATGATCCGCGCTTCCCTGCGGCTGCGGCTGGTGCCGCCGCCCGCCCAATGGTCGCCGGTGCCGGTACGGCACGAGGCGCCGCGGCCGGCAAGGCATAACCGACCACGGTCGCGCTCACCGAAAGCGTTTCCCAGTCGTCCTGTCCGGCACGCAACGTCTTCGTGATGTCGAGTCGCTCGACGACGACAACCTTCTCGCCGCGCTCAAGGGCGTCGAGAAAATCGAGCACGCCCTGAAAGTCACTCTCCGCGCGAATTTCGACACGCAACGGACGCAGACCGTCCGCGGGCACCGCCGCGGGCTGAGTGGCCATCGTTCTTCCGGCCGAGGTACCCGCCGTGCGCGTGGCAGCACTCGCCAGCCACACATGGCTACGGCGCGCGACATCGCCGAGATAGGTCACGAGCGTCGCGCCGGCGGCCACGTCGTTCGGCCCGGCAAACAGGCGGGCGCCAACGGCCACGACGGCCGACTCGCCAACGCGCTTGCGGTCGGGGCTCAGTCGCGCGCCCGCGATCGCAGCCTGTTCGCGCGCGAACGTCTCGCGCTCCGACCCGATGCGATCGTTCGCTTCGACAATCGCGGCACGCATCGGACGCGCCACCCAGATCCAGCCGAGCGACGGAATGAGCACCGCGAGTGCGAGCAACACGGCGCGGCGGTCCCGGGCGTTGAGTGTCGGCAGCCTCATCGCTTGCCTCCGCTCAACTGTGCGCCAAGCGAGAAATGCTCAAGCGGCGCCTCGCCCTCGATCGCGTCGCGGCGGACCGGCGCGGTAGCGCGAACGGAGATGACACCTGGCATCCGTGCAATGGCGTCGAATACCGGAGCGGCCTGCTCGGCCACGCCGTCGATGAACAACGAATCGCCGCGAACACGAACCGCCGTGAGCGATGCGTCGAGCGGCAGGTTCGCGGCCAGAGCGGCAAACACCGCCGACCAACGACGCGCGTCGCGCGCGGCTGAGGCGAGTGCCGCCACCTGACGGTACGCCGCATCCACCGGCGCACGACCGGCCATGGTCGCATCGACTGCTTGGCGAATCGCCGCCCGGCCTGCCTGCACCTGCGCGAGTTCGCGACGGACGCCCGCGTAATGCACGAACCCGGCGACGATCAGTGCCACGGACCCGGCCGCGAATGCCCACCACGCCGTTCGGCGGGCAGCCGCACGTTGGTTTACGATCGAGGCGTCGGTGCGAAACGTGAGCCCTTCCGCATCCGCGGCGAACCGCGCGGCCAATGCATCGGGCTGCGCGGCCAGCGCGGCCCACTTGGGCTCGGGCGCCAACACGCGCAGCCCCGTCGCGGTGAGCGCACCGATCATGGCGTGCGCGGCATCCGACGGGCCGGCCACTGCCACCCGTGCCGAACCATGATCGCCACCGCCGCTCGCGATCGCGGCGATCTGGGGCGCGTCGGCCGGGCCTCGGAATCGCCGCACGCCCTGCAGCGCACCGTTGACCATGGTGAGCAGATCGGTGCGGTCGGCCCGTGTAATCACCGCGTACGCCGTGCCCCGCGCGAACACCGGCCAGAGCGCCACCGCGGCCGCGGCCCACGCCGACTCGGCGGGTACCACCGCTTGCAGGGTACCGCCGGCCGCCGAGGCGGCCGCGTCCAGCGTCTGCATCAGGAGCTGAGTCGTCGATGACGTGAGCACTATCGTCGCCGAATCCGTACCGACTTCGGCGTGTGGCGCCACCGTTACCACGCTACCAACGACCTGCGGGCCACGTGCCCCGACGAAATAGCGCGCCGCATTACGGGCGAGAAACCTGTTCCGGTCATCCGCGGCCAGCGGCGGCAGCGCTATTGCACGCGTCTCGGCGAGCGGTGGAAGCAGCGCCACCACGATCGACGGCCCCACGAGCGCCGCCGCGCGCGTCGCATCGACAAACGCCGCGGTGAGTAGGTCGAGCGATCCGTTGGCTCCGCCCTGCAACGCCAGGTCCCGCTGCCAGACGGTCGGCGTCCCCGCACTGGCGGCGGTGACCGACACCGGCGTCAGCGCCACACCGAGCACGCCCGCGTTCGACGACAGATAGCTCACCGCCACTCCTCGGCCGCGACGCCAGCCGCCGGCGCACCATTGGCGTTCGTACGCTGGACGAGCACACGCAATCGCACCGGCCGTGCAGATGCGCTGGCGTAGGCGAGCATCGTGACCTCGAGCTGCGTGGTCAGCACACTTGCCCGCGCCGACATCGCCTGGCTCTGTACGGACACCGCGTCCTGCGCACCGCGTCCAACAGTGGTGCGCACGGGGGGCAGTACTTCGTTGACGCTCGCAATGCGTCCACCACGTGAGCGAATCGCCTGGATGCGCGCGACGATCTCGTCGGTCATTCCCGGCAGCACGCGCAGCACGGGTACGGGCGCGGTGTTGAGGTTCACCTGCGCTGCGCCAAGTGTCGTCAGATATGGACTCACAACCGCGTAAATGTCCGGTGTCATTCCTTTCACGTCGAGCAGTTCCTCCAGATCACGGAAACTCTGGTTCGTGGGCAGGCGCAGCAGCTTCGCCTTGAGGTAGTCGTCACGTTCGCCGCCGCGCGCGCGCGCGATCTCGTCCGAATCACGCCAGTCCAAGATGGCCTGCGCCAGTTGGTCCGCGAGCACGAAATCGCCGAGCAGGTTCGAGAACAACGTACGAAACTCAGACTCCGAAAGCGCGTTCGCGTTAAGGCGTGTGCCGAGATCCACGGCCCGAATCTCCACGCGCATACTGTCCACCAGCATCGTCCCCGAGAAGGCCGAATCCACACCGAGCCAGGGGTCGGCCGCGCGGGCACTCCCGATGGCCCCCGCCGTAGACGTCGGCCCGGCGCGGAGGGCGGCCTCGAGCTGCGCCCGCGTCATGGCAAATGCGCCCAGTGCGCCCGCGGTGGCGCGCGCACGATCAGAGGCGGCCAGACCCGCCTGGCGACGCTCGCGCCCGATCAGCGAGAACTCCATGGCCACGATCGTGATCCCCACCACGAGCCAGAGCGCGGCGAGCATGGCGACGCCACGACGATTGGTCACGGCGTCACCTCGCCAAAGACGATCGTGAGCGGTAGCGTGAGCAGGCGCGGCAGCGATGCGCCTTCCACTGCCACCATCGCGATTCGCAGGGCGATCGGCTGGCCCGTGGCCGCTTCGGTGCTCGGGATCCACCGCCCCGTCCGCTGGTCGAAGAACTCTACGGTGAGGTCACCGACGGTGCGATCGAGCTCACGCCGCATCAGCGGCGTCTGCGCGCTCGCCTGGTACTCAATGGCCAGCCCCTGTTCAGGCGTATTGTCATCGACGTCCACGAAGATCCGAATGCGCACGTTCGCCGCCATCAGCGGATTCGGAGCATTGGTCGTCAACGTCAGCTCGTTCCCGGTCGACGCCGCGGCGGTGACGCCTACGTTGGATGCCGCACCGGTGCGTGATCCCGGTGCCACACTCGCCACCTGTGCTCCACCGGCCCCGCCGCCGCGCCCGCCGAGTGGCACGCCGCCCTGCTGGATCTGCGGCTCACCCTGTACGATCCACTGCCTGAGCGTCTCGCGCAGCGCGGCAGCACGCTCGACCTCGGCCGATGCGTAACGAATCGTCTCTTGGCGGTCGATAATCGTAGCGAAGGCGGCCGCGCCACCGGTCGCCATCATCGCCACGATCGCAATGGCGATGACCAACTCGAGCAGAGTCATGCCGGAGCGGGCGCGGGTCATCCGTCCCCGCCGCGCCCACCACCACCACCACCGCCCGCGCCAGCGCCCGAGCCCGTCGTGATCACCGGACGACGGTAGACATAGCTGTGCAGCGCGAACTCACCGTCCGCTGCCCACAACACGCGGATCGTGACGTCATACACGCCAGGCTGCGTCGCGACGGGCGTCGCGTCAGTTTGCCAGGAATACTCTTCCAGTGGTTCTGCAAAGGTGCCGGCCTTCACACTATCCGGAAGCGCCCGCAACGCCGTCTCGTTCAGGAACTCGAGCCAGTCGAGCCGGCTCTGCGCCAGAGCCGCCGTCTCCACCGCCCGTCTCGCACGTTCGGCAACGCGCATCTCGGCGCCGACCGCCTCGAGCGCCGCAATCGCCACAATCCCGACAATAGCCATCGCCGCGACCGCCTCGAAGAGCGAGACGCCCCAGCGGCCGCGCCTGCCCTGCTCAGCGCGCTTCGGTAGGTCAGCGCGCTTCGGCACGGGCCACTCCGGTCCACGGGTCGACGAGCACCATCGTGTTGCCGCCCGGTCCACGCACGGCGACCGAATCGGAGAATGACGCGCCGCTCGGTTGGAACAGGAACTGCAGACGCTCCAGCTCGGTCACGAATACCGTCGCGCCCCCGAGGTCGATTGTGCCCGCCGCGTAGGGCCCCATGCCCTGCACCCCAGTCGTGTCCACACGGAACATGCCGCTCGTCGGATCGAGCCGGACGGCGACGACCGCACTCCCGCGCACAGCCTCCGCACGCGCGTCACGCAGCAGCGTCAGCAGCGGTTCCGCGTCGCCCGGCGCCTTGGCGACACCGAAATTGCCGATCGCGGGCGCGGCAAGCAGCAGCGTCACCGCCAGCACGGCGAGCACGAGCGCCATTTCCCAGAGCGTGAAACCGCCGCGGGTGGCGTGCCTCAGCGGAACGATCCCGCGTTGATTCCATAGATCGCCTGCAGCAGCGACAGCGCGACGAACGCAACAATCGCGCCGAAAATGACGATCATCACCGGTTCCGCCAGCGCCGCCACGCGCTGCGTGGCGCGTTCGGTGCGTTCCTCGAAGATGTCCGCCGCCTTCACGAGAAAGGTGCGGAGGTCGCCCGCCTCTTCGCCGACACCGATGAGCTGGCCAAGCAGCGGCGAGAACAACGTGCTCTGGCCTACCGCCGCCCGCATCGAGGATCCCTCGCGCACCATCCCGCGCACGCGGGCCACTTCGTCGCGCGCGATCGGGTCGCCGATGCTCTCGATCGTGTCGTCGAGGGCAGAAAGCAGCGGAGCCCCGCCAGAGAGCAGCACGCCGAGCAGGCGCGCGAAGCGTGCGGAGATGGCGTATCGGCGCAACGTGCGCACCACCGGCACGGCGAGCAGGAACGACGCCCAGGCGCGCTTGCCGTCGTCGGTGTTCTTGACCCACGCGAACGTGGCGGCGCCAGCAAATGGCAACAGCGCCAACACGGGCCAGCCGCGGCGCAGCACGCCGGTGAAGGCGAGGAGCGCGCGCGTGGTCGCAGGCAGCGTCGCGCCGCTTCCATCAAGCAGCGTGACGAATCGCGGCAGCACAAAGAAAACCAGCACCGTCACCGCGATGATCCCCGCCGTAGCGAGCAACAGCGGATAGATCGCGGCCGACACGATCCGACTATTGAGTTGCTCCTCGCGTTCAAGCTGCTCGGCGAGCCGCCCGAACGCGGTATCGAGATCGCCGCTGCGTTCGCCAGCACGGACGATTCCGGCGTAGAGCGGATCGAACAATCGCCCGTGTTCGGTGAGCGCGTCGGCGAGCGGCACACCGCGCTCCACTCGCGAACGCACGTCGCGGATGGCCGCCGCCACCTCGCCACTGACAACCCCCGTCGCTGCGTCGAGCGCCTTGGCCAGCGGCATCCCGACCGGCAGCAGCGCCGACATCGCGCGCGTGAACTCGAGCACTTCACGCGTTCGCCCTGGACGCCACCAGCTCGTGCCGGCCGCCGCGTCCGACTCGTCGAGTTGCAGGACCAGCAGGCCCCGCGCCTCGAGTGACTTCGTCAGCGCGCCTGCGCTCTCCGCGCTGCCCTGCCCGCGCTGGCGACGACCGGTGCCGTCGACCGTTTCGTACGCGAAGGTGGGCATGGATGGTTGGGACGACCGCTACTGCCAGCTCACCACGTCGGCGTTCTCACCGTCGCCGCCGAGCGCACCATCGGCACCGTAGGAAAACAGGTCGAAGCCCGTCGGGTTCACCTGGCCTGGCGAAACAAAGAGGTAGGCTCGGCCCCAAGGATCTAGCGGGACGGCCTTCCGGAGGTACGGACCGCGCCAGTTGGCGGGCGGATCGATCGTTGGGAGCTGCTGCATCGCCTCGAGCCCCTGCTGCGTGGTCGGGTACGCGCCCGTATCGAGACGGTACGCGTCCAACGCGGAGCCCAGCATCTCGATCTGCGTCTTCGCCGTGGTCGCCTTCGCCGTGCCGACGTTCTGGAATACGTTCGGCGCGACCAGCGTGGCGAGGATCGCGATCACGACAATCACCACCAGGATTTCGATCAGCGTGAACCCCGCAGCCAACCTGGAGCGACGCCCGCGGTGAATCTTCGGCTCGATGGTCATGGTCTTCCCGACGCTTGAGGACTGGATGGCTTTGACACGCTCGCCGAGAACGGCGCTACTCCAAACGGGCGGATCATGCCGGCTCCTACAGGGCAGACGCACTTTACTGAGACACGTTAATACAGTTTAGACCGGACTGAAGTGCTTGACCTCGGCGGTCGACACATCGGATCGCAGGTAAGCACGAATCCGGTCGGCGACCTGCGTGATCGGCAACTGGATCTGCTGCATGTCGTCCCGCGTGCGAATGGTGACGGTGTCGTTCGCCATCGTATTCTGATCGATCGTGATCCCGAACGGCGTGCCCGCTTCGTCCTGCCGGCGATAGCGGCGGCCGATCGCGCCCGCGTCGTCGTAGAAGACCGGGAATTCCTTGCGCAGTTCTGCCGCGAGCTTCTCCGCCTTCTCCGGCATCCCGTCCTTCTTGGTCAGCGGGAAAACGCCCGTCGTGATCGGCGCGAGCGTCGGATGCAGCCCCATCACCGTGCGCCCTTCCTCCTCGCCAGGCACTGTTTCTTCGCGGTACGCGTTGACCAGGATGGCCAGCGTGACGCGATCGGCGCCGACCGACGTCTCAATCACGTACGGCAGGTAGCGCTTGTTCGCTGCCTGGTCCACGTACTCGAGACGTTTACCCGACACCGTCTGGTGCTGCGAGAGGTCGAAGTCGGAGCGGTTGTGCACGCCCTCGATTTCCTGGAAACCCAGCGTTCCACCAAAGTCGAACTCGATATCGAACGCCGCCCGCGCGTAGTGCGCGAGTTCCGTCTCGCCGTGCTGGTGGAACTGGAGCCGGTCGGGCGCGAGGCCGAGCGCATAGTGCCACTCGAGGCGCGCGGCCTTCCATCGCTCGAACCACTCCATGTCGGATCCGGGCTCGACGAAGAACTGCATCTCCATCTGCTCGAACTCGCGCGTCCGGAAGGTGAAGTTTCCCGGCGTGATTTCGTTGCGGAATGCTTTGCCGATCTGCGCGATACCGAACGGAACCTTCTGGCGCGTCGCCTGCTGCACGTTCAGGAAGTTCACGAAAATGCCCTGCGCTGTTTCGGGCCGCAGATAGACCACGCTCGCCGAATCCTCGACGGGCCCCATAAAGGTCTTGAACATCAGGTTGAACTGGCGCGGCTCGGTCAGCAGGCAATCGGCATGTTCACCCGGGTGCTTCGACGGTTTCCGGGGGCAGGGCGCGCCCTGCAGCTGGTCGGCCCGGAACCGCGCCTTGCACGTCTTGCAGTCAATCATCGGGTCGCTGAAACCGGCCACGTGGCCGCTCGCTTCCCACACTTTGGGGTGCATCAGAATCGCGGCGTCGAGGCCCTCCACGTCATCGCGCTGGCGCACCATCGCATTCCACCAACGCGCCTTGACGTTGTTCTTCAACTCAACGCCAAGGGGGCCGTAATCCCAGACGGAGCCCGTGCCGCCGTAAATTTCAGAGGACTGAAAAATGAATCCGCGGCGCTTGGCCAGCGAAACGAGCTTTTCGAAAACATCGGGGTATGCCATCCCCCAATTTCGCTCGCGCGCTACACCCTGTCCATCAGGGCGCGGGCGATGAGCGCGCCGTGGCCGCGTCCGTTCTCGATAAACACGCCGTTCGCCTTGAGGCCCGAAGTGAGCACGCCGGCCACGAACACTCCACGCACTGGCGTTTCCATCGTCGTCGGATCGTGCTCGGGGATTCCCGTGGCCGCGTCGAACGCCACGCCAAGTTCGCCAAGCAGACCTGGACGCGGCGTGTAACCCGTCATCAGGTAGACATGATGCGCGGCGACCACCTCAGCGCCCTCCGCTGATCTCACCTGCACCGTCGTAGCCTCGATGGCCGTCACGCGCGAGTGCCAAAGAATGCGAATCTGCCCCGCCGCCACCTGCCGTTCGAACTCAGGCAGGATCCAGGGCTTGATCAGATGCGAGACGAACGCGGGCTCGTAGTGCACGAGCGTGACGCGCGCAGCGCAGCGCGCGAGTTCCATCGCACACTCGACGGCCGAGTTCCCGCCGCCAACGACCAACGCGTCCATCCCGCGCGCTGACTCGCCTTCGACGAACCGGTGTGAGGCGTGCGGGAGATCTTCACCCGGCACGCCCAGCATGTTGGGATAGTCGAAGTACCCAGTGGCAATCACGACCGCGCGGGCAGGCGTCGCCCTTGGCGCACCGGGTCCCCGCGTCGAGTGCACCACGAACGCATCGCCGTTGGGGGCGATGCGGGTCACACGCTCGTGCGTCCGCAGGGTCAGCGCCCGCTGTCCTGCGACGGCGCGATAGTACCGCATCCCCTCGATCCGAGTCGGCCGCTCGCCCGTGCATGAGAACGGCACACCACCGATGGCCAGCTTTTCGGGAGTCGAAAAGAAGGTGAGATTCGCCGGGTAGTGCTCAATCGAACTGACGACACCGGCCTTGTCGAATACTACGTGCGGAATGCCCAAGTCCTTGAGCGCGACGGCGGCCGCGAGTCCGCAGGGGCCGGCGCCGATGATGGCAACGGAGAGTTCACCGCTCACACGTCACGCGGTTCACCGCACCTCGAGGATCTGATCCCGTCTCGTGCCGACCGACACATACCGAATCGGGCACTCCACCAGCGCCTCGATGCGGTCCAGATACGCACGCGCCGCCGCCGGCAGGTCCGACAGTTTCCGCGCGCTAGCCGTAGACGTCTTCCACCCATCGAACCACTCATAGCGCGGCGTGAGACCCTCGAGCGCGGCGATGTCGCCGGGAAATTCCTCGACCATCTCGCCGCCGATTTGGTAGCCGGTACACAACCCGATCCGGTCAAGCGTGTCTAGCACATCGAGCTTCGTGACGGCAAGCGCCGAGAGCCCGTTCACGCGGACAGCATAGCGCACCACCACCGCGTCAAACCAGCCGCAGCGACGCGGGCGACCGGTTGTGGCGCCAAACTCATTGCCAAGTTTGCGCACCTGTTCACCCATCACTTCGTCGAACTCGGTCGGCAGTGGACCCGCGCCAACACGGGTCGTGTACGCCTTCACCACGCCAAGCGCGGCGTGGATCGAGCGGGGCCCGATCCCGACACCGATCGCCGCGCCGCCCGCCGTCGTGCTGCTCGACGTCACGAACGGATAGGTCCCATGATCCACGTCGAGGAGCGATCCCTGGGCGCCCTCAAGCAGCACCGTCGCCCCGCCCTTCACCGCACGGTGGACCGCGAGCCCCGTGTCTTCCGTAATCGCGAGCAGCCGCGGCGCCAGCGCGTTCAACGCCGCCAGCGTGAACGCCGCGTCGGCCCGCTTGGCAGAGCCGAAGCTGGCCAGCTGCTGGTTCGCATGCTCCGTGCCGCGCTCCACCAGCGTTTTCAGCCGGTCCGGATGCCGCAGGTCGAGTACCCGGACGCCGCGTCGCGCGACCTTGTCCTCGTAGCACGGACCGATGCCGCGCCCCGTCGTGCCGATCGCCTTCGACGCCGCGCTCTCTTTGTCCACGAGCTTGTGGTACGGCATCACCATGTGCGCCCGGTCGCTCACGTACAATCGACCGTGCACGTCCACGCCGTCTTTTACCAACTCGTCCACTTCGTCGAACAGTGTCTCGGGATCAAGAACCACCCCGTTCCCGATCGCGCAGCGCACGCCAGGATGGAGAATCCCGCTCGGGATCTGGTGCAGCACCGTCTGTTTGTCGCCGATGTGCACCGTGTGGCCAGCGTTTGCGCCACCCTGATAGCGGACCACCCAGTCGGCCTGCTCGGCGAGCACGTCAACGAGCTTGCCCTTTCCCTCGTCGCCCCATTGGGCGCCGACCACTACAAGCGTGCGAGTATTCGAGTCGAACATGGGCGCCCGGGCCAAGCCGGTGGGGGACACAAAAAAACGCCCCGGCGGCTTCCGCGGGGCGTTGAAGAAAACTAGCCGCCGCGACGGCTGGCGCAACTCGCGCCCGCCGTCACGGCTAGTCCGCGGCTATGCCGCCGTCATGACGCCCGAGAGCAGTGCACGGACACGCTGCTCCGCTACGTGATCGAGGTTTACCAACGGGCGGCGCGCCGTCCCGCCGGTCATCCCGACCAGATCGCACGCCGTCTTCACGCCGGGTACGCCCAGTTCGGCCACGATCACGGCGGCAAGGGGCTTGAGCGCGGCCTGGAGCTCGTCGGCCTCCGCGGTTCTGCCAGCGCGGTGCGCCTCGTACACCTGCAGCGAGCGTTGCGCGGCAAACAGGGCCACTGCAAGAATGCCACCGCGCGCACCGGCAGCCAGCGCAGGCGCAAACGTTCCGCCATTGCCGGTGAGCACGGCGAAGCTCTCACTCTGCGCGGCGAGAAACCCCTTCAGCATGTTCAGGTCGCCCGAGCTGTCCTTGATACCGACCACGTTCGGATGCTGCGCGAGCTCCGCCACGAGTTCGGGCGGCAACGCGAAGTGCATGTATTTCGGAATGTTGTAAAGCACTACCGGCAGCGGGCTGCCGTCAGCCACCGCGCGATAGTGGACACGCAACGCCTCGAGACTCATCGCGTTCGCGTAGTAATGCGGTGCCACCACAAGCACGGCGTCCGCCCCAGCGGCCTTCGCGTCGGCACAACGCCTCAGCGTGTGCCGCGTGGACTCGGCACCAGCGCCCATCAACAGCGCGCGATCGCGAGGCACCACGCCGCGTGCCGCCTCAAGGAGGACACGCCGTTCGTCCTCGGAGAGCAGCGCCGCTTCACCCGTCGACCCGCACACGACGATGCCGTGCAGACCCGCGGCGATCAGCGCCTCCACGTTGCGAGTGAATGCCGCGACGTCGAGGTCCTCGGAACGGTCGTGGAACGTGGTAATGACGGGGCCAAGCACGCCGTGGAGTTGCATGAGTAGAACCAAAAGGGGTGAGGGTGAGCCTATGCTGGCGGACGGATGATCGTCGGAGCCGTCGTGGACCGCCGGTGATCGGTATGCATCGAGCGCTCGAAGTCGGTCGGCCGCGTCGACGCCGCGCGCGCGACCTCGTACTCGACTTCGTCATTCGCCACGAGGTCGGCGAGGTGCTGGTCGAACGTCTGCATGCCGAATGGTTCGCGCCCGTTGGCGATGACATCGCGCATCTCACCGGTGCGATCCTTGTCCCGAATCAGGTCGCGAATCGCCGGCGTCACGATCATGATCTCGACCGCCGCGACGCGCCCCGGCACGCCTTTCTTGGTCAGCAGGCGCTGCGACACCACCGCCTGCAGCGTCTCGGCGAGGCGTGCGCGCGCCACGTCCTGTTTGTCGGCTGGAAACATCGCCAGCACGGCGAGCACCGTGCTCTCCACGTCGGGCGTGGGTAGCGTCGCCACGAGCAGGCGGCCTGCCTCCACAGCCTCCATCGCGGTGCCGATCGTCTCGTTGTCACCAAGTTCGCCGACCAGGATGACATCCGGATCCTGACGGAGGGCGGCGCGTAATCCCACCGCAACACTGTCCGTGTCCACACCCACTTCGCGCTGCGTGATCGCGCACTGGATGTCGCGATGCAGAAACTCGATCGGGTGATCGAGCGAGAGAATGTGCTTGTGTTGCGTCGCGTTGATCTGATGGATCAGCGCCGCCACCGTGCTCGACCTGCCCGATCCCGACACACCGGTCACGAGGATCAGGCCGCGCTCAGCCTCGACGATGGTCTTGAGCACGTTCGGCAGGCGCAGCGAGTCGACGCTCGGCACCTCGAACGGGATGACGCGCATCACGATCATGAAACTGGACCGCTGCTTCAGGATATTCACGCGGAACCGCCCAATCCCCTGTGCGCCCCACGAGCAGTCGTAGTCCTGCATCGTGTCGATTCTGGCGCGGTCTTCCTCGTTCGAGATCAGCCGAAGGGCGATGGCGCGCGTCTGGTCCGGCGTTAGTGCCTGCTTGGTGAGCGGCGTCAGCTGGCCGTCAATCCGCGCCCGAAACACGTCGCCGGCCTTGATGTGCAGGGCACTCGCGCCCCGGTCCATCGCCGCCTTGATGATTTTTTCCATCAGTACCCGGCTCGCCTGATCATGAGCATCTGTCGGAACGGCCTGAAGCTGCCACAACGGCTCCAGAGATGCCAGACGCCATGCCGCCGCCTACGGGGCAACGGCGGCCGGCAGTCCCATCAGGTCCTTCACCTGACGCATGGTCTCGCGAGCGATGGTGCGGGCCTTGTCGGCTCCGCTGTCCAGCAACTCGGTCACTCGCCCTGGATGCGCGGTCAGCTGCGCCGCCTTCTCGCGGATCGGCGCCAGTTCCGCGACCACGTTGGCGTGCAATGACTTCTTGCATTCGATGCAGCCCCATGTGGCGCCGCGGCAATGAGTCTCGACTTCCGAAACAGTCGCCGCAGGCGAAAATGCTTTGTGCAACGGGTAGACCACCGGGCACTTGTCCGGGTCGCCGGCGTCGGTCTTCTTCTGGCGCGCCGGGTCGGTCACGGCTGGCCGCAGCTTGTCCCAGATCGCCTCTGGCGACTCCAGGATGCCGATCGTATTGCCGATCGACTTCGACATTTTCGACTGCCCGTCGAGCCCAACGATGCGGCGGGTCTGCGTGAGCTTGGGCTGCGGCTCCGGAAACAGGGGCTGGTCCGGAGAGAACCGCGCATTCCAGTTGCGTGCGACCACACGCGACAGCTCGAGGTGCTGGATCTGGTCTTCCCCAACGGGGACAAGGTCCGCTCGATAGAGCAGAATATCCGCGGCCTGGAGCACCGGATAATTCAGCAGCCCAGCCATAATCTGTTCTTGGCGCCCCGACTTCTCTTTGAACTGCGCCTGCCGCTCCAGTTCACCGAGCGGAGTGAGCGTGTTGAAGATCCAGGCGAGTTCGGTGTGCTCGGGTACCTGAGATTGCACGAACAACGTGGCAGCATTCTCATCAATGCCGGCTGCGAGCAGGCCGACCGCCATCTCGTGCGTGCGCGCCAACAGGTCTTGCGGGGCGTACGCCACCGTGATCGCGTGATAGTTCACAATGCAGTAATACGCGTTGTACTGATGCTGCATCGTCACCCAGTTCTTCACGGCGCCGAGGTAATTGCCGATATGCAGTTCGCCGGAGGGCTGGATGCCGCTGAAGATTCTGGACATTCAGTAAACTTAGGGCTGGATGACAGACCGATCAAACTCCGGACCCATCTCCGCCCCCTCGCCAGCAGCCCTCCTGGCCGTTGCCCTCGACGCCGGGAAGGCGGCCGCGGCCGTGATCCGCGACGCCGCGCCAGGCGTGCGATCCATCGAATGGCGCGTCAAGAAACCCGCCGATTTCGTAAGCGAAGTGGACGTCGCCGCCGAGGCGGCGATCCTCGCCATCGTGCAGTCCGCATTGCCCGAGGCGGGGATCCTCGCTGAGGAGTCGGCGAGCACGATGGCTCCGGAGCGCCGCGACGCTGGCGTCGTGTTCGTGATCGACCCGCTCGATGGCACCACCAACTTCCTGCACGGCTACCCAGAGTACGCCGTGTCGATCGGCGTCCTCTTGGGCGGCGTCCCCACCGCCGCCGTGATCATTGACGTCGCGCTCGGCGAGATCTTTACGGCCACCGCCGGCGGAGGCGCGTTCATGAACGGAGAGCCAATCTGCGTCTCCCCAATCGATGACCCGCGCCGTGCACTCGTCGGGACCGGCTTCCCGTTTACGAATGTCGAGGACGTAGACCCGTACGCGCGCCAGCTCGCCCGAATCATGAAAGGCACTGCGGGAGTTCGCCGCGCCGGGGCCGCAGCGCTCGACCTCGCCGCTGTGGCGTCTGGCCGGTTCGAGGCGTTCTGGGAAACCGTGCTCTCGCCGTGGGATATCGCGGCGGGGATCCTGCTCGTTCGCGAAGCCGGCGGACTCGTCACAGATCTGACCGGTGCTCCCTGCCCCGTCTCGCGAACGGGCATCGTGGCGGGCAGCCCGGCGGTGCACGGCTGGCTCATTCGTGAACTGCGTGCGGAGTAGCCCGCAACGATTCGCGCGGACCGCCTCGCGCCATACCGCCTCGGTGCATACCGCCTACGTTTGTAGTCGTCACGCTGTACCGTCTACCGTGCACTTCTGGAGCTGTGCGTGAGCAAACTCGTCGAGTGCGTCCCGAATTTCAGCGAGGGCCGCCGCCCCGACATCGTCAAGCAGATCACCGACGCCATCGCGTCGACTGACGGCGTCGCGATGCTCGACATCTCCAGCGACGCGTCGCACAACCGAACCGTCGTCACCTTCGTCGCGACACTCGAGTCGGCCGTTGAGGCCGCGTTTCGTGGCATCGGCAAAGCGCGCGACCTGCTCGACCTGACCACGCACACAGGCGAGCACCCGCGCATTGGCGCTACCGACGTCTGCCCCTTCATCCCGCTCGGCGACACCACGATGGATGAGTGCGTCGCCCTCGCGAAATCGCTCGGCGCACGCGTAGGAACCGAACTTGGCATTCCCGTGTTTCTGTATGAACGCGCGGCGGCGCGACCCGACCGCACGAACCTCGCCGACGTTCGGCGCGGCGAATTCGAGAAAGCCCGCGACGAAATCGGCGTCAATCCCGACCGCGTTCCCGACTTCGGCCCCAACCACGTGCACGCGACCGCGGGCGCGACCGTCATTGGCGCCCGCCCGTTCCTCGTCGCATACAACGTCTACCTCGGTCCGGCCTTGAACCTCGCCGTCGCCAAGGAGGTCGCCAAGAAGGTCCGGTTCTCCAGCGGCGGCCTTCCCTGCGTGAAAGGACTCGGCCTCGAGGTGGACGGGCAGGCGCAGGTCTCGATGAACCTCACCGACACCGACACGACGCCCATCTGGCGTGCGTTCGAAGCGGTGAAGTCCGAGGCCGCCGCGCGCGGCGTCGAGGTCACTTGGAGCGAAATCGTCGGACTCGTACCAGAGCGAGCCGTGCTCGAGACCGCCGCACACGGCGTGATGCTGCGCGGATTCACCAAGGCGATGGTCCTCGAACAAAAAGTCGCCGATGCGATGTCGGGCGAAACAGTCACCGATTTCCTCGCCGCCGTGGCATCGAGCGCGCCGGTCCCGGGTGGCGGCAGTGTCGCCGCGCACGTTGGTGCGCTCGCCGGTGCGCTCACGCAGATGGTCGCTGGGCTCACGGTCGGTCGCAAGAAGTACGTCGCGGTCGACGGTGAGATGCGCGCGCTCGGTACCTCAGCGACCGCGCTCAAGGCAACGCTCGCCGCACTCGTGAAGACCGACGCGGACGCCTATTCCGTGGTGAGCGCCGCGTACAAACTCCCCAAAGACTCGCCCGACCAACAGGCGACGCGCGACACCGCGATCCAGTCCGCGTTGATGCACGCGGCGGCGATTCCGCTCGACACCGCACGAGCCGCCACTGCAGTCGCGGCGCTCGCCGCGACCTGCGCCGAGAAGGGCAACAGCAACGCGGCCAGCGACGCGGGGGTTGCAGCATTGCTCGCCGAGGCGGCGTGTCGTGGCGCAGCCTTCAACGTGCGCATCAACGTCGCGTCCATGAGCGACAAGACCGCCGGTGCGCCGATGGCGGCGGAAGCGGGGCGGCTCGTGGCTGAAGCGGCCGCATCGGCGCGCAGGGCGACGGACCTGGTTGAGCAGCAGATCGGCTAGCCAGTAGATCGGAGGCGCAGTAGGCGTCACCAAGCCAAGGCCGCCAGCTCGCCCGTGGCCTACAGCCGCGTGAGCACCTTTGGTCCGTCTGCCGTCACGGCAACCGTGTGCTCGAAATGCGCGCTGCGCGAGCCGTCGATTGTCACCACGGTCCACTTGTCTGGCAACGTCCGGGTTTCCGCACGCCCAGCATTTACCATTGGCTCGATCGCGATCGTCAGGCCCGCCGCGAGCTTGGCGCCACGCTTCGGCTTGCCATGGTTCGGCACCTGTGGCTCTTCGTGCATCGACTGCCCGACGCCGTGCCCCACGAGGTCTCGCACCACGACGAATCCGCCCAGCTTGACACGCGCCTCAATGGCCGCACCGATGTCGCCAACGTGGTTCCCCGGTCGCGCCTCGGCGATGCCTGCCTCGAGCGACTCTTCCGTCACCTTGAGCAACCGGGCCGTCTGATCGTCTACCTGGCCCACGGCGAACGTGCGCGCCGAGTCGGTATGGAGCCCGCCGTAGTACACGCCGATGTCCACGGACACGATATCGCCATCCTTGAGCAGGCGCCGCGGCGATGGAATGCCATGCACGATCTCTTCGTTCACGCTCGCGCAGATACTCGCTGGAAAACCATAGAGACCCTTAAAACTCGGCGTCGCACCTTCGTGTGAGCGAATGAACGCTTCGGCAATGCGGTCGAGGTCGGCCGTCGAGACGCCGGGCCGAATCGCCTTCCGCATCGCTTCGTGCGTCGCGGCGAGAATCTTCCCACCCGCCGCCATCGTCTCGATCTCGCGCGCTGACTTGAGCTGCACCATTACGCCGACCCGATCTGTCCTGCCGCCTTCAGCATGCGCGCCGTGACGTCTTCGACCGTGCCGACCGCGTTGATTTCCACAAGCGGGCCCGCATTGGCCTTGTACCACGCGACGACCGGAGCCGTTTGCGCGTGATACACGTTGAGACGATTGCGAATGGCGTCAGGATCGTCGTCCTTGCGGCGCACCAGGTGCCCTGCGGGATCCTTCAGGCACTCCGCATGCAATTCGCCAGGATTTCGGCCGCTGAACGGCGACTGGCACGCCTCGCACACCACGCGTGACGACAGGCGGCCGACGAGTTCGTCATCGGCGATCTGGAACATGAGTACCAGATCCACCGTTCTGCCGAGCCCAGCGAGTACCGTGGCCAAGCCTTCGGCCTGCGGCGTTGTACGGACCACACCGTCGAGAATCGCACCCCTCGCCTGTTCCGGCGCTGCGAGCGTCTCGCGGATGATGTCGAGAATGAGCGAGTCGGGGACGAGGTCGCCCTTGTCGTAGTACGACTTGGCCTCGAGGCCCAGCGGCGTCCCAGCTTTCATCGCCGATCGGATGACGTCGCCGGTCGAGATCTTCGGCACCTTCAGCGCCGCTGAAAGCCGCTCCCCCTGCGTCCCCTTCCCGCAGCCAGGAGGGCCCAGCAGCACGACGATCATCGCCGTGGTGCTAGAAGCCGCCGCTCTGGCCGCGACCGCGGAACCGCACCCGCCCCTTCTTCATGAAGGTGTCGTACTTACGAAGCAGGAGGTGCTGGT
The DNA here is from genome assembly GCA_014192065.1 of Gemmatimonadota bacterium. Classification (GTDB taxonomy): domain Bacteria; phylum Gemmatimonadota; class Gemmatimonadetes; order Gemmatimonadales; family Gemmatimonadaceae; genus Fen-1231. Next base: position 396,746 of record BJHH01000001.1, on the reverse strand, counting down.
TCATCTGGGCCATCGTATCGAGCGCCACGCCCACCACAATCAGCAGCGACGTGCCGCCGAACCGGAATGTGACATTCACGAAATCGGCGATCCAGATCGGAAGCAAGGCGATCACCGTCAGAAAAATTGCGCCCGGCAGCGTGATGCGGCTCACCACATGGTCGATATACTCGGCGGTCTTGGCGCCGGGTTTCACGCCCGGAATGAATCCACCCTGCTTCTTCAGATTCTCTGCCAAGTCCACCGGATTGAACACGATCGCGGTGTAGAAATAGGTGAACGTGATGATCAACACGGCCGAGAGCACAAAGTAGAGCGGGGTGCCCGGCTGGAAGTAATCCGCGAAGTCGGAGAGGGTCTGGTTGCCGCTAAACGTGGCCAGCGCACCGGGGACGACGATGAGCGACTGCGCGAAGATGATCGGCATCACGCCCGCGGCATTGATGCGGAGCGGGATGAAGTTCTTGGCGGCTTCGCGCATCCGCCCGCGGCCCATTGTGCGCTGCGGAATCTGGATCGCAATGCGGCGCGCCGCCAGCGTGATCAGCACAACCCCGGCGATGACACCGGCCATGACCGCGATCAATGCCAGCACCGCGAGGATGCTGACGCCCTGCGTGGCGACCAGCTGCAACGTGCTCCAGATCGCCGGAATGAACCGCTCAACGATCGAGAAAAAGATCATCAGCGAGGCGCCGTTACCGAGGCCGCGCTCCGTGATCTGCTCACCCAGCCACATGACGAACACCGCGCCCGTCGTGAGGATGATGGCCATTTCCGTCTTGAAGCCGAATCCTGGCGACGAGACAGCGCCCTGCACGCTTTCGGTGAAGAGTCCGTAACCCCAGGCCTGCACGAGCGCGAGCCCGACCGTCGCGTAGCGCGTGGCCTGCGTGATCTTCTTTCTGCCCTCCTCGTCCTTCTGCATCTTCTCGACCTGCGGGATCACCGCACCGGCGATCTGCGAGAAAATACTGGCCGAGATGTACGGCATGATGCCGAGGGCGAAGACCGTCGAGCGCGAGAGATTCCCGCCCACGAACAGGTCGTATAGCCCCAGCAGTCCGCCGCCTTGCTGGCTGCGGAAGAAGTCCACCATCGCCGACACGTTGACTCCGGGCACCGCCACGTGCGAACCAAGGCGATACACCACGAGGCAAAGGAACGTGAAGACGATCTTTTCCCAAAGCTCCGGCGTGCGATAGATATTCGCGGCCGCCTGAGCGGGATTGGCCTGGGCCATGTGGTTCTCTTACTCCTCGACGTTGCCGCCGGCCGCGACAATCTTCTCGCGAGCCTGCGCGCTGACCTTGATGCCGCGGACCGTGAACGCCTGCGTAATCTCACCGTTGGAAAGCAGCTTCGCCGGACCCTTGGCGTTGCGGATGAGCCCGGCGGCGACGAGCGTCTCGCGCGTCACCTCGGCACCCTGCGGCAGCTTCACCAGATCGTCCAGCCCAAGCACCTGCGACTCGACCCGGAACGGATTCGTAAAGCCACGCTTGGGTACACGACGCGTGAGCGGCGTCTGCCCGCCCTCGAAGTGCGGCTTGCCGCCGCCATGGCCGTGGTGGCCCGAGCGCGCCTTGATGCCCTTGTGACCCTTGCCTGATGTCTTGCCGGTACCCGAACCCGGACCGCGACCGATACGCTTCCGGTTACGGTGCGAGCCTGGGCTCGGCGTCAGGTTATGAAGACCAATTTTGTCGCTCACCGTCTTACTCCTTGGCTGCGGTGTATGGCGTCACCTTGACGAGGTGACGTACCCGCAAGATCTGCCCCCGCAACGCGGGAGAGTCCTGCTTCACCACTTCGGACTGATGGTGGCGAAGTCCAATGGCCGCGAGCGTGGCACGCATGCGCGCCGTCTGCCCGATGCCAGACCTCACCTGCTTGATCAACACCTGGCCCGTGGTCAGGGTGTTGGCTTCCGTATGCTTTGGCCCGCGCGTGCGGTGCCAAACGAATGTCCTAGGCATTGACCGCCACCTTTACCTTTGCACGCGAGCGGTACGGGAGCGAGCTCACCTCGACCCCACGTTCCTTCGCGATCTGTTCAACTGTCGTCAGGCTCGTCAGGCCGTTCATTGCCGCGAGCACCATGTTGTGCGGATTCGTCGAGCCGAGCGACTTCGTGAGGATGTCGGCAATACCGACACACTCCATCACCGCGCGCACGGCACCACCTGCGATCACGCCAGCGCCAGGTGCGGCTGGCTTCATCAGCACCTTGCCAGCCCCATGTTTGCCGACGATTTCGTGAGGAATCGTCGCGCCCGTCAGCGGCACGGAGACCATGTTGCGGCGCGCGCCGTCCACGGCCTTGCGGACCGCTTCGGACACTTCATTCGCCTTACCCGTCGCGATACCGACCTTGCCCTGTCCGTCGCCCACCGCCACGATGGCGTTGAACGAGAACCGCCTGCCGCCCTTCACCACTTTGGCCACGCGATTGATGGCGATCACGTTCTCGACGAGGCCGCTCTCTTCGCGCTCCTGTCCGGGACGCCCGCCACGGTCACCACGGCCACGTTCGCCGCCAGGCCCGCCACGTCCGCCACCAGGGCCACCAGGGCCACCGCGGCCTCCACCAGGACCGCCACGACCGGCACCAGGGCCACCACGACCACGTCCGCCCGGGCCGCCGCCGCTGCGCGCGCTGCCGCCGGGCCGCCCGCTACGTGCTGAGCCACCCGTCTGCGCCGCCGGTGCTGCTGCCTCGGCGCCCGGCGTTGCCGGGGAATTTGCCTGCGTTTCGTTTTCAGCCATTAAAACTCCAGCCCGCCTTCGCGGGCGCCGTCGGCCACTGCCTTCACGCGGCCATGATATCGATAGCCGGCGCGGTCGAACACCACCTTGGTGATTCCCGCCGCCTTCGCCCTCTCCGCCACCAGCTTTCCTACGGCCGTGGACTTCTCGACCTTCTTGCCCTGTAGCCCGGCATCGGTGACCGACATGAGCGTCTTGCGTGCCACGTCGTCCACGATCTGGGCGTAGATATGCTTGTGCGAACGGAACACGACGAGGCGCGGCCGTGCGGCGCTGCCCTCGACCTTCGCCCGCACCCGGAGGTGCCGGCGCGCGCGCAGTCCAGCGGGCGTCTTGGGTACTCGCAAACCTGGCATTACTTGGCTCCTGCCTTACCGGCCTTACGGCGAATCACTTCGCCGGCGTACTTGATGCCCTTCCCCTTATACGGCTCGGGCTTGCGCAGCAGGCGGATTTCTGCCGCCACCTGGCCCACCATCTGCTTGTCCGCGCCTTCAATCGTCACCTGTGTGGGCTGCGGAGCGGTGAGCTTGATGCCCACCGGCGCCTTGTACTGGATCGTGTGCGAGTAGCCGAGCGACAGCAACAGCCCGTAGGGCTTCACTTCCGCCTTGTAGCCGACGCCCGTGATCTCCAGCTGCTTCATGTAGCCCTTCGTCACGCCCTCGACCATGTTGGCCAGGAGCGTGCGCGACAGTCCGTGCAACGACTTGTGCAGCGTCTCGTCCGACGGACGCGTGACGATCAGCTGCTCGCCCTCAATCTTCAGGCCGAGCTCGCTGTGGATGCTGCGGTACAGTTCACCCTTCGGGCCTTTGACCGTCACGTTCTGGCCGACGATGGCCACGGTGACGTCCTTGGGAATGCCGATGGGAAGCTTGCCGATACGTGACATGGGTGTCTCCTCCTACCAGACCAGGGCGAGCAACTCGCCGCCGGTGCGCTGCTGACGGGCTTCACGATCTGTCATGAGGCCCTTCGAGGTGGAGAGGATGGCAACGCCAAGCCCGTTGCGGACTCGCGGAATCTCCGTCATCGCGACGTACTTCCGGAGACCAGGGCTCGATACGCGCCGGAGCTCACGGATGACCGAGTGGCCGCCGTGGGCGTACTTCAGAATCACGCGCAGCAACGGCCGCCCTTCATCGGACAACACCGTGCGGAAGTCCGTGATGAAGTTGTTCTCCTTCAGCAGGCGCGCGATTTCAAGTTTCAGTTTGGAGGCCGGGATGTCCACGCGACGGTGCTTCGCTCCGCAGGCATTGCGGATGCGCGTCAACATGTCGGCTACAGGATCGGTCATGCTCATGTGTTGCGTCTCACTCCTATGGTATCCGGCGGGTTCGCCGCCGGACTTCTAGGAAAAAAGGGATCTACCAGCTGGCCTTGCGTACGCCGGGAATCAGTCCCGACAACGCCATTTCACGAAACACCATGCGCGACAACCCGAACTCGCGGAGGTTTCCGCGTGAGCGCCCCGTCATCGAACAGCGGTGCCGGATGCGGTCCTTCGCTGAGTTGCGCGGCAGTTTCTGGAGCCCGGTCTGCGCCGCGAGCTTTTCCTCGATCGTCGACTTCGGGTTCTGGATCACCGCTTTGAACGCGCGACGCTTGACGGCATAGCGCGCCGTCAGCTTCTTCCGCCGCTCGTTCTTCTCGATGCTGCTCTTCTTGGCCATCAGGTCTCTCTGGTTTGGTTGCTTCGGAATGCCACGCGTTACTACTGAACCACGATCGGCTTGTCTTCCCCGCGGAACGGCATGCCCAGCTCGCGCAGAAGAGCGAAGGCCAATTCATCCTTGGCCGCCGTGGTCACGACCGTGATGTCCATGCCGTGCACCTGGTCGACTTGATCGTAGTTGATCTCCGGGAAGATCATCTGCTCTTTGATGCCCAAGCTGTAGTTGCCGCGGCCATCGAACGAGCGCGTCGAGAGCCCGCGGAAATCGCGGATCCGCGGGACCGCGACCGTGATGAACCGGTCGAGGAACTCCCACATCCGCGCACCGCGCAGCGTCACCGATGCCCCGATTTCTTGGCCCTGACGGAGACCATAGTTCGCAATGGACTTCTTCGCCTTCTTCCGCACGGCCCGCTGCCCCGTGATGATGCCCAACTCGTCGACCACTGAGTCGAGCAGCTTCGGCTGCTTGATGGCCTCACCGAGGCCAACATTCAGCACGATCTTCGTGAGGTTCGGGATCTGATGCACATTCGTGAGGCCGAACTGCTTCGTGAGCGCGGCGCGGACTACTGTCTGGTAGTGCGTGCGGAGCCGCACATCGGGAACCGCTAGCCCGACACCGGTGTGTTCCTTCGCCGGCTCAGCCGTACGCTTCGCCTTCTCGCCCTTCGGCTTCTTTTCCTGCTTATCTGCCTTCGGCGCAGACTTCTTGTCCTGCTTCTTGTCCTGCTTCTTGTCGTTCTTCTTGTTGTCAGCCATCGGTCGGTTCCTGTGTGTGCGGCGCGGTGAGCGGGAGCGTCGGGACTAGCGTTTGGCGTCGGTACGCGGAAACGCGTCGCCGGACTTCGCGCTGATGCGCTCCTTCGTGCCGTCGGTGTCCACGCGGTAGCGAATACGTGCCGGCGCGCCCGACTTCGGGTCGAGCAGCATCACATTCGACGAGTGCACAGGCGCCGGCATTTCCATGATCGCGGACTGTTCCTCGGCACGACGCGCCTTGCGGTGCTTCTTGACGATGTTCACGCCCTCAATCGTCACGCGGCCCGTCTTCGGGAACACGCGGATGATCTTCCCTTCCTTGCCCTTGTCATCGCCGCGAACCACGCGCACAGTGTCGCCCTTGGCGACGTGCATCGTGAGCCGTTCGGCGTTGATCGCGTGGCGCTTCCGCGAGCGGATGCCCGCCGTCTTGCGCTGCGTCAGAATGCGCATCTTAGATGACCTCTGGCGCCAGCGAGACAATCTTCATGTACTTCTTCTCACGCAGCTCTCGGGCCACCGGCCCGAAGATGCGCGTGGCACGGGGTTCGCCCGTGTCGCTGATAATCACGACGGCGTTCTCGTCGAAGCGGATGTAGCTGCCATCCTTCCGGCGGGTCTCCTTGACGGTGCGCACCACCACCGCGCGCGCCACCTCGGACTTCTTGACCGTGCCGTTCGGCAGCGCGTCCTTCACCGCGACAATGACGACGTCGCCGAGCCCGGCATACCGCCGGCGCGTTCCACCGAGTACCCGGATCACCAGCGCGCGCTTGGCGCCGCTGTTGTCCGCCACCCGAACCACTGATTCCTGCTGGATCATTTCAAAGTCTCCGGTATCGCTACTTCGCGCGTTCGACGATCTCGACGACGCGCCACCGCTTGTCCTTTGACATCGGGCGCGTCTCCATGATGCGCACGGTGTCGCCGGTCTTCGCCTGGTTCGTTTCGTCGTGCGCCTTAAGGTTCGTGGACCGCGTAATCATCTTCCCGTAAACCGGGTGCGGCACGCGCCGCTCGATAGAGACCACGACCGTCTTTTGCATCTTGTCGCTCACGACCAAGCCCACACGCGCCTTCCGCGCGTTGCGTGCCTCGGCCGCAGCATTCGTAATTTCAGCCATCGGTTACTTCCCCCCGGTGCGCGCAGCGCCCGTAGTTGCCGCAGCGCCAGTGCGCCGCTCACGCAAAATCGTCTTGAGACGAGCCAGGTCCCGGCGTATCACACGCAGCCGGAGCGGGTCTTCGAGCGGCGCGGTGCCGCTCTTGAACCGCAGGTTGAACCGCTCGCGCTCGAGTTCGGTGATGCGCGTCGAGATCTCGTCGCCCGTCAGCTCGCGAATCTGTGGTGCCTTCATTCGGTGTGCGCCTCCTCGCGCGACACGAACTTCGTTCGGATGCCGATCTTCGCCGCCGCGAGGCCCAGGGCCTTCTGCGCTAGCGCCTTGTCGACACCCTCGATCTCGAACATCACACGGCCAGGCTTCACCACCGCCACCCACAACTCGGGCGACCCCTTGCCCTTGCCCATGCGGGTTTCAGCCGGCTTCTTCGTGATCGGCTTGTCTGGGAACACCCGAATCCAGACCTTGCCGCCGCGCTTGATGTGGCGCGTGAGCGCCACACGGGCAGCTTCGATCTGCCTCGCTGTGACCCAGCCGGGCTCCATTGCCTGCAGGCCGTAGTGCCCAAAGGCCACCGTCGACCCGCGGGTCGCGAGACCCTTGGTACGGCCCTTGAACATCTTCCGGAATTTGACGCGCTTTGGTGCGAGCATTGCTTCAGTGTCCTCGTATCAGTCGAAAGAGCGGTGGTCTTACTGGTCCGTCGAGTAGGTCTTGCCGCGACGGTCTTCGACGACCTCGCCCTTGAAGATCCAAACCTTGATGCCGATCGCGCCGAACGTTGTCCTCGCCGTGCTGGTGGCGTAGTCGATATCCGCGCGCAGCGTGTGCAGCGGTACACGTCCTTCGTGATAACCCTCAACGCGCGCGATTTCTGCGCCGCCAAGACGGCCAGAGCACTTCACCTTGATACCGCCGGCGCCCATGCGCATTGCGCTCTGCACCGCACGCTTCATCGCGCGACGGAACGAAATGCGTTGCGCCAGCTGCGCGCCGATGTTGTCGGCAACCAGCTGCGCCTCGATCTCCGGGCGCTTGACCTCTTCAACATTCACCCCGACGTCCTTGCCGGTGAGCTGCTGAAGCTCGTTCTTGAGCTCCTCGACGCTCTGCCCCTTTTTGCCGATCACAACGCCGGGCCGGCCGGTGTGAATCGTCACGACGACCTTGCCTGGCTTGCGCTCGATCACGATATCGCTGATCGCAGCGCCCGCGAGACGCGCCTTCAGATACTTCCGCAGGAGCTCGTCTTCCTTCAGCAGCGCCGGGAAGTCCTTGCCAGAGGCGAACCACTTCGAACGCCACTGCTTCGAGACGCCGAGGCGGAAGCCGATTGGATTAGTCTTTTGTCCCATTAGCGACCCTTCCTGCTCTTGGATGCCGTAGTACCGCTGTCGGCCACGACGATCTCGACGTGGCTCGTCCGCTTCTTGATCGGCGTCGCCCGGCCCATCGCGGCCGGCATGAACCGCTTGAGCTTCGGTCCTTCGTTGATGATCGCCTTCGTGATCACCAGGTCGTCTACATCGAGCGCGGTGTTCGTGCCACGAGCCGCCTGCTCGGCATTCGCGATGGCGCTCTTGAGCACCTTCTCGATCTGCTTCGCGGCGTGCTTCGGGCTGAACTTAAGGAGCGCAAACGCCTCATTGACTCGCTTGCCGCGCACCTGATCGATCACGAGGCGCATTTTGTACGGCGACTGTCGCGCCGAGCGCTGGATCGCGCGTGATTCCGTCATGGGTTACTTGCCTCCCTTCGCTGCAGGGGCCGGCTTGGCCTTCGCATCCGATGCGCCAGCTTTTGGCGCCGCACCGCCCGTCGGAGCTGCGGCCGGAGCCGCCGCCTCCACCGCGCGTGACATCGTGTGGCCACGGAACGTGCGCGTCGGCGAAAACTCGCCAAGCTTGTGGCCAACCATGTTTTCGGTCACATACACCGGGACAAACTTGTTCCCGTTGTGTACGGCGAAGGTGTGCCCGACAAAATCGGGAAGCACCGTGCTCGCGCGAGACCAAGTCTTCATGACCTTCTTCTCGTTGCGGGCGTTCATGGCGTCCACCCGCTTGCGCAGGCTGTCCTGAACGAATGGGCCCTTCTTAATACTACGTGCCATCGTATCGAATCCGGGTTGTGATTCTGTATTCGGTTACTGCGTGGCCTTGCCGCGCTTGCGACCGCGCACGATCAGTCGCTGCGAGGCCTTCTTCTTGTTGCGCGTCTTGACGCCTTCCTTCTTGCCCCACGGGCTCACCACGTTCCGGCCGCCGCGTGTGCGGCCACCGTGCGGGTGATCCACCGGGTTCATGACTTCGCCGCGCACGCGCGGACGACGACCTTCCCAGCGCATACGGCCGGCCTTGCCCCACGAGAGCAACTCGTGCTCCGCGTTGCCGACTTCGCCAACCGTCGCCATGCACTCGCCGTGCACGAGGCGCATTTCCGACGACGTCAGGCGCAGCGTTACGTAGTCGCCTTCTTTCGCGACGACCTGCACGCTCGTCCCGGCACTACGCGCCATCTGACCGCCCTTACCGCGGATCAGCTCCACGTTGTGCACCGCGGTACCCAGCGGTATTTCCTTGAGCGGCAGCGCGTTGCCCGTGCGGACATCCGAGCCCGGACCGGAGATCACCTGGTCACCCTGGGTGAGTCCCTTGCAGTGCAGGATGTAGCGCTTCTCGCCGTCGGCATACTCGACAAGCGCAATGCGGGCCGAACGGTTCGGATCGTACTCGATCTCCTTCACCGTGGCGGCGATACCGAACTTGTTGCGTTTGAAATCCACGAGACGGTACATCCGCTTGTGGCCGCCACCAAGGCGCCGCATGGAGATGTGGCCGTGGTTGTCGCGCCCACCCGTCCGCTTGACCGGCTCGAGCAGCGACTTTTCCGGCGTCGACCGCGTGATCACGTCGTTGTCGGGCACGGAGCGGAACCGCGAGCTCTGCGTGACCGGCTTGAATTGGCGAATTCCCATTTTGCTTAACCCTCGAAGATCTCGATCGTGTCGCCGACTTTCAGCGTCACGATGGCCTTCTTCCAGCGAGGCCGAAGTCCTGCCTTTCCACCCATGCGCCGCGCCTTTCCGCGCTGCTGCGCTGTCCAGACGCCGGTAACCTTCACGCCGAACAGCGTTTCAATCGCCTGGCGGATCGATCCCTTGTTCGCGTCCGGATGCACTTCAAATGTGTATTCACTGCGGTCCTGAAACGCTGCCGAGCTCTTCTCGGTAACGATCGGCCGCACGATGGTCCTGTTCAGTGTCGGCATGGCTTACTTCTCCTTCTTCTTTGGAGCCGACTTCTTCACGGCCTTTGGAGCGGCCTTTGCCGCCGCCTTTGGCGCAGCCTTCTTCGCCGCGGCCTTAGGTGCGGCCTTAGGTGCGGACTTCTTTGCCGCAGCCTTCGGAGCCGCCTTCTTGGCCGCCTCCTTCGCTGCGGCCTTCTTCTCTTCCTTGGGCCGCGAACGCTCGCCGTCAGCCTTCACTCTGGCCTTCTTCTTCACGACCTTCACCTTGGCGACGGCTTTTTCTGCCACTGGCGCGAGCGCCGCGCCGAGTGCGGCCGACTCCACGAGCACTGTGTCTGACCAGAGCAGGTGGTAGGTCGACGCATCACTGTACGGCATCACATGGACCAGCGGGAGGTTGCGACCCGAGAGGAACACGTTTTGCTTCACGCCGTCGGTGAGGATCAGCACCTTCTTGTGTGCGATGTCGAGGCGCGCGAGCAGCTGCAGCAGCGTCGACGTCTTCGGCGCGTCATACTGGAACGCATCGATCACATGGAGCGAGCCTTCGCCAGCGCGCGCATTGAACGCGCTCTTGCGGGCCAGCGCCTTCGCCTGACGCGTGATACCCTGTGTGTAGTTGCGCGGCATCGGGCCAAACACGGTACCACCGCCGGGCCAGTTTGGCGCGCGGATCGAGCCCTGACGAGCGCGACCGGTGCCCTTCTGCTTCCACGGCTTCTGATTGCCACCCACCACGAGGCCACGCGTCTTGGTCGAGTGCGTTCCCTGGCGCTGATTGGCCATGTACGCCTTCACCGCGAGATGCATCACCGGCATGTTCAAGGTCCCGTCGAACAGATCGCTGGGGAGCGCTACGCGGTCGCGGGGCGTGCCCTTTGCGGTGTACGCCGCGGCCTCGGTATTGGTCGTCGTTGTTTCGCTCATGTTCACTTATCCCTGCTTGCGGACCATGACGATCCCGTTTTTCGGACCAGCCACTGAGCCGCGGATGTAGATGAGATTGCGCTCTGCGTCGATTTTCTCGACCCGGAGATGCGTCTGCGTGTGACGCGTGTTGCCGTACTGTCCCGGCATCTTCTTGCCCTTGATGACGCGCGACGGATCCGTGCCCGCGCCAATCGAACCTGGACGGCGGTGCTTGGTGTTGCCGTGCGTGTTCGGACCGCCGTGGAAGCCATAGCGCTTGACGACACCCTGAAAGCCGTGACCCTTGCTGGTGCCAGTCACCTTCACAGTATCGCCAGGCGTGAAGATCCCGACCGTCACCGTGTCGCCAACGGCGTACACGGGAATCTCGGGGTTCTTGCCGGGCGCGTCGTCGAGGCGGAACGAGCGGAGCACCGTTGGCGGAGCCGAAAGACCGGCCTTCGCCGCATGCGCTACTTCAGCCTTCGTCGCGCGCACACCACGCGGCGTGCGCTCGCCCTTCTTGCTCACGCGCACGAGGCGCTGTGCGCCCATGCCGAGTTCGACCGCGGCAAAACCCGCCAATTCCTTCGCCACAACCTTCGTGACCGGATTCGGCTCAGCCTCCACCACCGTCACAGGGATCTGCTGTCCCTGTTCGTTGAATATCTGGGTCATGCCCAGCTTACGACCAATAATTCCGATCATCGGCTACTCCACCTTGATCTCGACGTCCACGCCCGCTGGGAGGTCGAGCTTGGTCAGCGCGTCCACCGTCTGGGCACGCGAATCGAGAATGTCGATTACGCGCTTGTGCGTCTTCAGTTCGAACTGCTCACGCGACTTCTTGTCCACGTGCGGCGAGCGCAACACAGTCCAGCGCTGCGTCTTCGTCGGCAACGGGATCGGGCCCGACACCTGCGCCCCGGTCTTCTCGGCGATGCGCACAATGTCACCAGCGGCTTGGTCGATCACCGCGTGGTCAAAAGCCTTCAGTCGGATTCGGATACGTCCTGCCATGTGTGCTCCTGAACTGCTATGACGAGTCAGCTATTACTTGAGAATCTTGGTCACGACGCCAGCGCCCACCGTGCGGCCGCCCTCGCGGATCGCGAAGCGCAGCTGCGGCTCCATGGCGACCGGCGTGATCAGCTCGATCACCATCTGGACGTTGTCGCCCGGCATCACCATCTCCGTGCCCGCGGGGAGCTCGATCGAGCCCGTCACGTCGGTAGTACGGAGATAGAACTGCGGACGGTAGCCCTTGAAGAACGGCGTGTGGCGGCCGCCTTCGTCCTTCGTCAGCACGTACACCTCGGCCTCGGCCCTGGTGTGCGGCTTGATCGAGCCTGGCTTGGCAAGCACCATGCCGCGCTCGATTTCCTTCTTGTCCACGCCGCGGAGGAGGAGGCCAACGTTGTCGCCAGCCTGACCATCGTCCAGCAGCTTGCGGAACATCTCAACGCCCGTGACGATGGTCTTCTTGTCCGTGCCGTAGCCAACCAGCTCGAGTTCGTCGCCCGTCTTGACCTTGCCGCGATCGATACGGCCCGTGGCTACCGTGCCACGGCCAGTGATCGAGAAGACGTCCTCAACCGGCATCAGGAACGGCTTCTCCGTCTCGCGGACCGGCTGCGGGATGTACGTGTCGAGCGCATCGAACAGTTCTTGGATCCTCTCGATCCACGCCGCATCGCCGTCGATCGCCTTGATGGCCGAACCGCGGATGACCGGCACGTTGTCGCCGTCGAAGTGCTGCTTCGTCAGGAGTTCACGTACTTCGAGTTCGACGAGGTCGAGGAGTTCTGAATCCTCGACGAGGTCGCACTTGTTCAGGAAGACCACGACCTTGGGCACGTTGACCTGGCGCGCAAGCAGCACGTGCTCGCGCGTCTGCGGCATCGGGCCGTCGACCGCGCTCACCACGAGAATCGCGCCATCCATCTGCGCGGCACCCGTGATCATGTTCTTCACGTAGTCCGCGTGTCCGGGGCAGTCGACGTGCGCGTAGTGACGCGCAGCCGTCTCGTACTCCACGTGCGACGTGGCGATGGTGAGAATCTTGGTTGGGTCACGACGACCCTGCGACTCAGACGCCTTGGCGACCTGGTCATAGGCGATGTACTTGGTGCTGAATCCCTTCTCAGCCGAGATCTTGGTCAGCGCCGCCGTCAGGGTGGTCTTGCCATGGTCGACGTGGCCGATGGTGCCGACGTTCACGTGCGGCTTGGTCCGATCGAACTTTGCCTTGGCCATTGTAGTGCTTCCTGAAAGTGTGAAAGTGGAGTCCGACTGCTTTGGGCGTACCGAGTCCCTACTACTACTTCTGCTTGGCGACGATCTCTTCGGCCTTCGACTTCGGCACCTCGTCATAGTGCGCGAATTCCATCGAGTACACCGCGCGCCCCTGCGTCATGGAGCGCATCTTCGTGGAGTATCCGAACATTTCCGAGAGCGGCACGGTCGACGCAATCACCTGCGCCTCACCGCGCTGCGTCATCCCACCGATCTTGCCGCGGCGCGACGAGATGTCGCCGAGGACGTCGCCCATGAACGCATCGGGCGTCACGACCTCGACGTTCATCATCGGCTCGAGCAGCACGGGGTGCGCCAGACGGCACGCTTCCTTGATGGCCATTGAGCCGGCGATCTTGAACGCCATTTCGCTCGAGTCCACGTCATGGTACGAGCCGTAGACCAGCGCGACCTTGACGTCCACCATCGGGTAACCGGCGAGCACACCGTTTTCGAGCGCTTCCCTGATGCCGGCTTCGACCGGCTTGATGTATTCGCGCGGAATCGTGCCACCGACGATCTCGTCTTCGAACACGAAGCCCTGGCCCGTCTCGGCGGGCGAGACGTTGATGACGACGTGGCCGTACTGGCCCTTACCGCCAGACTGACGGATGAATTTGCCTTCGACCTTGTTGACCGGTTTGCGGATCGTTTCGCGGTAGGCCACCTGCGGACGGCCCACATTCGCGTCGACCTTGAACTCGCGCATCATGCGGTCGACGATGATCTCAAGGTGCAGTTCGCCCATGCCCGAGATGATCGTCTGCGACGTCTCCACGTCCGTGTGCACGCGAAAGGTCGGGTCTTCTTCTGACAACTTCTGGAGCGCAATGGCCAGCTTGTCCTGGTCGGCCTTCGTCTTCGGCTCAATCGCGACGTCGATGACGGGCGCCGGGAACTTCATCGCCTCGAGGATGATCGGCTTGTCTTCGTCCGAGAGCGTGTCGCCCGTGCGCGTGTCCTTGAGGCCGATGGCGGCAGCAATGTCGCCGGCGCGCACTTCGGTGATCTCTTCCCGCTTGTTGGCGTGCATCTGCAGGAGACGGCCAACGCGCTCTGTCTTGTCCTTCGTCGAGTTGTACACGCCGGAACCAGCCTTCATCGTGCCTGAATAGACGCGGAAGAAAGTCAGCTTTCCAACGAATGGATCGGTCGCAATCTTGAACGCCAGCGCCGCGAACGGCGCGTCGTCGCGCACTTCACGCGTCTCGAAATGCTCGTCGTGACCCGGCAGGTGGCCCTTGATCGGCGGCACGTCGGTCGGGGCCGGCAGAAAGTCGATGACCGAATCGAGCAGCGCCTGTACGCCCTTGTTCTTGAACGAGGCACCGCACAGTACGGGAACGAAACGCATCTTGAGCGTCGCGGCGCGGATCGCGTGACGGATGTCGTCATCCGTGAGCGGCTCGCCGGCCAGGTACTTCTCGATGAGTTCGTCGTCGTGCTGGATCGCGGCTTCCACGAGCTCGTGACGCGCCTTCTCGACCTTGTCCTTCATGTCAGCGGGCACATCGGTCACCGTGAACGTCTTGCCAAGCGTTTCGTCGTCGAAGATGTACTGCTTGCGTTCGATGACGTCGATATGACCCGTAAACAGTTCGCCCGATCCCACCGGCAGCTGGAGCGGATACGCTTCCTTCGAGAGGCGGTCGCGGATCATGACCATGCAGCGATCGAAATCGGCGCCAACGCGGTCCATCTTGTTTGCGAAAATGATGCGCGGAACCTTGTACCGGTCGGCCTGGCGCCAGACCGTCTCGGTCTGCGGCTCAACGCCGGCGACTGAGTCCAGCAGCGTGACGGCGCCGTCGAGGACGCGCAACGAGCGCTCAACCTCAACCGTGAAGTCGACGTGCCCGGGCGTATCGATGATGTTGATCCGGTATTCCGGACCGGTCGCTGAGCCGGTGTCGTGGCTCGAGCCGTGGCGCTTCCAAAAGCAGGTCGTCGCAGCGGAGGTGATCGTGATCCCGCGCTCCTGTTCCTGCTCCATCCAGTCCATCGTAGCCGCGCCGTCATGGACCTCGCCGATCTTGTGCGACTTCCCCGTATAGTAGAGAATTCGCTCGGTCGTGGTCGTCTTCCCGGCATCAATGTGGGCCATGATGCCGATGTTCCGGTAATGTTTGAGTTCGGTTTCGCGGCCCATGATTCGGTTCAGATGCTCTCGTAATCGCGCCGCCGAGACGGCGCCTTGGTTTCGTGTTGCTGCATTCCGTGAAGCCCTTCGTGACTCACCAGCCGGGAACACAAAGGCGGCTGGACCAGCGCCTCAAAAGGCCGGTGTCCATCCGCAGTCGCCGGGTACGTTCGCCACTGAAGCGCGAACGGGGACCCACGGCGCGTCGTGACTTGGACAGCCAGCGCAGCGGTTTGTTATCCGCGGCGCCACCAAGACCTGACGTCAAATTGTCCTGCGTTGCTTGTCGGGAATCTCTACGCGGCCCACACACGCTGCCGTGCGTCATCGATCGGAGCGGTCCATCGCTCCCTCGCGCAACACGCTGTTTCCGTGTTGTTGGCGAGCCCATCTTGCCGGCACGCAGTTCGCCGGGTGCTCATCCCACCTCTGGCGTGACACAAGTTCTGCCAGAGCCTCGAAACATAAGGCAGGCGAACCGCATGTCAACCGGCTGGGCTTGCCAGATTCTGCACCGGCTCGACCCCTGCCGAAGACCGATTTTTACGCTTTCTGAGGGGCCTGCAGTTCGGCGGTCGTTACGGAGGCGGCGAGGCGGTACCGGCGTCGGATCCACCATGCGAACCGCCGACACCGAGCGCCAGTGCGAAGATCGCGACGATCCCAACGATTGCGCCGATGGTCGCCGCGCGGGTCTTCTGGCGGTCGATCGCGCGCACCTGAACCTCTACAACCTGGCGCGGCGCGAACGTCACTACATTCTGGCCGCTCCAGAAATTTTCGATACCATCCAGCGCGCGAACCGACGTCACACCCACGACCACCGATCCGTCGGCACGAACTTCGCTGAGCGTGCCCTCGGCGAACTCCACCCGGGGCCCGAGAAGCCGCGCCAGCTCATCGGTACCGGTCGCATTAAGCCGAACCGCCACCTGCGTACCGAGCATTGGCGCCACGCCCGGCGCCGGCGCCGCGAACGCATAGCACGCCGTGTTGAATAGCATCACCACGACCATCGCCGAGCCCACCGCCCTGCGTAGCGAACCCGTCAACGCGCCTCCTTCATGATCCTGAGTCGGCAGACAATCCGCCGCGAAATGTCGACGAATAGACCAGCGGGGAAAAGATCGTGGGGCGGGTCCGCCAATGGCAGACCCGCCCCACGCATACTACTCCTGCGCGTTCCGTCCTACTTGCACTGCGTCGGATCGGCCACGCACGGATTCGCGAGCCGTTCGGTGTTCGTGATCGGGAACAACAGTCCGACTTGGTTGAACGACGAATCATAATTCGCGTTCGCTGTCCACCTGGAGTCCTTCTGCCCGAAGCGGTACATGTCGGAGAGGCGGCGACGCATCAACCAGAGCTGCGCCTGCCGCTCGTACGCCAACATGGCGTTGTTGGCGATCTGCCCGGCGAACGCCGGCTTCGCGTCGAGCGCGCGAACAATGTTGATCTGGTTCGTAAACTCGGCGGTGTTGCCAGCGGCGAGCGCGGCCTCGGCCAGAATCAGCCGGAGTTCGCGCGTACTGGTCATCCAGAGCGTGCCCGACTGCGTGCCGAACGCCTTGAATGCCGCCAACCGCGCCTGCACGCGGGTATCGAGCGCAGCCGAGATCGGATCCTTCAGCGTGGAGTAGACCGAACCCACACGGCTTTCATTGCGGCCGTTGACCTCGTACCAGACGTTGATCCCCGCCGCAGCCTCGAGATTGTTGACCATGTTGAACTCGGCGTCGGCCGAACCCAGCGCAATCGCCGCGTTGGCATCGGCGACTGCACCAGCGTCATTCACCAGCGGATTGGCCGGAGCCGACGCGCCCTTCGGCGTGATCTTCTGCCACACACCCTTGGCATGCTTCACGCGGGCTCGGTACGCCGTGATGTTGTACTTCTCGGCGTTTGTCGTGGCGATTGCCAGCGACTTGTCGAGGTAGCCGATGGCCGTGTCGTAGAGCTTGAACATGTTGGCGCGGCCGACCGGCGCCGACGGGATCGTCTTGTCCGAGAAGGCGAAGTCATCATACATATCGGCGATCGACGTGTAGACGACGGCGGCGTACAGGTACGTCCGCCCCAAGTCGGCCTTACTGATCAGCTTTCCGGCCTTATCGAACTCGCTGAGACGTTCGATCGTCTTGTCCGCGAGGTACCGCGCCTCGGCCGCAAACGGGAACGCCCCGTCGGCGAACTCATTGATGTAGTTGCCGATCGCACCGGTCTCGAGATCGTTCCACGCGTCACGCGAGCCGATCCAGTCCATCTCGTCGGTTGCTTCGGCATAAACCATGGTCGTGGCCGAGAGCATGCGCGTGGTCGCGGCGAGCACCCCGTTGGCTTCCGGCCCTGCCGCTGCCGGATTGGCCAACGAAGACTCGGCGATGTTGTTCGGGTTCTTCACGTCGAGGAGGCTCGAGCAGGCCGTGGCGACGAGCATAACGCTCGCGCCAGTCGCCAGCCGAATCGCACGACGCGTCGTGTGCAGGATGTTGTGGGTAGTAGTCATGGTTAGAAACCCACGCGGACGTTGAAGGAGATCGAGCGCGGGATCGGGAATCCGAACGCGTCGATGGACTCACCGACGTTCTGGTCGGTTCCGCCACCTGATCCGCGGCCGAACACGTTGACCTCTGGGTCAGCACCCTTGTACTTGGTCCAGAGCATGAAGTTGCGAGCAGAGAGCGTTAGCGACAGGTCCGAACCGCCAACCTTGCGTGCCCACGATGTGGGCGCCGTATACGTGGCACTCAACTCGCGCCACCGCACGAAGTCACCAGGCGACTGCTGGTTGATACCGTCGTACGGCGAGAGCGCCAACACCGAACCCCAATACTCCTTGGCGGCGTCCATACGCTGCGCGGCTGTGCTCGACGGGCTCTGAATCATTGCCTCAATCACCGCCCGGCGCTCGCTGTTGCCACCGTTGGTCGGACTGCCCGTCCGGAAGGCATCGGTGAGATCAGAAATCGTGTAGTTACCACCGCGATACTCGAAGTTCGTCGCGATACGCCAGTTCTTGCGCCAAGTCACCGACCCGCCGAACGAACCTTCAAAGTCCGGTAGTGGCTTGCCGTCGTAGTGGTCGAGCGGATCACCGTTGAGATCGTCGTCAGACTGGAGCGGATTCATCTGCGCGAGCGTACGCGGTGAAGCGAGGTACGCGAGCACCGCTGCCTCCGAGGACGGACCTTTCGATCCCGGAACCGTGAACGGAAGCTGACCGGCCTGGAGGCAGACGCCGCCGACCGACTTCCCAGGCGTTGGGTTCACAGCGGTCGTCCGGCCCGGCTCGCAAGCCAGCGGGATACGGCCACCGAAGAACGAACCAGGCGCCCACCCTTCCTTGATGAAGTTGCGATAGCGTGGGTAGCTGCCGCCCACCTTGAGCGGCGGTGCACCACCCATGCTGCTGACCACCTGGCTGAGGAACGCCGTCGAGGCGTACACATCAGCCGAGAGGTTCGCCCGGTTGACGAGGAATGCCTTGACCTTGATGTCATAGCCCCACGACTTCATCTCGCCGATGTTGTCGAGCTGAAGCGCCCGGAAACCACCCGACACCGGGAACTGGCGGGCCACGAGCGCCGACGAGAGCGTCCGCTGCCAACGAGTGACGTCAACCGAGACGTTGTCGTTCAGCAGGCCGAACTCGGCGCCGACCTCGAACTCCGTCGAGATCTCAGGCTTCAGCTCCGGGTTGCCGAGGTTGCCAGGAACCAGACCACCGCCAGCCGTGGAGGTCAGCGGGAGGTAGGTGGTCAGTTTGTCGAATGCGCCCGGCTGACGTCCGGCCTGGCCCGCCGCGCCGCGGATGCGGAAGGTGGACAGGTAGCGTCCGAGGAAGCTCTCCTGATAGCTGGCACGGTCGCTGATGACCAGCGAGAACGATGCCTGCGGATAGAGCACGCCACCGGACGTCTTGCCGAACGCGCTGTTGTAGTCGAACCGGCCGCCGACCGTACCGAACACCCAGTCGTGCCAGCCGAGCTGTTCCTGCACGAAGAACCCTGCATTCACGATCGAGCCGAACGATTCAAACACCTGCGGTGTCGATCCGCCGCCGACCACCTCGATGCCTGGGCCAGGGAAGCCCTGGTTCGTTCCGCCCTCGTTGTTCGTTTGCGTGATATAGCCCTGCGAACCGAAGATCAGGTTTGACGAGACCGCGAACGGCAGGTTCGTCGACCACCCACCGTTGACCGACAGCGTGAGGACCTGATTCGTGCGGTCGTCGACGCTGGCGAGACCATTGTTGGCACGGTTGGTACGCAAGTCGATGTTGTTGCCAAACGGCAGAAAGGCAGACGAACGCTGCGCCGTGAAGTCGATCCCCATCGTGCCGTCAAAGTTCAGCGTCGCCGAGGGGATGTAGCTGGCACGAACCGAGCCGTTGTAGTGACGCGCGTCCTGCTTGATCGCGTACTGCAGCAGTTCCTGTTGCGAACCGAACGAACTCGCGCCAGTCGGGTTGCCCGAACCACGGCACAGCCCGTTGCCAAGGCTGCCGAACGTGGGATCCGTGGCGCTCGTCTTGGACGCATCACACTGCGCGTTCTCGGGCTTTGTAAAGAGCCCGACCGTGTATGGGGCGTAGATGCTGTTGTTGTTCTCAGGGATTTCGTTATGCGTCACCGCAAAGAGCGAGTTGAACTGCAGTTTGAAATCTTTGGAGGGGGTGATGCCAATGGCCATCGTCCCCTGATACTTGTTGTTGATGTCCTGCATGAAGTTGCCGCGGTTCTGCCAGTTGTAGTTATCCGCGGTAAACGGACCGTCCTCCAGATAGCCGCGCAGCGAGGCGTAGTAGGTCGATGTCGGCGTTCCGCCCGACACCTGACCGCTCACCGTCGTCGCCTTGCCGGTCTCAAACATGCCCTTCGCCACATCCTTGCCGAACACCTGATATGCCTTGACCGGTGTACCGTAGTGTGCCGCGAGGCGCGAGGCCTGCGTGTCCGCGCAGGTCTGGCTTCCGAGGTTTGCACCAGTGCACCCACGGCCCGCGAAGCCGAACTGATCGGAAATCCGGTTCGTCGGATAGGTCTTCGAGGTCTGCTCCGCTTCGAGCGACCACTTGGTGTTGGATACCGAGCCCTTCTTGGTCGTGATCAGCAGCACGCCGGCTGATGCTTCGGTACCGTAGAGAGTCGCTGCGGCAGCACCCTTCAGCACTTCGACCTTTTCGATCGACGCGGGATTGATGTCGTCGAGGCGCGACGGACGTCCGCCGCCGCCGGTACCAACGAAGCCGCCGCCGAGGCCGCCGCCGTTGTCGATGCGCACACCGTCGACGTAGACGATCGGCTCATTGTTCTGCGAGAGCGAGGCGTTGCCACGAATCCGGATGCGGGCACCTTCGCCGGTCGTGCCGGACGACGGCAGCATCATCAGGCCTGGCTCACGGCCCTGCAGCGCGTCCGAGAAGCTGGAGATCGGTGCGTTGGCCGGCATTTCGACTGACGCCACCGTATTGCCCAGCTTTCGGGCTTCAACCTGGCTGCCACCGGTGCCGGTCGTGACCACCGCCGAGAGCTCGATGGCTGACTGCCGAAGTTCGACACGCACTCGCGCGATGGCCCCGGCGGTCACTTGCGCCGTAGTCGTTGCCGCCGCATACCCAATCAGTCTGGCGCGAACCGTCTGCTGCCCGACGGCGACGTTCGGAATCCTGAACGTCCCTTGGGCAGTGGTCAGGGCGCCAACCGTCGCGCCCGTGCCCTGAACCGACACCTGCACGTTCGCCAGCGGTCGCTGACTCGCGGCATCGATCACAGTGCCTTCAACCGTGCCCGTTCCCTGCGCGAACGCTGCACTAGGCAGCGCAACGCTCATCAGGGCAACGAACAGGGTGGCGGCACGCCACCTAACAGATTGTAGCATGAGCTTCCCTCCTTCGCGGGGGTATTGCGTGAAAAACAGGGCCATCCAACCCCGCCCATAGGCGTAGGTTCCACAGTCCTTAACTACTACTAGATATCCATGCAACTGGCGATCTGTCAACAGTTTGTACCGATTGGCCGTAACCGGCTTTACCTCCGAAAGGCCCCACCAAGCTGTCGGGCAATGTCCCTTGCCGCGGTATTCGACGAGTCGAGGGCGAGCCCGCGACGCAGTTCCGCCAGCGCCGCTCGATTGTCTCTCTCCAGCAGGTGGATGCGCGCCAACTGGAAGTGCGCCTGGGCAAGGCTGCCGTCAATGGCGAGCGCGGCACGGAAGTGACGGGTCGCCACCGCGAAGTTGCCGCCCAACAGCGCCACGTTTCCAAGATTGAACCAGGCGAGCGGCTCCCCGGGGTCCAACTCGGCGGCTTTGGCGAGCGTGGCTGCGCCACGGACACTGTCTCCGATTGCGCTGAGCGCAATGCCGAGGTTGACCATCGTCAGCGCCGACTGTGGCTCGATGGCGAGCGCACGTTCATATGAAGTAATCGCCGCCGCGTAGTCGCCGGCGCTGCGC
Organism: Gemmatimonadota bacterium; assembly: GCA_014192065.1. Taxonomy (GTDB): domain Bacteria; phylum Gemmatimonadota; class Gemmatimonadetes; order Gemmatimonadales; family Gemmatimonadaceae; genus Fen-1231. The sequence goes on along the minus strand of BJHH01000001.1, from coordinate 375,361 downwards.
TCAGCGTTCCCGCGACTCTGCAACAGGCGAGCGCTGGCGGGCGTCACTTCGAGGGCGCGCCCGTACGCGATGCCGGCGCCGGAATAGTCGCCTGCTTCTGCGAACCGGTCACCCATGTAGCCGAGCGCCACAGTCCAGCGCGATCGAAGCTGGAAATCGTTCGCGCCCTCGCGCGCCGCGGCGCGCGCGAGCTGGCGACGGGTGCTCGGGAGTGCGCCCTCCGTCAGATGAAGCGTCGCTAGGGCCAGAGCCCGAACGTCGAGATCTGGATCGTGACTCAGCTCATCGAGCCGACTTCGCGCGGCGGGGCTGAACAGCGCGTGATCCGGCGCCGGCACGCGCTCAAGGTCGCGGGCGAGTGCGGCGAACCGGCGACTCGTCCCCATCGTACCACTTGGCTTCACCTCGCCCCACCACGCCACCAGAGACGCCTCGAGTTGTGACGTCGAGCGATTCGTATGGCAGGCCGCGCACGCCGACACGATCCCGATCGCGCTGTCGGCGCGTGGGCGCGGGATGGAGATGCTGTGGTCGGCGCGCGCGTAGCGAACCGACGCACGCCCTGTTCGCGGGTCGGTCGTCTCCGGCGCCTGTAGCGACGGCATATGGCAAGCCGTGCAGCGGCTGCCGGCTGAGGTCACCGCGTGATGCGTGTGCTCGGCGACCCCTTCGGCCTTGCTGGCGTGGCAGGAGGTGCACTGCCGGTCGTCGAACCGCCCCGGCAACGGCTCGCCAGCGACTGTGCGATAGCCCTGCGAGTGCGGATCGTGGCAGGACGTACAGGTCATTCCGCCATTCACGTAGCAGTCGCTGTAGCGGTGTGCCTCTTGGTAGGCGAAGGTGCGCACGCGACCATCGGCATGGAGCGGGCGGTCACCGAGCGCGGGCATGTTCAACGAGTAGAACAGTTCGAGTGAATCGCCAGAAATAAAGCCTTCGCGTAACTGGTCTTTCACCGCATGGCACTGCGAACAGACGTTGATCGACGCATCCTTGCCGAACGTGCGCAGCGACGCGAGCCCAACGTCCGATTTGCCGTCGAGCGACCCCGCTTCCGCGAGCTCGACGTGACGGCGCGCAGGTCCATGGCAGCTCTCACAATTGATCGCAAGAGATGTCAACTTCGTCACGCGGCCCTGGACCGAATCCTCGACTCTGAGCTGGCTCGCATGGCAACTCTGACAGTTGGCCCAGCGCGGCATGTCGCCGAGCACGCGCGCCGGCGGCCAGTCGCCGCACTCCGCGAGCCGCATGGTTTCGGTGATCGGCACCCAGCCACGCTGCGAACGAGAATTCGTATTCCAGAACCAGCTGTTGCCGTGCCGCGACCAATCGAAGGGAACGAACCGCATCGTTCCGTCGGACCGCTTCGTCACGAACCCCTGCGTGCCGCCGCCTACCATGTGGCCGCCACCAATCACGCCATCCACGCGCACAATCTCGGTGGAGTCATCGTCGCGCACGACGACGAACTCGTAGCGGCCCGCCTCGACGCGTGGCGTGACCACGGCGTCGCGAAAACGGATCGGCTTGCCATTGAATGGGGCGATCACCAGGTCGGCCGCAGGCGGCCCGCCGGCGCGGCCGTGGGTCGAGGCGGCCCACTTCGCGAATTGATCCGCGTGGCACGATGCGCACCGCTCGGCGCCGACGAAATCGGCGCGACTCACCCGCGACACCGGCGGCGCTTCGCGCGGCGGTGGCAGTGTGGTCGCGCCGAGCGGGCCGGGAATCGAGTATCGCAGCGAGCGCCACACCATGACGATCATCGTGACCAAGAGGATCATCGCGCCAGCGGACCGAGCAATCCGGCGCATCGCGGCAGCGCGTGTCGCGGGATCGGTCGGCTTGGTCTCTTGGGACTCGGCAGTACCACGAACGCCGTCCGGCGCCGGCCGGCCGCGATGCTTTCGCCCGCCGCGACTCACTGGCCCGCTCCCTGCCGCGACCACGCCGGGCCCTGACAGTTGCACAGCGTGCGGATGTGCGAGACCAGCGCGCGAATCTCAACAGGCGAGAGCGTCGCACCGAATGCGGGCATTCGCGCGCTACGTCCGTACGGAACGCCACCCACGGCGATCAGGTCGAACAAGGCGTCGTCCGCACGTGTGCCCATCACCCGAGGGTCGGCCGTGCTTCGCGGGAGCGACCGGGAGTCGTTTCCAGTTCGGTCCATCGCCATTGCCGGTGGCGCCGTGACAGCTGGCGCACCATTTGGCGTAGAGCACGGCGCCCTTGATCGGCAGCGTGGCAACGGGCGGGGCGGTGATGGCCGGTCCCTCCGCACCCTTCGCGCCGTTCGCCAGGAATCGCACGATGAGCTCGCGCACGGCTGGCGGCATCGCGTGCCTCGGCATGGCCGCGCCGGGGAGCGTCTTCTGCGGGTCCTCGATGATTGCGCGGATGTAGGCCGCGGAGCGGCGCCCGCCCACGGTGCTCAGCGAAGGCGCAATCGTCCCGCCGTCGCCGTCGAGTTCATGGCAACCGAGGCACGGCAGCTGTGTCCGGAGGAGCAACTGGGCCTTGCCCACCTCATACTGCGGAAGCGCTCGCTGCGCGTCGGCTACGCGCAGCATGACAAAGCAGCTGAGTACCACGAGGATTCTCACGCGGGCAAAGTCTAGGCCGCATCCCGCGTCGACGGAAGGCACCGCAAGTGACGAGAGGGCCCCCCGCATTCGGGGGACCCTCTCGTGCGTACAGTGGCAGTGCTACGGTTTCTGTCTAGCGCGTACCGAGCCCTGCGTCCTGATGTTGGCGTCTACCAGCGATAGTGGGCAAAGGCCTTGTTCGCGTCAGCCATGCGGTGTGTGTCTTCCTTCTTCTTGACCGCGTTGCCTTCACCCTTCGACGCGCTAATCACTTCGGCGGCGAGCTTCTCGGCCATCGACTTTTCGTTGCGATCACGCGAATACGAGATTAGCCAGCGCATCGCCAACGCCGTACGGCGCTCAGGACGCACTTCGACCGGTACCTGATACGTGGCGCCACCGACACGGCGGCTCTTCACTTCGACCACGGGCTTCAGGTTGGTCAGAGCCTGCTTGAAGATCGTCACGCCGGACTGCGACGTGCGAGTCTCGACGAGGTCCATCGCGCCATAAAAAATCTTCTCGGCGGTGGCCTTCTTGCCCTGGTACATCAGGACGTTGATGAACTTCGAGACGGTCTGGCTATCGTAGCGGGAATCCGCGAGGATCACGCGCTTAACGCTTTTCTTTCGGCGACTCATGCTGCGGCCCCGGCTTTGCCACCCTTCGGCCTCTTCGTGCCGTACTTCGAGCGGCTCTTGTTGCGGCCATTGACGCCGGATGCGTCGAGCTTGCCGCGGACGATATGGTAACGGACACCCGGGAGATCCTTCACGCGGCCGCCGCGAATGAGCACGATGGAGTGCTCCTGCAGGTTGTGGCCTTCGCCCGGGATATAGGCAGTGACTTCAAAGCCATTGGTGAGACGAATACGCGCAACCTTGCGGAGCGCAGAGTTCGGCTTCTTTGGCGTTGTGGTGTAGACGCGGGTGCATACACCGCGCTTGAACGGATTCGCCTTGAGCGCTGGCGCCTTTTCCTTACGGGCAACGTCGCGCCGGCTCTTGCGAACGAGCTGGTTGATTGTCGGCATCTAACCCTGAGTCTTGTTCGTCGATCTGCCACTTCGTGGATCACCCCAGGAGTTGGGGCGGCACGGAACAGACAGATAAAGATAGGCCCGTTGCGGGCATATTTCAAGCGGTCTAAGCGACCCTACGGCAAGGGTTATAGGGCGCCACCGCCGCCAACGGCGAACAGCACCGCGACGGCGAAGTTGGTGACCGCGAGCCCGCCGAACGCGATGCGGGACGAGGTCATCAGATTGGCATCAACGAGTCGTCATCCCTGCTTGAGCGCGCTCCAGTCTCGCGGCGAGTCCGTCAACGGCCGGAGGATTCGGTAGCTAATCACCACCATGAGGAGCAGGGAGGTCAGCGCGAACGCCTGGCCGGTGAGTTCGGGCATCCCGCCGCGCTCCACGGTGGCGAAGGTGATGATGCTCCAGAGGAGCGGGCCCGTGACGGCCGAGAACCGGCCGACCATCCCGTACAAGCCGTAGAACTCACCGACGCGGTCCGGCGGCGTGAGACGGAGCATGTACGGCCGGTCGGCGGACCAGACGCCGCCCATCGCCACGCCGGCCAGCGCGCCGACCAGATAGAGCCAACCGACCGTCAACCGGAAGAAACCGATCGCCATGGCAAGCGCCAAGGTCGCGATCCAGAGCCAGAGCACGATGTTCAGCGTTCGCTTGGGACCGATCCTGTCAACGAGCCATCCCCAGACAAAGCCGCCGAGAATCGCGAACGAGATCGCCGCCATCATCACGAGTTGCGCCGTGTGCGCCCCGGCTTCCTCGGTACCGCCGTTTGCCAGCGCAACGTTGACGGCGTAGAGCGACATATACGAGATGACGGTGTTGATCGCATCCGTATAAAAGATCCGCCCCAGTAAAAAGCGGAGCAGCCCAGGGTACTTGTGACCTTCTCGCAGTGTGCGAAGCGTTTGGGCCGTGGATTCCTTCAGCATCTGGAGGCCGAAAATGGGGCGCGGATTCGGGTTGCCACGCTCCTTGACCCAGATGAAGCAGGGGATCGAAAAGATCAGGAACGCCACGGCGATGATCGTAAAAAGCAGCGGCTTGTCCTTGGTACCCAGCATCAGGCCGATACCGACGGCGACATACGAGCCGAGGTAGCCGATACCCACACCGATACCGCTGATGCGGCCACGATTGGACTCGTTGCTGACTTCAGGGAGCAACGAGTCGTAAAACTGCAGGCCGGCCTGGTACGCCGCGTTGCCAACCACGAAGAGCACCGCCGATTCGATGTATGAGCCACGCGCGAGCAGCGCCGTGCAGGCGCAGCAGACCACGGTGGTCCAGATGAGGAATGGCATCCGGCGGCTGGCGCGGTCGGTCATGGCGCCAAGGAGCGGCGAAATGATGAAAATGATCCCCATCGAGATCGCGGTAATCACGCCGTAGGTCGAGTCGGCGCGTTGACCGCCTACCTCGTCGCGCACGTACAACGAGAAGTAGAGTGATACGACGCCCATCGAAAAGATGGTGTTCGCCAGATCATAGAGCACCCAGCTCGCGACGGCCCGCCGGGGGATCAGGCGTTCGGGTACCGACCCGGCTGGCCGAGCCGCCGCCGCTGGATGGGTCACGCGTTGCGCCTAGTTAGCCGCAAAGCAGTAGAACAGCCCCGCGCCGCCGGTGGCCACGAGGTTTGCCTGCCCGCAACCACGGGACGCGTGAGCCGCGTTCCACGACGTGTTGCCGCCGCCGGTTCGGTCGCTGTGCCCAAGCATGGTGCTCCCGGTGGCGCTGTTGCTCGTGTAGTTGCTGCAGGTGGTGTCGAACGTCCCGCCGACGGCACGCCCAAACGAGTCGGAGCCCGTGATGATGTCGTGCGTGTTGGGCGTGTCACCCACGCCATTGACCGGCATGCCCTTCTCGGTGAGCGCGTTCACCTTGTTCATCTGGTTGCGGTCCCGAATGATGTCGCCGTGCAGATCGGCCGCGTTGGCGGCAATGAGCGCGCCCTTCACGTTGTGCCACGGACCGATGCCGATGCGGTCGCGCGCATGGATCGGCTTGCCGTCGGCGGCGACGGCGCTCAGGTAGGCGCGCCAGGTACGGCCGTCGGCTTGCCGTACGCCAGACGCATCGGCGAGCGTCTTACAGTGCGCGTCGGCGCCTTCGAGCCGGTCGAGGTTGGCGCCGTCACCCTTGCCGACACTAGTGACGAAAAACGACATCGGGTTGGCCTGTGCCGCCGCCGCGGGGTTCTGGGCCAGTGCGGCAGACGACGTCACGGCAACGGCGGCAAGTACTGAGAGGGACCTGGTGAGTTTCGGCATCGACTTCCTTCCAGAGAGAGGTGGCCGGTGGATCGGGCGGCGAAGACGCCTCCCTAAGGATGACAAATAATACGCCAATCGGAGCGCGCCGACGCAAAACGGCCCGGAGCTTTCGCCCCGGGCCGTTTGCGTATCAAGACCTATTACTCCGCTTCGGGCAGCGGCGCGAACGACGCCACACCCTCCGACAACGGAGTGCCGATCAACCCTGATGTCAGCGGGTCGGCACTAAACGACGTCGCCTCCACCGGCATCGCCGGCGGCTCGATGTCCATATCCACTTCCTGGTACCGGTACATACCCGTACCGGCCGGGATGAGGTGACCGATGATGATGTTCTCCTTGAGGCCGAGGAGGTTGTCCTTGGCGCCACGGATCGCAGCATCGGTGAGCACGCGCGTCGTTTCCTGGAAGCTCGCTGCCGAAATGAACGACTGCGTGGTAAGCGACGCCTTGGTGATGCCGAGGAGCAGTGGCTCTGAGGTCGCCGGACGCTGCTTCTTTTTCTTCGCCCGGTCGTTCGCCTCGCGGAACGCGCCCTTGTCCACGTTCTCGCCCTCGAGCCATTCGGTGTCGCCTGGCTCGATGACATGCACCTTCTGCAGCATCTGGCGCACAATCACCCCGATGTGCTTGTCGTTGATCTTCACGCCCTGGAGGCGATAGACCTCCTGCACTTCGTTGAGCAGGTATTCCTGCACTGCGCGCGGTCCCTTGATGCGCAGAATGTCATGCGGGTTGACGGGTCCTTCCGACAGGCGGTCACCAGCGCGGACGCGGTCGCCCTCGTGCACGCGAAGGTGCTTACCGGCCGCCACTTCGTACAGCTGCGCCTGCTGCGCTTCGTCTGGCTGCCCATCCGGGCGCAGCGGCTGGACGAAGATTTCGCGCTTACCGCGCTTGATCTCGCCGAACCGCACGATGCCGTCCACTTCGGAGATCGTCGCCGGGTCCTTCGGACGACGCGCTTCGAACAGTTCGGCCACGCGCGGCAGACCACCCGTGATGTCGCGGGTCTTGTACGCTTCGCGCGAGATCTTGGCGATCACCGTGCCCGCCGTGATCTCCTTGCCATTCGCCACGATGAGCTGCGCGCCCACCGGGATCACGAAGTCGCGGATGCGCTTTTCCTTACCACCCTTGGTCTGCCAGATCTCGATGTGCGGGTGGAGCTTCTTCTCGCGGTCGTCGATCACGACGCGCTGGCGGAGGCCGGTCAGTTCGTCGAGTTCTTCGGCGAACGTCTCGTCCTCGACCAGGTCCACGAACCGAATCTCGCCCTGCACGTCGGCGATGATCGGGTTGGTGTACGGATCCCAGCTGAACACGACCTGATCCTTCGACACTTCCTCGCCGTCTTTCACCGAGAGGATGGCGCCCAGCGGAACCTGCAGGCGCGCCGCCACCGCGGCGTGCTTGTCCTTCGACGTACGAATAAACAATTCGCCTTCATACGCCGTGACGACCTGCTGGCCTTCGGCGTTGGTGACGTGGATCAGGCGATCGCCGAACTCGACGATGCCGGCCACCTTCGTCTTCCGCGCCGTCTGCTCGGCGATACGTGCCGCCGTGCCGCCGATGTGGAAGGTGCGCAACGTGAGCTGCGTACCCGGCTCGCCGATGGACTGCGCCGAAATAATGCCAACCGCCTCGCCTAAGTCCACCATGTGCATGGTGGCCAAGTTGCGGCCGTAGCACATGCGGCAGAGACCGCGCTTGGCCTCGCAAGTGAGCACCGAACGGATCTTGATCGTTTCGAGACCCGACTCTTCGATCTGACGCGCCGTGTCCTCGTCGATCATCTGGCCGGTCTCGACCAGCAGCGTGCGCCGGCCCGACCCGTCCAGCAACTGCGGATCCTCGACGTCCTCAGCAGCGACGTTGCCGACAATGCGCTCAGACAACGGCTCGATGATGTCTTCGCCTTCCTTCAGCGCGCCGATCTCGAGGCCCATGATCGTGCCGCAATCCTCCTCGGCGATCGTCACGTCCTGCGCCACGTCGCAGAGGCGCCGCGTCAGATACCCTGCGTCGGCCGTCTTGAGCGCCGTATCGGCCAGACCCTTTCTGGCGCCGTGCGTCGAGATGAAGTACTCGAGCACGGAGAGCCCTTCACGGAAGTTCGACTTGATCGGGCTTTCAATGATTTCACCGATGCCGCCGGTGAGCTTCTTCTGCGGCTTCGCCATCAGGCCGCGCATACCGGCGAGCTGACGGATCTGATCGCGCGAACCACGTGAACCGGAATCGAACATCATGAACACGGGGTTGTACCCGCTCTGCGAATCACGCATATGTTTGACCATCGCGTCGGCGATGTCGTTGTTCGCGTGGGTCCAGGTGTCGATGACCTTATTGTAGCGTTCGCCGTTCGTGATGTTGCCGGTCTGGTACGCCTTCTGGAAGCGCTCGACGCGGGTCGAGGCTTCCTCGAGCAGCGACTCCTTCTCCGCCGGGATCTCGAGATCCTCGATGCCGATGGAGACGCCGCCGCGCGTGGCGTTGCGGAAGCCGAACTCCTTCAGGCGGTCGAGGAACGACACCGTGCCGGCGAGGCCGGAGCGACGGTATGACTCGAACACCAGCTCGGACAGCACCTTTTTCTTCATGTCGCGGTTCTGCCAGCCGACCGCAGGAGGCACGATCTGATTGAACATCACGCGGCCGCACGTCGTCGCTTCCCAATGCGTCTTGCCGTCGATGTTGACGAGAAACTTGACCGGCGAGTGCACATCGAGGCGACCCATGGCAATCGCCATCTCGATTTCCGTGGCCGACGTGTACGCCGGCAACTTGGCGAACTGCTTCGGATCCTTCATCAATTCTTCGAAGCCTGGCGGCGCCTTCGTGGCGAAATAGCAGCCCAGCACGATGTCCTGGCTCGGCTCCGCCACCGGGCGCCCGTCGGCCGGCTTGAGGATGTTGTTGCTCGACAGCATGAGGACACGTGCTTCAAGCTGCGCTTCAAATGACAGCGGCACGTGCACGGCCATCTGGTCGCCGTCGAAGTCGGCGTTGAACGCCGCGCAGACGAGCGGGTGAATTCGAATGGCCTTGCCCTCCACGAGCACGGGCTCGAACGCCTGGATTCCCAGACGGTGGAGCGTCGGCGCGCGGTTGAGCAGCACCGGATGGTCGCGAATGATTTCTTCGAGGATTTCGAAGACTTCGTTCGACTCACGCTCCACAATCTTCTTGGCGCGTTTGACCGTCTCGGCGATACCCTTCTCGACCAGCTTGTGGATGATGAACGGCTTGAACAGCTCCAGCGCCATCGCCTTGGGTAGGCCGCACTGATGCAGCGAGAGCTCAGGGCCCACGACGATGACCGAGCGGCCCGAGTAGTCCACACGCTTACCGAGCAGATTCTGGCGGAACCGGCCTTGTTTGCCCTTGAGCATGTCGGACAGCGACTTGAGCGGACGCTTGCCGCGTCCACGGATCGCCTTGGAGCGGCGGCCATTGTCGAACAGCGCGTCCACCGACTCCTGCAGCATGCGCTTCTCGTTCCGGAGAATGACTTCCGGCGCGCGATGCACGATCAGCTTCTGGAGGCGGTTGTTGCGGTTGATGACACGGCGATACAGATCGTTCAAATCGGACGTGGCAAACCGGCCGCCGTCGAGCGGAACCAGCGGACGGAGATCGGGCGGGATCACGGGGATCACGTCGAGGATCATCCATTCCGGCTTGTTGCGCACGTCGCTGTGGTCGCCCGAGTTACGGAACGCGTCCACCACCTTGAGGCGCTTCAGCATCTGCTTCTTTTTGTGCTGCGACGTTTCCGTCAGCACTTCCTTGCGCAGCTGCTCGGCGAGCTTATCCACGTCGATGCGACGAAGCAGTTCGCGCACCGCCGGCGACCCGATGTCGGCGTTGAACGCCGTGTCGCCCTCTTCACGGGCCTTGGAGCGCAACGCGAGGTATTGCTCTTCGTCGAGCAGTTCGTTCGCGTGCACTTCCTGCTGGCCCGGATCGATCACCACGTAATTCGAGTAATACACGACCTTCTCAAGATCACGCAGCGTGAGATCGAGGAGGTTGCCCATCGGACTCGGCAGCGTCTTGAAGAACCAGATATGCGCGACCGGGACGGCCAGCTCGATATGTCCCATGCGGTCGCGCCGCACCTTGCTCAACGTGACTTCGACGCCGCAGCGATCGCAGATCACGCCGCGATAGCGGATCCGCTTGTACTTGCCGCAGTGACATTCCCAATCCTTGACCGGGCCAAAAATGCGCTCGCAGAACAAGCCGTCCTTCTCGGGCTTGAACGAGCGATAGTTGATGGTCTCAGGTTTCGTGACTTCGCCCCACGACCACCACGAGCGGAGACCGGCCATTTCGAGCCGTTCCCGTTCCTTGCTGTCGCGCGGTCCACGGATCTCCTCGGGCGAGGCGATCCGGATCTGGATATAATCGAACGCGGATGACCGCGTTTCGCGTGCGTTACGGAAATCAATCATGAGTTATTCCTCGCTCCCGCTGGAGAAGGGAGTGTTGTAACCGTCGGCATTCGCATCCATCGTGACGTGGATGCCGAGCGCCTGCAGTTCCTTCACGAGCACGTTGAACGACTCGGGCGTGCCCGGGTCGGGCAGGTTCTGACCCTTGACGATCGCCTCGTATACGCGCGACCGGCCGCTCACGTCATCGGACTTGACCGTCAGGATTTCCTGCAGCGTGTGCGCCGCGCCGTACGCTTCCAGCGCCCACACTTCCATCTCACCGAAACGCTGGCCGCCGAACTGCGCCTTACCGGCAAGCGGCTGCTGCGTCACCAGCGAGTACGGTCCAATGCTCCGTGCGTGAATCTTGTCGTCCACGAGGTGCGACAGCTTGAGCATGTAGATCTCGCCCACCGTCACCGCCGAGGCGAACCGTTCGCCCGTACGTCCGTCGCGCAGGCGGATCTTGCCGCCGGCCTGCAGGCCGGCCAGTCGCAGCAGTTCAACGGCCGCGGCGTCTACATCAGCGTCCGACTTCTTGACGAGCATCGATGCGAGGTGGGTGAAGCCCATCTCCTCGAGGATGGCCGAGCCACTCATCGTAGCGCGCTTCTCGAGATCCTTGGCCGCCTTCTTGAAATCGGCCTTGCGCGCGACGTTGAAGTCTTCGCTCTCGGTGGAGCCCGCATTGAACTTGATGGCGTTGCCAATGGCCTCGATCTCGCGGTCAGCGAGTTCCTTCGCGGCCGCGGCGATGAAGTCACGAATGCTGTGGTACACATCGCGCGACCCCTGCGACATCGACCGGCTGCCAAGGTCGTTCAGCGTGGCGTCGGCCAAGAGCTGCACCGTGTCCACGTGACTTTGCTCGGGCCGCATGTCGGCCAGAAGTGTCTTGATCTCCTTGTCGGTCACAGTCGGCGCCGCCGCGTTGATCCGTAACGCGCCGCGGATCCAGTTCAGCCCGGCGAGACGCAGCAACATGCCGATCTCGCGCTCATTGGCGCCCTGGAAGACGGGCGTCTTTGCATAGAAGCCGAGGATGCGCGCGGCCCACCCGAGGTGGGTCTCGAGAATCTGCCCGACATTCATGCGGCTCGGCACGCCGAGCGGATTGAGCACGATGTCCACTGGACGGCCGTCTGGCAGGAACGGCATATCTTCTTCGGGGACGATGCGGGCCACGATACCCTTGTTGCCGTGGCGCCCGGCCATCTTGTCGCCGACTGAAATCTTGCGCTTCTCCGCGAGGTAGACCTTCACCAGCTGGAGCACGCCCGGGGGCAGTTCATCCGGCTGCAGAATGCGATCGATCCGCTCCTCGGCCTTCTCCTCAATGCGGGCCTTTACTTCGTTGGCCGCGTCGATGATTTCGCGAATGGACTCGTTGACCTTCTTGCTCTCGACGCGGAACGTCTTGAGGTCGAGCGTCGCGAGGCGGACGCCTTCGAGTACATCATCCGTGAGCTTCGTACCGACGGGAATCGCTTCCTCGACGGTACCCGACTTCAGCGCCAGGGCCACGATCTGACCTGCGAGCAGCTCCTTCAGTTCGCCGTCGCGCACGTCATTCACGCGCACTTTTTCTTCACCTTCGAGGCGGCGCACATCGCCGATCCGTTCGCCGCGGTCCTTCTCGACGACCTGGTCCTCGACGCGTGAAAAGATCTTGACGTCGATCACGACGCCTTCGACGCCCGGTGAAACCTTGAGCGACGAATCCTTCACGTCCTTCGCCTTCTCGCCAAAGATGGCCGTCAGGAGCTTCTCTTCAGGAGAGAGTTCCGTCTCACCCTTGGGTGTGATCTTGCCCACGAGGATGTCGCCCGGGCGCACGTGGGCGCCAATCCGAACGATCCCGCGCTCGTCGAGGTCCACGAGCGACTCTTCCGAGACGTTCGGGATTTCACGCGTGATTTCCTCTTTCCCACGCTTGGTGTCGCGGACGTGGAGTTCCATCTCCTGGATGTGGATGGACGAGTACACGTCCTCCTTGACCAGGCGCTCGGACAGCACGATGGCGTCTTCGAAGTTGTGTCCGTACCAAGGCATGAACGCCACGAGCACGTTCGAACCGAGCGCCAGCTGGCCCTGTTCGGTTGCCGCGCCGTCCGCGAGGACTTCGCCCGCCTTGACCGTTTGCCCGAGCCGCACGATCGGGCGCTGGTTGATGGCGGTGTCCTGGTTGGTGCGCCAGTACTTCCGCACCTTGTAGCGGTCCTGCTGCGTGAGCCGCGCCAGCGGCTCGTCGGCCCCCGGCTTGCCCTTCTCGACCGGACCAGCGTCGACGATGATCTCGTCGGCCGTCACACGGATCACAACACCACCGCGCATGGCGATGACCGTCGCGCCCGAGTGTTCGGCGACCGTCCGCTCAAGTCCGGTGCCCACCAGCGGCGTCTGCGGATTGAGCAGCGGCACAGCCTGCCGCTGCATATTCGAGCCCATCAGCGCGCGATTGGCGTCGTCGTGCTCGAGGAACGGGATGAGCGCGGCGGCGATCGACACCAGTTGTTCCGGCGCCACATCCATGTAGTCGATGCGCGGCGGCGGGGTCAGCGGGAAATCCGAGCCATGACGGCAGAGCACCAGCTCGTCGACGAACGTGTGGTCGTCGTTGAGCTTGGCGTTGGCCTGCGCAATGGTGGAGTCTTCTTCACGATTGGCGTCGAGCCATGCGAGCTCGTTTGTCACCTTGCCGTTCTTGACCACGCGATACGGGGTCTCGATGAAGCCGAGGTCGTTCACGCGGGCATAGCAGGCGAGCGACGTGATCAGGCCGATGTTCGGACCTTCAGGCGTCTCGATCGGGCACATGCGGCCGTACTGCGAGTAGTGCACGTCACGGACTTCAAAGCCCGCGCGTTCACGCGTCAGGCCGCCAGGTCCGAGCGCAGAAAGCCGGCGCTTGTGCGTGAGCTCAGCAAGCGGATTGGTCTGATCCATGAACTGCGACAGCTGGCTTGACCCGAAGAACGCTTGGATCACCGCGCTGACGGTGCGGGCATTGACCAGGTCGTCGAGGGCGATCCTCTCGGTGTCCTGGTTGATGCTCATGCGCTCCTTGACCAGGCGCGCCATACGCGACAGGCCGACGGAAAACTGGTTGGCGATCAGTTCGCCGACCGAGCGGATCCGGCGGTTGCCCAGATGGTCGATGTCGTCCACGTGACCGCGACCTTCGTGCAGTTCGACGAGGTTGCGGACAATGGCGATGAAGTCGTCCTTCGTGAGGACGGTATGGTTCGCCGGCGTCGTCAGTCCGAGGCGCTGGTTGATCTTGTACCGGCCCACACGACCGAGGTCATAGCGCTTCGGCGAGAAGAACAACCGTTCAAGTGCCTGCTTCGCCGTTTCCTTGTTCGGCGCGTCGCCAGGACGGAGCAGGGAATAGATGGCCTTGAGCGCCTCTGCTTCGCCGAACTCAGCGTCCGTGGATTCCTTATGACCGCGGCGGCGGCGCGCTTCATCGTCGAAGTGCGCCGGGTTCGTCGGGTCCTTGACCAGCGTGTTCTTGATCAGCGTGCTCTCGGCACGGCCACTGGCCACGAAGCAGCGGACCTTGGTCAGGCCATGCTTGCGGAGGCGCTTCGCGAGCGTCTCCTTGAGCGCGTTGCCGGCTTCGGCGACGACTTCGCCAGTTTCAGGGTCCGATTCGTCTATCGCGATGATCCGCGGCGTCGGGCGTTCACCGCGCTCGATGGCTTCGAGTTCATCGCGGAGGTCGACCGACACATAGCTCGCGAACACCTTGATCGTATCGACCTTGAGGCGGCGGAGGCGGTTGAAGACTTCTTCCGTGAGTTCGTCGCCTTCGCGCACGGCCAGCGCCGCCTCAGCGCGCTCGCGTTCGGCGCGCGCCTTCTTGGTCTTAAGCTTGGGCGCATCCGCCACGGCGTCTTCGCCGACCAGCGTGATGTTCTCCGCGACAATGGCGCCGATGACTTCGCGATTTTCCGCACGTCCTTCGCGCTTCCTGGTCAGGTCGAGCTCGCGCGTCGCAAAGAACAGGCGCAGAATATCGGAGTTCGAGCCGTAGCCGAAGGCGCGCAGCAGCGCGGTGGCCGGGAATTTCTTCTTCTTGTCGATGTGGACGTAGACCACATCGTGGATGTCTACCGTGAACTCAACCCACGAGCCGCGGAACGGGATGATCCGGCTCGAGATCAGTCGCTGGCCGTTCGGGTGCGTGGACTCTTCGAACACGACGCCCGGCGACCGGTGGAGCTGGCTGACGATCACGCGCTCGGCGCCATTGATCACAAAGGTGCCCAGCGGGGTCAGCAGGGGCAGCTCGCCGAGGTAGACCTCTTTCTCGATCTGGTTCTTGATGCGCTTTTTGCCGTCCGCGATGTTCTCCTCGAACACCGTGAGGATCAGCGTCGCCTTGAGCGGCGCTGAATACGTCATATCGCGTTCGATGCACTCCTCGACGGAGTACTTCGGCTCGCCCAGCGTGTACTTCTTGAAGTCGAGCGAGAAGTTCTCGTGAACGTCGGTGATCGGGAACAGGTCCTTGAAGACCCGTTCGAGACCGACATCTTCGCGATGGTGTGCAGCGGCGTCGAGTTGGAGCAGCGACTCGAAGGCGCGCGTCTGGATGTCGAGCAAGTGCGGCATCGCCATGCCCTGCTCGAGCTTTCCGAAGGAGATCTGCTTGATCATGTCGTATTCCGGGGCTCACCCGGGTGGTGTTCTGGCAGGCACAAAGCGCCACGCCCCGGCACCCGACGAACGTCGGATGCCGGTGCGCGTGCAATTCAACTTCGGGTGTATCGAGAGTGCGAACTTTTCACGATGGCGAGGTCAAGTGAGGGTGAGAGCCGGCCGGAGCGCGAAGCGCGCCGGCCGGGGCAGCACACCTCTACTTGACTTCGGCCGTCGCGCCCTGCTCTTCGAGCTTGGCCTTGATCGCGGCCGCCTCGTCCTTCGTGGCACCGGCCTTCACCGTCTGCGGCGAGCCGTCGACCAGATCTTTCGCTTCCTTCAGGCCCAGGCCGGTGATCTCACGAACGACCTTGATGACCTGAATCTTCTTCGCGCCGGCTTCCTTGAGGATGACGCTGAATTCCGTCTGCTCCTCAACGGCCGCGGCAGCACCACCGCCACCTGCCGGTGCGCCCGCGGACACGGCCGCGATCGTCACGTTGAACTTCGTCTTGAACGTCTCGATCAGATCCGCAAGTTCGATGACCGACATACTGCCGATCGCGTCGATGATGTCGTCCTTGCTCAGCGTTGCATTAGCCATTGTTCTGCTCTCCGTAGGTAATTCCCAGGGTTTCCTGGGGCGTGTGTATCAGGCAAACGCCTGGGGAATCAAGCTGCTGCTGTTTCGGCACCGGTCGTTTCACTCTCGAGTTGTGTTTTCCGTGCCTCGAGGGTCAGCGCGAACATCGCGAGCACGCTGTTGAACGCACCGAGGAGCTGCCCGAGGGCCTCATCGCGCGTCGGAAGCAATGCCAGCTTCTTCACGAGCGCTTCGTCCACCGGCGCCCCTTCATACAGACCGCCCTTCACCAGCGGCCGCTGATCGTTTTCCTTGCGGAACGCAGTCAGCAGCTTCGCGGCGGCGATCGCATCCTTCGCGACGATCACGCCCGTGGGGCCCTTGAGCCGCACACCAGCGAGCCCGCTCTCATTCACGGCCTTGAGCGCGAGCGTGTTCTTGATCACCACGTACTCAACACCCGCCCGGCGCAAGCGCCGGCGGAGGTCCGTCATCCGCTTCACGTTGAGTCCAGTGAAGTCGGTATAGTAGAGGGCGTTGGCGCCCTTGAGCTTGTCCTTGAGCTCGGCAACGAGCTGTTCTTTCTCAGGTCGTTTCATGGCGCGTTACCGGTAGGGAGTCGTGTCCACGTGCACGCCCGGGCCCATGGTGCTGGACACCGCAACGGTTCGCACGTAGACGCCCTTCGTCGCGCTCGGCTTCGCGCGAACGATCGTATCCATGAAGGCCCGGAAATTCGTTTCGAGCGACTCGACCGGGAACGACACCTTCCCGATGGCGGCGTGCACGATGCCCGTCTTGTCCACGCGAAACTCAATCTTGCCGGCCTTCGTTTCCTTGACCGCCTGTCCGACATTCATGGTCACGGTGCCGGCTTTCGGGTTGGGCATCAGTCCACGCGGACCGAGCACGCGACCCAACTGGCCCACCTGACCCATCTGGTCTGGCGTTGCGATCATCACGTCGAAGTCCGTCCATCCGTCCTTGATCTTCTGGATGAACTCGGTGCCGACGAAGTCAGCGCCCGCGGCCTCAGCGTCCTTCGCCTTTTCGCCGACGGCGATAACAAGCACGCGAACCGCCTTGCCGGTGCCGGCTGGCAGCACGACCGTGCCGCGAATAGCCTGGTCGGCATGCTTGGGGTCGACCCCGAGTCGCACGGCGACGTCCACCGTCTCGTCGAACTTGGCGAACGCGGTCTGCTTGACCAGTTCAAGCGCCGCACGCGCCTGATAGTTCAGCTTAATATCGCGACTTTCGGCCGCCTTGCGGTACTTCTTTCCGTACGTGCGCATTAGCCCTTCACCTCCACGCCCATCGAGCGCGCGGCGCCGGCCACCATGGCCATCGCCGACTCGAGGGAGTCGCAGTTGAGGTCGGGCATCTTGATTTCGGCGATCTTCTTCACCTGCGCCGCTGTGATGCTCCCGACCTTGTTGCGATTTGGCTGACCCGAACCCTTCTCAATCCCCGCTTCCTTCTTGACGAGCACCGCGGCTGGCGGCGTCTTCAGGATGAAGGTGAAGGACTTGTCGGCGTAAATCGTGATCTCGACCGGAAGGATCGTATCCATGCCCTGAGTCTTTGCATTAAACTCCTTGCAAAAGGCCATGATGTTGATCCCCTGCGGACCGAGCGCGGTGCCGACGGGAGGGGCCGGGTTCGCCTTGCCTGCAGGAATCTGCAGTTTGACGAAACCGACTGCCTTCTTTGCCATGGTACTCCTCTTCGCAGTAGCGGACATTGAGGTCCGCTGGCTCCCACATTCGTTTTAACGTCGGTGTGGTCGCCGACGGACATCAGCCTCTACTACTACTACTACTACTACTACTACTACTACTACTACTACTACTACTACCACGGGTTCACAGCGTCGGTGCGCCCAACAGGTACCGGGTTAGTGCGCCCGCAGCTGCAGATAATCCAGTTCAACAGAGGTGGGCCGCCCAAACAGGCTGACGCTCACCCGAACCTTGCCCTTGTCCATGATCACTTCCTCGACCGTTCCATTAAAATCGGTGAATGGGCCTTCCGTGATGGCGACGGCCTGACCGACCAGGAACGGAATCTCTTCCTTTGGCGCTGCTGCTTCGACGGCGTCAACGACGCCAAGCAGACGATTCACTTCTTCCGGCCGCAGTGGCTGCGGATCCCGGTCCTTGCCCACGAACTTGATCACACCCTGGATCGAGTTGATGGTGTGCAGTGTCTCTTGGTCGACCACCATTTCGATGAGCACATAGCCCGGGAACACCTTCCGCTCCACCGTCACCTTTTTTCCGTTCTTGATCTCCACCACCTGCTCGGTCGGAACGAGCGCCTGGCGGATCTGGCGCTGGTCAGCCACCGTCGGGTCCGAGTCAATGCGCCGCTGGATCAGCAAGCGCACCTTGTTCTCGTGACCAGAGGTCGTCTGGATCGCGTAGAAACGGTGCTGCGGAACCATCTCAACCACCGAACAACTTCGGCAGCCAGCTCACGAGTACGAGCTGAAAAATGTTGTCCATCGCAAAGATCACGAGTCCAATGAAGAGCGACAGGATGACCACGCCGATCGACAACTGGCGTACCTGAGGCCAGTCGGGCCAGGTGACCTTCCGCATCTCCGCCATGACGTCGTGATAGAACGCCACGGTCCGTTGCGGAACAGTTGCCTTCTGCACGATCTCGTTGGACACCTACTTCGTCTCCTTATGAAGCTGATGCTTGTTGCAGCGCGGGCAATACTTCTTCCACTCCACCCGTTCCGGGTGCAGGCGCTTGTTCTTCATCGTGAAGTAGTTCCGATTTTTGCACTCGCCGCAGGCGAGGATGATCTTTTCGCGTGGCATTCCATGTTCCTCAGAAAAACCGCAACCGATTCGTTCGCTTCCAATACCATTCCGTACAGAGCACGCGATCGGGATTGAACCGATGACCTCCCCCTTACCAAGGGGGTGCTCTACCGACTGAGCTACGCGTGCATTCCCCTCACTCCTCTGCCGTCCATTCAATCCAACCACCAACCATGCCACCAGAGCGGGAGACGGGGCTCGAACCCGCGACATCAAGCTTGGAAGGCTTGCGCTCTACCAGCTGAGCTACTCCCGCGTGCTCCCTCCGATCTCCCACGTCGTGCACTTCCAAATCGATATACCGGCTCAAACCAGCTTGGCGTCTGACCCGCCATGGTGGGGGAAGGATTCGAACCTTCGAAGGCTTGCGCCGTCAGATTTACAGTCTGATCCCGTTGGCCACTTGGGTACCCCACCTGAGATGCGAACCAGCTGTAGACCCGAGCGCTTCGATCTCCTCCGCCACGTGAAACAACACTGAACTTCACCGACAACGACGACAGAGCTGACGGCGAGAATCGAACTCGCGACCTCCTGATTACAAATCAGGTGCTCTGCCAATTGAGCTACGTCAGCATTAGCGCATCTGACTGCAACAGACCAACACAGAGTACAACACGCGTCAACCGCCAAAAACAGATGATCGGTTCTTCGCGAGCCTTGTAACTTATCTCGCTTGCGAAATCGCGTCAAGCCGTTGAGAGCAAGCATCTTACGTCGGCTTTGACATGGCGCCCTCGGAACCGCCTTTCCGGCCCGAAAAACCGGCTAACGCACCTTCTTCCAGCGCGTGCCTGTTGGCGAGTCCTCGATGGCTATCCCCTTCTCCTCCAATGCTTTCCGCACCTGGTCGGCGGCCGCAAAGTCACGGCGGGCGCGCGCAGCGGCGCGATCGGCAAGCTGCTGATCCACCCAGGAGGCGAGCACGCTGTCGTCGGTGCCTCGGTCCGGCACGACGTCTAATACGGCATTCACCTGCCGAAATACATTCCGCGCCCGGGCCAAAGCGCTGGTATCGGTGCCCGTCGCGTCGAATGCCCGATTGGCGGCATGAATGAAGTCGAACAAGGCGCCGAGCGCGCGGGGCGCGTTCAGGTCGTCTGACAGTGCGGTCGTCGCTTCGATGAGCAGCGTGTCGGCCGCCTCGGCGAGCTGTGCGCTGCCCGCCTTCTCGCGCGAAAGCCGGTCCGAAAAATCCCCGATGCGGCGCACCGCCTCGGTCGAGGCCTCTAGGGCCGCGCCTGACAGGTTCAACTGCTTGCGATAGTGCGTCGAGAACACGAAGTGCCTGAGCGCAGCGGCGCTGACTCCTTCTGCACGAAGGTCCGCGACGGTGCTCACGTTGCCGACGCGCTTCGCCATCTTGGCGCCGTCGGTGAGCAGGAACTCACCGTGGCACCAAAACCGCGCGAACGGCTTGCCGGTGGCCGCCTCGCTCTGCGCGATCTCGTCCTCGTGATGCGGGAACACGAGGTCCACGCCACCGGCGTGGATATCGATCGTCTCACCGAGGATGGCCATCGCCATCGCCGAGCACTCGAGGTGCCAGCCAGGCCGGCCGCGCCCCCAGGGTGAGTCCCACACAGCACCACAGGCTTCGTCCTCTGGCTTCGCGGCCTTCCAGAGCGCGAAGTCTTGCGCGTTTTCCTTCGCGTAATCGTCTTGCGCGACGCGCGCGCCGGCGCGGATCTCGCGCGTATCGAGGCGCGAGAGGCGGCCATAGCCTTCGAACTTGTCGATGGCGAAATACACCGAGCCGTCGTCCGCCTTGTAGGCGGTTCCGTTCGCCTCGAGGCGTTTCACGAGGTCGATCATCTCAGGAATGAATGCGGTCGCGCGTGGATAGTGCTCGGCGCGCTGAATGCGGAGGAACTCGCGATCGGCGTGGAAGGTCTCGCAGACGGGATCGGTGAGCTCGGTGATGGAGATGGACCGCTCCGCCGCCCGCTTGATGATTTTGTCGTCGACGTCGGTCAGGTTCATCACCTGTTCGACGGACCATCCACGCATGTGGAGCGCGCGACGGAGGAGGTCTTCAAACAGAAAGGTCCTAAAATTGCCGAGGTGCGCCGGATTGTAGACCGTCGGCCCGCACGTGTAGAGCGTGACCTTCGCGCCGTCGGCCGGGGCGAAGGGTTCTACGCTGCGGGTCAGCGAGTTGTAAAGTCGAAACTCGGGCACATCTTCAAGTTAACCACTCGGCAAGTCGGCGGGCGACTCGGCGCGTGGGACGAGGTCGATCGGCCGCTCGGCCACCCGCCGCCGCGACCGCTCGTCACGATCGAGCAGCCGTGATGCCCTGACCTCGATCCCGAGCGCTCGGCACTCGGCGAGTACCTGCTCCGGCGTGAATCGCTCAAGCGGTACCCGCAACGCCCTGCCCCGTCGGTAGACCGACGGCAGACGCAGCGCGAGGCGCGACCGGGCCTCGATCGGCAATGGTACGTCGATTTCAAGGGTCGTCGTGCGCACCACATGCGTGCTGACGCGGCCCGCGGCGAGCGTGTGCAACCGGTCCGGGGCGAGGGCCGCGAGCGCGTTCGCGTCGTGGGATGCGACCACCATCGTGACGCCGTCCGCCCGAAGCAGCCCGAGCACCTGAGCGAGCCGAGCGCGTTCGGGGCTGCTGAGCAGGTCGAACGGCCGGTCGAGCAGCACGACCCGCGGTGAACCGAGCAGCGCAGCCGCGAGGGCCACGCGCACCGACACGCCTGGGGTCAGGTGCCCGACCCGGACGCGGGCGAACTCCGCGAGCGCAGTCCGCGCAATGACGGAGGCCACATCCGGGTCGGGCAACTGTCCATCGAAGTCCCGCTGGGTCAGGGTGAAATCGAGCCATGCCCGTACCGACAGGTACGGATGGGCATCGGCCCGCGGCGACATGTAGGCCGCACGGCCCGCGTTCCAGTGATGCGACCCGAACCACCGCACGCAACCCGAGTCGGGACCAACCAGGCCGGCCGCGCAGAGCAGCAACGTCGTAGTTCCTGCGCCAAGCGCTCCAACCAGCCCAACGCAGGCTCCGGCTTCAACCGAAAGCGTGGCGCCGTCGAGTGCGGCGTGGGGCGGGCCATGCTGACCGGGCCGGCCGTAGCGGACTGTGACGTCGCGAATTTCGAGTGCGGAGTTCATGCGGCACGATGCGACCGCGCGCCCCGGAAACCGTCACCGCCTTCCCTCCGTCCGCATCAATTCGTTGCGGACGTCCCCGACTCGGGATTCGGCGGCGAAGCGGACGGACGAAGGCCAGCGTCTGCAGCACGCTCCGGCAGGGAATCGCCGTACACCTGTTCGACCAGAATTTTCCGCAGTAACACGAGCACGACCGCCAGCATCGGCACCGCCACGATCAGCCCGACCGGGCCGAGCAGCGACCCGACGATCAGCACGCTCATGATGGTGAGGACGGGTGGCAGATGTACGTCGCGCTGGAAGATGAGCGGCGCGATAAAATTGCCCTCGATGACGTGCACGACAACGCCAAGCAATAGTACGAGCGCCACCGCCGTCGCGCCTTGGTCGAGCACGAACAGCGCCGGAAGAATCGTGGCGAGCAACACGCCGAAGAAGGGCACGATGGCAGCCAGCCCGGAGAAAATCCCGAACGCAAGCCACGACGGCACGTCGAGAATCCAGAGTCCGACCGCCGTGAGGAATCCCAGCACGAACATGTTGAAGAGTTGCGCGAACACCCACGACTTGAGCGTCGTGCCCATGGCGGCCAGGATTCCGCGTGCTGTCTCGCGGTGGCGCGGCGGCGTGAGCGCGACCACGAAGTCCGTATACAGCTGCGGAGTGCGCGCGAGGTACAGCGCCATGACGAGCACGGACACGAGATTGATCAGGCCGTGCGCAAGGTTGAAGACCTGCGGGAAGAGCCCGGCCACGAGCGATTCCGCCTGCCCCATGATCGCGTCCACCACTTCCTGCTGACGGTCGCCGCCCACGAACGGCTCCAGCGCGGGAAACCGTTCGACGAGCATGCCCAGTCGTTGCTGCCACGCCGTGACGTATTGCGGTAGGCCGGCGGCCAGTGCCTTGGTCTGTGCGATGACAGGGGGAATCAGCAACGCCTCGATTCCCCACAGAACGAACAGCGTGGCAACGATCGCGGCCGCGAAGGCAAGCGGACGCTTCCACGAGGTGCGTGCGACGATGGCATCGGTGAACGCGCCGAGGTAGACGGCGATCAGGATCGCGATCAAGAGCAGCAGTAATAGGTCCGCCGCCTTCCCGACCAGCAACAGGGCGAGGACGGTCAGCACGACGGCCGCGAGTCCTGGCGTCAGGAAGACGCGGCGGATCGCGGACGCCTGGCCTTCCGCCTCACGCATGGTGTTGCGGCTCAACGCTATTTCTTCCCCTTACTGGCGTCTTCGATCTGGGCTTCAACTGTTTTCTTGCCGGCGGTCGTCGTGCGTGACCATGCGTCTGGCTCCGATGCTTGCTGGTGGCCCTACGGGTGCGGCCACACTGGAAGTTTCGCTCAAACACAGCCCCGGGCGCCAGTAAGCGCGCGGCCACCCTTCATTAGATATGCTGCGCAAGCCAGCCTATCTGGTCCAGATCACGATGGCGCCGCAGCCGTTGCTGCGGTTGAACTCGGGCGGAATCGCGCCCAGGCTGCCATAGACCTCGATGCCCCGGACGTCCTCCGGGATGACCATGGTCTCGATGGACTGCAGCATGGTCTGGCGCATGTTGATTTCTGGCGCAGGGATCCACATGCCGTCGAGGAAGAAGTTCGGCACGCAGCGCGAATCGTTCTGCATCGATCCTGTCGCCCGCATCTTGATTTCCGGACCGATCGGCGTGAGGTCGTAGGTGATGTTGCCGGTACGCAGCAACGCGTCGCCGATGCGGGAGACCGGGCGCTTCTTGAGGTCTTCATCGGTGATGTAACGGCCAAGGCCTTCCTTGGCACGCACGCCGAACCCTTCGATGTCGCGCCGCGGGCGCTGGCCAACGATCGTGATCGCCTTCAGTTCCTGGGCGCGGCGGTCGAAGGTGATCGGCGCGACCACGGAACCCCCCGTCGGCACGTCCACGGCCGCCGAGGCAGGACCAAAGCCGATCGCTCTCGCTTCGACGGTCCGCGTTCCCGCTGGAACACCGGTCAGCACAAATGCGCCATCGGGGCCGCTGCGCGTCTCGCGCGCGTCGGCAACGATTCGCACCGGTGAGTCTGGAATGGGCTTGCCGGTGCGATCCTTGAGCGTGCCACGCACGATACCGGAACCCGTCGGAATCGCCGAGCTGTCGCGAACAAGGATCATCGTATCGGCACGCGCCGCGCTGTCCCTGAGGCTGACGGCGATGTCACGCAGCACCACGATGTCGCGTCCGTGGTTGACGGTCACGGGCCCGGCCTGAAACAACCCGGTCCGCGCCGTGAGGTCGAGCGGAACGTCGGCCGGCACACCGCACAGGATGAACACCCCTTCCGGCCCCGTCCTCGTCGTCGCCTTGAAGAGGTGGCGCTTGAAGTTGCGTTGCAGGTACTCGAACTCGGCCCAGAACGTCTCGACCACCGCCGACGCGATCGGTCGCTGTGTGTCGACATCGCGCACGCGCCCGAGCACCGCGCCCACCGACGGATCTTTCGGCGGCCCACACAGCCGCCGGTAGAGTTCCTTCGGCGATGGCGTCGCTAGGTACGTCTCGGCCGGAAGTCCGCGTGAGACGGTCACGGTCGCGACCGGGCCGCCGATACCGAGCGAATCGAGCGACGAATAGAAAAAGGTGACGCTGTACTTGCCGTCGGGAATGGAATCGAAATTGAAGCGCCCGCGCGCATCGGTCGTCGTGACGCGGTTGAGCTCGGTGAGCATCACGCTCACATCACGGAGCGGCCCCCTCACATACAGCGAATCGTACACCGTACCCGAAATGCCCCCCTGCGCGCGCACCATGGGCGGGACGGCCGCGAAGGCGACAGCACAGGCGACAGTACAGGCAAAGGTCAGGGATCGGCGCATGGTGCGGTGGGTGCGATCGTTAATAGTAGCCCGCCACTAGACGCCAGATCGCTTGATATGAACGAGGCGCTCGCGAGCGAGACGGCGACCGGTAGGCGTTGCGGCGAGCCCGCCGCCGGCCGTTTCGCGGTAGCGGACGTCCATCGCGAGCCCGATTTCACCCATCGTGTCGATGACTTCGTCGGCCGGAATCGCAAACTCGACGCCGGCCAGCGCCATCTCAATCGCGGCGAGCGCAATCGCCGCGCCGGTGGCGTTGCGGAACACACAGGGAAGCTCAACGAGCCCGCCGAGTGGGTCGCAGACGAGGCCGAGTGTACCCTGCTGTGCGAGCGCGACGGCATGGCCGACCTGCGCAGGCGTTCCGCCCAGCATTTCGGTCGCGGCGCCGGCGGCCATTCCCGCGGCGGCGCCGGTCTCAGCCTGGCATCCGCCTTCCGCGCCGGAGAGCGACGCGCGCTCAGCCACGACCGCACCAATGAGGCCCGCGGTGGCGAGTGCGTCGATGAGTCGTTCGTCGTCGATGTTCCGTGCGGCGGCGAGTCCGGTCAGCACCGCCGGCAGCACGCCGGCTCCACCGGCCGTGGGCGCCGCGACGATCACGCCCATGGCCGCATTCACTTCCTGCACGGCGAGCGCGCGCGCGAGCACATCGCTGAAGGGCGAACCGGCAAATGGGCCGGCCTTCGAGTGATGCACCTTGGCGGCGTCACCGCCGACGAGCCCGCTCTCGCTCCTGAGGTCACCGACGAGTCCTTGCTCGATCGCGCCGCGCATCACCACGAGCGCGCGCCGGAGCGCGTCGCGAATCTCGGCGATGGGCCTGCCTTGATCGCGAGCCTCCGCCTCAAGCGCGACCTGGCTCAGCGACTTGGATTCCTGTTGGGCAGCAGCGATCGCCGACGCCAGCGAGGTAAACATCTCAGGAGCTCACTTTGTCGAGACGGTGCGTCCAGCGCACCCAGGGCAGCGCGCGAATATGGTCGCGCACTTCTTCGCCCGGTGGATCATCCACTTCGATCACCATAAACGCGTCGCCGCCGCGGTGTTTCCGTGTCAACCGCAGTGTGGCGATGTTGATGCTGTCATCCGCGAGGATGCCCGCGATGCGGGCGACACTGCCCTTCACGTCTTCCGCCACGAGGACGATGGTGTGGTGGTTGCCGTGGACTTCGACCGGGAAGCCGTCGATCTCGCTGACGACCACGCGCCCTGCACCGAGCGACGAACCGCGCATGACGTGCGTGCGGTCGGCGCGCTCGACGGTGATGCGGACGGTATTGGGATGGACGTCGTTGTCTTCGCCGAGCGTCGTCTTTTCGAATGTATAGGCCAGCCCTTCACGCTCGGCGATGTCGAGTGCCGTGCGAATACGCTCGTCGTCGGGACGGAAACCCATCAGCCCGCCGGCGATGGCTTTGTCGGTGCCATGCCCCTCACTGGTCCGCGCAAATGAACCGTGCAACTCAACGTGCGCACGCTCCGGCGTGCCGCCCACCAGGTTGCGCGCGAGCAGACCGAGGCGGCAGGCGCCGGCGGTGTGACTCGAGCTCGGGCCAACCATGACGGGGCCAATGATGTCGAGAAGAGAGACCAAGTCGAAGGCTCGGTGAAAACGTGACGGGTGACGCGTCAGTCGCACAGGGCGCATGCGTGACGCGGAAGACAGCTAGCTGAGTATCTTCTTCAAATACTCGCCGGTGTGCGACTCCTTCACCTTGGCGACGTCTTCGGGCGTGCCGGCGGCCACGATTCTTCCGCCCTTATGGCCGCCGTCGGGTCCGAGGTCGACGACCCAGTCGGCAGTCTTGATGACGTCGAGGTTGTGTTCGATGACGAGCACGGTGTTACCGCGGTCCACGAGCCGGTGCAGCACGTCGAGCAGCATCCGCACGTCCTCGAAGTGGAGGCCGGTGGTGGGCTCGTCGAGAATGTAGAGAGTGCGGCCGGTGTCGCGCTTGGCGAGCTCGGTCGCCAGCTTGACCCGCTGCGCCTCGCCGCCCGAGAGGGTGGTCGCACTCTGTCCGAGGTGCACGTAACCGAGTCCGACTTCGTTGAGCACGCGAAGTTTTTCAGCGATGCGTGGCTGGTTCGCGAATGTCTCACGCGCGTCTTCAACGGTGAGTTCCAGGACGTCGCTGATCGAGAGCCCACGGAACCGGACCTCGAGCGTCTCGCGGTTATAACGCTTGCCGCGGCACGCGTCGCACGTGACATACACGTCCGGAAGGAAATGCATCTCGATCTTGACGAGCCCGTCGCCCTGACACGATTCGCAGCGACCGCCCTTGACGTTGAACGAAAAGCGCCCGGGTCCGTATCCGCGCAGTTTTGACTCCGGGAGTTCGGCGAACAGGTCGCGGATCGGCGCGAAGAGACCGGTGTAGGTCGCTGGGTTCGAGCGCGGCGTGCGACCGATCGGGCTCTGGTCGATGTCGATCACTTTGTCGAGGTGTTCGATCCCGGTGAGCCGCTCGTGCGCACCCGGCATCACGCGTGCGCGATAGAAGTGGCGCGCGAGCGAGCGATGCAGAATGTCCTGGATGAGCGTGGACTTCCCCGAACCGCTGACGCCGGTGACCGCGACAAAGAGGCCCAGCGGCACTTCGAGCGTGACCTGCTGCAGGTTGTGCTCGGTGGCATTTACTACGCGCAGAGTACGCCGCACGTCCCGTGGTCGTCGCTCGGCGCGCACCGGGATCTGCTTGCGTCCCGACAGGTAGTCCGCCGTGATGGACTGCGGGTTCGCCAACACCTGATCGATCGTTCCCTCGGCGATGACCTCGCCACCGTGCTTGCCGGCACCCGGCCCGAGGTCGATCACGTGATCGGCCGCGCGGATCGTCTCCTCATCATGCTCGACCACTATGACGGTGTTGCCGAGGTCTCGCAGGCGCCGGAGCGTGGCGAGCAGCCGCGCGTTATCGCGCTGGTGGAGGCCGATGCTCGGCTCGTCGAGGATATACAGCACCCCGACGAGGCGTGAACCGATCTGCGTGGCGAGCCGGATGCGCTGCGCTTCGCCACCAGAAAGCGATTCGGCGCTGCGATTCAACGTCAGGTAGTCGAGGCCGACGTCAACGAGAAATCGCAGCCTCTCCGCAACTTCTTTGACGATCGGCCCGGCGATGTCGGGGTTGAGGCCCGGCTTGCCGGGCGCCCAGAGTGGAACTGACTCGAGGAAGGTCAGCGCGTCGCTGACTGCGAGCTCGCCGAGGTCGCCAATGTTTGTGCCGTGAATCGTGACGGCGAGCGACTCTGGCTTGAGCCGGAGGCCGGCGCAGTCCGGGCACTCGGTGACGACCATGTAGTCCTCAAGGTCGGCGCGAATACTGTCGCTCGATGTCTCGGTATAGCGGCGCTGCACGTTCGAGAGGATGCCTTCCCACTTCCCGGCCTGCTCCGACTCGCCGCGCTTGGTGGAAATGCCGTGCAGCAGCGTCTCTTGCACGCGCGCGGGCAGCGTTCCCCACGGTGCATTGAGGTCGAACTTGAGCTGTTTGGCAAGACCAGGCAGGATCACTTTGCGGAGGTATCCGTCCGGTTCACCCCACGGCAGCACGACACCCTCGAGGATCGAGATCCCCGGATCGCCGAGCGCGAGGTCGGCGCTGGCGAGCCGGCGCGTACCGAGACCGCTGCAACCCGGGCAGGCACCGAACGGAGAATTGAATGAGAAGTGGCGCGGCTCGAGGTCTGGCATCGAGATGCCGCAGGTGGCGCAGCCGAACCGCTCGCTGAACAGGGCCGACGTCCGCTTCACACCGGCCACTTTCACGACTTCAACGAGCCCTTCGGCGAGCCGGAGTGCGGTCTCCACCGAATCGGTGAGGCGAGCCCGGTCGGCCGCGCGCACCACGAGGCGGTCCACGACGATCGCGACGTCGTGATTCACCCGCCGATTGAGCTTTGGCGGCGCGTCGAGTTCGATCACCGAACCGTCCACGATCGCGCGCACGAATCCCTGCTTGCGCGCCGATTCGAACAGCTCGCGAAACTCTCCCTTCCGGCCGCGGACAAGCGGCGCGAGGACTTCGACGCGAGTCCCTTCGGGCCAGCTGAGCACCACCTCCGCGATCTGGCTCGGGCTCTGCCGGTCGACCGGGAGTCCGCAGTTCGAGCAATGCGGCGTACCGGCGCGGGCAAACAGGAGGCGCAGGTAGTCGTGCACCTCGGTGACCGTCCCAACGGTCGACCTGGGATTGTGACCGGCCGTCTTCTGCTCGATGGAAATCGCTGGCGACAGTCCCTCGATCGTGTCCACGTCGGGCTTTTCCATGAGCCCGAGGAACTGACGGGCATACGCCGAGAGCGACTCGACGTAACGCCGTTGTCCTTCGGCGAAGATGGTGTCGAACGCAAGCGACGATTTCCCGGATCCCGACAGCCCCGTAATGACGGTCAGTCGGTCCCGAGGGATCGTGACGTCAATGTTCTTGAGGTTGTGGGCGCGGGCGCCGCGAACAATGAGCGCGTCTTCCGGCATAGCCTGATAAAACTGGGCACTGCGGGGGGAGGATACAAGCGCAGGGGGTGCGTGCGTCTATAGATTCCGCACTTGATGCCATACGCTCTTGAGATGGCGGCGCGGTCGCTCTCCGGTCGGATCCCCTGAATGGTCTCTCCGCAAGACCGAACGCCAATTGGCGGCCTTATGCCGCCCAATTCCGACCAGCTCACCCTGGGTGGACTGGACGCGGCAGCTTCTGAGCTGCGTGACGCAGGTCCCCTCGACGGGCTAGAGGGTGCGGTCGCGGTTCGTGAACCACCAGTCTGCGGCGAATGGTCGTTCGATACGGATGAAATCCCAGAATCGCGCGCTGGTGCAACATTCGTGGCAACGCCCGTGACCGCGGAATCCGCCGTCTCGGCGCCAAGTCCTGAGATCCGCCGCGCACCGGCCATCTCGTCCGGAGCGGCTCTGCCGCCGCCGGTACCAGCCGTTCCGCGCGTCGTCGCCCCGCGCAACCCAACACCACCAACGCCACTTCCGGCGATCGACGAACTCCGAAGCATTCACGACGCGCACCCTCGGAACGAACGGGCGGCGATGGCGTTTTCGAACGCGCTCGCCAACCGCGGCAACATCGAGGGCGCGCTGGGTGCCCTGCAGCGGGCCATCGACGCCGGCGCCAGCGCAGTGATGCTCCGTTGCGCCCGGGCGACGATCCTGAGCGGACGGCTGCGGTACGAAGAAGCCGAGCGCGAGCTCCAGCAGGCGCAGAAGGCAAAGCCGAATGATCCCCACGTGCTGCTACTGCAGGGCATTCTGGCCTGCCGGCGCGCCAAATGGCGCGAGGCCGTCGAACCACTCAGCGGCGCAGTAGAGCACGACCCGCTCTCTGGCCAGGGGCACTTCTACCTCGGCGAGGCCTTGAGCAAGCTGGATCGGCTTGGCGAAGCGCTCGAGGCATACCACCGCGCCGCCGAGCTTGAGCCCGATAACTGGCGCGCGTTCAAGGGTGTCGGCATGGTGCTCGATCGCATGAGTCGCCCGACCGAGGCAGCAGCATTTTATCGCCGCGCGCGCGACGGGCAGCGCGGGACCTGATGACGACCGGTTGTGCCAGTATGGCGCGACACCTCGTGCGAATCGGGCCAATAGCCGATCGATACGCCAAGCTGCGTGGTGCCACCGCCCAGCGACGTCAAGCTTCCACAGAGCTACGATGCGCTACGCCGACCGATACGCGATCTTGATGTCTCGCTTGCCGAGCTCTGCCACATATGCGTCGCCCGGCACGGCCTCGTCGGGAGTGCGTACGCCTTTTTCCGATATGGCGCCCGCGGCCTGCATCAGTCCGGTGATTGCAAGCGAGTATCCCGTCGTGCGTTCCATTGCGCTGATGTGCCGCTCCGCGTCGAACCGATCCACGAGTTCCCAGGTGTGCTTCACGGGCTTTCCACCTTTCACTCCTTCGACGACGACGCGCAGGGCCACGAGGTCTTTCCCATCGGGTTTGGTGAGGCGCGGCTTCATTACCGCGATCGCGAGATCGCGCGGCGCCACCTGCTGGCCCTTGACGTCCACCGCCGCCGAATCGAGAAAACCAAGTTCGCGGATTGCGGCCATGAGCTGCGCGTGGCCGGGATAGCGAAGGGTCTTGTACTCCATCGTAGGAATCTTGCCTTCGTAGCGAACCGCCATGGTGGAAAGACCGCCGGCGGTGTGGAAAGCCTCAAGCGTGCCGACCGGAGCATCGAATGTGATCAGCTCCACCTCGGACAGCGCCTCGACATTCATGCGCTTGCCGTTCCGCACCACCCACGAAAGCGTCGTGTAGTAATCGAGCACGCCTTCCAGCGAATAGACCACCTGATACTTGAGCGCCCCCTCAGGCTGCTGCGGAAGTCCACCGACGAAGATGCGCACACTGTCGGTCGAGTCGCACTTCGAAATGCCAAGCTGGGCGAGAATATTGACCATGCCCGGGGCGAGTCCACAGTCAGGGACGACGGTGACACCCTTCGCCCGGGCATCGGCGTCGAGCGCCTTCTGTTTCGACACAATCTCGGTGTTTCCGCCGAGATCACAGAAATGCGCACCCGCATCGACCGCGAGCCGCGCCATCTCGAGATTGAAGTAGTACGGCAGAGCGCACATGACAGCCGCACAGCCATCCAGTGCCCGCCGCACGGCACTGACGTCGGTCGCGTCGAGCGTGAGCAGCTTAAGCCGCGGATCCTCGCGGCACGCGTCGAGGAATGGCGGCGCCTTGGAGAAGTCGCGATCCGCAAGCACGACGGCCGTAACGGACTTCTGCTGGAGCAGATCGTATGCACACGCAGCGCCCTGAAGTCCGGCGCCAAGCACAAACATTTTCATTAGAGAAGCCGAGAAAAAGAACATTGAGTCGAACACCCGAAATCTATCGGGTTGACGTCTCTTCCCGAAGCGAAACCCATCGCGTCCAGACCGGTAGTTACCACGGGCTGCGGCTACCGTTCGACGCGTTTACCGTTGGACGAGGTTACCGCTCCACGATGATGAAGCCGGTACTGAGGTCCAGCGTCCACCGGGTGCCGCGAATCGCCACGCGGCCCCATCGGGGCTTTGTGTTTCTACATCTAACCATCTGAGAACCTCTCGTGATGTCGCTAGTGCGTAATGTGATAATAGTTTCGGTTGAGTGGCAGCGCGTTCGTTATCAATAAATGTTTGTAGTTTCTTACAATCTTCATCTAGTTCGGCGCGTGTGATAGCGCGTGTTTGATACAGGTCGGTTTGTTGCCTTCCCTTATGCCCCATGTACACAATAACGTGGCTTCTGGATATATGCGCCTTCTCTGCCCGATTGCTCCACGTTCGGCGACAATCTCTACTTTTACCTTGTGAGCCAGTCTTCTCCTGCTTCGTATCCTCGCGAATGCGGGTGTTGCTGTTAATCTTTGCAATCAGTGCATCTATACCGCGCGGCGATTCAAACAGATGATGAAGTGTTCTGGTCTTCACCTTTAGACTTTCTATTCGTTGGACAGATTGATAGAGGGCTGATTGCGCGCTATGCCCACAATGCTTTGTTAAGAATCCGAAAAGTACGTGCGCGGTAAATTGAACATCTCGTGCTTCTTTCTTATGGTGTAGTGATGTTGCCCTTTCTGAACTATCTGTAGTAAGTCAGCAATCTTGGAAGTGTCGCTCATAAACTGTTTCTTCTAACACGTGGCGAGCCTGCTCTTAGCAACCCTTGCTGTGCATGCAGCATGTATCCCACTCGTTCGCTCCGCTTTTCCCATTCCTAAGTTTCTTGATTGTATGAGCACCTTTCGTGTGTGAATCACGAAACCCTTCACTGTGACATGTGAAATAGGGTGTTGCAGCTGTCGCAATATTCAATATTAATGGGTTAGAAACACGCAGTTTTTCAGCGGCAACGAACTTTCCTATTCGCGCGGCGCTGAGGCGTCTCGAGAAGGTGTCACAATGAGTCGTGTGCAACTTGCCAATGAGCCGGACATTCCCGGACTCGTCGCGCTCAACAACCGCTACGTGCAGCAGGGGCTCACGCTCAAGCGCTCCGGCGAGTTCGCCTACGCTCACCTCGCCGACTATCGTGTGGTTCGCGGCGCCGACGGGGAGATCATCGGCTGTGTCGCGCTAGACGAGTATTCGCCGTCAGTGGTAGAGATCATCTCACTGGCGGTGTCGCAGGACGAGCAGGGGCTCGGCCACGGCACAGCGCTGATCAACGCGGCGGAAGAGCTCGCACGGAAGCGCGGCTATGCCGAAGTGTTCTCGGTGTCCTTCTCAGACGAGTTGTTCCTCGCCTGCGGATTCGAATACACCGCGCTCACGAACTACCCCGAGAAGATCTCCCGCTACGAAAAGATCGACCGAAGCGAACTCCAGGTCGGCGAGAAGCACTGCTTCAGAAAGTCGTTGCAGTAGCCCCAGCGAACCGTCAGCGCGCGTTTTCCTCGCCGCAGTTGGAGCAGAACCGCGCGTCGGCCTCGGGGCGCGGGCCGCAGGTCGGACAGCTTGCTCGCGAGCCCGCCGGCGCCGGCCAGATCAGTGGCGCAACGACCCACGCCGCGACGCCGAGCGCGACGAACGCGGCGAGGGAGATCACGATGTCGGTTCCCGGCGCCGCCGAAGCAGCGGCGCCACCGTTCCGATGGCCAGCAGCCAACCGCCAACAGCGAGCCATGGCGCGAGCGGCACAAAGGTGATGCGAAGCGTGGGTCGCTTCCCCTCCGGCTCCACCACGGTCAGTCGCGTCTCGAGAAACGGGCCGGCCAGGTGGCCGGTGATGAAGGCGGGTGGTCCGGCATCGTCACCGCTGGCCAGCGTATACGAGCGAGCCTCCGCCGAAAGCATCGCCAACTGCTGGTCGTCGCGTTTCGGCATCAGCGACACCGTCAGTGAGGCGTAGTTCTCGCGCTGTAGGGTCGAAATGCCTTGGCTCGCGAACGACCACTGGTGACCGAACGGGTCGCGCGCGCGAAAAATCTCCGCATCACCGAGGGCCACCGTCCGGTCGCGGGTGAACCGGGCACCAACAGCTGCCGCGACCACGAGCACGAAGCCGGCGTGGGCAATCCAGGCAGCAACTGGTGAGCGCACGTCGTCTGCAATACGCGACGCCGAGGCGAGGGCACCATCGCCACGACGGAGGAGCACGACCAAGAGCAGCACGGCCGCCGCCGGTGTCGCGCCCACCCACCACCCCGCGCGATGCGTCAACGCGGAGGCCGCGCCAGTGACGAATGCGCCAGCGCCGAATGTGAGCGCCAGCGTCGCGCCGACGAAAGTCGCAGCGATCAGGAGGACGCGGGTGACGGCCCGCTCGGCGGTCGCCCGACCACTGTCGAGGTGCACCAGCCACGCACCCGTCGCCGTGGGCAAGAGCCAGAGTGCCGTGACTGGATCGGAGAGCCACGCACCACGCACCGGATTCAGCGCATACCATCGCGCGCCTGCGATGGCACCGACGAACAGCGCCGTCCACGCGAGTGCATTCCAGACACGGACGCGCGCGCTCCAGCGCTCGTCCACCGTGCGCGATGCGACGGCCGCGGCAGTCAGCGCGAACGACACAGTGGCGCATGCCGTCCCAAGCATCAAGGCGAGCGCGTGCAGCGTCGTCGCACCGCGCTGAAGATCGGGCGAGAGTCCCGCACCATCTTGGCGCGCACCGATCGGCAAGTCGAATGGCGCCCCCAACGCGGCGATTGCGAGCGGCACGATGATCGCGCCCGCAACGCAAGCCACGGTCCAGCGACTCGTCAACGCATCGTGCCGACGTCCACCGGTCATCGCCAAGCCGGCCGCACCGACTAGTGCAGCGAGCACGAGCAGTGCCCCGCCCGGTGCGGCAAGGAACGCGGCCGGCACGTAACGGATCGGCATGAGCGCTGACGACGATTGCATCACAAAACGGCTCGACAGGTCGAAGCTGATCAGGCCGGCGGTCAGGCCGGCGACCGCGACGAGCGCGCAGACAGTTGCGGCGAACAATCCGCGCCGCGCCGCCACCGCAAAATCGGTTCGCGCTGCACGAATCGCGACTACCGACGCCGCCAGAGCCCAGAGAGCGAACAGCGGCGCCAGCGCCACCGTGAACCGGAGGACACCGTTCATTGGCACACGGCCAGCCGTTGGCCGAGCACCGCACGACGTTCCGACCAACGCACCGATGCGAAGGGCATTACTGCGTGTCCCGGGCCCACGAGAGCGCAGCACGCAGTGCGCGCTGCCAACCCTGTGCACCTTCGGCTGCGGACACTCGGCCAGCGCCTGGCGTGAACCGGTCGTACCTGCGGCAGCGCATCATCTCATCAGCCGTCTTCCAGACTCCCGCGTGCAGTCCCGCGAGCGCGCCGGCGCCCATCGCCGTCGTCTCGATGATGTCGGGCCGTTCCACGGGCATGTCGAGCAGATCGGCTTGGAACTGCATCATCCACCCGTTGGACGTTGCGCCGCCATCCACACGGAGCATTGCGAGCGGTGCGCCGCTCGCGCCGCGCATCGCATGTAGCACGTCCGCCGTGCCGTAGCACATCGCCTCGAGGGCGGCGCGCACGAGGTGGTCGCGCGTCGTGCCGCGTGTGAGCCCGACGATCGTTCCCCGCGCGTTCGGCTCCCATGACGGCGCACCGAGGCCGGTGAGTGCGGGCACGAAATACACGCCTTCATTGGTCTCCACCGCACGCGCCATCGCTTCAGTCTCTGAGGCACGCGCCACGATGCCGAGTCCATCGCGTAGCCACTGCACCGCCGCACCGGCAATGAAGATGCTCGCCTCGAGCGCATACGCGGTCCCACCCGTTGCATTGCAGGCGACGGTCGTGAGCATTCCGCCGCCGCCGGCTGGACGGACCTCGCCGGCGTTGAGCAGGAGAAAGGCGCCCGTTCCATAGGTGTTCTTGCTCATGCCCGCGTGCCAGCATCCCTGCCCGAACAGGGCGGCCTGCTGGTCACCCGCGACACCCGAGATCGGAATCTCGCGCCCAAAATGCTCCGCGGCGGCCACGCCGAAATCCCCCGACGACGGCCGGACGTCGGGCAAGATCGACCGCGGCACGCCGAACAGGGTCCGCAGCGGCTCGCTCCACGCATGCGCGTTGATGTCGTAGAGCATCGTGCGCGACGCGTTGGTCGGATCGGTCGCGTGGACCGCGCCGTTCGTGAGTTTCCAGATCAGCCAGCTGTCGATCGTGCCGGCGGCGAGCGACTCGACTCCGCCCCGAACGCCTTGCGCTCGGTGCTGCAGGATCCATTCAAGCTTGCTCGCTGAAAAATATGGGTCGGTGACGAGGCCGGTCGCCTGCTGGATCAGGTCCCGTTGCGGCTCAAGCGCCGCGCACCGCGCCGCGGTCCGGCGATCCTGCCAGACGATCGCACGA
The DNA here is from genome assembly GCA_014192065.1 of Gemmatimonadota bacterium. GTDB lineage: Bacteria > Gemmatimonadota > Gemmatimonadetes > Gemmatimonadales > Gemmatimonadaceae > Fen-1231. Next base: position 339,622 of record BJHH01000001.1, on the reverse strand, counting down.
CCAAGGGGTGCTCCGGTCGCACGATCCCAGACCACCACGGTTTCGCGCTGGTTCGTGATGCCAATGGCCTCGGGCTGGAGCCCGCTCTGCGCAATGGCTTCACGCGCCGCGTCGCGCGTGCGCTGGAAGATTTCGTCCGGATCGTGCTCGACCCACCCTGGCTCGGGAAAGTGTTGCGTAATCTCCCGGTAACCGCGGCCGGCAATACGTCCGTCGTCGGTGATCACGAGACAGGTCGACCCGGTGGTCCCTTGGTCGATGGCGAGAACGGATCGCGTCATACAAATGCAAATGGTGCGCGGTGGACGCCGCGGTCGGTGACGATTGCGGTCACGAGCGCAGACGGGGTGATGTCGAACGCGGGATTCCACACATCGGTGCCATCCGGCGACACCGTCAGGCCAGCGATCGTGCGCACTTCTGACCCGTCTCGCATCTCGATGGCGATCGCGCCACCGGTCGCCGTCTGCGGGTCCACGGTGGACCAGGGCGCGCAGACCACGAAAGGAATTCCGTGATGATGCGCTGCGACGGCGATGGAATACGTGCCGATCTTGTTGGCCACGTCGCCGTTGGCGGCGATGCGGTCGGCGCCGACGAGCACGAGGTCAACACGTCCCGACTGCATCAGCGATGCCGCCATGCCGTCGGTGATGAGCCGCACAGGAATTCCCGCGCGGCCAAGTTCCCACGCGGTAAGCCGGCTGCCCTGCAGCAGCGGGCGCGTCTCGCCGGCCACAACGTGTACGCGCCGGCCAGCAGCGTGCGCGGCGTAGACAGGCGCGAGCGCGGTCCCGATGCCTGCGGTGGCGAGCGCTCCCGCGTTGCAATGCGTGAGCACGCGCGTTCCGTCCGGCACGAATTCGACACCATTCGCCCCGATCGCGTCGCACATCGCACGGTCCTCGTTTAGGATCGCGGTCGCCTCAACGCGGAGCACACCGAGCACCTGCGTGGGCGGGCCACTCGTCGCCTTCGCGCGCGCCATCATCCGCGCGATGGCCCACGCCAGGTTCACCGCGGTCGGTCGCACGGCTGCCAGCGCGCGCGCGTGTGACTCGAGTGTCACGTCGAACGCGTGGCGGTCGTCACCGGCCCAGTCCTGCAGCGACGTCACAAGGCTCATCGCCGCGGCGACACCAATCGCCGGGGCGCCGCGAACCGCCAGCGTATAGATCGCATCACAGCCATCGTGCAACGACCGAAGGTCGCGCTCGACGACTTCGCCCGGAAGGCGCCGTTGGTCAATGATGCGGACGGCGTCGCCGCCCGGTGACCACTGCACCGCTCGAATCGGTTCCACGTCGTGAAAATAGCGCTCAGCGCGCGCCGCGGTTGAGTAGATTCGACTTTCATCCTCCACGACACGCGCCATGCCCTCGGATCTCATTCTCGTCGAAACCCGCCAGCAGATCGGCACGGTCACGATCAACCGTCCCGACAAGCTGAACGCGCTGAACGCCGCCGTACTGGGCGAACTCGAAACGGCCATGCAACGCCTCGGGTCCGATGCCGGGATTCGCGCGATCGTGATCACCGGCGCAGGCCGTTCCTTCGTCGCGGGGGCCGATATCGGTGAAATCGCCAATGCGTCGCGCGGCACGCTCCAGGCCTTCGCCGAGCGCGGCCAAGCCGTGTTCCGCGCGATCGAGCAGACGCGGAAGCCGGTGATCGCTGCGGTCAATGGATTCGCACTTGGCGGCGGATGCGAACTCGCCTTGGCCTGCCATATTCGCGTGGCGTCGACCAAGGCGAAGTTCGGACTGCCTGAGGTCAAGCTCGGCCTGATTCCGGGTTTCGGAGGCACGCAGCGGCTGCCACGCCTCGTCGGGCGGGGCCCTGCCCTGCGGCTCATCCTGAGCGCCGAGCCCATTGACGGAACGGAAGCCCACCGGATCGGACTCGCCGACCTCCTCGCTGAACCCGAGACGCTGATGACCACGGCATACACGTTGGCCGACGCCTGCATGGCCAACAGTCCCGTGGCCATCGCACGAGCGAGCGAAGCAGTGGACGTCGGCCTCGACCTCTCCCTCGAGGACGGGCTGCGATCGGAAGCGACGCTGTTCGCCTCACTCGGCGACTCGAACGACATGCGTGAAGGCACCCTTGCCTTCATCGAAAAACGTGCGCCCGCGTTCCGCGGCAACTGACGGAACGAGAGAATGCAGCGGTGACGGCTGGAGCGCCGGTACGTGACATGAGCCCGGCGGCGGCCGCCATCGGCCGTGCGGTCGTGCGCGCACGCCTGACATCGCTGTCGGTCACCGGCTTCCGCAACATCACGGACGCCTCGCTTGATCTACCGGCCGACGGCATCGCCGTGATCGGCGACAATGGCCAGGGCAAGACGAACCTGCTCGAGGCCGTCGCGTATCTCGAACTCCTACGCTCGATGCGTGGCGCGCGCGACCGAGACCTGATCCAGTTTGACCGCAACACGTTTCACATCGGCGCAACTGTCGAGGGCGCGCGCGCGCGGCGCGTCTCCGTCGGAGTCGACCGCGCCGGCACGAAACGCGCGCAGCTCGACGGAACCGACCAGCTGCGTCTCACCGACGCGCTGGGCGCCGTCCCGTCCGTCTGTTTTTCGCCTGCCGACGTCGCGCTGGTGACCGCGGGCCCCAGCGAGCGGCGGCGCTATCTCGACATCGTGCTGGCACTGACCGAGCCGGCGTACCTCAGCGCGTTGCGGCGCTACCGAGCGGCGCTGGTGCGCCGCAATGCGGTGCTGAGGGCTGGACGCCAAGATCGGGCGGCGGTGCGCGCGTGGGAGCCGGCGCTCGCGACGAGCGGAGCCGTGCTGATCAATGCGCGCCGGTCGTGGGCTACGGCGTTCCGCGAACGGTTCGCCGCATTGACCGCCGCGGCCGGCGAGCGGCAGCCAATGTCGATCACCTACTCCTCGGCATTTGCGGACGCCGGCGATGCCGGAGCCGCGCTCACCGCAGCACTCGACGCATCGCGCGACCAGGACCAGCACCGGGGCTCGACGCAATCTGGTCCGCACCGCGACGACCTCTCGCTCGCGCTTGGTACACATGACCTGCGGACCACGGGGTCGGCCGGCCAGCACCGTACGGCGGCGATCGCGCTGCGCCTGCTCGAAGCCGAAACCTTTCGCGAGCGCATGGGTGCGCAGCCGCTTGTGCTACTCGACGATCCGTTCGCCGAGCTCGATCGAGGGCGTGCCGCGCGGGTACTCGCGCTCCTCGACGACGCCACGCACGCTGGGGTGGGCCAGATCATCCTCTGCGTTCCGCGTGAGGATGACATCCCGCGCGAATTCACGCGGCTGGAGCGATGGCGCGTCCGCGGCGGCGCCTTCACCCGCGAACTCGCTGCGGGCTGACATGACCGAGCGCAAGGGCAAGGCAGAGTCCGTCGCGGACACCGTGGCGAGCTTTCTCAAGTCGAGGGGGCTCGACGTTCGTGTGGGACGGGCGTCGATCCTGATTGAGTGGGCCGCGCTCGTGGGACCACAGATCGCGCGGGTGACGACGCCACGCCAGATCACCGATGACGGCACGCTGTTCGTGGGCGTCCAAACGCACGGATGGATGACGGAGCTGTCGCTGATGGAGGTCCAACTGCTCGCGAAGATCAACGCGCGCGAGGGTCGCGAACCGATTCGCAGGATCCGCTGGGAATTGGCGAGGTAGTCCCAGACTGCGCATCAGGTAAGTCGTTGGCGCCCATTCGCTTGGGGCTCGTTTTCCCGGTTGCGTTGCAATGGAATGCGCGTTAATTTTAAGTTGTCCAATCCGGGACGTCGGTTATTCGGCATTTATTCGCGCCTGATGACCCCCGTTTCTGCCACCGGAACTGGATTCGTCGCCCACCTCGAACTCCAGTCACTCGACATGGCCAAGACGAACGACGCGACCGCCGGGAACTACGGCGCCTCCGACATTCAGGTACTCAAGGGACTTGAGGCCGTACGCAAACGTCCCGGCATGTACATCGGGTCCACGAGTTCACGGGGATTGCACCACCTCGTGTTCGAAGTCGTGGACAACTCGATCGACGAAGCGCTCGCCGGCTATTGCGATGAGGTGACCGTCTCGATCCTGCCCGACGAGTCGATTCTCGTCGAGGACAACGGGCGCGGCATTCCGGTGGACCTGCACCCAACCGAAAACATGCCGGGCCTCGAACTGGCCATGACGGTGCTGCACGCCGGCGGCAAGTTCGACAAGAGCTCGTACAAGGTGTCGGGCGGCCTGCACGGCGTCGGCGTCAGCGTCGTGAATGCGCTCTCCGAGCAGCTCAAGGTCTGGGTCAAGCGCGACAGCAAGGAGCATTACATGGACTTCGTGCGTGGCGACACCACGACGAAGCTCAAGCTCCTCGGCAAGGCCGGCGCGAAGGAGACCGGTACGCGCGTTTGGTTCAAGCCGGACACAACGATTTTCACCGAAACGATCTACGACTACGGCATCATCCAGTCGCGGCTGCGCGAGCTGTCGTACCTCAACAAGGGCGTGAAGATCACGCTCCGCGACGAGCGACCCGAGCGAGAGAAGGAAGAAGTCTTTCACGCCAAGGGCGGCCTCGAGGAATTCGTCGGCTTCCTGAACGCCAGCAAGAAGGCGCTGCACAAGGAGATCCTGTACCTCGACGGCACCCGCGACGATATCGGTATCGAAATCGCGATGCAATACAACGATGGCTACAACGAGAACGTGTTCTCGTTCGTGAACAACATCAACACGCACGAGGGCGGCACGCACCTCACCGGCTTCAAGTCGGCGCTCACGAGCGTGATCAACAAGCATCTCGACAAATCCAGCTTCGCCAAGAAGGACAAGGACCTGAAATTGTCGGGCGAAGATGTACGCGAAGGCCTCACCGCGGTGCTGTCGATCAAGGTCAGGGAGCCGCAGTTCGAGGGCCAGACCAAGACCAAGCTCGGCAACTCCGAAGTCGAGAGTGCGGTCAAGACGTTCACCAACGAGTGGCTCGCGTCGTACCTCGAGGAGCATCCGCGCGTCGCGAACATCATACTCGACAAGGCGCTCGGCGCAGCCCGTGCGCGCGAGGCGGCCCGCAAGGCCCGCGACCTGACCCGCAAGAAGTCGGCGCTCGACGTCGGCAACCTGCCCGGCAAGCTGGCTGACTGCTCGCTCTCGGATCCGGCAATGTGCGAGCTCTACTTGGTCGAGGGCGATTCGGCCGGCGGTTCGGCCAAGCAGGGCCGCGACCGTATGTACCAGGCGATTTTGCCACTGCGTGGCAAGATCTTGAACGTCGAGAAGGCACGGATCGACAAGATCCTCTCCAACGAGGAAATCCGGACGATCATCACGGCGGTCGGCACGGGGATCAAGGAAGAGTTCACGCTCGAGAATGCCCGGTACCACAAGATCATCATCATGACGGACGCCGACGTGGACGGCGCGCATATCCGCACGCTGCTGCTGACGTTCTTCTTTCGCCAGATGCCGGAACTGATCGAGGCGGGAATGATCTACATCGCGCAGCCGCCACTCTTCCGTGTGGCTAAGGGGAAGGAGGAGTACTATGCCTTCGACATTGGGGAACGTGACGAAATCATCAAGCGGCTTGGCAACGGCGACGGCAAGGCGAGCCTCAACATCCAGCGCTACAAGGGCCTCGGCGAAATGAACCCGCCTCAGCTGTGGAAGACGACCATGGATCCCGCGGCACGAACGATCCTCAAGGTGAACGTCTCGGACGCCGTGCAGGCCGATCAGGTCTTCCAGATGCTGATGGGCGACGAGGTCGAGCCGCGCCGCCTATTCATCGAGGCCAATGCCAAGTTCGCTTCGAACCTCGACGTCTAGCCTGCAGATGGGCAGGAACCGCGGAGGTCCGCGGCGCAGGTAGCTGAGAAACCGCGGAGAGCGCGACCGTAAACAACTGAGGGAACTGCCACGACGATGCACGTCGTGGCAGTTCCCTCAGTCTTTTTTTTCAGTGGTCGGTTTCCGTGACGCTCCGTTCTTGGTGCGCGAAAACTCCGCGGCCACGCAGTCGCAGTCGGTCCTACACGCCCGGGCAGGAGTTCTTGCCAGCCTTGAGCTGCCGGCCCAAGTCCACGTGCCACGCAGCAATCAATACCACCGGCACGATCATCGCAGCCGCCAGCGCCAACCAGCCAGTCTGATCAAATCCGCCGCCATTTCCTGGCATGCCACCGGTCGGCGTGGGACGGAGTCTCAGGAGCAGTAGCGCGTACAATCCAAACGCGCCGGGAGCAACACCCATGGCGCCAAGGGCAGCGTACTTGATGAATTTCTCGGGAATCATGCGTTGGCCTCGGTGGTCACGAGCTGAACGTCCGGTTCGCCTACTGAAATTGTCGTCTGTGCTGCTGCAAAAGCAACCGACGCAACTGGGGTGCGATGGACCGGTGTCAACTCAGGCGTTCGACACCGTCACGCGTCACCCGGTGCGAGATGAACGGGGGGAGCGTGACCGGCGCATCACCGATGGTGATGGCCTCGTCGAGCGCCGCCTGGCCGGCCGCCACGCCGGCGTCGTCGCTCGCCAGCACCCACGCGAGCACCTCCCCCTGGTTGACCGGCGTGCCCGGAATGACCGAGAGTGAAAAACCCACACTATGGTCGATCAGGTCGTCCATCGTCTCGCGGCCGCCGCCGAGCGTCGTGATGGCACGGCCGATCACGAGCGCATTGACGCGCTGCACGATGCCGTTGCGCGTTGCGCGGTACGGCTCCCGGCGCGCCGGCCTCGGGAGGACCTGCGCCGGGTCATCGCAGACCGCGGGGTTTCCGCCCTGCGCTACGACCACCTCGCGGAACTTGGCCAGCGCCGCGCCGCTCACGAGCGCTTTTTCGAGTGTTTTCGTCGCCGCGACCACGTTCCTGGCCACGCCGCCCAGCACGAGCATCTCGGCGCCGAGTCGCAGCGTGAGTTCGCGAAGGTCCGGCGGACCACCGCCCTTGAGTGCCTCAATCGCCTCGGCCACTTCATTGGCGTTGCCGCACTCGTGACCGAGCGGAAAGTCCATGTTTGATAGCAGGACGACCACCGGACAACCATAATGTTCGCCGATCGCGACCATCTGGCGCGCGAGCGCCAATTCGTCGTCGAGCGACGGCAGGAACGCACCGATGCCCGTTTTGACGTCGAGCACAAGCCCGGTGAGTCCCTCAGCAAGCTTTTTGCTCATAATGCTCGCGGCGATCAGCGGCATGGCAGCCACCGTTCCCGTCACGTCGCGCATCGCATAGAGTTTTCGGTCGGCCGGGGCGATTTCCGCCGTCTGGCCAATGAGCGCGCAGCCGATGCGTTCGACCTGGCGCGCCGCCTCCTCGAGCGTGAGCCTGGTGTTGAAACCGGGAATCGACTCGAGCTTGTCGAGCGTGCCGCCCGTGTGGCCCAACCCCCGCCCTGACACCATCGGGACGGCGACACCGCAGGCCGCCACGAGCGGAGCGAGCACGAGCGACACTTTGTCGCCGACGCCACCCGTCGAGTGCTTGTCCACACGACCGACCGTGAGATGGTCGAGGCGCAGCCTGCTCCCACTCATGAGCATCGCGTCGGTGAGCGCGACGGTCTCGTCCGGCGTCAGGCCCCGCAGGAACGACGCCATCAACAGCGCGGCCACCTGGTAGTCGGGGAACTGGTCGCTGGCCACCCCGCGGGCCACAAACGCCCACTCGCCAGCAGTGAGGGCGCCACCATCGCGTTTGCGCGCAATCAGGTCACGCAGCGTCATTGACCGAGTATGATGATTGGGTCTACGTTGTCCAGTCGGTCACGTCAGCGAGGAAGTTGATGCCTGTCATGAGCCGGTTCGTGAAACTAGCGGGTCTCGCACTCGGCATCGGCGCCATGGCCGTGCCGGTGTGCGCGCAATCGGCAGCGGCGCACGTCGCACTCGGCGATGCCGCGCACGACCAGCGAAAGCCGGTCGAGGCTCGTGCACACTTTCTGCAGGCGATCGCCGCCGATCCCACGCACTATGAGGCGCTGTGGAGGGCCGCTCGTGTCGAAACCGACCTGGCGGAAACCGCTGCGCCCGGGGTGGCGCTGGACTCGCTCATTGCGTTCGCGCGCACCCACGCCGAAGCGGCGATCCAGATTCGCCCCAACGATGCGGAAGGTCATTTTTCACTGGCGCGCGCCATGGGCCGCAAGGCGCTGTCGGTCGGCGTGATGGACCGAATCCGTTACTCCACCATCGTTCGATCCGAAGCGCTGGAAGCACTCACGTTCGACAGCACGCACGCGGGAGCGCTGCACGTCCTTGGCATGTGGAATGCCGAAATCATGAGGGTGAGCGGGCTCGCGCGGGGGTTCGCCCGCACCTTCCTCGGGGCACGGGTGTTCGCACTAGCCAACTGGGACGACGCGCAACGCTTGCTCGAAGCGTCGGTGCAGCGTGACCCACGACGCATCGTGCACCGGCTCGATCTCGCCGGCATTTACGCCGACCGTGGCAACAGTTCCAAAGCGCGCGCACTGTATGAGGGCATCGCGATGGCGCCGATCGCCGAGATCAACGATGACCTGTACAAGCGCCAAGCCGCGGAGCGGATCAGGAAACTATGACCACTCCGCCAGCCACCCGATGCGGGCGTAGTTCTTGATGACCTCGCCGTCCGCTGCGCAGCAGGCGCGGCAGCAGGCGCGGCAGCAGGCGCGGCAGCAGGCGCGGCAGCGGGCCGCCGAGCTGTGCGACCTCCTCACGAAGGCGTCGTATGACTACTACATCCGCGATCGTCCAACGCTCGCGGACGCGGCATACGACCGATTGTTCCGCGAACTGCAGGCCATCGAACAGGAGCATCCGGAGCTGCGCGGGGATGACTCGCCCACGCAGCGCGTTGGCGCCACGCCGGCCGAATCGTTCGCCAAGCACGAGCACCTCGTCCCCATGGGATCCCTCGCCAATGCCTTCGACGACGACGAGGTCACAGCCTGGTACGAGCGGGCCGTAAAGATCGCGGGCACGGCCGTGGACTCGGCCGGCTTTTCTGCCGAACTGAAGATCGACGGCGCGGCGATCGCGCTCACCTACCGCGACGGCGTGCTGGTTTCCGGCGCGACGCGCGGGAATGGACGCGTTGGCGAAGTGGTCACCGCAAACCTGCGCACGATTCGCGACATTCCGTTGCGGCTACAGGGAACGGCACCGCCATTGATTGAAGTCCGTGGGGAGGTGTATTTCCCGTTCTCAGCGTTCGAACGCCTCAACGCGGAACGCACGCAGCGGGGCGAGCCGGTGTTCGCCAACCCGCGTAACTCGGCCGCCGGTTCATTACGGCAGCTCGATCCGGCCGAGACGGCGAAACGACCGCTCCGGTTTTTCGGCTACGCGATTGCGGTTCCCGGAGGCGGCGGCCTGTTCCGCACGCAAAGCGAACTGCTCGGCGCCCTGTCGACATGGGGCATTCCGATTGCCCCCCACCGCCGCCGTTGCGCCACGCTCGCCGAGGTGCATGCGCACGCCGATCAGATCGAACACACGCTTCGGGCCGAACTCGACTTCGGCATCGATGGCATGGTCGTCAAGGTCGAATCCACGGCCGTGCAGGCCGAACTCGGCGACATCGGAGGGCGCGAGCCGCGCTGGGCCATTGCCCGCAAGTTCGCCGCCGATATCGCCGAGACGACGCTCCTGGCGATCGAGGTCAACGTCGGACGCACGGGCAAGATCAATCCGTATGCCGTCCTCGCGCCCGTCGAGGTGGGTGGTACGACCGTGCGGTTCGCGACACTGCACAACTTCGATCTGATCCGGCAGAAGGACCTTCGCGTTGGCGACGTGGTGCAGATCAAACGCGCGGGTGACGTGATTCCGCAAGTGATCGGCGCCGTGGCGGACCAACGCGACGCCACGGTGCCGCACACGGCGATCCCCTCCAGGTGTCCCGCCTGCGATACGCCCGTGCGTGTCGAGGAAAAAGATCTGTTCTGCGACAATGACCGGTGCCCCGGACGACGGCTCGAGGCGATCGTCCATTTCGCCTCGAAGGGCGCGATGGACATCGACGGGCTGTCGTACGCGCGCGTCGAGCAGTTCATCGGCGCCGAACTCGTGCACGACGTGGCAGACCTGTACGCGCTCACGGCAGATCAACTCGCCACGCTCGACCGATTTGCCAACAAGAGCGCGGTGGCACTAGTCGCCGCGATTGCGACGTCACGCCAGCAGCCGCTGTCGCGTCTCCTGTTCGGCCTTGGTATCCGCCATGTCGGCCAGGAAGCAGCGCTGGCCCTGGCGCGCCGCTTCGGCACGCTCGACGGACTGACTGGCGACCTCGTACACGAGGAAGGCGACGGACCTGGCGGCGCGTCATTCGAGGCCGTCGAATCGGTACACGGCGTCGGACCGGCGATCGCCGAGTCGGTTGTGCGGTACTTCCGTGACCCGGCGGTCCGCGCGCTGCTGACGAGGCTCAGGCGCTACGGACTGCGCCTCGACGAACCAGCGCAGGCGCAGACCTCAACCGCATTCGCGGGCAAGACCGTCGTCATCACCGGCACGCTACCGACGCTCAGTCGCAATGACGCGAAACAGCGCGTGCTGGCCGCCGGCGGCAAGGTGACCGACTCCGTGTCGAAGGCCACGAGTGTGGTCGTCGTCGGTGACGACGCGGGCAGCAAGTTGGACAAGGCCAAGTCGCTGGGTGTCGAAACGATCGACGAAGCCGAACTGCTTCGCCGCCTCGGCGGTCAGTGAGCAACGGCCGGCGAGCAGTACGCAGCCGCGCAGCCGCGCAGGCGCGCAGGCAGCACGGGCGCCGGCAGCTAGTAACCGCCTCCTGGCAGCTGGTATTTCGGATTCGGCAGCAGCTCTCCATCCACAAGGATTTCTCGATCCCACGGCAAGACGATCGTCGCCGCGGTCTCGAGCGCCGCATAGTCCGGCTCGTAGTCACCGGTACGGAAACTGACCGCCGTGCGCACCTCGGACGCGCCTGAGTTGACGACCGCCGCTACCGCCAGCCGCATCGTGTCGCCTGAGTCGCAGGTTTCATCCACGATCAGCACGCGGTGGCCTCGCACCTCCGCGGGGGCCGAACCGAGCACCGCTGGCGTGTCACGAATGGTCTCAGCCCGGTATCGCCGACTCACGATCATCGAGCGAAACGGACGGTCGAGTATGGCCGCGACGACGGCTCCGGGCACGACACCCGCTGTGGCAATTCCGATGACGATCTCGGGCTCGAAATCCCGGGCGACCTTGAGCGCCAGGGCCCGCGAGAGCTCGCCAAACAGCAGCCAGTCCACGTGGAAGATTTCGCGACTGCTCGATGAAACTGGCTTGACCTTTTGTGACATGGGGCACCAGAGAAGCGGGCGCGCGGGAACCGTGGCGCCATTATGTAGATACTATCCGCAGAGGCCGGCTGTCGGTACCGTTGGTTGCTGAGCATCCTGAGCAGCAATAGCTTGTGCCTTCGAGTGTCGGGAGAGCGTCTTTGGTGAGATGCCTGTCATGTCCTGGATAAGCCGCATGTTGGGCGGAAGCCCCGCGACGGAACGGAAGGCGCAGCGCCTCGACTACCTGAACGAGGCGCTCGTCCTTGAACGTCAGGGCGATTACGACGCCGCGCTGACGTCGTACCGTCTCGCGTTGCGTGACCAGCCGAACGATTTGAAAGTGCTCCAGAACATGGCCATCGCCTTTTCACGCACCGGGCGGCTCGATGAAGCCGTTCGTGCCTACAGAAAGGCACTCGAACTCGACCCGAGCCTTGCCGGCGCTCATTACGGGCTGGCGTTCCTGCTGCTCAAGCGTGGCGAAACCGATGGCGCAGGCAAGCACCTGCAGGCCTTCCTCGCGCATCCACCATCGGGCGACGAAGCCGAGCGATGGGTGCACCACGCCCAGTCCACGCTCGAACAGCTCCGGCACCCGACGCCGCCGCCCCCCGAACCACGGGGCGAGGGCTGACGTGGGCCGGAATCTCGCGATCGTCAGACAGCAGGGCGAAATCGGCATGACCAAAACGGCAGTGAACCACACCGCGGCCGAGCTGAGGATGAGGCGCGCCGCCGCGCGGCTGATCGCGCTGTGCACCCTTGCCGGGGCCGCCGCGGTCGGCAGCTGCACCGACATCAATGTCGCGGCTGGTCATGTCGCGTCGCTCTCGTTCGACAGTCTGCCGTCGCCGGCCGTGGTCGCCGGCGATACGCTGCGCGATTCGCTCGGCCGCGCCGCCCCGCTGCGCGCGGTGGCGTTCAATGGATCCGGCGACATCATCGCACAACCGGACATCCAGTACATCTCGCTTGACACGGGCGTGACGATCGGACCCGGAAACTTCCTCGTCTCGCAACGGCGGCTGGGGACGGTGCGTCTCGTAGCAAACACCGCGACCGTCCAGTCAGCGGTCCGCCCGCTACTCGTGGCCAGGCGGCCAGATTCCGTGGTGGTCACGGGGAAGCTGCGCGACACACTGAACTATCTGCTCCCCGACAACGCGACGTCCAACATGACGGCGGCGCTGAGCGTGAGGGTGCTCACGCGCGACACGACCGGCGGGATCACGGCGACGCAGGGATGGATCGTCTCGTATCAGGCCTTTCATGCGGGGAAAGCAGTCGCCGCGGGCGATACCTCGTCGGTGTTCCTCGTTGGCAACGGAACGCAACGCACCTGGATCGACACCACCGGCACCGACGGGACTGCGGCGCGCAATGTTCGGGTCCGACCTTTCGGGATCACGACGGTCCCCGATTCCGTCGTGGTGATCGCCACGGTCCAGTTCCGGGGCGCAGCGGTTCGTGGAAGTCCGGTTCGATTCGTTATTCTGGTGCGACCGAAGCCCGCCAGCGCGACACGATAGGCGACGTCACACAACGGGCCACCTGATCCGCGTGAGACTAGCCGTTCCGTCCACGACGCGGCGCCGCGGGCGCACGACCAATCGCGACCGGCGCCGACATGGAGGAGTGATCGACCACGCGCTCACCGACCCAGTGGCGGTCGTCACGGGCCAGCTCGCGGATTCCTGACGGCAGAGCGAGATCGGAACCAGCGACCATTCGGCCACCGGGCGCGAGCACGCGCACCGCATAGGCGACACGCTCAGCCGACGCGTGCACCGCATCGAGCGCGATGCCCCGCACCGAGCGATCAGCGAACGGCATGCGGGGTGCACCGCGGATGATTGTGGCGAGCCCTGCGGCCGAATCGTCCGGTGGATCGAGCAGCACAAGCGGCGCGTCGGCGACGGCGCCGAGGGCCACGGCGTACCGGCCCATGTCGCCGCAGAGCACGTACGGCGCAGATCCCTCCACGAGCGCGAGCAACGCCGCGAGGCGAATCACCGAGTCGTCATCTGGTCCAGTCATCAGGAGCGGGGCCACGGGCTGCGCCGCGACCGCCGGGTCCCACGACAGGACCCCGCCGCGAATGCCGCGTGTCACGTCGCACATCGGGCAGCCGAGCTCTCCCTCGACCATCCAGCCGCGCACGGCGGCATCGGCGCGCGCGACGAGCCACGACGCCGCATGGTCGCCGGTGCAATGCAGGTGGTCGGTCAGTGCGAGCAGCACGGCGCGTGTCGCGTTCCGTGCTAGCTGCGCGTCAAGCGCAGTTCGTCGATGTTCACAGTTGACGGCTGCGACAACGCGAAACAGATCGCGCGTACCATGTCGTCTGCCGCGAGCATAGCGTCACGCGCCGGAAGCCCCTTACCGAGCTGCGACTCGATCGGGCTCCAGATATCGGTATCCACCGCGCCCGGCGAAACGAGAATCGCCCGGACACCGCTGCCGCGCGTTTCGGCCCGCAGGACCTCGTGAACTGCGCGCAACCCGAACTTACTGGCGCTGTAGGCCGAGTTCCCGAGGAAGGCATTCTTATCTGCGACCGACCCAACATGAACAATGTCACCGGACTTCCGTGCCAACATCGAGGGCAGGAATGCGTGCGTGAGCCGGAACGGCGCCTCGAGGTTGATCCGCAGCATGGACGCGAAGCCCACTGGATCCTGCTCAGCGGCAGGCGCCTGCGCGAACACCCCGACGTTGTTCACCAAGATGTCCGGCGCGCCGCCGGCCCATGCGCGCACCGCCGAAATCACCGCGTCAGTTCCTGCGTCGGTGGCGAGGTCCGCGGCGATGGCGAGGTGCCCTGCACCAAGCGGTCCGATGACCTCGGCGAGCGGCTCCGGCGATCGCGCGACGCCCGCCACCGACGCACCGGCCGCGGCGAGGGCGCGCACGAGTGCGGCCCCAATGCCCCGCGACGCACCGGTCACCAGCGCGCGACGACCGGCGAACGCACCGTCATACGGCGGCGAGCCCATGGTCACGGCGATCCTGACGACGCATAGGCGAGGCGCAGGAACTCGTCGCGCGTGCGTTCGTCGTCGCGGAACGCCCCCTTGAGCGACGACGTGACCGTCAGCGAACGCTGCTTCTGGACACCACGCATCATCATGCACAGATGCTGCGCCTCGATCACGACGCCGACACCGATCGGCGCGAGCACGTCCTGAATCGCATCCGCCACCTGTTCGGTGAGGCGCTCCTGCACCTGAAGGCGGCGAGCGAAGAGGTCCACAATGCGCGGCAGCTTCGAGAGCCCCAGAATCTTGCCGTTGGGGATGTAGGCAACGTGTGCCTTGCCGAAAAATGGCAGCATGTGATGCTCGCACAGCGAATAGAACTCGATGTCCCGCACCATGACCATGCTCTCGTGCCGCTCCTCGAACACGGCCTCGCCGACCGCCTCGGCCACGCTCAGGTCGTAGCCGCGAGTCAACCAGGCCATCGCCCGCGATACGCGCAGCGGTGTCCTCTGCAGGCCATCGCGCTGAGGATCCTCGCCGAGCAACTCGATCTGGCGCTTCACCAGATTCTGAAGCTCTGTGCCGCGCACGTCGCCGATGCGCGACGGCTCTTCGCCGAACTCACGCATTTCGGCGAGCGACCTGGCGTCCGATTGTTCAGCTCCCATCGTAGTCGACATAGTTGTTCTCGGTCTCCCAGAGCCGGAGATGTGAGAGCCTGGTCCGCTGGGAGATGAGTGCCGGCTCGAGCCGAGCCCAGCAGGCGACCACGACGTTCTCCGCCGTCGACCGGATCCCGCTCAGCCAGGGCACGTCGAGATCGAGATTCTTGTGATCGAGTTGATCGATGCAGTCCGCATCGACGATCCGGTCGAGCTCAGCAAAGTCCATCACGTATCCGGTGCCCGCATCGGGCTCGCCCGCGATGGTCACCTCGATCGTGTAGTTGTGGCCGTGAAAATTTGGACTGTTGCACTTGCCGAAGATCCGGCGATTTTCGTCGTCGGAGAACGCAGGATTGTGCAGGCGGTGCGCGGCGCTGAAGCGCGCAAGACGGGTAATCGTGACGGTCGGCATGCGACAGAATGGTTGGAGAGACGGAAGCTCCGGCCGAGCCAAAGGCGACGGCCGGAGCTTCCGGACACAACGGAGTGAGGAGAGGTTTTTGAAGCCCTGTCGAATGTTTGAGGTCCTCACCCTGCCTTCCGCCTTCCCGCCGTGCGGGCATGACGTCAACAGAGATATTGCACCCACCCGAAGGACTTATCGGCTCAAAAAGTAGATCCCCTGACTCCTTCCTTAATGATAGGAATCGGCGCGGGAGTCGTCCAGACCGACCGCACCTACGGACGGCGCGCTACGTACTGCGTTGTCACGGCGCATGGCGATAGATTGTTTGGCTGACGAGGCGCTGGTTCGATCGGCGCCATTCCCGGAGCCCGCGCTATGGATCCCGTGATCATCTTGTCGGTGGTAATGCTGATCGTGTGGGGTGTGGGCACCTGGTTCGAGGCCCCGGGGTGGATTCACCTGCTGCTCACCGCGGGCGTCTTCCTGCTCATCTGGCGCATCGCGACTCGACCGGCAGCCGCCTCGCCGGGCACTGGCCGCAACAAGCGCTAGTCAGATCTCCCAGTTCGACAGCAAGACGCCGCCCGCCGGCACCAGCTGCGGATAGCCGTGAAGCGTCATGCGGAGGTCTGTCCAGCGGACCCGGCCTCCGGCCGCGACGGTATCCCGGAACGCCTCGCGGTGCTCACCCTGCATGCGGAGCGCCACGCGCATCGTCGCTGAACGGCGCGCGAGCGCCGTCAGCATCGGCAACATCGACACGAACACCGCGTGATGATCGGCGACGAGTTTGAGCACGCGCAGCTCGTCGCGGGTGCGCCCTTCGACGAGCGGCGCCGCATGACAGACCACAAACCCGACGAGCTGGTCGCGCTGCCGCACGAGGAGCGTGTCGCCGAGCCCGAGTTCGTGCGTGAGCCGAATCTCGCGTGAATAGTCGGCGCCTGGGCTGAGCTGCCCAGCAAGCGCCGCACACTCCGCGATCGCCGTCTCGCGCGATGCGGAACCGACCTCGGACAGGAGCCCCTGCACGCGTGATGCCGCCGACGACTCTAGCGTGATCGTGACGGTCAGGAAGCCGGGCACGAATCCGATCCCGGCGTAGAATCCGATGTTATCCACGGTACGCGGCATGGTTTCGAGACCGATCGTTCGGCACCCTCGGCCGCGAAGGTGGGCGACACCGGCCTGCACGATCGCCTTGCCCTGTCCGGCTCCTTGCCGGTCTTGCCGCACCGCCAGCGGCCCCATCCACCCCTCGGCACCCGACGCGTGCGCAATGTTGAACGCGGCGATCGCGCCCACCTCATCGCGCCAGAGCATCGCGCCGGAACCGGCGCCATCGATCGCATATCGCCAGATCGCGGGATTGAGCGGCGGCACGCGCACGCCGACGAGTCCGTCACGACGGTAGCGCTCGGTGAAGGCGTCGCTGAACAACGTATTGAGTTCAGCGATGTCGGCGCTGGTAATCGGCGCCGGCCCGGAGAGCGCGGGCCGATCGTGGTGCGGGTGCGGGGCCATCACTCGGACGGTTGTGCGGCGCGAATCACGCCGGGATGACCCGCCGCCACGGCGGCAGCCAACTCGCGACCCGCCACTCCACCGTACTGCACCACCGACGCGCCCGTGCGCTCGTCCACGCGGACTTCCATCACCTGGTCGAGGCCGTCGCGTACATCGTCGATATGCGTGATGAGGATGACCTGTTCGAAGCGGTCCTGGAGCCCGCGTAACAGCGCGATCACGTTCTGGCGGCGAACATCGTCGAGTGAACCGAACACTTCGTCGAGCACGAGGAGCGAGAACGCCTGGCCGGCGCGCTCGGCGATCATCTGCGAGATCGCCAGACGGAGCACAAGGTTCGCGAGATCTTCTTCGCCCCCGGAGATCACCGGCTTCGGCACGCCTTCCTCGAGCACGACGATCCGGTATTTGTCGTCGAGTTCCAGTTCCGTATAGCGCGCGTCGGTCAGCTCGGTGAGGAACGCACTGGCGAGCTCCGAGAGTTCAGGGCGCATCGCAAAGTTCAGGTCCGTGCGTAGATCGGAATAGGCACGGTGCAGTTCGTCGTGCAGCTGGCGGTCTCGCTCGAGCACAGCCACGCGTTCGGCGGCCCGATCAAGGTCGCGGCGCGACACCAGCGCGCGCTCGAGCGCTGCCTGCGCCATCGCGAGTTCGTTCGTCGCGGTCACGGTCGCCCCCACCGCGGCCTGAAGCTGTGTCGCCACCGATGCGTGCTGGTGGCGGAGTAGGCCGAACTCTTCCTCCGACAGTGCCAGCGCGGTGCGTCTCGACAGGAGGTCGTCACGTCGGCCGGCGAGTGTGGCCTCGCTGCGCGCCACTTGGTCCTGTTCGCGCCGCAGCACCGGCTCGCGCTCCACCTGGGTCGTGAGCCGATTCGCCTGCGTGTTGAGCGCGACGAGTCGCTCGAACTCCGATTCGACTGACCGGTGCCGATCTGGATCGTAGCCGGCCGGGATTCCGGCAATATCCCTCGCGAGCGCTTCGTGCCGCATCTCTTTGGCCGCAACATCGCGCGCCAGGTGCTCCAGCTGATGCACGCTCATCTGCGTGCGCGCCAGCCGGCGCTCGAGCGCCCCGACGTCTGTCTGCAACCGGCGCCGATCGTCATCAAGCTCGGCCACATGGTCCGGCATCGTCTCGAGCTGTTCGAGCCGCGACTTGAAGTACATCCCGTCTGCGCTGATCGCCTCGATCTGATTGTCGAGGACGTCGAGCACCTGACGGTAGTGGTCGAGCAACGGGCGCTGGCAGGTCGGGCAGACACCCTGCTCGCCACGTGCGACCAGCCGGTCACGCTGGTCGCGCAGTTCGGCGTACTGAGCGCGAAGCGCATTGCGGCGGGTTTCCGCTTCCTGACGGTCGCGCACCCATTCGGTACGGCGCAACTCAAGATTCCCCTGCGCGGACTCCAGTTGCCGGCGCCGCGCTTCGAGGTCGAGCGTGACCTGTTCCTCGAGCGCCGGCGCTCCGACGATGGCCTCGCGTTCCGTCCGCATCGCCGCAAGCTCGGCCCCCATCGACTGGTCCTGCCCGAGCAGCGCCTGCCGGCGCCCGTCCTGGGCTGCGAGGTCGCGCAGCTGCGCCAACTCTTTCCCCAGTTCGTCGAACGGCACGAGCTGGGCGGACACCGGTGCCAGCGCCGCACGGGCTTCGTCAACAGCCTGCAGCTCGACCGCGAGGCGTTCCGTGTTGCGGCGTTGCGCGGACAACTCGATCTCGATCACGCGGATGTCGGCCTCGAGAAGCTGCAACTCGTCACGCTGGCGCTGCGCCTCCGCCCATTTCGGCGCCAGTGCGTCGAGCTGCGCCTGCACGCGCGAGCGCTCGATTTCGGCGTCAGCCAGACGCGACCTGGCGCCACCCACTGCACCCTGCGCCTCGGCTTCCTGCGCGGCGAGCGCGTCGGTATCGGGCATGCCACTCCGCATGCCGGCGATCTCATTGCGCAGGTCGCGGCGGCGTTGGTCGGCCAGTTCTTGCGCCACGCGCAACCGCTCATATCCCAGCACGCGAGAGAGGAACTGCGCGCGCTCCGTGGCGCTCAGCGACGCCATCACCGCCAGTTCCTTCTGGCCGGTGAAGTAGGTGTTGAAGAACTCGGAGCGGGTCATGCCGATGCGACGCTGGAGTAGCTCCCCTACCGACGTCGCCGAGTTCGCGATCGGCTGCTCGGCGCCGTCGAGATAGAGCTCCGCCACGGTGAGCCCGCGCACGACACGGTAGCGGTGACCGCCGAGTTCGAACTCGAGCTCGACGCGCACCTGTGCCCGGGCGGGCGCGCGCGAGAAGCGAATCGAGTCCTTGCCGCCGCGCGCAGTGTCGCCGCCGTAGAGCGCCCAAGCGATCGCCTCGAGCAGCGTCGACTTGCCGACACCGTTCGGTCCGATAATGCCGGTCAGCCCGCCTTCGAACAACAAATCGGAATCGGCGTGTTGCCGAAAGTTCAGCAGCTTCAGGCGGTGGATCTTCACGAGTCGTCCATCGGTGCGCTCGCCCCCTGCAACGCGCTGGCCGATTCCGCGTCGGCGAGGTACTGCATCCCGAGTTCGATCAGCCGCTCGCGGTCGATGTCCGCCGTGAGCACGCGACTGCGCAGGCTCTCTCGCAGCGTGTCGGCCAGCGACGGACGTCGGCCCGGCGCGCCGCTGCGCTCAGAGCGAATGACTTCCGGGCGACGCGTATCGAGGTGAAAGTGCAGCGCGCGCCGCTGCAGGTCGCGCAGCGCCTTGTGGTCGAGTTCGCGGACCACATGACGCGGGACGTCGCGCGCCACGAGTCGAACCACCTTGCCGTCGATACCGCCCGGGATCCGCTGCACCGCCGCGGCGACGACCGCGTCGAGGTCGGCAGCCGAGAGCCCGCGCCCTTCGACCGGCGGCAGGTCGATGAACTCCCGCACTACCGGCAGTGGATGAAAGGTCTGCTTTCCGGTGTCGAGGTCGCGCTCGATCAGCCCCTTGCCCGGCAGCTTCTGCGATCGCTGGTCCGCGAGTTCACCCCAGACGTTCGAGCTCGCGTAGTCGGTGGCGCCGGAGTAGTACGCATTCGGCCCCACCCGCTGGTAGACGTGGTAATGGCCAAGCGCCACGTAATTCCACGCGGATGACTCGACGAGCGCCTTCGGGATCTGATACGGCGCGTCCTCGACAGAGCCCATGTACGGTACCGGTCCGGTACCCTCCACCTCGCCGTGCGCCACCAGGACGTTGTACTTCGATGCCGGGTCGGGCTCGATCACCGTTCCCTGCGCGAGCAGGTCCGGGATCGCGTGTACCGTCAGGCCCCGATCGCCGAACTGCAGCGACCGCACGGTAGTGTCGGCCACGCTGATGCCGAGCGGCTCGAACAGCTTGAGGATGCAGGTCGTTTCGCTCGACCGCGGCAGGTCGTGGTTGCCGGCGGCGATCACGACCTTCGCCTCAGGCAGTTCGCGCATCAGCCGCGAGAACTGTGTGAAGGCGTGCAAGATGGCCGGGTTCGTCGGACGCACGGTGTGAAACACGTCGCCTGCGATCAGCACAACATCGGGGCGCAACGTGATGATTTTGTCTAGCGCGTTCGTAAACGACTTCGCGACGTCGGCTTCGCGCTGGTTGATTCCCCCCGGCGTGCTCCGCTGAAACTGGCGGAAACCCAGATGCAGATCGGAGAGGTGGACGAGCCGCATGGCGGGGTAGACGCCCTAGAAGGCGTAGGGGTCGTCGCCGGGACTGGTGCGAATCGCCGGTCGCGTTCGCGCACCAACGGACTCCGTCGCCACGCGGCGCTTCAACTGGCTCCGGAAATACGCTTGGACGTCATCCGGCCGCACCTGCAACGTGCGGTTCCTGGCACGCAATACCTCGTCTTCATCCGCCAGCGCAATCGTCTCCTTCACCCAGTCGAGTGTGATCGATCGGTCGAGCGGCCGCAGCGCGCGCACGACGGCGCCTTCGAGCGTCGGCTCGTCGGCCTGCGGGTAGCGCTCAACGCCTTCTCGCCCCGACAGCACCGCCGGCCGCGGGAAGCGGACGAACACCGGCTGCGTGAAGTGCGGATGCCGCACCATCAGTTCACCCTTATCGAGCGTCGACAGTTTCGTCCGCGTGGTCGGTGGGAGCGTGGCATATCCTGGGGTCGCCAACTCATCCGAATCCATACGCCCGAAGAGCGCCGTGCCTGAGTTGCCTACGACGCGACGGTGCACCTGCGAACGAAACTGTTGCGCCGCGAAGAGCACGAGGCCGAGGTAACGCCCACGCTCGGCGACATCGAGCAGCATCTTGCGCACATAGGTGTCGGGCCCGTCGGCTGGTGCGTATTTGTTCAGTTCGTCCACGAACACCACGACATGGTCGACGCCGAGTGTGCGCTTCTCGAGCCGCTCGCGCAGCTGGGTGACCACGCGCGCGAAAATCAGGTCCTGCGCGTCCTCTTCGAGGTTCGCGACGTCCACGACATACACGCCGCGATCCTGAAATACGCCCCACGGCAGGTCGCTCACCGTGCCATCGTCGGTCACGAGTCCACGGCAGCGCGTCGAGATGTTCGTCAGTCGGTTGCGGACCTTGCGGATCGTGGCCACATGGTGCGTGCGCCACACTTCCTGGTTCTTCTCTTCCATCGCGCGCAGCACATCGCGGAACCAGCGTTCCAGGTCCGTGAATGACTGCACGCGGTGTGACGTCGCGAGGCGGTCATCGTGAAAATCCTGGTCAACGACGCGCTCGCGGATAAAATCGATCAGCGCATCGGCCTTCGCATCCACGTCGTCCTTATTGAGCAGGACCTCCGCGTACTGCAACACTTCGCGCAGCCCCCAAGTGAGCGGGCGCACGTTGTGCGACAGCGACTCGTTCGACCGCAACGTGTTCAGCGCATACCCCCGCGCTGTGTACGGCGCGAAGTACTCGACATGCTTGAACGGCTCGGCGGGTACGCCGAGTTTCGCGTACAGTTCGAGATCCGACGCATCGAGCCGCGTCGCTGGCTGGTCGAGGAAGCAGAGATCGGGGCCCTTCACGTTGAAGCAGAGCGCCGCGACACTTCCCTTCTGCGCGGGGAAATGGGCGAAGATCGAACTCAGCAGCCACTCGACCGCACTGGTCTTGGTCGCAAGACCCGACACGCCAGTGATGTTGAGGTGCGCCGCCTCAGGCCCGAGGAGAAAATCGGCGTCGAGATAAATCGGCGAAGACGTCGCGCCCGCGCGATAGAGCCCGATCGGGATTCCCGTACTCGCGCCGGGCTTCAGGTACGCGTCCATTCGGAGCGCCACCTGCACGTCGGCTTCCGATGCCAGATACACCGCGCCGAGCGGCACGGGCTGGAGCGGATCGTCCGGGATGTGCCGGAGCACCGCGGCCGTGTAGAGCCGGATTTCTGTGCGGCGCGTTGGCGCGTCATCGGCCCGCCCCGGCTCGCCGTCGGCACCGAGCACGTCGTGCAATGGCGTTTCGAGATCGGAGTAGCTCAGCCCCTCGACGACGACACCGTACACCTTGGGCAGGCGCCCGGCGACCGGGATCTTCCCATCGACGCGCACGATCGTGCCAATGCCGACCTGGGCGTCGAGCGCCGTCCAGAAGTTGAACTGATGCGGCGTATTTGGGCGCCGCTCAGTGGCAACGACCCGGCCGAGAATTTCACCCATGCGGGAAAGCTACCCTCCCGGAGCTATCCAGCCACGGCCCGCAGGTATTCCTCGCAGTCGCGGATACCGTACGCCATGACGTCCCAGCGGGAATCGGGTAGGGCCACAGGCTCCCGCTCAGCGAGCACCCAACCCGAAATCTGGTCAGCGCGAGCGGAGTCGAAACCCGCTTCGGCAACTTCCACCCTCACCAATCCACCCAGCGGCGCGCCGGTGTCGCGGAGGCGCAGGTACCAGCTGGCCACTCGTGTGCGCCGCCGCGTCGCGACAACAAATGCCGACGTGCGCTGCCCTGGCCTGAGCGAGGCGACCGTCGCCACGGCGTCGGCATCGACGTAGAGCGTATGGTGCGACTTCACGACACCGACCGCGAGGGGGCTGCGTGAGGCGGCGGCGAATCCGCCAATGCCACCGTCGACATAGAGTGGCGTACGCGCCGACGCACACCAAGCGCCGGCCAGCCGCTCCTCGGCCTGCTCGCGCCGCGCCTGCACCGCCTGCCTCGCCAACCCGAGCAGCTCCGCGGGATGCCGCAGTGCGACTGGATCAGCGGCCGGCAGCGTGTCGTGCACAGGTATTCCCGACGCGGCCAGTGCCGACATCGTCGACGTGCCGGCCAATGCTGCCGGAAGAAAGAGCGACCGCTCGACGATCGGCCCGTCACTCCAGGTGTGCAGTGTGCGGTCGTCGCGCTCGCGAATGGCCGCAGCCGTCGTGCCGTGGACCACGGGAATGGTGATGTCGAGATATCCGATCACCACCGAACGCTGGATGCCATCCAAGAAGGCGCCAAACGCGGCCACCGGCGCGCCCATCAGGTCACGCGCTTCGATCTGGTGGCCCTCGAGCAATGGCGCACCGTCGAGGCGTGGCACCGATGATGGGCGGGCCTGTCGCTCCAGCGATTCGCCGCCGGGCGCGGCTGGGCTGCCGCCGTGCGCGGCAAGGATTCGGCGAGCATCGCGAATGGGGACTCCACCGCCGCGCCCGTCATCCGTTGCGCTCATCGGCCGTTCCCTAGCCGGCCCCGATATCCCAGGCCTGTTCTTCGTCGGCCTTCGAGTACGCGCGAAACGCCGTCAGCGTCGTGGTTCGCACGAGACCGGGCACTTCAGGGAATCGCTCCGTCACGATCTGCGCGATGTCCTCGTAGTTGGCCACCTTGAGGATGACCACGAGATCCCAGTCGCCTGACACCGAGTAGACGTCGGTCACACTGTCGATTCCCGCCAGGTGCTTGGCGCATTTCGGAATGAGTTTCGGGTCGGCGCGGATGAGAACGATGGTCGTGATCATGGCTCGATTGGAAAGGGTGAGACGTTCAGCATCCAGACCCCGACACGATGATACCGCTCGCCAACTTCGAGGAATAGGGGCGCCGCCAGCCGGACGCTGGCGTACAGCTCAAGCGCTCCGATACGCGTCGATGATGCGCCGAACGGCCAACTCGACCTGCGTGAGTTCGGCTGCGTACGAGATGCGAATCCAGTCCGGCGTAAAAAAGGCCGCGCCCGGGACAACCGCGACGTCACATTCTTCAAGCAGACGTTTCGCGAACACCGAACCGGCGTCGGGAATGCGTCCGGCGCCGGGCGCCTCGATAAACAGGTAGAACGCACCGTCCGGCGGATTGACACGAATCTTCGGCTCGGTCGCCAGCAGCGCCATCGCGGCATCGCGACGCGTGTGAAATTCGGCGACCATCGCCGTCACCGTGGCGTCGATAGCCGGCCCGCCGGTCAGCGCGGCGAGCGCGGCCGACTGCGACACGGACGCCGGGCTGAACGTCGTGTGCGACTGCAGTGCCGTCATCGCCTTTGCGAGTGGCGCCGTCGAAATCGTCCAGCCAATGCGCCAGCCGGTCATGGCGTAGGCTTTCGCGACGCCGTCCACGACGACCAGCCGATCACGCGACTCCGCGACGTCCAAACTTGACACCGCCTCGGCGCCGTAGCTGATGCGACGGTAGATCTCGTCGCTGATCACCCAGAGGTTGTGCTCGCGAGCACACGCGAGCAAGTCGCGGAATTCCTCGCGCGAATAGACGGAACCGGTCGGGTTGACCGGAGAGTTGAGGATCAACCCGCGCGTTCGCGCCGAGACGTGAGCGGCCAGCTCTGCCGGCGTGACCTTGAACCCACGCGATGGGCAGCCATGCACCGGCACTGCCGTGGCACGGGCCAGCGCGACCATCTCGTAGTAACTGGTCCAGCTCGGTGTGGGAATAAGGACTTCGTCGGCCGGGCCGAAGAGCGAAAAACAGGCGTTGTAGAGCGATTGCTTCGATCCGGTCGACACGACCACTTCGGCGGGCGTGATGGTATCCGCCGCGATGATGCGCTGTCGCCTCGCCGTGGCGTGGGCTGCGATCGCGGTCCTCAGCGGCAGGATGCCTTCGGTCGCCGTGTACCGGGTCGCACCGTTGTCGATAGCCTGTTGCGCGGCCTGCCGGATGACGCGCGGTGTGTCGAAGTCGGGCTCGCCAGCGCCTAGGTCGATGATCTGGCGCCCGGCGGCGCGCAACGCCTTGGCCCGCTGCGACACGGCGATCGTCGCGGACTCCTTCAGCTGCGCAATATTGGCCGATGGCGTGAAGGATGTATCAGGCGGCGTCATGACGGGGGCGCTAGATTGCTGCGAGTCACGATATGTATGTGCGGGGCACGCTCCGCGCCAAATCCAGCGGAGGTTGTAGTGTCCGAGTCCGAGCGCGCTGAGAACACATCGGCGAGCGCACGCAGCACACACGTGGCGCACCTGATTCCCCCCGCGTGGCCTGAAGTGGCGGTTCGCATCGCCCCGCTCGTCGCCCGCGTCGATCGCAACCTCGACGCCGTGCAGGTGTTGGTGCTGGTTCCGACGGCGAGCGATGCAGCGGAGCTCCTCCGCGAGGTCACCGCACTCGAGGTCGCACAGCAGGTGCGTGTGAGCCCACTAGCGTCGCCGAAGCGTGCCAAGCGGCTGGCCGCCGCGACCCCGCAGGTGGTGATCGGCACGACGGCCGTGGTGAGTGCCCTAATCAAGGCAAGCGCGCTTTCGCTTGGCCACGTAGCTGCGGTGCTGCTTGGCGCGGCCGACGAACTCGAGGCCGAAGAAGCCGCGCTCGAACAGTTGCTCGCCGAGGTCCCGAAGGGCGCCACCACGCACCTGACCGCGGCGACGGCGACACCGTTCGTTGAGCGCATGATGGAGCACCATATGCACGGCGCGCGCCGTGTGACCGCCGCGCCAGTCGACCAGTTGGTGGCAGTTGCCGCGATCGCGATTGAAGTGCGCACGGTTTCGGCCGGTGCACCGGCATCGGCGCTCGGCGACGTACTTGAGGCGATCGACGCGCCATCGGTGGCCATCGTGCCGGCCGACGAACGTCGTGAAGCGGCCGCGCGCGCCGCCCTCGCCACGCTTGGGTACGGGGCGGGCTCGAAACTCGTACGGGTCGCAACCGACGGCGCGACGGGCGGCGCAGCACTCGTGGTGTTGGTCGGCCCTCCAAAGGCCAGCGTGCTGGCCACGATGCTCGCCAAGCCGCCGGCCAGGACGGTAGCGCTGGTCACGTCGCGGGAGCGCACGGCGCTTGCCGCCGCGGCGCCGTCCGCCGTACTCACCACATTCAGTCCCGCCTCAGCCCTCGGTGAAGCCGCAGCTGCCGAAGACCGGCAACGCGAGATGATTCGCCGGGTGATCCGCGCCGGACTGCCGGCGCGCGAAATGCTCGCCCTCGAACCGCTGCTGACCGAGTTCGACCCACTCGTACTCGCGGGCGCAGCGCTCCTCCTGTACGAACGGGCTCAGGCCGCGACACAGGTGTTGGCCAAGAAGACCGCCGACGCGGTGCGTGCTGCGGCTCCCGTCGCACGAGCCGACACGCGGTCAGACAGTCCGCGTGATCGCGCGCCGCGGGAAAGTCGTTCGTTCGATGGCCCGCCTCGCGGCAAGCGACCGGACGATCGTGGCGCGCGTCCGTCGTTTGGCGATCGTGACCGCGGAGGCCCGCCGCGTGGACGCAGCAGTGCGCCGAGCCGCGGGTTTGGTGGTCCACCGCGTAGCGCCGGCGGTACCGGCGGTGGCGCGCGTCCGCCGCGACCCCCGCGGGGCCGCGACGACCGATGACGGCTGGGATCTTCCAGCCCAACGGCGGCTGGATCGAGGTGATCGCCGGCGTAATGTTCAGCGGGAAGAGCGAGGAACTCATCCGGCGTGTGCGCCGCGCGCTCATTGGCCGCAAGACGGTGCAGGTGTTCAAGTCGCATCTCGACGACCGCTACGGTGGCGTGTACACGGTGGGTTCGCACGACGGCCGTGCGATCGAGGCGACTCCGGTGGACTCGTCGGAACAGATCACGAGGCGACTCGATCCGCTCGCCCAGGTGATCGCGATCGATGAGGCGCAGTTTCTCGACAACGGTATCGTCGCCGTGGTGAACGAACTGGCCGCGCACGGCCGCCGGGTGATCGTGGCTGGCACCGACACCGACTTCCGAGGCGAGCCGTTCGGTGCGATGCCATTCCTCATGTGCGCCGCCGAGCTGGTCGACAAGCTGCACGCGATCTGTGTGCTCTGCGGCGCGCCCGCAACGCGCAATCAGCGCCTCATCGACGGCAAGCCTGCCACGTACGACTCACCCGTCGTGATGGTCGGCGCCGCCGATTCGTACGAGGCGCGCTGCCGGTCGTGCCACAAGATCGCGCCGCCCAACGAGGCGCAGGGCAAACTGCTCTAACGGCCACAGGCCAAACTCGCATGCTCAACATCGGACTCACCGGCAACATCGCGAGTGGCAAGAGCACGGTCGCCGCACGCTTTGCTGCGCTCGGCGCGACGGTGCTCGACGCCGACCGTTATGCGCGTGAGGCCGTCGCAGAGGGGACGGCCGTGCTCGCCGCGGTGATCGCGCGGTTCGGCAGCCGTGTCGCCGCCGCTGATGGGACGCTGGACCGCCACGCGCTCGGGCAGATGGTGTTCACCGACGCACAGGCCCGGCGCGATCTCGAGGCCATCATCCATCCAGAAGTTGCCCGGCGACGCGCCGAGGCCACGGCCGCCGCGCGTGCGTCGGGCCGTCAGATCGTCGTCTCCGACATTCCGCTGCTGTTCGAGGCAGGCCTCCGCGGTGCATTCGATTTCATCGTACTCGTGGACGCGCCGGAAAGCGTGCGGCTCGACCGCCTTGTTCACAGCCGCGGCATCTCCGACGCCGAGGCGCGCGCGAGGATGGCCGCGCAGGACGATGCCGGCTCCAAACGCACCCGCGCCGATTTCGTGATCGATAACGACGGTTCGCTCGAGTCACTGGTCCGGCGGGCGGACGAGGTGTGGCAGCTACTTCAGGACCGCGTCGCCAATAGTGCCCCGCCGCATCCTTGAGAACGGCACGCGCGGGTCGTAGCATTCGCCCATGTCAAACGTCATCTCCGGGCTCCGCTATACGGCGGACCATGAATACCTGAAGCCCACCGACACCGCCGGCGTCTATTTCGTCGGCATCACCGACTACGCGCAGGGCGAACTCGGTGACATCGTCTTTCTCGACATGCCGAAGCCGGGCGCGAAGTTTGCCGCGCACGACGCCTTTGGCACGGTCGAAGCGGTGAAGGCCGTGAGCGACCTCTACTGCCCGGTCGCTGGGGAAGTGGTCGAGGTGAACTCCAAGCTCGACGCCGAGCCAGCCGCGGTGAACGCGGACGCGTATGGCGAGGGCTGGATGATCAAGCTCAAGGTCGCGAACCAGGCGGACGTCGACGCGCTGATGGACGACAAGGCCTACAGCGCGCACCTGGACGGGAAGTAGCACCACCCACGGTGACGGCGCAGGTCCGGCCGTCTACCGCCTGAGCGCAGCGGCCATCAACCCGTTTGCGATTTACGCGTTCGCGTACATCTCCATGGGCGGACAGGCGCATACGAGGTTGCGGTCCCCAAACGCGTTGTCCACTCGCCCCACCGCTGGCCAGAACTTGCGCCCCCGCACCCACGCGAGCGGGAAGGCCGCCATTTCGCGTGAGTAGGCGTGGGACCACGAGTCGCTGACGATCTGCTCCAGCGTATGCGGCGCATGCTTGAGTGCATTGTCGTCGCGCGGCATCAGGCCAGTCTCGATGGCGCGCGCTTCCTCACGAATCGCAATCAGCGCCTCGACAAACCGATCCATCTCGTCCTTCGACTCACTCTCCGTCGGCTCGATCATCAACGTGCCAGCCACCGGGAACGAGACCGTCGGCGCGTGAAACCCGTAATCCATCAGGCGCTTCGCGATGTCCTCCACCTCGACGCCAGACGACTGTTTGAGCCCGCGCGGATCCACGATGCATTCGTGGGCGATCGTCCCGTTGGCGCCCTTGTAGAGCACCGGGTAGTGCGGCTCGAGACGTTTCGCGATGTAATTCGCGTTCAGGATCGCGTACTTGGTGGCGAGCGTGAGCCCATCGCCGCCCATCATCATGATGTACATCAGGGAAATCGGCAGGATGCTCGCGCTGCCCCACGGGGCGGCGCTCACCGCACCGATCGCCTGTTCGCCGCCTGTCGCGATCACCGCGTGTCCGGGAAGGAACGGCGCAAGATGCTTCGCCACGCCGATCGGCCCCACGCCCGGGCCACCACCACCGTGCGGAATGCAAAACGTTTTGTGCAGGTTGAGGTGGCAGACGTCGCCGCCGATATCGCCCGGCCGGCAGAGCCCAACCATCGCGTTCATGTTCGCACCATCGAGGTACACTTGGCCGCCGTGCTTGTGCACCTCGGCTGTGATCTCGGTGATCGCTTCCTCGAATACGCCGTGCGTCGACGGATACGTGACCATCAGTGCGGCGAGGTTCGCCGCATGCTGCGTCGCCTTCGCCTTCAGGTCGGCCACGTCAATGTTGCCGCTCGCGTCGGTCTTCACGACGACGACTTCCATCCCCACCATGACCGCGCTCGCTGGGTTCGTGCCGTGCGCCGACTGGGGAATGAGGCAGATGTTGCGGTGGCCTTCGTTGCGCGACTGGTGATACGCGCGAATCACCAACAAGCCGGCGTATTCACCCTGTGATCCGGCGTTCGGCTGCAGCGACACCGCATGAAACCCGGTGATTTCCGCGAGCGCTTGCTCCAGCCGCGCAAACATGGCGGTGTAGCCGCTCGCCTGCGCGACCGGCGCGAACGGATGGAGCGCGCCGACTTCTGGCCAGGTCACCGGGAACATCTCGGCGGCGGCGTTGAGCTTCATCGTGCACGAACCGAGCGCAATCATCGAGTGCACCAACGAAAGGTCCTTCGATTCGAGCCGGCGGACGTACCGCTGGAACTCGGTTTCTGAGTGATGCGTATTGAACACCGGATGCGTGAGAAACGGGCTCGTCCGGGCGAACCGCTCGTCGAACCGCGTGTCGACCTTCTCGGCGATCCCTTCCGTCGAGGCAACGGCCGTGCCACCGAGCGCCGCCAGAAGGTCGGTGACGTCGGCCGCGGTGTGTGGCTCGCCGAACGCAACGCTCAGCGTGCCATCCGCGAGATACCGAAGGTTCATTTCCTGCGCATCGGCATCCGCACGAATAGCCGCGATGGAGCGCGATGTCGCGGGACGCACGTGCACGGTGTCGAAGAACTCGTCGTGCAGGACCGTGTGCCCCTGATCGCGCGCACCCTGCGCGAAGGTCTCCGCGAGGTGATGGACGCGACGCGCGATGCGCGCGAGTCCGTCCGGACCATGCCAGACCGCGTACATGCCGCTCATGACGGCGAGCAGGACCTGCGCCGTGCAGATGTTGCTCGTGGCCTTCTCGCGACGGATGTGTTGCTCGCGCGTCCCGAGCGCCATGCGGAGCGCCATCTTGCCGTTGGCATCTTTGGACACACCGATGATCCGGCCCGGCATGTGGCGCTTGTGCTCGTCCTTCGTCGCGAAGAATGCGGCATGCGGCCCGCCGTACCCCATGGGTACACCGAAACGCTGTGCACTGCCAATCACAACGTCTGCGCCCCACTCGCCCGGCGGCGCCAGGAGCGTGAGCGCGAGCAGGTCGCTGGCCACCACCAGCAGTGCACCCGCGGCGTGGACGCGATCGGCGAGCGTCCGATGGTCCTCGACCGAACCGAAGGTGTTTGGATACTGGACGAGCACGCCGCAGACGGTTTCATCAAGCGGCAGCGCGCCCACCGGAACGACGCGAACGGTGATGCCACGCGCCGCACCGCGCGCCTTGACCACGTCGATCGTCTGCGGGTGGCAGTCGTCGGCCACAAGAAAAGTGTCGCGTCCGGAGCCGATGGCGTGGACCAGTTGCAGCGCTTCGGCTGCCGCCGTGGCTTCGTCGAGCAGTGACGCGCTCGCCATCGGGAGCCCCGTGAGGTCCGTGACGACGGTCTGGTAGTTGAGCAGCGCCTCGAGCCGTCCCTGAGCGATCTCGGCCTGATACGGCGTGTACGCGGTGTACCAGCCGGGATTCTCGAGAATGTTCCGCTGGATCACGGCCGGCGTGTGCGTCGGGTAGTAACCGAGTCCGATGAAGCTGCGCCAGACCGCGTTCGGCGCGACCATCGCACGGAACTCGGCCAGCGCCTCTTGTTCCGACATCGAAGCCGGAAGCGCAAGCGAGCGCCGGAGCCGGATATTCTCGGGCACGGTCGCGTCGATCAGCGCGTCGAGCGACGACATATCGAGGGTCTTCAGCATCTCACGAACGTCGGCGTCGGTGGGGCCGATGTGGCGCGAAACGAAGGTATCGGGATTGGAGAGCGCAGTCACGGTATGGTCGGCTGGGTGTCGAGTGGAAAGTGAAATATGGTCGCGGGCACGCCGATGCGGCATAGATTGCGGCCATGGACGATTCTCGGCGGGTTACCATCATGTCGGCAGGCGGCGCGGCGAAGGCCGGAATCAGTTTCGGCAGCGCGCTGGCCATCGCGATTTCGTGGAGCGAACACCACTCGATTCTCTGGGCAATCGGTCAGGGATTCCTGGGCTGGCTCTACGTGATCTGGTTCGCCGTCACGCGCTGACGCTGCGGGCCGACGGGGTGGACGGACTACGCTGGCACTGGCTCGAGTCGGATCACGATTCGGGGCCAATGCAGATGGCGGTAGACGCCGCGCTCATGGACCGTGCCCGTGCCACGAGCGAGGCCACGCTTCGGGTGTACGGCTGGCGCCGCCCGACGCTGTCGTTCGGCCGCCATGAGTCGGTTCGGGCCCGCTTCTCTGCCGAACGGCTCGAGTCACTGGGCGTGGATGCCGTCCGCCGTCCAACCGGCGGCCGGGTACTCTTGCACGAAGGTGAAGTGACGTACAGCGTCACCGCGCCAGCGCCTGCCAACGAATCGGTGCGCGACGGATTTGCGCGGATCAACCGGCTGCTGATGTCGGCGCTGTCACGACTCGGCGTCGGCGTCGCCGTCGCACCTCACGGCCGCGCGCTCAGACCTGGCGCCGATGCCTGCTTCGCCGAACCGTCGGCTGGCGAGCTGACCCTGAACGGGCGAAAACTCGTGGCCAGCGCGCAACTTCGCGATCAGGGCGCCCTGCTCCAACATGGATCGATCCTGCTCGTCGATTGTCAGGTGCGGATCGCGGAGTTGGCATCCGCGCCGATCGCGACGCCGCAACCAGGCGCAACGCTCGAGGGCGCGCTCGGCCGGCCCGTCACTCGCCACGAAGTCCGCGACGCCTTGCGCGCGGCGCTCGAGGCGGAGGTCGGCCCGGTCGAAGCGCTCAATGCCGACGCGGTGACCGAAGCCGCGCGACCATTGCTCGCGAAGTACCTCGACCCGGAGTGGACGTGGCGCCGGTAATGCGGCTAACGTGTGCACACCTCCGCCAGGAACGTGCGCGCATGAAACTCATCGGGCGCCTGTCCGTCTGTCTCGTGCTCGCCACCACGGCAGTCGCCTCGTTGGCGTGCGGCGATGTCGGCGACAAGACCGTCGTGATCTCCGCCGGCGCCGACGGCGATATCGCGCTCCCGCAGCTCTCGAGCCAGACCCAGAGTCGGGTCTACGCCGAACTCCTGTTCGACAAACTCGCCGAGATCGGCCAGTCCCAGAACACGGTTGGCGATGCCGGCTACGTGCCGCACCTCGCCGCGCGATGGGACTGGGCGCGCGATTCAATGGCCATCACCTTTCATCTCGATCCACGGGCCAAATGGCACGATGGACAGGCCCTCACCGCACGAGACGTTCGATTCGCGTTCACGGTCCTGACCGATCCGAAGACCGGTTCGAGCGCAGGGGTCGAGCTCGCGCGATCCGTGGACTCGGTATCCGTCGCCGATTCGCTCACGGCCACGGTCTGGTACAAGGCGCGCAGCCCGGAACAGTTCCATGCGGTGGCGTACACCCTGTTCCCGCTCCCCGAGCACCTGCTGGGCAACGTCCCGCACGACTCGCTGAAAAGTTCCGCATTCGCGAAGGCTCCCGTTGGCAGCGGGCCGTTCACCTTTGTCGCGTGGGAGCAAAAACGCCGGTTCGAGATGGCGGCGTTCGACCACTACCTGCTCGGCCGTCCGAAGATCGACCGCCTCGTGTTCGCGATCGCGGGCTCGGCACCCACGGCGGTCCGAGCCGTGCTCGCCGGCGACGCCGACTTTATTGAGCGTATGCAGCTTGAGGACGTCGCCGAGGCGTCGCGACTGCCCGACATCACGCTATTGCCGCTGCGCCGCTACGACTATGGCGTCGTCCAGTTCAACCTCTGGACGGCGGATGGCACCGCACCGCACCCCCTCTTCGGCAGCGCCAGCATGCGCCGCGCGCTGACGATGGCCGTCGATCGTGCCGCGCTGGTGCGCAATGTGCATGACACGCTTGGCAGGCCTGGGCTTGGCCCGTTCGCGAGGCTGCAGTGGTCGGCCGACACGACGCTCCGTCAGATCCCGTTCGACGTCGCCGAATCCGGTCGCCTGCTCGATGTACTTGGCTGGAAGCTCGGCCCGCGCGGCATGCGCTCGAAGGCTGGCCAACCGCTCGCGTTCACGCTCAGCGTCTCGTCCTCGAGCCGATCGCGGGTGCGGTACGCCGAACTGCTTCAGCAGTCGTTCGCGGCGGTCGGCGCGGCGGTGACGGTGAATGTCACCGACATGGCTGGGTTCGTCGACCAACTGATGACCCACAGCTTCGACGCGATGGTGTTCGGATGGACCGCCACGCCGAGCCCGAGCGGCGCGCGGCAAACCTGGGGTTCGCGCGCGTTCACCAAGGGGAGTCCGTTCAACGCCGGCGGATGGCAGAACGCGACGTTCGACGCCGCGGTAGCGAACGCGCTAACGGCCATGGACCTGAAGAACGCACGCGCACACTTTCGCGTCGCGTACCAAACAGCGATCGACGACGCGCCGGCGATCTGGCTCTACGAATCGCTCGACCCTGCCGCCGCGAGCCGCCGGCTCGTGACCGGCGAGTTTCGGCCAGACGCGTGGTGGGCCACCGTGCGCAGTTGGGATGTCACGGGTCCGTCGCGCCGGCCGGGCGCCGGACGTACCGCGACACCCTGACGTTGCTCCGCTTTGCGGCGGCGCGTGCGCGCCAGACGGCGATCGTGGCCTTCGTGGTCACGTCGCTCGCCTTCGTGCTGGTCCACGCGGCGCCGGGTGACCCGTTCGCCACCTCGCTCGACGAGAACTCGAACTTTGCGGCCGCCCGGGCCGAGATGCGGCTGCGCTACGCACTCGACCTTCCGCTCTGGCAGCAGTATCCCATGATGCTGGCGAACTTCGCGCGCGGTGAGTTCGGCACATCGTTCGGCGAAGCGAGACCGGTGTCGGCCGTGCTCACGGATGTGATTCCCGACACGCTGCTCTTGATGGTCCCTGCCCTGCTGATCGGCGTGCTGGCTGGCGTGGCCGTGGGAACCTGGCAGGGCGCGCACGCGGGAACGTGGCGAGACCGGGCGACCGGCGCGTTCGCGCTCAGTGTGCTTTCGATCCCGGAGTTCCTGCTCGCGTTGATCGCATCGCTGGTCTTCGCCGTGCGGCTCCGATGGTTTCCCGGCACCGGCATCTTCAGCGCCGGTGCGGTGCATGCATCATGGCTCGATACCGTCGGCGACTACCTGCATCACGCCGCACTGCCAGTGTCGGTGCTCGCTCTCGTGATCGGCTGCGTCGTCGCGCGATTTCAGCGTGCCGCCGTGGTGGACACACTCAACGAGGAGTTCGTACGCACCGCTCGCGCGAAGGGTGCTGCCACGCGGCGGGTGTTGGTACACCACGTGCTGCGACGCACCGGTGGATCACTTTTCGCGGTACTCGGCCTGCTCGTCCCGACGCTCGTGGGTGGCGCGGCGATGGTCGAGATGGTGTTTGGCTGGCCGGGCGCCGGCGCCACGCTCGTCAGCGCAGTCGGCAGCCGCGACTATCCATTGGTGATTGCGCTCGTACTCGTCGGCTCGATTGCCGTGTGCGTCGGCAGCGCGATTGCCGACGCGGCTGCGGTCCTGGCGAATCCCGCGATCCGGAAGGAAGCATGAGCGCCTCGCGGCGCACCGGCAACGTGCCGGCATTCGTGCCGGCATTCGTGCCGGCATGCGTGCTGGCGCTCTTTGTGCTCACTGCGCTCACGGCCCAGTGGATCGCCCCGTTTGACCCCGCCGTGTCGGGTGATCTCGTGGCCGACCGGCTGCTCGCGCCGTCCACCACGCACTGGTTCGGCACCGACGCAAGCGCGCGTGACGTTTTCTCTCGTATGCTCTTTGGCACGCAGGTTTCGCTTGGTATCGCCGCGCTGTCGGTCGCCGTCGTGCTTCTGGTCGGTGTGACGTGGGGCGTGATCGCAGGGCTCGCACCGGCGTGGCTCGACGGATGGATGATGCGCTTCGTGGATGCGCTCATGGCCACGCCACGACTCCTCGTAGTACTCGCCTGCGTCGCGTTCACGGGTCGGCTCAGCGCGACCTCGTTAGCGCTACTGCTCGGCCTGACCGCCTGGCCCGCCATGAGCCGAATCGTCCGGGCCCGGGTCCGTGAGCTCGACGCCACCGACTATGTCGCCGCCGCGCGCGCGCTCGGCGCGCCGCGTATGGGCATCGCGGTTCGCCACATCCTGCCCGGCGTACTGCCCGCCGCCATGGTCACCGCCATCCTCACCGTCGCATCGGTGATCCCCCTCGAGGCCGGACTCAGTTATTTCGGGGCTGGGATCGCGCCGCCAACGGCCAGTTGGGGCGTCCTGCTGCAGGACGCGAGTGCCCGTCCACTCGATGCGTGGTGGCTCCTCCTCTTCCCTTCTGCCGCGATCGCCGCCACCGTCATGAGCGTGAATCTCCTTGGCGAACGACTCCGTGGGCGCGACCGCAGCTTACTGGCACCATGAAGAGCCAGCTCCTGACGCGGATCTGCCCATGACAGCGCTTCTCTCTGTCGACAACCTGCGGGTGGCGTACGCCGACCGCTCGGGCGAACGCCGGGCCGTCGTCGACCTGTCGTTCTCGGTCGAGCCCGGCGAGATCGTCGCGCTCGTGGGCGAGTCCGGCAGCGGCAAGACGGCAACAGCGCTCGCCATCATGGGGATTCTTTCGAGCAACGCGCGCGTTGGGCCCGGCAGCGCCGTGCGCTTTGAGGGACGTGATCTCCTGACGCTTCCGGAGCGCGAGCTTCGTGACCTCCGCGGACGACGGATTTCGATGGTGTTTCAGGAGCCAGCGGCGGCGCTCAATCCGGTGATGCGCGTTGGCGACCAGGTGGCCGAGGTCGCACTCGTGCACGGAGAGCGCAGCACGACGCGCGCCCGCGACCAAGCCATCGCGATGCTCGACCGAGTCGGCTTGCCCGACGCGGCAACACGCTACCGGGCCTACCCGCACGAACTCTCGGGTGGCATGCGCCAACGCGTAATGCTCGCGATCGCGCTGCTCCTCAAGCCGGCGCTAGTCATCGCCGACGAACCGACGTCGGCACTCGACGTCACGGTGCAGGCGCAGGTGCTCCAGTTGCTGCTCGAACTGCAGAAGGAGTCACAGACCGCCGTCCTGCTCATCACGCACGACCTCGGCGTAGTCGCCGAAACCTGCTCGCGGGCACTCGTGATGAAGGACGGCAGACTCGTCGAAGAGGCGTCGGTGGATGCGCTATTCCATGCGCCCTGCCACGACTACACGCGCGAACTGTTGGCGGCGATGCCACGCCTGGTTCGTCCGCGAGTTGTCGCATGAACAGCGCCGTACTGCTCTCCGTGCGCGGCCTGCGCGTCGTGCATCGGAGTACCGGTCTATTGGCGCGAACCGAACAGACGGCCGTTGACGGCGTGGGCTTCGACATTGCCCGTGGTGAGACGCTGGCGCTGGTGGGCGAGTCCGGATGCGGCAAGACGACCACGGCGCGGGCGATTCTGCGACTGATCGACGCGGACGCCGGCACCGTGCGGTACGACGGCAAGGATCTGCTCGCCCTGCGCGGCGAGGCGCTGCGCCGCCACCGCCGCCAAATGCAGATCGTCTTTCAGGATCCGTTTACCTCACTCAATCCTCGGCACTCGGTCGGCGCGATCGTGGCGGAAGGACTGATCGTGCACGACATCGCACGCGGCGCCGAGGCGGAGGCCCGTGTGGCTCGCCTGCTCGAGGAAGTCGGCCTCTCGGTGGCGGACGCGTCGCGCTACCCGCATGAGCTGTCCGGCGGCCAGCGCCAGCGTGTCGCGATCGCTCGCGCGTTGGCTGTGGATCCCGAGTTTCTCGTACTCGACGAAGCGGTGTCGGCACTCGACGTCACCACACAGGCCCAGGTGCTGGCCCTGCTCGCCCGCATCCGCGCGGCGCGGTCGCTCACCTGCCTGTTCATCGCGCACAATCTCGCCGTCGTCCAGCAGATCGCGACGTCGGTCGCTGTGATGTATGAAGGACGCATCATCGAACAGGCGCCGGCCGCAGCGCTCTTTGCCGCGCCGCAGCATCCATACACCCGCGCGCTGTTAGACGCCGTGCCCGTCTCGGATCCGCGCGACCGGCATGTGCGCATACCGCTGGCAGGCGACCCCGTGACTGGTCGCGCGCGCGCGCGCGGCTGCGCATTCTTTCCCCGCTGTCCGCATCCTCTAAAGAACGCGGACTGCACGACCGCCGTACCACCGCTCGGCGAGGTCGCTGCACACGCCTTCGCGGCGTGCATCAAGGTCCACACCAACTTGGAGACGACGTGACCCTCCCCCGCCAGACCGGATTCTTCGGGCACCCGGCAGGCCTGCGAACACTGTTTTTCGCCGAACTGTGGGAGCGCTTCTCCTACTACGGCATGCGTGCACTGCTCGTCCTGTTCATGACGGCACCCATCGCAGCGGGTGGACTCGGCTGGGATGTCGCCAAGGCGGGGCCGATCTATGGCCTGTACACCGCGATGGTATACCTCTTCTCGCTGCCCGGCGGCTGGATTGCCGATCGGCTCATCGGACAGCGCAGCGCCGTGTTCTGGGGCGGCGTGCTGATCATGTGCGGCCACATCGTGCTGGCAATTCCGTTCGAGGCAAGCTTCTTGCCAGGACTCGGATTCGTCGTACTCGGCACGGGACTGCTCAAGCCGAACATCTCGACCATGGTCGGCCACCTGTATGCGCCAGACGATGAACGGCGCGACGCGGGCTTCTCGATCTTCTACATCGCGATCAACATCGGCGCGCTGCTCGCTCCCCTCGTTACGGCATCGCTTGCACAAGAGCAGTGGTTCAAGGACGTCCTCACCGGCTGGGGCATGTCGCCAGCGTCATCGTGGCATTGGGGTTTCGGAGCCACGGCGGTCGGCATGGCACTCGGCCTGATCTGGTACGTCGTGGACGGCAAGACGCTGGGCGACGCGGGGATGAAGCCGGCCGTGACCGACGCCGCCGACGCAGCGAAGGCGAAACGTCAGTTCTGGACCGCCGCCGCGGTGATTCTCGGCTTTGTCGCGCTCGTCGCGGCGCTGCAGGTCTCCGGAACGATCACCCTCACCACGCAGAGTGTCAGCAACGCGTTCGGCGTGTTCCTCCTACTCGCCGTGCTCGCGTTCTTTTCCTGGCTGCTGCTCGATCGCAGCTGGACGACCGAAGAGCGCAAACGCCTCGTTGTGACCGCCGTACTCTTTCTCGGCGCCGCCGTGTTCTGGTCGGTGTTCGAGCAGGCCGGATCGACGCTCACGCTGTTCGCCGAACGAAGCACACAAAACGAACTGCTCGGCATGTCGTTCGGGTCGGGCAAGTGGCAATCCGTCAACTCGCTCTGGGTGGTCATCCTCGCGCCGATTTTTGCCTGGCTCTGGGTCAGGCTCGCCAGCCGAAACCCGTCAAGCACCGCGAAGTTTTCTCTCGGACTCGTCTTCGTGTCGGCGAGTTTTATCTTGATGGTGCCGGCGGCGCAACTCGCGGCCAGCGGCGACCGTGTGGGCTGGTGGTGGCTGCTCGGCTGTTACTTCTTGCAGACCATCGGCGAGATGTGCATCAGCCCGGTCGGCCTCTCCGCCATGACCAAGCTCGCGCCGGCGCGCATTGGTTCCATGATGATGGGCGTCTGGTTCATGGCGACGTCGGTCGGAAACTTCATCGGCGGACAGGTGGCCAGTGTGTACGAGAAGTTCTCGCTGCCACAGTTGTTCGGCGTCGTTGGCCTGTACGCGCTGGTATTCGCCGGGGTGATGGCCCTCCTCGTGAAACCGATCAAGCGGATGCTGGCGCGAACGTAGGCCTCATCGACGGGCAGCAGATGGAACCACGAAGGCTCTCCGATGCGGAGGGCCTTCGTCGTTACTGCCCCATCTTCTTCTTGAGCTCGGCGAGTTGCGCCTCGCGCCGCGGGAGTAGCTGGTTCGACCGTCGCGGAGGTTAGGTTTCAGGTAACCCGAGCTGGTGCGCACCTGCTTTATATCTGCCTTCCTTCACATAACGAAGCCTCCACCGTCGGCGTGCTGCTGTGGCGCATCCGAAAGGTGTTTCAGGACTACTCCCGCGAGTATGAAGTGCTCGTCTATGACGACGCGAGCACCGACTCCACGCGGGAGACCCTCGAGCCGTACGTGAAGGTGATGCCGCTGACCGTCCTCGGCAGCGGCACGAGGGTCGGCTACGCAGGCGCGGTTGATGCCTTGTTGCGCGCGGCCAATCAACGGACGCAGTATCCCAGACGCGATGCCATTGTGCTGATGCAGGCCGACTTCACCGACCAGCCGGAGCATCTCCCGGAACTGGTGAAGCGATTTGAAGGAGGCGCCGACCTGATCGTCGGCGAGCGCACCGTCGACGGCCCGGCACCCGAGCCGGTGCAGACGCTGCTCAAGCGGCTTCGCTGGCTCAGTTCCGCCTGGCCATTCCGAAAGTTCGTCGGCGTGCCCGGTGTCGCCGATCCGTTCGGCGCATACAAGCTCATTCGCGTGAGTGTCGCACGCGACGTGCTGAAGGCGCGCGAGGGCCGGCCGATCGAGGACATTCCGGTCGCCGCCGCCAACGCGGAGCTCGCCCGCGACACCGCGCGAATCGCGCGGCGCGTCGAGACCATTCAGCTCAGCACACGCTGGGACCTGCGCCCGCGTTCGACACGCATTGACGCGTGGCGCGAGGCCGTGGACGTGACCAAACGCGCATGGGCGACCCGCGGCAGCCACCGACCGGCTCCCGCGCGGGGCACGTGACCCACCGCTGGCGGCGAGTGGCCGCTGGCATCCTCGCGTCCGTCATGGCCGCGGGGCACAATCCAATTTCCGCCCAGGAACGCCCACGCACCGGTGCCGTCCCGTGGGCGGCCGGTGAATATCTCGAGTACTCACTCAAGGTCGGTCCGATTCCCGCGGGATCAGGCCGGATGCAGGTCGTGGGCCGCGACACGCTGCGCGGCAGGCCCGTCTGGCGCTTTCGCTTCGACTTCTCGGGCGGAATGGGGTTCCTTCGCGTCGACGACGCCTACGACAGCTGGCTCGACGCCGAAACCCTTCGCTCGCTGAAGTTCGAGCAGCGTCTCTCGGAGCTCGGCAAGTACCGCCATCGCGTGTACCAGATCTTTCCGGACCGCGCGAAATACCAGCTCAACAACGAATCCGAGCGTGAGTCGGTCGCCGATCCGCTCGACGATGCCAGCTTCTTCTTCTTCCTTCGCACGATTCCGCTCGAAGTCGGCAAGTCATACGACTTCAACCGCTACTTCGACAACCGTGCGAACCCGGTGACCATCCGCGTACTGCGACGCGACACCGTCGAGGTGCCGGCCGGCCGGTTTCCGGCCATCGTGCTCCAGCCGATGATCAAGACCAACGGGATTTTCGCTGAGGGCGGCCACGCCGAGCTCTGGCTCTCCGACGACGAACGCCGCATTCTCATCCAGATGAAGTCCAAGCTCCCGTTCGGGTCGCTCAATCTCTACCTCAGGAAGCTGACGCTCCCTCCACTCGTGCCGGCAGATGCCGCTCACCCAACCCGCAAATGACCCCCGATCGCAAGGACCGCCCACCGGAAGCTGATCTGTCGGCGGTACGCACCGTTCCGATTGGTGGCCGCGCGAGCAAGGTCCGCGCCGAAGCGTTTGCCGCACCCCCCGCCCACGATCATTCGTTCGGCACGTTCATCGGGTCGCTGCCCGACATCCTCGTCGCCCGCGACTTCCGCCGCGTCGTGGATGCCGTCGTCGCTGCACACCGGGCGAAGAAGGGTGTCATCGTGATGCTTGGCGGTCACGTCGTGAAGACCGGCCTCTCGCGACTGCTCATCGACCTCATGGAACGGGGCGTCATCACGCACCTCGCGATGAACGGTTCCGGCGCCATCCACGATTATGAAGTCGCGCGGTTTGGCTCCACGTCGGAGGACGTCGCCGCCGGACTGCGCGACGGCACCTTTGGGATGGCCGAAGAAACTGGTCGAGGGATGAACGAAGCGTTCACACGTGGGCATGCCGAGGCCTTGGGAATGGGCGAATCGCTCGCCCTGGCACTCGGAGGTGAGCCGCATCTGGCGCATCCCGAGCTTTCTGTGGTGATGGCGGCCCAGCGGCTCAGCGTGCCCGTGACCGTGCACGCCGCACTCGGCGCGGAGATCATCCACCAGCATCCCGCAGCCGACGGAGCCGC
This sequence comes from Gemmatimonadota bacterium, assembly GCA_014192065.1. Lineage (GTDB taxonomy): Bacteria > Gemmatimonadota > Gemmatimonadetes > Gemmatimonadales > Gemmatimonadaceae > Fen-1231. The sequence continues at coordinate 298,160 of BJHH01000001.1, read as the reverse complement.
GATCGGCGATACGAGTCACCGCGACTTCCGGCGACTCGCGGCGAGTATCGCGCAGATCGACGACGGTGGCGTGGCGCTCAACATTGGCAGCGCCGTCATCATGCCCGAGGTGTTTCTGAAGGCACTGACCGTGGCGCGCAATCTTGGTGCCGGAAAACCGCAAAACTTTGTCACCTGCGACATGGACATGCAGCGGCACTACCGGCCGCACGTGAACGTGGTGCAACGGCCCACGCAGGACAGCGGCAAGGGCTACGAGATCACCGGCCACCACGAACTGATGGTTCCCCTGTTGGCGTGGGCGATCGTCGAGCAGCTCACCGCGAAGTAACCAGCCAGAACGACTGCGGGGCCGTGCGTGCGCCTCGGTAGCTCCGACCAAGGATTCCATCATGCTTCGCACTCTCTTTTTAGTCGGCCTGATGGCGATGGGCGGCGTCTTCCTGTTGCAAGTCGCCTTTGGGCTCTTTGGCTGGTTCGTCGCCTTGATGCTCTGGCTGCTCGGGCTCGCGCTAGAGATCCCGATCGTGGGCGCATGCGTGTACTTCGTGATCCGGATTGTGAGTCCGTCCACGGCGAAGCGCATCACCGACTCGTTCTCGGGTTCGCCTGGCTCATAGCCGACCGCCGCGACAGAACGACTGCGGGGCCGCTCCACTGGCGCGGCCGCGACATACGGTGCGACCTCGCGGGTGTGCCCGCTAGATTTCATGGTGATTTGTGCGTCAAAATTGAGTAACCGTCTATGTCAAATATACCGGTTACTCCATATGGCGGACCATCTTGGGCACTCCTAGATTCGACCGCTCAGGCCTCGCTGGTAGAACTTGCCCACCGGAGTCAGGACACGGCATGTCGAACGCGATCGAACCGCTGTACCAGATCATGGGACGCCATCGCGCACCCGAGCTTCCGCAGCGGAAGCCCGAGTGGTTGAAGGTTCGTGCCCCGGGCGGAGCCAACTACCTGCACCTCAAGGCCATGATGCGGGACCTCGGGCTGCACACGGTCTGCGAGGAAGCCCACTGCCCGAACGTCGGGGAGTGCTGGGAGCACGGCGCGGCAACCTTTATGATCCTCGGCAACGTCTGCACGAGGAACTGCGCGTACTGCGCCGTGGCCCATGGCCGGCCGCCGGTGTTTGATCCGTCCGAACCGACCAAGGTTGCTGAGGCAGCGGCCAAGATGGCGCTCCGTCATGCCGTCATCACCTCGGTCGACCGCGACGACCTACCGGACTTTGGCGCCGAGATCTTCGCCGAGACGATCCGGCAGATCCATGCCCAGGTTCCCGGTTGCTCGGTCGAAGTGCTCGTCCCCGATTTTCAGGGGAACGAAGACTCGATCCGGACGGTGCTCGACGCCCGCCCCGAGATCTACAATCACAACACCGAGACGGTGCCGCGCCTGTACAAGAAGGCGCGCCCTGGCGGCCGCTACCACCGCGTGAAGCAGATTTTCCGGTTCGCCAAGGACTACGCCCCGCAGATCCCGACCAAGACCGGGATGATCCTTGGCCTCGGCGAGACGAACGAGGAAGTGCTCGCAACAATGCAGGATCTCCGAACGGTGGACGTGGACATCCTCACTCTTGGCCAGTACCTCCGCCCGTCCAATGACCACATCGCGCTCGACCGCTACGTGACCCCCGAGGACTTCCGGATGTTTCGCGAGGAAGGCATGGCGATGGGCTTCCGGCACGTCGAGAGCGGGCCGCTGGTGCGGTCGAGCTATCACGCATGGGAGCAGGTGCAGGCAGCAGGCGTTTAAGACCCTCTTCGACCAGAACCCCACATGGCCGCAAAGAAGAAAGCTGATACCGACTCGGCGCTGAACGCGTCGCTCCTCCACTCGATGATCCTGCAACGGCGATTCGAGGAAAAAGTCGCTGAGGCCTACGCCCTGGGAAAAATCGGCGGCTTCTGTCACCTGTACATCGGGCAGGAAGCGGTGAGTACCGGCACCCTGTCGCTGCTCCGCGACGACGACTACGTGCTCACGACGTATCGCGACCACGGCCAGGCCATCGTGCGCGGCATGAGCCCACGCAGCGTCATGGCCGAGCTGTTCGGCCGCATTGACGGGTGCTCGCGCGGAAAGGGCGGGTCGATGCACATGTTCGACCGTCACGTCAACTTCCTCGGCGGCCACGGCATTGTTGGTGGCCATATACCGATGGCGACGGGCGTCGGCTTCGCCATCAAGTATCGCGGCGGCGACCAGTGCGTGATCTGCTATATGGGCGAGGCGGCGGTCAACAACGGCGCCTTCCACGAGTCGCTCAACATGGCTGGTCTGTGGCGCCTGCCCGTCATCTACGTGATCGAGAACAACCGATACGGGATGGGCACGGCGATGGAGCGCGCCTCGAGCACCAAGGAGATGTACAAGCGCGGCGACACGTACTCGATGGCCAACGCAGAAGTCGACGGGCAGGACGTCTTCGCGGTACGCGAGGCCATGCAGGAGGCGATCGACCGTGCACGCAAGGACTACTCGCCGACGCTGCTCGAGATTCGCACCTATCGGTTCATGGGCCACTCGATGTCGGATGCGGCGAGCGGCACGTACCGCACGAAGGAAGAACTCGACACCTACCGGAAGCGCGACCCGATCAACCTCCTCAAGGCGAAGATGCAGACCGACAAGTCGCTCTCCGACGCCGACCTCGCGGCCATGGAAGCCGAGATCGCTGCGGTGGTGCAGGACTCCTGGGATTTCGCGGACGCGAGCCCCGAGCCGCCACTCGAAGCGCTATACGAGGACGTGTACGTGGAGACGACGACCTAATGCCGCTCATCACCTACCGCGACGCGCTCAACCAGGCGCTTCGCGAAGAAATGCATCGCGACGACCGCGTCTTCCTCATGGGTGAGGAAGTCGGTGTGTACAACGGCGCATACAAGGTGTCGAAGGGCCTTCTGGAAGAGTTCGGCGAGATGCGCGTCGTCGACACGCCAATCACCGAGCTCGGCTTTGCCGGTGTCGGCGTCGGCGCGGCGATGGTGGGGCTGCGCCCGGTGGTCGAGTTCATGACCTGGAACTTCGCGCTCCTCGCGCTCGACCAGATCGTGAACGCCGCCGCGAAGATGCTGTACATGTCCGGCGGCCAGTTCCCGATGCCGCTCGTCTTTCGCGGGCCAAACGGGGCAGCGCTCCAGCTCTCCGCGCAGCACTCGCAGGCATGGGAATCGTGGCTCGCGCACATCCCCGGGCTGAAAGTCGTAGCGCCCGGCACACCGTATGACGCGAAGGGCCTCCTCAAGAGCGCCATCCGCGACGACAACCCGGTGATCGTGCTCGAGGGCGAGATGCTCTACAACACGAAGGGCGAAGTGCCTGACGAGGATTACGTGATCCCGATCGGCAAGGCCGACCTCAAGCGCGAGGGCGACCACTGCTCAATCATCACGAGCGGCAAGATGGTACTCGTCGCGATGCAAGTGCACGACCAGCTCGCCAAGGAAGGCATTCGCGTAGACGTCGTGGACCTGCGCACGATCCGGCCGATGGACGTGGACGCAATCACGGCCAGCGTGCGAAAGACCAACCGTGCCGTCGTGCTCGAGGAAGGCTGGGAAGTGTGCGGAATCGGCGCGCAGGTCGTGGACTACATCCAGCGCGACTGTTTCGACCACCTCGACGCCCCGGTGCTGCGCGTGCACCAGGCCGACGTACCGATGCCGTACGCGAAAGCAATCGAGAAGGCCGCGAAGCCCGACGTCGCCAAGACGATCGCCGCGGTCAAGAAAGTCATGTACATCGAGGCCTAACGATGGCGACCAAAGTGTTCATGGAGGCCCTGAGCCCGACGATGGAAGAAGGACGTCTGGCGAAGTGGCTCAAGAATGAAGGCGACGCCGTGAAGTCGGGCGACGTGCTGGCCGAAGTCGAAACGGACAAGGCCATCATGGAACTCGTCGCGCGCGGCGACGGCATCCTGCGCAAGCGACTCGTAGCAGAGGGCGGCACCGTTCCCGTCGGCTCGCTCGTCGGCGTGATCGCCGCAAAGGACGAGGATATCGCAACACTGGTAGCGTCAGCCGGCGCGGCGGCAGCTCCAGCTGCAGCAGCAGTTGCAGCGACCCCTGCGCTGGCCCCGGCTCCCGCACCCCGCACCGCTCCCGTACCGGCTCCCGTACCGGCTCCCGTACCGGCTCCCGTACCGGCTCCAGTACCGGCACCCGTTCCGGCCGGAGCATCGGTGGCCACCAACGGTGGCCGCACGTTGTCATCGCCGCTCGCGCGCCGAATCGCCGGCGAACGCGGGCTCGCCCTCGCAGGCCTCGCCGGCAGCGGCCCAGGGGGACGCATCATCAAGCGCGACATCGAAGCGGCGGCAGCGGCCGGTCCAGCCGCCAGCCATCAGCAGTCGGCTGGCAGCCGTCGGCATGTTGAGGCAGGTACCGAGTACACCGATGTCGCCCTCACGCAGATTCGAAAGACCATTGCCCGCAGGCTCGGTGAGTCGATCGGTCCGATCCCGACCTTTTATCTCACCGCCGAGTTCGATCTCGAGCGCGCGGCCGAACTGCGCGCGGCGATGGGCGACGCCTTCAAAGTCTCGTTCAACGACATCATCCTCAAAGCCACGGCCACCGCGCTCGCGCTGCATCCGGAAGTCAACGCCCACTGGCTGGGCGACCACATTCGCTACTGGGGCCGCGTCCACCTCGGCATGGCCGTCGCCACCGACGACGGACTCATCGTACCGGTGATCTTCGACGCCGACAAGAAACGCCTCTCGGAAATCAGCGCCGAATCCAAGGCGCTCGCCCAGCGCGCGCGCGATCGAAAGCTCAAGCCGGAGGAGTTCACCGGCTCGACCTTCTCAGTCTCAAACCTCGGCATGATGCAGATCGAACAGTTCACGGCGATCATCAATCCGCCCGAAGTTGGCATCTTGGCCATCGGTGCGATTGAGGACAAACCAGTCAAGGGCGCCGACGGCACCATACAGTTTCGCAAGCAGTTGCGGGTGACGATGAGTTGCGATCATCGCGCCGTGGATGGCGCCGTGGGCGCGCGGTTCCTGCAAACCCTGCGCCGTATGATCGAGAACCCCCTCATGCTCGTCTACTGAGTTATCTGATCCGTCCGGCAGTTGTTCGACCCCCGATTCGGCCGCGACCTTTCTCAAGAGAACACCACCATGGCGACATTTGATGCGATCTTCCTCGGCGGCGGGCCCGCTGGATACGTCGGGGCGATTCGTGCCGCGCAGCTTGGGCTGAACGTTGGCGTGATTGAGCGCGAGGGACTCGGCGGAACCTGCGTGCTCTGGGGCTGCATTCCCGCCAAAGCGCTCCTCGAAGCATCGAGCATCGCGAACCGCGTGAAACACGCTGCCGAATTCGGCGTGATGGTTGGCGAAGTGAAGACCGACTACGGCGTCGCGATGAAGCGCTCGCGAGACGTGAGCAGCAAGAACTCGAAGGGCGTCGAGTTCCTTTTCAAGAAAAACAAAATCACCTGGATCAAGGGCACCGGCACGCTAGGCAGTGGCAAGACCGTGAAAGTCACAGGCGCTGACGGCAAGACCGAGACGCACACGGCCACGAAAGCCGTCGTGATTTCGACCGGTTCGCGCGTGAAGGGCCTTCCGCAGGCCGGCCTCGAACTCAACAAGACGACCGTCATCTCATCGGATGAAGCGCTGATCCTCGAGCGGGCACCGCAGGCGATCGCGATCGTCGGCGCCGGCGCGGTGGGCTGCGAGTTCGCCGACGTGTTCAACGCGTTCGGCAGCAAGGTGACGCTCATCGAAGCCATGCCGCAGATCCTGCCGCTCGAGGATGCCGATTCGGGCGTCGAAGTGGCGCGCAGTTTCAAGAAACGCGGCATCGAGGTGATGGCTGGCGCGAAGCTCACGTCGGCGAAGGTGGGCAAGACGTCGGTGAAGCTGACGATCGAGGCGGGCGGCTCGAAGCACGAGCTGGACGTCGACATCGTGCTCGTCGCAGCGGGTCGCGCGGCGAATATCGAACAGATCGGCCTCAAGGAGGCCGGCGTCGCGCTCACAGACCGTGGCTTCATCAAGATCAACGAGCGGATGGAGACTAGCGCCAAGGGTATCTATGCGATCGGCGATGTCGCCGGCCCGCCAATGCTCGCCCACAAGGGCGAGCGCGAGGGAATGATCGTGGCGGAGGTGATTGCGGGTCACAAGTTCCACCCGCTCAACTACGGCAACATTCCGAACGCGACATACTGCCATCCGGAAGTGGCGTCGATCGGCATGACGGAAGCGCAGGTCAAGGAAAAGAAGATCGACTACAAGGTCGGCAAGTTCCCGTTCAGCGCGAACGGCCGAGCGCGCACCTCTGGCGAGACGGAAGGCTTCGTGAAGATCATTCGCGATTCCAAGTACGGAGAGATCCTCGGCGCGCATATCGTCGGCGCCCACGCCACCGAGCTGATCCACGAACTCGCCGTCGCCCGCGAAAACGAGTTCACGGTCGAGGAGATCGAGTTAGCCATCCACGCGCACCCAACGCTCAGCGAAGCGATCGCCGAAGCAACGCTCGACTCGATGGGGCGGATGATTCACGCGTAGGGGCTTGGGCGAAACGCGCAGCGCAGCCGTACCAAATACAGAGCGGTCCGCCCCCGTATGCATGGGGACGGACCGCTGCTGCGTTCTGCGTGCCTTCAGGGCGTCAGTGGCCTTCCCGATAGCCGACGTCCAGTCAGCACTGCGTCGAACGCTGCCTGATCACGACGCTGCATGATGAGGAAGTCCCACCCATCCTTCATCAGCTTCTCGACTTCGGCCGGATTGTTGGCTGGATAGCCGCAGGACTTCTTGTATTCCTTGCAGGCCGCAAGCACCGACGCGACCGCCGCGTCGAATCCCGCCTGATCACGCACCCGCTGGCCTTCGGCATTCGTACTTGTGAACACCCCGCCGAGCGTTCCCGCGCCTAACGTGACAACCGCCACCCCGCGATGCGCGGAGAGTGCACGGGCATTGGCGACGCCTTCCTTGCTCTCGATGATGATGGACACGAGCAGCTCGCCGTTCGGATTAAGCGGCCAGACATCGGCTTTCTGCAGGTACTGCGCGGGAGTCATGCCCCAATACGCCGCCGCGGCCTCGAACCCGCTCTCAGGCCGTGTTCCGCCTTTCGACGTGAAGCGCATGCCCGCGATCGCCTGATCGACCTCCTGGACCGTCTCGACTTGCTGCATCTCGATGGCGACCTGCCCGTCGTTCAGCTGTTCGATCAAGCGCTGAGTGGTCGAGAGGACGTTGTCGTGCATGATCGGGATCTTGGCGACGAATGGGTGGGTCCGCGCCGATCCGCCCGCTGCCACGATGGCCTTCATAAACGCGCGATACTGCTCCACCGAGCCCGGTGAATACGTATTGAGCACGTAGTCACCCAGCGTATAGCCCGCCGTCTCGCGGGCGGCCGCGTTGATGTCGGGCGGTGGCGGTGGCTCGGTCGCGACCGGAGGAACTGCTCCATTCGCGGCACCACGGCCTCGCCCACCAACTCCGCCGCCACGGCCGGCTGCGTACGCGGGATTGTTGAGTCCGAGAATCGGCAGCCCCTTCTCGATGAGCGGGATCATTCGATTCATTCGGTCCGTGCTCGCGCGGCTCGCCGCACCCTGCGCTTGTCCGGACCCGGCGATCGCGATTACGGCGAGCCCGACGGTCCCAAGCACCATGCTCCAACGCATACGACCTCCGCTTCTGGACAGAACCCGGCGGCCCTAGGCGGAGGCCGAATCCGGCTTCAAGGATGCAGCCTCGCTTGAAGATGACGCCACGCGGACGCGCGGGCAATCGACGCGATATACGGGTCATCAAGCCAAGCTGCTCGTCCTCGGCAACCAACGCGACAAACCCGCACGATTGCCTTGCAATTCGGACCACGTATCGGCTCATTCCACGTTGTGCCCACGGACCGCCGCCTTCTCGTTGCCAATCTCGGGCGTGTCGGGTACGCCGATGCCCTTGAGCTGCAACGCGCGTCGGCACGCGCCAGGATTGATGGCCGCCTCGACCAGGACCTCCTGATCCTCGTCGAGCATCCACCGGTCATCACCACCGGACGCAGCACCAAGGACGGTCATCTGCTCGTGGACCGTGACGCACTCGCCCTCCGCGGCATCGAGTTGTTCGATGTCGAGCGCGGCGGCGACGTCACCTATCACGGCCCGGGACAGCTCGTCGGTTATCCGATCTTCGACCTCAAGCGTCACAAGGAAGACCTGCACTGGTACCTCCGACAGGTTGAGCAGGTGATGATCAATGCGCTCGGCGGATTCGGCATTGTTGCCGACCGCAACCCCGGTAAAACCGGTGTGTGGACGACTGGACGGAAGATCGCGTCCATCGGTGTGCACGCGCGGCAGTGGGTGACCTGGCACGGGTTTGCGTTGAACGTGACAACGGACCTCTCGTACTTCGACCTCATGGTCCCGTGCGGTATCGCCTCGGTCGTGATGACGAGCGTCGAATACGAACGCCTGGCGAACGGCGACGCCGCCGCGCCCGCTCCGACGCTATTCGAGGACGTGAGCGCGGCCGTCGTGCGCACGACGGGCGCTCTGTTCGACCTCGAGCCAACCCTGATTGACCGGGCGCACCTCGACCATGTCATCGGCACCGCGTAGGACCATGCGACGTCACTGCGCCCGCGCGGCCCGCGCGGCATTGATGACCGCGACGCTCTTCGCCTGTGGCGGTCGTGCGCCGGTCGCCCTGCCCGCACTCATAGTGCCGCCTCAACCGGCGCCGCTCCCGCGCACGGATCTGCCACGTTCGTTCGCCGTGCTCGACTCCGGCGCGCTCCGAATAACGGTGCTCGTGGCCACGACGCGTCGCGCCATCTCGAGCGAACGCCCCGGCGAGCGATTTACAGGCGACGACACCGACTCGCTGCAGTTTGCCACGGTCACCGTCAACGTCCCACCGTACCGTGCCCGCGGCGTCGGTGAACTACCGCGCCCGTCGTCATTCGCGGCCGCGTTCGGCTCCGCGCCCGACCCGAAACGTGACTTTTTTGTCACGAGCGTGACCCCCACCGACTCGGTGCGTTTCGTGCAACGCATCGCGGCCGATCTCGCCACCACGCGTTCGTGTGACGTGCTCGTATTCGTCCACGGCTTCAATGTTTCGTTCGATGACGCCGCCGTCCGGGCCGCCCAGGTCGCCGCCGACATGAGCTTCGACGGGACACTCGTGCTCTTCAGCTGGCCGTCCGCCGGTTCCGTAACGAGTTACATCCGCGATCTGCAGGCCGCGCGCAACGCCGGGTTCCATCTGTTGCGGCTCGTGCGCGGCATTGTGCCCGCCGCGCAACCTGACCGCGTCCACCTGCTCGGCCACTCGATGGGTGCCGAAGTCATCGGGAAGGCTGCAGCGCTGGTCACGCCCGCCGACTCGAACGCGCGATTCGCCCAGGTCGTTCTCGCCGCACCAGACATCGACGCCCGGGTCTTCCGCCGCGAATTGCTTCCGGTGCTCATGGCGCACGCGCAACGGATCACGCTGTACGCTTCGAACGACGACGAAGCGCTCCGTGCCTCACGCGCGGTCAACGGCGTCTGGCGGCTCGGACTCGGCGGCGACTCGTTGACGGTCATCGAGGGCCTCGACACCATCGACGCCACGCGTGTGCGCGCGGACGCGCTCGGTCACACGTTGTTCGGGAACGCCGGATTCCTCTCCGACCTCGCCGCACTGATCGGTGAAGGGAAACCGCCGAGCGATCGTCGCCTGCTCGCGGTGCAGCGCGGCGGACTCACCTACTGGCGGTTTCGCGGGGACGCGCGGTAGCGCACGCGCGTCGACGAATCAGCGCGGCTGGTCCGTCGGATAAAGCGCGCGGTAGTTTTTCGCCCGGTAGAGCTCGACCTCCATCACCAGCTGCATCCCGCGATAGATGCCGACCTTCGTGATCGGGTCGATGCGCTCGAAGTACGGCGAGAACCGCTCGATCAGATCATCGCCCACTTTCAGTTTCTTGACGAGGATGGCGTCCTTGCCGAGGAATGCGCTGTCGTTCTGCGCGTAATAGAAGTGATGCGGATCGGCACAGAGGCAGAGCACGGGCGTCCCTGGCCCCATCGCGATCGCTGCCTTGCCCGCCTGAATCCAACTCGTTGCAGCCACGAATCCAGTCACCGGATAATCACCAAACGCGGCGAGCGTCGGCTTGAGCAGTTGCCAGTTCACCAGATCGCCGGTCGGATCGCCCTTGGCGAACACCGTCGGCGCCAGGCGGGCGATCCACCCCGTCGATGCGTGGGTCGTCAGCACCAAAATCAACCCGACGTAGCCGCCGACGCTCCAGCTGAGCCAGCGCCGCGTGCTCCGGCGCAGGTCGTCACGTACGCCGTCCAGTCGCTCGGCTACACCGGCACCGAGCAACGGAAAAACAAACAACCACCCCGGTGCCTGCCAGTGCGGAAGCCCGACATCGCCCTTGAGCGACACGAGCGTAAACCCCACGATCGGCCCGGCCGCGAGCGCAAGCAGGAACCACCGCTTCTCGTCGCGCGGTCCGCCGCGCAGCGCGCGCCAAGCCGACGCGGCGAGCGGGACGAAGATCCACGGAAGCACCCACGCCATCTGACCAGCAATATTTGCCGCGAACGTATCCAGATGAACCCCGGGAGCCGGCACAGCGCGCGCTCCCTGGAAGGCGAACGACACCCAGGAATGCCCCGAGTTCCAGAGCAGCACCGGCGCGAGACAGGCCAGCGCGACGAGCACACCCGCATAGGGACCCGGCGTCGCGAGCCATTTCCGAAAACGCGGAGTTGTGGCGACAAAACCAGCCGTGCCCGCGAGCACGAAGACGCCGTGGTACTTGGCGAGCATCGCCAGCCCGGTAAGCAAGCCGATCCAGAGCCAGGTCGCAAACTCCGACTTGGCCGGAGAGGCCGACGTTGCACCGGCCAACGTCGCGGTGTCATCGCCGAACAACAGGGCCGCGATGCGATCGACCGCCGCTGATGTCAGCAGCATCAGCGGGCCGTCCGGAAGCACCCACCCGCCCGTGCTCAGACTGAACACCGCCGAGATGTTGAGCAGCAGCGCGGCGAACAGTCCGGCGCGCTCACCAAAGAGCCGGCGGCCCAGCGTGAAGATGAACCAGGTCGTGCCGGCGAAGCAGAGGACGAACGGCAGCCGCACGACCTCAGCCGCCTCGCTCTGCGCGAGCCGCGCCATCGTGCCCGCAATCCAGAAATGGAGCGGCGGATGATCGAAATAGGAGAGCGAGATATCGCGCGCCACGGCGACGGCGTATGACTCGTCGACACCAAGCCCGACGGTGGCCGCGAGCAGGAACCGGACGAGGGCCCCGATCGCAATGATCGCGAGCACTGACCCGGTCGCATCGGGTCTCCGGAATGAGAATGAGCTGGCGCCAGTCACGACCATTCGCTACCCGAACGCCGGTGGTCGCTTCGACTGCTTCTGGGGCGGCTCGCGCGTCCAGATGACAATCACGCCGCAGGCGGTGTCTCGCTGGCGCAGCCTGACCGGAGTTTCGGCTGGCCCACGATAGATCTCAACCGCCTCGAGCAGCAGCGCGGACATATCGTCCATATGAAACGTTCCCGGCGGTACGTACGACCCATCGACGTAGTACGACACCTTGCAGTCGTTGGCCAACGATGTCCCACTCTGGCGCCCACTTCGGCTCAGCAGCGTATTGCGGCCCATCGTAATAGTGGGTTTGTCTAAGCCCGCGTCGCCCATCGTCACCTTGACGCCGACCACCGTGCGCAGCAGATCGCTCGGGTGCTGCGGGCGACGCCGCTCGATCTCGGCACGCGTGATGAAAGCGCCGACACCGAGCATCCGGCGCGACCAGAAGTCCGCCATGCGACCGTTGCCGCCCGCCTCGCGCACCATGACCGAATCGAGCAGCTCGGGCACCCCCGTGAGCTCAAAATCCACCTGCTTGTGCATACCCTCGTTGAGCGTCACGCGTGCCTCTTCGGGCTCAAAGCCGATCCGGCGCGCGATCAACCGAATGCGACCGACCGGCACCGCAAAGAACTCGTATACGCCCGAGTCGTTGGACATCACCTTGAGCTCACTGTTCACGATCAACAGTTCGGCGCGGGCGATGGCGACGCCGTTGGGATTCGTGACGACACCCGAGAGCGTCGTGACCTTCACTGGCTGCCCCTGCGCCACCAGCGCCTGCGTTACCAGTACGTGCGCCACACCGGCCGCAGCGAGCCAGCATGCCGCACCCCGCTTGACGGTCCTGCCGATCCCCGTACCCATGCTCACTCCCGACCTGTGAAAAAAGCGGTTACCTCTGGCCAGGCCCCGACACTGAACAGGCGCTCATCAACCGTTCGGAAATAAACGCTTAGCCGCTGCCGGCGCTATGCTCGGCCAGCCTGCTTCAGCGGCTGACGGGGCCCGGCACGACCGAGTACGGATCGCCAGGCGCCGCCGCAGCGGCCACCGCGATGCGGTCGAGCGTACGCCGTACGTTCCGGCCGTCGCGCTCCCACGACGCCTCGAACTCGGCAAGCCCAGTCGCGTAGATCCGCCGAGCGAGCAGCGCCGCATTGTCGAGACGCACGCGCACCCCATACTGACGATTGATCGTCACCAGTTGCGGCGACACCGTGTCCACGAGAAACCGGCGAAGGCGAGCGTACACGGAGTCGCGCTGCGTGAGCCGCACCGCGCGAATTGTCGAATCGGCGCCCGACGCCGGGTACGGATGCGCCGTGAATACTGAATCGATCTCCCGATACCCGCGTTCCCAGACACCGCTGAGCAGCCGCTCGTCCGCCCACCGCGCTTCGGCGACGCGCACACCGGCGGTGTCACCGCGCGAACGGAAAAACTCCACCGCCCCGCGATTCCCGATGAACTCAGCGAAGCTCTCGTTAAACACCGCCTGCCCCTTTACGTAGAGCCGGTTGTGCGTGAGTTCGTGGATCACCGTCTGCACAATAAACACCGAATCTGCAGCAAGCGTCGTGGAGAGCAGCGGATCATTGAACCAGCCGAGCGTACTGAACGCGGGCGATGGCCGGAGATACGTGTCGTAGCCATCGTCGGCGAGCCGACGCTCGGCGCGCATCGCGGCCTCGAAATCGAAGAACCCCTTGTACGGCACGCGTCCGACGATGGGAAACCACCAGCTCGCCGGAACGAGCGCATCGCGGCGCGTACCCGACAGCACCAACACGAGCGTGTCGTGATCGAGTTTTGTGAACTGCGTGAACAGGTCCTTGGCGGGCAGGCCGAGCGAGTCGGCCGCGAACCGGCGCGCCGCGAGGACGAGTTGCAGTTTCGCCCGCGTGCCTGGGGAGGTTGCAGCGTCGGCGACGAGTACGTCGATCGAACGGCGGCGCGAAAGAATCTTGCCCTCTTCCCACGCGCCCCGCGAGAGGTAACGGCCCATCGGCGTCGCAACGGCGAGGATCGCCGTACCGCCGAGGATCCCCATGACCACCCACCCGACCCACCCCAACCGCGGCCGCACCAATGGACGGCGCCTCACTTCGCGGGAGAAGCGGAACCGGCGGATACGCGCACAAATCGCAGCCCTACGCGATGCGTGACCTGGTCGATTCGCGAAAACCGTTCGACCGCATAGTCCAGCGTGAACCGCCCGAGGCCGACGCCCGCTCCAATCGACAATGGCGCGCGGTCGTCGCTCCGGTCGCGGTAGCTGTACGCACTTCGCAGCGACAGATCGGTGCCTCGAATACCCACCCAGATCAGCTCGCCACCCAGCGTCCCGGACGTCACGCCACCTCGCACGCGCTTCAGCTCGGCCATCGCTTTGAGGCGCGCATTCCGCACCTGCACCGTCGGCGCGGCAACGGCCGCCCGCCAAGTCTGCGGCAGTTCGCCGAACGTCGCCCCAACCCTGATGCCCGATCCGACATGCTGCACGCTCGCGGCGAGGTCCCAACCCGACGGCGACGTCCAAGCGAGACCTCCCGACGCAGTCGTGCCCTGCCCCGACAGGTCCGCGACCCGCGTGCGAAACAACTCGACCGTCGCACCCGCGCGAATTCCCCTGAGCCTCGGCAGGGCCCGTGCGTAGCCGACCACAAATGAATGGTCCTGTGCCGATACGGTTCGGCCAGTCTCGACGCCATCGAGACCGGGAAGCTGCGAAGCGATCTCGCGCACCGTGCCGTAGTCGAGCAGCCGAGCGCCAATGCCGATCGTGCCGCGCCAGGCCGGAACGGCGAAGGCAAGGGCGCTGAGCTGTGTCGACGCGAGGTACGACTCCGATGCCACACCGGCTGCCAATGTGCCAACGCGCGCGAGTTGCGCGGGCGCGAGGAACACCGCCCACTCGTCAGCCAGAGCTGCGCCGGACGCGTCCCCGAGCCCCAAGGCCCGGGTCGATGTCGGCAGTGTGAGCAGCACGGCCGCGCGCGTGCCCTGCGCCGCGAGCGGTGCGATTGCCGTTGCGGCCAGCGATGCCACCATCGCACCAATGCGAATCCCAAACGCTAGGAACTGCATCATGGCGGGAGCCTCATGATGCCAACCTGCGCGCCAGTCCACGGGGCGAGTGGCGCGAGTCCCTGCGACGTGAACGAAAGGCGCAGCGATCCGCCGCGGCCCGAGTCGCTAACGATGGCATGCATCATGGTGCCTGCAGGCATCGTCGAACGCAACGACCCACCGGCGCCAAGTTGATAGGTCCGGAGCGGAAAGGGCTGCGTAAAGCCGGAGATCACCGCTTCACGCGCCATCAGTTGGCGCACGTTACGTGTCATGAATCGCTGACGCTTTGGCGCCGCCGTCCGCGACAGACCTGGAAGGGAGTCGGCGAAGAGGGCTATGCTGAAATCGCCGAACAATGCGCCGAACGTCTCGCCGCTCGCCCGCTCGACGTTGTCGATGCCGGTGAATGGAGACTCCACGAGCCGCCGAAAAATCGCATCGCCCTTCTGGTCACCGAGCCAGCGCATGAACAACCAGCTCGCACCACGCTCCTCGAGCGACCCGGTACCCACGTACGTCGTGACCGAGTGCTCCAGCGTGGAGTAGAGATAGGCGTACGCGTTGAGCATCTGCGGTGCGATGAACGGGGCGGCAGAATCCGGGAAGAGCTGCTCGGTGGTACCGCGCCCGAATGGTGCGGGATACCGTGTTTCGAACAGCTTCGACCCAACCTCCTCGGCGATATGGCTCAGCCCTTCATTCAGCCAGGGCAGTTCGATCGCTCCGCCGCGCGTGAGGACATGCTGGTTGAATGAGATCAGGTGCTGCAGTTCGTGCATGAACGTGGGCTGCAGCGTACGAATGACTTCGGCTTCGGTGTGTGGGCAGCTCCAGCGCCCGGCCGAGTCTGGCACGAAGGCGTAAAAAATCTCGGCGCGATTGCTGTTCGGCTCGCGCTCAAGCAAGTCGATGCCGTAGAAGAACCCCGTGACGAATCCACGCTGCACGCATTCGGACGCCTTCGACATGGCGTTGACCACCGGCGAGAGCAATACGGTCAGGCGGCCGTCGCCATCGATGTCCGGCTCCGAACCGAAGGCATTTACTGTGGCGGCATAGAGATCGCGATCCATCAGACGGGCGAGGTCCTTCAGCCGCGTATCGGTAAAGATCGCCGTGGACGTGTCCGTATAGACGAGAATATGATCGCCGACGTAGCGGAGCCGCGCGGTGACCGGCTTGAAGTTCGAGCCGTCGGTCGACGCCACAACCGAAAACCCGCGCAGCGATCCCACCGACGGCGGTTCCCGCAGGGCGGCCGAAGGCCGTCCGCCGCGATGCTCGGCGATCACCTGCGAGGAAATGGTTCGCTCCAGGGCGCGGAGTTTCGCCTCCCACGCTCGCTGTACAGCTGTCCGGTCGCGCACGCGCGCGCGATCGGAGCGCGGCGCGTCGATCGACGCCAACATACCTCCACTCCGCTCGGCCGCGAGGCGCCAATCCACCGGTACGGGAGCCTCCGTGCCGGCGGCGAACTGCGCAGTCAGCAGGTAGGATGCGCCAGGTGACCCAGCGAGCGAGAGACAATCGCTGAGCTGCGTGGCCGGGATCGTCACGGTTTCGAATGGCGCCAGCGTGACAGCCGCCCGGGTCGCACGGTACGTCGCCGCGGCATCACTGCTGCTTGCGCCACCGGTCTGCACACGCACGGTGGTTGCCCCAGGAACGAGACAAGGCGGCGCGATCGCGCGCACGCGGGACGCGGAAGCATCCGGAAGCACGACCGCCGCCTGTCCACCGACGCGCACCGTCGGCAGCGACGAGCCAAATCCACTCCCCGCAATCGTGATCGTGTCGCCAGCCTTGAAGTCGGCCGGCGACAGAGAGGCAATCACCACCGCCGCCGCCGTGCCCACCGCGCTGAACTCGGCCTCGACGCCGTCGAACGCGGCGAGCGTCGCCCGCACGCGCGTGGTATCGGCGTCCCCGCCAAGCACGAGTCGCGTGATCGCCGTTCCATCTGGCCGCGTGACGCTGACCGCATCTTCGAGGTATGAACCGCGTCCCGCTCCGCGCGTCACCGTGAATCGGACCCGCACGCCCTTCGCAGGCGCGCCGGCGCCATTTTCGATGACCACGACGAGCGGCAGGGCGAGCGTAGAGCCGGCGGCGGCGACCTGATTGTCACCCGATGCCACACGCATGGTGTATCCCGAAACCGGGCCGGCCGAGGTACGGTCAGTGCAGCCCGCGACAGCCAAAAGCGCCGCGAGCGCCGACGGAGCCAATCGCAACCTGATTCGGAGAGTCTGTGCGATATGTAAAATCATACTGGACAATGGGTTACACGAATGAAGAGAGTCCGGAATTCCTTTGACAGACCACGCCTCTGCGAACTACCTTAGAAGCCGCTATGAGCTTTGTACACCTCCACTGCCATTCCGAATATTCGCTCCTCGACGGAGCGAACCGGATAGACGACCTCATTGCCAAGGCGCTGGAGTTCGAACAGCCCGCGATTGCGATCACCGACCACGGCAATTTGCATGCGGCGTGGGAGTTTCAGGAGAAAGCCAAGAAAGCCGGCCTGAAACCGATTATCGGCATGGAGGCATACGTCGCCCCCGGCGACCGCCGCCAGCGTGGCCGCGCCGCCCCCGGCGACCGAGCGTACTACCACCTCGTGCTGCTGGCCCGCGATATCGAAGGGTACCGGAACCTCGTCAAGCTCTCGTCGTTGGCGTACACCGAAGGGTTCTACAGCAAGCCGCGCGTGGATCGCGAGCTGCTCGCCAAGTACAATGCCGGCCTCATTGTCTCGAGCGCCTGCATGGCCGGCGAAATCGCGACGCATCTCCTCGCCGACCGGTTCGACGAGGCGAAGTTGGCGGCTGAGTGGTACGCGAACGTCTTCACGGACCGCTACTACCTCGAAGTGCAGGCCCACGAGGCCGGCGAGCAGAAGAAACTGAACACGGAAGTCTTCCGTCTCGCGAAGGCGACGGGCCTCAAGGTCGTCGCGACGAACGATTCGCATTTCCTCCGCGCCGAAGATCACGACGCCCACGACGTACTGCTCTGCATCGGCCTCAAAAAGGACCGGCTCGATGCGGACCGGATGCGGTACGACAACGGGCTCTACTTCAAGAATGCGGACGAAGTACGCAAGCACTTCCCCAAGCATCCCGAAGTCCTCGAGAACACGCTCGCGATCGCCGACCAAGTCGACATCGCGTTCACGAAGAAATACCACCTCCCCGCCTTCCCCCTCCCCAAGGGCGCGAAGACAGAGAATGACTACTTGGTGAAACTCGCGACCGCCGGCGCGAAGGAACGCTACGGCGCGAAGCTTCCCGACAACGTGAAGGAGCGGCTCGATTACGAGCTCGGGGTCATCACCAAGACTGGGTACGCTGGCTATTTCCTGATCGTCGCCGACTTCATCCAGGCGGCCCGCGACCGAGGCATTCCCGTGGGTCCTGGACGCGGCTCAGCGGCCGGATCGCTCGTCGCCTACTCGCTGAAGATCACCGACGTCTGCCCGCTCCGGTTCGACCTGCTGTTCGAGCGATTCCTGAATCCGGAACGCGTCTCGATGCCCGACATCGACGTGGACTTCTGCGAAGAACGCCGCGGCGAAGTACTCGAGTACGTGCGCAACAAGTACGGCCGCGACTGCGTCGGCCAGATCATCACGTTCGGCACATTGAAGTCGCGCGCCGCGATCAAGGACGTCGGTCGCGTCCTCGGCTTTACGCCTGCCGAAACCGATGCGATCGCCAAGATGGTCCCCAACCAGCCGAACTTCTCGCTGACGGTCAAGGAAGCGATCGCGAAAGTGCCCGAGCTGAAGAAGCTCTACCAGCAAGACGACAGACACCAGCAGTTCCTCGACTACGCCATCGCGCTGGAAGGCCTGTCGCGCCATGCGGGCGTGCACGCCGCGGGCGTGGTGATCGCGCCCGGTCCGCTCGACGATTACGTCCCCGTGTGCACGCAGGAAACGAAGGGGGCTAGCATCGCGGCCAACGATGAGCGCGTGGTCGTCACACAGTTCGACATGAATGCGCTGGAAAAGGCGGGCATGCTCAAGATGGACTTCCTCGGCCTCACGACGCTGACAGTCCTCCATCACGCGCTGGCGAACATCAAGGAGCGTGGCCGCGAGGTCCCCGACCTGGCGACACTCCCGCTCGACGACGAAGCGACCTATCGGGCGCTGCGGGCGGGCCGCACGGCTGGCGTCTTCCAGTTCGAATCACC
Organism: Gemmatimonadota bacterium; assembly: GCA_014192065.1. Classification (GTDB taxonomy): domain Bacteria; phylum Gemmatimonadota; class Gemmatimonadetes; order Gemmatimonadales; family Gemmatimonadaceae; genus Fen-1231. The sequence continues at coordinate 279,487 of BJHH01000001.1, read as the reverse complement.
ACTTGCCACTGATTTGGTGCGTTCGATGCGCGCCGACCGGTTCGACGATCTCGTCGCCACGAACGCCCTAATGCGCCCCGGCCCGCTCGACGCCGGCATGCACCGCGTCTATTGCCGCCGGAAGCGCGGCGAGGAAGCGGTGACGTACGCGCTGCCGGAGCTTGAGGAGATTCTCGCCCCGACCTACGGGGTCATCACCTATCAGGAACAGGTGATGCGTATCGCGCAGCGGCTCGCGGGCATCTCGCTCGCCGGAGCCGACGTGCTCAGAAAGGCCGTCGGCAAAAAAGATGTCGAGCTGATCCGCAACGAAATCGACAAGTTCGTCGCCAAGGCCGTCGATCGCGGATACGACAAGCACATCATCGCCGAACTCGCGGCGCAGATCGAAACGTTTGGCCGCTACGGATTCAACAAGTCCCACTCCGTGGCATACTCGGTGCTCTCGTACCACACCGCGTACCTCAAGGTGCATTTCCCGGCCGAGTTCATGGCCTCGTTGCTCTCGGCCTGCATCGGCGACACCGATTCGGTGGTCAAGTACATCAACGCGGCGCGCGACCTCGGGCTGGAGATCCTCCCGCCCGACGTGAACGAGAGCGGGTACCGCTTCACCGTGATCAGCGACAACCGCATTCGCTTCGGCCTTGGCGCGATCCGCAACGTCGGCCGCTCGGCGATCGACTCGATCATCGGCGGGCGCCAAAAGAGTCCGTTTATCTCGCTGTATGATTTCGCCGAGCGCGTGGACCTCCGCCTCAACAACAAGCGCGTGTTCGAAGCGCTGCTGCACTCGGGCGCATTCGATTCACTCGGCGGCCACCGCGCACAACATGCGGCCGCGGTCGACAGCGCGATGCAAGCCGCATCGCTCGCCCAGAATGAGATCGCGACCGGCCAGGGGTCGCTGTTCGGCGACGCCTCAGCGTCGCCCAAGTCCACCATGCGGCCGGTATTGCCCACCGTGCCCGAACTCTCCGAGCACGAGCGCCTCACCAAGGAGAAAGAGACCCTCGGCTTCTACATCTCCGGCCACCCGCTCGAGCCGTTCCGCGCCGAAGCCGAGATTCTCGCCTCGCACACCGTGACGTCGCTCGGCACCTGGTCAGACCAGCCGATGACCCTTGGCGTTGTCGTGACGTCGATCAAACGCCAGATCTCGAAGAAGAGCGGCAACGAATTCGCCCGGCTCACGGTCGAAGATTTCTCCGGATCTGCCGAAGTGTTGGTCTTTCCTGAGGCGTGGGCCGCGATTTCCGATCGAGTCGTCGCCGATGTGCCGGTCTTGCTCAAGGGTGCCTACGGTCGCCGCGATCAAGGTGCCGACAACCCGACCTTCATCGTGGAGTCCGTGACGCGCCTCGCCGAGTTGCGCACGACCGGACAGATCTCAGTGGCCATCGAGCTGGCACCTGACTCAGCGCTCTCGGCAGGCGTGCTCGCCGACATCCGCGCCGTTGTGGAAGCGCATCCCGGCTCGTCGCCGCTCGAAGTGCGCTGGCAAGGCGCCGACGGGGCAACAGCTCGCATGCGCTCGGCATCGCTGACCCTGTCGCCTGCCAGTAACGCGCTCCTCGAGCTGCGCGCGCTACTCGGCACTGACCGTGTTCAACTCGTGCGCGGGGGCTGAGATGGGAACTTCCGCACTAGAGTTCGACAAGCCGCTGATCGAGCTGGAGCAGCAGATCGACGAGCTGAAGCGTGTCGCCGAGGAGCGGTCGGTTGACCTGACCGCCGAAATCGCTCCGCTCACGATGAAGCTGCGCGAGCTGCGGAAGCAGGTATACGAGAATCTCACGCCGTTGCAGCGGGTCCAGGTCGCCCGCCATCCCCGCCGGCCATTCACCCTCGACTACGTCCGCCTCGCGTTCACCGACTGGATTGAACTCCACGGCGACCGCGCGTTCCGTGACGACCCGTCGATCGTCGCGGGCTGGGCGCGGCTCGGTGGTGAAACGATCATGGTGATCGGCCACCAACGCGGTCACGACACCAAGACCAACCTGCATCGCAACTTCGGCATGGCGCATCCGGAGGGGTACCGCAAGGCGCTCCGCCTGATGAAGCTCGCGGAGAAGTTCCACGTCCCGGTCATCACGCTGATCGACACGCCTGGCGCGTGGGCCGGCATCGGCGCCGAAGAGCGCGGACAGAGCGAAGCGATCGCCAGGAACCTGCTCGAGATGAGCCAGCTCACCGTACCGATCATCGCGACGGTGATTGGCGAAGGTGGTTCTGGCGGGGCACTCGCCCTCGGCGTCGCCGATCGAGTATTGATGCTCGCGAACTCGGTCTACTCAGTGATCACCGTCGAAGGCTGCGCAGCGATTCTCTGGAAGGACGGCAAGAGCGTCGAGATGCGCGAGAAGGCGGCCAATGCCCTCAAGATCACAGCGCCAGATCTCGTTGAACACCACATCGTGGACGAGATCATCCCGGAACCGCTCGGCGGCGCGCACGCCGACCACGACACCACAGCCAAGTCGGTGCACGACGTGCTGCTCAAGCATGTGGATGAACTGCGCCGTCTCAAACCCGACAAGCTTGTCCGCCGTCGCAGGCAGAAGTACCTGCGCCTCGGCGCCGTCGAGGAATAGGGGAGCGACTACCACGTGATCATTGAGATTTCATTTAAGGGAAATCGCCGGGAGTTTTTCGAGTGGCCATTCGAAGACACGCCGACGGCGAAGACCGCGGTCGTCGTCGAGGTCGAGCGCGGCGAGGACTTCGGGTATGTACACGCCACCGGCGAACTGGCGCTCAAGCGCAAGGCTGGCACGACGCACGGCAAGGCCAGCAGCAAACCGCTTCGCAAGGCCATCCGCGCCGCAAGCGGCGACGAGGTGGCGAAGGCGAAGCTGCTCCGAGAAGACGAAGTGAACGTGCGCACGCGCGCCATCGAGAAGGTGCGCGCGCTCGGGCTCGACCTGAAGATCTCCGACACCGAATGGCAGTGGGACAAGAAACGTCTCGCGATCTATTTCACCGCTGAACAGCGGGTGGACTTCCGGCAACTCGTGCGGCAGCTCGAAGGGCTCTTTGGCACACGCGTACACATGTGGCACATCGGCGTGCGCGATGAGGCAAAACGGGTAGATGGCGTCGGCCGGTGCGGCCGCCAGTTCTGCAGCGCCAACTGGCTGCCCGAACTGAATCCGGTCAAGTCGAGCGTCGCCAAAGACCAGCACCTCTCAACGCTCAATCCCGCCCAGATCTCTGGAGCGTGCGGACGGTTGATGTGCTGCCTGCGGTACGAGCACGAGTTCTATGTGCAGCAGCGCAAGCGCTTCCCGAAGGAAGGCAAGATCATCACGACGGCAGCAGGCGAAGAGAAGGTCATCTCCCTCGACATTTTCCGAGAGACCGTGACCCTGCGCTCGCCCGTCGGTGAATCCCGCGTAGTCCCGCTCGTCCAACTCAGGCAGGAAATGCGCGGCGAGCCCGTGACGGTGCCGGAGTCGCCTGACGACGCCTGCGCACTCGATAGGGCGGACGAGGAAATGGCGACCGTGGCGATGCCGGCGTCGAAACCGTTCCCGCCGCGTCCACCGCAACAGGAACGGCCGCAAGAGGGACGGCCGCAGCCTCGTGCACGGCAACAACGCCCACCGCAGGACAGGCCACGGCAGGAGAAGCCGCCGCAGGACGGACCGCGAAAGCAGCGGCCCCAACGGCAGCGACCCAGTCCGCAGCAACCGCGTGCGGCTCGACCGGCGCAGGACCCCACGCAGGCCCCAGCACAGACTCCGGTGCAGGACGCTGGATCGCAGCAAGCAGCGCAATCGGCAGACGGCCAGCCTCAGGGTCCGAACGCGGGCGATGGGGAGTCCGGCAACAGGCGGCGGCGGCGTGGCCGTCGCGGTGGCCGTGGTGGTGGTGGTGGTGGTGGTGGTGGTGGTGGTGGTGAAAATCGTGGTCCGAACGATAATCCGGGCAGCGGCGGCAATCCCGCGAACCACACGCCGCCAGCCGGAGGACCTGCATGACCGGAAAGACGTTCTATCTCACGACCGCCATTGACTACGCCAACGGTGACCCGCACTTCGGACACGCCCTCGAGAAGATCGGCGCCGACGTCATTGCCCGCTCACACCGCCAGATGGGCGAGCAGGTGCATTTCTGCATCGGCATGGACGAGCACGGCCAGAAGGTTGCGCAAACCGCCGCGGCACTCGGCATCGAACCGCAGGCCTTCGTAGACCAGGTCGCCGTCACCTTCCGCGCGATGTGGGACCGCCTCGGCATTTCGTACGACCAGTTCATCCGGACGACCGACGCCGCGCACAAGAGCGGTGTACGCGCCTTCATCAAACGCATCGCCGAAGCATCGCCGGAAGACTTCTATGAAAAGGAATACGAAGGGTGGTACTGCGTCGGCTGCGAGCTGTTCAAACGCGACGACGAGATCGTGGACACGAAATGCGTCCTCCACCCGACCCGCGACCTACAGTGGACGAAAGAGCGGAACTGGTTCTTCCGACTCTCGAAGTACCAGGGCTTCCTCTCCCGCCTCATCGAGGAGCGCCCCGACTTCATCCAGCCCGAGACGCGGCGCAACGAGATCAAGGCCCTGATCGCATCAGGGCTCGAGGATCTTTCGATCACGCGCGCCCGCCTTGCGTGGGCGGTTCCCTTCCCGATTCCCTCGCCCGCTGGCGGTGACCCGCAGGGAACCTGGGTCTGGTTCGACGCGCTGCCGAACTACCTCACGGCCACGGGCTATCCCGCCAAGGGCTTCAAGGACCGCTGGCCGGCGCAACTGCACATCGTGGGCAAGGACATCACGCGGCTACACGCTGTTGTCTGGCCAGCGATGCTGCAATCCGCCGAGCTCGCGCTGCCCGACCGCGTGTGGGCGCACGGATTCATTTCGTTCGGCGGCGAGCGCTTCTCCAAGTCGGCCGGCGTGAAGATCGAACTGACCGACGAGATTGGACGCTTCGGCGCCGACGCGTTCCGCTATTTCTTGCTGCGTGAAGTCCCCTTCGACGGTGACGGCAGCTACTCGGTTGAACGATTCGAGGCCGTGTACACGTCGGAGCTCGCGAACGGACTCGGCAATCTCGCGAGCCGCGTGATCGCGATGATTGAGAAGTACCGTGACGGTGTCGTACCGGACGGCAGCCCGACGGCGCTCGACCGCGACGACGGGATCGACCTCACGACCTTCGTCGGCGCGCTCGACGGTTCCCGCGGATACCTGTGCCACGAGGCGCTCGACGCCGTCGCGCGCATGACGTCGCGGGCGAATCTTTTCATTCAACAGTCGCAGCCCTGGACGCTCGCGAAGGATCCGGCAAACGCCGTTGCACTGGACGTCGTGCTCGCCACGCTCGCCCGGTCGCTGGCTCGACAGGCCGTCGCGCTGGCAGCGTTTATGCCCGGCAAGGCGGAATCGCTGTGGGGCCAGCTCGGCGGACCCGCGAGCGCCGCCTCGGTGAGCTATTCGGCGCTCGCGTCGCTGAGCACAACTGGCTGGCACGTCCAGAAGGGCGAGGGCCTGTTTCCCCGCCCGGAGTCGCCGAAGGCCGAATAGGCTCCGGCACTCGGTTGACCATCAGCCCCGTTTCGGCGACCTTCTGAAGATGCCCCCGCGCCACTGGACGATCCTCGTCGTGCCCTCCGACAACAAGCGGCCGCGCTCATTCACGGTCAGCGAGCGCGGGCGGCGTGGAATTCTCTGGGGCGCCGGCGCGCTCGCGACGCTGCTGCTCGCCGCCATCGTCTTCCTCTTCACGCCCTACGCCACCCCAGCGGCCCGCCTGCTCTTTGCCGAAAACGAACGGCTTCGTTCACAGATGGACGGCATCGATGGACAGATGCTGGCGCTCACCGACACGATCAACGCCATTGGCCAGCGAGACCGCGAGATCCGCGCGCTCGCCGGGATTCCCGAGGATTCGCTCGCGTCGGTGGCCGGCGTCGTCAGCGCTGAGTCGCGGCCGGACGATTCACGCCGCTCGGTCGCCGTGCTTCCCTCGGCGCCAGCGCGCAAACCGTTCCTCAACCGCCTCAACTTTGGCGGCGACAAGATGAACATTGGCGACCTCACCCGCCGCGCCAGCGAACTCGTGCAGAGCTTCAGTGCCGTCAGCGACACACTGAACCGCAACCTCGAGCGGATCGCCAACACGCCGTCCATTATGCCCACGACGGGCTGGCTCTCGAGTCGTTTCTCGCAGAGCCGGATGCACCCGATACTCCATGGCAACCGCCAGCACGAAGGGATCGATGTCAGTGCCCCGATGGGCGCGCCGATCATCGCGCCCGCCAGCGGTGTCGTGCGCAGCGTGGGTTTTGTCGCCGGATTCGGCAACACGTTCGAGATCGACCACGGCAATGGCATCGTCACGCGATTCGCTCACTGCTCGCGCATCATGGTGCGTAACGGCCAGGCGGTGTCGCGCGCACAGCTGATCGCGACGGTTGGTAACACCGGGCTCACGATCGGACCACACTTGCACTATGAAGTGCACGTGAACGGCAAGCCGGTCGATCCGCTCCGGTACGTGCTCCCGGATAAAATCGCGAACTGACCACCCCGGCGTCATCGCTACTGCCAAGACGCGCGAACGGCCCTCAGATGACCTGAGGGCCGTTCACCAATGCCACCCTGCTTTCGCTACGGTTGCTTGGGCGCCGAGAATTCCACCTTCGGTGCGGCCGCGGCTGCCGCACTCTCCAACTCGAAATACTCGCGCGGCTTCATCCCCATCACCTTGGCCGTCACCAGCTGTGGGAACTTGCGGATGTACGTGTTGTAGTCGCTCACCGATGTGTTGTAATCAGTTCTCGCCACACCGACGCGGTTCTCCGTGCCCGCCAACTCATCCTGCAGGCGGATGAAGTTCTCGTTCGACTTGAGTTGCGGATACGACTCGCTGATCGCAAGCAGCCGACCAAGGGCGCCATTCATCTGGCCTGATGCAGCGGACATCTGGCCGAGGTCACCGCTCGTCGCCGCACCCGCCAACTTTGCGCGCGCCTCTGCCACGTTTGTGAACACTTCGGACTCCTGTTTCGCGAACCCCTTCACCACCTCGACGAGGTTCGGAATGAGGTCCGCTCGGCGCTGCAACTGCACCGAAATCTGCTGCTTGGACTTATTCGCGCCCTCATCAAGGGTCTGGATCGTGTTGTAGCCGCAGCCGGACGTCAGCACGGTCAGTGCCAACAGGACCGGCGCCATGGTCGAACGTGTCATTCGCATCTGTTTTGTCACCCACGAAAAAGTAAGAATACTGGAGGAAATATATCGCTATCGGTCGTGCGACCTCGTGTCGACGTACGCCACGAGTCGGGCGAGGCCCGCATGGAATCCGCCAAGAGTCGAGTCGAGCTCTGCCTTCGGCACCTCTTTGGTCTTACGGCGCTGTAGATGCGCCGCCATAAAGGGTGCGGGGTCAAATCCAGCGACGGTCGCGGCCTGTGCACAGACGGCTTCCGCATCGCCCGCAGGCGCTGCACCACTCAAGCGAACGGTCGCCCGGAACATTGCGATGGCCCTGCTCGCCTGACTCGCCAACAAGGCGCGCCGCGCCGACACGTCGCGGCCCGCCGCAACAATCCCCGACCGCACCGAAAGCAGGAGCGCGAGTGATTCATATTCCAGCTGACGGCGCACGTCTTCGTCACGAATCGACACGCGGTCGCTCACCGCGAATCCGTCCGCGGCAAAAACCACGCGATGGCGCTCGGCGATGTCTGCATGCTCGATCGCAAACACATCCACACTTGAGCGCCATTCCGCGTCCGTCAACGTGAGCGGCACGGCATTGCCCGCTTCCTGCCACGACCGCCCGATCGCACCATCGGCCTGCATCGCGGCCAGATCGAGCGTGTGCACGACCACCACGACGTTGTGCCCTTTCTTGGCGGTCATATCCGTCGCAGTTGACCCATAGACAACCACCCCGGCCAACGCGTCGCCGTGCGCCGTCTTAAGTTGTGCCACCAGCTCATCAAGTGTCATACCGACTCCGTGGTCAGTGCCGTCATCTGGTCACCAGCTACCGCTTGATCCGCCACCCGAGAACCCGCCGCCGCCACCGAACCCGCCGAACCCGCCGCCACCGCCCCCACCACCGAATCCGCCGCCACGGCCGCCGAGCGCCTGCCCAATGAGCTGGCCGAGGATGAAGCCCGCGCAGCCACTGCGGCCGGCGCCACCACCGCGGCTGCCGCGGCCGGACAGCAGCACGAGGCCCACGAACACGATGAGGGCGAGGATCGGCGACACGCCCTTTGGTGTGCCCCGCGCATTTCTGCTGCGCCCGGCGCGCGGCACGCCCGCCGAGTCGAGCGAGAACCCAAACTCGGTCGCGTAGCGCTCGGAAATTCGCAGCGTGATGAGCAGCAGCGCACTAGCATAGTCAGCCTGCTGGAGGTACGGCACCGCTTCGCGACGGATGTCGCCAGCCACGGCGTCTGGAATAAAACCCTCGACGCCCTGCCCGGTCTGGATGTTGATGTAACCGCGTCCGTCCGCGCTCGACTCCTTCGGCACCACCAGGACGACGACGCCAGCGTTCCGCCGCGCATCGCCCACGCCGGCGTTCGCGCCAACCTTCCACTCGCGCCCAATCTGCAGCGCCACCTCGGCGACATCGCGCCCGGCCAGATCGGGCAACGTGACCACCGCGATCTCGCCACCGCCCTTCGCACGGACGAATTGCGCGAGCGCTTCGATCTGCTGTGCCCGTTCGGCCGTCACCACGCCGGCGAAATCGCTGAGCATGCCGCGTGGCGCCGGAATCGTCAGCGGCTGCTGCGCCCGCGCGTCGCCAGCGGCTGCACAGAGCAGCGCGACGAACGCCAGTCGGGTCACGCACAAGGCTATCGCAGCGCGCGGACGCGGAAAGATCGAAAGCGCCAGCAGTATCGGGCGAATAGACAAGGAGGGAGCCGTGGGCAGGCTGGGAGACCCCGAATCGGGTCGTCTGCGAAAACTAACGGCTGGCCAGACCAGCGCCGACCCCGCCTCCCGCATCTGGCACACCCTCTGGCGTCGAGCGGCCGGGCCGGTGAGATTCGAAGTTAATGAAGTACTCCCGGACCACGCTGACGCTTCCATTCTCTGCGATTGTCGGGCTGGCCATCCTCTCGGCTGGCGCCGGCGCGCAGTCCACTCTGCGCGAACTCGTCGGTGTCGTCCGCGATGCGAACGGTCGAGGCATCCGCGACGCAGCCGTCGAGATTCCCGGTATCGCGGTCCGGACTGATTCGGCCGGCCTGTTTCGCCTCTGGACGCTGAATATCGACACCGTCACCATTTCGATCCGCCGACTCGGCTATTCCGCCATCGAAGCATTGCTCAGCGCACGAAACAAGCAGTGGGACACGGTCATGGTGGAGCTGGAAGACATTTCCCAGGAACTTCCAGGCGTGACGGTCGCAGGCGATCGCAACCAGCGCGCGCTCGAAGGGTTGCGCACATTCGGCGAGCGTAAGGCGCAGGGGCTCGGACTATTTGTCACCCGCAAAGACATCACCGATCGGAACAGCCTTCGCCTGAGCGACGCGCTCCAAACTCGCCGCGGCGTCATCCTGGTGAAGATCGGCACGAATCGCATGGGCGTGCGATTCGCGACCTACAGCGGCCCGCGGGGGGGCTGCATCCCTGACCTGTGGTTGGACGGACAACGGGCGCGGGGAATGGAGGTCGATGACGTGGTGGCCACCACAGTCGAAGCGATGGAACTCTACGACTCGTTCGCCACGGTTCCATCGCAGTTTTCTCATTCCGCCAACGCCGTGCCCTGCGGCACGATCCTCATCTGGACGCGCATCCCTGGCAAGCCGTGAGACGTACCTGAGACTCGTATGCATGGTGGCCACCTCCTGGATCGTGGCCCCAGCCTCTGCGCAGCTCGTACGCGACACCGCGCGCATGATCGGCGAACGGGGTAGGCCAACGCATCGAGGGTGCTGGCATCCGCGGCGCCCGTTGGTCGGGTTCGTTCCTCCCGTGCTGACATGACGCGTCGCAACAGCGGGTCCGCGCAATCCGGCTCAGGAGCTCCGTCGTGGGTCGCACCGGCAGTCGTCGCGCTGTTGACGATCGCCGCCTTCGTTCCGGCCTTCTCCGCCGGGTTCGTGGCATGGGACGACGACCGCAACTTCCTGAACAACCCGCATTGGCGTGGGTTGGGCGCCGAGCAGCTGGCGTGGATGTGGACGACGTTTCACATGGGCCACTACATCCCGCTGTCGTGGATGACGCTTGGACTCGACTACCTCGCATGGGGTATGAATCCGACCGGCTACCACGCCACCAACGTCGTGCTGCACGCGGTAAACGCCGTGCTGATCTACTTCGTCGCGCGCCGGCTCCTGCAACTGGCGGCGCCTGCGCTGAGATCGGCACACGGCGCCTCGCCGCTCACCTATGCGTCGGTGTTTGCGGCGCTCGTTTTCGCGGTCCATCCACTTCGTGTGGAATCGGTGGCGTGGATCACCGAGCGGCGCGACGTGCTGTCCGGATGCTGCTTCACACTCACGGTGGCCTGTTATCTCCGCGCCCGCGACGCGAGTGCCACCCGGCGCTGGTACTGGGCCGCCGTCGGCGTGTTCGCGTGCGGCCTGCTCGCCAAGGCCAGCGTGATGACCGTACCGGCGGTGCTCCTCATACTCAACTGCTATCCGCTGAAGCGGTTGCCGGGCCCGGGCGGGATCTTCGGCGCTGACGCGAGGCGGGTGTATACCGAACTCCTGCCATTCGCGTTGCTCGCCGCTCTCACCGCCGGACTGTCGCTCGTCGCGCTCAAACCACCCGATCAGCTGGCGCTCGGCGGAAAACTCGCCGTCAGCGCATATAGCTTCGCGTTCTACCTCGCGAAAACCCTCCTGCCGGTCGGGCTTTCGCCGCTATACGAAATGCCAAATGAGATCGATCCCTCGAACCCACCCTTTCTCGCGGCCTATGTCGTCGCGGCCGCTGTTGCCGGTGTGGCGTGGAGTGCGCGGAAGCGCCACGTCGCGCTGACCGTCACGCTGGTCACGTTTGGCGTTGTCCTGCTGCCGACCATCGGGTTCGTGCAGAACGGCCCTCAGATCGCCGCCGACCGGTACACCTATCACGCCGCGCCGGCGCTCGCCATTCTCGCTGGTGGCGCGTTGCTCGTGCTGTCCCAACGGTGGGCCTTGGCGTCGCGCCTGATCGCAGCGGCGGTCGTCTTCGCGCTCGGCGTTGCCACCTGGCAGCAGACCAAGGTCTGGCACAACTCCGAGTCGCTCTGGTCACGCGCCGTGGCGGTCGATCCATCGTCTCCGATCGCGCACGGGCAGCTTGCCACGGAGTTCGTGCGGCAGGATCGGGTCGACGAGGCGGTCGCCCACTTCGTGCGCGCGCTCGCGCTCGACTCGACCTACGCCGAGGGACACAACAACTTCGGCGTCGCACTCGTCCGACTCGACAGGGTGGACGAAGCGCTCGTCCATTATCAGCGCGCGATTTCACTGAAGCCGACGTACGACGAGGCGTATTCCAACTGGGGCATCGCTGTCGCACGGCAGGGCAATGCCGAGCAGTCGATTCGGCTTTATGCACAAGCGATCGCGCTCAACCCCGAAAACTCCACGGCGCACCTGAACTGGGGCAACGCGCTCGTGCGACTCGGGCGACCAGACGAGGCGATCGAACGCTACCGCATGGCGCTTTCACTCCGCCCCGACAACGCCGACGCATTGCTCAACTGGGGAGTCGCCCTCGCCCGCAGCGAGAAGTTCGACGAGGCGATCTTAAAGTTTCAGAGCGCGTTGGCGATCCAGCCCAATCTCGCCGACGCGAAAGCGTACTTAGTTCGCGCACTGGAAATGAAGCAGTCGCAGCAGCGACGGCCCTAGCCGACGCGTAGCTCTGCCGCGCTGACTCGACCGTAATCAGCGCGGTGGTGGCGACACGACCACTTCGCGCGCGCCCGACGGCACCGCCACGCGCGTGACCGCACCGCCCGGCCAGCGCACCCAGATCGCCGTCGGCTCAGCCGCCTTTCCCAACAGCTGCACCGCGCCGTTCTGCGACCAGTACCCCGAACCGGCCTGCACCTCACGCACCGGCCCCATCCGTTCGCCGTAGACTAGGCGAAGCTGCACGCCGACTCCATCGGGATTGGATGCGGTACCCTTCACGCGAACGCGGAGCGCCGGCCGCGCACCCCTGTTGTGGAACAGGCGCGTCGCGCCCGCGTTTTGCGAGACCGCGAGATCGAGCCGGCCGTCGCCATCGTAATCGGCGTACGCCGCGCCACGCTGATCTCCGTAGATCACCAGACCCGAACGTCGCCCGGTCAACGGCACGAGCTTGCCGGTCCCATCGTTCTGCAAGAGGAGGCCACGGCCGGCGTCGGCGCGCGGCCAACCAATCGTCGTCTGCGAAAAATTCTGGCCGAGGAACAGATCTTCCGTGCCGTCGCCGTCAAAGTCGGCGATCGCGGCGGCAAAGGCCGGTGCCAGCTGCGCTTCGCTCGCAAGGGGCACCGCTTCGAACCGGTCGCCACGATTCATAAACGCGGTCTGGTCGAGTGTTACCACCTTCATCCGCGACATCTTCCCCCTCTGCGTCTGGAACGATTTCTCGACCGACGAGTCGGCCCACGCCGCAAAGGTGCCGACGGTACGCACGAGGTCGGGAATGGCGACGCGCGCACGCGCGTAGGTGGTCAGCGGTGCGAGGCCCCCGATTCGCGCATCGTGGCGCGCGAGAATCATCTCCTGCTCACCGCGGCTGCCGACCGGTCCGTGCAGCACCACGAGTGGGCGCGCACTGTCAGCCTGCATCGGCGTGTTACGGCCCCACGAGGTGGCAACGAGATCGAGGCGCCCGTCGCCGTCTAGGTCGCCGGTGGCGACGCCATTCCACCGGCTGGTGAACCGGTCGAGCCCCCACGACGCCGGCGCACGCGTGAAACGACCACGCCCGTCGTTGAGCAGAAGGAGGATCGAATCCCACTCCCGTGCGAGCAATAGATCGGCGTGCCCATCGCCGTTCAGATCGGCAAAGGTCGCCGCCGACACCATGCCCACGGCGTTCAGCTCCGCGGCGTTGACCGTGTCGTGCACGAACCGCCCGTTCACGCTCTTGAAGAGACCCGATGAGGGCGGAAGCGGATACCCCATCGGGATCGCGCGCGAGCCAACGAACAGGTCGAGCGCGCCGTCGCCGTCGTAGTCGGCCACGGCGATCGGACCAGTCGCTGACGCATGCGAACCCACAAGCGCGTCGGCTGCGGCCGCGGGAATCCCTCGATGGAGGGTCATTCCGATGACCGCCGGCTGCGCGACCATTTCGGAGTCACTCAGTGCCTGCCAGGTCGACACGCCGGCAAAGAGGCGCGTGCGTGTGCCCTCGGCAACACCAATCACACCGGTGAGGCTCGCGGCAGCAACCGGAAAGAGCGCGGCGGTCGGCGCCATGCGCCCGCCAACGTTTTGAAACTGTGCGATACGCCCGCCCTTGCCCGCGCCAACGAGAAGCTCTTCGTTGCCGTCGCGGTCCGTGTCAAACCAGGCGACGCCCGGACCAAGCGGCGACAGCGCGTCGGGCAAGAGAAACTGCCGGCCCCAGTCGTCGAACGCCGCTTCGCTGTGGGTGTGAGCGCGAAGATCGGCACTCACGTCGACGAAGAGCGCGGAGTTCGCGCTCTCCTCCGCCTGCGTGGAGCGCGCCAACTCCGCATTCGCCAACTCCGCATTCGCCGACGCCGCATTCGCCGACGGCGTGACGGCCGACGCGGTTGCACGGATCTCGTACATGCGATTGCCTCGTACTCCCGCGATGGTCGTGCGACGGCCATCACGCCACTGCACCACGAGGGTCGCGCTGTCGGACGTGCCCATGGCAAACGACGCGACGTAGTCGCTATGCGACATATACAGACCGCCGACCGCCACCTCGCGAATTTGAAGCGGCACCGCCCCGCCCTCGAGCCGGATCACCGCACCGACGGCCTGCGTATTTGGCGCGTCACCCTGGAGCCGCACCGCGACGCGAGCCGCTTTCGCGTTGTTTCTGAGAATGAGCGCCGGTGCGTCCAGGCGGTTGACCACGACGTCAAGATCACCGTCGTCATCAAGGTCTGCCGCAGCGAGGGCGTGCGACACGTCGTCCTCGAGCCCGAATCCCCACGAGAGACTTGCGTCCTCAAACGTGAGGTCGCCGCGATTGCGGTAGGCCACGTTCTTGAGCGCCAGCTTCGGAAACTGCCAGCGCAACCGCCGCCAATCGAAGCTGTTCAGTCGGTTCTGGAGTCCCTCCTGGACGTCGGCGTCCATGATGTCCCAGAGATGCCCGTTGGCCACGAGGATGTCCTGCCAGCCGTCGAGATCCACGTCGAGAAACATCGTGCCCCACGACCAACCGCTCGCTGCCACGCCCGCGTACTGCGCGGCCTCGGCGAACGTCCCATCACCACGATTGATGTACAGCGAGTTCCGCTGGTACTGGAGCTGCGACGTGAGGTCACCGGGCTGCTTCGGAAATGATGTGCTGGTCGGGATCTGGGTCCGCAGCTGGTGCGAATCGTTCGCGAGCATGTCGACACAAAACAGATCGAGCAGTCCGTCGCCGTTCACGTCACCGACGTCGATGCCCATCGTCGAGTTGCTCAGCTGGCGTTGCGCAGTCCAACCGCCTAGACGAAAGCCACCGCGTCCGTCATTGAACCAGAGCTGATCCCTGTCTTCAAAATCGTTGCCGACATACAAGTCCGGCGCGCCGTCGCCGTTGAGGTCGGCGAACCGCGCACCAAGGGTGAAGGACTCCGCCGTTTCGGTGATGCGCGCGCCGGTGGCGTCGCGAAATCGCCCAGCGGTCATCGCCTCACGAGTAAAGTGGCCCTTCCCGTCACTGACATAGAACTCGTCCGCCGCCGCGCGTTGACTCAGCCGCATGCCGCCAAGGTCCGGGCGGTCCACAAGCTTGTAGTCACGCTGGAAATCATCCATCACCGCGTAGCGGTCCTTGCCGGCCTGGTCCTTCCCTGCCGGCCGAACGAGCTGACTGAACGCGCGCTGTTGCGGCGGCACACGATCTTCGATGTTGTACGCGTTGTAGTTGGCGACGTAGAGCGCCAACTTACCGCTGCCGTCCACGTCGGCCATCGCCACCGTAACGCCACCACGACCGGTCGTGTCGAGCCCGAGGTCTCGATGCTCCGCGAACTTCCCCGCGCCGTCGTTCAGGAAGATGGTGTTCGGACCCGTCGTGGCGAGCAGGACCAAGTCGAGATCAGCGTCGGCGTCCAGATCGGCGAATGCAGTACCCGTCGCGTGGCGCCCGCATGCCCCAACGCCGGCGGCCACCGTGACCTCCTCGAATCGCCATCCTCCGAGGTTGCGGAAGAGCGCGCTGCAGCCTTCCGTGCGCGCGAGAAAGAGATCCACGCGCCCGTCGCCGTCCACGTCACCGAGTGCGACACCAGCGCCCTGACCAAGAATTCGATTGGCGACCAGCGACGACTCGCTGACAGTGTTTTCGAAAGCGATGCCCGTGGTCGACGAACCCATTTGGGTGAACCCGGCTCGGCCGCCGCGCACATCGAGGTCGCGCCAGCGGTAGCCAGCCTCCGCGTGCCAGGCCGAAGTTGGCCGCGGCCCACAGGCAGCGGACACGAGGGCCACCAAGCCGAGGGCTGTCCACGCGCGGGCCACCAACGCGCGGCACTTCACGATTCGGATCGCCGTCATCGCGCGCTCGATGATGCGGTGCCACCTGCCCGCGCTACAACCTTTTTGCCGATGCAGGTGCCCAACTCGCGACCACTCAGGTTGCCTGCGGGATAGTGAATTCCCCCGTAGACGCGTGACAGCCCCGCCTCATCGGCCGCCGCGCGGAACGAAGGGAACCGGCGCACGGCATGGCCGATCGAGATGCTGGTGCTGTCGTCGAATGCCCCGTCGCCGATCAGACCCGCGAGCACCGTCGCGGCCGCAGCCGACTGCGTGGAGTGGCCTGACGGGTACTCGGGAAATGGCGGAGTCGGAATGAGTGGTTCCCAGGCCGGATCGATCAGGCGCCGAATGTAGGTGCGAGGGCGGAGCAGCGTGTATTGGTACTTGTATCCCCACGACGCAATAAACGCGTCGGCCATCGCCACGGCCGTGAACATCTCGACGCGGGCGCCGTCGGCCGCGGAGAGGTGCCGTTCGCTCACCATCTGGCTCGCAATCGAAATCCAGTGTCCGACCGGCGTGCCCGACTCACCCGCGTTGTCGGCCCAGTAGAGCGCAATCGTGCGTTGTTCGGGTGTGAGTGCCGCCGTCACGTCCCACACCTCCTGCGCGTTCCGGTACATCGGAGACGACCTGTTCGTCGAATAGGCCGGCGGTTCGGCGATCGGGCATTCGTCCCAGCGCACGAGCGCGAACGGACGCACCGTGCCCCAGTACGGCTCCGACATACCCGACATGTTGACGGCAGGAACGGACTTGACGGTCGCGGACTTCGGCCGGCTGAGGATCAACGCCCGATCGCTGCTATTGGCCCCACGCAACTGGTTCGCTGGATTGGCCGGTGTGACGAGATCGCTCGTTCCTGAAAGGCTCTGCGTCGCGAAGGTGCTGGCCGGTGCGTCGTTGATCCAGCGCCCCGGGCCAACCGGCACGACGAATGGTGGCATTGTTCGCGTGGCGCCGAATCCATCGCTGTGGGCCCAGCGCACAATAGAAAGACCAAGCTGGCGACCGACCGAATCCGATCGGGCACGACTCGCGCCAACCACGCCAAGCGACGTGCGCGCTGCCGCGAGCGAATCCGCTAATCGCGCCAGCGAGGCACGCGATGTCGGCAGCGCTTCCCGCAGCAATGAGTCGACGACCACTCGTGTGGCCGCCAACGCCGTCAGCGTTCCGTCGAGTTCGCCCGCCCGAGACGCGCGATGCACTGCGGGCATGCCGTTCAACGCGCCATCCAGCGACGGGAGTCCCGGATCGGCTGCCACGAACCCGCCATAGAGCGCAACCGTCGTGTAGCTCATCAGTCGCGAGGCCACCGGTGGCGACATGCGCTCCACACGGATCGTACCGTACATGGCACGCATCAACTCACCAACCACGCGCGGATCAGCAGCGGGCGCCTCACGGCACGCTGAACCGAGCGCAATAACGGCAACGGCAATCGACGGTCGCATGCGCACGCTGATGGACTTCCTCATTGGCTCGGCTGGACAGGCTGGTCCCGCGCTGTAGATACGCCGCCCGGACGCACCCCTGCTCTGAGAAAATAGTTCCCGGAGCAGGGTGGCCGCACGCACCGGAGAGCCGTCGCCGTCGCTAGCCCGACCAATCATTAGCCCGTAACTTGGAGGATTGGCACCGCTTCTGCCCACCAGAGGCACCGCGGCGCACCGCATCCGAGTCGCCCCGTGGACCCGCCGCCGCCCCCATCACTGACCATATGCACTCAATCGCCTGCAACATCCTTCGACCGCTCATCCCGTTGGTGCTGCTCACCGCGGGGGCCTGTGCGTCATCCGGTACGGCCGCGGTCGGTGCGGCACCCGTCATGCCGAGCATTGGCATGGCCGGCTCGAACGACCGCCTGAATATCTCGGCCGGGTCGGGCCCAAATCTGAATGCGCTGGATGCGACGCCGGACGCCATCTGGCGCGTGCTCCCGGCCGCATTCGATTCGGTCGGCGTGCCCGTGACCCGACTCGATGCCGCTGGCAAGGTCATCGGCAACAACGGATTCAAGATCCGGCAGCGACTCGGCAAGGTCGCGCTGAGTCGCTACATCGACTGCGGCGAAACACAGATCGGGCCCAACGCCGATTCGTATGAGGTCTACCTGACCGTCCTCGTGCAGGTTCGACCGGTTGGCACCACGTCGAGTTCTCTGGTAACAACCTTCGAGGCGTCGGCCCGTCCCATCGCGTTTTCGCAGGCCTACTCGCGCTGCAGCAGTCGTGGATCGCTTGAGACGAAACTACTGGCCGCCATCAAAGCGCAGTTGACTCGTTGAGCACGGCCAGTTGATGCATTCGTCGCGAAGCGCCATCGCATGATTCGACTGTTCCGTTCCGCGACCGCAGGCCTGATCGCCGTCGCCATCGCCGGACTCGCCATCACCGCAATGCCACATAACGCGGTCGCCCAGGCCGTTCGTGGAATGGTCGTGGACGCCGGTGGTGTCCCGGTACCCGGCGTGGTGATCCAGCTCGTCGGCACCGACGGTACTGTTGCCGCGCGCGCATTGAGCGACGAAGGCGGCGTGTTCTTTGTGGCCACGATGCGGCCGGGCAGCTACCAGGTGCGCACGCTCCGCATTGGCTGGCGCCCATCGCTCTCCGCACCGATCGCCTTGGCCGCTGGCCAGGAAGTCCGTCAGCGGTTCGAGGTGACCGGCGTCACTTTCGCGCTCGACACCGTGCGTGTGGGGAGCACGAGTCAGTGCCGACTCAACGCCGATTCCGCGGCCGCGACCTTCAAGGTGTGGGAGCAGGTCCGCACCGCCCTCTCCGCCACGCAGCTCACGGAATACTCCCGTGGCGTGATGGCCACCACGGTCCTCTTCGAACGCACCCTCGATCACCTCGCGCGCCCGACACTCGCCCAATCCGCCACACTACAAACCGACTACGCGAAACAGCCGTGGCTGACGCTCAGCGCCGACAGTCTGCGTCGCATCGGGTACATCGTATTCGAGGGCGATGAGGCCGTGACCTTTCACGCCCCAGGTCTCGAGATGCTGCTCTCGGACGGCTTCGTCGAGGACCACTGCTTCAAGCTCGCCAGCGGTCGCGATACCCGGCTCCTCGGCGTGGCGTTCGAACCCACGTCGGCACGCAAGCAGGTCGCCGAGATTCGCGGAACGGTCTGGCTCGACCGCGCGTCATCGGAACTGCGCAGCATGGAGTTCCGTTACGTGAACGCATCGCCCGAACAGGAACAGGAAGGCGGCGGCGGCATGGAGTTCGTCCGCATGCGCGACGGGGCGTGGGCCATCAGCCGATGGAGCATCCGCATGCCGGTCGTGCAACAGGTCGTGCGCCGGCGCGCCCTTGGCGGGACACAACCGCAGATTTCCGAGATCCGCATCGCCGGCGGCGAACTCTCGATCGCCAAACGCGGCAACGATACGCTCTGGTCGCGCCCACCGATGACCTTCACTGGCGTCGTCCTCGACTCGGCGTCCGGCGCGCCGGTGGCCGGGGCGCGCACCATGCTCAGGCCCGGCGCGCTATCTGCCGTGAGCGACGCAGCCGGTCGGTTTGGAATCGGCGGAGTGATTCCGGGCCAGTACACGCTCGACATTCGCACGGCGTCGCTCGACTCGCTCAATGCAGCGCATCAGGTGCCGCTCGCCATCACTGACTCCGGCCCGCCACTGCGCTTCCGCGTTCCGAACGCCGGGCAACTCGCGCGGTTCCTCTGCAGCGGCGCAGCGGGCCGTCCCGCGGCGACGAATCGCCAAGGCATCGTCATCGGCTCGGTGCGCACAACGCGCGATTCGTCACTCGGCATCGTCGGTGTCATCGCCGAATGGAGCGAACCCAGTGGCAAGGCTTATGCGACCGGTACGAAGACCGACGCACGCGGTAATTTTCGGCTCTGCAACATGCCCGTGGGCACAACGATGATCGTGCGCGCCACGCCCGACAACGGCAGCGCGTCGCCGGCTCTTGTCCGCGTGTCGGCGGAGTCCCGGCTCGCGCGCCTGAAGATCGAGGTTGACCCGCTGCGCGCTGGTCTGGCGGTCTTTACCGGCTCCGTGGTGAACGACACCACGTTCCAGCCGTTGGCCGGCGTCGAAGTCACCCTCCCTGCCCTCGCGCAAAGCACCGTCACCGACGCGCGAGGCCTCTTTCGGATACCCAGTATTCCACCGGGGACTCATCGGGTGGTCGCACGGCGCGTAGGCTACGCCCCGCTCGACGTGGCAGTGACCTTTGAAGCCAATCGTGCGGTCGAGCAGCGGATCGTGTTGCGACGGTTCGTCACCCTCGACTCTGTGGTGATCGTCGGCGCGGCTACGCCGCACTCGACCTTCGACGAACACCGCAAGCTCGGCCTCGGTCATTTCATCACGAGCGACGAGCTCGAGCGGCAGTCCGGTGTACCGCTTGCCGGCATCATGACAACAGTGCCCGGTTCGGCCATCGCACGCGGACGCGGCACGCAAGGCTGGATTCTGGGGAAGCGCGCGCCCGCCTTCCTCCCCGGGCAGGATCCTCCGCCGACGATCTACTTTCCCGAGCCATTCGAGAAACGCCAGGGCATGCCGGCCGGTTGCTACGCCAAAGTGTATCTCGACCGGATCCTGATGAATCCAGGGCTTCCAACGCCGGCGTTCGACGTCAATAGCATCAGAACGGACGAACTCGAGGCCGTCGAGTTCTATGCCGGTCCGTCGCAGACGCCGATGGAGTACGCAGACCTCAATTCGAGCTGCGGCGTACTGGTGCTCTGGCGCAAACGGTACAAGTCGCCGTGACCCTGCCGCGAGGTTGCCGTGGCGTGGACTGGCAATCACGCCACTGGCATCGGCGGTGACTATAGCGCGTGCCCAGGTGCCGGCTCAGCCGGCTCTCGTCAGCGTGCGCGAAGCTTACGCCGGCGGCCGCCCGCGCCGCCCGCCACCCATACCGCTGCGCCCACCGCCCATATTTTCGTTGAGCGTTTCCTCAGCCTTGGCCGCCTGCTTCTTCAGTAGCTCGTCGGCCTTTGGCGCCTGCGTGGCGTCGAGCAGGGCTAGCGCCTCATTGAGCGCGGCGTCGTAGTTCCCGCGAATCACCCTGACCACCCCGACCACTTCTTCACGCGTCACCATCGCGCGCACGCGCTCCATCTCTGCATCGGCGCCCGCACGCGGGCGCATCGCGCTGCGCAGCGAGTCGAGCACCTTGAGGTGCGGCTTGTTCTGCTCGCGCACCTTCCCGTCCATCTCCTTCAGCGCCTTGAGCTGATCGTCGGTCAGCTGGAGGTCCTTTCGCTTGTCCACTAGCAACCGCACCGGATTCATCTCCTCGACATCGCGATTCGAGAGCTTGAGCCCGATCGGGCTCGATGCAATCATTTCGTCGAAGTTCGATCTGGTGCCGCGCCGCTGCGCGGAGGCCATGAGGGGGGACACAACGAGCGCGAGGACGAGCACGCGACGGACGATCATGACCTGATCCTATGCACGGGGTGGCTGCGCCTTGGACGGCGGGCGCTGTTCAGGGTACGCGCGAATTGGCACGGCTGTTGGATCCCCGCTGGAGTCGATCCGCCGGGATCGCGGCTATTGCCACTGGCAAGTGCGCGAAAACGTCTTTGCGCACTTCCGGATCGCTGATCTTCCAGATCACGCCGTCGGTGAAGTAGTGATGGATGTTCACGAAGATGAGGAGCAGGACCGGCGTCACCTTGCTGGCATCGGCGCCGAACATGACGCCGACGGCGTCCATCGCCCTCGCGGGGAAAAACTCGCCCGCGAGATAGCTCGCCGCCAACAGCACGATCGCGTAGAGCACCATGTGCTGGACAAAACCTCGCGCGCCCGATTGCGCGTCGCCCTGTGCGCGGTTGATCTCGACGCGGATGGGGAACGCCAGATACTGGACCGCATGGGCGATCTGCACCCAGAAGATCGCGTTCGGGTCGCGTGCCACCATGGCGTACCAGACGAAGATGGCGATCCAGGCCACCAGTGCACGCAGCGGAGGAAATACCCCGGTGCGGCGGCGCATACGCAGAATCCCGACCGCCCCGAGCACGAAGGCGACGACGGTTCCGGCACTGATGACCGCATACAGCGGCTGCACCACCGACGGATCGCGCAACTTCGTGTACAGGAACCAGGTCACATGCCAGGCCAGCAGAATCCTGAGGCTCGTACGGATCAGCGTCCGCTCAGCCTGGTCGAAGGCGGTGCCCTCCACGTGGGCATACGACGCCATCATCCCCCACACCTGCCCCGTGTAGTGCCACGCGAGGTACGTACCCGATACCGTCACGAGGATAGTGACCATGAACAGCGAGGACTGGGCCTCCCAAACCGCGACGACGATGTACATCAGCAGAATCGCCGGGATGTAGATCGACGCCCACTTGTGGCGCAGGATCATTTCGCGGCTGCGGTAGACAATCCGGTACGAGGCCATGAAGTGCGGCATGTTGATCATCGTGGCCAGCACGGCCTGCGTACCCACGCCAATCATCAACAGGTCGGTGGTGCCGCTCGCAAGCAACGGGATGAACACCAGCAGCGACAACCCGCCCACACAGAGCAGGTCCAGTGCCGGAGAGAGGATCGCACGGGTAGTGCCCTTGGGACTCATCGTGGAGGTAAGCTGTCGTTCCCCACTGGGGAAATCCACCCCGGTGGGCTCATCTGGCGCCGGCAGTCCTCCTGGAACGCGCGAGAGGCCGCCAAGGTCTGGCGGCCTCTCAACACCCCTACGTCGTTCTGGTGCGGCTTACCGCGCCGGGCGACGATCCCACATGAACGAGCCAGACGGAACCATGAACGCCGCCGTTTGCGGGGTGCGGGCTCCGGCGGTCGAACGCGGGAATACCACGAGCGTCACCGCCGAACCAGCGACCGTCGTGCCTGGATTCGCTTCGAGGTCGGCCGCCTTGGGCGCGCCCTGCAGCGCGAGCAGATCCGCAAACAGATTGGTGGCGGTGCCAGCGGTCCGCACGTTGAACATGATGTTGGCGGGCGCTGCATTGACGAACGTCGATACCGACAACGGAGCGACGCTGGCCCAGGTCGCCGTCGCCGGGGCCGTGCCGGCCTGCGGATACTGGCGGACTTCGATCGCGACGTCGCCGGCGTTGATAACGCGAAGCGCAACGTTGGCACCCGGATCGGCCGGATTGTCTTCAAATACCCTGAGCTTCATCGCGCCCGCGCGGGCGGCACCCCAGAGGATCGCCGTATAGTTCTTGCCCGCCTCGAACGTCACGGTCGTGTCCTTGAGCTTCGTCGACGCAATCGCCTGAAGCGTATCGTCGAGGAAGATGACGAAGTGCCGCGAACCGGCCCGGGCGTTCTTGAACTGCGTCTGCGAAGACGCGGTCACGCCGCCTGCGGTGACTGGATTGTTCCGAAACGCGATGCGAAACTGGGCGTTGCTCTCGACGATATCGACGAAGCGCATGTCGAGGCCGTACGCGCCAGCGCTGTCGGGTACGGCATTGATGAACCGCACGCCAGCCGTCGGAATGTTCTCAGTCTTGATCACCGTATCCGTGCCGCTGCACGCGCCAACGACCACAGCGGCAAGCACGAGGGTGTAAGCTCTGACAAAGCGTCGCATTGCATACTCCGTAGGGGTTGTCATCGTTATTAGGGCCGAACAGGGCGGCGCTGCGAATCCGCAGTGTCGCCTGGCACTTTTGCAACATCCCCGATTCCATCTCCGAGGATCGACCGGGTGACGAGGAACACCACAAGCCCAGCCCCAACCGCTCCCGCCATCACCGTGCGCCCTCGTGACAACTGGCGCTCGTAGCTGCGAGAGACGTACTCCGACTTCACACGAATCCGTTCGCCCTTCCACACCTGCTCGCCGCCACGCAGGAGACCTACCCGCGTCACCGCCACTTCAAACTCGTTGCCTTCCATCTGGTAGACGCGCCCTTCGATCTGAGCAATTTCAGGGCCCATCGCTCCGCCCAACGCCACCCGTCCTGCGTCGGTGATGTCGAGCGCCACCATCGAGCCAACTCCGATTGTTGCCGTCGTGATCGGTTGCAGCGTGTAGCAACCGGTCACGGACAGACTCACCAGTAGCGCAACAGCCGGACCGACGAGTTGCCTCATCGGTCCGGATCTGTGGCTACCACCCATAGGTGCCCTTCGTGGCGACGAACGAACCCGGCGCATTTCCGGCGCCGATTCCTGCGCCGTAGATGCTCGAGGTCGCGTAGCCACGGGCCTGAAGATCCTGGAACGGCACCGCCCAGAACAGCGGTGTCTCAGCCGGAAGGTCGCCCCAACCACGGCTATCGAAGTACCACGCAGACGAGTGCGTGTATGCCGTCTCAATCCGCTTCTCGTACTTGAGGGCTTCCCAGAGATTGCCGCAGCCGACCACATTGAACGGCGCAACTGGAACCTTCGGGACGCAGTCCTTCGTGCCGCCTGGGACACGCGACGTCGCATCAAACGTGGTGATGGCAGGCAGTCCATTCCGCACCCGCGTCACGTTCACGAGCGCCGCTGCGCCAGCAAAGTCGCCCTTACGGTACAGGCCCTCGGCCTGCAGCATGTCGATTTCTGGCTTCACCATGAACGGCAGCTTGCCATTCTGCGCCGTGCCATCGCCGGACACCCGCCACGAATGGAAGCGGACGAAGTCGTAGTTCGACCAGCCCCAACCGAGGCCGGCAAACTGGTCGCCACCAGCCGGACGGTTCACGAAGTACCGCTTACAGGGCGTCGACGCCGCCTGACAGGCCGTGATCGAGAAGTCCGCCTGCTGCGCGGCGCGTGTATCGCCCTGAGGAAAGCGGAGGTCTGGCGTCACCATGAAGAAGCTCTGGTTGCCTGAGCCACGTTCCGAAATCGGCTGCGCCGTCCAGGCACCATAGCTGCCCGAGACGTCCGCCATGCCGATGATGAACGGCGTCATCTGGTGCCATGTGCCATAGCCGTCGTACGTCGCCACCAACGACTGCCCTGGCCCCTGCGTCGTGCTGGTCGTGATCAGGTGGTCGGTCGTAATGCCATTCTGTGCGTCAGCAATGATAGCCGTCCAGTCCGCCGCCGCACGCTCCGCTGGCGACCGACCGACGGCCGCCCGAATCCGTGCGCGATAGCTGCGGATGAGCCTGATGTACTCTGTGGTCGTCCAGACGGTCGGAGAAGGGAGCCATGCCGTTGGAATCGGGAAGCCGCTGGACGACGTGACGCCGGGCTTGCTCGCTTCGTCGATCGCCCGTTGAAAGGCCGCCATCGAAGAGTCGGCGAGCGCCTTGTACGAGATCAGCTTTCCCGCGTCCTGGCCATCTTGCCCAACGCTCACAACAGCGCCTGAGTCGTGATAGAGCGCGACGTACCCGGTTGACAGGCCGATCAGGAAGTTGGCCCACGACTTGGCGCGGGCATCACGCGCAACGCTGCCGAGCGTCAGACCTCCCGCCATCTGCGTCAACAAGCTCGCCGAGACTCGGTTGACTTCACTCATGATCGAGTAGACGCGAAACTGCTCGCCGGAGCAGGTGTTGCCCGGCGCATTCACATTGGTCGCACCCGAGAACGGGGCGTGCGAGTTCATACAGTTGTTGGCCAAGCTCGAGTAGTTCTGCATGGAGAAAATGTTCGCCATGGCTTCGAGCGTGGTCGTGCTGCCGTACAGGCCGCTCGACCACCGCTTGTAATACGTCGCAATCAGCGCTTCGGCGTCGTCAGGCGTGCCGAGCACCCGCTTCGTGTCACCGGAGTTCGGATTGGTGACGGTCAGCTGCTTTTCGCACGCACTGAGCCCGACAATGGCCACCAGCGCTGCGAGGGGAAGGAGTCTGCGCATCATATCGGGGTAGGCTCCTAGAACCGCGTGGTGAACGAAAGTGTGAATGAACGGAGCGTCGGAAAGTCGAACGCATCAACCTGATTGATGAGTCCCGATCCGGCCTGTCCACCGGAGACGCCAGTTTCGGGGTCGTACCCGCTGTAATTCGTGAAGGTCTTCAGGTTGCGTCCAACGAGCCCGACGGTCCAGTCACCCACGCCGCGGATCGATCCAACCTTGTAGGAGATGCTCAGTTCGCGAAGCTTGACGTATGAACCGTCTTCGACGTTGTAGTTGTTCGGGCCGAGGAGATCATAGAATCCACCCGTGCCAGCCCCTTCGGAGCCGCCGACGCGCCAGCCGTAGCCGAGCGGCTTTGCCGTCTCGACTGTCTGGGCTGCCATATCGAAGTAGCCTGAGTTGAAGTCGAGCAGACCCCAACCTTCGCCCTGGTTGTTGATCTTGTGGCCAAATGTTCCGTCCAGCAACCCGTACACTGTGAGCTTCTTGTAGGTGATCGTGTTGTTGAAGCTCGTGCGGAAGTTCGGGAGCGAGTTGCCCAGAATGTGCATCGTGCCCGTCCCCTCACCCTTCTGGCCCTTAAGCGGGCGATCCACGATTGGGTGACCCCACTGCAGCGGATAGTTCCACGGCGACTGCGCGGCCGGCAGCTTCGTCTGCCAGAGGTTCTTGGTGATGCCGTCGGCCGTGGTGTTGCCGGCGCCGGTCCAGACCACCCAGCCCTTGCTGTCCACCTGGTAATCCTTGCCCGTGCCGCAGTTCGCCTGAACCGAAGCGGGCATGTCCGAACACTGCTTGTAGAACAGGCGTCCGTACACGTTGCCGTAGCGGTTGACCGGAACGCCGTCCTGCTTGTCGGTGCGCGCCGTAATCAGGAAGTAGCTGCCCGTGCCCTGGCCGGTGCCGCCGCTGATGAAGTATTCGGGGATGAACAGTTCGGTGACGAAGGTGCGCGTGCGGTCAAATGCGGCGCGAACGTTCCAGCTCAGGTCGCGCTTGCTGATGATCGGCAAGTTGGCACTGACTTCCCACGTGTGGTTCGCCAACGTCCCGGCGTTCTGCCACTGGCTCGTGAAGCCCAGTGACGAGGGCGTCGGCACGTTCAGGATCTGGTTCTTGGTCGTCGAGTTGGCATTCGTGATCTCGATGCCCAGCCGGTCGAACAGCGTGAAGTCCATACCGGCTTCAATCTCGGTCGTCGTCTCGGGCTTGAGCGCCGAGTTGCCGGCCTGACCGAGCGAGCAGCCGGTGGTGCTGCACGAGTAGGTCTCGTACTGCGCCGAGAAACTCGGCGTGTTGCCCGCCGTGCCGCGTGAGACGCGAAACCGCACGTCGGTCATCTTCTTGGACGTCCAGAACGACTCTTCCGAGATGCGCCAGACACCCGAGAGGCGGCCGAATGGCGCCCAGCGGTTGCCGGAGCCAAAGAGCGAGCTCCCGTCATAACGGTAGGTACCGTCGAGGATATACCGGCCCTTGTAGTCAGCATTGGCACCGGCCACGACGGCCATGTTCTTGACCGTGTTCTCGCTCGAGCTGGCCGTCTGGTTCGTGCTCAGATTACTGAGCGTGTACACGTCCTTGACGATGAACTGTTGGCCACCGCCGTTATTGGACCAGGAGTTGCTCTCGTCGTACAGGCCCTTGACGTTGAGCTTCGTGTTGAGGTCGGCGCCGAACTGTTTGCGCAGCGTCGTGGAGATGCTCGCGTTGAGCGACGTCTGGGTCAGATCGCCGATCGACATGTTGCCGAGGTTCGTACCTGTCGACACCGACTGGGTGCGATAGCCCTTCTTCGCGGCGCCTTGGTCCTGACGGAACCGACTGTCGTAGCCAACGGCGCCATCGAATGAAATCCACGAGGCCGGAAAGTAGGTCGTTGAGAGGCTGGCCAGCACGCGCTGCGACTGCCGCTCGCTGATCGAGTTTTCTGCATCGTACAGGAAGTTGCCGCCGCCGTTGCCCGTGCCGCGGATTCCCGCGCCGCCGCCACGAATGATCGGTCGGCCTAAGGTGTCGCGGGCGAGATAGTCCGTACCCGCTGGGGCGCCGCGCAGCAGCGTGCCGAATGACGCGCCGTGTGTGTCGGTCGTGCCCTTGTCGATCAGCGTGCTCACCGAGAAGAGCAAGTCGCTGCGGGCTTCGTAGTCGAGGTTGACCCGAGCACGGATCTGCTGCTGCCCCTTGAGCCCGAGCATCGCGCCGCCTTCGTCCGTGACGCCGCCGCTGACGAAGAATCGCGTCGAACCCATGCGGCCCGTCGCGTCAACCGACGTCACCTTGATCGGGTTACTCTGGGCGATCTGGGCGAACGAGTTGTAATACTGACCCGGCCAGATCTGCGCCTGAAACACGTTTAGCAGTTCGCCGCCGGCCACGGCTGGCGCGTTCCACTGAAACGGGTTCGCCGTGCGCGTCGTGTCGGCCGCGACGCTGTTGATGCGCATGATCTCGTCCATGAAGACCATCGTCCGCGAGCAGGCCGCGACGTTGCCCGAACCCGCCATACAGAACCGCTTGCCTGTTTCGTCGAGCTGCAGGTGATGGTTCACGGGCATGCCGTAATCGAGACTATTCACGTCGCTAAAGCCATACTCGGAGCGGACATTGAAGCGGACGCCGTCCTGCGTGCCGCCTCGCCTCGTCTTGATGATCATGACGCCGTTGGCGGCCGATGCACCGTAGAGCGATGCGCCGGCGGCACCCTTTACGACTTC
This sequence comes from Gemmatimonadota bacterium, assembly GCA_014192065.1. Lineage (GTDB taxonomy): Bacteria > Gemmatimonadota > Gemmatimonadetes > Gemmatimonadales > Gemmatimonadaceae > Fen-1231. The sequence continues at coordinate 251,310 of BJHH01000001.1, read as the reverse complement.
GACCGACTCGATGTCCAGTCCGCCGATTTCGTCGAGGCTGCCGACCTTCATGATGACGCCGTCCACGATGATCATCGGGCTCTGACTACGACCCGTCGCGTTGATCGACGTCGGGCCGCGCATCAGGATTTCAGGCGAAGAACCCGGCTGTCCACTGGTCGACGCGATGCGCATGCCAGGCACCTTGCCCTGCAGCGCCGCGATCGGGTTCGGCGACGGAACCGGCACGTCTTCCGAGGTGAGACGGGCAATCGCGAACGGCACGTTTGCGCGTGCCGTCCCTTCGATCGACCCCGTCACCACCACCTCGCTGAGGCGGTTGACGTCGGTCTTGACCGTAAAGTTCTGCTCAATGCGGCCGGCAACGATCTTGATCGTCGCGGCGTCCGGGCGATACCCGATCGCTCGAACGCGAACGTTTGCGTTCGCCCCGGTCACGCGCGCCGCCGGAATCGTCAGGGTGTACACACCCTGCGCGTTCGACTGCACGCCAAGCGACATCTCGGTGATGTAGATCGTGGCGGCCTCGATCGGCAGCCCCGCTTCAGTCGTAACCTTGCCGGTGATCACTGCGCCTTGAGCCAGCGCGATTGCCGGCAACGCCACCAATGCGGCGAGCACGGCTGTGATCCAACGGGACAGTCGATTCATCGCGAACTCTCTCGTGAAGAAGTGGAGGAACTGCAAAGACAACAACAGCACGGTGCGCGCTCCGGTCCCCGATGCGTACTTGACCGCATTTGCTAGTGAATACCCTGGCAAGCGCCGCCCTGTAACTGACGTGCCACCAACGGGTAACAGAGAGCATATTATTCGCGGCTTTTGACCACGCAAGCCCCCTTGTGTCCCACTTTGCCACGGCCTACGGCGTCCGCGTGTCTCCCTACATGCCGCCGTGGAAACGACCACCCGAATGCCACGGAGCCCGCCGGCGCGCAACAGGCGTCACGCTGGATGCACTATATAATGAAGCGAGAGGCCGCCGGTGACTACCGGCGGCCTCTCGCACACTGTCCAGCCTGCCTGACTACGGTGATGTCCGCAGTGGACGGCGGTCCCACATAAAGGCACCCGCTGGAACCAGGAACGCTGCGGCCTGCGGCGTGCGCGCGCCGACCGTTGACTGCGGGAACACCACCAGTGTCACCGCCGACCCCGCGCGTGTCGTGCCCGGCGTTCCCTCAATGTCCACGGTATTGGCCTGACCCTGCAGCGCGAGCAGGTCGGCGAACAGGTTCGTCGCCGACCCGGCGGCGCGTACGTTGTACATGATGTTGCCCGGCGCTGCGTTCACGAACGCCGACTTGCTAAGCGGAGCAACGCTCGCCCAAGTGGCCGTGGTAGGCACCGCGCCTCCCTGCGGGTACTGACTCACGTCAATCGCGGCCGACGATGCGTTGATCACACGCAACGCCACATTCGCGCCGGGGTCGGCCGGAGCGTCCTCAAAGAAGGTCAACTTCATCGCGCCCATACGGGCCGCGCCCCACAAAATGGCGGTGTAGTTTTTCCCCGCCTCAATCGTCACGGTCGTGTCCTTGAGCTTCACCTGCGCGATGCTCTGCAGCGTATCGTCGAGGAAAATCGCGAAGCGCCGCGACCCAGCACGTGCATTCTTGAACTGCGTCTGCGCCGAAGCCGTGACGCCACTCACCGTCGCGGGACCGTTCCGAAACGTAATCCGGAACTGCGCGTTGTTCTCGACGAGGTCAAGGAACCGCATGTCGAACCCGAAGGCTCCAGCACTATCAGGCACCGCGTTGATAAACCGTACCCCGGCGGTGGGAATGTTCTCAGTCTTGACCACCTCTTCGGGCTTGCAGGCGCCGACCACCACACCGGCGAGCATGAGGATCTGAAGTCTGGCAAAGCGTGGCATCGAATACTCCGTGGGGGGTTACTTCAGTTGGACAGATCTACGGCCGCGCGGGACAGCGCTGCGTTTGCATCGAATCAGCAGAAAGCTTTCGTTCGTCTCCAACTCTTGAACTAAAATACAAAATCGGCGCGACGCGACTACCACCCATAAGTGCTCTTGACGTTCGCAAAGGAGTTGGGCGCATTCCCGGTGCCAGTTCCCGCCCCGTAGATAGCAGTGATCGAGACACCCCTGGCCTGCAACTCGCTGAACGGGACCGCCCAGAACAGTGGCGTCTCGAACGGCAGGTCACCCCAGCCGCGGCTATCCAGATACCAGGCGCTGTAGTGGGTGTACGCCGTCTCGATCCGCTTCTCGTACTTGAGTGCTTCCCAAAGATTGCCGCACCCGACCACCGTATACGGCGCCACCGGAATCTTGGGCACGCAGTTCACCGTACCACCGGGAACCGGCGAGGTGGCGTTGAAGTCCGTAATCGCGGGCAGGCCATTCTTCACGCGCGTCAGATTGACCAGCGCTGCGGCCGCCGCGTAGTTGCCCGTGCGATACAGCCCTTCTGCCTGCAGCATATCGATCTCGGCCTTCACCATGAATGGCGTGTTCCCGTTCTGACCCGATCCGCCGTCACCCGCCACTCGCCACGAGTGAAATCGGACGAAATCGTAGTTGCTGGACGCCCACGAAAAGCCGGCAAACTGGTCACCGCCGGCGACGCGGTTCACGAAATACCGTTTACACGGCGTCGCGGCCGCCTGACACTGCGCGATGTTGAACTCGGCCTGCTGCTCCGCGCGGCTTGCGCCCTGAGGAAAGCGCAGATCAGGCGTGACCATGGTGAAGCCGTTGTTGCCGGCGCCGCGATCGCCAAGCGGCGTACCGATCCACGCCGCATAGCTGCCCGAGACGTCGGCCATTCCGATGATGAACGGCGGCATCTGGTGCCAGAGACCATAGGTGTCGTACTGTGCGCGCCACCCGTTGCTTGGCCCAACGGTCGTGCTCGTCGTGACCAGATGATCGGCCGCGATGCCGTTCTGGGCATCCGCAATAACCGCAGCCCAGTTCACGGCAGCTCGTTCGGCTGGCGTCCGCGCAACGTTCGCCAGAATCCGTGCCCGATAGCTGCGAATCAGCGCGAGATAGTTCGGCACCGTCCAGTTGGTCGGCGAGGGAAGCCAGGTGTTGGGAATTGGGAATCCGTCGGCCGCCGTCACGCCAGGCTTGCTTGCTTCGGCAATCGCCCGCCCAAAGGCCGCCATCGCCGAGTCGGCCACCACCTTGTAACTCACCAGCGGTGGAGTTTCTTCTGGACCCGTCGCCGCGGTCACCACGGCACCGGAATCGTGCATCATGGCCACGTAGCCCAGCGATATTCCGTTCAGGAACTCTGCCCAAGACCGTGCCCGCGCATCCCTCGCCGGCGTTCCCAGCGAGAGTCCTGCCTTCATCTTCCCCAAGAAACTCGACGCGACCCGATTCACCTCACCCATGATGGAGAAGAGGCGAGACTGCTCACCCGCGCAGGAGTTTCCGGGCTGGTTGAAGTTGGTCGCACCGGTGAATGGCGCATGTACATTTTGGCAATTATTTGCTAGGCTGGAGTAGTTCATGAGGGAAAAGATGTTCGACATGCCCTCAATCGATCCGATCGATCCATACACACCGCTCGACCACCGCTTGTAATAGGTCGAGATCAGCGCCTCGGCGTCGGCGGGCGTGCCGAGCACGCGCGCTGTTTCGCCAGAATTCGGATTTTGTACCGTCAACTGCTTCTCGCACGCGGCCAGACCGATGACGGCGGCGAGAACGGCTCCAGCAATAATTTTGCGGCTCATGGCGGGGGCTCCTAGAACCGCGTGGTGAACGACAGCGTGAACGTGCGCAGTGTTGGGTAGCCCGACTGGTCGACCTGATTAATGAGCCCAGACCCGGTCTGCCCGCCGCCAGCGCCGATTTCGACATCGTAGCCGGAGTACTTCGTGAACGACAGGACATTTCGGCCCACTAGGCCAAAAGTCCAGTCTCCAACGCCGCCGATCGGTCCCATCCGGTACGACAGGCTGAGCTCACGGAGCTTGGCGTACGACCCGTTCTCGACGTTGAACGAGTTCTGCGTGTTGATGTAATCGTAGAATCCGCCAGTGCCTACACCTTCTGGGGGACCGACCCGCCAGGTGTAGCCCAAGGGCTTGGCGTTCGCGATCGTGTTGTTTGCCTGGTCGAACGTCGCCGAGTTGAAGTCAAAGAGGCCATGCCCTTCTGGCTGATTGTAGATCTGGTGCCCAAACGTGCCGTCGAGCAGCCCGTAGAACGTCAACCGATGGAATGTCAGCGTCGTGCTGTAGCTCAGCCGGAAGTCCGGCAGCGTCTTTCCGAGAATGTGCTGGTTGCCGATCCCTTCGCCCTTCTCGCCACGGAGCGGCCGGTCAATGATCGGGTGCCCCCAGTGCAGCGCGTAATTCCATGGCGACTGCGCCGCCGGCAGCTTCGTCGCCCAGAGGTTTTTCATAATGCCATCGCTCGTCGAGTTGCCTGCGCCAACCCAGACGAGCCAGCCCCCATCATTGACCTGGAAGTCCTTCCCGGGGCCGCACAGCGGCTGAACGGCCGGCGCAAGGTCGCCGCAGTTCTTGTAAAACTTTCGGCCCCAGAGGTTGCTGTACCGATTCCGCGGGACGCCGTCCACTTTGTCACGTGAGGCCGTCATGACGAACAGCCCAGTCTGGTACTCGGGGATGGAAAGTTCGGTGATGTAGGTGGTTGTCCGGTCGAACGATGCCCGCATGTTCCACTGAAAATCGCGCTTCGTCATGACCGGCATGCTCGCACTCACTTCCCACGTCTTGTTCTCGAGGGTGCCAGCATTCTGCCACCGGCTGGTGAAGCCGAGCGCCGAGGCCGTCGGCGCGTTCAGGATCTGGTCCCGCGTGACCGATCGGGCATTGGTGATTTCCACACCAATGCGATCCCAGAGCGTAAAGTCTACGCCTGCCTCGAATTCGGTCGTTGTCTCCGGCTTCAGCTGCGAGTTGCCGGCCTGCCCGAGCGAGCAGCCTGAGGCGCTGCACGAATAGGTCTCGTACTGCGCCGAGAAACTCGGCGTGTTGCCTGCCGTGCCGCGCGAAACGCGGAACCGTGCATCGGTCACCTTCGGAACCTTCCAGAAGCTCTCTTCCGACATGCGCCAGACACCCGAGATACGGCCGAACGGCGCCCACCGGTTGCCAGGGCCAAACAGCGAACTACCGTCATACCGGAACGTACCGTCCAAGATGTAGCGGCCTTTGTAGTCGGCGTTGGCGCCCGCCACGACCGCCATATTCCTGACCGTTGAGCTGCTCGACCCCGTGGAGAAGTTCGTGCTCGTATTGCTCAGCGTGAACACGTCCTTCACGACGTATCGCTCACCAGAACTCGAGTTCGAGCGCGACTCGTTCTCGTCGAACAGCGTCTTCAGGTTGAACTTGGTGCTGAGATCGGCGTTGAACTGTTTGCGAAGCGTGACCGACGCGCTCGCGTTGATGGAGGCCTGATAGCTGTCGCCGATCGACTGATTGCCGAAGTTCGTGGCGTTCGAGGCCGTCTGTGTGCGGTAGCCCTTGAAGGTGATCGATTCGCTTGACCGGGTTCGCGTGTCGTACCCCAGATTGGCTTCGAACGTCACCCAGTCCGCCGGGAAATAACTGGTCGTCAGACTCGCCAGCACGCGCCGTGACCAGGACGGCTCCAGCGAGTTCTCGGAGTCGTAGAGGGGCGAGCCAGAGCCGTTGCCGGAGCCACGGATGCCGGGCCCACCGCCGCGGAGGAGCCGACGACCCAAGGTATCACGGACGAGATAATCCACCCCGGCCGGAGCGCCACGGAGCAGGCCGCCGAAATTAACGCTGTGGTTGTCCGTCGTGCCCTCGTCGATGAGCGTGCTCACCGAGACGAGGAGATCCCGCCGGGCCTCATAGTCGAGGTTGATGCGGCCGCGCACCTGCTGCTGGCCGGTGAGTTGCTTGACCGCGCCCGATTCGTCGGTATATCCGCCACTGACGAAGAAGCGTGTGCTTCCCATCCGCCCCGTGGCGTCGACTGACACCACCTTCTGCGCATTGCGCGTCGAAATCTGGGCGAACGGCACATAGTACTGATTCGGCCAGATCTGCGCCTGATACAAATTGACCAGTTCGGCGGCCGACGGAGCATTCCACTGGAACAGCTGCGGCGTACGGGAGGTGTCTGCGTTCACGTTGTTGATGCGCATGATTTCCGACATGAAATCCATCGTCCGCGAGCAGCCCGCGAGATTTCCACCGCCCTGCACACAAAACCGTTTGCCCGTTTCGTCGAGTTGGAGATGGTGGTTGACGGGCTGGCCGTAATCGAGACTATTCAAGTCGCTGAAGCCATACTCGCTCCGAACGTTGAATCGGACGCCGTCCTGCGTTCCGCCTCGCTTCGTCTTGATGATCATGACGCCGTTTGCGGCCGACGCACCGTAGAGCGATGCGCCGGCGGCACCCTTCACGACTTCAACAGATTCTATGTCCAGACCACCAATCTCCGTGAGACTGCCGACGCGCATGATGACGCCGTCCACGATGATCATCGGGCTCTGACTGCGACCCGTCGCGTTGATCGACGTTGGACCGCGCATCATGATTTCCGGAGTGCTGCCCGGCTGGCCACCGGTTGACGCGATCCGCATGCCCGGCACCTTGCCCTGAAGCGCCGAGATGGGGTTCGGCGACGGTACCGGGACATCCTCAGTCGTCAAGCGTCCGATCGCGAACGGGACCTTCGCGCGCTCAGTCCCTTCAATCGAACCGGTCACCACCACTTCCGACAGCCGGTTGACGTCGATCTTCATCACGAAGTTGTGCTCGATCCGCCCAGCGGCGATGCGCACGTTGAACAGTTCGGGGCGGTAGCCGATCGCGCGCACGCGAACGTTTGCGTTGGCGCCGGTCACGCGCGCCGCCGGAATCGTCAGGGTGTACACGCCCTGCGCATTCGCCTGCACGCCGAGCGACATCTCCGTGATGAAGATCGTGGATCCTTCGAGCGGCTGACCAACCTCGCTCGTGACCTTTCCAGTGATCACCACGCCCTGAGCGAGCACAAGCGTCGGAAGGGCCACCAGAACGCCAACCGCAACGGCGATCCAACGGGACGGTCGATTCATCGCGAACTCTCTCGTGAAGAAGTGGGGGAACTTCAAACACTGCACAAAGTCACAGCGGGCACCTGAACGCTGTCGAATATGGCTCCGGCCGGTCAATCCCGCATCCCCCCCGGGTCCACACAGAGCCGAGGTCTATGGCTTTGGCTTCTCGGTGTACATCCTGGTGTAGACGACGATCGCTCCCCACGGAGCCCGGTCGCCCCAGATCACCGCCGACTCTGATGCCGAGAGCACCGCAAAAAAATCGATGTCCCGCGGATGGATGAAGACGTTCGTTCCAGCCGGCTGGCCGTCCACGACAAAGGTGAGGCAACGGTTCGACCGCACCGACCGTACGCAATCGCCCTTCCCGATTACGATGCCGGACGTACCGGCCTCACGCATCAGGTCGGTGAAGCTGCCGGCGACGTCGCGGAACCGGTTGACGACCTCGGGCGAATAGACCTTCCAGCCCTTTCGCTTCGCCTCGGCAAGCGCACGACTGTTAGGCGTCGTCGCCGCGTTCGCATTGATTTCTGCTGCCGCTAGTTCCGTCGGCTCCGCTGGCACCAGAAAATCTACGAGCATCGTGTCGGTCGCCGCGGCGGTGATGAGGTCGCTGAACGATGGCTGCCAGCCAATCTTGCGCACGCCAACCACGAAGCGCCGGTTGGCGCTGAATGCAACGATGAACTTGCCGTCCGGCCCGCTCACCGCCTCGGCGAGTACGGTGTTCACGCTGTCGGTGACCGTCACCCTAGCGCCCGGCACCGGGACCTGCCCTTCCTGCGCCCGGATGGTGCCGCGGATGACCTGAGCATCGGCCGAAGCGAATGAGCCGACGGTCGCCAGCAGAGCCAGAAAACCGACGAGGCCGCCGGGCATGTACTGCCCGAGCGGCCTCGCCTGCATGCGTCGTGTAGCCAGCGTAATGCCTGCCGTGCGCCGGGTTAGGGCGCGATTCCCGGCGGGCCCTTGTCGATCCAGTACACGACCTTGGGCGTGGTGTTGATGCCGGCGCCAGCGGTCACAGCGGCCGTGCTGCCGACCGTGGCTGCGCCATACACCATGACGGTGAATACCGTACCGGCGGCATCAGCTCCGCCAACATAGGTGTTGCCGGAGATCGTGGTCGCCGGAGCGAGCGGAGCCGTATTCGTGAACAGCGCCGTCGTCGTGGTGCCAGCGGCGTAGCCGCGGATGACGAATGCACCCGCCGCACGGGTCGAATACGTTTGCACCGTGCCGTACGAGACGTTGGCGAAGGTCGGTATTGCTGGGAGCGGATCAGCCGCGGTGCTCGTGATGTAGAGGTCCACGTTGCCGGCCGCGGGACCCGCGTGAATCACGCGGAGCGCGATCGTGGCGCCAGGCGTCGGGTGTGCATCTTCGATCACGCGCAGGCCCTGCTTGGGCGCTTGGCCTGAGCGGGCGAAGCCGGTGTGGATGATCGTGTAGTACGTGCCGGCGCTCAGCGTAAGCGTCGTGTCCACGAGGAACTTCGACGTCGTGGCAATGTCGGTCGAGTTCGGGAAGACGCGGATTTTGCGGCTACCGGCCTGGTAGCCCTGGTAGCTCCCGAGACCAATCCCGCGGAACGGGACCGCAAGGAAGGGCTGCGAGAACTCGATCTGGTCGATCGCATGGAAGTCGAGTGACAACGTGTCACCGACCGCGTTGAAGTAGCGGATATAGGCCAAGGGGGGCGTGATGGCGCCGGTCGAGTGACCGCCCTTGTCCTTCGAGCAAGCCGCAACACCGATGAGCGCGAGCGTGGCGACCGCGAGCCTTTGAATTCGCATCTGGCTGACTCCAGACCCTAAAAAGAGGTGAGGGAACTTCGTGCAACCTGCTCCTACGGTACTCGCCTTTGAAGCACCGGCTGTCCGCCGTTGGCTGGCTGCTCCTTGTCATCCGTGCCACCACCAGCCAGCGCTTTACCAAACAACCCGAACACGGTGACGGCAGCCACGACAAGGGTCAAGCTGACCGTTCGAGCCACGTTCAACCGCCGAACCTGATACCCAACGGTGTGCACCTTCAACAACGTGACCTGTTCTCCGTTCCAGATGGCCGAGGTGCCGTTGAGCTGTGTCACGCGGACAATGGACAGCGTGTACGAATCCGCCTGCTGAGAGACCAACTGCCCTTCGACCTTCTCCATCATCGGCCCCAGCCGCTCAGAGTGCGCCGCGCGCCCCTGGTCGTTTAGGACCAACTCCACCCGTCCGGTTTCGGGTGCAACGCCCTGCTGCATCGGCAGCGACTCGTAGCACCCCTGAAGCAGCACCGTCCACGCCGCGGCCACCAAAGTGGCTGTTGCGCGATGGCGCCTACCAGCCGTACGTGCCCTTCGCAGCTGCCCCTGCCATGCCGTAATACGGCTGAATGCGGGCATCCATCTCCTGGTACGGCACCGGCCATTGGTTCGCCGTCCCTTCAGGTAGGTCGCCCCAGCCGCGGCTGTCGGTGAACCAGCACATGAAGGCACAGGAGAACATCGTCTCGAGCCGCTTTTCCCACTTCATCGCTTCCATGATCGTACCGCAACCGACCGTCGCAAAACTCGGCGCCTGTGGTACTCTCGGCACGCAGCCGTTTCCGCCGGCGATCGGTTGCGTCGCACTGGCAATGGTGCCGATGGAAGGCAGCCCATGCTGCGCGCGCGCCGCGTCAATCAGCTTCGACGCGGACGCAAAGTTGCCGGCGCGGATCTGCCCTTCGGCGATCAGCATATCGATCTCGATCTTTGCGATATTCGTCCAGACGCCGTTCCCGGAGGCAGAGTTGATCGGCTTCCAGCGGCGATAGTCGTAGTTGGAACTCCCGTACCCAGCCTGAGGGACGTCGTCACCCGTGGGGCGATTCTGAATGTACCGGAGGCCCGGGAGCGGAAGCGGCGTGTCGGCCTGCTGCGCAGCCCGCGTGGCGCCCTGCGGGAACCGAAGATCTGGTGTGCGGACGAGAAAGTTGCCGTCCCGTGAGCCCATCGGGGTGGCGATGAACGTGGCGTAGGCACCCGACGTGTCGGCCATTCCCATAATGAGGTTGCTCAGGCCGTGCCATCCCTGATTGTACATCTGGCCAGTGTCGTATGGTCCAGCACCCGACCACCCCGCGCTCACATTGAGCGTGATCTGGAAGTCGGCGGTGATTCCGGCCTGTGCGTCGGCGATGACGGCAGTCCAATCCACGGCGGCGCGATCGGCCGGCGTGCGGGCAACTGCCGCACGAAGACGGGCCTTCTGAGTTCTGGCGAGCGCGACGAATTGGGCCTGCGTCAGCGCGACGCCGTTGATCCAGGTACTGGGCAACGGGAACCCGTTCGTTCCATTCGTGGCATCGGCGCTCGTGGCCCACTTGATGGATGAGTCGAGCATGGCGAACGCGGCCACGCCCACGGCCTTGTAGCCTGACAACCCAGGGACATCATCTGGAAGCGTTGCCGGCGTCACGATGGCGGCAGAGTCGTATCCGAGCGCGAGTCCGCCGAGGGCCCAGCCCGCTGCGAAGTACCCGAACGCACGGGCGCGCGCGTCCTGCGCCTTCGAACCAAGTGCATTCTTTGGCAGGGCGGCGCTCTCAAGCACCAAGCGCTCCAGCGCCTGGATACCATTCGCTGCACTGCGCGTGGCCTTGGACAGGTCACGGAACGCCACGTAGTTGTCGCCTGTCGCGGCGCCGTTGCGTTCGTTGCCGATCGGTCCGCGCGGAATGATCGAACGGATGTTCATCGAAAAGTTGTTCAGCTCGGAGTAGTTCTCGAGCGAGAAGTTGTGCGCTTGGGTGTTGATGCAGCCTGTGCACGACACCATGGCGCCCCAGACCTGTCGGAACGTCGACGAAATGACGCTCTCGACGCCCGCTGGCGTGGCGTACGTACGCGCCACGTCGGGGCTATTGAGGTTCGGGACGGTGAGGATTTCCTTGTTGGCACAGGCGGCCAAGACAACCAAGCTGGCGACCAGTGCCACGCGACGAAAGAGAGTTCGCATCTGCGTTTTCCTTGTGGGGGTTGCGCCCCTGTGGCGCCGGTGAACCACCCGGCGACCCAGGAGTGCGCGATGCTAGAAGGCGGTGGTGAGCGTAAACGAGAAGGTCCGGAGATTCGGGAACGCGAACGAGTCGGAACCGTTGAGGATCGCCGAGTCGTTGTTGCCACCGCCGGCGCCGACTTCGGGATCGAAGCCGTGGTAGCTCGACCAGGTCTTCAGGTTCCGGCCGATGAGCGAGACCGTCCAGTCACCCACGCCAGCGATCTTGCCAATCTTGTAGCCGATGCTGACCTCGCGAACCTTGAGGAACGAGGCATCCTCGAGCGGAATCATCGCGGACGACTTCACGTCATACCAGCCGCCGATCCCCGACGCGTCTGGCGCGCCCACGCGCCAGTAGTACCCGAGCGGCTTGGCCGCTTCAACCGTCTTGCCCGTCTGGTCATTGTCGCGCGACGCGAAGTCACCGAACGACCAGTGCCGCTCTTCGTTATAGACGTCCTTGCCCTTCACGGCATCCATCAGGACATAGCCTGAGAATTTCCGCCAAGTGATGTTGTTGCCAACCGACCAGCGAAGGTCGGGCAGTGCATGTCCGAGCGGGAGGCTTTTGACGGGCTTTGGCGTGCCGGCGACTGAGTCATCGCGCACCGCGAGCGGCATGCCCCAGCTGTTCGCCATGCCCCACGGGGCCTGCGCCGCGGGCAGCACGGCCTGCCAGAGGTTCTTGGTGATGCCTTCCTTGGTGGTATTGCCCGCGCCAACCCAGACGATGAGCCCATCGTCGTTACGCTGCCATTCCTTGCCATCGCCGCAACGCGCGACGAAGGCCGCTGGCAACTGATTGCAGGTCTGCACCATCCGACGGCCGTACATCGTCGGGAACGGGATGCCCACCTCGTACTTGCAGGTCGCGCCGCCGCAGGCATAGAAGGTCGGCGGGATGTCGAGCGCGGAAATCTTGGTGCGGATGCGGTCGCCGTTGACGCGCGCCGACCAGGTGAAGTCACGACGCTCCATGATCGGAATGTTGATGCTCGTCTCCCACGTCGTGCCTTCGAGCGTCCCCGCGTTGCGCCACTGATTGTTGAAGCCCGAGGCCGCCGGCGGAGCCACAAGGAGCACCTGATCCTTCGTGACGGACCGCGCGTAGGTGAGCGTCACACCGTAGCGGTTCAGGATTTCGAGGTCGATACCGGCTTCCGTCTCTGTGGCCACTTCCGGGCGGAGATTCTTGTTGCCAAGCGTCGACGGCGTGAGCACGCCACCCGCGCCGATGCTGAACGTCTCGTACTGCGTGGTGTTGCCGGGACGGTTGCCGGCCTGGCCAACCGCGAAGCGGGCTTTGAACTCGTTGATCGGCTTCAGGAACTTCGGATAGTACGGCTCTTCGGAAACACGCCAGGCAAATGAGCCACGGCCGTAGGTCTGCCACCGGTTGGCGGCGCCGAACACTGAAAGGCCGTCGCGACGGGCGCTGATCTCGGCGATGTACCGGTCGCGGAAGTCGAGGTTGAAACTGCCGGTGAAACCGTAGGCGCGCTGCGACGATTCACTGGAGCCGATCGATTGATTCTGGATCGCGGCCGACGTGTTCGTCACGCCCGGCACCGCGAGGTTCGAGCCCGACTGACTGTCGCTCTGACCGTCCTGCTGTTCGTACGTCATACGCGCCGAGAAGCGGGCAGCAAGATCCGCGAGCAGGTCGCGGCGCGCCGTCCAATTGAGCGACACGTTGTACGACTGGCCATAGCTGTCGCCGCGACTGATGCTGCCGAGCGGAATGGTCGAGGTCTGCGTCGACGTAATGCGATAACCCCGCGCGGTCATCCCGCGACTCTGATTGTTACTGCGGTCGTAACCGAAGTCGAACGAGCCATCGAGCCAGCTCATCGGCTGCCACCGAATCTGCGCCGATCCGAGGAACCGGTCCGTCTCGGCGATATCGTTGGCCTGCTCGTAGCTGTACACCGGGTTGGTGTTCTGGCCGCCCTGGTTGGTGATGACCGAACGCACGAAGAGGCGGCCGTACTTGTCGCGGCGGAGGAGGTCGACGAAGGCTGGCTGCCGCGTAATGCCGAAGAAGTCCTGGCCGCCCGTCGCGCGGCTGGTGCGCGCGTAGTACGTGCGGACAGCGGCCGTCCAGTTGCCACCCATCGTCTGGTCGACGTTGAGGCGGACGTTGTTGCGGTGCATGCCGTCGAGGTGGATCACCGCGCCGCGCTGCCGCTCATCACCGATCGAACTGAAGAAGTTTGAGCGACCGAACTTGCCCGTCATGTCGACCGACGCCTTGGTCCACGGGCCGTTCGTGATGACCTGGTTGACCGGGTTGAACTCGGTCGGCCAGAGGTTGGTCTGGAAGAACCCACGGAGGTTGAGAGCCGGGGGGGCGGTGACGATGCCGCCGTCGCCCAAGAAGTTCTGCGGTGTGACGATGACTTCTCCCGAAGTCTCGTTGGCGCGCAGCGCTTCCGTGTAAATGTCCATCGTCTGGAGACAGTCTTGGTTCTCGCGAGTCGCGACATACGGCGACGTGCGCGCGACACAGTAGCGATCGCGCTGCGGACTCATGATGAGGAAGTTCGATTTGGCGAAACGATACTCGCCTTCGATATCGCTCGCTCCCGACTCGACGCGGCTCGAAAACCGGATGCCTTCACCCTGGTTCTTGCCGCTCTTGGTCGTGATCTGGATGACCCCCTGCGCCGCGCGCGATCCGTAGAGCGTGGATGCGGCAGCACCCTTCACGATTTCCACATTTTCGATGTCGGTCGGGTCGATGTCGCGCATGCTGCCCTGCTGAATCACGCCATCAACGATCAGCAGTGGCTCCTGGCTTCGGCCACCCGCCGACGCGTTGAGCGACTGTGGCGCGCGCAGCATGATGGCCGGGGATGCACCGGGGCGGCCGCTGGCGGTCATGATTGTGGCGCCGGGGATCTTGCCCTGGAGGCTATTGAGCACATTGGCGCCGGGAACCGGCATGTCGGCCTCGGACACCTGAGCAACGGTGAACGGGAGCTTTCTCTGCTCCGTTCCTGCCGACACGCCCGTGACGACGACCTGGTTCAGGCGGTTGATATCTTCCTTGAGGGCGAAGTCGGCGGTCTGCGAGCCAGCGCGCAGTGTGACCGACTTCGTCTGCGGCGTGTAGCCGATCGCGCGGACGCGAAGCGTCACCGTCTGCCCGTTCACGCGTGCGGCCGGCACGGTGATGGTGTAGATGCCGGCCTGCGTCGTGCCGACCTGAGTGTTCATCCCTTCAAGCGTCACCGAGGCGCCGTACAGTGGCGTGCCATTCTCAGCCGTGACCTTGCCGGTTAATGTCGCAGCCTGGGCCAGTGCAACCGCGGGTACGCCGACAACGAGCAGCAACGCCGCCGCCAGATACCGCAACCGAGTCCGAATCGACATCGTCTTCCCTCGACAGATGTAGGGGTGGGGGTACAAAAACATTGGTCAACGTGTCCGTAAACGCCGTACCGTCCGTGCCCCGAACTACCAATGGCAGGACGCACGGTGTCACAATCGCGCCACAAATGTCTCATCCATTTTGCTGGAGGGAGCGTCCGCGCGCAAGCCTAACAAAAAGACAGACCGCATCACAACACCAACCACCGCTTCATATTACGGACCATGACTTACCAACTTCTGAACCAACCGCATCGGTGGCCTGACCGCTCGACCGCGCGACGGATCCTCACCCGCGCGGCCCTGCTGGTCGCCGCCGGCCTGATTGGCGGAACTGCGCCAGCCCAGAGCGCATCGGACGCCCTCTCCGCTGCCGCCGACAAGGGACGGATTCTTGGCTCGGAAAAGGCCACGGTCTGGATGCTGGTCGTCAGCGACTTCCAGTGTCCGTACTGCAAGGTGTGGCACGATCAGACCTGGGCGGCAATCCGGAACGAATACGTGACCACAGGAAAGATCCGCGTCGCCTTCATGCACTTCCCGCTGGGACAGCACCCGAACGCGCGGCCGATGGCGATTGCCGCGATGTGCGCGTCGGCCCAGGGAAAGTTCTGGCCGATGACCGAGAGCCTCTTCAAGGCGCAGGACCGATGGAAGGACCTCAAGGATTCGCGCCCATTCACGGACTCGGTC
This sequence comes from Gemmatimonadota bacterium, assembly GCA_014192065.1. Lineage (GTDB taxonomy): Bacteria > Gemmatimonadota > Gemmatimonadetes > Gemmatimonadales > Gemmatimonadaceae > Fen-1231. The sequence goes on along the minus strand of BJHH01000001.1, from coordinate 236,180 downwards.
GGGAAGACCCTCTCCCTCGACGCGACGAAACTGAAGGCGTGCATGGATGCCCCGTCCGTCGCGAAGCTGGTCGAGGCGGACCGCGTGCGAATGGCCCGTGCGGGAGCGGAATCAACCCCGACCTTCTTTATCGGCTCCAGGAAACTGGCCGGCGCGCAAACGATTGTGGAGTTTCGCAAGGCGATCGACGCAGAACTCGCCGCGGCGAAGCCACGCTGAACTTCGCCTGACTCGTTGTCCCCGTACGCCATGACAGACCGGTGAACCCATTCGTGCGCGGCCCCTACGCCGCCGCCGCCGCCATCGCAGACGCCGTGTCGGCGCTCGCCGGCCGCGCGACGCGGGTCGTCCCAAGCAGCGCCGGTAAGCTGCAGCGCTCGCTCGCCGCCCGCGCGGGCGTACTCGATCGCGTCACGAGTTGGTCGCGCAAACACCGGAGCCCGTGCGCTCCGCTCGTCTGGATCCACGCGGCCTCGGTCGGCGAAGGCCTGATGGCCCGGCCCGTCATCGACCGCATCCGCGCCGAGCGGCCAGACGTCCAGCTCGCCTACACCTTCTTTTCACCCAGTGCCGAAACGTTCGCGCAGTCGGTTGGTGCCGACATCACCGACTACCTCCCGTTCGATACCGGAGCGGCGGCGCAGGCGATGCTGCACGCGCTCACGCCATCCGTCATTCTGTTCAGCAAACTCGACGTCTGGCCGGTGCTCGTTGAAGCAGCGACCAGCGATCAGGTACGACTGGTGCTCACCTCCGCAGCCCTGAGCGAATCGTCGGGCCGCCGATCCGCGCTGGCGCAGCTCCTGCTGCGCGACGCCTACAGAGCGCTCGACGCCGTCGGCGCCGTGCATGCCGACGACGCGGCCCGGCTCGTCGCGCTCGGCGTTCGCGCCGATCGCATCACCGTTACCGGCGATGTGCGGTACGACCAGGCGTGGGAGCGTGCGTCCGCGCGCCGCGCCAACCGCGAACTCCTCGCGCGACTGCAGTCCGATCGACCGACGATCACCGCCGGCAGCACTTGGCCCGGCGATGCGGCCTGCCTGTTCGACGCGTGGCCGGCGATTCGCACGGCCGTGCCGCGTGCTCGACTGATCATCGCAGCGCACGAACCCACGGCCGCCACGACGCAGTCGTTCCAGTTACGCACGGCACAGATGGGGCTCACTGCCGCCGTGCTCGACCGGGCGACGTCCGAAACCGACGTCATCATCGTGGACACGGTCGGCGTGCTCGCCGACCTGTATGCGCTGGCAACCATTGCCTTCGTCGGCGGCGGCTTTCACTCCGCCGGCCTGCATTCAGTGGTCGAGCCCGCCGCATTTGGTGCACCCGTCTTCGTGGGGCCGCGTCACACCGCGAGCCGTGATGCGATGACACTGCTGCAGGTGGACGGTGGGTTCGCCGTCACGTCGGGCGCCGAACTCTCGGCGCAGGCGATCCCGCTGCTGACGGACCCGGAAACGCGAACGCGCGCCGGGAAGCGCGCGCGTGACGTGGTGACTGCTGGCCTCGGTGCCGCGGTGAAATCCGCGGCGCTGATCCTGCCGCTGCTCAAGCCCTTACGGCTTTCTCGGTAACAACGCGCACCTGGTCGTCGGCGACCTGCACGAACCCGCCCTCGACCTTGAACGACTGACCGTCGCCGAGCCGCAGGATCCCCGTGCCAAGCACCGTCACCATCGGCGCATGTCCCGTGAGGATTCCCACCTCACCGTCGAACGCCGGGGCGATGACAGATGATGCGTCGCCCTCGAAGAGCGTCGCTTCCGGCGAAATGATGCTGACCTTGAGCATACGTTAGCCGAGCTTCTTGGCGTTTTCGACCACTTCGTCGATCCCACCGCTCATATAGAACGCCTGCTCCGGCAGGTGGTCGAACTCGCCGCCCACCAGGCGCTCAAAGCTGCTGATGGTCTCCTCAAGCTTCACGTACTTGCCCGGAATGCCCGTGAACTGCTCGGCCACCGAGAAGGGCTGCGACATGAAACGCTGCAGGCGGCGCGCACGACCGACGATTTTCTTGTCGTCTTCGGCGAGCTCGTCCATGCCAAGAATCGCGATGATGTCCTGGAGTTCCTTGTAGCGCTGGAGGATGCGCTGGACCTCGGTCGCTACGGCATAGTGGCGCTGGCCAACGAACTGCGGATCGAGGATGCGCGAGCTGGAATCGAGCGGATCAACGGCGGGGTAGATACCCAGCTCCGTGATCTTGCGGCTGAGCACGACGGTCGCGTCCAAGTGGGCAAAGGCGGTAGCCGGCGCCGGATCGGTGAGGTCGTCGGCAGGCACGTAGATGGCCTGCACCGAGGTGATCGAGCCGTTGCGGGTCGAGGTGATGCGTTCCTGCAGGTCGCCCATCTCCGTGGCGAGCGTCGGCTGGTACCCCACGGCGCTCGGCATGCGGCCGAGGAGCGCGGACACTTCAGAACCGGCCTGCGTGAAACGGAAAATGTTGTCGATGAACACGAGCACATCGGCGTTTTCCTTGTCGCGGAAGTACTCGGCCACGGTAATGCCCGAGAGACCGACGCGGAGGCGCGCACCCGGCGGCTCGTTCATCTGGCCGTAGACGAGCGCGACCTTATCGAGCACGCCCGATTCCTTCATTTCGAGATAGAGATCGTTGCCCTCGCGGGTACGCTCGCCAACGCCACAGAACACGGACTTGCCGCCGTGACCCTTCGCGACGTTGTTGATGAGTTCCATGATGACGACGGTCTTACCGACGCCGGCGCCGCCAAAGAGGCCAATCTTGCCGCCCTTCACGAACGGGGCGATGAGGTCGATGACCTTGATGCCCGTCTCAAACACTTCCGTCTTCGGCTCGAGATTGACGAAGTCGGGGCGTTTGCGGTGAATCGGCCAGCGCTCAGCCGTCGCGGGAATGGCGGGACCGTTGTCGACCGGCTCGCCGAGGACATTCAGGATGCGGCCGAGCGCCGGGGCGCCGACTGGAACAGAAATGGCAGCACCGGTGTCCACGGCGTCCATGCCGCGCACCACACCATCGCTGGTGCTCATACAGACCGCGCGCACCTGGTTGCGGCCGATGTGCTGCTGCACTTCGGCGGTGACCTTGATCGGCTGTCCCGAGTCGGTGGTCGAGTTAATCACGAGCGCGTTGTAGATCTCGGGCAGGTGACCGTTCTGGAACGCGACGTCGAGCACGGGGCCGATGATCTGAACGATCGTTCCGATATTAGTTGCAGTCGCAGTTGTCATGAGACGAGTAGACGGGAGACAGGAGACGGAAGCCGAAGAACAACTCAGTCGAGTGCTGCTGCGCCGCCAACAATCTCGGCGATTTCTTGCGTGATGCTCGCCTGACGGGCCCGATTGTATGTGCGGCGAAGCACGTTGATCATTTCACCCGCGTTGTCCGTGGCGTTCTTCATGGCCGCGCGGCGCGCGGCCTGTTCGGCGGCGACCGTTTCGACGAGTGCGCGGTAGATCGCGTTGCGCACGTAGGCGGGCAATAGCGCGGCGAGGATCTTGCCAGCCGACGGATACAACAGGTAGTCGCGCCCGGGGGCACCGGCCTGCGGACGCGCGACCGGCAGCACTGGCACGCTGGCCGGCGGCGACGAAAGCGCCGACTTGTACTGAGACTGCACCACGTAGACCGCGTCGAGATCGCCGGCGGCAAACGACGCCATGAGGGCATCGACGAGCGACGCCGCATCGGCGGCGGTTGGCTTGTCGGTAATGTCCGTACGCTGCGTGGTGAGCTGGCGTCCGATGTACTTGAAGTAGCCGATGCCCTTGCGGCCCACCACGTGCAGCTCGACCGCCGTACCGGCCGCGTCGAGGCGCGCGACGAGGGCGCGGGCTTCCTTGATCAGGTTCGAGTTGAACGCACCGGCGAGACCGCGGTTCGACGTCAACAGGATCACGGCGGCGCGCTTGGCGGTCGCGGGCTGGCGGAGGAGCGGGAACGCTCCGGCCAGTTCAGCATTGTACAGACTGGAAATCACTTCGGTGAGCGCGTGCGCGTACGGCCGCGCGGCGATGACGCGATCAACGGCGCGCTTCATTTTCGATGTCGCGACCATTTCCATCGTGCGCGTGATCTTGCGCGTGTTCTCGGTGGTCTTGATGCGACCAAGAAGCTCGCGTCCCTTAGCCATGAACCACCACGACCACGTCGAAAAGAGCGTGCACTGGAGCCCGTAGGCGGAAGCCGTTGAACCGCAACTACTTGGCCAACTTTTTGTATTCGTCAATGCCGCGGCGGAGATCGGCCTCGGTGTCCTTCGAAATCGCCTTTTCAGCGCGGATCGTATCACCGACCTGCGGGAACTGCGCCTTCATGAAGGCGTGGAAGCCCGACTCCCACTCCCGAACCTTGGCGGTGTCGACATCGTCGATGTAACCGTGAATCGTGGCGAAAATGATCATCGCCTGCGACTCGAATGCCATCGGCTGGTACTGGCCCTGCTTGAGGATCTCTACCGTGCGCGCGCCACGCTCGAGCTGCTTCTTGGTGGCGGCATCGAGATCGCTGGCGAACGCCGAGAATGCTTCGAGTTCGCGGTACTGCGCGAGGTCGAGGCGGAGACGGCCGGCCACACCCTTCATGGCCTTGGTTTGCGCGGCGCCACCGACGCGGCTCACGGAAATACCGACGTTCACGGCCGGACGCACGCCGGAGTAGAACAGATCGCCCTCGAGGAAGATCTGGCCGTCGGTAATCGAGATCACGTTCGTCGGGATGTAGGCCGACACGTCGCCGGCCTGCGTCTCGATGATTGGGAGCGCGGTGAGCGAGCCACCCGGCTTGAGAATCGTCTTGCCATCCACGACCGAGGGATCGTTGCTGAGCTTCGCGGCGCGCTCGAGGAGACGTGAGTGGAGATAGAACACATCGCCAGGGAACGCCTCGCGGCCCGGCGGGCGGCGCAGCACCAACGAGAGCTGGCGGTACGCCGCGGCCTGCTTGGAGAGATCATCGTACACCGCGAGCGTTGCCTGGCCTTCGTTGTACATGAAGTACTCGGCCATCGCGGCGCCCGAGTAGGGCGCGATGTACTGCATCGGCGCCGGGTCGGAAGCCGTCGCGGCAACGACGATCGTGTACTCCATCGCGCCGGTTGCCTTGAGCCGCTCGACAACGCTCGCCACGGTCGAGGCCTTCTGGCCGATGGCGACATAGACGCAGATGACGCCCTGGCCCTTCTGATTGATGATGGTGTCCACGGCGATCGCGGTCTTACCCGTGCCGCGGTCGCCGATGATCAGCTCGCGCTGCCCGCGACCAATGGGAATCATCGAGTCGATCGCTTTGATGCCCGTCTGCAGCGGCTCCTTCACAGGCGAGCGCACGATGATGCCGGGCGCCTCGCTCTCCACTTTGCGGGTGTGCTTCGCGTTGATGGGGCCCAGTCCGTCGATCGGACGGCCAAGCGGATCGACAACACGGCCGACGAGTTCCGGACCGACCGGTACTTCGAGCACGCGTGCCGTACGGCGGACTTCGTCGCCTTCCTTCAGCTGCAGGTAGTCGCCAAGAACGACGGCGCCGATGTTGTCTTCTTCGAGGTTCAGCGCGAGGGCGGTGATCTTCGCGCCGGTCTCGGAGCTGGTGACCTCGAGCATCTCGCCAGCCATGGCTTTCTGGAGGCCGTAGATGCGGCAGATTCCGTCCTTCACCTCGAGCACCGTACCGACCTCTTCGACATCGAGAGAGTTCAGGTTGGCCGCTTCGATTTCGCGAAGGAGGATGTCCTTGATTTCACCGGGGCGGAGCGACGTCTGCGTAGCCATGGAATAGTCAGAAAGCTGAGTGGGGTCTTCGGGCGGTCAGTTGGCGCTTGTGAAAAATATCACAAGCTCATTCGTGCGCAAGCGACGAATCGCATATGAATAAGAGAGCGTGCTTGGGCGGCCACCGCTAGACAGGACTGGCGAGTTCAGCCCCGGCTTCGGGCGCGCCCTTGTCGAAATCGCTCGATGATGTCGCCGGTCCGGAGCCGCGCGAGTGAGGCCGAGCGGGTACCACAGACGCGCTGCGCAGTGCTCGTGAGGTGGGACGGCGAGGCGTACTCGAGCACGCGCGCAACGTCGGCGGCATCGTAGCCGGGGCTCTTCGAAAGTTCGGCGGCCGCGATCACACGGACGAGGTCGATGATCCGTTTGAGGTTCGGGGCGCCGGCGGTCGCGAAGCTGCGGGAGAGATGTTCCCGCGTGATCCCGAGCGCGCGCGCCAGCAGGTCGGTGCGGACCGGGCGTCCACCCCGCCCCACGATCCAGCGCCACGCGCGGCGCTGCACCGGCGATTCCAGGCCAAGTTCGGCGTGCGCCGGCTCGAGGGCCGCGGCGAACCGGGCCGTGAACGCCAGCGGCGCAATGAGCTCGCGGAGCACCCCATCGTCAATGGTTTCGCCCACGACGTCGGCGAAGTCGAGCGCGGCGCAGCGCGCCAGCGCCGGGGCATCGGCAGCACGCAGATGCGACCAGGCAAAGAACGGGGTGCAGGGAAAGTCCGACGCGAGCGTCGCGGCCTTCCAGGTGTCGTCGGTCGCAGCAGTGACATCCACGACGACGGCGTCCACGAGGGTGCGCGCGAAGGTCGACGACAGTTCCGCAGCGGTCCGACAGAGGATGATCCGGCCGCGCCGCCTGGGAAATGCGTGCTTGGCGACATCGCGCGGGCGCTCGCGAATCGCGTAAGCCGCCACGGTGGGACCACCCTCGCCGGCCGCGAGCGGCGCCGGCGCACGAGGCGTGACGGTCACCCGCGGGCTTCCTCACCAGCCACCGGACCAGCGGTCGCGGCTGTCAGTGCCGACAGGTGTCCTTCAATCGTGCCGCGCGCGGCGGCGAGCACCCCCCGCGCATTGTCATGGGTGAGCAGTTTCGTGCCCTGGTCAAACGTCACCCAGCGGCAGGCGGTGATCCCCTCGCGACGTTGCGGCTTGGTGCGCACGTCGCGCGTCGCGATGGCGAAGAAGTGGCAGGTCTTGTGAATCACGCAGCCTCGGAACCGGAACCGCCAGGCGATGGTCTGTACGGCCGACACGATGTCGAGCCGCTCCAGCCCAGTCTCCTCGCGCACCTCGCGCACGGCAGCGTCGGCAACCGCTTCACCCCGTTCGACGTGACCTTTCGGAAAGCCCCAATTGCTGTGCGCGTCGCGGATCAGGAGCACCAGCGTCTGCGCGCCCGCGCGCCGAAACACGATGCCACCTGCGGAAGTCTCCCGCCTGACCCGTGTCGGTGCAGCCGCGGGAGGTGGCGCACCGGTGCGGCCCGTCACGTGCCTGCACCAGCCGCACCCGCCGCACTGGCCGCACTGGCCGCGCCGATCGTGACCGGCGTGGCCCGTCCCTCAATGAACTGTCGCACCACGGGGTCCGTCGTATTGCGGATCTCATCGGGAGTGCCGCACTGCCGGATCTGCCCCTCATAGAGCATCGCGATTCTCGTACCGATGGTCCAGGCGGTGCGAAGGTCGTGCGTGATGACCAGGCTGGTCACCCCCAGCGTCTGCTGCATGCGCAACATGAGCTCGTCGATGACGGCAGCGGTCACCGGGTCGAGTCCGGTCGTCGGCTCGTCGTACAGCAGGTACTTCGGCTTGAGGGCGATCGCCCTGGCGATCCCGACCCGCTTGCGCATGCCGCCCGAGAGGTCGCTGGGCATCAGGTCGGCGGCGTCCGGCAGGTCGACGAGATCGAGCGCCTCGTGCACGCGGGCCTGGATGATGGACTCGGTCATCGCCGCTTGGTTGCGCAGGCCCATCGCGACATTTTCGCCCACCGTCATGGAGTCGAATAGCGCGGCGAACTGAAACACGTACCCGATGTGCGTCCGCAACTCGCAGAGCTCGCGGCGCGAGAGTGCCGGCACCGACTGCCCATCGACCCTGACGTCGCCCTGGTCCGGTTCGAGCAGACCGACGATGTGCTTGATGGCGACGCTCTTGCCTGTGCCGGAATAGCCGAGCAACACGGCGATGTCGCCCTCGCATACCTCGAGGGAGAGTCCGCTGAGGACCTGCTTCGGCCCGAAGGCCTTGTACACGTTGTCGAGGATGATCATGGCGAGGCCGGACGCTCAATATAGGATGCCTTGCCGGCTGGCGCGGGTTGCCCTCAGACACCACGCGCCGTCACAAACTCCCCCAAACCAGGCCCGGGTCGTGAGGGGCGAACTCGTGAAACCGTCTTGACATAGTCGGTACTTCGACAGACTTTTTTGTGGAAGAGCAGCTAATGGCTTCGTCGTGACGGCCGGAGAAACAACCGGCGGCACTGCAGAGCCCTACCATATTTTTGGGGGAGGTTTCTCCGTGCGCAGGATTTTTCTTTTTGCCGCCGCGCTTCTTGTTGCGGCCATCCCGTCAGTGTCGAGCGCCCAAGGGCGTGAAATCACAGGCAAAGTCACTCAGAAAGAGACCGGAGCTCCGGTCAACGAGGCGACGGTCAGCCTTGTCGGACAGCCACTCGGCGTGCGCACGAATGCGGCCGGTGAGTACCGCCTGCGCGTGCTGGCCGGCGAAGCAACCGTTCTCATTCGCGCCATCGGGTACAAGCGGCAGTCGGTGAAGGTCGCCGGCGCGACGCAGGATTTCGTCCTCGAAAAGGACGTCCTCCAGCTCGAAGGCGTGACGGTGACTGGTCAGGCGACCACCATCGACAGACGCAACTCGGCCACGGCGATCGCGTCCGTCTCTGCCGAGGAACTGATGAAGGCCCCCGCCAAGTCGATCGAGGGCAACCTCGCCGGCAAGGTCGCTGGAGCCCAGATCTTCGAAAACTCGGGCACCCCCGGCGGCGGTATGCAGATCCAGATCCGCGGCGCCACATCCATCCTTGGACAGGGTGATCCGCTTTATGTCATTGACGGCGTCATGGTCTCGAACCAGTCGATCTCCGGCGGCCTCGCCGCGATTTCGCGGTCGTCGGGCTCTACGGCGTCGACGCAGGACCAGACCACGAACCGCCTTGCCGACCTGAACCCGAACGACGTCGAGAGCATCGAAGTGCTCAAGTCGGCGGCCGCGACAGCCATCTACGGCTCGCGCGCCACGAACGGTGTCGTCGTGATCACGACGAAGAAGGGCAAGGTGGGCCAGACGCGCTACAACGTCACGCAGCGCATGGGTACGGCGCGTGCCTCGCGTCTCGTGGGTTCGCGCAAGTTCAACAGCTACGCCAGCGTCGCGGAATGGCTGGGTGGCAGCGCGCAGGCCGACTCCGTGGCCAAAGCCAACTGCACGCCAGTCTGCGACTGGTACGACTGGCAGCAGCAGCTGTATGGCACGCAGGACCCGTCGTACGAGACCGTCATGTCAGCGTCCGGCGGTTCTGGCAGCACCCGCTTCTATTCCGGCCTCAACGACCGGCAGACGAAGGGCACGCTGTACAACACCGGCGCGCGCCGCACCTCGGGCCGTATCAACCTCGACCAGACGGTCGGCGAAAAGCTGACGGTGTCGGGCGGCGTGGACATCACGCACAGCTTCGCGCAGAACGGTATTGGCGGCAATGACAACTCCGGCACCAGCCCGGTGTACGCGTTTGGCTACGCCCCGGCGATCTACGACATCACGGAGCGCACCGGCCCGGGCCGCTACATCAAGATGTTCATGAACGGCGGCGGGACGGCGGCATCGAACCCGTTCGACCTGCTCGAGAACATGACGAACAACGAGGACACCTGGCGCCAGACGGGCAACGTGCGCGTCGGCTACTCGCTGCTCGCGAGCCCGAAGAACACCGTGCAGCTCTCGTACATTGGCGGCGTTGACCGCTTCCAGTTTGAGGGCAACCAGTACACGCCGGGCTTCCTGCAGTTCGAGCCAGCCGACGGCTTCCTCGGCACGTCGCAGATTCTGACGACCACCAGCCGCTTCATCAACCAGAGCGTCAACGCGGTGTGGACGTACACGCCGAGCTGGAAGTTCTGGAACTCGGCCCAGACAGCGGTCGGTGGCACGTACGAAACACAGTACATCCAGAACTACAACATCCGCGTTCGCGGCTTGCTGCCGTCGCGCCGCGTCGCGGTGGCCGGCGTCGACAACGTATTCGGCAACGGTATCACCGAGTTCCGCGACCAGTCGTACTACGTGAACGAGCAGATGCTGTTCTTGGACGAAAAGCTCGCTGTCACGGCCGGCTTCCGGAACGATCGCGGTACGGCGAACGGCAACCGCGAGCAGTTCTACACCTACCCCAAGGCGTCGGCGAGCTACCGGTTGGTGAATCCCCTCCGGCAGTTCACGAACTTGCTTGACGAAGTCAAGGTCCGCGCCGCGTGGGGCCAGTCGGGCAACCGTCCGAACTTCGGCGGCCGCGACATCACGGTCGCATCGGGCGGCATCATCGGCGGCGCGAGTTCGCTCGTGGCTGCCACCGGCCTTGGCAACCCGGCCGTGAAACCGGAAGTCATGAACGAGACCGAGTACGGCATTGACGGCTCGGCGTGGAACCAGCGCATCGGCTTCGAAATCACGAAGTACCAGCGCCAGATCAAGGACCTCCTGGTCAACTTCCCACTGCCAGCAAGCTCGGGACTGTCGTCCCAGCAGGTCAACGCCGGACAGATGTCCACGAAGGGTTTTGAGCTCGGCGTCACGATCGTTCCGATTAGCCGCCGCGACCTCGAGTGGACGTTCAAGACGACGTACCAGACGGCCCAGCAGACGATGGACAAGCTTGGCGTACCGGCCTTCAACATCGGCGGCTTCGGCAGCGGGTACGGCCGCAACCGCGGCATCGAAGGCGTGGTCTCCTCGCTCATCTGGGGCAATCAGCGCTACAGCTGCCTGAACACGACGGTAGCCGGCGTGCTCACGATGGGCACGGGCGCAGACGGCAAGCCCTGCCACAAACTCGGCGCCATGGAAACGGTTGCCGGCAGCGTCGTGCGCGACTCGATCATTTCTGACGCGGCGCCGCGTCACACGACCCAGTTCCTGAACACGGTCACCTGGAAGCGGTTCAACCTGACCGCGCTCCTTGATTGGAGAAACGGCGGTCACACGTCGACGATGACGAAGAACCTGTTCGACGAAGGCGGCAACTCGCGCGACTTCGACGACAAGTCGCCAGACCCGAAGCAGTCGCTTGGCCAGTTCCGCTACGGCACCTTCAACAAGGGTGACATCTCGGAGTACATCGATGACGGCAGCTACGTGAAGCTGCGCGAAATCAGCGTGACGTACGACGCGCCGAAGAGCTGGGCCACCCTGGCCCGTGCCCGCGAAATGCGGATCAGCTTCCAGGGCCGTAACCTCGCCATGTGGTCGAAGTACTGGGGCTCGGATCCGGAGTTCAACAACTTCGGCAACTCGAACTTCAGCCGCTTTATCGACCTTGGACCATACCCGCCGAGCAAGCAGTTCTTCCTCAGCATCGACCTTGGGTACTAGGCCATGACGAACAACCAGAACTCGATGCGCCAAGGCGCAAACGGAAACACCCGGAGAATGCATTCCATGGGTATTCGCACAGTGGGCGCCGTGCTTGCGCTGACCGCATTGGCGGCATGCAAGACGAGCGACCTCAACATCACCAACCCGAACGCCGTGACGGTGGAAGGTGCCGCAGGCGATCCGGCCGCGGTGCAGCTGCTGGCGACCGGCCTGCTGTCCGACCATCGGAGCAACACAACCGGGTTCCCACAGATGGTGGGGATCCTGGGGCGTGAATCGTATACCTTCACGCCGACCGAAGGCCGCAACACGACGCACTACCTCATGGGGATCAGCGTCGCTGGCCAGCAGAAGCTGGATCCGTCGGGATTCGTGACGGGCCAGTGGAGCGGCCAGTACAACACGATGCGCGATGTGTTCAACTTCAAGAATACCGTGGCGGGCAACAAGACGCTGACCGCCGCACAGAAGGCGGCGGCGACGGGTTTCGCGCAGACGATCCAGGGCTACGCCGCCCTGCAGGTCATCGCCACGCGTGACACCGTCGGCATGATCACGGAGATCAAGGAAGCCGCAACGGAACTGGCGCCATTCGTGAACCGCGACTCGGCGTACAAGTTCATTCTGGCAACGCTCGACGCCGGATATGTGAACCTGCAGGCAGGCGGCGCGGCGTTCCCGTTCACGCTGCACGCAGGGTTCACCGGCTTCAGTTCGCCGGCGACGTTTGCCCAGTACAACCGGGCGCTCCGGGCCCGTGCCGGTGCCTACTACGCCACGTCGGGTGGTGGGGCAACGGCCTGGGCGGGCACGTTGGCCGCGCTCGGCAGCTCGTTCTTGAACGCGGGCGCCACCACGCGCGCCGCGCTCGACGCCGGTGTCTATCAGATTTTCTCGACATCGTCCGGCGATGCCACGAACGGGCTGACGCTCGCCACGAGCACCACGCTGTACGCGCACCAGTCGTTCCAGGCCGATGCCCAACTCAAGGCCGACGGAACGAAGGACGCCCGCTATGTGCTGAAGTTGAAGGAAGGGCTTCCGTCGCGCACTGGACCGCTGACAGCCGACGGCCCGACGAGCGGCACGTCGACCCTTGGTCCGAATCTGTATCTGACCAGCACATCGTCGCAGGGCGTGATCCGAAACGAGGAGCTGATCCTGCTCCGCGCCGAGGCGCGCCTCGCCACGGGTGACAAGGCCGGTGCGATTGCCGACCTGAACACGGTGCGTGTGAACTCCGGCGGACTGCCAGCTTCGACGTTGACGGCCGCTTCGGCGGACGCCGACATCGTCACGGGCATCCTCTACGAGAAGCGCTATTCGCTGTATCTCGAGGGACACCGCTGGGTGGATGCGCGCCGCTACAACCGGCTCAGCAGCCTCCCGCTCGATGTTGCCAGCGGCCCGAACAAGAACTTCGTGGCCAAGGTGGTTCCGGTGCCGCAGGGCGAGTGCCTAGTCCGTGCGAAGGCCACGGGCGCACTGCTCGGACCGAACGGCCAGAATAACTGCGCGCCGTAAGCAGCCGCAGGCAGTCATCAGCACGAAAGGGCGGGCGCCGGATGGAACGGCGCCCGCCCTTTCGCTTTATTACAGGTGTGACCAGACTCTCCGAACTTCATCGCCGCGCAGCCATCCTCGCGGTGGTAGCGTGCGCCGCGGCGCTTCTGCCTGCCACGGCTGCCTCCCAGATCGCGCGCAAGGGCCTGCCGCGCGACACCGCGCCGGCCCGCACGGTTGTGAGGACGGGCACGATCGACGGATTCATCGGTGACAGCGCGCTGAATCCGATCTTCGGTGCCGAAGTCAAAATTCTTGCCACCAGCGTGAAGGTGAACACCGGACCCAACGGACGCTTTCGGATGACTGCCGTGCCGGCCGGCCAGCACGTGCTCGTTCTGCGCCGGGGCGGCTACCGTCCAGCGTCGGTGATGATCGAGCTGACTGCCGCCGACACCGTGCGGCTTTCCTACTCGTTGGAGCGGGGTGTCACGACACTCGCGGCAGCGGTGGTGAGCACGCCCTCGCTCTCGCTTCGGCTCACGGAGTTTGAATCGCGGCGGCGGCTGGGACGCGGTGAGTTCATGGATGAAGCAGAGATCCGCAAACGGAACGCCGTGTACTCCACGGAGTTGATGCGTCGGTTTATGACGGTCAACGTCAGCCCCACCACGAGCAAGTCCAACGGCGGGATGCCGGAGCAGTATGCCCTGAGCCGTCGCGAGACCGGATCGCTAACGGGCGGCAACAGCGGTGGCGGTGGCTACTGTCCGATGATCGTGCTCGTGGACGACGTCAAGATGCCCACGCCGTTCAACTTGGACATGCTGCCGTCGCCGAAGGTGATTGCCGGTATCGAGGTGTACAACGGTGCGGCGACCATGCCACCGCGCTGGGCGGGATTCGACAGCGGCTGTGGCATCATTCTCGTGTGGACGAAAGACGGATACTGAGGTAGGCAGCGCGACAGACAAACGAGCGGGGCCGGCTTCGGATTGCGAAGCCGGCCCCCGCTGTCGTTACCGCAACCCGGCTAGGGCCTACGCCGCGAACGAACCGAGCGCGCGCCCCACTTCACCTTCACGGAGCCGCTTGAGCGCTCGGTCGCGCAGCTGTCGCACGCGCTCGCGAGTCACGCCCAGCATCGAACCGATTTCTTCAAGCGTGTGTTCCCTGCCCGCTTCGAGACCGAAGTAGAGCCGGAGCACCTTGGCGTCGCGTGACGGCAGCGTATTGAGCGACGACTCGATTTCATCGTTGAGGAAGCGGTTCATTGCCTCTTCTTCGGTATCCGGCATTTCGTCGGCCACGAAGCGTTCGATCAGCGAACGGTCGCCATCCGGATCCATTGGCGCGTCGAGTCGCACGTCGCCGGTGTTGAGCGCGGCGAGCGACTGCACGACGTCCACGGAGAGCCCGGTGAGCTGAGCGAGCTCTTCAGGCGTTGGCTCGCGACGCAGCTTTTGCCGGAGAATCTCTGAGGCCTTGATGATGCGCGAGAGATCGGCCGTCCGATTGAGCGGCACGCGCACGGTGCGGCCTTGGCGGGCCAGCGACGACAGGATGGCCTGGCGGATCCACCAGACCGCGTACGAGATGAACTTGACGCCCTGATCGGGATCGAACTTCCGCGCGGCGGTGAGCAGGCCAACATTGCCTTCGCCGATCAGGTCAATGAGGGGCAGGCCGCGATTCTGGTACTTCTTGGCGACCGAGATGACGAATCGCAGATTGCGCTTGACGAGTTCCTGGAGCGCGTCCGCATCACCCGCGCGAATCTTGCGGGCGATGTCGATTTCCTCGTGCCCCTTGAGCAGCGGGTACGTGGAGACTTCGTAGAGGTACTGGTCGAGGATGTCGCGCTCAGGCTCGCTGGGCGCGATGCCTGCCGGGGCCGTACGACGGCGGCGGCGGGCCTTGGGTTCGGATGCAACGGACACGGAAACTGGGCTATTCCTTGGCGCAGCCGCTGAAGCAGCGGCCTGCACGGTGAGGGCGGTCTTGGTTGGCAGCGCGGTCGCCGACTTCACGGTAACCGTCGTCTTGGTCTTCACTGTCGCAGGGGCCGACTTCTTTCCAGCCGAAGACTTCGGCTGAGGGGCCGCCTTCTGCTTGGTGGTGTTCTTGATCGCGGTCTTGATCTTGATACTGGCCTTGGCAGAATTCTTGGAGGCCCTTGTTGGCGCCGGCGTCCGACGCTTCGGTACTGACTTCATCGGCGCTGCCGCTCCTTAGGGTGCCTTCTGTTGAGACGCTGCCTGCGCGGTCGGACACCGCGAACCGGCTCTGCGCCAAGATTTTGCTTCACCAACGCGGTGAAACAGAAGGAATCAAAAAATAGTGCATTTACTCGAAATTTGCCAGCAGTTACGCTTGACCCTCTTAAGACCCGTGGATAGCTTTTTTGGTTCCTGTGTACTGTCCTTTGTTCGGTTGGCAGACTGGGGAAATCCGAATGCCGGCGGGGGGCGTAGCTCAGTTGGGAGAGCGCTTGAATGGCATTCAAGAGGTCAGCGGTTCGATCCCGCTCGCCTCCACCGCCGGTCGGTTGGTTTTGACAGTGAGATCGCGGGAATAGCTCAGTTGGTAGAGCACAACCTTGCCAAGGTTGGGGTCGCGGGTTCGAGTCCCGTTTCCCGCTCTGTATTCACCTGTCCAGCGGTTGCTCATCAGTTGCCGTAAGATTCAATTTGCAGGGCGGTTAGCTCAGTTGGTTAGAGCGCCACGTTGACATCGTGGAGGTCACAAGTTCGAGTCTTGTACCGCCCATAGGAGCCGTTTTTCGGGGATTGTACCGCTGGAGCTCCAACCCCGGAGGCCTCCCATTCGTACATCTGGTTAGTTCGCGGCGGATTTCGCCGATTGTCGCAAGTCGTCTCAGTACCCCCCTCAATTTGCGAGCTCCCATGTTCGACTTCACTCGGTTTACCAAGTTCTCGGCCGCTCTCCTCATCGCCGTGCCAGTCGTCGCCGGCGCACAGGGTGGTGCCGCCGCCGCACCTGCCGCCACCGCCGCACCTGCCTGCGACATCGAGCAGATGCAGCCGCAGCCCCTCGCCCTTGCCTCCATCGGCCGTTCAAAGGCCGTCGGCGCGAAGACGCCCGAAGAGGGGATGAAGGCCGTACGGGATGGGCTCAAGAACGTGTTCGACAAGGCCAGCAGCCAGAACACCTTGGGCCGTGACTACCTCGCCGCGCAGTACCTGATGCTGGCCGTCGAGTTTGGCGGCGAAGTACAGACCCGCGGCAACGTGAACATGCCAGGCGACAAGGCGGCATCGCTGGATCTTCTGGTGGTCACGGACTCGCTGCTCACGATTGTCGAGACGGCGAAGCCGATGTGCAAGGAAGAGACGGGTCAGTGGCGCGAGTACAAGCCGTTCGCCGGCCGTATCGGGGCCGCCTACAAGGCGCTCCAGTCCAACCTCCTCGACTCGGCAGAGAAGTCGGCCACCCGCGCGATCATTCTCTCGAAGGACGCACCGCAGCCCTACGACGTGCTCTGGCGCGTGATGCAGGCCAAGAACGACGAAGACGGCCAGATCAAGTACCTGAATATCGCTCTCGAAAAACTCGCGAGCGACACGGCGAACGCAAAGGTTCGCGCGAACCTGCTGTTCAACCTCGGCCGCATCCAACAGAACTTCGCCGAGAAAGCGACTGAACCGCGCAAGGCGCAGATGTACAAGGGCGCCGCGGATGTGTACCTGCGTGTGATCAAAGAGTATCCCGGGGCAGACGAAACGCCGTTCGCGATCAACGGGATCTCCGTGGCGTGGGCGCTCACGAAGGACAGCACGGCCGCGCTAGCCGCGCTGGGCGAGTGCAAGGCTGCCACCGCGCAGTTGGGTGACATCTCGGCCGCGCAGTGCGGCGTGATCGCCACGCGCATGAACAAGGGCGCCGATGCGGCAGAGCTGTTCAAGACCGCCAGCACGGCGAACCCGTACTCGCGCGACTACCTCTACAACTACGCCGCAACGCTGTTCGACCTCAAGCGGGCGCAGGAGATGCTCCCCGTCGTCGGACGACTCCTCTCGCTCGACCCGTCAAATCCCGAAAACATTCTCCTCTACGCCTACGCGTATCGCGGGCTGGCTGACAGCACCAAAGACGCGGCGATGAAGAAGGCGTACACTGATTCGGCCGTGGTCTACATGGCCAAGTCGGACGCCATGTTGCACAAGGTGTCGTACGAGAGCTTTGAGCGCGGCACCACCAGCACCATTCTCTCGGGCCGCGTCGAAAACCGCACCAAGGCCGCGAAGACGTTCACACTCGAGTTTGAGTTCCTAGACAAGACCGGCGCCGTGATCGAGAAGAAATCGGTCACCGTCGGTCCGGTCGCGCCGGCCGGCGAAGGGACGTTCAACGT
Organism: Gemmatimonadota bacterium; assembly: GCA_014192065.1. GTDB lineage: Bacteria > Gemmatimonadota > Gemmatimonadetes > Gemmatimonadales > Gemmatimonadaceae > Fen-1231. The sequence continues at coordinate 218,919 of BJHH01000001.1, read as the reverse complement.
TGAGATTGCAAAGGGCGGCGCGGCAGGCGTTCGCTACGCGCCAATCCCGTAACGGAGCGCGAGGCGTCTCCTGCAAATAGAGCAGACGGTACACCGCTCGACAGTATCGGCAGCACGGCAGTGCGAAAGAGAAAAGAACCCGCCCGAGGAAGCGCAGTTGACGCGCCGTTGGCGTTGACCCGCACCTCGGGCGGGTCTATTTTTAGAGGCTCGGCAAGTCGTTGTATGGAATCACGTTTGCGCTCGTAGCTCAATTGGATAGAGCATCTGACTACGGATCAGAAGGTTGGGGGTTCGAGTCCCTCCGGGCGCATGTGGGACGCAGTGGCGATGACTGAGTCTGTACCGAATTCGGGGCGTAGCTTAGCCCGGTAGAGCGCCTGCTTCGGGAGCAGGAGGTCGCAGGTTCAAATCCTGTCGCCCCGACTATCACACCAAAGGCGACTTCGTTCAGGAGTCGCCTTTGCCGTGCTCCGATCCCGTGCGCCGCCGGTCGCGCGGTGCGATTATCCAGTGCCCCGCGGCGAGGCATCCGCATCGTCGCCACGCCGTCACGCCACGCGAGCATCCCGATGCACCGACTTCGAACAACGCTGCTGGTTGCACTGGTATTGGCCAGCCCGGGAGTTCGCCCGCTGGCCGCACAACCAGCGGTGCAACAAGCCATCTCGCTCACACTGGGCGGCGCTGCTCGATTGGCCGCCGACCGGGGCGCAGGCCCCGAGACGGCGCGACTTCGTGCGCTGCAGGCCGACGCGCGGGTGCGACAGCGGCGTGCCGAACTGTTGCCGAGCATCACCGCGTCTGCCTTCGACGGCGAGCGCACGTTCAACAGCGCCGGACTGGGCATTGCCTTCGCCGATCCCGCCACCGGACGCGGCCTGCTCGACCCCAACGGGCAGCGGCTGGGCCCCGTGCGCAGTTGGGACCTCCGCGGTAGTGTGCGGCAAAATCTGTTCGACGGCGCCGCGTTGGCGAGGCTGCGCGCTGCGCGTTCAGCAGCGCTGGCAGGAGCAGAGGACGCGACTGGCGCGTCGCAGCAGGCCGCCGCCGCCGCCGCCACCGCCTATGTGCGCGCGATGCGTGCGGACGCCTACCTCGGAGCGCGCCAGACCGACTCGGTGCTCGCGGCCGAACTCGTGGGAATGGCGCGCGACCAGCTAAACGCGGGAATCGGCATTGCCCTCGATGTCACCCGGGCGCGGGCGCAGCTCTCGCTCATTCGCAGCCAGCTGATCGCCGCGCGGTCGGAACGCGAGCGCGCGCGAATTGATCTCGTCCGCACACTCGGATTGGCCGACGGCACGCCCGTGACACTCGTTGATTCACTGCCGTCGATTGGCGCTGCGTCGGGACCGGCCTCAGCGACCGACGCCGTCGCCCGGGCCCTGCGCGCACGCGGCGACATACGTGCGGCGATTGAACAGTCGGCAGCGGCCGAACGGTTAGTCGCGGCGATCCGCGCCGAACGACTGCCGTCGCTTTCGCTCTTCGCCGATCAGGGCAGCAATGGCAAGGCGACGGACCGGCTGCTGAACACGTACAGCTGGGGCATCCAGCTTTCGGTGCCGGTGTTCGACGGATTTCGCCGCGAAGGGCGGCTCGACGAGCAACGCGCTGCGAGCCGTGAGCTGGACGTTCGCCGCCGCGAGATCGAGCGGCAGGTGACCGCCGACATCCGCGTGGCATTGCTCGACCTCGGTGCCGCCCGCGAATTACTCGAAGCGGCGGATGAGCGGCTTTCGCTGGCGGAACAGGAGTTGGACCAGGCCCGCGAACGGTTGCGGGCCGGCGTGGCCGGCAACGCGGAAGTGATCACCGCCTCGCTCGCACTCAATTCAGCGCGCACGCAGGCGATCGAGGCACGCGCTGGCCTGCTGTTCGCGCGCGTGGCGCTTGGACGCGCGCAGGGGTCGGTCAGCGAGCTGCCCTAATCAGTCTGTGGCTCTTGGCAGACGGGGCCTGGTCCCATCCATCACGGCACGGCGCCTCTCATAATGGCGGCCACGACGTCGGCATCAATGTTCCCGCCGCTGATCACACAGGCGACTCGCTTTGCCGGCAGCGCGATTGCACTGCGCCCGCGCATGGCACCGGCCATCGCGGCCGCGACCGTCGCCGCTCCCGCACCTTCTGCGGTCACGCCGGCCCGTTCGATCAAGAGCTTGAGCGCGGCGGCCACCTGCTGCACCGTGACGACGACCGTTCCTGCGATGAGCCCCTTCACGAGCGGCCAGGTTTCGTGCGAGACACGATCGCTACCCATCCCATCAATGAAGGTCTTCGTGCGACGCACGATCACTGGCTCGCCCGCCGAGATCGATGCCGTGAGCGGTGCGGCAGTCTCCACCTCGACCGCGTAGACTTTGGTGTTGGGGCTTACCTCACGCAGCGCTGCGGCAATGCCGAGCGCGAGCCCTCCCCCGCCCCACGGCACGAGGACCGCATCGAGATCCGGCTGGTCTTCGGCTATCTCGAGACCGATCGTCGCATTGCCGGCCATGACGGCATTGTCAGCGAACGGGTGCACCATGAGTCCCGTCATCCCAGGGTGCGAATGCGTCAGCAGCGCGTCCCACCACGCTTCGAATGGCACGACGATGACTTCGGCGCCGAGTCGTTTGATGGCATCGGTCTTGGCGCGCGGGGCGTGATCGGGAACGACCGCCACGCATCGCACGCCGCGTGCACGCGCGACCCAAGCCACCCCCTGCGCCATGTTGCCCGCGCTCGCGGTCCAGATGCCATCGGCAATTTCTGTTGCGGTCGCGAGCGCGAGCGCATTGGCCGCGCCGCGAATCTTGAACGACCCGATCGGTTGTGTGTGTTCGAGCTTGAGGTAGATCTCCGGCGCGGCGCGGCCACCGGCACCGGGAATCGTCGCGGTTCCGGGATCAAACCGGGTGAGCGCCGTGCGTACCGCCACTCCGTGCAGACGTTTCGCGGCGGCGTGCATGTCCGACAGCGACGGCGCCGACAGTGGCGCGCGCAACGGCGCAGCGAGCGCGCTCGGCGGGGTCTTCTTGCCTGATTTGGTCACCTGCGGCAGAAGCTAGGGATTCGCGGGCAGTACCGTGAGGCCCAGCGCAGTCGCGTTGCCGCGTACTGCGCGCGGGTCAAGCGCTGGGGCGTGATCTAGCAGTCTTCGGTTTCGGCGGTCGCCGAACGGCGGTGTCCGGCTCCACCCAGACATTGCCTGCCGCACCCGGCGCTATGGTATGCCGCTTGCGGCCCACGGTCAGGATTATGGGGCCGTCGAACGGCTCCTTGGCCTCGACGCGGATGCGCGCGCCAGGGCGGATGCCCCGCCCTGCCAGATAGCGAAGCAATTTCGGATCGCGGTCGCTCATACGGAGCACCTTCGCGCCGGCGCCCGGCTCGAGCGCCGCGATGCTCGCTAGGCGCCGCTCGTCCACCATGCCCTCTGCCGTCGGAATGGGAGCACCGTGCGGGTCGGCGGTGGGATTGCCGAGCACCTCAGCCATGCGTTCGATGAGTTCGGGACTCGCGGCGTGCTCGAGCCGCTCGGCCTCGTCGTGCACGTCGTCCCACGCAAAACCCAGCCGGGCGACGAGGTAACTCTCGATGATTCGATGCCGACGAATCAGTTGGAGCGCGACCGTTCGTCCCGGCTCGGTGAGTCGCGTGCCGCGATATCGCTCGGTCTTCACGAGACCGAGGCGCCCGAGCCGCTGCAGCATTCCGCTCACGCTCGCGGCGGCAACTCCGAGCCGCTCGGCTACGGCGTTGGTGCCGGCCGCTGCGTCGGCGCGCTCCAATTCATAGATGGCCTTGAGATAGTCCTCGGCCTCGACGGTCAGTTCGGGCCGCGCTTTCATTCACCCACGGCCTGCTGACGCACCATCAGCACCGGCACGAGCGTGCGGTGGCGCACCGCATCGGCGACGCTTCCAAACAGGAAGTCCTTGACCCAGCGGTGGCCGTGCGTGGCCATCGCGATCAGATCGCACTGCTCACGCTCGGCGGCGGCCGTGATCTCCGTGGTGGGGTCGCCGCTGGCAAGCACCGCCTCCACCTGCACGCCGAGAGCGGCGAGACGCGCGACGGTCGCGTCCAGATAAGCGCGGTCCTTGCGCATCTCTTCCGACTCGCGCAGCGACAGTTGCTTGAGATTGCGTGCGGCGAAGCCGTCGGCGACGTGAATGAGCACGAGACTCGCCGAGTCGTGGCGCGCCAGCATCACGACGTGCTCGAGGATCGCGCGGTCGGCGGGCGAGTTTTCCAGCGGGACGAGGATGCGCTTGTACATCAGGAGAGCCATCCGCTAAATGTTTGGAAGAGCAACCAGGCATTGAGCGAGCCGATCACGATCGCCACGGTCCACGCGAGCCGCTTGAGCCAGGCGGGGTTCGTGAACTCCCCCATTTTGGCACGTTCGCTCGTGAATTGTACCAGCGGGAAGACGGCGAACGAGAGCTGCAGCGACAGGATGACCTGGCTGAGGATGAGCAGTTTCATGGTGCCGGCTTCACCGTAGAGGATCGACACGATGACGGCCGGCACGATGGCGATGGCGCGCGTGATGAGCCGTCGCAGCCAAGGCCGGAGGCGAATGTCGAGGAAACCTTCCATCACGATCTGCCCGGCGAGCGTACCGGTGAGCGTCGAGTTCTGTCCGCTTGCCAACAAGGCGATGGCGAATACGGTACTCGCGCCGGTCACGCCGAGGAGCGGAGTGAGCAGTTCGTATGCCTGTCCGATTTCGGCGACTTCCGTATTGCCGGTGGTATGGAAGGTGGCCGCCGCCACGATCAGGATGGCCGCGTTAATAAAGAGCGCGAACGAGAGGGCGATCGTCGAATCGATGAACGCGTACTTCACCGCTTCACGCTTCCCAGCGATCGTTTCGTCGTACTTGCGGGTCTGCACGATGGACGAGTGCAGGTAGAGATTGTGCGGCATGACGGTGGCGCCGAGGATGCCGATGGCGATGTAGAGCTTGGCCGGGTCGCTGATGATGGAGGTCGAGGGAATGAAGCCGGCCATCACGGCGGCGAACTCCGGCTTCGCGATCATGATCTCGAACAAGAAGCAGGCGCCGACCGTGGCGACGAGGACAATGACGATCGCCTCGAGCAGGCGGAATCCGCGGTTCTGGAGCATGAGCACGATCAACACGTCGGCGGCGGTGATGATCACGCCCCAGGTGAGCGGAATCCCGAAGAGCAGGTTCAGGGCGATCGCCGAGCCGATGACTTCGGCGAGATCGCAGGCGGCGATGGCGATTTCGCAGAGCACCCAGAGCGCGAACGAGACCGGCCGTGAGTAGTGATCTCGGCAGGCCTGCGCGAGATCGCGTCCAGTGACGATGCCGAGTTTTGAGGCGAGCCCCTGCAGGAGCACCGCCATCAGGTTCGACATCAGGATGACGGAGAGCAGGGCGTAACCGAACTGCGCGCCGCCGGCGAGGTCGGTGGCCCAGTTACCCGGGTCCATATAGCCGACGGCGACGAGGTACCCGGGGCCGGCGAAGGCGAGGATCTTCCGCCACCAGGTGCGGTGCGAGACGTTGACGGTCCGGTATGCTTCGGCGAGCGATGGCGCATTGCGCGCGCGCCGCCAGCCGGGGTCGGTGCCGGTGTCGGTGTCGGTGCCGGTGTCGGTGCCGGTGTCTGATGGTTGCGTAGGCGCCATACTCATATTTTAGTACGTACTAACTTTTTTGCAAGTCCGGAGACTCCGATCGGCATCGCCACCACGCCGACTCCGCTGTTCGCCGGGGCGATCGCCCTCCCCGTTGCGCTCGGAGAGGCGGGAAACAAATTTTACAATTCTGTTCGGCGCGCACGGAAAAGCGTTCTCCCGGTCCGTGACGCTTGATCCGTGACGCTCCCCAACGGTGTTTCTACCCCCCCCCTGAGGATGGACATGGCCCGAATGCACCGCTGGATCGCCGCCGCCGCCGTCGTGGTCATCGCTTCCGAGGCCTCGGCGCAGGCAGCCAAGCCAGCCGCGACCGCCAAACTGCCGATCGCGGACAACTCGTTCCTGATGGAGGAGGCGTACAATCAGGAAGCGGGCGTCATTCAGCACATCAGCCTCTTTCAAAAGGCCCGCGACGGCGACGCCTGGTTCTACGCGTTCACCCAGGAGTGGCCGGTGCGCGGACAGCGAAACCAGTTCAGTTACACGATTCCATTTTCGAACCCAGGCAGCAGTGCCGGTCTCGGCGATGTGATGCTCAACTGGCGGGTCCAGGCCGTGGGCAGCGAAGGTAGCGCGACTTGGATCTCGCCGCGTGTCTCGCTCGTCCTGCCCACCGGTGACCACGCGAAGGGCTTCGGGTCAGGCGTCGTGGGAATCCAGGGCGCGTTGCCCGTCTCGCACCGTGTCGCGGCGAGCCTGGTGTCGCACTCGAATGCCGGCGTGATGCTGTTGCCAAGCGCGAAGGATGCCACTGGAAAGTCCGGTTCGGCGACGACCTTTTCACTCGGTCAGAGTTTCATCTGGGAAGCGCGGTCGCGGACCAACTTCATGCTGGAGGCTGTCTGGGCGGGCACGTCGCGGACGGTGGGATCGACCGACAGCTGGAACGCGTCGTTTTACCTGAGCCCGGGCGTTCGGTGGGGCTACGACTTCGCGTCGGGGCTGCAGGTGGTGCCTGGCATCGCCTTCCCGATCGGCGTGGGGCCGAGCAAGGACGACAACCAGATCCTGCTCTATCTCTCGCTCGAACACCCGCGCAAATCGGCGAAGTAACGGCCCTGCCCAGCACTACGGCAGTCGCCGCACCAGCTTCGACGTGGGCTTCTCGGTCTCGCGCACGGTGAACCGCGCGGGCGTGCCAATGGGCAGCCAATATTTTCCGGCGCGTGTGAGCCCGGTCAGCGGCGCAACGTGCAGAAATTTTCCCGAGAGATCGAGCGTGTCGAGTGCGATCACGCCTTCGAGGTCGCCCATCTCCACCAGCCGGCCGCTCGTGCGCGCGACGGAGTCGTCGAAGTTGATCGCGACATCCTCGCGGGTCACCCCAGCCGGCGTCACGACCGTTCCGCCAATGATCAGCAGGTCGTAGGCGCCGCCGCGATTGAACGGCAGCGACTCATACGCGCGCGGATCCGCTTGCTCGAAGGTTTTCATGGCGATCGCCTCGAGGATGCCAAGCATCGCCGCCGCATTGTAGGTACGCAGCTTCATCTTCTGCGGGTCGCCAGGCAGAGCGCCACTCTCGATGAGCACCGTACTCGCGCCCCACGCCTGCATCGCGTCGCCGAAGGCGCGCGCATTAAAGGTGTCGTCGTACTTCGCGATACGACCCTTGACCACGTGGTTGAAGTCGGTCGCAAGCCAAGCCGCCATGAGGCGAGCGCGTGTGCGCACGGCGTTGTACGACTTGGCCGAGTCGGCGGCGGGTGGCAGCAGCGCGATGGCCGCTCCCTCGCCATTCCCCGCACGGGTGCGCGCGTTCTGGTCGTGCAGGTTGAACGCGTAGTCCGGAACGATCGCATCGCGGACGGCCTTCAACGTGCGCCCTTCGGGCGTGGCCAGCCGCCGCACATCACGATTGATGTCGATCCCCGCGGCGTTCTCGCGCTGGAAGATCTCGGCGCCGTCGGGGTTCAGCATCGGCAGGAAAGTCACCGTCAAGTCTTTCTCGATACGGTCGCGCAGCGTGCTCGGCTCACTGGAGGCAAGGAAGGCGAAGATGTCGGCGAGCGCCATTGTTGCCGTGGCTTCGTTGCCGTGCATCTGCGACCACATGAACACCTTCACCGGCCCCTTGCCGAAGGTCACCGTGCGGAGTTCCCTGCCCTGCATTGACTTGCCGACTTCCTTCACGGTGAGCCGTGGCGACTTGAGCGCAGTCGGGATCGCCCGCCAGAACTGTGTGTGCGTGAAGCGGCGCTCCGTGAGGGCCGCGACCTTGTGCTTCACCGCGATGGCCAGACGGTCGGACCAGGGAGTTTGCGCGGCGACAGCGCGCGGTATTGCGCCCATCGCCAGCAGAACAGTCAGTGTCGCGCCCGCGCGCAGGCGCGCAAAAAAGGCAGTGGTCACGCGTGCTCCGGCACATGGGTCGATTGACCAAGTACGTACAATGGGACAAGCATACTGCGAGGGGCAAGCCCGGGCGGCTGGCAGGGCAAGCCTCGAGGCGGTATTCTCTTTGAGAGCCTCAACCCGAGCCCCATAACAAATGCAAATCAATCGCCTCGCCCGCGCGGTTTTCGCGGCCACCGTTTGCGCGTCAGCCGTCGCCGCGCAGAACGCGCCGCCCGCCCAAAACGCCGCGGTCAACCTGCAGACCAACCTGCCCTACGGCGCGCCAAGCGCTGCGCCCGTCTCGAAGTGGACACCGCCGGCGTCGGCAGGGCGTCAGCTCACGCTGAACGACCTGCTCACCTGGAAGAACCTCGGTGCGGCGCAACTATCCAACGACGGCAAATGGTTTGCCTACGTCATCGCGCCGAGCGAAGGCAATGCGGAAGTCGTCGTCCGCGGCACGGCGGCCGGCGCGTCGGAACTGCGCTTTCCCGTTGGTGACGCCTCCGGCGGTGGTGGAGGTGGCCGTGGCGGCGCGGGCGGTGGTGCCGTGCAGATTTCCGGCAACAATCGCTGGGTCGCCTTCAACGTGTACGCTCCCACTCCCGCGGCCGGCGGTGGCCGTGGTGGGCGCGGCGGTCGTGCCGGTGGCGCAGGCGCCGCGAGCGGTGCTGCAGCCAATGCATCGCCCAAACTCGCCGTGATCGACCTCACGAACGGTACGCGGCGTGAATTCGAAAGCGTGCGCGCGTTTCGGTTTGCTGGCGACAAGTCCAACTGGCTCGCGATTCAGCATGCAACGCCTGGCGCGGCTCCCGCGGCAGCTATTGCCGGAGGCGGACGTGGCGGCGCCCCGGCTGGCGGCGGCGGTCCGGCATCCGTGCTCGAGCTCGTGGACCTCACGGGCGGCACGCCGATCCCGATCGCCAACGTCTCGGAGTTCGCCTTCAACGACGCTGGCACCTGGATCGCGTACGCGGTGAGTGCCACCGACCTCGTGGGCAACAGCATTCAGCTGCGTGAGCTATCCACGGGCGTAAACCGCCCACTCGATTTCCAGAAGGCAACGTATCGCCGGCTGATCTGGGGCGATTCCAGCAGCGCGCTCGCCGCGTTCCGCGTGGTGAACGACACGGCCGGTGGCGACGAACAGGCGACGGTCGTGGCATGGAGCAACGCCATCGCGCCAAACGCTACGGCAATCGAAATCAGCGCAAAGAGCACTGGCGTCGCTGGCGGGCTCGTCGTGAGCACTGACCGCGCGCTGCAATGGGGCGACGGACAGAAGACCCTCTACTTCGGCCTGCGCGAGCCGCAACCGCCGCGCGATCCGAACGCCGGAACCTTCACGGCGCCGAACCCTGGCGGTTCTGCTCCTGGCGCTGGCAGCACCGGGCAGATCGCCGCGGCACCTCAGACTGGCGCCGAGGTCCCGTCGCTCATTCTCTGGCACTGGAAGGACGCGCGACCGCAGGCAGCCCAACAGGTGCAGGAAGCGACGGACAAGGCATTCAACTACCTGTCGGTCTATACGCTCTCGACCCAGAAGGTCACCAAGCTCACGGACGACAAGGTGCGCGACGTCTCGGTCGGCCCAAAGGATTCGTGGGGCATCGGCAATGACGGCACCGAGTACGAGCGCGAGGCCGGCATCCGCGGCTTCGACTTCCGCGACATCTACGCCGTGAACATCGGTACGGGCGAGCGGAAGCTCATCCAGAAGAAGGTGCCGGGCGGTGGCGGTGGTGGTGGCGGGCGCGGTGGATTCGGCGCGTCGTCGTTCTCGCCAGACAACGGCCAGTACGCCTACTACGACTCTGGCGACTGGAAGGTCTACAATTTCAACGCAGGCGCCACGAAGACGATCACGACGGGCGTGCCGGCAAAGTTCTGGAATACCGAAGACGACCATAATCAGGTAAAGCCGGCGATCGGTGGGGCGTTCATCGGCTGGACGAACGACGGCAACAACGTCATCATCCGCGACAACTGGGATGTGTGGCGTCTTCCCGTGTCTGGCACCGGAGCGGTCAACATCACCGGCAACGGCCTGAAGGACCAGATCAAGTACCAGGCTCGCCTGCTCAGCGACCCGCGTGACCGCGGCGGCATTGACCTCTCCAAGCCGCTCTATTTCCAGACGTACGGCGAGTGGACCAAGAAGGAAGGCCTTTCGAAGGTCGACCCGATGAAGGGCGGAGCAACGCAGATCACCTGGGAAGACGCAAAGGTCAGCTACCGCAAGGCACGCGACGGCGACACCTGGGTCGTCCAACGGCAGAGCGTCGTGAAGTTTCCCGACTTCTACGCGGCTGACGACGGCATCAAGAACGAGCGCCGTCTCACCGACGCGAACCCGCAGCAGAAGGACGTCGCCTGGACACCGGGCGCACGGTTGATCGACTACAGCTGCGACAATGGGCTCGGCAAGCGTCAGGGGGTGCTCTTTCTCCCGGCCGGATACGAGAAGGGCAAGAAGTACCCGATGCTCACCTACATCTATGAAAAGCTGTCGCAGGGGACGCACGTCTATTCGGCGCCGAACGCGACGCGCTACGCCAACCCGGCCGTGTTCACCTCGCGCGGCTACGCGTTCTTCCAGCCAGACATCGCCTACAAGGTGAACGATCCCGGCCGTTCGGCGGTCTGGTGCGTGCTACCTGCCGTGAAGGCCGTGATCGCGACGGGGATGATCGACGAAGCCCGCGTAGGCCTACAGGGCCATAGCTGGGGCGGCTACCAGTCAGCGTTCATCGCCACGCAGACGAAGATGTTCAAGACCGCCGTCTCTGGCGCACCGCTGACCGATATGACGTCGATGTTCGGCTCGGTCTACTGGAACTCGGGGAACACGGACGCCTCGATCTTCATCTCGGGCCAGGGACGGTTCACCGGCGGGCCGAACGACATCCCAGAGGTGTACGCGCGCAACTCGCCGCAAACGTATGCGCAGAATCTGTCGATGCCATACATGATTCTGCACAACGACCGCGACGGCGCCGTGGACTTCAATCAGGGCATCACCTACTACAACCACCTGCGCCAGATGAACAAGGACGTGATCCTGCTCGAGTATGTGGGTGAAAATCACGGCCTGTCGCGTCCGGCCAACCAGATGGACTACGCGCTGCGCATGACGGAATGGTTCGACACCTTCCTCCGCGACCAGCCGGCTCCCGAGTGGCTCACGGAAGGCATTCCGCGACTCAAGATGGAAGAACATCTCAAGGCTCGGCGTGTGATGGTGGACCCGAAGGCAACGGTGCCGACGCCACGTATCACGCCCTAAGTTCGATGGAGAAACCGCGGAGGCCGTAGCGGCGTTTCCGTAAACCGCCGCTACGACCTCCGCGGACCAGCACGGTTAACAGCCGTGATCAGTACGTCGGCTTTTTACGAAGCGCGATCCAGGCGCCCCAGCCGATACTCCAGCCAAGCAGCGCGCCGAGTGAGACGTCGGAGACGAAATGCGCGCGGTCGATAACACGCGTGGCGGCGCAGCCAGCGGCGAGCGCGTACCAGACCCACCGTGCCCCTGGGAAGATCCGCGCGAGCACCGTAGCCGCAGCAAATGCCACCATCGTGTGACTGCTCGGCATGCCAAGTCCGGCAGTCGAGAACGGGCGGTCCTCCCAGGGGCGGAAGCCGTAGTCGCCGTCGTGGATCATCGGCCGTTCGCGGCGGATCGTGAGCTTGAGCAGCTCGCAGACGATACCGGCGAGCGCCGGGGCAAAGAACAGCAGCTGCGCGTGCGTCTTCGCGAGCGCCGCATCGAGCTTGCGTTGCGTCAGCCAGAGTGTGAGCGAGGCGAGCATCCAAGTCGGGAACCAGCCCATCTGGCGAAGCAGGCGCGCCCAGTCTTGATCATAGATCCGGGCGAGGTGCGCGTGATCGTAGGCCCAGCGGTCGGCGAGCATCGGCACCAATGCGAACAGGGCTACGAAGGCCAGCAGCCAGACAGTGCGCGCGAGGAGCCCAGCGCGCCAGATCTTGCGCTCAGCCCAGGACGGCGCAGCCTTCGTCCCCATTTCCGCGTTGCTCAACGCACGACCTCATGGAAATTGCGCACGATGATCTCGGTCAACCCCCAGATCACCTGTCCATCATAATGAATCGCGTCGCGCCACATCCAGAACGCACCCCGGGTGCGGACCCGCGTGCGTCGCCTGTTGGCCGGGTCGAGCAGTGCGTCGAGCGGCACCCAGAAGTGGCCAGCCACTTCGTCGGACAACACGACCGGCGGTGCACCGACGATCGTTGCCACGTAGGGCCGCACGATCACGGGTGGGAGCATGGGGGTTCGCGGCCGGAGGTCATCGAGCGGACCGACCAGCTCGCCGTGCAGAAGGATGTCGAGCCCAGTTTCCTCGCGCGTCTCGCGTACGGCGGTATCGGCGAGGTCGACGTCGCCTTCGTCGCGGCGCCCACCGGGGAGCGCCACCTGCCCGCTCCAAGGATCGCCCTCGCGAATCGCTCGTGTAATGAAGAGCAATTCGACGCCGCCCTGCGCCTCTCGCTCGCGCAGCACCAGCGCCACGGCCGCCTCCCAGAACGGTTCGTCGCGCTCGGCGGGCACAGGCGGATACGCCCGAACGGCCGCGGTGATGCGGGCGAGATTCCTGAGGTCAGGCATCGGCGCCGTCACCCGCATCGGCCGGAGTGCTGGATCGCGGCGTCACCGTGCCTCAGGACGCCGGACTCTGCACCCGTCGCCGGTCGAGGATGACCGCCGCTGCAAGGTCGGCCGTGACATTCGTCGTGGTGCGGAACATGTCGGGAATGGTATCCACCGCGAGCAGGATGCCCACGCCCTCAGCCGGAAGGCCTACCGACAGCAGCACCGGGACCATCATGATGATTCCGCCGCCCGGAATTCCCGGCACGCTGAACGAGGCCGCGATCGACGTGACGGTCATGGTGGCGTATTGCGCCGGGCTGAGCGGAATGCCGTAGAGCTTGGCGATGAAGATCGTGCCCACGACCTGCGCGATGACCGCACCGGCGCGGAAGATGGTAACCATGAGCGGTAGCAGAAAGCCGATCGTCGGCTGGCTCAGTCCCAGTTTCTCGCGCGCGACGGCGAGCATCGCCGGAAAGGCCGCCAGCGAACTGCGCGAGCTGAATGCCACGGCCTGCGCAGGAAGAATCGCGCGGGCGAAATCCATGAACTTCACGCCGCCGCCAAACACGGCCGCCGGGTAGAGGACCACCAGCCAGAACGCGATACAGACGGCGCAGACGAGCACGATATATGTGGCCAGCGCGCCCGCAGCCGCGAAGCCGATCTTGGCAGCGAGTACGAAGGCCAGCGCAAAGACGCCGACCGGCGCCACCACGAGCACGGCGCGCATGACGGCCAGGCAGGCCTCCTGCACCGCATCCATCACACGGAGCAGCGCCTCGCGCCGATCAGCGGCAATGCGTGTCAGCGCGGCACCCAACGCAATCGAAAAGACGATGAGCGGAAGCAGCGCGCCGTCAGCGGCAGCCTTGACCGGATTGACGGGGACAAGATCGATGAACCACTGCGCCAATGAGGGAATGGACTTGGCTCCCTCGATCGCGGCCTGGCCCGTGGCGACCGCGCTGGCCCGGAGCGCCTCTGCCGCTGCGGCGTCGACGTGAAACCGTGAGAAGACCACAGGCGCGATGGCGAGCGAGAAGAGCCCGGCCGCCGTCAGCATCGCGAGGAACATCAGCAGGCCGCGTGCGCCGAGTACGCCGACCGTGCGCGCGTCGGGTGCGCGGCCCACGCCGAGGAGCAGCGAGGAGACAACCAGCGGAATGATGGCCATACGGATGGCGCTCACCCAGATGGTGCCGACCGGCTGCAGCAGTGTCGCAAGCGGGTCGGCAATCGACGGACCCGCGACGGAGGCACCGAGCCCGGCTGCGAGGCCCAGGACAAGGGCGATGAGGACCTTCAAGGCGAGTGACATTCTGGTGAGAAACTACAGAAGGCACACGGCCGCCGGCTAGCTTGCCTTCATGCCGAACTGGCTCTGGTACACGCTACCCTGGGTGGTGGTCCCGATCGTGCTCGCCTGGCGATCGCGCGGCGCATCGCGGCTGGCGCAGTACGCTCCGGATCTACCGAGCGGTGCCGCAGGCGCGGAACGCCACGCGGGCGCTCCCTTGGTGAGCATCGTCGTGCCGGCGCGGAACGAAGCACGCAACATTGAGCGCTGCGTGCGATCCATTCTCACGACCACCTGGCCCAACGTCGAGGTGCTCGTCGTGGACGACCACTCGACGGACGGCACGGGTGCCATCGCGCGACAGATCGCAGCCGAGGACGCTCGCGTGACCGTCCTCGACGCGCCACCGCTGCCCGCTGGTTGGTTCGGCAAGCAGTGGGCCTGCCACACGGCCGTGCAACAGGCGCGGGGCGACTTACTGCTCTTCACGGACGCTGACACGCGGCACACTCCGGAGTTATTGGCGCGCGCACTGACGGCGCTGCGCGCCCGCGGGGCCGATATGCTGAGCGTGATGGGCACACAGGAGATGGGCACGTTCTGGGAGCGGCTACTGATGCCGCAGGTCTTTGTGTTGATTCTCTCGCGCTACGGCAACACCGAGCGAATGAGTCGGTCCACCCGCCCGCTCGACAAGATCGCGAACGGGCAGTTCTTCCTAGTTCGGCGCCCCTCATATGAGGCAATGGGCGGTCACGAGGCGGTACGCGGCCACGTGGCGGAGGACCTGCGCATCGCGCAAGAGGTCTGTCGCGCGGGAGGGAGCGTGCAGTTTGTGGAGGGACTCGAGTACCTCAGCACGCGGATGTACGAGGGGCTCGGCGAGCTGATGCGCGGCTGGGGCAAGAACGTCTACGCCGGCGGGCGCGACACGCTGGCGCTGGGAGCCGTGGGGCAGACCGTGCTGCGCCTGGTATTCCCCGTGCCGGCGCTCTGCAACGTCCTGCCCTTCGTATTGGGACTCGTGGCGTTGGCCGGCCTGTTGCCGCCCGACATGTTGTGGTGGGCAGCGGCCTGCTATGCCGCCGCGACGTTGTTCTGGGCGGTGATATATGCCGTACAGCGGGTGTCGCCGATGTACGGCCTACTGCACCCGTTCGCGGGCGCATTGCTGGCGGTGTTGTTCGCGCGGGCGGCGTGGCGCGGAAGCCGCGTGGAATGGAAGGGACGCGAATACCGGAGTGTGAGTCCGTGACGACGAGCGATCGCCACCGCCTGCGACGGCTCCCGGCCGTGTTGTTCGACATGGACGGCACCCTGCTCGATTCCATCGAGTTGATCATCGCGGGCGCGGTCTATGCGTTTGACGGGCGCGAGGGGCCGCGTCCCACACGCGCCGAGTGGAAGGCGCTGATCGGCACGCCACTCGACGCCATGTTGGCCCATTGGGCGACCAATGCGGACGATGCGAGCTTCCTCAAAGCGCGTTATCGGCAGTTTCAGATGGACAATCATGACCGCTTGGTGACGCTCTACCCCGGCGTGGAGGAGACCCTGCGCGAGCTGCACGAGCGCGGGCATCCGCTGGCGATCGTGAGCAGCAAACTCGACGCGGGCATCCGGCGGTCGATGGACTTCTACAAACTCACGCCGTTATTCGATGCCATCGTGGGGATCGATCATACCGCACGGCACAAACCCGACCCCGAGCCCGTGATCTACGCGCTCACGCAACTCCAGGTGAGCCCACGCGAGGCTTGGTTCGTGGGCGACTCGCCGCACGACATCGAGGCGGGCCGCGACGCCGGCGTCAGCACGGTGGCCGTGCCATGGGGCGCGTACACGAAAGAAGAAATCGAGCCGGCGGGGCCGACCTACTGGATCGAACGGATGAACGAACTTCCCGGACTCCTCGCGGCAAGCGGTTGATGCAATAGTTCGACGTCGTCGGCATGGTTACGGTGCCGACACGGCGGAGCTGGCCGAGACCGCGCTCCGGCCCAAGTCCGATCACACAAAAAACGCTGTAAACGACTGTACTGCAATGACTTAGCACACATAACCACCGCGCATGCCCTGCAGATTCGCGGGGCGCTATTATTCAAGGGTCGGTGTTCGGCTGGAGTTCGACCTTTTTCACCCCTGGAGCGCAACACCAAATGGGCTTTTCGCGGTATGAAGTGCTGAATCCTGCGGGCTTCGTTCGAACGGGCGCCGACCGCGCCCTCCTCGTCCGCCGCACCTATTCGCTCGTGCTCGCCTGCGTCTTCGTCACGATGGGCGGCACCTGGTTCGGGCTGCAGAACGAGTCGATCATGATCGCGACCGCGAAGCACCCGATCATCACCATGCTGCTGGCCTTCGTGCCGCTCTTTGCGGCACAGCGCGCGCGTTCGCTCGCGGCGCCGCAGCGCCTCGCACTGGTGGTCCTCTTCTCGGCGATGATGGGCGTGGCCATCTCGCCCCTCATCTATGCCGTCGGGCGCACGCAACCACAGATCCTCTGGCAGGCCGGCGCGCTGACGGGCAGCGCCTTCACGGTACTGACGCTGTACACCTGGCTCAGCCGCCGCGACTTCAGCGCGTGGGGCAGCTTCTTCGTGGTGGGGGTCTGGGTGCTGATCGGCACGTCGCTGCTCAACCTCTTCTTTCAGAACCAGACGGCGCAGCTCTGGATCGCGGGCGGCACGGTACTCGTGTTCAGCGGCCTGCTCGTGTTCGACACGTGGCGGCTCAAGAATGTGTATGGCCCCGAGGAGTACATCGTGGCGGCCGTGCAGATCTACCTCGACCTACTCAACATGTTCCTTGCGATCGTCTCGCTGCTCGGCGGGAACCGCCGGAGCAGCTAGTGCAATAGAATTGTGTTCTGACGCCCGGAAACGTCGGGACACAATACGGGCCGCCCAGATGGTTTGGGCGGCCCGTTTATTTATGCGGATCGAATCCTGCTACGTCAACGCGTCGAGCGCCCGTGCGAGTGCGAAGTCGAGCTTTGTGAGACCGCCGGCGGAGTGGGTGCTCAATGTGGCAGTGATCTTCGTGTAGCGGATATCGAGATCGGGGTGGTGATCGAGCGACTCGGCGGCGAGGGCGGCTTGGTCGACCCAGCGGATCCCGTCAAGGAATTTCGGAAAGGCGAACGTTTTCGTGATCGTGTTTGACACGCGGGTCCAGCCGTTGAGCTGCGCCAGTGCGTACTCGATCTCGCCTTCGTCCAGCTTGTGGGGTCTCATCGGCGTTCCGTGATCGTGCCCGGGGCAGCCATTTCGTTCGCGCCCGCGACGTTGGCGGCCAGGACCGGGTCCAGCCCGCCGCGACGCGACGAGGATGACCGCCGTACGGCGATCATCTCGGCCACCACGCTCACGGCGATCTCCTCCGGCGTATCGGCACCGATGGAGACGCCGACTGGGGCGTGAATCTGTGCGATAGATGCTTCGGTCAGGTGCCACT
Organism: Gemmatimonadota bacterium; assembly: GCA_014192065.1. Classification (GTDB taxonomy): domain Bacteria; phylum Gemmatimonadota; class Gemmatimonadetes; order Gemmatimonadales; family Gemmatimonadaceae; genus Fen-1231. The sequence continues at coordinate 201,541 of BJHH01000001.1, read as the reverse complement.
CGCGAAGCTGTTTTGCCGTGAGGGCGGCTTTGCGACGGCTGCCGAGCATCCCCACGTAACGGAGTGGCTTGGGGACAACCTGCGAGGCGATGACGGCGTCGTGTTGATGGCCGCGTGTGGCGATCACGACGTACGTATCGGCGTCGAACCGCGCGCTGGCCATCACGTCGTGGAATTCGCAGGTGACGACGCGGTCTGCGAATGGCATGCGCGTGGGATCGGCAAAATCGGCGCGGTCATCTACGACGGTCACATGCCAGCCGGCGATCGAGGCCACCTCGGCGATGCGCGCGCCGACATGACCCGCGCCGAAGACCACGAGCTGCGGCCGCCCGACGATCGGCTCCACGAGGTGGCCTTCGCTGAAGAGCGGTTCCGTGGCGAATGGATCGAGTGAGGCGGCCCGGGCGTGCAGGTCCGCATCCGACACCAACGATGCAGAGGTCACGATCTTGCGTGGCCCGTCACTCCAGTCGAGCGCCGTGACCATCACCCCGCGTTCGCCACGGGCGATCAACGCGACGGCCTCGTGGTAGGCGCGCGCCAGCGTCTCGTCCGGGTACACCGGCTCGATAAAGATCTCTGCGGTGCCACCGCAGGTGAGCCCGTAGTCGCCGGCCAGTTCGTTGTTCAATGAGTGATGCGACATCGCGGGAACGCGGCGTTCGAGCACATCCATCGCGCGTTCAATCACCTCGGCTTCGAGGCAGCCGCCGCCCACCGTGCCGAAACGCGCGCCGCTCGCGGTGACGAGCAGCTTGGCGGTGGCGCTCATGGGGAGCGAACCACGCCGGCGCGCAATAGAGGCGAGCGCACCGGCACCGGCGCCGGCGCTCAACCCACTGGCGATGCGCGCGCATTCGACGAGGACAGACGGACGGCTCATCTGGTCAATCTGGGCAGGGGCGCGGGCGTGGCGCCAGCGGGCGAAAGGGCTGCGCCTGCGCCTGGGCCTGCTCCAGCTCCTATTGGGCGACGGCAACCAGCTGCACGCGGAACAGCAGGATCGAGTTGGACGGGATTGCCCCGACCTCCTTCCAGCCGTATCCCAGGTGCGGCGGAATCACGAGGATCCGCGCACCACCGACGCGCATGCCGCTCAACCCAATCTGCCACCCCTTGATGACGATGCCGCTTCCCATCTTGAAGGTGAGACCGGCTGAGCTGTCCACCTGCACGCCGTTGGCGAGGAGCCCGCGATACGCGACCGTCACCTTGCTACGCGATTCGGCCACGGACCCGGTGCCAACGGTGACATCCTTGTAGAACAGCCCCTCGGGCGTGCGTGTGTACTCGGCGAGATCCACGCCGAGCGCTGGTGAGAGCGCCGATGCTGGTATGTCGTCGGTGACCGGTACCGGGCCGGCGGCGCAGGCGGTCATGACCGCAACGGCCAGCGCGGCCAGCGCCACGAGAGCCCCGCGCGACCGGCGCGACCGGCGCGACCGGCGCGCGGCCCACGGTGAAACAAACCCTAATCGCACGCCTACGCTCCCGCGTCTACTTCCGCAGGTACGAATCGGTTTTGGCGATCCAATCCGCGCGCGGCGGATCGAAAATGTCGACGTCGAGCGTATCCTCGAGCGCCTCGGCCTTATGCCAGACCATCGAGGGAATGTGGAGCACCTCACCGGCCATCACATCCTGCACCTGGCTTTCGTCCTCGCCGATCCAGAAACGGAGGCCGCCTTCGATGATGTAGGTGAACTGCTCGTTCTCATGCTGGTGGCGCGGCACGATGCAGCCCTTCTTGAGGAAGACCTGCGCGAGCATCATCCGCTGGCCGGTGAGGAGCTTGCGGCCCAACATCGGCGAGACGGTCTCGAGTTCAACGTCCTTCCACGGGCTGTACGTCACGGACTTGGACACAAAGTCACTCCAGTTGTAGTGATGACAACGTCGCGCCGGGGCATGAGCCCGGCAAGCGGTGAACGACGCCGTTAATGCCTTCGCGGCAGCCCAGAATCGGGCTGCCGCGAAGGCACGTTCAGAGAGCGCCAGTAGTTACGGCTTGATCGGCAGCGGCCGCGACTTGTACTTCGCATACAGCCGCGAGTGGCGGTCATCGTCGGCCAACATACGGCCCTTGATAAACACTTCCACCACCTGCGTGCGCAGGTCCATCGGGTCGCCGGTCGTAATGAACAGATTGGCGAGTTTGCCCTTCGCGATCGACCCGATCTCCTTGTCCGCACCAAGAATCTCGGCGGGCCAGATCGTGAGCGCCTTCAGTGCGCCGTCGGCCGACAGGCCGTAGGCCATCGCCAGCGCGGCATGGAATGCCACGTGACGGGCGTTGGCGCCGCCACCGGTGGAGAAGGCAAACTTCACGCCAGCATCGTACAGCAGGCCGGGCGCCGCATAGATCTCGTCGTACGGCACGTCATCGCCAGGCGCCGACTGAATGCCGCCGAGGATGACCGCAATGTTCTTCTCGGCGAGGAACTTCCGGACTTTCCAGGCATCAGACGCGCCCTGAAGCACCACGCGAATGCCCCACTTCTCACCGAACGCGACGGCCGCGCGGATTGACGCTTCGTTGCCGCACGGAATGATCGCCGGGATCTCCTTATTGAAGACCGGACGCATTGCCTCGTAGATGAGGTCGAGCTTGGCCGAGCCGGCGGCACGACTCTTGTCGTAGTCCCGCGATTCGGTCATGAACCGCTCGAAGTCGGCCACGGCATTCGGATTTCCCGCGGCGCCGCCACGACCACCCCGGCCACCACCACCGCCGCGACCGCCACCACCACTCCCGCCCGGCAGGCTGATCATCATGCCGACGGACTTCGAGACGGCGAGGTCTTCCCAGGTCCAGCCGGCGGTATTGATCAGTGCCGCCTGCCCGCTGATGACGCCGCCAGTCGGCGACGTCACCACCGAGGTGACGCCATTCATGCGCGTCACGCCGAGGATTTCGCTTTCGACGTTGAGTCCGACCAGCGCGCGCATGTGCGGGTTGAATTCACCCATCTCACTACGGAATCCCATCGTCTGCACACTGCCGATTTCCGTTAGGCCGATGCCCGTGCTGGCGTCGATCATGCCCGGGTAGATGAACTTGCCCGTGGCGTCGATCACCTTGGCGTCCGTGGGGCTGGCCGCCGTACCGATCTCGACGATCCGGTTATTCCGGACGAGGATGTTCGTGTTGGGCAGCCGCTGGCCACCTGGGTTCACGATCGTGCCGCCCTTGATGAAGAAGGTGCCTTCATCACCGGCGCCGGCCTGTGCCGTAGCCATCGTCGCGGCCGTGGCGACGAGCGCGCCAACAGCAAAGAATGACGCGAACTGCTTCTGGATTGGTCGCATTACTTCGTGCCTCCGGGGCCCTTCTCGGCGGCCACTTTGCGCAGCGTGTTCGCCTGTGAACGATCGAACAGCACTTTGCCGTCGACGACGGTGTATTCGACCATCGCGTCGGGCGCGAAGGGATGCGCCGAGAAGACCGCGATGTCGCCGTCTTTTCCGTTTTCGAGTGAGCCGACCATCTTGTCCACGCCGAGCTGTTTGGCGGGGTTCAGCGTCACCATCTTGAGCGCTTCATTGACGCTCATGTTCCCGTACCGAACGCCGATGCCCGCTTCCTGGTAAAGCCTGCGGATCCGTTCGTCAGAGTCAGAGTTGACCGACACCACGACACCGCGCTGGGACATGAGCGCCATGTTGTACGGAATCGCGTCGAAGGCTTCGACCTTGTAGCCCCACATATCGGCGAAGGTTGAGGCCATCGCCCCGTGACGTGCGATTTCGTCGGCCACCTTGTAGCCCTCGAGCACGTGCTGGAAGGTGTTGACCTTGAAGCCGTTCTCGTCGGCGACGCGGATGAGCATCAGGATCTCGTCGCCGCGGTAGCTGTGCGAATGCACCTTCAGGTCGCCGTGCAGAATATCGGTCAGGGCTTCGAGGCGGAGGTCCCGGCGCGGCATGATCGCGTTCGGGTTGGTCTTCACCGCGTCACGATACTCCTTCCATTCCTGGTCGTACTCCTTCGCCTTCTGGAACCAGTAGCGGACGGTGAATTCCACACCCATGCGGGTCATGGGAAAGCGACGTTCGTCGGCCGGCGCGGTGGAGTTGGCGCGGGTGACGTTTTCACCGAGCGCGAACTTCACAATCCGGAACGCGCCTTTGAAGTACATCGAATCGGCTGACTGGCCCCAGCGCATCTTGATGACGCGTGACTGGCCGCCAATCGTGTTCGCGCTACCGTGGAGCAGGAGCGCGGCCGTCACACCGCCGGCGAGCGCGCGATACACGACGGGATCGTCACCCTTGAGCTGAACCTGCACTTCTGGCGTGACCGACTCGGCGCCCTCGTTGATGCCGCCTTCAAGGGCGGCGTGCGAGTGGGCGTCGATGATGCCGGGCATCACGAATTTGCCCGTGCCGTCGATCGTGCGAACGCCAGCCGGGATATTCACGTTGGCGCCGACGGCGGTGATCTTGCCGTTGCGCACGAGAATGGTCCCGTTCTGGATGTCGCCGCCGGTAATCGTGATCAGCGTCGCGTTCCTGATGGCGAGGTCCTGGGCCACGAGCACGGCGGGAGTGGAAATCGCCGCGACGACGACGCAGGCACGCGCCGCACGGCCGAGCATTCCGACGTTGAGGATGCGCATATGAGAGTCCATGGTTAGTAGATCCGGCCTTCGATGAAAACGTGCTTGATCGGGTTCGTAGCGGCGAAGAGGTCGTTACCGGTCACGATGACGAAGTTGGCGAGCTTGCCGACTTCGATGGTGCCGACGGCGGCGCTGATGCCGAGTACAGCGGCCGGAGTGACCGTGGCGGCGCGGAGCGCATCGTCAGGACTCATGCCCGCCGCGATGGTCAGGCGAATGCGGTCGCGGAAGGTGTTGCCGCTTTCGCCACCGTAGGAGGCGAACGCCACGGGAACGCCCGCCTTGGTGAGGGCCGCGGCGTTGGCACGGACTTCGGCGGTGTCGGCTGCGGTCGTAGCCGGCGCCGTGCCGCTCTTACCAGAACCAACGGCCAGGAAGGCCCGACCGGTGATTGAATCAGGCGACGGCCACTGCAGGCTGACGACGGCAGTTGCACCGGTCGACTTGAGGTTGGCGATGACCCGCCAGCCTTCCTGCGAGCCGACGACCACCGGTGTCTTGAGACCCAGTTCCTTCGCGATCTCGGCGACACGCACAATCTGCCGCTCCGTCGAGGCCACGAACCACGAACTCATCTCGCTCGTCGCGGCTGGGACGAGCGCGCGGCTGAACGGATCGTTCGACGGGCGGGCGCCGGGTGTGCCGGCTTTGAATGCCTTGTCGAGCCGTGCTTCGTACTGTGCGTCGAGGAATGCCTGGCGGATGAACGCCACCGCGCCAATCCCGGTGCCGGGATAGGCACCGCCACGCTTTGTGCCGAACGCCACGACTTGGCCCGACGCGGCCCGGAGCGCCAGCGGCGACCCGCCGCGCGTGCCGGTGAGCGCGGAGCCGACGCGGCCCGGGAAGAGACCACCGTCGAAGACCAATCCGACGGTCGTCACACCACCGGCTCGGAATGCTTTGAGCTGGTCGTCGGTTGGGGCGAACATGTCCGCGGCCTCGGCGTCGGCCTCGACTTCAGGCAGCACGACCGGCGGGGGCGGAGCCGATCCGCGACCCAATGGAACGCCACGACCGCCACCACCGCCACCACCACGTCCAGCCGCGGGTGCGGCGCCAGCCGCAGTCATCGCCGGAAGCGGACGGCTCGGACTGGGGAGACCGATACTTGTCGCGGCGTCAATAAGGCCGGCGTACACTGTGTGCCCGCTCAGATCCATCTGCGTGACACCAGCGGGGATTTGTACGGTGGCACCGACCGCGGCGATCCGACCATCACGCGTCAGAACAGTGCCGCGCTCGATCACCTTGCCGGGCGCGGTGACGATCCGGACGTTGGTGAGCGCATAATCGGCGCGCACCGCGGTCACGGCCTTGCCGGGATCTGCGGTTTGAGCGAACGCCGTCGCGAACGCGACCGGCAACGCCAGGGGAACTGCAAAGAGGAGTCTGCGGGCCATGCGTGGAGCTCCTGATTTCTGGGACGATAGGGGAACTAGGTAACTACGCCGGGATGCCCCCGTCTGCTGGGTGCGAACCGGAAAATCGCATCTATAAGAACTTGTCGCGCTGGCGAGCTGGCGGCGAGGGTCTACGCCGCCGGTTGGGGCAGGTCCGGCTGGGGTCTGGTCTCGAACACCAGACTCATGCAGGTCACGCCACCCTCCGCCTTTGCAAACTCGGAGAGGGGGGTGGTGCGCGAGTCAAACCCCATCGAGGCAATGAGCGCAGCCGTCTTGGGGTGTTCTTCGGCGCTCACGACCGACCGACCGATGGTGAGAATGTCGGCGGCAAAGGGCTCGTCGCGCGGGACCTCAACGATGTCGAAACCGGCAAGGTCCTGGAGTTCGAGCCAGGCCGGGTTCACGAGCAGGCGACCGCCTGGCAGCGCGGTACAGGCGCTCTTGAGGTGGAGGCAGTTGCGCATTCCCACGCGCCGCACGACATAGCCGTACGGTTTCAGAATCTCGGCCAGCGCCGCGGCGCCCTCCGCGTTCGTGCGCGCGGACTTTCCGACCAGCACCACGCGACCGACGACGGTGACGTCCCCGCCGTCGAGGGTCGCGGGCAGTGCGATGTGCGCGAGCCTGCGATGGTTCACGAGCTCCTGCTCGACGCCGGCAATTTCTGCGCGGCGCGACGGCGCGCCCGGCATCGCCATCACAGCGATTTCATCGAAGACAATCGCCATGTCCTCGACGAATACGCCATCGGGGCAACCCTGATTGGCGTTGAGGACGACCAGATCGCAGCCGAGTTGATGCAACAGGTCGGAGTAGGCCGCGTGTTGCGCCCGCGCATTGGCCATGTCGATGGGGTCGCGCCCGACGTACGAACGTTCGCCCTGCTCGAGCGAAGCGGGCGGGACCTGCGTGATGGCCACGCGCCGGATCGGCGGGATTCCAGCAGCGACGCCGGTGCTGGGGCCCTCGGTCAGACTCACGCCGCAGCTCCTTCGGTACAGGCCCGCATTGTCACTCTGGCGCGCCGAAGCCGCCCATCGTCATTCCACGCAGCTGCTCCACGCTGGCGGGCGAACCGATGAACAGGTCGGTCGGGAAGCTGCGGAACCGCAGCATCGCGTCACGGATTTCGGTGCCACGGTAGATGTTGAACCCGAACCCGGCGAGGTACTGGAGGCGCAGGTTGCTGTCGCGGTTGATCTCACCGTTGGCCGTCCACGGCTTGAGATCCGCTCCGCGGCCGGTGTAGGTCTTGAGCAGGTCAAATGCGCTGAGGTAGCCGACCTCGACGAGCGAGGCCCGGACCGCCGCATACTCCGGCTTTTCAAGTTTGGCTTGCCAAGCGTCGACGTCGATCGGCTTCTCGTCGAGCCGGCCAACGAGCACCACGTCGTATCCGGTGCCGTCCTGATAGTCGTTGCGCCAGACCGTGCCGTTCGGAAAGACCTCGAGGAAGGTGGCGACTTCGCTCTTGACCACTTCCTCGGTGCTTTCATAGAGCGGGACCCACTGCGTGACGACGCCGCCCGGATTGAGATGCGCCTTCACGTGCTCGAAGTATTCCTTCGTGTACAGCGTCGCCGCGCCCTTCACCCAGGGGTGAATCGGGTCGGAGGTAATGACGTCGAACTTTTCGCGCGTCGTGAGCACATAGTGCCGCGCATCATCGTAGGTGATTTCGACTCGCTTGTTGTCCTTCACGCGGTGGTTCGCGTCGGCAAAGTAGGTCGAAACGATCCTTGGGATGAGCGGCTCCATCTCGCAGATGACCATGCGCTGCAGCGACGGATGGATGCTGATCGCGCCAGCGGTCACTCCCGCGCCAAACCCAACGACGAGTACGCTCTTCGGGTCGTCGTGCATGAGCACGGAGAGGTGACCAAGGAGCCGTTGGAGCCGCATGTCCTGCGGTTCGGTGGAGGCCTCGACCTTGCCGCTTACATGGAAGTTGCGGTAGCCGTTGGGTTCTTCGGTGACGGCGATGGACGAATTGATTCCCTCGCCGACGTACAACGCGTTCGGTTCACCCTGCCACGGGAGCGACCGACCCCAGGCGATGAGGCCGGCGGGTACCATCGAGACCTGCGCAGCGAAGTAGAGCGCGGCCACGGCAAGCAGACCGACACCGAAGGTGCTCGCGGGTCCGAGTGCTGTCCTGGCTTCGACGGCGTTGCGGCTGCGGAACAGGGGCAGCAGCGCCGCCAGTCCAGAGACGACGGAGAGCACGATCAGTGCCTGCTGCGCACCCTTGGTTCCGATCCACGGTACGAGCAGCGTGCCGGTAACCACCGAGCCGACGATCGCGCCAAGCGTGTTCGCGGCGTAGACGCGGCCGACGGTACGGCCCGGATCGCTCTCACGCGTGGTCGCAGCGGACAGGGCGAGTGGGAAACTCGCACCCCAGAGCACGGCGCCTGGGAGGAGCATGAACATCGCCCGCGCCATGTCGAGCTGAAAGTTGGACCAGGCGCTTGGCGCGAGGACGGCGTTGATGGGCCAGTGCGGGAGTCCGTGTGCAACGACCCACGCGCCCCACGCGGTGGTGAACGCGAGCAGCAGCTGCACCCAACCAAGCGCGGCGCGCGGATTCGTCGTGTTCTTGGCGATGGCGGAGCCGGACACGCTACCGATCCCGAGTCCCATCAGGAAGACCGCGAGAATCACCGAGAAGGCGTACGTCGTCGCACCGAACATCAGTGACAACAGGCGCGTCCAGACCACTTCGGCGCCGAGCGCGGTGAGGCCCGAGAGGGCGATCGCGATGTAGACGCCGCGAGGCTGCCAACTGGCCAGGCCGGGCGCGGTCGCCGCGGCCGCCGCGGCCGCCGCCTCTGAGCCGACCACCGGTTCCTTTGGTGCAACGTACGTGGCCCGTTTGGCAAGCAGCATCGCCGCGCCAGCGACGAGTGCGTTGAGCGCCACGGCGACGAGTGCTGCCGTGGTGAGGTCAAACTTCCTGAGCAGGTAGAATCCGGCCGTGAGGCAGCCTACGACCGCACCGACGATGTTGCCGCCGTAGAAGAATCCGAGCCAGGCCGTGCCGCTCGGCGTGGCCTCGACGAAGCGCGCAATCGCAGGGAGCGTCGCGCCCATGAGGATCGTGGGCGGCAGCAGGAGCAGGATGCTCACCAGTGCGCGCAAGGCGATGCTCATCGGGCCGCCGCCATCGACTGCCGTGTAGAGCCGGCCCACGAGCGGCATTAACACGATCAGCAACGCGCCGACAATACCGATGAACGCTTCGAGCTTGGCGTACACCACCAGCGGGTGCTCGGCGCGCGAAACGTACTTCGCGAGCATCAGCGACCCGATACACATGCCGCCCATGAAGGTGCCGAGCAGCACGGCGAGCGAGATCGCCGACGACCCGATCACCAGCTGGAGCACCTGGAACCAGACGATCTCGTAGATGAGCGCCGCGCAGCCCGAGCCGACGAAGAGGGCGAGCATCAGCGGGAGAAAGCGAGCGGATGGAACGGCAGCGGTGGTGTTGGTCGACATGGGATGCGTGGAAGCGGGGTAGAGTGTCGATCGCCGTATGACAGGCACGGCTGGGATTTTCACATCGACGTGAACATACGGAATCCCGGGACGGCTACCTGAGGAACCGCTCCGCGAATTGTTCGAGCCGGTCGTCCCGCTGCGCGCGCGCCTGTGCGAGGATCAGGCGCACCTGCGGATGGAGCCGAGGCTCGCCCCAATAATACCCGGTGGCCTCCTCTCCCGCGCCGGAGTCTTCTTTGACGAAAGCGCGGGATATCGCAACCCGCTACGGCCTTGGCGTCACCACGGGTTTGATGGCCTCACCCTTCCGCACCTGTGGCAGTCCCTCAGCCATCCAGCTGGGCATTGGCGCGCCGGTGAGGTAATGGTCGAAGTACTGCTTCATGCGCACTTGGAAATCTTTTTGATTTTCTTTGTTCGCCAGGTGATGCGGCTCATTGGGATACGACAGCAGGATCACCTGTTTGCCATTCCGCCGAGCGGCATTGAAGTACTGGAGACCCTCGATCCAGTCCACGGCTCCGTCGGCCGTGCCGTGCAAGATCATGAACGGCGTCTTGATTTTGGTGACGTGGTGGAGCGGCGACTGGCTCTCGTAGAGCTCGTGCGAATTCCACGGCGTCACGTTGTCGCCCATGCGCACCTGCCCGACTTCCATGATGCCTTGCTGCACGGTGCCGGACTGCTTGTAGAGCTCGTTGTAGAAACTGACGAGATTGGTCGGCGGCGCCCCAGTGACCGTCGCGGCGAACATGTCGGTCTGCGTAATGATGTAGCTCGACTGGTAGCCGCCCCAGCTGTGGCCCTGCATGCCGATGTGCTTGGGGTCGGCGTAGCCAAGTCTGACGACTTCCTTCACGCCGCTCGTGACACAATCCAGCGCGCTCGATCCCGGCTTGCCGATTTCGTAGACGATATCGGGCTGGAACATCAGGTAGCCATTGCTCGCATAGGTACTCATCTGCGGCCGGTCGTCGAACGAGGGCATCGAGAAACTGTGATGCGTGTTGGACGTGATCTCGTAGAAGTAGACGAGCATCGGATACTTCTTGCCGGGCTGGTACCCTGCCGGGAGCGTCAGTGTGCCCTGCAGGCGCTGGCCCTTGGAGTTCTTGAAGTCGATGAGGACCTTGCCGCCCCATGCATATTCTGAGATGAACGGATTCGCGGCGGTGACGCTTTTCGGCGAGCTGAACTTCGAGTCGTTCATCCAGTAGTCAGGGAACTCCTGGAAGGTCTGCTCAGTGTAGATGACGCGGTCGGCGTCTTTCGCCTTGGTGACGGCGCCGACCTCCTTGTCGAGATACCGGAGCGCCGCGGGCGCTCCGTTCGGTGGGAGCGTGTAATAGCCGCTCTTCTTGGTCCACTCGCCATACGCCGAAAGCGTGAGCGGCTGCGAGAGATCGACACCTTCGTCGTCGCCTGCGGCGGCGCCGCCACGGCCGCCACCCTGGCCAGGGCGGACGATGCGGAAACGGATCTGTTCCTTGTCGCCGACGCCCTTGGTGAGGTTCACCGGCGTGCCGGCTTCAAGCGGCAACTGCCAGAGGTCGAAGCGCTGATTGAGCAGCACCGACTTGCCGTCCTTGCTCCACCCAGCCACGCCGTAGATCGGCTTTTCGTAGTCGTGATCGTCTTCGTTGTTCACGAACCCTTTCGGAACGCCCGCGTCGATCATGCCATCCCTGCCCGTCTCGAGATTGAAGGCGTGGACGCGCTTGTCCTTGAGATAGAGGAACCACTTACTGTCGGGCGAGGTGCCGTAGGTGCGCGACAGTGTGTTGGCGATGCGCGTGCGCTCACCGGTCTCGACGTTGATGCGATAGAGATCGGCCTTTGCCGCGCCCCATTCGACCGAGCCGCGGTAGGCGACGTCGTTGCGGCCCACTCCCCACTTGCCGTTGGCGGTGGTGGTCACCGCGCGCATGGCGGTGTCGGCCAGAATCACGATCTCGCGTGAGCCGAGGTGGTAGGCGGCCAGATAGGTGGCCCGACGCTCCTGCTGCAGGCGCACGATCTGCACCGACTGCGCCTCAGTGTCCTTGTAGTGCCAGACGTCCACGTTCGCTTTGGTTGAGTCGGCGGGAGCGAGCTCCGGTCCCTGCTCCTTGAGGCCGATAAACAGCTTCGAACCATCTTTGCTCCACCGCGGCGCGGTGAATTCGCTGATCACGTAGCCCTTCAGCGCGTCGGTTGGATTGCGGACAAGCACCTCGACGTTGCTGCCGTTGAAGCGCCAGGTGAGGAGCGCATTGTCGCGTTGCTTCATCTCGCGCCGTTTCGTGCCGCGCAGCACGGCCAGATTGGTACCCTCGTCGCTCCAGGTGAGTTGATCGTACTCGGCCTGCGCGGTCGAGAGCGCGCGCGTGTCGCCGCTGGCGACCTCCATCAGGTAGACGCCGTTGCCGAGTTTTTCGGCGGCGTCGACAGTGTAGGCGAGCTGCTTGCCCGCGTCGTCGAACTCGTACTCGTTCACATTGCCGATATTGCGCGTATTGCTGTTGGTGAGGTCACGCAACAACAGGTCGCCGCCCTTGTACGACGTGTCGGCGCCGGCCGGGCGATTGCTCTTCACGGCAAGAAACTTCGAACCCTTACTGAAGCTGAACGACGCGGGGTTCGGGAAAATGGTCTTCACACCGGTTTCGACTTGGAGGAGCTCGAGCCGACGCTGCGTGGAGGCTGGTGCCGCACCGCGACCCGCCCGCCCACCGCGACCGGCAGCTTCGCTCGGGTTCACATAGTAGGCGATCCAGTGCGAGTCGTCGGAAAAGGTCGGCGCTCCGCCGCCACCACCACCGCGACCGCCACCGGCGCCAGGCCCACCCACGGAGAGCGTGTGCACCTTGTCGCCGTCGAGTTGCTTCACATGGAGCGTCACATCGCCCTCGTTGGGCGCGTACGCGTAGCTCATCCATTTGCCGTCGTTCGAAATGGCGGTAGAGGTGATGCGATTCCAGCGGCCGTAGTCGCCGACGTTGAGCACCTTTTTCGTCGGGGTGGCCGACTGGGCAAACGCGACAGCCGAGAGGGTGAGGAACGAGAGGGCGAGCGCGGCGCGGTGCATGATCGAACGGGCGTTCGTGCGGAGCATTCGATGCCTCGAAAGGGTCTGTGACGGCCGGTTGGCCCAGTCCCCGAGAATACGCGCCGCGGGGGCCGACTGCTAGACGCGCCAGATCTGCGTTCGGCCGCGCGGACTGCCGTTGCCCAGCGAGCGTGACAGCGAGCGTGACAGCGGAGAGGGGGAAAGCAGACGGGCGCCCCGGAAGATGTGCTTCCCGGGGCGCCCGTCTGCTGTTGTCAGGCCGATACTATCGCTTCGGCATCCAGGTATCGACGAGCACCGTCACCGACTTGCTCATTGAGCGGCCACCAACGGTGAGCGTCGCGATGTAGGCGCCTGATTCGACGCCACCACCGCCACCACCGCCGCCGCCACCGCCTCTACCACCACCATCTCCACCGCCGGTGCAGCTGGTGTTTGGCGCGCCTGCACCACCGCGACCACCGCCGCCGCCTGCACCGCCGCGACCACCACCGCCGCCCGCGAGGGATGGCGAGGTCAGACCCCACTGCACGCGGTTGATACCCGCAGTGTTCGGCACCGAGCCGGTGCAGAGCGTGCGACCCTGAAGATCGGTGATCGCCAGCGTCACGACGCCGGCCGCCGGGCTCTTCAGGTAATAGCTGATCGCCGCGCCGCGCGGCGCATTCTCACCGCGCCACACCTTCTGGCCGGCCACCTGCTGGTTGTCCTGCCGGTCCGTGAGATACGCCACGGCCGGTCGCACGTCGAAGAGGTGCGCATCGGCGTCGCGCACCGCGGCCGTCAACTGCTGGAGCGGTGTGATGTCGTCCGCGATGTAGACCGCGCGCCCATGCGACCCGACGATCAGGTCACCATCACGCGGGTGGACGAGGATGTCATCCGTCCGGACCGTGGGATAGTTGTTCATGAACTTTTCCCAGCTCTGGCCGCGGTTCAGCGAGATGTACAGGCCGAACTCCGTGCCGACGTAGAGCAGGTCGGGATTCTTCGGATCTTCACGGATCACCTGCAGGTTCCCGTAACCCGGAAGGTTCGAAGAAATACTGCGGAAGGTGCGGCCGTAGTCGGTCGTGACGAACGCATACGGCTTGAGGTCATCGCTGCGATGTCCGTCGACCGCGACATATGCCGTCCCCGCGTCGAAATGCGACGCGTCAATGCGCGCGACCCAGTGCGCATGATTCGCCGGAAGGCCCGGAAGGTTTTTGCCGACTTCGGTAAATGTCACGCCGTTGTCGCGGCTCACCTGCAGGAGCCCGTCATCTGTGCCGGCCCATACGACTCCGGCCAACACCGGCGACTCCGAAACTGCGATGATCGTGGAGTACTGCGTCAGGCCGTCGTTCTTCGAGAGCTGCGTGGTCGTGCCCGGCGCACCCATCAACGCGATGTTGCACCGATCGATCTTCTTGGTAATGTCGGCGCTCTGTACCCAGGTATCGCCCTGGTTGTCCGAGCGGTACAACCGCGCGCCGCCCAGCCACATCACCTTCGGATTGTGCGGCGAGAGCTGGAACGGGGTGTTCCAGTTGAAGCGCGCTTCGTCGCCGGCTTGGGCGTTGAGGATATTGCCGCGGCTGCCACCGCCACGACCGCCACCACCACCGCCGCCGCCGCGACCACCGGTGCCGGTGTTCACACGACCATCCGAACAGGCCACCGGTGCGCTGGCGCCACCGCCTCCCGACGGCGGAGTCGGGCGCACGCTCTGCGTGGCACCCGTGAACAGATCATACCGGCTCGTGTTGCCGTTCTGGGATTCCGTAAAGATGATGTTGTGCGCCGTGGGATCAGAAGCAGTCTGGAAGCCGTCACCGCCACCAACGCCATACCAGTGCGAGTTGAGGATGCCATCCTGCCCGCGCACCGAGCTCGGCCCGCCCCACGATCCGTTGTCCTGGAGACCAGTGAACACATGGTACGGCCGGCGCATGTCGGCGGCCACCCAATACGAGAGGCCGGTCGCCATCGTGTTCACATAGTCCCACGTTTTACCCTGATCCCACGAGACGTTGAATCCGCCGTCGTTGCCGATGAGCAGATGCCGCGGGTTCTTCGGGTCGATCCACATCGCATGATTGTCGACGTGCCCGGCATTATTGTTGCCGCCGGCGTCGTCGAGCGTGGCAAACGTCTTGCCGCCGTCGACCGACTTAGTCCACGGGAGACCTGATGCGTACACCGTGTTCGGGTTGGTCGGATCGACGCGGAGCTGGCTGAAGTACATCGGCCGCGCATTGCAGTTGCTGGTCATGGTCCAGGTCCGGCCATTGTCGGCCGTCCGGAAGACGCCGCCCTGACTCGGATCAAGCGCCGGCTTCGGTGTGGCCGGCACATCGGCGCCAGCGCGTCCACCGCCGCCACCTGCCGGGAACCCGCCGCCCGGACCGCCATTGTTGCACCAGTCGTAACCGCCGCGTCCGCCGCCGCCCGCGACATCGCCGGCTGCCGGCGCGGCCGGTGCCGTGGTCACGCCGACCTGTCCGACCGGGCCAGCCTCGATCTGCACGTACACCACGCCCGGGCTCGACGCCGACGTGGCAACCGCGATGCGGCCGTACGTTCCCGGTGCCAACCCGGGGGCCGTCACCTTGGCCCAGGTCTTGCCGCCGTCCGTCGTCTTCCAGAGGCCGCTGCCGGGACCGCCGCCGTTGAAGCAGCAGCTCGACCGTTGCCGCTGATAGGCCGCTGCGTAGAGGATGTTCGAGTTCGACGCGTCCATCGCGAGATCGGTGAAGCCCGTGTTCTCGTCGATGAACTTCACCAGGTTCCAGTTCTTCCCGCCGTCCGTGGTCTTGTAGACGCCACGTTCCGCGTTGGGGCCAAAGAGGTGGCCGGCGGCCGCCACGTACACGACTTCGGGGTTCCGCGGGTCAATCAGGACGCGCGAAATCGACTGCGTCGCCCGCAAGCCGATATGTGCCCAAGTTTTTCCACCATCGGTGGTCTTGTACATCCCGTCACCAAACGAGGTGGTCTGTCGGTTGTTCGCCTCGCCAGACCCGACATACACAATGTTCGGGTTGGTCGGGTGGATGGCGATGTCGCCGATGGACGCCACCGTTTGCTCATCGAATACGGGATGAAACGTCGTGCCGTTGTTCTCAGACTTCCAGACGCCGCCGACGGCGTAACCGATATAGATGATGCTGGGATCGGTGGCCGCCACTTCGATGTCGTCGATGCGGCCGCCCATGCTGGCGGGCCCGATCGAGCGGAACTTGAAGTTGGTGAGGAGGGGGTTCGCCGACTTGTTGACCATCGGCGTCTGCGCGACGAGCGGCGCAGCAACGGCGACCAGCGCGAGCAAGGCAAGGACGCGAGCGGGTGTTCGCATACGGAGTCCTGGTGAGGGGGTCACGGGTGCTACGTCTCCAGAATGTGCAGCGTTGACGACCTGCTGGCGAGTAGTGGCAGGTGCCCGCGCCGAATGTACGGTCAATCGATTCGCGCCACGCGCCCCGCGCTGACGGGAAATCGCGCGAACACGGCAGCGTCGTGGCCCGGTACAACGAGGCGTGGCGATGCGGCGAGCGCCTGCATTCGCGCCTGTGCCGCCAGGTTCGATGCCGGATCAAGCGTCTGGTTGATGGCCACCTGCTTCTCGAGATTCTCGTAGAGGTAGGCGTTGTCCGACGCGAGGATCACCGTACCGCTTCGGGTGGCCGCCCCGACATACTCCGACGCAAACGTGTGCTTGCCGCCGGTGTACACCCTGATGCCCGGGATGATTTCCTTCGCGTCGCCGTCAATGAGATTCACGCGGCCAGCCGCCTTGAGTGCGTGAAACATCTTCGCGACCTCGGCATCGATACTCCGGTTCTTCACCGTACCGCTATCGCTGATGTGGTACTCATACTCCTCGCGCTGCAGCCAGACCTTCGCGCGTGGGAACAGGTCAGCGCCGTCGGCATGGTCCCAATGGATGTGCGAGATCACGATATCGGTAACATCCTCGGGCTTGATCCCGAGCGCGTCGATCGCCTCGGACGGTTTCCGGTAATCCACGGGCTTCCACTGCCGCATGAACTTCTCGCGATAGAAGCCGGCGTCCACGAGAATCGCACGGCCCCCGCCCCGCACCACCCACACCATCAGCGCGATATCGAGCGAGTCGGTCGCTGGCGCGCCGGCGATCAGCGAACGCTTTGGAAAGTTCGCGAGGGTGCCAAATCGAACGGCGTGCACCTGATAGAGCGCCTCAGGCGCGGCGGCTGCCGACTGGCGTGACGCGTGACAGCCAACCGAGACTGCGGAGGCCGCGGCCACCCAGTTGAGGAGAGCCGAGCGCTTCATGACTTCTCTCCGTTGCGGGTTAGCGCATGCATGACGAGTTGGGCGGTCACGACATCCTCCACCGCCATGCCGAGCGACTTGAACCAGGTCACCTCCGATGCGGACGTACGCCCTGGATGCCTGCCGAGCACGACCTCACCAATCTCAGCGTCGACGCGGTTCACCGCCCGCACGTCGCCCGACTCGGCGAATGCGCCAGCTCGCGAATCCACAAAAATCTTCGCCCGGTGTATGAACTCGTCATCGAGTTCGCGACAGTCGGGCAGCGCGGCACCCACACTGTTCAGATGCGCGCCGTCCGCCACCCACGCGCCATGCAGCACGGGTTGCATCGACGTCGTGGCGACCACGATCACGTCGGCGCCTCGCACGCAGGCCTCAGCGTCCGCAGCGGCGACCACGCCATGCTCGCTCGCAAACGCGGCTGCGGAATTCGGGCTCCAGACCCGCACTTCACGGAACGACCGCACCTGACGGAGTGCCTGCAGGTGACTGCGGGCCTGAACGCCGGCCCCAATGAGCGCGAGCACCGCCGCATCCTTCCGTGCGAGGCGGTCTGTGGCGACCGCCGACACGGCCGCCGTGCGCATCTCCGTGATGAGCGAGCCGTCCATCGAGGCCAGCGGCTCGCCGGTTTCGGGCTTGAACAGCTGGATGGTGGCGAAGTGCGTCGCGACGCCCCGGTTCTTCGGGAAGTAGGTCACGAGTTTTGCGCCGAGCGCGTTCGCGCCCTGGGCATAGGCTGGCATCACGAACAGGTATCCACCCTGCTCCGCGACGGGAATCGTCGTGCGCACCGGCTGCACGACCTTTCCGAGCGAGAAGTCGCCCAACGCCCGCTCCATCGCGGGAATCAGCGTTTCGTATGTCAGGACCGCACGCACGTCGGCGTCGGTGAAATGCGTGGTCATCAAGTCTTCCAGCGGCCGAAGAGAGGAATGAACATAGCCCCGAACGCGGTCGCTGCCGCGAGCGTCGCGGTGACGGCGCTCACGCCCTTCGTGATGCGCCAACGGAGCACGCGGCCGCGTGCTGACCCAGGCGTCGCGTAGAGCAGGTTGAGTTCGCGGTCGGCGATGCCCCAGATGCCGAAACTTCCAACAGCCAATTCCGCCGCGGCACCAAGCCACCCGGCTCGCCCGAGCACGAGAACAAAAATGACCGCGCCTCCGCATCCAGCGATGGCCAGCGTTGCCAGTTGCCCGTCTTTCGCGCGGCGGGCGGCGAGCGTCAGGAGTTCGCTGAGCGTGTCGGGAGGCACCGACGGGTCTTCGACCATAGCTGATGAATAGCGCCACGCCGGCGCCCGAGCGCAAGCACTACTTACGGCTTCGCCACCTCAGCCGCTTCGTCGAGCACGAACGATGCACGGCCCGGCCGATAATCCAGGCCGGATTTCAGTGTGATGAACAGCGCATTGATGCTTCCCACTTTTCGGTCGACCGCCAGTTCGAAACAGTCTCGGTACTGCATCGCGGCAGACACTCGGAGCTGTGAACAGCGCGTGCGCCTGGTGCGTCGCATCGCCGTCTCCTGTTGAGCTGCGTACTTGGACAGGGTACCGACCAGCCCTCTGTAGCACTCTACACCAAAGCGTTCGGGTGGTTCAAACATTCCCGTGCGCAGCGGAAGGCGCCTGCCGATCGTAGTTTCCAGCGCAATCCGGGCTCCACGCGATTCCATCCCGCAACGATACGGTCCAATGATTCGCTCCGCCATTTTCCGCGCCACCGCCCTGTCACTGCTGCTACCGGCTGCACTTGCCGCACAGACACGAGCCGTCGCCCCACGCAGCATCGGGGGTTCACCCGCGGTCGGCCGCCAAGCCGCCGGCCCGGCCGACTCGTTGCTGGTGCGCGCGCTTGGTTTCCGCGCGATCGGGCCGGCGTCGATGAGCGGCCGCATCACCGATCTCGCTGTCGCGGAGAATCCCGCGTCGAGTCGCGGTGGCCGGCTAGGCAATGTGGTGTACATCGGCGCGGCGACCGGTGGCGTCTGGAAGACGGTCAATGCCGGCGTGACCTGGACCGCCGTGTTCGACTCGGTGCGCACCGGCGGAGTTGGCGCGGTCGAAGTCGCGCCGTCGAACGCGGAGATCGTCTGGGTGGGCACGGGCGAGGCAAGCAACATGCGTAGCTCGTCGTGGGGCACCGGTATCTACAAGTCCACTGACGGCGGCCGTACCTGGAGCGCGCCGATGCTACCCAAGTCGCAGCACATCGGGCGCATCGTGATTGATCCGCGCGACCCCAACGTCGTCTACGTGGCGGCACTCGGTCCGCTCTGGGCGCCCGGTGGCGAGCGTGGGCTCTACAAGACTACTGACGGCGGCAAGAGCTGGACGAACTCGAAAGAGATCAGCAAGCACACTGGCTTCACCGACGTCGTGATCGACCCGTCGAATCCCGATGTGCTCTACGCGGCGAGTTACCAGCGCGAGCGACGCGAGTATGCGTTTCTGCCAGCCGGTACCGAGAGCGCGATTTACAAGACGATCGACGCCGGCAAGACGTGGAACAAGCTCGCGACCGGCCTCCCCACCGGAGAGATCGGTCGGATCGGCCTTTCTGTTTGCACCTCGAAGCCGAACACCGTCTACGCAAGCATTCACGCCCGCGGCAATACCGGCGGCATTTTTCGGTCCGACGACGCCGGCACAACGTGGCGCCAAACGGCACCAATCAACAGCACGGCCTGGTTCTACAGTTTTGTGAAGTGCGACCCGACCGATCCGGAGCACGTGGTGCGCCTTAATGCGGCATCGCAGGAGTCGTGGGACGGCGGACGCACCTGGACGGGATATGCCACCGGCGGAGTGCACAGCGACCACCACGAACTCTGGATCGACCCGACGCACCCCGAGATCCAGATCCTCGGCACGGACGGCGGGCTCTACACCTCATTCGACCGCGGCCGCACCTGGGATCACGAGCAGTCGCTGCCGCTCGCGCAGTTCTATGACATCTTCGTGGACGATGTGCAGCCGTTCTACAACGTGTGCGGCGGACTGCAGGACAACGGCGCCTGGTGCGGACCAAATCGCTCGCGGAACGCGTTTGGCCCAACCAACGCCGACTGGTATCGCACCGCCGGCGGGGACGGATTTTACACCGTGCCCGACCCGAACGACCCGAACTACGTATACGCCGAATCGCAGAACGGCGGCGTTTCGCGCTACGACACGCGCACCGGTCAGAGCCGCAACATCCGGCCTACGATCAAGCCCGGCGACAAGCCGCTCCGCTTCAATTGGAACGCACCGATCCTGCCGTCGAAGCACTTGGTGAAGGGCGTGTATATGGCCGCGAACTTCCTTTTCAAGAGCAGTGATCGGGGCGACAGCTGGACGAAGATCAGCCCAGACCTGACGCGCGCCATCGACCGCAACACACTGCCGATGCGGGGCGCCGTTCCCGATTCCACCGCGCTCGGCCGCAACGAAGGCACGGCGGAGTTCAGCAACGTCACGAGCATCGACGAGTCGCCGCTCAAGGCTGGGCTGCTCGCAATCGGCACCGATGATGGAATTATTCAGGTCACGCGCGACGACGGAAAGACCTGGACGAAAGTGGACCACTTCGACGGCGTGCCCGACACGACGTTCGTGAGCCGCGTGATCTGGTCGCGCGCGAACGAGGGCACCCTCTATGCCACGTTCGACGGGCACCGCAGCAACGACTTCAAGCCCTACGTGCTGAAGAGTGCGGATTACGGCAAGCGCTGGACCAGCATTACGGGCAATCTGCCGGACGGTGGATCGGTCCATCTGATTCGAGAGCACCATCGCACGTCAAGCCTGCTGTTTGTGGGCACGGAATTCGGCGTGTTCTTTTCGACTGAGGGCGGCAACAGCTGGACGCAGCTCAAGACCGGGCTCCCCACCGTGCCGGTGCACGACATCAAAATCCAGGAACGGTTCAACGACCTCGTCGTTGGGACGCACGGTCGTGGCGTATACATCCTCGACGACCTGACGCCGCTCGAGAAGCTCGCCGACGCGAAGCAGGCGCCGGTGGCGTTCCTATTCCCGATCGGCGATGCCCTGCTCTACACCCCGAACACCAGCCGCAACTCAGGAATGGGCACGCGCGGATTCACGGGACAGAATCCGCCCCCCGGCCCGAAGCTGGCGTACCTGATTCGCGAGATGGCGGCGACGTCGAAGGCCAAGCTCGAAATCGTCGACGCGACCGGCACGGTCGTGCGCGAACTGCCGGTCACCAAGCAGCCTGGGCTCTACCGCCCGGTGTGGGACATGCGCGTCGGCCCGCCACTCACCGGTCCCGTTGATACGGCAACAACGCCCCAGCGCGGAGGCGGCGGACGTGGTGGCGCAGCAGGCGACCCCGCTCAGGGCGCTCCGCCAGCCGGCGGCGCGGGTGGCGGCGCGGGTGGCGGCGCGGGTGGCCGCGGCAACAACGACACCTTTGCCGCGCTGCCCGGTGATTACATCGCGAAGCTGACGATCACACCGGCGTCTGGCACACCGACGATCGTGCAACAGAAGTTCGCGTTACTCAAGGATCCGCAGGTGATGCTCACCGTCACCGAGTTGAAGCAGTTGAATCAGTACCGGTTGAGCGTTGTCGCGTTCCAGCGCACACTGCGTGAGAAGCAGGCGCAGGCCGACACGGCGCAGCGGAAGTTTGCCGAGCTCAAGCGTTCAGCAGATTCCGCGACGGCAAAACTCAGCGACGACCAGAAGAAGGAACTCGCTGCGATCGAGAAGGAGTTCCAGGAACTGACGCGCGAGGTCGGCGGGGCGGCCGGTGGCGGTCGTGGCGGCGCCGGCGGACGTGGAGGCGCAGGTGGTCGCGGCGGCGCACCGGCAGGCTCACCCCCTGCTGGTGGAGCGGCGGCTGGAGGCGCAACCGCCACACCGCCAATCGACGATCAGGGCCCGCCGCCGGAACAGACAACGCTGACGGTTCAGGCCAAGTTCGCAACCACGACCGAAATGCTGAACGTGCCGTTCAACCCGACCCCCGCACAGATCGAGGCCATGAAGGCGCTGCCAGCCGACCTGCAGAAACAGGTGGATCGGTTAATGAAGCTGGTGAAGGAGCGGATTCCCGCACTGCAGCAAGCCCTGCAGGCCGCGGGCGTGACAACGCCGAAGACCCCGTAGCAAAAACGGTGGGCGTGCCTCATCGAGGCACGCCCACCGCACCATCAGCAACCAATCACGAAGGCGGGCGCTACAAGATCATCCATGCGCGTGCCTACTTCGCGTCGATCTTCCGACCCGCGTTCAGGTTGTCGTGGTTGAGAATCGCGTTGAACACAAAGAAGTAGCTGCCCAGCGTGGAGCCGCGCCAAATCGGGTTGTTCGCGAAAAGCACGACGTGGCCCTTCTCGAGCGGGACATCGACGACGACCGGCCGCTGCGCGATGTCGCCTCCGCCGGCGAGCAGACCAGAAACGAGCAGCCCGTTCAGATCACCCCACCGCGCGATCACGCGTGGACGCTGGTCGGGCGGAATGATGTTGAGCGGGCTCCGCATCATGTCATCCGTCACCGGTCCGTATTCCCAGGGCTGCACCGTCGGTGCGGGAATCAGGAGGAACCGGGCCTCGAGTTGCGGGAAGCCCTGCACCTGATCGCGTTCGTCTGAAGTACCGCGCCCCGTCTCGCGAGCGGCCGGACCCCCGCGTCCACCACCGCCCCCACGTCCACCACCGCGCGTGTTGCTCACGCTGAAGCTGCCGCCGTCATCGCTGTACAGCGCGAGGCTGTCCTTCATTCCGTACGCGATCGGGCTCGTGCCGTCGACGATGCGTGAGCGGAGGTAGCTGCCCACGACTGACCGCGCGGCCGCGCTGTTCGACGACACGCCATTCGTGAGCCCGAACTGCACGGCGAAGTCGGCGCTCTGGTTGGCGGTGATTAACACACCACCGTTCTTCACGAATGTGCGGAGCATCTCGAGGCCGTTCCAGCCGAGTCCCGGGCGTTGGTCATCGGTCTGCGACCAGGTCGGGAGGTTCGGCGTCTCGGGCGTGTTCTTGAACGGCATCGCGTTCCGGTACATCGGCAGACCGTCAATCACGGCCTGACCACCAATCCCCGGGCCAAACACGATCACGTCCCACTTGGCGTTCAGGTTGGCCGTCTTCGCGATGTCCTGGGTACTGATGTAGTCGAACGGGACGCCGACGACGTCGAACGCCTGCCGCCACCATCCCTCGGTCTGCGTGGTGGCCCAGGTGTGCATGATGGCCACGCGCGCGGCACGGAGCGGATGCGTCTTGACCGATGGCGCCGCAGCGAGCGCCACAGCCTTGAGCCCCATCTCCTTCGTGGCCTTGTCGAGGTCGGCCTGGGCGACGCCGCGGATGATGAACGACCCGCGATTGAACTTCTGCCCGCTGGCGTCGAACGGCTCTTCGGCTGCCTGGAAGTCGGCACTCTTGAAGCGATACCGCAGCGCAACGAGTGCGTTGTCGCTGTTGTGGTTGATAGCGAACACCGAGCCCGACCCGGTGACGCCACCCGGCGCCGTGATCGTACCGGTCACTCTCTCAACGGGCACATCGAGCGCCTTCAGATCCGTCACGCGAATCGCGGCGGTCGCGAACCCTTCAGGAAAGGTCCAGCCCGTGTCATCGTACGGGTTCCGCTGCGGATCGTTCGGCGCCCAGTACTGATAGTCGAGCAGCGCGTCCGCGATGCGTGAGTAGGGCTGGTCCATGCGGATGAGGTAGCTGCCGGCCGGGAATTCTCGCGCTTCGGTCTGCGGGAGCACCGGCCCCGCGGGCGTGGCCGCCGTGGCGGCGGAGTCACCGCCACGTCCACCGCGACCACCTGCCGCGCCGCCACGTCCATTCGCGCCTGCCGCGCGACGCACCGGCACTTGCACGGTGAAGGCCGCGGTCGCGCGCGAGATTTCCACGTGCTGGTACTGCATCACCTTGAGGAGATCGGCCTGCGCGCCAAGGCGCGGATCGTTGGCCGGGAGTACGTACGCCGCCGGGCCTTCCATCTTCGGCTTATTGATCGAACGCTTGCTCTTCTGCCAGAAGTTCTGCAGAAAGGTGGTGCGATTGTTCGCCATGTAGGCGAGCGAAACGAGGAGCCCGGTCTGCTGGTAGTTGTTGTTGTTACGCAACGACCAGCGTACGCGAGGCAGCGGCGGATTCTGCTTGAACCAAGTGCGCGCCGTTTCGGCGGCGCCCAGGGTGCGCTCCACCGTCTCGGCCGTGCCACCATTGCCAAACGTTTCGTATAGCCGACTGATGCCGTTGTGCGTGGCCGCCATGAACATCAGGTAGCCGGGCGACCAGGTGTCGAAACCGCCAAAGGCGAAGACGCCCGGCATGCCAAGCCGAGTCATCTCCTGCACGTTGTTCCAGCCGATCATCTGCCACTCATTCGTGAGGAGCGGATCGAGCCACGAGTTGTACGGGCCGTCGCCAATCGTGTTGTCGTACAGATACGCGACCGACTCGTGCAAGTCGTGCAGCACAATGGCTTTCGTGTCGAGGTAGGCGTTGAGCACATTGCGCGACAGCGCGAGCGTCATGCCCATCGCATCACGGTTGTTGTCGTGCGCGACGTACTTGCCCCAGTACGAGAGGTTGGGTGGCACATCACCCGGGTGGGCCACCTTCCAGTTGTACAGGTCCACCATCTTGTCGCGGCCGTCCACTTCGACGACCGGCGTAATGACCGTGATCACGTGGTCGCGGATATTCTTGACGTAGGGGCTCTCATCCACGGCGAGGCGGTAGGCGAGCTCCATCAGGGCCGTGGGCGATCCGGCCTCAGTCGAGTGAATGGTGCCGGTGATGTAGTAGACCGGCACGGCTTCCTGCACGAGCTTGGCGGCCTGCGCGTCATCGAAATTGATCGTGCGCGGATCGCCGAGCTTGGCCAGCTTGGCTTTGTTCTCTTCGTACTTCGCCATCAGGGCGTCGCTGCCGATGGCGACCGCGATATGGTCGCGACCCTCTTCGGTCTTGCCAATGTTCCAGGTGCGCACGCGCTTCGGCACCGACTTGGCCAGCAGGCGCATGTAGTCGTAGACCTCGTGCGAATACGGCAGCTTGGTCGGCGCGCCCGCGATGTCGCCGAGCGTGGCCATTGGTGTCGGCACGCCCTTGGCGGCCGGCATGTAGTCGACGAGGGGCGAGAGGAAAAACGTCTCGGTGGTGTATTCCTTGATCTTCTTCGTGTACGCCGAGTCGAGCGGCTGTTTCGGATCGCGACCGGGCTTGATCGCCTGCGGATCGATCTGCGCGTCGGCAAGCGCCGGCGTCATCAGGAAAAGTGCGAGTAGCACGCGGGCGAGCCGCATCGACAACCTCTGGGAAAATGGACAAGGGACAGCGATGAAAGATTAAGCCCCCGGGCGCCCAACGGACAGGCGTGCCTTGTACCTCTGTCCACGGGCCATCCGAGGCAAGCGGTTCGCGATGGCCGCGCGTATTGGACCTGCGCACCTCCCGCGCGGACGGTAAGTTTTCCCGGCTCGCGGTTCTCCCGACCAATCGTCCCACCGCTCAACCCACTCCGATGAACGCTTCGTCTGCGTCCGCCACCCTTCCCGGCAGCCCCACCGCCGCGGCCCGTCCTCTGCTGCCGCTCCTCGTGCTCCTCTTCATTGGAAGCGGTTGCGCCGCGCTCATCTATGAAGTGGTCTGGATGCAGCTCCTCTCGCTGATCGTCGGCTCCAGCGCGATCTCGATGGGCGTCATCCTAGGCACGTTCATGGGCGGCATGTGCCTTGGCTCGCTGTTCCTCTCGAAGTACGTGGGGCGCGCGCACAATCCACTCCGCGTCTACGCGTTCCTCGAGCTAGGAATCGCCGCCTTCGGCGTCCTGATCCCGTTCATCCTGCCGCACGTCGGCGGCCTGTATACGGCGATCGGCGGAACGGGGATGTTCGGCGTCATGGTCCGCGCCATCTTCTGCGCGATCGTGATCCTGCCGCCCACGCTGCTGATGGGCGCGACGCTGCCCGCGATCTCCCGCTACGTCGAATCATCGCCAGCCGGCGTGTCGTGGCTCGGATTTTTCTACGGTGGCAATATCTTCGGCGCCGTGGCCGGCTCGCTGCTCGCCGGGTACTACCTGCTCCGTAAGTTCGACATGACGACGGCCTGTCTCGTCGGCGTGGCCATCAACGTGGCCGTCGCGCTGATCGCGCTCGCCCTCTCCAAGAAGTCGGCGTACGCAGGGCCAAAGGAAGGCGCCGTAGAGACGTCGGCGGCTGCCGCGCCGGGCGCCAAGCTCGTGTATGCGACGATTGCACTGTCCGGCATGTGCGCACTCGCCTCCGAAGTCGTCTGGACGCGACTCCTCGGCCTTTCGCTTGGCCAGACGACGTACACCTTCTCGCTGATCCTCGCCGTCTTCCTGTTCGGACTCGGCATCGGCAGCAGCATTGGCTCGTTTCTCGCACGAAACGGGGAATCCGCGCGCACCGCCCTCGGCTGGTGTCAGTTCCTG
The DNA here is from genome assembly GCA_014192065.1 of Gemmatimonadota bacterium. Lineage (GTDB taxonomy): Bacteria > Gemmatimonadota > Gemmatimonadetes > Gemmatimonadales > Gemmatimonadaceae > Fen-1231. Next base: position 175,207 of record BJHH01000001.1, on the reverse strand, counting down.
CTGGTCCTCGCGTTGGGCTGGGCCGCGTGGAGCGTCAACGCCGCCATGCCGTACTGGCCGATCAATCCCACGCTGACCGACTCGTTCTCCACCGTGTTCCAGGTGGACCTCGTGAAGTCGCTCTGGATGGTGCTCCCAGGCGCGATTCTCTGGGGCGCGAGCTTCCCGCTCGCCCTCGCGGCGGTCAGCCTGAAGGGGCAGGACCCCGGCAAGCTGGTCGGTTCGGTGTACGCGGCAAACACCGTCGGCGCGATTGTGGGGTCGATGGTGGCAAGCCTCTGGCTCATCGCAGCCATCGGCACCCAGAACGGGCAGCGCGTGCTGATCGCCATCGCAGCGGTGAGCGCATCGCTGATGCTCGTGCTCAAGGTGAAGGAAGCCGGGGGCGTGAGCATCAGCCGGAAGGGCGCGGCGATGGCCGTCGCGATCGCCACCGTAGCGATCTGGGTCGGCTCGACCGTCATTCCGGTGCCGGCGCTGCTCGTCGGCTACGGGCGCTTCTCCGCCCCGCGTATCAACGATCACGGCGAATGGATCTACATGGGCGAGGGGATGAACTCGTCGATGGCCGTGTCCAGACTCTACAACGGCGTGCTCAACTATCACAACGCTGGCAAGGTGCAGGCGTCGAGTGAACCGCAGGATATGCGCTTGCAGCGCATGCTCGGCCACCTGACCACGCTCGTGCCGAAGAATCCCAAGCGCGTGCTGGTGATCGCATGCGGAGCGGGCGTGACGGCGGGCGCCGTGAGCATCGACCCAATGGTTGAGCACCAGACGATCGTCGAGATCGAGCCGCTCGTCCCAGAGGTCGTGTCGAAATATTTCGGCAATGAGAATTTTCACGTGGTCGACAACCCGAAGGTGCACGTCGAGATCGATGACGCCCGCCACTTCTTGCTCACGACCAAGGAGAAGTTCGACGCGATCACCTCGGATCCGTTCGACCCGTGGGTGAAAGGCGCCGCGACGTTGTACACAAAAGAATTCTTCCAGCTCGCCAAAGAGAAGCTGAACCCGGGCGGCGTCGTCACGGTGTTCGTGCAGCTCTACGAGAGCAACCTCGCCGCGGTGAAGAGCGAAGTCGCCACCTTCCTCTCCGTGTTCCCCAACGGCATGGTGTTCGGCAACGAGTACCAGGGCGGCGGATACGACGTTGTGCTACTCGGCCAGAAGAACGAAGGGCCGATCAATATCGATGAGATCGAAGAGCGCCTGCTGCGCCCCGAGTACGCAGCGGTCAGACAGTCGCTTTCGGAAATTGGATTCTATTCCGCGACCGACCTCTTCACGACATTCGCCGCACAGGCGCCGGCGCTCGCGCCGTGGATGGCCGACGCGCAGATCAACAGCGACAAGAACCTGCGTCTGCAGTTCCTGGCCGGCATGAGCCTCAACCACTACGACCAAGGCCCGATCTACGCCGACATGATCCGGTACCGGAAGTATCCAGAAGGCCTCTTCCAGGGCACGCCCGAACGGCTCGAGCGTATTCGCGCGGCGGCAGGCGGCTTCCGGTAGACCAACGCAGGATGCTCGACCAACAACGCGCCGCGACCTGCTGCTGAGGTCACGGCGCGTTGTCGTTTAAGGCACGAGCATGTTCACATAGCCGTTCGGCTCGAACGCGAGCGGCGTCCAAGCGACCCCTTCGCCATTGATGTGCGCCTCGACCTCGCGCCCAGCCTCGCTTTCGACCCGCACGCGCTTGAGCTGCACGTACCGCACGCCGGGAAGCGAGAGCGGGCGCCCACCGGGCAGCGTCATCAGGGCCCAGAAGGCCGCGAGGTGGAGTCGCGAACTCGACTCGAGCACCACGACATCGATGAGGTCATCGGATGGATCGGCCAACGGGATTCCGGTATTGCCCCCGGCCCACCGCTTCACGAGTGCGAGGATCACCGACGTGCCACCCATCGTGACGTCGTTGCCGTTTTCGTCCGTGCCGCGCACAACGAGTGTCGGGAATTCGTATGTCACGATTTCGCGGAGTCCGATCAAGGCGATACCGGTGCGGCCCAGCCGCCGCTTCATCGCCGTCGGCGACTTCCACATCACACGCGCGTCCCAGCCAACACCTCCGCCAAGCACCGCCGTATGTTCGCCGACTTTCCAAGTGCACAGGCGCCGAGTCGTGGTGCTCGCCTCGAGCTGGCGCACGGCATCCTTCGTCCAGAGCGAGATGCCGTATTCACGAGCCAGGACGTTGGTGGTACCGCACGGCACAATGCCGAGGGCGACCTTCGTGCCGACGAGTGCCGTCGCGACATCACCCACGGTGCCGTCGCCACCAATGGCATAGACCCGCGTGACGGCTGGCGTGAGATGCGTCCGGACCTGTTCCGCAATCGAGCCCGGCACGGTACCGAATATGTGCGTGCCGGGGACGGCCGCGAGCAGCTCCACCGCCCGCATCGTGCGCTCGGCGATCCACGCGGAGCCAGCCGAGGGGTTGAAGAAGACGAGGCGGCTGGCAATCGGCGATGTCACCTGAATGTCTCTGGGTTATGCGGTTGAAGACACCGGAATGGTGCGCCGGGGGCGCGTATGGCGCCACCGCGCCAGGGGTCGCGGACGCGACCGCTCGCGACGTAACTTCGCGGTAAGATGGCCCCACTACGGAGCTCCACCATGACCGCCCGCACCCGATCCGTCGCCTTCGCGACTGCCTTCGCCCTCGCCGCCGCGCTGTCGACCTCAGCGGCAGAGGCCCAGCGCGCGATCACCACGCCGAAGCAAGAGTTCGGCAACCACTTCGGCGACGACTACTTCCTCGCCAATTACAAGCAGATCTCCACGTATTGGCAGAAACTCGAGCGCGAATCCGATCGCATCCACGTCGTGGAGATCGGCAAGACCGCCGAGGGCCGCCCGCACTACATGGCGATCGTGACGTCGCCCGAGAACTGGAAGAACATCACGCGGCTCAAAGAGATCTCGCGCCGCATGGCGCTCGCCGAGAATCTCCCGGACGATCAGGCCCGTGCGCTGGCGAAGGAAGGCAAGGCCGTGGTCTGGATTGACGGCGGACTCCACGCCACCGAAGTCCTCGGTGCGCAACAACTCGGCGAGATGGTCTTTCAGATGGTGAGCCGCACGGACGACGAGACGCTACGGTTCCTCAACGATTGCGTGACACTCTTCGTGCACGCGAACCCCGACGGCAACGACCTCGTTGCCGACTGGTACATGCGCGAGCCGGTACCCGAGAAACGGTCGATGGCCAACCTGCCACGGCTCTACCAGAAGTACATCGGGCACGACAACAACCGTGAGTTCTTCACCTCGACACAAGCCGAGACCGAAAACATCAATCGCGTGTTGTACCACGAATGGTTCCCGCAGATTCTGTACAATCACCACCAAAGCGGCCCGGCGGGCACAATCGTCTATTCGCCGCCGCTACGCGATCCCTACAACCCGAATCTCGACCCGATGATCATTCTCGGCCTGCAGTCGCTCGGCGCAGCGATGCACACGCGCCTCGCCGTGGAGGAGAAGCCCGGCGCGACGATGCGCACCGGCGGCCCATACGACGGCTGGTGGAACGGCGGCATCCGCAACACGGCCACCTTTCACAACATCATCGCGATGCTCACCGAGATGATCGGGAGCCCAACACCGACGCGCGTGCCGTTTGTGGCGCAACGGCAGGTCCCCAGCGCCGACCTCGCCTATCCCGTCCCGCCTGGTGCGTGGCACTTCCGGCAATCGATCGACTATTCCGTCGCGCTCGACCGCGGGGTGCTCGACTACGCGTCGCGCATGCGGGAGAACCTGCTGTACAACATCTACTCGATGGGCCGGCACAGCATTGAGCGTGGCAATCGCGACACATGGACGCCGAACTATCGTCGGGTCACCGCGGCGGGGGCCGCGATGAGCGCAGGCCGTGGTGGTGGACGCGGCGGAGAAGCGATCGCCGACGCTGACAACGCGGCGTGGAGCACGCTCCACCAGCCGGAGCTGCGCGATCCGCGCGGGTTCATCATGCCGAGCAACCAACACGACTTCCCCACTGTCGTGAAGTTCATCAACTCGCTCCGCGAGACGGGCATTACGGTACAGCGCGCCACCGCCGACTTCACTGTCGCGGGCAAGCCGTATCCAAAAGGATCGTTCGTCGTAAAGACCGACCAGTCGTTCCGCCCGCACGTGATCGATATGTTCGAACCGCAGTCGCATCCTGACGTGTTTCCGATTCCCGGCGGACCGCCGACGCCTCCATACGACATCGCGGGCTGGACGCTGGCCTTCCAGATGGGGGTGCAGTTCGATCGCATTCTCGACGGATTTACCGGACCATTCGAACGAGTGAACGACTGGAACGTGTCGCCGACGGCCGGCACCGTGGCGGTCGCTGGCGGAACCAGCGGCTACGTGACGAGCGCGGCGACCAACAACTCGTTCACGGCGCTCAACCGCCTGATCAAGGCGGGTGAGGAAGTGCACCGACTGGGTACCCCGATGACGGTCGGCGGCACCCTCTATCCCGCCGGCTCGTTCTACGTAAAACCCAAGGCGAGTACTCGCGCGCAGCTCGATAAGATTTCGGCCGAGCTCGGCATCAGCTTTGAAGGCACGCGCGCGGCCGTGCCCACAAACGCCTCGCGCATGAAGGCGCTGCGCATCGGTCTTTGGGACAACTACGGCGGTTCGATGCCGAGCGGCTGGACCCGCTGGATCATGGAACAGTTCGAGTTCCCATTCGAGCGCGTGTACGCGCCGCAGCTCGACGCGGGAAATCTCAACGCGAAATACGACGTGTTGATCTTCGTGACTGGCGCGATTCCCGGCGCGGGTGGTGGACGCGGCGGACGTGGCGGCGCCCCCGCCGAGGCGCCGGCCGGTCTCCCCTCCGAATACCAGGACCAGTTCGGCGCGATGACGGTGGCGAAGACGCTCCCGCAGGTGAAGACCTTCATCGAGGGTGGCGGCACGGCGATCGCGATCGGCTCGTCGGCGACGAACCTCGCCGCTTTCCTCCAGCTGCCGGTGGAGAGTCAGCTCGCCGAGAATGGCGTGCCAATGCCGCAAACGAAGTTCTACGTGCCCGGCTCTGTGATGCGCACAACGGTCGATGTGAGCGACCCGATGGCGTTCGGTATGACCGAACAGACCGACCTGTTCTTTGACGAGAGCCCGGTGTTCAAGCTCGGCGCCGGTGCCGCCGCGGCGGGCGTGAAGAAGGTGGCGTGGTACGACAGCAAAACACCGCTCCGCAGCGGATGGGCCTGGGGCCAGGAAGTGCTCGAGGGCGGCGCCGCGGCGGTGAGCGCGAAAGTCGGCAAGGGTAACGTGCTGCTGCTCGGCCCCGAGATCCTCCAGCGCGCACAGCCCCACGGTACGTTCAAGTTCCTGTTCAACGGCATCTTTTACGGCCTCGCCAAACCGCAGGTCGCCCAATAACTCCAGAGGAGATCATGGAACTGTCCGTCATCGGCCTCAACTTCGGCTACGCCATCCTCGGCGTGGTGCTGATGTGGTTTGCGTACCGCGTCTTCGACATACTCACGCCCAAGGTGGACTTTGCGGAGGAGCTCAAGAAGGGCAATGTCGCGGTGGCCATCTTTATCGGCGCGCTCTTCATCTCCATCGCGCTGATCATCGGCAATGCGCTGAATTGACCACCGCCCTGCCCGGTTCACTGCGTGTCGTCGTGACGTTGCGTTCGCTGGTCTGCATGTTCTGCGTGATCTGCGGTCAAGTTCCACAGCAGGCCGCCGCGCAGACCCCCGCCCCCGAGCGCTCCACCGGCCCACTCGCCAAGGCCACCGCTGCTCGCGAGAATGCGCGCCGCGCCGAGCGGTACGACCCGATGTTCAAGAAGTACGCCAAGCGCTATTTCGGCATCGGATTCGACTGGCGCCAGTTCAAGGCGCAGGCGATGGCCGAGAGCAATCTCGACTCGACGGCGACCAGCTGGGTGGGTGCACGCGGACTCATGCAGTTGATGCCGTCCACCTTCGCGGCAATCCAGACGGTCCGACCCGAGTTTGACCGTATCGACAACCCCGAGTGGAACATTGCCGCGGGGATCATGCACAATCGCCACCTCTGGAAGCTCTGGCTACCCACGGTGCCCGACTCAGAGCGCCTGCGATTCATGTTCGGGAGCTACAACGCCGGCGAGGGCAACATCGCCAGGGCGCACGCTGCCGCGATCGCCAAGCAACTCGAACCGGCGCGCTGGACCAGCATCGAAGCGATCGCGCCCGAAGTCCCGCGGTGGCGATACCGCGAGACCCTTGGCTACGTGCGGAAGATCGAGGCGAACTACACGCGGATCAAAGCCCCGTAACGCGTGAAGGGCAACGGGTAAGGCGGCGTAGCGCCTGCTTTACGGCTTTGGCGCCGACGCCAGCCCGTTTCTGTTCGGCGGCTCCGCGCCAATCAGGTGGTGCACGAAGTAATCCCACTGCTTGCCATCGCCATACGGCTGCAGCACGCCACGCCGGCCCGCCGCGTGATCGCCGCCCGGGAAGATGAAGAAGTCGAAGCTCTTGTTCGCCTTGATCAGCGCGTTCGCGACCTGGAGCGTGGATGACGGATCCACGTTCTCATCGAGTTCACCGACGAGGAGCAGCAGCTTGCCCTGCAGCTTGGCGGCGTTGACGACGTTGGAGGACGAGTCGTACTGCGCCCCGATCGGCCAGCCCATCCACTGCTCGTTCCACCAGATCTTGTCCATCCGGTTATCGTGGCAGCCCGCGAAGCTCACCGCCGCCTTGTAGAACTCCGGATGGAAGAGCAGCGCACCCATCGCGTTCTGCCCGCCGGCTGAGCCACCGTAGATGCCAACCCGGGATACGTCGTACCACGGATACTTCGTGGCGATCGCCTTGTGCCAGAGAATCCGGTCAGGGAATCCGGCGTCGCCGATATTTCGCCACGCCACGTCGTGAAACGCTTTCGACCGGTTCGATGTGCCCATGCCGTCGACCTGCGACACAATGAACCCGAGCTCGGCCTGCGCCTGCATGCCGAACTGCACACCCCAGTTCTTGGGGACGAATGAGTCGTGCGGTCCGGCGTAGATGTATTCGATCACCGGATACTTCCTTTTGGCGTCGAAGTTCGTGGGGCGCACGATCACACCGTAGATGTCGGTCCTGCCGTCGCGCCCCTTGCCGACGAACGCCTCTGGCGGCTTCCACCCGGTCGCGAGCAGCGCGGTCGCGTCACCCTTCTCGAGCGCGAGCAGCAGCGCCTGGTCGCTTGTGCGACGCAGTTCACTCACCGGCGGCAGGTCCACGCGAGAGTACGTGTCGACGTAGTACTGGTTATCTGCCGAGAACCGCACGGTGTGATTGGCGTCGGCCTCGGTGAAAGTCGTGAGGCCCGTGCCGTCGAGATTGATCCGATACGAGTGGATGAAATACGGGTCCTTGCCTGCGTACATCCCACTCGCGCGGAACCAGACCTGGCGTGCCGTGCTGTCCACGCGGTCCACGCCGCGCACGAGCCAGTTGCCGCGCGTCACCTGATTCTTTACCTGACCCGTCGCGCCGTCGTACAGGTAGAGGTGATTCCACCCGTCGCGCTCCGACATCCAGACGGTCTCGGCGCCGTCGCCGAGGTCGAAGCGGAAGAGCTTGGCCGAATACTCAAAGAAGGAGTGGTCCGGTGTCTGTTCGTTCACGATGGCGCGCGCGGCGCCGGTGTTCGCGTTGACCTCGATCAGGCGAAAGACCTGATGGCCACGCTGGTTGTACTCGAAAGTCACGGACCGGCCATCGGCGCGCCACGCCAACGCCGACATGGTGTACGCGTTCGGAAAGAGCGCATTCGATACGACCACCTGCTTCCGCGCCGCGATGTCAAAGATCACCGGCTGTTCGATGTCGAGCACGTCGCCGGGCTTGCTGTAGAGCCGCTTCACGTCTTTCGGCTGGATCTGATCCTCGGGACTCGATTGCACGTAGTGCACCTCGCGCCTGAATCCCGACCGGATGCGGTACGCGGCGAGTTTTCGCGAGTCCGGCGACCACGAGAACGAACGGATGTCGTACGCGTCTGCCTCGCTGCCATCGGTGGAGAGGCGGATCAGGTCGCGCGTGCCCGACGCGGAGACGAACACATTGTGGTTCAGCACGACCGCCTCCCACTTCCGATCAGGCGAGGTGCGCGGTGCGGTGTTCGGCGGCGGCGGATCACCGTACAGTCCGCCACCGAACAGACGGCCACCGCCCAACCCGCGACCACCGCGTCCGCCAAGCGCCGGTGCGCGCGCGCAGCGCGATTCGGCCACCGAGCAGGTCCACCGCTCGGTATCCACCGTCGCCTCAAAACTCGCGCCGTCCGCACTGAACGCCACGGTGCTGAACGGAAGGTTTGTCGGTGTCACCGCGCGGCTAAGGCCGGAGGCGAGCGAGGCGGCCACGGCGGCGTGATCGAAGGCGGGTTTCTTCTGCAGCGTCGCGGCGTCTACGAGCACGAACGCGTTGCCACCCTTGACCGACTTCCGGTACCAGAAGCGGCTCGTGGCGCCAATCCAGTTGGCCGGCTCGGCGGCATCCACGACCAATCCGTCGAGTCGCTGGCGAAGCGTTTCGGCGCGCGTATAGTCGGCGGCGGTCCCCTGCGCGCCCGCACCGGAGGCGACACTGAAGGCCAGGAACAATGCGGTCCGAACGAAGCGCTGCGTAGCAGGCAATGTCATACCGAATCCCCGGAGGGTGAGAGGCCGTACGGATGGATCTGCTCGTTGTATATGCAGCGCATCACGCTAGCGTTCAAGAGCGCGAGTCACCACGGTTCACGACCGCGAGTCGCCACGATTCGAGACCGCCTTTTGGAGCCAGACATGTACGTGACCACGACCTTCACGTTCGAGGGATATCGCGTCACTGAACTCTTTGCCGGAGTCAGAACGCCGGCGCTGCTGATCGACCCCGATCGTGTGACCGCAAACGTCCATGCGATCGTCGCACAACTCGGCGGTGACGCGCGACGCTGGCGGCCTCACGTGAAGACGGCCAAAGTCGGATCCGTCATGCAGATGATGTGTGACGCCGGCCTCACGCGCTTCAAGTGCGCCACAACGCTGGAACTCAAGGCGCTGCTCGACATCGGGGCGCGCGACGTGCTGGTATCGTTCCCCCACGTCGGTGCGAACGCCGCGCGAATCCGCGAACTCGCCACAGCGCATCCCGCCGCGCGCATCACCGCGCTCATCGAGACTGAAGCCCACCTCGAGAGCTGGCGCGGGTCTGGGCTCGGCCTGTTCGTGGACCTCAACTCTGGCATGAACCGAACTGGTGGCACGCCGGACGTCGCGCGCCTCACCACGCTCGCCCATGCGATCGCGGCGGTGGGTTGCACCCTTCGCGGCCTGCACTGGTACGACGGACATATGCATTCGTTCGACGACCTCGCCGCGCGCGCCCACGCCGCACACGAGGGCTACGACGCACTCGGGATGTTGGTGCGTGCACTCACGGAGCGCGGCATCGCCGTCCCCGAGGTCATCGTGGCGGGCACCCCGGCCACGTCATCCGCCGCGACGTACGCAGGATTCGCCGCCTGGCCGACCGATGTGCAGATCTCACCCGGCACGGTCGTCTACAACGACACGACCAGCCTCGCGCAGCTCCCGCCCTCGTGGGGACTGTCTGAGGCGGTGCATGTGCTCGCCACGGTCGTCAGCCACCCCACGTCCACGCGATTCACCTGCGATGCGGGCCACAAGTCGGTCGCGGCCGACGCCGGCGTGCCGACCTGTGCGGTGGTCGGTCATCCAGAGTGGAACCCTGCGCGACCAAGCGAAGAGCATCTCCCGATTGATGTACCGGCAGGATCGCCGCTCCCACCGATTGGCACGCAACTATTACTCACGCCGAAGCATGTCTGCCCGACGGTGAACAATTTCGATGAGGCACTGTTCGTCCGCGGCGGAGCCGTCGTGAGTGTCGAACGTGTGAACGCGCGCGGCCGAGAGGGGCAGTCCGGCACGTAGCCGCTTTGGTCGGGGCAGCCCCAGCGAGCGAATCGGGTGCATCGGCGTGTCGACTCCGCCTTGACAACACGGGCGCTCACCAGGTAATGTCCGTCACAATTGAAGTCGTGGTCATTTGCCGCCTATTGCAGCCACGTAAAATAAATGCTAAAAACGCGACCGCCGGGCGGCGCTCTTTTCTGCCCCGGCGATTTTGTTTAAGGCGGCCGTTTCCCATCGAAGATCCCGGGAAATGGCCTTTTTGCGTTTGAGGACATTGCGATGCGTGAACAGAACGTGCGCTTGCACACGAAGGACGGCGCCAGGAAGAAGGTCAGCGTCGTGACACTGCGCGGTCTCAAGCAGCGCGGGGAGAAGGCGGTCTGCGTGACGGCGTACGACTACCCGACGGCAGTGTTCGCCGATCGCGCCGGAGTCGACGTCATCCTCGTTGGCGATTCCGCCGCCATGACGGTGCTCGGACTCCCGAACACGCTCGGCGTTGGCATGAACGAAATGCTCATCTTCGCGAAGGCCGTGGCGCGCGGAGCCCAGCGGGCGCTCGTGATCGGCGACCTGCCGTTTCTCTCGTACCAGGTGTCGAACGAAGAGGCGATCCGCAATGCGGGCGCCTTTCTCACCGCGGGCTGCGACGCCGTGAAACTCGAAGGTGGCGCCCGCGTCGCCGATCGTGTGCGCGCCATCGCGGACGCCGGCATCGCCGTGATGGGCCACCTCGGGCTCACGCCGCAATCGCTCGGCCAGCAGGGCGGCTACCGGGTGCAGGGGAAGACGCGCGCAGCCGCCGAGCGCATTGCCGAAGATGCGCGCGCACTCGAGGCGGCCGGCGCATTCGCAATTCTCCTCGAAGCGGTTCCGCCCGAAAGCGCCGCGCTCATCAGGGCCCAGCTCTCGATCCCGGTGTACGGCATCGGCGCGGGCCCCGACGTGGACGGACAGCTGGTCATCTCGCACGACCTGCTCGGCAACTTCGTTGGCGACATCACGCCGCGGTTCGTGTCGCGCCTAGCATCGCTCGACGCCGTGGTGACGCAGGCGTTTGGCGAATATGCCGCGCAGGTCCGCGGCGGCGCCTTCCCGGCCGAGCGGCATTGCTACGCCGCCGATGCGAGCGGATGGCACACCGATTCCGATCCACTCGCCGACATCGCGGTGCCCGTTGGCGCACCGACCCGTCCGCTCCTACACACGACCTAACACCACTTCTTTTCAATCGAGACCATCATGCCCGCCACACTGTTCCTCCCCGCCATTCTCGCCAAGCTGGCCGATGCCAAGCAGCTCGAGGTGACCGGCGCCACTGTCGGCGAACTTGTTGCCGATGTGTCCGCACGCTACCCGGCACTCGAGCCCCGCCTTCGCGACGCCAGCGGCGAGCCCTATCCGTACGTGACCTTCTACCTGAACGACGAAGACATCCGGTTTCACGGTGGGTTCGCCGCGACGGTAAACGATGGCGACGAACTGACGGTCGTTCCAGCGATCGCAGGTGGCTGACCGATGGTGACACACTCGCAACAACCGCCGCGCGACCTTCCGGCACTCACGCACGAAGAGATTCTGCGCTACAGCAGGCACCTGATCCTGCCGGACGTGGGCGTGGAGGGCCAGCGTAAGCTGAAGGCCGCGCGCGTGCTGCTCATCGGCGCCGGCGGACTCGGCTCACCGCTCGCGCTCTACCTCTCCGCCGCCGGTGTCGGCCACATCGGCCTCGTGGACTTCGACATCGTGGACGTGACGAACCTGCAACGCCAGGTGCTCCACGGCACGAGCGATGTGGGTACGTCGAAGCTCGTGTCTGCCCGCAAGCGCATTGCCGAAGTGAACCCGCATGTCGAACTCACGACGTACGACGTGCCGCTCACGTCGGAGAATGCGCTCGGGATCTTCAAGGATTATGACATCGTCGTGGACGGTACCGACAACTTCCCGACACGGTATCTCGTGAATGATGCCTGCGTGCTACTCGGCATTCCGAACGTGTACGGCAGCATCTATCGTTTCGAAGGCCAGTCCTCGGTGTTCGCCACGAAAGATGGCCCGTGCTATCGCTGCCTCTACCCCGAACCGCCCCCGCCGGGCCTCGTACCGAGCTGCGCTGAAGGGGGCGTGCTGGGCGTGTTGCCGGGACTCGTCGGCACGCTGCAGGCCACGGAAACGATCAAGCTCATCCTCGGCATCGGCGAGTCACTCGCCGGCCGCCTTCTGCTCATCGACACGCTCGGCGCGACGTTCCGAACCGTCAAGGTGCGCAAGGATCCCAACTGCCCGGCGTGCGGCACGCGCACGCTGACCACGTTGATTGACTACGAACAGTTCTGCGGATCGCCGCATGTGGGAGGAGACCCGAAAGTGAGTTTCAATATTCCGGAAATCACGCCGATCGACGCCGCCGCGCGTCTCGCCAAGGGCGAGATCGACATCATCGATGTGCGTGAGCCCCACGAACTCGAGATCGCCCAATACCCGAAAGTGACTGCGGTGCCGCTCGGACTACTCGCGGCACAGATCGCGGCACTCCCACGAGATCGCGACCTGGTGTTGGCATGCCGCACTGGCGCTCGAAGCGCGAAGGCCGTGCAGCAGCTGCAGGCGGCCGGCTTCACGCGTGTGTGGAACCTCGCCGGCGGGATTCACCGCTGGATCGACGAAGTCGATCCGACGCAGCCCAAATACTAGACGGGCCAGCGGGGTGGGCAACGGCCGCCAACACGCCCCGCACCGATCGCCCGCCTCCATCACCAACGATACCATGACCATCACGACATCGATCGCTTCGCTTGAGGTTTTGCCCCAGCACTGCAAGCTGTGCGGCACCGAGTACCCCGCCGAGGCAAACGCGATTTGCGGCGAATGCCTCGGCCCGCTCGAACCGACGTACCCGAAGGACCGCGTACTCCCCGACCGCGAAGATATCGCGCGGCGGGCGCCGAACCTCTGGCGGTATCGCGAATGGCTGCCGTTCATCGGCGAGCCCGTTTATTCGAAGGAAACGGGCTTCACGCCGCTCATCGAGGCGCCTCGGCTCGCCGCACACCTCGGCGTCGCGCGTCTGTGGGTGAAAAACGACGCCGTCGCACAGCCCTCGCTGTCGTTCAAGGATCGTGTCGTCACCACGGCGATCAACGCGGCCCACGCGCTCGGCCTCAGCGTGATCGGCTGCGCGAGCACTGGTAATCTCGCCAACGCCGTTGCCGCGCACGCGGCACGCGCGGGACTCCCGGCCTGGATCTTCATTCCCGAGGATCTCGAGCCGGCCAAGGTCATCAATACCGCAGTGTTTGGCGCGAATCTTGTGCGCGTGCGTGGCCACTACGACGACGTGAACCGTCTCTGCGCACAGCTCGCCGATCGGTTTGGCTGGGGCATCGTGAACGTGAACTTGCGGGGCTACTACGGCGAAGGCTCGAAGACGATGGCATTCGAGATCGCGGAACAGCTCGGTTGGCGCCTGCCAACGGCAGTCGTCGCGCCGATGGCTGGTGGGTCGCTGCTCACGAAACTCGGGAAGGGATTTGGCGAGTTCCAGGCGGCCGGATTGGTGAGCGGTCCATCGCCACGGCTCTATGGGGCGCAGGCCAGCGGCTGCGCGCCGATCGTGCGACTCGTCGAGAGCGGAGGCGTGAGGCTCGTGCCTGAAATTCCGAACACGATCGCACGGTCTATCGCGATCGGCAACCCTGCCGACGGCCCGTTCGCCGCACGCGCGATGGTGGAGAGCGGCGGATGGGGCGCCCACGTATCGGATGAAGAGATCGTCTCGGCCATCCGCCTGCTCGCCGAAACGACGGGCGTCTTCACCGAGACGGCCGGCGGCGCAACGCTCGGCGCGGCGCTCAAGCTGGCGAAGCAGGGCCGGCTCACAGCGGACGACGAAGTCGTCATCTGCATTACTGGCAACGGCCTCAAGACAACCGATGTGGTGCGAGATGTGCTGCCGCAGGCTCCGATCGTGGATGCCAAGGTGCGCGAGGTCGCGGCCTTGGTGGCATCGCGGAGTTAGTCCCGGACCGGACCCGAGGTCCGAGTAGGGGCCGGAAACAATCGGATGGCCCGGATGGCCCGGATGGCCCGAATGCCTTGAAGAATCCTGTCCCGGACGCCAATCTCTCTATGGTAGCGAACGCCATTCAGCGAGAGGGGGATCCGGGTGCAGGCTGGCAACACCGTCCGTCGCAACAAGAAACGGGAATACGTTCGAATCACCGAGCCGATGGTCCGCGTAAACGGCGTCCTCACCCCGACGTCGTGGGATGTTGCCCTTGACGCCGCGGCCGAGGGATTCCGCCGCAACATCGCGACCCGCGGGCCGAATGCACTAGGGATTTTCTCCTGCTCGAAGTCCACAAACGAAGTGAACTTCGCTGCGCAGAAGCTCGCCCGGACCGTGTTCGGCACGCACAACATCGACAGTTGTAATCGAACGTGACACGCACCTAGCGTCGTCGGTCTGGCGACGGTTTTTGGTGCGGGAGGCGGCACGAGTTCGTACGCCGAGGTCGAGGACACCGATGTCATCCTCCTCTGGGGCTCGAACGCGCGCGCCGCACACCCGATCTGGTTCCACCACCTCCTCAAGGGGGTGCGGAACGGCGCGCGGCTCTATGTCATTGACCCGCGCAGGACGGAGTCTGCCCAGTGGGCCGATGTCTGGATGGGAAATCACATCGGCAGCGACATCGCCCTCTCGAACACGATGGCGCGCGAGATCATCCACGCCGGCCTCTACGACAAGGCGTTCGTCGCCAACGCCTGCGAAGGCTTCGAGACGTACACGGCGAGCGTCGAATCGTACACGCTCGAGCGCGGCGAAGAGCTAACCGGAATCCCGGCGGACGTCATTCGCGAGTGCGCGCACACCTACGCTACGTCCGACAAGGCGATGATCTGCTGGACCCTCGGCATCACCGAGCACCACGATGCCGCCGACAACGTCCTCGCGCTGATCAACCTCGGCATCCTCACGGGCCACGTGGGGCGCTGGGGCTGCGGGCTCAATCCGCTCCGCGGCCAGAACAACGTGCAGGGGGGCGGCGACATGGGCGCCATCCCCAACAAGCTCCCCGGTTTCCAGGATATTCTCGACCCCGCCGTGCGCGAGCGTTTCGAGAAGCATTGGGGCGTCGCGCTGCAGCCCAACATCGGACTGAACCTCACCGAGATGATCCGGGCGATGGACTGCAAAGAGCTCACGGCACTCTACGTGATCGGCGAGAATCCCGCGCAGTCGGACGCCGACGCACACCACGTGACGCAGGTGCTCGAGGGACTCGACCACCTCGTGGTGCAGGAGATCTGCATGACCAAAACAGCCGAGATGGCGCATGTGCTGCTGCCCGCGGCCGCGAGCTGGTGCGAATCGGACGGCACGGTGACCAACAGCGAGCGCCGCGTCCAGCGTTGCCGCAAGGTCGTTGAGCCGCCCGCCGGCGCGAAGGACGAACTCTGGATCATGAACGAGATCGCCAGGCGCCTCGGCAAGGAGTTGAACGTCACCGACGCCGAAACGGTGTGGAACGAATTCCGCGCCGTCGCGCCGCACTTTGCCGGCGGAATGAGCTACGCGCGCCTCGATGAGCACCAGGGCTTGCAGTGGCCCTGCCCCGACGAGAATCACCCCGGCGCGACCTTCCTGCACGACCGGCTCTGGAAGCAGGGTGCCGAGCGTGGGATGGCGGCGCCGTTCACGGTGGTGCGGCACGAAGGACCGGTGGAGAAACCAGACGCGCAGTATCCGTTCACGCTTACCACCGGCCGGCATCTGGACTCGTACAACACCGGCGTGCAGACCGCGAACTATCAGTCGCCGCTCTTCCGCGGCGAAACGCTCGATCTGTCGCCGGAGGATGCCACGCGACTCGGCATCCACAGCAGCGACACGGTACGCGTGACCTCGCGCCGTGGCACGCTGGTCGTGCCAGCACGGGTGGATCGCTCGCTCCGCCCGGGGGTGGTGTTCATGACGCTGCACTATCCGGATGAAGCGATGACGAACGTCCTCACCATCGATGCCTCGGATCCCAAATCAGGAACCGCCGAATTCAAGGCGTGCGCCGTGAGCGTCGAGTTGGTCAACACGGCCACGCTGGCGGCGGTGAGATAGCTCGTGGACATCAAGCTCTCATCCGCCACACCGACGCCGGACGAACGCGCAGCCGTTGACGCGCGACTCGGTGCCCCTCGTGCGTCGTGGGACGGCGGCACCACGCGTACCGTGCGTGACACGCACGTCGCATACGGTGGCAAGGAACAGCGTGACCGGCGCCATCTCCTCCTCCCCGCACTCCAGGGGCTCCAGGAACGGATGGGGTGGATCAGCGAAGGCGGCTTCAACTATGTGTGCGAGCGACTGACCGTTCCACCCGCCGAAGCCTGGGGTGTCGCGACGTTCTACATGATGCTCTCGACGCGACCGCGGCCGCGGCGCGTACTGCACGTGTGCGACGACATTGCCTGCCGCGCGAAGGGCGCGAAGGCCGTCTGCGATTCACTCCGCGCTCACCACAGCCCGCCTCTGCCGCACGGTACGGTGGGTGGGCATGGTGACGCGCCACCGGGTGCGCACGCGACGCTCAACGAACATCATGGCGCCTGGACCACGTCACCCTGCCTCGGACTGTGCGATGTCGCGCCTGCTGCGCTACTCATCGAAGCCGGTCAACCGGTCGTCGAGCTCTCGACTGGTGAGATCACCGCTGACTACGCGATGGGACTGCTCGGCGGTGGCGCGGACCCGGACGATGTGCTTGCTGCGGCACCTCGGACCACGGCAACGGCAGATTCGCCACCGGACCCGCTGACCACACAGATCGGCGGCATCGGTCCGCTACGACTGCTGAAGCGGGTCGGCTCGGTTGATCCCACGTCGCTCGACGCGTACCAGAAGGCCGACGGATACAAAGCAATGGACAAGGCATTCACGCTCGGGCCCGAAGGGATCATCGCCGAGTTGAACGCCGCGAAACTTCTGGGCCGTGGTGGCGCGGCATTTTCCACCGGCCGCAAGTGGGAGGCCGTCCGCACGCAGCACGCGACGCCCAAGTACATCATCTGCAACGCCGACGAGTCCGAGCCGGGCACGTTTAAGGACCGCGTGCTCCTCACCGGCGATCCGTTCGCGATCGTCGAGGCCATGACGATCGGCGCGTACGCTGCCGGTTGCTCGCGCGGATATGTCTACATCCGCGGCGAGTATCCGCTCGCCGCGCAACGCATGCAGCACGCGATCGACCAGGCGCGCGCGGCGGGATTGCTCGGCGAGCGCGTGATGGGCCGCGACTTTGCGTTCGACATTGAAGTCCGTCGTGGCGCCGGCGCATACATCTGTGGCGAAGAGACGGCCATCTTCGAGAGCATCGAAGGCAAACGTGGAGAGCCGCGCAACAAGCCGCCCTTCCCTGTACAGCACGGGCTCTTTGACCAGCCCACCGTCGTCAACAACGTCGAAACGCTCGCGAATGTGCTGCCAATCATTCTCGAAGGCGGCACGGCCGCGGCGACACTCGGCACCGACCAGAGCGCCGGTACACGCCTCTTCTGTCTCTCGGGCCACGTGAAGCAGCCTGGTGTCTACGAAGTCCCGATGGGCACCACGCTCGGCGAGCTCATCGCACTCGCGGGCGGCATCGGCGGCACCGGCACGCTGCAGTGCGCGCTGCTCGGTGGCGCCGCTGGTGCGTTCGTGCGCCCAGACGAAATGGGGCTCAGGCTCACACATGAAGACACGCGCGCGGCGGGCGTCACGCTCGGATCGGGTGTGGTCGTCGCATTCGATACGTCGGTGAACATCCAGAACATGCTGCTACGCATTGCACAGTTCTTCCGCGACGAGTCGTGCGGGCAGTGCGTGCCCTGCCGCGTCGGCACGGTCCGCCAGGAGGAAGCGCTGATTCGCCTCTCGAAGAAGAAGCCGTTGGGCGGAATGCGAACGGAGCTCGCCCTGCTTGAAGAGATCGGCACTGCCATGAAGGACGGGTCGATCTGCGGACTTGGCCAAACCGCATATACCGCGATCGAAAGCGCCATCAAGCGACTCAACCTGTATCCCGCATGACCTTCCCCCATCTGCAACTCGTCCAGCTCTCGCGGCCTTCGACGATCCCGAAGCCGGTGATTGAACTCATCGTGGACGGCCACCAGGTCACTGTGCCTGAAGGCACGACGATCCTTGGCGCTTGCCAGAAGCTCGGCATCGAGATCCCGACGCTCTGCTGGCTCGAAACGCTTGCGCCCGTGAATGTCTGTCGCGTCTGCGTGGTCGAGGTCGAAGGCGCCCGCGTGCTGGCGCCGGCCTGCTCGCGCACGGTCGAGCCCGGCATGGTGGTGCAGACACGGAGCGAGCGCGTGAATCTGACGCGCAAGCTCGTGCTGGAGATGCTCGCGTCGAGCACGGACCTGTCGACCGCGCCCGGTCTCGCCGAGATGATGACCGAATATGGCGCGCAACCAGAGCGGTTCGGTGCGTGCGAGACCGTAGCGCAGCCGGTACTCGTCGACAACGACCTCTACATTCGCGACTACGCGAAGTGCATTCTCTGCTACAAGTGTGTCGAGGCGTGCGGCGAAGACCACCAGAACACCTTCGCCATCGCTGTCGCCGGACGCGGATTCCACGCCCATATCTCGACTGAGTTCGCGGTGGATCTCCCCACGTCGGCCTGCGTCTATTGCGGCAACTGTATCGCCGTCTGCCCCACGGGTGCGCTGATGAGCAAGCGCGAGTGGGATCTGCGACAGGAGGGCAATTGGAATGAGTCGAAGCAGACCTCGACCGATACCGTCTGCCCGTTCTGCGGCGTGGGCTGCACCCTGACGTTGCACGTGCAGGATGGCGAGATCGTGAAGGCCACGAGCCCACTCGACAACGACATCACGATCGGCAATCTCTGCATCAAGGGCCGGTTCGGCTGGCAGCACGTGCAGAATGGCCGATCGGCCACGCAGATGGCTGCCGATGCGGCGGTGCCAGCGTGATCGTGATGATCGTCCGCCGCGCGTGACCGACCTCGGCAACCTTCCTCCCTCGCAGCCGCGCCCATTCACGCGGATCGACGGCGCCGCGGCCCGCGCAGATTCCGGGGCGGTAGCGGAAGAAGTACCGGTCGCATTCGTGTATGGTGGTAAGCCGCACGTGGTCATGATGTGCACGCCGGCCGATCTGGAGGACCTCGCGATCGGGTTCACGATTTCGGAGGAAATCACCGGCCGCGCGACGGATATCGTGAACCTGGCGGTCGTCCGTCACGCCCGTGGGGTGGAGATCCAGATGGAGCTCCCGCCTGAGGCACAGGCGCGGGTGGCCACTCGCACGCGTGCGCTCGCGGGCCGCACCGGCTGCGGTCTCTGTGGCATCGACGCCATCGACCACGCGATCCGCGCGCCGCGCACCGTGGACTCGCTCGCGACATTCACTTCCACGGCCATCACCCGCGCCGGCGATGCACTCGCCGCTCAGCAGCCAGTCAATAATGCAACGCACGCCGTACACGCCGCAGCCTGGGCCAGCGCAGCAGGCGAGCTCCGCGTAGTAAGAGAGGACGTCGGGCGGCACAACGCGCTCGACAAGGTCATCGGTGCGCTCGCGCGTGTCGGCACGAACCCGGCGAGTGGTTTCTTCGTGGTGACGAGTCGCGCGAGCTACGAACTCGTACAAAAGGTGGCGGTCGCCGGCTCACCGTTGCTGGCGGCCGTCTCCAGGCCAACCGGCCTCGCGATCCGATTCGCCGACGAGGCTGGCATCACACTGGTCGGTCTGTTGCGCGGCAGTTCAGCGAATGTCTACACCCACCCACAGCGCCTCGGCCTGTAGCCGTTCGTCCCATTCCATCGCCCTTCCCGGCCCCTGTTCCGCCGAACCGGCACCCTCCCTCTCCCCATTCCCGTCCCTTAATGCTGTCCGACATCGCCATCGCACAAAGTGTCACACCCCGCCTCATCACGGACGTAGCGGCCGATCTGGGGCTCGGCCCCGATGACATCGACCAGTACGGCAAGTTCAAGGCGAAGCTCTCCCTCGACATTTCGCAGCAGAAGCCCAAGGGCAAGCTCGTCCTCGTCACCGCCATTAGCCCCACGCCCGCCGGCGAAGGCAAGAGCACCGTCAGCGTCGGCCTGGCGCAGGCCCTGCGCAAGATCGGCACGAATGCCGTGCTCTGCATTCGCGAGCCATCGCTGGGCCCCGTATTCGGCGTGAAGGGCGGCGCAGCGGGCGGCGGCTATGCGCAGGTGATCCCGATGGTGGACATCAACCTCCACTTCACCGGCGACTTCCACGCCATCTCCAGCGCGCACTCGCTGCTCAGCGCGATGCTCGACAATTCCATTTTTCAGGGCAACCCGCTCAACATCGGGACCGACCGCGTCACCTGGCCGCGTACGATTGATATGAATGACCGCGCCCTGCGCCACGCGAAAGTCGGTGTCGGTGGAGGGACAAACGGTGTCGAGCGCAGCGAACGCTGGGTGATTATCCCCGGCTCCGAGGTCATGGCCATCGTCGCGCTGGCATCGAGCCGCGCTGACCTCGAGAAGCGACTCGGCGACATCGTCGTTGGCGCCACGGCGGATGGCGCCCGGCGTCCCGTGCGTGCGCGCGACCTCAAGGCGGTCGGCGCGATGGCGATCCTACTCAACGATGCTATTCGCCCCAACCTCGTGCAGACCCTCGAGGGCGGCCCCGCGATCGTCCACGCCGGCCCGTTCGGCAACATCGCGCACGGCTGCAACTCGATCATCGCCACCAAGACCGGCCTCGCGCTCGGCGACGTCGTGGTGACCGAAGCCGGCTTCGGCTCCGATCTCGGCGCCGAGAAGTTCTTCGACATTAAGTGCCGATTCGGCGGGCTCAACCCCGAGGCGGCCGTGCTCGTGGCCACCGTCCGGTCACTCAAAATGCAGGGCGGTCTCGACAAGAAGCAGCTCACGACCGAGGACCTCGGTGCGCTCGAGAAGGGATTGCCGCACCTCGAACATCACATCAAGAATGTGAAGCAGTTTGGCGTGCCGGTCGTTGTCGCCATCAATCGGTTCGCGGCCGACACCGACAAGGAACTCCAGATGGTCGAGGCGCATGCGGCCAAGCTCGGCGTGCGCGTGGTGCTCTGCGAGGTGCACGCCAAAGGCGGCGCCGGCGGCGAGACGCTCGCCCGCGAAGTGCTGACGATGCTCAAAGCGGGCGGCGAACAGTTCGCGCCGCTGTACGACGCCGCACTGCCGATCAAGGAGAAAATCCACGCCGTGGTGACGAAGGTGTATGGCGGCGACGGCGCTGACTATTCACCAGCCGCAGAGGAGCAGATCGCGTACCTCGAGGCGAACGGCATGGGCAGGACGCCAGTGTGCATCGCCAAGAACCAGTATTCGCTGACCGATGACGCGACAAAACTCGGCAGGCCAACGGGATTCCGCATCGCGATCAAGGAAGTCTACGGCTCGGCGGGCGCAGGGTTCGTGGTGGCCAAGGCAGGTACGATCATGACGATGCCGGGACTGCCCAAGGTGCCTGCCGCCGAGGGGATGTCGATCGACGAGAAGGGCGAAATCACCGGGCTTTCGTAAGCCTCGCATTGTTGTGAGTGGGAGTGGAATGATTCGGTGATGCCGGCGCCTGTCTGGGCCGGCATCATGCTGTCATGCCCACCGCCCCACGCAGGCTAGTCGCCGTACTCGAGGAACGCCTCCGCCTGCGGCACTCGAGCCCACGGACCGTTGAAGCGTACTGTTCGTGGGTGCGCCGGTATGTGCGATTCCATCGCGGAACCCATCCCCGCGAGATGGGCGAGCGCGAGGTGACGGCGTTCCTATCTGACCTCGCAACCCGTCGACAGGTCTCCGCCTCGACCCAGAACCAGGCCCTGGCCGCGTTGCTGTTCCTCTATCGGGATGTCCTCGACACTCCCGTGGGCTGGCTAGACAAAGTGATCAGGGCCAAGCGGCCGCATCGGACGCCGACCGTCCTCTCGCGCCACGAGGTCGCGCGGCTCATGACCGCTATGTCCGGGACGCCGCGGCTCGTGGCCATGGTACTGTATGGAGGCGGGCTTCGCCTAGGTGAAGCGTTGTCGCTACGCGTCAAGGACGTCGATCTCGATCGAGGGGAATTGTCGATTCGCCACGGGAAGGGTGGCCGTGATCGTGTGACCATGGTGCCCGATACGTTGCGCGAACCCCTCCGCACGCAGATTGAACGGGTGCGTGAGCTGCATCGGCGTGACCTCGCAGCCGGTCGCGGCGCAGTCGCGTTGCCGGGGGCGTTCCATGCGAAATCACCCGGTGCGCCATTCTTCCTTCACTGGCAGTGGGTGTTTCCAGCGACGCGATTCTACCGCGATTCAACGAGTGGCCGGTGGGTCAGGCACCATATGCACGACACCGTAGTCCAGCGTGCAGTCCCCCTGTCGGCGCGCAAGGCCGGCATCGAGAAGAGAGTCACCTGCCACACGCTGCGCCATTCATTCGCAACACATGTCCTTGAGGCGGGATATGACATTCGCACTGTTCAGGAACTGCTTGGCCATCGCGATGTTCGGACGACCATGATCTACACGCACGTTCTGAACCGCGGCGGACGCGGCGTTCGAAGCCCATTGGACGCGCTCGAAACCGCTATGGGTGGGCCGCCCTTCCCTCCTCGCGAACCTACGAACTCCACCCACGATATGCTGACCGGTCCGGACAGCATATCACTCGGGCGCGTGATCGACGGCCAGTTCGCCAAGACCAGCTGGCGCAACGAGTTGCGCCGGTAAGCCTTACTGCTGCACCTTGGAGCTAGGCAGATGGATTCTTGCAGCAATCGTCACGCAGGTATGAAATAAAATCCTGCCGAACAACGCAGCAATAACAACCTGCAGAATACCGTTCAACTAACATCCTGTAGAATCATCGTTATGCGCATCGCCATAGGGGTGCCTCGGACTTGCGGGATGTATATGGCCATCGTATACTGCGCTCATGCTCGATGTTGACGCGCTGCTCGGCGGAATTGAGGGCTTTGAGTGGGACGCCGGCAATACGGCCAAGAACGTGCTCGGCCATGATGTCAGTCAGTCTGAAGCCGAAGAGATCTTCTTCCACGCACCGGTCGTGCTACTTGAAGACGCAAAACATTCTGCGACTGAACGCCGGTTCTTGATCTACGGTCCGACAAACGCCGGCCGTCTGCTCACGGCGGCGTTCACGATCCGGGCCAAGCGAATACGAGTCATTTCGATCCGAGACATGAGCCGCCAGGAGCGTCGCCGTTATGCCAAAGCCCCGTAAGAAGCTGAAGCCGATTCCGCACTTTCGTTCGCATGACGAGGCGGGCGAGTTCTGGATGACGCACGACACCACGGAATATCTCGACTGGAGCAAGGCGCGTCGGGTTTCGTTTCCCAACCTCCGCCCGTCGACGGCGACGATTTCACTTCGGCTGCCGCAGGGCCTGCTCGATGAGCTTCGGACGTTGGCAAATCAACGCGATGTCCCGTACCAGTCCTTGCTCAAGGTGTACCTCGCCGAGCGTATTGCTCAAGAGCGGCGTCCGGTGCGACGGCGATCACGCGCGAGCGCATAACCAAGGGTTGGTGCTGCCGTGGCGTGCGGCAGCATGATGGTGTTGCGCCTTCGAGTCTGGAGTGCGAGCATCAATGCGATGCACTCGTTGAGAGCCACGCCGCACAACCCTGATCGTTCTGCGACCACGACGCGGCTATTGACACGCGTCACGTGACACGCTACTCTTTATCGGTGATCAAGACGTTTGCCGACAAACGCACCCGCGAGCTGTTCCTGACCGGCAAGGCGGCCCGCTTCCCCGCCGATGTCGCCCGGCGAGCTGCACGCAAACTCGAGTATGTCGACTTGGCGGCGACCTTGAGCGACTTGAAGGTGCCCCCGGGCAATCACCTTGACGCGCTGAAGGATGACCGCAAAGGGCAGCACGCCATTGCGGTAAACGATCAATGGCGCATTTGTTTTCGGTTCGTAGACGGTGATGCGTACGACGTCGAGGTCTGCGATTACCATTGACAGCGAGGTGTGACATGAGCATTCCGAATACCCGACAGCTCAAGCGCCGGCCGACTCATCCGGGTGAGATGTTGAGCGAGGACTTCATGCCGGATTATGGGCTGACGGTCGCTGGGCTCGCTGAGGCGCTGGGCGTGTCCCGCCAGTCCATCAACGAACTCCTGCGCGCCCGGCGGGCGGTGAGTCCGGAGATGGCGCTCCGGCTTTCCTGCCTCTTCGGCAACTCGCCGGAGTTCTGGCTGAACGCGCAGCGCGCGGTCGACCTTTGGGATGCCGCGCAGACGATCAAAGGTGACATGGGCCGAATCAAACCCTTACGTGTCGCATAACACGCGCTTGATGCTGGCGCCGCTCGGGCACTCGTCATGATGTGGCGCCTGCCACCGGCAGTATGCAAGTTGAATCAGCGCGCTCGCCGTCTCGGCGGCGCAGCATAAGCGCACACCCACAGGCGCCGCGGTATCGACACAGTTCAAGCGGCAACTTTGGCGCGGCCACCTCGATCGCGCTCAAGTGGTGACAAAGGCACGTTTCGGTCATCTCCCTGGAGCAATCAATGATTCGTTCTTGCTGCCTCGCCGGTCTCGCGATACTCGCCGGCCTCTCGTCGGCCACCGCCCAACGGTCGACCATCACGCGCGACGCATTCCGTTCGCGCGCCGACTCGCTCGTCTTCACATACCTCGCCGAATCGCACGCGCCGAGCGCGTCGTTCGCGGTTATTCGCGGGAGCGATACGCTGGCGTATGGCGCCCACGGTCTCGCCAATGTGGATGTCTGGCGCGCGCCGACCGCCACCACGATCTACGAGATCGGGTCCATCACGAAGCAGTTCACATCCGCCGCGATCATGAAGCTCGTGGAGCAGGGGCGGGTGAAGCTGGATGACGACCTCTCGAAGTACGTGCCGCAGTTCCCGCTCCAAGGAAAGAAGGTGTCGATCCGTCAACTCTTGAATCACACATCGGGCATCCACAGCTACACGTCGTCGCCGGGATGGGCAAAGACGTGGAACGACGAACTGTCGCCCGACGCAATCGTCAAGTTCGTCGCCGCCGACACATTCGACTTCGCTCCCGGCACGGCATACCGGTATAACAATACGGGATACGTGCTGCTCGGCATGGTGATCGAAAAGGCGTCGGGACGGAAGTACGCGAACTTTCTCGACGCACAGTTCTTCAAGCCGCTCGGTCTGCACCAGTCGTCGTACTGTCGGTCGAAGACGTCCGATCCCGCATTCGCGCTCGGGTACAGCAAGGGACCGAGCGGTCCGGTGCGTGCGCCATTCCTGGATCTGTCGCATCCATTCTCCGCCGGCGCGTTGTGCTCCACGGTGGGCGACTTCGCGAAGTGGCAGCGCGCGCTCGACGCAGGAATGGTGGTGTCGCCCACGTCGTACACGCTCATGTCGACCGCCGACTCGCTCAACAGCGGGCGCAAGATCAACTACGGCTTCGGTCTCGTGCCGGGTATGTTCAACGGCCACAAGACGGTCTCGCATACGGGCGGCATTAATGGGTTCGCCACGGCGGCGACCTACGTCGCAGACGACAGCCTGAGCGTCGTGGTATTCACGAACTTTGACGGCGAGTCTCCCCAGACGCTGGCGCAGAATCTTCTCCGCGTGGCGTATGGTGTAGCCCCCGTCGGCCGGGGAACCGCGGCCGCGCAGGCGGTTGCTCCGTCGCTCTTGACAGCCGATCGCGACGCGATCGTCGGCAACTACACCTTGCAACTGCCGGGTGGGCAGCCGCTGCCGATCAAGTTCTTTCTCGATGGCACCCGTCTCATGGCGCAGGCCCAGGGCCAGCCGGCAAATGAGATGCGGTACCTCGGCAACTACGCGTTTGGCGTCGCCTTCGATCCGGAGCTGCGGTTCACGTTTACGGTTGACGCGGGCAAGGCAACCAAGGTGGTCCTGCTGCAGGGTGGAGCCAGGGTCGATGGACCAAGAGTCCCATAACGGCAGGCCGCCTAACGGAGCTTGCTGCTGACAAGCGGCTTGCGTAAGCTCGCTGCGCTCGCGATGATATCACCGCTCGCAGCAGAAGCTGGCGTTATGCGCGTGCGAGGAAGCCAGGATAGATTCCGCAGATGGGCATGCGCTTCAGTTGGGATCCCCGGAAAGCGGCAACAAATCTACGGAAACACGGGGTTTCGTTCGATGAAGCGAGCACGGCGTTCGCTGACCCGCTTTCTATTACGGTTCCTGATCCAGACCATGCGGACGATGAAACGCGATTCTTGCTGGTTGGGCAGTCGTTGCAGCATCGTATGCTCGTTGTGATCCATGCTGAGCGTGGCGAATCGGACATCCGACTCATCAGCGCTCGCCTTGCCAGCCGCCGCGAGCGGCGCATCTATGAAGAAGACGCCTAGTCGAGTTCGGGAGGTCGCCACCGTGCGCGCGGAGTATGACTTCACCGGCGGCGTGCGCGGCAAGTATGCGAAGCGCTACGCGAGCGGCACCAACATCGTCATGCTCGAACCTGACGTTGCTGATGCGTTCCCGACGGCGCGCGCCGTAAACGCTGCGCTGCGCAAAGTGCTTCGCTCGGATCCGCCCCGTCCGCGGCGTGCGTCGCGCCGCAGCGCATAACCAAGGGTTGGTGCCGCCACCGACGTGGTCTTGCGTGATATGTACGTTGTACATACCTTGAGGCGTGGATGACATCCGCTTCGAGTGGGATCTAGCCAAGGCCAGAGAGAACGTTCGCAAGCACGGCGTCTCGTTCGATGAGGCCCGAACGGCCTTTGCCGACGAGCAGGCCATCTTGCTCGATGATCCCGATCATTCGAGCGATGAGGATCGCTTCGCGCTCCTTGGCTTGAGCGCCCCGCTCCGGATGCTGGTTGTCGCCCACTGCTATCGGTCGGACGGCGGTGTCGTTCGCGTCATCTCCGCCCGAAAAGCCACCCGTTCTGAGCGCGCCCAGTATGACGCGCAAGGCCAACCATGAGACGCCAGTATGATTTCTCGAAGGGGCGCAAGAACCCATACGCCGCTCGCCTGAAGCGCTCGGTGACCATCCGCCTGGACACGTTTACAGTCGACTACTTCAAGGCACTCGCGGACGACACCGGCATTGCCTACCAGACGCTCATCAACCTTTATCTCCGCGAATGTGCCGGCACCCGGCGTCGGCTGGCGATGGAATGGCGACCGTCGAAGCAGGGTGCGGCATAACCGTGAGTTGGAGCTGCCGCGGTGCGCGGCGGCATCATGATTTGCGCGCGCCGACATTCTCGGCCATGCTTCATTGGGATGCGACCCGTTGGACCGCGGAGCTCAACTCAAGCTCGTTAGGCCCCATGCGCCGCGAGGATGCGGGGGTCGATGTCTCAATTCAGCATTAAAGGAGGAATCTTCTTTCTAATGAAGAGTTCGCTTTGGTTACCCCTGATGGCAGCGGCAGTGATCGCTGTGGTTCTAGTTCGCGCGACGGCAGATCGCGATGCCCCGCAATCCGAGAAGGCGAGGCACATTGCTTCCCTAGTGGATAAGGCGGCCGGCTTGATCCAAGAGCAAGGACGGGCCGCTGCTTTCGCCGAGTTCCGGAAGAAAGGGACCATGTGGTTCACGGGGGATATTTACATCTTCGCCGATGACATGGCTGGGAATGTCCTGCTCAACCCCCCCTCCCCCCAGAACGAGGGGAAGAATGCCATCGACCAAAAGGACGCGAACGGAAAGCTCCTACAAAGAGCCATGGTCGAGCTTCTGAAAGAGAAGGAAGCTGGGTGGGTTGACTACATGTGGCCCAAGCCAGGTCAGACCAAGCCATCTCTTAAGTGGAGCTACGTTCGGCGGGTAAACTTCGATGGTATACCCGGGCTGGTCGGTGCCGGTTTCTATCCGGAGTAATGGGGTCCAACAAGCGCATCAGCAAGCGCGAACGGGCTTCGGTCCTACCGCCGGTAGACCTCACGGCGGTTCCCGATCCGGACGACCGTCACGATCAGCTCGGCGTCCACGATCTCGTACAGGATGCGATAGTCGCCCTGGCGGATCCGGTACTTCTCATCCCCGCTGAGCTTCTCGACGCCGACCGGTCGCGGGTTGTGAGCGAGGCTTCCGATCTTGGTGACGATGCGCTGCCGGTCCTTGGTCGGTACGCTTTCAAGCTCCTTTGCGGCCGACTTCGTCAGTAGGACGCTATAGCTTGCCACGCTTCTTCAGATCGCGGACGACCGCCTCGAACGATACGCGGGGTTCTTTCGAGCGCTCATGGAACGCCGCAAGATCTTCAGCATCTTC
Organism: Gemmatimonadota bacterium; assembly: GCA_014192065.1. GTDB lineage: Bacteria > Gemmatimonadota > Gemmatimonadetes > Gemmatimonadales > Gemmatimonadaceae > Fen-1231. Next base: position 146,978 of record BJHH01000001.1, on the reverse strand, counting down.
GGCCAGGCTGTGCCGAACCGCCGTGTTCACGAGTTCCGAAATACTGGCTTCGGTTTCGGCGGACTTCAGTCGAAGCGCGCGGTGCAGTGGCGCATCGAGGTATACGGTGGCGCGTTTTGTCGCAGGCATAGTGCAATGTTAACGTTATGACGTCATAACGTCAAGCGCCTTGCTAACTAGGCGTTGCTGCTGCCGGGGCGCTCGGAGGCATCAATGCTTGCGCTTTCAGCCCTCGTGCGAGAGCATCATGGTATGTGCTCAATGATCGCCGCGCAGCAGAACTCTCTTCGTTAGGCATCGGACATAATTCATCGAGACCCTCAAATGTCGTTTCTCTCCGTTGCCATGTTGAAGCTCCGGCCTCCTGCGGCCGCACTGCTACTCGCCTTCGCGGTGGTTCCTTCCGCCACGGCTCAAAGTGTGACAGAGTGGAGTGCGGAGACGCGCACGACGCTCAGTTTTCAGCTGAACGACGCTGTCGCGCAACGTGTTCTCCCTCCGGGTTGGACGGTGGCGCCCTCGACGGCGGCCGCTAATCGCGGCGGCAACCTGAATCTGGTGTTGATCGAACGCCAGCTGGTTCTCGATGGCCGCGGGACCGTGATCCGCTCCGGAACGTCGAGATACGTCGTGCTGGCGATTCCGGCGCGCAACGCCGCGGGCGAGTCCAACACGATCATTGTGGGCGGCCTCTCCCCCGAAGGGTCCGGCGCCTACGACGCGTACGTCACCGCCATCGTCGCACGCGTCGAGCGCACCGCAACGGGGCTGGGAGAGGAAGCGGGCCAGGCGACTGAGCACTGGGAGTTCGCGGCTGCGAGCGGCGAGCGAATCGAGTTACGCTTGTCGTATCGCCGTGCGGCGCCAGTGAAAAGCCATATCGAGAGCAGGGTGCGTTCTGCGAAGCATCCAGAGTTCACCCGCACGTACCGGGTCGATCAAGCTGGGGACGTCTTGCGGAGTGCGGCCTCGCCTGATCGCGTCACCGACCTGATGTTCGCCGCAACTGGCGCCGCACTGACCGCGCTGTTCGACGGCAGTGAACGGTTGCTCAGCGTCACCAGCGTGCCGTGGTACGTGAGAGAGATCTCGGTTCCTTGATCTACGGTTGATTTGCAGCGTTCACACAATAGCCAGAGTCACATGCCATCTGACCCCAAATGCGCCCGCCGTTTGCGGGCTTGTCTGGTGATCGCCGAGCCGCTGCTGCGCTCGATCACCGAGCTAGACGCGAGTCGGTCACCGGCCCCGGGGAAGTGGTCGCCGAAGCAGATTGTGGGACACCTTGTCGATTCGGCCGCCAACAATCACCAACGCTTCGTGCGTGCCGCGCTGCAGGACGAGCTCGTCTTCGCGGGTTATGCGCAGGAGGAGTGGGTGGCAGTCCAGCGATACCAACAGGCTGCCTGGGCGGACCTTCTCGCTCTTTGGCTTGCGTACAATCGGCACATCGCAACCGTGATGGCAGCCGTTCCGGACGAGGCGCGAACGCGTGTACGCGCCGTCCACAATCTCGACGAAATCGCGACACACGCGCCGCCGAGCGCGGCCGACGCGACGCTGGACTACTTCATGCTGGACTACGTCAATCATCTCGTCATGCATTTGCGCCAGATACTGGGAACGCGGTGGCCCGCGACGTCGCTCGCTTCAGGCGGCTAGTAACGGCTGGTGGCCAATCGTCGGGTCCGGCACCCTGAGTGGCCGATGCTTAACCGTGAGTTGGAGCTGAGGCGGTGCGCGGCGGCATCATGATTTGCGCGCACCGACAGTTTCGGCCATGCTTTATCATGATGCGGCCCGACGCACCGCGCAGCTCAACCCAAGCTCGTTAGGCGACTTGTGCGGACATATAAGTATGGATATATTGCGTCGTGGCTGAGAAACCCGTCGCATGGCTCGGATCCGCACTTGTCGATATTCGCGCATTTCCAAAGGATGCACGCCAAGATGCGGGGTTTGCGCTCGACCGCATTCAGCAGGGGCTGGCGCCGCCAGATTGGAAGCCGATGTCCGAAGTTGGACCAGGCGTGAATGAAATACGGGTTCGCTCCGGCGGACAGTTTCGGGTGCTCTATGTGGCGAAGTTCGCGGAAGCGGTGTATGTGCTCCATGCATTCGAAAAGAAGACACGAAAGATGGCGCAGCGCGACATCGATATCGCCCGCCGTCGGTATGCGCTGATTCGACGTCATGGGGGATGACTACGATGGCAACCAAGTTTCATCGAACAGTCGGTAATGTATTCGCCGACCTCGGCTTTTCTGCCGCGGAGGCTGAGAATCTCAAGGTCCGCGCTGACCTGATGGGCCGCCTTCGCAAGGTGATCGAGACACGAGAGCTCACACAGGCGCAAGCCGCCCGTCTTTTCGGTGTCAGCCAGCCGCGGGTGAGCGACCTCACACGCGGCAAGATTGGGCGGTTCAGCGTCGACACGCTCATCGAAATGCTCGGGCACGCCGGGATCGAAGTGCACGTCACGACGCGAGCCCGCCGAAAAGTCGCTTAACCGTGAGTTGGAGCTGCCGCGGTGCGCGGCGGCATCATGATTTGCGCGCACCGACAGTGTCGGTCATGCTTCATCATGATGCGGCCCGACGCACCGCGCAGTTCAACCCAAGCTCGTTATGCCGCCACCGACGTGGGCATCGCACTACTGCTACTGTGCGACAGAGTGGGAGTGGACCTTGTGGAGGCGATGCGGGAGAAGATCGCGCTCAATGCGAAGAACTGTCCGGTGAGCGAGTCGAAGGGGAGGCATTCAAGGCCGGAGGCGTGAGGCAACGACCCCGCCTCACGCTGCCCTCTGCTCGCCCGACGCTCGACCAGGAACCCGCTGGCCGAGCGTCGGACACGTTGGACTGATGTCGATCAGCGTTGGCGCGGTATGTCTATGGCCGGACTGCGCCCGAAGAAGCCCACCGGCTTGATCGCAAAGCTGTGCCAGGCCACCGGCATCACGGGCCAGTCTTCCGGGCGCGGCACATGATGGAAGCCGAGCGTGAGCCACGTGACCACGTCGGTGTTGGCGATGGAGCGGTTGGCGGACGTCCACTTCAGGAGGCCATCACCGGCCACGCTGTTGGTGGGATAGTCGCCGCTCGCGTACAGCTCAGCCGGCGCGTACGGCGTGGTCCAGAGCGTATGATCGACAAAGCCGGCGCGCTGGCGCATGTAGTCGTCGGGACTCATCAGCGACATCGCGCCGTGGCCTTCGATTTCGTAGCCCACCGGCCACCCGAACGGGTTGTTCACGGCCGGATTCACAATGCGCCAGACTTCCGGCGCGTTCATGGCCGACATGCGCATGCCATCCTTCTCCGTTTGCGCCGTGAGCGTGTTTACCGTCCAGATGCTACGCCGCGGATTCTCCTTGGGCAGCGTGGTGGTCTGCAGCTTGTCCACCAGCAGCGAGTTCTGCGTGCCGTCCACATCCATGTCGAGACGGAACGAGAAGAAATGGCTGTGGTTCACGCCCACGAGCTTATTGGCGATCATCCGCCCGTAGTCGTTGTCCTTGGGCTTACCGCTGGCGGCCTTTACCTGGTCCATGCCGGTGGCGCCGAGGTTCACCGTGATCGCGCCATCCTGGCCCAACACCCAGTCGAACAGGTAGTCGTAGTTGCCGGCATTCATGTACATGCGCAGCACGAGATCGGTACGCGGCCGCGCTTCGTTCACACTGCCGGCGGCGCGCGTGTGCCGCCACGCCACATCACCCGTGTTGCGCTCGAACAGGCAGGCCGTGCGCTGACGCTCACGCGGCGCGCCTTTCGCGGTGACCACATAGCTGTGGAAGTACGTGGCGTACTCCGGGCACTCCACGCCGGGCTCGAGCGAGCTGGCAATGCCGCCGAAGGCAAACGGATAGGTGCCGAGGTCGAAGTAGCCTTGGTAGTTCCACGGATCTGAGGGGTCCATGTACGGCACAAACAGCTCCGACAGTGAACCCTGATACATGACCGAGCGTTCCTTGCCACCATCGACGTAGCGCACGCGCGAGAGTACGAGGCCGCGGCGCATGTCCATCCGGAAATGAAATTTCCAATTCTGCCACGCGACTTCGTGTCCGTTCAGCGTATACGTCGCCCCCTTGGGTTGCACCATGGTCACCGCATTCACCGGTGCGCGCGTGGGGCCGATCTCCTCAGGCGAATGACCATCGGGCAGTCCGCTGCGTGCGCTGGCCACGTCCACGATGCGCAACACTTTCTCGTTGGTGAGATCGACCACCACCACAAACCCGTCGAACGATTCGCCGTAGCCGGAGATGAGGCCGCGCCTATCGCCGCAGGTCACGTGCAACACGCGCGCGTTGCGCTCTTCGGGCAAATCGAAATACCCGTTGTTGGCCGGACTGCAGGACACATGGGTGAAATCGGTCACGCCACGCTTGCGCAGCGCCTCCTTCACCCGCGGGTCCTTCATGGCCACGCCTCCCGCCGCGTCCGACTCGGGGCCGCTGGTCATGAACTGCTTGCCGGGCAGCTGCGTCCATGACACCAGCTTCTTGCCAGTGATGTCCACCACCGCTTCGTACCCAAACTTGCCCTGCGTGAGATGCACCGTGGCTTCACGCGTGAGCGGCTGCCCTGGCTGCCAGGCCAGCACAGCGCTCTTGGTCGGCTCCTTGAGCCCCTCGTACAGCAAGCGGAACGTGGAGTCGAGTTTGCCCGACGCCTGCAGTGCGTCGTAGATCGCCCAGTGCTCCTTGGCCGAGAGCTGATCGAGCGGATGCACCGGGGTTTGGGCCTGCAGTGCGGGACCGGTCGCGACGAGCATGGTCACCGCCGCGAGAGCGAGGCGGTGAGCGGCGCAACGCGACGACCGTGAAGTGTGCTTCAAGGAGGCTCTCCGGATACTGGAGTGGGATGAATGGATCTGCAAACTTCCGGTATGACGTTTAACTCAAATAATTCTTTCCCTAACCTCTGGTGATAGATTGGCGCACGATTCTATCCGCCCCACAAATCTATGGCGATTTTTTGCCACTAGCGAGTAACAAAAGTCTCGGATGGGCCTTGGTACGTATAAAAAGGTATGGACTCCGCTCCAAGGCATTCTGAGGTACCTGCTGAGACGGAGACTGGCATCACTTCTGAGATACACAGCTCCATTTTCAATTAATACTATTGATTGGGCAGACTCCTTTGTCAGCCCATGCTCAGCCAGCATTTGCGCCCCTGCGCTGCCCTGTTTTGAGGCAAATCTCAAGATTGTTCCAGATTCGTTCGAGACGATAAAATTAACTGCGCGATTGCACATTGCACATTCGCCGTCGAAGATGACGAGAGGATTTAGATCAGATTCTGTCATAACGTGAATATCGTACAATTGCATTACCATCGATATACCTGACCGCGATGCGCCCGGACTTCACATGCTCCGCCGCCGAGGGGAGGTCGGGCATGCGAAAGACATATTCTCGCGCGACCTTCACGAGCAGCGCGGCGTTGTTGGGGTCAAGCTTTTCCGCAGGCAGATAGTATTGCAGCGCGGCATCGGACTGTACTCCGCGTCCTGCCTGTCGCCCTGCTGCATCAGCTCGGCGAGGTTTCCCGACGTGTGGCAGGCGATCAACACGGCGGCGATGAGCCGCGAGGTTCTCAGGGTTTGATAAAACGATAGTGAGACACGATCCATTCTTCGCCGCCCTTGTAACCCCACAGCTCGGCGCAGGCGAGGAAAAATACACGCCACCACACCCACCAGCGAGTGACCTGATCCGCGCCGTAGGTTTTCGCGAAGAGCGGCAGAATCTCCGCCTTGTGCGCGTCCATGTTTGCCAGCCAGGCTTCGCTGGTCTTCGAGTAATGCATGCCGCTCACGCACCAGTGGTCTTCGATTTGTAAATGATCCTGACAGTAGAGCAGCAGGCCATCACTCGGCATCTGGCCTCCAGTGAAGAAGTACTGCGCCATCCAGTCGTCGTCGCCGCGTACCTCGAAGTGATAGGCATACTCGCGGTGCGTGAAGATGTGGACGAAGAGCTTGCCGCCCGGTTTGAGCCACGTCGAGACGCGCCGCAGCAGCTCCTGGTAGTTCTTCATGTGCTCGAACATCTCCACCGACACACAACGGTCGAAGACACCTTCTCCCGCGCCTTCAAAGTGAATCATGTTTGCGGTGAGGATCGTGAGGTTCGTCAGCCCGCGCCTCGCAGCCTCGGCGTCGATGTATTGCTTTTGCGTACGCGAGTTCGACACGCTCGTGATTCGCGCATTCGGATAATGTTCCGCCATCCAAAGCGAGAGCGATCCCCAGCCGCAGCCGAGTTCGAGGATGCTCTGCCCATCGCGCAACTCTGCGCGCGCGCATGTCAGCTGCAGCATCGCGGCTTCCGACTCATCACAGGTCGTGCTTTCGTCCGGCCAGTAGCCGGCGCTGTATTTCAAATGCTTGCCCAGCACGAGCTGGTAAAAGCGCGTGGGCACCTCGTAGTGCTGCTCGTTTGCCTCATCGGTCGCGATGGCGACGGGCATCTGCTTCAAGCCCTCGATGTATTGCATCAGAGCCGCGCGCTGCGCCTCGATGGTCGGCTTCTTGTTCTCGCGCAGCGTCTCCGCGAGCCGCTGCCGGATGCCTATGCGGATGATCGCATCGGGGAGGACGTTCTTGGCGAGTATGGTGTTGAGGGTGCTCATGGAAAGAGAAGTCCGGTGTTTTGTTCGCGTGGCGGAGCGGTGTGGATTCAGAATGTTTCGGCTATTCAATACAGGCGGGCTTCATGCGAAGCAGTGCATCGATGAGCACTTTGGCGAGATGGAAAAAGGAACCCCGGGCCCTGCCGGCCGGTGCGTCATGGCCCATGCTCGATCCGGAACATCACTTCGTTGCGCCGCAGAAAGGTGGGCGTCCACGGTGGATCGTAGTAGGCGAAGACGGGATCGCCCTGTCCGACGATCTTCTGCGCAGTGAGCCATCCCGTGAGTGTTTCGATCGCGGCCTTCTCGTTTTCCGCCGTGCGGCTGCCGCTGAAGCGGAAGGCCGCAACTCTCGCAGCCTCGACTTTGCTGAGGGTCACGGTGTCGCCTGACGGCCTTGGGACACCTTGCTCCACCACTTTCTTTGACATGATGAAACTCATCGTTTTCTTGTCCTTCGAGGTGTTGATGAAGACCGGAGAAGTCATCTCGATTTTTTCAGCCCTTTCATTGTTTCCGGTGATGAAACGGAATAACTGGCCAAAGCCGCCGCTCATCCCGTCACCACTCATCGGCGTGGTAGCGAGAGTGAGCGCCGGGTAGTCGCGAATCTCGAACTTCGCGTCCGTGCGCACGACTTTGTATTCCGGTGTCTCAGGCGCAGCGCGCGAGTTGCCGACGAGCCAGAACGTGGCGAGGACGACGGGAATCAGCACGAGGAGTGTCATGCGTTTCTTCATCAATAAGGGCGGGTTGTGATTCATTCGGGGCGCTGCGGCACTTTGACGAGAAGGCTGGCATCGTAGCCCTGCTGCACCATGCGTTTCAGGATACTACCGTAGGTGGCATCATCGAGCGTGGTCTGTCGACTCAACACCCAGCCCAGCTTGCGCGACGGATATCCGATCACGGCCCATTGGTAGTCCGGGTCGAGGTCGATCACGAGAAACGGCACACGGAACGGCCAAACAAATTGCACGCGCCATACCGCATTGGATTTCTTGTCATGCACCCAGGCCACGCCTTTCCATTCTTTCAGCGGCGCGTCGAGCGAGCCGCGCCGGAACAGGAACGTGTTCTGGATGCGCCCGTCGGGCCTCAGCGCGTAACGATCCAGCGTGCCCACTTTCCCCTTTTCGAGCGAGTACGGGATGTGAGAAAACACATGCCAGTCTCCCATGAAGCGCGGCAGATCCACTACGGCCACTGTCTTGAGCGGCGGCCTCGAAGGTATTGTGACGCACGATGAAAGCAGGGCGACGAATGCCGTGGCGATCCATGGCGAGATCGTTGAGTGTTTCATAAGGTGGAAGTATATTCGGTGATCAGCGCGACTCGCCGTCATGCGCCAGCTGAGGGCGAGCAAAGCGGACGAAGACAGCAGCGCGGCGGCATTCCGTAAGCTCGTCTGCGAATACATGCGGGGTCCCAGCGACTTCACATCCAGCGGGACCCTCAAGAACTGCGATGCGGCGCCATGGCTGCGCGCAATAAAGATTCCGACACTCTTCATCATGAGAGAGTTCGTCGAAGCGACGCTGTCGTCGGCCAGGAGATTCTCTTCGCTCGTTCCCGGAGGCGAGTTCGTCATGATTCCGGGAAGCGGGCACGTCACGCATAATGACAACCTCGAAGCCCTCCTCGTAGCGGTGCGCGCATTCCATACTCGCGTCGAGAACCGCTAAACGCAATGGCTTGGAGCTTCGAGGGATCGTGCGTTCCCCCGTCGACCACGGCGCGTAGCCGTTGTGCATGTGAAAACGGGCGGGCCATCGCTGGCCCGCCCGTCTTTACCCCCCCACTCCTTACACCTGTGCCAGTCTACGGATTGCGATTGATGCAGCCGGTGAAGTTCGGGTTGTTCTTCTCAGGGAACGGAATGATGAAGTTCACGTCCGTCCCGTAGGTGTCGCTCGGCCGGAGCGCGAGCGTACCGACCGGAAACACATTGGCCTGGTTGCGGCCGTACTGACGCAGCAGCCGGCGCATATCGCCGAGCCGGTGCCCCGTTAGCCAGAGCCAGAACGCGCGTTCCTTGAACAGCAGGTCGACCGCCGCATCCTGCGTGGCCGGCGACGCCGCCAACGGAGCGATCGCCGTTGCCAACCCGGTCGCCCGAAGGGTGTTGAGCAAAGCAACCGTGGCATCACGGTCGGCTTGCGTTGCGCCCTGCAACCGCGCCTCAGCCTCGATCAGGCGTGCTTCGATTCCGTCGGCAAGTACGACCGAGGAACCCTGTGCCGGATACTTCTGCTCCACCGGCAGGTTGCGGCTCGTGCCATCAAACCCCGTGCGGGTTGACGGCGTCCACGGTACGCGAGGATCGGCTGGCGTCGTAAGGAAGTCGAGACCGTTCGTGCCCTCCTTCGTGCCAATCGTGTATCGCGACCCACTCACGAACGTGCCGTTGTAGATGCCGTTCTGCTGGCGCCCCGTGGCCACCGAGTGATAAAGCGTGTACTTGTAGCTCGTTGGCACACCCGCCACGGCGGCCGCGGCGGCCGCGAACTGGCCCGCATTAACCAACGTGCGACCTTTGCTGACCTGGGCGAAATACTTGTACGTGTTCCCCGTGGCCAGTGCGAGCGCGGAGTCGATCGAGGCGGTCGCCCGTGACAAAATCTGCACCGTGGTCTGCGGCGCGCCGTATTCGAACGATCCGTCCGGTTTCACGACGCTGAACGGCACGCCGGAGCAATAGGCCTCGGCGAACAGGTTCTCGGTGACCCCGCGCAACGTATACATCTCGCTCAGGGAATCTTTCGCGGCCGCATTCGTCATCGACTTGACCGCGGCCCACCCCGTGATGGCTGACCCAAGGTCGGAGCGCGCGAGCTGGAGCCCGTTATAGGTCGAGTTCGTAGCACCGCCCAATACCTCGGTCTGGCGCCGGCCATCGGTGAAGTACCGGTCGGCAAACGTATCCGATGTCTGGACCTCATCGGCCATGTTCCCCGTCGAGACGACGAATCCGTCCTGGTTGCCGGAAAAGTTGACCGTAAAGTCCTGCATCGCCCCATTGCGAATGGTCGTCGCCCCGAGCGATCCGCCGAGCGCGGACTGCGACAGGACGTCGGGCGTATCAACGCCCAGGATCTTGCTGCTGCAGCCGATCATCGTCAGTGCGGCCACGAGTGGGCCGGCTGCGCGACGAGCGTTACGAGTCATGATCTGATATGGCATAGTTGGTCGCCTTAGAAGCCAAAGTTGAATCGGAGCGTCCAGTACTTCAGTGGCGGTGTCGAGAAGTATTCCTCGTTGCCACGCGTGTCGCTGTTGGAAGCGGCAGCCTCCGGGTCGACACCGGTGTACTTCGTCCGGACGGCGAGGTTACGGCCGGTGAGTACGACCGACCACGAGTTCGTGCGGACCATACGCGCCCAACGCAGCGGCAGCTCATAGGACACCGACGCCTCGCGCCAGCGCGTGAACGCGCCGTCCTCAAACATGCCGGTGTAGACCGACTGCGACGTCGCCAGCGCGAAGGCCTGTTCTTGCAACGAAGCGCTCGCGTCGTAGCGGCCACGGCACGACACGCCGTTCATGCACTCGTGGCGCAGCGTGTTGTTGAACTTCTTGAAGCCCCACTTGCTGTCGAACTGCGAGGAGATCCGCAGCTTACGATTGAAGAGTTCCACCATCGGCGAGAAGGCAACCTCGCGCGTCGGAAAGGTCGTTCCCTGATACACGGCGGTGTCGCTGAACGTCATTTCGCTCAGCACGATCATGTGGTCGCCGTTCGCGTCATTGAACGTGATCTTCTTGTCCCACAGACCGTAGAGCGGATAGCCGGGCAGGTTGCGTTGCGTGTTTCGGTTGCCCGACGCGATCGGCGAGATTCCTTCGCCAAGCTTGAGCATCTTGTTCACGTTCGACGAACCCGTCAGCGTGAAGTCGACGGCGATATTCTTCCGGTCGAGCACGCGCTGCGTATAGGTCAACTCGTAGCCAGCGTTTTGGACGCTGCCGATGTTCACGAACTGATTCGTGAGCCCCGAGAGGGACGGCGCGATCAGCCGGCTGATCAGGGCGTCAGACGTCTTCTTGTCGTAGTGCGTCAGCTCGATGTTTGCTGCGCCGTTGTACAGGTTGAGGTCGAACCCGAACTCGGTCTCCGCCGAAAACTCAGGCTTGAGTTTCCCGTTGCCGAGCGAGCCGAGCGATGCGCCGGGCGTGTCACTGCCCGTTGACAGCGTGGTGGCGTTGGCCGAGTAATAACGCACCGCGTCGGTCGAGCCGGGAATTTGTCCCGACGCGCCGTACGTGCCCCGGAGTCGGAGCGAGGTGAGCCAGGTGGGACGACGGAACCAGTCATACTGCGATACGATCCACGACGCGCCGAACTTGGGATAGTACACCGCGTTCAACGACTGCCCGAACGCACTCGCGGCATCGCGACGCATTCCGCCCGTGATAAACAGCTTGTCCTGAAACGCGAGCTGCTGCTCGATGTAGTAGCCGAGCGTGCGCTTTTCCGAAAACGACTGGCTGCTGGAGCGTGTTGCCGCGGCCGAAACCGTGACGCCGCCCGGCGGCAGACCGATGCCCGTACCCGTCGTGTTCCCGACGGCATTGCGCAGGTACTGCATGCCGACTGAGGTCTTGGTGCTGAGCCACGGCCGCAGCTGGAACGTGCCGGTGCTGCTGAGGTCGACGCTCTGCTGGTTGAGCTCGGCCCTCGTGCTCTGGACACTGCCCGTGCGCGTCGTGCCCGCATTCGGACCTTCACCGACCTTGGACAAGGAGGCGTCGTTTCGTATCGCGACGTCCGAGCCGACCGACGCGCGGAAGGCGAGCCAAGTCTCCGGGGTGAACTGGGCGGAGATACTGTTAATGAAGCGATTGATCGACTGGGTCGTGGTCTGCGAGAGCACGTCGCCCATCATGAACGACCGATACCCGCGCAGCGAATCACCCTGCGCATCGCGCAGATCGCCGCGCCAGGTACCGCCAAGCGCCGCAACCATCATCCCGTTGCTGTTGTCTTCGTTCTGGGGGAATCGCGCGTCGCTATTGATGAACGCTGAGGAGGTCTGAACGGTCAGCGTGGGCGAGAGCCGGGCTGACAAGTTGGCGCGAAGACTGTTTCGCGCGAGGGCGTTGGGCCGCATCTGCGTGCCCGGCAGTACCGATACGCCCCGCTGAGCTTTGAGCCGGGTGACTTCGATGTCAGGCATTTTATAGATGCCTGTTTCCGTCTCGGTCTGTCCCGACACGAAGTATTGAAGCCCCTCGGATCCACCCGAAATCTGGAGCGAATACTGCTGGCGATCACCCGTGCCAATTGGCGTGAGCGAAGGGGTATTCAGGACGTTGCCGTGCGACAGAGAGTCGACCGCGCAGGTCTTCGCCGCCACGGCCGCTAGGAGGCAGATGGACGAAACGGTTGGCGCCGTCGTCGTCTTGCCCCACAGCGACCAAAGGTCCGGGAACGTCGACACGTTGTTGATGACGCCGCTCTCCATCGAGAGGCTGTACCGCGTCTGGCCGGCGCGCCCACGCTTGGTCGTGATGACAATCACGCCATTCGCGGCTTCCGTACCGTAAAGCGTTGCCGCGGACGGCCCCTTGACGATTTCGATATTCTCGATCTCGTTAGGATTGAGGTCGTCGAGGCGCGACGGACCCGAGCCGCCGGTACCGATGCCGCTATTCGTCGTCGACGTCGCGCGAATGCCGTCAATCATCACAATCGGATCGTTGCTGAGCGAAAACGAATTCTGTCCGCGAATGCGAATCCGCGAGCCCGTGCCCGTCGCGCCGGTCTGTACGACCTGCACGCCCGACGCCCGTCCGGAGAGCAGCCCGCCCAGGTTCGAAATCGGCAGATCCTTGACCTGCGCGGCCACCGCGATCTGTGTGGTTGAGTTGGCAAGTTCCACCTTGCGCTGAAGCCCGGTCGCCGTCGTAACCACGGCGTCGAGCGAGAAGGTGGCTTGTGGCAGCAGGACGTCGACGACCGTGGGAGCGCCGGCTGCAATCGTGACGGTGACTTTCTTTGGCGTGTATCCGATGCGACTGAACTCGAGGACGACGGATCCGACGGGAACTCCACGGAGCGTGTAGCGACCGCTCTCCAAGGTCAGCGCACCGTTGGTCGTCCCGGACACGACAATGCGCGCCTGAACCACGGGCGCGCCGGACGCGGAATCTTTGACGATACCAGTGGCACTGCCAGTGGCAGCTTGGGCGGCGAGCTCGACGCCAGCGAGGAGGAACGCAATCCCGGCAAGGATCGTGCGTCCCCCTATTTGTACATGCATCGTGGACTCCTCAAAAGGCAGGATGTTCGGCTCGACGCGGAATTGCGCCCAGCCTGCAACGGCGTTCGCCAATATGTTGACTGCGGCACGCTCAATCAACGGATCCCTGGCCGCACGGGCGGCAGGAACCAAGAAAGGGCAAATCGGGGTCGAACGGCCGAACGAGAGATTATGATGGAAGTACCTGTCGTGTCAACGGGGTGTCACATCCTGCAGCCACCGCGCGCCACCGCGCGCCACCGCGCGCCACCGCGCGCCACCGCGCGCCACCGCGTCTATCGAGGGTGTCCTTGACCGTACCGGTAGTGACCCCGATCGCGCACCACGAGTTCGACGCCGTCGCCACGTTGATGCGCGACACGATCGGGCCGCTCGGGTATTACAACGAACCCGCGCGGCGCGCCGAGCTGGCGAAGTACTCTGCCGAGTCGCTTCGCGCCTTGGTGGCCGGGGATCCGCATGCGGTCCTCGTTGCGCGCGACAGCGACGGGCCGGTCGGGTTCTGCGTCAGTCGGTTCGACGACGCCACGATCTGGCTCTCGTGGTTTGGTACGGCTGCCCACGCCCGAGGCCGCGGCATTGGTGCCGCGTTACTCGCGGCCCTCGCGGTGACGCTGCCCGCTCGCCACGCGCACAAGATCTGGTGCGACTCGCGGACGGACAACACCGCGTCTCGGTCAGTGCTCGAACAGGCGGGGTTCCGCTGCATCGCCACGCTCACGAACCACTGGTACGAACAGGACTACCTTCTTTGGGAGTGGTTCCCGAACGGACCGACTTCCCCGCTCACCGCTCCACGTTGACGTGGACGACCTTGGCCGGTGAGAACCCGTTGAACGTCGTCGCCGAGGCGTGGGTGTATGCGCCGATCATCTCGCTGTAGACGCATTTTCGGTGGTCTCTCCACGATCGATGTAGAATTTTCAATCATGGCTCTCTGCTCGCCGCCGCGGCCGGGTCATGGGCTGCCTCCCCCGCGGCGTACGATCGGATGTAGTCCACCTCGATGCGGAACGGCCCGTCCTGGCCATCGGCCATGTACAGCCCCACGCCACGGATTTGCGCCAAGTCGATCGGTGTGGCGCTAACCGCCTGTCCGAAGATGGTGCTGCGGAGCGCGCTAAAGGGGACACGGACCAATGTCCATTCCGCCGTCGTGGAAAACTGGGCGCGGCGCGAGACGCTCCGTTCGTAGCGGCGGAGCCCGTCGTCCACCTCGAGTTCAAACTGGCGCCCGCTGCCGCGGACGCGGAGCTCAATCCCCACTTCGCCCGTCAGGTCGACGGGGCGTCGCGCCCGCACCGAGGTGAAGCCGCCCCCCTGCGTGACTAGCGTGCCGGTGAAGCGGAGAGTGCCATCCTGCACTACCACGAAGCCCGCCGAACGGCCGCCCATGACTCCGTCGTTCACCACATCCCACGATGCCTCGTCGGCCCGGTTGAACGCGAACAGGGTGACCGGCACTGGTGCCGCTGTTGTGGCCTGGCCGGGGCCCGCGCTGGCGCCAAACAGTAAAGTCAACCCCAGCAGCCAAGGCAGCAGCAGCGATCGCACGCCGAACCGGCGCACTGGAATCGGCCGCCCAGTACTGGGGCGACCGGGCGAGAGATCGGCATCGGTCATCGGTGGGCTCGCAGAAACGGGTACACAGGAAACTATCGGGGCAGGGATCGGGCTGAGGCTGAGGCGCTGCATGGTTGTCATACGACTCAACGTCCGCTGCACCCGGTCGAGCGCCTGCCGCAACTCCACGGCGAGATCACGTCCCAGGACTTTCCGCCTCGGCGTCGGAGGGAAGTTATCACTGTCCGCGTTGCGCAGCAGAGTGCCGATCCGGTCGCTTACGGGATAGAACATTCAGTTGGGGCCGACGCAACGTCCGGTCGCCCGGGCCTAACGATGCTCGCTGTTCCCGAGCGGGATTCCAAGGGAAGCCCGATGATCAAGCAATCCCGAACTCGTGGAATCGCTGGACTGTTCGCAGTCCTTGCGTTGACCGTCTTTGCGCCTTCTGATGCCAGCGCCCAGGAGCTTCGGGTCATGACGTCCGGCGCTTTCAGGGCCGCGTCCCTTCAACTAGTACCAGAGTTCGAGCGCGCCACGCAGAACAGGATCGTGATGATCAGTGGAGCCTCACTGGGAAATGGCCCAACCACGATTCCGGGACGATGGGCGCGAGGAGAGTTGGCCGATGTCGTCACCTGGGCGAATGATGCGCTCGCCGAGTTGCTCAAGCGGGGCAAGGTCGTTCCTGATAGTCGGGTGCAACTCGTTCGTTTGGCCCCGCCCCCTCTGGCGTGGTATCTTGCAATCAGTCACCACCACCCCGGACACCGCTGTGGAACGCATCCGCACCATCGTCGTTAACGAACACGACGAAATCGCTACGCTGGTTGCCTCGCGGATTGCTGCGATCATCCGCGAACATGTCGCTGCCAAGCGCCGCACCGTCCTCGGCCTCGCCACGGGATCAACGCCCATCGGCGTCTATCGTGAACTCATTCGCCTACACCGCGACGAGGGGTTGAGCCTCAACTCCGTCGTGACGTTCAATCTCGACGAGTACTGGCCGATGGGCGCCAAAAGCGTGCATTCGTACCATCGGTTCATGCGTGAGAATTTCTTCGACCACGTCGACATCGACGCGAAGAACATTCACATCCCGGACGGAACAGTTGGCCGCGACGCGGTGGAGACCAGCTGCGCCGACTACGAAATCGCAATCGCCGCGGCGGGTGGCATTGACTTCCAGATCCTCGGCATCGGCAAGACGGGCCACATCGGCTTCAACGAGCCAGGCAGCGGCGCGTCGAGTCGCACCCGCCTGGTGCACCTCGACAATGTCACGCGCCGCGATGCGGCCGCGGATTTCTTCGGCGAAGACCACGTTCCGAAAGAAGCGCTCACGATGGGCGTTGCCACGATTCTCGCGGCGAAGGAGATCGTCATACTCGCCACTGGCGAGCACAAGTCGGCCATCGTGCACCGCGCGGTAGAAGGCGATGTAAATGTTGAAGTTGCCGCGACCTTTTTGCAGCAGCATCCGAACACGACTTTCATTGTGGACGCTGCTGCGGGCGCCGAGCTGACGCGTATCGCGACGCCCTGGCTCCTCGACGAAGTGCGCTGGACGCCAGCACTCACGCTGCGTGCGGTGGTCTGGCTCTCGCAGCGCACGGGCAAGGCGGTACTCAAACTCACGCAGGCGGACTACGCCGAACACCGGCTCTCGTCACTCGTCGCGCGATACGGCTCTCCCGGCGCGGTCAACGGCGAGGTGTTCAACCTCCTCGGCGGACGCATTCGCGGCCGCAGCAAACTGCCGTCCGGCAAGCGCTGCCTCGTGTTCTCGCCGCACCCTGATGACGATGTGATTTCGATGGGTGGCATTCTGCACAAGCTCGCGCTCAACGCGAACGACATCACCGTTGCGTACATGACCAGCGGCAACATTGCGGTGTTCGATCATGATGTGCGGCGGCATGTGGACTTGCTCGAACGCCTCGCGCGTGACCGCGGCGTTGGCCCGAGCCAGGTGGCTGAGCTCGCGAAGACCGTCCGCGCGTTTCTCGCGAGCAAGAAGCCCGGCGATATCGATATCCCCGAGATTCAAGACCTCAAGCGCATCATCCGCGAGTCGGAAGCGGTGAGCGGACTCGAAACAGTCGGGCTCTCGTCAGCGAACGCGCGCTTCTTGAATCTCCCGTTCTACCAGACGGGCAAGGTGAAGAAGGATCCGATTGGCCTCGCCGATGTGGCGATCGTGAAGGAACTGCTCAAGTCGAAGAATCCGGAGCTGATCTTCGTCGCCGGCGATTTGAGCGATCCACATGGCACGCACCGAATGTGCAAGGAGGCGATTGACGCCGCGCTCATCGATCTCTGGCCCGATCGCCGCCAGACGCATGCACCTGAGGTATGGTTGTATCGCGGCGCCTGGCAGGAATGGCCGGTGACCGAGGCCACCTGGCTCGTGCCGATGTCGCAGGAAGAACTGCGCCTCAAAATCCAGGCGATTTTTAAGCACCAGTCGCAGAAGGATTCGGCACCCTTCCCCGGCACCGACGACCGCGAGTTCTGGCAACGTGTGGAATCGCGGAACAAGGAGACTGCCGCCGTACTCGATCGGTTGGGGCTTGCCGAGTATTTCGCGATGGAAGCGTATGTCGTCGAGTAGAGAATGAGCAGCCGGCAGCTGACACCCAGCGGCAGGCTCGGTGCGGCGGGGGCGTATCTCGTCATGTTCCTCTTTCCGGCGCTCGCCGCAGCGCAGGCCCTGCCGGCCACACCACCGACCACTCCACCGGCAACTCCGCCGCTGGCAGCGCAGAACCCTTCGCCCATGGCGGAGGAATCGCGCGCTCATGAGCGCCTCATTCAGAAGACGCTACGCGGCACCACGCGCACCTTCGACGGCCCGCTGAACAAACCAGTCGAAGTGTTCGTTCCCGACCGCGCCCGTGGACGTGATATGGTCAACGTCGTCATCACCTTCCACAGCACGGCGTGGCTCGCCAAGCAGGCCGTGACGTCGACCGATAACCGCGCCGTGACCGCCGCACTCAACCTCGGCAGCGGCTCAGGTGCGTATCACCGACCCTTCGCCGATCCGGCAGCATTCGACACCCTCCTGGCCGCCATCTCGCGCGAAGTGTCGACCGTTAGCGGCAAGCCAACAGCGTTCGGCAAGATCACGCTCGTTGGCTTCTCCGCCGGCCATGGCGCCATTCGCGCGATTCTCCTCGACGCGCGCCACTTCAAGCGCGTCGATGCGATCCTGCTGCTCGACGGTATGCACACATCGTATGTGCCCGAGGGCGTCGTGCTCGCGAATGGCGGCACGATTGACACGACGAATCTGATAGCATTCCGCGACTTCGCCCACGCGGCGATGCGCGGTGAGAAGGACTTCGTCGTTACCCACTCGGAGATTTTTCCGGGCACGTTCGTGAGCACGACTGAAACTGCCAACTGGCTGCTGCACGCGATTGGCGTTGTGCGCAGGCCAGTGCTCCGCTGGGGGCCGCGCGGCATGCAGCAGCTCAGCGAGGCGCGCAGTGGCCGCTTCGAAGTGCTCGGCTATGCCGGGAATTCAGCGCCTGATCATATCGATCAGCAGCATTCGATGCCGGATCTGCTGGCGCGGCTGCTCAAGCGCTGAATTCAGCTTGCCGCAGGTCGCTCCGGACGCCGCTGTGCTCCCAAAAGCAAACGGCCCCAGCGCTTTCGCTGGGGCCGTCGTGCGTTCAGGGTTCTGCGCTATCTGTGAGCCGTATTGTCCAGAATCGGCCGGGTCCCGCCGCCCACCTATCTGCCGAGGCGCACTGCTGCTGATTCGTCCAGCTATCAGCTGTCAACTTGACGGGGGAGCTTACCCTTTGGGAGTGGTTCCCGAACGGACCGACTTCCCCGCTCACCGCTCCACGTTGACGTGGACGACCTTGGCCGGTGAGAACCCGTTGAACGTCGTCGCCGAGGCGTAGGTGTATGCGCCGATCATCTCGCTGTAGACGAAGTCGTCACGATCGAGCTCTGGCAGATTCTCCGCCATCGAGATGACATCGAACGCGTCGCAGGTCGGGCCGAAGACGGCTGAGAGGCGGGTCCTGCCCCGCTTGAACGCCTTGACCGGATACTTGCAGTGGTCGAACACTTGGCCGGAGTAGGTGTGGTACACGCCGTCGTTGATGTAGTACGACGGCTTGCCGTCACGCACCGCCTTCCCGATGATCTTCGACACCGCGTAGCCCGCCGTCGCCACGAAAAATCGGCCTGGCTCGGCGAGGATTTCGATCTGCTTCGGGAAGAGCCGCGTGATCTCGGAATTGATAATTCGCGCCAGCTCGCGGAACGGGCGCACCGATGCATCGTACGGCGCGGGAAACCCGCCGCCGATGTCGACCAGATTCATCTTCGTATATCCGCGGGACTTCGCTTCGGCGTAGATGTCCGCCGTGAGGTTGAGCGCCTCGACATAGTTCTGGTAGTTGGTGGTCTGACTGCCGACGTGGAAACTCACCCCTTCGACGACCAGCCCGCGCCGATCGGCCTCGAGAATCAGGTCCACCGCCTCGCCGGGAGAGGCGCCGAACTTCGACGACAACTCAACCATCGCGCCCGTATTCGACACTTTGAGGCGCAGCACAAGCCCGGCGTTTGGCGCATGCTCCTTGATTTTTTCTATCTCGTCGAGGTTGTCAAATGTGACCAGTGGCTTGTACTGGTCGAGCTCTTCGAGCGTCTCAACCGGCTTGATTGGGTTGGCGTAGATGATCTTGTCCCAGATCCACTGCTGCCGCTTGCGCGCCGGCATTTTCTTCACATGCTCGTATACGAGCTCGAACTCTGGCATCGATGCCACGTCAAAGCTCGATCCCTGCTTGAAGAGCGTACGAACCACGGCCGGATCGGCGCCCGCCTTGACCGCGAAATACGGCTGCACGCGGGGCAGGTACTTCCGAAAGGTGCGAAAATTCTTCCGCAGTTCGTCGTGGTCGATAACCAGCAGCGGCGTGCCGTGCTGCTCAGCCAGCTTCTTCAGCCGGGCTTTCGAGATCATTCGCCGTCCTTCACGAGAAAGTTCTTGAACTGCCAGGGATCCTTGACGTCAAACTCCGGCCTGTTGTAGCCAGGGAATGGGTTCTTGTAGTGCTTGAGCGGCGTCCAGTCGGACGGTGTCGAGATGAAGGTGCCGAGGTACGGCTTGGCGAGCCCAAGCACGAACTCGTGCGGGAGGTCGTCCGGGACAACGACGCCCATCTCCGGATTCTGGACCATCCAGACGGTGGCGGCAACAACAGAGATCGCGACCTGCATCGTCGTGGCGTTCTGGTGGGGCACGAGGCGCCGCGACTCTTCGATGCTCAGGTCGCTGCCGGTCCACCAGGACTTGTACGGGTGGCCCATGATTAGCGCGCCGAGGATGTCGGAACCCTGGGTGATGTCGTCGTTCATGATGCGCTGGTTGTCGTTCAGCTTGTAGTCGTAGCCGCGCATTTCGTTGAGCGAAGCAACAGCCGCGTCACTCGGGCAATAGGCGTAGTGCACCGTCGGCCGGTACGTCGCCTTGCCCTTCTCCCACACGGTGAGGTGATCGGAGATGGTGAACGCCTCGCCATGGCGGACGACCATGCCGCGCACGGTGTAGTTCGGCACCCAGGTGCGGACCCAGACGTCCATCCCCATGCGCGCGAGACAGATCTGGTTCCGCGGGCCTTCCTTGTGCTTGTGGGCGTGCGCGGGCAGCTCCTTCTCATGCGTGCCCCAGCCCAGCTCGGAAGTCGTCTGTCCTTCCTCGCGGAATCCCTCGATGCTCCAGGTGTTGACGAATTCGTCCACCTGCTTGGGCTTGTCGCTGATCTGCGTGTCGCGCTCCGAGCAGTGAATCACCTTCACGCCGAGTTGCTGGGCGAGGTGGTTCCACGCCTGCGTGCGCGCGAGTTCCGCGATGCGCTCGGCATCTTTCACCTTGAACTTCTTGTCGGCGAGCGACGCGGCGGCGATGTCGAGGAGTCCCTGCTTCGTGAAATGCGAGATCAGGCCCGGGTTCGCGCCGTGCTCAAGGACTGCCGTGGGGCCCTTGGCCTTCCACTTGGCCATCATCCGGCGGACGTTCATGTGCCGCCAGTAGAGCGTCTTCTCCGTTGGGTGCTGCTTCGCGCCCGCGGCGTAGGGGTCCCAGAGTTCCGTGGACGTATTGATGTACATCACGCCGCGGCGGTGGCACCAGTCGAGGATTTCGCAGGCATCGATGTTCCACGCGAGGTCGATGACGACGTCGCCCTTGGCGACGAACTTGCCAAGGAGCGAGCCCATATTCTTCTCGGTGACGCGGTCACGCACCCATTTGACGCCCTTTGCGATCCACGGCTTCAGTTTCTCCGCTCGGTCCTCGAAATCCATCACGGTGACGTTTTCGGGTGCCACCGCGAGGTGCTTGAAGAGGATCGGGAGCGTGCATTCCGCGACGGCGCCGTAGCCGACGAAAAGAATCTTGTTCTTGAACGGTGTCATGGGATGTCTGAGGATGAACGCCAGCGGGCTGGCTGCACGGACGAACAAAGAGCGAGTGGTTCGCGCACGACGGGAATTGTATCAGGGCGACGGTAATTTGCCAGAGAATTCCGCACCGTGATGCCTTGGCCCGCATTCGGTGGGCCGCCGACTACCAATCGGTCGGCTTGTAGTCTTTCAGAAACCGACCCCAAATGTGTTCGCCGGTGTTGAATCCCGCGATGATCGGATCCACGATTCGCGCCGCACCGTCTACGATGTCGAGCGGCGGATGGAACCGATGTTCGGCGGTTTTCGCAGCGGCAAGTTCGGCGGGATCTTCGTCCGTGACCCAGCCCGTATCCACCGCATTCATGTGAATACCGTCTACCTGGTATTCGGCTGCCGAGGTGCGCGTCATCATGTTCAGCGCAGCCTTCGCCATGTTCGTGTGCGGGTGCCGTGTGGTCTTATGCTTTCTGTAGAATTGGCCTTCGACCGCCGAGACATTGACAATGTGTTTGTCGTGCTCGGCCGTGCGCAGCATGAGGGCCTTGAGCCGCCCGTTGATGATGAAGGGCGCCACGGCGTTCACGAGCTGCACTTCGAGGAGTTCGACGGCTGGCACTTCGGCCAGCATCAACCGCCACGAGTTGCGGTCTCGCAGGTCGATCTGCTGGAGGTCCTGGTCGAGCTGGCCCTCGGGAAAAAGCGCCTTCTGCGCCTCGCGTTCCCCAGGCAAGAGCGGCAGTTGCGAGAGCTGCGCCGCGTGGGTGAGCCCGGCGACGTCAGATAGCGTGCGTTCGAGCGGCGCCGGCAGATTTCCGCCCTCGGGAATCATGTGATAGCCACGCAACCCTTCATACGAACCGAGCAGCTTGCGCACCGGCTCGGGCATCGTGGACAGCGACGCCGTTTCGCCCTCCATCATGTGCTCATAGAACTGCGGCGGGCGACGCACTGTCTGGCAGGCGTTGTTGATGATGAAGTCGAGCCGGCTCCGCGTGTGCAGCAGTTCCCGGCAAAAGGCTTCGACGCTCGGCGTATGGCGCAGGTCGAGTCCAAAGACCTCGAGCCGATCGCCCCATTCGCCGAAATCCGGTTCCGCCGCGTAGCGCGCCGCCGAGTCGCGCGGGAATCGCGTGGTGACGATGAGCTGGCAGCCCGCGCGGAGCAGCTTGAGCCCGGCCTGAAACCCGATCTTGACGCGGCCACCGGTGAGCAGCGCGACGCGTCCCCGCAGATCGGCCGACTCCGTGCGCTTGGCCAAGTTGAAGGCGGCGCAGGTCGGGCAGAGTTGGTCATAGAAGTGATGGATCGTGGTGTACCGCTGCTTGCACGAGTAGCAGACCTGCGGTTCCACGACTTCACGAAAGTCCGGATCGCCCCCAACCGTCTCCTGGCTGAAATCGGATGGCGGGAAAATATTTGGCGCCGCGAACACGGCCTTGCGGCGGAGTTTCCGGATCCCGGACTCGGCGAGGACCTGTTCTTCCACCCGCACTTCGGTCTGGCGCTTGATCTGCTTGGACAGCTTGACGACGCGGCGCCGTTCAATGGCCTCAGGACGCGACACACGTCCCGCGGCCATCGCAAGGCGTTTGCGGTCGTCCACAGGAATTCCCACGAGGAGTTCGCGATTCTCGACAATCTGTTCGAGAACCGAGGTCGCGTCCCGAATACGGCCGAGGAGCGTGTGATCGGTGTCAGTCATCTGATGGGTGTGCTGGATACGGCCCGGCGGATTGGCCACGGCGGCCCCAACAAACGACCTGCTGGGGCAGAGGTGAAATCTAGCGGATTCGACCCACGGTGCATACGGCTCAACGCCGTCAGCGGTATGATTGGGGCAGGCGAAAGGCAGCAGGCAATTCGTCTCGGGGATCACGCGGTACACCTCGTCGTTTGCTCCAACAGGAGTCCGCAGATGAAGGGTGGAAAGAAGGGTCGGGAGCGCCAGCCTGGAAAAGGCGGCCCCAAGCCCAAGGCACCAAAGGCCGGGGGTCCGGGCACCGCCAAGGATGCGAAAGCCTCGCGCAAGGTGACGCAACCACGTAAACGCGGCGAGTCCGTGAAATCGTACGGCTGGAGCAGTTCCTCCGACGAACAATGAAAGATCTGACCGCACTGGCCACGCAGTACACCGCCGCGTGGTGCAGCCAGAACGCCGCGCGCGTCGCCGGCCACGCCGCCGAGCATGGCTCGCTGACGATTAACGGCGGCACCCCGGCGGTCGGCCGCGCCGCGATCGCCGAATCGGCGCAGTCGTTCATGACCGCGTTCCCCGACCTGGTCGTCACGATGGACAGCCTCTCCGTCCACGACGACAAGACCATCTACGCGTGGACGTTGACCGGTACACATACTGGCCCCGGCGGCACCGGCAGACGCGTTCGCATTAGCGGACACGAAGAATGGACGTTCGACACCGACGGCCTGATCGTTCACTCACTCGGCTTTTTCGACGCCGCCGATTACCAACGACAACTGCACTCATGAGCCCCGCACGCTTATTCGTTTACTGCGTCCTCGCCACCGCGCTTCCGCACCTTGCCGCCGCACAGTCCTTCACCGACGCGGCGCGCGACGCGAAACTCCGGGCCGCGCTGCCCGCCGTCGACCGCATCATGCGCGAATTCACCACACGCGAGCACATCCCGGGCGCGGCGTGGGGTGTCATCATCGACGGCCGGCTCGCCCACATCGGTGTCACCGGCTTTCGCGAGGTGCCATCGAAATCGCCGGTGGACTCCAACACCGTGTTCCGCATCGCCTCAATGACCAAGAGTTTCACGGCGATGTCTATTCTTGCGTTGCGCGACGCGGGCAAGCTCTCGCTTGATGACCCGGCGGAGCGCTATGTGCCTGAGCTGGCGGGCCTTAGGTACCCGACAACCGACTCGCCGAAGATCACGATCCGTCACCTGCTGTCGCACGCCGAGGGATTTCCGGAAGACAATCCGTGGGGCGACCAGCAGCTCGCACGCACCGACGACGAGCTCTCGCAGATGATCACCCGCGGCATTCCGTTCTCGAATGCACCCGGCATCGCGTACGAGTATTCGAACTACGGCTTCGCCATCCTCGGCCGCATCGTCACCCGCGTATCTGGGATGCCCTACAACGAGTACGTCGCCACGCACATCCTTCGCCCGCTCGGTATGCGCTCGACGACGCTCTCGCCAACCTCGGTGCCGGCGAACCGACTCGCACACGGCTACCGGTGGGAAGACGACCAGTGGAAGGAGGAGGCCCAGTTGCCCGACGGTAGTTTCGGCGCGATGGGTGGCATGCTCACCTCATTGAGCGATCTCGGCGCCTACGTCTCGGCGTATCTCGCGGCCTGGCCACCGCGCGACGGCGTAGAGACCGGCCCGGTTCGACGATCGTCGCTGCGCGAAATGCAACAGCTTTCGCGCCCAGGAGCATCGTCGGTCGTGCGCAGTGCCACGGGAGCGCTCCAACTGAACACCGGCGGCTACGGATACGGACTGCGCGTGTCCACGAACTGCCTCTTCGCGCATATCGTCGCGCACAGTGGCGGACTGCCAGGATTCGGGTCGCAGATGCGCTGGTTACCGGAATACGGCATTGGGATCATCGCGTTCGGCAATCGCACCTACTCCGGGTGGGGTGCGCCAATCGATGCGGCCATGGCCGCGCTCGCGCAGACGGGCGCCCTGCAGCCGCGGATGGCGGTCCCGGCACCGGCGTTGGTCATTGCGAGAGACCAGGTCACGCGCCTCGTGTTGAACTGGGATGACACACTGGCCAGGTCGCTCGCGGCAGAGAATCTCTTCCTCGACCGGTCGATCGACCGGCGCGCGGCGGACGTCGCGGCGCTCCGCGCGCAAGTCGGCGCATGCCAAGCAGGAACGGGGTTTGCCTACGTCGAGAACGCGCTCCGCGGACAGTGGATCCTGCCATGTGCACGCGGCGACCTCCTCGTGTCGATCACGCTCGCGCCAACGACTCCGCCGCAGGTGCAGTTTCTCGAGGTCAGACCGGCGCCGACCACTGGCATGGTGTCGCGAGCACCGCTCTGCCCGGGCAACTGAACGGTGTGAGGCATCGCGCAGTGCTGACCGACCGCAACGGCCGACCATTCACTGAAGACGAGGCAGTTCCCATGCAGCCAACCGAGCGTACGACGTCCGCGGAAGATCTCTGCTTTCGCCCCGCAATCGAACTGGTGGCGATGATCAAGGCGAAGCAGCTCTCCGCGCGCGAACTGCTCCAGGCACACCTGACACAGATCGAACGCGTGAACCCGAAGGTGAATGCCATCGTCACGCTCGTCGCCGACGAGGCGATGGCCGCGGCGGCTCTGGCAGATGAAGCCACGGCCCGCGGCGACCGGCTGGGTGCGCTGCATGGACTGCCCATCGCCCACAAGGACCTCCTCGACACCGCCGGCATTCGTACCGTGAAGGGGTCGCCATTGTATCGCGACAATGTGCCGACGAGGGACGCGCTGATCGTGCAGCGCGGCCGCGCGGCCGGCGCGATCACCATCGGCAAGACCAACACGCCGGAGTTTGGTGCGGGGTCGCAGACGTTCAACCCCGTCTTCGGCGCGACGCTCAACCCGTACGACCTATCCAAGACCTGCGGTGGGAGTAGCGGTGGCGCTGCCGTTTCGCTCGCCTGCGGCATGCTGCCGATCGCCGACGGCACCGACACCGGCGGATCGCTGCGCAACCCGGCGGCGTTCTGCAACGTGGTCGGATTTCGCCCGTCGCCGGGACGGGTGCCGAACGAACCGCACAGCTGGTCGCCCCTGTCGACATCGGGACCGATGGCGCGAAACGTTGCCGACGTGGCGTTGTTTCTGAGCGCGATCGCCGGCCCGCACCCGCACGAGCCGCTGGCCATCGACGAAGACCCCGCCCAATTCGCACGTCCGCTTGGCCGCGACTACAAGGGTGTGCGCGTGGCGTGGTGGAAGGGGCTCGGCGGGATTCCATTCGAACCGGAAGTCAGCCGCGTCATCAACGAGAACCGCGCGGTGTTCGAGTCGCTGGGTTGCGTGGTGGAGGAAGCCGAGCCCGACTTTACCGGGGTTGACGACGCCTTCCTCGCGCTGCGGCACCTCAGCTTTCACACCAGCTACGCTGCGCTCGTCCGCCAGCATCCAGACCTCGTGAAGGAGACGATCCAATGGGAAGTGGCCGAAGCCGAGCGACAAACGGCGGCCGAGGTCGCCAAGGCCACCGAACGCCAATCGCAGCTGTTCAACCAGGCCACCGAGTTGTTCCAGCGATATGAGTATTTCGTACTCCCGGTGACGCAGGTCGCTCCATTCGACGTGACGATACCGTATCCGACGGAGATCGGCGGCACGCCGATGAAGACGTACATCGACTGGATGCGATCGTGCTGGTATGTGAGCTTCATGACCAATCCCGCGATTTCAGTACCGGCAGGGTTCACGAATGCGGGACTACCCGTGGGCATCCAGATTGTGGGCCGCGCGCGTCACGAGTGGAGCGTCCTGCAGATGGCGCACGCGTTCGAGCAGGCGACCATGCACGGCACAAAGCGGCCCGCCATCGCCGGCTGATCATTTGCGAGGATTCTCATGAACATTCAGAACATTCCGTTTGAGACCACCGACTGGAGCCAGGTAGCCTCAGTCGATCATCCGGGTGCGACCGGCGTGGCGACCTGGCGTACACGCCAACTCGGCACGATCCGCGTGCGCATGGTGGAGTATTCAGCGGACTACCTCGCCGACCATTGGTGCGAGAAGGGGCATATTCTGCTCTGCGTCGCGGGTGTGCTGCACACCGAACTCGCAGATGGCCGCACGGTCACGCTGACGCCGGGCATGAGCTATCAGGTGGCCGACGGGGCGCAACCGCACCGCTCGTCCACGATATCGGGTGCACGACTCTTCATCGTGGACTGACGGCCCGGCAGTGGGCCGATCCCGCACACTGCACCTTTGGCCTGTTCTACCGGGCGCCCGGTGACCCGCGCCTCCTCGTCCCATTGCGGAACACCAACATCGGCTGGACGCCAAACCTGAGCAGGCCGCGCGCCGTGGCGGTGGGAGTGGTCGTGCGGAGCGGTGTGGAGTGACGGAGGCACTCCGCTGAGACGACTTACCAGCGGAACAGATGGGCCAATTCCACCCAGTTTCGTCAGCTTAAAGGGGCAAACTTGGTATATCTTGCTCTATGCCTCCGCGCCCCGTAGAACCCGAAGGACCCGCCGCGAGGTTTGCTTCGCTCCAGCTCGACCCGCGTTTACTTGCCGCGCTCGCGGCGCTGGGCTACGAAGAGCCGACCCCGATCCAAAGCGCTGCGATCCCGCTCTTGCTTGCCGGCCGCGATGTACTTGCGCAGGCCGCGACCGGAACCGGCAAGACCGCCGCCTTCGCACTCCCGATCCTGCAGCGCATCACCCCCAATGCAGCGCCGCGCGAGCGCACCTCGACTCTCGTGCTGGTTCCCACCCGTGAGCTCGCGATGCAGGTGGCCGAGGCGATCTATCGCTACGGCAAGACGCTTGGCGCAGTCGCGGTGCCGATTTACGGCGGCGCGTCGATGGAATCGCAGATCCGTTCGCTCAAGCGCGGCGTAGACGTCGTGATCGCGACGCCAGGGCGCGCCCTCGATCATATCCGCCGCAAGACGGTCCATCTCGCCAGCGTGAAGACCGTGGTACTCGACGAAGCCGACGAAATGCTCGACATGGGCTTCGCCGACGACCTCGAGGCGATCCTCGCCGCCACGCCAAAAGAAAAGCAGGTCGCCCTCTTTTCTGCCACGCTGCCACCGCGCATCTCCGCGATCGCGAAATCGCACCTTCGCAATCCAGAAGTCATTCGGATTGACAACGCGAAGGTCGCTGCCGGCCAGACGGCCCAGGTGCGCCAGGTCGCCTACGTCGTCGCACGCGCGCACAAGATGGCCGCGCTGGGTCGCATCCTCGACGCCGAAGCCCCCAAGAGCGCGATCGTCTTTTGCCGGACGCGCACCGAAGTGGACGGGCTCACCGAAACATTGAATGCGCGCGGCTACCACGCCGAGGCGCTGCACGGCGGACTGTCGCAGGAACAGCGCGACCGCGTCATGAAGAAGTTCCGCGCGCATACGTCGGACCTCCTCATCGCGACCGACGTCGCCGCGCGCGGGCTCGACGTGCAGCACGTATCGCACGTGGTGAATTACGACGTACCCTCGGCGGCCGAAGCCTATGTGCACCGCATTGGACGCACGGGACGCGCGGGACGTACGGGCACGGCCATCACGCTCGCCGAGCCGCGTGAGCATCGGATGCTGCGCAACATTGAGCGGGTGACCGGCGCGCCCATTGAACTCCTCGATGTGCCCACCGTCGCCGACCTCAAGGCGCGACGCATGGAAGTCGCGAAAGCGGCGTTGCGCGACGTGATCCTCACGGGCGAACTGGATCCGTGGCGCGAGTTCGTCGAGTCGATGTCGAAGGAATTCAAGATGACCGACATCGCCGCGGCAGCCGTGAAGCAGTCGATGATGAAGGACGGTCAGGATGAGGAGGTCGAGATTCCGGTCGCACCGCCGCAGCGTGAGCGTCATCCCGCGCGGGCACGCGAAGCCGACCGCGCAGCACGGCGTGGGCCAACGGTCGGCGGTGCAGCGGCTGGCGCAACGTCCGGCCCCAAACGGCCCAAGAAAAGCACATCGGCCGCGACGACCAAGCTCTACGTCGGTGGCGGCCGCAAGGTGAAGATCCGTCCCGGCGATCTCGTGGGCGCGATCACCGGTGAGCTGGGAATTGACTCTGGCTCCATCGGCGCGATCACCATTTTCGACCGGCACTCGATCGTCGAAGTGCCCGAGGATATGGCGGACGACATCATCGGCGCGCTTTCCGCGAGTTCGATCAAGGGCAAGAAGCTCCTGATCCGACGCGACCGAGCGGGCTGAGCACCGCCTCGCAGCGCCTCGCAGCGTCTGAATCCCGCGGGGGGAGTTCATGACTGATCCCGCGCGCGGGCGGCGGCGCATCGTGGTCATCGGCGCGGGGGCGGCGGGCACGATGGCGGCGATTTTCGCCGCGACGGCCGGCGCCGAGGTCACGCTGATCGAGCGCACGAAAGACGGCGGCCGAAAGATCCTCATCAGCGGCGGTGGACGGTGCAACATCCTGCCGATGGTCGTGGATGAATCGCGTTTCGTGACCGATTCGTCCGTGAACACACTGCGGCGGATCGTGCGTTCGTGGCCACTCGCCGAACAGCGACAGTTTTTCGAGCGCGACCTCGGGATCCCGCTGGTCGACGAGCCAGAGGCGCTCAAAGTATTCCCGGCCTCGCACAAGGCGCGCGACGTGCGCGACGGGCTGCTCGCATACGCCACCGGCGCAGGTGTACAGGTCCGGATGAACACGCATGTGCGTGATATCGCACCGACCCGGAACGGATGGCAGGTCACGCTGACCGATGCGCCGCCACTCGCCGCCGATGCGGTGATCATCGCCTGTGGCGGCCTGTCGGTTCCCAATACCGGCAGCGAAGGCAAGGGACTCGACGTCGCGCGAGCGTTGGGCCACACAATGCATCCGACCTACGCCGCGCTCACCCCGCTCACCGATGGCTCGGGTGCGTTCGCGAGCCTGGCCGGCATTGCACTCACCGTCACGCTCACCGCGAAGGCCGGTCACCGGACCGCGCAGGCCACTGGTGGATTCCTCTTCACGCACCATGGATACAGCGGACCGTCGGTGCTGGACGTGTCCCACGTGCTCGTGCGCGCCCGCGCCGAAGGCGATGCGACGGCGCGACTCCAGGTGCAATGGACCGCGCTCGACGACGCACAGTGGGAGTTAGCGCTCAAGCCACATGGCGCGCGCACGGTCACCGGAGCCGTGCGCGCCGAAATGCCCGAACGGCTCGCCGACGCGCTGCTTGGTGTCGCCAACGTCGATCCCACGCGATCGTTGGCGGATCTGCGCCGCGAGGAACGGCTGCGCCTGATCGACACGCTCGTTCGCGGCGTGCTGCCCTGCACCGGCGACGAAGGCTACAAAAAAGCGGAAGTCACCGGTGGCGGCGTGAGTCTCGCCGAGGTCAATTCGCGCACGATGGAGAGCCGCCGGCATCCTGGATTGTTCTTCTGCGGTGAAGTGCTCGACGCCTTCGGACCGATCGGCGGCTACAACTTTTATTGGGCCTGGGCAACCGGCCGCGCGGCCGGAATCGCGGCCGGATCAGCGGCCGGATCAGCGGCCGCGGAGTTGTTGCCTCCGGAGCCGCCCGAGTCGGTGTGACCGAACGGTCGCCCTTAGGGGATGTACGCGATGCAGTCGATCTCGACGCGCAGACCTTCGCCGGGAAGTCCGGCCGCCTGGACCGTTGTGCGCGCGGGACGATGATCACCGAACATGCGCTGGTACGCCAGGTTCATCTGCGCGAACTCCTTCATGTCGATCAGGAATACGCCGCAGCGCAACACATGCTGCAGGTCGCTGCCGGCGGCCTTGAGGATCGCCTCGACATTCTTGAGACACTGTTCCGTCTGCGCGGCGGGGTCAGCGCTCAGAATCTTGCCGGTACCTGGATCGGTCGCGCCTTGGCCGGAGACGAACACCAGGCGCTCGAAGCCCATGCCTGGCGAGTAGGGACCAACAGGCTTGGGGAGGTTGGCGGCGTGAACGGGACGGTGCGTCATCGGAGGCTCGGTTGCGGGTAGAGTGGGAAACTGGGTGAGTATCACCCAGCGCAAGCTGTAGCCGCAAGACAGCGCTGACCACTTGATTCGGCCGTCCGCACGGTCGAACCACCCAGACGCCACTAAGCAAAAACGGGCCGGACGCTTTCGCGCCCGGCCCGTTTTCGCGATCGGCTGCACTGCCGTTACGGGATGATGACGTTCTGCAGGTCAACAACCGCCTTCTTGAGCAGACCGACTTTCGGCCCGTCGCAGGAGTTGCGGGCGTCGCCATCGAGGGCCGACGCCAGCGTGGACAGTGCGTTCGTACGTGACGCGCCGGATCCGGCTTCCGCCGTCGCGAGCGACTGGCGGACCTCGGCGATGCGCGCCGCAGACAGGCACTTCTTGCGCTCGAGCTGGTCGACAAAAGACTTGGCCAGCGAGAAGGTCGGTGGCCAGTTGATCGCCGGCTGACCCTGCGCATTCAGGAAATCCCAGCGCACGGTCTTGGCCGCGTCGATCTCGTTCTGGGAGATGTGCTCGGTCGGGATGAGGTCGGCCACGTCCAAACCGCGCGCAATCTCGGAGCTCACGATCGCGCCGTTGTACCAGTACACCGACCACGACCCGCCCATCTGCATGCGGGTCGAGTCCACCGGTCCGCGATCGAAGAAGGCGATTTCCTGCGGGTTCTTGGCGTCCGTCCAGTCGAAGACCGAGATGCCACCCTGGTACCAGGCCTGCACCATCACGTCACGGCCCGGAATCGGAATGAGCGAGCCGTTGTGCGCGACGCAGTTTTCGTTCGCGGTCTGCGCCGCGGGAAGCTTGTAGTAGCTCTGGAACTTGAGCTTTTTGTTTTCGACCGTGAAGATCGCGTCCGAACCCCATTCCTTGGGGTCCGTGCTGCGGCAACGTGGGCCGCTGCCGCCGCCCCATTCGTCCGAGAAGAGCAGCTTCGTGCCGTCATTGTTAAACGTGGCCGAGTGCCAGTAGGCGAAGTTCGAGTCGGCCACGGCATCGAGCCGAACTGGGTTGATCGGATCGCTGATGTCGAGCAGGAATCCATGTCCTTCGCACGCGCCGCCAGCGATTCCCTTGGCCGGGTACACCGTGATGTCGTGGCACTGCCGTCCAGAGCTATTTGGCGTGACGCCAGGCGTCGGCGCCGCAGCCTGCTGGCCGAACGCGCGATTGATGAAGCCCTGCACGAGCGGACGGAGCGCCGTCGTGTCGGCCGACGTGGCCGCCGCAAGGCCAGCCCCACCGCGCGCCTTCACGATGCTGTCGAGCAGCGGACGCAGCGAGGCCACGTTCACCACCATCTCGGCGCCGGTGCTCGGGTTGTTCGCCACGAAACCACCCGTTGTCTTCGCTGTCGCCAGCGCCTTCGCGGCGGCGGCGAGGTCATCGGGCGCGCCGCCATGCGCGGCCGGCGTCGTGAGACCGGTGAAGACATTCGCGCGACTCACCACAGCTGCCGCTGCCGGATTGGCGAGCGGCACCTTGATGATCTCGATCTTCATCAGGCTCGAGTTTTCGTTTTGCGCCGGATTGGCGTTCACGCAGCCCGGCAGCTCGGTGGACGAACGGATCGGCGCTGAACCCGACACGTAGATGTAGACGTTCAGCTTGTCTTTCGGGTCCTCAAGCACCGTGTGCGTGTGCGAGCCGCGGCAGGTCTGCACATTCGCCACGAGCTTGGGCGTCTTGATGTCGCTGATGTCAAAGACGCGGACGCCGCGGAAGCGCGCGGCGCTGACCGAGTCGGCGCCCATTGGCGCGCTGCCTGTGCCGCCCGTGCCGCAGTCGAGCCGTCCGTTGAAGGCTTCGGCCGAGATGAACATCAGGTTCTTGTAGACCGAGACGTCGTTCTGCGACGCCGGGCAGGTGTACGCGGTGACCATCACCGGATTGCTGGGATTGGAGATGTCCCAGACCACCGGGCCGTTGTAGTTGCCCTGAATCGCGTACTTGCCGGTGAAGGCGAGGTCGGAGTTCGTGATACCAAGAAATCCCGGCGGCGAGACGGCCTTGGCCGTGACCTTCATGCCGGAGAGCGCTTCGCCGGCGTTATTCAGACCGGCCTTAAGGCCAACGCGCGGATCGGGCTTGGCGGCCGGCGCCGGCGCCGGTGGCGTCGCGTACGCGCACGCGATGCCGACGACGAGCACGCCGGCCAGGGTAATCCGACGGAACAGTTCCTTCATTGACTGCCTCCTCATTGGGAAATCGGGGGTTGACACACTCGTGGTGCCGCGCGCGTCAGCCCGGGGGCATCGGCGGCGTGAAGCCCATCTCGAGCATCATCGTGATCATG
The DNA here is from genome assembly GCA_014192065.1 of Gemmatimonadota bacterium. GTDB lineage: Bacteria > Gemmatimonadota > Gemmatimonadetes > Gemmatimonadales > Gemmatimonadaceae > Fen-1231. The sequence goes on along the minus strand of BJHH01000001.1, from coordinate 114,118 downwards.
CGTGCGACTTCGGTACTCTGGTCGATGTGGACGTCGGCCGAAAACTTGAAGATGGTCTCGTCCTGCGCGTTGGTGCGATGCTCGTGGAGCGCACTCACCATCGTCACGGCGCCACGATGGTGCTGAATCATATAGGTGAGGAAGAGCCGGTCGAACTCCTTGCCGCGCGCCCCATCCAGCTCCTGCATCTGCGCGTCGGTGAGCATGCCCGGCATCAACATGGTGTGCGTCATCCCGCCCATCTGCATCGTCTGGCCGGCGGGATTGGCGTCGGGCACCGGCTGGTTGCGGTCGAGCAGCCAGGTGCGCATCAGCTGGATCTCATCGGTCTGCGCCGTGATGATGCGGCCGGCGAGGCGGTGAATGGCAGGATCTGCGTCATGGGTTGGAACCCACTGAGCCATGACGATCGCCTGCGCGTGATGATGCAACATCGTCGCCATGAAGTCGGCGTCGGCCGCGGTCCAGGGCCAGCGCGCGCTGTCGCGCTGCGCGCGGATGGTCGCGCCCTGCTGACCCATCACGCCAATGCCATCCAGGCGTGCGCGACTCACTGCGGTTGAGCAGGCGCCGGTCAGGGCGACCGTCACGATGAACGCAACAAGACGAATCGCGTGAGAGGTTCTTGGGGTCATTCGAGTGAGTGGCGTGTGGGCCCAGGCGGGACCCCGGGCGAGCCGTAATTATATCGACCTTGCGGGCCCAGCCGCGGCTGGCCTCAACTGGTCAGCGTTTCTTGCCGAGTATCGTCCGCCTGCAACTCGTTGCGCCGCAATGGCATGGGAACCGCCGCTTGGCGGCTGGCCTGTGCGGTTCGTCGAGAATGTAGGCGTAATCGTAGGCCAACTCCTCCCCCCGCCGGACCGGCCGGATCGTCTCGATCCAGATTCGCCGGTCGTCCACCACGGCGTCGCAATTGGGATCACAACTGTGATTGATCCACTTGGCGACGTAGTCGTCCACGGCCGCGTCGATGACCAGGTCATCGTCGATCGCGAAGAGAAAGGTGTGGTGTCGCTCGCCATCCAGATCGGGATAGCGTGCCTCGGCCTGGGCCGGCGTCAGTCGCTCGCCACCGTACTCAACGAGCCGTACGCCGACCGGGATGGCGCGCGTCGCGAACACGCCCTGCCCCTGCATCGGAGATGAGCGCACCTCAAATGGACGGGTGGACTTTGGCGCGCGTGCAAGCATCGGGCCTTCCTACCTACGGCAGCGCGAAGGCGACGTAGCTCCCACCACTCGGCGCATCGTTCTTGCCGCCACCGCAGGCGATCACGATGTACTGCTTGCCGTTGACCATATAGGTGGAGGGCGTTGTGTTGCCCGCGGCGGGCAGCTGCCCTTCCCAGAGCAACTTGCCGTTCGACTTGTCGAAAGCGCGGATCTTGTTGTCGTACGTCGTGGCGGCGATGATGAGCAGCCCATTCTCGGTGACGATCGCGCCGCCGTAGTTGTCGCTGCCGGTATCCTTGAGGCCCTGTGCGGCCAGCTTCGGGTACTCGCCGAACGGAATCGACCACTTGGTCTCGCCGGAGTTGAGATCGATCGCGTTGAGGGTGCCCCAGGGCGGCTTGATGCCCGGGTAGCCCTCGTGGTCGAGGAAGATATCGAACACGGTGTTGCGATATTTCAAAAAGGTTGGCACCGACTTCGGCGTGCGCGTTGGCGGTTTGCCGCTGACCAGGAACTCGGCGAGTTCGGCGATCGAAGAGTCACCGAGCGCGGTGGCGAACGCGGGCATGCGACCCGTACCGCCGCGAATCGCAGCGACGATCTGCTCGCGGTTGAGTCGCTTGCTCACTCCCGTGAGCGTGGGCCCAATCGGCGTGGACTTCGGACCGTGGCACTCGGCGCAGTAGGCGCCGAAGAGCGACTTCTCCTCACGCGGCACGATCTTGAGCACCCAACCCATCTCATTCGAGTTCACGTAGAGGAGGCCCGTCTTCGGGTCGAACGCCGGTCCACCGTACTCGCCGCCGCCATCCACGCCGGGGAAGATGATAATTCCCTTTTCATTCGGCGGCGTCCACGGATGCGGTGTCGGATTCTCTCGGAAAATCTTCAATGCGGCCGCGTGCGCCTCGGGCGTGCGGTCGGTGAGCAACGCTTCGGTGAGCTGCTGCCTCGCGAACGGCTTCGGCAGCGTCGGGAAGCGCTGCGAGTCGGCGGTCACCTCGCCGTCGAGGATCGCTTTGGGCATCTGCTTCCACTCGCTCGGGAAGAGCTCCGTTCCCGTCATCCGGTCGAGCAGCCAGACATGCCCTGTCTTCGTGATCTGGGCGACGGCGTCCACCGGCTTGCCGTCGCGTTGCACCGTCACGAGCGTCGGTGCGGCGGGAAAGTCACGGTCCCAGAGGTCGTGCTTGAGGCCCTGAAAATGCCAGATGCGTTTGCCGGTGCTGGCATCGAGCGCAACAATCGAGTTCGCGAAGAGGTTGTCGCCCACGCGATTGGCGCCGTAGAAGTCGAACGACGCCGAACCGGTCGCGAAGAACACCATGCCGCGCTGCTGGTCGATCGTGACACCCGACCAGGCGTTCGTGCCGCCCGCGACCTTCCACGCATCGGGCGGCCAGGTTTCGTAGCCAAACTCGCCCGGATGCGGAATCGTGTGGAAGGTCCAGCGCATCGCGCCCGTCTTCAGGTCGAAGGCGCGGATGTCACCTGGCGCGGAAGGCAACGCCTCGGGCACCGACGTGCCGACAATCAGTAGATCCTTGTACACGGCACCCGGCGTGCTCGCACTCACCGAGAGGCCGGCCACGGGGCGATCGAGCCCTTCGCGGAGATCAACCCAGCCGCTGTCGTTGCCCCAGCCAGCTGACGGCTTGCCCGTCTTCGCGTCGAGCGAATAGAGCCGATAGCGATAGTTGAAATAGAAGCGCCCGTCGTGCACCACCACACCGCGGTAGCGGATGCGCGGGCCGGTGAACTTTCCGTTCGTCGGGTCGAAGCTCCACAGTTCCTTGCCCGTCGCCGCGTCGAGCGCAAAGGCGCGCTGTTTGGGCGACATCGCGTAGAGCACCCCGTCGATCACGACGGCGTTGGACTGCATCTCGGACCCCTTGAACGAATCCTTCGTGTCGTAGGTCCACGCGACCTGCAGCTGCGACACGTTCTCCGGCGAGATCTGCGCGAGCTTCGTGTAGTGCGTCTTGTCGTCGCTGCCCTGGTAGACGGGCCAGTCCACGGTGCCGTTCGTGCACGACCCGAGAGCGGTGAAGAGCAGGACGAGCGATGCAATCAGGCGAAGGCGCATGGCAGGGAGCGCGGCTAGGGATCGGGAGACAACGCGAGTCGCCTCTATGATACCATCACCGCGCTCGCGTCGCCTAGCGCTTCTTCGCCTCGGCGGCAAAGAGACGCGCAAGACGGGCCTTGATCTCAGCGACCTGCGGCTGCAGTTCCGGATCGGCGTCTTTCCACAACGTCACGAATGCCTGGTAGTGCTTGATCGCATTCGTGATGTCGCCCTTCGCTTCGTACAGCTCGCCGAGGCGGCGCGGGGTCAGGGCGAGTGCCTGCGGCAGCGAAGCCACCTGTCCACCGAGCATCTCCGGCGCAGTCAGGCGCTCGAAGTAGCGGAGCGCGCTGTCGGCCTGGCCCGCCTTGTCGTAGGCGCGCGCTATCTACTGCATTGACATTCCACCGGCGGGGATAGGGAGCGATTCCATCTGGTCATGGAACTCTGAGGTAGATATCTTCATCGTCACTTCCGTTGGGTTCCACAATCGCTAGCCCCGAGGGCTTCCCATGCGCCGTTCCGCCGTCGTTGCCGCACTCATGCTCACCCTCGCCGCCTCCGCCCAGGCCCAGTCCGACACGGCCAAGACGAAGCCAGCAAGCGATCCTGTAAAGCTGGCGGCAGGTGCGGCGGCCTTTCTGGGCAATTGGACCGGCTCGATCGACTCGCCGAATGGCCAGATGCCGGTCAACGCCGAACTCAAGCAGCAAGGGTCGGGCTTGGCCGGCATGATCTCCGGCCTCGAGGGGATGGTGGCGTTTCGCGAAATCACGATCGCTGGTGACACAGTCACCGCCGCCGCGACGATGGCCGCCCAAGGGATGAGCATTGAAATGTGGTACACCTTCATCCGGAAGGACGACACGCTGAACGGGTCGGCCTCGGCGAGCTTCAACGGCCAGAGCATGTCGTTCCCGTTGACGCTGACGCGCGTCAAGCCGCACTAGTTCCCGATGCCGGGACTCACCCGGGTCACCGGCAGTCGCACACTCAGCACGCTCACGACGCAGGCCGTCACGATCGGCGGCACGCTAGCAACATTCTGGGCCGCGTTCGCCGCAAACCTCGTCACCGGCGGCGCGCTCATCCAGTACGGAGTCATCCCGCGGACGACCACCGGTCTCCGCGGGATTCTCTTTGCCCCATTCATCCACGGCAGCCTGAGTCACCTCGTCGCGAACAGCGTGCCATTCCTCGTGTTGGGATGGCTCGTGATGTTGCGCAACGCGCGCCATTTCATTCCCGTCACGCTGCTGTCGATGCTCGGGGCGGGACTGATGGCCTGGCTCGTCGGCGCACCGGCTTCCGTACACGTTGGCGCGAGCGGCGTGGTCTTCGGCTACCTGGGTTTCCTGATGCTCAGCGGCTGGTTTGCGCGCAGCTTTGCGAGCATCGCGCTCAGCATTGGCGTGACCGTGGCGTGGGGTGGGCTCGTGTTCGGCGTGATGCCAGGCCAGCCGGGGATCAGCTGGCAGGCCCACCTTGGTGGATTCCTCGGCGGCGTGCTCGCCGCGCGGTGGCTCGGAAGAAGGCGCTGATGGCACACGAGGCCGGAGTGCGTATGCCGTCGAGTTCACTGTAGGTTGAGGCAACCCACCACCCGCCGAGTGCCCATGAGAACAGCGCCCCGTTGGTTTGCGATTGCATCGCTCATGCTCGCCTGCGCGACACCGACGGCCGCGCAGGTGCCAACCCAACTGCCGGCGCGGGTAGCGGCCAGCGGCGGACTGCAGCGCCTCCTCGACGCCGAACTGGTCCGCTTCCCCGGGAAGGCCGGCGTCTGGGTCAAGCACCTCACCACCGGCGAAGAGGCCGGCGTGCACGCGCACGACACCTTCAACACTGCCAGCGTCATCAAGATTCCGGTGCTCGTCCTCGCGATGCAACTCGCCGACCAGGGGTCGCTTTCGCTCTCAGAACGGATCACCATTGGCGCATCGGAGATGCGCGGGGGCTCCGGGATTTTTCGGTATCAGGATCCCGGACTGCAACCCACATTTCGCGACGTGCTGACCCAGATGATCATCACCAGTGACAACACGGCCACCGATATCGCGATCGGCAAGACCGGCGGCGTCGACGCAGTCAACCGGTGGCTCGTCGCGTCGGGCTACGGCGGCACGGTGAAGCTGAGCATGACGACCGCCGACCTATTCGCGAAGTATGCCGCACTGCCGCAGGGCGCGGACCGCAACGACAAGACGAGTACCGATCGCAGCTACTGGCTCGGCGAAATGACGCCGCACGCAACTGGGCGGATGCTCGAGGCGATTCAGCGATGCCACGATGGCACGGCGCCCACGCCGGCGGTGGCAAGCAAAGCGGCCTGTGCGGATATGATGCGGATGATGCGCGGTCAGCAGTCGGGCGCGCGGCGGCTCCCGCATTTCCTGAATGTCCCGGTGGCCCACAAGACCGGTGACTTCCCTCCGGCGCTGGCCAACGATGTCGGCGTCATCTTCACGCGCTCGGGGCCGGTCGTTGTGGCCTTTTTTGCCAACGCAATCGAAGGACCGTACGCCGACGCCGAGGACCGGATCGGGCAGATCGCGCAGCGCATCGTCGACTATTTCGACGGGGCCCGCTAGGCCAACGAAAAGGGGCGCGGATCACTCCGCGCCCCTTCGTGCGTTGCCGCTCCTGCCCTACTTCACAGTGACGGTAACGGGCTTCGAGACGAGGCCCGCAATCACCTTGTGCTCAAAATCGCCGAGCACGACCCGCAACGTGTGCTTGCCCGGCGCCAGCGTGATCGTCGTCTCGATCAGCGCCTTGCCGAAGTGCAGGTTGAGCGCATCCTGCGGAATCACGGCACCGACCGGCGGCGCTTCGACGTCGATCAGAATGTGGAAGTGACCGGTACTCGCGATATTCGCGCCGGCTGGGGCAACGCCATAGTGGCGAAGTCCGAACACGACGTCAAATGTCTTGCCCACCGTGGCGCCGGTGACCGGTGCACGAAGAAAGATCTCAGGCGCAGGCGCCGGAACGACGGGCGCGACCGCGGCGCCCTGAGCGCCGGCAAAGGCTGGCGCGAGCGCGACGAGCCCGCATGAAACAGACTGCATGAAGCGACGCATCATTTGACTGCTCCTAGAGCCGAGGCTTTGTGACACGCGGCGCCTTGCCGCAGTTCGCCGGCCAGTTCTCGGGCCACGTGCCCGGCGACTTCTCGCGCGAAATGAAATCCGGATCTTCCGACGCCGCATAGACCAGCGCGGCGGCCAGCGTCGCGTTGTGCTTGAGGTCATCCATCACGACTTTATCGTAGGTGTCGCGATTGGTATGCCAGGTGTAGGTGCTGTAGTTCCAGCCCACCGCACCCATGCCGATGGACGGCGTGCCGAAGCAGGCGAACACGGCGCCGTCGGTGCCACCCGGATTGCCCGTCGGCACGTCGTTGAAGCTCCACGACACGGCGTTGTTACTCATGCTGTCGGTGTAGAAACTGGGCAGCTGCTGCCACCACGACTTGAGGTGCGGGCCAATCGCCGTGAGCCCCGACGACGACAGAGACTGCACGCGGCCGGTGCCGTTGTCCTGATTGAACAGCGCCTGAAGTCCCTGCATCACTTCGGGACGGTCTTCGGTGAACGCTGTCGAGCCATTGAGCCCCTGCTCTTCGCTCGCCCAGTGCCCCACCATGATCGTCCGCTTCGGATTCGGATACGCCAGCTTGAGGATGCGCATCGCTTCCATCGCCATCATCGTGCCCGTGCCGTTGTCCGTGGCGCCCGAGCCGCCGTCCCACGAGTCAAAATGGGCGGAGAGCATCACGTACTCGTTCGGCTTTTCGGTTCCCTTGATCGTACCCAAAACGTTGAACGTCGGCTTCTCTCCCTGCAGCGTGGCGTCGAGGTCGAGCTTCACCTTGGGGTGCTGGTTGTTCTCGGCGAGGCGATAGACGAGGCCGTAGTCCTCGCAGGTCAGCGTGACGGCGGGCGCGACCTTGTTGTACGTCTCGAAGATCTCTACCACGCCCCAACCGCCAGATCCGCCCGGGCCGCCGGCCGTGCGCGCCGTGTTCGCAGCCGTGACACTCGCGGCCGGACCGCCGCCACGCATACTGCCGCCAGCTACCGGTGCACCACCGCGACCACCGCGTCCGCCGCCACCCGCACCGCCACCCGCACCGCCGCGTCCACCGGCCGCGGCGAACGGATTCGAAAAACCGGAAAGCTTGAGGCGCGACGAGATCATACCGGCCACGCCAGCCTTCTCGAGGCGTGTGCCCAGTGTGCCCGTGCCGAGCGCGAGCGAGTAGCCCGTGCCGCGATAGAGCTTGGTGCTGTCGGGTCGGCCGTCGGGGCCCGTCATCACGGCCCATTCACGATTCATGAGCGCAATCGCGGAATCCATACGCGCGATTGACGCTGGGGTACCAAAACGGAGCCAGTCCTCCGACGGACGGCAGGTCGGATACGCGGGCGAGAGGAGGACAATCTTTCCCTTGGCCTGCGGCAACCATTTCACAAACTCGGTGCTGTCGCGGAACTTCGGGAGCACGATCGCCTCGGCCGTGACCGGGACTCCCTTGGTGCCTGGGCTCCAGGCGAGCATCGTGCCTTCAAGCGACCGCGTGCGCGGCGCGACGAGGTCGATATGCGAGACGCCGCGGCGCCAACCGCGCCAGGTGCCGTACGGCGCCTTCTCCGCCTCGATGCCCCACTCCTTGTACATCTTCACGACCCAGTCGCCGGCGGCGTGATGGCCGGGGCTCGCCGTCAGACGCGGCCCGATGGAATCGAGCAGGGTCTGCGCGAGTCGCGGGGCCCACGAGCTGTCCATGCCGATGCGGAAGATCCGCTGCATGGTGGCGTCGGTCTGGGCGTGAGCGACGAGCGGGAACGCGGCGGTAATGGCGACGGCCGCGATACGGACAGTTCGAGACAGGGTCATGGCTGGTGGTGGAATCGGTACGGGGGTCCGACTGGAAGCGCGCCGGGGTGTGGCGCGCTTCCCATGCAAGTTACGCGAGGCGCTCGGGCTCCATCGTCTTCTCTACGACCTGTCCGCCCACGACGCTGACGTAGTAGACCTTCGCGCCGTCGCGTGTGGCGACGACGCGCTTCACCTCGTTCTCCTCGAAGTAGATCCCCGCGTCGTTGTCGCAGGCGTAGCCAGGCTGCATCTCACCCGAGCCGATCAGCTTGTGGTAGAGCGGCCGCCGTCCGGCCTCGGCGTTGTAGTGCGGCGAATGGCTTCCCTTGAGGAATCCCAAACATTTCACGATCGAGAGCGCTTTCGGCCGCGAGTCGGTGGTGCCCTCGTCAAACCAACAGAGCGAGCCAGCGCTCGCGCCGCCGAGCACGATGCCCTTGTCCCAGGCCTCGCGAAGCACGACGTCGATCCCCTGCGCCTTCCAGATGGCCTGCTGGTTGAGCGTGTTGCCGCCGGAGCAGACGATGGCGTCCATCGAAAGAAAGACCTCATCCCAACCCTGCTGCTGGGTGAGACTCTCGATGAACACGTTTTGCGCGTGCGGCTCGACATCGAGTGTCGCGCAATTCTTAAAGAACGAGAGCGTGCCCGTCGCGCTGTCGGCCGAGGCCGACGGGAGATAGCAGATGCGCGGCCGCTTCTTGCCGGTCAGCATGGCCATGTAGCGGATGAACGCGGTGTTGAAGCCACCGCCGGCGATGAGGATTTTGCGGGTGGCGCGCGCGTGACTGGTCGCGGGGGGCGCGTCGGGTGTGATCAGGGGATCGAATGGCAGCTGTGCCGCGCCGACGCCGACAGAGCCGAGCGTCGTGGTGACCAGAAAATCGCGTCGCTTCATCATATAGAAGGGCTCCGGGGCGGCGGCAGGGCGTGCGGGAGTGCTGAGAAGTTATAGTAGATTCTTGTCACCTCACAGGGGAACTACCGCCATGCATCAGGTCGCCCGTCTGTTCGCCGTCCCCGTCGCCCTTTTCGCACTCGCCTGCAGTGGCGATCTGTCTGGCGCCGGCCCCGCCGCGCCACCGGAATCGATCTCGGCGATCGACACCGCAACGATCAACGGCCACATCCGCGTGCTCGCCCACGATTCGCTCCTCGGCCGCGCACCGGGATCGCTTGGCGAGGACCGCACCGTTGCCTACCTCGAGTCGCAGTTCAAGGCGATCGGCCTCAAGCCCGGCAACACCGACGGCACCTACATCCAGAAGGTCCCGCTCGTCGGGATCACCGTGCAGGGCGCACCCACACTGACCTTTTCGAAGGGTGGCACGACGAAGTCGCTCAGATGGCGCGACGATTACGTCGCGTGGACCAAGCACGTCGCACCGTCCGTCTCTGTCGCCAAATCGGAGATGGTGTTCGTCGGCTACGGCACCGAGGCGCCGGAGTTCGGGTGGGACGACTTCAAGGGCATGGACGTCGCCGGCAAAACACTCGTGATGCTCGTGAACGATCCACCGCTCGCCGACAGCAGCAAGTTCGGCGGCAAGCGGATGACCTACTACGGTCGCTGGACCTACAAGTACGAACAGGGCATGAAGCACAAGGCGGCTGCGGTGCTGCTGGTCCACGAAACTGAGCCGGCGGGCTACCCGTTCGTCGTCGTCCAGGGTCGCGTGTCCGAACAGTTCGATCTCGTCACGCCCGACAAGAACCTGTCGCGCAGCACCGTCGAGGGCTGGATCACGCTCGACCAGGCCAAGGCGCTCTTCGAGATGGCCGGCCAACAGTTCGACTCACTCAAGGCGAGCGCGGCGACGGCGGCGTTCCAGCCGGTCCCGCTCGGCGTCACCGCGAGCGTAAAGCTCAACAACAGGCTGCGCACGGTGGATTCCCGCAACGTGGTCGCGAAGCTCGAGGGCAGCGACCCCGTGCTCAAGGACGAGTACATCGTCTACACTGCGCACTGGGATCACTTCGGTGTTGGCGCGACGGTGAATGGCGATTCCATCTACAACGGTGCGCTCGACAACGCGACGGGTACGGCAGGCCTGCTCACGCTGGCCAAGGGATACGCCGCGATGAAGACGCCGCCCAAACGTTCGGTCCTCTTTCTCTCGGTGACCGGCGAAGAGCAGGGGCTGCTTGGCTCGCAATATTACGCGGTGGCTCCCATCTATCCGCTCGCGAAGACGGCGGCGAACATCAACATGGACGGACTCAACACCTGGGGTCTCACCAGCGACCTCACGGTGATTGGACTCGGGGCGTCGGAGCTCGACGACTACGCGCGCGTAGCGGCCGCCGAACAGGCGCGCACGCTACGGCCCGACCCGGAGCCCGAGAAGGGCTACTACTACCGATCGGACCACTTCAACTTCGCTAAGCAGGGCGTCCCGGCATTCTATCCCGACCAGGGTGTCGAGTTCGTTGGCAAGCCGAAGGAATTCTCGAAAGAGAAGCGTGACGACTACACGGCGAACTTTTATCACAAGCCACAGGACGAAGTCCTGCCCGGCTGGGACCTGAGCGGTGCGCAGCAGGATCTCCAACTCTTCCTGACGATCGGCTACCGCGTCGCCGAGGCGGCGCAGATGCCGCAGTGGCGCGTGGGCAACGAGTTCAAGGCGATTCGCGACACGTCGTTGCTGACCAAGGGTGCGGTCGAACCGCCGAAGTGACCCAGACAAGCACAGTTCGCGACGGCGGCCACCGCGAAGTGGTCGGCGGCACTTGGTACTGGCCTTGGCGGCACGACGATCGCGGCGGCGCCGGTTGAGGTAGGACCCCGGCTTCCCTGCGTTCAGCCACGTCATTCGCGAGAGGTCGAGGTATCCCGGTTCAAGCGACTGCGGCTAGTTTCAGTTTGTCCGCGCCGCGACCCGCCGCGACCCGCACCCAACCGCGACAACCGTGACCAAGCGTTTCCTCCTCCCGTTCCTGATCTCGCTCTGTGTTGTGTCGACCGCAATGGCGCAGGCGCCGGCCAGCGGAGTCACCCTGTTCGGCAAGGTTCGGGACGCGCAGTCAAAGACCCCACTTCCGTACCTCTCCCTCCAGCTTCTCACGGAGAAGGACAGCGCGTTCGTGGGCGGGCGGCTCACCGACGAGGCGGGCGCGTTCACGTTCTCAGGACTGAAGCGGGGAGTCTACGTCCTGATCGTTAGATCGATCGGCTATGAACCCGTCCGCCAGCGGGTGTTGATCGGCGAGCTGAGCGCGTTCCTCGACCTCGGTACGCTGCCGATGACGAGGCAGGCGCAGACGCTCGGCCAGGTCGCCATCACGGCCACCGAGGATGCCGTGTCCGCCGCAATGGACAGGAAGACCTTTGCCGTGTCCGACAACATCAGCCAGTCGGGTGGTTCGGTCCTGCAGGCCATGTCCACCATTCCGGGCGTGACGATCGGCCAGGGCGGCAAGGTGGAAGTGCGCGGAAGCGACAAGGTGGTGGTGCTGATTGACGGCAAGCAGACCGCGCTGACCGGCGTCGCATCGCAGAACGGACTGGACAACATTCCCGCGTCCGCCCTCGAGCGCATCGAGGTCATCAACAACCCCTCCGCGAAATTCGACGCGAACGCCAGCGCCGGCATCATCAACCTGATCATGAAGAAGGAAGAGCAGAAAGGGTTCAGCGGCAAGGCCGGCCTCATGGCCGGCGCGGGCGCGCTGTGGGTGAAAAAGGACAACCTTCCCACGATTCGCCCCCAGTACCAGCGGACCCCGAAGATCAACCCGTCACTCTTCCTGAACTACCGGAAAGGGCCGACGAACACGTTCATACAGGCCGACTGGCTCCACTCGCCGACGCTGAACAAGAACGAGTTCTCCACCCGCACGTACGGCGACGGAACAGTGATCTTCCAGCAGATCAAACGCAACCGGAACACCGATTACGCCACGCTGAACGTGGGCATCGATCATGCGTTCGACAGCCACAACACCCTGACCGTTTCCGGCCTGGGCAACCGGGAGAAGATCATCGACCGCGGTGACAACCCGTACTTCCAGGGCTCGCTCCAGAATCGCTACCGGCTCTGGCAGTTCCTGGAGGACGAGGTCAAGTACACCGCATTCGCCACCGCGGTCTTCACGCACAAATTCCCGGCACCCGGGCACACGCTCGCGTTCACGTCGAACTATTCCTTCCACCGCGAGGACGAGAAGTACTTCTTCACGAACACGCTGCCGGCGTCCAGCGGCACCGACGCGTTCAAGCTGCTGTCCGACGAGCACGTCGTGGACCTCAACGCGGATTACGTCAGGCCGCTGCGGCAGGGACGCATCGAGGCCGGCTTCAAGGGGCGGTACCGCGCGATTCCGGTCAACATGCAGTTCTCCCCGGGCCAGAACTCGCAGATCGATACCGGGGCCGGCGGCCGCGCGACGTATCGCGAAGCGATTCCCGCGATCTACGGCAACTACGTGTTTGAAAGCGAACGCATCGAACTCGAGGGCGGCGTCCGGATCGAGAACGTGCACCTCAACTACGACGTCGAACCCGGGCACAACACGTACACGAGCGACGGGTACAGCTACTTCATACCCTTCCCGAGCGTGCGGGCGGCCTGGAAGTTCGACGACTCCAACAAGCTGACCCTGTTCTTCAATCGGCGCGTGGACCGCCCGAACGAAGTCGACATCCGCATCTTCCCCAAGTACGACGAGCCGGAACTGATCAAGGTCGGCAACCCGGGCTTGCAGCCGCAGTACTCCACGTCGGCCGAGGCGGGGTACAAGACCAGCTGGTCGAACGGGAGCTTCTACGCGGCCGCGTATCACCGGCTCGTCGACGGAACCATCACACGCATCGCCACGCAGGCGCCCGGCAGCGTGCTCCTGTACAACGTCTTCCAGAATGCCGGGCGCAGCCGGAGCACCGGTTCGGAGTTCGTCTGGCAGCAGGCGCTCACACCGAATCTCTCGCTCACTGCCAATGCGAGCGCGTATCAAAAGACCATCGACGCGTTCACGGTCGTCAACAAGTATCCCGTGCCGGTCACCTATTCGGCCGAGCGTCAGCAGCTCACGTCGGGAAACGCCAAGCTCGACCTCGGTCTCAAGCTCGCGCGGGGTTGGCAGGCTCAGGTGTCGAACGTCTATCTGGCCCCTGACCTACTGCCGCAGGGTCGCATCGAGAGCCGCTTCTCGTTCGACATGGGGTTGAAGAAGAGCATCAGCCAGGGCAAGGGCGAGATCGTGGTGAACGCGACCGATCTGCTGAACGCGATGCAGCTGCGGCGCACCACCCGTGGCACGGACTTCAGCTTCGTGAGCACGGACTACCTCGAAACGCAGGTCGTACGGGTCGGCTACAGTTGGAAGTTCTGACCGGCGCCGCAGGTCCGTCTTGACTACCCGTTCAGGGGTTTCTCTCGCGCAGTAGACGGGGTTAACGCGATAGACTAGTCACTCATGCGCAGATCACGAATCGCCGCGACAATGCTCGCGATTCAGCTTGCACTGGTTTCACCCATCGCCGCCCAGCCGGCCGACAGCGGCATCGCTGGCAGTAGGCTTGCGGCGTCGGCACCTCACCTCACCCGGTTCGACTTCTCCCGATCATCGGCCACGAACCGGTCGCGCGACGGCATCTTCACCGCCGGCAAGCTCGTCGCGTCGATCACGAAATCGTCCTTGACGATCTCGTTCTTCGCGAGCAGGAAGGCGGTCACTGCGTAGATCTCGTCGGGCGTGAGTGTGCCCGGCTTGTCGAACGGCATCGCGCGACGGATATAGTCGTAGAGCGTCGTGGCGTGCGGCCACCAACTCCCAACCGTTTTCCGGCGGTCGCCGCCCGTCGAGGTGGCGTAGTTGAAGGAATCGTTGGGAATGCGCCCAACGAGTGCGGCCGCGATCGGCGTACCCTCGCCCGCCGACCCATGACAGGTGGCGCATTTCGCTGCGTAGACCGGCGCCCCTGCTACAGCGGTCCCCTGACCAGCTGGCAGTCCTACGCCGTCCGGCCCCACGTCGATATCAAGCGTTTGGATCTCGGCGGGCGTGGCGGCGCGGCCAAAACCGAATCGCGAAGGCGGCGCGTCGGCGCGGTTGCACGCCGCGGCAGTGATCAACACGAACGAAAGGGCCAGTGCGCGCTTCATGCCCACTTCTCCGTGCGGAAGGTGACGCTGCCGTCGGGCCTGAATCGCCACCCGGTAATCGGATTGAGGTGATACGGACCTGAGCCTGGGCCGCGCGCATCGACCAACTCACGCACCGTGGGCTGGACGTACCCGGTCTCGTCGACCGCTCGCGACATCACCGTCACCTCGGTGCCGTCCCATTCATATAGATGCCGGAAGCGGGTATGCGCCTTCGAGAGCACGGGCGCCTGAAGCGTCGCCGCAACCCAGCTCTTGCCCTCGTCAAACGACAACTCAGCCCTCCGGATTTTCCCGCGGCCACTCCAGGCGATGCCACGGATCTCGATCCATCCTTTCTCCACGCGGCCGGGATAGGTCGGCGACGTGATGATCGACCGCGCGTCGATGACAAAGCTGAACTGACGCGCTTTGTCGCCCTTGATCGCCTCGGTGTACTTACTCGTCTCCTCGCGCGTCATGAACGGGCGCGTCGAGAGCTCCAGCCGCCGCAACCATTTCACGTTCGTGTTGCCCTCCCAACCCGGAAGCAGCAACCGCGCTGGATATCCCTGCTCCGGCCTGATCGCCTCACCATTCTGCGCGTAGACGATCATCGCGTCGTCGAATGCCTTCTCCAGCGGAATGCTGCGCGACATCACCGCCGCATCCTGCCCCTCGGCGAGAAACCAGGACGCGTCGGGCCGCACGCCCACTTCCTTGAAGAGCGTCGAGAGCATGACGCCGGTCCACTCGCTCTGGCTCGTGAGGCCGCACACCTGCTGCGCGCGCGTTTCTTCCTTCGCGCCCCGCGCCATGTTGCCCGCACATTCGAGGAAACAGATCCGCGACGCCGATGGGAATCGTTTGAGGTCGTCCAGAGTGAAGATCATCGGCCGCTCGACCAGGCCGTGGATGAGCAGCGTGTAGGTCGCGGGGTCGACCACCGCGACGCCGCCGTGATGCCGTTCGAAATGCAGCTCAGACGGCGTGATCGCACCGTACAGGTCGTCGAGCGGCGACTGCGACGAGGTGTTGCTCGGCCTGCGCTTGGCTTTCTCGAACTGCGATCGCACACCGAGTTCGTTTGGCAACCGCCCCAGCACCGTGGTCGGATCGGGGACCGGCCCATCTGGCACAATCGGCGGCGTCGGGCGCGCCTGGGGCACTGGCGCGGCCATGCCCTGCATCACCGATGCGCCGACCGCGAGCGCCGCACCCACGACGACCGACCGTCGGCTCAGCAGGGGTTCGAGCACTGCGGACGGATCGGTGACACTGGCAGGCGATGCCGGTCGTTTCTGTTCGTCGCGTCGGGCCATAGGAAGGGCTACCTCAGGCAGCGGCAATTGGTCGCACGAGCCGGAATAATATGCACCGTTCCGATCCGGAAGGAACGCGCGGCGTCGAGGTTACGCTGCGGCGCCCGGTTCGGCAATATCATCGGGTCGGCCTTCCCATCCCGAACGAGGACGTCTCATGCGCCATCTCATTCGCGCTGCCGCACACACGCTCGCCGTCGCGACGATTGCCGTCGCGACGATTGCCTCCGCCCAGGGCCGTTGCATCCGCGCCTACGGCACACCCGCCTGCAACGCCGACGCCATCAAGCCGGTGTTCGAGAAGACCGGCTGGCGGACGACCTCGATCAACCAGATCACCTTCCGGGTCGCCGAGCCGGAGAAGGAAGCGGCGTTCTACGTCGCGCTCATGGGATGGAAGTTGCGCAGCGAAGATGCCAAGCGCGTCGTGATGGACGTCGGCGACTGGGGCACCGTGATCTTCCGGCGCGTCCCGGTGGACTCATTCCCTCCGCCGGCTGCCGGTGGCCGTAGTGGCGGCGGTGGTGGTGGTGGTGCACCTCGCGCGCCTGTGACGGCCGTAGTCGAAGGCTTCGGCTTCGACATCGAGCCGTGGAATGCGCAGGCCGTGAAGGCCGCACTCGAACAGCGTGGGATGAAGCCCGTGGCCGACAACGACGGCAAGGGCTTCGAGAGCTTCCACGTGAAGGACCTCGACGGCTGGGACCTGCAGATCGGGAACGGCCAGGGCTGGGCCAAGGCGCGTCGCACGTCGCCCGCCAACGCGAAGGGCTCGGCGCCAGCGCCGTTCGAGTCCACCGGCTGGCAGACGGTCTGGCTCGATCACTTTTCCTATGGCGCCACGAACTACAAGGCCAGCGTCTCTTTCTATATGAACCTGCTTGGCTGGGGCTCGACCTACGATGAGGGAAGCCAGAACGAGCTGATGATGGCCGATGTCGGCAACATCATCATCCGCGGCGGCAATCCGCTCGACCCCGCGTTCGGCCAGGGCCGTGCCCGGGCGGCGGGGAGCGTCGACCACATCTCGTTCGGCATCTCACCCTGGGACACCGACGGTGTGGTGGCCGCACTCCAGAAGCGCGGCCTCGTCCACACGATCGACACGTCCGACGGGATGGAGATTCACGCCGCGCAGTTCAAGAGCTACCACACGCGAACGCCCAACGGCTACAACCTGCAGATCAGCTACAACACGCTCGACACGCGGCTCAACTTGGCGATCGCGGTGAATCCGCGAAGGCCGGGAAACAAGTAGGCGGAGGCTGAAACAACAGCGGCACGCTGATATCGTCGCGCCGTTCGCCGATCAGGGCACCACCGACACCTTCTTCTTGTCGCTCGGCACATCGGGGTAGGTGTAGTCCGCGAGCCCGCGCACGTACTTCTGCATCCACTGGATCTCTTCGGTATCGCGCACGCGCTGGTGCTTCATCTTGCCGAAGCCGTGTGGCTCATTGGGGAACCGCACGTAGCGCGACGGCACGTTGAACTTCTGAAGCCCGGCGAAAAAATTCATGCTCTGCGCTGGCGTGTCGGTGATGTCGTTGTCGCCGTGGAGGAGCAGCGTCGGCGTCTTGACCTTGTTGACGTAGGTGAGCGCACTCTTCTCGCGAAACGCCTGCGCGTTGGTCCACGGGTCGCCGCCGATGTACCAGAGACTCACGTCGAAGTTGAATCCCGGGCCATACTCGCTGGTCCAGTCGCTCACCATCGCGCCGAGGCTCGCGGCCTTGAAGCGTGCCGTCTGCGTGATCGTCCAGCCGCCGAGTATGCCGCCGTACGACCAGCCGCGCAGGGAGATGCTGTCGGCCACGGTGAGTCCTCGCGCGATCATCGCGTCCACGCCCGTCATCACGTCCTGGTAGTCACCGCCGCCGATGTCGGCCAGATTGCCGCGCATCAGCTTGTCGTCGTATCCCACGGAACCACGGACGTTCGGCGAGATGAGCGCGTAACCGAGTCCGTTGTAGACGTGGGCGATCGTGGAGAAGTTGTTCGTCCAGGCGCCCGCTGGGCCGCCGTGGATATTGAGAATGAGCGGGATCGGCTTCTTCGCCGCCGGGTCGTAGCCCGCAGGCGTGTGGACCAGACCTTCAATCGTGAAGTCCTTCACGCTCTTCCACTGCACCACCTCGACCTTGCCCATCGCGATCGAGTCACGCACCCACGGGTTCGCGTCGGTGAGCCGCACCTGACGGTCCGTCGTCGTGCCGACGGTGCCGACGTAGAGATCGGCGGGCGTGTTGAAGTCCTGATAACTGTAGAGGTACTTGGTGCGGTCCTTCGACCAGGACGAGACGCCAATCAGTCCCGCGGTGGCGGCGAGGTCATCCAGTTTGCCCGTGGTGACGTCGAGGCGGCGCGGCCAGCGCGCGGTGCCAAAGCCGCCGGCGAAGTAGAGGTACTTGCCGTCGGGCGTGAACACCGACGAGCCGATCTGCCCCGTATGGGGCTGTGTGATTTTTTTGATCGCCTTGGTATCGACATCAATCGCCCAGAAGTCGCCGTTGCCCGAGTCCCACTTGTCGAGTGACACCGCCTCGAAGACGACCGTGCGATTGTCTGGCGCCCAGGTAGGGCCGCTCTCGGGACCCTTGTTGTCGGTGAGCTGCGTGATCTGTTTCGACGCGATGTCGATGAGCGAGAGCTCCGACGCGCCGCCCGTGTTGCGCTTGTTGTCCGACCGGATGGTAGCCACAATACGCTTGCCGTCGGGCGAGACATCCATTGCGCCAATCGTCCAGTCGCGCGACGTGAGGCGCATGAGCTGTTTCGACGTCAGATCGTAGATCCAGAGATTCGACCAACTCTCGGCGCTCTGTCCGTTGGAGCCTTCGTCGACGTAGACGTGGTCCCAGCCGTCTTTCTTCTTCTTTTCCAGGAGCGAGTCCTTCTCGGCCCGGCGGATGACGAAGAACTTGCCTGTTCGGGCAAGTGTCCAGTTCCCTTCGTTCTCCTTGAACTCGGTGAGCGCGAGCGCTTCGCCGCCATCGAGCGACATCGAGTGCAGCTGCCGCACCTTATTGACGGTGCGCAAGAAGTAGAGCGTGCGCGAGTCCGGGGCCCACGTGATGTTGCTCGCGCCTGCCTCGCCGATAAACTGCCGCGACGGCGTCGACGCGTCGGTCGGCGCGAGCCACCAGGTGGTCTTGGACGAATCGCTCGCGAAGTCGCGTGCGGTGCGGCTGTAGAGCGCCCAGCGCCCGTCGGGGCTGATCTGCCCACCGCCCACGTTCACCACGCGGAAGCCGTCGTCGAGGGTCATCGCCCGTTTCTGCGCTTGCGACTCCGCCGCGCATAGCGGGAGGGCGGCGACGCAGGCGAAGCGGATCAGCGAGCAGCGGATTGGTGTCATCATGATGGACCGGTTTCAGTAAGAGACCCGGTAAGTATCCAGCGGAACCGGGCTGGGGACAAGCAATGATCGGCGCGCGCTATTGAGGCACAGGCTGCACCGCCGCATCTTTGCGGCGCATGCCTACCGTCGCCGATCTCATCATCCGCCGCCTCGTCGAGGCCTCTGTAGATACCCGGGTTGATCTGACGGTCGTGGCGTCTCGGGGCACGCCGCCACGACCGCCGCCGCCCCCGCTACTTCGGCGTCACGCGAAACAGCCCACCCGGATTCGCGTCTTCGATCATCCACACAGCGCCATCCGGACCGATCCCTAGGTCCCGAATGCGGTGGCCGACGTCCCAGCGTTCGGCGGGAGTGGCGCCGCCCTTTCCATCGAAGGTGATGCGGTTGAGTGATTTGGTGGCCATGCCACCCATCAGCGCTGAACCCTGCCACTGCGGGAACATCGCGCCGCTATAGAACGTGATGCTTCCCGGCGCGATGATGGGGGTCCAGTAGATGGCCGGCTTGGTCAGGTCCGGCCGCGTTTCAGGACTCGGGATCGGCGTGGCGTCGTAGTCAGTGGCATTCGCCACGAGCGGCCAGCCGTAGTTCTTGGCAGGCTCGATGAGATTCAGCTCGTCGCCGCCGCGGGGCCCATGCTCCACTTCCCAGAGCCGGCCGTCTGGCCCGAACGCGAGACCGTACGGCGTGCGGAAGCCCGTGCTCCACGTTTCCGACGGAGTCAGGTTCGGTCCCGGAAAGGTGTACGTGCTGACAACCGGCGCCGTCTTGGCGAGTTCCGTGTTGCGTGGCGGATTGATGATCGCAAGGCTCGCCGCGCCGATCTTGCCGGCCTGCGGATTGCCCGGCGCCGGTTTCCCGTCGAGCGTGAGCCGCAGGATCTTGCCCAGCGGCGAGTTGGGATCTTGCGCGGGCGTCATTCGCTGCCGGTCGCCAACCGTAAGGAAGAGGTACTGCTTGTCTGGCGAGAAGGCGACCGCCCCGCCAACCTGACCGCCGCGGCCGCGACCGCCGTCGCGCCAGATGACCTGCAGCCCATCGAGTCTCGCCCATCCGGCGCCGATCACGAGCCTGGCTTTCGCGAGCGCGAGGCTCGACCCGGCCGCGCTGTCGCCCGGCTCGGAATACGTCAGGTAGACGCTCTTGTCGGTCGCGTGGTTCGGCGACACGTAGACGCCGAGCATACCGCCCTGACCTTGGGAAACGACGGTCGGCACGTTCCCGACAGAAATCTTTCGCATCGTCCCTGTCTGGCCTCCCGGCCCAACGAGCCAGACGGGTCCGACTTTTTCGGTGATCAACATCTGCCCATCGGGCAGGAACGCGATGCGCCACGGCAGGTTGAACGCGGCCACCTGCGTCACCGTGAATGGCAGGCTGGGTTCGGGGCTTTGAGCGCCCGCGTTGACCTGGGCCTGCATCGATGTGGAGACGAGCGTCAGGAACAAGGTGGCACGCGCGAACAAATTCATTGGACCTCTCCCACGAGAATTTTCAGCCATGCCGAACGCTACACAGACGGTCCGGAGTCATGCCAGCCTCCGGGCCGTATTGCTTCAGCGCAGAAATCGGCTGGCAAGCTGTTCGAGCCGGTCATCGTTCGTACGCTCGGCATCCGCGAGCAGCTTTTCGACGTGGGGCCGCAATTTCGGCTCGCCCCAGTAGTATCCCGTCGCGCGCTCGGCGAGTTGTGTTTCTCCGACGCGGGCCGCTTCGAGGAGCGCCATGGCCGCCACACGATCGAAGTCGGGATCGTCCCGGCCCGGCAGTCCATAGTTGCGGCGGGGCATCTCGCCCTCCGCGTCGTCCCGCAGAAATGCCATCGACATCGATCGTTCTCCGTTCACCTTGGTCGCTTCTCGTGCGTCGTTCGGAACGCCGAATGAAGAGTAGTACATATGTTAGCTTCTAAAGGTCATGCGACGAACACCACGCGCCGTAACGAGCACAGCGCCGATCAGGCATCGCACTCCGTGAAGCCGGCGCCGCGCGGCGTTCTGCTGACGATCGTCGGCGTGTTCCCGCACTTCGTCGCGATCCTCCAGATCACGCTCTCGGTGCGGAGCTAGTCGATGCTCGTGCTGCTGACGGGGGCGAGCGGGTACGTTGGCGGACGGCTCCTCAAGTCTCTTGAGGATCGCGGGTACCACGTCCGCTGCCTGGCCCGGCGCCCAGCCACGCTCAAGGCGAAGACCGGCCCATCGACCGAGGTCTTCGCGGGCGACCTCCTCGATCGGCCGAGCATTGAACTCGCGTTGCGAGGCGTTGACGTGGCCTATTACCTGGTTCACTCGATGGGGTCGGCAGGATCTTTCGAGCAGTCGGACCGGCAGGCGGCAAAGAACTTCGGTGCGGCGGCGAAGGCAGCCGGTGTCAGCCGCATCATCTATCTGGGAGGTCTGGGCAACACCGAGGAGGATCTGTCGGCGCACCTCCGCAGCCGACACGAGGTCGGCGACGTCCTGCGCGAGTCGGGGGTGCCGGTGCTCGAGTTTCGAGCGTCGATCATCATCGGGTCGGGCAGCCTCTCGTTCGAGATGATTCGCTCGCTGGTGGAACGGCTCCCGATCATGATCACGCCAAAGTGGGTCAAGGTTCCGGCGCAGCCCATCGCGATCGACGACGTACTGCAGTACCTGGTCGAGGCACTTGAGCTTCCGGTGTCGCGGCACCGGATCTACGAGATCGGCGGCGCGGATCAGATGTCTTACGCCGACATCATGCTTGCTTACGCCCGGCTACGGGGGCTACGCCTACGCATGATTGCGGTACCGATCCTGACTCCGTACGTGTCGAGTCTCTGGCTCGGTCTCGTCACGCCACTCTATGCGCGCATCGGGCGCAAACTCATCGAGAGCATCATTCATAGCACCGTGGTGCGCGACACCGCGGCGCTCGAGACGTTTTCGATCCGCCCCGTGGGCATCGACGAGGCCATTCGCAGCGCCATCGCGAGCGAAGAGCACCAGTTTGCGTCAACGCGCTGGTCGGACGCGTTGTCGTCGTCGGGTCCGTTGCCCGCCTGGGGCGGCGTGCAGTTCGGGTCGCGGCTGGTGGACTCGCGAACCCTGAGCGTCGCCACGACGCCGGAGGCCGCGTTCGCGCCGATCCTGCGTATCGGAGGCAACACGGGTTGGTACGCATGGAACTGGCTCTGGTCGGTGCGTGGCTTCCTCGATTTGCTCGTCGGGGGCGTTGGCGTGCGACGCGGCCGGCGTTCTGACACGGACCTCAGGGTTGGCGACACCGTCGACTTCTGGCGGGTGGAGGCGCTCGAGCCGAACCTGCTGCGCCTCGTCGCGGAGATGAAGCTGCCCGGCCGGGCGTGGCTCGAGTTCGAGGTTACCGGCGACGGTTCGTCGGCGACCATCCGGCAAACGGCGACCTTTGATCCGGTCGGGCTGCTGGGCAGGGCCTACTGGTACGCACTCTACCCGTTGCACCAGTTGGTATTTGGCGGAATGTTGCGGAACATCGCGCGCGCCGGATGCGGCGGTCACGGCCCCGACTCATCGTCACGACCGACCCTGTGAACGCATGCGTGCGCCGGGTGCGCACGCGGTCCGCGAAGCCCGGTGGCTGGATGCAATACATTTAGCGAGTGACGGACCCGACGCTTCCCGCTCCACAACCCGATCCCAAGCCGTCGCGCGCGCATACATCGCGCCAGCGGCTCGCCGAGTTTGTCACCGTCGAGATGCTCCGATGAGGTGGCGACTCGTCGCCGTCGCTTGCGCAGCTGCTGTTCGTGCCGTCGGTGGCCAGGCGCCCGCCGCCGCACCGACCAAAGCCGCCATCGTTGCCGCCGCGCGCGACGTCATGACGCACGCCCGTTACGCCACGCTCTCGACGGTTGGCGACAGCGCGCAGCCGCAATCGCGCATCGTCGACCCTCTCGTGCCCGACAAGAATCTCACCATCTGGATCGGAACAAATCCCGCCACGCGAAAGGTCAGCGAGATCCGCAGAAACAACCGGGTCACCCTGCTCTACTTTGACGCCAAGGGACTCGAGTACGCGACGGTCTTCGGCGTCGCCGACATCGTCACCGACAAATCGGAAAAGGCGAAACACTGGAAGGCCGAATGGGGGCCCTTCTACCCAAAAGGCGCGAAGGACGACGACTTCGTGCTGATCCGCGTGCGCCCCACGCGCGTCGAGGTCGTGAGCCCAAGCCACAAGCTCATGAACGACCCGGTGAACTGGCGGCCCGTCGGCGTGAACCTACCGTAGACGCGTCCTTATGCGGGACAACGCGGTCACAGCGGAGGACCACGCGGTGGCTCAATCGGCGCTAGCCGCGACGGCGGCCGAGTCCGTACTATCAATGCCCAACGCCTTTCCACCCGCGTCCACTGCCCCCGATGAGCCGTTCTTCGCTGACCCGTCGTGCGTTCGCCACTGTCGCGTTCGCCACTGTCGCGTTCGCCACTGTCGCGTTCGCCTCCACCGCGCGTGCACAGCGCGGTGCAGCCACGCCACCAACTCGCGCGCCCGACCCACTCGCCGCCGTGCCGAAACTCGCCGACCTCGTCGCCCGCCAGGGCAGCGAACTCGCCGAGGTCGTCAGCCGCTACAGCGCCGACCAGGGCGCGATCTCGCAGCGCTACGACGCGACCGATTCGCCGATGCAGCGCAAGCGCATGCGCGAGTTCTATCAGGCGTGGCGCACGCGGCTCGGTGAGATCGACTTCGACCGACTGAAGCAGGAAGGAAAGGTCGACTACGTTCTCCTCAACAACACCCTCAAGTACCAGATCGCGCTCCTCGACCGCGCCGACAAGCAGCGCGCGGAACAGACGGCGCTGATGCCCTTTGCCGACCGGCTACTCACGCTGATGGACGATCGCCGCGAAATGAAGAAGGTGGACGGTCAGGCCGTCGCTCGCGTGCTCGCACAGGTGACGCGCGCCGTCGACAGCATCCGTGTGCTGCTCGAGACGCCGGCAGGCCGCGGCGGGGCGGGCGCGGACATGCCGACCGCGGGAATGCTCGTGCCGCGCGTCTCGCGCACGGTGGCGAACCGCGCCGCCGAGGTGCTCGATCAACTCCGCAACCAGGTCGGCTCGTGGTACCGGTACTACCAGGGCTACGACCCGATGTTCACCTGGTGGGTCGAGAATCCGTATTCGAAGGTGGACGAGTCGCTCACGAGCTATTCACGGACAATTCGCCAGCGGCTCGTCGGTATTCAGCCAGCGGCCGGAGGGCGTGGCGCAGCAGTCGCAGCGGCCGGCGGCGGTCGTGGCGGCGCGAGTGGTGCTGCGGGTGGTGCTGCGGGTGGTGGACGCGGCGGCGGTGGTGGTGGTGGTGCTGCCGACGCAGGCGCGCCGATCATCGGCGATCCGATCGGCCGCGACGGGCTCGACGCCGACCTTGCCAAGGAGATGATTCCGTACACGCCGGAAGAGTTAATCGCGATCGCCGAGCAGGAGTACGCGTTCAATCTCAACGAGGCCAAGAAGGCGGCCCGCGAGATGGGCTTCGGCGACAACTGGAAGGCCGCGATGGACAAGGTGAAGGACACTTATGTCCCGCCCGGCGAGCAGACCGAACTCATCCGGCGCCTTGCGCGCGAAGCGGAGCAGTTCTTCGAGGCCAAAAACTGGATCACGATTCCCGATCTCGCCAAGGAAGACTGGCGGATGGAAATGATCTCGCCCGACCGCCAGCGCGTGTCGCCCTTCTTCCTCGGCGGCGCGACGATCCAGGTATCGTATCCGACCAACGATATGACGGATGAAGAGAAGCAGAACTCGTTGCGGGGCAACAACCCCCACTTCTCGCACGCGACCGTCTTTCACGAGCTGAATCCGGGCCACCACCTGCAGGGATTCATGACGGCGCGGTACAACACGCACCGCCGGATCTTCAACACGCCGTTCTGGAACGAGGGGTCGGCGCTCTACTGGGAGTTCTTCCTCTGGGACCACGATTTTCATGTGACGCCCGAAGACCGGATGGGCGCGCTCTTTTGGCGCATGCACCGCAGCGCGCGCATCGTCTTCTCACTCAGTTTCCATTTGGGGAAGATGACTCCCGATCAGGCGATCAAGTACCTGATCGACACCGTGAACTTCGAGCCGAATAACGCAGAGGGTGAAGTGCGCCGTTCGTTCGGCGGTTCGTATTCGCCCCTCTACCAAGCCGGCTACATGCTCGGCGGACTGCAGCTGCGCGCGCTGTACAAGGAGCTGGTCGGCGGGCGCAAAATGACGGAGCTCGCGTTCCACGACGCCATCTACCAGGGTGGGCCGATGCCGATCGCGATGGTGCGCGCGCGACTGGGCAATGTTCCACTCACCCGCGACGGCGCCGCGCCATGGAAGTTCTCCGAGTCGCTACCACCGCACATCCCGCGTCCGGAAAAGCGGTAGCGGCGGGCTGCAGCGCAGGACCGATGTCAATCGTATGTTTCCGATGGAGGCGTCGCTAGGTCACGCGGCGCCTTCTTCGCCATCCGCACTCCTACTGCAGGATCTCGCCATGAAGAAGCTCGGACTCCTCCTCGCCGCGGCCTTCACCTTCCACACGCCGGGCGTTCCAACCACAGCCGAACTCGTGCGCTGGCAGGCCCAGGCCCAAAATGTGACGATCACGCGCGACGACTGGGGCATCCCGCACGTGCGCGGGAAGACCGACGCCGACGTGGTGTTCGGCGCGATGTATGCGCAGTCCGAAGACGACTTCAACCGCGTCGAAGCGAACTTCATCACGTCGCAAGGCCGCACCGCCGAAACCGAAGGCGAGAGCGCCATCTACCGCGACCTGCAGATGAAGCTCTTCATCGACCCCGATTCCATGAAGAAGATCTACGGACAGAGTCCGGCGTGGCTGCAAACGCTGATGGTCGCGTGGGCCGACGGACTCAACTTTTACCTCTCGAAACACCCCGAAGTGAAGCCGCGAGTGATCATGAAGTTCGAACCGTGGATGGCGCTCACGTTCAGCGAAGGGAGCATCGGCAACGACATTGGCGTGGTCAACGTCGGACAGCTGCAGGCGTTCTATGGAAACGGCCCGGTGAAGCTCGCCAGTATGGGCCCGGGCACGCAGTTCGATCGCGCCGCGCGCGAAGCGGACGACGCGAAGGCCACCGAGGACGCGATCGAAAAGGAGCCGGGCGGTTCCAACGGCATGGCCGTGTCACCGAAGAACACGAAGAATGGCCGGGCGCTGCTGTTGATCAACCCGCACACCTCGTTCTTCTTCCGGGAAGAGCTCCAGATGACGAGCGACGAAGGCCTCGACGCCTACGGCGCGGCCACTTGGGGTCAGTTCTTCATCTACCAGGGTTTCAACCGCACCGCGGGCTGGATGCACACCACCAGCGCCGCAGACCGGTCGGATGAGTTTCTCGAGACCGTGACCGAGAAGGGCGGCAAATATTTCTACAAGTTTGGCAACAACGAACGGCCGCTCATCGCCAAGCAGATCACCGTGCCGTACAAGACCGACGCTGGCATGGCGAAGAAGGCGTTTACGGTCTACTACACGCACTTCGGCCCGATCGTGCGTTCACAAGGTGGTCGGTGGGTCGCGGCCCGCATCATGCAGGAGCCGCTCAAGGCGCTGACGCAGAGCTACCTGCGCACGAAGGCGAAGAACCTCGCTGAGTACAACAAGACGATGGCGCTCAACACGAACTCGTCGAACAACACGCTCTTCGCGGACGCCGAAGGCAACGTCGCGTACCTCCACGCAAACTTCCTGCCGCAGCGCGACACGAAGTTCGATTGGCGGCAGCCGGTGGACGGCAGCGACCCGGCCACGGAATGGGGCGCACTACTCCCGTTCGACAAGGCGCCCAACGCCATCAATCCCAACAGCGGCTGGGTCTACAACGCCAACGACTGGCCGTGGGCGGCGGCGGGCCCAGACAGTCCGAAGCAGGCGAACTTCCCGGCGTGGGTCGACAACGGCAGCGAGTCGGCGCGCGGGCGGCACGCAGTGATCGTCCTGCAGAACAAAAAAGACTTTTCGATCCAAGGGCTACGCGACGCGGCCTACGACTCCTACATGCCGGGATTCGACAAATCGGTCCCCGCACTTTTGAAGGCGTGGGACGATGCGCCGGCGTCGCATCCACTCAAGGCAAAACTCGCCGAACAGATTGACCTGCTGCGGAAGTGGGACCTGCGGTGGAGCGTGACCTCGGTGCCGACATCGCTCGCGATCTTCTACACGACTGAGGCCGGCCGTATCGGCAGTGGACGCGGAGGACGTCGTGGCGGCGGTGCGGCACCGGCTGCGCCGACCGGCGACCAACTCCTGCAGGCGCTCGACGCGGCCTGCGCGAAACTCACGGCCGA
Organism: Gemmatimonadota bacterium; assembly: GCA_014192065.1. Lineage (GTDB taxonomy): Bacteria > Gemmatimonadota > Gemmatimonadetes > Gemmatimonadales > Gemmatimonadaceae > Fen-1231. Next base: position 86,906 of record BJHH01000001.1, on the reverse strand, counting down.
TTTCGGCAAGTGCAACACGCCATGGGGCGATATCAACCGCTTCCAGCGCCTGAATGCCAAGATCGAGTCGGAATTCGATGACACCGCGCCGAGCACGCCAGTCGGCTTCCCGTCGGCAGGACAGACGGGCACCCTCGCATCGTTCGCAGCGCGCGCTTACCCGAACACCAAGAAGTGGTACGGGTCGAGCGGCAATAGCTTCGTGGCCGTGGTCGAGTTCGGGAAGGACAGTGTCCGCGCGCGCGCAGTAACGGCCGGTGGCCTGAACAGTGTCGTGGGGTCGAAACACTTCAACGACCAGGGCGCGCGGTACTCAACGGGCGACCTGCGTGAGGTCTACTACTACCCGAGCCAGCTCAAGGGGCACACCGAGAAGACATACAAGCCGGGGAACTAGCAGCCGGCTTCGATGGCCGTCCGCGGCGCTCACACTGGCCGCCCGCGGCGCTCACGAAAAGCATTCGCCGTCGGCGCTAATGCTCGAAACGCCGAGGCGGCGCGCTTCGCCGCCGTCCGCGGCCTGCGCACGCGCCTCCGACGAACGCTTTTCGCTCACGCAGAGCGAGCCTAGGCCCTCCGCAGGGTGGACCGTGTCGCGTAGCGAGCGACCCGCAGCAGTACCGCGGGGCGCGAAGCGTGTAAGCGACTAGGTCCACCCCGGAGGAGTGGCCCGCGAGCACCGCGAGCACCGCGCGCAACGCGCGCACCGCGAGCACCGCGCGCACCGCGCGGAATCTCCGCGCAGGCACCGTGGCGCTGTTGGACACCGCGAGCGACATTTTGGGCCATCCTTCTACCCGACGGTCGCATGCGCACGCACGCCCTCATCGCCCTCGCCGCCACTGCCGTATCACTCGGCGCACAGAATCCACCCCCGACTGCTCCGCCGGCGCCGCAACCGGCGCAAACCCCAGCCGCCAGTGCGCCGCAGGGCGCTGGCCGGGGCAACGCCCAGGCAGGCCCGCGCCCGTACGCGCAGGTGATCACGGACCGCGCGAAGACCGAGCGCGGGATGATCACCGCACACCATGTGGGAGACCGCTGGTTCTTCGAAGTCCCCGACTCGGCGAGCAAGCGAGAGTTCCTGATGGTGAGCCGCATTTCGGGTGTGCCTGAGGGATCGGCCGGGTTCACGTCGGCTGGCAGCTCGCGCGAGGAACGGGTGGTACGATTCGAACGGATCGGCGACCGCATCGTGCTCCGCAGCCTGAGCTATGGCGCGGTGGCCGACGATTCGTTGCCCATCGCCCAATCCGTTGCGCAGAACAACTTTATGCCCGTGCTGGCCTCGTTCCCCGTTCAGGCATACGGAAGCGACAGCGCGACGTATGTCATCGACGTCACCGATTTTTTCGCCGGTGACACGCCAGGTATTTCCGGACTGTCCGCCGCCGAACGCCGTACCTATGCCGTGCGCCGCTTCGACCCCGCGCGCAGCTGGGTGAGCAGCGTGCGTGCTTTCCCCGTCAATGTCGAAGTGCGCCACGTGCAGACCTTCGACGCCGCCGAACCGCCAGGCAACGACCGCAGCGCGGGCACGATCTCCCTCGAAATGCGGCAGTCGCTGCTCCTCCTCCCTAAGGAGCCGATGCGCCCGCGCTACGCCGATGACCGAGTGGGCTTCTTCGGCATTGAGCGGGTGAACTACGGCCTCGACGAACAGAAGGCGGCCACGCAGAAGTTCATCGTGCGCTGGCGCATGGAGCCCAAGGATCCAGCTGCGTATGCGCGCGGCGAACTCGTCGAGCCGGTGAAGCCCATCGTCTACTACCTCGACCCCGCCACACCGGCCAAGTGGGCGCCGTACGTGAAGAGGGGCGTGGAGGAATGGGCCAAGGTATTCGAGAAGGCTGGATTCAAGAACGCCGTGCAGGCACGCTACGCTCCAACGAACGATCCCAACTGGGACATGGACGATGCGCGCTACTCCGTCGTGCGCTGGGCGGCGAGCACCGTGCGCAACGCGGTCGGCCCGAATACGCACGACCCGCGCACCGGCGAGATCCTCAATAGCGAGATCACTTGGTACCACAATCACATGCGGTCGTACCGCAACCGCCTCTTGATCGAGACAGGCGCCGCCAATCCCGCCGCCCGCTCGATGACGCTCACCGAAGAGTTGATGGGCCAAACGATGCACATGGTGATCACGCACGAAATCGGCCACGCGCTTGGCCTGCCGCACAACATGATCGCGTCGAACTCAATCCCGACTGACAGCCTGCGCTCGAAGGCATTCGCGAGCACGTACGGCGTCTCGCTCACGATCATGGACTACGCGCGCCAGAACTACGTTGCGCAGCCAGGCGACGGTCTCGCGCCGAAAGACTTCATCCGCCGAACGGGACCGTTCGACGATTTTGCAATCAACTGGGGCTACCGCGCGCTGCTCCAGGCGCGCACGCCAGAGGCTGAGCGCCCCACGCTCAATACGTGGGTGACCGACGAGAAGGGACTGTTCGCGTATCGCTACGGCCCTGGGCAGTACACCGGCACCGACCCGCGCAATCAGACCGAGGACATGGGCGACGATCCGGTGAAGTCATCGGGCTACGCCGTCGCCAACATGAAAAAGGTGTTTTCGCAGATGGTCGCGTGGACGACGAAGCCTGGCGAGGATTACTCCGACCTCGAGGAGATCTACAACGAGGCACTTGGCCAGTGGGCACAGTACATGGGGCACGTCGTCAACGTGGTCTCTGGCGTCTACGTCGACTTTAAGACGGCCGACCAGGGCGGCCCGGTGTATCAGGTGGTGGCGAAGGCGAAGCAGAAGGCCGCGCTCGCATTTCTCAGCGAAAATGTCTTCACGACTCCTGCTTGGCTTTCGCCGGCGGATGTCTTGTCGAAACTCGGCGCACCGACGCAGAGCGTTGCGGCGCGTGCGGGTGGCGTGCTCACCAACCTCCTGAGCAATGCGCGGCTCGGGCGACTCGCGGAAAGTGAATCGTTCGACCTCGCGAACGCCTACCCGCTCGCGGAATACATGGGAGACGTGCGCGCGGTGGTGTTTGCCGGCGCGCTCGACGCGCATCGGCGTCAGCTACAGCGTGCGTATCTCGAACGGCTTGGGCAAATCGTGAATCCACCGGCTCCGGCGGGCGCTGTCGCTGGTGCGGGTGGACGCGGCGGGGCGCCGCAGACACCAGCTCCATTCACGGCGGCGCCGAACGTACCACGCAGCGATCTCCCAGCGCTCGCGCGGGCGCAACTGCGCGCCGTGCAGGCGTTGGCGCGCACGTCGGGCGCCGCCGCGACGAACGCGGTGGCCAAGGCGCACTGGGCGGACGTTGTGGATCGCGTAACAGCGACACTGGAACCGCCGCGGAGATAGTTCGGCGGCTTACGCTCGCTCACGCGGAGCGAGCGTAGGCCCTCCGCAGGGTGGACCGTGTCGCGTAGCGAGCGACCCGCAGCAGTACCGCGGGGCGCGAAGCGTGTAAGCGACTAGGTCCACCCCGGAGGAGTGGCCAGCGAGCAACGCGTGGGAGCACCGCGAACAACGCGCGAAACGCTACGAGGCCGCTTCCTCGCGCGCGCGCGCCGAACTCCCCGCCGGGCGACGTACCCGCCACCGGCGGAACGCTTCCCACACATTCGCCGCCAGCAATCCCGCCAGCAGGAAATAGGCCGCGCCAATGAACTCGAACGTCGCGACCGCGACGACGGCCACGATCACTCCATTGATCAACTGGTCGCGGTACCTGGGCGGCGATGTGGGCGGATCGGTGACCATGAAGAACGCGAAATACAACGCCGCGTTGAGGTCCGGCGCACGATACAGTGCGGCAACTCCATCCGGCTCACCGAGGAACGCCATCGAAGTGACGAGGAGGTAGTAGCTGCCGAGGAACGAGAGCACGAGCGGAGTCTTCTTCACCCGGTCGGTGATGAAGATGCCTGTCGCACCGAGCACGACGAGCTGCCACGTCGGCGCGTCGGCGAGCGCGCCCCACCAACTGTGGCCGGCATCGAACAGATAGAAGGTGATCACGAGCGCGAGTGCGGCCGGATTGAACACATTCGCCTTGCCCATGCGTAGCAGGTACTTGCTGACGATCGCAGTCGCCGACGTCACCGCCGCAATCCACCACGCCCCGTACGGACTCAACACCATCGCCACGATGAGGCCGGTCAGCAGCGCGCCGTCGGGAACACACCATGCGCCCTCGCGCCATCGCAGGAGAGGTGCATCGACGAGCATCGCGGCGAGTACGCCTGCAGCGAGACCGGGTGCGACAAGCCGCAGCCCTTCGTTCACCACCGCGAACGCGGTGACGACCACCAGCAGGGCGATCAGCATGCCCTTCGGGGTGCGAAAACAACGTTTAAGTGCGGCGGACAGCGGCGTCATCTAGTTCGGGGTGTTCCATGTTGAAGTCTTTCGTCGCCCACCGTTGAAGCCTGGACGTGAACATCACGCCGCGCACACCGTTCTGCTCAAGGAAGGTGAGCCCAGCGACGGGGCCGAGCACAAACGCAGCGGTGGCGAGCGCATCGGCGACCATCGCGCTCGGTGCAATGACCGTCGCGCTGGCGACGGCCGTTGCGGATGGCACAGCCTGTCCGCTAGCGCCTATTACGGACGATATCTCTGCGCCCGACACGACATTGGCTCGCGGATCGAGAATGTGGTGGCCGCTGTCGGTGGCGACTCCTGCCCGCTCGTAGTCACCGGAGGTACAGACGGCGAGGTTCGACAGGCGAATCGTCTCGATCACGGCTCGCTCCTCGCGCGGATGCCGAATACCGGCAGTCCACGCCTCCGCCGCCGCGTTGGTGCCGCCGAGGTAGAGGTCGCCGCCGGCATCAATCGCAAAGTTTCCGAATGGCTGCAGTTCGCGGGCGGCGAGGTCCATGGCGAGTCCCTTGGCGACCGCGCCAAGGTCCAACGTGAGCGGGCGCAGGATCGTGACCGAGCGCTCGGCCGTGTCAACCACGACGTCACGAAACGACGCGCCGCTCGCGGCCGCGCCGGCCGATCGCGAGTGCGTGCCGGTGCGATGGTTCGCGTCGAACCCCCGCGCCTCCATCGGGCCGCCAACCGTGGGGTCGAACGCGCCACCAGACTCGGCTGCGACCGTCAGCGCGAAATGCAGCGGAGCGAAAAGCATGTCGCTCACCACCACGGGCTCGCCGACGCGCACGCAGAGGCGCCGCAGCTCACTCTGGTCGTCGAAGCGCGTGCAACAAGCTTCAACCTGCGAGAACCACTCGAACGCGCGATCGATAGCGGACTCTCGCTCGATCCGTGCTGCGTCGCTGCTACCGTGGCCGACGATTTGGATGGAGACAACCGTTCCCATCATCGGAACGGTGCGGATCACCAGGTCGCTCACTTCGCGTGGCTGAGTGCTTCGACGATCGCGTAGTAGAACGCGTTGACGCTTTGCGTCGCGCCCGAGACGTAGTCTACTTCGGCACTCTGGCGGCCGACGACCTGCGGGGGCAACGCCGCGATCCACGAACATGAGTACTGCGTCAAACACTGCGCGACCAGCGCGTTGGTAATGCGGCCACCATGGATCACGACCACGGCTTGGATGTCGCCGTGACGAGACTTGCCCCAACCGTAGTAGGTGCCGTCCTTCCATGGCGCCGCCTGGACTCGCGCCGGCGGATCGGGCTCGGCGCGCTTCGTGGCGATCGGTTGCGGCGCCGCGACCTGCACCGGCGCTGGCACCGGCGCTGGTGGCGGCGCTGGTGGCGGCGCTGGTGGCGTCGGGGGCGGGGTCACGACTTCCGGCGAGGTAACGACCGGTGCTACAACAGGGACGCTGTCGGCAGCCGCGGCCGTTACCGACGGCAGCGCGTTCGCGACGGTGGCCTGAATCGTGGCGGGTTCTGCTGCGGCTGGACTCGAGACCGGCTTCCCCGGCACATGGTCGTCTGCCCGCACGAGCGCCGGCATCGGGGGCAGCGCAGCGGTGGCGCCAGCGCCAACTCGCGTACCGCGCGGATCGGCGGCCGGTGGCGTCACGCGCTCCACAGTTCGGTCTGCGCTGGCTACCGGTTCACTCGGGGGTGGCGGACGTCGAACATTGGAGTCCGCAGCAAACCGGTCGGCCGCGGCCTTCGTCTTGAAGAAGCCAGCCGCGTACACACCGATCACTGCAGCCGAGCCGATGGCCATCAGGCGGTTGGACCCCATCGCAGCCGCTACTCCGGACGCACGACGTCCCGTCGACTGCCGGGCGGCGGCAGGCGGCATGGCCTCAGATTCGGGGTTCAACTCGTCAGTCACCGTGCCAAGCTCCGTGGAATACACGATCCAGCGCAACCAATACACGATCCAGCGCAAATTTATATACGCTTGACCTTCGCTAGGCGTTATGGAACCCGCGCGCCGCGGTGGCTGACGTGCCACAACAGACAGTTGCGCTTCACCGGCACCACGGCAATCGTCCGACCATGAACCTGTTCGAATTCAGCGCGCGCACCATCATGGGTGAGGAGCAACCGCTCGCTGCGTACCGCGGCCAGGTCTGTCTCGTGGTCAACGTCGCAAGCCAGTGTGGCTACACGCCGCAGTATGCCGGACTCGAAGCACTCTGGCTCCGCCATCGTGATCGCGGATTCGCCATCCTCGGCTTTCCCTGCGACCAGTTCGGGAAGCAGGAGCCGGGCGACGACGCAGAGGTCCAGCTTTTCTGCTCGACACACTATGCGGTGACCTTTCCGATGTTCTCGAAGATCCAGGTCAACGGACCCGAGGCGCACCCCCTGTTCAGCTGGCTCCGGCGCGAGCAGCGCGGTCTGCTGGGTACGACGACGGTGAAGTGGAACTTCACCAAGTTCCTCGTCGATCGCCAAGGCGCCGTGCGCGCACGGCATGGCTCGATGGATACGCCTGAACAGATCGAGCCGGCAATTGTCCGCTTGCTCGACGAGCATCTGCAGCCCCCACCAACTGGTCGCTGAACGCCATCTGTTCCGGCAGGTGATAGGATTGGAGATGTCTCCGCAGCCCGTTGGCTGACGCTTCACCCTCCCCGCTACTCGGTCATCATGCGACGCTTCCGCTCGGCCATCCTGACCCTCGCCTTTGCCCCCGCGATCGCCTTCGCACAGGCAGCGCCCACGGTCGCGATCATCGTGCGGCACGCAGAAAAGGGCACGACGCCCGCAAACGATCCCCCGCTGACGGATGCCGGGACCGCTCGCGCCAAGGCGCTCGCTGCCGCGCTCGTCAACGCCCACGTGCAGGCGGTGATCACGACCCAGTTGGTGCGCACGAAAGACACGGCCAAGCCGACCGCTCAAGCGCTCGGACTGACGATGGAAACCGTGCCGGTCAGCGGCGCAGTGGCCGACCACGCCAAGGCCGTGGCCGACGCAGTGCGCAAACATGTCGGCCAGACGGTGCTCGTCGTCGGGCATAGCAACACCGTCACGCAGATCATCGCGGCACTCGGCGGACCGAAACTGCCCGACCTCTGCGATTCGCAGTATTCCAACTTCTACACTCTGGTCATCGACGGCGCATCGGCGCGCGTCGTGCTGTCCTCCTACGGTGCGCCGTCTCCGGAGCTGGCGACCGGCTGCCCGGCGATGAAGTGAGCGACGCCATGCATCTACTCACTCTGCCCGCCAATCAGTGCGGGCATCAGTTAGCGAGCGCAGCACTGCTCTTTCACGGCCTGACCAACGCGCACCGCGCGCTCGAGCCAGTGCCCGGCCTCAAGACGGCAGGCTGGGTACTCGGCCACCTCGCGGTGACGGGCGACTTCGCACGAAAGGTCTGCGGGCGCCCGGCGATCTGCCCGAAGGCATGGCGCGCGCTGTTCAACCCCGGCACACAGCCATCACACGACGCGGCACAGTATCCGCCAATGGCGGACCTGATCGAAACGCTGCAGCGCGTGTACACCGACCTGCGTGACGCGGCCACACAGCTGGACGACGACGCACTCTCTGCACCCAATCCGTTCCCGCCGTCCGGGCGCCACCTGAAGAACGCTGGCGAGTTCGTCGGCTACCTCCTCACCGGACACCTCGGATATCATCTGGGGCAACTTCAGGCCTGGCGCGCTGCGGCAGGCGTGCCGCGCGAGACGTTGTAGGGCATCGGGCGGCTCGTGAGCGCTATCGGTCACCTGACCGATCGCGCCAGGACCGATCGCCCGGACCGACCTACTGGTAAGCGGCGGGCCACCTCGCAATACTCCGTATGCACCCGCTGACTGACTGTCGGCGGGCGCCGAACCTCTTTCACGACACGGAGCAGCTCCGATGGATCGCAAAGCAGACGCACGCTGGACGGGCGACCTCAAGACGGGCAACGGAAACGTCAGGCTTGGAAGCGGCAGTTTTGATGGCCCGTATTCGTTCTCGACTCGGTTTGAAGACGGCCAAGGCACCAATCCCGAAGAACTCCTCGGCGCCGCGCACGCGGCCTGCTACTCGATGGCGCTGAACAACTCGCTCTTCAAGGCGGGCCACCAGCCTACGAGCATCCACACCACGGCCGCGGTACACCTCACCAAGGGGGACGCCGGCTTCGGGATTTCCGCGATCGCGCTGACAACACGTGGCGCGGTGCCGGGTATTTCTGCCGCCGAGTTTCAGAAGTTTGCCGAGGAGATGCTGGTCGGCTGCATCGTGTCGAAGGCCCTTTCGGCGGTGCCGATGACGCTCGACGCCGAGTTGGTTGCCCGCTGATCACGCGTTCGCTGTGGGGGCGGACCGCTTGCGTGTCGAATCCTCGGCAGCACATTCGTCCTATCGGCACCTAGGCCCTCTCGACCACGGCACCCACTTCACAAAGGCGCTTCCATGAAAACGATTCGTGTCGTCACCATCGTGGCCGTTGGCACCTTCGCGCTGGCGTTCGCACCCGGCCGCACCGTCACCGCACGGTCGGCCGCGCCAGAACTCCAGCAGATCGAGAGCCCAACCGGACCCGGCGCCGCCGAGTCGAACCTCGCGGTGGGTCCCGACGGCAAGGTGTTCCTGTCCTGGATTGAACCGGCGGCGGACTCGGCGATGGCACTTCGATTCGCGTCATGGGACGGCACCAGGTGGAGTCCGCCGCAGACGATCCGCGCCGGCCGCGACTACTTCGTGAACTGGGCCGATTTTCCGTCGCTCGCCGTGCAGGCCGACGGCAAGATGGCCGCACACTGGCTGCAGCGTTTCGGCACCACGTCGTACGCTTATGACGTGCGCATTTCCCAGTCCACCAACGGCGGCAAGAGCTGGGGCACGCCGGTCGCGCCGCACGGCGATCGCTCCGCCACGGAGAAGGGATTCGTGACGATGTGGCGCGAGGGATCCGGGTTCGGCGCCGTCTGGCTCGACGGCCGCAAGGCCGACAAGACGGGCAAGAATCCCATTCAGGAAATGATGCTGTTCGCCACGACGATCGGCGCTGACGGTGCGCCCACGAAAGAGGTGCTGCTCGACGGTCGTGCCTGCGACTGCTGCCAGACGACTGCCGCCCTCACCGCGAACGGACCGATCGTTGCCTACCGCGATCGGACGGCCACCGAGATCCGCGACATCTACGTGACGCGGCGCGTGGGTGGTACCTGGACGGAGCCGAAAGCCGTGTACGCCGACAACTGGGAGATCAACGCCTGTCCGGTGAATGGCCCATACGTTGACGCCGCGGGACAGCGTGTCGCGCTCGCCTGGTACACCGGCGCGAAGGATGTACCGCGAGTGCGAGTCGCTTTTTCGTCCGACGCGGGCGCGACCTTTGGTGCACCGATCACCGTGGACGAAGGCAAGCCCGCGGGCCGCGTGGCTGCGGTGTTGCTCAAGGATGGCAGTGCGCTTGTGAGCTGGATCGAGCGCACAGGCGGCGACACGGCGAGCGTGCGCGTCCGGCGCGTGACCGAAAAGGGCGCCGGTCCGGCCACGACGGTCGCGGCGTCCAGTGCGGCGCGTGCGAGTGGGTTCCCCCGCATGGCACGCTCCGGCGACGACGTCTGGTTTGCATGGACCGTGCCCGGTCGTCCGTCGTCGGTGCGCGTGGCAAGAACGCGCGCTGCGGACTTCCGGTGATGCAGCGGCGGCTAGCCGCACGAACCGCGCTGAGGTCAGGCACTTCACTGGCCGCGCTCGTGGCGGCGCTGTGCACCGCGGCGGCGCTCGGAGCCTGCTCCATGGATACACCAGATGGTGTCGTGAAGGTCGGCGCAGCGGCGCCGGCGTACGCGACGCGTGCACTCAGCGGTGATTCGGTTTCGCTCGCTGCGCTGCGTGGACAAGTGGTGTTGCTGAACATCTGGGCCACCTGGTGCCACCCGTGCCGCACCGAGATTCCGGAGTTGGAAGCGTTGCATCGGCAGTATGCGAAGGACGGGCTCGTTGTCGCGGGCGTGAGTGTCGACAACGGCGGCATGGAAGAGGGCATCCGCGAGTTCGTGCGCGACTTCCAGATGACCTACCCGGTCTGGCTCGACCCCGACGAGCGCATCACCGCGCAGTTCCTCACGATCGGCGTACCGGAAACGTTCCTGATCGATCGCACGGGCGTCATTCGCTGGCGCAAGATCGGTGCGATCCAGCAGGGCGACACGACGCTGACGAACGCGCTTCGCAAGGCACTCGCGCAACCCAGCGCCTGACGGATCGGCGCACCACGCGAGCGCGCCGGTTGGCGGCTCGTCTGATGCGTGATTCACGCAACGGCTGCATCTTGTGGTGTCGCTGGCTCAGGCCGGCAGCAGACGCCGCACACCTCACGCCAGGATCTCCCCGCATGCGCCCAATCGCGCCCCTCGTCCGTTCCGCCGCGGCCATCGCCGCTGTCACCTCGACCCTGGCCGCGCAGTCGCCCGATGCCGCCACACTCGCCTCGCTGAAGTGGCGCTCGATCGGCCCGGTGAACATGGCCGGCCGCATGACCGACGTCGAAGTGGACCCGAAGAACTCACGGGTCTTCTACATCACGGGTGGCGGTGCCGGCGTCTGGAAGACGGTCAATGCGGGCACGACCTTCTTCTCCGTCTGGAACGACATGCCGGTCTCCTCGATCGGCGACATCGCCATCGCGCCGTCGAGCCCGAACACCATCTATGTCGGCACCGGTGAGCAGAACTCGCGCAACAGCGTGACCCCTGGGTACGGCGTCTATAAGTCCACCGACGGCGGCGTCAGCTGGGCATCGGTCGGACTCGAGAAGACGCAGCACATCGGTCGCATCGTCGTCCACCCGACCAATCCGAACATCGTCTACGTCGCCGCACTCGGCGCCGTCTGGACGAACAATCCCGAACGCGGGATGTACAAGACCACGGACGGCGGAAAGAGCTGGAACCTGATCAAGTTCATCAGCGACAAGGCGGGCTTCGTCGACGTCGCGATGGATCCGCGCAATCCGGAAGTGCTCTACGCTGCAGCGTACGAACGTCTGCGCAAGCCAGCGTTCCTCAAGTCGGGCGGCCCGGGCTCCGGACTCTGGAAGACCACGGACGGCGGCCGCAGTTGGACCGAGATCAAAGGCGGCGGATTCCCAGAAACGCCGAAGGGACGCATGAACATCAATATCGCGGCCAGTAACTCCAGCATTCTCTACGTGATGGTCGAGGCCGATAGCGTGCGCGGCATAAAGCCGCAGCAGCTCCTCTCGGGTGTCTATAAGTCCACCGATGCGGGAAAGACCTGGAAGTGGATGAGTACGATCAACAACCGTCCGTTCTACTTCTCGCAGATACGCATCGATCCGAAGAACCCGAACCGCATCTACCGGATGGCGGTGGACTTCGCCTTCTCGGACGACGGCGGCTACTCGTGGAAGCTCTCAATGGTGGGCAACCACGAAGACTATCACGCGATGTGGATCGACCCGTCGGACACTGATCATTTCATCATCGCTGGCGACGCGGGTCTCTTCCAGACGTGGGATCGCGGCGGCACGTACGACTCGATAAACAACATGCCGATGGGCCAGTTCTATGGCGTGAGCTTCGACTATCAGGTGCCCTACCGCATTTGCGGCGGCCTGCAGGACAACGGCACAAGCTGCGGCCTGAGTCGCCGCCGCAACGGCCAGCTCCAAATGACGGACTGGTTCCAAGTGGCGTCGGCCGACGGACTCCTCACCGCACAGGACTGGGCTGATCCGAACAACGTCTACTACACGACGCAGGGCGGCAACATTTCGCGCCGCAACCTCGCCACGGGCGAGAACCAGAGCGCCAAGGTGCGCACCGTCGCGGCCAGCCAGTTTGGCCAGCAGATCTCGGTCATCAAGGGCGATGGCTCGACGCCGCTCACCGCCGACCAGCAGCAGCAGATCGACGACATCCGCGCGAATATGAAACGCGCCCTCGCCGACCCGACGGTCGCCACGCGATGGAACTGGAACTCACCGTTCATCGTCTCGTATCACAACGCCAGCGTCGTCTACACGGGCGCAGAAAAAGTCTTCAAGTCAAGTGAGAAGGGCGCCAACCCGCGCGCCATCTCCGGTGACCTGACACGCGCAGACCCAACCTGGATTCGCGTCGCGACCGGCTTCGACGCCGACGGCAACGCGGCCGCCGACGCCTCGGGCGGCATCACCCGTGACGCCACGGGCGCCGAGGAGAATTCGACACTCGTCAACATCGCCGAGTCGACGATCCGTGCCGGCCTGCTCTATGCCGGCTCCGACGACGGCAAGGTGTGGCTCACGCGGAACGACGGCGGCACTTGGGAAGACCTGAGTGATCACTTTCCCGCCGGCACGCCACCGATGTCGCACGTCGCGCGGATCGAGCCATCACACCACGACTCGGCGACGGTGTTCGTCGTGCGCGATGGCCACCGTGAAAACGATTTCAAGCCGTACGTCTTCATGTCGACCGACTGGGGCAAGACCTTCCGGTCGATCAACGGCAACCTGCCAGACGGTTCAGGCGTACCGGCGTCGAGCTACGTGATCCGCGAAGACCCGGTCAACCCGAACCTGCTCTATGTGGGCACCGAGACCGGGGTCTTCGCGTCGCTCAACAAGGGCCAGCGCTGGTTCCCGATGAGCAACAACCTCCCGACCGTTCCGGTCTACGACCTGCAGATCCATCCGCGCGACCGCGAACTGATCGCCGGCACGCATGGGCGTGCGATCTGGATTCTCGACATCAGCCAGTTACAGCAGATGACACCGGCCGTCGTGGCCAAGAGCGCGCATCTCTTCGAACCACCTCCGGCATTCCAGTATGTGCAGCCAATCCAAGGCTCCGAGCCGCGCGCACAGCGCGGCTGGAAGGGTGACGGTGGCCCGAACGGCGCGGAGATTTCGTATCGCCTGAATGCGGCGGTCACGGGCGCCGTGCGCGTACTGGTCGTCAATACACGCGGCGACACCGTGGCGCGCCTGAACGGCGGCACCGCGGCCGGAGTGAACAAAGTGACGTGGAACTTCGCCCTCGCCGCCGCAGACGCGGTCGCGGGTGGCGGCCAGGACGCAGGTGGGGGCGGGATGGCCGCGGCATTCGGTGGCCGCGGCGGCCGCGGTTTCCCCGACACGGCGCAGGTTCCTGGATTCCCGCGCGGATTCAACCCGCGCCCAGCGGAATCGTTCGGGGCTCCTGATTCGACGGGCAGTCCAACAGCGGTGCAGCGCGCGTTGGCAGAGGCCGCCGGGCGCGGTGGGCGTGGTGGACGCGGAGGCGGTGGTGGTGGTGGTGGTGGCGGCGGCCGCGGTGGTCGTGGTGGAGCGACCGCCGAGACCGGCGACTATCGCGTCGTACTTGATGTGGCGGGCCAGAAGCAGACGACCGTGCTGCGCGTGGTCAAAGTGCAACCCGGCGATGTCGCCGTGATGGCACCAAAGGGACGGTAGCCTGCCGTGACGGCGCGGTCGGCTCCACTCATCGGGCGCATCGTCGCCATCGGCTGCGTGCTCGGCATCTCCGGGCTCGCGCTGTTCGCGGGGTTGCATGCGCTCGTCGTCAAACCGGTCTGGGGCCAGTTGCTTGGCGGGCTCCCGTTCGTGATCGCGATCGGCATCGCGGTGACCTGGGCCTACCACGAGTTCGTGAGGGTCGTGCCGGATCGCATCTGTGCGACCGGCGGACTTCGGTTCGGCGCGATGATGTGGCTGTCGGCATTCCCGGCCACGGCACTCGCCAATATCACGCGCATCCAACGCGGCGGGTCGTTGCCGATCTGGGTGGATATCGCGTCGTTCGTGCTCGCGCTCGCGGGCGGCGCGCTGGTGATCGGCACCGTCACCAAGTCGCGCCGTGCCGCCGGCGCCGCGGCAGTCGCCGCCGCTGTCCTGCTCACGGCGGCTGGTGGGCCGCTACCCGTGCTCCGCGGCGGCGGTGCGGCCGAACTCTGGTTCGGGCTCTTCGTGCTTGAAACTGCTGCCGGCGTGATTCTCGCCAGTCTCTACAAACGATGGATTGTTCCGATCGCGCCATCGCAGGCAGCGGCCTGACGGAGGCAACGTCAGACCCATAGGCAGGGCAAGCGGGTTAAGTTCCTTAGGCCGCCACCTTCACGCGGCTTCCCTCCCCGACACACTCCATCATGCGCATCACCATCCGCCCCATCATCGCAGTCGTCACCGCCATCGCGCTCGCCTCGTGCACGCCCGAAGCGCCGGTGGGTCCGATCGCCGACATCACCAACGTGACGTTCGCGGCTTCGCTCGGCGTCAATCTGTCGAACATGACCAAAACGGCCAGCGGCCTCTATTACCAGGACACGCCAGCCGGAACGGGCAACACCGCGGTCAGCGGGAATCGCCTCACGGTCCACTACACGGGCAACCTGATCAACGGCTCAACATTTGACTCGAGCGTCGGCAAGGCACCGTTCGCGTTCACCCTCGGTGGCGGCAATGTGATCAAGGGATGGGACGAAGGGCTCGCTGGAATGAAGGTTGGCGGCACACGCAAACTCGTGATCCCACCCGCCCTTGCCTACGGCGCGATCGCCAACGGTGCGATTCCCGCCTCGTCGATTCTCGTTTTCACGGTGCAACTCATCTCGATTCCGTAGCCGCGACGGAGGTGCGGCCGAATAGCGGCCGAGTTCACCCCCACAGGCCGTTGCGACGGCGGTGCGGGTGCCGCAGTTTGCGGAACCCGCTGGTGCTTGTCCTGATGCAGTACCCAAGCCCCCATTCCGCGTGCCCGATCTCTTCCATCTGTTCGACCGAAATCGCGTCTGGGCCACCCGCATCGCGCAGGAGCAGCCGGGCTTCTTTGAGACACTCGTGGCGCAACAGACGCCCGGGTACTGCTGGATCGGTTGCTCCGACAGCCGCGTGCCGGCAAATGAAATTGTCGACCTCCTGCCCGGCGAACTGTTCGTGCACCGCAACGTCGCCAATGTGGTCGTCCACACCGACCTCAACTGTCTCTCCGTCATTGAGTATGCGGTCGACGCACTGAAGGTCAGGCACATCATCGTCTGCGGTCACTACGGGTGCGGTGGCGTTCGCGCCGCGCACGACAACCTGAAGATCGGCCTCATCGACAATTGGCTGCGCCACGTGCAGGATGTCCGCCACAAGCATGCGGCGATTGTCGAGCGTGCCGGCGGCGGCGAAGCGGCAGTTGACCGGCTGTCCGAACTCAACGTGATCGAGCAGGCCATGAACGTCTGCGAAACCACGATCGTGCAGGATGCGTGGGACAGAGGCCAAGACCTCACGGTCCATGGCTGGATCTATTCGCTCAGTGACGGCCGGCTCCGCGACCTCGGATTCAGGGCTTCGGGCAATGCCGAGGTCGGCCCGGCCTTCGGCCGCGCGATTGCCGCGCTGGACGGATGAAAACGCCTGAGTACGCCTGAAAACTGACGCGGCGCCCGAGGAGCGAATCCCCGGGCGCCGCGTCAATTCCTGCCGCACGACGCCTAGTCCTTCTTGGCAGCCGCCTTCGCCGCCGCGGCCGGATTGTCCTTGAGGATTTGCTTGCTACCGTCGTAGGAGAACTTCACGAACGCGCTCGCTTCGAGCGCCGTGATCGCCTTTTGCTTTGAATCGAGATCAGCTTCCATCGTCACCGGACGTGCCAGGAGCGCCTCGTCCGTGACCTGAAGCGTCATCGCGTAGTACTTGTTGAACTGGGGCAGCACGTCCTTGAGCAGCGCACCCTTAAAGACCACCTTGCCGTCCGCCCACGACGTGGCGACCGCAACGGCGTCAGCGTCAGCATCGGCCATGGTCGAATCCTTGGAGATACGGACCGACACCGGACCGGTGACCTGGCGACGCTCGCCCTTGCTCCGCAGCTCGCCCGTTCCCGACACCAGCTTGAAAAACGCTTCGCCTTCATCGGCGTAGCCGCGAACAACGAACGTACCCTCGTCAATGACGAGCACCGCGCCACCTGCGCGAACCTCGAGCGGAACGCCGGAACTCGCCTTGACGTCAAAGTTCGCCGTGCCCTCGACTTTCACGCCGCGGTACAGTTCGTTGTACTTCGGAATAATGACGAGTTTCGTCGCCGGGCCGATGCTCAGTTTCGAGCCATCAGACAGCGTAATGTCACCACGCTGTCCATTGACCGTCGAGATATTCCGCACCTCGCCCGAGGAAAACAACATATTCAGTTTGTTGTCCTCGCCTGCGCGATTCAGCCACCAAAGCGCACCGCCGCCGAGGACCGCGGCGACCACGCCAACCGTGACGATCTTCTTGAGGGGCATGCCCTGATCGGTCGTGATTTTTGCATGGTGTTGCGCACCTGTATGCGGCTGGTTCGTGGACTTGCCGCCGTCGCCTGCCATGGAGTTCTCCTTTCGGGGGTGTCGGTCCGTACCTGTGACATAGAGTAGCTCAGCAAACGGATGTAGGAAAGGGCATCCCTGCGGCAGTGAAATCGTCGCTGATCGGGGTACGGCGGCGTCGACAGCGTCGGCGCCGCATCGTACGTTACCCGGGCCGTCGCGCTGCCCTCTCTTCACACCGTGATCGTCCCATGACACCTCGCACGCCGATCCGCCGCACGGCACTCGCCCTCCTCTTGGTTGCCGCGCCCCTCGCTGCGCAGCAGCCCGACGCCGCGCTCATCGCGAAGGCCAAGGCGATCCACGACCGCGTGATCAAGCTCGACACGCATGTCGATTTCGACCCCGGCAACATGAGCGACACACCGCCCAACTACGTCACGGGCCTGCGCCGGCAGGTGGATATTCCGAAGATGAAGGCCGGCTACAACGGCATCTTCTTCAGCGTCTACGTCGGCCAGAACGACGACTTCACGCCGGAAGGGTTCAAGCGCGCCTACGACACCGACATCGCCAAGTTCGAAGCGGTGCACAAGCTGACCGAGAAGATGGCGCCGGACAAGATCGAGATCGCGCGCACAGCCGCCGACGTTCGCCGCATCGTGAAGGCCGGCAAGCTCGTCGCGCTGATGGGCGTCGAGAACGGCTACGGCATCGGGAACGACATCACCAACGTCAAGAAGTTCGCCGACTACGGGGCGCGTTACCTCTCGCTCGCGCACAACGGTCACAGCCAACTCTCCGACTCAAACACGGGCGAAGCTACCAACGACTGGAAGTGGAACGGCGTCAGCCCATTCGGCCGCCAGGTGGTAGCCGAGGCGAACAAGTACGGCATCCTCCTCGACATTTCGCACCCCTCCAAGGCGGCGAACCTCTGGGTGATGGCCAATAGCAAGGCGCCGGTCATCGCGTCGCACTCGAGCGTTCGTGCGCTCTGCCCGACCGCTTCACGCGACCTCGATGACGAACAGCTGCTGGCACTCAAGAAGAACGGCGGCGTGATGCACACGACGGCCTTTGCATCGTATGTGAATTGCACACCGGCGCCGTCGACGGAGCGCACGGCCGCGCTGGAAGCGCTCGGTCGCGAGTTCAACATGCCGGCGGCGGCGGTCAGTCGTGGCGGTGGTGCAGGTGGTAGTGCCGGTGGTAGTGCCGGTGGTGGTGCCGGCGGACGCGGCGCGGTGGCTGTGCGCTCGGCCGCCTGCTCAATCGGTGATCCAGCCGAAGAACCGGCCGCTGCCGCCGGTGGTCGTGGCGCAGGACGTGGCGGAGCCGGGGGCGCGGCCGCCGGTGGTCGTGGCGGTCGCGGGAACCCGATCGACGCGCTGGACGATGCGACGCGCACGCGATTCCAGACGAAACTCGACGAGCTCAATGTGAAGTACCCGGTGCCCGCAGCGGCACGCCGCGCCAACGTCCAGGATTTCGTCACGCACATCGACTACGCCGTGCGGCTCATCGGCATCGACCACGTTGGCATCAGTTCCGACTTCGACGGCGGTGGCGGCATCGACGGATTCAACTGCGCTCCAGAGTCGATCAACGTGACGACTGAACTCGTGAAGCGTGGGTACACTGAGGAACAGATCGGCAAGCTGTGGAGTGGGAATCTGCTGCGCGTGATGGAAAAGGCGGAGCAGGTCGCAAAGCAGCTGCAGGGCGCGAAGCCATAA
Source organism: Gemmatimonadota bacterium (assembly GCA_014192065.1). Taxonomy (GTDB): domain Bacteria; phylum Gemmatimonadota; class Gemmatimonadetes; order Gemmatimonadales; family Gemmatimonadaceae; genus Fen-1231. The sequence continues at coordinate 68,550 of BJHH01000001.1, read as the reverse complement.
CAGTCACACGGTTCGCGCCCGCTCCTACGGGCTACCTGCACCTGGGGCACGTCCTGAACGCGACGCACGTCTGGCAGGCGGCGCGCGATGCCGGCGGCCGCGTGCTTCTGCGCATTGAGGATCACGACCGCACGCGCTGTAAGCCGGAATACGAGGCGGCGATTCTCGAGGACCTCGACTGGCTCGGATTCGTGCCCGATGCGGCCGTACCACGTCAGAGCGAACGGGGCGCGCGCTACGCCGAGGTGCTGGCCGACCTCGAGGCGCGCGGGCTCGCGTATCCGTGCGATTGTTCGCGAAAGGAGATCGCCGCCGAAGCCGGTGATCGGTTCAACGAAGAGACGCGGTATCCCGGGCGGTGCCGAAGCCAGCAGGTCGACCCGTCCACGACACTCGCGAGACGCGTCGTGATGGCCCCTGGGTTCGAACAATTCGAGGATCTCGCGCTCGGCTCGCAGGAACAGTCCCCGTCCGATCAGTGTGGCGACTTTCTTATTCGCGACCGATTCGGCAACTGGACGTATCAGTTTGCCGTCACTGTCGACGATTTCGATCAGGATGTGACACTTGTCGTTCGCGGCGAGGATCTCCTGAACTCGACCGGCCGTCAGATGCACCTCGCACGACTGATCGGCCGGGACATTCCGCCGCGCTTCTTTCATCATCGGCTGCTCCGCAAACAGAGCGGCGCCAAGCTGAGTAAGTCGGACGGCGACACGGGTGTACGCGAACTGCGAGCCGCCGGCATGCGCGCGCGCGATGTACTCGCCCGCCTGACGGACTACCCGGTCGCCTAGTTGGGCCGCGGCGAAACGCGCGCGGCAACAGATTAGTCCCCATCACCTGTTCTCGAGGCCCTGCCGTGTCGCTCCGCCCCACCTGGTCCCCGGCCCTTGCCGCGCTCGCGCTTGCCGTACTGGGCGCCACCGCGCTCGTGAGCTCCGCCACCGCACAATCCACGGTTCCCGCGAGTGCCACGGCGTCGCTCAGGTGGCGCATGATCGGTCCCTTCCGCGCCGGTCGCACCAAAAGTGCCGTCGGCGTGCCTTCGCAACCGAACGTGTTCTATATGGGCGTCACGAATGGCGGAGTCTGGAAGACGACGGACTACGGTCGGATCTGGACGCCAATCTTCGACGACCAGCCCTCGCAGTCGATCGGCGCGATCGACGTGTCGGTTTCGAATCCAAACATCATCTACGTCGGCTCGGGCGAAGGACTGCAACGCCCCGACCTCTCCACTGGCGACGGCATGTGGCGGAGTGCCAATGCGGGCAAAACCTGGACGCACATCGGACTCGGCGACGCGCAACAGATCCCGCGCATCGTCGTGGATCCGACAAATCCCGACCGGCTGTTCGTCGCCGCGCTCGGACATCCGTATGGTGCGAACACCGAACGCGGGATTTTCCGCTCCACCAACGGCGGGCAGACCTGGCAGAAGGTGCTCTACAAGGACGAGAACACCGGTGGCGCCGACGTCGTGATGTCGCCGACCGACCCAAACACGCTCTACGCCGCGATGTGGGAAGCGCGTCAGGGTCCGTGGGAGAACGGGGTGTTCGGCGGCCCGGGTACCGGATTGTTCAAGACAACCGATGGTGGCAACAGCTGGACGCAGCTCAGCGGCGGCTTGCCGACGATCGCCGACGGACTCGGTCGCGTCGGAGTCGCCATCGCGCCGAGCAATGCGAGCCGGCTCTATGTGACTGTCACTGCGGGGACCAAGAGTGGCATCTGGCGGAGCGATGACGCGGGCGCGTCGTGGACGCGCACCAACGACGACAATCGAGTGTACGGCCGTGGCGACGACTTCGCGGCGCTCACTGTGGATCCGAAGAACCCCGACGTCGTCTACTCAGCGAACATCGTGGCCTGGAAGAGCATCGACGGCGGCAAGAGCTGGAAGTCGCACCGCGGCGCGCCGGGAGGTGACGACTATCAGCGATATTGGATCAATCCGAACAACCCCGACATCATGCTCGTCGTCGCCGACCAGGGCGCGGTGATCACGGTGAACGGCGGCGATACGTGGAGTTCGTGGTACAACCAGCCGACAGCGCAGTTTTATCATGTGTCGGCCGACTACAACTGGCCCTACAACCTCTGCGGCGGTCAGCAGGAATCGGGTTCGGCATGCGTCGCGAGCCGCGGTAACGATGGCTCGATCGGCTATCGCGAGTTCCATCCCGTCGGCGCGTCGGAGTACAGTTACGTCGCGCCCGATCCGCTGAACCCGAACATCTATTACGGCGGCACGGTGACGCGCTTCGACCGGCGTACGGGTCAGACGCAGAATGTCTCACCGAACGCAGGCGCCGGGCGTGGCGGTGCGGGCGCAGGACCGAACCTGTTCCGCGGCGTCCGTACGATGCCGATCCTCTTCTCGCCGATCAATCCGAAAAAACTCTACTACTCCACCAACGTGCTCTGGGAAACCGTGGACGGTGGGCAACACTGGAAGCAGAAGAGCCCCGACCTTTCCCGTGAGACGTGGGATGCGCCGAAGAACGTGGGCAAGTACCGCGGCACCCCGGCCACGGCATCGTCACGCCGCGGCGTCATCTACACGATTGCGCCGAGCCCGGTGGACTCGAACACGATCTGGGCTGGTACGGACGACGGGTTGATCCACGTCACGCGCGACAATGGCAAGAGCTGGAACGACGTGACGCCGCCCGCCATCGGCCCTTGGGCGAAAATCTCGATCATGGACGCGTCGCACTTCGAGGCCAACACGGCGTACGCCGCGGTGAACACGCTCCGTCTCGACGATCTCAACCCGCATCTCTATCGCACCACAGACGGCGGCAAGAACTGGACGGAGATCGTCAGCGGCATCGAAAAAGGCGCGCCGACGAACACGATCAAGGAAGATCCGAAACGCCGAGGCCTCCTCTTCGCCGGCACCGAACGCACGGTCTGGTTCTCGCTCGATCACGGTGACCATTGGAGCTCACTGCGCAACAATCTGCCCGGCACGTCGATCCGCGATCTCGTGATCAAGGACAACGATCTTGCCGTCGGCACGCACGGCCGCGGATTCTGGATTCTCGACGACATCAGCGCGCTCCGGCAGTGGAGCGAGAAGTCCGCTGCTGATGCGGCGACACTGTTCAAGCCGGCGACGGCCACGCGCGTGCGCTATTCGATGTACACCGACACGCCGGTGCCGCCGGACGAACCGATGGCCGAGAATGCCCCCGATGGCGCGGTGATCGACTACTTCCTTAAGAGCGACGCGACCGGTCCGGTCACGCTGCAGATACTGGGCGCCGGCAGCCGCCTGATCCGCGAGTATTCGAGTGCCGACCAACTCGACGAGCCGAAGGACGCGGGCAACGCACCCTGGTACTGGTTTCGCCCACCGCAGCCGCTCTCGACCAAGGCCGGACTCCATCGGATGGTGTGGGACCTGCACTTCGAGCGGCCCGATGGCGCCAGTTGCTCGCTCCCGATCTCGGCGACGCCGCGCAACACCAAGTGCGAGCCCGAGGGGCCGTTCGTCGCCCCAGGCGAGTACACGGCCAAGCTCATAGTGCACGGGACTAGCTACACGCAGACGTTCACGGTGCGCATGGATCCGCGCGTCAAGACGCCGGCTGCCGCGCTGCAGTTGCAATACACACTCTCGCTTGGCCTGTACGATGCGGGCAACGCAAGGCTCGGAGCCGCTGGGCAGATCACTGACTTGCGCGCGCAGCTTCGTGACCGGAAAGCGCAGGCAAATGGCGAGGTGGGCGCGGTAATCGACGCACTCGACACACAACTCGCTGCACTTGGCGGCGCTGGCGCTGGCGGTGGGCGTGGCGGCCGTGGTGGTGCTGCTGCTGCTGACGGCGGGCGTGGTGCGGGCACCCCGCCTACTGAAACGTTTTCGAGCATTGCCGGCACCTTCGACGGACCACTCAACGTCCTGCAAGACGCCGACGAACCGCCAACGGCGGCGGTCGTCGCGGCGGCGAGGGAACGCCTCGCCGCCTACGATGCGCTCAAGCGCCGCTGGGAAGCAGTCCAGAAGGTCGGAGTGTCCGCACTCAATGCCAAGCTCAAGGCCGCGGGCCTGACCGACGTCGTCGTGAAGCCTGCGGTGAAGCCAGCGCGCGGCGCGACGCCGGATGGGGGCGACAACGAGCCGGCCTAACGGAAAGTCGAACGGCGGTTACGGCACCACACTCTTCCGCTCGAGCACCGTCGCCGCTTTGTGGATCAGCGCAGCTTCCTTGTCGAGCGCGCCCGAAATCCGGATGAGTTCCCGGTTGGCTGTCGCCCAGTCGTGGCTGTCGAGCGCTTCCCGTGCGCCGGGCATCGTCTTGACACCGTAGCCCGTGTAGAGTCCGGGCGCGTAGAGCGAATGCTTGAACCAGGGCCGCCTCGGCAGGCCTTCGGCGAGCAACATCTCTTGGTCGGCGGTACGCAACAGCGCATTGGCCTGGCCAAGCGCCACCGCGCCGAGATTCTGGATGATCGCGGTCGCCTGCATGCGCTCGTAACGCTGTGCCGCGCGCGTGAGCGAGTCGAGCGAGTTGTCCAGCCGCGCGAACTCGATGATCGGCGCGTTCACCTCGCGTTGTGGTGGCTGTAACGGATTCCACGGATCGTTCATCGCGGTGAACACCCCTTCATCATGCTGACGATTGACCTCGGCGATCTTTGCGGCCTCCGCATCACGGAGGGCCTTGAGTTCCGCCGCATACCCGCGCGCCGTCTCCGCCAGATTGTCGAACTGATAGGGCAGCACGTCAGCGTTCGCCGTGCGCATAATGACTGTGCCCACGGTCTGCGCCAGCGCGCGACCGTAGGTGAACGTGGTGTCGGCGAACCGCGAGTACCAGGTGAACGAATCATAGATCGAGTGGTACACGCCGCCGCCGCCCTCGCCACCGAATCCGAGGTTCAGCGTCGGGATCCCAAGGTGCTGGATGAACGGGGTGTAGTCGGAACCGGAGCCGAGCGCAGCGATGCGCAGATCGGCGCGCCCGCCACGCGCTTCGCCCTTTGCCTTCGCGTCGCCGCGTGCGATCACCGCTGCCTGCCAGCGCTTCCAGACCGTGCCGCCAGTCTCCGGATCTGTGACGTCGCGCGCGACGGCGTTCACCAGATTTTCGAGGTAGTGCGACCCCTCGGCGCTGAGGAACCCGCGGCCGTTGCCGTCGGTGTTGAGGTACATCACGGCCTTCTGCTGCAGTTCGTCGCCATGATGCTCGGCCCACTCGGTCGAACCGATGAGGCCGTGCTCCTCGCCATCCCACGCCATGTAGACGATGGTCCGCTTCGGGCGCCAGCCCTGCTTGTAGATCTCTCCCAACGCCCGCGCTTCTTCGAGCTCGGCCACCAGACCCGAAAGCGGATCCGACGCGCCATTCACCCAACCGTCCATATGGTTGCCACGCATGACCCACTCGTCGGCCCAGGTCGAGCCGGGGAGCTTGGCGATCACGTTGTAGAGCGGCGTCTGGTTCCAGTTGAATGAGAGCTTGAGGTGCACACGTGCCGCGCCGGGGCCAATCCGGTACGTCAGCGGCAGTCCGCCGCGCCAACTCTCTGGAGCCACCGGCCCCGTCATGGCCGCGAGCAACGGCTGCGCGTCGGCGTACGAGATCGGCATCACGGGGATCTTCATGATCGTCACGGCATCCTTGATGTCGAGACGCTTGGCATCCTTCGTCGCGCCGACACCAGGCGTGAGCGGATCACCCGGATACACCGGCATGTCCATCACGCTGCCACGCTGCACGCCGTCCTTCGGACGCCACGGGCCAGCGGGATACACTTCGCCTTGCGCGTACCCGTCGTCCTTCGGGTCCGAGTAGATCAGGCAGCCCACCGCGCCATGCTCGTACGCGACCTTCGGCTTGATACCGCGCCAGCTCCCGCCATACCGCGCGATCACGATGGCGCCACGAACGGAGATGCCGCGCTTGTCGAGTTCGTCGTAATCCGCCGGTGTACCGTAGTTCACGTAGACCAACGGCGCGGTGACGTCGCCGTCACCCGAGTACGAGTTGTACGTCGGCAGCTGCTCGGCCTTCTGGCCCGACGTCGGGTCTTCCTTCAGCACGGGCTCGTCGATGCGCGCCACGAACTTTGTCGGGGCCACCATCTCGAGCACGCGCTCTTTCGGCGTCGGGAAGAGCACCGAGTATTCCTCGATCTCCGCCTGCCAGCCATACGAACGGAACAGGTCGCGCACCCGAGTCGCGTTCTCTTTCTGGTAGGCTGAACCCAGGTGGTTGGGGCGCGCGGAGAGCAGCCGCAGGTTTTCGCGAATGCGCGATGGTTCCGGAATGGCGCGAAACTTCGCCTCCCACTCGCGTTGCACTTTGCTCGCGTCGGCGGAATAGCCGCGCAGCGGCGGATCTTCGAGCGTCGCCGCGATCAGCGGGATGGCGACAAGGGAAACGGCGGCAAGACGAATCGTTCGCGTCATCGATGGAGTCCTCGGTTGAGGCGGTACGTTATTCCCGACCGCACTCAGCCGCCAGCCGTACGGTATCTTGGCAGTGCATCAACCGGAGCTAGAGAAATGACCGTTCAGGGCGATTATGCACGCTGCATCGGCCGCGAGCTCGCGACAGTCCGCGACCAACTCCTGGCATATCCCGACACCGCGTCGATCTGGGCCGTGCCGACTGGCCTGCCGAATTCGGCCGGCACGCTGGCACTGCACATCGCCGGTAATCTTCGCTTCTTTATCGGGGGCAAGCTCGGCGGCAGCGGATACGTCCGCGATCGTGACGCCGAGTTCAGTCTGCGCGGGGTGGAGCGCGACGATCTCGTGCGACAGATCGAGGCGGCGGCGGACGAGGTGACCCGCGCACTCGCGACGCTCGACGATTCGCAGCTCGACGAGCCGTTCCCCGTCGAAGTCGGCGGCGTGCGACTCCCCACCAGCCGGTTCATCGGCCATCTGGCCACGCACCTCGCCTATCACCTCGGACAGATGGACTATCACCGGCGCATCGTGACCGGCATGAACACCTCGGTCGGCGGTATCGCGGCAGCAGCGCTCGCCGACCGATAGCTCCGCCACAGATCCCGCGGCATCCGCGGAACCCGCGTCGAGAGCGACGCGCATTGAAACCGCGTACTATTGTCGGGCGTTTCCCCGGCCCTCAGGAGTAGACATGAAATCGATCCACTTCGTGCTCGCCGTATCGGCGCTCACTGCACTCGCCGCGGCAGCACAGGCGCAGGACGTCACAACGGTCATCCGCGCCGCCAAGGTGATCGATGGCCGCGGGCAGACCATCGCCAATGGTGATATCGTCGTGACCGGCTCGCGCATCACGCGGGTGGGCGCGCGCGGTGCGGTGCCCACGGGCGCACGAGTGATCGACTTGGGGAATCGCACGGTGATGCCGGGCCTGATCGACGGACACTCGCACCTCACCTGGTATTTCAACCGTCAGGGTCGGTATCACACCGCCCGCGATGGTGATACGCCCATCCAGTCCATGCTGGCCGCAGCCGCGAATGGCGCGGCGACACTCATGGCCGGGTTCACGACGATCCAGAGCCCCGGGTCGCCAGAGGACAAGGACCTTCGCGACTGGATCGAAACGCAGGGTTTGCCGGGCCCGCGCATCATCACATCGCTCAACGCGTTGCAGCGCGGCAGCCCCGACACGCTCCGCATGCTCGTGCGGCAGCGGAAGGAGCTTGGCGCTGACATGATCAAGCTGTTCGCCTCGGCGAGCATTCGCGACGGCGGCGCGCAGACGCTCACCGATGAGCAGATCGCCGCAGTCTGCGGCGAAGCCAAAGCGCAGGGAATGCGCACCATGATCCACGCGCACTCGAAAGAGTCGGTCAAGGCGAGTGCGAACGGCGGTTGCTGGGAAGTCACGCACGGCGTGTTCGTCGATCAGGAAGCGCTCGACCTGATGGCCGCCAAGGGCACCTACTTCCAGCCGCAGTGCTCGCTCGTGTTTAGCAACTATCTCGACAACCGCGCCAAGTACGATGGCATCGGCAACTACAACGCCGAGGGCTTCGCGGCCATGGAGCGAGCGCTCCCGCTCGCCGCCGACGCGATCACGCGCGCACTCGCGACGAAGGGCCTCAAGATCACCTACGGCACAGACGCCGTGGCCGGCGCGCACGGCCGGAACGCCGAGGACATGGTCTGCCGCGTACAGAAATCTGGCGAGACGCCGATGCACGTCATCGTCGCGGCGACGTCTGTGAACGCCGAAGCGCTCGGACTCGGGAGTCGGATCGGCTCACTCGCTTCGGGCTATGAAGCGGACATCATCGCGGTCGACGGCGACCCGCTGGCGGACATCACCACCATGCGCCGGGTGAGCTTCGTGATGAAAGGCGGACGGGTGTACCGCAACGACGGCAATCGGTAGCGGTGAGAAGTGCGGTGCCGTGACCAACGGCACCGTTCACCGCTCTGGTAGCCCGTTCAGGAACTCGCGGAAATGGTTCCCCCACACCGCGGGGAGCGAATGCGTCCCGTGTCCCCTCGTCTGCTCTGAGATCGGGATCAACACGAACTTCGCATGCTTCAGTTTCGCCACGTACGGCGCGACGTTGCCCAACTCCGGCGGGTTCACGAAGTCATCCGCTGAGTTGATGTGCAGCAATGGGGCCTTGATCTGGTCGAGGAACTTGGACGGATCGTAGTCGCGTGACGCGTCGAAATACCAGATCATATTGTTCGGGTCGGTCGAGGCGGTGCCGCGCGCCACGGTCGCGCGCATCATCGAATCAGCGACCGGCCGTGTCGGCGCCTGGCGATGGTTGTTCAGCGGCGCCGCGCCCATCACCCAGAGAAACCCCTGCGCCGCCTTCATGCCCTCGAGTGGGCCGGTGTAGTCGCCGTTCGCGTAGTGCGGATCGTTGCGCAGCGCGTCCATGATCGCCGTGCGGATCATCCGGTTGCGCCCAACGATCGGCGTCGGCGCGCAGGCGAGCGGCACGGACCCATCCATGAAATCAGGATAGGTGTAGAGCCAGGCCCACGAGTGCATACAGCCCATCGACGTGCCCATCACGAGGCGCATGTGGTTCACACCGAGTCCCTCGGTGAGCAGCTGGTACTGCAACTTCACCATGTCGTCGTAGGTGTACTTCGGGAACTTCGCCTTCAGTCCATCGCTCGGCTTCGACGACTCACCGTGGCCGAGGTTGTCTGGCAGGACGATGAAGAACTTCGTCGTGTCGAGCGCCTGTCCCGGCCCGTAAAGCTCGCCGGCCCAACCACGACCGAGAAATGTGCCGCGGCCAGTGCCACCGGTGCCGTGCAGGATCATCACCGCATTCCGGGTGACTCCACGCGCGTCTTGCCGCGGCGTGCCGACCGTGGTGTAGTGGATCTTGATCTCGGGCAGCGTTTCACCGGTGGTGAAGCGGAAGTTCTTCGCGACGTAGTCGCCCTGCCTGCCCTGTGCGGAGGCGGTGGCAGCGAGACAGGCGAGCAAGACGATGGTGCGCATTGGGCTCTTGGTTGGGTGCCGTGCAAAGGTACCGAAATGGGTGCGCACCGTCGTGAGTCACAACACCACACATCGGCGGCGTCCCCGATCGGTAGCATTCCGCCCGTTCGCCGCCACCATATTGAAGAGGTAGGGTTTCAGCTACCGTAGACCGCCTACTACTGACGCGCCGTTGCCCACTTCCGACTACCGCAGCAACTCCCCCGCGTGGGACGACGGCCAGTGGCCTGGGCTGCCGGCGCTCGACTGCGACCAGGCCGCCGACGCCTGCGTCATCGGACTCGGCGGCTCCGGGCTTACGGCCATCGAAGAACTGCTGGCGATGGGTCGCAGCGTCATCGGCATCGACGCGCACGACGTCGGCGCCGGCGCGGCAGGACGGAACGGCGGGCTGCTCGTTAGCGGCACGTCCGATTTCCATCACGACGCTGTCGCCCGGCTCGGTCGCGAGCGCGCGGTGCGCATCACGCAACTCACGATCGAAGAACTGCATCGGATCGCCACGCATACGCCGGGCGTCGTGCGGATGACTGGATCACTGCGCATTGCGGAGTCCGACGAAGAACTCACCGACTGCGTGCGGCAACGCGACGCCATGCGCGCCGATGGATTCACAGCCGACGACTACGACGGTCCACTTGGTCGCGGCATTTCCATCGCGGCCGACGCGGCGTTCAACCCGTTGATGCGCTGCCGGAAACTCTCGGCCACGCTGCGCGCGCACCACGCCCGACTCTGCTCGCACACGACGGCCATCGAGTTCGGCCAGGGGTTCGTGCGGACCGACCGGGCACGCATCTCGTGCGAGCAGGTGATCGTCGCCGTGGACGGCACCCTCGAACGCCTCTTCCCCGAACTCAACACGACCGTTCGTACCGCACGGCTGCAGATGCTCGGCACGGCCCCGGCCCACGAGGTCACGATCCCCTGCCCCGTGTCGACCCGTTACGGTTACGACTATTTCCAGCAACTGCCCGATGGCTCCGTCGTACTTGGCGGCGGCCGAGACAAAGCGCTGGAAACAGAATGGACCCACGACGGCGCGCCGACGGCGATGATTCAGGATTATCTGACGTCGGTGTTGCGCGACAGGCTCAAGGTGCAAGCGCCAATTCTCCACCGCTGGGCGGCGCTGGTGTCGTACAATTCCACCGGGCTTCCGGTGCTTGGCGAGGTACGGCCGGGAGTCTGGGCAGCCGGCGGATACAGCGGCACCGGGAACCTGATGGGCGCGCTGGCGGGGCGGGCAGTCGCCCGCCGGGCATTTGGCGAGGAGACGGAATTCTTCTCGCTACTCCACACTCCAGCAAGACGGAACTGATGGTCGACGTACGACTGGACGGTGATCGCATGGTGTTTGAGGTCGAAGGCTGGGACAAAATATTGGCGCTCAAGAGCCGCCTCGAGATCCCCCTCGGGCATATCAAGAGCGCGCGTGCGGACGATGACGCCGCCAAGGGCTGGTGGCACGGCGTGAGGCTCGGCGGCGCCAACCTTCCCGGCGTGATCACGGCCGGCACATTTTATCGAAAGGGTCGGCTCGTGTTTTTCGACACACACAAGCCCGAGAACACGATTGTGGTAGATCTTGAACACGAACACTACGACCAGCTCGTTCTTCAGGTGCGCGACCCGCAAGCCGCGGTGCGCAGCATCACCGAAGCAATCTCCAACAGGGCCTGACCGATGACAACGCTTGACGCACACGACCTATCGCACAATCACGAACGCCGATGGCCGTTCTCCGCGGCAACAACCGTTGGTGTCTTTCTGTCTCTGTGTGCGGTGTCATCAGCACTGCAGTCGCAGTCGATCCCCACGCCGCCTGCCTACGCGCTGATCAAGGAACCGGAGATCCGGGCCGACATGCTCGTGATGGCCGGCGACGCGATGCGCGGCCGCGAGTCGGGGACGCTCGACGAGATGCGCGCGTCCATCTGGACCGCCGACCAGCTCGCCAAGGCGGGCGTGAAGCCGTTCGGTGAGGACGGCGGCTGGTTTCAGTGGTTCAATATGCGCCGCACGCGAATCGCGACGACATCGAGCTCGGTCCGCATTGCCGGTCGGTCATTCGCACTCTGGACCGAGGTGACGCCGACGTCGAACACCGACGGCGATGTTGTCGGCACGACGGTTTTCGCCGGCGACGGCACGGATTCGACGATTGATGTTCGCGGGCGCGTCGCCGTCATTACGCTCAAACCGACGGCCGAAGGGACGCGCTCCACAATCAACACGCCCGAGTACCGTGCGGTTCGGCAGGGCCTCACCGCGCAGGGCGCGGCGCTGACCCGACGCGGCGCCTCCGCTGTGATCATCGTCGCCGATGCACTCGGTGAGGCGAACTATGACGCGGTTGGGATCCTGCAGTCGCGAGGCACGTACAACGTTCCGGGCGGGGCTCCGCGCTTTTCCGAAGCCATGCTCAGCGGTCGCGGCGGCGGGCGCGGTGCACCGGCTGGGGCCGGCGGCCGCGGCCAGCTGGCTGCACCGGCCGCCGTCCCAGTGCTTTTCGTCCATCGCGCGATGCTGGCGCAGCTCCGCCAGGACGGCCAAGGCGTCGAGATTCACCTCAAGTCCGAAGCGTTCGACACCCCGTCGGTGAACATCATCGGCATGGTGCGCGGCACCGATCCCACGCTGCGTGATGAATACGTGGTCTTCAGCTCGCACCAGGACCACGACGGCGTGCGGTTCGCCATCGATGGCGACTCCATCTGGAATGGCGCGGACGACAACGCGAGCACCAGCGTGGCGCTCTTTGCGATTGCGCGCGCGTGGGCCAAACAGCCCGCGAAGCGCTCGGCGCTCTTCGTATTCCACGGCGCGGAAGAACGCGGCCTACTCGGCTCCCGGTGGCACGCCGCACACCCTGTCGTGCCCCTCGGCAGCATGGTCGCGGTACTCAACGGCGACATGATCGGCCAGAATCACGCCGATACGGCATCGCTTCTCGGCTCGCAGCCGCCACACCAGAACTCGACCGCGCTTGTGCAGATGGCCTTCGAGGCAAACAACCGGACCGGCAAGTTCGTCATCGATTCCACCTGGGACCGTCCGTCGCACCCAGAAGGTTTCTACTTCCGCAGCGACCACGCATCGTACGCCCAGTTTAACGTTCCTTCGATCTTCTTCACAACGAAGTTGCACCCCGACTACCACACGCCGCGTGACGATGCCTCGCGGATCAATTACCCGAAACTCACACGCATGACGCAGTGGATGTTCATGACCGGCTGGATCGTGGCGAACGCCAAGGATCGCCCGAGCATCGACCCTGGATTCAAGCCGGTACCCTGATCCCATGACCTTCTTGCCCACCACACTGATGCCTCGCTTGCGCTCGCCATTCCCCCAGTCAGTCGCCGTTACCGCGACGGCCTGCATCGCTGTCTTCTCTGCGTGGTCGGCGTTCGCATCGCCCGCCGAGGCGCAATCCCGCATCCCCACGCCTCCGGCCTACGCGACCATCAAGGAGGCAGAGATCACGGCCGACATGTTCGCCATGGCTGGCGATGCGATGCGTGGCCGCGAGGGTGGCACACTCGATGAGATGCGCGCGTCGATGTGGGTCGGCGACCAGTATGCTAAGATCGGCCTCAAGCCGATGGGGGACAATGGCAGCTGGTACCAGTGGTTCAACATGCGTCGGTCGCGCGTCTCGACGACGTCCAGTTCGATTCGCATCGCCGGCAAACCGTTTGCGTTCTGGACCGAAGCCACGCCAACATCGAACACCGATGGCGACGTGATTGGCACCACGGTGTTCGCGGGCGACGGCAGTGATTCCACGATCGATGTGCGGGGGAAGGTGGCCGTCGTCACGCTGAAGCCCACCGCCGAAGGCACGCGGACGACGATCAACACTCCGGAGTACCGCGCGGTCCGGCAGGGGATCACGGTACAGGGCGCCGCGCTGACGCGCCGCGGTGCCTCCGCCGTGATCATCGTGGCAGATGAGCTCGGCGAGGCGAACTTCGACGCCGTTGCCATCCTGCAATCGCGCGGCAGCTATACCGTGCCTGGCGGAGCGAACCGCTTTGCCACGCCCACGAACCCCTCTGGCGCTGGCGCAGCCGCTGCAGCCGCCGGGGCTGGTGGTCGCGGCGGGCGCGGTGGCGGCCAAGGCGGCGCCGGGGCGCCGGCAGTTGTTGGCGGTGGCGGTCGCGGTCCCGGCGCGCCGGCTGCGGTGCCCGTCATCCTCGTGCACCGCGCGATGCTCGCCCAGTTGCGTCAGGACGGTCAGGGCGTCGAAATCCACATCAAGTCAGAGGTGTTTGATTACCCGTCGATGAACATCATCGGCGTCGTGCGCGGCACCGACCCGAAGCTCCGCGACGAATACGTCGTGTTTAGTTCGCATCAGGATCACGACGGCGTGCGTTTCAACATGGGCGATGACTCGACCTGGAACGGTGCCGACGACAACGCCAGCACGAGCGTCGCGCTTCTCGCGATCGCCCGCGCCTGGGTCAAACAGCCTTCGAAGCGCTCCGCCCTGTTCATTTTCCACGGGTCGGAAGAACGTGGCCTACTCGGTTCGCTCTGGCACGCCGCGCACCCGGTGGTCCCGCTGTCCAGCATGGCGGCCGTCCTCAATGGCGACATGATCGGCCGCAACCATCCCGACACGGCATCGATCCTTGGGGTGCAGCCGCCACACCGCAACTCCCAGTCGCTCGTGAGCATGGCCATCGAGGCCAACACGCGCACGGGCAAGTTCGTGCTCGATTCTCTCTGGGACCGCCCGACGCACACGGAGGGCTGGTACTTCCGCAGCGACCACCTGCCCTATGCCCGCGCCGGCGTGCCCGCGCTGATGTATACGACCAACCTGCATCAGGATTACCACACCGCTCGCGACAACCCGGACCGCATCAATTTTCCAAAACTCACGCGCATGACACAGTGGATGTACCTGACCGGATGGATCGTAGCGAATTCCAAGGACCGTCCAACAATTGACCCGGGATTCCAGCTCGAACGTTGATCCGGAACGCGTTGGGTAGTCGCTGACCGGTCTGTTCTGTGGTGAGCACCTCTGCCGGACCTTTACATGCCTTCGCACCTCGCAGACCCCGACCACAACCTCTCGTTCACGCGGGGCCTCTTTCTCGGCGACCTCCGTGAAGACCTCCTGCTTCCGTTCCCCGCACCAGACAAGGAAGGGCTCGAGAGCCTGACCGCGATTCTCGACTCTTATCGCGCGTTCGCCAAGGCGCATCTCGACACCCGAAAGCAGGACCACGACGGCAAGTTCTCCGACGCAGTCCTCGCGGGCATGGCCGAACTCGGGCTAATGGGCCTCAACATTCCCGAGGCCTATGGCGGTTTCGGTGCGGGCGCCATTGTCACCAATCGCGTCTTCGGTGAAATCGGCGCGACGGACGCGGCGCTCGCCGTCTACTTCGGCGCGCACCAGTCCATCGGTTGCAAGGGCATCACACTGTTCGGCACCGAAGACCAGAAACAGCGCTGGCTCACGTCATGCGCCAGCGGCGCACGCATCGCCGGGTTCTGCCTCACCGAGGCCGGCTCCGGCTCCGACGCCCAAGCCATGCGCACGAGCGCGGTGCCCAGCGCCGACGGCTCACACTACCTGCTCAACGGCCAAAAGATCTGGATCTCCAACGCCGGCTACGCGGGCGTCTTTACCGTCTTCGCGAAAGTGCCGACCGTCGTAGACGGCAAGGCAAAGGAACGGGTCACCGCCTTCATCGTCGACGCGCACGCGCCGGGCGTTTCACTCGGCAAGATCGAAGAGAAGATGGGCATCAAGGCGAGCGACACGCGCTCAGTCTCATTCGACAATGTGCAGGTGCCGGTCGCCGACCGACTTGGCGATGTCGGTCAGGGGTTCAAGATTGCGCTTGAAGTGCTCAACGCCGGACGGCTCGGACTCGCGGCGGCGTCAACGCGCGGCGCGCAGGCGATCCTCGAGGTGGCCCTCGCCCACGCCAAGCAGCGCGAACAGTTCGGCCGCTCCATCGGCTCGTTCGAGATGATCCAGCGCAAATTCGCATCGCTCGCGGTGGACGTGTACGCGTCCGACGCCGCCTGGATGGTGACCGCGGGCATGGTCGACCGCGGCGGCATCGACTTTTCGCTGGAGACCGCAGCCTGCAAGGTGTTCGGTTCGGAACTCGTGTTCCGCGCGGCCAGCGAAGCGCTGCAGATCGCGGGCGGCATCGGCTATTCCAAGGAATACCCGTACGAACAGGCGCTGCGTGACTCGCGCATCAATATGATCTTCGAGGGCACCAACGAAATCCAGCGCGCCCTCATCGCGCTCTCCGGCCTGCAGCAGCCTGGCGAAGAACTCAAGGCGATCGGCAAGGCATTCAAGGATCCGCTCCGTTCCATCGGTGCAATCGGCAGCTTCCTCAGTGAACGGGTCAAGAAAAAACTCGTCAAGCCGGAGTTTGAGCAGGTCCACGCGTCACTGGCCGACGAGGCGGCGATGATCGCCGAAAACATTCACGATCTCGCGCTCGCCGTGGAACGCGCACTGCTGCGTCACGGCAAGGAGATCATCGAGCGCCAGTTCGATCAGGAACGGATGGCCAACGCCGCGATCGACATCTATCTCGCCGCCTGCACTCTCGTTCGGGCATCGTGGGCCATCGAGCAGGCCGGAGGGCCCGAGAAGGCGCCAGCAGATCTCGACCATGCCAAGCTCTTTGTTCCGGCGGCCAGTCGTCGCGCGCGCCGCGCCGTCCGCGCGATGGATCGCAATCAGGACGCCCGGCTCAAGGGTATTGCCGAACGTGCGTTGGCGTCTGGCGTGCTTACCGTGAAGCTGCCGACGGACGCGTAACTCCGCTTTAAACAGAACCGCCGGCCGCTCATGCGACCGGTGGGGTGTTGGAAGCCGAATTATGCCGCGTTGGGCCTGAGCTTCTTGTAGGCTGCGATCGCGTGCTTGAGCCCGAGTAACGCCGACGCCTCGAGTTCGTACTCGAGCGTCAGTTCACCGAGTTTCTCGGACGAGTGCTTCGCCAGCTTGGCCGACGATGCATCACACTCGGCGTGGCGACGCGCATAATCGCGCGCGGCGTGCCACATCGTGTTCGTCGCATGCCAGAACGCGTCGTCATGCCCGCCCTTGCCCACCGCCGCCGACGCCTCGTACAGCTCGGCGCGCTCGTGCAGGTGGCGGTGGCACAACTCGCAGAGCTCGGTGGCTTCCGTCAGCTCCGTGTGGTGCGCACTACGCTCGTTCAGCTTGGCGACGCGCTCGTGCTGGCGAACCGCTTCGATAGCGCTGCGGAGGAGCGCATCGGATGCCGCATCGAGCGGCACGAGGGTTCCGGCACTGTCGCGGGCGGGCGTGGACTTGGCCGACGGCATAACGATCACACGGGCTGTGGGAAGCCGAACAATTACTGCACCCGCGCGTCAGAACAAGGTCCGAGCGGGAAAATGCATTCGTGCTGACGCGCCGTCAGGGCTTGGTCAGTTGGGCGGGCGATCCTCGGCGACAAAGGCGAGCCAATCGCCCGTGGGGCTGATCGCGAGCCGGCTGATACCTCGCACGCCCCCGCTGGCAAAGTCGGCGACCTGCTCCCAACGGCCTTCCGCCAGCACGAAGAGCTTTGAACCGGTTCCGACGATCAGCAATCCCTGCGGCGTCCACGCGTGATAGTCAGCGCCCTTGGGCGGCTGCACGAGCCGTTTCGTCTCCTTCGTGAGCACGTTCAGTTCGGCAATCCAGGCCGCGCTGTCACGCACCTGCTGCGTGTATGTCACGACGTCCCGCCCCGGGACCTTGGCCAGCCCACGTCCGATGTTCCGCGCGACGACTTCCGACGTGCCCGTTCGGTCGTCGGCGAGTTGGAGCGTCGCCGGGCTACCGAGCACGAACAGCACCAGCCGATGATCGGCGGCCCAGACGTGGTAACCGACCGGCTGCACCTTCTCGAGTACCAACGACGGCGCACCCTGACCGTCAAGAGGAAATCGCCAGAGCCGTTGTGTCGAGTCGGGGAGTTCAACACGTATCACCGAAAACGATCGTCCATCGGGCGCCGCCGTAGCTGAGTATTCGCTTTGGCGCGTATTCGTCAGCGGCTTCGGCTTGCCCGATGGCACCGTGAACTGCCAGATCTCGGCCGGACCATTGTTTTCCGTCACCGTGTACATCACGGATTTTCCGTCCGCCGTGAACCCCGGCTGGTTGTCATAGCCGGTGCGCTGAGTGACGTTCTTCGGTTCGCCGAAGTGGACCATGCCGCCCGACTGCCGCATCGACACAACCCAGACGTCGGTCGATGGCGCGGCCTGTGCCGGAAGCGCACTACGTGCGACGAATGACGGCAGGACGACGCAGAGCAGCCCTGCGACTGCCGCAGGGAGCCGCTTCGCAACTGCCACCCCCACCACCTTCAGATTCTGCCAGATGCCCTTCATGCGCGTCCTCCGTTGTGACCAGCGTGTGCCGTCGTGTCGATCAGCCTGCTGGATGCGCCGGTTGGACGACTCCGCGGCATTCTCCAAATCCGATTCGCGCATAGCCGCTCCGTTCGCACCAGCCACGCACAATCACCTCGTCACCGTCAGCAAGGAACGTGCGGACCTCACCATGAGGCAATTCCACCGGGTCCGCCCCGCGGCGCGTGAGCTCGAGCAGACAGGCGCGCGCGTCGTCGGTGGGGCCAGAAATCGTTCCGGTGCCGAGCAGGTCGCCCGGCCGCAGGGTACAGCCGTTGCTCGCGTGATGCGCAATCAGCTGCGCCGGCGTCCAGTAGAGCGCCTTTGCTTCTGAGCGCGAGAGCCGATGCGGCGGCAGTCCAGCGACGCGCATCTTCGCCGTCAGCAATGAGGCGTCGAGCATCACACCGAAGCCACCGCGGGCGCGGTCGTTCGTGTCGTCGAGGTACGGCAGCGGCTGCGGATCACCGGCGTCACGCACAACGGCCGGCACGCGAAACGGCGTGAGCGCGTCGAGCGTCACGACCCATGGTGATACCGTCGTCACGAAGTTCTTGGAAAGGAACGGACCGAGCGGCTGGTATTCCCAGGCCTGGATGTCGCGCGCCGACCAGTCATTGAGCAGACCGAGCCCAAACAGGCGCTCCTCGGCGCGCGCGATCGGCACCGCTTCGCCGATCGCATTTTCACCGCAGACCCAGAGCGCGAGCTCGACTTCGTAGTCGAGGTTGGCGCAGGGGCCGAACGACGGCCCCGCATCGTTGCCTGTTCGCGTCTGCCCCATCGGCCGCCTGACTGCGCCGCCACTCGCCACGATCGACGAAGCGCGCCCGTGGTACCCGATCGGAATCCACTGGTAATTGGGCAGCAGCGGATTGTCGGGCCGGAACAGCGCGCCCACACGCCGCGCGTGATGGATCGACGCATAGAAATCGGTGTAGTCGCCAACCTCCGCCGGCACGAGCAGCGAGACGCTCGTCATCGGCACGAGGAGCCGGTCGCGATACGTGCGTGCCGCGGCGCCTTCAACGGTGTCGGCGCGAAGCATGCGACTCACCAACGCCCGCACCGCGCGCGCATCGGCGCGACCGAGCGCCATCAGGCCATTGAGGGCCCGGCCCTGCAGCGCGTCACGGACCGACGGGTCGACGCCATCGAGCAACCCTTCTCTCGCCGCGAAGAGGCAGTCGAATACCTGGTCGCCGATCGCGATCCCGACACGGGGCTGTGCCTCGCCTTCGTGCCGAAAGGTCCCGAACGGAAGATTCTGCAGCGGAAAATCCGTCGCCGCGTCGTGCGCCGACTCCACCCAGGAGCGCAGCGCTGGATCGTGTGTGTCGTCCGGACGCGTCAGGTCGACCACAACAGACCTCGTTCGGTGAGCTCAGCCACCGGTTCCTCGAACGAACACGATCCGAAGGATGTCACCGCAGCGGTGCGCGCGGCAGCCAGCAGTTCGGTCGGCAGTGCGCGGCCCGACGGGAGCACGCAGCCGCGATCCTCGAACGCCGTGCCGAGTCCGGCCGTCAACGTCTGCTCGACCTCGGCGGCGTCCGCGCCAGACACCGCGGCAGCGCTCGCGAGCAGCAGGTTGAGAAAACCGTACATCGTCGCGCGCGGGCAGTCTGGTGCGTACGTCAGCGGATACTCCGCGCGCCACGCGTGATGCAGTCCGGCCGTCGCCTTGAACGGTACGCGCGCATGGCGGCACGCGAGAATGAATCGCGCCACTGCAGCCGCGTCGGGAATCTCAGCGGCGGTCACGCCGCCGGTACGGATCTTGGCGCGCACCCGAACTGCGGCAAGAGCGGAGATTGTCGCCGCGGGATCAGTCGCCCAACCGACTTCGGCAAACACCGTATACGTCTGCGCAAGCACGCCGAGCCCAGCGAGCGCCTCGGGATCGTCCGCCCGCACGACCGGCGTCTCGACCGTATCGATCACCAGGCGACTCGCGTACCGTGCGTTGAATGCGGCGAGTGTTCCAGCATCGGCCGGTTTCGCGATGACCGCAAGCCGCCAAGGCGATGCAGCAGCTGTCTTCCCCTCGGCGGCAGAAAGAAGCGCCGAAAACGCCGTGATACACTCTTCGAGCCGAGCCGCGGGCACGATGAATCGCCCGAGCATCCACGCATGCCGCCCGCCGCGATACGAGGCGTACCGCGCGACGGCGTCTGACATGGCGAGTCCAGCTGGCGGGAACAGTCCGGCATAGTCGATCGCACCTGACATCAGCGTGCGCACCGCGGCATTCGGACTCACGCTTCGACCTCGCCCGCCTGCCACGTCATTCCCCAGCGCGCTGTGGCGCCCGGTTCAACCCATCGCACCGAATCCCGCGCGCCGAGCGCGTCGGCCAACGACTCGGGCGCACCGACGCACGGACCGACCGTCAAGGTCGAGTACGTTCGCGGACGACGCCACGGCATGAGCGATCGGTTGCGATCGGTCGGCGCAAGGACGCCACGATTGATCCGAATGGCCGCGTGTGCCATTTCGCCGCCATGCACGCGCATCTCGAGCCGCACGCTCCCCTCCTGCAGCACGATCTCCGTCGCAGTCTTCGGCAGTTCGACCGACAGCGTGCAGGCAAACTGCTCGCCGAGCGCCGCCGGCCGCGAAAGATCCACGAGTGTGCCACCGGACCGAACCTTGGGCCAGGCGTGCAACGTGTCTCCGCCAGCCAATGCCACTCCGTCAGCCTTCCAGACACGCGCCTTCGCTCCCTGCGGCAGGATGATCTGCGTCGCGTCGGTGAGCGGAAACACCGGGTGCGCAGCCCAGAGGAATGGCGCGCGGCGCGTTCCGGTGTTCTTTGCGGTGTACGCAAACTCGATCAGCCCGCCTGGTCTGACCGTGACGCACCGCGAAAACTCGAATGTTAGCGGCTGAATCGTCCACGTGCAGTTTGCAAAATTGCCAAACTCTCCCGTGCCGACTTCGGTGTCACACTCCTGCTGCCAGAGCGCGCCGCGTTCGGCTATCCTGGCACCAGCAGCACCTTCGACCCAGGTTGGGATCTTGCACGCCGCGACCGTCGGGAAGCATTCGTCTAATCCCCCCGAGCCCACCGCTTCGCCGAGGGATGCATCTTCGCTCTCCACGGTGAACGCGGCATCCGGGTGATGCCAGAGCCATTGCCGGCCGCCAATGGTGACGTCGCGCACGCGGCCCCCGAGCGACGGGAGGAGCGTGAGGCTCGTCGCGCCTGACGTGAGCGTCGCGAAGCCCGGACCCGATGGCGATGAAGGTGACCGTAGCACGGTGGTGGCGCCGATGGAGGCGTTCACGCGTTGGTCACGTGCCGGTTTCCAACTCAGCCGATCACGGAGGGTTCGACGCCGCGCGTGAGGAAAATCCGCGCCACGGCCTCGCCAATCTTGTTGTTCGGCGTGCTCGCTCCGGCCGTCAGTCCGACACGCAACGGCCGGTCCGCCGGCAGCCAGATCGGCGCCTCCACCTCATCGTGCGCACCGACCGGGAGGTGCCGGATCGTGCCACCTGCCGTGTCGATGCACGAGGCGTCGGCGATGTGGTAGGTCCGTACGGTGTCGGCGCAGAGCGCCGCGA
Organism: Gemmatimonadota bacterium; assembly: GCA_014192065.1. Lineage (GTDB taxonomy): Bacteria > Gemmatimonadota > Gemmatimonadetes > Gemmatimonadales > Gemmatimonadaceae > Fen-1231. The sequence continues at coordinate 47,104 of BJHH01000001.1, read as the reverse complement.
GCGACATCGTGTTGCTCGAGTTGTAGCCGCCGATGACCAGCATCACGTCGAGTGGCTCTTCGAGTAACGCATTCACGGCATCTTGCCGGTCCTGCGTCGCACTGCAGATCGTGTCGAAGGTGCGGAAGTGCTCGTCCCGGTGACTCGCGCCGTGGCGGCGTTCCATCGCGAAGCCCACTTCGGCACCGATCGCCAGTGATTCCCGCGCCAGCATCGTGGTCTGGTTCGCCACGCCGACGCGCAGCAGGTGCAAGTCGGGATCGAAGTGCGGACTCGCCTGCTCGCGGTACTTCTCGAGGAACGCGTCGCGCGAAAGCCCCTTGCCCTCGATGTAATCGCAGACCTCGTGACCCTGCTCCATGTTGCGTACTACGAGATAGGTGCCGCCGGGATACTTCTGCACCTGCGAGGCCGTCGCGCGCGTCTCCTCATGGTAGTACTTGCCGTGAATCAGGCAGGTCAAGCCGTCCTTGGCGTACTTCTCGACTCGCTTCCAGACATTCAGCACCGATCCGCAGGTCGTATCGACCACGATGCAACCGATGCCCCGCAATGTCTTCACGTCGTCGATCGTTACGCCGAACGCCGGGAGGATGACCACATCCTCTGGACGTACCCGGGAGTAGTCGAACCCCGTGTCGCCCGACTCGAGGAAGACGATCCCCATGTCCCGCAGCTTCGCGTTGACGTGCGGATTGTGGATGATCTCGCCGGCGAGGAAGAGCGTCCGGTCTGGGTACCGCTTGCGGGTCTGGTAGGCGTAGTCCACCGCCCGTTCGACGCCGTAGCAGAATCCGAATTCGCGCGCGAGCCGCACCGTGATACCGCCGGCCTCAAGCGTGTAATCGCGCTCACGGAGCAAGTCGACCAGCCGCCCGTCGTAGTCGGTGGCGAGCGTCTCCTGTACTTCAGGCCCGAGGCCGAAGCCCTTACGAAAGTAGTTGCCCGAATCTTCGGTCACGGTGTCTTCATGGCTCTCCCGAAAGCTAAGCCCTGCCCGCACCACCACCACCGTGCGCGCGCCTGCGCTTGAGCCCGGCGGCATACCGTCATCCATCAGCCGGGCGTCCAGTTACCCATCGGCCCGCTCATTCTTCCTTCCTATGGACGACCTCTCCAATGCCGACCGCACTCTTGCCTGATTTCGACGAACGCACCACGTCCTTCGACTTCACCCGCTTCATCGGCGAGCGGCCTTGGCTCGACTTCGTGAACAGCGACCGTTCCGTTCGCGACCGCGGGCAGCTTGGCGATGCCATGAACGCCTTCGATTCGTACGTGAGCTGGCTGAGCGCCGCCCGCGTGCTCGACGCGGAGCGTGCCGAGGCGATGCTGCGCCGTGCGCAGCAGCAGCCCACGGCGGCAAGCGCGGCCCTGCACGAGGCGCGCCGGCTGCGCAACGTACTCCGCTCGCTCGCCGAACAGAGCGGCATTCCGCACGGCCGCGCCGAAGAGACCGCCATCTCGGAGATCAACCGGATCCTCGGCCGCAGCGCCGGCAGTCGTCGGGTGGAAAGCGGTTCCGACGGTGGATTCGTTCGCAGCTTCGTGACCGTGGGTGACGTCTTCGCCGGCCTGCTCGTGCCGGTCATTGAGTCGGCGGCCGACGCGCTCGTCCAGGGCGACCTGCCGCGCATCCACCGCTGCGCCAACCCGCATTGCAATCGCGTGTTTTTTGACGCGAGCCGCAACGGCAAGCGCCGCTGGTGCGACATGGCGACCTGCGGCAATCGCGCCAAGGCGGCGCGGCACCGCCAGAAAATCCGGACCCCTGCGGTGATCTAGCCCGCGATGCCTCCGCGCCGGACACGGCGCCCCTCACGTACAAACTCTCCGTCCGGCGACAGACTCCGCGCCCGCCGCATGCCGAAACCCGCCGCCCTAGCCATACATAGCACACCTATGTATAATGCTGCTATGTATACACCGACTCAACGCTGTTAGCGCCGCGCGATGCCTGACACCATGGAAATCAACAAGGACCTTGTCGCCGCCTCCTCGACGCCGATCGTCCTCGCCATCCTGACCGAAGCGGACAGCTACGGTTACGCGATCCTGCTGCGAGTTCGGGAGTTGTCCGGCGGGCGCATGGAGTGGACGGACGGGATGCTCTACCCGGTGCTGCATCGGCTCGAGCGGCTGGGCTACGTCACCGCGCGGTGGGAAAGCGCTGAGAACGGCCGCCGTCGCAAGTACTATCGGATCTCGGCCGAGGGCCGTGCGCAACTCGCCGATGAGCAGCGGCAGTGGCAGGCGGTGAACGCAACGCTGCGGGGCATCTGGTCCTCGCTGTCCATTTCCATTCCGGCCAGCTACGCGGCATCGGCCGCGCCACTTCCACAGGGAGCATGACGATGCCCACGCCAGCGCAGGCATATTCGCTCGAGGAGCAGATCGACCAATGGCGGAACTACCTCCGCCGCCGGCAGGCGATCCAGTCCGTCGACGTAGCGGAACTGGAAGATCACCTGCGCGAGCAGGTCGCCGTCCTGGTCAACGCAGGGCTCGCCACCGACGAAGCATTCCTCGTGGCGGTAAAACGCCTCGGCGACATCGACTCGCTCTCACGCGAGTTCGCGCGCGAGCATTCGGACCGCCTCTGGAAGCAGCTCGTCGTGGTGCCTTCGGATTCCAGTGACCCCACACCGCTACGCGCACGAACCGATGCCGTTATCGCCTTCTCCTTTGCGGCCGCGGCTGGCCTGGCCATCAAGGCTCCGGCGGTTTTCGGGCTGCAGATGGTGGACGCCAACGAGAGTTTTTACATCCGCAACGCGAGTCTCTTCGTGTTACCGCTACTGACCGGCTATTTCGCGTGGAAACGGAAACTCGCAACGAGCACTCTGGGCTGGCTGGTCGCCGCGTTCGTCGCGGCGGGTGTGTTTATCAATGTCTATCCGTTCGTGGAGAACGGATCCACGATGGCGCTCAGTACGCTGCACTTGCCCATCGCGCTCTGGCTGGCGGTCGGCGTCGCATACGCCGCAGACCGCTGGGGGAGCAAGCAGGTCGCGGGCCGCATGGACTTCATCCGATTCTCTGGCGAGCTGTTCATCTATTATGCGTTGATCGCGCTCGGTGGCGGCGTCTTCACGGGAATCCTGATCGCGCTCTTTGAGGCCATCGGCATCAACGCCGAATCGTTCGCTCAGCTCTGGCTGATTCCCTGCGGTGCGGCCGGAGCCGTCGTGGTTGCCTCCTGGCTGGTGGAGGCCAAGCAAAGCGTGATCGAGAACATGGCGCCGGTGTTGACGCGCCTCTTCACGCCGCTGTTCGCTGCGTTGCTGGTCGCGTTTCTCGCCACGATGTTGTTCACGGGACGAGCCATCGGCAGCGATCGGAACATACTCCTCGCCTTTGACCTACTGCTGGTGCTCGTCCTCGCCCTCCTGCTTTACTCGATTTCCGCGCGGGACCCGCGAACCCCCGCCGGTCCGTTCGACCTGGTTCAGGTCGTGCTGTTGGTCAGCGCGCTGGTGGCCGACGTGGTGGCGCTCTGGGCCATCGGCACGCGCATCACCGAGTTCGGCTTCAGCCCGAACCGCGTGGCCGTACTGGGCATGAACATGATTCTGTTGGTCAACCTTTCGTGGTCCGCCGTCGTCTACATTCGCTTTCTGCGAGGGCGCGGATCCATCAGCAGCCTCGAACGCTGGCAAACGACGTACCTGCCAGTCTATTCGGTCTGGGCGGCGATCGTCGCGATCGCCTTCCCAGTCGTGTTCAGATTCGCCTGACGCGGTGATGCTCCTCTCCGCAACCGGCTGAACTACCGGTCGCTGCCTCGCCGCTTCCCTCGCCCGGACGGCGAACCAGGCTTGTGCGGACCCTTTCCGCCGCGCCGATCGCCACTGAACCCGCCGGGCCCACCACGATCACCGCGACCACCGCCGCGCGCATCACGGCCCCCACGGCCACGGTCGCCAGTGCCGGCGCCGCGCCGTTGGTCGCGACCAGAGTCCCGCACGAGCTCGTCATCGGTGAACGGCCGGTTGAGCGCCTCGTCCAATTCGGCCACTGAGTTCGCCTTGACCGACCCCCGCGCACCGCGCGTCACGGTGAATCGCAGCGGCCGGTCGAGCGGCGGCAATTCCTCAGCCGCGAGCCCCCGCGCCACTTTCTCGTGCATCACGATGCGGAGCACACCGCAACTGCCACTCGGCGAATCGTCTTCGACTTCATAGTGAATCGCGCAGTTCCGTCCGCGGATTTCCACTGCGCCCGGCAACTGCGCCAGCTCTTCCCGCTCCTCGCGCGAGACAAAATCGTCGGCGCTGATTCGGAGCGGCAGGGCACGATAATCGTGGAGCGACCGAATGCCCGCGAGCTGCTGCTCGTACCAGAGCGTGAGTTCATGTAGCCCGAGCTTCGTCGTCCGCCCACCCGACCGTCGCCACGCCTCGCGCACCTGCTCAATCGCCTGCTGATTACGCGGCACGGCCGCGTGCTTGGCCTCGCCTCGTGCGAGCGCGCCCGCGAGGACCGCACGAGCCTGCTGCTCGAGCCCAAGCGGAAACTCGTGCACCGCCTCGCGCTCACGCTCCAGCTCGAACCCGAAGTAGGTCACCCGCCGCTCGATCGCGAGCGGCGACTGTTTGTGCCGCGCGTCGAACACCAGCGTCGGCGCGCTCGCGGTCGCGAATCGCTTCACGAGGGCGATCGGAATATTTGTCCCTTCGATCGCTGCGCGCGGAATCCCGAACTTGTCAGCGAAGTAGCGCAACGTGCCGCAGATCGGCCCCCAGCTGCCAGCGACGCTCGTCTTCGAGACGCGCGCATCGTGGCCATCCGCCGTGCGTTCGTCGATCACGAGGTCGAACGGATTCACCTTGGCGAGGAGGTCGATGAATTTTCGCTCGATGGCTTCCGACACACGCGGCATCGCCGACGGGAGCGCGATCCCGACGGCGCGGTAGATGCTCGCCATCGCGAGCGCCGCATCTTCCATGGACTTCACCAGCACGCCCCGCCGCTCGGCCCACCGTTCGACGCTGTCGTCGAAGAGGTGCCGCGGCAACCCGTACACCTCGCCCGCATATCCGCAGTGCGAGAACGCGTCGGCGTACACGTTGTACGCAGTGAGATTGTCGCTCCCGCGCACGAGCAGCCCAGCGAGGTCACGGTCCTCACGCGTCATCCGGTGCAGCGACTCGATGCCCGCCATCACCGCCACGTACGGCAGCAACGCATCGTCGCAGTGCACCAACAGCTCGGCCCACGGCCGGTCCACTGGCATGGCCTCGACCGACCTGCCGTACCGTGTGAGCTTGCCGTGCTCAACAATCCCGCGCGACTCCAGTTTGTCCAGCGCCTTCTGGTAACTCGGCCGGTCGAGCGGCACAGGGAGTTCGAGGGCATCCGCGCGCACGCCGAGTGCGGCGCAGGTGAGTGCAACGCGCTGACTGTCGCCTGCGAGCTGAAACTCGGGTTCGGTGGGCCGGAGCATCCCGAACGCGATGTTGCGGTCCGAAAGAATGAACACCCGCCCGCCCGCCACGCGGCCATGCACCCGCCCCGCCATCTGCAGAATCTCGTTCGAGCCGAGGTGCACTTTGGTGAGCACGTTGCGGCCGTTCTCCACGAGGTTCGCGAAACGCGTGTCGTCGATCACCACCGTGTCGAGCCCCTGCACGTTCAGCGCGCTCTGCCCAGCCGCCGTCATCGCGAGCAGATACGGTTTCTGGATGGTGCCGTCGAGGAAGGGCCGGATCACGCGGATCGGTTCGCCGCCGTGGTAGAACTGCGCCGTGATTCGCGGGAAGCGCGCACTCACTCCGGCCGCCGCGGCCTCAACCGCGGCGCGAGTGGGCAGAAAGACGCCAACGCCGCGCGCCTCCTTGTGCACTCGCTGCAAAAAACGGTCGTCGAGAAAATGGAGCGGCGACACATGAATCACCTGCACATCGGCGGCCTTCGTCGGGTCGAACGCCGTGCTTTCCACCACGGCGTCGGAATCGAGATACCGCGCATAGAATCGCGGATCCACCGTCGCCGAGAGCCAGATGAACCGGCACCCGACGCGCTTGCCAAGCGCGAGGCAGAGTTCGAGCTCGGCGCTCGTCTGGTGAATTTCATCGACGACGATCGTGTCCTGCACGCGGATCTCGCCGGCCTGGAACCACCGCCGCGCAATGCCGGTCGTCACGATCACGACGTTCCACGTCGGCGAGTCGGGTGTCGCTTCGCGCTCTCGGTTGATCACGCCCACGCGGAGACCGCTCACCCCATCGACCCCCAGCAGCGTCTGCGCGATTGGCCGGATCGAGAGGGTCTTGCCGGTGCCCGTGCCTGCGACGATCCCGAAACCGCGACGCGCGCCCCCCGGCGCGATCGAGAGGTCCTCGGCACGGAACTTCTCTGCGAGCGCCGCGAGCTCCGGCCCATGCTCGCGCCAGAGCAGCGTGTCGATGTCGAGCGAGAAGGCGAGTTCGATCGTCTCACACGCCGCGCGTGTGGGCGCGATTACGATGACCCGGCGCGTCGCACCAGACGCGACAAACGCGTCATGGTCCGGCGGGAGGTAGGGATCGCGGACGCTGCGAAGCAGCGGATCCGAGGAAGCAGAGTACTGCGTTACTGCGGCTTCTCCGGCTTGATCACAGCCTTGGCTTCGGGTGCTTTTGCCGCGACGGGCGCGCTCGATGAAACGCCGACGATCCCCTGCCGGCCGCCGACGATTCCCTGCCGGCCACCGACGGCGCGCGCCGCAGCGGCAGCCTGCGCCGCTGACCGCACCTCTCCGTTGTTACCGCCGGTGCCGCGAAAGGCCGACACAGTGCCGGGAGCGGCAACGGTCGCAGCCCGCTGCAGGTCGCCAAAGAGCACCTGCGCGTCGCGCGGCATGGTCTTGATGGCCGTGGTGCAGTCGGTTGGAGCCGGTTGCTGGTGCTCGGGGACGTCACGAAGCCATACACGACACATACCGGCCGGCGGCATCGCTGACGCAGGCACCAGTGCGGTCTTTGTGTCCTTTGCCCCAGCCTGTGCCGCGAGAGAATTACCCACCGGCACCGCAAGGTTCATGGCGGTCAATGCCGCCCCGACGCTCCACCGACCCCACGCGACCACCGCCACCTCCAGACGCTTCCGTGCCGATCAACAATTTGACGAGCGACGGCGAGGAACAGACACAATTCTACCGCATGCAACCTCACCCGGCTATTACCCCGCAGTCGCCAAAACGGATCCCGGTCCAGTCGAACTCGCCGTGCGCATGCGCGGCGGCCTCTGATTCGTGAACCAACTTGGCGGCGCGCTAGTTGCGCGGCGCGACCGCGGTAATCAGGGCGAGCAATTCACCAGGCCTCGCGTGCCGCCCCAAATTGGATTTCTGAAATACTGGCGTACCGTCGACGGACACCTCGAATCGTCCGCCACCGGACGACATCATCTCGATTTCGGCATCGGGATACGTGTCACGAACGGCTGCCGCCAGACCGACGGCACGGGGTTCGTAGTTTCAAGCAGCGCAGTATTCGATCGTGACGCGCATGGCGTTTGGCCCGGGAGTGGATGACCTACGTGACTGAATGAATATCGACCCAAAGCGGCCGGTGGCGCCAGCGAATTCGACCACGTACCGTTCAGCATCACCGCAGTCCACCATTTCATCCGACGTGGAGCACCTGTGCCGAGCCGCTCACTGTTGTCCGCCTGCATCGCCGCTGCCCTGTTCATCGCACCCCGTGCCGCGATCGCACAGGGTCCGGTATCAGGCGGCCAAGACGCGCTGGCCGCCGAGATTGACCGGCGTGCAATAGCCATCGCCGACAAGGTGACGGCATGGCGCCGCGACATCCATCAGCATCCTGAACTGTCGAACCAAGAAGTGCGGACGGCCAAGCTGGTCGCTGACCACCTGCGTGCCCTCGGTATGCAGGTGCGCACCGGCGTCGGCGGCAATGGCGTCGTCGGCGTCTTGAAGGGCGACAAGCCGGGCCGGGTGGTCGCGCTCCGCGCCGACATGGACGCCTTGCCAGTCATGGAACTTGCCGATGTGCCATATAAGTCGACGGTTCGCACCACGTACAACGGTGTAGAGACCGGCGTCATGCACGCCTGCGGCCACGACATGCATACGGCCATGCTGATGGGAACGGCCGAGGTGCTCGCCGGACTCAAGTCGCAACTCACGGGAACCGTCGTCTTTCTGTTCCAGCCCGCAGAGGAGGCTCCGCCGACCGGCGGCGCGGGGCCGATGATTGCCGCAGGGGCGATGGACAATCCAAAAGTCGATGCGGTGTTCGGGCTCCACGTCGGCAGCGGCGAGTTCGGTACGGTCTCGGTACGCCCGGGCCCGACCTCTGCCGCCGCCGATGGATTGCGAATCGTCGTGCGTGGCCGGCAGACCCACGGCGCATTCCCGTCCAATGGTGTGGACCCGATCGTGATCGGTTCGCAGATCGTACTCGGACTGCAGACAATCGTCAGCCGCCAGATCAACCTCACGACGGCTCCGGCGGTCGTCACCATCGGCGCGTTTCAAGGCGGCCTCCGCGAGAACATTATCCCGGACACCGTCTGGATGATTGGCACGATTCGCACCTACGACGAACCGATGCGCACCCTCATCCACGAGCGCGTGAAGCGCACGGCCGAGGGGATCGCCCAATCGGGCGGCGCAACCGCGGAGGTCACGATCACACGCGGCTACGACGTGACGCTGAATGATTCGCTGCTCACACAGCGCATGGTGCCAACGCTGCAGCGGGTTGCAGGCGCCGCGAAGTTTCGCGTGAACCCTGCAGGCCTCGCCGGCGAAGACTTTTCGCGATTTGCAGCCCTAGCGCCTGGTGCGTTCGTGAACTTGGGCGTGACGCCGCAAGACAAGGACTGGCGGACCGCCGCATCAAACCACTCACCGCTCTTCGTGGGCGACGACAAGGCATTGCCGATCGGCGTACGCATCATGTCGAGCCTGGCGGCGGACTACCTGCGGTTCGGCCGCACGCAGTAAAGCATCGCCCTACTGAGCTGAGAGCACGCGCTTCGCCGGCGCGAACGCCAACGCCGCCCACGCCGAGTACTGGGCGCCGGATGGGTGGAGCCCGTCCGCCGCCGCCCAGTCCGGGTGCTTTTCGCGCGACGTCGACGTGATATCCACCCACTGCCCGCCCGAGTGTTCCACTTCCGCCCTCGCGGTGGCATTGAACTGATCGATCTCGTGGCCGATCTTGGCACGATCCCGGCCCTCGGCGAACGGCATCACGCCCCAGTCGGGAATCGAGAGCACGAGAACGCGCGCCGCATCGCCACCCGCGTAGCCGATTGCCCGATCGAGCAGTCGGCGGAACTGCACACGGTATTCCTCGAGCGGTCGCCCACGATACTGGTTGTTCACACCGATCAGCAACGACACGAGCGAATGCGTTCCGACCACGACGGCCTCGTCGATGCCAGCACTCAACTCGTCCGTGGTCCATCCGGTGCGCGCGACGATCCGCGGATCGTTCACCGCCAACCCGGCCGCGCGCAGCGACCGCGCCAATTGCACAGGCCAGCGCGAAGCAGCATCCACGGCCTCGCCAATCATGTAGCTGTCGCCCAAGGCGAGAAAGGTGAAGGTGTTGTTTAGGAGCGCCGCGCCAACCAGCAAGCTCATTTGATTATCTGCACGTTGGTCGCGATGGCGATCCTGCCGATTGTCGAGTCCTGCTTCGCCACGACCAACGTCAGCGAGTCGATACTCGACTGCATGTTGCTCATCGTCGTGCGCACATCGGCAATGGCGTCGGCGGCCTGATTCATCTGTTCGTTGAGGTAGGCGATCTCGCGCGGATTCGTGCAGCCGGCAGCGGCAGCGAGGACGGCGAAATAGATAAATGCGCGGCGGACGTGGTGGGCAGCGGGCATGGTGTCTCCGGATCGGGCATGCGGCGAATGTGATGGTGATGGCAACACCAAGATGACGATTCCCGTCGCGGTCGAACGTACATCAGTTGCATCCCCTTCGGGAGGCGACAATGCGGTCTGCCAGCACTTGGAATACGCGCACCGGCGCGCTGCTGCTCGAGCTCATTCTGACCATGACGCTGCTGGGCATCGTGATGACCGTGGCGGTCCCCAGCCTGCAAGCGATGATCGAGCGCATGAGCGTGAAGGGCGCGACCCACGACGTGGTGCTCGGCCTCTGGGCCGCGCGGAACGCCGCCATCATGCGCGGCGCCTATGCCAGTTTCGTCGTGGACTCGAAGAGCGGCCGCGTGCGGGTGGTGAGCGGCGGCGACACGCTGTTCGCTCGGGATCTGACGGCAACCCGTGGCGTGAAAGTCGATGTCAGCCGTGCATCGATCACGTACGGGCCCACCGGGATGGGCTACGGCGCGGCCAACACGCGGATTGTCGTCTCACGCGGGCAACGCGCCGACACCATCACGACCTCACGCCTCGGTCGCGTCTCGTTTTGAGCCGCAGACAGCGCGACCATTGTGCCTGGTCGGTCGTGCGTCGCTGCCGTGACGCACGACCGACTTCCCGCTCCCCCTAGGTCCCGAAGTCGAACCCCTGCACCGACACCCGTGGAATCGGCTTCCCCATCATCCGCTCGATCGTCCGCACCATCCCGATCTCGTCAGCCGACATCAGGGTGAACGCATCACCCGTCTTCGCCGCGCGCCCCGTGCGGCCAATGCGGTGGATGTAATCCTCGGCCTGCTGCGGCACGTCGTAGTTCACCACGTGGGTGATGTGCGAAATGTCGAGGCCGCGCTGCGCGATGTCCGTCGCCACGAGCACCTTCGTCTTGCCCTTCTTGAAGTCGGCCAACGCCTTCGTGCGCTGTCCCTGCGTCTTGTCGGCATGCATCGCGTCGGACTCGATGCCCTCCTTCTCCAAGTGTTTCACCACCCGGTCCGCGCCATGTTTCGTGCGTGTGAACACCAGCACCGTGTCCATGTTGTGCTCCTTGATCAGCTTCGCCAGGAGCACCGTCTTCTTTTCCTTCGGGCAAGGATAGACGTAGTGCGTGACCGTATTCGCCGCTGCGGAACGACGGCCCACCTGCACCACCACCGGCTTGCGCAGGTACTTCCGGGCGAGCGCCTCGACTTCAGGCGGCATCGTCGCACTGAAGAGCAGCGTCTGCCGGTACTTGTCGAGCTGCGCCACGATCTTGTTGATCTGCGGCGCGAAACCCATGTCGAGCATCCGATCGGCTTCGTCGAGCACCAGCACTTCGATCTCGTCGAACGCCACGTTCTGCTTCTCGAGGTGGTCGATGAGCCGGCCCGGCGTCGCCACGACGACGTCGACACCGCCGCGCAGCGCCTTCACCTGCGGATCGTAGCCGACACCACCGTACACGCTGATCACCTGCAGCCCGCTGTGCCGGCCATACTTCGTGAAGCTCTCCTCAACCTGCACACAGAGTTCGCGCGTCGGCGTAAGGATGAGCGCGCGCGTCCGCCGTGGCCCGCCGATCAGTCGTTCGATAATCGGGATCGTGAACGCGGCGGTCTTGCCGGTTCCGGTCATCGCGAGCCCCATCAGATCGCGGCCCTTGAGGGCGAGCGGAACCGCCTGCGCCTGGATCGGCGTCGGATGCTTGTAGCCGGCATCGGTGAGGGCATGCAACATCTGCTCACTCAGTCCCAGCTCGGCAAAGGTGATGCCGACGGTGGCCGCCTCAGCCGCGGCCAGCGCGCCTGAACTGCTGATCTCGCCGATTTCGTCCTGTGATTCGACCGCTTCGGGGCTGTCCACGTCAACGATCGCGTCGTTTACCGGCTCGGCCACCACCTCGTTTTCAGGCATCCCTGCCTCTTCGCCGTCCTTCGGCGGCACCGCGCGGCGCACGCCGCGTCCACTTCGTCTTTTGAGCACCCATTGAAGCTACCCAGAGCGGCCCAGGAACTCTACGAGCAGCGGGTTAATTCGTCCGGGAATCTCCTCCATTACCACGTGGCCGCCCCCCTCGATCCACTCGAGCCGGCCGTGTGGCAGGGCGCCAACAAGTTCCGCCGTTCGCATGGACCGAACGGTTCGGTCGGTCGTCCCGAATACCACGAGGGTTGCGACGTCGACTGCCGCCAGCTCAGCGGCGGCCAGCGGTTTCCACGAAAACTCGCGCAACATTTGCGCCTGTGCCCGCACCACCGCCGCGAACTGCGTCGGCGCCCAGTACTCGTCGACGTCACGATCAGTGAAGCACCCCAGCGTGCCATGGACGCGTCGTTGCGTGATCTCCACTATCCGCCGAGTGACCAGCGCGGTGGCGAGCTGGCCCAGCCCCTCGGGAATGCGCGGCGCAAAGGCCGTGGCAGGCGACACCTCCCCGAATCCCACGGACCCGAATAGCGCGAGCCGCGCCGCGCGTCCACGCATCGCCAGCGCCACCGCCACGCGTCCGCCCATCGATTGCGCCACGACCAGCGGCCGGACGAGTCCGAGCGCGTCGAACAGCAGTTCGGCCCGACGAGTGAACGCGTCGAGCGTGTAGTCGCCCTTGGCGAGCGGAGCATCGGATAGCCCGTGTCCAGGCAGGTCGGGCGCATACGCGCGGTAGCCGGCCGCCGCGAGCGCGCCAAGCGTGTGACGCCATAAATACGCTGACACGGCCCAGCCGTGCAGCAATACCACCGGAACGCCATCGGCCGGACCCGCCTCAACCACCCGCAGCGTCGTACCGTCGGCCACCGCAACACGCCGCGCAGTCAGGCCGTCCCACCCGGCAGGAAACCACTCCGATGGCGCCAGCCGTTGCGACGACATTGCCGGACTCGTGGTGCGTTTAGCGAATGGTGATGGGACGCCCCGACAGCCGGGCGATCAGTCCCGTACGGAAGGTGACGTCTGTCCATCGATCGTCACCGGCGTGCGATGCCTCGAGCGGGTAGGTCGCCCAGACCCACGGATTCGAGCTGCGCGGCTGCGACATGCCCTTATGCGGATGCCACACACCGTCGCGGCCACAATCGTCGATAAACCGCTCGTGCATCTTCATCCAGTTTTCGTTCCGCCGCAGATATCCGAGCCGCGCGACAAGTTCCAGCCACGCCAGCGCCGCCGGCACGTCTTCTTCCACGGCGTTTCGGTGCGGCAGCTTGTCACCAAGTACGTAGAGGGGAACCGGTACGAGCCGCTTACCCACGACCTGCACCTGCTCTTGGCGCGGCAGGGGACGGATGAGCCAGCGGTAGAGCGCCTCCATTTCCTCGTGGTGCTCGTTCCGGAACAGCGGCATGTGGGCCAGCATGTGCAGCGCGGCCACTGTTGGCGGATGCACATCAGCCGCCAACACCTGCTGGTTGCCCACGCGAATCCACGGCTTTTCGGCGAGTGGCGAACGCAGAAAACCGTAGATCTTTTCGAGGATCCGGCTCGCCGCACCGCGGAGGCGCAGATCGGATTCGAAGCCCGCCTGCGCGAGTGTTGCCGCCGCCGCCTCGCGGAGGTGCAGCCGGTAACCCGCGACCGTGGCGCGATCGACTTTTTTTCCTTCAGGCGGCGTCAACTCAAACAGCAGCGACGGGTCGTTGTCTTCGGCGAGCAACCGGAAGAGAATCCGGCGCGCGTGGTACACCGGCGGCGACTCCTTGTCCCAGCCGTATTCGATCAACCGCCGAATCGCGTGCATGGTACCGATATGCTCGAAATCGTCGCCGCGCTGCGGCGGTACCGTGAGCATGGAGTTGTTCCAGATACCCTCAGCCGACTGCATCACCGCGAGCCGTATGGCAGGCGCGAACGAGTACGGAAGGTGTGACAGGGCAGTGCTAGGCCCAGCCGAAAGCCGCGCCACCTCCACGGCCGCGCGATACTTGATCGGCGCTGCCGCGTGGTCAAGCAACCAGCCCAGCGGAAAGACCATCGCCGCGAGGGGCGGCGGTGGCTGCGGTGGCCGGAAACTGGCGACAGTTGGCGCCGGTGCAATTGTCACATCTGGCTTATCAAACATATAACCCGTTGATTACCAACATGTTACGAAGCTGGCCGCTCGGCCAAATCATCGCGCCGTGAAGCATACAGCTTTCCCGCCGAAACGCTAGGGTGTTTTGGGCCCGACTTGGCGCCTACTGCTTTCGCACTTCGTTCGCCGCCTTCTACCGCCCCTGGCGAGTCCGTGAGCACCTTCACGCGCTACCCGCGACGGCTCTTGTCGATTCTGTCAGACACTACGTCAGAGAGGCGGGTGGATGTTGCAAAGCCCGCCGAACTGTCGTATGTCAGAGTGGAACGGCACTTGCAACTGGATGGCTCATGACCACACGCCTAACCCTCCCCGTCCTTCCGCTTCGCGGGACGGTCATTTTCCCTGGCCTCGCGGCCCCAATCGCCGCCGGTCGCCCGGGGACCCTGCGCGCCATTGAAGCCGCCCTCAAAGGCGATCGCGTCGTTTTTGCCGTCGCCCAGCGCGACAATGCTGACGAACCGACGCCCGACATCCTCTATTCGATGGGCGTTATTGCGCGTATCGGACAGGTGAACCGTGGCCTGGGCGGCGTCCAGCTGCTGCTCCAGGGCGAAGAACGGGCAACGGCGCTCCAGTACTCCGAAACGGATGGCTACCTCTCCGTGGTCGTCACGAAGACCGAGGACCTGCTTCCGCTCGACGAAAAGGAGCCGGCATTCGAGGCGTTGCACAAGGAAATCCGCGAGCGCGCCGCCGAGCTGGGTGAAAAGCGCGGTCTGCCAGAGGAAGTCGTGCACCAGGTGCTCGATGCGGTCACCGAGCCGGGCAAGTTTGCCGACCTCGTTGCCGGCTACCTCGAACTGCCCGTTCCCGAAAAGCAGGGTCTACTCGAAACGCTGTCGGTGGAGGAGCGGCTCCGCCGCGTCCTCGTGCAGGTGCAGCGACAGATTTCTCTCCTCGAAGCCCAAGAAGAGATTAAGTCGCAGGTACAGGAAGAGCTCGGCGAGCGCCAGCGCGAAATGTTCCTGCGCGAGCAGATGAAGGCCATCCAGAAGGAGCTTGGCGACGACGACCAGGCCAAGGAGATCGAAGAACTTCGCGAAAAGCTGACCAAACTCGAGCTCCCCAAGGAGGCGCGCGCCGAAGTAGCGCGCGAACTCGGACGCCTCGAGCGTTCTGGCCGCGAGTCGATGGAAGCGCAAGTGATCCGCACCTACCTCGAATGGATCGCCGAGTTGCCGTGGAACAAGCGCTCGGACGACCAGCTCGACCTGCCCCATGCCATTCGTGTACTCGAAGACGACCACTACGGCCTCAAGGATGTGAAGGACCGCATTCTCGAATTTCTCGCGGTGCGCCAGCTCCGCGCGCACCAGATGTCCGAGGAAATCCGGACGACCGGGGAGTTCCCTGCGCCCAAGCCGCAAACCGCCAAGGACACCGTGACGCCGTCGCTGAAGAAGGGCGAGGACGCGGTGGGCCGTTCGATCACGAACGAGAAGGAAGCGAAGGCACGGGCCATGGCCAAGGGGCCGATCCTGCTTTTCACCGGCCCGCCTGGTGTGGGCAAGACGAGCATCGCCAAGTCCATCGCGCGCTCACTCGGTCGCGAGTATGTCCGGGTGGCCCTTGGCGGCGCGCGCGACGAGGCCGACATCCGCGGTCATCGCCGCACGTACGTCGGCGCGATGCCGGGGCGGATCGTGCAGGGGATGAAACAGGCCGGTACGAAGAACCCCGTGTTCCTGCTCGACGAAATCGACAAGCTCGGCGTTTCGTTCCAGGGCGATCCATCGAGCGCGCTACTCGAAGTGCTCGACCCCGCCCAGAATGACACCTTCACCGATCACTACCTCGGCGTTCCGTTTGATCTGTCCGAGGTGCTCTTCATCGCGACCGCGAATTTCGTGCAGAACATCCCCGGGCCGCTCCTTGACCGCATGGAAGTGGTCGAGTTTGCGGGTTACACCGAGCGCGAAAAAGCGGAGATCGCCAAGAAGTACCTCATCCCGCGGCAGATCGAAGAGAATGGACTCGCCGGCAAGCCGGTGAGTTTCAGCGAGGACGCCGTCGCGTCGCTCATCTCGAAGTACACGCGCGAAAGCGGCGTCCGTCAGCTCGAGCGCGAGATCGGCGCCGTGGCACGCAAGGTCGCGCGTCGCATCGCCGCTGGTGAGGAACAGACCATCCTGGACGACGGCGTCATCTCCGCATCCGAAGTCCGCGATCTGCTCGGCCGGCCCAAGGTGCGCCCCGAAAAGGCGAACGAATTCCATGAGATCGGCGTCGCCACGGGGATGTACTACACACCGATGGGTGGCGACATCATGTTCGTCGAAGCGTCGACGCGCTCGCTCTCGCAGATCCCGGCCAACGAACCCGGTGGTGGCGCGCCAGTGACTCTCGTGCTCACCGGCCAGCTTGGCGACGTGATGAAAGAATCGGCGCGCGCCGCATTTTCATACGTGACGAAGAACGCCGAGAAGCTCGGCATTCCAAAGTCGCGGCTCGGTTCAGTGGAAACGCACATCCACGTGCCACAGGGCGCTATCCCGAAGGACGGCCCGTCGGCCGGCGTGGCGATTGCCACGGCGCTGGCAAGTGAACTCTCGGGCCGCCCAGTGCGGCGCGACCTCGCTATGACAGGCGAAATCACGCTGCGCGGTCGCGTGCTGCCGATCGGCGGCGTCAAGGAAAAAGTGCTCGGCGCGCTGCGCGCGGGCATGACGACGATCGTGATTCCGAAGGAGAACGAAGCCGACCTCGAGGACGTGCCCGCGGAAGCAAAGCAGAAGCTCACCTTCCACACAGTCGAGACGCTTGAGGACGTGCTCAAGCTCGCGCTGGTGGACGAGATCGCTGCGCCGAGCAAGTTGCAGGTGGTGTAGCGCCGGAACTGCGGTCGCTTCGCTATTTCGTCCGGCGTCAGCATAAATTGCCGCCATTCGGAATGGTCGCTCGGTCTCATCGCGTCCACGGAGCGCGCGCGTGCGTCTTACCCGCCGGATCAACTACGCCGCGTCGATCGGGTTCGTCGTCATCGCCCTAGCATCATGCGGCGGTGGAGGCGACGGCGGCAGAACGCCAACCGCGCCAGTCGATAACAGCGTGGGCCGCATTGATCTGTCGCCCGCCTCGCCAGCGACGCTCGTCTC
Organism: Gemmatimonadota bacterium; assembly: GCA_014192065.1. Taxonomy (GTDB): domain Bacteria; phylum Gemmatimonadota; class Gemmatimonadetes; order Gemmatimonadales; family Gemmatimonadaceae; genus Fen-1231. Next base: position 30,100 of record BJHH01000001.1, on the reverse strand, counting down.
CGGCACAACAACGACACTTAGCGCGACCGCGTTTACCAAAGACAACCGTTCGCTTGGTACGGCCAGCGTAGCGTGGGCGTCATCCAACGAAGCCGTAGCGTCGGTGAGCGCTGGAACCGTGACCGCGAAGCTCGTCGGCACGGCAGTCATCACCGCCACGAGCGGCAGCGTGTCCTCGGCGGGAGTGAGCGTCACTGTCACCGCGGGCGCGGCAGCACAGTTGGCGCTTCGGACGCAGCCCGCCGGCGCGACCAGCGGCGCGGCGCTCGCGACGCAACCGGCCGTGGAGGTCCGCGACGCGGCAGGCAACGTCATTGCGACGGCGACCGCGACGATCACGGCTGCGCTCGCATCCGGGGGCGGCACACTCTCTGGGCCCGTCACCGCGACGGTGGTGTCAGGCGTCGCAATGTTCAGCGGACTGACGATCACCGGCACGATCGGCGCACGTACCCTGACATTTAGCGCACTCGGCCTCACGTCCGGGACGTCGGCGACGTTCAACCTCGGCGCGGGCGTTGTGTCTCAACTGGTGATCGCAACGCAGCCAGTGGCCGGCACGGCGTACGCGGCGTTCACGACGCCAGCGGTCGTGCAGTTTCGTGACGCGTCGGGCAATACCGCGCCCTCGACGGCCAGCGTGACCGTGGCCATAGCGTTCGGCGGCGGCACGCTCGGCGGAGCCGCAACCGTCAATGCCGTCGCCGGCGCCGCCATGTTCTCGACGCTCACCGTCAACGGAACGGCTGGCCCCCGCACGCTGACGTTCAGCAGCAGCGGCCTCACGCCAGTGACGAGCGCGAGCTTCAATGTGACGACGGCGCCACCGGCCATTATCGGTCTCTCGCCGTCGCCAGCGACGATCAGCACCGTCACGGGGCAGAACCCTGCGGCAGTAAACGTGGCCATCAGTAATACCGGCGTATTTCCACTCACGAATCTTCGGGTGCAATCGATCAGCTACTCGCCGATCGCGCCCGCTGGCTGGCTGGCCACGACCTTTCTATCGGGCAGCGACGCGCCAGCGACGATTCGCCTGACCGCGACTTCAGCTGCATTCGCCATCGGGACCTACACCGCCAGCGTGGTCATCGCCGGCGACGGCGCCGCGACCACGGCAACGCTCACCGTAACACTCACCGTAGCTCCGACGGTAACCAACACCTACGGCACCACGGCCAGCAAGGTGAGCGTTGTCAATATCGGCGCGTCGATATCGCCTGGGCTCGTCACGACTACCGACGGCGCGGTCTCAACGACGGACCCGACCGTCACCTTTAGCGCGCGAAGCCCGGCGCTTGCTACTGTGAATGCGGCGGGCCGTATCACGGCGGTCTCGGCAGGCCAGGCGTGGGTCGCGGCGCTGAGTACGCAAGCCAACGCCGACTCGGTTCTTGTGATCGTTCCCTACGCCACTGGCCCCGTGCTCAAGTCCGACCTCACAAAGCTCAGCTACGCCGTCGGCGACACGATCACCATTCGTGTGCAGCTCGACACGCGCGGTCTCAGTGTGGGCGCGGTCACTGCCACCGCCACCTGGCCAGTCTGGACGGGATCGACCGGAGTCTCCGGTTCAATGACCTTTGTCGATATCACGACGACCGGAAGCCCGATGGCGCCGGTCACGACGGTCGATCAAACGGTAAACGTCATCCGTATCCATGGTGCGTCGGCCGCTGGTGTCACCGGCACGGTATTGCTGGCGACCGTGCGCTTGCGCGTGGCGCGCCGTGGACTGACCGGCGTGTACCTGAACGCGTCGGAACTGCTCGGCGCCGACTTCACCAACCTGCTGCCCACTGCCACGTTCACCCAATACCCGGTCATCGTCCCATGATGCACTTCGCTCAGCGCGTCCCTGTGCTCGTCGCACTGGCCGTCAGCCTGACTGGCGTTGGGTGCCGCGACGCCGGAAACGTCGTGCAAGCGCTCGGTCAGCCGGTACCGAAATCCGTCACGCCGGTCACGAGCGTCGCACTCAGCGGGTCGAACGCCATCGTGACGCTCGTGCTCGACCTGCGAGGCGACGTCGGGAAGATCGGCAGTTTCACCGGCCGGCTTCGATTCGATCCCGCGGCCATGACGTACGTCGGCGAAATCGGAATTGACGACGGCACCCTGCGGGTGTCCAACCCCGGCACCGGCGAGATTCGTGTGGCGGGAGCCTCAGCCTCGGGAATCAACGCCGCCGTGCTCGCATCGTTCCGGTTCGTCGCGACCGACACCGCCGCGCTCCGCCGTATCATATTCGCAATTGAGGAACTGCACGAACTCTCGCACGCCGACCTCCAGCCCATTGTGCGCAGCGCAGCGGCGAGGCCGCTTAAGTGATCCGAATCCCCGGGATGCGACTCGCCCCCTGCGCCTGGGCGGTGGTGGCGTGTGTGATCGCCGCATGTGCGCCGACCCTGCAGTCGCCAGGCTCCGCGGGACCCCACCTCGCGTCACTTTCACCCGATTCGGTCCGGCTGATAGCCGGCAACGTGATCGAGGTGGAACTGCGCGGCGCGAGATTCGACACCAGTCGCACTGAACCCGGCAATACCGTTCGCATCGGCTCGCTCGTGCTGCGGTCAGTGCCGAGCAGCGCCGGCGGCACGCGGATCCGGGTGGCGATCCCCGATGCGGTACCCAGCGGTGGAGAAGCGCCGCCTGCGCCGTGGATGGACGGTCGCTATCCCGTATCGGTCACGACGCGCGCGGGAACCTCCGAAACCCTTCAGCTGGCAATCGCGGCGCAAGGGAGTCGTCCATGACGCGAAAGCGCGGTGCATTCCTGCGTGCGGCGCGCGCCGTGTGTGGACTCGTGACGCTGGCGGCATGCGGGTCGCTTGCCGCACAAGACGCGCACGAGGGGGCGGATTTTCAACGACACCGTGAAGCGTGGTTCAACGATCAGCGCGCCTACCCCAGTCGAGATGTGGACTGGGAGGCCATGGCGCGGGTCCGCCAACAGGTGTTGCTCGCCCGCACTGGGTACCGTGGGTTTGCGGCACTTGCCGGACTGTCGTCGGGGGGGTGGTCGCCGATGGGACCGAGCGGCTTCTTTGGCGTCGGGTACTGGGATTCCGGTCCGCAGCTCGATGCCGGGCGCATCGATGCGATCACGCTCCACCCGACGCTCGCCAACACGATGTTCGTGACGTCACCCAATGGCGGGATCTGGAGCACGAGCAACGCCGGCGCGAGTTGGAATCCACTCTTCGACTCGCAGTGCACCCTCCAGATGTCGACGGTCAAGATCGATCCCGTCAACCCGAGCATCGTCTACGCCGCGGCCCGACGATCAAGTGGCGCGGCCGGCTGCGCCATGTTTCGGTCCACCGACGGTGGCGCCACTTGGGCCACGTACAATGGGAACCTGAATTTCACCGCCTATAACGGCGGATTCATCCATGAGTTCTTCATCGATCCGGTCACGGCGGGCAGCACGACGAGCACGGTACTGATGTTCAGCTATTCCAACTCGGGGATCTATCGCTCCACCAACAGCGGCGCGACCTGGCTACAATCCCTGCTGTTCGGCACCGTGAAATCGATCGTGGCGTTGCCGGGGCGACCGGGCACGGTGTTCGCGGGCGTCGCTGACTATACCACGACCAGCTCCACCCGCAGCGGCCTCTATCGCTCGACCGACAACGGCCTCAACTGGACTCAGGTCTCCAGCGGCAGCGTCGACTTTACATCCACCGGGCGCATCCAGTTGGCGGTGTCGGCCGCTCAACCAAACTCGGTGTGGGTACTGGCAGGCGGGAAGGACTCGAAATTTCAGTCGGTCAGCAAGTGGGACGACAACGCGGGTACAATGACGGCCCTGACCGGAGGTGGAATCATCTTTGCATCGAGCGGCCGGACACACTTCGGGTCGCAGGCAACGTACGACCTTGCACTGGCGGTTGACCCCACGAACGCGGCCCGCATCTACATCGCTGGCGTGCGCGCGTTCCGCAGCACAGACGGCGGCGTCACATTCAGTGCGATCGGCACCGGAATCCATTGCGATTGGCAGACGATCGTCGTGGACCCGAGAAATGCGCACCAGCTATATGCCGGCACCGACGGCGGCGTGTTCGTCTCCACCGATGGCGGCGACAGTTGGACGAGCCGAAACGCGGGGCTCGTCGTGTCGATGTACTACCCAGGCATTTCCCAGCATCCGACCGACCCGAACATTGTGCTCGGCGGCCTGCAAGACAACGGAACGCTGATCTCGAATGGCACGCAGTGGTTCAATGCCATCACCGGTGGCGACGGCGGTTTCAGCGCGATTAGCTACGCATCGCCAGGCACGATCTGGACGACGTGCCAGTGGAGCAGCACGACGGGACCATGCATCTACCGGCGTGTTGCGGCCGGCTCTGGCTTCTCGTTTCCCAACGTCCGGACCGGAATCGCCACGAGCGACCGCGCGCAGTTCATCCCACCACTGGTCATGGACCCGGTCACGCCGACCACACTCTACTTCGGCACGATGCGGCTCTACCGCACGATCAATGACGGCGTGCTCTGGGCTCCGATCTCTCCCGACCTGACCAAGGGCACGGGAACCATCAAAGCCATCGCGGTCGCACAGTCGGATCCGCTAACTGTTTACGTGGGCACCAGCGACGGCAACGTGCAGGTCACGCGGGATGGTGGAACGACTTGGACCCTGAGTACCAACGGCTTGCCGAACCGCACAGTCACTGACTTCGCCATCGATCGGACCACGCCGTCGCGCGCGCTCGTGTCGTTCAGCGGTTCGGGCACATCCCACCTGTATCTCACCACCGACGCCGGCACGACCTGGACCAGCGCCGGAAGCAACCTGCCGGACATGCCCGCGAGCGCCATCGTCATGATCGACGACGGGCCGAACCATTTCTTCATCGGCACCGATGTGGGGGTGTACGAGACGACGGACGCCGGCCTCACCTGGACCAATTCGCCATCGGGAATACCAAACGTGATCGTGACGGATCTGTCGTACAATTCCACGACGCGTCAGCTCGTCGCATCCACACACGGGCGCGGCCTGTTCAGGTATTCACTCGCGAACCCGACGGCCGTACTGCGCGGTGACGTCAACCGCGACGGTGCGGTGAACGCCGCCGATGTGTTGCTCATTCAGCAGGCGCTCATCGGGATGCCGCTCGCGGCCGGACTCACGATCTCCCCACACGGCGACGCCAATTGCGATGGCCGGATCGATGCACTGGACGCACTCATCGTCCTGCGGGCCGCCGTGGGAACGCCGACTGCTGGGGCCTGTGTCGGCACCAGTCGGTAGCCGTCGGCCTCGCGCAGCTACGGCCGCTTGATCGGCTTGACCTTGCCGTTCGGGTCCACCGTGAACTTCGGACCAAACGCGCTGTCGCGAAGTGCATTCTCGCCGGCCTCCGTCTCTGCCTGCGCGCCCGCCTTCGAACTGGCACGCGTGACGCGGTCGCCCGGCACGCTGTCGGCGATGGCAGGCGTCGAAGAGTCCGGCGGCGGCGTGATCGATGGGAGCGTGCGAGTTGCCTCCGATTGCTTCTCTCTCGGGGCACCACAGCCAATCACGATCATGGCCACGACGGCCGACAGCACCGCAGCGCGCATCACGGCCTCTGCCTTAGTGGCGTGATGCGACCCGATGCGTCAATCGACGCAATCGGCTGGAACACTGTTTCATTGAGCTGGAACTCGCCTAGCCCTTGCGCGTCACGAATCGTGGACAGCGACGCGGCGAGCGTACTTGGCACGGCGTAGCTGTCGGCGGAGAGTAGGTTCACCACATAGCCAATGTCGCCGAGCGAACCAATCGTAATGCGACTGAGCGGATTCGCGATGCCCGCTGGCGAGAGGAATCCGGTCATTAGTTCGGTCCGGAACCCGATGCCGGTGGCGCTCGGGTTCTCGCGCCAGTGCACATCGCGCGTGCCGATGCCGCCGATCGTTTCCACAGGAACCGTTCCGCTGCCGCACTGATTGGCCGCGACACCGCCGTGAAAGAGGCAGCCGGCCACCGCGTGCGCACCGATAAACGCCGAGTTCGGCGAGTTTGCACCGCTCACCTGCGCCTTCGACGACCAGAGCGTACCAACACCGACCGCGTGCAGCATCTCGTGCAGGATCACGCTGTTGAGCCGATTGCTCGTCTGTAGGTTTTGCAGATCGGCCACATCGAAGTTCATCACGGCAATTAGCGTGAGACCGCTCGCCGACCCGCCGTCCCGCGTATAGCAGGGCCCGGCACTACCAAGGACCAGGCCGACGCCGTCGATCACCTTCGCCTGAGCGTAGATCCGAATGTCGTCGATCTGCTCGCCGATTGGCAGCGCAGCGATGCCCGTGACGCCACATCCTGCCAACTCGAGCGGTGCCTGGTTCACGGAGAAGTTCTGGAGATCGCCGGTGACGAGCCCCTGGATTCTCGCCGCTGCCGCCGTAAACGCTGCCTGGATGGTCGGATCCATCGCGGCACCGAAGAACCTCACATCGACACTGAAGTCGGAAGAGACGTTGGCCGACGCCACCGCCGCCATCGCCCCGCTCGTGGCGCCAAGCTGTTGCGTACCCGTGGACTTGCCGAGCGTCCATTCCGGCGCGGAGACGAGGCCACCCGCGCCGGTCGTGGCGGTCGCCGGGCCCGACAGGCTTCCTCCGCCGGCCACGATCGCGAATGTCACCGCCTGGTCCGTGATGCCATTGTTGAATCGGTCGGCCACTTTGAAGCTGATCGGTAACGCGAGCGCCGCGCCGCCAAATGCCGACTGCGTGCCACCGGTGTTCACGGTGATCTTCGACGCCACGTCAGGCATGCCGGTGGCGGTGATGGTCAGCAGCGCGGCAAGACCATTCACAGTGACGGTCAGCGAGTTCATGCCGGCTGTGTTGCCAAGCGTCCACGTGCCAACGGATGTCGCTCCGGCGCTGGTCCTCGTCGGCGCGCCAACGATCGACCCACCACCACCGCTGACGACAACCGCAACCGACACATTGGCCATCGCGTTGCCCGACGGGTCGAGGACGGTGAAGGTCGGCGCCGTAGCCAGCACCGTGCCGACCGTACCATTGGCGCCGTTGTTCGCGGCACTCACGCTCGCCGGCTTGATCGGCGCCGTGGCGTCCTTGGCACAAGCGGCGAGTGCAAGCAGCGCGGCGCCCAGCGCGAGGCGGACGTTGAACGAAAGCATGACGGATGCCATGGGGGTTAGAACACGATGGGGCCGAGGCCAAACAGGCGGCGCACCTGAACTCGCAGCGCGCCTGGCTCGGTGCCGGAAATAAAATACTCGACATACCGACGATCGATCGGCGTAGCGGGCGTCGCAACTTTTCCCGACTGCCGGTCCAGCACGGCCGTGGCGACGCCAGCCGGCGGCGTGGCCCAGGCATCACTCGCCCGCGCGTATCCTGCCCGGTCGAGCATACGCGCAAACACCGGTGCCGCGAGCGAACCGCCCGCTACACCGCGATCAGCAATCGTCTGCGGTCGGTCGAACCCGAGCCAGACGCCAGCCACGATGTCGGGCGTCATCCCAACGAACCAGACGTCCGTGTTGCCGTCGGTGGTGCCGGTCTTGCCGGCCACCGGCACCTCGCCAGGGAGAATGCGGCGGACGGCCGTGGCCGTGCCCCGCTCCACCACGTCGCGCATCATGTCGCGCACAACATAGGCGGCGTTTGGCGCGAGCACCGCGGGCAACGTCTGCACGTCGCGCTCGTACACGCGCTTCCGGTCCTGGTCCTCGATCCGGATGATCAGACGCGGATCCATCGGCGTGCCGAGCGTCGCAAAGGTCGTGTACGCGGCCACTAGATCGAGTGGCCGGACCACGGACGCGCCGATCGCACTGGAGGGATACGGTGCGATCACTGTCGACAGGCCCGTGCGTTTCGCGAAGGCAATGACCGAGTCAGCGCCGAGTTGCTCCCACAGCTGCACCGCCACCGGATTGCGCGACTTGGCGATGGCCTCGCGCAGGGTCATGGCGCCAAGGAACTCGCCGTCGGAATTTTTCGGGCGGTACGACTGCCGGTCGTACTGGACCAGGATCGCCGTGTCCTGGACAATCGCGTTGGGAGGAATCGAGTCGTTGATCGCCCGCGCGTACACGAACGGCTTAAAGCTCGAACCCGGCTGCCGCAGTCCGTTGGTCGCACGATTGAACGGCGCTTCGGCATGGTTGCGGCCGCCGACCAGCGCGCGCACGTCACCAGTGGCCGGGTCGATCGCCACCACCGCGCCCTGGAGGTAGTCGGTGGTCCCGCGTGGATGGTTCGCCAGCGTCGGATGGGTCCAGCCAGGACGCTGTTCGATCGCCTGCGTCTCGTCCATCAACGCCGATACGGCAGCCCGCTGCAGCGCCGGATCGAGTCCGGTCAGGATCCGGTATCCGCCCTGCGCCACCGGTATGCCCACCCGCTCCGCCGCCACGCGAACGGCGTCCACGAAATAGGGCGCGTGCGCCGACATGCCGCCGGTTGGCACCGTACGCACCCGCTCCCGCTTTGCCGCTGCCGCTTCGTCCTTCGTGATCTGCTTCTGCGACGCCATCAGGTCGAGAATCGCGTCGCGTCGGTTCTTCGCGCGGTCCGGGTACCTCGCCGGATCGTACTGCACGGGACTCTTCGGCATCGCCGCCAGCGTGGCCGCCTCGGCGAGTGTCACCTGCGCGACACCCTTTCCGAAATAGTGTCGCGCCGCCATCTCCACGCCGTACCAGCCATGCCCAAAGTTGATCTGGTTCAGGTAGGCCTCGAGGATCTGCGCCTTGGAGTAGTTCCGCTCCATCTCGAGCGCCGCCTTCTGCTCGCGCAATTTTCGCATCGGCGACCTGTCGCGCCGGTCGACGAGGTCCGGATGCATGTTGCCGACGAGTTGCTGCGTGATCGTGCTGGCGCCGCGGCTTGACCCGAGCAGGTTGTCCTTGATCGCGCCCGCGATCCCCACGAGGTCCACGCCGTTGTGGGCGTAGAATCGCTGGTCTTCGACCGCGATGAATGCCCTGGGCAGGTAGACCGGCATCGTCTTGATCGAAACGATTGTCCGCCACTCCTTGCCGATTTCGCCGATCAGCGAACCATCGCGCGCGTACACCTGCGACGACTGCGGCGGCGTGATGAGTTGCCAGGCCTCTGACGCCTGTGGCAACAGGGGCGCCTGCGCTACCGCCTGCGCTGCCGCCTGCTGCCCCGCGATCGCAGCGGGCAATAGCAGTGTCACGAGGGCGAACGGAAAGGCGAGGCGCCGCATCACCCGAAAGATACCCCGGCAGGCAACTGTCTGTGCCACAACGGGTTCCGGCATCATTGGCGCTACTGATGCGAGGGTGCGACCTTTCATATCCAATGTCTGTCCTGCGTCTCGCGCTCGCCCAGTTCCGGCCCAAGAAGGGCGATATCGCCGGCAACATCGCGCGAATCGGCGAGATCCTCGCGCAAGCCGCCGCGCTCGATCCCGCACCGGAGGTGGTGCAGTTCGCAGAAACGGTCCTCTCCGGATACTTCGTCGAGGGCGCCGTGCGCGAAACGGCGACGACCGCACCGACCCTCGCCACCGCGCTGGGTGGCGCGTACTTCGCCGCCGGCGGGCGCCGGGCGATCGACACAGTGATCGGGTTCTACGAAGAGCACGAGGGCACGCTCCACAACAGTTCGGTCTACATCGCGTTGGATCCGTCCGGGGCCGCGCAGGTTCTGCACGTCCACCGGAAGAACTTTCTGCCGACATACGGAATGTTCGACGAAGAACGGTTCGTCGGGCGCGGGTTCGGCATCAAGGCATTCGACACCCGCTGGGGCCGCACCGCACTCCTCGTCTGTGAGGACGCCTGGCATTCGCTGTCGGGAACTATCGCCGCGCTCGACGGCGCGCAGGTGGTGTTTGTCAGCGCCGCCGCGCCTGCGCGCGGAATGCAGGGCGTCGCTGCTGGCACAGAGCCTCGTAGCGAGGGCGCCGCCCCGGCATCGGTTGGCCGCTGGGAGCGACTGATACGCGACATCGCCGAGGAGCATGGCGTGTTTGTGGCGCTCGCGAACCTCGTGGGCAGCGAAGGCGGCAAGGTGTTCCCGGGCGCATCGCTTGTGATGGGTCCGCAAGGCGACCTCCGCGCGCGAGGCCCGCTCTGGGAAGAAGCGCTCGTCACCGCCGACGTCGATCTGGTCGACATCACGCGTGCGCGCGCCGACTCGCCAATGCTCTCCGACCTCCGTGTCGCGTTGCCAACCATGCGCGCTGAGCTCGAGCGGGTCGCCGGCGGGGCCATGGCGCCAACGAAGAGTGACTCACCGGCCGCGCCAGCACAGCAGCCTGCTCTGACGGCGGCGAGCCCCTCGCCCGCCGGTGCGAAGGCCGGCCCGCCGATCGCGGTCGTTCGCACCGGCCACACGAGTCATGGCGAACCGCCTCCGCTCAACATCGACGCCGCGCTGGTCGAAGGCTGGCTGGTCGCCTTCCTGCGCGACGAATTCAAGCGCCGCGGATTCACAGACGCCGTCGTCGGCCTCTCGGGGGGCGTGGATTCCGCCGTGACAGCCACGTTGGCCGCGCGCGCACTCGGTCCCGAGCACGTGACCGCCGTTCGGCTGCCCTACCGGACATCTAGCCCCGATTCGCTCGCCCACGCGAAGCTCGTCGTGAACGCGCTCGGCATTCGCGAACGCACCCTCGACATCTCAGCCGCGGTGGACGGCTACCTCGCCGCCGAACCCGATGCGAGCCCTGCGCGCCGCGGCAATGTGATGGCGCGCGTGCGGATGATCGCGCTTTTCGATCTGGCCGCAAAGCACCACGCGCTCCCGCTTGGCACCGGCAACAAGAGCGAGCGGTTGCTCGGCTATTTCACCTGGCACGCCGACGACTCGCCGCCGGTGAACCCCGTCGGCGACCTGTTCAAGACGCAGATCTGGGAGTTCGCCCGACACCTCGGTGTGCCAAAGGAGATCGTCGACAAACCCGCGTCGGCCGACCTGATTGAAGGCCAGACTGACGAAGGCGACTTCGGCATCAGCTACGCGAAGGCGGACCAGATCCTGAACTGGCTGCTGCACGGCTACGCGACGCACGAACTCGTCGCGCGCGGATTTGCGGCCGCCGACGTGGAGATCGTGCGCAAGCGGCTCGATGGGACACATTGGAAGCGCAAGTTGGCGACCGTGGCCTTGCTCTCGGCTGCCGCCATCGGCGAGAGCTACCTTCGCCCCGTCGATTACTAAACGCCTCCACACAGAGGCGGTACGCGAGTCGACAGTCCCCACTCCCGCCCACGAAGCATCCGATGCAGCACGAATCGGATTGAGCGCACCCCGGGTAGCCCGTATGCTGCACCCATGACGACCGACCCGATTTTAGACTACGCCCGCATCGAGCGCGCCATCCGCTTTCTCGACGCCCAGCGCGCGTCCCAGCCCACGCTCGCCGACGTCGCGCGCCATGTGGGGCTGAGCGAATCGCACTTTCAGCGACTCTTCACGCGCTGGTCGGGCATCAGCCCCAAGCGGTTCATCCAGCACCAAACTGCCGAACTGCTCAAGTCGCTGATCCAGAGCGACAAGAGCGTACTCGAAGCGTCGCTCGCGGCCGGGCTCTCGGGGCCGTCGCGTGCGCACGATCTGATCCTGAACGCTGAGGCCGTGACACCGGGTGACTTGGCGCGCGCGGGCGACGGGCTGACCATCGCGTACGGGTTCCATGGTACGCCATTTGGTGAATGTCTGATCGCCACGACGCCGAACGGAATCTGCCATCTGGCGTTCGTGGGTCCGGTGTCGAGTGCTGCCTCGCTGGCGGCGCTGAAACAGGACTGGCAGCGCGCGACCTTTCGTCCCGATCAACAGGGTACCAGGCACGCCATTGCACGCGCTTTCCCCGCACCGGGCGCACGCGCGGTGCCCGGCCTCTCGCTCCATGTGAAGGGAACGAACTTCCAGTTGAAAGTGTGGCGCGCACTCCTCACCGTGCCCGACGGCCGCGTGACGACGTACGGTACGCTGGCCGCGGCGATCGACGAGTCGGCCGCATCACGAGCCGTGGGCAACGCCGTGGGCCGCAATCCGATCAGCTGGTTGATTCCATGCCACCGCGTGCTCCGCAGCACCGGCGCGCTCGGCGGCTATGCCTGGGGTCCGGACCGCAAGCGCGTGATGCTCACCCTCGAGCGCCTGCACCACCCCGAACTCACCACCGTCCCGGCTATGCCGCCTGTGCGTAGTGCAGCGACACGGCCCGCTTGGCGCCACGCTTGAACGTGCGGTGCACCGCCCGGGCATAGCGCACGAAGTTCGCGCCGGCCCACGGGTACCGCATGAAGAACTCCGTCGGCAGCATGGAACCCTTCAGTTGGTTGCATGCCAAGCACGCCGCCACGAGGTTGCCGGGCGCGTGGTCACCGCCCCGCGACAGCGGATACACATGATCCAGCGTGGCATGGTCGAGCCCTAGGGACGTACTGCAGTAAACACAGCGCCGGCTGCAATCACGGAAAGTCTCGCGCTTGACGTGCCGTTTGTGGTGCTGTGCGAGCACTCGACGGCTATGCTTGGCCAAGCCACGGGGCGAACGGGCGAGCGTAATGCGGTTGACGTTCCTGTGGGACATGACACCTCGCCAGAGAGGGCCAGAACGACGACACCCCGCGACGGGGAGGAATTCCCGTACGGGGTGGCGGATATGGGGCAGAGACTCCAGCCAGCAGTCGGCGGTGGCGACTGGGGCGGTTGCTGCTCGGGTGGTCGTCCTCGCGAACGTTCCATGAGCCTCCGGTGGAGCGCCGTGCGTGACAGAGCGCTCGTTCTCCGAATTGACGCATGAAAATGTTGGACAGTAACAGCCCACGCGCAAGAGGCCTCCCCGGATGCCATGCGCGGCGAATTGCAACGCCGTCGCACCTGCGCCACTGCCCAACTACTTTTCGCGGATGGCAACTTCGTCCAAGGCGAAGCGGGTCACCGCTGCCGCGCCTGCGCTCTCCCGCGACCAACTCGTCGCGGTCTACAAAACCATGCTCCTGTCGCGTCGCCTGGACGACAAGGAGATCGCGCTCAAGCGCCAGAACAAGATCTTCTTCCAGATCTCGAGTGCTGGGCATGAAGCGGTCACGACGGCCGCCGCGATGGTGCTCAAGCCGGCCTATGACTGGTTCTACCTCTACTACCGTGACCGCGCAATCTGCCTGACGCTGGGCATGAAGCCCGCGGAAATGCTCTATTCCGCGGTCGGCGCGGCCGCCGACCCCAACTCCGGCGGACGGCAGATGCCGTCGCACTGGGGCCACAAGAAGACGAACATCGCGTCGGTGTCCTCACCGACGGGGACGCAGTTCCTCCAGGCCGTTGGTGCCGCCGAAGCCGCCATCCGCGCGGAAGCTGCCGGCACGACCGACCACGGCTTCCACGGCGACGAAGTGGTCCTCGTGACCACCGGCGAAGGCCAGACGAGCGAAGGCGAGTTCTTCGAGTCGCTCAGCACCGCCAGCAACCTCGGCCTGCCGATCGTGTACCTCGTCGAGGACAACGGCTACGCGATTTCGGTTCCGGTCGAAGTCAACACCCCCGGCGGCTCGATTTCGGAGATCGTGAAGTCGTATCCCGGCCTGTACGTACAGCAGGTGGACGGTTGCGATTTCATGGCGTCATACGAGGTGATGCAGCGCGCCGTCCAGTATGCCCGTGAACGCCGCGGCCCGGCGCTCGTCCATGCCCGCGTGATCCGACCGTACTCGCACTCGCTGTCGGACGACGAAGTGCTCTACCGTCCGAAAGAGGAGCGCGACGCGGACGCGGCCCGTGATCCGGTCGCACGCTTCCCTGAGTGGCTGGTCGCGCAAGGGCATGCCAGCGACGCAGAGATCAAGCGGATCCAGGCCGAAGTCGAAGTCGAAGTCACAGCCGCCGCCGATGACGCGCTCGCGCAGCCGCAGCCGGGCGGTGACACGATTCACTTCGCGGTCTTCTCGCCTGAGGTGGACCCGACTGGCGAACAGTTCGACACCGAGGACGATCCGCAGTTCTCCGGCGACCCGACCACCATGGTCGACCTCCTGAACGCCTGCATGAAGGATGAGATGCGCCGCGACCCGCGCATCCTCATGTTCGGCGAAGACGTCGCGGACGTCTCGCGCGACCAGCATCTCGGCAAGGTCAAGGGCAAGGGCGGCGTCTTCAAGGTGACGTGGGGGCTGCAAAAGGAGTTCGGCAGCAACCGCGTATACAACTCGCCGCTCGCCGAAGCCAACATCATTGGCCGCGCGATCGGGCTCGCACACCGCGGGTTCAAGCCGGTCGTTGAGATCCAATTCTTCGATTACATCTGGCCTGCGTACATGCAGATCCGGAACGAATTGGCGACCATGCGCTGGCGGTCCAACAATCATTTCAGTGCGCCCGTCGTGATCCGCACCACGTACGGCGGGTACATCCGCGGCGGCGTCTATCACTCCCAGACCGGCGCGTCGCTCTTCACACACTGCCCAGGGCTGCGCGTCGTCTGTCCGAGCAATGCGCTCGACGCGAATGGGCTACTCCGCACGGCAATCCGGTGTGACGATCCCGTGATCTTCCTCGAACACAAGCACCTCTACCGGCAGACCTACAACAAGGGCCAGTATCCCGGCGCGAATTACATGGTGCCGTTCGGGAAAGCCCGTGTCGTCCGCGAGGGCACGGACCTTACGGTCGTGACCTACGGCGCCACGGTGCAGCGGGCATTTAGTGCCGCTCGCGACGTCGCCGAGCGCGGCATCAACGTCGAGGTGATTGATCTGCGCACCCTGTCACCCTGGGACAAGGAGACCGTGTTTGCCTCGGTCAAGAAGACAGGCCGCGTGATCGTCGCGTACGAAGATTCGGAGTCGTGGGGCTACGGCGCCGAAATCTCCGCGCGCATCGCCGACGAGTGCTTTGCCTGGCTCGACGCGCCGGTCCGCCGCGTGGCGAGTACGGACACCTTTGTCGGGTACGCACCACAGCTCGAGGACGCGATCCTGCCGCAGGTGAGCACGTTCATCAAGGCGTACGAGGAGATCGTCACGTACTAGCGACCGATGGGTTCGCGGTCATGCATCGGGCGAATCCTCGCGAAGAGGGTTCGCCCGACTCGTTTCCCGGCTCTACCGCCGTTCCGCGGCGTCCCGGACATCAAGCAGGATTTCGAAGTAGAGCTGCTCGCGGCGGTACGCAAAGTCGAGCGCCGGAAGCTGCGTCTCGTCGCCCGACGTCTTCGCACGGTCGAACGCCTCGCGGTACATCTCTTCGAGATTGTCCAGAATGGCGGAACGGGAACGCGACATGGGGGGTTTCTCCAATAGGTTTGATGTAAGCCGCGGCGGAGACATCGGCGCCGGCGGTGGCGGCGCCTTCGTCGGCTCAAGCAGCAGCTTTTTCGCTGCGCTGAGCATCATGCGCCTGGGGTTGAAGGTGTCGTTCATGCAGTCGGGATCAAAAGAGGCGGCAAGCGAGCGCCGAAACGCGATGCCGCAAGCTTCGCGCCGTGGATAGTCGTGAAGAGAGGTAGAACCTCTCGCCGCGCCACCCGGTACGCAAGACAGGGACGGCCAACGGCGCGCCAAGCCTCGTGCGTTGGGTCAGCCGCCAAGTCGGTGAAACACCGCCTCGTCGACCACCCGCCCGCCCTTGAGATGCTCGACCACGATGCGCTCAAGCAACTCCAGGGTCACCCCCGCGTACCAAACGCCTTCAGGGTACACCACCACAATGGGGCCGCCACCACAGACACCCAGGCAGGGCGCTTCGGACCGCTTCACGCGCGTGGGACCGAAGAGCAGCTCTTCGCGTTCCAACAGCGCCGCCAACTGGCTGTAAAGAGGACGTCCGCGTCGCTCAACCGAGCAAAACCCGCCCGTGCAGACGAGCACGTGGCGGCTGTAGGCCTCCATCTCAGGGAGCGGCGACTGCGGGCGTGATGCGGACATCGGTGGTGCAGTAAAGTTAGTCATCATGGAGGAACCGATCCCAATGCCACCGACCACGCCACAGACCACGCCACGAACCGCGGCCATCGCCGCGGTCGCTGTCATGCTCCTGTTTTCCACAGCCGTTACCGGCGTCGCGGGCGCGCAGGCGGCGCCCGCCCAACCGGTGGACCTCGCCGCACCGCTCGTACTCGACCCGGCGGTCCGCTCCGGCGTACTACCCAACGGGCTGCGCTATTTCGTGCGGACAAATGGCCGACCCGAAAAGCGCGCAGAGCTTCGACTCGTCGTGAACGCCGGGTCGATCCTCGAGAACGACGACCAGCGCGGCGTCGCCCATTTCGTGGAACACATGGCGTTCAACGGGACGCGCCGTTTCCCGAAAGCCGACATCGTCAACTTCCTCGAACGCATCGGCATGCGGTTTGGCGCCGATGTGAACGCGTCCACGTCGTTCGACGAAACGATCTACATGCTCCAGGTCCCCACCGACACCGCACGGCTTGTCATGACCGGGCTCGACATTCTCGAAGACTGGGCGCATGGCATTTCGTTCGACGCGGCTGAGCTGAAAAAGGAACGCGGCGTCGTGATCGAGGAATGGCGTACGGGCCGTGACGCCACAACGCGCGTATCCAACCGGCAGTTCCCAGTGATGCTGAACCAGTCGAAGTATGCGGACCGCTTGCCGATCGGCACGAAGGAGAGTCTCGAGACCTTTGCCGACAGCGTGGTCGCGACGTTCTATCGTGACTGGTACCGGCCGGACCTGATGTCCGTCATTGCGGTCGGCGATTTCGACCCCGCCGCGATGGTGACGCTCATTGAGGAACGCTTTTCCCGGCTCACGATGCCCGCCAATCCTCGGCGGCGCGACGAAGCGGCCGTCCCCGATCACGCCGAGACACTCGTCTCGATCGAGTCCGACCCCGAGTATCCCGGCAAGGACGTATCGCTGCTCTGGCTCAAGCCCCGCACCGAAGCGAAGACGGTCGGCGACCTGCGTCGCGGCCTCGTGTACCGCTTTCACGACAGCATGCTCAACCAGCGGTTCGAGGAAATCACGCAGAGCCCCGATGCGCCATTCGCATACGCGGGCGGCGGCCGCGGTGCGTTCGTACGCACCAAGGGTGCGTACCAGCTCTCCGCGGGCGTCAAGGACAATGGCTTTGCGTCCGCGGCGCAGGCGCTGCTGGCCGAAACCGAGCGCGCGCGGCGGTTTGGATTTACCGCCGGCGAACTCGACCGGCTACGCACCAACTACCTGCGTTCGCTGGAGCAAGCGTTCGCCGAGCGCGACAAGATGGAATCGCCCGGCCTGGCCGATGCCTATGTGAACATGGCGCTCACCGGCGAGCCGGTCGTTGGTATCACGCGTGAAGTCGACCTCGGCAACGCACTCACGCCCACGATCACGCTCGACGAAATCAACACCGTCGCGCGCACGACGCTGAGCGATTCCAACCGTGTCATCATGGTGGCGGGGCCAGCGGCGCCAAACGTCACGTTGCCGACGCAGGCGGAGCTGCTCGCGATCTTCACGGCGGCGCGCACGGTAACGCTCGCAGCCTATGTCGATTCGACGAGCAACGAACCGCTCGTCTCCACACTGCCCACACCGGGCCGCATCACCGCAGAACGCACCTTACCGGAGACCGGCATTCTCGAATGGACGCTCTCGAATGGCGCGCGGATGCTCGTCAAGCAGACCGACTTCAAGGCCGACGAAGTGCTGTTCGCCGCGCAGAGCCCCGGCGGCTCGTCCCTGGTGTCCGATCGCGATGATCTCGATGCGTCGTTCGGCGCCTACGCCGTGTCGGACGGCGGCATCGGCAGTTTCAACCCGACATCACTCCGCAAGAAGCTCACCGGCAAGCGCGCGTCGGTGACGCCGTCGGTCTCGCTCTGGGGTGAACACCTCGGCGGCGGCGCGTCTCGCAAGGACCTCGAGACGATGTTCCAGCTCGCGTGGCTGCGTTTTACCCAGCCGCGCGTGGACACGGCGTCGTTCAAAGCATTCGCGAACCTCGTCCGCTCGGTGCAGGCCAATCAGGACAACGATCCCGAGTCGGTGTTTGGCGACACGATCACCATGACGATGACGCAGCACCACACCCGCCAGCGCCTCTTCCGGGCGGCATCGCTCGACTCGGTGGACGTCGGGCGCGCGCTGGCGCTCTACCGGGAACGTTTCGCGGGCGCCGATGACTTTACCTTTTTTCTCGTTGGCAGCTTTCACCTCGATTCGGTGCGCACTCTCACCGAGCGCTACATCGCCTCGCTGCCGGCGGCGGGAAAGAAAGAGAAGGCCCGCGATCTCAATGTGCGCATGCCACCCGGCAACGTCGACAAAGTTGTCCGCAAAGGCATCGAGCCTAAAGCCTCGAACCAATTCGTCTTTCACGGCAGCTGCCGTTACAGCTACGACAATCGGATCGTGCTCAGCGCGCTGCGCGAGTTGCTCGACATCCGACTGCGCGAAGTGCTCCGCGAAGACAAGAGCGGCACGTACGGCGTCGGCGTCGGCGCGAGTTGCAGTCACATTCCCTACGACCGCTATCGCGTCACCGTCTCGTGGGGCAGCGCGCCCGAACGGAGCGCCGAACTCACTGCCGCGATGTGGTCGGTGATTGACTCAATCAAGGCTGGCGTCGTGTCGGACTCGAATCTCGTGAAGATCCGCGAGATCGCGGTCCGCGGCCACGAAACGGCGCTCAAGGAAAACGGGGCTTGGCTCGACGCCATGCAGGATGCCGACGAGGATGGTCGGGACCAACGCGATTGGCTCCGGAGCCCCGCCATGACCGCAAAGGTCTCGCGCGAACAGCTGCGCGACGCCGCGCGCCTCTACCTGCGGCGCGATTCACTCATGCGCTTCACGCTCCTCCCGGAAGCCACGACGCCGCCCAAGCCTGTGCCCGACCGGTAAATTGAGCAGATGCCGACACCGACCGACTTCTTCGCGATCGACATGCGCGTGGGCACCGTGCTCACCGCCGCCGCCTTTCCCGAAGCGCGAAAACCGTCGCTTACGATGGAAATCGACTTCGGGCCGGAACTTGGTGTGCGTCGCTCGAGCGCGCAGGTGACGATGCACTACACCCCCGAACAACTCGTTGGCCGACGGGTCGTGGCCGTCGTAAACATCGGCGAACGCCGCATCGCAGGGTTCGTGAGCCAGTGCCTCGTGCTGGGGGCCATGCCCGACCCCGCCGAGGTCGTACTGCTTAGCCCCGACCGCGCTGTCGCCAACGGCACGAGGATCGGATGAAGAACGATCGACCCAGCGACTCCTCCGGCGTTAAGCCCGACCTGCGCGTCGGGCTCGTCTGGAAGGGCGACCTGAAGTTCGACGTTGGTCCGGCCGACCGCGCGCCAATCTTAGTCGACGGTGACAGCAAGGCCGGCCACAGTCCACCCGAACTCCTCCTGAACGCGCTCGTCGGCTGCGTCACGGTGGACGTGGTGCTGATCCTGAACAAACAGCGCACTCCGCCGGCATCGGTGTCGTGTGAGGTGACGGCCGAACGAGTCGAACGCGAGCAGGGCACGTCGCGTCGCATCATCAAGGCCCACCTGCACTACACGATCAGCGGCCACGGCATCGAACACGCCAAAGCCATGCGGGCGATCGAACTGGGGGTCACGAAATACTGCACCGTGCGCGACTCCCTCTGCCCCGACATGCCTGTGACCTGGTCGCTTGACCTTAGCGACGCAACTCGCGAATCGCGTGCCGCAGCTCCGGAAGGAGAATCTGCGTAAGCGCCAGTTCGACCGCGGCCTTCGAGCCAGGCATCGACACGATCAATGTGCCGCGTGATGCGCCGGCGAACGCTCGCGAGAGAATGGCCGCGGTACCGGCCTGCTCCTGAAACGAGACCACGCGAAAGAGCTCTCCGAAACCGGGGAGCTCTTTCTCGATCAGTGGTCGCACGGCCTCGACGGTCCGGTCACGACTGCTAAGCCCGGTGCCGCCAGTGAGCAGGATCGCATCGACGTCTTCGCGCGCGAGCAGGACGCGCACATGCTCACGGACCGCGGACTCATCGTTCTTGAACAACGCATAGTCGGCCACGCGATGCCCGGCCGCCAAGACCAGCTGCTGGATCAGCGCGCCCGATTCGTCGTTGGCTTCGGTGCGCGAATCACTCACCGTCACGACGGCGCAGCCGAGCGCGGCGAGCTTGTCGCCCTCGGCGCGATGCGAGCGGGTGCCTTCTGGTGCGGAGCTGGTCACGGGTCGGAGGGCTGGAGAAATGCTACCCAAGTAACGTGGACGCTCGCGCAGCCCGCTTCAAGCGGAGATATTCCCTTTGATGTCACTCGCCGACCTCCGCCAAGAATACAGCCGCGAATCGCTTTCTGAGCGCGACGTGGACGCCAACCCGATCCGGCAGTTCGACCGCTGGTTCGCGCAGGCGAAGAACGCCGGTCTCGTTGAGCCGAACGCGATGGCGCTCGCCACGTCGACGAGCGATGGCCGCCCTTCGGTCCGGATGGTGCTGCTCAAGGGCGCCGACGCCGCAGGCTTCGTCTTCTTTACCGACTACCGGAGCCGGAAGGGGCTTGAGCTCACCGACAATCCGCGTGCGGCGCTCTGTATGTGGTGGGACGTGCTCCAGCGGCAGGTGCGCATCGAGGGGACGATCGAACGGATCTCGCCCGCCGAGTCGCTGACGTATTTCAGCACGCGCCCATACGGCAGCCAGGTGGGGGCGTGGGCTTCACTGCAGAGCAGCGTATTGATCGCGCGCGACCTGCTCGAACGTGAGGTCGCGAAGTACTTCGAGAAGTACCCGGAAGGCACCGAGGTCCCGCTCCCGCATCACTGGGGCGGCTACCGACTCACGCCCGAGTCGATCGAGTTCTGGCAGGGGCGGCCGAGCCGCCTGCACGACCGGATCGTGTACAGCCGCGCCGGCGACGCGTGGACGATTGGGCGGCTCTCGCCCTGAACGACTGACCCGCCGCGGCTAGCGCGCGAACAGAGTCAGACTAGAGCGCGGCTAGCGCCTTTCGGGCCGGCTCGAACTTCGGATTGATACGCAGCGCCTCCTCAAACGCGGCGCGCGCCTTCGCCTTGTCGCCGCGCTTCGCCGCGATTTCACCCAGCCTCAGATGGACTGCCTCTGTGGTCACTCGCGGTCCGTTCGCCGACGCTGATCCCTGCGACGCTGATCCCTGCGACGCCGATCCCTGCGACGCGAGTACCGATTTCAGCGCCTGCTCGCCGCGGTCGAGTTGCTTGCCTGTGACCGCGGCCGTGCGGCCAAACCAGAACAGCGCGACCCGGTCGTCGGCATGCTTCGCTAGGTAGCGGTCGAGCACCGGGAAGGCTTCCTCGGCGCGATCGTTGTTGAGCAGGTAGTTCGCATAGGTCGTGACAGCGTTGAGGCTGTCGGGAAACTCGGACGCCGCGGCGCGGTACGCCTTGTCGGCGCCGGAGGCGTCTTTCGTCACGTTCGCGATGGTGGCGGCAGCAAAATGGCCACGCAGCCGATTGAGCTTCGCGATCGCAGCCGCCTGTTCACGCGCCTTGGCCTCGCTGCCGCCCATGACGCCAGGCGCACGAAGGTAGAACTGCAGCAATCCTTCCCGTGGGGCGAGCAGGGTTGGATCGAGTTCGACCGCGCGTTCAAACTCCGCCTTGATCCGCTTCGCCACGAATGGCTGGCGAATCACGCTGACCTTCTGGGCGACGCTGCCGAGCGCGCTGCCAAGCCGCATGTGCGCTTCGGCACTCTGCGGATTCAGCTTCACCGCCCGTTCGAACGTCTTCACCGCTTCGTCTGCCTTGCCGGAATCGGCCTGCGCGCGACCGGTGCGTAGGAGGTCGTCGAGCGACTGGGCGTGAAGCGCGGTCGGTGCAATGGTCGGCGCGATGGTGAGCGCGATGACCAGGGCAATAGCCAGCGCGAGATAGCGGTGGTTCCATGTCAGTCCCACGTGTTGTCCGGATCGGGCAGGTCGCCGTGGAGCTTGAGGTAGCTCTCGTGGCGCGCTGCCGTGATTTCACCCGATTCGACAGCCCCGCGCACGGCACAGTGTGGTTCGTGCACGTGCGAACAATCCTGGAACT
Organism: Gemmatimonadota bacterium; assembly: GCA_014192065.1. Classification (GTDB taxonomy): domain Bacteria; phylum Gemmatimonadota; class Gemmatimonadetes; order Gemmatimonadales; family Gemmatimonadaceae; genus Fen-1231. The sequence goes on along the minus strand of BJHH01000001.1, from coordinate 8,125 downwards.
TGCAGCTGCCGAGGAATGGCCGAAACTCGGGAAAACAGTGGTCGAGATTTTCGGGCGGCATGCCCCAGAGTCCGACTTCTCGCAGACCGGGCGTGTCCACCACGTAGCCACCGCTCGGGTCGGTCAACGGAATGAACAGCGCGCCGACGGTCGTGTGCCGTCCCTTGTTCACCGACTCGCTGATTTCACCAATGCGCAGGGTAAGCTGAGGGTAGAGCGCGTTCAGGAGCGACGACTTGCCCACCCCAGACGGCCCGGTAAAAGCCGACGTCTTCCCGGCCACGGCGGCGTGGAGCCCCTCGAGGCCGACACGTTGTTTGACGCTCGTCCGGTGCACGGCGTAGCCCGCGCGCTCATACGGCGCGACCAGCGCCTCCACGAACGCCGGTTCCACGAGTTCGACCTTATTGATCACGATGCACGCGGCGATGTCGTTACCCTCGGCAATCACCAGGAACCGATCGAGCATCCGCACATGTGGCTCTGGCTTGGCGGCGGCGAGCACCACCACGACCTGGTCGACGTTCGCGGCAACAATCCGTTCGCCGCGCGCGCCACTCGGCGCACGCCGGGCCAGCTTGGAGCGTCGCGGATGGATCGCGGTGATCGCCCAGGCCGCGCCCGAGTCGTCGCGTTCGACCGCGACGCGATCGCCCACTGCCAGTTTCTGGTTGCCGTCCTGCTTGAGGCGCCCGCGCAGAGACGCGGCGTGTGTTTCTCCGGCGACGGTGTGCACGTTCCACACGCCTCCGGTTCCGTTCAGTACGACCGCGTCAACTTCGCTCAATGGGATCCGTTGTGTTCGGTGTCGGGATCGGCTGCAGTCGCCGTCCACCACCTTCGGGTACTCGCACCGTCCCGCGCGCGGATGAGCCCATCCAGTTCGGCCTGCGCAGCCACGAGGGCCATGCCGCCGACATGGGATTCCGCCTCGTCCACCGTCGCGCCCCACGCAATGAAATCCGACTCGAGGTGCCCTTCGACTTTCTGCGCGCCGAGCCGCGACCACTGTACGAACATCAGGTAGGCACCGAACGGTTCGGCGGGATCGCCCGTCGAATCGCTGAGGATTTCGATCGAGTACGAGAATCCGTCGCGGCCCTCAAGGGCCGCGGGACGTGCGTGTACGGCGGCGTACCCGGCAATCGTGGATGCATCGCCCTTGGACAGGTCTGGTGGGAGGTACTGCCCGTGTGCCACGCGCGCGCTACTGGATGATTCGGGTGGGGAACGCGATCAGTTTCGTCGCGCGCAGTACCGGAAACGTCCGCTGGCCCGTCGGGTTCTTCATCGCCGCGTCGAGCACGCCATCGAAGAAGTTCCAGGTAACGAGCCCGTCGTCCGACTGCGCCTCGAGCAGTTCCACAACGAGCACGCCGAGCGGCTGCGTGGTGCGCACCACGTAGATGTCGCCGAGCGCGCTAGCTGGAGATTCAGCGCGCCAGGTGCCCTCGAGCCGCACTTCGCTGTGGCCCTGGAACGGATTGCCGCGTTTAATCATGGAGTCGATCGAGAATACCTGCACACCGTCGAGTGTCGCCGGGGCCTTCGCCTCCTCAACGACGACGCCGTGTAGGCGCAGCCGGTGCAGTACCGAGTCGGGCATCACGTTTTTCGGGATGATGTATGCCACCGGCGGCACGATAGAGAGCGTCGCGTCGAAGGTCACCTTCACGGGCATCTTCACCGTGATCATCCGGCCGCTGCGCTTGAATCCGCAGCGAACACCGGGCTCGCTGAGCGGCCACTGGCAACCGCCACGTCCGCCACCTGCACCGCCACCTGCACCGCGACCGCCACGGCCCGCTTGAATCTGACCCTTGGCTTCAGGCAGCGTGTCGAGCGGTTCTTCGATGACCGGCAGCATCACCGGACGCTTTGTAAGTGCCGCACGAATCGGAATCGATCTGATCGTCCCAGCCGCCAGCGCGGCGTCGGCACCGCGTGTGATCGCCAGCACCGACTTGGCCTTTTGCGCCGTCATCGAGAGGAGTTCGCGCACGAATGCTTCGGTGCTCTTCACGCGACGCTCGAACGGATCGTGCGAGTAGGCCTCGCTCAGGATCGAGAGCCGACCACGCACTCCGTAGTAGTTGGTGCCATACCGCAGCAGGTGCTCGTACGACGACCACCCCCGCGCCTCTCCCTGAGCCGACGGACCTTCGTCGCCCGAGAAGTTGCCATAGTCGAACGATTCGAACTTGTGCCGCGTGCGCATCCGTGCGCGGATGCCCGGCAACATCGAATCGGCCACGAACGCGCCGCCAAACGTGCCGCCGGCGATTCTCGCTGCCGGATGTAACGACGGCGAGTAGGTCAGCGCGTATCCGTGATAGCTGCCGTTGGTGGTGTGCAGGTCTACATAGAGGTCCGGGTCCCACGCATTGAACATCGCCAGCGATGCGCGCGTCTCCGGTGCCTCGGCTTTCATATAGTCGCGATTCAGGTCGAGCCCCGCGGCGTTCGGACGCTGGCCCACCAATTCTGGACCGTTCTGCGCGCCGCGCTGCTGCGCCTGCGGACGAAACATCTCGTTGCCGTCTGCGTTGTAGATCGGCACGACGATGAGCACCACAGAGTCGAGTACGTTCGGTTTCGGATCGAACAGCAGATCACGCAGCACCGCCTGCATCGCCTCTTTGCCCTCGACCTCACCCGCGTGGATGTTGCCCTGGATGTACACGATCGGCCGGCCAAGTCGCTTGGCCTCGAGCGGCGTGGTCACCAGCGGCCGTGACGCGATCACATACGGCAGTTCGCGCCCCTGCGTTGTCCTGCCGATCATGCCGACATGGACCTTCGCTCCGCGGGACTGCAGTGAGTCGACGAAGGCCACGACATCAGCATGCGTAGACGTCTCCTTGAAGCCGGTGCGCTCAGCGCGTGTCTGCTGTGCGGCAAGTGGGCCGGCAAGTGGGCCGGCGAGGAGCGCCACGACGGGGAGGACGAGCGAAAGCTGACGGATCATTCGCATCACGTAGTCCGGTGAAAGTGCCCAGCAGATTGAACGGTGGTACTCAGCGATCATACACAGTGCGGTTCTCGACGGCCAAGCGAATCAGCAGCGCGCATGGCTTGAACCTGCCCTGATGGCGGAGGTCGAGCGCCTGAAGGCGCTGCACGATGTCCGCAGCGCCCACCGTATCGACGCAACGGAACGGTCCGCCCCTGAATGGCGGGAACCCGATACCGAAGATCGCACCGATGTCGCCGTCCCGCGCCTGTCGAACCACTCCTTGCTCAAGGCAGCGCATCGCCTCGTTGATCATGGCAAGCGATAACCGCTCCTGGATCTCGGCGGACGACATCTCCCTGCGCGCCGTGCCGGCCGGCAAGAGCTGATACACCGTTTCGTCCACGCCCTGCCGCTTGCCACGCTCGTCGTACCTGTAAAACCCCTGCTTGTTCTTGCGGCCGAGCCGGCCCGACTCGATCACCCGTGCCATCGAGGCAGACGCGGCGAGCCGGTCACCGAACGCGGCAGCAAGGATCGCGCCCGACTTGCCCGCGATGTCGAGTCCGACCTCGTCGAGCAACGTCATCGGCCCGACCGGGAAACCCCAGGCAAGCATGGCGCGGTCAATCGCGCCGATCGCCACGCCTTCATCGAGCAGGCGTCCCGCCTCATTGAGATAGGGCGCCAGAATTCGGTTCACGTAAAAGCCGGGGCTGTCGTTCACGACGATTACCGTCTTGCCGAGCTTTCGCCCGAATGCCACGACCGTGGTGATCGCATCCGGCGCGGTCGTTGGCGTCACGATGACCTCGAGCAGCGGCATCTTGTGCACGGGCGAGAAGAAATGCATCCCGATGACGCGCTCCGGTCGCATCGCAGCGTGCGCCACGTCGGCGATCGGGATCGTACTCGTGTTCGTCGCGAAGATCGCATCCGGCGTGAGCAGCGGCTCGACATCCCGGAGCACCTGATGCTTGACCTGCAGCTCCTCGAACACGGCCTCAATGACGAGCGGCACGTTCCCGAACCCGGTGTAGGTCGAGGTGCCCGACACGAGCGAGAGCTGATCGGTGAACTGCTGCTTCGTGACCTGCCGTTTCTTCAGACGCTCCTTCAGTACGTCGCGCACGGCGGCGATTCCCTTGCCGACCTGGACGTCCCGAATGTCCTTGAAACGCACCGGCACGCCCTGCTGTGCCGAGATCGCGGCAATACCAGCGCCCATGAACCCCGTGCCAAGCACGACGATGGACGACACGTCACGCGGCGGCGGCGCGGCGCCCGCGACACCGTGGTCCTTCTTGAGCGCCGTCGTCGCAAAAAAGATCGAGATCAGTTGCCGCGACACTGGCGTCATCGCCATCTCGCCGAAGAGCTGGGACTCGAAATCGAAGTCGCCACCAGGGAATCGGTACCCCGCCGCAATCGCGGTGATGGCCGCCGGAAGCGCGGGATAGTTGCCGCCGGTTTTCTTCGCCGCCATCGCGCGCGCCTGACGCAGCACGATGGACCGCCCAACGGCAGTGCCGTCCAGCAGGAATCCGGCGAGTCCCTTCGCGCGCCCGGCCGGTGTGCGCCGACCGGCGCGACCCGCCAGCGCGGTATCCGCAGCCGCGATCGCACGCGCCCGCTGCACCGCGATGCTGCGCAGGATGCTCGGATGCACCATCTCTTCGACGAGTCCGACCTGCAGCGCCTTCTTCGCTCGGATCTTCTTCCCGGTGAGGATCATGTCGAGTGCCATCCGTAGCCCGACCTGCCTCGGCAAACGCTGAGTTCCACCGAGTCCCGGAATCAGTCCGAGCTGCGTCTCTGGAAGCGCGAGCACCGTCTTGGGATGGTCGGTCGCGATTCGGTATCGACACGCGAGCGCCAACTCGAGTCCGCCGCCCATGCACGCACCGTGAATCGCTGCCACCACGGGCACCCGAAACGTCTCGACGCGGGCAAAGCGCCGCTGGCCTTCGGCACTCGCGTGGCTCGCCATCGCGGCCGTCGTGTAGGTGAGGAACTCATCGATGTCCGCGCCGGCGATGAACCCATCGGCTTTGCCGCTGATGATGACGACGCCCTTCACCGACGCGTCGTGCTCGAGCGCGTCGAACAGCCCGTCGAACTCCGCGATCACCGATTGCGAGAACTTGTTGACCGATTCGCCGGCGAGGTCGAAGACCACCACCGCGACGTCGCCGTCACGCTCGATGCGAAACGTGCGTGGCGGCGTGCTCATGCCCGCTCCACGACCATCGCAAATCCCATCCCGCCAGCCGCGCACACCGTCATCAGGCCGAACTGGCCACCGCGGCGCGCGAGTTCGTTCACCAGCGTCATGGTGATGCGCGCACCCGTCGCGCCGAACGGATGACCGATCGAGATCGATCCGCCGAGCACGTTCAGCTTGGCACGATCGACCGTGCCAACCGGCGACGAGAATCCCGCACGCTCAGCCCACGCCTGCGACTCGAACCCGCGCAAGTTCGACAGCACCTGCGCCGCGAACGCCTCGTGCATGTCGATGAGATCCATGTCCTGAAGCGTTAGCCCTGCGCGCTTGAGCGCGACGGGCGCCGCGAGCACCGGCGCCTGCAGTAGCTGTTCCCCCGGATCCAGCGCCGCATAGGCGTAGCTCCTGATGTATGCGATGGGCGTGAAACCGAGCGCCTTCGCCCGTTCCTCGCTCATCAGGAGGACCGCGGCACCACCATCTGTGAGCGGCGACGCGTTGCCTGCAGTCACCGTGCCGTACTGGCGATCGAACACCGGACGCAACGCCGCCAGTTGCTCCATCGAGGAGTCGGCCCGCACGCCGTTGTCGCTAGTCAACGCCGACTCGTAACGCGGCGGCAGGTACACCGGCGCGATCTCGGCGATCAGCCGCCCATCGGCCGTGCCGGCCGCGGCATGCTGGTGCGATGCAAGCGCCAGCGCGTCCTGCTCCGCGCGCGGGATCGCGTTGATCTTCGCCATCTTGTCGGCTGACTGGCCCATCGACTCGCCGGTCGTTAGCTCGGCGATCGCGGGTGTGATCGGGATCAGATCGCGTGGACGGATCTTCGCGAGCGCGCCAAGGCGTGCGCCCAATGTCTTCGCTTTGGAGGCGGCCACCAGCGCGTCCGAAAAACCGCGCGAGTGCAGGATCGGCACGTTCGACAGGGACTCGGCGCCACCGGCAATCGCGATATCGGCGTGACCGAGTGCGATCTGGTCGGCGGCGTCGGTGATAGCCTGGTTTGCCGACGCGCAGGCGCGCCCCACGGTCCACGCCTGCACGCCCTTCGGCAGCTGCGGCATCAGCGCGACTTCGCGCGCGATGTTCGGCGCAACGACCGATGGAATCACCGTTCCAAAGACGAGCAGCTCGACCATCGCTGGCTCGACGTTCGTCCGATGCAGGAGTTCGCGCACGGCCAACTTGCCCAGCTCGATCGCGCTGAACTCCTTGAGCGTTGTGCCAGCCTTGGCGAACGGCGTGCGCACTCCGCCGACGATGGCAACGCGACGTGGGGCCCCGAATGACGGCATCCCTGAATTTGCGCCCCCGCACAGAGCATTGCTACGATAGAGCACGGTTCGTGCGTTGCCTGCAAGCACGTCATCCGCCGATATTCGACGGGTCCCTGCGATCGGAGCTCCGCAATTACCTCGAACGTCCAGCCGGCCATTCTCTGGCGCCATCGCGCCCGCGAGCAGCTTGGCGGCGGCACGTTTGACCTGCTGATCGTAGGCGGCGGAATCACGGGCGCCAGCATCGCCCGCGACGCCGCCCTCCGCGGGCTCTCCGTCGCCCTCGTGGAGCGGGACGATTTCGCCGGCGGGACATCGAGCCGGTCGTCGCGACTCATTCACGGCGGCGTGCGCTACCTCGAACATGGGTACTTCCGTCTCGTGTCCGAAGCGAGCCGCGAACGCCAAACGCTGCTCCGAACCGCGCCGCACCTGGTGCGCCCCCTGCAGTTCACTTGGCCGGTGTATCGAGGCGCGCGGATCGGGCGATGGGAACTGCGGGCGGGCCTCGCCCTCTACGACGTACTGGCACGGTTTGGCAACGTCGGGCGACATCACGGCCTCTCCGCCGCCGCCGTCCTCGCGGCCGAACCGGCGCTGGCTCGCGATGGCCTGACGGGTGGCGCGAGCTATTGGGACGCCGCCACGGACGACGCGGCGATCACGCTGGCCAACGTGCTCGACGCCCGCGCCGCCGGCGCGGTGGTGCTCAATCACGCGACGCTCCAATCCGTCATGACCGATGGTGACCGGATCACGGGCGCGGTGGTGCGTGACGAACTGGCGGGCGACACGATCCGGATCGCCGCCCGCGTTGTCGTCAACGCCACGGGCCCTTGGACAGACACGATGCGGCGCATGGAGGATCCATCGGCGGGACCCGCCGTGCTCGGCACCAAGGGCGTGCACATTGCCGTACCCGCAGACAGAATCGGCAACCGCGCTGCAGTGACGATGCTCTCGCCGGTCGATGGCCGCGTGATGTTCTGCCTGCCCGGCCACGCGCAGACGATCATCGGCACGACCGACACGACCACCACCGCATTGCCTGACCGCGTCCGCGCGAACCGCGACGATGTCCGCTACCTGCTCGAATCGGCGAACCGGTTTTTCCCTGCGGCGCGGCTCGGTCCACGCGACGTGATTGCGGCGTGGGCGGGCATCCGGCCGCTCGTCTCCGGCGGCCACACGGGCGATCCCGCGTCGGCGTCGCGCGAGCACTCGATCACGCTGGGACCACGCGGCGTCATCGCAATCTCTGGCGGGAAACTCACCACGTATCGCAAGATCGCCGAGCAAGCGGTCGACCTCGCCGTGCGCCAGCTGAAGCGGTCGGTCAGCCCCTGCGTGACCGCGACGACCACGCTCCGCGGGGCAGAACGGACGCCCGTGTTCGGCCAGCTTTTCGAGCCAATCGTCGAGGGACAGCAGTGGACGCTGAGCGACGCGACCCGCGCCGTCGAACACGAACTCGCCTGCACGCTCACCGATATCCTCGTGCGCCGCACAAAGGTGGCATTTTCGTCACGCGACCACGGCATCCCGGCCGCTCCGCGCGTGGCCGCCGTCGTCGCACACCACATGGGCTGGGACGCGCGAGAATGCGCGCGGCAAGTGGAAGCCTACCGCGCCGAAGTGGCTCGGCTATTCACGGTTGATGACTAG